>NZ_CP013448.1:0-3663220 GCF_001718875.1 Burkholderia singularis
CGAAGGCGGCGATGGTGCGCTTTCTGAATCTGATCGCGTCGGAGCCGGACATCGCGCGCGTGCCGCTGATGATCGATTCGTCGAAGTGGGAGGTGATCGAGGCCGGCCTCAAGTGCGTGCAGGGCAAGGCGATCGTCAACTCGATCTCGCTGAAGGAAGGCGAGGCGCAATTCGTCCATCACGCGAAGCTGATCCGCCGCTACGGCGCCGCGGCCGTCGTGATGGCGTTCGACGAGCAAGGCCAGGCCGACACGCTCGCGCGCAAGATCGAGATCTGCCGGCGTTCGTATGACATTCTCGTCAACCAGGTCGGCTTCCCGCCCGAGGATATCGTGTTCGATCCGAACATCTTCGCGGTCGCGACCGGCATCGACGAGCACAACAATTACGCGGTCGACTTCATCGAGGCGACCCGCTGGATCAAACAAAATCTGCCGCATGCGAAGGTAAGCGGCGGCGTGTCGAACGTGTCGTTCTCGTTTCGCGGCAACGACCCGGTGCGCGAGGCGATCCATACCGTGTTCCTCTATCACGCGATCCAGGCGGGCATGGACATGGGGATCGTCAACGCGGGCCAATTGGGCGTCTACGCGGAACTCGACGCCGAACTGCGCGAGCGCGTCGAGGACGTGATCCTGAACCGCCGAGCGGACGCAACCGACCGTCTGCTCGAGATCGCCGACAAGTTCAAGACCGGCGCGGCGAAAAAGGAAGAGAACCTCGAGTGGCGCAACCAGCCGGTCGAGCAGCGGCTTGCGCACGCGCTCGTGCACGGCGTCACGACGTTCATCGTCGAGGATACCGAAGAGGCGCGCGCGAAGATTGCCGCGGCGGGCGGGCGGCCGATCAACGTGATCGAAGGCCCGCTGATGGACGGGATGAACATCGTCGGCGATCTGTTCGGCCAGGGCAAGATGTTCCTGCCTCAGGTCGTGAAATCGGCGCGCGTGATGAAACAGGCGGTCGCGCATCTGATTCCGTTCATCGAGGAAGAAAAGCGCCAACTCGCGCAAGCGGGCGGCGACGTGCGCGCGAAGGGCAAGATCGTGATCGCGACCGTGAAGGGGGACGTGCACGACATTGGCAAGAACATCGTATCGGTCGTGCTCCAGTGCAACAACTTCGAGGTCGTGAACATGGGCGTGATGGTCCCGTGCAACGAGATTCTCGCGAAAGCGAAGGTCGAGGGCGCGGACATCGTCGGGCTGTCGGGCCTCATCACGCCGAGCCTCGAAGAAATGGCCTACGTCGCCTCCGAGATGCAGCGCGACGATTACTTCCGCGTGAAGAAGATTCCGCTGCTGATCGGCGGCGCGACCACGTCGCGCGTGCACACGGCGGTCAAGATCGCGCCGCACTACGAAGGCCCGGTCGTCTACGTGCCGGATGCGTCGCGCTCGGTATCGGTTGCGTCGAGCCTGCTGTCCGACGAGGGCGCGGCGAAGTATCTCGACGAGTTGAAGGCCGACTACGAGCGCATCCGCGAACAGCATGCGAACAAGAAGACGCAGCCGCTCGTCACGCTCGCCGACGCGCGCGCGAACAAGACGAAGTTCGACTGGGCCGGTTACCAGCCGGTCAAGCCGAAGTTCATCGGCCGCCGCGTCTTCAAGAATTACGACTTGAACGAACTCGCGAACTACATCGACTGGGGCCCGTTCTTCCAGACCTGGGACCTCGCGGGCCCGTATCCGGCGATTCTGAACGACGAGATCGTCGGCGAATCGGCGCGGCGCGTGTTCTCCGACGCGAAATCGATGCTCGCGCGGCTGATTCAGGGCCGCTGGCTGACCGCGAACGGCGTGATCGCGCTGCTGCCGGCCAACACGGTCAACGACGACGACATCGAGATCTACACCGACGAATCGCGCTCCGACGTGCTGCTCACGTGGCACAACCTGCGCCAGCAGAGCGTGCGCCCGGTCGTCGACGGCGTGATGCGCCCGAACCGCTCGCTTGCCGATTTCATTGCGCCGAAGGAGTCGGGCGTTGCAGACTACATCGGGATGTTTGCGGTGACGGCGGGCATCGGCGTCGATGCGAAGGAACAGCAATTCCTGGCCGATCACGACGATTACAGCGCGATCATGCTAAAGGCGCTCGCCGACCGTTTCGCGGAAGCGTTCGCGGAAGCGCTGCATGCGCGCGTTCGGCGCGAGCTTTGGGGCTATGCGAGCGATGAGCAGCTCGACAACGACGCGCTGATCGCCGAAAAATACGTCGGTATCCGGCCTGCGCCCGGCTACCCGGCGTGCCCGGACCACTTGGTGAAGCAGCCGATGTTCGAAGCGCTTCGGGCGGACGAGGTCGGCATGAGCGTGACCGAATCGCTCGCGATGCTGCCGGCTGCGAGCGTATCGGGCTTTTATCTCGCTCATCCGGATAGCCGGTACTTTACGATCGGCAAGATCGGCGACGATCAGGTGGAGGATTTTGCGCGGCGAATGTCTCTGTCGACTGCGGACGCCAAACGCGCGCTCGCGCCGCTGCTCTGATTCGGACAGCCGCCGCGGCGCCGGCGGCGCGGCAGGCGCCGGCCCTTCCGGCCGGCTCAACGCTTGCCACCGCCGCTCGCATCCGCGACATACGGCAACGGCAAGCGCCGGCGAGGCTCAAAAGCCCCAATGAACGTCGACGTTCTGCGCCTTCGCCTCGCGAAGCATCGCGAGAAACGGCGCGACGCGCTGCGCAAGGCTCGGCGGGACTTCGTGGTGCGGATAATCGGCGTCATCCTCATGGAAGTGACCGGCATGCTCGGCGCTCGCCTGCTTGGCCTGGTCGACCGCATTCTCGAGCTTCGCAATCGCCGCGTCGAGTTCGTCAGACATGATCACCCCGCGCTCGCCGAGCTGCTTGCCGATGATGCCGAGCACAAGAACCGCGAAATCCTTCAGCACGTCCAGATCCTGGGCTGCCTTGCTTTTGAACGTAATCATGGTTATCCCTTTTTCGTCTTGTCGTGCCTGCCGGCGTCCTTGCCCGAACGCCGCGCCCGCTTACGGAACCTCCCGGAAGCGCCCGGCACCTGAGCGGCATATTAGCACCTGTTAAAATCCAGCGATCCCTTTGAAACGCGCGCGGTGCACGCGCGCCGGCGGGCCCAACCGGTGGGCCGCCGTCCACGACATCCTCGACCAGCATGCTGCCTGCCCAAAAACATATCCTCGAAACTCTTCTCGACAACAGCGTGAAGCAGGTCGTCGCCGCATCGAAAGGCGCGGCCGACGCCGCCTTCGTGACGCCGGCGATCACGCTCGAGCGCCCGAAGGCAGCCGCGCACGGCGACGTCGCATGCAACGTCGCGCTGCAGCTCGCGAAGCCTCTGGCCGCGAATCCGCGCCAGCTCGCCGAGCAGATCGTCGCCGCGCTGAACGCCCAGCCGGAAGCGGCGGGCCTCGTCGAGGCGGCGGAAATCGCCGGCCCCGGCTTCATCAATCTGCGCCTGTCGGCCGCGTCGAAGCAGGCGGTGATCAGCGCCGTGCTCGCCGAGGGCGCGGCGTTCGGCAGGAGCGAGCGCGAAAAAGGCAAACGCGTGCTGGTCGAATTCGTCTCCGCCAACCCGACCGGCCCGCTGCACGTCGGCCACGGCCGCCAGGCGGCGCTCGGCGACGCGATCTCGAACGTGCTCGCGAGCCAGGGCTACACGGTGCATCGCGAGTTCTATTACAACGACGCCGGCGTGCAGATCCATAACCTCGCGGTATCGACGCAAGCGCGCGCGCGCGGCTTGAAGCCGGGCGATGCGGGCTGGCCGGAGGCCGCGTACAACGGCGAATACATCGCCGACATCGCGCGCGGCTATCTGAACGGCGAAACGGTCGCGGCAAGCGACGGCGAGCCGGTGACCGGCAAGGGCGACGCCGAGGATCTCGAGGCGATCCGCAAATTCGCGGTCGCGTATCTGCGCCGCGAGCAGGACATGGATCTGAAGGCGTTCGGCGTCAAGTTCGACCAGTACTATCTCGAATCGTCGCTATACAAGGAAGGCCGCGTCGAAAAGACGGTCGACGCGCTCGTCGCGGCAGGCATGACCTACGAGCAGGAAGGCGCGCTGTGGCTGCGCACGACCGACGACGGCGACGACAAGGACCGCGTGATGCGCAAATCTGACGGCACGTACACGTACTTCGTGCCGGACGTCGCCTACCACGTGACGAAGTGGGAGCGCGGCTACACCAAGGTGATCAACATCCAGGGCTCGGACCATCACGGCACGATCGCGCGCGTGCGCGCCGGCCTGCAGGGGCTGCATATCGGCATACCCAGCGGTTATCCCGACTACGTGCTGCACAAGATGGTCACCGTGATGCGCGATGGCCAGGAAGTGAAGATTTCGAAGCGCGCGGGCAGCTACGTGACGGTGCGCGACCTGATCGAATGGTCGGGCGGCGCGGCGCCCGGCTCCGAGGCGCCGCCCGAGCAGATCGACGAGGCGACGATCACGCGCGGTCGCGACGCGGTGCGCTTTTTCCTGATCTCGCGCAAGGCGGACACGGAGTTCGTGTTCGACATCGATCTTGCGTTGAAACAGAACGACGAAAATCCGGTCTACTACGTGCAGTACGCGCACGCACGGATCTGCTCGGTGCTCGCCGAATGGAAGTCGCGCTACGGTGCGACCGACGCGCAGCTATCGGGCGCCGACCTGTCGCCGCTCGTTAGCAAGCAGGCGACGGCGCTGATGCAAAAGCTCGCCGAATACCCCGATGTGCTCACGCACGCGGCGAACGAGCTGGCGCCGCACGCCGTTGCGTTCTATCTGCGCGATCTCGCGGGCGAGTTTCACTCGTTCTACAATGCGGAGCGCGTGCTCGTCGACGAAGCCGCGCCGCGCGACGCGCGCGCCGCGCTGCTCGCGGCGACGCGTCAGGTGCTCGAAAACGGTCTCGCGATGCTCGGCGTATCCGCGCCGAGCAAGATGTAACGCCGAAGCCGTCGGCAAGCGTCGCGGCGCGCTGCGCCGCGGCTGATTCACGATTCTTTTCGCAGGTGACTCAAGCAATGGCAAAACCACGCCGCACGTCGAAGCAATCGAAGCAAGCCGGAGGAACATTTCTTGGTATCGTGCTGGGCCTGATCGTCGGCCTGGCCATCGCGGTGGTGGTCGCGCTTTACATCACCCGCGCACCGTCGCCGTTCGTGTCGAAAGTGGCGCCGCCCACCGACAGCAACGCCAGCCAGCCCCAGCAATACGACCCGAACCGCGCACTGCAAGGCAAGACGCCCGGCCAGCCGGTCGCGCCTCAGGCCGCGCAGCCCGCGCCATCGAACACCGCGCCCGGTCAGACAACGGCCCCGAACCAGCCGCCGCTGCTGTCCGAGCCGCAGATCGTCGAGGTGCCGGGCAGCAATGGCAAGAACACGTCGAATACCTCCGACGCGTCGGATAACGACAATTCGGACAGCGGCGTCGCCGTCGCGCCGAAGCCCGCCGACACCACGCCGCCGGTGAAGAAACCGCAGGCGAACGCGAGCAATAACGGCACGCCGCCGCGCACGTCCGGTACGAGCGCATCCAGCGCCGAAACGCCGCAGAAGAACGTGCAGACGCAAGCGCCGAAGAGCGCGTCATCGTCGGCCAACGCCGCGGCCAAGCCCGCTGCGCCCGCCGCCGACGCGAACACCGGCTACCTGCTGCAAGTCGGCGCGTACAAGACCGAATCGGATGCCGAGCAGCAGCGCGCACGTCTCGGCTTCCAAGGCTTCGAGTCGAAAGTGACGAAACGCGACGTCAACGGCGTGACCTACTATCGCGTGCGAGTCGGGCCGTTCTCGAAATTCGACGAGATGAACTCGGCCCGTCAGCGGTTGTCCGACGCGGGTATCGACACCGCGGTCATTCGCTTTACGAAACAGTAAACCGCGCGCAACGCCGTTACTCACCCAACTGATCGAATAGTCAACATGAAAAAACTGCTCAACACGCTGTTCCTGTCCTTGAGCCTCGTCGTGGGCCTGGCTCATGCGTCGCCCGCGGCCCCGGTGGCCGGTAAGGACTACGAGGTGATGAAATCGCCGCAGCCGGTGTCGGCGCCGGCCGGCAAGGTCGAGGTGATCGAGTTCTTCTGGTACGGGTGCCCGCACTGCTACGAATTCGAACCGACGGTCGAAGCCTGGGTGAAAAAGGAAGGCGACAAGATTGCGTTCAAGCGCGTGCCCGTCGCGTTCCGTGACGATTTCGTCCCGCATACGAAGCTGTTCTATGCGTTGTCGGCGCTCGGTATCTCCGAAAAGATCACGCCGGCCGTGTTCGATGCGATCCACAAGCAGAAAAACTATCTGCTGACGCCGCAGGCGCAAGCCGACTTCCTCGCAACCCAAGGCGTCGACAAGAAGAAGTTCCTCGACGCGTACAACTCGTTCAGCGTGCAAGGCCAAGCGAAGCAAGCCGCCGAGCAACTGAAGAGCTACGCCATCGATGGGGTGCCGACGATCGTCGTTCAAGGCAAGTACAAGACGGGGCCGGCTTATACGAACAGCCTCGAGGGCACCGCCCAGGTGCTCGATTTCCTCGTCAAGCAAGTGCAGGACAAGAAGCTGTAACGCTTCTGCCTGCCCGCCATCGATCGCGCCGGCATGACCGCTTCGCCCTCCGTCAAGGTCTTCATCACCGGCGCATCGAGCGGCCTCGGACTCGCGCTCGCCGCCGAATACGCGCGGCGGGGCGCGACGCTCGGCCTCGTCGCCCGGCGTGGCGAGGCTCTCGCCGAATTCGCGCAACGCTTCCCGTCGTCGTCGATCTCGATCTATCCCGCCGACGTGCGCGACGCCGGCGCGCTTGCGCAGGCCGCCGCACGCTTTGTCGCCGCGCATGGCTGCCCGGATGTCGTGATCGCGAATGCCGGCATCAGCAAGGGCGCAATCACCGGCGAAGGCGATCTCGACGCGTTTCGCGAGATCATGGATGTCAACTATTACGGGATGGTCGCGACATTCGAGCCGTTCATCGCATCGATGACGGCCGCGCGGCACGGCACGCTCGTCGGCATCGCGAGCGTCGCCGGCGTGCGTGGACTGCCCGGCTCGGGCGCATACAGCGCGTCCAAGGCGGCCGCGATCAAGTATCTCGAGGCGCTGCGGGTCGAACTGCGGGCCGCGCAGGTGGCGGTCGTGACGATCGCGCCCGGCTACATCCGCACGCCGATGACCGAGCATAACCCTTACCCGATGCCGTTTTTGCTCGATGCCGACCGCTTCGCCACGCTGGCGGTGAAGGCGATTGCGCGTAAGGCGTCGTTTCGCGTGATTCCGTGGCAAATGGGTGTCGTCGCGCAGCTGCTGCACGTGCTGCCGCGCTGGCTGTACGATCGCCTCTTCGAGAAGGCGCCGCGCAAACCGCGCGCGACGAAATAGCGAAGCGGCGCGTCCGGGTCCGTTCGGGCGGATGCAGTCCCGCGCGGCTATTCATCGTTCACCGGATTTCCCCCTCCTCTTTGCACCGGCTCATATCGTAAGCGGCATCTCGCAACGCCGATAGCCGACGCAGTGCTCGCGGCGGCCGGGTATTTCCGCGCACCTGCACTCCATGCAAGGACACGTGCCCGGCGCGGCAAGCCTGCGCGCGGCATTCACGTTCGCGCGCACCGGCCATCGATCCGCAGCGGCATCCCCCGCGCGCCGCGCTCTCCGGTGTGACCGACATCGTACTTCCATTACCGGTCAACCCTGGGAGTCGACGCACAGAATGGTTCATCACTTGACACGCGTCGATTATATGATGATCATCATTCAAAAATATCCAAGGGCCACACCGAGCGAAGTACGGCATGGCGGCGGCGCGGTCACGCAATAAAAAGCGTGCCGCGCCGCCCGGGCCGTTTCGTCGAACCGTTCGCTACTCGCCTGATACCGGCGGCGATAGCCGATCACCCGTTTTTCAACGTTGCAAACCGAACGGCCTCAGGCGATGCATTCCGTCGTCCGTGCGCCGAATGACGACCCGCGAGGAGAACCGAGACGTGAGTGAAAATCGTCCCGATGCGCAGGCACCCCTGGGCAGCGGCCAGCCTCCGCGACGCAGACCCAAGCTGGTCGTGCCCGCCATTGCCGTGCTGTTGATTGCGCTGATCGCCTACGGCCTCTACTGGTGGGGCCGGGGACGCTACCTCGAAACCACCGACGACGCATACGTCGGCGGCAACATCACGGTCATCTCGCCGCACGTCGCGGGCTACGTGTCGGATCTGCTCGTCGACGACAATCAGCGCGTGCATGCAGGCCAGCCGCTGTTGCGGCTCCATCAGAGCGACTACGAGGCCGAACTCGATGCGGCGAAGGCGAGCGAGGCGGAAATCGGCGCGTCCCGCCAGCGGCTCGCCGCGCAGCGCGCGCTGCAGCAGCAAGTGATCGACCAGGCGAGCGCCGATGTCGACGAAAAAAAAGCCGCATTGAATTTCGCGCAAACCGATGCTGCGCGCTACCGCAGGCTCGCCGTGACCGAAGCCGGCACGCGGCAAAGCGAGGAGCGCTCGAGCGCCGCGTTACAGCAAGCCAAGGCGCAGCTCGACGCGGCCAATGCCCGGCTGCGCGCGGCCCGTCAGCAGATCGCGGTGCTCGACGGGCAGATCGCCGAAGCCAACGCATCGCAGCAACGTTCCGGCGCGGCGCGGCGCACGGCGCAGCTCAATCTGGGCTATACCGAGCTACATGCGCCGATCGACGGCTATGTCGGCAACCGCGCCGCGCATCTCGGCAGCTACGTGACACCCGGCACCCAATTGATGTCGGTCGTCGCGTCGAGCGGCCTGTGGGTCGACGCGAATTTCAAGGAAGACCAGCTCACGGCGATGAAGCCCGGCCAGCCGGCCAAGGTCTGCGCGGACGTCCTGCCGTCGCAGTGCTTCCAAGGACACGTGCAACGCCTTGCTCCGGCGACCGGAGCGGTATTCAGCGTGATTCCTCCGCAAAATGCCACCGGCAATTTCACGCGCATCGTCCAGCGCGTGCCGGTACGCATCGCGCTCGACGGCGCGGACAGCGTACTCGGCATCCTGCGGCCCGGACTGTCCGCCACCGTGACGGTCGATACGCGCGGAGCCGTCAAGTGAGCAGCACCTCGGAGACGATCGCGCAAAACGCGCCGCCCGCGCCGGCCCCGGCGGGCGCCCCCCCGCCCGCTTGGCCGTTCGCCGTGATGTGCGTCGGCATGTTCATCGCGCTGCTCGACATCCAGATCGTCGCATCGTCGCTGCAAGACATCGGCGGCGGCCTCAACGCGGCGCAAGACGAGATCGGCTGGGTGCAGACCGCCTACCTGATCGCCGAGATCACGGTGATCCCGATGTCGGGCTGGCTCACGCGGGTCTTCTCGACGCGGCTGCTGTTCGTCGGTTCGGCGCTTGGCTTTACCTTCGCCAGCATGCTGTGCGGACTGGCGTGGAATATCGAGAGCATGATCGTATTCCGCGCGGTGCAGGGTGTGCTGGGCGCATCGATGATTCCGACGGTCTTCACGTCGTCGTTCCACTACTTCGAAGGCAAGCGCCGCGTGCTCGCCGCCGCGGTGATCGGCACGATCGGCTCGATGGCGCCGGCGCTCGGTCCGGTCGTCGGCGGCTGGATCACCGATACGGCAAACTGGCGCTGGCTGTTTTATGTGAACCTCGTGCCGGGCCTGCTCGTCGCGCTCGGCGTATCGCTCGGCGGCGACATCGACCGTCCCGACCGGTCGCTGCTTCGCGACGCCGACTATCCCGGCATTGCGCTGATGGCGCTTTTTCTCGGCACGCTCGAATACGTGCTGGAAGAAGGTTCGCGCTGGAATTGGTTCGACGATGCGACCATCCGGCGCTGCGCGATGATCTCCGCGTGCGCGGGCCTGCTGTTCATCGCGCGCTCGCTGAGCTATGCGAACCCGGTCGTCGACCTGCGCGCGTTCGGCAACCGGAATTTCACGGTCGGCTGCCTGCTGTCGTTCATGACCGGAGTCGGCACGTTCTCGACGATTTATCTGACGCCGCTCTTCCTCGGCTACGTGCGCGGCTACAGCGCATGGCAAACCGGCATCGCGATGATTCCCACCGGATTGGCCGCGTTGATAGGCGTGCCGTGCTACGTGATGCTCGCGCGCAAGACGGATTTGCGCTGGCTGATGATGTTCGGCATGGCGATGTTTGGCCTGTCGATGTGGAATTTCCGCTTCATCACGCACGATTGGGGAGACGATCAACTGCTTTGGCCGCAACTGCTGCGCGGCTTCCCGCAAGTGTTTGCGGTTGCGCCGGCCGTCACGCTCGGGCTCGGCAGTCTGCCGCCCGAGCGGCTCAAATATGCGAGCGGCCTTTTCAACATGATGCGCAACCTCGGCGGCGCGGTCGGCATCGCGGTGGTCAGCGCGCTGCTGAACAACCGGACCAACCAGCATTTCTACGACATCGCAACGCATCTGACGCCCGCCAACGCACCGATGCAATCGATGCTGCACGGTCTGCAAACTCGACTGACCGGCGTACTCGGTTCGCCGCAGGCGGCCGGGGTCGCGTCCCTCAAGGAGCTGCACGACGTCGCATTCCGCGAAGCGCAGACCATGGCCTACGGCGACGTGCTCACGATCATCATGGCGGGTTTCACGCTCGCGACGCTCATCGTGCCGCTGATGCGCAAGGTCTCCCCGCCCCCGCCGCCCAGACCGGCCGGCAAAGCACATTGACGAGGGCCCCGTTCATGCTTCCGATCCGCCGTTCCCGACCGCTCGCCGCACTTGCCGCCCCGCTCGCCGGTGCGGCGCTGCTGGCCGGCTGCACCGTCGGGCCGGACTACCGGCCCGACGCGTCAGCGCTGCCGCCGGCCTATGCGAGCCAGGACGCGTTGCGCTCGCTGCAAGCGGCGCCGTCCGCGCGTGCGCCGTCGCTCGACGCTTGGTGGCTCGGCTTCAACGATGCGATGCTGACCCGCATTATCGATCGCGTGCTGGCGCAAAATCTCGATCTCGCCGCCGCCGACGCGCGCATCGCCCAAGCGCGCGCGGCCGCGGCAGAAGCCGGTGCGCTGTATCTGCCGCAACTGGCCCTGCAAGGCGAAGCCGCCCGTCAGCGCCAATCGCTCGAAGCGCCGCTCGGCCGAATCGGCAGCGCGCTGCCCGGCTACGAGCGCGGTCAGACGCACACCCGGCTCGGCATCGGCGCAAGTTGGGAACTGGATCTCGCGGGCGGCCTGCGCCGCCAGGCCGAAGCCGCCCGCGCCGAAGCGGCCGTGGCCGACGCGCTGCACGCCGGCACGCGCGTATCGGTCGCGTCGGATGCGGCCGACGCCTATTTTCGTCTGCGCGGCTTGCAAGCGCGAATCGCGATCGTATCCGCGCAAATCGACGCGAATGCGCGCCTCGCTGCGCTCGTGCGGGAGCGCGTCACCAACGGCGTGGCGACGCAGCGCGAGCAGGCCGAGGCAAACGCCCGGCTCGCGCAGACCCGCGCGCTTTTGCCACCGCTGCGCGCGGAGCACGCGCAGCAGATCAACCGGCTCGACATCCTGATGGGCGCGGCGCCCGGCACGTCCGCCGCCGAGTTGGTCGCGCCCGGCGCGGACTTCACGGTGCCCGGCCTGCCCGCCGACATCCGTCCGGACGCGCTACTGCGCCGCCGGCCCGACGTGATCGCCGCCGAGCGCCGCGTCGCAGCGGCGAATGCGGGCATCGGCGCGGCACTCGCCGAGTATTACCCGTCGGTTTCGCTATCCGGCATTCTCGGCTTCGAGGCGTTAAACGGCCCGCTCTTCAAATCGGCGGCATTCCAGCCCGGCGCACTCGCCGGGCTGCGCTGGCGGCTATTCGATTTCGGCCGCGTGGATTCGGAGGTCGCGCACGCAAAGGGCCGCTATGCGGAAGCGCTCGCGCAATATCGCCAATCGGTCTTGCGCGCCGCCGAGGATGTCGAGAATGCGGTGACGACCTGGGCGCAGCTCGATGCGCAGCGCAATGAAGTCGCGCATCAGGTCGAAGCCGAATCCACCGCACAGCGCTCGGCGCGCGAAGCGTATGCGCAAGGGGATGCGAGCCTCGTCGAAGTGCTGATCGAAGACCAGCAACTGCTCGCCGCGCGCGCGGAACTTGCCCGCCTGCAAGCCGATCAGGCGCGTGCGGCCGTTGCGACGTTCCGCGCGCTCGGTGGCGGCTGGGAAGCCCCCGGCACCGCTGCGCCGCCCGCCGTCGCATCCGCGCGCTGAGCAACGGTGTCAAGCAAACCGATGATGGGCGTCATATAATCGATTCATTCTCTCTTCATAGTGTGATTCGATGCGATACACTCTCGACCACAAAGCGAAGACTCGCGAGCGGATCGAAGCGGTCGCGTCCGCCCGATTCCGTTGCGAAGGCATCGACGCAGTGGGCGTCGCGAGCCTGATGGACAGCGCGGGCCTCACTCACGGCGGCTTCTACGCCCATTTCGAATCGAAGGATGCGCTCGTCGCGGCAGCCATTGCCGCCGGCTTCACGCAAACGACCGCGCGGCTGCATGCCGGCATCGTTCGTCACCCGTCGCAGCCGAAACCCGTCGCGTTCGCGAAAGCGTATCTGAACGAGCGCCACCGCGACGAGCCTGGCGCCGGTTGCGTCGCAGCGGCGCTTGCCGCGGAAATCAGCCGGCGCGACGATACGGTCCGCCACGTGTTTACCGACCAGCTTGAAACGCTCATCGCATGCGCAACGCCCGAATCGGGCACACCAGCCGAGCGCCGCGATGCCGCGCTCGCAGCCGTCGCGCTCGCGGTCGGCTCGCTCATGCTGTCGCGCGCGGTGGACGATCCCACGCTATCGAAGCAATTGCTGACCGCCGGCGTCAAGGCCGTGGAGAAACTGACCGACTGACGCGCCGCGACCCCCTGGCCCGCCGAGTCGCAGGCAAACCGCCGGGGCAGCCGTCCGGCCGGCCAATCGGCCTTCGTCGGCCGGGCAGCGTGCCGGCTGCAAGCGCGACGCATCCGCCCCCGTCAAGAAAGCGAAAGCACATCCGTAGCGCCGCCGCCCCG
The DNA here is from genome assembly GCF_001718875.1 of Burkholderia singularis. NCBI lineage: Bacteria > Pseudomonadati > Pseudomonadota > Betaproteobacteria > Burkholderiales > Burkholderiaceae > Burkholderia > Burkholderia singularis. The sequence goes on from NZ_CP013448.1 coordinate 12,964, forward strand.
ACGCGAAAGCCACAAAAACGCCAGCGCCCACCAAAAGGCCGGCGCCCTGGCGCACCAACCGGTCAAGCGCCGCCCGGCGCCCGCGTATAGACAGCCGGATCAGCCGACAGCCCGGCCTTCGCGTCGCGCGACAACGCATCGACGAGCACCTCGTCGCGCCCGGCCTCGAGCGCTTCGAGCGTCTGCCGAACGACGTCCTCCGGGCGATTCTTCGGCACCCCTTGCGCGTTCGACGCCATGTCGGTATCGATATAAGCGGAATGCAATGCGACGACCTGCGTCTGTTGCGCGCGCAATTCGTTGCGAATCACGTTCGTCGCCGACCACGCCGCTGCCTTCGAAATGCTGTAGCCGCCCGTATTGGGCAACCCGAGCCAAGCGAGCACCGACAGCACGTTGACGATCGCCCCGCCGCCGTTATCCCGTAATATCGGCGCGAACGCGCGGGCGAGCGCCAGCGTTCCGAAGAAATTGGTATCGAGTTGCTCGCGCAGCGCGACATCGCCGCTATCGGCAAGAAGCGGGCCCGGGCGGAAAATACCGGCGTTATTGATCAGCAGATTGACGTCGCGAAGTTCGCGCGCGGCCGCGGCGATATCGCCGGCATCCGTGATGTCGAGCTTGACCGGCTGCACGCCAGGCGTCGTCACCTGAGCCGGATTGCGCGCCGCCGCATAAATTTTCTTCGCGCCCGCCGCCTGCAATCCTTCGACGAACGCCCGCCCCAACCCGCGGTTCGAACCCGTTACCAATACGACAGAGTTTTGTAGTTTCATCGGTTCATCTCGCTGACAAAAATAAGGACCCGCGCAACCTGCTCCGATCCACGCGGCAGACCGAGCCGGCCGCTCCTTCAAACCTGCGCCGCGCGCGTCGGTGGGAGGTCCGGCATCGCACGGCTGGAGATCTCGCCCAACCCACGCAATCCCAGTTGGCACGATGCGTGCCGAAGCATCGATCGACGGCTTCGACAAGTTATGTAAGCGGCCGTCGTCAATTCATGCATATGCATTCCGCGCAATAGAATATAGTATGGACTGCTTACCCTGAAGGACGCTAGCATGAGCGACGCCCCAATGAGACTTGCTTGCCACTGCGGCACATTACGCCAAGCCACGCGTGCGATCACATCGTTGTACGATGCGCACCTCGCGAAGCACGGGATACGCGTCACGCAATTCACGATCCTCGCCTCACTCTATAGCCGCGAAGCAATGCCGACGGGCGAGATCGCGACGCGCCTGCTGCTCGATCAAACCACGCTGAGCCGCACGCTCGCCACGCTGCAATCCCGGCAGCTCGTGCGCGTCGAGCCGGGCGATGATCAACGCATGCGCCTCTGGAGCCTGACGCCCAAAGGCGCCGCATTGCTGAAAGCGTCGCGCGCCGATTGGGAACTGGCCCAAAATGAGGTATACCGCCGCATCGGCAAACGCAACATGCAGGCACTCGACGCCGAGATTTACGCACTCGCCGAAGCACTGGCGAACTAAGCCTCACCGCCCGACCAGCCGCCCGCCGACAGCAGCCGGCTGCCGCTGCTTTGCACCGGCAGCGTCTCGGCCCATAATATATGCATATACATTTAAATACCACGCCGTTTTTTCCCTCGCATGGAGCACATTATGTCTACCGATCCGATCGTGATTCTTTCCGCGGCCCGCACGCCTGTCGGCCGCTATCTGGGCAATCTGTCTTCGAAGAGCGCGCCTGAACTCGGCTCGACGGCGATTCGCGCCGCCCTCGAGCGTGCGTCGGTCGATCCATCCAGCATCGACGAAGCGTATGTCGGCTGCGTGCTGTCCGCCGGGCTCGGCCAGGCGCCCGCGCGACAAGCGGTGCTCGGCGCGGGGCTGCCGCGCTCGGTGCCTGCCGTGACGATCAACAAGGTGTGCGGCTCTGGCATGCAGGCGATCCGCTATGCGTATGACGCGCTATCGAACGGCAGCGCGGAACTCGTCGTCGCGGGCGGGATGGAAAGCATGTCGAACGCGCCCTATTTGGCGTTGAAGGCACGCACCGGCTACCGTTCGGGTCATGCGACGTTCTACGACCACGCGGCGCTCGACGGCCTCGAGGATGCGTATGAGCACCGCGCGATGGGCGAGTTCGGCGAGCAATGCGCGGCGCATTACGAGTTTTCGCGCGCTGCCCAGGACGCCTATGCAACCGAATCGCTGCAATGGGCGCAACGCGCGCAAAGCGAAGGCCGCTTCGACTGGGAAATCGCCCCTGTCGACGTGACGACCAAGCAGGGTGCCGTGTCGATCGCCGCGGACGAGCAGCCGCAAACGGTCGACGCCGCGAAGATCCCGAAGCTCAAGCCGTCGTTCAGCGCTGACGGCACGATCACGCCGGCCAGCTCCAGCCCGCTGTCGGACGGCGCGGCCGCCGTCGTGCTGACGCGCGAATCCGTCGCGAAACGGCTCGGCAAGCAGCCGATCGCCGTCATCCATGCGCACAGCGTCCATGCCCAGGACCCGGAATGGTTTACGACCGCGCCTATCGGCGCGCTGAAGAAGCTATTCGCGCGCACCGGCTGGCATCCGCGCGACGTCGACTACTACGAAATCAACGAAGCGTTCGCAGTCGTGCCGATGGCGGTGATGCGCGAATTCGACGTCGCCCGCGAACGCGTAAACGCGCATGGCGGCGCGTGCGCGATCGGCCACCCGATCGGCGCATCGGGCGCGCGGATCGTCGTCACGCTGCTCGGCGTGCTGCGCGCGAACGGAGCAAAGCGCGGCGTCGCAGGCATCTGCATTGGCGGCGGCGAAGCCACGGCGCTCGCCATCGAACTGGTATAACCGGCAAAGCACCGCTACCTCGAAAATGCACGACGCAACGGCGGCGATTTCGCCGTTGCGGCATCGATGCGTTCCGTCGCCGATTAACGGGCGGCGCATATTGAAGGTATGCTATCCCGCTGGCATCGGGCCGCGCGCGATACTTGCGCGCGCGGCCACCAGAATCATGTCATCCGGGAGATCTCATGCGCTTCATGCTGTTCGCCGCGGCGCTCGCCGCCGTCACCGCCGCCGCCCCTGTCGTTGTCGCTGCGAAACCGTTGACGGTCTGCACGGAATCCAGCCCCGACGGGTTCGATGTCGTTCAATACAATTCGCTCGTCACCACCAATGCGTCAGCGGACGTGATTTTCAACACACTGGTTTCGTATGACGAAGCCACGAAGAAGGCGGTACCCGCACTCGCCACTCAGTGGGACGTCAGCGCCGACGGCCTGGCTTATACGTTCCACTTGCGCCCGAATGTCGCGTTTCAAACGACCGATTATTTCAAGCCCACCCGTGCGCTATCGGCTGACGACGTCGTCTTCACGTTCAGCCGGATGCTCGACGATGCGAATCCGTGGCACAAGATCGCGGGCGCGAGCGGCTTTCCGCATGCGCAGTCGATGGGGCTTGCGAAGCTCGTGAAAGCCGTGACGAAGGTCGACGATTCGACCGTGAAATTCGAACTCAACGAACCGAACGCCACGTTTCTGTCGATTCTGACGATGGGTTTTGCGTCGATCTATTCGGCCGAATACGCGAACCAATTGCTCAAGGCGGGCAAGCAAGCCGATCTGAACGCGAAACCGGTCGGCACCGGCCCATTCGTGCTGAAAAACTATACGAAGGACGCGGTGATCCGTTACGACGCGAATCCGTCGTACTGGGGGCAGAAACCGAAAAGCGAACGCCTGATCTATGCGATCACCCCGGACCCGACCGTGCGCGCGCAAAAAGTGAAGGCGGGCGAATGCCAGATCGCGCTGTCGCCGAAACCGCAGGACGTTGCGGCGGCGAAGGGCGACAAGGCGCTCGCGGTCGCCGAGACCCCCGCGTTCATGACGGCGTTCGTCGCGCTCAACACGCAGAAAAAACCGCTCGACAACGCGAAGGTGCGCGAGGCGCTGAATCTCGCGTTCGACCGCGCGACCTACCTGAAGGTGGTATTCGACAACACCGCGACGCCCGCGACCAACCCGTACCCGCCGAACACCTGGAGCTATGCGAAATCGATCGCGCCGTATCCGCACGATCCGGCCAAGGCGAAGCAATTGCTCGCGGCGGCGGGATTGCCGAACGGTTTTTCGACGACGATCTGGGTACGCCCGACAGGCAGCGTGTTGAACCCGAATCCGAAAGCGGGCGCGGAATTGCTACAGGCCGATCTGGCGAAGATCGGCGTGAAGGCCGACGTGAAGGTAGTCGAATGGGGCGAGTTGATCAAACAGGCGAAGCTCGGCCAGCACGATCTGCTCTTCATGGGCTTTGCCGGCGATAACGGCGATCCGGACAACATTCTCACGCCGCAATTCAGTTGCAATTCGGTGAAGTCGGGGCTCAATTTCGCCCGCTACTGCGATCCGAAGCTCGACAAGCTGATCACCGACGGCAAGGCCACCGCCGATCAAGGCAAGCGTGCGAAGTTGTATGAAGCCGCGCAGAAGATCATTCACGACGAGGCGCTGTGGATTCCGCTCGGCTATCCGAGCGCTGCGGCCATCACGCGCGCGAACGTCACCGGCTATCGCGTGAGTCCGTTCGGGCGGCAGCATTTCGATACGGTATCGGTGCCGTAACGCCCGGCGGACGCTCGACGCGGGCGGCCGACGCCCGCCGCGCCGCCGGCGGTCTGCCGCTTCGCGCTACGCCGCCTCGCGCGCACCGGCCGCATAGCGGATCACGCCATCCTGCCCCGTCTCGCGCGTCAGCTCGCCCGCCAGCCACAGCAAATTCAGATGCGCGATCACCTCGCCGAGCGCGAAAGTCATCTGATGAACGTCGAGCGCGCGCCGAAACATGATCGGCACGATATCGGCCGCGCTCATCGGCCGCGCGGCGCACGCATCGCGCACTTCCGCGAGCCGCGCGTCGTGATGCGCGCGCAGTTGCGCGATCCGTGTATGCAGCCCGCGAAACGGCTTGCCGTGCGACGGCAACGTGAGCGTATCGGCGGCCATCGTCTCGTAACGGCCGAGCGACTCCAGATACAGCGCGAGCGGATTGCCCTCCGGCTCGAGATCGAACACCGACACATTCGTCGAGATCCGCGGCAACACCATGTCGCCGGAAATCAGCACGCCGGCCGCCGCGCAGTGAAGCGCGCAATGCTCTGGAGAATGGCCGAACCCGGTGACGACCTGCCATTGGCAGCCGCCGATCGCGACGACATCGCCGTCGCGCAGCCGCCGGTAGCGCGACGGCACGGCCGGCACGAGATCCGAATAATAGTTGCTGCGCTTTCTGAGCTTGTCGAGCGTATCGGCATCCGCCACGCCGTTGCGCGCGAAATGCTCGGCCGCGCCTTCGCCGCCGGCGTTCGAGCCATTGCCGGCCGCCATCAGGCTGCCGAACAGATATTCGCCCGCCGTCATCCACAGCCGCGCGTTCCAGCGCGCACGCTCGCCGCCGTTGCACAGCCAGTTCGCGAGCCCGAAATGGTCGGGATGGCAATGCGTGACGATCACGCGCAGCACGGGCAAGCCATCCAGATGGGTATCGAAGATCCGCTCCCAATGCGCCCGGATCTCAGCCGACGCGATTCCGCAGTCGACGACCGTCCAGCCCGCCTGCCCGTCGATTTCATCGCGCAACAGCCACAGATTGATGTGATCGAGCGCGAACGGCAACGGCATGCGCAGCCAGCGCACCCCCGGCGCGACTTCGACGAAGCCGCCCGGCTCCGGCAGCGTGTCGGCGAACGGGTAATCGAGTTGGTTTTCCAGTGCATTCATCGGGGGCGTCTCTTGAGTCTCTTCGTGTTGTCGTCGAGGCGGGCCGCTGACCGCGCCGGAATCGATTCTATCGCTCATCCGTGCGGACAGGGCTGGCGACGCGGTGCCGCGCATGCATTTCACCGGCTTTGAACCAGCTTCGGACCTGCTTAGCATCCCCAAAAAATCCCTTCACGATCCCGGGCGTAGCCCGAACGTTGCGCGAAATTCGCCGAAACGCAGGCCCGCCGCGCCGCACCGCCGGCGCGCGAGCCGCGCCGATTCGCCGCCGCACCGGATGAAGCACGCGCGGCGGGCGCTAAAATGGCGTGAGCTTCCCGTCAGTGAGCCCGCGCACGATGAATCATTTTCCCAAACTGCTGTCCTCGCAGATCGGCTTCGACGTCGCGCAGACGATCCTGGAGAATTTCGATCGCCACTATCAAATCTTCCGCGAAGCAGCGATCGCCGCGAAGGATCTGTTCGAGCGCGCCGACTGGCACGGGCTGCAGCGGCTCGCGCGCGAGCGCATCACGTCGTATGACGACCGCGTGCGCGAATGCGTCGAGCTGCTCGAGGACGAATACGACGCCGAAAACATCGACGACGACATCTGGCAGCAGATCAAGCTGCACTATATCGGTCTGCTCACGTCTCACCGGCAGCCCGAATGCGCGGAGACGTTCTTCAATTCGGTGTGCTGCAAGATCCTGCATCGCTCGTACTTCAACAACGATTTCATCTTCGTGCGCCCGGCGATCTCGACCGAATACATCGAGAACGACGAGCCGGCCGCAAAGCCGACCTATCGCGCGTACTACCCCGGCAGCGAAGGGCTGGCGGCGACGCTGACGCGCGTGGTCACGAATTTTCAGCTCAACCTGCCGTTCGACGATCTCGAGCGCGACATCGGCTGCGTGATGCAAGCGGTGCAGGACGAGTTCGGCACGTTCGACGAAGCGGTGAATTTCCAGATTCACGTGCTGTCGTCGCTGTTTTTCCGCAATAAGAGCGCGTACTTCATCGGCCGCATCATCAACGGCGACCGCGTGCTGCCTTTTTGCGTGCCGATCCGCCATGCGCGGCCGGGCTATCTCGCGCTCGACACGGTGCTGCTGCGGCGCGACCAGTTGAAGATCGTGTTCGGCTTCGCGCATTCGTATTTCCTCGTCGACATGAACGTGCCGAGCGCGTATGTGCAGTTCCTGCGCACGGTGATGCCGGGCAAGCCGAAAGCGGAAATCTACACGTCGGTCGGCTTGCAGAAGCAGGGCAAGAACCTGTTTTATCGCGATCTGCTGCACCACTTGTCGCATTCGAGCGACCGCTTCATCGTCGCGCCCGGCATACGCGGGCTCGTGATGCTGGTGTTTACGCTGCCGTCGTTTCCTTACGTGTTCAAGGTCATCAAGGATCACTTCCCGCCGCCGAAGGAAACGACGCGCGCGCAGATCATGGAGAAGTATCAGCTCGTGAAGCGCCACGATCGTCTCGGGCGCATGGCCGATACGCTCGAATATTCGAGCGTGGCGCTGCCGCTCGCGCGCCTGGACGACGCGCTCGTGCGCGAACTCGAAAAAGAAGCGCCGTCGCTGCTCGAATACGAAGGCGACAATCTCGTGATCAAGCATTTGTATATCGAGCGCCGGATGGTGCCGCTCAACCTCTATCTGCAAAACGGCAGCGACGCGCAGGTCGAGCATGGCGTGCGCGAATACGGTAACGCGGTAAAGGAGCTGATCCAGGCGAACATCTTCCCCGGCGACATGCTGTACAAGAATTTCGGCGTCACGCGCCACGGCCGCGTGGTGTTCTACGATTACGACGAGATCGAGTATCTGACCGATTGCAACGTGCGCCGCGTGCCGCCGCCGCGTAACGAAGAGGACGAACTGTCCGGCGAGCCGTGGTATTCGATCGGCCCGCACGACATCTTTCCCGAAACCTACGCGCCATTCCTGCTCGGCGATCCGCGCGTGCGCGAGAATTTCCTCAAGCATCACGCGGATTTCTTCGATCCCCAGCTCTGGCAGGACAGCAAGGACCGCCTGCTGAACGGCGAGTTGCCCGATTTTTATCCCTACGAGCCGGCGCTGCGCTTTCGTATCCGTTATCCGGAGCGCTTCGCGGAGCGCGACGCGCCACGGGACGACACCGGCGGCCGGCGCGCTGCGTGAGTCGCGCGCGACGCGCCGGCCGTCACACTTGGTTATCCGACATAAAGCCACGACGATGAACACGAACGATCATCCGCTCTCCCATCTGTTCGACAACAACGACGCGTGGGTCAAGCGCAAGCTCGCGGACGACCCGCAATACTTCTCGCGCCTCGCCGATCAGCAAGCGCCGGAATATCTGTGGATCGGCTGCTCGGATTCGCGCGTGCCCGCAAATCAGATCATCGGCTTGCCGCCCGGCGAGGTCTTCGTTCATCGCAACATCGCCAATGTCGTCGTGCATACCGATTTGAACTGTCTGTCGGTGATCCAGTTCGCGGTGGATCTGCTGCGCGTGAAGCACATCATGGTGGTCGGCCATTACGGCTGCTCGGGCGTGAACGCGGCGCTGCACAACCGCCGCGTCGGCCTCGCCGACAACTGGCTGCACCATGTGCAGGACGTGCGCGAGAAGCACGCGGCGCTGCTCGACGAATGGCCGCTCGGCGAAGCGCGCTACCGGCGCCTGATCGAATTGAACGCCATCGAGCAGGTCGTCAACGTATGCCGCACGACGATCGTCAACGACGCGTGGGCGCGCGGCCAGCCGCTCACCGTGCACGCGCTCGTGTACGGCGTGCACGACGGGCGCATGCGCGACCTCGGCATGGCGGTGTCGGAGCCGGACGTGCTCGCGCCGATGTATCGCCGCGCGGTGGACGCGCTCTCGGCAAAACGGGCGCTTTCGGCGGACAATGACATCGTGGCGGCCGACGCGGCGCAACTCGCCGAAGCCACCGAACTCATCGCAAAAACCATCAAGGAGACAAATCATGGCGGCTGTTGAAGATCCGATCGTCATCGCGTCGGCAGCGCGCACGCCGATCGGCGGCTTTCAGGGCGATTTCGCGGCGCTCACCGCGCCGCAGCTCGGCGCGGCGGCAATCGCGGCCGCGCTCGAGCGCGCTGGCATGAAGCCCGAGCAGATCGACGAAGCGGTGATGGGCTGCGTGCTGCCGGCCGGCCAGGGCCAGGCGCCCGCGCGGCAAGCCGCGCTCGGCGCGGGGCTGCCGCTTTCGGCCGGCTGCACGACGGTCAACAAGATGTGCGGCTCGGGCATGCGCGCGGCGATGTTCGCGCACGACATGCTCGTCGCGGGCTCGAGCGACGTGATCGTCGCCGGCGGCATGGAAAGCATGACCAACGCGCCCTACCTGCTGCCGAAGGCGCGCGGCGGAATGCGCATGGGCCACGGCCAAGTGCTCGATCACATGTTCCTCGACGGCCTCGAGGATGCTTACGACAAAGGCCGCCTGATGGGCACCTTTGCAGAAGAATGCGCGACGCAATACGCGTTCTCGCGCGACGCGCAGGATGCGTTTGCGATCGAATCGCTCACGCGCGCGAAGCGGGCGAACGAAGACGGCTCGTTCGCGTGGGAAATCGCGCCCGTGAGCGTCGCCGGCAAAAAAGGCGAAATCATCGTCACACGCGATGAGCAGCCGTTCAAGGCAAACCTCGATAAAATCCCGACGCTCAAGCCCGCGTTCAGCAAAACGGGAACGGTGACGGCCGCGAATGCGTCGTCGATCTCCGACGGCGCGGCCGCCCTCGTGATGATGCGGCAATCGAGCGCCGAGCGGCTGGGCGTCGCGCCGCTCGCGCGCGTCGTCGGCCATGCGACGTTCGCGCAGGAGCCGTCGCGCTTCACGACGGCGCCCGTCGGCGCGATCCGGCGGCTGTTCGACAAGAACGGCTGGCGCGCCGCCGAGGTCGATCTGTACGAGATCAACGAGGCGTTCGCGGTGGTCGCGATGGCGGCGATGAAGGAGCACGGCCTGCCGCACGACAAGGTCAACGTGAACGGCGGCGCATGCGCGCTCGGCCATCCGATCGGCGCATCGGGCGCGCGCATTCTCGTCACGCTGATCGGCGCGCTTCGCGCGCGCGGCGGCAAGCGCGGCGTCGCGAGTCTGTGCATCGGCGGCGGCGAGGCGACCGCGATGGGCATCGAGATCGTTTGATGCGTTTCGCCGCGTGATCGGCACGGCCCGAACAGACGCCCGCGCCATTGCGCCCCGCCTGCCGCCGGCCCGGCAGGCGCAAGCCGCGCGGCTCGCCGTTGCGCGGACAGTACAAACGGTTCGCAGGAGGGCTTGAGATGAAGACCGCATTGATCGTCGGCGCATCGCGCGGCCTGGGCCGCGAGTTCGTCCGTCAGTACCGGCGCGATGGGTGGAACGTGATCGCCACCGCGCGCGAGCGCGCGTCGCTTGATGCGCTCGGCGCGCTCGGCGCCGATGCGCATGCCGTCGATGTCACCCAGCCGGAGCAGATTGCCGCGCTCGGCTGGCAGCTCGACGGCGTGCGGCTCGACGCGGCCGTGATCGTCTCGGGCGTATACGGTCCGCGCACGAGCGGCGTCGAGACGATCGCCGGCGAGGACTTCGACACGGTCATGCATACGAACGTGCTCGGCCCGATGCAGCTCATGCCGATCCTGCTGCCGCTCGTCGAGGAGGCCCAGGGCGTCCTTGCGGTGCTGTCGAGCCGAATGGGCAGCATCAGCGAGGCGACCGGCACGACCGGCTGGCTCTATCGCGCGAGTAAAGCCGCGCTCAACGACGCGCTGCGCGTCGCGTCGCTGCAAACCCGGGATGCTGCCTGCATCGCGCTGCATCCCGGCTGGGTGCGCACCGATATGGGCGGCCCGCAAGCGGCGATCGATCCGCAAACGAGCGTCACCGGAATGCGCCGCGTGATCGCCGAAGCACTTGCCGAGCGCGAGCGCGCGAACGGCCGTTTCTTCCAATATGACGGCGTCGAGCTTGGCTGGTAAGCCGCGCCGTGCGTCAATCGATACCATGTCACGAACCACTCCCGCGCCGCGCCCGCTCGACTGCCCATGCGGCGGTGCAGCGCCCGGCGCCGGCGCCCGCGCGCCGCGCTACGCGGATTGCTGCGCACGCCTGATCGACGCGCACATACCGGCGGCGAACGCGCTCGAACTGATGCGCTCACGCTATAGCGCCTACGTGCTCGGCGAAACCGATTATCTGCGTGCGACCTGGGACCCGCGCACCTGCCCGGCCGATCTCGACGCCGACGCCGAACGCGCCGACGCGCCGCGCTGGCTTGGCCTGTCGATCAAGCGCTATGCGCAACTCGACGACACGCACGCGGAAGTCGAATTCGTCGCCCGCTACAAGATCGGCGGGCGGGCATTCCGGATGCACGAAACGAGCCGCTTCGTGCGCGATGAGCAAGCGCGGTGGCGATATGTCGATGGAGACGTGACGCAGGCGTAGCCGGTGGAGCGCGCGCACGCCGATTGCGTCCGTCATGCCCGGCCTGCGGGCCGACGCGTGCGATGATCGACGCGAAGCGCGCGGAGTGTGGGCGACGGCATGGTCACGGCGCATTGACAGCGCATTGGCAGCGCGATGACGCGCGCCGCGCGACACCGTGACCGTGACGATGCTGCCGCAAACAAGCCGCCCGATACCACGCGCACACTCGCCTCCAGCCAAGCATGCGCATGCATGCGGCACGCGGCGCAGACACCGCGCGCCGCACGCCGCGCGCTCGTGCGGAACCGGCCAGCGCCGGCCGCCGTGCTTACTTGCCGTCTATCGAGAATGCATAGAACGTGTAGCTTTTCGTGCCCAGCGCACCCAGCTTCGCGTAGCCGTTGCCCCAGTACACCGTGCCGCGCTCGTCGATCGCCGGGCCGGCAGCCGACGATCCCTGGCCGACGTAATCCCACAGCACGTCGCCTGTCGCGGCGTTGAGCGCGTACATATGGCCGCTCATCGAACTGACGAACGCCACGCCATTGGAGACGCTCACGGGCGCGATGGTGAGCGCGTTGCCAGACGGGTCGGCCACTTGCCAGAGAATCTTGCCCGTCGCCGGATCGATCGCGGCGAACGAGCCGACCGTCACGCTTTTTCCGTTGACCGTGTACGGCACCCGGTCATAGTCGGCGTTCGCCACGTAAATGCGCTTGCCGTCGGTCGCCGTACCCCACTCGATGCCACCTAGCGCGGAGCCGGGGCCCACCACCGTGCTCGAGCGGATCGCGCCTGTCTGCGCGTCGAGCAGCCAGTAGACGCCGCTCTTCTGACCGGCGCCGACCAGCAGTTGCGGCTTGCCGGGACGGTCGTGAACGGTGAGCAGAGTGGGCCCGGCGCCGAAGTCGAAATCCGGCCCCGGCGACGGCGGGCAATTCTGCGCATTGGTGCCCGGCTGGTTGCACGCGATATTCCACGTGTCGAAGCCTTGTACGCCAGTGCTCCACTTGATCCGGCCGGTTGCCATGTCCAGCGCGAGGACCGAATCGACATGGTCGTCCGGGCTCAGGCACTGCGCCATGCTCCCGCCCGCGACCTGACATTGGTTCGCGGACTGGGGCACCGAATAGTTGTTGCCGGTCGTGATGAACACGGTCTTGCCCGGCACGTCGATGGCGGCCGTGCTGCCCCACACCGCGCCGCCGCTGTAGCCTCCAGGCGCGCCGTTGTTCTGCGGCACCGTATAGGTGGTCCATTTGATCCGTCCGGTCTTCGCATCGAGCGCGGAGAACGAACCCCGGAAGCTGCAGCACGGGTAGTTGGGCACGTCCGCGGCAGCTGCCTCCTCCGTCGACGACGCCCCGACGTAAACCACGCCGGCATGCACGATCGGCGACTGCGTGACGATTGCATAAGGATGCGAATTGATCGCCGTGCTCCAGAGGAGATTGCCGCTCGCCGCATCGATCGCGAGAACGTGCGCGCCATTCTGATCGCCGATATACACCGTATTGCCGACCACCGCGGGGCTGGTGCGCGACACCGCCGACGGCGGCTCGCCCGCATAACTGTCGATGCGGCGTTCCCAGATGAGCTTGCCGGTGGCCGCATCGAGCTTGGTCAGATAACCGCCCCAGTCGGGGAAATAAACGGCGCCGTCGACCACGGCGGGCGTCGCGGACACGTCGCCGTGGACGGTGCGCGACCATTTCAGGGCGAGCCTGCCCGCGTTGTTCACGTTGAGTGCGGTTTGGTCGGACTGCGAGCGGGTATTACGCAGATTCTGTCCCGCCACCGACCATCCGTTCGCGGCCGGCGCGGCCATGGACGGTTGAGCGGCAAGCCCCAGCGACAAGCCGAACAGCACGGCGGCGGGGATAACGGCAATCCGTCGACGTTGTCGATCGAATACTTGAGTCATCAATAGCTCCAAGGTTCGCGTATCAGGAGGAGGAATTGGTCCCCTTCGCTTTTCCGCTCTCGCATGAGCGATTGTGTCTGCGTCACCAGCCCCGCCCCAATTTTGCCTGCGCATCGCGACGGCATCTGAGGGGCAGCCCACTTTTCGGTCGCGCGGTGAACTCACGTCAATGGCGCAGGCCGCAATGCGCCGCGATTGGATGAGTGAGCACGTCGCGCCGCCTGCGCCGGGCAGGCGAACGATCCGTCGGCATTCGCGATGACGTGATGTTCGCGGCAATGCCCGCGTCGGCGCATTCGGCCGCCTCCGTGCCTGCCGGCTGCGCCTGCCGCCTGCCACCTGCGTTGCCCGCCCCTTTGCCGCCGGATAACCTCCGCGCCTGCGATGCCAGCGGCCGCACCAGCCCGCGCCTGCAAACCGCCGCTATCGCGAACGCCGGGTTATTCCGGCGTTGCGCAATCGAAATTTGTCGGGCTACGATGGCTCCCATTTGCTTGTATCAGCGGTAACGGACTGACCAATGGCATTCGGCAACAAAAAGGCGTGGACAGGATGGATCGCGGCGTGCGCACTGTCGGCCGCGCATGCCGGCACGCTGCCGGCCCATCAGGCATCGCCCGATCAGCCCGCCGCTGCGCCCGCCTTCGCGTATGCCGAACGCTTCGATTACAGCGATTCGGATCTGCCGCCCGTTGCCGCGAACCTGAACGAAACCGTCGTCCATATCCCGGTCGCCGCCGCGGACGGCGTGATGCTCGAAGCGACGGTGTTCAAGCCCGACGGCCCCGGCCCGTTTCCGCTCGTCGTCTTCAATCACGGCAAGAATCCGGGCGATACGCGCGCGCAGCCGCGCAGCCGGCCGCTTTCGTTCGCGCGCGAATTCGTGCGGCGCGGCTACGCGGTAGTCGCGCCGAATCGCGAAGGCTTCGCGGGCTCGGGCGGCACCTATATGCAGGAAGGCTGCGACGTCGGGCGCAACGGACTCGCGCAGGCGCGCGACGTGGCCGCGACGCTTGCCTATATGTCGGCGCAGCCGTATGTCGACGCGCGGCGCGTCGTGGTCGCCGGCACGTCTCACGGCGGGCTCGTATCGCTCGCATACGGCACCGAGGCCGCGCATGGCGTGCGCGGCATCATCAATTTCTCCGGCGGATTGCGGCAGGATCTCTGCGAAGCGTGGCAAAAGCATCTCGTCGATGCATTCGACGCCTATGGTTCGCATACGCGCGTGCCATCGCTATGGCTGTATGGCGACAACGATTCGGTGTGGTCGCGCGAGCTGGTCGCGCAGGCGCGCGACGCGTACATGGCGCATGGCGCAAGCACGCTGTTCGTCGATTTCGGCCGCTACAAGGATGACGCGCACCGGTTGATCGTCGACCGCGACGGCGTGCCGATCTGGTGGCCGTCGGTCGAAACGTTCCTGTCGCGGCTCAAGCTGCCGACCGCGGTGCGCTATGCGGTCGCCAACCCGCTCGCGCCGAAGGCGAGCGGTTACGCGGCGATCGATACGGTCAGCGCGGTGCCGTTCATCGACGAAGCAGGCCGCGCGGCCTATCGGCGCTTCCTCGCGCATCAGCCGAGCCGCGCGTTCGCCGTGTCGACGCAGGGCGCATGGTCGTGGGCTGAAGGCGGCGACGATCCGATGGCGCTCGCGCTCGAAAGCTGCCGCAAGCAGGAAGCCGGGTCATGCCAGCTATACGCGGTCGACGATCGCGTGGTCTGGCGTGGCGAGGACGCACGCACGGCGGATACGTCCGTCGCGCCCGATTCGGCCAGCGCACGCGCATTGGCGAGCCGCTGAACACGGCATTTCGTCTCGAATTGCGTCTGGGGCAGGGTGCGCGTGTCTGCATAGACAACCGGGCATCGCGCGCCCTGCCGCACACAGGTTCATACGCTTGCGATCACTCCGGTAAAAATCAAAACCCCGATGCACGGTGCGCCATTCATCCGGAAGCCGCCACGCCGGTCGGCAGCGCCTATGCCGCGTGCAATCGCACCCGGCAAACCGGCTGAACCATCGCCACAGATACCCAGAAGATTCTGACTTATTTTTTATCGACGACACGCGGCGCACACATTCATCACCGCAATCGAATATCGCGAATCGAATACTCACGTTGCCCGATAAAGCGGTTTCGATTGATCCGCTTTATAACCGCTTTTAACTCCGATCCGGCCCACGGCACACGCATTGCCTTTCATCGCCGTTTTGATCGATCGCATTCGAATGCCGCGCTCGAATGAGAATCGGCGTTCTCGAAATCCGGTCGAACGAACGCATGCCGGAATCGATAGACGAATCGCATTTCGACGCCGCGCGGCGTCCCCTTTCCCGTTGCCGCGATTGGCCGCCACCCGCTTGCGCGGCGCGCCCGCTTCTTCATTCGCCACCTCCCCGCCTTTTCGAGTTTTCTCCCCATTCCCGCCCGGCGGGTAGCGACGCTTTGCCGTCGTCTTCTGCCGCTTATTCGAGCGATTTGTACCGAACCGCCGCGAGCCGTCGCGAAATGGGCCGAACTCCGCGCCAGACAAGGCGCTGACGTTTTGTAACTGCTGCTGCATCAACACGAAAAACACGCTAATCTCAGCCCGGTTTTGGTTTTATACGCACGCGTTTTTTGCCATCCGATCGGGCCCCTTGGCTATCACGATCCCGCAAAACGAGAACCATGCGCTTCGCGCACTCGACGCGTTTTCGCCCCGGAGTTGTCTTGAACACACACGCAACCGACGATTGGGTCGCGCGCAGCCTGCGTGCGGTCTGGCATCCTTGCACGCAGATGAAGCACCACGAGCAGCTGCCGCTCATTGCGCTTGCGCGCGGCGAACGCGCGTGGCTCATCGATCACGCGGGCCGCCGCTATCTCGACGCGATCAGCTCGTGGTGGGTCAATCTGTTCGGTCACGCGAATCCGCAAATCAACGCGGCGCTAAAGGCGCAGCTCGACACGCTCGAACACGCGATGCTCGCCGGCTGCACGCACGAGCCGGCGGTCGAACTCGCCGAGCGGCTTGCAGCGCTCACCCGGCACACGCTGGGCCATGCATTCTTCGCATCCGACGGCGCGTCGGCCGTCGAAATCGCGCTGAAAATGAGCTTTCATGCATGGCGCAATCGCGGCCGCGGCGACAAGCGCGAATTCGTCTGCATTGCGAACGGTTACCACGGCGAGACGATCGGAGCGCTCGGCGTGACCGACGTCGCGCTCTTCAAGGACGCATACGATCCGCTGATCCGCACGGCGCACGTCGTCGCGTCGCCGGACGCGCGCGGCGCGCAGGACGGCGAGACGGCCGCGGACGTGGCCGCGCGCGCGCTCGCCGACGTCAAGCGGCTCTTTGCCGAGCGCGGCGACAAGATCGCCGCGCTGATCGTCGAGCCGCTCGTGCAGTGCGCGGCCGGCTTCGCGATGCACGATCCGTCATACGTGCGCGGCCTGCGCGCACTGTGCGACGCGCACGACGTGCATCTGATCGCCGACGAGATCGCGGTCGGCTGCGCGCGCACCGGCACGTTCTTCGCATGCGAGCAAGCCGGCGTGTGGCCGGACTTCCTGTGCCTGTCGAAGGGCATCAGCGGAGGATATCTGCCACTGTCGCTCGTGCTGTCGCGCGATGCCATCTTCGATGCGTTCTACGACGACGACGTCACGCGCGGCTTCCTGCATTCGCATTCGTATACGGGCAACCCGCTCGCGTGCCGCGCGGCGCTCGCCACGCTCGATCTGTTCAATGCGCGTGACGTGCTCGCCGACAATGCGCGCAAATCGGCGTTGATGCGCGCCGCGCTCGCGCCGCTTGCCGAGCATCCGAACGTGCGCCATCTGCGCGAGCGCGGCACGATCTTCGCGTTCGACGTCGCGCTCGAAGGCGACGCCGCCAAACGCTTCGCGCGCCGCTTCTTCGAACACGCGCTGGCCCGCGAAACGCTGCTGCGCCCGATCGGCACGACGGTCTATCTGATGCCGCCATACATTCTCGACGACGCCGAAATCACGTGGCTCGCAGCGCGCACGCGCGACACGCTCGACGCCACCCTTTCGGAGACTCACGCATGACGCGCCTGCTTGCCTCGCTTGAACGCGGCCTCGCCGATATCGACGCGCAAGGGCTGCACCGCGCAAGACGCGTGGCCGACACCGCGTGCGGCGCGCATATGACGGTCGACGGCCGTGAGATCGTCGGCTTCGCGAGCAACGACTATCTCGGGCTCGCCTCGCATCCTCAGTTGATCGAAGCATTAGCCGAAGGCGCGCGCCGCTATGGCTCGGGCAGCGGCGGCTCGCACCTGCTCGGCGGCCACTCGCGCGCGCACGCCACGCTCGAGGACGAGCTGGCGGCGTTCTGCGGCGGCTTCTGCGACGCGCCGCGCGCGCTGTACTTCAGCACCGGCTACATGGCCAATCTCGCCGCGCTCACCGCGCTGGCCGGCCGCGGCGCGACGATTTTCTCGGATGCGCTGAACCATGCGTCGCTGATCGACGGCACGCGGCTCGCGCGCGCCGACGTGCAGATCTACCCGCACTGCGACATGGCCGCGCTCGACGCACAGCTCACCGCCTGCGCTGCGAAGACGAAGCTGATCGTCTCCGACACGGTGTTCAGCATGGACGGCGACGTCGCGCCGCTCGAGCGCCTCGTCGCGCTCGCCGAAGCGCACGATGCGTGGCTCGTCGTCGACGACGCGCACGGCTTCGGCGTGCTCGGCCCGCAAGGGCGCGGCGCGCTCGCCGCGCACGCGCTGCGCTCGCCGAACATCGTCGGTATCGGCACGCTCGGCAAGGCGGCGGGCGTCGCTGGCGCGTTCGTCGTCGCGCACGAAACCGTGATCGAATGGCTGATCCAGCGCGCGCGCAGCTACATTTTCACGACGGCGGCGCCACCATGCGTCGCATACGCGGTATCCGCGAGCCTCAAGATCATCGCCGGCGACGAAGGCGACGCGCGACGCGCGCATCTGGCCGCGCTGATCGAGCGCACCCGCGCCATTCTGCGGCGCACGCGCTGGCAGCCGGTCGACTCGCATACCGCCGTGCAGCCGCTCGTGATCGGCAGCAACGACGACACGCTCGCCGCGATGCGCGCGCTCGACGCGCAGGGCCTTTGGGTGCCCGCGATCCGGCCGCCGACGGTACCCGCCGGCACGTCGCGGCTGCGCATCTCGCTGTCGGCCGCGCATTCGTTCGACGATCTCGCGCGCCTCGACGCCGCACTCAGCGTGCGGGCCGGCATGCCGGCCAACGCATCGCCCACCCCCAACCCCATCGCCGCATGAACGCACCGCTTTCCTTTTTCGTGACGGGCACCGATACCGAGATCGGCAAGACTTTCATATCGGCCGCGCTGCTGCGCGGTTTCACGCGCGCCGGGCTGCGCGCAGCCGCGCTGAAGCCGGTCGCGGCCGGCGCGTATGAGCGCGACGGCGTGTGGCGCAACGAGGACGCGGACCAGCTCGACACCGCGGCAAGCGTCGCGCTGCCGGACGCGATCCGCACGCCGTTCCTGCTCAAGGAGCCTGCCGCGCCGCACATCGCGGCCGCGCTCGACGGCGTCGCGCTCGACATCGGCACGGTCGCCGCGGCTCACCGCCGCGCGTGCGAAGCGGCCGACGTCGTGATCGTCGAAGGCGTCGGCGGCTTTCGCGTGCCGCTCGACGGCACGCGCGACACGGCCGATCTCGCGGTCGCGCTCGGGCTGCCGGTGCTGCTCGTGGTCGGCGTGCGGCTCGGCTGCATCAACCACGCGCTGCTCACCGCCGACGCGATTGCCGCGCGCGGCCTCGCGATCGCCGGCTGGGTCGCGAACCGTATCGATCCGGCGATGCGCTTCGCCGACGAGAACGTCGACACGCTGCGCGCGTGGCTCGAACGCGAGCATCGCGCGCCACTCGTCGGCGACATCGCGCATATGAGCCCGCCGTCGCCGGACGCCGCATCGCACGCGCTCGATATCGACCGTTTATTGAATACGCAACGCGCCGCCGCGCCGCGCTGATTTTTCGCCTACCATGGCGCTAATTTTGAAGAATCGATCCCCGCTTCGAAGGATGACCGACATGACTCAAGCTCAAACCGCCGCCGCCGAAACGCCCGTGGCCGCGCCCGTCGCGCCGCGCTGGCGCGTGGCCGACGTGATCGCACTCTACGAGCTGCCGTTCAACGATCTGCTGTTCCGCGCGCAGCAAGTGCATCGCGAGCACTTCGATGCAAACGCGATCCAGCTCTCGACGCTGCTGTCGATCAAAACCGGCGGCTGCGAGGAAGATTGCGGCTACTGCTCGCAATCGTCGCACCACGATACCGGTCTGCAGGCAAGCAAGCTGATGGAGGTGGACGAAGTGCTCGCCGCCGCACGCGCCGCGAAGGCCAACGGCGCGACGCGCTTTTGCATGGGCGCGGCATGGCGCAATCCGAAGGACCGGCACCTCGAGCCGATTCAGCAGATGATCCGCGGCGTGAAGGACATGGGCCTCGAAACCTGCGTGACGCTCGGCATGCTGGAAGAACATCAGGCGAAGGCGCTTGCCGACGCGGGGCTCGACTACTACAACCACAACCTCGACACGTCGCCCGAATTCTACGGCCAGGTGATTTCGACGCGTACCTACCAGGACCGTCTCGACACGCTCGAGCGCGTGCGCGACGCCGGCATCAACGTCTGCTGCGGCGGGATCATCGGCATGGGCGAATCGCGCCGCGAGCGAGCGGGACTCATCACGCAGCTCGCGAACATGAACCCGTATCCGGAATCGGTGCCGATCAACAATCTGGTCGCGATCGAAGGCACGCCGCTCGAACACGCGGAAAAGCTCGACCCATTCGAGTTCGTGCGCACGATCGCAGTGGCGCGGATCACGATGCCGAAGGCAATGGTGCGGCTTTCGGCGGGCCGCGAACAGCTCGACGATTCGATGCAGGCGCTGTGCTTCCTGGCGGGCGCGAACTCGATGTTCTACGGCGACGCACTGCTGACGACGAGCAACCCGCGCACGGAAGCGGACCGCAAGTTGCTCGCGCGGCTCGGCATCACCGCGAGCGAGACGAATCAGCCCGGCGCCTGAATCTCAACGCACACGTCACGCGCGCTGCGCGCATGACGTGTTTGCCGCCGCGTGCGCGGGCCCGCCAGACACGCGCACGCCGGCATATCGATCATCGGATGCGCTGCGTCTGGCCGCGTCCGTTTGGCGCCGGCGCCGCCCGTCAACCGACGCCGGACGCAAACGCCCTACGCGCCACGCCGGTCAATCGAGATAGTCCTCATACTCCTTGCGCGAATACGACGCGAGCTGCCGCCACGGCGGCGTTTTCGCGCGCGGCGCGGGCGTGAGCGTCAGCTTGCGCGTCACGCTGCCGTCCGTGCTGCGGTATTCGACGACGAGCGGCGCCTGCAACGCATCGCTCCACAAAATACGGTTCAAGCCGCGCCCGGCGATTGTCTGCTCGTACCAGCGCGTGCCGGGCTGCGGCCCGGCCGCCGTCTTGGCGTTCAGCCGCTTCAACTGCGACGGCGGCGTGATGTAGAACGCGTTGTCCCACGAGCCGTCGAAGCCCGTCGTCTCGAACTCGGTCGGCGGCACGCTGACGATCGTGCGTTCGGCTGCATCCACGTACTCGATGCGCACGTTGCCGCCATCGTTCGTCACGTGCCGCGCCGCCGCATCGAAATTGAAATGCTTGTGCCCCGCATGCGCGTGAGCGAAGGCCGGGCGCGCATATTCGCGCGACACAGCCGACGCATGACGCGCGCGATGCGTATCGGCTTCG
This sequence comes from Burkholderia singularis, assembly GCF_001718875.1. Taxonomy (NCBI): domain Bacteria; kingdom Pseudomonadati; phylum Pseudomonadota; class Betaproteobacteria; order Burkholderiales; family Burkholderiaceae; genus Burkholderia; species Burkholderia singularis. Next base: position 33,828 of record NZ_CP013448.1, read on the forward strand.
CTGCGGGCATTGACGTCGTGAATATGACTTGGCACGTGATCGTCATGCTCGTCGGCGCGCGCCGCACCGGCAAACCGAACGCGCTCGACCCATACATGCCCTGCGCGACGCACCATCCGCTCGCGATAGACGACCGTGCGTGTCACGCCGTCCGCGCTGATCGCGCGGCTCTCGTGCAGCAGCACTGCGTCGAGATCGGGCGCCGCGGCAAGCACGGGGGCAGCGGCAAGCGCCGCGACGCCCGCGATCCATGCCGCGCGCGCACGCCGCACGGCGCTTCGTTTCATCACCTCGATTCGCATCGCCGCAGCCGCCTCGCTCAAAACCCGAACGCCGACTTCACGAGGCCGAACACCTTCGTGTTGTCGAGCGTGCCCTTGAACGCCTTCGCATCGGCGCCGTCGGCGAACAACATCACGTCGCCACCGCCGTGCGTCTCCGAGCCGGGGCTGCCGAGCCGCACACCCACTTCCTGCAGATACGCTTCGTGTGTCGCGCTCGCCGAATCGACCGACGTGCGCACGTTCGGCCGGTTCGCGCCGTTGCCGAACACGAGCGTCGTGTACGTGTTGCCGTCCGCGTCCTTGCTCGGCTGGCCGTCGCGGTAGTTGCGGCTGATGTCGAGAATCGGATTGCCTCGCTTCGAATAACCGTTGATCGTCATCGTGTGATCGTGGTCGGCCGTGACGACGATCAGCGTGTTCGACAGATCGACTTTCGACAGCGCGGTGCGAATCGCTTCGTCGAACGCCACGGTATCTTCGAGCGCGCGCTTCGCATTGGTGCCGTGCAGCGCGTGATCGATGCGGCCGCCCTCGACCATCAGGAAATAACCGTTCGGATTCCTCGACAATACGTCGATCGCCTTCGCGGTCATCTCCGCGAGGCTCGGCTGCGTTGCGCCCTCGCCCTTGCCGGCGACGCGATCGAGTTCGTACTCGAGATGGCTCGTCGAGCTGAACAGGCCGATCAGCTTGTTGCCGCCCGCTTGCGCGAGCTGATCCTTGGTCGCCGCAACCGCATAGCCCTTCGCACGCAATTCGGCGAGCAGGTCGCGCCCGTCCGCGCGGCCGCGCTTGTTGGTGACCGGATCGAACGGCGTCCAATGGTTGCGGCCGCCCCCCATCAGCACGTCGACGCCGTCGCCGAGCGCGGCGTTGTAGCCCACGCCGCCCGGCACGGCCTGCGCGGCGATGTGATATTGCGCATCGCGGTGGCAGATGTGCGAGTAGGTCGCCGCGGGCGTGGCGTGCGTAAGCTCGGTGGTCGTGATCGCGCCCACGGCCTTGCCGTGCGCTTTCGCAAGCTCCAGCAGCGTCTGCGCCGGCTTGCCGTTGCTCGCGCTGCAGTTGTTGACCGTGCGGTTGCCGTTCGCGTCGGTGCCGGGTGCGACCGCGACCGTATCGGACGTCATCGACAGCACTTCGTTGTTCATCTTCACGCCGGTCATATACGCGGACATCGACGGCGCGCTGTCGGTGGTCTGCGCATCGTTCGAAAAAGTCTTGATGCGGGCGGTGCGCGGCAGCTTCTCCATCGTGAGCTGGCCGGCCTCACCGACCTTATAGATGCGGCTCGCGGTGACGGTCGTCGGCCCCATGCCGTCGCCGAGAAAGAAAATCACGTTTTTCGCCTGTCCTGCGGCATGCGCCGCGGAACCGAAGCCGCCCGCCAAAACCGCTGCGGCGATCGTCGCTGCCGCGACGCGCTGAATCTTTGTCATGCTGTTTCCCCTATTGACCGATGCCGTGCTCAAAGCTGCACCGCGTTGCGCACCAGCTCGAACACCTTGTTGTTCTCGATCACGCCATGAAAATTCTCGGCGCCGCGGCCGATCGCACCGAGAAATACGTCGGTGCCGCCATGCGTCTCATTGCCTTTGTCCATGCGCACGACCGCTTCCTGGCGGTAGTCGTCGGCGCCCGTCACCGCGTCGGTGAGATTCGTGCCCGCGCGGCTGCCCTGCACGCGGTTTTCGCCGTTGCCGAAGCCGATGATCGTGTACGGCGCGCCGTCCGCATCCTTCGCGATCGCACCGTTCTGGTAATTGCGCAGCACGCCGAGCACGCCTGGCTTGCCCGCCTCCGTCTTGCCGGTGCGCGCCGCGTAGCCGTTCAGCACGAGCGTGTGGTCGTGGTCGGCGGTGACCACGATGAGCGTGTTCTTCAAATCCGGATCGGTCTTGCGCACTTTGTCCAGCGCCGCCTTGATCGCGTTGTCGAACGCGACCGTATCCTGCAGCGCGCGCTTCGCGTTGGTGTCGTGCAGCGCATGGTCGATGCGGCCGCCCTCGACCATCAGAAAGTAACCGTTCGCATTCCTTTGCAGCACGTCGAGCGCGCGCGTCGTCATCTCGGCGAGGCTCGGCTCCTTCGTCACGTTGCGGTCGAGGTCGTAGCTCATATGGCTCGACGTGAACAAGCCGACGAGCTTGCCGCCCTTCGTCGCATCGGCGGCGAGCAGTTCGTCGCGGTTCTGTGCGAACGCATAGCCCTTCGCCTTCAGCTCATTGACCAGATGGCGGCCATCGGCACGCTTGCCGCCCGCGTCCTTGGGCACGAAGAATTGCAGGCCGCCGCCCAGCACGACGTCGACGCCGTCGGACAGCGCCGCGTTGTAGCCTGCGCCGCCCGGCACGAGCTGCGCGGCGATGTCGTTTTCCGCGTCACGGTGGCAGACGTGCGCATAGGTCGCGGCCGGCGTCGCGTGCGTGACGCGGGTGGTCGTGACGACGCCCGTCGCCATGCCGCTGGCCTTCGCGATCTCAAGCAGCGTTCGCGCGGATTTGCCGTTGTTCGCCCCGCAATTGCCGGTGAGATTCGCGCTTGGCTCGATCGCCTTGGTGTCGGGCGTCATCGAGATCACTTCGTTGTTGGTCTTCACGCCCGTCATGTACGCGGACATCGACGGCGCGCTGTCCGTCACCTGCGCGTCGTTCGAATAGGTCTTCACGAATGCCGTTTCAGGCAGCGTGTCGAGCGTGAGCGCGCCATCCTCGCCGAGCGCATAGATGCGTGCGGCGGTCAGCGTGGTGATCCCCATGCCATCGCCCAGGAAGAAAATCACGTTGCGCGCGGCCGTTTGCGTACCGCCGCCCGGCGTACCCGCCTGGGGCGAATCGTCGCTGCCGCAGCCCGCCGCCGCGAAGACGCTCGCGCACAGGAGCGCCACTAATCTCACTCGCTTCATTTCGGTTTCCCGTCGTCGTTGTGATTGCTTTCAAAATCGAAAGGACGATACGGGGGCGATGTGACGCGAATGTGAATGTTTTTGAAAGAATGGAGAATGAGAAATGAAGGTCTTCGGCCGATGCGGGCTGCGTTTCGGCAGGCGCCGACGCAGAGCACGCGCCGCTTGCTCCGACGACGAAAATCAACCATCGTCGAGCAATAATCAAATATCTCACAAAACTCAAAACCGAGAGGATTCGTTCTCATCCCGGCTTGCCATTTATATTTGGAGAGCGCCAACCAAGAATGAATTCAGCCAGCGCTCTCGTTTCGTCATATGCCGATTAAATCAGCGATATTCCGTTGACGCCGACATTAAAACGGAATCGGCTTGACTTCAGAACCTCCGATCGGCATGGGAAGCGTGCTGATCCAATCATGAGGAAAGTTGGCAATGATGTCCGAGATGATGCCGGGCAAGGCGGAGACAATACCGGGCAACGCAGAGATAATGCCGGGCAACGTCGAAATGCTGGGCGGATTCCACGTGCCGCCCGACACTGCCCGGATTTCCTCTTCAACGAGTTCGACCATACTCATTACGCTCTCCTGTAAATGTAGAGATTTCAAATTACGCTTACGACATAAAATATGACGAAAGCGGATCGTAATATATCGAACGACGAGAAATATTTATGTTATGTACATTACATATCAAATACAACAAAATACTTTAACTATTTTGCCGTCACTCGAATCTCTAAATAAAACAGGAAAATATTTTGAAGCAATAACGCATTGATCTCATCCATTGACGATCGTGAAGCTCGAATACTCATTCATTCCGGAGATAGGCGAGACGTCTGAATCATGCGTATCGTCAACGCGCGCGACGCATCGAACCCGCACAGAGCGCGTCACCGCCCGAACGGCGAAACCAGCAGCGCGGCAGCAGGCTTGCTCTGCGTCTTCGGCGCCGTCAGATTCGCTTGATTCAATACGCTGGCGAGGCGCACGCCCGCGCGCCGCAATTGCAGCGACACATCGGCTTCTGCAGTGCTCACATAGCTGCTCGGCAACACATAAACGCCGCTGGCGTTCGGTTGCGGCAGCTTGCCGTACGCATCCTGCTTCGCCACGCCGAACGCCTCCAGCGACCAGTCGCGCGGCGTCAGCGTTTGCCAGTTGGCCACGTCGGTCGGCGTGATTTGCTGGATCAGCTTCGACGCGATGTCGTCCGCGCTGGTGCCCAGTTGCGTGACGAAGGCCGTGTCCCAGTACGAGTGCAGATTGCCCGACTTGAAACCGGTCGCGGACACGTGCTTCGAATTTCCGCCGCTATCGTTGTCATCGCTCGAATGCAGCGGCTGATGTTCGTCGCCGACGAAATGAAGGATGAATTGCAGCGCGAGCAACCGTTCGGATGGCGAAGTATCGGCCCCATTCAGTTCCTTGACGAACTGATCGATTTTGTCGACCACACACGCCTGCGCCGGCCCCTGCGAGGCTACCGTGTTCAGAGGCAACGGCGGATGGCCGAAGCATGCGGCATCGATGTCGCCCGTGGCGATTTCGGTATCCACGTAATGCCACTGCGACGTGTTCGAATGCGACGCGCGGTACTTGTCGGCCCAGGTCGCTTCGCTCGCGATATCGGTGGCGGTCAGGCCGCTCGTGTCGGTCGCGAGAATCGCGTTGACAGCGATGCGGGTCTGGTCGGTCAGGTAATGATCGGCGATCTTCGCGACGACTTCATGCCCGACATCGCCCCACGCAAACGCGCTCGTCGCGGCGCAGAAGAGCGCCACGCTCGCCACGCCGTTGCGCAGCATTCGCCAGCGGCGTGCGCGTTGGATTTCGTCGGCGTTGCGAATACTGCGTTGTTTTTTATATTCGTTCTTTCTTCCCGGTTCTCTCATATGGCCCTCTCAATGGCATTGCTCTTGGCTTATCTTAGATTGATCCGTATGACTAATTTATTAATCCCGTCGCGCAAACCGATGGCGAAATAGAGTGGCGCGCGCAATGGCACCGCCTGCCGTAACGCGAAAAAACGCGCAGCACAGGTTGAGCAACTTCGCCGGCACGGCCTAGCGCACGGACTTGTGCGATCAACATGCAACGCGTGCGGCGGCCGGGGAATCCGGATCGTCGATCCAATCGATATCGCCGCAAAGCACGCATAACGCATCGCCGACGCGAATCGCGGCCGACAACGTCACGCATGGCAGCGCCTCGTTGATGGATAGATAAGGCCGTGTCACATGCACGCGCCCCGGCTCGGCGATGGCACTGCGGAAATACGGACGTCTCAGCCAGTTCGCGCCCTGCGCGTCGGCAAGCGGCAGAAAGCGGGTCTCATGCGATGCGCGGTCTGCGCGCAGCATCACATTGCGTCCGGCCTGCCGCCCGCGTTCGTCGAGCAGGAAACAGCGTGCGGCATGATCGAGCGCGAGGAAATTCCAGCAGACTTCGTCGAGCGGCTCGCCTGCCGCCAGGCGCTCGGCCGCGCGCTCGAACGCGCGCAGATACGGCGCGAGCCGCTGCGCGTCGCGCCGCTCGCGCGCTTCGGTCTGCTCGCGAAAACGCTCGGTCAGCTCGCCGATGCAGGCGCACGCCGCCGCGCCGTCCGGCAGCCCCGGCGCGGGACGGCCGAAGTAGTAGCCCTGCACGAAATCCGCTTCGCAAGACAGCGCGATCTGCGCTTCGTGCTCCGTTTCGATGCCTTCGATCAACACGAGTTTGCCCGCCTCGTGCAGCAGCGTGACAAGCCCATGCAGGACTGCGGTGACGCCCGTGCGATGCTGCGCGTGCGACAGCATGATACGGTCGAGCTTCACGATATCCGGATTCAATTGCCAGATCCGCTCGAGATTCGAATGGCCGGCGCCGAAATCGTCGAGCGCGATCAGAAAACCTTGTTCGCGCAACCCGCGCACCGCATCGGCGAGCCGCTCGAGATCCTCCGCGCGCTGCTCGATCACTTCGAGCACGACGCGCCGCGGTGAAATGCTCAACCGCTTCAGATTCGCGAACAGCGCGGCGGCCTGAAACGGATCGGTCAGCACGCCGGGGTCCACGTTGAGAAACAGCCATTCGCGCTGCGCGCCGAAACGCGAGAAGTTTTCGAGATGAAGCGCCTGCGCGAGCCGCTCGACCTGCGTGGCCTCGCCGTGGCGCGCCGCTTCGCCGAGCACGTCGAGCGGCGATACCGGGCGATCGAGTGAATCGTGCGCGCGCAACAGTGCCTCGTAGCCGACCGCGCGCATATGGGACAAACTGAAGATCGGCTGAAACACGCTCGTCAGCGTGAGATCGTGATGCTGCGCGGCAACGCGCGCGAGGCCCGAGGTCACCTCTGCTTCGAAGCGGTATGGCGACGCGGCAACCGGACGCTCCTGTTGAACCGTGATCATGCAGCAGCCCTCCGCACGACGAAAACGTCGACAGGCAGAATACGCGACTCGCGGATTGTCATAAGTGGTCCTCGGTTGTTTGATCTTAGTTTTCGCCTAGCGTTAAGCAAGCTCCGTGCTCAGCTTGGCCTCCTCTGCGTGTGACAGGCTGGCGAACGTGCATTGCCCCGGCCTGGCCGCCGCGACACGCCGCGCGGCGCATGCGGGCACGGCGTCGCAATGTGGCCGGCGGCACACGTCCCGCCGATTTTGAAAAATCCATTCATCGGGCCGGCCGCCAGACAAGCCCATTCGTTCGCGCGAACAGGCTCCGGAGAACCCGACACCGAATATTTCGGTCCCCGATCTATTGCCGTGCCTATCGACGGAGCCGGCTCGCACCATTACGGTGCGAACCGCGCCGTAGCTTTTCCCGTCGTGCATCTTTCATGCGCGTTACACTGCGTACCGTTGTTTCCCCGTTTCGCATACCGATGGAAATCGTCTTCACAGTTCTGATTTTGTTGCTCGCCGTAGCGCTGTCCGGCGTGATGACGCGCGTGCTGCCGCTGCCGCGCCTGCCGTTACCGCTGATCCAGATTGCCATCGGCGCGGTGCTCGCGTGGCCGAAGTTCAATCTGCACGTCACGTTCGACCCCGAAATTTTCATGCTGCTGTTCATTCCGCCATTGCTGTTCGCGGACGGCTGGCGCATTCCTAAGCGCGAACTGTATCTGCAGCGGCGCGCGATCCTGATGCTCGCGTTCGGCCTCGTGTTCGCGACGGTGCTCGCCGTCGGCTATTTCGCGCACTGGCTGATTCCCGGCATGCCGTTGCCGGTCGCGTTCGCACTCGCCGCCGTGCTGTCGCCGACCGATGCGGTCGCGCTGTCCGGTATCGCCGGCAAGGGGCGCATTCCGCCGCAGCTCATGCACATCCTCGAAGGCGAAGCGCTGATGAACGACGCATCGGGCCTCGTCGCGCTGAAATTCGCGATTGCCGCCGCGCTGACCGGCATGTTCTCGCTGCGCGACGCGGCGATCAGCTTTGTGATCGTTGCATCGGGCGGCCTCGTCGTGGGCGCGCTGCTCGCATGGCTGTTCAGCACGCTGTCCACACGCTTTCTGAACGCATCGCAGGAAGGCGACCCCGCGCCCGGCATCGTGATGACGCTGCTCGTGCCGTTCGCGTCGTATCTGATTGCCGAGCATCTCGGTTTGTCAGGCATCCTATCGGCTGTCGCGTCCGGGATGATGATGAACTATACGAGCTTCTCGCGCAGCAGCACCGTCGCCGCGCGGGTGCGCGCCGAAAGCACGTGGGCGATGATCGAATTCGTGTTCAACGGCATGGTGTTCATCATGCTCGGGCTGCAATTGCCGCACATCATCGGCCGCGCGCTCGTCGATGCGCACCATACGAGCGACGTGCTCGTCGGCATGATGATCGGCTATGTCGCGGCGATGCTCGTCGCGCTGTACGCGATCCGTTTCACGTGGGTCTGGCTGCTGCGCTGGATCGCGAGCCGCCGCGCGGCCAAGCACGGTCTCACCGGCACGATGGCCGGGCTGCGCACGATCGCGGTGATGACGGTGGGTGGCGTGCGCGGCGCGATTACGCTTGCGGGCGTGCTGTCGATCCCGGTCGCACTCGCCGACGGCACGCCGCTCGCCGGCCGCGATACCGCGATCTTCATCGCATCGGGCGTCATTCTCGGCTCGATCGCCGTGGCGGTGGCCGGGCTGCCGTTGCTGCTGCGCGGCGTGCGTCCGACGCACAATCCGCATGCGCACGAAGAGCGCGCGGCACGCGCGGCAACGGCCCAGGCAGCGATCCGCGCGGTCGACACGACGCACGACGCGATCGCCGCCGATCTCGACGAAGCCGCCGCCGCGCGCTGCGCGGACGTGACCGCGCGCGTCATGGATCTGTATCGGCGGCGCTTGTCCGCCTATGCCGGCGACGGCAGGACGCCGCTCGACGAAGCCAGGCAGTCCGAACAAATGGAACTGCGGATGAAAATCGCCGCGCTTCGCGCGGAACGCGCGGCACTCTACCGGCTACGCGGCGAGCGCAAGATCGGCGACGAAACGCTCGCCAAGCTGATACGCGAGATCGATCTGTCGGAGGCTGCGCTGTCGACGCGCAAGAAAGGTATCGTATAACCCGGCCGGCGGCGAAAACGCGCGCCCGCATTCCCGCCGCCGTTCATTGTGCGTTCAAGACATCAGGATTTCGCGACGACAACCGGAATTCCGCGCAGCGCCCCCGCCCCCTTGAACGTGTCAAGCGCACGCGTGACGGCCGCGCTGGTGGCCGCCTCGATCGCAAGCTGCGCGGCCAGTTCACGCTCCGCGCGCTTCACGCCCGCAACGTTCGCGAACTTCACGTGCCCGTAGCCGCGCGCCTTCGCATGCAGCTCGGCAAGCCGCACAACCGTGTCGGCCGTTTGCGGCGTAAATGCCGCGAGCGCCCGGCGCATCGTCGTCTCGTAATCGTCGGCGAGCGCGCGCTCCATCTTGCGCTCGACCGTGCGGCCGAACGGATCGAGCGGCGTGCCGCGCAGGCTGCGCATGCGCGCGAGCACGCCGAGCGCCGGCCACAGCCATTGGCCGAACGCCCGCTTGCGCGGCGCGCCGCCATCCTTGCCGGCCTTCGCGATCGCAGGTGGCGCGAGATGGAACTGCACACGAAAATCCTTGCCCGCCACACCTTCGAACTGCGCCTCGAGCGCCGCGCGGAATGCGCCGTCCGTGTAAAGCCGCGCCACCTCGTATTCGTCCTTTACCGCCAGCAGCCGATGGAATGTCGTCGCGACCGCACGGGCGACGCGTTCGTCGCCCGTCGCGCGCGCCGCCTCCACCAGCGCGCGATAACGCTCGGCATAGCGCGCGCCGCCATAGGCGGCCAGACGCTCGATGCGATCGGCGACGAGCGCATCGAGCGTGAGCGGCGGCAACGGCTCGTGCACCGGATGGCGGGCGTTCCACAATGCATCGAGGCCGGCCGCATCGCCCGCGGCCATCCGCCCGATCGAGAATGCGAGCTTATTCATCGGCACAGCCACGCCGTTCAATTCGATCGCGCGCATCATCGCGTCGAGCGACACCGGCACGTTGCCTTGCTGCCACGCAAAGCCGAGCATCAGCACGTTCGCGCCGACCGTATCGCCCAGGAATTTCGTCGCGAGCGCCTGCGCGTCACAGCTCGTCAGGAACGCATCGCCTGCCGCATCGCGCATTTTCTCCAGCAGCGCATCCGCATGCAGGTCCGCATCCGGATCGCGCACGAACGCCGCGTTTGGAATCGCATGCGTGTTGACGACGATCCGCGTGCGTGCGCGCCGCACCGTCTGCAACGCATCGGCGCTCGCGCCGACGACCATGTCGCACGCGAGCAGTACGTCGGCCTGCTGCGTATCGATGCGTGCCTGGTTGAGCCACACGGGCAACGACGCGATCCGCACGAACGACAGCACCGCGCCGCCCTTTTGCGCAAAGCCCATGAAATCGAGCACCGAGGCGCTTTTACCTTCGAGATGCGCGGCCATGCTGACGAGCGCGCCGATCGTCACGACGCCCGTGCCGCCGACGCCGGTGATCAGCAGATCGAACGGCGCGGCATCGAGATGCGTCGCCGGCCGCGGCAGCGCGTCGACGCGCGCGGCGAGCGCCGCTTCGTCGAACGCGGCGCCGGCCGCCTTCTTGAGCTGCGCATGCTCGACTGTCACGAAGCTCGGGCAAAAGCCGTTCACGCAGGAAAAGTCCTTGTTGCACGACGACTGATCGATACGCCGCTTGCGCCCGAGCGCGGTTTCCACCGGCTCGACCGACAGGCAGTTCGACTGCACGCCGCAATCGCCGCAGCCTTCGCAAACCGCCTCGTTGATGAAGAGCCGCCGGTCCGGATCGGGATATTCGCCCTTCTTGCGGCGGCGGCGCTTCTCGGCCGCGCAGGTCTGGTCGTAGATCAGCACGGTGACGCCCGGCGTGTCGCGCAGCATCCGCTGCACCGCATCCAGCTCGCTGCGATGATGAAACGTCGTGCCCGCCGGAAACTGCGCGTGATGCCCGTCGTACTTCTGCGGCTCGTCGGACACGACGACAAAGCGCGATACGCCCTCCGCCTCGACCTGCCGCGCGATCTGCGGCACCGAGATGCTGCCGTCGACGGGCTGCCCGCCCGTCATCGCGACCGCATCGTTATAGAGAATCTTGTAGGTGATGTTCGCGCGGGCGGCCACCGCCTGCCGAATCGCTAAGATGCCCGAATGAAAATACGTGCCGTCGCCCAGGTTCTGGAACACGTGACGCGTGTTCGTGAACATCGCGTGCGCGGCCCAGTCGACGCCTTCGCCGCCCATCTGAATGAGGCCCGTCGTGCCGCGCTCCATCCACGACGCCATGAAATGGCAGCCGATGCCGGCTTGCGCGACCGAGCCCTCCGGCACGCGCGTCGACGTGTTGTGCGGGCAGCCCGAACAGAAATACGGCGTGCGCCGCACCGCGTCGGCACGGTTCGACAGGATGCGCGGCGCAACGAGATCGACCACGCGCGCGCGCCTGTCGAGCGCGGGTTTGTGACGCGCGAGCCAGTCGGCGAACACCGGCAGAATCCGCGACGGCCGCAACTCGCCCAGCTCCGGCAGCAGCGGCGCGCCCGACGCATCGCGCTTGCCGAGCACCGCGGGCCGCGCCCCCGGCGCGCGGTTGTACAAATGCTCCTTGATTTGCTGCTCGACGACCGGCCCCTTCTCCTCGATCACGAGCACTTCAGCAAGGCCGTCGACGAACGCGTCGAGCCGCGTCGTCTCGAGCGGAAACGACAGGCCCACCTTATAGATCCGCACGCCGGCCGCGTCGAGATCGGCAACCGTCAGATCAAGCCGGCGCAGCGCCTCCATCAGATCCAGATGCGCCTTGCCGCAGGTGACGATGCCGACGTTCGCGTGCGCGCTCGCCGCGATCCATTTGTCGATGCTGTTCGCGCGCGCGAAGTGCCTGACCGCGTCGAGCTTCGCCGCCAGCCGCGCTTCGATCGCGAGGCTCGGCAGATCAGGCCAGCGGTTGTGCAGCCCGTCCGCGGGCAGCTCGTAATCCGCCGGCGCGGGCCAACGGGTGGCGAGCGCGTCGAGATCGACGCTCGAGGCCGACTCGACCGTCTCCGAGATCGCCTTGAAACCGACCCATGCGCCCGAGAAGCGCGACAGCGCATAGCCGTACAGGCCGAATTCGAGCATCTCGGCGATATTCGCCGGATTCACGATCGGCATATGCCACGCGATCATCGCGAAATCGCTCTGATGCGGCATCGACGACGACACGCAACCGTGATCGTCGCCCGCCACCACCAGCACGCCGCCGTGCGGCGACGCACCATACGCGTTGCCGTGCTTGAGCGCGTCGCCCGCGCGATCGACGCCGGGGCCCTTGCCATACCACATCGCGAACACGCCATCGACGGTGCGCTCGGGGTCCGCTTCGACCCGCTGCGTGCCGAGTACGGCCGTGCCGCCCAGCTCTTCGTTGATCGCCGGCAAAAAGCGCACGCCGCCCGCGTCGAGCAGCTTCTTCGCCTTCCACAGTTGCTGATCGACCATGCCGAGCGGCGAGCCGCGATAGCCGCTGACAAAGCCCGCGGTGTTCAGGCCCGCCTCGGCGTCGAGCGCGCGCTGCATCAGCAATATGCGCACGAGCGCCTGAGTGCCGGTCAAAAAGATGCGTCCGCGCGTGGCGCAAAGGTTATCGCTCAGGCGATAGTCGGCAAGTACAGGAGGGCTGCCGACAGGCAGGCGTGCGTTCATCGTTGTCTCCTCGGAATCCGTTTCCCCGGCGCTCGTGCGCGCCGGATCTGATGCGAGCGGCCGCGCACGCTGGCGGCGCGCGGCCTGATGAACGTATTCTTTTGCGCCAATAGAAGAATGTTTTTGCTCATCTCGCGAACAAATCGCGTTAAAGCAAAAATCTATTCTCGCTTTGCCGTTGTTTTGAGGAGAATCTCGCGAAACGTGCCGGTCACTGGTCAGATCGGCCGCACGACGTCGGGCGGCGGCGGCGAATCCGGCGTGAGCGGCTCGATTTCGTCGAAGTATGCGTAATCGATGTGAGTCATGCCGTCGACCACGCTCATGATGTCGACGTAGCGGTGGTGCCAGCGGATCGCGTCGTGCTCCCACGCATGGCGCGCCTGCATCATCTGCGCGGTGGTTTCGTCCGAGCCTTCGATCATCGCGAGGATCATCGCGCTGCCCGCCGCGAGCGATTCAGGCGTCTCGCCGAAAAGCGGGCTCGATTCGTCGATCACGTGCATCAGATTCCAGCCGAGCAGAAAGATCGGATGCTCGCTGCGCACGAGCTTCAGATCGTGGATCTTCATCAGCGTGTAGCCCTCGGGTGAACGCTCGCGCCGCATCAGCCTGAGCTTCGCGCGCGCCTCGGCAATCACGTTCTGCCGCGCGTTCGCCGCACGCACCATCAGCGTCAACTGGCCGTTGAGCGGGCGCACGACCGCCTGGCGCGCGAACAGGATCTTCGCGCGCGGCCGCGCGAAGCGCGCGAATACGAGGCCCGTGGCGAGCGCGATGCCGGACATCCCGGCAAAAATCTCGAGCGTCGCGACGCAATGCGCATAGACCGTTTGCGGATGCATGTCGCCGTAGCCGACTGTCGCGAGCGTCTCGACGCTGAAAAAGAATGCGCCGGCGAAGCCCGGCGGCGACTGGTTCGCGATCGGCGCATCGCCGAGCGAATAGAGCGTCGCGAAAATCGCGTTGTTCACCAGGAAAAGCGCCGCGAGCGCCGCAAAAAACGCAGGCCAGCTCACCTTGAGCGCCCAATAATAGAGATCGCGCCAGCCCTCGACCGGCATGCCGTGCGCGATCACATAGCGCGTGCCGGACCAAAGCCGGCGGCCGCCGCGGCGCGGCGCGCTTGCAGCCGCGCCGGCAGAACGATCGGAGGAGCGCGCGGAGGGGGAATCGGAATTCATCGCAATCTCGCCGAGTGGGGTGCGGCGAGCGTAGCACGCGCAGCTTCCGATTCCTTTGCGGCGACGCCGCGCTCGGGCGGCGGTCGACATGCCGCCCGAGCGCGTGACGCGCGCCGCCTATTTCCGGTCGACGACGATCCTGTCGAACGTGCCGCCGTCGGCGAAATGCGTCTTCTGCGCGTTCGCCCAACTGCCGAAGACCTGCTCGACGCTGAACGTCTTCAGCGGCTTGAATTCGCCCGCATGCTGCTTGAGCACGTCCGGATCGCGCGGGCGCAAATGGTGTCGCGCGATGATCTGCTGCGCGTCGGGCGAATACAGATAGTCGAGATAGGCCTGTGCCACCTTGCGCGTGCCCTTCTTGTCGACGACCTTGTCGACGAGCGCAACCGGCGGCTCCGCCAAAATGCTCGCCGACGGATAAACCGCATCGAAGCTCGCGCCCGCCGCGCCTGTATCGATCAGCGCGACTTCGTTTTCGAACGTGACGAGCACGTCGCCGATCCCGCGTTGCGTAAACGTCGTCGTCGCGCCGCGGCCGCCGGAATCGAGCACGGGCACGTTACGGAAGATCGCCTTCTCGAAGTCGAGCGCTTGCTGATCGGTTGCGCCCTTGAGCTTTTGATAGCCCCATGCGGCGAGATACGCGTAGCGGCCGTTGCCCGACGTCTTCGGATTGGCGATCACCACCTGCACGCCGGGCCGCGCGAGGTCGCTCCAGTCGTTGATCCGCTTCGGATTGCCGTGACGCACGAGGAACACCATCGTCGTCGAGTACGGCGAGCTGTTGTGCGGCAGGCGCGCGCGCCAGTCCTTCGGCAGCAATTGGCCGCGCTCGGCGAGCAGATCGATGTCGTTCGGCTGGTTCATCGTCACGACATCGGCCTGCAAGCCCTGCAATACCGACAGCGCCTGCGCGCTCGACGCGCCATGAGACTGCTTGACCGACACCGTCTCGCCCGTCTTCTGCTTATACACGGCGACAAAGCTCGCATCGATGTCCTTGTACAGTTCGCGCGTGACGTCATACGAGACGTTGAGCAGCGACGTATCGGCATGCGCGGCGCAGGTGGCGAATGCCGCCGACGCGAACACGGAAATCGCGAGCCAGTGGCGGGTTTTCTTCTGCTTTCTCTTTTGATTTTGAGTTTGAGTTTGAGTTTGATATTCCATCGACGGTGCTCCGCTGGTGCTGGTGGTCATGACATGCTGGCGACCAACGATTGTAATGGCTGATGCGCCGGCGGCGCGTTGCGGCCGGCGATCGACGCACGCCGCTCGCGCCGGGCTCGCGAACGCGCCACGCTCGCGCAACGCGCGACGTGTTCGCCCGTTCGTCGAACCGGCGGGCAACCGACGCGCCGGCATCGCGATGTTGCATCACAAAACGCCGCACGACACGATTCGGCGCGACATACTCCGCCTATTGCAACCCGCGCCATCGCGACGGCACCTTATCGCGCGCCGTCGATCCCTCACACGAAAATCGCCATAACCGGATTTGCACGGACAATAAACAAACGGTAATCCAAAAAAATGATCGGCCAATACCGTCTGCGCACGCTTCCCGATTACCTTTCAGTCGACAAACAAATCCATATTCTCGAATTCCGGATTCACAAAGAAATATGCCCCCCGTTCTGGTCAGCAATTGCACCGGACAGGGGAAAGCCGTGAATTTAAGCGGAAAATGCAAAGCACCGGACGCTCGGGAAAACACTGTGTTGCGCACGGCCGCGACGCTCGCGCACTCGCCGGTCTTCCGCGGCATGCCCGACGCGTTCATTGCGCGCGTCGCGCAACACGCGATCGAACGGCATCTGCGTGACGCGGACATCCTGTACCGGAAGAACGATCCCGACGATTTCATCGCGATCGTCGTGATCGGCAAAATCTATTCGACGCTCTACGGCCCCGACGGACGCGAGCTGATCATCGGCGACGCGGGGCCAGGCGAGCTTGTCGGCGAAACCGCGCTTGCCGATCCGCGCGGCCGGCTCGCCACGGCGTTCGCGTGCGGCCCCACGATCCTGCTGATGGTGGCCCGCGCGCATTTCGATATCCTGCTCGGCGAGCCGCGCTTCGTCGCCCGCATCGTCACGCAGCTCTGCTCGCGCGTGCGCGATACGGCCGATTTCGTCGAATCCGCCTGCCTGCATCGCCTCGAGGCGCGGCTTGCGCGCCACTTCATCCCGTTGATCGACGAACAGGGGCTCAGTGAAAGCGGCGGCATCCGCGTGCCGTTTCCGCGCAACCAAAGTCTGCTCGCGGCAATGGTCAATGCGAGCCGGCCGAAAATCAACGCGGTATTACAGCAATGGCGACGCACGGGATTAGTGAAATGGACCAATAACAGTCTTCTTATTACAGATCTCGAAAAATTCAAGCGCAAAGCCTATGCCGATTCCTAAACGGCGTGCGCAAACCGTATTTCACTGATTGTTCCCGCGGGAACAGCATCCGTATTTCGCGCTGTCCAGAATGTGCTTCAGATAAATCAAAACGCAAACGGGGGCCGAACATGGAGCAGCAATGCGCAATCGCGGCAAATACCACGCCTGCCGCATCGATCGAAGCGCGTTTCGCCGAAGCCTGGGACAAAGTACGGCCGAATCTATGGCAGCGCGCGCGCCGGCTGTCGCGCGGCGATCGCGACAAAGCCGACGAGCTGCTCGCGATCACCGCGCTGAAGGTGTTCGTCTACATGCGCAACGCACCGCAGCGCATTCGCGAGCCCGAAGGCTTCATGTTCATGGTGCTCAACCACGTGTTTCTCGATACCGTGCGGCGCGGCGCTCGCGACCGGCAGATCTTCGACTACTCGACCGACAGCCATTCGCTCGACGCGCGCACGGTCGCAAGCGACGATTCGTCCATCCAGCGCCGCTTCGAGATCGCGCAAATGCTGTCGATGATCGAGCGTGCGGTGGACCGCCTGCCCGCGCCGGAGCAGGCGCTGTTTCGCATGAAGTTCCAGCAGGATCTGCCGTATCCGGTCATCGCGGCGGAGTTCGGCATCAACGAAGCGCTCGCGCGCAAACGGATCGAAACGATCCGCCGCAAGCTGCGCAAGCTGGTCGATGTGAATTGACGCGCAAAGCCGCCTCACAAGCGGCGCGCGCGCGCGTTCTTCACGAGAGCCTGGCCATGCGCGCCAGGCGACTCCCGCGCCGCGCGCGGCGCCCCCTCACATCGCAAGGAGCCTCTCATGCGTCCCGGAGACATCGTATTAAGCGTCGCAAGACAAGACGACCCCGTCGGCACCAAGCTGCCGCGCGTGCTGATCAGGGCAGGCCAATGGCTCAAGGCCAGCTTCTTCGGCAAAGCCGATCCCGAGGTGCCGATCGTGCATGCGGCGATCGCGATCGGCGACGATCGCGTCATCGAAAGCGTCGGCGAAGGGATCGTCGAGACCAACCTGAACGACGATCCGCAGCGCAGCGCGCTGATCTACTCGTGCTTCGGCGATCGCCTTGCCGAAGCGGCCGTCATCGCCGCGCAGCAGTTCTACGACAACGGCGCGGTCGCGTCGATCCCCGCGCGCTACAGCAAGTGGGCGGCGATGCTGTCGATCTTCAGGAACAGCAGCTACGGCGCCGATCTGAGCGAACGCATCAACGAGTCGGTCGATATCGGCAGCGCGTCGTTCTGCTCGCAGTTCGTCGCGAATTGCTATGAAGTCGGCAATTTGTATATGAGCGCGAACCTGTTGCCGCCTCCGCCGCCGGTGTTTCAACTCCGGCCTTCCGCGATGACGCCCTACGATCTCGCGCTGCAATGCGAAAGCGATGGCCGCTTCGCGTTGACGGGCTTCTGGGACGAAGGCACGCAGGTCAACTTCGCGTCGTGAACGCGTGAAGCAAGCGCCGGTGCACGGATCGCGCGCCGGTGATGTCAGCTTTCATCCAAAGGAGCCGTCATGGCCGAGGGCACTCAAGTCAACACGCAGATCACGGATGCGGTCACGCAAACCAACGTCAAGGTCGTGGCCGAAGCGCCCGCCCAGGCAATCGCATCGCTCTACCAGGTCGCCAGTCACGCGGCCGGCCTGTCGCTACAGAACGCCGTGCAGAGCCAGCAGGCGCTCAATCAGGTGTCGACCGCCGTGGTGTCGAAAGCAGTCGCGCTGATCATGGCGATCGGTGTCTCGTCGACATGATGCTCATCCGAAGGAGCGCTCGATCATGGGAGCATTCTGGAACACACTGAAAAGCCGATTGGCCCCGCCCACCAAGCCGCAGCACGATGACGCAGATACGGGCGGCGCACCAACGCGAGCCGGCGAGCCGCTTGCATCCGGGCACGCGGCGGGCACGCAACCGGCAGCGGCAGCGCAGGCGGCCGGCGCGGCGCAGCCAAGCGCGACAGCGGCGCCGGCCACCGACGCCACAGCGGCTGGTGCGCAAACAGCGGCGCCGGCACCGGCATCCGCCTCCGCAGCGGCAGCGCCCGCCGATTCGACACCGCACGCCGGAGTTGCACAGACGGCGCAGCATACGGCGGAGGGGCCAGCCGCCGATGCATCATCCTCCGCCACAGGCACGCGATCCGGCGGCGAAGCGGTCAGCGCCAGCGTAACCGAATCGCCTGCGCGACCCGGCACATCCGCCCCGGCCGCGGCCCCCGACGCCGGGCCGGACAACGCATCAGCCGGCACGCCGGCGGCCTCCACCGGAACGCCCGCCTCCCCCCGTCCCACCTCTTCTGCGTCGCGGCCGCCTTTGCCCGGCGCTGCCGCATCATCCGAGGCAGCATCCGGAGCAGCCGCTCCTGGCGCGACTGCGAATGCCGGCCCGCCCCCCGCCACGCAGGCACTGAATCAGCAGATCGTGCAGGCCGTCGAGTTCACCAACGCGGCGAGCGCGTCCTACGCGGCATCCCAGATCGCCACCGCGCCGAACATGATGATCTCGCAGGCATCGGGGCTCGTCGCGCAGTCCGCCGCGAACTACTTCGACGCCATCAGCAAGATCGCGTTGGCAAGCCAGGGCGTGCTGATGAAAGAGATGGTCGAGAACATCGGCAAGGGCATGCCGGCGAAGGCGGCCGAGGACGCAGTAGGCGCGCTTGTCGCCGACTTGCTGGTGGGCGCGGCGGCGGCGGTCGCTGCAGCCGCTGGCGCGATCGAAGCCGACGCCGCGAGCTTCGCGCTGGATCGAATCGACAAGAGCCTTTCGTCCTACACCGATCTATTCGCGAACCGCAAGTAAGCGGCCGTCGCGTGCAGGTGCAATGCGAGGGCATCAACGTCGACAAATGTGCCCCGGCCTGCGTGCTTGCCCGCGCCGTCACGCAACGCCCCTGGCCGCGCCCGCCGCCGCAAGCGCGCACGCGACGCAGCCCGCGCCTCGCGCGGGCCGCCCTCTGCGAGCCGGCATTGCCGGGCCCAATCCGTTTGCAAGGAGAATCATCATGAGCGACGTCCAATCCGGGTTCGACGATTTCAAGCAAGCCGTCGAAAGCTTCATCGGCTCCGAAGTCAGAGCGCAAACCGTGCCGCTGCTGCGCCTGATCTATCGGCAGTTGAAACAGACACCGCCTGCGGCCAGCACACCGCGCCCGGGGCGCACCGCGCTTGCGCTTGCACGGCTCGCCGCCGATGCGGCGATCGACGAAGGCTTGCATCTCACCGAAGCGACGATCAACGAGTTGCTGCAATCGCTGCCTCAAGTACCGGCCGTACCCGCGCCACAGCCGGTTTCCGGGCGCGCATCGAGCACGCCGGAACCATCGCCATCGCCATCGCCATCGTCTGCGTCTGCGTCTGCGTCTGCGTCTGCGTCTGCGCCTGCGCCTGCGCCTGCGCCTGCGCCTGCGCCTGCGCCTGCGCCATCGTCCGCGCCCAGCGATGCGCCGTCACCGATATCGCATCAAGCCCCGTTGCCTGCATCCGCGCCCGTCCCTGCCATTACCGCCGCGG
The DNA here is from genome assembly GCF_001718875.1 of Burkholderia singularis. Classification (NCBI taxonomy): domain Bacteria; kingdom Pseudomonadati; phylum Pseudomonadota; class Betaproteobacteria; order Burkholderiales; family Burkholderiaceae; genus Burkholderia; species Burkholderia singularis. The sequence continues at coordinate 53,300 of NZ_CP013448.1, forward strand.
CGGCGGCCGCCCCCGCCGCAATCGCCCCCACGCCAGCCGCAACGCCGCCCGCGAGCCCCGCTGCGCCCGCCGCCGGCGAACCGCCGGCCGCCGTGCCGGCACCGCCCAACACGGCACACCCCAAGCCGATCGCGGATGCGCTGCAATCGGTCACGTCGCTCGCCGAGTTGCGCACGGCGCTGCAACGCTTCGCCGCGCAAGCGGATATGCGGCCCGCTGAAGCGCAACTGGCGCGCGCAGCCGATTACGTGATCGAGCTGATTCAGCGCGACATCGCCACGCGCACGGACGCCCGCGCATACGCGCCGGCATCCTGATGATTCGTACTGCCAAACAATCGGACGCCGCGCTCACATTCCGCGCGCCTCAACGTTCTTTCCTGCGCACGGCATTTTCCGTGCATGACATGATAGGAGCCACACCATGACTTTTCCGACCACCGTCAACGACCAAATCACCGACGCCGTCACGCAGTCGAACGTCAAAGTCGTCGCGGAAAGCCCCGCGATGGCCTTGGGTTCGATCTACCAGACGATGGCGCACTCCACCGGCATCCTGTTCCAGAACGCCGTGTCCGCGCAGCAGCAGCAGAACACGCTCGCGCAGGCGGCCGCCAACATGGGCTTGATGCAGATCTACAGCGTCGACACCACCGCCGGCGCGGCGGCCACCGAGAAGGTCGCGCAAGGCGGCATCGCCGACAACCTCACGAGCCTGTTGACCGTGCTGCAATCGTTCCGCTCGCCGCCGCAATGACGCCGCCGGGCGTCGCCGCATGAGCCGGCGCCGGGCTGACCGTCAGCGCGCCGCGCCGCTTCCATTCCCGCTACGACTCAACTTCTAGGAATCAGCCATGACCACTCCGACCGCAGTCAATTCGCAAATCACCGATGCCGTCACGCAATCGAACGTCAAGGTTTTGGGAGAAAGCCCCGCAACGGCGCTGGGCACGATCTACCAGACGATGGCGCATTCCACCGGCATTCTGTTCCAGAACGCCGTGTCCGCGCAGCAACAGCAGAACACTGCGGCGCAGGCAGCCACCAACATGGGCGTGATGCAGATCTACAGCGTCGACACCACTGCCGGCGCGGCAGCTACCGAGAAGATCGCGCAAGGCGGCATCGCCGACAACCTCACGAGCCTGCTGACCGTGCTGCAAGCGTTCCGCTCGCAACCGCAATAACCGCGCTCGCGAACCGGATACGGCCGCCCCGCGCCCGCGAATCGACGCGCCGCCGCACGCCGATTCGTCTTGGCGCGGGCCGCCCGGCCGCCGCGCCCCGGACAGATCAAAGGACATGCCATGCCAAACGGATTCGACACCGTGCAAAACTGCGCGGCCAACGCGAACGCGATCCGCAACGCGCAATACGACTTCGTTGCCCGCTATCTGAGCATCGATCTCTACGACGATCCCCCTCATCCCAAGGTGATCGGCCGCGACGAGGCCAACGCGATCTGGAACGCCGGCCTGAAGCTCGTGCTCGTCTACGAGGACGCCCCGTCGTCCTGCGATTACTTCAGCGCGCTGCGAGGCTACATCGACGGTTTGCGCGCCGCGACCCAAGCAGGCGATCTCGGCGCGCGAAACGGCGGCTTGTATTTCACGGTCGACTACGACGCGCCAGCCGCCGACATCGACGGATGCATCACCTCATATTTCCACGGCGTCGCAAGCGGTGTCGCGGCAGCCGGCAACGGCAACCGCCGATACGGCATCGGCGTGTACGGATCGGGCAGCACGTGCCGGGCGATGCAGCAGGCAGGCCTCGTCCAGTACACGTGGCTTGCGAACTCGGCCGGATGGTCCGGCTATGATCCGTCGCGGCCGTGGTCGATCGTGCAGCAGGCGCAAACGACGATTTCGCTCGATTGCGGAACAATGCACGTCGACCCTGATACGGCAAGCGCGAACTTCGGCGCGTTCGTGCCGCCGGCCGCCGGCTGAGCGGCGCGCCCGAAGAGCGCCCACTTGCGCGGCAGCCGGTGCGCATCGGCGTCAATGACAGCCATTCGTCAGACATGGAAAGAAAATCGTCATCACATTGGCGTAGCAAACAGGTCACGCAATCGACGCATCATTTCGTCATACTTCGCAGCATGCCCAATTCGCGTTCCTCCCGGAGCCTGCCGATGCGCCACCGTTCAGCCATGCTCGGCGCCGTCGTCTGCGCCGCGTCGCTCGTGGCGGCCTGCAGCGACGACGCGTCCGAAGCATCGCGCGCGCAGACCAATGCCGCCGCGCAGCAACCGCCGTTCGCCAGGAACGGCGCCGATGCGTTCAACGGCGGCGCGCCAGCCGGCGGCAACGCCGCCGCGAGCGCGCCGCTCGCGCCGCCCGTGATCCACTACCCGCCCGAAGACGCCGACGAAGACGCATCCGGCGCGAAGGCAGCGCTCGTGCATGCCGCATCGAGCCCAGGTTGAACGCGCGGCATCGCCGCGCGCCCTCTTCCCCGCAGAACCCAAGGTGAACAGATGACATCAGAAAGCCGCCGCCGTTTCCTGCAGACCGTCGCGCAATCCACGAGCGCCGCCGCCGCGCTCACCGTCTTGCCCGAATCGATTCGCCGTGCGCTCGCGATCCCCGCCGCATCGCGCACCGGCACCATCCGGGACGTCGAGCACATTGTCGTGTTCATGCAGGAAAACCGCTCGTTCGATCATTATTTCGGACACCTGCGCGGCGTGCGCGGTTACAACGACCGCTTCCCGATCCCGCTGCCCAACGGCAAGCCGGTCTGGTACCAGCCGTCGAAAGCCGACCCCGGCAAGCCCGTGTTGCCGTTTCGGCTCAATACGCTGACCACGAGCGCGCAATGCATCGGCGATCTCGATCACTCGTGGTACAAAACGCACGCGGCGATCGACGGCGGCCGCTACGACCAGTGGCCCGCGAACAAGACCGACATGACGATGGGCTATCACGTGCGCGAGGACATCCCGTTCCACTATGCGCTCGCCGACGCGTTCACCGTCTGCGACCACTATTTCTGTTCGCTGCCCGGCCCGACGCATCCGAACCGCTCGTATCTGATGACCGGCACGGTCGATCCGACGGGCAAGTTCGGCGGCCCGCTGCTCGACAACAACGACTACGTGGACGGCGACGTGCCGCCGCAATATCAACTGCTGTCGTGGACGACCTACCCGGAGCGCCTCGAGGCCGCGGGCATTTCGTGGCAGATCTATCAACAGGGCACGACCTGGGTCGATCCGCTGAACGGCAACTACGGGACGAACATCCTGCAAAACTTCGCGAACTTCATCGATGCGAAGCCGGGCTCGTCGCTTTATCAACGCGCGCAAACGGTGCGCACGCTCGACGATCTGAAAGCCGACGTGCTCGCGAACAAGCTGCCGCAGGTGTCGTGGCTGCTGCCGCCCGCCGCGTTCTCCGAACATCCGAAGTACACCCCCGCGTATGGCGCGAACTACACGTCGCACATTCTCGATGCGCTGACCGCGAACCCCGACGTGTGGCGCAAAACCGTGCTCTTCATCATGTACGACGAGAACGACGGCTTCTTCGACCACATCGTGCCGCCGCAACCGCCGACGACGCGCGCGCAGGGCTTGTCCACCGTCACCGTCGACGGCGAGATCCATAACGTCGTGAACCCCGGACGCGGCGGCCAATACACGGCCGACGGCCTGCCTTACGGCCTGGGCCCGCGCGTGCCGATGACCATCGTTTCGCCGTGGACGAAGGGCGGTTTCGTGTGCTCGGAAGTCTTCGACCATACGTCGGTGATCCGCTTCATCGCCGCGCGCTTCGGCATCAACGAGCCGAACATCACGCCGTGGCGCCGCACCGTGTGCGGCGATCTGACGTCGGCATTCGATTTCCGCACGCCGGATGCGACACTGCCGCCGCTGCCCGACACCAGCAACTATCGATCGATCGCCGACCAACTCTGCTCGACCAAGCCCGCGCCGAGCGTGCCCGCCGCGCCGAGCCCGGTCGATCCGCAGGAGCCGGGCGTGCGTCCGGCGCGCGCACTGCCCTACGAACTGCATGTGAACGCGCGCGTGCGGGGCGGCACGACGCTGCGCATCGAATTCGCGAACCGCGGCAAACAGGGAGCGCACTTCTACGTGTACGCGACGAACCGCGGCGATGGCCCGTGGCGCTATACGGTCGGCGCACACGCCACGTTGCACGACGAGTTCGATCTGTCGGCGACGAACGGCGCGTATGCGTTCACCGTATACGGCCCGAACGGCTTCGTGCGCACGTTCGCCGGCACTGCCGCGCCCGACGGGCACGGCCCGCACGCGGCCGCCCATCCGGAAGTGCAGGCGGGCTACGACGTCGCGAACGGTAACCTGTATTTGAAGCTCAAGAATCACGGCGGACAGAGCATCAAGCTGAGCCTGTCGGACAACGCATACGGCGCGCCTGCGCGCCAGCTGACACTGCGCGGCGGCGACGAGCGCATCGAGCAGTGGCCGCTTGCATCGAGCCATCACTGGTATGACGTGACAGTGTCGGACGGCGCAACGGGCAAGTTCGTGCGCCGCTTCGCAGGCCATATCGAAACCGGCAAGCCGAGCTATTCCGATCCGGCGGCGCTCGCGCCCGTTACGGCTTGATCAGCCTCCGGGCGGCGCGCGCAACCGCAGCCGCTCAGGCGGCGGCGCGACGCAGGCGGCTCGCCGCTTGAGTCGCGATCCTGCCGGAGGCGGGCGACGCGCCGCTCAACGGTAATCGGCGGCGTTCCGCCTGGGCACCCCGTCACGCCGCATTCACGCGCGCCAGATAATCCCACAGCACCCGATCCGAAAAATCCCGGATGAATTCGTGCGCGCCGGCCTCGCCGAGCTGCTCCCGGCTCAGCGCCGTCAGCATGCCGAATGTATGGATGCCCGCCGAACTCGCCGACTTCACGCCCGAGGCCGAATCCTCGAACGCGACGGCTTTTTGCGCCGTGCCGCCCAGTTCGTCCAACGCGGTCAGATAAGGCAGCGGATGCGGCTTGCCATGCTCCAGTTCGCCGCCGATCACCAGCGCGTCGAATCGTCCGGCAAGCCCCAGCGCGTCGAGCATCATCACCGCATTGTCGCGCGGCGCGTTCGTCACGACGGCCGTTTTCGCGCCGATGCGCTGCGCATATCCCAGGATGTCGTCCGTTCCCGCCGTGGGCTCGAGCTTCGCGCCAAGCTGCGCGCGAAACAACTGCTCCTTCTGCGCGGCCAGCGCCGTGTACTCCTCTTTCGGCATACCCGGGAACAGGCCGCCGAAAATCATGTGGTCGGGAAAGCCCATCACATGGGCTTTGTAGTAGCCGACGTCGATCGACCGATTCCAACGCGCAAGCAGCGCGTTGTATGCATGCAGATGCAGCGCATCGGTATCGACGAGCGTGCCGTCCAGATCGAACAACAGGGTCAGCGCGTTCACTTGATGGAGACTCCGTTCAAAACGTTTCAGCGCCATGCGGACGATGGGCCGATTGATGCGCCTCAGCGAGCGCATCGGCAGAGGAAGGGACAGCCAACCAGCGCGGCACGCGCCGATAAGCGTGCCGCCGACACGCCGGTCCTCGGTACGGGCAGCGTGCCGGGCCGGCACCTGTGCTGGCGGAGTCGTGCGCGGCCGCGTTGCCGGGCACGACTTTACCGCAACCCTGGCCGATCGGCGTGGCATCGCACCACGACGCGCCCGTGCATGTGCCGACGCAGGCCGCGCGAGCAGCCTAGCCGATACGGCAGGTAAACGGCACGCCCAAAGGAGGAAATCAATCGAAAAGAAAAACACGGGATGGCGCAGTGCACGCCACGCGGCGCGGCGCCCACGGCGTCTCGATGGACTCACGCAGGCAAAGGATGGGAAAGGCGCCAGCACGACAACAGCGAGCCGCCGTTACCCCTCAACCGCGTCCGCACCGTTCACGCGCACCGGCAAGCACCGCAACGCGCGCGCGACCCGGCGCGTTGATGACGCAAGCCGCATCGACAAACCCCGGCCGCCACGAACGCGCCACCTGCCAGCCGCGTCATCGCGCACGCACCGCCGCCGTTTCGACGGCTCAAACCGTGGCGAGCGAATTCCGCCCGAACGTGCCGGCGGCGCGCTCGTCATTGTCATCGTCATTCTGAAATCTGAGCGGCGCCGCGCAATGCACGAGCGTATCGACCAGATATTTCGCGCGCGGCCACGGCCCGTAGCCGGCGGCGGTATTGATATGCCCGGCGTCGCCGAGATTGACGAACGCGCTGCCGAGCCGGTGCGCAAGCTCGCGCGCGTCCGCGAGCGTCATCCATGGGTCGGTCTCGCTGCCGATCAGAATCGACGGCACGGCGAGCCGGTACGCGTCGAACTCGCCCGCGAACGCGAATTTGCGCGGATTGGCCGGCGCCACGAACAGCACGCCGATCACATCCGCCGTTGGCATCTCGGCAGCCGATGCAGACTGCACGAGCGCATGCGCGGCCGCCAGGCAGCCGAAACTGTGCGCGGCCAGCACGAACGGGCCGCGCTCGCGCGCGAGCAGATCGCGGACCTTTTGCGCCCAGCGCGCGAGATGCGGCGCGTCCCAGTCGTCCTGTTCGACGCGCAACGCGCGTGCGAACTGCCGCTCGAGCCAGGTCTGCCAGTGCGCGCCTTCGCTGCCGTGCAGGCCGGGCACCGTGACGAGGCGCGGCGGCCAAGTCGATTTGCTGCATGAGCGCATGTGTCCCTCGCCAAACTAGGAGCTTGGAGACGATTCTCACGCGCGCCACGCGCGCGGCGAACCAATTTTTTGTGCTTTGCATTTCGACGGCCCGCGACGCGCGGCGCGACAAAACCGTAGAATGTCAGCTTCCGATGAGGAGACACCACATGTCCGCTACGCGATCTGGCGCGTTGCGCCCGTTCCATCTCGCCTTTCCGGTCACGAGCCTCGAGCGGGCGCGCCGCTTCTACGGCGAGTTGCTCGGCTGCCCGGAAGGCCGCAGTTCCGAGCATTGGGTCGACTTCGATTTCTTCGGCCACCAGCTCGTCGCGCATCTCGCGCCCGGCGAGGCGGGCGATTCGGCCGTCAATCCGGTTGACGGCGACGAGGTTCCGGTGCGCCATTTCGGCGTCGTGCTGTCGATGGACGAATGGCATGCGCTTGCCGACAAGCTCAAGGCGGCCGGTACGCATTTCTTGATCGAGCCGCATATCCGCTTCAAGGGCGAAGCCGGCGAGCAAGCAACGATGTTCTTCACGGATGCATGCGGCAACGCGCTCGAGTTCAAGGCATTCGCCGACATCGGCCAGCTCTTCGCGAAATAGCCGCATGCGCATCCTGCTCCATACGCCGAACGACGACGCGGGCGACTGGCAACGCGATATCGAGCGCGCACTGCCCGGCGCGCAGCCGCGCGCATGGCAGCCGGGCGACGACGCGCCCGCCGATTATGCGCTCGTCTGGCGCGCGCCGCGCGCGTTCTTCGCGCCGCGCGCGGGCCTGAAGGCGATCTTCAATTTGGGCGCGGGCGTCGATGCGGTGCTCGCGCTCGAACGCGATCATCCGGGCACGCTGCCGAGCGGCGTGCCGCTCGTGCGCCTCGAAGACGCCGGCATGGCGCGGCAGATGATCGACTACGTCGCGCATGCGGCGCTGCGCTATCTGTGCCGCTTCGACAAATACGCGTTGCTGCAGCGCGAGCGCCGCTGGCAGGTGCTCGAACCGCATCCGCGCGACACGTTCGTCGTCGGCGTGCTCGGCCTCGGCGCGCTGGGCCGGCAGGTCGCGCACGCGCTCGCCGCGCTCGGCCTGCCGGTGCGCGGCTACAGCCGCACGGCGAAAACGCTCGACGGCATCGCGACATTCGCCGGCCGCACGCAGTTCGACGCATTCGCCGACGGCGTGAAACTGCTCGTGAACCTGTTGCCGAGCACGGCCGATACCGCCGGCCTCCTGAACGCGCACACGTTCTCGAAGCTCGCGCGCGGCGCCTACCTCGTCAACGCCGCGCGCGGCGCGCATCTCGTCGAAGCGGACTTGCTCGACGCGCTCGCGAGCGGCCGCGTCGCCGCCGCGACGCTCGACGTCTTCGCCGACGAGCCGCTGCCGCAGCACCATCCGTTCTGGCGCGAGCCGCGCATCACCATCACGCCGCATTGCGCCGCGCAAACGCTGCGCGCCGACGCCGTGCGGCAAATCGCCGAGAAGATCGCCGCGCTCGAACGCGGCGAGCCGATCAGCGGCGTGGTCGATCGCGCGCGCGGCTACTGAGCGCGCAGCCGCACGAGCCCGATCACGCTATGCACACCACCGCGAAAGCCCCGCCCTCGCCCATCTCGATGCCGAGGCGCCCCCACCTCAGGAGACTCGCATGACGCTGCCCTCTTCCGTCAAGATCGTCGAAGTCGGCCCGCGCGACGGGCTGCAAAACGAAAAGGCGTTCGTCCCCACCGACGTCAAGATCGAACTCGTGAACCGGCTCTCGCGCGCCGGCTTTCGCAATGTCGAGGCGGCGTCGTTCGTATCGCCGAAATGGGTGCCGCAGATGGCCGACGGCGCCGACGTGATGGCCGGCATCGAACGCCGCGCGGCCACGATCTACTCGGCGCTGACCCCGAACCTGAAAGGCTTCGAGAACGCGCTCGCCGCGCGCGCCGACGAAGTGGTGATCTTCGGCGCGGCAAGCGAGGCGTTCTCGCAGCGCAATATCAACTGCAGCATCGCCGAGAGCATCGCGCGCTTCGAGCCCGTCGCGCGCGCGGCGAAGGAAGCGGGCGTGCGGCTGCGCGCGAGCGTATCGTGCGCGCTCGGCTGCCCGTACCAGGGCGACGTGCCGGTCGCGGCGGTCGTCGACGTCGTCGAGCGGCTCGCCGCGCTCGGCTGCGACGAGATCGACATCGCCGACACGATAGGCGTCGGCACGCCGGCACACACGCGCGCCGTGCTCGACGCGGTTGCGAAGGTATTCCCGCGCGAGCGGCTGTCGGGCCACTTCCACGACACCTATGGGCAAGCGCTCGCCAATATCTACGCGGCGCTTCTCGAAGGCATCACGATCTTCCACGCGTCGGTCGCGGGCCTCGGCGGCTGCCCATATGCGAAGGGTGCGACCGGCAACGTCGCGACGGAAGACGTGCTGTACCTGATGCGCGGCCTGGGCATCGAGACCGGCGTCGATCTCGACGCGGTGGTCGCCACCGGCGATTTCATCTCGAACGCAATCGGCCGGGCGAACGTGTCGCGCGCGGGCCGCGCGCTGCTCGCCAAGCAACGCGCGAGCGCCGACGAGCCGCCCGCGTGCGCATGACGCGCCGCCGCCCCGTTATTCGGATCGATCGAACCACTCCAATCACTCAAACCCAGCAAAGCCATCGTCATGCCACATCCAGCTCCCCTCGACCAGCTTCCTGATTCCGCGCGCCGCGTCGCGCTTTTGCTGCGTGAGCGCGGCCATGCGAAGGACATCGTCATGCTCGAGGAAACCGGCAAGACCTCGGCCGAAGCAGCCGCAGGCCTCGGCTGCTCGGTCGCGCAGATCGCGAAATCGATTCTGTTTCGCCGTCGTGCCGACAGCGCGCCGGTGCTCGTCGTCGCGAGCGGCGCGAACCGCGTCGACGAGAAGAAGGTCGCCGCGCATGTTGGCGACATCGGCCGCGCCGATGCGAAGTTCGTCCGCGACCACACCGGCTACGCGATCGGCGGCGTGTGCCCGGTCGGCCATCTCGTCGAGCCCGTCACGCTGATCGATCGCGATCTGCTCGAACTCGACAGCCTGTGGGCGGCGGCCGGCCATCCGCATGCGGTGTTCAATTTGTCGCCGCAGGAACTCGTCGCGCTGACGGGCGCGCCCATCGCCGAAATCGCCGTGCGCGACCCGGCATGAGCGAAACGACGACACAACGCCGCGCCGGCCCGCAGGCGCATGCGGTCAATGCCGGCGTGCCGTCGCCGTGCACGAACGTATGCAGGCTCGACGAGCTGACCGGCTGGTGCGCCGGCTGCCGCCGCACGCGCGACGAGATTGCCGGCTGGCGCAGCTTCGACGACGACGCGAAACGCGCGGTGCTGGCCCGGCTCGCCGCGCGCCGGTAATCGGCCGGCGGCCGATCCGGACGCAATGGCCGCGCGGGCGGCACGCGAGCAGGCACCGTACGTCGACATGACGGCGCATGCATCGGCATTCGAAAAAAAAGCCGTTCGCCCCAACAGGCGAACGGCGTGCATAAGAGAATTCTGTCGACGTGATCAACGTCATGCTCCATGATACGACGCCCACTCGCTGCACCGCATCAGGAGTTTCCCTACAATTTTCTTGCGCCGTCCCACACGGCTTGCGCTTCGCTGCCCCGCTCCCTGCCGCACGGTCAGTTGCGCACCGCAACACGCCGCGCCGGCACGATGCGCCATCCGAGATTCACGCCGGCCGCCGCGAGCAGGATCAACACCGCGCCGAATACCTGGCTCCACGCGAGCGTCTGCCCGAATGCGAACCGATCGACGACGATCGCGACAACCGGATAGACGAACGACAGCGCGCCGATCGTAGCGGTCGGCAGCTTCTGAATCGCGCCGTACAGCAGTATGTACATCACACCCGTGTTGACGACGCCGAGCACGGCGAGATCGAACCATTGCATCGGCGTCGCGGGCAACGCGTCGAAGTGAGCGAACGGCGCGAGCAGCAGCATGCCGACACCCGTCTGGAACAGCGCGAGCAGATGCGGCGGCGTGCCCTTCAGACGCTTCGTGACGATCGACGACACCGCGTAGAGAAACGCCGCGCCGAGCGCGAGCGCAACGCCTTCCAGATACTGGCCGGGCAGCGCGAGCACCGCGGGCTCGACCCGCACGACGCACACCAGGCCCGCAAATGCGATCGCAAGCCACGCGATGGTCGATACGGTGAGACGCTCGCGGAAGATCAGCGCGCCGAGCGCGACGAGCATGAACGGCTGCGTGTTATAGACCGCCGTAGCCATCGAAATGGACGCGCGCGAATACGCGGCGAACAACAGCACCCAGTTCGCGACAATCGTGACGCTGCTGAGCGCAGCGAGCGCGACCGTGCGCGCGCGAAACAGCTCGCGGCGCAACAGACCCAGCGCCGCGCAGACGACGAGCATCGTCGCCCCGCCGAACAGGCAACGGAAAAACACCACGTTCATCAAATGCTGCTGCGACGACACGACCAGCCAGCCGATCGTCCCGGACATCAGCATCGCAAGCACCATCTCCAGCGCACCGCGGCGCATTTCGTTCGAAGCCATTTAAATTCACCCAATGCAAAGGTCTGGCTTCGATTTTAGAGACTTGCATCGCGCATCTCTATCGCTAAACTGAGAAAAAAACGCCACTGCACCTTTGAAACGAAGGTCAATATGCAAAAACGCCTTTCATCGCCCACGCATCCGGCGAGCCCGCTCGACGCGCTCGACCGCGAGTTGCTGCGTGCACTCGCCGACGATGCGCGCCTGAGCGTCAGCGAGCTTGCACGGCGCATCGGGCTGTCCGCGCCGAGCACGGCCGAACGTCTGCGCCGGCTCGACGCGCAAGGGGTGATCACGCGCTTCACGGTCGAACTCGATCCGCGCGCGCTCGGCTACACGCTGCAAGCGATCGTGCGCGTCAAACCGCTGCCCGGCCAGCTTCATCTGGTCGAGGAATTGCTGCGCCGCATTCCCGAGTTCGTCGAATGCGACAAGGTCACGGGCGACGACTGCTTCGTCTGCCGTCTCTATCTGCGCTCGATCGAGCAGCTCGACGAAATACTCGCGAAGGTGACCGAGCGGGCGGAAACGAGCACCGCGATCGTCAAGTCGACACCCGTTGCGCGGCGTCTGCCGCCGCTGTCGACCGACGGCGACTGACGTTTGCCGCGCCCCGTCACACGGGCTCGCTTGCCTCGAAGAACGCCAACGCCTCGTCGATCAACGCGACGGGCGCTTCTTCCGGAATGTAGTGGCCGCATGCGATCGCGCGGCCGCTCACGTCACGCGCCACGCGCCGCCATTCGTCGAGCGGATCGAACAAGCGTCCGACTACGCCTTCCTCGCCCCACAGCACGCGCAGCGGGCATACAAGCTTGTTGCCGCGCTCGAGATCCGCGCGGTCGTGCTCGAGATCGATCGTCGCGGACGCCCGGTAGTCCTCGCACATCGCATGCACCGCGCCCGGCTGGCGCAATGCGTCGCGATACGCCTGCAGCGCCTGCGGCGAGAACGGCGCGAGCCCGGCCGAGCGATGCGCCATCACCGCGTCGATATACGCATCGGTATGACCGCCGATCAGCGTCTCGGGCAACGGCTCGGGCTGTATCAGGAAGAACCAGTGAAAATAAGCGGTCGCAAACGCGCGATCGGTGCGCTCGTACATCGCCAACGTCGGCGCGATGTCGAGCAGCAGCATGCGCTCGACCGCATCGCGATGATCGAGCGCCATCCGGTGCGCAACGCGCGCGCCGCGATCGTGCGCGCACACGTAGAAGCGGGGAAAGCCGAAGTGACGCATCACGGCCACCTGATCGGCCGCCATCGTGCGCTTCGAGTAACACGCATGCCGCGCATCGCCCGCCGGCTTACTCGAGGCGCCGTAGCCGCGCAGATCCGTGGCGATCACGGTGAAATGCCTGGCGAGCGTCACGGCGACACGATGCCAAATCATGTGCGTCTGCGGGTGCCCGTGAAGCAACAAAAGGGGCGGCCCCGTGCCTCCTTTGACGCCGAAAATATCGACATCTTGCACCGTCACGCGAAACGGTGCGAACGCCTCAAACGACATGGTCTTGTTCTCTAGAATCGTTGTGCTTGATATTGTAGAAGTGCGGTTGTCGCGCATCGCGCGCGCCGGTGCGCAAAACATAGAAACTGAGCACTCATTCGACAGGGCCCCGGCCGCAGCGCATTTTGTTAAGCATGCCTATAATGGCACGACCGTTCGTGTTAATTCGCCGCTAATGCGTATCCGGCCCGACCGCATTCGATCCGTCCGATCCTGCCGGAATGCCCGTGCGTCACGACGATACGACGCGCTTTGCCATCGCACGCGCAACAACTGCCGCCGGGGGCCTGAGGTAAGTGCCGAAGCGCTACCTTCGGCTCGCGGCATGGAGCCAGAGTCAACGCTAAAGCGCTAACTCTGGTCGACCGCTGCGGGACGGGTGTAAGGCGCTAAAGCGCCTACTCCCGCTATTCGCGGCATGGGACCAGAGTCAATGCTAAAGCGCTAACTCTGGTCGACCGCCGCGGGGCGGGTGTAAGGCGCTAAAGCGCCTACTCCCGCTATTCGCGGCATGGAGCCGGAGTCAACGCTAAAGCGCTAACTCTGGTCGACCGCCGCGAGGCGGGTGTAAGGCGCTGAAGCGCCTACTCTCGCTATCCGCGGCATGGGACCAGAGTAAGCGCTAAAGCGCTAACTCTGGTCGACACCGGAGACATATATGGCCCTGCCTGCCGTTCTGCAACAACTCGCGCTGCCCGTGATCGCTTCGCCGATGTTCATCGTCAGCTATCCTGAACTCGTGCTGGCACAATGCAAGGCGGGCATCGTCGGCTCGTTTCCCGCCCTCAACGCACGGCCCGCCGAATTGCTCGACGAATGGCTCACGCAATTGCAAGCGCAGCTCGCCGAGCACAAAGCCGCGCACCCCGACGCAGTGATCGGGCCGATCGCCGTCAACCAGATCGTCCACCAGTCGAACGTGCGGCTCGAGCACGATATCCGCGTCTGCGTCGATCATAAGGTGCCGATCTTCATCACCAGCCTGCGCGCACCCGCACGCGAAATCGTCGACGCCGTCCACAGCTACGGCGGCATCGTGCTGCACGACGTCATCAATCTGAGGCATGCCCAAAAAGCGCTCGAAGCGGGAGTCGACGGCCTCATCCTCGTCGCGGCAGGCGCGGGCGGCCATGCGGGCACGACGTCGCCGTTCGCGCTCGTCGGCGAAGTGCGCAAGATCTTCGACGGCCCGATCGTGCTATCCGGCTCGATCGCCAACGGCGGCTCGATCCTCGCCGCACAGGCAATGGGCGCCGATCTCGCGTACATAGGCACGCGCTTCATCGCGACGCAGGAAGCGCACGCGGTGGACGACTACAAGCGCGCAATCGTCGATGCGAAATCCGCCGACATCATCTACACGAATCTCTTCACCGGCGTACACGGCAACTACATTCGCGAGAGCATCGTGAACGCGGGCCTCGATCCGGAAGCGCTGCCGGTCGCCGACAAATCGAAGATGAATTTCGGCAACGACAAGTCGAAGGCGTGGAAGGACATCTGGGGTGCGGGGCAAGGCGTCGGCCTGATGGACGACGTGCCGAGCGTCGCGGAACTGGTCGGGCGCCTGAAGCGCGAGTACGACGAAGCGAAAGCCCGCCTGGGAATTCGCGCTTAACGCGCTGACGGAAGATTCACGGCTGCGCCATACGGCGCGCCGTAGCGAACGCCGCGCAGCATGGCGCGCGAACGGCGTCGCGCTCGAGCGCGGCGCACCGAAGCCGCGGCGGCACGCGCGGCCCGCTCGCCACCGCGCAGCGCACGCCTAATCATCCGCCACGCCGAACCGGCAAGCCACGCCGTCAACCGAGCCGCTTCATCCGCGGCATCGAATACTGCCGCAGCCGCTCGTCGATCGACGGACACAGCGATTGCCCGGAGAAGCGATCGGCAACGAAGTCGACGAACGTGCGCACCTTCGCCGACACGTGCCGTCGGCTCGCGTACACCGCGTAGATCGGCAACTCCCGCGGCGGCAGCACGTCGAGCAGCAGCGGCACAAGACGCCCGGCCTCGATGTCCTCGCCGACCACTTCGGTGCCGAGCAGCGCAATGCCCGCGCCGCCCAGCACCGCGACGCGCAACCCTTCGAGGTGGTTGACGATCATGTTGCCCGACAGCGGCGCGCGCGAAGCGGTGGCGACGTCGGTCAGCGCGGCGTCGAACAATGTGTCGTTCGACTCGCGGCGGATGTAATTGTGATGCTGGAGATCGGCAACCGTTGTCGGCGTGCCGCGCTTTTCGAGATATTCAGGCGACGCGACGAGCACGATGTGCGCAGTGGCGATCTGCCGCGCGACGAGCGACGACGACTTCATGCCCGTGGCCGCGGCGCGAACCGCGACGTCGTACCCTTCGTCGATCAACTCGACGACCCGGTCGGACAACGTAATCTCGACCGTCACATCGGGGTAGCGCTCGGCATACGACGACGCAGCATCCATCACGTACCGCAACCCGAACGCCGACAGCGACGTCAGGCGCAGACGCCCTTGCGGCACGACGCTCGACGCGCCGACTGCCTGACCGGCTTCGTCGAGTTCGGTCAGCGCCTGCACCAGCCGTTCGTAATATTCGCGCCCCGCCTCCGTCGGCGCGACGCGGCGCGTCGTGCGATGCAAAAGCCGTGCTCCGAGCTGATGCTCGAGATGCATCACGTGCTTGCTCGCCATCGCCGCCGACATCTCCATGCGTTCCGCCGCGCCGACGAAGCTGCCGACTTCGACGACGTACCGGAACACATTCATGCTGACGAGGGTGTCCATCGAAATAGTGCTCGCAACTGTTAAAAATTTGTCTAGTCGCAAGCAACTGTAACAAAGCTAATGAGCCCGAAACGTCAAGAAAGGAAAAATGACAGCGAGTAATGTAACGCCGCTAACTTATCTCAAGGGATCGGCCGGGTAGTGCGGGTTCCAGCGCACTTTTTCATCGTGATCCGAAGCGTTTACACGGCCGGCGCAGCCGGCTGACGGGCCGCAAACCCATGCAAAACGCCCACCCCGAATGCAGCCGCGCCGCCTCGCCGGACCGGCCGCTATCCATATTCATATCGCAGCTATCCATATACGCGACACACGGATGGCCCGCACCAACGCGCCGCCGTCAGAATTTCGCCCGAATTCCCGCGCCGAACGTATCGCCGCTGCCCATCCCCGAAAAACGGTCGTTCATGTAGGCGGCATACAAATCCGTGCGCTTGGACAGCGGATAGTCGTAGCCGACCGCCCAAGTACGGTGGGTCTGCTCGAGACCGCCCGATCCGTGCGAGTACGCATACGATGCAAGCGCTCTGCCCGCGCCAAGCGGCACCGCCACGCCGCCTTGCACGGTATTCACGTGCCAGCTTCCGGCATCCTGCTCGTTGTGCGTATACATATATTGTCCGTAGAGCTTGACGAGTTTGAAGTCGTAGGACAGGCCGACTTGCGCGACACCCTGGCTCTTCATTCTCGACACGAGCGCGCCGAGATCGCCCGGATCGTTATTGAAGTTCACGTACTGATAAACCGCTGTTGCTGCAAACGGGCCGTTTGCATAATTCAGTTGTCCGCTCCATTTTTTTGAGCGGTTTTCCCCCGCCGAATTGCCGAACGCATACATTACCCCCCCGCTTAATCCGCCGAACGACGGGCTCGTATAACCGACCGCGTTATTCCAGCCCGAATCGCCGACGACGCCCTGATCGGTCGTATACGTCGGGAATGTGCCGAGGCCGAGGAACACGTGGTAGACCATCGGCGAGAACACGTATGAATCGATGAACGGGTTGAAGAGGATCGTCGAGACGAACAGATGGGTCGTCAGACGCCCGGCCGTCACCGTGCCGTATGGCGTCGCGAGCCCGACATACGCGTTGCGCCCGAAGAACGTATCGCCGTCGAAGCGGCCGTAGCGGCCGGTCTGCGCGCGGAAAAAATCCTCCAGCGTGAAGATTGCCTGATACCCGCCGCCGAGATCCTCGGTGCCGCGAATCCCCCAGTAAGACGTCGACATCCCGCCGCCCTGCACGCCCCACGCCCGCTGGCCGCCGGGAAATTTCTGCGCGCCGATCCACTCGTCGACCTGGCCGTACAGTTGAACGCTCGATTGCGCCCGGGCAAGCGTCGCGCCCCCGGCGAGCGCCACGGCGGCGGCGCACATACAAGTGGTTTTCAACGCACGGCTGGCGGTTGATTTCATAAGATCTCCAAATTGTCTATCTGTCGGTCTTGACGAACGGTCTTGGGAAATGATGCGGCGCACATCGCACACGAGCGCGGCAACGGAATGCGGGCGCTCGAGCGCGGTCCATCTTCCAAGGCCATTTTTATGGTCAAAAAAGAAGAGACTTATTGCAGATATACCGTCTGCATTAATTTCCCGGCGATTTGTCGGGCGTCCGCGGCCAAAGGCCGGCTCCCGGCGCGATGCATCGCGCCCGGCCGCGCGCGTCGCTCGCGATGAGGCGCGAAAGATAGCGTAATCAATGAGATGCGCGGCGGGATTTCGCGCGAGTGTGGCGAATTTGCATCAGCACGCGGCGTGTGCCGCCGCATTAGACGAATGTGTCAGTTGCGGGAAAAAGGCGCGAGAAACGGTTCGCGCGCCGCGCCGTTTTGCCCGCGCGGCGCGGGAGCGGTCCGCCCGCCGCGTTCCTCGTTGTAGCGCGCGACATCGGCACGGATCGAGCCCGCGCGCATTGGCAGGTTGACCGAGCCGGGCGCGTGCGGCACCTGCCGCGCATCGGCACTGATCGGCCGGTATGGGCTTTGCGCCGCGTAGCGCCCGTAGGACGGCGTCGGGCGCAAGCCCCAGCGGGGGCCGTAACCGCTGACGCCGATCCTGGCATCCCGGCCATGCGGCGGCGCCGCTTGCAGATAGCCGGCGCCGCCGCGCCAGCCGCCGCTATCTTCCGCGGCGTAGGCTGACGGCGCGCCGCCGCGCGGGCCGCCGCCGAATCCGGGCCCGCCGCCGTGCGGCGGCTGCGCGAAGACGAGCGAAGCCGCAAGCGCACCGAACGCGCTCACAGCCCATTGCCCGATCATCCGTTTTACCCGTTCCGTCTTCATCACTGGCCCACTACATGCCTTGTCCATTCAAGTTCGCGCGAAACGTATATCGCCCGAGACTTTCAACAGTAATTTATGGGTGCCGCGAAAGCGTGTCGAGCCAAAAAGTGTTAGACCTCAGGCATCGGTGTAACACCATGTTACTGCTAGGTTTTTCACCTATTCCGCCCATTTTGTCAGACTGATTTTTAACATTTCGATAACCGGATTAAAAACCATCGAATGGCCAATCGATGACTCGTTGAAATGCGCCCGAATCATCAATCGATTCTCTGAATGAATTTGCCTATTCAATAGTCAGCCGTGACAATAGCCGGACCGACAACGGCCGGCGTCCGCGTTGAGCGCCGTGCCGCTCACCCTGCATTCAATCGAGATCCGAAATGGCGCGTTCACGCTTCATCCCCGACAATTTCACCCTCGCGCTTGTCGGCACCGTCGTGCTCGCAAGCGTGCTGCCCTGCCGCGGCGGCGCCGCGCACGCGTTCAACTGGGCCACCGACATCGCGGTCGGGCTGCTGTTCTTCCTGCACGGCGCGAAGCTCTCGCGCGAGGCCATCATCGCCGGTGTGACGCATTGGCGGCTGCACTTGGTCGTGCTCGTCAGCACGTTCGCGCTGTTTCCGCTCGTCGGCCTCGCGCTCAAGCCCGTGCTCACGCCGCTCGTCACCCCCGCGCTTTATGCGGGCGTGCTGTTCCTCTGCACGCTGCCGTCGACCGTGCAATCGTCGATCGCGTTCACGTCGATCGCGAAGGGCAACGTGCCGGCGGCTGTCTGCTCGGCATCCGCATCGAGCCTCATCGGCATCTTCGTCACGCCCGCGCTCGTCGGCCTGTTGATCACATCGCACGGAACCGGCGCGGCCGCGTCGCCGTGGAGCACGATCGGCGCGATCGTCATGCAGTTGCTCGTGCCGTTCGTCGCCGGTCAACTGCTGCGGCCCGTGATCGGCGCCTGGATCGAGCGCCATCGCGGCGTGCTGCGCTTCGTCGATCAGGGTTCGATCCTGCTCGTGGTCTACGTCGCGTTCAGCGAAGCGGTCAATCAAGGGCTCTGGCATCAGATTCCACCCACCGCGCTCGGCGGTCTCGTCGTCGTCAACGTCGTGCTGCTCGCGATCGCGCTCGGCATCACCGCGTTCACGAGCAAGCGGCTCGGCTTCAATCGCGCGGACCAGATCACGATCATCTTTTGCGGCTCGAAAAAAAGCCTCGCGGCCGGCGTGCCGATGGCGAAGGTGATCTTCGCGGCGCATGCGGTTGGAGCAGTCGTGCTGCCGCTGATGCTGTTCCATCAGATCCAGTTGATGACCTGCGCGGCGCTCGCGCAGCGCTGGGGCGCTCGCGACACCAGCCGCGAGCGGCAAACCGCCGCGCGCGACGACGCAATGGGCGCGGCGAAGGCGGGCATCGCCGCGAAGCGTTGAGTTTCGTCGAATTTCGCTGAATGCCGAGCGGCTCCCGCACGGGCGCGTCCCGCGCGGCCAGGCCGCTCGAGGCGGTCCAGCGCTGGCGCTGGACCGCTTCATTGCCGAGTCGCACGGCTGCCGCCACGAAGGAAAACACCCGGCGACGCAGGGGCGCTGTTTTATCCGGAGCAATTGAATCGGCAGGCCGACTGTGAGCCGCCGCGTCGATGAAATGACGCCCGCTGCGGATCTTCTGTCGAATAAGCCGCCGGCCGCGGAATAGGCCGTCGCCAGGACGCGTTCGCGTTGGTTGCGCCGCGCGGCTCGGCCGATGAAGCTGCGGGCTCAACCGGCAAAGGCAAAGCTGCGGGTTAATCTTTTTTAGCCCATTTTTTTGCTTTTTAATCCGCTTTTTCCGTTCCAAACGCGAAATCCCGGATACGGGCGGACACCCGCGTCTTTACCTCGGCACGGACGCCCCCCGTCCCGGCATCGGGCGTCTGTCGGACGTGCCTTACCCAGCGCCGTTTTCCGCCCCGCGCCCGAACGCTTGCGCGCGTCTTGCTCGTCGCCCGCCCTCGCCCCGTGCAGGTGCCGCCCGGCGGTTTTGCCCGGGTCTGCGCATTTCCCATCTCCGCATCTTCCGCTTCCCGCCTCCACCATCGCCGCCCCCGCCCGAGGCGGAATGCCCGATGCGCCCAAAACGGGCATCGCTTCACAAAAAATTCATTCAATCTGCCCGTACCGGCGCCGTTAAGCCTGCTTCTCGTCACTGCGCTCCACGTCACGAGCGCGACGCGCCGCCCTCGGAAAGCACGCCCGATGAACACCACCCGCCTCACCGTCAAAACCCGGCTGCGCCTGCTTGTCGCGCTCGTCGTCCTGGTACTTGCCGCAGTTGGCGGCATCGGCCTGGCAGGCGTTGCCCGCATCGGCGACGCGCTCGCGCATGTCTTCGAGGATCGCGTGAAGGCCCTGCAGCGGATCTCGTCGCTCGACGAGATCGTCACGCAAACCCGCTACGCGATCGGCGACGCCGTGCTCGATCCGTCCGCCGCCAAAACCGATGCGCTCACCAGCGCGTCGGCGCGCGACGTCACGGCGATCGACCGCCTGCTCGCCGAGCATCGCGCAATGCCGCTCGCCGACGCCGAGCGCGCGCAGGCCGAGCGTCTTGCCGCCGATTGGACGACGCTGCGCGACCAGGGCATCCGGCCGGTGATCGCCCTGCTGAAGGCGAACAATCTGTCCGAAGCGCAATGGGTGGTCACGCAGACGCTCGAGCCGGCCGCGCAGCGCGTCAAGACCGAGAGCGCGCAATTGCGGCAAGTCCAGCTCGACGCGGCGCAACGCGCATACGACCGCGCGCGGGGCATGGCTCGGCTCGTCCAATGGGCGGTCGCAGGCTGCGTATTGGCGGGCGTCGCGCTCGTCGCCGCGCTGTGCGCGACGATGGCGCGCGTGCTTGCGCGGCAGCTCGGCGGCGAACCGCATGACGCAGCCGCTGTCGCCAGCGGCATAGCGGCCGGCAATCTCGCGCTCGGCGTGCACGCCGCCGACGCCGCGCCCGGCAGCGTGCTACATGCGATGCACACGATGCGCGCACGCCTTGCCGCGACGATCGGCACGCTGCAACGCGCGGCCGACGCGATTGCGCACACGACGGCCGATATCGCGCACGGCAACCACGACCTGTCGCGCCGCACCGACGAGCACGCAGCCGGCCTTCAGCAGACGGCCAGCAGCATGGAGCAGCTCGCCGCGACCCTACGCGCCAACGCCGACCATGCACGTCAGGCCAGTTCGCTCGCCTCGGCGGCGTCGGCGCAAGCCGAGCACGGTGGCGCGGCGGCGCGCGACGCGATGACGCGAATGGAAGCGTTATCGGTGCGTTCGCAGCAAATCCGCAGCATTTCGTCGACGATCGAAGGCATTGCATTCCAGACCAACCTGCTCGCGCTCAACGCGGCCGTCGAGGCGGCGCGCGCGGGCCCCGCCGGCCGAGGCTTCGCGGTAGTCGCCCAGGAGGTGCGCGGCCTCGCGCATCGCAGCGCGCAGGCGGCCAAGGAAATTTCGGCGCTGATCGCCAGCGTGACGGACGAAGTCGAACGCGGCACGGACACCGTGAAGGCCGCGGGCGGCACGATCGTCGATATGCTTGCGTCGGTGCGCCAGGTTGCAACGCTCGTCGACGAGATTTCGCATGCGTGCGACGAGCAGCATTCTGGGATCGACCAGATCAACCGCGCGGTCGCGCAAATGGATCAGATGACTCAGCACAACGCGTTGCTCGTGCAGAAGGCGGCCGGCGCGGCGGGCGCGCTCGCCGACGAAGCGGCCGCGTTGCGCGCAGCGGCGGCGATTTTCCGGGTGGCGGCGTGATGTGGTGATCAGTCAGGGGGCAGCATCGGCATTTCGAGCCGAGTTTACTATTTTTAGTAAACAAATAATCGTCACCCATCCCAATTAAATCAAGAAAAATCAAGCGCCATTAGCATAATCCCTGAGCGTTTTACTAAAAATCATGCCATAAAATCACAATCACACTAAACACCTGTCACGCCCAACGATGAGCACCACCATTCGCGATGTTGCGCAGGCTGCCAACGTGTCGATCGGCACGGTGTCCCGCGCGCTGAAGAATCAACCCGGCCTGTCCGAAGCCACCCGCGCGCGCGTGGTCGAGATCGCGCGCCAGATGAATTACGACCCGGCGCAGCTACGCCCGCGAATCAGGCGGCTCACGTTCCTGCTGCACCGCCAGCACAATCACTTCGCCTCCACGCCGTTTTTCTCGCACGTGCTGCACGGCGTCGAGGACGCGTGCCGCGCGCGCGGCATCGTGCCGTCGCTGCTGACGACCGGGCCGAACGACGACGTGCTCCGCCAGATGCGCCCTCACGCGCCCGACGCGATCGCGGTCGCGGGCTTCATGGAGCCGGAGACGCTCGAAGCACTCGCCGCGACAGGCCGCCCGCTCGTGCTCATCGATATCCGCGCGCCGGGACTGCGCTCGATCAACGTCGACAATGCCGGCGGCGCCGCACTCGCGATGCGGCATCTGTTCGACACCGGCCGCCGGCGCATCGCGTTCATCGGCGGCTCGCTCGCGCACTACAGCATCGCGCAGCGGGCGTTGGGCTATCGGCGCGCGTTCTTCGATGCCGGAATGCTGTTCGACCCGTCGCTCGAACTGTCGATCGACCCGAACCTCGGGCCCGACGTCGGCGCGGCCAAAGCCATGCGGCAATTGCTCGATGCGGGCGGGCCGCTCCCCGACGCGGTGTTTGCCTACAACGATGCGGCCGCGCTCGCCGCGATGCGCGAGTGCCTGGCGCGCGGCGTGCGGGTGCCGGACGACATCGCGTTCGTCGGCTTCGACGACATCCCCGCCGCCGCCCACGCGAGCCCGCCGCTGACGACATTGGCCATCGACAAGGAAACGCTCGGCCGGCAAGGCATCGAATTGCTGCTCGCGGACGCGCCCGAGCAAACCGAACTCAGCGTTCCCGTGCAGTTGGTCGCGCGGGCCAGCAGCGCAGGCGCGACGCACGCGCCGCACTCTCTCACCTCGGTACTTGGATCATGACGACTTCAGCCACGCCCGCGCCCCACACGGCCATCGGCGCACCGCAAGCAAGCAGGCCGCCCTCCCCCGCATCCGGCGCGCACGCCGGATGCGGCGAGCCTGCCGTGCCGCGCGTCGAAAGCTTCCGTGACCGGCAGTTCCTGCTGTCGCACGTGCAGCACACGCTGCGCTTTTACGCGCCGAACGTGCTCGATCCGTCGGGCGGCTTCTACCACTTCTTCCGCGACGACGGCACCGTCTACGACCGCACGACACGCCACCTCGTCAGCAGTTGCCGCTTCGTCTTCAACTACGCGATGGCATACCGCCACTTCGGCAATCCGCGCGATCTCGATTACGCACGCCATGGGCTGCGCTTTCTGCGCGATGCGCACTGGGACGCGGCGCACGAAGGCTACGACTGGGAAATCGAGTGGCGCGACGGCGTAAAACGCGCGACGCGCGACGGCACGCGCCACTGCTACGGGCTCGCGTTCGTTCTGCTTGCGGCCGCGCACGCGGCGATGGCGGGCATCGACGAAGCCAAGCCACTGATCGCCCAGACCTTCGAGCTGATGGAGCATCGTTTCTGGGACGCCGCGGCGGGCCTCTACGCGGACGACGCCACGCCCGACTGGAGCGTCTCCAGCTATCGCGGCCAAAACGCGAACATGCACGCGACCGAGGCGCTCCTCGCCGCCTACGAGGCGACCGGCCATCTGACATATCTCGACCGCGCGGAAAAGGTCGCCACGCATATCGTCCAGCGCCAGGCCGCGCTGTCGAACGATCTCGTGTGGGAGCATTTCCGGGCCGATTGGTCTGTCGACTGGGAATACAACAAGGAAGACAGCTCGAACATCTTCCGCCCGTGGGGGTTCCAGCCGGGCCATCAGACCGAATGGGCGAAGCTGCTGCTGATTCTCGAACGGCACCGCCCGCTCGACTGGCTGCTGCCGCGCGCGATCGCGCTATTCGACGCGGCGCTCGCGCACGCGTGGGACGCCGATCACGGCGGCCTCTGCTACGGCTTCGACCCCGACTACAAAGTGTGCGACCACGACAAGTATTTCTGGGTGCAAGCCGAAAGCCTCGCCGCCGCCGCGCTGCTCGGCCAGCGCACCGGCAGCGAACGCTTCTGGGACTGGTACGACGAGATCTGGCGCTATAGCTGGACGCATTTCGTCGATCACCATTACGGCGCCTGGTACCGAATCCTCACCTGCGACAACCGCAAGTACAGCGACGAGAAGAGCCCGGCCGGCAAAACCGACTACCACACGATGGGCGCCTGCTACGAAGTCCTGAACGCATTGCCGGCACCGCACACAGCGGATGGCGGCAACGACGGCGCCGCGGCCGATCGCGCGGCGCCGCCTGCGCAAGGCAACGGCACGCACGCGCAACATGCCGGCCACGGCAGCCCCGCCGGCGCGCCGACCCGCCACAACGGAGGCACCCTGCGATGAGCGCGACGTTTCCGCAATTCGTCTCTGCCGGCGACATCCTCACCGACCTGGTCCGCACCGACAGCGCGAACTGGGCGTCGCGTCCGGGCGGCGCCGGCTGGAACGTCGCACGCGCGGTCGCGAAGCTCGGGGTGGCGAGCGCATGCGCGGGCGCGCTCGGCCGCGACTGTTTCTCCGACGAACTCTGGCGCGAAAGCGAAGCGGCGGGGCTCGACCTGCGCTTCCTGCAGCGCGTCGAGCGCGCGCCGCTTCTCGCGGTTGTTCATCAAACGCATCCGCCCGCGTACTTCTTCATCGGCGAAAACAGCGCCGATCTCGCCTTCGATCCGGCAAGCCTGCCGCAGGGCTGGCGCCAGCATGTGAAATGGGCGCATTTCGGCTGCATCAGCCTCGTGCGCGAGCCGCTCGCGTCGACGCTCGTCACGCTCGCGGCCGAGTTGCGCGAAGCGGGCGTGTCGATCAGCTTCGATCCGAACTACCGCAATCTGATGACGGACAGCTTCAAGCCGACGCTCGAGACGATGGCGAAGCTCGCCGACGTGATCAAAGTCTCCGACGAAGACCTGCGGCATCTGTTCGCGGACGACGACGAACCGCGCGCGATCGCGCGGCTGCGCGCGCTCAATCCGCATGCGGCGCTGCTGGTCACGCGCGGCGCGCACACGGCGACGCTCCACGCCGACGGCCGGACGTTCGACGCGCAACCGCCGCGCGTCGACGTGATGGATACGGTCGGCGCCGGCGACGCGACGATCGGCGGCTTACTGTTCAGCCTGATGACGATGGAAAGCCGCGGCTGGCGCGAACATCTCGCATTCGCGCTGGCGGCAGGCGCGGCGGCCTGCCAGCACACCGGCGCGCACGCGCCGACGCTCGACGAGGTGCTCGCGCTCGTCGCGCCGTAAGCCACGGCCCGCACGATACACCCGGCCGGCTCGCGTCAGCGCCGCAACTTTGCCGCCGCGACATCGTCGCGCAGCTGCTGAAAGCGCGGCATCGGGATGTTAGGATGAAGCGTCGT
Organism: Burkholderia singularis; assembly: GCF_001718875.1. Lineage (NCBI taxonomy): Bacteria > Pseudomonadati > Pseudomonadota > Betaproteobacteria > Burkholderiales > Burkholderiaceae > Burkholderia > Burkholderia singularis. The sequence continues at coordinate 78,537 of NZ_CP013448.1, forward strand.
TTCTGCTTTGCATCGAACCGAAGTAAGTGCTCGTGCACTTCTGCGGCCAACACGGGAGAAGCATCATGGACGGCGGCAATACCTACACGAAGGGCATCTACACGGCCAAGGCGCACACCCACAAGACGGACGACGGGCGCTATCAGGGATACGTGATCCTCTCCCGGGACGATGGCGAAACGCCTGACAATACCGTCTACGAAGTCGGCGCAACGAGCGTCAGCGAATCGGAAGCGTTCGACGAAGCGAAGGCGCTCGCCCACCGGATTCTCGGCGAACTGGCGCTGTGACGGCGCGCGGCGCGGCGTGCCGCGCGGGCGTCATGCTCACCAAAGCCGCGCAATCACCGACACGATCGCCATGATCACGAGCGTCGACATGAATGGAAACGGATAAACGCGCGAGCCGAGCTTGAGCGTCACGTCGCCGGGCAAGCGCCCGACGCCGAGTTTCGACAGCCACGGCCACGCGCGCGCGAGCACCATCACGGCGATGAACGTGGTGAGCAGCCAGCGCAGCATCGCAATTCCCCTTGTCGGCGCTTACAGCGTATGTGAGCGGTCGCCGCGCGCAAACGCCTCGAGCGTGCCGTCGATGCCGCGCGAAAACGCGATCACCTTGAAAAGCTCGCCCATCTCCGCCTCCGAAATCAGCTTGTGCACCGCATTCGCGGCGGGCAGGAAACGCTGCGCGTCGGACGGATCGATTTCGGCGAGCACGTCGGTAATTCCCGCGTTCAGCAGAAAGCGCGCCTGCGACGTGTAGCCGAGCAGATCCGCACCGGCGCCGACGCCTGCCTCGTAGATCGCGCTGAACTCGACGTGCGCGGTAATGTCCTGCAACCCCGGATAGACGAACGGATCGTCGTGCGCGTGGTGCCGGTAATGGCACATCAGCGTACCCTGCGCACGCTGCCGGTGGTAGTACTCGTGAAACGGAAAGCCGTAGTCGATGAAAAACGCCGCGCCGCGCGCGAGCATCGTGCAGACCGTGCGGACGAATGCCGCGGCCGCGTCGTGCGTCTCCGTCACGTAGCCGTCATCGGCGTCGATTCCGGCAAGACGCGCGGTATCGCCGGCCTGCGCGAGCGGCTGCTCGGCGAACACGAACGCGCCCGCGCCGCTCACCGCGACGCCGCGCTCGCACCAGCCGTGCGCGCGCTTGACGAAAAGCCGCACCGGCATCGCATCGAGCACCTCGTTGCCGATCACCACGCCGTCGAAGCGCTCGGGCAGCGCGTCGAGCCAGCGCACGCGCGCGGCCAGCGCGCGCGCGCTGGCCTCGAGCGTCTCGCGCTGGCGCGCACGCAATTCGCCGGACAAATCGACGATCGCGTATTCGTCAAGCTCGACGCCAAGCGCCGCGAGCGCGCTCAACAGGTCCGCGGCCAGCCTGCCCGTGCCCGCGCCGAACTCCATCACGCGCCGCGTGCCGCTCAGCTCGAGCGCCTGCGCGATCGGGCGCGCGAGCGTGCGCGCGAAAAGCGGCGACAGTTCGGGCGCGGTGACGAAATCGCTGCCGTCGTCCGCGCGCCGGCCGAACTTGCGCGCGCCGCCGCTGTAATAACCGGCCCCCGGCGCGTACAGCGCGTGCTCCATATAGCGCGAGAATGGAATCCAGCCGCCCGCCGACGCGATCTGCGCGCGCAGCGCGGCTGCGAGCGATTCGGACTGCGCGAGCGCGTCCGGGCTGGGAACGGGTAAACTAGCGGGTTCGTGAGCTTTCGGGTTCATCCCGGCATTGTAAATGACCGTTTCCGCCGACCTCCGGGACGCTTCCGCCGATGTCCGCGTGGCGCAACGCACGCGGGCCGTGCTGATCGCGCTCACCATGCCCGACGATGCGGGCGCGATCGGCCGCGCGCTCGCGCTCGGCTTCGCGCAGCGCGGCTGGGATGTGGCGATCGCCGCAAGCACGGAGCCGGGCGCGAACGCGGATGCGCACGGCGCTGCCCGCGCGGCCGCGTCGATCGCCGCCGAAGTCGAGTCGCTCGGCCGCCGCGCAGCGGCGCTGGCGGCCGACTTCGCCGCCGAGCACGACGTCGCGCGGCTCGTCGACGCGTGCGGCGCGGCGCTTGGCCGCCCGAGCTGCGTGATCGTCCAGGCGGCAGGCCGCGCGGACAACGCGTGCGACATCGGCTATGCATCGCTTGCCGAGACGATCGCCCGCGAAGTCGCCGCGCCGCTCGTGCTCGCGCGCGCGCTCGCCGCCGCGACGCCCGAGGCCGCGCGCGACGACGAGCGCGAACGCGCCGTCGTGATTCACCTGCTGGACGAGACCGTGTTCCATCCGGCGCCCGAGCGCTTGTCGCACTCGCTCGCGCAAGCCGCGCTGCACCGCGCGACCGCCGCGCAGGCGCTCGCGCTCGCGCCTAAGGTGCGCGTGGTCGGCCTCGTGCGCGGGCGCGCGCCGCGCGTGGACGAAATCGCCGATGCGGCCTGCTATCTTGCCGAGGCGTCCGGCGTGACCGGCGCGACGCTGACCGTCGACGGCGGCGAGCATCTCGAGCCGACGGCCGGCGGCAAAAATTGACGGGCGCGGCCGCGCGCGGGCATTCCGACGCCGCGTGCGGCCGCGCCGCTTTACGTGCATCACCCTTTGTGACTGGATCGACCATGTTTGCCGCCCTCCTGCACCCCAGGCTCGCCGATTGCCGCCGGCTGTATCTGCGCAACTACGAGGTGTATATCAATATCGGCGCGTTCGAGCACGAGAAGCGCGGCGAGCAGCGTGTCGTCATCAATGTCGACGTGTTCGTGCCGCTCGCGTTGACGACGCCCGTCGAAGACCGGCTGCGCGAAGTGGTCGATTACGACCTGCTGAAGCAAAGCGTCGCGCAATGCGTCGCGCGCGGCCACATTCATTTGCAGGAAACGCTGTGCGACGCGATCGCCGCGAATCTGCTCGCGCACGGCGCCGTGCGCGCGGTGCGCGTCTGCACCGAAAAACCGGACGCTTATTCCGATTGCGACGCCGTCGGCGTCGAGGTTTTCCGTATCAAGGACGAGGAGCGAGCATGAATGCGCGCCAAAGCACGTACCCGTCGGGTACGCCCCACCCCGGCACGCCGGACGAGGCCGGCGCGGCCGCCGGCGTCGAAGCCGCGGTGGCCGAACCGAGCCGCCGCGCACTGACGCGCCGCGAGCAAAAAGAGGCCTACGAGAACAACAAGCTGTTCAAGCGGCTCGTGCGCCAGGTCGGCCAGGCAATCGGCGATTACAACATGATCGAGCATGGCGACAAGGTGATGGTCTGCCTGTCGGGCGGCAAGGACAGCTACGCGCTGCTCGATATCCTGCTGCGGCTGCGCGAGCGCGCGCCGATCGATTTCGACATCGTCGCGGTCAACCTCGACCAGAAGCAGCCGGGTTTTCCCGAGCACGTGCTGCCCGAATACCTGACGCGAATCGGCGTGCCGTTCCATATCGAAAACCAGGATACCTACAGCATCGTCAAGCGCCTCGTGCCCGAGGGCAAGACCACCTGCTCGCTGTGCTCGCGGCTGCGCCGCGGCATTCTGTACCGCGTCGCGGGCGAACTCGGCGCGACCAAGATCGCGCTCGGCCACCACCGCGACGACATTCTGCAAACGCTGCTGCTGAACCTGTTCTATGGCGGCAAGCTGAAGGGCATGCCGCCGAAGCTGCAATCGGACGACGGCAGGAACATCGTGATCCGGCCGCTTGCGTATGTGAAGGAAACCGATCTGGAACAGTACGCGCAGCTGCGCGAATTCCCGATCATTCCGTGCAACCTGTGCGGCAGCCAGCCGAACCTGAAGCGCGCCGAGATGAAGGCGCTGATCCGCGAATGGGACAAGCGCTTCCCAGGGCGCGTCGACAATATGTTCAACGCGCTCGCCAATGTCGTGCCGTCGCACTTGATGGACGCGACGCTGTTCCCGTTCGCCGGACTGCGCGCGACGGGCCGCGCCGACCCCGGCGGCGACATCGCGTTCGACGAGCAACCGTGCGGCGCCGATACGGACGCGCCGTCGGGTGGCGCGCTCAAGCCGATCTCGATCGTTCAGTTCGACGACCTGTAAAACGCGGGCCGCAAATGGCCGCCGCGCGCGGCGATCCGGCGGCGGGCGCCGCCCGATACACGTGGCGCCGCCGCGCGGCTCGCTTCGGCCTCGCCCGGCCACACGCAGCGCAAGCGGATCGGGCGGTTTCATGATGACGCGGCGCATACGCGCCAGAATCGATCGCATGATCGAAACGGAGAACGGCATGACCGAAGACGAACGGGCGATTCGCGAGCTGGTCGACACTTGGATATCGGCCAGCCAAAGCGGCGATATCGCGACGGTGCTAAGCCTGATGACGGACGACGTGGTTTTCCTGGTCCCCGGCCAGGTGCCGTTCGGCAAACGTGAATTCGAGGCATCGGCCGGCGCGATGAAAGGCGCCGGGCTCGATATCGAAGGCGGCAGCGAAATCGAGGAGATTTGCGTGCTCGGCGACTGGGCCTATCTGCGCAATCGCATCGACATGACGATACGCGCCCCCGGCGGCGCGGCGCCGGTGCGCCGGCAAGGCCGCACGCTGACGATCCTGCGCAAAGAGGCCGACGGCCGCTGGCGGCTCGCGCGCGATGCCAATCTCGTGATGCCGGTGCCGCCCGAATCGGCATAGCCGTGCGCGTCGAGCGGCGAAAGCGCCGCGTGACGGGCCGCCGAACGGCCCGCGCGCGAGCATGCGGCGCCCGTGCGAGCCGGCCGCAGGCAGCGCACGCGAGCGCCGGCCGCTAGCCGGCGAGGCTCGAGACCGCAGTGTGCCGTGCGCCTCGACGAACCGCCGGCTCGCCCGGCGCCGCCGCAAACCGAATGCATCAAACCGCACGCCGCAAACCGCTGCCCGGCACGGCGCAACCCCGCCGCACCGCCGGTTTGACCCTGCCGCGCACACGCGTCGGCAAGGGCCTGCATGCTAAAATGGCCAGCTTCGAACTCTCCCTACGACGCTGGCGCCATGAATATCGTGATTTTGGCGGCAGGCACCGGCAAGCGCATGCGTTCGGCGCTGCCTAAAGTGCTTCATCCTCTGGCCGGCAGGCCGCTTCTCTCCCACGTGATCGATACCGCCCGCGCGCTTGCGCCGTCGCGGCTCGTCGTCGTGATCGGCCACGGCGCGGATCAGGTGCGCGCCGCCGTTGCCGCGCCGGACGTCCAGTTCGCGCTGCAGGAGCAGCAGCTGGGCACCGGCCATGCGGTGCGTCAGGCGCTGCCGCTGCTCGACCCCGCGCAACCGACGCTCGTGCTGTACGGCGACGTGCCGCTCACGCGCACCGCCACGCTCAAGCGCCTCGTCGATGCCGCAACCGATGCGCGCTACGGCGTGCTCACCGTCACGCTCGACGATCCCACCGGCTACGGGCGCATCGTGCGCGACCAGGCCGGCTGCGTGGTGCGCATCGTCGAGCAGAAGGACGCGAGCGCCGACGAGCTGAAGATCGCCGAGATCAACACCGGCATCGTCGTCGCGCCAACCGCGCAGCTCGCGATGTGGCTCGGCGCGCTCGGCAACGACAACGCGCAGGGCGAGTACTACCTGACCGACGTTGTCGAGCAGGCGATCGAGGCGGGCTTCGAGATCGTCACGACGCAGCCCGACGACGAATGGGAAACGCTCGGCGTCAACAGCAAGGCGCAGCTTGCCGAGCTTGAACGCATCCATCAGCGCCAGCTTGCCGATGCGCTGCTCGCCGACGGCGTCACGCTCGCCGATCCCGCCCGCATCGACGTGCGCGGCAGGCTCGCGTGCGGCCGCGACGTGTCGATCGACGTGAACTGCGTGTTCGAGGGCGACGTGACGATCGCCGATGACGTGACGATCGGCGCGCACTGCGTGATCCGCAACGCGACGATCGGCGCGGGCGCGCGCATCGACGCGTTCTCGCACGTCGACGGCGCGGCGATCGGCGCGCATGCGGTGGTCGGCCCGTATGCGCGGCTGCGGCCGGGCGCGGCGCTCGCCGACGACGCGCACGTCGGCAACTTCGTCGAGGTGAAGAACGCGGTGATCGGCCACGGCTCGAAGGCCAACCACCTCACGTACATCGGCGATGCCGACATCGGCGCGCGCGTGAACATCGGCGCGGGCACGATCACCTGCAATTACGATGGCGCGAACAAATTCCGCACGATCATCGAGGACGACGTGTTCGTCGGCTCCGATACGCAGCTCGTCGCGCCGGTGCGCGTCGGCCGCGGCGTGACGATCGCGGCCGGCACGACGATCTGGAAGGATGTCGCCGAAGGCATGCTCGCGCTGAACGACAAAACGCAGACGCAAAAGAGCGGCTACGTGCGGCCGGTCAAGAAAAAGAGCTAGAAAACGGGCGTTGAAGAACGGGGCTTCGCGGGCGCGCCGAATGCGCCCGCATCATTTTTAGGACAAGAATCATGTGCGGAATTGTGGGCGCGGTTGCGCAACGTAATATCGTTCCGGTGCTGATCGAGGGGTTGCGCCGTCTGGAATATCGCGGCTACGACTCGTGCGGCGTCGCGGTGCTCGAAGCCGGCGCGGGCGCCCCTACGCCGGGTGCCCCGAAGCGCGCGCGCAGCGTCGAGCGCGTGGCCGATCTCGATGCCCAAGTGCGCGAGTCGCGCCTCGAGGGCGTGACGGGCATCGCGCACACGCGCTGGGCGACGCACGGCGCGCCCATCACGCAAAACGCGCATCCGATCTTCTCGTCCAACGCGCTCGCGCTCGTGCACAACGGCATCATCGAAAACTTCGAGCCGCTGCGCGACGCGTTGCGTGCGAAGGGCTACGAGTTCGTGTCGCAGACCGACACCGAAGTCGTCGCGCATCTGATCCACAGCCTCTATCAAGGCAACCTGTTCGACGCGGTGCAGCAGGCCGTCAGGCAACTGCACGGCGCCTACGCGATCGCGGTGATCCACCGTGACGAACCGCATACCGTGGTGGGCGCGCGGCAGGGCTCGCCGCTCGTGGTCGGCTTCGGCGAGCGCGAGAACTTTCTCGCGTCCGACGCGCTCGCGCTCGCGGGCAGCACCGATCGCTTCACGTTCCTCGAGGAAGGCGACGTGTGCGAGCTGACGCTCGACGGTGTGCGCATCGCCGATCGCGACGGCGCGCGCGCCGAGCGCGACGTGCGCGTGGTGGCCGCCTACGGCGGCGCGGTCGAGCTTGGGCCGTACCGGCACTTCATGCAAAAGGAGATCTTCGAGCAGCCGCGCGCGATCTCCGACACGATCCCGCAAACCGACGCGTTCGGCCCGTCACTGTTCGGCGAGCACGCGGCCGGCGTGTTTGCCGACATCGACAGCCTGCTGATCCTCGCGTGCGGCACGAGCTACTACTCGGGGCTGACCGCGAAATACTGGCTCGAATCGATCGCGAAAATTCCGACGCAAGTCGAAATCGCGAGCGAGTACCGCTACCGCGAATCGGTGCCGAATCCGCGTGCGCTGGTCGTCGTCATCTCGCAATCGGGCGAGACGGCGGACACGCTCGCCGCGCTCAAGCACGCGCAGGCGCTCGGCCACCCGCACACGCTCGCGATCTGCAATGTCGCGACGAGTGCGATGGTGCGGCAAACCGGGCTGCAATTCCTGACGCACGCGGGCACCGAGATCGGCGTCGCGTCGACCAAGGCGTTCACCACGCAGCTGGTCGCGCTCTTCGTGCTCGCGGCCACGCTCGGCAAGCTACGCGGGCATGTCGACGCCGCACGCGAAGCCGACTACCTGAAGCAACTGCGCCATCTGCCCGCCGCGCTCAACAGCGTGCTCGCGCTCGAGCCGCAGATCATCGCGTGGTCCGAAGAGTTCGCGCGCAAGGAAAACGCGCTGTTCCTCGGCCGCGGGCTGCATTACCCGATTTCGCTCGAAGGTGCGCTGAAGCTCAAGGAAATCTCGTACATCCACGCGGAAGCGTACCCGGCGGGCGAACTCAAGCACGGGCCGCTCGCGCTCGTGACCGAAGCGATGCCGGTGGTGACCGTCGCGCCGAACGATACGCTGCTCGAGAAGCTGAAATCGAACATGCAGGAAGTGCGTGCGCGCGGCGGCGAGCTGTACGTATTCGCCGATGCGGACACGCATATCGTCAATGGCGAAGGGCTGCACGTGATCCGGATGCCGGAGCACTACGGGCTGCTGTCGCCGATCCTGCACGTCGTGCCGCTGCAATTGCTCGCGTATCACACGGCATGCGCGCGAGGCACCGATGTGGACAAGCCGCGGAATCTGGCGAAATCGGTGACGGTGGAATAGGCGGCGGCGTCTAGTCCGTTGCTTTTGATCGAGGTCTCTGGTGGTGGTAAATACGCCGCGCGATGACCTCGCGCTGGATACGGGCAAGCCCGCTCTCGATCTGTCAGGGCAAGACATCCCAAGATCGCCTAGGGGGAAGCATGAACATTCGCAGAGCCACTCTCGAAGATGCGTTCCGGGTCGCCTCCATCCACGTTGATTCATGGAAAAAAGCATATCGAGAAATTATTCCTCGTGACTACATCGAACGAATCACGCATCAGACCAGACTGACGTACTGGAAAGAGGTGCTCGCGACGAATAATCTCGCTGTTTTCGTCTACGTTGACGATGCGGGAAACATCCTGGGATGGGCCGCAACTGGACCGGACCGCGAAGAGCCCGACGTGGTGACTACCGCTGAAATTCAGGCGATGTATGTTGATCCGGAACACATCGGCAAAGGCATCGGCAGCCGGCTCCTTGAATACATTGTCGCTGAACTGGTTACGGTGGGAACATCGAGAGTTACAGTATGGGTTCTTGAGCGAAATGAACCCGCTATGCGCTTCTATCACACAAGAGGGTTTCTCTCCCAACCCATTAAATCCATCATGGTAGAACGTGGCGGCGTCCACCTAGTCGAATTGAAGCTAGAAATGCGGCTTGCCGGATGAAGGCCAGCTAAAAATAAGCGCAGCGCGCGAAATGATCTGCGCTCCGGAGAACAAAGCCAGCCGAAGTCCAGTCAAGCCCCTTTTCCAAGAAAAAGACGACGGTGAAATTATGCGGTTCTGTTCCAGTCGGGCGGCAAACGCTCGCGCTTACGACGCGACGACGACCGGATGAAACCCCGCCGCCTCGACCACCTCGACCACGCGCTCGGCACCCAGCGTCGAGCCGACGCTGACGATTTTCGATTCGACGTCCGCCGCGACGGTCGCGGCCGGGTCCGCAGCCGTGATCGCCTGTTTGATCGCGTTCGCGCAACCGCCGCACGACATGTCTTTCACTTCGAGTTTCATCTGCTTTCTCCTGTCCGAGTGTGTGAACGTGACTGAAGCGTGCATCTTCCCACGATGGGAAGGTCAAGCAGATTTTCGATTCCGTTGCGGCGATACGCATACGGACGATGCCCACGATACCCGGCGCAATACGCGGCAATCACGCGGATGAACGCGTCAATCGCCGTGCCGCGCCCGCTTGAGGTCCGGCATGACGGGGCACCATCAAGGCTTCGCGGCCGCCTGGCACAAAGCGAGATTGTGCAGTATGGCCTTGCCGGTCGATTGGTAATTTTCGGCATCGCACGGCGGCAAGCCGAACGCATCGTCCTTCTGCCGTTGTACGGCGACCGTATCGGCCAGCACCGCCGCACACCGCGCGCGGTCGCCGCGGTGATACTCGGCCAGCGCGAGATCGCTCTTCGCCTTGTCGCGCTCGATCCAATCCATGAACGCCGCGCATTGCGACAGCACCGCGGTCAGCGTCGCGCGCGCGGCGTCGTAATCCTTCGCCGCGTATTGCCGGTGCGATTGCTCGATGCGCGCCGAGCGCTGCCGATCGGTGCAGGCAGCCGGCGGGCGGCGATACTCGCCGTCGAAACCGGCGCGTGCGCCGCAATTGTCACGGCAAGCGTCGGCACCCGCCGAATCGAGCTTGAGCACGCGCCGGCCGTCACCGGACAGCGCGATGCGGCACACGCCGCCGCTATCCGTCGCGACGGCCGTGTGCCCGTCGACGGTGCCGCTCAGCGAGCAGGTGTGGCAATTGCCGCCGATCGTCTCCAGCGTGAAGCGGTTCGCATGGATGCTCAGCACGCCGTGCGCGCTGCCACCCTCGACATACACATATTGGCCCGGCTCGATAGCCGGGGCGGCCACGCTCACGCATACGCCCACCGACAAACTCGCGGCGGCCGCCGCGCGGATCATCCGGATTCCGAAGCTCATATGCCCTCGTCGCTGCGTCGCGGTATGGGAAAGTGGGAGTGGAAATGGGAAAACGCGAAGTGCCGTGCGACGCACGCGCCGCCGCCCTCAGGCCGCCGCCTGCGCCTGCAGCCTCAAGCGCCGCGCCTGCCGCGGCAACACGACGTACAGTGCGCCGATAACATTCAACGCCAATCCGAGCGCCTGGCCAAGCACCGGATGGCCGGCATACCGCAACGGCCATTGCACGGCGATGCTGATCAGCACCGACACCAGCAGCCCCCAGCCGGTGCTGGTCAACGCGAGCATCGTCGCCTGCTTGAGCGTCTGCGCGGCCGGCACGCTCAGCGCGTGCGCCGCGAAACCCTTGCGAGTCATATACCCGCTGATCGGCAAATATAAAAGGGTACTGACGATCACCAGCAAGCCGAATGCGATCGTCAGCCCGAGCGGTGGATGGCCGGCGGCCGAGTGCATCCGAGTCATCCAGAAAACCGACGCGGCGATGTCGATCAGCCATATCGGCAGCGTGGCCGCCATTTGGCGCCAAAAACAGGACCACCACACCGACAAGCGCCGAACGAACCCCATCGGCGGCAGCATCTCGAACATATCAATCTCCATTCTTGTTATCGATTCTACGATGGCGCGGATGCGGCCCGCGACGATTGATGCGTAAGACGGCGCCTCCCGAAAAGCGCCGTTGCGGCGGCCGGTGCGGCAGGCGCGGCGGCGCGCGAGCGGCCCGCCGCGCGAGTGCGGCCGGATCTCCGGCCGGCTTGCGTTACTCGCCGCCGTTCTTCTCGTCCTTCAGTTGCGGCAGCGCCGACGCGTCGGCCGGCGTCAACAGGCCGACTTGCGAATAAACCCGCAGCTTGTCGCGCGTATCGGTGATGTCGAGATTGCGCATCGTCAACTGCCCGATCCGGTCGCGCGGCGAGAACGTCGATGCAACCTTCTCCATCGACAGCCGCTCCGGCTGATACGTGAGGTTCGGCGAGCGCGTGCGAACGATCGAATAATCGTTGCCGCGCCGCAGCTCGATCGTCACTTCGCCCGTGATCGCGCGCGCGACCCAGCGTTGCGCGGTCTCGCGCAGCATGATCGCCTGCGGGTCGAACCAGCGGCCCTGATACAGCAGGCGGCCGAGACGGCGGCCGTTCTCGCGGTACTGCTCGATCGTATCCTCGTTGTGAATGCCGGTGACGAGCCGCTCGTATGCGATATACAGCAGCGCGAGCCCCGGTGCTTCGTAAATGCCGCGGCTCTTCGCCTCGATGATCCGGTTCTCGATCTGATCGCTCATTCCAAGGCCGTGACGCCCGCCGATCCGGTTCGCCTCGAGCAGCAGCTCGACCTGGTCCTTGAACTCGACGCCGTTGAGCGCGACCGGGCGGCCTTCGTCGAAGCGCACCGTCACTTCTTCCCGATCGATCTTCACGTCGTCGCGCCAGAACGCGACGCCCATGATCGGATTCACGATCCGGATGCCGCTTTCCAGGCTCTCCAGATCCTTGGCCTCATGCGTCGCGCCGAGCAGATTCGAATCGGTCGAATAGGCCTTCTCCGCCGACATCTTGTACTCGAAGCCCGACTTGCGCATGAATTCGGACATTTCCGCGCGCCCGCCCAGCTCGTCGATGAAGCGCTGATCGAGCCAAGGCTTGTAGATCTTCAGATCCGGATTCACGAGCAGGCCGTAGCGGTAGAAACGCTCGATGTCGTTGCCCTTGTACGTGCTGCCGTCGCCCCAGATGTTCACGCCGTCTTCCTTCATCGCGGAGACGAGCATCGTGCCCGTCACGGCGCGGCCAATCGGGGTCGTATTGAAATAGGTGACGCCAGCCGTCGAGATATGGAACGCGCCGCATTGGAGCGCCGCGATGCCCTCCGCGACGAGCTGCGCGCGGCAATCGATCAGGCGTGCGCCTTCGGCGCCGTATTGGATCGCGCGCTTGGGGATCGAATCGTAATCGTCTTCGTCGGGCTGACCGAGGTTCGCCGTGTACGCATAAGGAACGGCCCCCTTGATACGCATCCAGTGCAGCGCAGCGCTCGTATCGAGACCGCCGGAGAACGCGATGCCGACCTTCTGGCCGGCCGGGAGACTTTCAAGAATCGTGGTCATGAGGAAAACCGTTCAATCAAGTGGACAGGGAATTTCGCGGAATTCAAGAGTATATCGGGCAGGCCTCTTTAAACGAAATTTCGGCCACAGGCCGCGCGGGTTCGAATCGAGCGCCGCTTCTCTTTCACGCGCCGTCCGGCTCCTTTTGCCGCAGCGTGACGAACTCCTCGGCCGCGGTCGGATGAATGCCGATCGTCTCGTCGAACTGCGCCTTCGTCGCGCCGGCGCGGATCGCGATCGCGACGCCCTGAATGATCTCCGCCGCATCGCGCCCCACCATGTGCGCGCCCACGACACGTTGGCTGTCGCGCGCGACGACGAGTTTCATGAACGTCCTTTCGTCGCGTCCGGACAGCGTATGCCGCAGCGCCTTGAACGCAGTCTTGTAGATGTCGATCCCGCCGTGCTCGGCGCGGGCGCGCGCCTCGGTCAGCCCGACCGTCGCCACCTCGGGCTGGCTGAACACGGCGGACGGAATGTAGTGATGATCGGCCGCGATCCGCTTGCCGCCGAACAGATTCGCCGCAAGCAGCGCGCCGTCGCGCGTCGCGACAGGCGTCAGTTGCGGCCGGGCGGTAACGTCGCCGATCGCGTGGATCGACGGCACGCGCGTTGCCGAATACGCATCGACCTCGATCGCCCCGTTCGCATCGCGTGTGACGCCGAGCGCTTCCAGGCCGAGCCCATCGCAGTTCGCGGCGCGGCCTGTCGCATACAGCACGGCGTCGTAAGGGCCGCTCGCGCCGTGCGCAAGCTGCAGCGTCAGTTCGCCGTGCGCGCCGCGCTCGATCGCGCCGATGCTCGCGCGCGTATGAATCGCGATGCCCTGTTTGGCCATTTCGTCGTGCAGAAAACGCCGCACGTCGTCGTCGAAGCCGCGCAGGATTTCGTCGCCGCGATAAAACAGCTCGACGTGCGCCCCCAGCCCGTTGAAAATGCCCGCGAACTCGACCGCGATATAACCGCCGCCGACAATCGCGATCCGGCCGGGCAGCTCAGGCAGGCTCAACGCCTCGCGCGACGTGATCGCGTGCTCGATGCCGGGAATCGCCGGCAGCGTCGGCCGCGAGCCCGTCGCGATGCCGATGTGCCGCGCGGTGAGGCGGCGCCCGGCGAGTTCGACCGTGTGGGCGTCGGCAAGCGTCGCGCGCCCTTCGTGAATATCGACGCCGGCTTTCGTCAGCAGATCGACATAAATGCGGCTCAGCCGCGCGATCTCGCGATCCTTCGCGGCAATGAGCGCGGGCCACGAGAACGCGCCGCGATCGAAGGTCCAGCCGAAGCCGGCCGCGTCCTCGACTTCGTGGCTGTAATGCGACGCGTAGACGAGCAGTTTCTTCGGAATACAGCCGCGCAGCACGCAGGTACCGCCAATCTGCTCCGACTCGGCGATGCCGACGCGCACGCCATACGATGCGGCGATCCGCGCAAGGCGCACCCCGCCCGAGCCCGCGCCGATCACAAACAGGTCGTAGTCGAATTCCATCGCATCGCTCCATCGAAGTCCGGATGACCGGACGATAGCAAGATTTCGACTTTCTTGCGGAGCGCGCGCACGGCCGATCGGCACACGGCCCGCGCGCAAAGAAAACGGGAGGCCAAGCTTTCGCTTGCCTCCCGCGTCGTGCGGGCGCGCCGCGCGCCCGCCATGCCCGTCTGCCGCGCGTTACGCCTGCGATGCGCCGCTGTCCGGCGCGGCCGTATTGTCGCCCCCTTCGGCCGCTTCGCCTTCCTTCTTCTCGACGAGATTCTCAAGCGCCTCGGCGCCCTTGAAACCCGCGACCGCAGCCGCGGCCTTCGTCAGCAAACCGGCATCCGGATCGACCTTCTCGGCCGCCTCGACCGCCGCAACCGCACCCGCAATCTCACCCACCGTATTCAAGATTCCCATCGCCATCACCGTTTATGGTTGAACGTGAACGCGCATGATTGCACCGGCATCGATGCCACGCCACGGTTGTAACATTCGGTAGCGCCCGTTACGTCCGGCACGACCTCCCGCGAGCCGGCGCGCGATCGACGACGATCACGATGCCGCGAGCCAAGCTTAGTCCACTCGCCGCCGCATGACTGTCAAACTATGTCGAATACTTTTCGACGGGCTTTCACTCGACAGGCATCCTCTGCATTCGCGCGTTTGGCACGATGGGCACGGCCGGTCAGGCACGGACGGTCAGGCACGGACGGTTAGCGGCACGCCGGTCACTCACTCGCGCCGGACGCAGGCGCCGCCGCGCTTGCCGCCACACCGCCGCCGGACGCGGACGCCGGCGCGGATGCCGGATGGCTTGCGTTGCTGCTCACGGCATCGTCGTCGTCCGGCTTCGTGCATCCGGATAGCAGCAGCGCGGTGATCGCCGCTGCGGCGCATGCGTATCGCTTCATTGCGTCACTCCCTTCGAAAGGCGCCGTCGAAACGGCATCGGCATACAGCCGATACGTTATTTGAAGAACGTCATCTGCACGACCTTGACGATCACGAGCCCGACCGCAAGCACCAGATAGCCGCGCAGCACGCCCATCCAGATGCGCGTCGACAGCGTGATCCGCGGCGCGGGCAACGTGTCGAGCGGCGGCATTCGCCACGTGTCGCGCAGGCTGCGCTCCATGGGTACGGCCTGCTGCGCGCCGCCGCGCTTGCGCAGCGCGAGCGTCGCGCCATAGCCGAGCACCGCGAGCAGCGTGCCGAGCGCGAGCACTTCGAGCATCGTCTCGCCGCTGATGTCCGGATACAGCACCGATGCCGTCAAAATGATCGACAGCATCACGAGCACCCAGATCACCGCGCCGGTGAACAGGTTCAACCTCGTCGAGTTGACCCACGGCCCGAGCACCGCGCGATCGTTGCACAACAGCAGCAGGAACACGGTCGCGCTCGGCAGCAGCACGCCCGCGAGCGTCTGCACCGCCTCGGTCAGCAGGCCGAGCGGGCTGCCTGGAATCAGCACGAGCGCGGCCGCCGCGGCAACGATGCCGAAATAGACGAAATAGAACCCCTTCGCATCCGACACGCTGCGATGCAACGAATGACGAATCTTGAACACGTCACCGATCGCATAGGCCGTGGCGAGCGAGACTGCCGCGGCGCCGATGATCGACGCGTCGAGCAGCGCGATCGCGAACAACGTCGCGCTCGTGTGGCCGGCGTACTTCGCCAGGCCCGCGATCACGCCGCCTGCATCGCTGAAGTTACCGTATTCCGGCTTGCCCGCGTAAAGCGCCGCGCAAAACGAGATCATCGCGATCGCGCCGATCATCACGAATACGATGCCGATCCACAAGTCCGCCTTCTCGTATTTCATGAAGCGCGGCGTGATCCGCTTGTCGATCACGTAGCTCTGCTGAAAGAAGAGCTGCCACGGCGCGATCGTCGTGCCGACGATGCCGATCACCAGCAACATTACGTCGGAAAGTTTCGCGTGCGCGGGCCAGCTCGGCACGGCCAGATCGCGCGCGATTTGATGCACGGGCGGATGGATCGTGACGAGCACGGGCACGAGCAGCAGGCTCGCCACGCACAGCCCGATCGCGAAGCGCTCGAACCGGCGGAAATCGCCGGTGCTGACGGCCGCCATCGTAAGCGCCGCCGCGATGCACACGCCTGCGATCTTCGATACGCCGAAGAAATCGAGCACGAACGTAATGCCGATGAATTCGGTAACGATCGTCAGCGCGTTCAGGATGAACAGGTCGATCACGCTGAACGCGCCCCAGAACTTGCCGAAGCGCTCGAAAATCAACCGCGCGTGGCCGACGCCCGTGACTGCGCCAAGACGCAGCACCATTTCCTGATTGACGAACAGCACGGGCACGAGCAGCAGCAGCGTCCAGAGCAGCGACGTGCCGTAGTTCTGGCCCGCCTGCGTATAAGTGCCGAACGCGCCGGCGTCGTTATCGCCAACCATCACGATGAGACCCGGCCCGAGAATGGCGAGCAGCGTGCGAAAACGCGCCCACCAGCCGTTGCGCGGCGCGGTGTCGTGGTGCGCGATCGTGCCGAGCGCGCCCTTGATGTCGCCCAGATGCGCGTGATCGAGAACGGCGCTGCGCTCCCGCGCAATCGGTGGAGAGAGATCGGTTGGCGTGGACATGCTGTTACTCCGATAAGCGTGTAGTCGTTAAGCGGCGCATTGAGCCGGCATAGGCAAACGCGCGCCGCCGGACGGCATCGCTTGCCTATGTCGAAACGCGCAGCGGGTTCAGAAAATCAATGTTTTCAGGCGCTGCCAGAATGTGGCGTGTGCCGGCTTGCCCGCGGCATCGAGCGACAGCATCGCGTCGTAGTGAAGGCGCGATTCTTCAACGTGCGGCAGTGGCGACAGAAGCAGACCGAATTGCATGACGAGGCTCCGGGCGAGTGTTCTCGCGTCGAGGGAAGCCAGGCGCCCGGCGCATGCGCGATGCGCGATCGGTCGAGCCCCACGCGCTTCCCTTAATGATCGAAATCGAAACGATTCAGGATGGGGCGTATGGGATAGCTGTCACTGTCCGGCATATCGGCTCCTTGTATTCAAAAGGTCATCGTCGAGCGCATACGCGCGATGCGAATACGCCAGCCGCGCGCATGCACGACGCCCGACGCGGCGTGAGCGGCGTCGAGCGAACGCGCGCCGCCAGCCAGCGGCTCGCGGCGTTGCCGAATGCGCGCGTGCGAAAGCGCAGCGCTCATGCGGCGCGAATCAAGGGTGCACGGACGAGGGAAACTGGAGTACTACGGCGCGCACCGTCTGCGTGATCGGCAGGACGGCGGCGGAAAGAAGGCGCGGACGTCTTGCCGTTCAGGCGGAGAAATTGCTCGAAGGTCGACTACTGCAAGTGTCCAAGGCATCGGCCCCATCTGTGGAGATGGCCGGATTCTAGGTAGGCGGCAGATCGAAAGTCAATCGCCAATGATTGGTATCGCAAAAAAAATTTCGCGCCGCGCGCCGGCTGTAAGTTTTGAGGCAATGAAATCGAGCCCGATGCTTTCAATGCCGCGCGCGCCGTGTCGCATGCAAACCCGGCCAAAAACGCCGGCACCGCGAACGTATGCCGGCCGGCTCGGCATTTTTATTCGTTTTTTTACTTGCATGCGTATCGATAGGCCGCATACAATCCGCCGCAATTCTTTACCGAAGGAGCGTCCCACGTGGACACGTGCCCTAGTAGTGAAAATCTGAAGCCGGCTCATGCCGGCCGCGTCATCGCGAGATAGCCGCTTGGGTTTCCTTCGCCGCTAACTCGCACCAGTCGGGTTAGCGCGCTCATCGCCGACGGCTTTCGCCTGTCCGGCCGCACGCAGCACGCTTGCTCTGTTTCGTCGTCGTCAGCCGTCCCGCCAGGCGGGCGGGCGACGTCGCGTATCGTCCAACGTGCGCCGCTGCGCACGGGAGCGCAGTCATGCTTGTTCCATTCGTTATCGCCAAACTCAGGCGATATGCCGATCCGCCTATCCGCCGGCGCGGCATTTCGGCCATCCCGCCGCTTGCGCAACCCGCAGACCACGACTTGCCGCAACGCGCCGATCATCGCGCGTGGCCCGCGGCGTGGGCAATCGTCGCGGCCGCCGCATTCGCAATCGCGTTCGCGGCGCTGTTGATTCAAGCAAGCTTTCGCATCGGCCTGCATCAATCGATTCGCATAAGCTGGTGGTTCTCCTAGGCCGCCAGCCAGCCGCCGGTTTGCCGCGGCCGGCGGGCTTCTCCGAGCGGCAGGCGGCCGCCATGCCCGGGCGCTTCAGTTCAACAAGCAACGATTCGTCATGAAGAAAACCATTCATCACCTGCTCGCAAAATCCGGCGTCGTCACCGGCCTGCCGTTGCTGCTATCGCTCGGCGTCGCGCAACCGGCGCTCGCGCAAACAGCAAACGCCACGCCGGCAACGCCCGACAACGCCGCGCCGGCATCAGCCGGCCACGCCGCGCCTGCGCCGGCCGCAGCGGACCAGGCTCAGGCTGCAACGGCCGGGGCCGCTGACGGCTCATCCGCCGCGCAAAGCGCGCAAGCCGCGCCCGATGCGCACCCCGCCCCCGCGCCGGGCGATCCGCCCGCCGAAGCGCCTGCGCCAACCGGCTTCTGGGAACGCTCGAATCTACTCGGCGATATGGGCGGCCTGCGCAGTAAGCTCGGCGATCACGGCATCACGCTCAACTTGCAGGAAACCAGCGAATATCTGAACAACCTGTCGGGCGGCACCAAACGCGGCGGCGCCTACGACGGCCTTACGCAATTCGGTTTCAGCGTCGATACCGACAAGGCATTCGGCCTGCCGGGCGGCACGTTCAACGTCTCCGCGCTGCAGATCCATGGCACAAACCTGACGCAGCGCAACTTGCAATTGCTGCAGACAGCAACCGGCATCGAGGCGGAATCGACGACGCGCCTCTGGGAGCTGTGGTATCAGCAAGCGTTCGCGGGCGGCCGCGCGGACGTGAAGATCGGCCAGCAGAGTCTCGACCAGGAATTCATGGTGAGCCAGTACGCCAGCACCTTCATCAACGCGACCTTCGGCTGGCCGGTGCTGCCGTCCACCGACATGCCGGCGGGCGGCCCCGCCTATCCGCTGTCGTCGCTCGGCGTGCGGCTGCGCGTGAGGCCGTCTGATGCATGGACGGTGATGGCGGGCGTGTTCGACGGCAATCCGGCAGGCGGTCCGGGCGATCCCCAGCAACTCAACCGCCACGGCACGAACTTCAATCTGGGCAATGGCGCGCTCTTCATCGGCGAATTGCAGTACGCGCTCAACGCGCCGCCCGCCGACTCGAAAGCGCCGCCGCCCGCCGGTCTGCCCGGCATGTACAAGCTCGGCTTCTGGTACAACACCGAGCGTTTCGACGATCCGCGCTACGACACGAACGGCGTGCCGCTCGCGAGTCCGGCAAGCAACGGCGCGCCCGCGACGCATCGCGGCAATTACGGTTTCTATGCACTCGCCGATCAGATGGTGTGGCGGCCGAGCGCGGACAGCCCACGCTCGCTGAACGTGTTCGCGCGCGTCATGGGCGCGCCGGGCGATCGCAATCAGGTCGATTTCGCGTTCAATGCCGGCGTCACGCTGAAGGCGCCGTTCGCGGGCCGCGACAACGACACGGCCGGCGTTGCGATCGGCTACGCGAAGCTCGGCTCGCGCGCACGCGGATTCGACGGCGATACCGGCGTCTACACGACGCCCGGCTATCCCGTGCGCCGCGCCGAGACCCTGCTCGAAGCGACTTACCAATATCAGGTAACGCCGTGGTGGCAATTGCAGGCGGACTTTCAGTATGTATTCCGGCCGGGCGGCGGCATCCCGAATCCGAACGAGCCGGGCGCGCGGATCGGCAACGAGGCAATCGTCGGGCTGCGCACGACGATTGTGTTCTGATCCGACGGCGGGACGCTCGCCGTGGAGCGGTTGGGTATGCACAGCGGGGACGCAGCGCCGGTTCCGGTTGACGACGATGGCTTGACCGAGGGCGAAACTCCGCACCGACGCCGGATCAACAGCGTAAGCGGGTAGCACCGCCGCCAACCCCGCGCAAACCTGGCCTCGGCCAACGCGCGCAGCGGACGCACAAGCCGCGCCGGGCCGCCCTTCACCTCGACGCGTCAAGCCGGGCGTAGGTCAAACCGCGCGGCCGGTCATTTGCCCGAATGGCCGCGCACCTTGCACTCGAGCGGCGTGCGCTTGAGCCTGCCTCGACAATCAGCGCACCGCACACGCTGGGCACGGCCACCGTGCCCGCGCCCTTTTACGTCGCCCTTTTACGCCGCTCCTTTACACAGCCCTTTTACGCCGCCCCCCTCCGACGACGCGCGCAACCGCTGCGTCTTCCAGATCTGGAACCCCCTCGCCGCAAGCTCGATCAGAAACGACTTCAATCCGCTTTCGTCCGGAATCGGACGGCGGCCTTTGGCAATCCGATGCATCTGTCGCGAATACCACGTGACTTCGAGCGAGCCGAGACTGTCGAAATATTTGATGCCCGTGGTGAGCGGCTTGATGCGATGAAGCGTTTCCTCGCCGCGCAGCAGCCGCGCCGGCGCGTCGGGCTCGATCGTGAAAATACGGCCGAGGCCGATCAAATCGAGCGCGCCGGCGCGCAATGGCGCCGTCATCCCGGCAAGGCTGCGAAATCCACCCGTGACCATCAGCGGCACGCGAACCTCGGCGCGCACCTTCTCCGCGAACTCCAAAAAATACGCTTCGCGCGCGAGCGTCGACGCCTTGCGTTGGCCGACCTGCATCACCGGTTCCTCATAAGTGCCGCCGGAGATTTCCACGAGATCGATACCGGCCTGCGCGAGCGCGCGGATCACGTCGAGCGACTCTTCCTCGGTGAACCCGCCGCGCTGGAAATCGGCCGAATTCAGCTTGATCGAGACCGGAAAATCCGGGCCGACGCGGCGGCGCACTTCGTGATACACGGCAAGCACGAAGCGGCGGCGCTTCTCGGCGTTGCCGCCCCAATCGTCATCGCGCTGATTGTGATGCGGCGACAAAAACTGGCTGACCAGATAGCCATGCGCGCCGTGCAGTTGCACGCCGGTAAAGCCCGCCTGCTTGGCGATCGCGGCGGTCGTGCCGAAGCGCGTGATGATGTCGTCGATCTGCGCGGCCGTCAGCGCGCGCGGCACCGGGAAGTACGGCGCGAGCTTCGGTCCGAAACCGATCGCCGAAGGCGCGACAGTTTCGCGGTTGAGCCCGCGCATCGCCTGCTTGCCGGGGTGATTGAGCTGCATCCACAATTCGCTGCCATGCGCGGTGCCGGCCGCCGCCCACTCGCGCAGGCGCGGCAGATCACGCTCGTCCTCGATCACGACGTTGCCCGGCTCGCCGAGCGCACGGCGGTCGATCATCACGTTGCCGGTCAGCAACATCCCCGCTCCCGAAGACGACCAGCGCCGATACAGCGTGATCAACTCCGGCGTCACGCAGCCGTCGGCATTGGCGAGCGTCTCGGTGAGCGCCGATTTCGCGAGACGATTTTTCAACACCGTGCCGTTGGGCAACGTGAGCGGCTGTGACAGGACCGCGCTCATATTCGGGTCGGGATCTGACATGTTGCGATTCTCCGGTTAAATCGACAAAACCATCGAAAAACGAATCATTCTTCAATGACATGGTAGATATCGTAGGTTCCGAAAAAGAACTTTGCAAGCGAAGTAAAACGGCAAACTGTTCGACTGCGGCAGCCACGTGGGTCCGCGCGCGTCGCGTATGTCACGGCAGGCCACCGTTTGTCGCGATCGGAAGATGAGACATGCGGCCTGACGCTGGTCCCCGGCTGACCCTCTCCTATGCGCGCCAATCCGCCGAACTGCCCCTCGGCATGCCGGCAAACTCGCCACGCCGCAGCATGAACAAGCGCGGCCAACGCAGCACGCCATCGACGATTTGTCAGGCAATCCGAAGCAATTTGTCATTCACGCGTCATCGGAAAGTCGGTTTCGCGCTTTATCGTGGCCCCTTCGGCCTCGTGCAAACGAAGCGCGCCATCGCAGCGAGACGTCGCCCTTGCCTCGCATGGCCGGATACGGCATGCTGGGACGAACGCTCGATACGCTCGGCCGTTCTGCCCGGCCCCTGCCGATGAGAGTCGCATTCACGCGGAGCTATCAGCTTGGTCCTCGTCGCCCTCGCCGTTCGCCGTTCCAGCCGCCCAGACACGCATGCCACTGCCCACGCGCGCCCATTCGCACGGGGGATTGCACGATGAAGACGCGCGCTTGGCTCACCGTTGCAATTGCCGCGCTGCTTGCGGTTGAGTTGTTCTCGTTCGGCGATATCCGGCACACCGCCACGAGCATCGCCTCGCAGCTCGCGGCGACGCTCGCGGCGCTCTGCGCGCTGCTCGGCTGCGTCTACACGTTGCTGGCGAGTGCGCTCACGCGGCGCTTCTTTGCGCGCGCGCCACACGAGCCACGGCATTGTCCACCGGTGACGATCGTCAAGCCGCTGCATGGCACCGAGCAAGCGCTGTTCGCGAATCTCGCGAGCTTCTGCGAGCAGCGCTATGACGGTCCGATCCAGTTCCTGTTCGGCGTGCACGACCGCAACGACCCCGCGCTGCGCACCGTCGAAGCGCTATGCCGCGCCTTTCCGCACGCGCGCGTGACGACGATCGCCGACGCGCGCCTATACGGCCCGAACCGCAAGATCGCCAACCTCGTCAACATGCTGCCCGCCGCCATGCACGATCTGCTGATCTTCGCGGACAGCGACGTGAGCGTCGGCCCCGATTACGTGCGCCACGTCGTCGGTGAACTCGAACAGCCCGGCGTCGGGCTCGTGACCTGCGCGTACCGTGGACGGCCCGATCCGGGCTTCTGGCCGCGCATCGAGTCGCTCGTGACCAATCATCATTTCCTGCCCGGCGTCGTCACGGGCCTCGCGCTCAAGCTCGCGCGCCCGTGCTTTGGGCAGACCATCGCGATGCGCCGCGCCACGCTCGATGCAATTGGCGGTCTCACGCAATTCGCACACCATCTCGCGGAGGATCATGCGATCGGTGAAGCGGTGCGCGCGCACGGCGAGCGCGTATCGGTGCCGCCGTTCGTCATCGAGCACGGCTGCGTCGAAACGAGCGCGAGACGGCTCGCCACGCACGAACTGCGCTGGAGCCGCACGATTCGCGCCGTCGATCCGCGCGGCCATCTCGGCCTGATCGTCACGCATCCGTTCGCGCTCGCCCTGTTGAGCGCCGTGCTGTCCGACGGTGCGTGGTGGTCCTGGCCGCTCGTGCCGATCGCGCTTGCCGCACGCCTGGCTGCCAAATACGCAACCGATCGCGCCGTGCGGCAGCCGGTGCGCGACCTGTGGCTGCTGCCGCTTGCCGATCTGGTCGCATTCGGCGTCTTCGTCACGAGTTTCTCGTCGTCACGCGTGATCTGGCGCGGCTTGAGTTTCGATGTCGATCGCGACGGCCGCTTGTGCCCCGCCCCCGAAAAACGTTCGAACGCATAGCGCCGCCGGCCCGTCGCATTACTTCGTCATGCCAAACGAATCGATTCCGCAACAAAAACCGATACAGCCGCACGCGCCGCGCCGGCGTGCGCTCAAGCACGCCGGGCGTATCGCGGCGCTCGCCGGCCTCGCGCTCTCGCTCTGGCTCGTCGCGCGCGACAACCCCGCTGCCGTGCTTGCGTTGATGCGCGCCGCGGGCGCCGGGCTCGTCATCGCCGCCGCTGCGCATCTGCTGCCGATGCTCGCCAATGCCAAGGATTGGCAAACGCTGTTCGCCCCGGCCAGCCGGCCGGGGCTCGCCGCGATGCTGCGGCTCGTGTGGATTCGCGAATCGATCAACGGGCTGCTGCCTGTTGCGCGGATCGGCGGCGAACTCGTGTCGTTCCGCCTGCTGCGCGCGCGCGGCATCAGCGCGCCGGCATCGGCGGCAAGCCTGGTCGCCGATATCCAGCTCACGCTGATCAGCCAGGCGCTGTTCGCGCTCGCGGGCGTCGGCTATCTGCTGACGCGCACGGCGTCGAGCACGCTGCACGTCGCCGGTATGTTCGCGTGGGGGCTCGCCGCGCTCGCGCCGCTCGTGATTCTGTTCGCGCTCGTCCAGCATGCGAAGCCATTCGAGCGCGCGATGCAGGCGCTCAATCGCGTCGCGGGCGGCCAACTCACGTCGCTCGTCGAACGCTCCGCTCAGGTCGACGACGCGCTCAAGGCGATTTGGCGACAGCGCGGCGTGGTACTGCGCTATCTGTTCGTCTGGCAACCGCTACAGCATTTGGCGACGTCGCTCGAAATCTGGCTCGCGCTGCATTTTCTCGGCGCCCATCCGTCGCTCGTCGATGCGCTTGCGATCGAGGCATTGATCCAGGCGGTCAGCAGCGCCGCGTTCTTCGTGCCGGGCGGACTCGGCGTGCAGGAAGGCGGCTTCGTGCTGATCGGCGGCGCGCTCGGGCTCGATCCGGCAACCTGTCTCGGGCTCGCGGGGGCGCGGCGCATCCGCGACCTGCTGATCTTCGTACCCGGGCTCTTCGCATGGCAATTCGCCGAGGCGGCGGTCACGGCACGCCAATCCTGAGTGTCATCCCCGCGTGTGGCCAAGCAAATGCACGCGCGTCACGCGATCTTCAATTTAGGCGCGCATGATCGGGCTTGGCCATATTTGATCGGCAATGCGTACTGTTTTGCGACAGGCGGCTTAAGACCGGCATGCGCGCCGAGCCGCGAAACTCGCGCAGCCGCATGGCTGGCCTGACATACGCGCTGCGCGTCGCCCCCTTTCCGTTCGCACCGAATTCAAGTAAGGTTGCCAAGCCGCTGCCCGGCGCGGCAGCCGATGCAGCGGTCACGGCCGGCCACGGCTTACTACCGGCAGACGAACAAGAAAATTCGAGATAACCAGGAGAGAGGGCATGCGTTGGCAATATCCCGCCGCCGCGCTCGCGATCGCCGCGCTCATATGGACGGGCGTGCGCATCGCGTCGACCGACGCGGCGTCTTCCACCGGACCCGCCGCGCATCCGCAGCCGGCCTCCCCCGCGCAAGTGGCCAATGCATTCTCCGCCGCCTCGGCGGCCGCGTCGCGCGGCGCACCGCCGCCACCGCTTCCCCCGCGCGTGACCGAATACATCGCACGCGAATACGCGAACTCCGTCAGCACGCGCGAGGCACTCACGCAAATCGCCCGTGGCTGGAGCCAGGCAGTCAACAACGTCCACAGTCCCGCCGACGCCAAGGTCGCGGGCGACGCGATCGCCCAGGGCATCGCGTGCGCGCTCAGCCCGGGCGTGCTGACGAAGGCGGGTGTCGATCCGCAAACGATGCTCGATCGGATCAAGAGCACGCGCGCGATCATGCTCGACACCGAAGCCGACACGCTTGCCTATATTCGCTTCCAATCGCTCGCGGGCGGCCAGTATTTCAACGATCCAGGCCCCGCGTCATGCAGTTTCAATCCGGCGTCGCTGCCGAATTGAATTTACCGCCCTGATGTTTTCCCCTACCCAGGAGGCGCTTTCCGATGAAAAAGTTAGCAACGCTGATGATCGCCGGCTCGCTGCTCGCGCTGCCGTATGTGCCGCTGCTGAACGCGGCGCGGGCCGCCACGGCCGCGCCCGGTTCGGCAATCGTGTTCGTCAACGGCATCAACAACACATTCGACGATGCGCTCGCGAGCCTGCAAGTATTGAAAAATGAACTGAACACGCGCGATGCGGGCAACACCTACGTGTATGGCAACGCCTACAACGCAACGCAAGGCACCTTCAGCGATCTTTATCAGGTGTTCAAACAAAAGTCGGTCGAAGGGTCCAGCCCGGCGGACTTCTGGCGGGCGATCGACGGCGGCAGCATCCCGTCGAGCGGCATGGACGCCGCGCTCGAGCAGAAATACGTCTCGATCCTGACGCAAAACGAAATCCCCGAATTGCCGGATCATCTGAATCAATATCGCACGTACTTGCAGCAAAACCGCAAGGTCGTGCTGGTTGGCCATTCGCAGGGTTCGCTGTATGCGAACTTCGAGACGAACCTCCTGATCACCGGGCCGGAACAGGCGCAGGGCAAGATCACGACGGTCAACGTCGGCAATGCGGCGCGCTATCTGCTGCCGGGTTCGAGCTATCTGACCTCCACCTCCGATACGGTGATCGGCAGCCTCGGCATCGTGCAGACGGTCATGCCCGCGAATTTCTCGCTGGGCCCGCATCTGTTCACTGACCCGCTCGGCCACTCGTTCGTGAAAATCTATATGAACCAGTCGTTCGCGGCAGCCAAGCAGATTCTCACGCAGGTATCGCAACAAGCGAACAGCTCGGCGCTCGCCGCGCGCTGAAGCGAAACTGAAGCAAAGCTGAAACGAAAAGACGCGAAGCCAAACGGCCCGCTTTGAACTGCCCTCCCCAAATTGGAGGCAAATCCAACCGTTGGGTGCAGTTCACTTGCGCGGGCCGTTTTTTTGCCGCTCGAATCAAACGAGATGCCGCGCCGCCATCAGAAGATGTTGCGCAGTCCGATCGACACGCCGGTCTGGTTGTTGCGTCCCGGCAGCTCGACCGTCGCCGCGCCGGTCACCTTGCTGAAATCGACCGTGCCGTAAATTTCGGTGCGCTTCGACAACGCATATTCGGCCAGCGCAACGCCCGTATAGCGGTTGCCGCTCGCGAGCTGGCCGCTCGCGTTCGTCGCATTGCGCATGTGGTCATAGTAGAACGCGCCCGTCAGCGTAAGCGCAGGCGTGGCCTGCCAGCTCACGCCGGCGAACGGGCCGTCGTCGATCCGGCCCGTGCCCTTCGGCGCGCCGTTTGCGAACAGCCCCTGCTGCTGCACGAGCAAGCCGTCGACAAAACCCGTATCGTCCTTCGAGCGCAAATAGCCCGCGTAAAGCTTCACGGTGCTGAACGCGTAGACGACGTTCGCGTGATAGATCGTCTGCTTGCGGCTCGAATTGTCGCTGTTCTGCTGAACGCCCGCCGCGATGCTGATCGGCCCCGCCACATACGACAGCGAGAAGCCGTACATATTGCCCGCGCCCAGGTGGCCCGGAATCTGTCCGGAGAAGCCGCCCGTGCCCGTCGACGTCGAATCGGTGCCGAACGAGTAGATCGCGCCGAGCGTCAGGCCGCCGAACGTGCCGCGATACTTGATCGAATTATCCGCATAGAGCCCCGCGCCGAGCGCGACCGGCAGCCACGCGTTCTCGAGATAGTTGCCGACCGTCAACGGATCGTATGTATCGCTCAGCAGATCGAACAACACCGTTTTCTGGCGCCCGAGCGTGAGCGTGCCGTACTGGCTCGACAGGCCGACATAGGCGGCGCGGTTGAACATCCGATGGCGGTCCGAGAACGATCCGTCCTGCAAGTTCATGCCGCTTTCGAGATTGAAGATCGCCTTCAGGCCGCCGCCGAGATCCTCGTTGCCGCGCAGGCCGATGCGGCTGTTCGTGATCGCGCCGTTCGTCATGAACACGCGGCCGTCGTTATTGGCGTTCGAATTGGTCAGATAACGCACGCTGACATCCGCCACGCCCCAAAGCGTCACCGAGCTTTGCGCGATGGCTTGCTGGCTCGCGATCGCCAGCATCGTTCCTGCTGCAACCCCCGCGATTTTAGTCATTGGTTTCATTGATTGTCCTGTATGAATTGTCTCCGTCTCCCGCACTCGGCCATGGCCGCAGCAGGCTTCGCCGTCACGCGCGACGAGCCGCAAATCATATGACGATGTCGGCTCCGGCCAAAAAAAGACCATGCCGCATGGGCGGCGTTGTCGTCATTGCGCAACGGTGGGCGGTTGCCGGCGCTTCGCCGCGGCGTTCGGCCGGCGCTCGGGCGCGCAGGTAGTCAGCCGCGCTGGGCGTCGCGCTCGCAAAAGCGCAGGCGGTTGCCGAACGGATCGGCAATCTCCATCACTCGCCCCCAGTCGTAGCGCTCGACCGACGGGCGCGCATAGGCGTAGTGCTTGGCGTGAAGCTCGTCGCGCAGCGTATCGATGCCTTCGAGCGGCGCGAAGACCGTTGAGCCCGGCGTCGCGTCGCCGTGGTGTTCGCTCAGATGAAGGATCAGATCGCCGCGCCGCACCTGCGCGTAAAGCGGCAAGCCGGGCGCGAAGCGATGCTCCCATTCGAGCACGAAACCGAGGAAATCGACGTAAAACTCCTTCGCCTTCGGCTCGGAGAAGATTCGCAGCACAGGAATCGCAGATGAAAATTGCATCGGGGCGCCCTCTCTGTCGGGATTCGCTGACGCCCGAGCGTATCAGGTATGCATAGATGCGGCAGCCGATACGCGGGCCGCCGTGCGCGGGCGTCATGCACGGTGCGTCGTTAGCCGTCCTGCGCGGGCGCGCGCGTGCCGCGGCGCGCACGCCGGATGATCTCCGCGAATGCCGCGATCAGCAGCAGCACCGCGCCCCATAGCGCATTGCCGCCGGTCAAGCGCGTCAGCAGGCCGCCCAGCACCGCGCCGAACAGGAAACAGAAACTGATGATCGCAAGCAGCCCTGAGTCGTGCAGCACCCGTGCGTCGTAGCGGGGAATCAGGCCGGCGAACAGCAATTGTGCGGCGCGGCGCAGATTGCCCGTCGTCATCACCGAGGTATAGGACAGGCTCTCCAACTGAGTAAACGACAACGTTTGCAGCGTCGCGACGAACGAGATGCCCGGAATCAGCCATGCGCTCGACCATTCAGGCCAGCCGCACGACGCGAGTGCAAGAAACACGATCTCCACGCACAGCGCAACGAATGCCGTGTGCCGGACCCAGCCCTTTTGCGCGGCGAGCCCCAGCAGATGCGAGACGAACACCGCGAGCACGAATCCGCCGAGCGGCGGCACATGATGCAGCGCCTGCGCCCAGTCGCCCGCCGATACGTTGATGCCGAGCAGCGCGACATTGCCCGTCATCGTATTCGCGAACACACGGCCATGACCGACATACGTGTACGCGTCGAGAAAACCGCCCGACAGCGTGAGCAGCGCTGCAACGCCCAGGTTGCGGCTGGCGGCATCGAGGTTCATGACCGCATGCCGTTCATAGTTGCTTCAGGCAGCACGCGTTGCGCGCGAAACCACCCGCATGCCTCCATCTTGCCGATGGCTGCATGGCCACCGCCCGCGAGCCGGACAGG
Source organism: Burkholderia singularis (assembly GCF_001718875.1). Lineage (NCBI taxonomy): Bacteria > Pseudomonadati > Pseudomonadota > Betaproteobacteria > Burkholderiales > Burkholderiaceae > Burkholderia > Burkholderia singularis. Next base: position 107,360 of record NZ_CP013448.1, read on the forward strand.
CTTCACCGCCCGGCTCATGTTGAACGCCATGGACAAACCGTCGAGCGTCGGCGCCTCGCCCCCCGCGGCCGTGCGGCCGCCGGCGAACGTGTTGCCATTCGCATCCCTGACGATTGCCGTTGCCGCATCCGCATCGGCGGCAGTCGACGCGCCGGCAGCCGGCCAATCATGTGCGCAGTGCGCGCAAATATAATGGCCGTCGTCGGTGCAGATGTTGTCCATCGCGCATGGCGGGCACGCGAAAGGCGTCGGCTTCATAGGCGCAGCCTGGTTTCCGATTGGTCGAATGCGCGCCAGTATACCCGCCGCCCCGGCCCCTCCCATCACGTCTCAACGCTTTGCCTTGTCATGACTGCCGTTCAATTCTTTCTGCGCTATACCGCCGTGCCGTTCATCGCCATCGTGCTCGTCGTCGTGTGGGCGCTCAATCGCGAAGCCGATGAGATCGATGCGCGCCAGTACGCGGCGCTCGCCGCCGCCTATCCCGGCTTCACGCCGGATCTGCGCGATGAAGTCGGACAGGCGATGCGCGACGGCAAGCTGACGAAATCCGACTATGCGTCGATCGTGCGCGACTCGCTGAACCACGGCTACGTGCTCGACTGGTCCGCGCCCGGCGCCGGCCTCGCGGCCGAGCGCGCCCGGCTGCTCGGCCTCGTGAAGGGCGGGGTGCGCGATGCGCGCGATACGGCGCGCTGAGCGTGCGCAGCGTGCCCTGAATACCTCAGCATCGTGGCAACGCCGCGGCTCAAGCGACGAAACCGCTCGCCACGCCCAGCAGCGCGCCGCCCGCCAGCAGCCAAAGCGGATGTACACGCGTGCGGTACGCGAGCGCCGCGCTTGCCGCGGTGATCCCCCATTGCAGCGCCGAATGATTCGAGGCTTCGGTAATCAACACCGCGCTCGCGATGACGAGGCCGGCCGTCACCGGCATCATCCCTTGCTGAACATAGCGGCGCCACGGCTTGTCCTTGAAGCGCTCCCATGCGTGCAGCACCAGCATGGTCACGACCGACGACGGCCCGAATTTCGCGATCGACGACACGGCGAGCCCCGGCCATCCCGCGACATGCCAGCCGACAAGCGGCACGATCATCATGTTCGGGCCCGGCGCGGCCTGTGCGAGTGCGAACAGCGCGGTGAACGCCTGGGCGCTCATCCAATGATGCACGTCGACGACTTGGCGCTGCATCTCCGGCAGGATCGTGTTGCCGCCGCCGAATGCGAGCAGCGAAAGCTGGGCGAAAATCGCCGCGAGTGCGGCAAGCGTGGTGCTCATTGGCGTGCTCCCGGCGGGTTGGGGTCAACGTCGGCGGCCGAGCGCGGGGGGGTGGCGTTTGTGGCGTTTGTGGCGTTTGTGGCGTTTGTGGCGTTTGTGGCGTTCGTGGCGTTCGTGGCGTTCGTGGCGTTCGCTGCGTTCGTGGCGTTCGTGGCGTTCGCTGCGTTCGCGGCGGCACCGCCTTCGCTCCCGCGCGCACCGCGCTGCGCGCGCGACGCAAGCCAAATGCTCACCGGCGTCAGTACCAGCATCGTCGGCAGCAGCGCGATGCGCAGCCCGGCAATCGCGACGACCGCAAGCGCCGCAATACAGGCCGCCTGACGCGCATGACGCAGCGGCTTCGCGACCTTTCCCGCCATCGCGATCAAAAGGCCCGCCGCCGCGGCCGCCAGGCCGCCGAATAAATGCTGTATCTGCGGATACTGCTGCGTCCTCGCATACAACACACCCAGCGCGACAACCACGAGCGTCGGCCCGGCAACGAGGCCCATCAGGCCCGCGAGCGCGCCCGGCACGCCGCGAAACCGCATCCCGACGGCCACCGACAGGTTGATCACGTTGCCGCCCGGCAGAAATTGGCACAAGCCGAGCAAATCGGTGAACTCGTCGGCGCTAAGCCAGCGGCGCTCCTCGACAAGCGCGCGCCGCGCAAACGGCAGCGCGCCGCCGAACGATATCAGCCCGAGGCCGAGAAACCCGATGAACAAATCGGCAACACTGATCGCCCGCGCGCCGGAAACAGGTTCGAGCGGAGATTGCATAGGGATCCTCGCGATTTCGATGTGCCGAGATTACGCCCGTTCATCGCAGGCGCAAAACGATTTTGCCGACATTCTCTTGTGATCTAAAATCACAAGCATGGCACGCGATCTCCCCCCGTTTCCTGCATTGAAAGCCTTCGAAGCCGCTGCAAGACATGAAAGTTTCAGCGCCGCCGGCGAAGAACTGCATGTGACTCACGGTGCCATCAGCCGCCAAATCGCCGCATTCGAAGCGTGGCTTGGCAAGCCGGTATTTCACCGGCACGGCAAACGCGTGAAGCTCACCGACGAAGGGCGCCGCTATCTCGTGACAGTCGAGGCGGCATTCGACAGCATCGCGCTTGCGACCGAGCAACTGCGCCACACCGGTGCGGCGCGCGTGCTGCGCATCGATGCGCTGCCTACTTTCGCGATGAAATGGTTGCTGCCGCGTCTGTCGCGGTTCCAGCGCGACACACCGAACGTCGAACTCAAATTATCGACATCGAATACGCCACTTGGCGCGCTAGACGGTTTTGACGTCGCAATCCGCCGCGGGCCCGGCCGCTGGCCGAATTGCGCAAGCGGCCGGTTTCTCGACGAAAGCTTGATTCCCGTCTGCAGCCCGGCGCTGCTCAAGCGTGCGCCGATCGCAAGCGCGGACGATCTCGCGCGCCACGTGCTGCTGCATTCGGACACGCGCCCCGGCGCATGGCGCGAATGGTTCGCCGCGGCGGGCGTACCGATGAAAAACCGCAAGAAACAGTCGTTCGACCATTTCTATCTGGCGCTGCAAGCAGCCGTGGACGGCCTCGGCGTCGCGCTCGGGCCGCTGCCGCTGATGGCCGACGAACTCGCGAACGGCCGGCTGGTGACGCCGCTGCCGGGCCCGAGGATCGCGGCGCGCAGCTACTGGTGGATCGCGCCGCGCGAGACGGCCGGTGAAGCGCTCGTCAACCGGTTTTGCGCATGGCTCGAAGCGCAGGCCGATGCCGGCTGAACGCCGGGCGCGACGGCGATCTGGCGCCCGGCCAAGCGCCGCAGGCCGGATTGCGTCGGCGGCCGGCGGCGCGAAGCGACGAGCGGAAGACGCATTGCTTGATGCGCCGCCGCAGCGTGAAGCATGCGTGCACGCCAGCGCGCGGACGCTCAAACCACCGGCCCCGGCTCCTTCTCCTTGCGCAACAGCGCGTAAAGAACGATCGCGCCAAAGGTCGCGGTGCCGATTCCACCGAGCGCGAAGCCGCCGAATTTGACCGAAAAATCGCCCGCGCCCAGCACGAGCGTGACTGCGGCGACAATCAGATTGCGGTTGTCCGAGAAGTCGACGCGGTTGACCACCCAGATCCGCGCGCCCGTCACCGCGATCAGCCCGAACACGACGATCGACACGCCGCCCAGCACCGCCGGCGGAATCGTCTGGATCAGCGCGCCGAATTTCGGCGAAAAGCCGAGCGCGACCGCGATCAGCGCGGCGGCAACGAACACGAGCGTCGAGTAGATCCGGGTAACCGCCATCACGCCGATATTCTCCGCGTAGGTCGTCACACCCGTGCCGCCCGCGCTGCCCGACACGATCGTTGCGAGTGCGTCGCCGATGAACGCGCGGCCGACGTAGCGGTCCAGATTGCGCCCCGTCATCGCGCTCACTGCCTTGATATGGCCAAGATTTTCCGCGACGAGGATGACCGCGACGGGCGCGATCAGCGCAAGCGCGCGCGGATCGAATGCCGGCTGGCGAAACGTCGGGACGCCGAACCACGCGGCATGCGCGACGCTCGCGAAATCGATCGGCTTGCCGAGCCCGAGCCCGTTGGCCGCCACCGCGTAGATCGCATAGGCAATCAGCACGCCGACGAGAATCAAGAGCCGCTGCAGCATCCCGCGCGCGAACACCGCCACGCCACCCACGCACAGCACCGTCACGAGCGCGAGCGTCGAATCGAACGCCGACGCGCTGACGCTCTTTACCGCGACCGGCGCGAGATTCAGCCCGATCACCGCGACGATCGCGCCGGTGACGACAGGCGGCATCAGCGCCTCGATCCAACGCGTGCCGATCGCCGCGACGATCGCACCGATCAGCGCGTAGACGACGCCGCACGCGATGATGCCGCCGAGCGCCACCGGCACGTTGGCGTTCGGCCCCGCGCCGCCGTAGCCGGTCGCCGCGATCACAACGCCGATGAACGCGAAGCTCGAGCCGAGATAGCTCGGCACGCGGCCGCCGACGAGCACGAAGAACAGCAGTGTGCCGACGCCGGACATCAGGATGCAGAGGTTCGGGTCGAAGCCCATCAGCAGCGGAGCGAGCACGGTCGAGCCGAACATCGCGACGACGTGCTGCACGCCCATCGCGGCCATTTGCGGCCAGGGCAGCCGCTCATCGGGCGCGACGACCTGGGTCGCATCGGCGCGCGGCTGCAACCGCCAGCGCGGAAAATAGGAATCGGGCATCGCGGGGCTCTCCTCTGGTCCGGGTACGGCGCGCGGGGAACGGCTCGCCGCGCGAAAAATCACGCGGGAGTGTACGGAGCGGCAAACGCGATGACAAGAGAGCGCGGCGCGGACGATAAAGCGCACGGCCGCCCGGACGGTGGGACGGCTGCCGTGCGGCAAGCGGCGAATCCGCCGTGTGGCAAGCGCGGACGATAGCGCAAACGCCTGCGCCGCGAAAAAATACCGCAACGCCAGCCGACCGGCCCCAAAGAAGCGATACGAGACGGCGCGGCACGCCGCCGCGTGTGCCGCTTACGGATTCAAATACTGGAACAGCGATAAATTCTGCATCTGCACAAACGTCTTCTGCGCGGCAGACAGCGCGTTCTGCACTTGCAGGAACTGGCTGATCGCGGCCGGCAAATTCGTATCGGTCAGATTCGACAGGTTGTTCGCGGTTTGCAGCGAGTTCGTCGACGTCACCGCCTGCATCGCTTTTACCTCCTGCACGCGGCCGCCCACCGACGCCTGCACGGTCAGCACGTTCGTCATCGTATTCGTCAGCTTTGTCGACGCGGTCGCGAGCGCGTTCGTCAGCGCGGTCGACGCGACCGGATCGCTGCCGACGGGCGCCTTCAGCACGGCGATCGCCGTGTCGAGCGTCGCGAACACGTCGGTGCCCGCCTGCGGCGCGGGCGTGACGGTGAACGTGTCGCCGGGTGCGGGCTTGCCCGACACCGCCACCGTCTGGCCGCCGAGATCGATGCCCGCGCCGGGCGAATAAGGTTGAGCGGCGCCGGTGGCCGGCGGGACGACCGTATTGTCCGTGACCGTGTAGGTCGGCGCGGCCGCCGTGCCGCCGAACGTGATCGTGAACTGGTGCGCATTGGCCGGATCGGACGCGCTCGCGATGCTCACCGCGCCGATCGTGCCCGAGCCGGTATTGCCCGCACCGGCGGCCGGCACCGGCAGGCTTCCCGCAAACGGCACCGACAGGAACACGCTCGCGCCGCTGTCGCCCTGCGCGATCGTGCGCGTATCGGCGATCTGCACGGTGCGCGCGCCGGGATCGCCGCTATACGTGACACCGCCGCCCGGCTTGTTCGAGAACGGCTGCGTCGTGGTCTGAAAGCCCGCGAACAGATAGTTGCCCGCGCCGTCCGCGGTGTTCGCGAGCGTCAGCAGATGGTCGCGCACGCCCTGGAGCTGCGCGGCGAGCGCGGCGCGGTCGGTGTCGGACAGTCCGCCGTCGCCCGCGTGCATCAGCAGGCTGTATGCGCTGTTCAACTGGGTGTTCACGCTGGCAAGCGCCGTGTCCTCCGTTTGCAGCGCGCTCAGCGCGCTTGCCTGATTCGACGTGTACTGTGCAAGCGCCGCCGACGCCGCCGACAACTGTACCGCCTGCGCGGCCGCGAGCGGATTGTCGGCGGGGGTCGTCAAGCTGATGCCGCTCGAGACTTGCTGGTAAAGCTGCGCGAGTTGCGCCTGCTGGTCGTTCATCATGCCGACGTTCAGGCTGTATAGCTGGGCGCTGGAAATACGCATCGCTCATCCTCCCCGCTCAATTGAACAGACCGAGCACGGTCTGGAACAGCGAGTTCGCCGTCTGGATCACTTTCGCGTTCGCCTGATAAAGCTGCTGATATTGCATCAGGTTCGCCGCCTCCTCGTTCTGGTTCACGCCGGACACCGACTGCTGCGCGGCCGTGGCCTGACCGATCAGCGCCGTCTGCGCGGCGCTCGACGCCTTCAACTGGCTCGCCGCATTGCCGATCGCGTTCACGTAGCTCGCATACGCGCCCGTCAGCGTCGCCGTGCCGCCGTTCATCGTCTTGCCGTTGACGAGCTTCGACAGCGCGAGCGCGTTGCGCCCGTCGTTCAGGCCCGTGTTCGCGGCGATCGTGAAGCGGTCGCCATCGGCGGGCGCACCCGACAACGTGACGGACACGCCGTTCATCACGCCGGCCGGCGCGGGCTGCACCGTGCTCGACACCGTCAGCGTCGCGCCGAGCGACGCGTCATACGGCACGCGCGTCGTCGGGCCCGTGATGTCGATCGAGGTCGGCGGCGTGCCCGCGATCGTGACCGTCGTGCCCGCCGGAAAGCCCGTCAGCGATTTCGCCGCCGCGTCGTAGATGAGCGTCGTCGTGCCGGACGGCAACTGGTAGCCCGCGCCCACCGCGCCTTGCGAGATCACGCCCGTTCCGCTGTTGGACGCCGCGCTCGCCGCAAGCACCGGCGAGGCCGCCGCGATCGCCGAGCCGTTGGAGGTGGCGAGCGCGAACGCGTCGAGCGCGCCGCGCGTCGGCAGCACGGTGAACGCGTCGCCGGCGGCCATCGTGCCGGTGATCGACAATTTGAGGCCGCCGAGCGTCGCCGGCAGCGTAGTCGACGTGCCGACGACGTTACCCGTCGCGCGATCGGTCAGCGCATACTTCGCGCCGTCGAACGACAACGTATAGTCGCCCGACGGCGGCTGCGTGCTGTCGGCAAACGACACGGCAAGCGCCGCGCCGCCGGTGTTGCGCTGATTCGCATAGACGGCCGGATTCGCGACGGTGAACAGATCGCCGCCCGGCTTGCCCGACAGGTCGATGCCAAGCGCATTCTGCGCGTTGACTTGCGCGGCAAAGCTCACCGCCAGCGCGCCGAGTTGCGCCTGAGCGGGATCGAGCGTCTGGCGGCGAAACTGGAGCAGGCCGCCGAGCGTGCCGCCCGTCAGCGACACGTCGGGCAGATATTGCGCCGCGCCCGGCGGATTCGTGCCCGCGATGCCCTGCGACACGATCGTGAGTTCGCTCGGATCGGACTGCGACGCAACGGCCGCGAGCTGGTAGCTCGCGCTGGAGACCACGAGCGGCTGCCCGCCCGCGAGGAACACGCTGTAATTGCCGTCGCTTTGCACCACCTGAACGCCGACGAGCTGCGAAAGATTCGACACCGCGAGATCGCGCTGATCGAGCAACTGATTCGGCGGCTGCCCTTGCGCGCTCGCGCCCGCGATCTGCTGATTGAGTTGCGCGATCTGCGCCGCGTAACCGTTGATTTGCGAGACGGCGCTCGTGAGTTGCGAATTCACGTTCTGACGCAATTGCGCATACTGCTGGCCGGCCGCGACGAGTTGGCTCGCGAGCGTTTGTGCGTTGCTCATCGCGGTTTGCCGCGTCGACGGATCGGACGCGCTGTTTGCCACCGTCTGCAGTCCGCTGAAATAGTTCGAAATCGCAGACGAGATGCCGGCCGTCGGGCTGCCGACGTAGTTGTTGAGCTGCGCGACGAGCGTGTAATACGTCGACAACGCGCTGCCCTGCGTTTGCGCGGCATTGAGCTGGTCCGACAGATACTGGCTGTACTGGCGCTCGACGCTCACCGTCGTCGCGCCTTGCGGCAGATAGCCGCTCGACGTGTATTGGCCGCCCGCCTCCGCAAACACGGGGCGCTCGACCGAATAGCCGGGTGTGGCCGAATTGCTGATGTTCTGGCCGGTGGTGGTGAGCCCCCAGAGCGCGGCGTTCAGGCCGCTGACCCCAAGGTTCATGAGGATATTGGACATGCGCGATCCTATTAGCCGGCCGCGCCGCGGCCGCCGGGTTGCGTGGATTCCAGGGATAACGGCCGCGCGTCGGAAAAATTGAGGCCGCGCGCGAAGCGGCGAACGCGCCGAAACGGCCGGGCGGAGCCCGGCGCATGAAACAGGACGAACGGCGGACGCGCCGGCCATACCGCCGACCGCGCATCGCGCCAGCGCGCGCATGCGTATGCATACGCATGCGCGCCACACCCGGCCTCGGCCGCTCGCCCGCGCGGATAGGCGCGGCCGGCGCGCAGACGCTGCGCTACGTGCGCGCGAGCTGCCGCCGCTTCATTTCGAGCTGCGTGATGAGCCGCTGCAACGTGTTTTCCGTGCTGCCCGGCAGCGACACGAAGCGAAACCCGAGCTGATGACGGCATGTGCCGCTCGGCGCGCGGGTGGAACTGTGCGCGACGAGTTGCAGGTCGAGCGACAGCATCCCGTGCCCGTTCAGGTTCAGCTCGACATCGCATAGCGTCGTGCCGAGTTCGAGCGCGGCGACGCGTTCGTCGGCCGTGCGCAACCCGAGGCCGCCGAGCGACAGATTGTGGATTTCGAACAGAAAATGCTCGCCGTCCGGCAACTTGCCGCGGCAGACGAACGGATCGACGAGCGGCGCATCGACGCGGAAGTACTCGCGGCGCTGTACGCAGTAAAGCACCTCGGGAAAATCGGCTTCGAACGCGGGCAAACCTTCGAAGCGGGTTTCGCGCGGCGGCGCGGTGGAGAATTCAACGCGTATGCCGTCCGGCGCCGCGCGGAACTCGCAGCACGGGGCGGCAAGCATGCCCGCGTTCTGCTCGGCGAGCGCGCCCCAGTCGAACACGAAGGTTCGCGCGCCGACATCGACGTCGAGAATGCGGGTAACGAGCTGGCCGCCGCGATATTCGACGGTTAAAAAATCCCTGCGATTGACAAGATTGCGCAACTGCACGCCGATCTCGAGCGGATTACGGCGACCGAAATCATGGCCGGTAGGCGCAATGGCGCCTTCGCCCTGACGAGTCGATTGTTCGGTGTTCATGGCTTGCCGGTATTTATCTTGATGCGCCCATGTCCTGCTTCCCCGAGGCGCGGAAAGACCGGGCTCAGTGCGCCCGATCACTGGTCTCTTGCATTTAGCGGCAACAGCAGCGCAAAGTTTAGATCGAATCCGTTTTATATTTTTGTTAGCAAACGTCAAAACCGCGCGAATCCCCGGCAATCTCTCAGTTCGATGCCGCAGGGGCGCGCGGCATCGGCCATCAGCCAATCTGCTGCATGATCGAAATCAGTTTCTTCGCATAGGCCGGATCAGTCGCGTAGCCCGCCTTCTGCATACCGTGCGCGAAACCCTCTACGCTCTGTCCGGCGTTCAGCACGCCGGCATAACGCGGATTGTTTTTCAACAGATTGGCATAGTCGGTCATCGCATGCTCGTATGAATCGTATGCGCGGAACTGTGCGACGACGCGGCGCGGCCGGCCCTCCACGTATTCGGTCGTCACAGCCAACACCGTGCGCCCGCGCCAGCCCTTGGTCGCCTTGATACCGAATACGTTATAGCTCGTCGCGCCGTCCGCGCCGCGAATCTCGCGCTTGCCCCAGCCCGATTCGAGCGCCGCCTGGCCGACGATGAAACGCGCCGGCACGCCCGTGGCGGCGCTCGCCGCCTGTGCCGCGCCGGCCAGCTTGTCGACGAATGCGTCCACCTGCGCCGAACCGTCGCCGCCGCTGCCGCCTCCCTTCGGCGGCATCAGCGCGCTTGCCGCCGAATAGCCGCGGCTCGCGAGCGCGCCGTGGCGCGAAGGCGCGCCCGCATACGCGGCCGCGAGCGCGCTCATCGCCGCGAGGCCGCCTTCGTCCTGCGCATCCGGCGCACCGGCCGCGCCAAACGCGCCGTTCGTCTGACGCAGCAGCTGCTTGGCCAGCGCATCGGCAACGCCGATGCCCTTCGACGACATCTGCTGCGCAAGCTGCTGATCGAGCATCGACGTATACATTTTCGATGCGCTCGAATCGAGCAGCCCCCCGGACGGCGTCGCGTCGCGCATGCTCTTGAGCATCATTTGCGTGAACATCGCGTCGAACTGGCCCGCGACCATTTTCACGCCGTCGCGCGGCGCGGCCGTCGCGGCCTTCGCGCGCATCGCGTCGAACCCCTGCATATCGAGCGCGAAGCGCTGCGACAGATCGTTTGCCTTCGTGAAATTCGTCATCCGGATGCCCCTCAGATGATTTCCAGATCCGCGCGCAGTGCGCCGGCTGCCTTCATCGCCTGCAAAATCGAGATCAAGTCCGCCGGCGTCGCGCCGAGCGCGTTCAGCGCCTTCACCACGTCGGCAAGGTTCGCCCCGGCCGTCACCATCTTCAGTGCGCCGTTGTCCTGCTTCAATTGAATCTGCGATTGCTGCGCGACGACGGTTTGCCCGTTCGAGAACGGCCCCGGCTGCGACACGACGGGCTGCGTGTTGACGACCACCGACAGGTTGCCGTGCGCGACCGCGCAGCTTTGCAGCGTCACCATCTGGTTCATCACGATCGAGCCCGTGCGCGCGTTCAGGATCACCTTCGCCGCGGCCTTCTCGGGGCTCACGTCGAGATTCTGCAGCCGCGCCATGAATGCGACTTGTTGCGCCGAATCGGCGGGCGCGGCCAGCTGGATCGTGCGCCCGTCGAGCGCCGTCGCAGTGCCCGGCCCGAAGCTCGCATTGACCGCCGAGACGATCCGCTGCGCGGTGCCGTAATCCATATCGTTCAATTGCAGTTGCAGCGTGCCGTTCATCTGCGCGAGCGCATTCGGCACGGCCCGCTCGACGATCGCGCCGCCGGCGATCCGGCCCGCCGCAAGCTGGTTCACCTGCACCCGGCTGCCGTTCGCGCTCGCGCCCGCGCCGCCGACCGCGAGATTGCCCTGCGCGAGCGCATAGACCTGGCCGTCCGCGCCCTTCATCGGCGTGAGCAGCAGCGTGCCGCCGCGCAAGCTCTTCGCATTGCCGAGCGACGACACCGTCACGTCGATCGCCTCGCCCGGCCGCGCGAACGGCGGCAGTGTCGCCGTCACCATCACCGCCGCGACGTTTTTCAATTGCATGTTCGACAGCGTCGACGCGCCGCCGCCATTCGTTGCGCCGTTGTTGATCGAAATGCCGAGATTCGCAAGCATGTTCGCGAGCGTCTGCGTCGTGAACGGCGTCTGCATGGTCTGGTCGCCGGTGCCATCGAGGCCGACGACAAGGCCGTAGCCGATCAGCGGGTTATCGCGCACGCCCTGAATTTGCGCGAGATCCTTCAGACGCTCCGCGTGCGCCGCGCATGGCGCGACGAGCACGCATGCGCTAATGGCGAGCAGTACGGCAGCGAACCCGCAGCGTGCCACGGCAACCGTGCGGCCGCGCACCGCAGCCACGCGCGCCATGCGATCGGCCCGGGCGTCTGCCGTTTCGGCTGCGCCTGCAGTCGATCGCGCGCGCGCAGCGGCAGCGGCAGCGGCAGCGGCAGCGGCAGCGGCGCGCATCATCATCGCAATCATGGCGCAGGCTGCCGGCCAAAGCCGCGGGCGCTGCGCCCGCGCGAGCGGATCACGCATCGAACCATCCATCGGAACGCGCATCGCCGTCACCACGGAGATACGTTGAGAAAAAAGCGTTGCAGCCAACCCATCGTTTCGGCCTCGTTGATATAGCCCTTGGCCGAATACTCAATCTTCGCGTCGGCGACTTGCGTCGAGTAGACCGAATTCGCGCCCGAAATCGTGTTCGGATTGACGACGCCCGAGAAGCGCACGAATTCGTTGCCCTGATTGATCAGCATCTGCTTCTCGCCGGACACGACGAGATTGCCGTTAGGCAGCACGTTCGTCACCGTCACGGTGATCGTGCCGTTGAACGTGTTCGCCGCGCTCGCGCCGCCCGTCGACGTAAATTTGTTCGCGCCTTCGGCAGACAGATTCGCCTTGTTGAACAGGCCGCCCAGAAAACCGGCCGTCGGCACGTCGAAGTTCGTGTTGCCCTGCCGGTTCGTGTTCGCGCCTGACGATTTCGTCGCGTTGATGTTCTCCGCGATCACGATCGTCAGGATGTCGCCGACGTTGCGCGGGCGTTGATCCTCGAACAGCGGCCGGCCTGCATAGCCGGGGTTGTAGATCGAGCCGGGCGCCTGCATCGAAGGCGGCAGCGGCGGCGCGGCCGTCATCGGCTGCTGCGTGATCGGCTCGCGCGGCAATTGCGCGCAGCCCGCACCCAGCGCGAGCGCGACAGCGGCGGCACTCGCCAACGCGGCCGCGCTCATGCCCGAGCGCGCGCGACGCGGCGCGGCGGCAAGCGGCCCGGCGCGGCCGGCCGCCCCCAGGCAGCAACCGGCATGGGCCGGCGGCCGGCGCGGCCGCCCCGTGTGGAGCGAACCCAGCGCGGCGGCGCGCCGCGCCATGCGCGAAAGAAAACGAACCTGCATCATGGCTGGATGGCTGACTGAACGATGCGCGGCTTCAACGCGCCATCTGCGTGACGGTCTGCAGCATCTGGTCGGACGTCGTCACGGCCTTGCTGTTGATTTCGTATGCGCGCTGCGTCTGAATCATGTTGACAAGCTCCTGCACGACGTTCACGTTCGACGCCTCGACATAGCCCTGCCTGAGCGTGCCCGCGCCGTTCTGCCCCGGCTGCGCCGGATTCGCCACGCCCGACGACGTGGTCTCCTCGAACAAGTTCTCGCCTTTCGCATCGAGCCCGGCCGGATTGACGAACGTTGCGATCTGCAGCGAGCCGATCTGAATCGCGTTGTTCGAGCCCGGCTGCTTGACCGACACGACGCCGTCGCTGCCGATCGTAAGCGCCGTCGCATTCTGCGGTATCGTGATCGCCGGCAGCACCTGATAGCCGCTCGACGTGACGAGCTGGCCCTGCGCATTGGTCTGGAACGAACCGTCGCGCGTGTACGCGGTCGTGCCGTCCGGCATCAGCACCTGGAAAAAGCCCTGGCCGTTGATCGCGACGTCCTTCGAGTTGCCGGTCTGCTGCAACGCGCCTTGCGTGTAAAGCCGCTCGGTGGCCACTTGCTGGACGCCCGTGCCGAGCTGCAAACCGGACGGCAACTCGGTCTGCTGCGTCGAGTTCGCGCCCGGCTGGCGCACGGTCTGGTACAGCAGATCCTCGAACACCGCGCGCGAGCCCTTGAAGCCGGTGGTGCTCACGTTGGCGAGATTGTTCGAGATCACGTCCATCTGCGCCTGCTGCGCGCTCATGCCGGTCGCGGCGATATAGAGAGAGCGGTTCATTTATGGATTCCTGAAGGAAAGCGCTCGGCGAACGGCCGGCATCAACTGAAATTCAGCAATTGGTTGGCCGCCTGCTCGTTCTGGTCGGCCGATTGGATCAGCTTCGTCTGCCATTCGAACGCGCGCGCGTTGCCGATCATCGACACCATCGCCGCGACCGGGTTGACGTTACTGCCTTCGAGCGAATTCGGCACGACCTTCACGGCCGGATCGGCATCGGCGGGGTTGCCGTCCGCGGTGCGGAACAGGCCGTCGTCGCCGCGCTTGAGCGCCGCGGGATCGGGGTTGACGAGCTTCAGTTGATCGACGATCGCCACCGCCGTCGGCGGATCGCCCGGCATCAGTGCCGACACGGTGCCGTCCGCGCCGATCGTCACCTGCGCGTTCGGCGGCACGGCGAGCGGCCCGCCGTTGCCGACCACGGGCAGATTGTTCGCGGTGACGAGCTGCCCGTTCGCGTCGACGTGCAGGTTGCCCGCGCGCGTGTACGCCTCGCCGCCGTCGGGCAGCATCACGGTGAGCCAGCCCGCGCCGCGCACCGCGACGTCCAGCGGGTTGCCCGTCTGCGCGATCGGGCCCGGCGTGAAATCCGCGCCGGGCGTCGATGCCAGCGTATAGGTGCGTGTGGTCGCCGGGTCGACGTTGCCGCCGCCGGAGTCGAAATTCATCGGCACCGCGCGAAACGTCGCGAGCTGCGCGCGGAAGCCGGTTGTCGACGCGTTCGCGAGATTGTTCGCGACGACGGATTGCTGCTCGAGCGCCTGCGTCGCGCCCGTCATCGCCGTGTAGATCAGTCGGTCCATGAGGCTGGCTCGAATCCGCGAAGGCCGTTACAGGTTGATGAGCGTCTGGTCGACGCTCTGCTGCGTCTTGATCGTCTGCGCGTTCGCCTGGTAATTGCGCTGCGCGGTAATCAGCTTGACGAGCTGGCCCGTCAGGTCGACGTTCGAATTTTCGAGCGCGCTGCCTTGCAGCGTGCCGTGGTTCGTGCTGCCGGGCGCCGAGATCTGCGGCACGCCCGATGCGGAAGTCTCGACGTACTGGTTGTTGCCGACGTTCACGAGGCCGTTCGGGTTGTTGAAGTTCGCAAGCACGATCTGGCCGAGCGTCGCGGTCTGGCCGTTCGAGTAATTGCCGGTCAGCTTGCCGTCGGAGCCGACCGTAAACGTCGTCAACACACCGCTCGCGAAGCCGTTCTGTCTGAGATCGTTCACGCCGTTCTTGCCACCGTATTGGGTCGTGCCAGACAGATCGAGCGTCAGATTCAGCGGATTGGCCGCGCCGGTGGACGTCGGAACCGTAAACGAGAACTGGCCGACATTGGGCGTCGGCGCGCCGCTGCCCGCCTGCGTCGTGCCGGCGATCGCGCCGGCCGTGTTGAACTTGACCGCGCCGAGATCGGTCGGCGCCTGCCCTTGCTGGCCGGCATACACCTCCCACTCGCCCGACGTCGCGCTTTTCACGAAATAGACGTTCACGTTCTGCGAGCCGCCGAGCGAATCGAACACTTGCACCGACGTCTGATAGTTGTACGACGTCGAATCGCTGAAGCTGAACGGCGACGTCGCTGGCAGCGGATCCTGCGCGTTCAGGTTGAACTGGCCGGTGATCTTGGTCGTCGCGGTCGGCGCGATATTGGCCGTCGGCGCCTGCAGCGGCACCGTCGCGGCCATGTCGATCACGCCGTTCGCGTTGGCTTGATAGCCCATCAGGTTCAGCCCCTGCGCATTGGTGATATAGCCGTTTTTATCGCGCTGGAACGTACCGTCGCGCGAATAGGTGATCACGCCGTTGTTCGACATCTGGAAGAAGCCGTTGCCGTTGATCGCGACGTTCAGCGACGACGTGCTCGACTGGATCGTGCCCTGGCTGAACTGCTGCTGCACCGACGACAGCATCGTGCCGATGCCGATCGGATTGTTGACCGCCGAGGCAACCGAATTCGCATACATATCGGCGAATTGCGCGGTGCTCGCCTTGAAGCCGACCGTGTTCGCGTTCGCGATGTTGTTGCCGATCACGTCGAGGTCGCTCGACGCGCCCGCCAAGCCGCTCAAACCTTGTTGATAACCCATCTCGGTCTCCGTTGCGCAGAATCTGTGTCAGTTGGTGGTGGACGGCGCGCCGCCGTTCGGCGCGCTCGTCGCGGGGTTCGGGAAGATCGACGCGATTTGGCTCAGGCCCACCGTCTTGCCGCTCGACAGCACGAGCCCCGGCGCGCCGTCCGCCTGCTTGACCACGCTTTGCACGCGCGCGGCGGCAAGCGTGGGCGGCGCATATTGCTTGCCGGACACGTCGGTATAGCTCGCCGAAATCGTGTACGTGCCGTCGGGCAACGCGTTGCCGGCCACGTCGGTCGGCTTCCAATTGAACGGAACGGTGCCGGCCGGCTGCGCGCCCGCGTTGATCGTGTTGACGACCACGCCCGCCGCGTTCTTCACGGTGATCGTCAGATTCGTCACGGCGTTCGTCAATTGCACGCCGAACGGCGACGCCGCGCCGCCCTTCACCGCCACGTCGCTGCCCGGCGCGAGCACGTTCGCGCCGATCAGCATCGCCGCCTGGGTCTGCTGGCTCGCGGTGAGCTGCGACGACAGCGACGTCAGCGACGCGTTCAATTGCGCGATGCCGCTCACGGTGTTGATCTGCGCGAGCTGGGACGTCATCTGCGAGCTGTCCACGGGGTTCGTCGGGTCCTGGTTCTGCAACTGCGTGACGAGCAGCTTGAGGAACGTGGTTTGCAGGTCGGCTGCCGACGACGCCGGCAGCGAGCTGGCGGCGTTGATGTTCGTGCCGTTCGTGCCGTTCGTGCCACTGGTGCCGTTCGCGCCGTTCGCCGACGACGACTGGCCGTTCGCGCTGAACGTGTCGTAGGGCAGGTTCGTCACGTTCGCGCCGTTGCTGCCGATGGTGGTCGAAGAGGAGGTCATTCGGTTTCGCGCTCCTGCGAAGTCTGCTATATGCGGGATGACGGGATGACGTGATCGAAGGCCGCTGCGACGCGGCTCAATTGCCGATCGTCAGGGTTTTCAGCATCAACTGCTTCGCGGTGTTGAGCGTCTCGACATTGGCCTGATACGAGCGCGACGCGGAGATCATGTTCACCATCTCCTGTACCGGATCGACGTTGGGCATCGTCACATAGCCGTTCGGATCGGCGGCTGGGTTCGACGGATCGTAGGACGTCTTCATCGGCGACGGATCGTCGATCACCCGCGCGACATTCACGCCGCCGACGCCCTGGCCCGACGCGGTGCGCGCGCGGCCGATCGGCGCGGTCGCGAACACCACCTGCTTGGCCCGGTACGGCTTGCCGTCGGGGCCCGTCAGGCTGTCGGCATTCGCGAGATTCGACGCGGTGACGTTCAGGCGCTGGGACTGCGCCGACATCGCCGAACCCGCGACATCGAAAATGTTCATCAACGAAGGCATGCAATGCTCCTGGCTGGCTTGTGCGTTGAGCGCGCGGCGCGCTCGTCATCCGTTTCGCGCGGTGCGCGGCGCGCGGAAAAACGCGCGTGAATCGCCTGAATCGCTTGAATCTTTTGGGCCGAGCGTCACGAACCCGGGTTCGACGTGATCGCGGCGATCATCGTCTTGATCTGCTGCGTGATCACCGTCATGCCGGACTGGAAATGCAGCGCGTTGTCGGCGAACTGCACGCGCTCCATGTCGAGATCGACGGTGTTGCCGTCGAGCGCCGGCTGGCGTGGAATCCGGTATTGCGCGCGGCCGTAGTCGTCGCCCGGGCCGCCCGTCGGAATCAGCTTCGCCGCGCCGGCCATGTGCGCGTCCGAGGTGGCCGTCATCGCCATGGCGCTCGTCACGCCCGCCGGCTGCGCGAGGGCGAGCGCCGCCGCGTTGCCGCGCGCGCCGGCCGGCTTGAGCGCGCGCGCGAGCGTCGACGCGAAGTCGACGTCGCGCGCGCGATAGCCCGGCGTGTCGGCGTTCGCGATGTTCGACGACAGCAGTTCCTGCCGATACGCGCGCACATCGAGCGCCTGGCGGCCGAACGCGAATTCGGCGTCGAGTTTGTCCAGCATCTGCGTGCTCCGTCTGAAGATCTGAAGATGCATCGCCCCGCCGCCACGCACGGCGAAGGGGCTTTTTCCGATGGAACGCATCGTAGACGGGCCATGCAACGGGCAATCGGACGAATAACCGGCAAAGCGGCCCTCTATTCGCGGTTTGCGGGCTCGCCCCCGTCCCTAGAATGCGACGCGTGACAGACACTTACTTACGACAGTTGGACGGTTCCGGTTTCGAGGAGGGGGCGATGACGCCACGCGCGACGACCGACGGCGCACCGCGCATCACCGGCAGGCGCGCGGCGCTCGCGTGGGTGCTGGCGGCGGCGGGCTGGGCCTGCGCGGCGCAGGCCGCGCAACCGGCCGACAGCGGCATGATCGTGATTCCGGGACGTGGCGAATCGGCCGAAACGGCGCTCGCGAATGCGACGGCAAGCCCTCGCGCGGCGGATGCGGCCAATAGCGGCGAGACTGGAAAAGCCCGGGCGGCAAGCAGCGCTGCCCTCGGCGCCGGCCCTTCCGCGACGACGGACGACGCGCCCCTGGGCATGGCCGCGCAGCGCGTGCCGGCCGGCCGCGCCGTCGCCGCGCACGCGCAGCGCGAATATGCATGGCAAGTCGCGCCCGTCGCCTCGCAGGATGTGGGCACCGCCGCCGTCACCGCAACGGCCGACGCGCGAACGGCCGCAGCGCCGCCACGCGTGCCGCGTCAGCCGCGGCACCTCGAGCCGACACCAGCCATTCCCGGCGCGCCGCGCTCCGACGACGCGCCCGCCTCCATCGCGCCTCACACACTCGCCGCGCGCGGTGCGGCCGGCGCGCCGCGCGCGATACCAGCCAGGCCGCCGCTGCCGGCCTGCGCCGACGCGCCGGGATCAAGCGCGGCCGTTGTGCAAACATCGGCCGCGCGAACGCTTTGCGCATCGGCAAACGCATCCCGGCCGGCTTACGCCGCCGCGCGGCCCTCTCCGGCCATGCCGACCGCCGCAGGCCAAGACAGCGAAGCAATCCGCAGCGCAGCGCTTGCCTTCCTGCAGCAGCAGGCGGCAGGGCTGCCCGGCAAGGTCACCGTCACCGTCGCGCCCGCGCTCCCGCGCGGGCTGGCCGCGTGCGCGACGCTCGAACCGTTCCTGCCGACAGGCGCGCGCCTGTGGGGCCGCACGACGGTCGGCGTGCGCTGCGCGGGCGAGCGGCCGTGGACGCTCTATCTGCAAGCCAAGCTCACCGTGCAGGCGACCTACTACGTCGCCGCCCGCGCGCTCGCGCCCGGCGACACGCTGACGGCCGCCGATCTCGTCGCGCGCGAGGGCGACCTGACGTTGCTGCCGCTCGCCGTAATCACCGACCCGACGCAAGCCGTCGGCGCGAGCGCGCTGACGCGCGTTGCGGCCGGGCTGCCGCTGCGCCGGGATCTGCTGAAAAGCGCGGCGTCGGTGTCGATCGGGCAGACTGTGCGGGTGATTGCCTCGGGCCCGGGGTTCACGATCTCGGCCGAGGGCAGCGCGCTCGGCAACGCGGCGCCCGGCCAGCCGGTGCGGGTGCGCATGGCGGCGGGCCAGATCGTCACCGCGGTCGTCAAGGATGCGGCCACCGTCGAAATTTCCCTGTAGCGGCGCGCTGCGCGTGCGCAAACCGTCAAGAATTGCAAAGCTTCATCGATTCAGGGATTTACCCGCGCGCGAACACTAAAGTTCGGGCCTGCGCTGCCGTTATCGTGGCCAAACCCGTACAGGAACCGCCATCGTGAAAATCGATTCCCCTCCTGCGTCGAACACCCGGACGCTATCGAACGCCGGCCCGGGCACGGCGCGCTCACCGGCCGCCCCGGGCGCGGCCCAACCGGATGCGGGCGCCGCCAGCGCGCCGGCGCAAGGCGACGCGAACGTGAGCCTGTCCGGCCTGTCGTCGACGCTGCGCAGCCTCGCCGCATCGGGCAATGCGGATATCGACGTCGCGCAAGTCGAGTCGATCCGCGAGGCGATCCGCAACGGCACGCTGTCCATCGATACGAGCCGGATCGCCGACGGCATCCTGCAAACCGCCCGCGAACTGCTCAAGCAACCTTAGACGCCCCGCGCCGATCCGGCCGCGCCGCCGCAACGCCCCGGCGCGCCGGGCTCACGCGCGGCAAACCGAGCGAAACCAGATGAGAGACGAACTGCTGGCCACGATCACCGACGAACATGCGAGCGTCGAGGCGTTCGCGTCGCTGCTCGCCTATGAGGAAAAAGCGCTGACGACGCCCGAGCCGCTCGATGCGCTGCCGGGCCTCGTCGCCCGAAAGCTCGAACTGATCAACAAGCTCGCACGCCTCGAACGCGAGCGCGACGCGCTGCTCGCGTCGCTCGGTTTGCCGGCCGGCAAAAAAGGAATGGATCGCGCGGCCGAGGGCGACGTGCGCATCGCGAACGGCTGGCAGTTGTTACAGCAGGCAGCCGAGCGCGCTCGCCACGCCAACGCGATCAACGGGATGCTGATCCGAATCCGGATGGATCACAACGAGAAGGCGCTGGCGGTGCTGCGCGCGACACCGCAGCGCGCCGCGCTCTATGGGCCGGACGGGCGCCTCGGGGCTGCCACGCGCTGACCGTCCGCCGGTTCCGGCGTGCGCCGCGTGCGCTGCGTGCTGCGTGACCCGCCTGCGTCCGCGCGATCCTTATCGGCACCGTTTGCGGCCGCGCCGCATGAAAGCATGGCGCGAAGTGCACGCCGCGCGAATCGGGCCACCAGCCCGGTGGCCGTCGGCATCAACCGTCGGGTTCAACTGCCGGGTTCAACCGCCAAGTTCAACCGCCGTGCTCAACCGCCAGATTCAACCGCCAGGTTCAACCGCCGCGCTCAACCGCCAGATTCAATCGCCAGGCTCAACTGCCGTGCTTAACCGCCAGATTCAATCGCCAGGCTCAACTGCCGTGCTTAACCGCCAGATTCAACCGCCCTGCCAGCGCGCCACGTCTTCGTCACTTACTCGCCGCTTCCGATCGCCTGCGCCACCGCCCGCACTCGGGCGCGATGCACCGCGTCCTTGATCTGCGCCGGCTGGCCCGCAAACTGCTGCGCGATCGCGCCCGCATCGACCGAGCGTGCCGCGACGAGCGCCTGCCGCAGCCGCTCGGCCTGGGGATAAGGCTGCGTGCCGAATCCGAGCCGCCCGCGCGCGTCGGCTTCGCTCGCTTGCAGCGCCTCGGCGAAACGCGCGGGCTTGCGCAGCGCATCGGCGCGCTCGAAAAGCCGCACCAGCGCCGCCGCGCCCATCTCCATCACACGATGCAAATTGCCGTGTTCGCGCGCGACGAGCAGCGCCAGATCGCGGCACTCGTTCGGCACCCGCAACCGTTCGCATAACGGCTTGATCAGCTCGACGCTGCGTGCTTCGTGCCCGATATGGCGCGGCAACACCTCGGCAGGCGTGGTCGCCTTGCCGAGATCGTGCGTGAGCGCAGCGAAGCGCACCGGCAACGTGTAGCGTTGCTTCGCCGCGTAATCGATCACCATCATCACATGCACGCCCGTATCGACTTCCGGATGGTAGTCGGCGCGCTGCGGCACGCCGAACAGCGCGTCGATCTCGGGCAGAATCCGCGCGAGCGCGCCACAGTCGCGCAGCACCGCGAACATCCGCGACGGCTCGTCCTCCATCAGCCCGCGCGCAAGCTCCTGCCAAACCCGCTCGGGCACGAGCGCATCGACCTCGCCCGCGGCAACCATCTCTCGCATCAGCGCCAAGGTCTGCGGCGCGACGGAAAAATCGGCAAAGCGCGCGGCAAAGCGCGCGACACGCAAAATCCGCACCGGGTCCTCGACGAACGCGTCGCCGACATGCCGAAACAGCTTCGCGCGCAAATCCGCCTGTCCGCCGAACGGATCGACGATCGGCCCGATCAGCGTGCCGTCCGGACTCACCGCGCGCGCCATCGCGTTGATCGTCAGGTCGCGCCGCGCGAGATCCTGCTCGAGCGTCACGTCGGGGGCGAAATAGAACTGGAAGCCGTGATAGCCCGCCGCCGTCTTGCGCTCGGTGCGTGCGAGCGCGTATTCCTCGTGCGTGCGCGGATGCAGGAACACCGGAAAATCCTTGCCGACCGGCCTGAAGCCCTGCGCGGCCATCTGCTCGGGCGTCGCGCCGACCACCACGTAATCCTGGTCGCGCACCGGCAGGCCGAGCAATGCATCGCGGATCGCGCCGCCAACCGCGTAGATATTCATCGCGACGGCCCGTAGACGTCGATCACGGTCGTCTCGCGGCGCGCGGCGTCGATCCACTCGCGCACGGCCGGCAGCTCGACGACGCTCGCCGCGTAATCCCGTGCTTGCGGCGACAGCGCCACCGCGAACGCGCGAAAGCGCAGCACGACGGGCGCATACATCGCGTCGGCAATCGAGAACGCACCGAACAGGAACGGACCGCCCGACGCGGCCACACATTCGCGCCAGATCGCATCGACGCGCGCGACGTCGTCGAGCGCGGCCGGCGACAGCTCGCGCGCCGGCGGCGTGCCGCGAATATCGAGCGGCATCTCGCCGCGCAGCGCGGCAAAACCGGCGTGCATCTCGGCCGATACGCAGCGCGCCCGCGCCCGTGCGGCCGGATCGCGCGGCCAGAGCGCGTGCTGCGCGAAACGCTCCGCGAGCGTCTCGGCGATCGCGAGCGAATCCCATACCGGCACGCCGTCGTCGCCGACCAGGCACGGCATCTTGCCGGACGGCGAATACGCGCGAATCCGCGCCGCCGTATCGTCGCGGCGCAACTCGATCGACACCTCGTCGAACGGGATGCCAAAGTGCCGCATCAGCACCCACGGGCGCATCGACCACGACGAGTAATTCTTGTCTCCGACGACGAGTTTCATCCGATTCCTTTCCTTTTTCCTGCTCTGCCACACGCAGATCGAACGATCTGCGCAGCCGGCGGTCGGCCCGCCGAAGTTCCGCTCCGTCGCACGCGCCAACCGTCAGCGTCGCGCGCGCCAGCCGGCGAAGCGCGAATAGAGCGCCGTGTCGCCAATATACGCCGGCGCAACGCTCTCGACGCTCGCGGGCGCAATCCCCAGCTCCGGCGCGAGCGGCCCCGTCATCACGCTGGGCACCGACAGCGACGCGAGATTGTCGCGGGTGAGCAGCGGCTCGCCCGGCAATAGTTCGAATACGCGTGCCTGCATCCGCGCGAGCGCGGCGGGCAGCCTGACGATCCGCGCGCTGCGCCCGGCGAGCACGCCCGCATAGCGGACCAGCGCCTCGAGCCGGTACGTGCGCGGGCCGCCGAGTTCGTAGGTTTTGCCGCGCGTCGCATCGCGCGCGCACGCGTTTGCGAGCGCCTGCGCGACGTCGCCGACATAGACCGGCTGTATCAACGCATCCGGCATCGCGAGCGGCAACACCGGCAGCATGCGCTGCATCCGCGCGAACAGCGTAAGAAACGCATCGCCGGGGCCGAATACCACCGACGGCCGGAACACCGTCACATCGAGCGCGCCCATCGCGGCCCGCGCATGGAGCGCGGCTTCGCCGTCACCTTTGGAGCGCAGGTACATGCTTGGCGCGTGCGGATCGGCACCGAGCGCGCTCACGTGAATCACGCGCGGCACGCGCGCGTCGATGCACGCGGCGGCAAGCGACGCGGGCAGCGCCACATGCAGCCGCGCGAAGCGCTCGCCATACGGTGAGCCCCGTGCGCCATGCAGCACGCCGACGAGATTGACGGCCACCTGAGCGCCCGCGACGAAGCGGGCCAGTTCGCGCTCGTCGAACGCATCAAGCTCGACGATCTCGACAGGCAACATCGCAAGGTGACGCGCATGCTCGCGGCGGCGCGCGGCGATCCGCACGCGCGCGCCCGCGCCGACGAGCGTATTGACGAGCCGGCTGCCGATGAAGCCGGTGCCGCCGATGACGGCGATGGTCTGGCGCTGCATGATCTTGGCCCATCCATATTCCGCCGCGCAGCCAAGCGGCGAACAGCGGCGGCGGCGCATACGCGTCGACAGGCGCGGTGCGCCAACCCACCGGCCGCATCTTGGCGGCGGCCGGCGGGTGGCGCGCCGGCCTGCCCGGCCGCGCCGGGATACGCCGCATTCCAATGCACGCCGACGCGCTTGCGGCATGCGCGCGGCGCTCGTTACGGCTCGTTACGATTACGGCGCGATGAAACCGAGGCGCGCCTTCAACGACTGCGGCTTCTTCTCGAACAGCGCCGCATAAAACGTTTCGTTCGACAACACGTTCTTCACGTAGTCGCGCGTCTCGTTGAACGGAATCGTCTCCGCGAAAATCGCGCCCTCGACCGGCCGCGCGAGCGCCTGACGCCATTGGCTCGGCCGCCCCGGCCCCGCGTTGTAGCCGGCCGTGGCGAGCACCGCCGAATTGTCGAACTTCTGGTAGATGTCGGACAAATACCAGGTGCCAAGCTGCACGTTCGTATCGATGTCATGCATCTGCCCGCGCGACAACGGGCCCAACCCGAGCTTCCTCGCGACGAGTTGCGCGGTCGCCGGCATCAGTTGCATCAGGCCGCCCGCGCCCGCCGACGAACGCGCATTCGTAATGAAGCGCGATTCCTGGCGGATCAGCCCATACGCCCACTCGACGTCGAGCCCGTTTTGCTGCGCGTAGCGCTCGACGATATCGCGATATGGCGACGGGTAGCGCAACGTGAAATCGTGCTCCGACGTCGTGCGATCCGCCGTGTTGACGGTGCGATCGAGCAAATCGATGCGCTTGCCGTACTCGGCTGCCGCGAGCAACTGCCTGTCGGTCATCCCGCGCAGCGGCCAATTCCACTCGCGATTGCCTTCGAGCCGCAGATTGAGCGCATAGAAACGCTGCGCGAGCGCGAAACCCGGCACCTTGCGCATTGCGTCGATCTCCGCGTCCGATACCCGGGTGCGCGGCGGAATCACGGTCTTCTGCCCCAGTTCCTCACCGGCAAGCTGACCGTAGAAATTGAACTGCCCGGCGATCCGCTCGAATTCCTGGTTCGCCTTCAGCGTGTCGCCGCTTGCCTTCAGCGCGCGCGCGCGCCAGTAGATCCACGTCGTATCGTCACGCAGCGACGCGGGCATCTGTTCGATCGACCAGCGCACCATCGGCCAATCGCCCGCCAGCAACGCCGCGCGCGCGCGCCATTCGTAGGCGGCATTCGACAGCCGCGCATTCATCGATTGCCGATACCACACCACCGCCTGCGGCATGCGTTTGAGCGCCGCCTGAAAGCCGATCTCGCCCCAGCCGGCCGCCTGCTCGGCCGCGGACAGCGACGGCGCGAGCGACGTCAGTTGCCCCGCCGCGGCATCCGGATCGTTGCGCGCCATCCGCGTGATCGCGATGAGCGCGAGCTGCCGCGACGTCGCATCCGCGCCGATGCCGCGCGCGAGAAACAGCGGCGGCGCGCTCGTCGCCTGCTCGAAGCCCACCGGGCGCTCGCCGAGCATGTCGGCGATCTTACCGCCCGTGGTCGTGTAATTCTGCTCGTAAGCGAAACGCACCTGCGCCCATACGTCGTCGCTCGAGAACTGCTTGTTCGCGGCGAGCGCGCCGATCAGGTCGACGCACGCATCGCCGTAGACCTTCGGATCGACGAGCAGATCGCGTGCCATATCGGCGACGTTCTCGCCGCGCGCCGCGCGCGATTCGAGCGCGTAGCACTTGACCTGCGTGTCGTCGTCGAGCACGAAGCGTTTGTACTGCTCGTCGAAATTGCGCCAGTCGTGGCGCGCGCCGAGCACGAGCAGGTAATCGTTGCGCATCCGGTCGGCGATCGCCTGGCCGTCGTAGCGCGACAGGAACGACAGCACCGGCGCGTCGGGCGCGTCGATCCGCGCGCGGCCGGTCGAATCGAACAATTGCGGCTTGATCTGGAAATATTCGAGATAAGACGGCGCCGGATAATTCGGAATCAGCGCGGCGAGCTGCGCGGCGCGCCCCGCATCGTTCTTGCGCGCGGCCTCGCGAAGCTGAACGAAGATTTGATCGTCGTAAGACGATGGGTCGTCGGCGGTCTGCGCGACACAGGTGGCCGTCCCCACGGCCAGCACGGCGGCGGCAAGAAGCGTTGCCGCCGCGCGATATACTCGGTGAAAACTGGTTGACATCGTTGTGAACGGAGCACGGAAGTGAGCGAAAGCATAGCACGCGCCCCGGCGTCGAATCCGAAGCAAACGCTGCGCGAAACGCTGGCCCGGCGCCGCCTCGACGCGCATCGCGCGCCGCACGCGCACGGCGCGCTCGCACAACGCGTGCTCGCGGCGCTCGATGCGTGCGCGCCGCGCTCGGTCGGCTTCTATTGGCCGCTGCCGGGCGAATTCGACGCGCGCGACACGATCGCCGCATGGCTGGCGGGCAATGCCCGCCGGCAAGCCGCGCTGCCCGTCATCGAAACGCCGCGTGCGCCGCTCGCATTCCATCTATGGACGCCCGACGCGCCGATGCGCGAGGGCCGCCACCGGATTCCCGAGCCGGCGTCGGGCGCGCCGGTCGTGCCCGATCTGCTGCTGATTCCGTGCGTGGGTTTCGACGACGCCTGCTTCCGGCTGGGCTACGGCGGCGGCTATTACGACCGCACGCTCGCCGCATGGCCGGGTGGCGGGCGGCCCGTGACGATCGGCATCGCATACGACGCATGTGGCGTGCCCGAACTGCCGCGCGACGCGCACGACCTGCCGCTCGACTGGATCGTCACCGAGACGCGGACCTGCCGGGCGATGCCTGGCTGACGCATCGGCATGGCCGGGCTTGGCGGGCGCATATTGCCGTCGTGCTTTGCCGTCGTGCTTTGTCGTCATACTTTCTTTCGCGTTCTGCCCCCAGGCTTTGCGTCCGCGCTTTATCGCCGGGCATTGCCACTGCGCTTTGCTGCCGTGCTTTGCCTCCGCGCTTTGTTCTCGCGCTTTATCACCGCGCTTTACCGCCGCACTTTACCGCCGTGCGCCGCAGCCGCGCGATGCGCCCGTACCGCGATTACCGCATCGCGCACGCGGCCGGCGCGCTTCAGGCCGGCCCGGCGTCCAGTTCGGCCAACAGCGCGCTCAAATAACAGCTATGCAAGAAACGGCACTCGCGCCGCAGCATGCCGTACAGGACGAAGTTCGTGCCGTCCCCCGCGCCCTCGCGCATCACGCCCTCGCGCACGAAGCCGAGATGCTCGCCCAGACGCTGCGCGCCGTCGTTGTCCGCGCGCACGAGCCCAGTCACCCGGTTGCATCCGAGCACCTGAAACGGGTACATGAACGCGGCGCAGACAAACGCGCGCGTAATCAAATGGCGCGATCCCCGGCACGCGAAATGCATCAGCGCGTTCGGCCCGTTGTGCCCTTGGTAGAGCACGCCCGCGACGATGTCCCCGTCGTTCTCGAGCCCGATCGTCGCGCAATAGTCATAGCGACGCTCACCCGTCATACTGGCGACGAAGTG
Organism: Burkholderia singularis; assembly: GCF_001718875.1. Taxonomy (NCBI): domain Bacteria; kingdom Pseudomonadati; phylum Pseudomonadota; class Betaproteobacteria; order Burkholderiales; family Burkholderiaceae; genus Burkholderia; species Burkholderia singularis. The sequence continues at coordinate 134,076 of NZ_CP013448.1, forward strand.
CATCACTTCGTCGCTACGCTCGAACAACAGCCTGCTCATCATCGAACCGATGCGGCCGGACTCAGCTCGGCAACGCTATGCCGAACTGCCGCAGCGTCGGATTCACGTTATCGGCGAAGGCCGCCTGCCGCTGATGCTTGCGGATCAATTCCACGATCCACAGCACGCCCAGCACGATATCCGGGATGACCAGCACGGCGTCGAGCACCCACCCGGCGGGCCCGGTGCCGGCCAAGGCGCCCATCGTAGCCGTGAGCGCACCCATCGCACCGCGAACGCCCGCACGCATGGTCAGGCCCAGCACGCGCGACGCCGCGCGTTCGGCAATTTCCTTGCCCGCGGCGCCGGTTAGTTTGTACAGTTGCTCGGCAGCGGTCTTCGCCTCCTGGATCGCGCCCCGGGCGTCTTTGACTTTATCCGTGACGTTCTTGACCGCGGCCGCCGCATCGCGCAGAGAAGGCCGGCCGGCCAGCTCCGCCACCGAACCCGCCGCCACGCCGCCGGCATTGCCGCCAGCCTGCTCGAACATCGCGCTCAGGCTCTGCATCTGCGGCGGCGCGGTTTTCCGCAGATACGCGGCCGCCGCGGGATCGTTCGCAAGCGCCGCGATCGCCCGCTGCAATTCGGCCACCGTGATGCGGACGTCGCGCAAGCCATCCGCGCCGCCGGCCACGACATCGACCAGCGTCTCCATCAACTTGATCATCACGGCCGCTTTTTGCCGAGCGGCATAGTTCTGCGGCCGGGCGAGCACGTCCGGGCCGAGCGACTGAATATCGGTATCGGCGGTAATGTTGCGCACGCTCGCCCGCCATAGAAAATCCTGCTCGGCCGCCTCGTCGGACGGTGCATCTTTCAGCACGAAATTCGACACATTATTGGCCGTGAGATCGTCGCTGCGCGGTTTGGTCGCCTTGTCGTCGCCGCTTCGATCGATCGCATCGAACGCGCCCTTGCTGGACCAGGCCTTCGCCGCCGCCTTGAGCGACGCGCTGAAGCCTTCGTTGTCCTGCAATGCGCCGATTTGCTGCCGGCTCGTCAATCCGCCGCCGTTCTTGCCGCCGGCGTAGTTGTTGTCCTTGCCGTTCGACCGGTGTCCCGCCGACTCGCCTGCGATAGGCAAGTAGGCCTGAAGCAGCGCGGCAGCGCGCGCGATGTTCAGCGCGTCGCGCGTCGCGTCCGGATGCTTTGCCTGGTATTCCTTGATGTTCTTGTCGGCAAGGGCGAGGTTGGTTCGGGCGTCCTTCAGAAAATCGCCGAGTCTTCCGCGATCGATGCCGCCATCCGGTTTGAGCGCGCGTTTATTCTGCAGCGCGGTCCTCAGCGACGGATTGTCATAGACGAAATTCAGCGCCGCGCTGATCTGCCCGGCCGTCGGCCGTTGTCCGGAAGCGCTCGGCTCGCCTGCCAGAAATTGCATCGCGGCAATCGGCCGCTCGAGCGGCATGCGTTGATCGTCGGCCGCCAAATCGGACCATTGCGCGAGATCGGCCGCGTCGCTTTGCGCGCTGTAGGCATCGAGCAGCGCATACGAACCGTCGCTCGCCGCCTGGGCATTCCTGTCGGCTGGCTGATCGGCACGCGCCGTATTCAATCGCCGCGACGCGGACGCTGTCGTGGTGCTGAAGCGGCGGCGCGCCGGCACACGCAGGCTTTCATTGAGCAGCGCGTCGATGGCGAACGCCGTCGCGGCGCCTTGTCGAAGCTTGTCCGCGTGCGTGCGGCCGCTTGCCGCGGCCGTCGAATCGGTTGCCGGGAGGGGAAAAGATAGGCTGACCATGGCGTGCGAACTCCTTCAGGAAGACACGGCATGGCTTGACCGCTCCATCCGACAAGCCGGGGTTCAACACGGGCTTGTGCTTTCACTTTAAACACCGCCGGCTGTGCCGGACCACAGGCGCCCGAAACCGCATCCAGCGTTGCGAAACGGGTCCGTGCGGTGCGCCGCCGAGCATCGAAATCCGCGCGCGCCGCAGCTTGGCGCGCCTCGCGCGCGGCGACGGCGGCCTGTGCGCCGCGCCCGGCTCCATGCTGCGCGTCCGCCGGGGTTTGCCGGCGCGTTTTGCGCGTGGCGTCTCGATCGATGTTTCGACCCGTCTTTCGCCTTCGCCTTCGCCTTCGCCTTCGCCTTCGCCTTCGCCTTCGCCTTCGCCTTCGCCTTCGCCTTCGCCTTCGCCTTCGCCTTCGCCTTCGCCTTCGCCTTCGCCTTCGCCTTCGCCTTCGCCTTCGCCTTCGCCTTCGCCTTCGCCTTCGCCTTCGCCTTCGCCTTCGCCTTCGCCTTCGCCTTCGCCTTCGCCTTCGCCTTCGCCTTCGCCTTCGCCTTCGCCTTCGCCTTCGCCTTCGCCTTCGCCTTCGCCCCTCGCCCGTCTCCAACGGCCCCGCGACACGCCGGCGCGCGGCGCGCGCGTGCGCCGCGTCGCGCGCCGGCGAAATGCCCGCCATGCACGGCGACGCCTGCCGCCCGAACGGACGGGAGAGCGTGTTATAAACATGCCCTCGAACGAGGTTCGACAAGCGTGCGCCCGGCGCCGGAAATTCGCATGGGCACGTGCGCCGTACAATTCCGTGCCGGAATCCTCCGGTCGCCTTCGGCGGCAAGCCGTCAACATTTTGTTGGTAATCTATTCGTGACACGGCCCAATGCCGCCAGCCTCCCATCGATGATCACTCCACGCATCTACCCGCTCGGCGATACCGCCATCGTCTGCGAGACGCCGCCTCCCGCGACGCTGGAATGCCAGCGCCGCGTCTGGGCGGTCGCGCACGCGGCGGCGGGCTGGCAGCACGTTGTCGACGTCGTACCCGGCATGAATAATCTGACCATCGTGTTCGATCCGCTCGCGACCACCGCCGACGCGCTTACACCGCTAATGAAAGCCGCGTGGCGCGACGCCGACGGCATTGCCGAGAGCAGCCGCGAAATCGAGATTCCGGTCGACTACGGCGGCGAATTCGGCCCCGACCTCGGCGCGGTCGCCAAACACACCGGGCTTGCCGCCGACGAAATCGTGCGGCGTCATGCGGGCGGCAGCTATATCGTGTTCTTCCTCGGCTTCCAACCGGGCTTCGCCTACATGGGCGGCCTCGAAAGCGCGCTGCATACGCCGCGACGCGCGATGCCGCGCGTCGAAGTGCCGGCCGGCTCGGTGGGCATCGGCGGCGAGCAGACCGGCATCTATCCGGCCGCGGCGCCCGGCGGCTGGCAACTGATCGGCCGCACGCCGCTCACGCTGTTCGACCCGGCGCGCACGCCGCCCACGCTGCTGCAACCGGGCGATCGCGTGCGCTTCACCGTTGCGGGAGTACATACCGGATGACATCGAGCCACGCCACGGGCGGCATTGAAGTGTTGCGCGCCGGGCCGCTTTCGAGCGTCCAGGATCTCGGACGCCACGGCTACCGCCATCTCGGCGTCGCGCAGAGCGGCGCGCTCGACACGCTCGCGCTCGAAGTCGGCAATCGCCTCGTCGGCAACCGGCCCGAGGCCGCGGCGATCGAAATCACGCTCGGGCCCGCGTCGTTTCGCTTCCCGCGCGCCACGCGCATTGCGATCACCGGCACCGAATTCGGCGCGACGCTCGACGGCAAGCCGGTCTATTCATGGTGGAGCGTGCCCGTCGCGGCCGGGCAAACGCTCACGCTGCCTGCCGCGAAGCGCGGGATGCGCGGCTATCTGTGCGTGATGGGCGGCATCGACGTGCTGCCGATGCTCGGTTCGCGCAGCACCGATCTGGCATCGCATTTCGGCGGACTTGGCGGACGCGTGTTACGCGACGGCGACCGGCTGCCAACCGGCGCGCCGCCGCCGGACGCGCCCGGGTGCGTCGCGCCCGGCGCGCCCGAATTCGGCCTGAAAGCGCCCGCCTGGTGTTCGTTCGCGCGCGTCGACACGGCACGCCGCCACAAACACACGCATGCGTCGTGGGCGATGCCCGTGCGCGTGCTGCCCGGCCCGCAGTACACGAGCTTCACGCCGGCCGCACAGCAGGCGTTCTGGGACGACGAATGGATCGTCACGCCGAGCAGCAACCGGATGGGTTACCGGCTCGCGGGCACGGCGCTTGCGCGTGACGGGCGCGACGATCTGCTGTCGCACGCGGTGCTGCCCGGCACGATCCAGGTGCCCGGCAACGGCCAGCCGATCGTGCTGATGAACGATGCGCAAACGACGGGCGGCTATCCGCGGATCGGCTCGGTGATCCGCGCGGATCTGTGGAAACTCGCGCAGGCGCGGCTGAACCTGCCGATCCGCTTTGTCCGCGTGACGGCAGACGCAGCGCGCGCGGCGCTCGACGCCGAGCGCGCGTATTTGCGCCAAATCGATGTCGCCATCGAAATGCGCGACGAGGCGCGCGAGCGCGCGCTTGCCGCACGCGGCGCAGCCGCTTGATGAGCCGGCGGCGAGAACGCACGCGCGCCGGCGCCGAACCTGGGAATGCGAACGCCATGCATATCGATTTGAACGCCGACCTCGGCGAAGGCTGCGGCTCCGACGAGGCACTCCTCGATCTCGTCACGTCGGCGAACATCGCATGCGGCTGGCACGCGGGCAGCGCGCAAGCGATGCGTGATTGCGTGCGCTGGGCGCTCGACAAGGGCGTCGCGATCGGCGCGCATCCGAGCTTTCACGATCCCGAGAACTTCGGCCGCACGGAAATGAACCTGCCCGCGTGCGAAATCTACGCGGGCGTGCTCTATCAGCTGGGCGCGCTGTCGGCGATCGCGCTGGCCGAAGGCGGGCGTCTCGCGCACGTGAAGCCGCATGGCGCGCTGTACAACCAGGCCGCGCGCGATCCGGCGATCGCCGACGCGGTTATCTCGGCAGTCCGCGATTTCGATCCGTCGCTCGCGGTGTTCGGGCTCGCGAAAAGCGGCTTCATTGCCGCCGCGCGACGCGCGGGGCTCGCCGCCATCGAGGAGGTATTCGCCGATCGCGGCTACCGCGCCGACGGCTCGCTCGTGCCGCGCACCGAACCCGGCGCGCTCGTCGACGACGAAGCCGAGATGCTCGCCCGCACGTTGGAGATGATTCGCGGACGGCGCGTGCGTGCGGTGACGGGCGAATGGGTGCCGCTCGACGCGCAAACGGTCTGCCTGCACGGCGACGGGCCGCACGCGCTCGCATTCGCGCGCCGGATCCGTACAGCGCTCAACGCGGCCGGCATCGGCGTGCAAGCGCCCGGCGCGGCGTAGACGCAACCGCCTTTCGCGCGCGCCCACGTCCGCACGCTCGAGCGCGCTGATTGGCGCCTCCGCGATGCGCGCGCCCGCCTTTGGCCCGAGCGCGAGTTAGCGCGTCGCACGCCGCATGTGGCCGCGCTGGGAAATCCCGCGCGACTTTGCCACAATACCCGTCGAGACGAGGATCTCGACGGGCTTGCACACCGCGCGTACCCACGCCGATGAAGCGCACGCTCCGGCATCCAATCCCGGTCCCCGGCTTCCCACCGTCGCGCAAAGACGGTGCTCGACCACCCATGTCAGGAGGATATGCCCATGTCGGACACCGTCAGCCTATGGCCGCTCGTCGGCGTCGCCGTGATCGTCGCCGGTTTCGCGCTGCGCTTCAATCCGATGCTGATCGTCGCGCTCGCCGCGATCGCGACGGCCGCGAGCGCACACTTCCCCCCCGCGCGGATCCTCGCCGCAATCGGCGCTGGCTTTCTGAAAACCCGCAACATCCCGCTCATCATTCTGCTGCCGCTCGCCGTGATCGGGCTGCTCGAGCGGCACGGGCTGCGCGAGCGCGCGCAAACCTGGATCGCGGAGATTCGCGCGGCCACCGCCGGACGTCTGCTCATCATCTATCTGATCGTGCGCGAGTTGAGCGCGGCCGTCGGCCTCACCGGCCTCGGCGGCCATCCGCAGATGGTGCGCCCGCTGATCGCGCCGATGGCCGAAGGCGCCGCCGAAAACCGCTTCGGCCCGCTGCCCGACGCGACCCGTCATCGGCTGCGCGCCTACGCGGCCGCGACCGACAACGTCGGCCTGTTTTTCGGCGAGGATATCTTCGTTGCATTCGGCGCTATCGTGCTGATGGTGACGTTCCTCAAGGAGGCCGGCGTGAGCGTCGAGCCGATGCACGTCGCGTTGTGGGGCATCCCGACCGCGCTCGCCGCACTCGCGATCCACGGCTTCAGGCTCTGGCGCCTCGACCGGCAACTCGAACGCGAACTGGGCGGCCTCGCCGCCGCTCGACACGCAGACGGGCCGCCCGCGGCCGATGGCGCGCAGCACGCGGGTCAAACCGGGCGCGGCACGCCCGCAGCGGACGCGAAAGCCACCCCCCGCCGGGCGGATCACGCATGACGCTCACCATCCATGCGCTCTACTGGCTCGCCGGCGCGGTGCTGCTCGCGGTCAGCGCGACGATCATCGCCGATCGCTCGCATCCGCGCCGTTTCACGGCGGGCGGCTTCTGGCTGCTGTATGCGCTCGTCTTCGTCGCCGGCGACCGGCTGCCCGTCGAATGGGTCGGCGCGATCGCCATCGTGATGGCCCTGATTGCCGGCTGCGGCGGCGTGACGGCGGGTAAAGCCCGGCTGCCGTCCGACAGCGAACGCCGCGCCAGCGCGGCGCGCATCGGCAACCGGTTGTTCGTGCCGGCGCTCGCCATCCCGTTCGTCACCGTGGCGATCACGCTTGCGGCGAGCCATCTGCACATCGGCGGCGCACCGCTCGTCGAGCCGAAAAACGTCACGCTGATCGGTTTCGGGATCGGCTGCGTGATCGCGCTCGGTATCGCGTGCCGAATCACGCGCGGCACCGTCGGCCAGTCGCTGCACGAGGCGCGGCGCCTCGTCGACGCGCTGTCGTGGGCGGCCGTGCTGCCGCAGATGCTCGGCATGCTCGGGCTCGTCTTCGCAGAGGCGGGCGTGGGCCGCGCGGTCACGCATCTGACGATCGCCTACGTGAATCTCGACTACCGGCTCGTCGCGGTTGCCGTCTACTGCATCGGCATGGCGCTGTTCACGATGGTGATGGGCAACGGCTTTGCCGCGTTTCCGGTGATGACGGGCGGAATCGGCGTGCCGATTCTCGTCGGCGGATTCCACGGCGATCCGGCCGTCATGGCCGCGATCGGCATGTTCAGCGGCTACTGCGGCACGTTGATGACGCCGATGGCGGCCAACTTCAACATGGTGCCTGCCGCGCTGCTCGAGCTGCCGGACAAGAACGGCGTGATCCGCGTGCAAATTCCGACCGCGCTGGCGTTGCTCGCGACGAATATCGTGTTGCTGAATGCGTTGATGTTTCGATGAGCGAAGGCGCGTGCTACGCGCGAAGCGCGCGCTCATGATGTTGCGATGGGCTCGGGGGCCCCATCGTCCGAATCGCCTGCCGCAACCGGCCGGAGGATCGGCGCGAACCGGCGCGAACCGGTTTCCTTTCACGGCATGGACCACGCCGCGGGCAGCAGCCGGCGGTACGCACCGGCGCACCGTTGAGCGCGCTGCCGCCCCTCAGCCCGCGTCCACCCGATACCCCTGCGCCCTCAGCAGTTCGAGCACGCCTTTCGGCCCGCCCAGATGCAGCGCGCCGATCGCGACGAACAGCGGCCTGTTCGGCCCGGCGATCGCCGTCATCCTCGCAACGAAGCGGCGGTTGCGCTCGTAGACGATCTTGTTGTCGATCGACTCGGCAATCGGCTTCGCGCGCGCGAGCCGCTCGGTCTTCGCCACCGCCCACGCCGCGATCGCGTCTGCATCGCCGATGCGCCAGAGGCGATGCAGGGCACGCACGTCATCGGCATTTTGCGCGGGCGTCTGCACGAGATCCTGCGCCAGCATCTCGCGCTGCTGCGCGAGCGTGAGTCCGGTGAACGCGCGCATCTGCTCGGCAAGCGTCTCGAGCCCGACGACCTTGCCGCCCTTCTTGCGCAAAAAGATATTCTGCAGCTGCGCCTCGGTGCCGTATTCGGTTTGCAGCCCCGCGGACAGCGAATCGTAGGTTTCGACGACGAGCGCCGCCAGCCACGGCCGCATGTTGCGAATGCCGGCAAGCGCGGCCGCATTGCCGCGCAGCCGGCCCGCGAGCCGCTGCCATAGCGGCGCAGGCAGCAGCCTCGGCAGGCACGCGTAATTGCAGATACCGTACTTCGACACGTCGTCCTGCGATTCGAGCAGATCGTCCGGCGACAATTCGAGCGCCAGCGTGGGCGACGCAGCGAGCGCCGCCAGAATCGGCTGACGAAACGGCTGCGTGCTCGGATAGTCGGCCGGATCGCCGACATGCAGCGTGCCGAGCAGATAGAGCGTGACCTTGCCCTTCGTCGCGACATAGAACGGCATCCGCGCGGGCTGCGTGCGCACCGAGCCGCTTGCGACGGTGCCGTTCGACGACACAGGCGGCGGCACGTGAAACCCTGGCAACGGCAAGCCCGGCGATAGAATCGTCGATTGCGGCACGGGCGCTGTCGCGGCCGCGGCCGCCGCGCGCGCATCGCCGGGCGGCCACGCGATGCCGCCCGTCACGCATGCGCCGACGAGCGCGGCGCCCACGAGCGCCCGCGCGCGCCAGCATCGAATCGGCAAACCGGCGGGCGGCGTTGCACGCCGGCCCATCCGGCGCGGACGGCGCACGGCACTGCGCGCCGCAACCGCTTCAGGCATGCACGTCCCCCACCTCCTCGGCGCGGTGGCACGCAACGAGCCGGCCGTCGACGTCGCGCAGCTTCGGCTCGTCGGCGCGGCAGCGCTCGACCGCATACGGGCAACGCTGATGAAACGCGCAGCCCGACGGCGGATTGAGCGGCGACGGCAATTCGCCTTGCAGCTTGATCTGGATCTTGCGATCCGCCTCGAAGATCGCGGGCGTCGCCGACATCAGCGCGCGCGTGTACGGATGGCGCGGCCGCGCATAGATCGTCTTCTTGTCGCCAAGCTCGGCGACGCTGCCGAAGTACATCACCATCACGTCGTCGGCAATATGCTCGACGACCGCGAGGTTGTGCGAGATGAACACGTAGCTCGTCTTGAACTGATCCTGCAGATCCATGAAGAGATTCAGGATCTGCGCCTGGATCGATACGTCGAGCGCGGACACCGGCTCGTCGGCGACGACGATCTGCGGCTCGAGGATCATCGCGCGCGCAATCGCGACGCGCTGGCGCTGGCCGCCCGAAAACATGTGCGGATAGCGCTTCGCGTGCTCGGGCCGCAGGCCGACCGTGCGCATGATCTGCGCGACCCGTTGCGTGCGCTCGGCCACGGTGAGCCGGGTATTGATCGCAAGCGGCTCGGCAAGCGTCTGCTCGACGGTCTTGCGCGGGTTCAGCGACGCGAACGGATTCTGGAACACCATCTGCACACGGCGGCGCAGCTCGGCGATCGTCGCCGGGCTCGCGCCCGCCACATCGCAGCCGTCGATCGACAGATGGCCGGAACTCGGCGGCTCGATCATCGTGAGCTGCCGCGCAAGCGTGGATTTACCGCAGCCCGATTCGCCGACGACCGCAAGCGTCTTGCCGCGCGCGAGCGTGAACGACACGCCGTTCAGCGCCTTCACGGTGCCTTGCCCGAACATCCCTTTTTTGACTGTGTAGTGCTTCGCGAGCCGATCGGCGATAAGCACGACGTCGTCGCGCACGGCAGGCTCGCGCGCGTCGAGAATGGCGTTCATTGCGCGCCTCCTTCAGTGTGGGCCGCCCGCAGATTCAGCGGCCGGATGCAGCGCGCGCGCATCGCGGCGCCGGGCGCCAGCTCGGCGAGCGCCGGATGCGCTTTCGCGCAATCGTCGACAGCGTACTTGCAGCGCGGCGCGAACAAGCAGCCGCTTGGCCGGTCGTCGCGGCCCGGCACCATGCCGGCGAGCGCGGCCAGCCGCTTCGCCCCCGCGTTGTGCTCGGGAATGGCCGCGAGCAACGCTTCGGTGTACGGATGATGCGGATGCGCGAAGATATCCGGCACGCGGTTCGTCTCGATGATCTCGCCCGCGTACATCACCGCGACGCGCTGCGCGACTTCCGACACCACCGCGAGATCGTGCGAAATCAGCACGAGCGCCATGCCACGCTCCTTCTGCAGCGTGACGAGCAGATCCATGATCTGCGCCTGGATCGTCACGTCGAGCGCGGTTGTCGGCTCGTCTGCGATCAGCAGCTTCGGATTGCACGCGACCGCCATCGCGATCATCACGCGCTGATTCATGCCGCCCGACATCTGGTGCGGAAATGTATCGATGCGGTTCTTCGCATCGGGAATCCCGACTTGGTCGAGCAGTTCGAGCGCGCGCCTGTTCAGCGCATCGCCGCGCAGGCTCTCGTGCAGCTTCAGCACTTCCCTGATCTGATAGCCGACCGTATAGCTCGGGTTCAGGCTCGTCAGCGCATCCTGGAACACCATCGCAACGTCCTTGCCGATGATCTTGCGGCGCGCCTTCGGGCTCGCGTTCAGCAGATCGATGCCGTCGAACGTGACCTCGTCGGCGCTGACAATGCCGGGCGCATCGATGAGGCCCATCAGCGCCATCATCGTCACGCTCTTGCCCGAGCCCGATTCGCCGACGACGCCAACCACCTCGCCGCGCGCGATCGACAAATCGACACCGGCCACGGCCGGCAGCCCGTTGAAATTCACCGCCAGATTGCGGATCGTCAATAGATTGCTCATATCAATGCTCGCCGGCGGCTACCAAAATGCTGACCGCCCGTTCGCCGCGCGGCGAACGACGAAAACGTGGAAATCGTTTCATTCAGGCCATCCGTTTGAGTTTGGGGTCGAGCGCATCGCGCAGCCCGTCGCCGAGCAGATTGATCGCCAGCACCGAAATCAGGATCGACAGGCCGGGCATCGTGACGATCCACCACGCGTTGTCGATATAGTCGCGCGCGGACGCGAGCATCGCGCCCCATTCGGCCGTCGGCGGCTGAACGCCGAGGCCGAGAAAGCCGAGCGCGGCCGCGTCGAGAATCGCCGACGAGAAGCCGAGCGTCGCCTGCACGATCAGCGGCGCCGTGCAGTTCGGCAGCACCTGCGAGAACATCAGCCGCAGCGTGCCCGCCCCCGCGACGCGCGATGCCGTCACATACTCCTTCTGCAGCTCGCCCAGCGCCGATGCGCGCGTGAGGCGCACGTATGCGGGCAGCGCGACGATCGCGATCGCAAACATCGTATTGGTAAGCCCCGGCCCGATGATCGCGACGACCGCCACCGCGAGCAGCAGCGACGGCAGCGCGAGCAGCACGTCCATCACGCGCATCACGGGCGTATCGGCCCATTTCTGGAAAAACGCGGCGACGAGGCCAAGCACGATGCCCGGAATCAGCGCGAGCACGACCGACACGAAGCCGATCCAGAACGACATCCGCGCGCCGTACATCAGCCGCGACAGAATATCGCGGCCGGCTTCGTCGGTGCCGAGCACGAATTGCCAGTTGCCGCCCGCAAGCCATGCGGGCGGAATCTTCACGTAGTCGCGGTATTGCTCGATCGGGCTGTGCGGTGCGATCAGCGGCGCGAACAGCGCGACGACAATGAGCACGAGCACGATGACGCCCGCGCCGACCGCGCCGCGATTGCGCGAGAAGTTCGCCCAGAATTCGCGCAGCGCGAGCGCGCGAGCGCCGGCTGCGGCCGCCTGCGGCGGCATCGCGTTTTGAATATCGCTCATTACGCCTCCCGCGATGCCGCGCATGCGCGGCCGAGTGCCGCCGCCGCAGCCGGCGGCTGGGGCAACGAACGGATACGAGTAGGAAAATGCATGTCGATTACCTCGTATGGCGAATGCGCGGATTGAGCACGCCGTACAGCAAATCGACAGCCAGGTTCACGACGATCACGAGCGTCGCGATCATCAAAATCCCGCCTTGCACGACCGGGTAATCGCGCCGGCCGATCGCGTCGATCAGCCATTTGCCAACGCCCGGCCACGAGAACAACGTCTCGGTCAGCACCGCACCCGCGAGCAGCGTGCCGATCTGCAAGCCGATCACGGTGACGACCGGAATCAGCGCGTTGCGCAGCGCGTGCACGACGACGACGCGCGCGGGCGACAAGCCCTTCGCGCGCGCGGTGCGGATGTAATCCTCGCGCAGCACCTCGAGCATCGACGAGCGGGTCATCCGCGCGATCACCGCGAGCGGAATCGTGCCAAGCACGATCGCGGGCAGGATCAGATGGCTCACCGCCGACGCGAACGCGCCTTCCTCGCCGGAAATCAGCGTGTCGATCAGCATGAAGCCTGTCGCATGAGGAATCTCGTACTCGACTGCGATGCGCCCCGACACGGGCGTCCAGCCGAGATACGCGGAAAACACCATGATGAGAATCAAGCCCCACCAGAAGATCGGCATCGAATAGCCGGCAAGCGCGGTGCCCATCACGCCGTGATCGACGAGCGTGCCGCGCCTGAGCGCCGCGAACACGCCGGCGGGCAGCCCGACGGCGAGCGCGAAGACAAGTGCGCAGATCGACAGCTCGACGGTGGCGGGAAAGCGCGCCAGAAATTCGCTCATCACGCTGGTGTTGGTGATGATCGACGTGCCGAGATCGCCCTTGAGCGCACGGCCGACGTAATGCAGGTACTGGATGGGCAGCGGCTCGTCGAGCCCGAGGCGATGCATTGCCTGCGCGTGCATCGCGGGATCGACGCCGCGCTCGCCCATCATCACTTCGATGGGGTCGCCCGGTATCAGGTGAATCAGCGCGAACGCGAGCACCGTAATGCCGACGAAAGTCGGAATCACCATGCCCACGCGGCGCAGAACGAATCGGAACATGACGCTTCTCGATATTTTCTTGTGGGAAATGTGCGACCGGCGACGAGAGGCTCATGGCCCCTCGTCGCCGGTCATTATCGTGCATCGGCCTGCCGGCGGCGCGTTTTAGCCGTTATTTCACGCTCACGCCGTCAAAGCGCGCATAGCCGAGCGGGTCGATGCGCATATCGACGACGTTCTTGCGCACCGGCTGATAGACGGTCGAGTTCGCGATCGACGTAAAAGGCACCTGCTGCGCGAAGATCTGCTGCGCCTGCGTGTAGATCTTCGTTCGAGCGTCTTGCCCCGACGTCACGCGGCCCTTTTGCACCAGCTCGTCGAACGGCTTGTAGCACCAGCGCGAGAAGTTGTTGCCCTTGATCGCGTCGCAGCCGAGCAGCGTGCCGAGCCAGTTGTCCGGATCGCCGTTGTCGCCCGTCCAGCCGATCAGCATCGTGTCCTGCTCGCCCGCGTGCGCGCGCTTGATGTATTCGCCCCATTCGTAGGTGACGATCTTCGCCTGCACGCCGATCTTCGCCCAGTCGGCCTGGATCATCTCGCCCATCAGCTTGCCGTTCGGGTTGTACGGGCGCTGCACGGGCATTGCCCACAGCGTGATCGAAAAACCGTTCGGGAAGCCCGCCTTCGCGAGCAGCGCCTTCGCCTTCGCCGGATCGTAGGCGGCGGTCTTCAAATTCTTGTCATACGACCACTGCGTGGGCGGCATCGGCGCCGATGCGGCCTGACCCGCGCCTTGATAGACCGACTCGAGAATCGCCTTCTTGTTGATCGCCATGTCGAGCGCCTCGCGCACTTCGAGCTTGTCGAGCGGCTTGTGCTCGACGTTGTAGGCGAGATAGCCGAGATTGAAGCCCGCCTGCGACGGCATGTCGATGTTCGGATCGCTCTTGAGCGTGGCGATGTCGGCCGGGCGCGGATAGCTCATCACCTGGCATTCGTTGCGCTTGAGCTTCTGCACGCGCACGCCGGGGTCCGGCGTAATCGAGAAGATCAGCTTCGAGATCTTCACCGCGCCCTTCTTCCAATAGTCAGGATTGCCATCGAAACGGATCGTCGCGTCCTTCGTGTAGCTGCGGAAGATGAACGGGCCCGTGCCGACCGGCTTCTGGTTGATGTCGGCGGCCTTGCCGGCCTTGAGCAACTGGTCCGCATATTCAGCCGACAAAATCGACGCGAACTCCATCGCCATGTTCTGGATGAACGGCGCGTTCGGCTCCTTCAGCGTGAAGCGCACCGTGTACGGATCGACCTTGTCGATCTTCGCGATCAGCTTGTCGAGCCCCATGTCGGTGAAGTACGGGAACGACACCGGGTACGCCTTCGCGAACGGCTGGCTCGAATCGAGCATGCGCTCGAACGTGAACACCACGTCGTCCGCATTGAATTCGCGCGTCGGCTTGAAGAACTCGGTCGTGTGGAACTTCACGCCGTGGCGCAGATGGAACGTATAAACCTTGCCGTCGGCGGAGATATCCCATTTCTCGGCGAGACCGGGCTCGACCTTGGTGCCGCCGCGCTCGAACTCGACGAGGCGGTTGTAGATCGGGAACGTCGCCGCGGTGAAATCGACGCCGGTGGTGAATTGCGCGGAATCGAAGCCCGCCGGGCTGCCTTCTGAGCAGTAGACGAGCGTTTTGTTCGGGATCTGCGCGAATGCAGAGCCCGCGATGCCGAGCGATGCCGCTGCGACGCCCGCCGTGGCGGTAACACGCAGGGCGCGCAGCAGTCGTTTATGTTCCATTATTTCCTCCAGTCTCCAGTTCGGGGCCGGCTGGGCCGGCGTAGCCGGATATTACTTGAGCTTTCGTAACAGCAACAAGCTGGAGAAAAATACCGGTGCGGCGGCGAAACGCCCTCGCCGCATCGCCCGGCGCGCCGGGCGGCGCCCCGGCGCATGCGTGCTACCCATCCTGATCGGCGCGTTTGGCGGGCACGCACGCGATTGCGACGAACGATAACGCAAGCCCCGTCATCACATAATAAGTGGGCGCAAGCGGCGTACCCGTCGCCTTGATGAGCCATGTGACGATGAACTGCCCGAAGCCGCCGAACAGCATCACGGCGACGTTATACGCGATCGACAACCCGGTCGAGCGGGCATTGGCCGGAAACAACTCGGCGATCATCGCGCCGAACGGCCCGTAATAGCCCGCCAGCGTGATGGACAGAATCGCCTGAACGAGTACGAGCCGCGCAATGCTCGGCTGCGAGTCGAGCCAGACGAAAAGCGGATAGATCAGCACGAGCGTGAGCCCGAGCGCCCACAACGACAAGCCCTTGCGCCCGATCCGATCGGACCACGCGCCCGCGAGCGGCGAGAGCACCGTCAACAGCAGGTTGCCGGCGATCACCGCATAGAAAGACTGCGCGTATGGCAGCTTCAGTTGCTTCACCGCAAACGTCGGCAGATAGCTGATCAGCACGTAGATCGTCACCGTGAGCGCGATCACCGAGCCAAGCCCGCACGCGAGCGCGCGCCCGTGGCGCATGAACACTTCGCGCAGCGTCACGCGCGGCGCGCGATCGCGCGCGTGCACGAACGCCTCCGAATCGACCAGATGCCGGCGCAGATAAAACCCGATCGGCCCGATCAGCAGCCCGAGCAGAAACGGCACGCGCCAGCCCCATGCGTGCAGCGCATCGGCCGACAGCCCGCGCGTCACCGCCGCGCCGGCGAGCGCGCCGACGAGCAGCGCCGCAGCCTGGCTCGACATTTGCCAGCCGCCGTAGAAGCCGCGCTGCGACAGCGGCGCCGCCTCGATCAGCAACGCGGTCGCGCTGCCGAATTCGCCTCCGGCGGAAAATCCTTGCAACAGACGCCCAAGCACGATCAGCAACGGCCCGCCGACGCCGATCGCTGCATAAGTCGGCGCGAACGCGAGCAGGAAGATACCCGCCGTCATCAGCAGGATCACGAGCGACAGCGCCGCCTTGCGCCCCGCGCGATCCGCGTAGAGCCCGAGCACGATGCCGCCGATCGGCCGCATGAAGAACGCGACGCCGAACGTCGCGGTCGTGAGCAGCAACGCCGAATATTCGTTCGACGTCGGAAAGAACAGCTCGGCGATCACGACCGCCATGAAGCTGAACACGGTGAAGTCGTACCATTCGAGCGCGTTGCCGATCACGGCCGCCGCCACCGCACGCCGGTTCAACACGCGCCCTGCCGATTTCGTCGAAGCCGCAACCGTTGCCATTCCGCCCCTCGTTGTCGTCGTGCGCCGGACCAACGCGCGCCTGCGATGCGTGCCGCCGTCAGCGAGTGTAGAAAGCGGCGGAACCGATTTCAAGCGATAAAAAAACGCCCGGTGTCGACGGACACAACGGGCGTTTGCACGGCCGAGAGGCGCCGCTGCGGGGTTGCCGCGCGCCGCGCTACGCGATTTCGTCAGGCCATCTTGGTAAACGCGCTGCACCAGCCCTTCGCCGAGACCTGCTTGCCGGGAAACGCGCCGCACGGCCCTGACGCCGAGCCTTTCTTGCCCTGATACAGCATGCAGCCCGAGCATGTCTCGCCGGCTGCGTATTTCGGGTACTTCGCCTTGTCGACCTTGGTCGCATCGGACTTGTAGCCGAGTGCGCCGGCGGTCGGATCGGTTTCGGCCAGCATCGGCAGATCGGCGGCGAACGCTTCGCGCGTCAACGCGAGTGCCGACAGCGCGCCGACACTCGTCATCAGGAAAACCCTGCGAGACGTCTTCATGGGAATTCGCTCCAACTATATATATATTGTGGGGATGTCGCTTCCGGAGGCTGCTCACGCCAATCACGGGCTGCGCGCCCGCCGCCTCGACGTTTCAAAGCCGCGGCAACGCGCGCGGCGGCCCTCTATGCGGCCAGACGCGCTCGCCTGCCCGCTCGGGTTTAGCGTGAACGGACCCTCGTCAGCACAAGTAAGCATACGCTTCATGCGCGTGGCTGTGGCGCGAGTGATGCCGGAGATAAAGGATTCGCCAACAGCCGGCGCCCACGCGCCGCACCGGCCGCGCGCGCCGCGCTCAAGCGCGCGCGATCATCTCGCCGACGCGCTGCGCGATCGCGAGCGACGCCGTCAGCCCCGGCGATTCGATGCCGAACAGGTTCACGAGCCCGCGCACGCCATGCTGCGCAGCGCCCTGGATCACGAAATCGGCGGCCGGCTCGCCGGGCCCCGCCACCTTCGAGCGCACGCCCGCGTATGCCGGTTGCAGCGCGCCGTCGGGCAGGCCGGGCCAGTAAGTGCGGATTGCCGCGTAGAACGCGTCGGCGCGGCGCGGATCGACGTCGTAGCGCAACGTATCGATCCATTCGACGTCGGGCCCGAAACGCGCGTGCCCCGCCAGGTCGAGCGTCAGGTGCACGCCGAGCCCGGCCCGGTCCGGCACCGGGTAGACGAGATGGTTGAACGGCGCGCGCCCCGACAGACTGAAATAATTGCCGCGCGCCAAATAAAGCGGCGGCACCCAGCGCGGATCGAGCCCGCCGATGCGCCGCGCGAGCGCTTGCGCGCCGAGCCCCGCGCTGTTGATCACACACGCGGCGTCGATCTCGGCGGGCGCGCTTGCGCCGACGCGCACCACGAAGCGCCCGCCCGCCGCGTCGACCGATTCGACCGGCGAGCGCAGCGCGCATACGGCGCCGCCGCGCTCGGCATCGCCCAGCAGCGCAAGCATCAGTTGATGGCTGTCGACGATGCCCGTGCCCGGCGAGAACAGCGCCTCGACGCATTCGAGCGCGGGCTCCAGCGCCTGCACTTCGTCGCGCGACAGCGTCAGCAGATCGAGCACGCCGTTTTCCTCGGCGCGCGCGGCAATCGCCTTCAACTGCTTGGCCTGTCCCGCCGATGTCGCGACGATCAGCTTTCCGCAACGCTTATGAGGAATGTTGTGGGTTTCGCAAAAATCGTACAGCAGATCGCGCCCATGCACGCACAGCGACGCCTTCAACGAACCGCGTGGATAGTAGATTCCCGCGTGTATGACTTCGCTGTTGCGCGCGCTCATTCCAGTGCCGATCGCATCGGCCGCCTCGACGATCAGCGTCTCGCGCCCGCGCGCGGCCAACTCGCGCGCGATCGCGAGACCCACCACCCCCGCGCCGATCACCACACAATCTATCCGCTCCATCGTCATTCGCGTCGCTCACGCGCTTGAAAGCAGGATTTTCGATTGTACGTCGCGCCCGCGATGGATGCGCGACGCGGGACGCGCGACGCGCCATACCGGGCGCCAGCGCAAGCACGACCGCCGGCGCGCGCTAAAACCCGATCGGCCGGCGCCGCCCCGCGCTTTCGTCGACGTCGATGTCGCACGGCGCGATGATGTCGCGCCCATCGAGCCGCGCCGCGCCGAACGCGTGCAGCAGCGTGCGGCGCATCGTGCGCGGCGGCATCGCGGCGAGCACGTCGAGCGCATCGTCGCCGAGCGTCTCGGGAAAACGCCGCCCCCACGCGTGCGCATTACGGATCTCCATGTAAATGGTCTGCGCGATCCGGCGCGCGCCTGCCGGATCGGGCGGCTCGATCTCGTAGACGTTCATCCGGTTCAGCAGCGGCTCGGGAATCGCATGCGCATCGTTCGCGGTCGCGATCCAGATCACGTTGCCCGCGTCGATCGGCACCTCGGCGAACTCGTCGACGAACGCGCGCGCGGTGTCGTGCTCGAGCAGCGCGTAAAGCGCGCCGAGCGGATCGTATTGCGCATCGCTGCCCGCCTTGTCGATTTCGTCGATCGCGATCACCGGGTTCGCATAGCAGCCGTTGACGAGCGCATCGAACACCTTGCCCGGTTTCGCGTTTTTCCACTGCGACGAAGCGCCCGACAAAACCCAGCCCGCCGTCAGCGAACTCATCGGCACGTAGTGGTAAGCGGTCCCGAGCATTTTCGCGAGCGCCTTCGCGAAATGCGTTTTGCCGATGCCCGGCGCGCCGAGCAGCAGAATCGGCATCAATTCGAGGCGGTCGTCGGTTTCCAAACAGAGCGCAACCTGCTTGCGCACGTCGTCGAGCGGTTCGGCGAAATTCGGCAGCGCCTCGGCAAGCGAATCGAACGCGGGCATCCGCGTCGGCTTCACGCAAAAGCGCAAATTCCCCGATTTCAGCATTTTCTCGTAGGTCGCGCGCAATGCGTCGCTCGCGCCTTCGTTCAAGTCGTTCAACGCCGTCTCGACGCGCTCCATATCGTAGACCGTGCTGAACGACGCCACCGCCAGTTCCTGTTTCACCATCGCCGTCGTCATTGCCCACCTCGTCTTGCTTACCGCCATGCGGCCCTTAACCCTTACGACTTCAGTGTATCCAGCCGAAGAACACACGCAAGCGAGCAGCCGCCCCGGGGTGCTGCTAACATGCAAGCGCCGCGCGGCACGCGTATCATCGTCAATTCACGCCGATATCGTGCCGCACATCCCGTCCGTGCGTTCGCGGTGCGTCCTTCGTTGGTTTGCCGCGCACGCGCGCTTGGAACGCCGCGCGGCGCACTCAATCCCGTTAAAGCTGCCGATCGCGGCGGCGCGGAAAAAAGATGAACCGCGCCCGAACCCGCACGGTCTGAAGTTGGTTCATTCGTTTAGACGCAAGATGCCTGCCTGCCTCGCCCTCGCCAGAAAATTGCTGCTCGACGCCGGCGCGGCGGCCGCGCTCGTCGGCGCGGCCGGCGGCGCGTATGCGCAGAGCGCTTCACAGCCGGATTCATCGCCCGCGTCTCAACCCGGCTCGCAGCCCGTCATCGATTGGGAGATTCAAGTCGTGCGCGACGGTCAAACGGTCGACACGTTCAAGCAGAAAACCACAGTCGGCCAAGCGCGCTCGGATACGCACCGCTTTGCCGCCGCGTCCGGCGGCGATTGCGGCACGGCGGGCACGGCAACGGACACGGCGCGCGCATGGGGAGCATCGGACGGGGCGGCGGCGCCGGGCGCATCCGTCGGCCTGTCGAATGCGGCGAGCGCCGATGCGGCATCCGCATCGGCGCCGGCCGCAACCGAGGACACATCGTCCGCCCGCCCCGCCGCCGTGCCTTCACGAACGATCACGGTCGCGCCGCTCTACGTCGAAAACGATGCGGTCTCGCTCGCGATCGACGTGCAGGAAACGTTCCCCGACAGCGACGCCGCGCGCACGGCGAGCAGCGCGCCGTGCTCCGCTTCGCCGCGACGCATCGTCGCGAGCCATCCGGGCCTGAACGCGCGCGCCGTCCAGTGGACCGACTGGACGCTCGCTGAGCGCGATCCGCGACTCGTCTACCGCGTGCGCGCCCGCGTCGTCGAGAATTGACCGATATGCACGTGCCCGAACCGCTCGCGCTCGCCGAACCGCGGCCTGTCGCCAACGAAATCACCGCGGTGAGCTGGAACCTGCACAAGGGCCGCTCGCCGCTCGGCTTCACCGCATGGCATGCGATGCGCAGCTGGGTGCAGGCAACGCACGCCGACGTCTATTTCCTGCAGGAAGCGATGGCGCGGCGCATGCCGCGGCCCGTGCTCGCGCCGGGCTTCGGCGCGCAGATGGAGGAGCCGGTCGACGATGTCTGGCATTGCCAGGCCACCGAGATCGCGCGCTCGCTCGACTGGCAGATCGCGCTCGGACTGAACGTCTTCAAACCGTCGTGGCGGCACGGCAACGCGATCCTGTCGCCGCATCCGCTCGATCTCGGCGGCCGCTGGGACATCTCCGCGCACCGTTTCGAGCGCCGCGGCCTGCTCGTCGCGCGCGCGACGCTGGTGGGCGCGGCAGAGCCCGTCACGCTGATGTGCGCGCACCTGGCGCTCACGCGCGCCGCGCGCCTGCGGCAGATGAACTGGATCGCGCATTGGATCGAGCGCAACGCGAACACGGGGCCGCTCGTCCTCGCGGGCGACTTCAACGACTGGCGCAACGATTCGATCCCCCTTTTCAACGAGATCGGCTTATCCGAAGTCGCGACGCTGCTCGGCGAATCGGGACGCACGTTCCCCGCATTCTCGCCCGCGCTCGCGCTCGACAAGATGTTCGTGCGCGGGCTCACGCCGCTCGAATGGCGCGCGCCGGCCGACGAGGCGGCGTGGCTGTCCGACCATCTGCCGTATGTTGCGCGGCTGCGCTTCGACTAGGCGCGCCGCTCCCCGGCGCGCGCGGGCGCGGCCGCGCGCGCCCAAAGCCTTGACGCCGTCCCGGCAATCGGACCCGCGATTCGCGCAAGCAAGGTAAAATAGCCGGTCTTCCAATCGTCAGTTATATCGAGTAGGCGCGCGCTTCGCGCCCGCCTGTCGGCCGCGGTCTGCGGATCACGCGCCGGTGCTCTCGTTTTTCGCCGTTTTCGAATCCATGAGCAAATACGACATCGCTACCGTCCTGTCCGTCCATCACTGGACCGATACGCTGTTCAGCTTCACCTGCACCCGCGATCAAGGGCTGCGGTTCAACAACGGCGAATTCACGATGGTCGGCCTCGAAGTCGACGGCAAGCCGCTCGCGCGCGCGTACAGCATCGTCAGCCCGAACTACGAGGAGCACCTCGAGTTCTTCAGCATCAAGGTGCAGAACGGCCCGCTCACGTCGCGCCTGCAGCACCTGAAGGTGGGCGACAGCGTGCTGATCGGCAAAAAGCCGACTGGCACGCTCGTTGCCGACAACCTGCTGCCCGGCAAGACGCTGTGGCTGCTGTCGACGGGCACGGGCCTCGCGCCGTTCATGTCGATCATTCGCGATCCGGATATCTACGAGCGCTTCGACAAGGTAATTCTCACGCACACCTGCCGGCTGAAAGGCGAACTCGCTTACATGGACTTCATCAAGCACGATCTGCCGGGCCACGAATACCTCGGCGACGTGATCAAGGAGAAGCTCGTTTACTACCCGACCGTCACGCGCGAGGAATTCGAGAACGAAGGCCGGATCACCGATCTGATCGCGACGGGCAAACTGTTCTCCGATCTGGGCGTCGCACCGTTCTCGCCCGAGCATGACCGCGTGATGCTGTGCGGCAGCACCGCCATGCTGCGCGACACGACCGAGCTGCTGAAGCAAGCGGGCCTGGTCGAGGGCAAGAACAGCGCCCCGGGCCATTACGTGATCGAACGCGCGTTCGTCGACTGATCTTTTTTTCGACCCACGTCAAGAACCGGAGCCTCAGTCTCCGGTTTTTTTATGTCAGCTCTTGGCAACATAGTTACAAAACGTCATATTTGTATCTCAAAATAGTTACAAGTTTGCGCGTCGTTTCAGGAAACCGCTTGTCGGTATTATTCCTACACCGGAAATGCCGGCGAGTCACGTTATCCGACTGGAAACGTCCGTCTGGCATGACCGAAGCGGTAATTTTGAGATATCATGCGCGGCGCGTGAAAACGGTCCCATGCACTGTTACAGTGCCAGACCAAATGTTACTAGTTGTAAATAATATTTCCAGGGCGCATCGCTGATTCGATCCGGTAAGGCCGCGCCGGTTGACTGGGTCGGCAGCCGTCCCATTGTGTGTCTGATTAGCTTTCTGACCGAAAGGGAGAGTCATGGATACGCCGTCTATTGCGCCGTCCCAGGCCCACGCCGCCGCGCCGTCGATCGATGCGTCGGCCGATGCCGCCTTTCCCTTCGTTTCCCGTCCCGCCAAGCATCACGCCGTGCCGGTTGCGCGCCGCCGCGCGAGCGCGCGCGGCGTCCGCACGCATGCCGAACGCGCGGCCGCGGAGCACGCCGCCGACGACGAATCCATGCGCCGCCACTTCGCCGGCGAACTGCACGACGGGCTTGGCGCCGAACTCACCGCCGCGCGCTTCGCGCTCGCAAACGTCGAGACCTGGCTGCCCGCCGATTCGCCTGACGCGTGCCGCCGCGCGCTCGCGCTCGCGCAGCAGGCGCTCGATGCAGCAACGGCGACGAACCGCCGCCTGATCGACACGCTGCGCACGCCGGCACTCGATCTCGGGCTTGCCCGCACGCTCGCCGCATGGATCGGCGCGCACGGCGAGCGCACCGGCTTGCGCACCCGCTTCGTCTGCGCCGCCGACGCACGCATCGCGCGATTGAGCGCCGACGGCGCGCTCACCGTCTTTCGCGTCGCGCAGGAAGCGCTCGCAAACGTTGCAAAG
This sequence comes from Burkholderia singularis, assembly GCF_001718875.1. Classification (NCBI taxonomy): domain Bacteria; kingdom Pseudomonadati; phylum Pseudomonadota; class Betaproteobacteria; order Burkholderiales; family Burkholderiaceae; genus Burkholderia; species Burkholderia singularis. The sequence continues at coordinate 156,838 of NZ_CP013448.1, forward strand.
CACGCGCGCGCCTCGGCGGTCGACGTGCGCATCGACGCCGACACCACGCATCTGAGCCTCACCGTCGCCGACGACGGCACGGGCATCCCGCTCGCATGCCGGCACGGCTACGGAATCGGCAGCATGCGCGCGCGCTGCGAAGCGGCGGGCGGCACGCTCATGCTCGGCGTACCGAACACCGGCGGCACCACGCTGCGCGCGCGCTTCGCGTGGGCGGCGCTCGTTGCCGCGCCGGCCGAAAGTCCGTGGCAGGAGGCACGATGAGTCTGAACATTCTGCTCATCGACGATCACGCGATCGTCCGCCAGGGCGTGCGCCAGTTGCTGATCGACCGCGGCATCGCGCGCGACGTGGTCGAGGCGGAAAACGGCGCCGACGCGCTCGCCGCAGTCGAGAAGACCGGCTTCGACGTGATCCTCCTCGATATCTCGCTGCCCGACATCAATGGGCTCGAAGTGCTCAAGCGCCTCAAGCGCAAGCTGCCGCGCACGCCGGTGCTGATGTTTTCGATGTACCGCGAGGATCAGTATGCGGTGCGCGCGCTGAAGGCAGGCGCGGCGGGCTATCTGTCGAAGACGGCCAATGCGTCGCAGATGGTGTCGGCGATCGGCCAGGTCGCGTCGGGCCGCAAATACGTGAGCCCGGCGATGGCCGAGGCGCTTGCCGAATATGTGTCGTTCGAAAACGAGCCGCTGCCGCACGAAAAGCTGTCCGACCGCGAGTATCAGACGCTTTGCATGATCGCATCGGGCAAGCGCCTGACCGATATCGCGCATACGCTGTCGCTATCGGTGAAGACGGTCAGCGTGTACCGCACCCGGCTGCTGGAAAAGATGAAGCTGTCGAACAACGCGGAGCTGACGTTCTACGTGATGAGCAACCGGCTCGTCGACATGAATCCCGCGATCGGCGCATAGCGCACGCCTGCCGCCCATCACGCCGCACGCGCGCCGCATTGCGCCGCCATGCGCAACCGGTTGTTTTCATTGAGCGATTCATTTTCTTCCCGCAACGCGCACGCGTAACGCGATGCATCGGCAGACGCGCCGTATCCGTTAAAATGGCGGGTTTTCCACTCGTCCGGTGCCCCCGCGCGCCGCAGGCACTTTTTCCCGTAATGTCCCTCTTTCGCAAGAAAAACGTCGACCGGATGATTGCCGGCGCACAGGCAGCCGGCCTGAAAAAAGCCCTCGGCGCAGTCGACCTCACCTTCCTCGGCATCGGCGCGATCATCGGCACCGGCATTTTCGTGCTGACCGGCACGGGCGCCGTGCAGGCCGGCCCCGCACTGATGCTGTCGTTCGTGATCGCGGCGATCGCGTGCGGGCTGTCCGCGCTGTCCTATGCCGAATTCTCGTCGACGATCCCCGTCGCCGGCTCGATTTATACCTATTCGTATGCCACCCTCGGCGAACTCGCCGCGTGGATCATCGGCTGGGATCTGATGCTCGAATACGGGCTTGCCGCGTCCGCGGTGTCGGTGGGCTGGTCCGGCTATCTGCAGTCGCTGCTGCAAGGCTTCGGCCTCTCGCTGCCGACCGCGCTCACCGCCGCGCCGGGCGCGCTGCCGGGCGTCGTCACGTGGTTCAACCTGCCCGCGTTCGCCGTGATGCTCGTCATCACGACGCTGTTGTCGATCGGCATTCGTGAATCGACGCGCGTGAACAACCTGATGGTGTTCGTCAAGGTCGCGGTCGTGCTGCTCGTGATCGTGGTGGGCGCGTTCCATGTGACGCCCGCGAACTGGAAGCCGTTCATGCCGCACGGCCTGTCGGGCGTATTCGGCGCGGCAGCGGTGATGTTCTTCGCGTTCATCGGCTTCGACGCGGTGTCGTCGGCGGCCGAGGAAGTCAAGAATCCGAAGCGCGATCTGCCGATCGGCATCATCGCATCGCTCGCCGTGTGCGCGTTCCTGTACGTATCGGTCGCGGCGATCGCAACGGGCATCGTGCCGTGGTCGAACTACGCGAACGTCTCGCATCCGATCTCTTACGCGCTGCAGGTGGCGGGCCAGAAATGGGTTGCGGGCTTCATCGATCTTGGCGCGGTGGTCGGGATGCTGACCGTCATTCTCGTGATGAGCTACGGCCAGACGCGGATCGTCTATGCGATGTCGCGCGACGGCTTGCTGCCCGGCGCGTTGTCGCGCGTGCATCCGCGCTTCGCGACGCCGTTTCTCACGACCTGGCTCGTCGGCCTGTTCTTCGGCCTGATCGCCGCGCTGATCCCGCTCAACGTGCTCGCCGAATTGATCAACATCGGCACGCTCGCCGCGTTCTCGATGGTATCGGTCGCGGTGCTCGTGCTGCGCCGCACGCACCCGCACCTGCCGCGCGCGTTCCGCTGCCCGGGCGTGCCCGTCGTGCCGCTGCTCGGCGTGGCCGCGTGCCTGTTCCTGATGCTCAATCTGCAACCGACGACGTGGATTGCATTCGTCGTGTGGCTCGTGATCGGCCTGGTGGTGTACTTCGCGTACTCGCGCCGCCATTCGAAGCTCGGGCAAGGCGTGCAGACGGACTGAAACGTCAGCGCCCGCCGCCGCTTCGCGATGCCTCCGCGCGGCGGCCCCGCCGCTTCCGGCGATCGCCGGCAAACCCCTCGTTTTTCGAAACGAGGGGTTTGTTTTTTGGCATGCGCGCCGGCATCTGCACGCTTTTTCCGGACGCGCCATAATCGCGCCATCGAGCGGCCGCCTGCCGGCGGCCGCGCCATCGAAGGAACCGGATCATGGAAAGCATGGATCTCGACGTACTGCGCACGAGCGCGCGCTGGCTAGCCGACGGCCGCCGCGCGCTGCTGGTGACGGTGGTGCGGACCTGGGGCTCGTCGCCGCGCCCCGAAGGCGCGATGCTCGCGGTGCGCGACGACGGCCTCGTCGTCGGCTCGGTGTCGGGCGGCTGCATCGAGGACGATCTGATCGCGCGCGTGCAGGCATCGGGGATTGCGTCGTTCGTGCGGCCCGAGGCGATCAAGTACGGCGTGACGGCCGAGGAGGCGCACCGCTTCGGCCTGCCGTGCGGCGGCACGATCGAGCTGGTGCTCGAGCCGCTGTCGGAGGCATCCGGCATTGCGGCGCTGTGCGACGCGCTTGCGCGCGGCGGGCTTGTCACGCGCACACTCGAACTGGCCACGGGGGCGACAACGCTCGCGCCCGCGCGCGCGAGCGACGGGCTTGCATTCGACGGCGCGCGCCTCGTGACGGTGCATGGCCCGCGCTACCGGATGCTCGTGATCGGCGCAGGGCAACTGTCGCGGTATCTGTGCCAGATCGCGGTGGGGCTCGACTACCAGGTGACGGTGTGCGATCCGCGCGAAGAATACACGCACGCATGGGATGTGGCGGGCACGCAGCTCGTGCGCACGATGCCGGACGACGCGGTGCTCGACATGCGGCTCGACGCCCGCTCGGCAGTGGTCGCGCTCACGCACGATCCGAAGCTCGACGATCTGGCGCTGATGGAAGCGCTGAAAACGCCGGCGTTCTACGTAGGCGCGATCGGCTCGCGGCGCAACAGCGCGGCACGGCGCGAGCGGCTGCGGGAGTTCGATTTGAGCGCCGCGGAACTGGCGCGGCTACATGGACCGGCGGGTATCTACATCGGCAGCCGCACGCCGCCGGAGATCGCGGTGTCGATCCTTGCCGAGGTCACGGCGGCGAAGAACGGCGTGTCGCTGCCGACGATCCTGCAAGTCGAAGGGGCAAAAGCGGCACGCGAGCGCGATGCGGCCAACGGCGCGGTTTGTGGAATTTGATCGACGCGGTGCATAGGCGGGCAACGGCTATGTCCAACTGCAAACTTCGGGCAACGCGTGCCGCTTCGTTTACGCTGATTGCGTGCGTGAGGAAAATTCCGTGAGCGATCGCGCAACCCATCCGGCAAGCGCGTCCGTGGCCGGAACTTATTTGCAGGATTTTCACGGAAGTCACACCGGCTGGGAGCTGCGCCACGTATTGGCGCGCAACGCATAACCCGCCTTCATTGACGCGCCGCCCTCGCCGTCGATCCCCTCACCAGCAACTGCGGCGCGCGAGTCGTGCGCACGCGCGCGCCGCCGCGCGGCCTGTCGTCAATCCGGCCGCTCTCCTCGCGCAACTCGTTCAGCAGTTCAACCGCCAGATCCGCTGCCTCGTCGATCGGAATCGCCACGGTCGTCAACGCGGGGCGCACGTCGCTCGCCAGATGAATGTTCGTTATGCCGATGACCGACAGATCGTCCGGCACCCGTCTGCCACACTCGGCCGCCGTATGCAGCGCGCCGATCGCGGGCAGATCGTTCGTCGCGAACAGCGCGGTCAGACGCGGCTTCGCCTCGAGCAGACGATGCGCAGCGCACGCGCCGCCGTCGATCGTGTCCGGCGCGCACTCGACGGCCGCGATCGGCAGGCCGTGCTCGCGCATCGTGTCGACAAAGCCGTCGAATCGCGCGGCGTGCACGCCCGTTTGCGAGCCGCCGCCGACGATCACGCCCACCTCGCGATGCCCGAGCGCGATCAGATGCTGCGCCGCCAGCCGCCCCGCCAGCCGGAAATCGACCGCCACGCAGGGCAACGCGTGCGGCGGCGCCTCCGGGCGCTCCCACATGCACAGGACCACCGGCACGCCGCGCCGGAACACGTCGAGCAGATCCGGCAGATGCAGGTTCGCATTCGTCACGAGCATGCCTTCGGAAATCGTGCCGGCGATCTGATCGAGGTACGCCCGCCCTTGCGCCGGATTATTGTTCGTATTGCAGACGATCAGGAACTGCCCGTTGCGCCGCACGGCCTTTTCGGCCGCCAGCGCGAATTCCGGATAGAACGGGTTCGCAATGCTTGATACCATCAGCGCGACGGTTGGCGCACGCCCCTCGGCCAATGCACGGGCGGCAAGATGCGGCCGGTAGCCGAGCGCGCGGATGGCTTCCAGCACGCGCTCGCGCGTATCGGCACCCACGCGGCCGCGGCCGCGCAGCACGTTCGACACGGTGGCGGCAGTCACGCCCGCGCGCCGCGCGACTTCGCTCAATGTCGTCATTCGGCATCCTATTATTTGGGAAAACTATCCAATATTTGATTCGCGTCAGAAACTGGCCCAACATCGTCGCACATCGGGTCGCCGCAGCACGGGCAACACGCATGCGCAAATTCTGGCGCGCGCTTTTTTGAGATAAACGATTAAGCGCTTAATCATGCGCATATTAGAGCATGGAGACGGAGACAATGGCGAGCATTTCGTTGCGACGCGTGCAGAAAGCTTATGGAGACAATACGCCCGTCATTCGCGACGTCGACCTGGACATCGCCGAGCACGAATTCTGCGTATTCCTCGGGCCGTCCGGCTGCGGTAAATCGACGTTGCTGCGGATGATCGCCGGGCTCGAGGAGCCGAGCGACGGCGAGCTGTGGATCGACGGCCGGCGCGTCGACGACGTGCCCGCCGCCGAGCGCGGCGTCGCGATGGTGTTCCAGAGCTACGCGCTGTTTCCCCATATGACGGTCTACGAAAACATCGCGTTCGGCCTGAAGCTCAAGCGCATGCCGAAACCCGAGATCGACCGCAGAGTGCGCGACGCCGCACGCATCCTGCAGCTCGACGCGCTTCTCGAACGCAAGCCGAAAGCGCTATCGGGCGGCCAGCGGCAACGCGTCGCGATCGGCCGCGCGATCGTGCGCGAGCCCGGCGTGTTTCTGTTCGACGAGCCGCTGTCCAACCTCGATGCGGCGTTGCGCGTGCAAACTCGCATCGAGATCGCCCGGCTGCATCAGCAGTTCGCGAACGCGAGTGTCGTCTACGTCACGCACGACCAGACCGAAGCGATGACGCTCGCGGACAAGATCGTGCTGTTGCACGCGGGCGACGACGCCGCGCGATACGGCAGCATCGCGCAGATCGGCACGCCGCTCGAGCTTTATCACCACCCGAGCAGCCGGTTCGTCGCGGGTTTTCTCGGCTCGCCGCAAATGAACTTCCTGCCGGCCATCGTTGCCGCGCGCGATGCGCACGGCGCGGCCGTCACGCTTGCCGGCGGCGAAACGGTGACGGTGCCGTGCGACGGCCGAGCGCTGCGCCCCGGCGAAACCGTGACGCTCGGCGTGCGCCCCGAGCATCTGTCGCTCGCCGGCGAACGGCCGGCCACGCTCACGCGCACTGTCACGCTCGTCGAGCCGCTCGGCGAGCTGAGCTATGTGCATCTCGACGCGCCCGACGGCGCGCCGATCGTCGCGAAAGTGCCCGGCGATGCCCGGTTGCACGCGGGCGAGCGCGTGCGGCTTCATGCAAGCGCGCTGCATCTGTTCACCGAAAACGGCCGCGCGGTGCCCGCGTGCGCCGACGCTCACCATCATCACGTTTGAGGACTCGGCATGCGCATCGGCGTTTGTTACTACCCGGAACATTGGCCCGAATCGATGTGGGCGGACGACGCCCGCCGAATGAAAGCGCTCGGCATTGAGCAGGTGCGCATCGGCGAGTTTGCGTGGAGCCGCATCGAGCCGTCGCCGGGCGAATACGATTGGGATTGGCTCGATCGCGCGATCGACGTGCTCGGCGCGGCACAGCTCGACGTCGTGATGTGCACGCCCACCGCGACGCCGCCTAAATGGCTGATCGATCGCCATCCGGACATCCTGCCGATCGGCGCCGACGGCCGCCCGCGCGGGTTCGGCTCGCGCCGCCATTACGATTTCTCGTCGCCGGTGTATTACGACGAATCGAAACGCATCTGCACGGCGATCGCCGAGCGCTACGGTCGGCATCCGGCCGTGCGTTACTGGCAGACCGACAACGAACTGGGCTGCCACCTGACTGTGGTCAACTACTCGAGCGCGGCGCTGGCGCGCTTTCGCGAATGGCTGAAGGCGCGCTACGGCACGATCGACGCACTGAACCGCGCATGGGGCACGGTGTTCTGGAGCATGGAATACCGCAGCTTCGACGAGATCGACGCGCCAGTCGGCACGGTAACCGAAGCGCATCCGTCGCATCGTCTCGATTACCGGCGATTCGCGTCCGACGAGCTTGCGCGCTATCACCGGATGCAGGTCGACGTGATCCGCGCGCACTCGCCGGGGCGCGCCGTCACGCACAACTTCATGCAACTGTTCACCGAATTCGATCATTACCAGGTCGCACGCGATCTGGACTTCGCCGCCTGGGACAGCTATCCGCTCGGCGCGCTCGAGGAGCAATGGTTCGCGCCGCAGGTCAAGGCGCGCTGGCTGCGCACCGGGCATCCGGATTTCGCTTCGTTCAATCACGACGTCTATCGCGGGATGTCGAAGCGGCCGTTCTGGGTCATGGAGCAGCAGCCGGGCCCCGTCAACTGGGCAAGCTGGAATCCGGCGCCGCTGCCGGGAATGGTGCGGTTGTGGAGCTGGGAGGCGTTCGCGCACGGCGCGGGTTGCGTGTCGTACTTCCGCTGGCGGCAAGCGCCGTTCGCGCAGGAGCAGATGCACGCCGGCCTCAATACGCCGGACAACCAGCTTGACGCAGGCGGCCACGAAGCGGCGCAGGTCGCGCAGGAGATAGCCGCGCTGCGCGCCGCCACCGGCGGCGGCGCCGACGGCGCGGTTCGCGCGCCGGTCGCGCTGATCTACGACTACGAAGCGAAGTGGCTGTTCGACGTGCATCCGCAAGGCGCGGACTTCCACTATCCGCGCATCGCGTTCGAGTATTACTCGGCGCTGCGCTCGCTCGGCCTGGACGTCGACGTGATCCCAGCCGATGCGCCGCTCGACGGCTACCGGCTCGTCATGGTGCCGCCGCTGCCCATCGTGCCCGACGATTTCGCCGCCCGGCTCGCGGCGACGAGCGCGCACGTCGTGTTCGGGCCGCGCACCGGCTCGAAGACGCGCGATCTGCAAATCCCGCCGACGCTGCCGCCCGGCCCGCTCGCGCCGCTGATGCCGGTCCGCGTGTGGCGGGTCGAATCGCTGCGGCCGAACGTGGCCGAACGCGTGACCGGCAAGGCGCGCGACGGCTCCGCGTTCACCGGCTCTGCGCGCTGCTGGCGCGATCTCGTCGAGCTGCGCGACGAAGCGCGCGCCGACGTGCGCGCGCGCTTCGCCGACGGCCATCCGGCGTGCATCGCATCCGGCCGCCTTCAGTACTGGGCCGCGCTCTTTGACGATACGACCACCGGGCGCCTGCTCGCCGATGCGGCCGCCGAAGCAGGCCTCGCGCCCGTGCCGCTTGGCGACAGCGTGCGCATGAGCCGCCGCGGCGGGCTCACCTACGTCTTCAACTACGGCGACGCGCCCTACGCGCTCGACTCCGTCGCGCCAGGCGCGTTCGTGCTCGGCACGGCGCAGGTCGAGCCGCGCGGCGTCGCCGTTTTTCGGCACTGACATCGATATCGACGCCCGCCCCCCCGCATCCGGCCGCCGAGACGCCGCGCCGCTCATTCACACCAACGACATCGGAGACAACCCATGACCCATCGCCCCATCCGTTTCGCCGCCGGGCTCGCCGCCGCGGCCGCCGTCGCGATGACCGCGCCCGGCGCGGCGCCGCCCGCGCACGCGGGCACGCTCGCAATCAACGTCGCGTTCAAGGGGGCGAGCCAGCGTGCGGTATGGCAGGCGACGTTCGACGCATTCCACCGCGCGCACCCCGATATCGACGTGAAAGCGACGTTCGTCGACGAGGAGGCATACAAGGTCCAGCTGCCGGCGTGGCTCACGACTGTCGCGCCGGACGTCGTCAACTGGCACGCGGGCGAGCGGATGGCCTATTACGCGCGGCGCGGCCTGTTCGAGGATCTCAGCGCCGATTGGGCAAGCCACGGCTGGAACACGATGTACGCGTCCACGCGCGATGCGTCGTCGTATCGGGGCAAGCAATACGCGGCGCCCACCGTCTACTACTCGTGGGGCGTGTTCTACCGCAAGGATCTGCTGCACAAAGCCGGCGTCGCCGACGAGCCGAAGACGTGGGACGCGTTTATCGACGCGTGCAAAAAGTTGAAGGCGGCCGGCATCGCGCCGATCGCCGTCGGCGGGCGCGACGCGTGGACACTCGCCGGTTGGTTCGACTATCTGGACCTGCGCATCAACGGCAACGCATTCCATCAGCGGCTGATGGCAGGCGACGTGCCTTACACCGATGCGCGCGTGAAAAAGGTCTATACGACATGGAAATCGCTGATCGACGCCGGCTATTTCATCGACAACGCGCTGTCCTACGATCTCGACGGCGCGCAGCCATTCCTGTTTCAAGGCAAGGCGGCGATGATGCTGATGGGCACGTTCATCGCGGCGGGCTTTCCGTCCGGCATGAAGCAGCAAATCGGCTATTTCCAGTTCCCGACCATCGATCCGAAGGTGCCGGGCGCCGAGGACGGCCCCGTCGAATCGCTGCACATTCCGGCCAAGGCCAGGAACAAGGCCGACGCGCGCACGTTTCTCGCGTTCGTCGAAACGCCGGAGATCGGCGCGAAGCTTGCGCAGGGGCTCGGCTCGCTGTCGGCGAACAGCAAGTCGCCGGAGCCCGAGGACCCGATCTCGCGCATCGGCTTCCGAATCCTCGCGAACACCCAGGGCGGCGTCGCCCAGTTCTACGATCGCGACATGACGAAGGAAATGGCCGACGAAGGGATGAAGGCGATGCAACGGTTCGTCGCCGATCCGGCGCAGCTCGATACCGTGCTCGCGCAGCTCGAGCAGGTGCGCAAGCGGATCTACAACAAGTGACAGTGACGATGCGGCGGCCACGCGCCGCCGCCCCCCCGGCTCAGGAGCCCGCCGTGACCCGATCGATCGCCTCCCCGAAAACCGACGCTCATTCAGCCGCCTCACCGAGCCGGGACGCCGCCGCAACCGAGGCGCGCCCCGCCGCTTTCGGCGCCGCCGCTGCGCCCGCACGGCGGCGGCCCTCGCGCGCCGCGCGCGCGCAGCGGCGCGCGGCCTGCTTCTTTCTCGCGCCCGCTTGCGCGATGGTGGCTGTCTATGTGATCTGGCCGATCCTGTCGACGACATGGCTGAGCCTTTACAACTGGGATGGCATGACCGAGCGCACGTTCGTCGGCATCGCGAACTATGTCGAGCTGCTGCACGCGCCGACGTTCTACACCGCGCTCAAAAACAACCTGATCTGGCTCGCGCTTTTCATGCTCGCGCCGGCGGCGGGCCTCGCGTTCGCGCTGTACCTGAACCAATCGGTCGGCGGCATCCGGCTCGTGAAATCGCTGTGCTTCGCGCCGTTCGTGCTGTCCGGCGTGGTCGTCGGGCTGATCTTCTCGTGGTTCTACGATCCGACCTTCGGCCTGCTCGCGCTGATCGTCGGGCACGGCGTGCCCGTGCTCGGCGATGCGCGCTACGCGACGCTCGGCATCGTGCTCGCCGCGCTATGGCCGCAAACGGCGTATTGCATGATCCTCTACCTGACGGGCCTCACCACGCTCAACGCCGAGCAGATCGAGGCCGCGCGGATGGAGGGCGCGCGCGGTTTCACGCTGTTTTGGCACGTCGTGCTTCCGCAACTGCGGCCGACCACCTTCATGGCGATCGTGGTCACCGTGATCGGCGCGCTGCGCAGCTTCGATCTGATCTCGGTGATGACGGGCGGCGGGCCGTTCGAAAGCTCGACCGTGCTCGCGTATTACATGTACGACCAGGCGATCAAGTACTACCGCCTCGGCTATTCCGCATCGATCGCCGTCGTGCTGTTCGCGATCATGCTCGTCTATATCGTCTTCCAACTGCGCCGCATGCTGCGCAACGAACAGTGAGGTGCCGCGATGTTTCCGCTGCCGGTTCAACAATGGAAGCCCGTGCCGCGCGGCCTGTACAAGCTGTCGCTGCCCGTGGCGCTCGTCTTGTGGCTGCTGCCGATGCTCGCGGTGTTCGTCACGTCGGTACGCTCGACCGAGGAACTCGCGCAAGGCCATTACTGGGGCTGGCCGCAACATTTGTCGATGATCGAAAACTATCGCGACGCGCTGACGACCTCGCCGATGCTGCATTACTTCTGGAACAGCGTGCAAATCACCGTGCCGTCGGTGCTCGGCTCGATCGCGCTCGCGGCCATGGCCGGCTACGCGCTCGCGACCTACCGTTTTCGCGGCAACACGGCGCTGTTCGGCACGTTCGTCGCGGGCAATTTCGTGCCGGTGCAGGTGCTGATGATTCCGGTGCGCGATCTGTCGCTCAGGCTTGGGCTCTTCAACACCGTGGAAGCGCTGATTCTGTTTCACGTGGCGTTCCAGACCGGCTTTTGCACGCTGTTCCTGCGCAACTTCATCAAGCAACTGCCGTTCGAGCTGATCGAGGCGGCGCGCGTCGAAGGCGCGGGCGAATGGACCGTGTTTTACCGGATCGTGCTGCCGCTGATCCGGCCCGCGCTCGCGGCGCTCGCGATCCTGGTGTTCACGTTCGTCTGGAACGACTATTTCTGGGCGCTGTGCTTGACGCAGGGTGACGACGCGGCGCCCATCACGGCGGGCGTCGCGGCGCTCAAGGGGCAATGGACGACGTCGTGGAACCTGGTGTCGGCGGGCTCGATTCTCGCCGCGCTGCCGTCGGTGGCAATGTTCTTTGCGATGCAGAAGAATTTCGTCGCGGGCATCACGTTCGGCGCAACGAAAGGATAAGCGGATTGGATGCGCCGCCTCGGGCGATGCGCATCGCGCCTGCCCAACCGGCGGCGCTTACGCGAACCCCGCCGCCAACGCCGCCGCGATCGAGCCCGCCACCAGCACGACACCGATCGTGCGGCGCTTATTGAGTTCGGTCCACAGCAGCACGCCCGTCAGCGACAGCAGCACGATCGATCCGGCGATCGTGTCCGTCAGCAGAATCCAGAACAGATTCATTCCGGTGCCGCGGTGCAGGTTGTTCATCGTCGCGAGAAAGCCGTTCTCGGTGCGCTTCACCGACACGTAGCCGTTGCCCACCCAATATTCGGCTTGCACGTTGCCGCTTGGGCCGAAAAAGCCGAACTGCCAGCGCTCGGGCTGCGTGACGCGCCGCTCGCCCCATGCCACCGGCTGCGCCGGCTCCTTGCGGACCCGGCCGAGCTGACCATCGGCCTTGAGTTCGCGCCGCACCCAATCGGCCAGCGCGGCGGGCGTCGCGGGCGCGGGCGACGGCAGCGCGAGCTGCAATTGCGTGACCTGCGGCTCGCCGGTCGAAATTTTCATCGGCGGCGCGCGATGATTGAGCAGCACGCCCGTTATGCCGAACAGCAGGCCCAGCGCCGCGCCCCAGAGGCCAATCCAGCCGTGTACCTTGCGCAACCATTTGATGAACGTCGCGCGACGCGAACGGCGCCGGCGCTCGGCCAGCGCACCGGCGTCCAGACGGCGCGCCGCCCCTGGATACGGCACGACGACGCGGGCATTTTTTTCGATCGAGTCAGGCGCGTTCACGCTTCGGATTCCATTCGCACAAAACAGCGGGCGGCGCGCAATCGAATCGCGTGCCGCCCGTTTGAATTAAATGAGAATGGATATCATTACATAAAATGACGCGAGGTTCAATCCGGAAAACGCGGATGTGCCGGTGACGCACGGCGCGCTGGCGTATCGACGCGCGGCAGGTTTCCCGGTTTGGCTGGTGCGGCACACGGCCTGAACGTGCGCCACGGCAGTTCGCTCAACGCTTCGGCAGCCTGGGAAAAGGCGCAGACGCGGTATCGCCGGCCCCTTGCGCATCGCCGGCGCTGCTGTCCAGCGCGTACAGCCATGCGAGCAACTCGGCGACCGCCCGATAAAGCGGCGGCGGAATGCGCGCGTCGAGATCCACCTGCATCAGCAGCGACACCATCTCCGGCGCAGTGTGCACATACAGCCCGGCATCGCGCGCACGTTCGATGATGCGCTCGGCAACAAGCCCGTAGCCCTTTGCGACGACGCGCGGCGCGGCATCGCCGCCCTTCGCGTCATAGGCGAGTACCGCGGCGCGCTTGGACGACAGGCCGCTCATCGCAACGGCTCCCGGCCGCCGGCGATGTTCGGTAAAAGCGAGGTGGGCGGTGTAACCGATGGAGCCGATCCAGCCGTTGCAACCGATCCAGCCGCTGCGCACGGCAGGCGCGGCGCAAGCGGATCGGCAGCCGGTTGCTCAACGCGGCTCGCCGGCAGGCTGCCGTCGTCGTTGCGGCACGCGTCAGCGGCCGCCGTGGCATACGCCGTCGCTCGCGCCGCTGTCGCGTCGCGATCCGCGAGCGGGCCGTCGGTGGCACGAATCGACATGTCGCTCACCCGCAAGCCAAGCGTCTCCAGGCGCGCGCGCAACGCATCGCCATGCGATGCGAGCCGCGCAGCGCTCGCGCCGCTCGCGCTCAACCGCGCTGTGAGCCGCTCGCCGCTGAGCACCAGTTCCGCGGCAACCGTGCCGAGCGACGGCAACGCAAGCGTCAGCCGCGTGCGCCACCCGCCCGTCTCCGCCGCCTCGATGCCAAGCGCGGCGCGATCGCGGCCGCGCTGCTCGCCGTCGGGCTCGATGGTCCAGTCGAGCCGCGTGCCGGGCCACGCATCCCCGATCCAACGGAATTGGCCGGTCGCGAGCAGATCGAGCTGCTGACGCACGAGCGGCAACGCAGCCGGATTCAACACCGCGGCAACCGCCGCTTGTGCATCGGCGTCGCCCGGCGGCGACGCGAACGGCGAAGCAAGCGGCGATGCCGGTGCGAACCGCACGCCGGCGGCAGGCGCGGATGGCGGCGCGAGTGACGCGTTCGCACCGGCGAGCGTTGCATAAGCGTCGACGGCACGCGGCGGCGGCGCCGGATTCGGCGCGCCGCTACCCGGTGCGGCGGCGCGGCCGGCCATATCGCCTGCCGCCGGCGGTGCGTTGCCGCCGCGCGCACCGGAAGGCAACGGCATTCGCGCGGCAAACCAATCGACGAGCGCATCGTCGAGCGCATCGGCCGCCGGATTGAGTTCGGCCGCCCGGCGCCAGCCGCTCACCAGCCGGACCTGCGGCTCGCGTGCCAGTTCGGCCGCCGTGCGCTGACCGGCCAGCCACTGCACAAGATGAGATTCGTAAAAAAGGCCGCTTTCGTCGACCGCCCGCGCAAGCGCGGCGCTCAACGCCGCCACCGGGGATGCCGCCTGCGCCGCTTGGGATGTCTGAGCTACTTGAGACGTCTGAGCGGCCGATGAAGCAGGTGCGGCCGGTGCGGCTTGCAAAGTTTGCGGCGAACCCGCACTGACCTGTCCCGCCGCCGTGCCGGCCCCGGAGTCCGGCACGGCGCGCGCCGGCCCGGCAAGCCCGGCCATTTGCGCGGCACTCAACAATGGCGCTGTGCCGATGACGGCCGGTGTCGCATCGCCGCCCAGGCGGGAAATCGCATCGAGCACGCGCCCAAGCTCGGATAGCACGGCCTGCGCGGACGCGGCGGTCGCGCCGCCGCCCGTTGCGCCGCCCGGCCATGCGGCTGCCGCCGCCGCACCGGACGCACCGGCCTGCGGCGCGACCGCACTGCCCGACGAAGGCTGGACGGCGTCGAGCAGACTGTCGATGCGACTCGCCAGTATGGCGGCGGCAACGGTATCGATACCGGTCATCGTGAATCCTGGATGGCGCGCCGAGCCGCGACCGGAGCGATCGCGGCGCTCCGCGCAACCCGATCGAACGCGTCGGACACATCGAACGAAAGGACGCCGGTGGCCGACGCTTCGCGCCGGCCGTGACTAGAAACGGCCGCAACCGTCAACCGGCGGTCCGGCAAAGCGCATCGGATACCGGCACGCGATACGCGTGCTATCGGCCCAACGCCCGATACAAGAACATTCGACATCGAGCCCCCGCGCCAGCCGGCATCGCAAATCGCACCACCGGGCGGCGCCCAATACATCGAACGGCAACGTGACAACCGCTCGACGCCAGGCTCCATGCCGCCCGACACAAACAATACGAACCGCTCGACAACGAGCGCTTCGCGCGAACCGGCACCGCGGGCCACGCAACCGGGCAATCGCGCTGACGGGCCACGCGGCACACTCCGCCCGCCTCGCCCGTCAGCCCCGTGCTCGATACAAATCGTTCAACGTCGAACGGCTCGCATGAATCAGCATCGCGAGCCGCGCGACCTCGGGCGCCGCGAGATCGCGAATCGCCGCGTCGTCGGCAAGGATGCGCCGGATCAGCTCGAATTTGCGGCGGCGCTCCGCGTCGTCGAGCAGCACGCCCTCCTCCGCCTGCCGAAGCCCGTCGACAAGCCGCAGATACTCCGCCTGCAATCCGGACAGCGAATGCCACGCCGCGTCGCGTGCCGCAACGAGCATCCGCCCGGACACGTCGACGATCGCCTCATAGCGGGCAAAATACTCGTCCTTCCGGCTCATCTGGGCTGTTCCGTTCTCGCCTGCTCGGTCATTCTCGCGACTTCTGGGCCGATCCCCGTCCATGCTTGCTCGAGCGTCGCGAGCAGACCGTCAACCTCGATGAGCATCGCCTCGCTTGCGTCGATGTTCGCCTGCAGCAAACGCCGGCAGATGTACGCATAGAGCGCATCGAGGCGCGCCGCGATCTCGCCGCCGGCTTCGAGATTCAGCGACTGCTGCAGGCCGCTCTCGACGATACGGATGGCCTTGCCTATCGCGTCGCCGCGCGCGGCGACGTTGTGCTGCTGCACGTGCATTCGCGCGTGCGCGATCGCCTGGCGCGCGCCCTGATACAGCATCGCGATGAGCCGGTGAGGGGACGCGCCCATCACCCCTGTCTCGACGCCGACGCGCGCATAAGCACTGGCTCCAGCGTGGCCTGGGGTCAACATGGCGCTCTCCTATTTGGTGCGTTCGATTCAATACCGCCGCGCCGCGCGCGGCTCTGTTCCCGAGTTATCGGCGCAAAGGCGCGCCAGCTTTAGCCAACCGGCCTAACGCTTGTTCACGCTGATCGCGAGCCGGCGAACGCGCGTCGCCGGCAGCAGGAAGGGTCGAACAGCGCGGGCGCGCTTCGCTCACACCGACATCTGCATGACTTCGTTGTAAGCGCTCACCAGTTTGTTGCGCACCTGCAGGCCGAATTGGAAGCCGATATTGGCCTTCTGCATATCGACCATCACGTCGTTGAGCGACACGTTCCGTGCGCCAAGCTCGAACGCCTGCGCCTCGCCGAGCGCGCGCGTTTGGTCGCCGCTGATCTTGTCGAGCGACGCCTTCATCGCGCTCGCGAACGAGCCGGCGCCGGCCGCGCCGGCGCCCGCGAGCGCCGCCGCCGGGCTCGCCGCCTGCGTGGCCATCGCCTGCATCTGCTGCAGCGCCGAAGCGATGCCGTTGACGGGGGCAACCATGGAATCTCCGCGAAAGGGCCGGGCCATGCAGGCCCGGCGTCAGGGGAAGTCCAGCCCGTGCACGCAAACGACGCGTAGCGCGCGGGCACGAGCCGGATGTCGACGAGCATAGCAGCGCACGCATCGGCAAAGCCGCGAAAGTGCGGGCGAAACCCGTCTCTATTCGCCCGATCGCGTCCGCGCGCGCTCGGGATAATCGGATCGTGTCAATGTCCGCCTGCTCCGCCGAGCGGGCGCCAAGCCCGCTGTGGAGATACCCGACGCATGGATTCGCAGGCCAACTCGCTGATCAATCCCGACGCCCGTACCAGCGTGAGCGGCGCGGCGCCGCAAGCGGCGGGCGTCGCGGGCGCGCTGCCGGGCGCGGCGGCGGGCGGCGCGGACTTCGGCCTGGCCGGCTTCGCCGAGCGCATTCCGGGCTTCGCGCGGATCAGGACGAACCCGCGCGTGCCGCTGCTGGTTGCCGCGGCATTGGCCGTGGCCGCCATCGTCGCGCTCGTGCTGTGGAGCCGCGCGCCCGACTACCGGGTGCTATACAGCAATCTGTCCGACCGCGACGGCGGCGCGATCATCGCCGCGCTCCAGCAGGCGAACGTGCCGTACAAGTTCGCCGAAGCCGGCGGCGCGATCCTCGTGCCCGCGAGCCAGGTTCATGAAACGCGCCTGAAGCTTGCCGCGCTCGGCTTGCCCAAAGGCGGCTCGGTCGGCTTCGAGCTGATGGACAACCAGAAATTCGGCATCAGCCAGTTCGCCGAGCAGGTGAATTACCAGCGCGCGCTCGAAGGCGAATTGCAGCGCACGATCGAAGCGGTCAACGCCGTGCGCGCGGCGCGCGTGCATCTGGCGATTCCGAAGCCGTCGGTATTCGTGCGCGAGCGCGAGGCGCCGTCGGCATCGGTACTCGTCGATCTGTATCCGGGCCGCGTGCTCGATGAAGGCCAGGTGCTCGCGATCACGCGTATGGTGTCGTCGAGCGTGCCTGATATGCCCGCGCAAAACGTGACGATCGTCGATCAGGACGGCAACCTGCTCACGCAAGCCGCGTCGGCGTCCGGCCTCGATGCGAGCCAGCTCAAATACGTGCAGCAAATCGAGCGCAACACGCAAAAGCGGATCGACGCGATCCTCACGCCGCTGTTCGGCGCCGGCAACGCACGCTCGCAGGTGAGCGCCGACGTCGATTTCTCGCGGATCGAGCAAACCTCGGAAAGCTACGGTCCGAACGGCTCGCCGCAGCAGGCCGCGATCCGCAGCCAGCAGACCAGCACCTCGACCGAGCTTGCACAAGGCGGCGCGTCGGGCGTGCCGGGCGCGCTGTCGAACACGCCGCCGCAGCCGGCCTCCGCGCCGATCGTCGCCGCCGGCGGCCAGAACGCCGCCCCCGCGGCCACGCCTGTCAGCGACCGCAAGGACGCGACGACAAACTACGAGCTGGACAAGACCGTGCGCCACGTCGAGGAGTCGCTCGGCAAGATCAAGCGCCTGTCGGTCGCGGTGGTCGTCAACTATCAGCCGAAGGCCGATGCCAAAGGCCATGTGACGATGCAGCCGCTCGCAGCCGACAAACTCGCGCAGATCGAGCAATTGGTGAAGGACGCGATGGGCTACGACGCGAAGCGCGGCGATTCGGTCAACGTCGTCAACAGCGCGTTCTCGGCAGCCGCCGATCCGTTCGCCGACCTGCCGTGGTGGCGGCAGCCGGACATGATCGAGCTGGGCAAGGAAATCGCGAAATGGCTCGGCATCGCGGCGGCCGCCGCTGCGCTGTATTTGATGTTCGTGCGCCCGGCGCTGCGCCGCGCGTCACCGCCGCCGCCAAACGCCGCCCCCGTGCCCGCGCTCGACGGCCCGGGCGACGCGCTCGTGCTGGACGGACTGCCCGCGCCCGACACGCCGCAACTCGCCGCCGACGACGAGCACGCCGCGCTGCTCGCGTTCGAAAGCGAGAAGAACCGCTACGAACGCAATCTCGACTATGCGCGCACGATCGCGCGGCAGGATCCGAAGATCGTCGCCACCGTCGTCAAGAATTGGGTGTCCGATGAACGCTGAAGGCTTGAACAAGAGCGCGCTGCTGCTGATGTCGATCGGCGAGGAAGAGGCCGCGCAGGTTTTCCGGTTTCTCGCGCCGCGCGAAGTGCAGAAGATCGGCGCGGCGATGGCCGCGCTGAAGAACGTCACGCGCGAGCAGGTCGAGGACGTGCTCGCCGATTTCGTGCAGGAGGCGGAGAAGCACACCGCGCTGTCGCTCGATTCGAGCGAGTACATCCGCTCGGTGCTCACGAAGGCGCTCGGCGAGGATAAGGCCGGCGTGCTGATCGACCGGATTCTTCAAGGCAGCGACACGAGCGGCATCGAAGGGCTCAAGTGGATGGATTCGGCGGCCGTCGCCGAGCTGATCAAGAACGAGCATCCGCAGATCATCGCGACGATCCTCGTGCATCTGGACCGCGACCAGGCCTCCGAGATCGCGTCGTGCTTCGCCGAGCGGCTGCGCAACGACGTGCTGTTGCGCATCGCGACGCTCGACGGCATTCAACCCACCGCGCTGCGCGAGCTGGACGACGTGCTCACGGGCCTGCTGTCCGGCAGCGACAATCTGAAGCGCTCGCCGATGGGCGGCATCCGCACGGCAGCCGAAATTCTGAACTTCATGACGAGCACGCACGAAGAAGCGGTGCTCGAAAACGTCAAGCAATACGATCCCGATCTCGCGCAGAAGATCATCGACCAGATGTTCGTGTTCGAGAACCTGCTCGACCTCGAGGATCGCGCGATCCAGCTTTTGCTGAAGGAAGTGGAATCGGACGCGCTGATCGTTGCGCTCAAGGGCGCGCCGCCCGCGCTGCGGCAGAAGTTTCTGTCGAACATGTCGCAGCGCGCGGCCGAGCTGCTCGCCGAGGATCTGGACGCGCGCGGGCCGGTGCGCGTGTCCGAGGTCGAGACGCAGCAGCGCAAGATTCTGCAGATCGTGCGCAATCTCGCCGAGAGCGGTCAGATCGTGATCGGCGGCAAGGCGGAAGACGCCTATGTCTGATTCCGCGCACGCGCCGGCGCCGCCCGTCACCGCGTATCAGCGGTGGGAGATGGCGTCGTTCGATCCGCCGCCGCCCGAGCCTGACGGCGATGGCGGCGCCGCGGCGGCCGCCGCGCTCGCCGCCGAGTTGCAGCGCGTGCGAGACGCCGCGCGCGACGAGGGGCTCGCGGCCGGCCACGTCGAGGGGCAGGCGCTCGGCTATCGCGCCGGCTACGAGCAGGGTCATGCGAAGGGTTTCGAAGCAGGTCAAGCCCAAGCGCGCGAGCAGCGCGCGCAGCTCGCCGCGCTCGCCGCTTCGTTTCGCGAAGCGCTCGACGGCATCGGGCGCGACCTCGCCGACGATATCGCCACGCTTGCGCTCGAAATCGCCCAGCAGGTGGTGCGCCAGCACGTGCAGCACGACCCCGCCGCCTTGATCGCGGCCGCGCGCGAAGTGCTCGCGGCCGAACCCGCGCTCGCCGGCGCGCCGCATCTCATCGTCAATCCGGCCGATCTGCCGGTCGTCGATGCTTACTTACGCGACGAGCTGGACGCGCTCGGCTACCAGGTCCGCACCGATCCGGCGATCGCGCGTGGCGGCTGCCGCGCGCATGCATCGACGGGCGAAATCGACGCGACGCTGCCGACCCGCTGGGAACGCGTCGCGGCCGCGCTCGGCAAGGCGGGGCCGTGGTGAGCACGGCAACGGCCGGCTCGGCCGTGCCCGCATGCGGGCACGTTGATCCGCCCTCGCGCCCGCATGCGGACACGGCCGATCACCTCGCGCCGCGCGCCGCGCCCGCCAACCCGTTCGTCACGCGCTGGCGCGCCCATCTCGACACACTGCGCAGCCTCAACGCGCGCGCGCTGCCGCTGCGTGCGTGCGGGCGCCTGACGCGCGCAGCCGGCCTCGTGCTCGAAGCGGTCGGGTTGCGCGTCGCGGTCGGCGCCGAATGCATGATCGAGCTGCCCGCCGGCAGCCCGTTGCCGTATGCGCAAGCGGAAGTCGTCGGCTTCGCCGGCGAACGCCTGTTCCTGATGCCGACCACGGCGGTCACGGGCGTGCTGCCCGGTGCGCGCGTGTGGCCCCTCGAACGCGCCCCCGTCGCCGATCCGCTCGCGGGCGCGAAACGCCTGCCCGTCGGCTGGCCGATGCTCGGGCGCGTCGTCGACGCGTCAGGCCGGCCGCTCGACAATCTCGGCCCGCTCGCATCGGATCTCGATGCGCCGCTCAGCGCACCGTCGATCAACCCGCTCGAGCGCGAACCGATCCACCGGGTGCTCGACGTCGGCGTGCGCGCGATCAACGCGCTTTTGACCGTCGGCCGCGGGCAGCGAATGGGCCTTTTCGCGGGCTCCGGCGTCGGCAAATCCGTGCTGCTCGGCACGATGGCGCGCTACACGAGCGCGGAGGTGATCGTGATCGGCCTGATCGGCGAGCGCGGCCGCGAGGTGAAGGAATTCATCGAGCAGATTCTCGGCGACGACGGGCTCGCCCGCTCGGTCGTCGTCGCGGCGCCCGCCGACGTATCGCCGCTGATGCGCATGCAGGGCGCCGCGTATGCGACGACGCTCGCCGAATATTTCCGCGACCAGGGCAAGCACGTGCTGCTGCTGATGGATTCGCTGACCCGCTATGCGATGGCGCAGCGCGAGATCGCGCTGGCGATCGGCGAGCCGCCCGCGACCAAGGGCTACCCGCCGTCCGTATTCGCGAAGCTGCCCGCCCTGGTCGAGCGCACCGGCAACGGCCGCGAAGGCGGCGGCTCGATCACCGCGTTCTACACGGTGCTCACCGAAGGCGACGACCAGCAAGATCCCATCGCCGATTCGGCGCGCGCGATTCTCGACGGCCATATCGTGCTGTCGCGCTCGCTTGCCGAGGCGGGCCATTATCCGGCGATCGACATCGAGGCGTCGATCAGCCGCGCGATGACCGCGCTGATCGACGATGCGCATCTCGATCGCGTGCGCCAGTTCAAGCAAATGCTGTCGCGCTATCAGCGCAATCGCGATCTGATCGCGGTCGGCGCCTACGCGGCGGGCCGCGACGCGCAGCTCGACCGCGCGATCGCGCTGTATCCGCAGATCGAGGCGTTCCTGCAACAGGGCTTTCGCGAATGCGCGCCCTACGAGCCAAGCGTCGCGGCGCTCGCCGCGCTATTCGACACCGAAGGAGGCTTACCGCAATGACACAGCTTGCACGCCTGCACGGCCGGCCGAAATCCGGCGCAACCTTCGTGCGTTGCCCGTGGCGGCACAGCGCGTGCGGCAAACGTCCGCCGCATTCGCATCGTCCGCCGCGAAGCGATGTGCCGCCGGCGCGATGCGCATCGGCCCGCGCACGCCGGAAATTACGTGTCGCGCCCGCCTCTTCGTCTGTCACGCGGCAGCGCACCGGCGCACGCCGTTTCGTGTGGCGCTGACTGATATGACCCAACACTTTCCGTTGCAAATCCTGCTCGATCGCGCGCAGCACGAACTCGACGCCGCCACGAAGCAGCTCGGCCACGCGCAACGCGAGGGCGCCAACGCGCACGCGCAACTCGACGCGCTGCTGCGCTATCGCGACGAGTATCGCGAGCGCTTCGCCGAATCGGCGCAATCTGGCATGTCCGCTGGCAAATGGCGCAACTTCCAGGCGTTTCTCGATACGCTCGATGCGGCGATCGATCAGCAGCGGCGCGTGCTTGCCGCCGCGCAGGCGCGCATCGATACGGCGCGTCCCGATTGGCAGTTGAAGAAGCGCACGCTCGGTTCATACGAAATCCTGCAAGCGCGCAGTGCGCGGCAGCAAGCTGCGCGCGCCGCGAAGCGCGAGCAGCGCGATGCCGACGAACACGCCGCCAAGGTGCTGCGCATGCGCGCGGACGCGGTGAAATAAGCCCGCGCCTATCCCCTTCGAATGCGAGATTTCCCATGCCTTCACTTTCTTTGATCGGCGCGCTGTCCCGCGCGGCAGGCGCAGCGGCCAGATCGTCCGGCACGAACACGGCGCCGGGCGATACGGCCCGCACCGCAACATTCGCGCAGACGCTCAAGCAAAGCGTGCAGTCGCAGCAACAAGCGAATTCCGCCGCGAACGCAACCGCAACCGCCACGACGAAAGCGGGCGCGCGCAACGCGTCGACGGACGCGGCACTGAACGGGCCGAACGGATCGAATGAGCCGGGCGCCCGTCATGCCGCCAACGCCGCCGCTGCGCCGAACGCGCTTGATTCGACCGGCGGCGCAAGCACGCAAGCGGCGGGCGGCGCGCCGCGCACCAAAGGAACCGGCGCCTCCGGCGGCCACGATCAGGAAGACGACACTCCCGCCACGCAAGGCGCTGCCGATGTGGCATCGCTCGCGGCGGCCGCTTTGCCGCAAACGCCGCCGCCGTCCGGCGCAGCCGGCTCGCAGACAAGCGCCACGAACCCCGCTGAAACCGACAGCCACGGCACGCTGGCCGCATACGCGCCGGCAGGCACGACCGACACGTCGGCTCAGCAGGGCTTGGCCCGCCGCGCCGGCGCTCAACCACCGCTGAGCGCCGGCTCGAACGCCCCGGCGAACACCCATGCCGTGGGCGCCTCCGGCATCGCCCACGCCGCGCCGCTGCGCGCGGAAGCAGGCGTGCCCGTTGCGGCCGATAGCGGGCCATTCGGCATGCTGCCCGCCGGTGCGAAGCAGCCCGCTTCGCCTACCGCGGCGCTCGGCGATGCAGCGAGCCCGGCCGGTGCGATCGGCACGGCCGGCGCAAGCGCGCCAGCCGTGCACGTCGCGCCGCAAGAGCCCGGCGTATCGCCGATCGCTCAACAGCACCCATCGGATGCCGCACAGGCGACGCTCGCGGCGTCAGCCGCGCCGGCCGCCGTGCAATCCGCCGCAGCGGCCGGCGCCGCCAGCACGCATGCGGCCGCGTCGGCCACGCCGTCGCTCGCGCCTGTCGTCGGCTCGCCCGATTGGACTGAAGCTTTGAGTCAAAAGGTCGTCTTCCTGTCGAACGCGCATCAGCAAAGCGCGGAACTCACGCTGAATCCGCCCGATCTCGGGCCGCTGCAAGTCGTGCTGCGCGTGGCGGACAATCACGCGCACGCGCTCTTCGTATCGCAGCACGCCCAGGTGCGCGATGCGCTCGAAGCCGCGCTGCCGAAGCTGCGCGAAGCGATGGAGGCAAACGGTCTCGGCCTTGGCAGCGCGAGCGTCGGCGACGGCGGCTTCGCGTTCGCTCAGCAGCACACGCCGCAACGGCAACCTGCGGACAGCGGCAACGCGCCGCACCGCGAATTCGGCGCGTTGGCCGGGGAAGACATCGTGGAAGAAGCTGCGGCCGCGTCGAGTGGCGCGCTCCGGCGCAGCGTCGGAATGATCGATACGTTCGCCTGATACCCGGCATCGCCGTGCGGCATGCCCGCCGCCGCGCATCGCGGACGCGGCGCCCGCGTGCCCGTCGGTCAGCGCCCCACGGCGGCCAAATCCTCGACGGCGGGCGCGGCGCGCCCCTTGCGCGCGGCCACGATGAAATCCGCCGCGCGCTCGCCGATCATCACGGTAGGCGCATTCGTATTGCCGCCGATGAGCGTCGGCATCACCGACGCATCCACCACCCGCAACCCCTCGACGCCACGCACGCGCAGCTCGGTATCGACGACCGAGCGCGCATCGCTGCCCATCCGGCAGGTGCCGACCGGGTGATAGATCGTGTCCGCATGCGCGATGATCGCCGCGCGCAACTGCGCGTCGGTATCGTTGGGGCTCGTATAAAGCTCACGGCCACCCTGCGACGCAAGCGGCTCGGCCTCCAGGATCTTGCGCGCCGCCTTCGCGCCGCGAATCAGCGCTTCGAGATCGCGCTCGTCGCTGAAGAAACGCGGGTCGATGAGCGGCGCGACACGCGCATCGCGGCTCGCGAGCGTCACGTTGCCGCGGCTCTTCGGCCGCAGCACGCACACGTGCAACGAATAACCGAACCCCCAGTGCATGCGGCGGTTGTGATCATCGACGAGCGCCGTCGTGAAGTGCAGTTGCAGATCGGGCCGATCGAGGCCCGGCTCGCTCTTGATGAAACCGCCCGCTTCGGCAACGTTGCTCGACAACATCCCGTCGCGTTTGGCTAGATAGCGGAATAGCTGCATGCCCATCTTCGCGAAGCCTCGCACGCAGATGCCGACCAGATCCGGCGAGTTCACGCGCTTGTTGATGATGAAATCGATGTGATCGATCAGGTTCTCGCCGACCTCCGGCGCATCGTGCACGAGTGCGATGCCGTGCCGGCGCAATTGCGTTGCGGAGCCCACGCCCGAGCACATCAGAAGCTGCGGCGTATTGAACGCGCCTGCCGACAGGATCACTTCCGCACGCGCACCGAGCGTCTCGACCCGGCCGCCGCGCGCCACCTCGACGCCGGTTGCGCGCTTGCCGTCGAACACGACGCGCAGCGCCGTCGCATCGACTATCACATGCAGGTTCGGCCGAGTGCGGCCATACACGTAAGCGCGCGCGACGCTGCAACGCGCGCCGTCGCGATGCGTGACCTGGAAGTAGCCCACGCCTTCCTGGTCCGCGCCGTTGAAATCGTCGTTGAGTGGATAGCCGGCTTCGTGCGCGGCCGCGATGAATCGTTCGGAGAACGGATTATGAAAGCGCAGATCCGACACCGTCAACGGCCCGAGCGCGCCGTGCCACTCGTTCGCACCGCGCTGATTGCCTTCCGCGCGCCGGAAATACGGCAGCACGTCGCGCCAGCCCCAGCCGGTGCAGCCGAGCTGCGCCCATTCGTCGTAATCGAGCGGATGACCGCGCGTATAGACCATTGCATTGATCGCGCTCGAGCCGCCCAGGCCGCGGCCGCGCGGCTGATAGCCGCGCCGGCCGCCGAGCCCGGGCTGCGGAACCGTCTCGTAGCCGTAATTCGTGCGTAGCTTAAAGGGAACGAGCGCGGCGATCCCGACGGGAATATTGACGAGCGGATTGCGCTCCGTGTGGCCGCCTGCCTCGATCAGCGCGATCGTCGCATCCGGGCACGCATCGGCCAGACGCCCCGCCAAGCTCGCTCCGCCGGATCCCCCGCCAACAATTATGTAGTCGTACTGCATTTGTCCGTCTCCCTTGCGCCCACCATCGGCTGATTTTGCGCCCTGCCGCAGCCATGCACTTATGATGTTTGCGCATCATTTTAGGAACGCAAATCGAATTTCGATGCGTCGATTCAAGAGCGATTACTCTAAACGCCATCGTCAACTAAATTTAAGATGTCCAGATCCGCCTCGCGCGTCGGATACGCTCGACAGAAGCCGAACCACGCGAAATGGGAGACAGGGCATGCAAGAACACCTTCTGACGGCGACTCACCAGGTGACGAACCAGGCGCCGCCGCTGCACGATTACAACGCGTTTGAAACCGACATTGCGCTCGTTCGCGCGCTCCAGCAATACGAAGCAGGTTGGTATCGAACAGCGCTCTCGCATACCGGCGCCACGCTCACGACACCCGATGCGCTCGCGCTTGCCGATCTTGCGAACCGCCATGCGCCGGAGCTGTCGACGCACAGCCCGCGCGGCGAGCGTATCGACGCGCTCGAATTTCATCCGAGCTGGCACCAATTGCTACTGTTGTTGCGCAGCGACGGTTTGCAAGCGCTGCCGTTCTCCGATCCGCAGCCGGGCGCGATGGCCGCGCGTTGCGCGAGCTATTTTTTGCACGCGCAACTCGAATCCGGCTCGCTATGCCCGATCACGATGACTTTCGCGAGCATTCCCGTGCTGCAACGCGAGCCCGCGCTGTTCGCGTCGCTGCGCGAGCGGCTCTATGCGCGCGAACACGATCCGCGCGACGCGCCGCTGCCACAAAAGCGCTCGATGATGGTCGGCATGGGCATGACCGAAAAACAGGGCGGCTCGGATGTGCGCAGCAACGAAACGCGCGCGTATGCGCTCGGCGCCGGCGGACGAGGCGAAGCGTATCGCCTCGTCGGGCACAAATGGTTTTTTTCCGCGCCGCAATGCGATGCGCATCTCGTCCTCGCGCGCACGGCCGATCATGCGGGTATTTCATGCTTCTACGTGCCGCGCTTCGCGCCCGACGGCAGCAAGAACGCGGTGCACGTGCAGCGTTTGAAGGACAAGCTCGGCAACCGGTCCAATGCGAGCAGCGAAGTCGAATTCCTGAACGCATACGGCGTGATGATCGGCGACGAAGGCCGCGGCGTGCCGACGATCATCGAGATGGCGAACTACACGCGGCTCGATTGCGTGATCGGCAGCGCAGCGCTGATGCGCGCCGCACTCGTGCAGGCAATCCATCATGCGCGGCACCGCTCGGCGTTCGGCCGCCTGCTCGCGCAACAGCCGCTGATGCGCAACGTGCTCGCCGATCTGGCACTCGAATCGGAAGCCGCCAGCGCGCTGTTCATGCGGCTTGCCTACGCCTTCGAGGAAGACGCCGCGGCACACTCGCCCGCGGCGCGCGGCTGGCGCCGCATCGTCACGCCGGCCGCGAAATTCTGGGTCTGCAAGCGCGCGGTCGAATTCACCGGCGAAGCAATGGAAGTCTGGGGCGGCAACGGCTATGTCGAGACCGGGCCGATGGCGCGCTTCTATCGGGAAGCGCCCGTCAATTCGATCTGGGAGGGCTCGGGCAACGTGATGTGTCTCGACGTGCTGCGCGCGATCGAACGCGAGCCCGACGCCGCCGCCGCACTGTTCGCCGAGTGGCGGGACGTCGCGGCGGCAAACGCGCCGCTTGCCGCCGCGCTTGCGGAACTCGCCCGCCTGCTCGAACTCGAATCCGAGCAGCGCGAAGCATGCGCGCGCCGTATCGCACAACGCATCGCCGTCATCGCACAGGCCGCGCTGCTGCTGCGCGACGCTCCATCCGCCGTCGCCGACGCGTTCATCGCCACACGCATCGGCGGCGCCAGCACCGAAACCGGACGCGTCTACGGTACGCTGCCGGCCACCTTCGACCACGCCGCGCTCGTCGATCGAGCATTTCCGGCATGACCCGTATCGAACAGGAGACGCCATGAAAAACGATCTGCCCGGCCTGGCCACGCTCGACGCGCTGTTGCGCGACCAGCGCGCCGCCTACCTGCGCGCGCCGTATCCGACATGGGAGACGCGCGCCGCTCACCTGCGCGCGCTGCGCGCGATGCTGCTCGACAACCGCGACGCGTTGGCCGCCGCGGTCAACGCCGACTTCGCGCATCGCGCGAAAGAGGAATTCCTGTTCGCCGAAATCTTTCTGGCCAAGGAGGAAATCAACGAAGCGCTCAAGCACGGCAAGCGCTGGATGCGCCCCCAAAGCCGCGCGATGAACAAGTGGCTGCGCCCCGCGCGCGCGAAGGTGATACCGCAGCCGCTCGGCGTGGTCGGCATCGTCGTGCCGTGGAACTACCCGATTTATCTCGCCGTCGGGCCGCTGATCTGCGCGCTCGCCGCCGGCAACCGCGCGATCATCAAGATGTCCGAACTGACGCCGCGCACGTCGCAGTTGTTCGAGGAGCTGATCGCGAGAACCTTCTCGCGCGATCACGTCGCCGTCGTCAACGGCGATGCGGAAATCGGCGCCGCGTTCAGCGGACTGCCGTTCGATCATCTGCTGTTTACCGGCTCGACGCAGGTCGGCCGCCACGTGATGCGCGCGGCCGCCGAGCATCTGACGCCCGTCACGCTCGAGCTGGGCGGCAAATCGCCCGTGATCGTCGGGCCGCATGCGCGCTTCGACTCGGCCGTCGATTCGATCGTCACCGGTAAAACGCTGAACGCCGGCCAGACCTGCATCGCGCCCGATTACGTGCTCGTGCCGCGCGGCAAGGAGGCCGAGTTCGTCGCGCGCGCGAAGGCGAAAATGGCCAAGCTCTATCCGAATCTGGCGGCCAACCGGGACTACACGTCGATCATCTCCGAGCGTCATTTCACGCGATTGCAGCGGCTCGCCGACGAAGCGCGCGACAGCGGCGCGCAACTGCATCCGCTCACCGACGCGGCGCCCGATCCGGTGCTGCGCCGCCTGCCGCCCGTGATCGTCACGCAGGCGCCGGACGAAGCGAAGCTGATGCAGGAAGAGATCTTCGGGCCACTCCTGCCGCTCGTGCCATACGACACGCTCGACGACGCGATCGCCTATGTGAACGCGCGCCCGCGGCCGCTCGCGCTCTACCTGTTCGACGACGATCGCACGACGATCGAGCGCGTGATGCGCGACACGATCTCGGGCGGCGTGACGATCAACGACACGCTGGCGCACATCGCATGCGGCACGCTGCCGTTCGGCGGCGTCGGCCCGAGCGGGATGGGTTCGTATCACGGTTACGAAGGTTTCGTGACGTTCTCGAAGATGAAGCCGGTGTTCACGCAATCGCGCCTCAACACGCGCGGCCTGATCGCCCCGCCGTATGGCAAGCGCTTCGCGGCCGTCATCAGCATGATGCTGAAACTCTGACTGCCGAAGGCGCGACGGGCATCGGCCTTATCCGCCGCGTTGGCGCTCGTTGCGCTCATCGCGGCCGCGTCGTCTCGGCGTGCAGACGCGATTCGCGCCCACCGCCTAACCGCACGCGGCCACGCTCGCGTGCCCGGGCGCCGCGCTCAGCCTCAGCCGCGACAGCGATGCGCGCTCGCCGTCCCCAGGCGGCGAGTGCCACCGCGACACCCTCGCGCGCCGCGCACGCTGGCGCCGCCGCACGACGCAACGCCATCCCTCATACCGGCCACAGCGGCCCTTCCTGCATCGCGCCAATCTGCTCCCTCAGTTCGAGCACCCGCTCTTCCCAATAGCGATGCGTGTTGAACCACGGAAACGCGGCTGGAAACGCCGGATCGTCCCAGCGGCGCGCGAGCCATGCCGCGTAGTGAATCAGGCGCAGCGTGCGCAGCGCTTCGATCAGATGCAACTCGCGCGGATCGAATTCGCAGAAGTCTTCGTAGCCGGCGAGCAGATCGGCAAGCGCGCGCGACGCGCCCGGCCGGTCGCCCGGCAGCAGCAGCCACAAATCCTGTATCGCGGGCGCCATCCGGCTATCGTCGAAATCGACGAAATGCGGGCCGGCATCGGTCCACAGCACGTTGCTTGGATGGCAGTCGCCATGTGCGCGCAGCATCCGCACGTCGCCCGCGCGCGCGTATGCGTCGGCCACGCCCTCGAGTGCGAGCGTCACCGCCGCTTCATAAGCAGGACGAACGTCGCCGGGCACGAAATCGCGGGACAGCAGGAAATCGCGCGGCTCATAGCCGAAGGTTTGGATATCGAGCGCGGGCCGCTCGGCGTATGGCTGCATCGCGCCCACCGCATGAATGCGGCCGATGAAGCGGCCGAGCCATTCGAGCGTATCGCGCTGATCTAGCTCGGGCGGCCGCCCGCCGCGCCGCTCGAACAGCGCGAAACGAAAACCGTCGAATTCGTGCAGTGTGCGCCCGTCGAATTCGAGCGCGGGCACCGCGGGAATCTCCCGCGCAGCCAGCTCGGCGACGAACGCGTGCTCTTCGAGAATCGCATCGCTCGACCAGCGATGCGGGCGATAGAACTTCGCGACGATCGGCGGGCCGTCTTCGATACCCGCCTGATAGACGCGGTTTTCATAACTGTTGAGTGCGAGCAGACGCCCGTCGGTGCGCGAACCGGCGGGAATCAGCACGCTGTCGAGCGCATCCAGCACGCGCTCGGGCGTGAGGCCGGCAAAAGGCAAGCCGGCGCTCGCGCCGGCTGTCATGGATTCAGAGGTAACGTCGTTCATGCTGCGCATTGTGCCGCGCGCGAAGCCGAAAGACGAGCGTCCGGTTCAGTGCAGCGCCGCGCCTGCCGGCAGCACCGATTCGCCGGTATCGATCAGATCCTCGAGAAAAAACGGCTCGGTATTGAGCTCCTTCGATTCACCCGGCACGCCCGCATACCAGGTCACCATCGCCATGTTGCCGAGAATGCGCTGGACGATCCCGCGCGCGCCCTTTGGCACCGCGATATGGGTGGTACAGACAATCGAACCGACATGCATGATGTTTCCCCGCTGTGAAAGCCGGCCGCCTACCGCCCGGCCGGAAATATCCCGATCGCGCCGCCCTTTTGCCACAGCGGCGCGCATCCCGCGGTTCACCGTCCGGAGAACCGCCGACAGCGGAACCGGCGGCAAATGCGCCGCCCATTCCCGGGATGCGCCGCCGTGCTTTCGCGATGGCGCTTCGCAGCATCATACCCCGACGATCGTTGCCGTCACGCGAATGACGCGCCAGCCGCGCGAAATGCGACGGCGTCCTCCACCGCAGCGCCATAACACGCGCAACCGGCGTATCGTGGTGGTTTGTCCCGCACGGAGAACAACCGCGTGAGTGCATCGTCCGGCGGCCCGCCGCAGCCCGCGCCCCGCGCCAAGCCAACCGGAACGGCCGGCGCCGCGCCCGCCGCTTCCGGCCCCGCCTATCTCGAGCGCGGCTCGCGCAACTATTGGCGCGCAAGCATCGCGCTGCTGTTTGCCGGCTTCGCGACGTTCTCGCTGCTCTATTACGTGCAGCCGCTTCTGCCCGAATTCTCGACAACGTTCGGCGTGAGCCCCGCGCAGAGCAGCCTCGCGTTGTCGTTCTCGACCGCGGCGCTCGCGCTCGCCATCTTCGTCGCGGGCTTCGTGTCCGAAGGGCTCAGCCGCCGCGCGCTGATGACGGCGTCGCTCACCGCATCGTCGCTCTTCACACTCGGCGCCGCGTTCGCGCCGCATTGGCCTCAGCTGCTGGCGCTGCGCGCGCTGACCGGGCTCGCGCTCGGCGGCGTGCCGGCCGTGGCGATGGCGTATCTCGCGGAGGAAGTGCATCCTGAAGGGCTCGGACTCGCGATGGGACTCTACGTCGGCGGCACCGCGATCGGCGGCATGGCGGGACGGGTGATCACCGGCATCGTCACCGATCTGTCCACCTGGCGCATCGCCGCCGGCACGATCGGCGTGCTCGGCCTCGCGTCGATGCTCGCGTTTCGCGCGTTGCTGCCGCCGTCGCGGCATTTCACGCCGCGCCGCGGCCTCAATCTCGCGCATCATCGCGCTTCGCTCGCGCATCATCTCGGCAAGCGGCGCGAGTTGCCCGTGCTGTTCCTGATGGCCTTCGTGCTGATGGGCAGCTTCGTCACGCTCTACAACTACATCGGCTATCGGCTGCTCGCGCCGCCCTATGCGATGGGGCAGGCGACGATCAGCGCGATCTTCGTCGTGTATCTGGTCGGCGTCGTCGCGTCGCCGCTGTCGGGGCGCGTCGCCGATATGTTCGGGCGCGGCCGCGTGCTGATCGCGAGCCTGGTCATCATGCTGGCCGGCGTCGCGCTGACGCTGTTGCATCCGGTCGCCGCAATCGCAACCGGCATCGCCTGCGTGACGTTCGGCTTCTTCGCCGGACATGCGGTCGCGAGCGGATGGGTCGGGCGGCTCGCGCAACAAGGCAAGGGGCAAGCGGCGGCGCTTTATTTGCTTGCCTACTATGTCGGATCGAGCGTCGTCGGCTCGTTTGGCGGACGCTGCTGGAGCGCGCTCGGCTGGCCAGGTATCGCGGCGCTGGTGGGCGCGCTGCTCGCGCTCGGCATCGTGGCCGCGGCGTGGCTGCGTGCGCGTGAGCGCATCGGCGCGGCGTGACGGACGTAACCGGATCGCCGGAATTCTCGTCGATGCGCATGCCAAGCGATTGCCAAGCGGCGCGCACCTGCGTTACCTTTGACGCCAGTTCATTCACCTCATTCGCACTCATCGCGATGAATCCGTCGTTGCCCGCCCGCGCCATTTTCCAGCCGTCGACTGCACGGCTCGCGTGCGCGCATCGTCCACCCGCCGCTCCCCCGCCCGTCGGCGCGCCGCCTTCGGTGGCGCTGCCCGGCTGAACGCCGCGCCCCTCTTTTCGCTCTCCGTTCACCGCGAACCGCATCGCGCCGCGCGCCGATATGCCGCGCAGGCGGCGCGCAAGCGCTCGCGGACGGAGCGTATCGATCCGATCGACAGGTGGATTCCAAATGGTTTCAATCAGACCCGCGCTCACCGCGCACGGGGCGACATCGCTGTTCGTCCTGCTATGGAGCAGCGGCGCGATCTTCGCCGAACTCGGCCTGCGACACGCGTCCGCAGTCGCTTTCCTGAGCGCACGCTTCGCGCTTGCGTCGCTCGTCTTGCTTGCGTTGTCGCTCGCGCGACGGCGTTGGCTGCCGCCGTCCGGCGCACGCCGCGCGACAGTCGCCACCGGGCTGCTGCTCACGGGCGGTTATTCGATCCTGTATCTGCTCGCGCTCGAGCGCGGGCTCGCGCCCGGCATCCTCGCGACGATCCTCGGCGTGCAGCCGATCCTCACGCTCGCCATACTCGAGCGCAGCGCGTCCGGCGCTCGGCTCGCGGGACTCGCGCTTGCGCTCGCGGGCCTGAGCCTGGTCGTCTATCGCAGCCTCTCGGGCGGCGCGACGCTATCGGGCATCGCCTGCGCGCTCGGCGCGCTTTTCGCGATCACCGCCGGCACCCTGCTGCAAAAGCGCGTGCGCGCCGCGCCGATCGACGTGCTGCCGCTGCAAAACGCGCTCGGGCTGGGCTTGTGCCTGCTGATCGCGCCATTCGAGCCGATCCGGTTCGAAGCGAGCTGGTCGCTCGTGCTACCGCTCGCGTGGCTCGGCATTGTCATTTCGGTGGCTGCGCAATTGTTGTTCTATCGGTTGATGCAGCGCGGCGATCTCGTCAATGTGACGAGTCTCTTCTACCTAGTCCCGGTCGTGACCGCGCTGATGGACGCGGTATGGCTCGGCAACCGGCTCGCGCCGCTCGAGATCATCGGCATGATCGCGATCGTCGCGGGGCTTGCGCTGGCGTTGCGCCGCCCCGCTCACGGATGACGGCAGCATGATCGCAAGGCGTCCGCCGCGCGGCACGAGCGGACGCCTTGCTTATTGCATCGCACCACTCAGTCGAGAAATGACGGGAACAATCATGATGGAGATTGAACGAACCCCGACGGGCGCGGCCTGCCGAGCGACTGCCTCGTTCGGCGCGTCGACGCATTGACCCACCACAAACTGGAGAGCATCGGGAAAGACCGAACGAAAGCTTTTCGTCGGTTTGTTTGCGGTAAACCCAACAATCGGCGATTTTCCGCTCGCTCCCCCCACCGGAACAACGAAAAACCGCGAGCCGTTTCCTATACTCGAAACAACCGGCCGCGATCGCACGCAGGCCGGTCAGATAAAACGGGAGACGGGTATGGACACTTATTTCACGATCGGCGACTTCATTCTGCTGATTCCGATGGCGCTGGCCGGCGCGTTGTTTCTGGGCGCGGTGCCCTGCGCGACCGAGTTCCGCCATAACGTGCTACGCGTGCTCGGCGCGATGCTCGGGGTCGTGGTTGCCGTATTGCTGGTCGAAGGGCTGCCCGCGCTGATCTAGCCGCACCGCTTTCGCCGCCCGCGCTGGTTTCGAAGCCGGTGCGTCGAAACCAATGCGGCGCGCGGCACGCCGCTCGTCAGGCCCGCTATCGATCACCGCCGGTCAGATCGCCTGATCGGTGGATGGCTTTTCCCACAAATTGACCCCGCCTTCCGTCGCGTAGCGGTCGATCTCCACGAGTTCCTCGTTGCTGAAAGCGAGTTGCTTGAGCGCGGCGACGTTTTCACGCACCTGCTCCGCGCGGCTGGCACCGATCAGCGCCGACGTGACGCGCGCATCGCGCAGCGTCCAGGCAAGCGCCATTTGCGCGAGGCTCTGGCCGCGCCGCTGCGCGATCTCGTTGAGCTTGCGCACGCGCTCGAGGTTCTGCGCGCTCAGGTGGCTTTCCTGCAACGAGCCGCCGCCCGGCTTGTTGACGCGCGCGTCGGCCGGCACGCCGCTCAGATACTTCGACGTCAGCAGCCCCTGGGCGAGCGGCGTGAACACGATGCAACCCGAGCCGGTGTCGTCGAGCGCGTCGAGCAGTTTCTGCTCTTCCACCCAGCGGTTCAGCATGTTGTAGGCCGGCTGGTGAATGAGCAGCGGCACTTTGTATTCGGCGAGCAGCTTCGCCATTTCACGCGTCTTCGCCGCCGAATACGACGAAATCCCGATATACAGCGCCTTGCCTTGCTGAACGGCCGACGCGAGCGCGCCCGCGGTTTCCTCGAGCGGCGTGTGTGCGTCGAAGCGGTGCGAATAGAAGATGTCGACATAATCGAGCCCCATTCGCTTGAGGCTCTGATCCAGGCTCGCCAGCACATACTTGCGCGAGCCGCCGCCACTGCCGTATGGGCCCGGCCACATGTCCCAGCCCGCCTTCGTCGAGATCAGCAGTTCGTCGCGGTACGGCTTGAAATCCTCGCGCAACAAGCGGCCAAAATTCGCTTCGGCACTGCCGTAGGGCGGCCCGTAATTGTTCGCGAGATCGAAGTGCGTGATGCCGAGATCGAACGCGGTACGCAGAATGTCACGCTGGGTCGAGATCGGCGTCGTATCGCCGAAGTTGTGCCACAGCCCAAGCGACAGCGCCGGCAATTTGAGCCCGGATTTGCCGCTGACGCGATACTGCATGTCCGCATAACGATCGGAAGCTGCTTCGTAGCCCATCACAATTCCTGTCAAGACATTGAACAAAGCCGGACACCGTCCAGCGATATGAAAACGCCGAAGCCGCCATGTTAATCAACGATCGCCGGTCATGCAGAAAACTGCGCGCGAATGGACGCCGGCGCGACACTCCCCTACACTGCGGCGTCTTCACTATCCGTTTCAACGAGGATTTTCATGGTTCGAGCGATTTTTGTTGCGCTCATCGCGGGCGGCGTGGTCCTGCTGTATTTCGGCGGCCAGTCGTTCCATTCGATCAACGACGGCGTCGCGCGCTTTTTCACCGGCTCGCCGTCAACGAAGACGATCATGCTGATTGCGGGCGGCATCGTGGCAACGCTCGTCGGGCTGATCGGCCTGTCGACGCCCAGCGGCAAGCGTTAGGCATCGCCGGCGAGCGCGGGCCGCGCCGCTTCGGCCGCCCTTACGCTCAAAGACGCACTTCCGGCTTCGACGCCGAGCGCGAGCCCGGCACCGGCGGGTTGCTGTCGCCGCGATAGGTGAACACGAGCGAGAATTTCACCTGATCGGTCCGGTTCTGCCCCGCCGAATGCAGCGTATTGCAATGGAAAAACACGACGTCGCCCGCCTCGA
This sequence comes from Burkholderia singularis, assembly GCF_001718875.1. Classification (NCBI taxonomy): domain Bacteria; kingdom Pseudomonadati; phylum Pseudomonadota; class Betaproteobacteria; order Burkholderiales; family Burkholderiaceae; genus Burkholderia; species Burkholderia singularis. The sequence goes on from NZ_CP013448.1 coordinate 192,183, forward strand.
GAGGCGGGCACACCGCCTGCTCGATGAGCCGCCGGTTCTCAGGCACGTCGCTGCGGAAGAATTTCGCGTCGTCGAAGCATTCCGGCCCGAGCGCCGTTTGATGCGAGCCGGGCACGAGCCACAACGCGCCGTTCTCGTCCGTCTCCGGGCCGAGCGCGAGCCACGCCGACACAAGATCCGCCCGCTCGAACGACCAGTAGCGCGCATCGCGATGCCAGCCGGTCAGGCTGCCGTATGCCGGATGCTTAGTCATCACGCAATTGTGATGCGCACGCGAGAGCACCGGCGTCTCGCCGAAATAGGCGCGCATCCATGCGCTGATCTCCGGCGCCGCCGCATGTTCGGCGAACGCCGCGTCGCGCGCGTAGGCGTCGAGCAGACGCCGCACCGTATGGCCGCCAGGCGCCTGCCGCGACTCGGGCGCGCCCGGATAGCGCAGATCGGCTTCGAACTCGAGCGGTTGAGCGGCATCGGCCAACTGCCGCTCGGCAATCGCTCTCAGTTGCTTGCACCGCTCGGGCGCGACGAGCGCCGGCGCCACCACGAAACCGCGTTCGCGCAGCGTCTGGATTTGCGTGTGGATCGACTCTGGGTGCAATGACGGCATGGGACATTCACATATTTGTTATGAATCATTGATTGTAAAACGGTCCCAACCGGCGTGCAGCGCAATCTGACGATCCGTTGAAAGCGAACCTCGATCGCCGCACAAAATTTGACGTAGCGCAAAGGAACTGCCGGCCTCGTTCATATCACTAACGACGAACGACGCATCGCCGAAACGTTCGCTTGGCGCGACATGCAATGACTTTCGGGCGTCATGAACCGTCTATAGTCTGATCATACCTGCCGCTTCTGACAGGCAGCGGAGCACCCGCGCTTTCGGTACGATCCGACCCAATCCCGTGCCGTCAACGGCCATTTTGAATGAGCGCCCCTCACGGGCGCGCCAAGCAAGTCACTATTTCCGTCATGCCTTTTCGATTGCCTTCCCGTCTTCATCGCACCACCAAGGGCGCGCGGTTCGCGTCGCCCCGGATCACGCGTGCATTGCGTCACCACAGCGCCCGGGCCAACGTGCTCGCCGAGCGCGCGCGCTGGCATCAGCCGCGGCTCGACGGTTTGCGCGCGTGGCTGCACGCATTGCTGTCGATGATGCGCGCGCAGGCAGCGGCCCGCCGCACCGCGCTGCGTTCGTTGCTGCCCAAGCCTTCGTCGCTGCGCCCGAACACGCAGCCGGCGCGCCGCGCAAGCGCGACGGCACGCCGCATCAACCGGCCGCGCCGTCTGGCGACGAGCACCGGCTGGTTCGCATTCGCCGCCCGCTGACGCGCTAACGGGACCGTGCCGCAGCATAGCGGACGATATACGCCGCGCGCATGGCCCGCGCGGGCAAGATTCGATTGCCCGCCTGCGTTCCGCCCCCCGAAACCGGCTCGCGCGGCGCAGCCGATCATGTCTTTGCTGCGCCCGATCACATTGAAATAATCAAAAAAAATGCCGCCCGGCGTTCAACCGGGCGGCATTCTATCGCTCGTGCCGCAACGACGCGGCAAGCCTGCGGATCAGGCCACTTGCACCGCCGGCTCGACGCCGGCCGCTTCGGCAAGCGCGATTGCCTTGTCGGTCGCTTCCCACGAGAATTCCGGCTCCTCGCGGCCGAAGTGACCGTAAGCGGCGGTCTTCTCATAGATCGGGCGCAGCAGATCGAGCATCTTGATGATGCCCTTCGGGCGCAGGTCGAAATGCTCACGCACGAGTTTCGTGATCGTCTCATCGGACACGCGGCCGGTGCCGAACGTGTTGACCATCACCGACGTCGGCTCGGCCACGCCGATCGCATACGACACCTGGATCAGCGCGCGCGACGCCAAGCCCGCCGCGACGATATTCTTCGCGACATAGCGGCCCGCATACGCGGCCGAGCGGTCGACCTTCGACGGGTCCTTGCCCGAGAACGCCCCGCCGCCATGCGGCGCCGCGCCGCCGTAGGTATCGACGATGATCTTGCGGCCGGTCAGCCCGCAATCGCCTTGCGGGCCGCCGATCACGAAACGGCCGGTCGGATTCACGAGGAACTTGATGTCGCCCTTGATCAGATCGGCGGGCAGCGTCGGCTTGATGATTTCTTCGATCACGGCCTCGCGCAGCGCGGGCAGTTCGATGTCGGGCGCATGCTGCGTCGACAGCACCACGGTATCGATCGCGTGCGGCTTGCCGCCGACATAGCGAATCGTCACCTGCGACTTCGCATCCGGGCGCAGCCACGCCAGCCGGCCATCACGGCGCAGGTTCGCCTGGCGCTCGACGAGGCGATGCGACAGGTAGATCGGCAGCGGCATCAGCTCAGGCGTTTCGTCGCACGCATAGCCGAACATCAGACCCTGGTCGCCCGCGCCTTGATCGAGATTGTCGTCGTGCGCGCGGTCGACACCCTGCGCGATGTCCGGCGATTGCTTGTCGTATGCGACGAGCACCGCGCAGCCTTTGTAGTCGATGCCGTAATCGGTGTTGTCGTAACCGATGCGCTTGATCGTGTCGCGCGCGATCTGGATGTAGTCGATGTTGGCCGTCGTCGTGATTTCGCCCGCCAGCACGACGAGACCGGTGTTGCACAGCGTTTCGGCGGCAACACGGGAATATTTGTCTTGCGTAAGGATCGCGTCGAGGATCGCGTCGGAGATTTGGTCGGCAACCTTGTCCGGGTGGCCTTCGGAGACGGATTCAGACGTAAAGAGATAATCGTTTGCCACGGTCTCTGGCTCCTATGGTGGTTACGGTTAAAAGTTCACGTAGCCAGCTTCCAGAGGCCCGAAGCGGCGACGCTTTAGCGGATTTCCTGCGCCGTCGGCGCTCGCTGCGCCAGCCGGCTTCGCCCCGCAAGTTGTCAGTTAACTCGGCGAAGCCCTTATTATAGCGGCTTTCTCAAATTCTCACAGGCCGCCGATCGTGCCGTTTCTTTCACCGTCCCGCCTTCCCGCGTGGCTGCCGCCGACCGCCGGAGGCGCCGCATGCTGAGCCGCCTGGGCACCCAGCTCGCCGTCGCGCTGCTCAAATTCCTCGCGATCCTGCCGTACGGCTTCACCGCGCGGCTGGGCGACGGCCTCGGCTGGCTGCTCTACCAGATCCCGAGCCGGCGCAAGCGCGTCGTCCACACCAATCTGAAGCTCTGCTTTCCGGACTGGAGCGACGCGCACCGCAACGACGTGGCCAGCCAGCACTTCCGGCATGCGATCCGCAGCTACGTCGAGCGCAGCGTCCAGTGGTTCGGCTCCGAGAAAAAGCTCGACAAACTGATCGAAGTCGACAGCGAAATCGACCTCACCGACCCGAACCTGCCGCCGACGCTGTTTCTCGGCCTGCACTTCGTCGGCATCGAGGCGGGCTCGATCTGGCTCAATCGTTCGCTGCAACGCCGCTGCGGCTCGCTGTACCAGCCGTTCTCGAACCCGACGCTCGAGGCGGTCGCGAAAGCCGCGCGCGGGCGCTTCAACGCGGAAATGGCGGGGCGCGCCGACAGCGCGCGAATCGTGCTGCGCTGGCTGCGCGAGCGCAAGCCCGTGATGCTCGGCGCGGACATGGATTACGGGCTGCGCAACTCGACGTTCGTGCCGTTCTTCGGCGTGCCCGCGTGCACGCTGACCGCCGTCGGCCGCCTCGCAAAGACCGGCCGCGCGCAGGTGGTGCCGTTCATCGGCGAGGTGCTGCCCGGCTACAAAGGCTATCGGCTGAAGGTGTTCAAGCCGTGGGACCACTATCCGACGGGCGACGACACGCTCGACGCGCGCCGCATGAACGCGTTCCTCGAGGAGCAGATTCCGCGGCTGCCCGAGCAGTATTACTGGGTGCACAAGCGCTTCAAGACGCGCCCGCCCGGCGAGCCGGGCTTCTATTGAGCGCGCCGCCGCATACGCCGCATACAATAGCGTCCATGAAACTCTCGTTCACCAAAATGCACGGCGCGGGCAACGACTTCGTCGTGCTCGACGGCTACACCCGCGCGCTGCCGCCGCTCACGGGCGCGCAGGTGCGCGCGCTCGCCGACCGCCATTTCGGGATCGGCGCCGATCAGCTCCTGCTCGTCGAACGGCCGAGCGTCGACGGTGCCGATTTCAAGTACCGGATCTTCAATTGCGACGGCGGTGAAGTCGAGCATTGCGGCAACGGCGCACGCTGCTTCGTGAAATTCGTCCGCGATCGCGGGCTCAGCAGCCAGACGAGCGTGCGCGTCGAGGTCAAGCACGGCGTGATCACGCTGACCATGCTGGACAACGGCGAAGTGGTCGTCGACATGGGCACGCCGGCGTTCGAACCCGCGCGCGTGCCGTTCGACGCGCATGGCCTCGAAGGCCGCCGCGACGGCGCCGACACGCTGTGGCCGCTCGACGTGAACGGCGCGACCCGCTGGATCTCGGTCGTGTCGATGGGCAATCCGCACGCGGTGCAGATCGTCGACGACGTGCAAGCGTATCCGGTGGACATCGAAGGGCCGGCGATCGAGCGTCATCCGCGCTTCGCGCAGCGCGTGAACGCAGGTTTCATGCAGATCGTGTCGCGCAGCGAGGTGCGGCTGCGCGTCTATGAACGCGGCGCGGGCGAGACGCTCGCTTGCGGCACGGGCGCATGCGCGGCGGTCGCAGCGGGCATCCGGCGCGGCGTGCTCGATTCGCCGGTCGTGGTCCATACGCACGGCGGCACGCTGACGATCTCGTGGGACGGCGCGCGCGACGAAGCCGCGCCGCTCGCGATGGCCGGCCCCGCGACCACCGTGTTCGAAGGCGTGATCGACCTGCCCGCCTGACTTTTATCTGCTGAACCTCTGCCCAAGAAGCCCATGAACGATCGCGAAGTCGCCGACTACCTGCTCGCCAACCCCGAATTCTTCACGCGGCACGCGGAACTGCTCGCGACGATCAAGCTCGCGAATCCGCACGGCAAGGCCGCGGTGTCGCTGCAGGAGCGGCAGATGGAAATGCTGCGCGACAAGAACAAGCATCTCGAGCGGCGTCTGGCCGAGCTGGTGCGCTATGGCCACGAGAACGACGGGCTCGCCGCGAAGTTCAACCGCTGGACCGCGCGCGTGATCGCCGAACGCGACCCGTATGCGCTGCCGCGCGCGATCGCGGCCGGCCTCGCCGACGTGTTCGACGTGCCGCAAACGGCGCTCAGACTTTGGGATGTCGCCGATACCTACGCGCAGGCGGATTTCGCGCGCAATGTCGGCGAGGAGGTGCGGCTTTTCACCAACAGCCTTGCAACCCCCTATTGCGGCGCCAATACCGGCTTCGAAGCCGCGCAGTGGCTCACGCCCGTCGCGGCGGCCGCGGCGCCCGCCGACGGCGGCGGCAATGCGGCAGCGGCCGGCACGGCCGAATCGATCGCGCTGATCGCGCTGCGCGCGCCCTCGGCCGACGATCCCGAAGACGCGGGCGCGTTCGGGCTGCTCGTGCTCGGCTCGCCGGACCCGCGCCGCTTTCACGACGGCATGGGCACCGATTTCCTCACGCAAATCGGCACGCTCGCGAGCGCGGCGCTCACGCGCCTGCTGCCGCATTGACGGCCGCGCCCGCAACCGCGCGCCACGCACGACGATGACCGACGATCCGATCGCCGCATACCTGTCGAACCTGCGGCACGTCAGACAGTTGTCGGATCACACGCTGCGTGCGTACACGCACGAACTCGACGAACTGAGGAAGCTCGCGAACGGCCGGCCGCTCGCGAGCCTGAGCGCCGTCGACATGCGCGGCGCCGTGGCCCGTGCGCACGCGGGCGGGCTGTCCGCGCGCTCGATCTCGCACCGGCTGTCGGCGTGGCGCGCGTTCTACCGCTGGTTCGCGCAGCGCGTAGAAATGCCTGCGAACCCGGTCGCGACGGTACGCGCGCCCAAGCGCGGCAAGACGCTGCCCAAGGCGCTGTCCGTCGACGATACGGCCACGCTGATGGATGCGCCGGTGTCCGGCACGCCGGAGAGCGTGCGCGACCATGCGATCCTCGAGCTGTTCTATTCGTCCGGCCTGCGGCTGGCCGAGTTGATCGGCCTGGATGTCGCCTACGTGAACGAAGGCGGCCACCGGTCCGACGGCTGGCTCGATCTCGCCGAGGCGGAAGTCACGGTGCGCGGCAAAGGCGGCAAGGAGCGCAAGGTGCCTGTCGGGCGCAAGGCGATCGACGCGCTGAACGCATGGCTCGCGGTGCGCGGCGAGTTCGTCAAGCACGATCCGCACCCGCTTTTTTTGTCGGTGCGCGGCAACCGGATGTCGCCGGGCGTCGTGCGCGAGCGCGTGAAGCGCGCGGCGCTCGCTGCCGGCATTCCGGCAAACGTGCATCCGCACGTGCTGCGCCATTCGTTCGCGACGCACGTGCTGCAATCGAGCGGCGACCTGCGCGCGGTGCAGGAACTGCTCGGCCACGCGAGCATTTCGGCGACGCAGGTGTATACGTCGCTCGATTTTCAGCATCTCGCGAAGATTTACGATAGCGCGCATCCGCGGGCGAAAAAACGCGATTGATACGCGCCGCGCCTGGTTTTCCGAATTCCTTTCCGCCGCGTCCAGCGCGGCCTTTTCGATTCCGACATGCATACCGTTACGCTCAAGCCGTCGAAGGACAAATCCCTGCTGCGCCGCCATCCGTGGGTCTATGCGAACGCGATCGAACGCGTCGACGGCAAGCCGGCGTCAGGCGCGACGGTCGTCGTGCGCGCGCATGACGGCCGCTTTCTCGCGCGCGCCGCGTACAGCCCGCACTCGCAGATCCGGCTGCGCGTGTGGAGTTTCGACGAAGCCGAACCGATCGACCACGCGTTCTTCAAGCGCCGCGTGCAGCGCGCGATCGCGCATCGGCGCGCGTTCGTCTCGGATACCGGCGCGGTGCGGCTCGTATTCGGCGAGGCGGACGGGCTGCCCGGGCTGATCGTCGACTATTACGTCGCCCAGCACGCCTTCGTGGACGCCGCCGCGGCGCCCACCTCGTCGATAGACCCGGCAAAGCCGGCTGTGCAGCAACACACGGCGGCCAGCCACGAAGCCGAACACGGCGCCCGCCCGGCGCTGCCCGCCCATGCGGACGCGCCGGCAGCCGGCGCGGCGCGGCCCGAGGCCGGCGCGCCGCGTGGCCAGCTCGTCTGCCAATTCATGGCGGCGGGCGTCGAAGCGTGGAAGGACGCGATCGTCGCGGCGCTCGTTGCAGCGACCGGCTGCCCGAACGTCTACGAGCGCTCGGACGTATCGATCCGCGAAAAGGAAGGGCTCGCGCAGACAACCGGCGTACTCGCCGGCGACGCCCCCCCCGATACGCTGATCACGACCGAGAACGGCGTGCGCTATCACGTCGACGTTCGCCACGGCCACAAAACGGGCTTTTACGTCGACCAGCGCGACAACCGCGCGCTCGTTGCGCAATACGCACGCGAGCGCGATGTGCTGAATTGCTTCTGCTATACCGGCGGCTTCTCGCTTGCCGCGCTCGCGGGCGGCGCGAAGCGGGTGGTATCGATCGACTCGTCGGGCGACGCACTCGCGCTCGCGCAACGCAACGTGACGGCGAACGGGTTTGACGCCGCGCGCGCCGAATGGCTCGACGCCGACGCGTTCAAGACGCTGCGCCGCCTGGCGGACGACGGCGAGCGCTTCGACCTGATCGTGCTCGACCCGCCGAAATTCGCGCCGTCGCGCGAGCACGTCGAGCGGGCCGCGCGCGCGTACAAGGACATCAACCTGAGCGGCTTCAAGCTGCTGCGCCCGGGCGGCCTGCTGTTCACCTACTCGTGCTCGGGCGCGATCGACATGGATCTGTTCCAGAAAATCGTCGCCGGAGCGGCCGCCGACGCGCGCGTCGACGCGCGGATCCTGAAGCGCCTCGGCGCGGGCGTCGACCATCCGCTCCTCAGCGCCTTCCCCGAAGGCGAGTATCTGAAAGGGCTGCTGTTGCAAATCGCGTGAGCGCCCCGATCTGTGCGGTCTGCGCAGCGCGCCCCCGCCGCCCGAACGGATAGGCGGCAGGGGCTTGACAGGTATGTTTCAATAAAGAGTTGGCACCCAGGCGCGCATCGCGCGCCGCCCCTCCCAGTTTCGACCCCGTTTCACGAACCACAGGCGACTGACATGGCCATTCCCGTCACCATCCTCACCGGCTTTCTCGGCAGCGGCAAAACGACCCTGCTCAAGCGCATCCTGAACGAGCAGCACGGCATGAAGATCGCCGTGATCGAAAACGAGTTCGGCGAAGAAAACATCGACAACGAGATTCTCGTGCAGGATTCGAACGAGCAGATCATCCAGATGAGCAACGGCTGCATCTGCTGCACGATTCGCGGCGACCTGGCCCGCGCGCTCGCCGATCTGTCCGCCAAGAAACGCGACGGCAAGCTCGATTTCGAGCGCGTCGTAATCGAAACCACCGGGCTTGCAAACCCCGGCCCCGTCGCGCAGACGTTCTTCATCGACAGCGAGATCGCCGACGATTTCCTGCTCGACGCGATCATCACGCTCGTCGACGCAAAGCATGCCGGCGCGCAGCTCGACGAGCACGAGGTCGTCCAGCGCCAAGTGGGCTTCGCCGACCGCCTGTTCATCACGAAATCGGATCTCGTCGACGATGCGACGCTCGCGGCGCTCAAGCACCGGCTGCTGCACATGAACCCGAAAGCGACGGTCAAGATGGTGAACTTCGGCGACGCCGACATCAAGGAAATCTTCGATCTGCGCGGCTTCAACCTGAACGCGAAGCTCGAAATCGACCCGGATTTCCTCGCGGAGGACGATCACGACCATGCGCACGATCATGACCACGATCACGCGCATTGCGACCACGATCACGGCCACTGCGAGCACGATCACGGCCATGGTCATGGCCATCACCACCACCACGCGCATCACGACGACAAGATCAAGTCGTTCGTCTACCGCAGCGACCGTCCGTTCGATCCGAACAAGCTCGAGGATTTCCTCGGCGGCATCCTGCAGATCTATGGCGAGCGGATGCTGCGCTACAAGGGCGTGCTCTATATGAAGGGCGTCGACCGCAAGGTGGTGTTCCAGGGCGTGCATCAGATGATGGGCAGCGATCTCGCGGCGAAGTGGCTGCCGGCCGAGAAGAAAACCAACAAAATGGTGTTCATCGGCATCGATCTGCCGCGCGATCTGATCACCGACGGGTTGGACGCCTGCCTCGCGTAAAACGCGCGTGCTTTGCGCGCGGCGCACGTGAGCCGGGCCGCGCGCTCGTCATCGCTTTTTCTCGATTTGCGGGTTATATTTTCAGGATGCCGCTTGACCGGCGGGGGATCGACCCGATACAGCAGTGGCTTGCGATTCAGTTACAATACTCGCCCGCTCGGGGCCACGGAGCAAACGATCGATCCTGGGGCCCGCCAGCGCGGCGCGGTTCACCTGCTGGTCAATGCGCAATCCGGCGCACGGGGGAATCCTGAACGAGAGGCGCGCCGGTATCCGGAGGCTTTCGGCCCCGCCGCAGCGAATGGCAAAGAATTGCAAGGGCTGTTGCGGGTAATCCCAAAGTGCGGGCAATATCTATCGTTCGCCGCACATTGAAGAAGCAAGCAGATGACGAAGAAACTCTTGACCGAAGCCGAAATCCTGAAGATGAGCGACAAGGATTATATGAATGAGGACCAGCTCGCCTTCTTCAAAAATCGGCTCGAACAATTGCAGGCAGAAATTCTCCGCAACGCGGGCCAGACGACCGAGAATCTGCGCGAAACGGTAATCGTGCCGGATCCTGCCGATCGCGCGACGATCGAGGAAGAGCACGCGCTCGAATTGCGTACACGCGACCGCGAGCGCAAGCTTCTCAAGAAGGTCCAGCAGTCGCTCGCCCGGATCGAATCGGGCGAATACGGCTGGTGTGAGGAAACGGGCGAGCCGATTGGCATTCCGCGTCTGCTCGCGCGCCCCACGGCCACGCTTTCGCTCGAGGCGCAGGAGCGTCGCGAGTTGCGGCAGAAACTGTTCGGCGACTGACCCCCGCTGCGGCGCAGGCTTGCCTTGCGCCCCCCAACACGCTTTACAGCAAAGCGCGCGGCCTGCCGCGCGCTTTTGTTTTCCCGCCACGCGTCCGCGTGCCCGCCTTTTTGGCGGCTTTTCCCCATACTTTTTCGCCGCTCGGCGCGGCTCGTTCGCGTCCCGCCCTTGATATTGCGGCGCCTGCCCTAAGATGTGAGAGCAATGCGCGGTGAACCGGCCCGCGGGGCTGGTGCCTGCCGCGCGTCACATCAAGCGGCGGCGCTGGGCGCCCCGCCTCCCCCGGCCTTTCTGAAGGAATACAGATGGAGCAATTTCACGGCACGACGATCGTTTCCGTGCGGCGCGGCGGCAAGGTTGCGCTCGGCGGCGACGGCCAGGTGACGCTCGGCAATATCGTGATGAAGGGCGGTGCGCGCAAAGTGCGCCGTATCTATAACGACCAGGTGCTCGTCGGTTTCGCGGGCGGCACCGCCGACGCGTTCTCGCTCCTCGACCGTTTCGAGGCGAAGCTCGAAAAGCATCAGGGCAACCTGACCCGTGCGGCCGTCGAGCTTGCGAAGGACTGGCGCACCGACCGGATGCTGCGCCGGCTCGAAGCGATGCTGATCACGGCCGACGCGAACACGACGCTCGTCATTACCGGCAACGGTGACGTGCTCGATCCCGAAGAGGGAATCTGCGCGATCGGCTCGGGCGGCGCCTATGCGCAAGCGGCCGCGCGCGCGCTCGTGGAGAACACCGATCTATCTCCGCGCGAGATCGTCGAAAAAGCGCTCGAAATCGCGGGCGACATGTGCATCTATACGAACCACAATCGCGTCATCGAGACCATCGAGTAAGGAGAAGCTGTGAGCACCATGACCCCTGCCGAGATCGTTTCGGAACTCGACAAGCACATCATCGGGCAAAATAAGGCGAAGCGGGCTGTCGCGGTCGCACTGCGCAATCGCTGGCGCCGCCAGCAAGTAGCCGAGCCGTTGCGCCAGGAAATCACGCCGAAGAACATCCTGATGATCGGGCCAACGGGCGTCGGCAAAACCGAGATTGCGCGCCGCCTCGCCAAGCTCGCCGACGCGCCGTTCATCAAGATCGAAGCGACCAAGTTCACCGAAGTCGGCTACGTCGGCCGCGACGTCGACAGCATCGTGCGCGACCTGATCGAGATCTCGGTCAAGCAGACCCGCGAACTCGAGATGCGCAAGGTACGCTCGAAGGCGCAGGATCAGGCCGAGGACCGGATTCTCGACGTGCTGCTGCCGCAGCCGCGCGCGGTGGGCTTCGGCGCGAGCGCAGAACACGCGAACGACGACAACAACGCGACCCGCCAGACGTTTCGCAAACGCCTGCGCGAAGGGCAGCTCGACGACAAGGAAATCGAACTCGACATCGAGCAGCCGACGCTCGGCATGGACATCATGGCGCCGCCGGGAATGGAAGAGATGACCGAGCAGATCCGCTCGATGTTCTCGAACCTCGGCGGCGGCAAGAAGACGCGCCGCAAGTTGAAGATCAAGGAAGCGCTGAAGCTGCTGATCGACGAAGAAGCGGCGAAGATGCTCAACGATGAGGAAGTGAAGACGAAGGCGGTGCAGAACGTCGAGCAGAACGGCATCGTATTTCTCGACGAGATCGACAAGATCACGTCGCGCAACCACGAAGGCGGTGGCGGCGAGGTGTCGCGGCAGGGCGTGCAGCGCGATCTGCTGCCGCTCGTCGAAGGCACGACGATCAACACGAAGTACGGGATGGTGAAGACCGATCACATCCTGTTCATCGCGAGCGGCGCGTTCCATCTCGCCAAGCCGAGCGACCTGATTCCCGAACTGCAAGGGCGTTTTCCGATCCGCGTCGAGCTGGATTCGCTGTCCGTGAAGGACTTCGAAGCGATTCTGGTCGCGACCGATGCAAGCCTCGTCAAGCAGTATCAGGCGCTGCTCGCCACCGAGGACGTGCAGCTCGAATTCGCCGATGACGGCATCCGGCGGCTTGCCGAGATCGCCTGCGCGGTTAACGAGAAAACCGAGAATATCGGCGCGCGGCGCCTTTATACGGTGATCGAGAAGTTGCTCGAGGAAGTGTCTTTCTCGGCCGGCAATCACGCCGGTCAGCAAGTGACGATCGATGCGGCTTATGTCGATCGCGCGCTCGGAGAGGTATCGAAGAACGAGGATCTGTCGCGCTACGTGTTGTGACGGCATGACGATCGCGGCAGCCGGCAACGCCGCGCATCAATGAAAAACGGGCAGTCCCGCCAAGGGCTGCCCGTTTTTCATTGATGCGCGCTTCGCCGAGACGCATCTCGGGGTTCGCTCATCGCCCGAAATCGCCCATCGGATGAGCCGCCACCGAGCCGGTTATGCATCGGCGGCGGCGTTCGAGGCGGCTCGATCGCGCTGCCTCGAAAATATCCGCAATCCGTTCGTCAGCGCCTGCCAGGCGGACCGCTGCGATCGCCGCGCCCGCCAAGCGAAACATCACCGCGTCCGCCGAGCGAAACGCCAGCCACGCCGACGCGGCCGGCAGCCGCTCACTGCCGCACCGGCTTTTTCGCGAGCTTGCGTTGCAGCGTGCGCCGATGCATGTTGAGCGCACGCGCGGTCGCCGAAATGTTGTTGCCGTTCTCCGCGAGCACGCGCTGAATGTGCTCCCATTCGAGCCGATCGACCGATAGCACGACCGGATTCTCGATCGCCTCCTCGGCTTGCAGTTCGCTCGCGTTCGTCTGCAGCGCGGCGAGAATCGATTCGACGTTCGCGGGCTTCGCAAGATAATTATCCGCGCCGTCCTTCACCGCCTGCACCGCGGTTGCGATGCTCGCGTAGCCCGTCAGCACGAGAATCCGCGCGTCCGGCTGCAAATCGCACAACGGGGCGATCAAGCTCAGTCCCGAATCGTCACCGAGATGCAGATCGACGGTGATGAATTGGAATTTCTCCGCGCTGGCGAGCTTGAGCGCATCGTCCTTGCCGTGCGCCTGCCGCACCGTGTAGCCGCGGCGCTCGAGGCCGCGCGCGAGCGTGCCGGCGAATACTTCGTTATCGTCGATCACGAGAAAATTCTTGTCGCTCATTGACATTGCTCCATCTTTCCACCGGTTTGCGTTCATCATTCGGCCCGCACGCCAGGCGGCCCGCGCCATTGGGCTCGTGCGTGCTCAAGCTGCATCCGAGCCCAAGCTGCCGCCGCTCTCGCGCTCGACCGGCACGCGCAGGATCGCTCGCGTGCCGCGCCCGGAGGCGGCCTCCGCCGAACGCCCCGGCGTCGCGCCCGCCGCACGCGGCTTCGCATCGGCAAGTTCGATCGAGCCGCCCAGGCGCGCCGCGGCGCTAAACGCAAGGTACAGGCCGACGCCATGACCGCCTTGCGTGCTGTCGACCGGCATCGAGCCGAGCGCATCGCGCAGCGCGGCCGGAATGCCTGCGCCGTTGTCGCACACCTCGAATACGATTTCGTCGCGCGCGCCGTCATGCACGGTCGCCGCCGCCAGCGTAACGCGATCGCGGCTCGCGCGGGCGGCATTGTCGAGCAGGATAGTCAGGATCTGGCCAACCGCGACCGTGTCGTCGAGCACGACGCCGCGCGGCTGCGGCCCAAGCTGCTCAAACCTCACGTGCGGATGGCGCAGCCGCCAATGCTCGACGAACGTGCCGAGCCATGCGGCAACCGACTGGCGGTTCGGCCGCTCGGATGCTCGGCTGCGCAGCCGAGCGAGCGCCGACGTGCACTGCGACATCTGCTCTTCGAGCACCTTCAGATCGGCGTCGTAGCGCGCAAGGCCGGGATCGGTGCGGGCGGCCTCGCGCAGTTCCTCGGTCAGCATCGCGATCGTCGACAGCGGCGTGCCCATCTCATGCGCGACGGTCGCCGCCTGCACGCCGAGCGCGACCGCCCGCTCGTCGTGCAAGAGTGCCTGCTGCGCCTCGCCGAGCGCCGCGTCACGTTGCCGCAGCGCGCTCGACATGCGCGCGACGAACCATGCGATGAGCCCGACGCTCACCATGAAGTTCACCCACATGCCCGCGCGAAAGTAGTCGAACAGATTTGCCGGATTGTCCAGATTGAGCGGCACCGAATCGAAGCCGAGCGCCAAATAGCATGCGACCGCGAACGCGGCGAGCCAAATCATCAAATGCCAGGGCAGCACCGCGGCCGCGATCGCGAGCGACGGTAGATACAGCGACACGAAAGGATTGGTGGTCCCGCCCGACAGGAACAACAGCGCCGACAACGCACCCAGGTCGACCCAGAGCTGGCCGAGCAGTTCGAAATTGGTCTCTGGGCGCGCACGCAATACGCGCACCCAGGTCAGCGCATTGAAGACGATCTCCAGCGCAATCACCATCAGCATCGCCGGAAGCGGCAGATGCACGCCGAAATAAGCCTGAACGACGGCAATCGTGACGAGTTGACCGATGATTGCGAGATTGCGCAGCCAGAACAGATGGCTCAGGTTGACGCGGCCGCTGGCGGTGGTGGTCGTGATTCTTCGTTGCATCCGCGCAGTGTAACCGCCGCTCAGCCTTCGCGTGTTGCGCCAACCCCCGACGACACGCGCGGCGCAAGCCGATCGGCAAGGCATTGCGGGCATAGACAGCGGCCGCCCGTCGCGGGCTGAGCGCCGGGCGGCAGTGCCGGCATCGCCGCGCACCAGCAGGCAAACGGCTGCATGCGCGCGCCGCAGTCGAACGCGCTGCCGCAGTGCGGGCAGCGCTTGCTGACAAGATCGGATGAAGCGGCTGGCTTGGTCATCGCTAAACGGGCATCGGTCGGTCAGGCAAAGTGGAATAAAAAAACACGGCGAGACGCCGGCAAAATCAGCAGCAAACGCAACGGCAAACGCGGCGGCCGCCGGCCACGCCGAACGCCGGATACGCTCCGCCCGATGCCGCCGCCGGACCGCGTAAGCGCCACGTCATTCCCAAGCATAAGCGCCGCACACGGAAAATGCATGTGCGCCGCCTCGAAAAAACCGTTCGCGCACCGTTATCCACGCCCTCCGGCCACACGCGGACCACCTCGGCCGAACGGCCAAAAACCGCATGTTGCACTGCGACACTCCTGTACAATTCGGCCTGTTTCGACTGCCTGCCGTTTCAACCGCTTCGCACCCAGAGTCGCCGCCATGTCCGATCCCCTCGATCTGTCGCAGATCTCGCCCACGCTGAAAGCCGAAATCCTCGCCGAGGCCCTGCCGTACATCCGCCGCTATCACGGCAAAACCGTGGTCATCAAATACGGCGGCAACGCCATGACGGAAGAGCGGCTCAAACAAGGCTTCGCGCGCGATGTGATCCTGCTGAAGCTCGTCGGCATCAATCCCGTCATCGTGCACGGCGGCGGCCCGCAAATCGACCATGCGCTGCGCAAGATCGGCAAGCAGGGCACGTTCATCCAAGGCATGCGCGTGACCGACGAGGAGACGATGGAAGTCGTCGAATGGGTGCTCGGCGGCGAGGTGCAGCAGGACATCGTGATGCTGATCAATCACTTCGGCGGCCACGCGGTCGGCCTGACGGGCAAGGACGGCGGCCTGATCCACGCGCGCAAGCTGCTGATGCCGGATCGCGACAACCCCGGTCAATACGTCGACATCGGCCAGGTCGGCGAAGTCGAGGCGATCAATCCGGCCGTCGTGAAGGCGCTGCAGGACGACGCGTTCATCCCCGTGATCTCGCCGATCGGCTTCGACGAGGAAGGCCTGTCGTACAACATCAACGCCGATCTCGTCGCGGGCAAGCTCGCGACCGTGCTGAACGCCGAGAAGCTCGTGATGATGACGAACATCCCCGGCGTCATGGACAAGCAGGGCAAGCTGCTCACCGATCTGTCCGCGCGCGAGATCGACGCGCTCTTCGAAGACGGCACGATCTCGGGCGGGATGCTGCCGAAGATCTCGTCAGCGCTCGACGCGGCGAAGAGCGGCGTGAAATCGGTCCATATCGTCGACGGCCGGATCGAGCATTCGGTGCTGCTCGAAATCCTGACGGAACAGCCGTTCGGCACGATGATCCGCTCGCATTGAACGCGCGCCGCAAGCCTGCTCACGACACGCCGCTGCCGGCCGGCGGCCTACAGGCTGCCGGCCGGCAGCGGCCGTCCGGGCGTCGCTCGCGACGCATCCGGCCGCTCGCGGGCGGCCCGGTGTGGCTGTTCGATCTCGACAACACGCTGCACCATGCGACGCACGCGATCTTCCCGGCGATCAACAGGGCGATGACGCAATATCTGGTCGACGCGCTGCAAATCGAGCATGCGCGCGCCGACCATCTGCGCAAGCATTACACGCACCGCTACGGCGCGGTGCTGATCGGCCTGGCCCGCCACCATCCGATCGATCTGACCGATTTTCTGCAAGCCGTCCACACGTTCGCCGATCTGCCGGCGATGGTGCGCGCCGAGCGCGGGCTCGCCCGGCTCGTCGCCGGGCTGCCCGGCCGCAAGATCGTGCTGACGAACGCACCCGAAACCTATGCGCGCGACGTGCTGCGCGAGTTGCGCATCGAACGGCTGTTCGAGCGCGTGATCGCGATCGAGCAAATGCGCGATCGCCGCGGCTGGCGCGCGAAACCGGACGCGGCCATGCTGCGCCGCGCGCTGCGCGACGCGCGCGCGCGCCTGTCGGACGCCATCCTCGTCGAGGACACGCGCGGCCACCTGAAACGCTACAAGCGGCTCGGCATCGGCACGGTCTGGATCACCGGACATCTGCCCGGGCACTTACCGCGCCACGGCCGGCCGCACTATATCGACCGTCGCATTGGTTCGCTAAAATCGCTGAGACTGGGTTCTCGATCGGGGCGACAAAAATGCAGCCGACTCACCCGCAAGATCCGGCAGTAACCGCAACGGCCGACGGCGAACACCCCGCGGCTTACCGCCCGCGCGCACGTCCGAAGCCGGGCGAGCGCCGCATCCATATCCTGCAGACGCTCGCGTCGATGCTCGAAGCGCCGAAGCGCGAAAAAATCACGACCGCCGCGCTCGCCGCGCGCCTCGACGTCTCGGAGGCCGCGCTTTACCGCCATTTCTCGAGCAAGGCGCAGATGTTCGAAGCGCTGATCGCCTTCATCGAGGAAACATTCTTCGGGCTCATCAACCAGATCGCCGCGAACGAGCCGAACGGCGTGCTGCAGGCGCGCTCGATCGCGCTGATGCTGCTCAATTTCGCGGCGAAAAACCCCGGAATGACGCGCGTGCTGACGGGCGAGGCGCTCGTCGGCGAGGACGAGCGCCTCGCCGAACGGATCGACCAAATGCTCGAGCGCATCGAGGCATCGGTCAAGCAAACCCTGCGCGTCGCGCTCGCCGAAGCCCGCACCGGCAGCGCCGCTCCCGCCGCGCACGCCGGCCATGCGTTGCCGCTGCCCGACGGCTACGACCCGGCGCTGCGCGCGAGCCTGCTGATCAGTTACGTGCTCGGCCGCTGGCATCGCTATGCGAAAAGCGGTTTCACGAAGGCGCCCGCCGAGCACGCCGACGCGCAATTGCAGCTCATTTTGCAGTAGCGGCAACGCGCACGGCGGTGCACGCGCGTCACGCCTTTGTCATCCGGCAAATCCGGTCGCGCGGCGCCGAAGCGCGCAACCGGGCCGGCGGCGGCACGCACGCCAGGCGCTCAGCCGAGCATTGCCGCCGCCTTTTTCCGTTATACTTGCGCGACTTGTCGTCGCCGCGCTTCTTGCAGCGACGCCCGGAAAGCGCGCCGATTTGCTGACTCGATTGCGGGCGCGCGAACCGGCAGAGGCTTTGCCTCCCGCCAGTTCACTATAAATGCGGCTAAAGAGGTCGTCAGCCGCGCTCCCTAGCCTCTCGCGCATGCCGGACACCGTTTAGCCGCCCAGTCATCAGGCGCAAAGAATGGAATCGATCGGCATCGTCACGCCACAAACCCTGCATTTCGCCGAACCGCTGCGCTTGCAAAGCGGCAACGTGCTCGGCAACTATCAGCTCGTGGTCGAAACCTACGGCACGCTCAATGCCGCACGCTCGAACGCGGTGCTCGTCTGCCATGCGCTCAACGCGTCGCACCATGTCGCGGGCGTCTACGCGGACGATCCGCGCAACATCGGCTGGTGGGACAACATGGTCGGGCCGGGCAAGCCGCTCGACACGAACCGCTTCTTCGTGATCGGCGTGAACAATCTCGGCTCGTGCTTCGGCTCCACTGGCCCGATGAGCATCGATCCGGCAACGGGCACGCCATACGGCGCGCGCTTTCCGGTCGTCACGGTCGAGGACTGGGTGCATGCGCAAGCGCGCGTCGCCGATGCGTTCGGCATCGAGCGCTTCGCCGCGGTGATGGGCGGCAGCCTCGGCGGCATGCAGGCGCTCGCGTGGAGCCTGCTGTATCCGGAGCGCGTCGCGCACTGCATCGATATCGCGTCGACGCCGAAGCTGTCCGCGCAGAACATCGCGTTCAACGAAGTCGCGCGCTCGTCGATCCTGTCGGACCCCGATTTCCACGGCGGCGATTACTACGCGCACGGCGTGAAGCCGAAGCGCGGCCTGCGCGTCGCGCGGATGATCGGCCACATCACCTATCTGTCCGACGACGACATGGCCGAAAAATTCGGCCGCGCGCTGCGCCGCGCGGACGGCGCGCTCGATGCGTACAACTTCAATTTCGACGTCGAGTTCGAGGTGGAATCGTACCTGCGCTATCAGGGCGACAAATTCGCCGACTACTTCGATGCAAATACGTATCTGCTGATCACGCGCGCGCTCGATTACTTCGATCCGGCCAAGGCGTTCGGCGGCGATCTGACCGCGGCGCTCGCGCATACGACGGCGAAATATCTCGTCGTCAGCTTCACGACCGACTGGCGCTTCGCGCCCGAGCGCTCGCGCGAAATCGTGAAGGCGCTGCTCGACAACCGCCGGCAGGTGTCCTACGCGGAGATCGACGCGCCGCACGGTCACGACGCGTTCCTGCTCGACGACGCGCGCTATCACAACCTGATGCGCGCCTATTACGAACGCATTGCCGACGAGGTGGGCGCATGAATCAACAAGCATTGAATACGCTGTCCGCGCGGCCGGACTTTCGCACGATCGCGCGCTGGGTCGAGCCGCGCGCGAGCGTGCTCGATCTCGGCTGCGGCGACGGATCGCTGCTGTCGCTGCTGACCGAGGAGCTGGAGGTGTCGGGCTACGGCGTCGAAATCAACGACGCGGGCGTGCTGGCGTCGATGAAAAACGGCATCAACGTGATCCAGCAGAACCTCGAGGATGGGCTGCGTCTGTTCGGAGACCATAGTTTCGATTTCGCGATCCTGTCGCAGACGCTGCAAACGATCCATCAAACGGCCGCGATCCTGCGCGAAACGGCGCGGGTCGGGCGCGAATGCATCGTGTCGTTTCCGAACTTCGGCTATTGGGCGCACCGGCTGTCGGTATTGCGCGGACGCATGCCGGTGTCGAAATCGCTGCCTTATCAATGGCATAACACGCCGAACGTGCGGGTGCTCACCATCAAGGATTTCGAAGCGCTCGCGCCGGAGGTCGGCGTCGAGATTCTCGATCGCGCGGTGCTGCACGAAGGGCAGCCGATTCGGTGGGGAGTGAACTGGCGTGGTAGTCTTGCAGTCTACCGCGTCAAGCGGATACAACCCTAGTTCGACCATCTTTGTAGCTCGATGACCAAGCCGCCGCACGACGCGCCCGCCCTCAACGCCCATGAGGACCACCCGGGCTGGCGCGCCTATCTGAACACACACATGCTGATTTGCGTCTTTCTCGGCTTCACGTCGGGATTGCCGCTTTTCACGCTCGTCTATCTCGTGCAGGCGTGGCTGCGCTCGGAAGGCGTGAACCTGAAAGAAATCGGCCTCTTCGCGCTCATTCAGTTCCCCTACACATGGAAATTCCTGTGGGCGCCGCTGATGGACCGCTTCATTCCGCGCCTGCCGGGTTGGCGCCCGGGGCGGCGGCGCGGCTGGATGCTCGTCACGCAACTGCTGGTCGCGCTCGCGATCGCGGCGCTCGGCTTCGTATCGCCGCGCGATTCGATCTGGACGGTGGCCGCGCTGACGACACTCGTCGCATTCTTCGGCGCAAGCGCCGACATCGTGATCGACGCGTATCGCCGCGAGTTGCTGCGCGACACCGAGCAGGGCCTCGGCAACGCGGTGCACGTGAACGCATACAAGATCGCCGCGCTGGTGCCAGGCTCGCTGTCGCTGATCCTGTCCGACCACCTGCCTTGGAATGTCGTGTTCGCGATCACCGGCGCATTCATGCTGCCCGGCATCCTGATGACGCTCGTCGTGCGCGAGCCCGAAGTCCGCGGCACGCCGCCGAAAAGTTTGACGGATGCGGTGATCCTGCCGTTTCGCGAATTCATCAGCCGGGACGGCTGGCGCGGCGCGCTCCTCGTGCTCGGATTCATCTTCCTCTACAAGCTCGGCGACACGATGGCAACCACGCTGTCGACATCGTTCTTCCTCGACCTCGGCTTCAATAAGACGCAAATCGGCGTGATCGCGAAAACCACCGCGCTGTGGGCGAGCCTCGCGGGCGGCATTATCGGCGGCATCTGGCTCGTGAAGATCGGCATCGCGCGCGGGCTGTGGATCTTCGGCATCGTGCAGCTCGTCTCGACGCTCGGCTTCGCGTGGCTCGCAAAGGCGGGCCCGCAGCCTGCGCTGATGGCGCTCATCTATGGCTTCGAGACGTTCTCGACGGGCCTCACGCTCGCCGCGTTCACCGCCTACATCGCGAGCACCACCGATCCGCGCTATACGGCAACGCAGTTCGCGCTGTTCACGAGTCTCGCGTCGGTGCCGCGCACGCTGGCATCGGCATCGAGCGGCTTCATCGTGTCGCAGATCGGCTGGTTCGACTACTTTCTCGTTTGCACCGCGCTCGGCATTCCCGGCATGCTGCTGCTCTTCAAAATCGCACCGTGGGGCAACGCCACCCGCGACGAGGCCGCCCGTGCCGGCTAGGCGGCACGCCGCCCGGCTCGCGCTGACGGTCGCGGGCGGGGTCGCGTTCGGCGCAATCGGGCCGGCCGGCATTCGGCCATGCGCGGCCGAAACGGCCGTCATCGCCGACGGAGCCGCTCCGGCGGCGCCTTCGGCGCCCGGCGCGCAGCCGACGGCCAGCGCGCCTGCATCGGTCGCGACGGCTGCCGCAAACGGTGCGTGGCGATATGGCCACGCCGAGCCGCAAGTGCGCTACGGCAACGCGCTCACGTTTCGCAGCCTGATTCCGTCGCCGCTCCTCGAGCAACTGACCGACACCGAATTCCGGCAAACCATTCAAGACGCCTCCCAGCGCAACCGGCTGCTGCCGCCGAACAATCCGCGCGTGAAGCGGTTGCGCATGATCGTCACGCGGCTCGCGCCTTATGCGGTCAAATGGAACGAGCGCGTGAAGGGCTGGAACTGGGAAGTCGCGGTGCTGCGTTCAGACAAGATCCGGGCGTTCTGCCTGCCGGGCGGCAAGGTGCTCGTCGACAGCGCGCTGTTCGACAAGCTGCGCCTTGCCGACGACGAACTCGGCGTGCTGTTCGCGCACGAGATCGCGCACGCGCTGCGTGAGCATGCGCGCGCGAGCCTTGGCGAGCAGCAGGCCACGCCATTCGGCGCGACGCGGCTGCCGCAGTTGTTCGGGCTGTCCGAACCGGCGCCCGAACCGATCGGCTCCATCGAGCGATTCGCGTCGGTCCGCTACGATCCGACCGATGAAACCGAGGCCGACGTGATCGGCGGCGACATCGCCGCGCGTGCGGGCTTCGATCCACGCGCGGCGCTGCCGCTGTGGGACAAGCTCGCCGCCGCGACCCGCGGCGACCCGGACAACGGCTTCATCTATGCGCACCCCTACGATGCGCGGCGCCGGAACGATCTGCGCAAGCGGCTTGCCGATCTGATGCCGCTCTACAAGAAAGCGCTCGACAAGACGAGCGCGAAGCGTGCGGACGCCGCGAAAACCGGCGCGGCGGACAATACGAAGGCACGTGAGGCGGCAGCGGGGCGCTGAAGTCGGGTGCGCGGCCGTTCGTTGTGGCCGTTCGTTGTGGTTGGAATTCCCCGCTCGCTGCCGCCCGGCGTGCGCATGCGTGCGTCACCCCGCCGCGTCGAGTCCGGCAGCCGGCTGGATCGCCGGCAGTTGCATCCAGCGGATTTCGTCACTCGGGCTGCGCCCGAACAAACGCTTGAACTCGCGACTGAACTGCGACGCGCTCGCATAACCGACACGCGCCGCCGCCGCGCCCGCGCTCAATCCGTCCTGTACCATCATCAGCCGTGCGTGATGCAGCCGCGTCGTCTTCACGTACTGCATCGGCGATGTCGCCGTCACGCTTTTGAACTGCGCATGAAACGCGGCAATGCTCATGCCCGCCTCGCTCGCGAGCGTCCCGACGTCGAGATCGCCGCTCAGATCGGCGTGAATCCGCCTCAGTGCCTTGGCAACCCGCCCAAATTGATGCTGCTGTGCAAGCGCCGCGCGAATCGCGTCGCCTTGCGCGCCCGTCAGCACGCGATAGCCGATCTCACGCATGATCGACGGCCCCAACACGCGCGTATCGAGCGGCGACGCCAGCGCTTCGAGCAAACGCAGCACCGCGTCGGCGAGCGGCATGTCGAGCGGCGTCGAATAGATGCCGCGCGGCTCGCTCACCGCCGCGCCGTGCGTTTCGTTCAGCAAAATCGCAAGCTCGGCGATCATCGCGAGATCGAGGCGGATCGAGATCGCGAGAAACGGCTCGGCGCACGTGGCGTAGGTTTCGCATTCGAACGGCATCGGCACTGACAGCACCAAGTACTGCTGCGCGTCATAAGCGAAGGTCTCCTCACCCAGATAGCCGCGCTTGCGGCCCTGACACACGACGACGATGCTCGGCTCGTACAGCACCGGCACCCTGGGCACCGGCCGATTCGCGCGAATGAAGCGCACGCCTTCGACAGCGGCATGCGTCGAGCCTTCATTGGGAGCGAGGCGGCCGAGCAACTCGACCATGCGGCGCTGCACACGCGCCCCGGCGTCGTCTAAAAGGGGTTCGAAGCTCATTGAACAAGATGCGCACACAAGAGAATCAGGCTTGCAATCTAGCATCGGAACCGCGTCGGCGCGCTGCACGCGGCGCAATTCAAGAGAAATAGGCAAGCATTGCGGACCTTCAGGTATTCCGCCGGCTTGGGTGCGTGCTTACGATGTGCACCCGTGCCGCCGCATCGCCGCATGCGTGCGCTGCGCCACGCGCTGCGCCCGTCTTTTCGGCCGGCCGGACATGATCGGTTCAGCGTGCGCAGTATCGGATCAGCGCAGGAATTCAAGCGTTTGTTCCGGCCGGCATCGCTGCCGAAGCGTCGACTTCAGCCGATTGCTTCGCCGGAACCGGGATGGCGGCGACGGAGCGGTAAAGCGCCCGCTCCCCTTGATGGCCTTTACCCAGGGCAATGGCTTCAGCCGTCGCCCGGATCGACTGACTGTTTTACCTATGACCGGAACAGGGGCCAAACCTCCTGCGCCGGTCGACACTGAGGAGCTTCTATGAGCACGACTTACGCTTATGCGGCGTCGAGCGCCACCACGCCGCTCGCACCGTTCGAATTCCAGCGCCGCGCGCTGCGCGATCTCGACGTGCAGATCGACATCCTCTATTGCGGCGTCTGCCACTCCGATCTCCATCAAGCCCGCAACGAATGGAAAAACAGTATCTACCCGGTCGTGCCGGGGCATGAGATCGTCGGCCGCGTGACGGCCGTGGGCCCGCACGTCACGCGCTTCAAGGCGGGCGAGCTGGTCGGCGTGGGCTGTCTCGTCGATTCGTGCCGCACGTGCGCAAGCTGCGCCGAAGGGCTCGAGCAATATTGCGAAAACGGCTTCGTCGGCACCTATAACGGCCAGGACCGCGTGACGGGCGACGTCACGTTCGGCGGCTATTCGACGCAAATCGTCGTCGACGAGGCGTTCGTGCTGCGCGTGCCCGACACACTCGATCCAGCCAGCGCCGCGCCGTTGCTGTGCGCGGGAATCACGACCTACTCGCCGCTGCGCCAATGGGGCGCGGGGCCGGGCAGGAAAGTCGGCATCGTCGGGCTCGGCGGCCTCGGCCATATGGGCGTAAAGCTCGCGCGCGCGATGGGTGCGCACGTCGTGCTGTTCACGACATCGCCGTCCAAGATCGACGACGGCAAGCGGCTCGGCGCGCACGAGGTGGTGATCTCGAAGGACGCCGCGCAGATGAACACGCACCTGAACAGCTTCGATTTCATCCTGAACACGGTTGCCGCGCAGCACGACTTGAATCCGTTCCTGCACCTGCTCAAGCGTGACGGCACGATGACGCTCGTCGGCGCGCCGGAGCACGACCATCCGTCGCCGCAGGTGTTCAACCTGATCTTCAAGCGCCGCCGCCTGGCGGGCTCGCTGATCGGCGGCATCGCCGAGACGCAGGAAATGCTCGATTTCTGCGCGCAGCACGGCATCACGTCGGATATCGAAATCATTTCGATGCAGCAGATCAATGCTGCCTATGAGCGGATGCTGACGAGCGACGTCAAGTATCGCTTCGTGATCGACATTGCGTCGCTGAAACCGAAGCTCGCCGCCTGACAGCAGCCGCGGCAGGCGGCCACGGCCGCGCACCGGATACGCCCTTGGCCGATTCGCCGGCCCAAGGGCGGGTTCGGATGGGAAGCGATCGGATCTCTCGAATCCGCCAAAACATTGGCGAACTACGCAGCCGCGCATCGCTCGGACCGCGCGCGCCAGGCGCGCAGTCCGCTCACTTGTAGTCGTAGTCGACCGTCAGCGGCGCATGGTCGCTGAACTTGATGTCGCGAAAGATCGACGTCCGTTTCGCGGTGCTCGCCACGCCCGGCGTCGCGATCTGATAATCGATCCGCCACCCGACGTTGTTTGCATACGCATTGCCGCGATTGCTCCACCACGTGTATTGCTCGGGCCGAGGATCGAGCGTGCGGAACACGTCGACGTAGCCCACATCGTCGAACAGCGCGGTCAGCCACGCGCGCTCTTCGGGCAGGCATCCGGAATTCTTCTGGTTACTCTTCCAGTTCTTGATGTCGATTTCCTTGTGGACGATGTTCACGTCGCCGCACAGGATCACTTCGCGCTTTTTCTTCAGCTCGACCAGATGCGGCATGAATTCGTTCATGAAGCGGTATTTCGCCTGCTGACGCTCGTCGCCGCTCGAGCCGGACGGCACGTACACCGACACCACCGACAGCTTGCCGAACCGCGCCTCGACGTAACGGCCCTCCGCGTCGAATTCGCTGCTGCCGTAACCGACGATCACGTCATCGGGCTCGTGGCGCGAATAGAGCCCCGCGCCACTGTAGCCTTTTTTCTGAGCGTGGTGAAAGTAGCTTTTGAAGCCATGCGGCTCGACGAATTCGGCGGGCAGATCGTCCGCCGACACCTTGATTTCCTGCACGCAGACGCAATCGGCGCTCTGCTCGCCGAGCCAATCGAAGAAACCTTTTTTCGCGGCCGATCGGATGCCGTTCAGATTCGCGGTAATGACACGCAGCATGATGATGGATTCCGTCCAGTAAATGCGTTTTCCGTTGCGGCTTATTGGATCTTGACGCCCGCGAGTTCCGGCTTCGCGGGCGGATAGTCGAGCTTCATGCCGGTCAGGGCGCGCAACAGCAACTCGGCGATCATCACGTTGCGATGCGTTTTCGAATCGGCCGGGATCACGTACCACGGCGCGTGCTCGGCGGACGTCGCGGCGAGCGCGTCGCGATACGCGGCCTGGTATGCATCCCAATGCTTGCGCGCCTCGAGATCGGACACGTCGAACTTCCAATGCTTGGTCGGATCGTCGATACGCGCTTGCAGCCGGCTGCGCTGCTCGTCCTTCGAGATGTGCAGGAAGCACTTGACGATCGTCGTGCCCGATTCGACCAGCATCTCCTCGAATTGGCGAATTCGCCGGTAGCGCCGCTCGCATTCGTCCCGGTCGATCGCGCCGAGCACGCGCGGCACGAGCACGTCCTCGTAATGGCTGCGGTTGAAGATCACCAGCTCGCCCGCCGCGGGCGCCTGCGCATGCACGCGCCAAAGAAAATCGTGCGCAAGCTCGACGGGCGTCGGCGCCTTGAACGACACGACGCGCAAGCCGAGCGGATCGACTTCGCGAAACACCGCGCGCACGGTGCCGTCCTTGCCGCTCGTATCCATACCTTGCAGCACCAGCAGCATGCGCTTGCGGTTTTGCGTATGCAGACGCTCCTGCTGCGCGTCAAGCTCGAGCGACACCGTCGACAGCCGCTCGCGATCGGCCTCCTTCGAGCCCGCCGAGAACGGCTTGACGGCCGGATCGAACGCATCGAGCGCGAATGCGGCGGCCTCCTTTTCGCGCGTGTGGTACGGCACGCGGTAATCGTCGAGCGACGGCTGCTTGGCCATCGGCACCTCCTGGAATCGATGCGGGAATCGGCCAATCGCAGGCGCGGCGGTGCCGGGCGCGCCGGCACCGCCGCGCCTGCTCAGCCGAGTTTCTTCTTCAGCAGCTCGTTGACCTGCTGCGGGTTCGCCTTGCCCTTCGTCGCCTTCATGGCCTGGCCGATGAGCGCGTTGAACGCCTTCTCCTTGCCCGCGCGGTACTCGTCGACCGATTTCGCGTTCGCGGCAAGCACCTCGTCGATGATCGCTTCGAGCGCGCCGGTGTCGGAGATCTGCTTCAGGCCCTTTGCGTCGATGATGCGGTCGGCCGCGGCTTCGTCGGTTGCCTTCTCGTCCCAGATCGTCACGAAGATTTCCTTCGCGATCTTGTTCGAGATCGTGCCGTCGGCGATCCGCTGCAACAGCAGCGCGAGTTGCGCGGCCGACACCGGGCTCGCGTCGATGTCGATGCCGTCGCGGTTGAGCTGCGACGATACGTCGCCCATCAGCCAGTTCGCGGCCGTCTTCGCCTGCGCGGCGCCGGCCTTCGCGACCACGGCCTCGAAGTAGACAGCCATTGCCTTGCTCGACGTCAGCACGCTCGCGTCATACGACGTCAGGCCGTACTGATCGACGAAGCGCTGCTGCATCGCGGCGGGCAATTCGGGCATCTCGCCTTTCACGCGCTCGATCCAGTCCGCGCCGATCACGAGCGGCATCAGGTCCGGATCGGGGAAATAGCGGTAATCGTGCGCGTCTTCCTTGCTGCGCATCGAGCGCGTCTCGCGTTTGTCCGGGTCGTATAGGCGCGTTTCCTGCACGACCTCGCCGCCGTCCTCGATCAGCTCGATCTGGCGGCGCACTTCGTAGTTGATCGCCTCTTCGAGGAAGCGGAACGAATTCAGATTCTTGATTTCGGCACGCGTGCCGAACTTTTCCTGGCCGAGCGGCCGCACCGATACGTTCGCGTCGCAGCGAAACGAGCCTTCCTGCATGTTGCCGTCGCAGATGCCGAGCCATACGACAAGCGCATGCAGCGCCTTCGCATACGCAACCGCCTCGGCCGCGCTGCGCATCTCGGGCTCGGTGACGATCTCGAGCAGCGGCGTGCCCGCGCGGTTCAGATCGATGCCCGTCATTCCCGCGAAATCCTCGTGCAACGACTTGCCGGCGTCCTCCTCGAGGTGCGCGCGCGTCAGATTGATCGTCTTCGCATACGCCTGCTGGCCGGCCTTTTCATTCGCGCTCACCTGAATCGTGATCTGCCCGCCCTGGACGACGGGAATCTCGTACTGGCTGATTTGATAGCCCTTCGGCAGATCGGGGTAGAAATAATTCTTGCGCGCGAAGATGCTGCGCGGCGCGATCGTCGCGCCGATCGCCAGACCGAAGCGGATCGCCCGCTCCACCGCGCCGCGGTTCGCGACAGGCAGCACGCCCGGCAGCGCGAGATCGACTGCGCACGCCTGCGTGTTGGGCGCCGCGCCGAACTGCGTCGGCGCGCCGGAGAAAATCTTCGAGACGGTCGACAGTTGCGCGTGCGTCTCCAAACCGATAACGACTTCCCATTGCGTCATACTCATGCCTCCCGCCGAGCTGCCTCAACGGAGGCATCCGC
The DNA here is from genome assembly GCF_001718875.1 of Burkholderia singularis. Taxonomy (NCBI): domain Bacteria; kingdom Pseudomonadati; phylum Pseudomonadota; class Betaproteobacteria; order Burkholderiales; family Burkholderiaceae; genus Burkholderia; species Burkholderia singularis. The sequence continues at coordinate 220,152 of NZ_CP013448.1, forward strand.
CCCCCCGGGGGGCAACGAATCTGATGAGCGTGAAGGCTCGCCGTCCCCCCACGCCGGAATTTGCCGGTGCCAATCGGTCGCGCGCTGAAACGCGTCGGCGACCTGCAACATCCGAGCCTCGTCGAAATAGTTGCCGATGATCTGCAGGCCAACCGGACGCTGCGCGTTCGCCCCCGCGCCGAAGCCGCACGGCACGCTCATGCCGGGCAGGCCTGCGAGGCTCACGGACAGCGTGTAGATATCCGCGAGATACATCTGGACGGGATCGTCGCCCTTCGCGCCAAGATTCCACGCGACCGTCGGCGACGCCGGGCCCATGATCACGTCGCACTGCTTGAACGCTTCCTGGAAATCCTGCGCGATGATGCGGCGGATCTTCTGCGCCTGCAGGTAATACGCGTCGTAGTAGCCGTGCGACAGTACATACGTGCCGACCAGAATCCGACGCTTGACCTCGGGGCCGAAACCCTGCGCACGCGACTTCTTGTACATGTCGAGCAGATCGCGGTACTCGGCCGCGCGATGGCCGTAACGCACGCCGTCGAAACGCGACAGGTTCGACGACGCCTCAGCGGGAGCGATCACGTAATAAACCGGAATCGACAGTTCGGTCTTCGGCAGCGACACCGGCACGAGCGTCGCACCCAGCGTTTCGTAGACTTTGAGCGCCGCGTCGATCGCCGCGCGCACGTCGTCGGCAAGGCCCGCGCCGAAGTATTCGTCCGGCAGACCGATGCGCAGGCCCGCGAGCGGCTTGCCCGCGCCCGCCTGCGGGGCCCAGGGCTGGCCGAGATGGCGGGCGAAGTCCTCGTCGGCGCGCGCGAGGCTGGTCGAATCGCGCTCGTCGAAGCCCGCCATCGCGTTGAGCAGCAGCGCGCAATCGGCGGCGCTGGCCGCCATCGGGCCGCCCTGATCGAGCGACGATGCGAACGCGATCATCCCGTAACGCGACACGCGGCCGTAAGTCGGCTTAATCCCGGTCACGCCGGCGAACGACGCCGGCTGGCGGATCGAGCCGCCCGTATCGGTGCCCGTCGCGGCGGGCGCGAGGCGCGCGGCGAGCGCGGCCGAGCTGCCGCCCGAGCTGCCGCCCGGCACGGCGTTCAGATCCCACGGATTCTTCACCGGGCCGAACGCCGAATTCTCGTTCGACGAGCCCATCGCGAATTCGTCCATGTTGGTCTTGCCGAGCGTGACCATGCCGGCCGCCGCCAAACGCTCGACCACCGTCGCGTCGAACGGGCTCGCGTAGTTCGCGAGCATCTTCGAGCCGGCGCTGGAGCGCCAGCCGCGCGTGACGAACACGTCCTTGTGCGCGACGGGCACGCCCGTCAGCGGGCCCGCGTCGCCGCCGGCAAGCCGCGCATCGGCGGCTCGCGCCTGCGCGAGCGTGAGTTCGGGGTCGACGTGGATGAAGGCGTTCAGATCGCGCGCGGCGTCGATCCGCGTCAAATAGTGCTGCGCGAGTTCGACGGCCGAATATTGCTTGGCGTCGAGCGCGGCGCGCAGTTCAGTCAGGCTTTTTGCGTGCATTGCGTGAATTTCATGGATTGACGATGGGGCCCGCATCGGGCGCTTACTCGATCACCTTCGGCACGAGGTACAGCCCGTCCTGGACGGCAGGCGCCGGGCGCTGATTGTCGTCGCGGTTCACCGCTTCCGTGACGACGTCGTCGCGCAGCCGCAGCGCGACTTCCTGGATCTGCTCGATCGGGTGCGCGAGCGGCGCGACGCCCGTCGTGTCGACTGCCTGCATCTGCTCCACGAGGCCGAAAAACTCGTTGAGCTGGCCGAGCGTGTGCTCGGCGTCGGCATCGGTCATTTCGAGCCGCGCGAGGTGCGCGATGCGTTTCACATCGGTCAGGGTCAAGGCCATGCGATCACCGGAAAAACAAGAGCTTGGCGCAGCGGGCGAAGCGCGCCGCGCCAGGGGGTTGGAGGGCTGGATCGAGCCCTCGAAAATCGGGGGCGAAGCGGCGAAAATACCGCCCGTTTCGGTTCAAATACTGCGAAATTATAAGGTATCATTACGCGTTCGACCCAGACCAGGACTGCCTTTGCCGCGCCGCAGCCACGCCGCGCGGGCGCCGCGTGCCGGTCCGGAGGATTTCACTCGCAGCTTCGCGCTTCCGAGCGGCCTCGTCCGCCCGATCCGAGGCTGTTATTTTTTCCGCTGCCGCCCTTCGCGCCACGTCCGCACGGGGCCGGCCTCAGAGCGAGACAGGATTCTGAATGTTCGGTTTTTTGCGCAGCTATTTCTCCAACGATCTCGCGATCGATCTCGGCACCGCAAACACCCTGATCTACATGCGCGGCAAGGGCATCGTGCTCGATGAACCGTCCGTCGTGTCGATCCGCCAGGAAGGCGGCCCGAACGGCAAGAAAACGATCCAGGCGGTCGGCAAGGAAGCAAAGCAGATGCTCGGCAAGGTGCCCGGCAACATCGAGGCGATCCGTCCGATGAAAGACGGCGTGATCGCCGATTTCACCGTCACCGAGCAGATGATCAAGCAGTTCATCAAGCAGGCGCACGAATCGCGGATGTTCTCGCCGTCGCCGCGCATCATCATCTGCGTGCCGTGCGGCTCGACCCAGGTCGAGCGCCGCGCAATCAAGGAAGCCGCGCACGGCGCGGGCGCCTCGCAGGTCTACCTGATCGAGGAACCGATGGCGGCCGCCATCGGCGCCGGGCTGCCGGTGTCGGAAGCAACCGGCTCGATGGTCGTCGATATCGGCGGCGGCACGACGGAAGTCGGCGTGATCTCGCTCGGCGGCATCGTCTACAAGGGCTCGGTGCGCGTCGGCGGCGACAAGTTCGACGAAGCGATCGTCAACTACATCCGCCGCAATTACGGGATGCTGATCGGCGAGCAAACCGCCGAGGCGATCAAGAAGGAAATCGGCTCCGCATTCCCCGGCTCCGAAGTCAAGGAAATGGAAGTGAAGGGCCGCAATCTGTCCGAGGGCATTCCGCGCAGCTTCACGATCTCCAGCAACGAAATCCTCGAAGCGCTCACCGATCCGCTGAACCAGATCGTGTCGTCGGTGAAGATCGCGCTCGAGCAAACGCCGCCCGAACTCGGCGCGGACATCGCCGAGCGCGGAATGATGCTGACGGGCGGCGGCGCGCTGCTGCGCGACCTCGACCGCCTGCTCGCCGAGGAAACCGGCCTGCCCGTGCTCGTCGCCGAAGATCCGCTCACCTGCGTCGTGCGCGGCTCCGGCATGGCGCTCGAGCGGATGGACAAGCTCGGCAGCATCTTCTCCTACGAATAACCGTCCCATCGGCCAGCGATGTCACACGCGCGGCGCCCACGGCAAGGCTATCGCCGAACCGTCGCGCGTTTCGCGCGTCTGAGCAACATCTAACCGATCGCGCGTCCGGCGCCGACCATGGAATACAGTCCGCCGCCCCTCTTCAAGCAAGGTCCGTCCGCCCTGGTGCGGCTGATCTTCTTCGTCGTGCTCGCGATCACGCTCCTCGTATCGGATGCACGCTTCAAAACGCTCGAGATTGTCCGCGGCGTGCTCGGCACCGCTCTCTACCCACTGCAGCGCGCGGCACTGGTTCCCCGCGATCTGCTGATGGGCGCCGCCGAATTCGCGGTGACGGGCACCGCGCTGCGCAGCGAGAATCAGCAGCTGCATGCGCGCAACCTGCAGCTCTCGCTGCAGGCGAACCGGGCCAATCAGCTCGCCGCCGACAATGCGCATCTGCGCGCGGTGCTCGGGCTGCGCGAGCAGATCGCCGCGCAGGCGACGCCGGTCGAGATTCAGTACGACACGGGCGACCCATTCTCGCAAAAGATCATCATCGGCCACGGCTCGCAAACCGGCGTGCAGAACGGCGCGCCCGTCGTCAACGAGGACGGCGTGGTCGGCCAAGTCACGCGCGTATTCCCGCTGCAGGCCGAAGTCACGCTGATCACCGACCGCGATCTCGCGATTCCCGTCCAGGTGCTGCGCACCGGGCTGCGCAGCGTGATCTACGGCACACCGAAGGGCGATTCGCTCGATCTGCGCTTCGTGCCGACGAGCGCCGATCTGCTGGCGGGCGACGAACTCGTGACGAGCGGGCTAGACGGCGTCTACCCGCCGGGGCTGCCCGTCGCGAAGGTGGTGCGCGTCGATAAGCTCGCCGATACCGCGTTCGCGCACGTCGTCTGCGAGCCGATCGCCGCGGTGCGCGGCGCGCGCACCATGCTGGTGCTGCACTATCGCAACGACATCCCGCCGCGGCCCGCCCCCGACGATGCCGCAAGCGACGCAAAGCCCGCCAAGGGCAAAAAGCCCGCGAAGAGCGCCGACAAGCAGAAAACCGCCGCACCGGACGCGAACAAGAGCGCGGCGGCTGACGCCAAACCGGCCGCGCAAGCAGAATCCGGCGCGCCCGCCGGCAAGCCTGCCGATGCGGCGCTTGCCAAGCAGCCGGCGGCGCCCGCCAAGCCAGCCGCGCCGCACCGCGCCGCCGGCCCGGCCAAACCCGCCGCGCCGCCCAAACCCGCGGCCGCGCCACCGCAAGGAGCGCAGCGATGAGCCGTCCGCAATACATCCTGCAGCCGGTCAACCCGTATTTCATCGTCTTCAGCCTCGCGGCCGCGTTCCTGCTGAATCTGATGCCGTGGGGCCGCATCCCCGGCATCCCCGATTTCGTCGCGCTCGTGGTGCTGTTCTGGAACGTCCACCAGCCGCGCAAGGTCGGCATGGGTGTCGCGTTCCTGCTCGGCATCCTGATGGACGTCCACGACGCGGGCCTGCTCGGCGAGCATGCGCTCGCCTACACGCTGCTCGCATACGGTGCGATCACGATCCACCGCCGCGTGCTGTGGCTGCCGCTCGGCGTGCAGATCTTCTATGTCGCGCCGCTGCTCGTGATCGCGCAGCTCGTGCCGTTCGTGATCCGCTTGCTGATGGGCGCCGCGTTTCCCGGCTGGAGCTATCTCGTCGACGGGTTCGTCGAGGCGGCGCTGTGGCCCGTCGCCAGTCATCTGCTATTGATGCCGCAACGCCGCCCGGTCGATCCGGACGACACGCGGCCGATCTGACGCACGGCACCCGCCAGGATGAACGCGTCGACCGTCCGCCGCCTGCCTGCCGCCCCAGCCGCTTGCCCGCCGACGTGGGAAGCGCGGGCGGGCGCGCTGCTGCGCGCCCCCCTTCATCCGTAAGCGCATGACCGAATTCAAGGACACACAGCAGCAGCTCTCGACATTCCGCCTGCGGGTCGCGGCGGCGGGCGTGTTCGTGTTCGTCTGCTTTGGCCTGCTCGCCGCGCGATTCTTTTATCTGCAAGTCTGGCAGCACGGCAAATACGCGCTGCAGGCCGAGGAAAACCGGATTTCGGTCGCGCCGATCGTCCCGAACCGCGGCATCATCACGGACCGCAACGGCGTCGTGCTCGCGAAGAACTACTCCGCGTATACGCTCGAGATCACGCCGTCCAAGCTGAACGACACGCTCGAAAACACGATCGACGCGCTGTCCGAAGTCGTGCCGATCGACGCGCGCGACCGCCGCCGCTTCAAGAAGCTGCAGGAGGATTCGAAGAATTTCGAAAGCCTGCCGATCCGCACCCGGCTGACCGACGACGAGGTCGCGCGCTTTACCGCGCAGCGCTGGCGTTTTCCGGGCGTCGACGTGCGCGCGCGGCTGTTCCGCCAATATCCGCTCGGGCCGACGGCCGCGCACGTGATCGGCTATATCGGCCGGATCTCGAAGCGCGACCAGGACCGGATCGACGCGATGAGCGACGACAACGACAGCGAATCGGAAAACTACGACCCCCGCCGCGACGCGAACAACTACAAGGGCACCGACTACATCGGCAAAACGGGCGTCGAGCAAAGCTACGAAACGGATCTGCACGGGATCACGGGCTTCGAGGAAGTCGAGGTGACGGCGGGCGGGCGGCCGGTGCGCACGCTGTCGCGCACGCAGGCCACGCCCGGCAACAACCTCGTGCTGTCAGTCGACATCGGGTTGCAGCAGGTGGCCGAGCAGGCATTCGCGGGCAAGCGCGGCGCGCTCGTCGCGATCGAGCCGAAAACGGGCGACGTGCTGGCGTTCGTGTCGTCGCCGAGCTTCGATCCGAACGCGTTCGTCGACGGCATCGACCAGCAAACCTGGGACGAGCTGAACAACTCGCCCGACAAGCCGCTGCTGAACCGGCCGCTGCACGGCACCTATCCGCCCGGCTCGACGTATAAGCCATTCATGGCGCTCGCGGGCCTGACGCTCGGCAAGCGCACGCCCGGCTGGGGCTTCCACGACCCCGGCTATTTCACGTTCGGCGGCCATACGTTCCGCAACGACGTGCGCTCGGGCCAGGGTTGGGTCGACATGAATCGCGCGATCATGGTGTCGAACGACACGTATTTCTACATGCTCGCGCGCGACCTCGGCGTCACCGCGATCGCCAATTTCATGAAGCCGTTCGGCTTCGGCCAGCTCACCGGCATCGACATTCAGGGCGAGGCGCGCGGCATCCTGCCGTCGCCCGAGTGGAAGAAGAAGACCTTCAAGAAAGCGGCGCAACAGAAATGGTTCGACGGCGAGACGATCAGCCTCGGGATCGGGCAAGGCTACAACTCGTTCACCATCCTGCAGCTTGCGCACGCGACGGCGACGATCGCCAACGACGGCGTGATCATGAAGCCGCACCTCGTGAAGGAAATCGAGAATCCGATCTCGCGGGAGCGGCATCTGACCGTACCGAAGGAGAGCGGCACGATCCCGCTCAAGCAGGCCGACCTCGACGTCGTGAAGCGCGGGATGGAAAACGTGATCGAAAATCCGTCCGGCACCGCGTACAAAGTGTTCCGCGGCGCGCCCTACCTCGCGGCCGGCAAGACCGGCACCGCGCAGGTGTTCTCGCTGCAAGGCGGCAACTACAAAGGCCATCTGCTCGCCGAACATCTTCGCGATCACGCCCTCTTCATCGCCTATGCGCCCGTCGATCATCCGCAGATCGCGCTCGCGCTGATCGTCGAGAACGGTGGCTGGGGCGCGCAGTCGGCAGGCCCGATCGCGCGACGCGTGCTCGATTTCTATCTGGTCGAGCGCAAAAATCCGGCAACGGAGGCGGCGGCGGTCGCGGCCGCCGCCTCGGCAACCGAGCCGGTCAACGCGCCCGTGATCGGCGATGCGACCAAAGCGGTCGCGATCGCGGCCGGGTTCAAGGCGCTGCCGCTGCCGACCCAGCCCGCGGCCGCGAGCGGCGCGTCCGGCGCGAACGCATCCGGCGACGCGGCAAGCGAAGCGAGCGCCGCATCGAACGCGAAAGCCGCCGCCCAGGCGGACGCACGCGCGCCTGGCGGCGCGGCCGCCGGATCGCAGGACGGCACGCCGGCGGCACGCCCGGCATCGGCCGCGCCCTCCGAGGCCGGCGCAGCCGCTGCGCGCCGCCATGCGCCGCCTCGCAAACCCCGCCGCACGCCCGCGAGCGACGCGTCGCCGCCCGCGGCCGTGCCGCGTGACGACAACCGCGGCGCGCCCGCCGCCAAGCCGGCGCAGGGCGGCATCGACGAATAACGGAGGCACGCATGCAATTCGACAAGCGCGCTTGGCTCGACAAGATCAAGCAGATGTTCGCGGGCTTCGACCGGCCGCTCGCGCTCATCGTATTCCTGCTGCTGTGTGTTGGCATCGTCACGCTGTACAGCGCAAGCATCGACATGCCCGGCCGCGTCGAGGACCAGTTGCGCAACATCATGCTGACGTTCGCGCTGATGTGGGGCATCGCCAACATCCCGCCACAGACGCTGATGCGCTTCGCGGTGCCGCTCTATACATTCGGCGTCGCGCTGCTCGTCGCGGTCGCGCTATTCGGGATGACGAAGAAAGGCGCCAAGCGCTGGCTGAACGTCGGCGTCGTGATCCAGCCGTCCGAGATCCTCAAGATCGCGACGCCGCTGATGCTCGCGTGGTACTACCAGCGGCGCGAAAGCAGCCTGCGCTGGTACGACTTCGCCGTCGCGTTCGTGATCCTGCTCGTGCCTGTCGGGCTGATCGCGAAACAGCCGGACCTCGGCACGGCCGTGCTCGTGTTCGCGGCGGGGCTCTTCGTGATTTATCTCGCGGGGCTGTCATTCAAGCTGATCGTGCCGGTGCTCGTCGCCGGAGTGATCGCGATCGGCTCGATCGCCGTGTTCGAGGAACGCATCTGCCAGCCCGAGGTGGTCTGGCCGCTGATGCACGACTATCAGAAACACCGCGTCTGCACGCTGCTCGATCCGACTTCCGACCCACTCGGCAAGGGCTTCCACACGATCCAGGCGGTGATCGCGATCGGCTCGGGCGGCCCGCTCGGCAAAGGCTATCTGAAAGGCACTCAAGCGCACCTGGAGTTCATTCCGGAAAAGCACACCGACTTCATCTTCGCGGTGTTTTCCGAGGAATTCGGGCTCGCGGGCGGACTCGTGCTGCTCACGCTCTACATGGCGCTGATCTCTCGCGGTCTCTATATCGCCGCGCAAGGCTCGACGGTGTTCGGACGCCTGCTCGCCGGCTCGCTCACGCTCGCCTTCTTCGTCTATGCGTTCGTCAATATCGGGATGGTAAGCGGGGTCTTGCCCGTCGTCGGCGTGCCATTGCCGTTCATGAGCTACGGCGGCACCGCGTTGACGACGCTGGGCATCGCCGTCGGGCTCATCATGAGCGTCGGACGGCAGAGGCGGCTGATGAAAAGCTGAAGCGCGGCGATACGCGCGCACGTTGAACGCGCGCTTCACATCCATCTACACATCGATCCGCGCGTCGATCCACGTTTCGGCGGGCGCGATCCAGCCCGATTCGCTTGCGCATTCGGCGCGGCGCACACCTAATGCGCCCGTCCACGCCGGCCTTCACATGCGCCGGCGCGCGCTCGCCGGCAACATCGGCTGCGGAATGGCCGGCTGCCAAGTCCGCGCATGCCGCCGGCGCAGCACGTGCCGACATCCCTCATCCGCGCGATTCGCGGTCGACTTCGGCCCAGCAATTCGGCGTCTCGTAAAGCCGCACGCGCTCGAGCCGCAAATTGACGCCGTAATGCGAATCGTAGACGTTCGCGAGTATGTCGAACGCCACCGCCGCAAGATTCTCGACGGTCGGAATCCGGTCGAGCACGACCGTCTTGTGATCCGCCATCTTCTCGAGAAACGAGCGCACGACCTCGTCACGCGCATAGACGAGAAACGCGTGGTCCCACTGGTTGACGAGGTGCTCCATCGCCAGCGCCTTCACATCGGCGAAATCCATCACCATGCCGCGATCGGGCGCGCCCTCGGTTTCGACAAGATCGCCGCGCAGCGTGATTTCGAGCACGTAACGATGCCCGTGCAGGTTCCTGCATTGGCTGCGGTGGTCGGGGATGCGGTGGCCCGCGTCGAATTCGAGTTTTCGGGTAATCAGCACGATGAATGAAGCGTCAGGCTCAAGGAATGTTCAGGTATTTATGCGTCTGCATCGACAGCCGCCATTGCGGATGGCGCTTGCACCAGTCGATCGCGAGCTTCGTGTTGAAATCGCGCGCGGGGCCATCCATCGGCTGCACAAGGAAATGCTCAAAATCGAGCTGCGCGTAATCGGTCAGGCGCTGGTTGTCCTGCGGCACCACGACCTTCAGCTCGTTGCCTTTCGTGACGACGAGCGGCGCTCCGGCCTTCGGGCTCACGCAGACCCAATCGATCGAATCGAGCACGGGCAGCGAGCCGTTCGTCTCGATCGCGATTTCGAAGCCAGCCGCATGCAGCGCGTCGACGAGCGGCTGATCGAGCTGCAGCATCGGCTCGCCGCCCGTGCACACGACAAAGCGATGCGCGCCGTCCGCCGGCCATAGCGACGCGACCTTTGCCGCCAAGGTCTCGGCATCGCCGAATTTGCCGCCGTTTTCACCGTCGGTGCCGACGAAATCGGTATCGCAAAAGCGGCACACGGCGCTCGCGCGGTCCGCCTCGCGCCCCGACCACAAATTGCAGCCGGCGAACCGGCAGAACACGGCCGGCCGCCCGGCGTTCGCGCCCTCGCCCTGCAACGTGTAGAAAATTTCCTTGACCGTGTACGTCATGCTCTCGCCCGGCTCGCGCCGCTCGCGTTCGTTACTTATTGAAACCGGCCGATGCCGCCAGCTTGACCGCGCACACCGCGCCGATGCGTCAGGCCGGCGCCTGCGTCACGTGCTCGCCACACAGATACGCTTCATAGCCGCGCTTGCGCAGCTTGCACGCCGGGCACTCGCCGCAGCCAAAACCCCAGTCGTGCAATTCCGAGCGCTCGCCGACATAGCACGTATGCGTCTCGACACGAATCAGATCGACGAGCCGCGTGCCGCCCAACTGCTCGGCGAGCCGCCACGTATCGGCCTTGTCGAGCCACATCAGCGGCGTCTCGACGACGAAACGCGTGTCCATCCCGAGATTGAGCGCGACTTGCAGCGCCTTCATCGTGTCGTCGCGGCAATCCGGATAACCGGAGAAATCGGTCTCGCACATCCCGCCGACAAGCGCACGCAGCCCGCGGCGATACGCGATCGCCGCGCCGATCGTCATGAACAACAGATTGCGGCCCGGCACGAACGTGTTCGGCAAACCGTTCGCGGCCGTTTCGATCTGGATCGCGCGCGTCATCGCGGTATCGCTGATTGCGCCGAGCACCGACAGATCGATCATGTGATCGTCGCCAAGCCGGCCCGCCCACTGCGGGAAATCGCGCTTCAGCGCGTCGCGCACCCCTTCGCGGCATTCGAGTTCGACGCGATGCCGCTGGCCATAATCGAAGCCGAGCGTCTCGACGGTCTCGTAACGCTCGAGCGCCCATGTAACACAGGTGGCCGAATCCTGGCCGCCGGAAAACAGCACGAGCGCGCCGTCTTTAGCATCTGTCCGAATCACCTCGATACTCCGTGAATGATGAGCGCGCTTGCCGACAGCGCCAGCTTCCCAGTATAGGCAGCCGCACGGCCGGAGGCGCCGATCTCGCGCACGGCGGGCCTCGCGAACGCTTGCGGCGCACGGGCTCAGCCGTGCGCGAGCGCCGAAACGAAAAAGGATCTGCGACGGCTTCGAACGGACGGTGTCGAGCAGCCTCGCCAGATCCTAAGTCTTTGAGTCGACGAAGATTTTATCACGCCGCCCCAACCTGGCCGAAGATCGCCACACTACAAGGCAGTGCTTCCCAAACGAAAAACCCCAAGAATCTGGCGATTCTTGGGGTGGGATACTGCTGGTGGCCTGGGGCGGAATCGAACCACCGACACGCGGATTTTCAATCCGCTGCTCTACCAACTGAGCTACCGGGCCACGGAGAAAAAAGATTATAGCCAGAAGCGAAGCAGTGATCAAGCCCCTTGGGCGGAAATTTTATGCCGTGCCATCGGCCGGTTTCTTGCCCAATTCCACGCCAAGCTGCTTGAGCTTGCGATACAGGTGCGTGCGCTCGAGCCCGGTCTTTTCCGCAACGCGCGTCATGCTGCCGTTCTCGCGCGCCAAGTGGTACTCGAAATAGGCACGCTCGAATGCATCGCGCGCCTCGCGCAACGGGATGTCGAACGGGATCGCGGCCGTCGTCTGGCCCGCGAGCGGCGCGCCCGCGTCGTCGAGCGCCGGCAACGCCGCCGCCGATGCGATCGTCGACGGCCCCGTCGCCTGCTTGGCCGCGGCATTGGCCGGCAACGGCGCCGCGCCCCGCGCGAGGCCGTGCTCGACGGATTTCAACAGCTTCTGCAAGGTAATCGGCTTCTCGAGAAAATCGAGCGCGCCGATCTTCGTCGCCTCGACGGCCGTATCGATCGTCGCGTGGCCAGACATCATGATGACGGGCATCGTGAGCTGCCCCTGGCCCGCCCACTCCTTGAGCAGCGTGACGCCGTCGGTATCGGGCATCCAGATGTCGAGCAGCACGAGATCGGGCGCCTGCTGCTGCCGGTAGTCGCGCGCGGCCTGCGCGTTCTCCGCGACCTCGACGACATGCCCTTCGTCGCTGAGAATTTCCGAGAGCAATTCCCGGATGCCCATTTCATCATCCACCACCAGAATGGTCGCCATTTACGCTGCCTTTGTCTGCACAGTTGCTTTTGTCTTGGCGGGTGCGGCGCCGCCATTTGCTCCGCCCCCGGCGCCCGTCGCGTCATCGGCGAGCTGCAGGAACAGAATCGAGACCTGCGCGCCTTCCACGACGTCGCCATGCATCCGGTTGCGCAGATCGATCCGCGCACCGTGCTCGTCGACGATCTTCTTCACCGTCGCGAGACCGAGTCCCGTACCCTTCGCTTTTGTCGTCACGTAGGGCTCGAATGCGCGCGTCAGGATGCGTGCCGGAAAACCCGGACCATTGTCGGAGACAGTCAGCCGTACCGCGACGCGCGCTTTGCCGTTTGCGTCGGGATCGCCATATTCTACTGTCTTGGTTTCGAGCAACACACGAGGATGCTCGACATCCGCGACTGAATCCTGCGCGTTCTGCAGCAGGTTGTGAATCACTTGCCGCAATTGCGTCGCGTCGCCGCGAATCACCGGCAGCGCCGCCTGCTCGACGACGATCATGCTCTTGCCCTCGCCGACACCGTACAGCGTCGACACTTCGCTCACCAGATCATTTAATTGGAGATTGGCGAGCATCGCGGGCGGCGTGCGCGCATATTCGCGGAAATCGTCGACCATCCGTTTCATCGCGGCGACCTGGTTGACGATCGTGGTCGCGCCGCGTTTGAGCACTTCGGCATCGGGCGGCGCGAGCTTGTCGGACAACTTCATCTGCAGGCGCTCGGCCGATAGCTGGATCGGCGTGAGCGGATTCTTGATCTCGTGCGCGAGCCGCCGCGCGACCTCGCCCCATGCAACCGAGCGCTGCGCGGAGATCACGTCGGAGATGTCGTCGAACACGACGACGTAGCCGGATGTTTGCGGATCGTCCGCGACGCCTGCCACGCTCGCCGTCGACACGAGCCGCGTGCCGCGCACGAGCAGCGTGAGCGGATCGGCTTCGCCCGGCACGTCGACGGCGAACTGCTGCTGCCAGTGGCCGCGATCGTCGCCGCCGCCCTGGCCCGCCGCCTCGCGATCGGCAAACGCCTTGCGCACCATCGCGCCGAATTCCGCGACAACGCCGATCTGATCGAGCGTCGTGCCGATCAGCGAATTGAACGGCTGCCGGAAGATACGCTCGGCGCCGCGGTTGGCGGTCGTCAGACGAAATTGCCGGTCGAGCACGAACACGCCTGCCGTCAGGTTCGCGAGAATGCTTTCGAGATAGGTCTTCGAATGCTCGAGCGCGACCCGGTTCTTCTCGACCGCGAGCCGCGCCTCCGAAAGCTGGCGCGTCATCGCGTTGAACGATTGCGTGAGAAAGCCAAGCTCGTCGCGCGTCTTGATCTCGCGCTTGGGCGTATAGTCGCCCTCCGCGACCTCCTTCGTACCCTGCGCGAGCAGGAACAACGGCCGCGCGAGCTGATTGCCGAGCGCGAGCGCGATCATCATCGCGATGAACGTCGCGAGGAAAAGCGCGAGCGTCAGCGTGCCGATGTACATCTTGCGCAAGCCGCTTCTGCCGAGCGACTTCTCCTGATATTCGCGATATGCGCGCTGCACGGCGTCGGCGTTGCGCGCGAGCACCGGCGACACCGGCTGCGTGAGCTGAAGATAGCGCTCGCCGGGCTGCAGCAGCGCCATCGACGAATCGGGAATCCGCTGAACGACGCGCAGCCTGAGCGCGCCCTTCGAGCCGTGCGCATGCGGATCGCCGTCCACCTCACCCTCGATGACCGCATAGCCGCCGTGCTCGCGCGCCTGGCTCAGCATCAGCGGCGTCGGCATGTCGTCCGGAATCAGCGTCGCGAAATTGCCCGACGCCTGCGCGACGATATGCACATCGGGCGACGCGCCCGTGCTGCGGCCCGGCTCGAGGATCGTGGCATCCTGCACGCCGAACTGGTCGCGCAGGCGCAACAGCGTCAACGTCGTGCCGTTCGTGTGCGTGTCGGCGCTCGCGAGCTGCTCGGCCATCAGCTTCGCTTTCGTCTGCAGATCCGCAAGCGACGTATCGAGCATCCCGCGGCCGAGGTTCAGGCCGGCGGTAAGCGCCGTCTCGACGTTGACGTCGAACCACGACTCGATGCTGCGCGACACGAACTGATACGACACGATATAAATGATCCCGCCCGGCACGACACCGACGAGCGCGAAGAACACTGCGAGCTTCGCGAGCAGCCGCGTGCCGAACTTGCCCTTGCGCAGCCGCACGACGATCATCCCCACGAGCCCGAGCACGACGAGCAGGAATACCAGCGCGACGATGATGTTCGCGGAATAGAGCCACGAGTAGTAGCGATCGAAAAACTCGGTGTTCGCGCTCGCCGCCGCAAGCAGCACGAGCAGCAGCAACGCCGTGATCGCGACGGTCGACACGATCACGCGCACCAGAAGGCTCTTGCCGCTCGCTGCGCGGCGCACCCGTACTTTATTTAGCACGTTCGGCCACCGTAAAGGTAAAGCGCTTCCAGTCGGAGGCGAGATTCCAATCGCGGTTGTTCACCGCGTCCACCTGAAACGGTTTCGGCATCAGCGCGGTATCGAGCTGCATGCGCACCGATGCGGTATAGGTTTCGCCCGGACTCACCTGGCTCTTGTCGATCACGTGCCATGACGTGACATGCTTGACGATCGCGAGCGCCTCCTTCAACGTCGTGAAGCCGACGAGCTGCAGGCCGCCCGTGGACACGCGGTAGTCGCGCGTGAGCGGCTGGTACGACAGCCGGATCGTCTTCGACACCGAAACCGGCTGCTCGTCGAACCAATACCAGCGCGCGCGGCTCAGCTCGAAATCGGTCGTGAAATAGAGCGGAACGCCCTTGTTGACCGCATCCTCAAGGCTGCTGTTCAGCTCGAAATCGAACTTCGCGTCGAGACTCCAGCCGCTGCCGTCGGACTGCAGCGACGCGCGTTGCACAGCGATCGTATCGGCATGCGCGACCGGAACGGCAGCAAGGCACAGCGTCAACGCGACCCAAAGCACGGCCGCGAGCCGAAGTGGAAAGAAGCGTTTGATCGTCACCGTTTCTGAAAGCGCGCGTAGAAAAATCCGTCGTGATCGATAGGCCGGCGCAAGCCGTCCGGCTCATCGACCGGCGCCACGCCTGACGTGCTCCGCGGCAGCAACTGCCCGGGCGCGTCCAATCGTACCGCATCTTGATAGGCGTCTCCAAACCAGCGCGCCTGCCACTCGCCTTCCTCCGGAAAGATCGAGCACGTGACGTAGAGCAGTTCGCCGCCCGGCTTCAACAGCGGCCAGAGCGCGCCGAGAATGCGGCGCTGTTCGGCGATGAGCGCCGCAATATCGGCCGCACGGCGCAACCAGCGAATATCGGGATGGCGGCGCACGATACCGGACGCGGAGCACGGCACGTCCGCGAGAATGCGATCGAACGCGCGGCCGTCGTGCCATTGCGCGGGCTCGCCCGCGTCGCCGATGCGCACGTCGCACCTGCTGCGGCCGGCGGGCAGCGAAAGCCGCGCGAGATTCTCGCCGATGCGCTGCGCGCGCTGCGGATCGCTTTCGAGCGCGACGACTTCGACGTCGGCCAACTCGAGGATATGGCCCGTCTTGCCGCCGGGCGCCGCGCATGCGTCGAGCACGCGCATGCCGTCGCGCGCGCCAAGCCATTGAGCCGCGAACTGCGCGCCCGCATCCTGCACCGAAACGGCCCCTTGCGCGAAACCGGGAATCCGCTCGACCGGCAGCGGCGACGCGAGCCGCACCGCATGACGGCCAATTTGCTCGGCGTCGATCTGCTCAATACGCAGTTTTTCGAGATAGTCGCCGGCCGTCATGCGACGCGCGTTCACACGCAGCGTCAGCGGCCCCGGCGCGTCGCCCGCTGCGAGCACGCGCTCCCAGGCGTCGGGCCATGCGCGCGTCACCGCGTCAATCCACCATGCGTCGTAATTCCACCGCGCGCGCCGATCGGCTTGCACGCGCTCCAGCCAAACCGTCCGCTCGCGCAAGAAACGGCGCAGCACCGCGTTGACGAGCCCTTTCGCAAACGCAAACTCGCGGCGCGCACCGATCGCGCTCACCGCTTGATCGACCACGGTGAAGGGCGCATACGGCGCATGCGCTTCATCGTCGACGAGCAGCGCGAACGCGCAGACGAGAAGTGCCTGCACGTGCGCGGGCGGCGGCTTCGCGACGAATTGCGTGATCAGCCATTCCGCCGTGCCGCGCCGGCGCATCGCGCGATACGCAATATCCTGGATCGCGCCGCGCGAAGCCGTCTGCACGCCGGCGGACAACTCTGCGTGCACGGCCGAAAGCGCGGCGGGCAACGCCACACCGCGCGCGACTGCGTCGACTGCCTGGGCGGCGCCATCGAGCGCGAAACCGAGCGAATCGGCACTGAGATGCAACGCCGACAGGCGCGGCGCGCGCGAACGCGCGGGCGCATCGGATGTGCGGGATCGGGGACGACGAATCTGGGTCATTGGAACTCAGTGCGCGCGGTGCGGGATACGAACTCGCGCCGAGCGAAGATAGGAAGGGATCAAGAGCCGGCTGGCGGCCCAAGCGAAGGGGGATATTGTAGCGAGATTGCCGAGTGACTCATTCAGCCCGACGATCGAATGATCGTCGGCCTCGCCCGACGGCCCACGACATGCTCACTCGCGGGCCGGCCCGAAACGATGCATCGTGCGACAGGATTCGAATGCGCGCTGGGTTCCGTCATCCGGCAATCGGGCGCCATTAGAAATGGTGCAGCGCTGGTACTCTAACCTCGTCATTGCTCGACCAGCCAGCCGGCCTCAACGGCGCCACACTCGCCGCCTGCGCCGTCTGTCAGTCGAAGCGGCCCGTGCGCGCCATTTCCATCAAGCGTGCAATCCGCTCCTCGGTGGCCGGGTGCGTCGAGAACAGATTCTGCAAACCGCCTCCCGACAGCGGATTCATGATCATCATCTGCGCAGTGGCCGGATGCTGCTCGGCCGCCGGAAACGGGATGCCTGACGCATAGCGATGGATTTTGTCGAGCGCCGCTGCGAGCGCCTGCGGATCGCCCGAGATTTGCGCACCACCCCGATCGGCCTCGAACTCGCGCGCCCGTGAAATCGCCATCTGGATCAGCGCACCTGCGATCGGCGCGAGCAGCGCGACCGCGATGCCCGCGATCGGATTCGCAGGACGGCCGTTCTCGTCGCGCCCGCCGAAGAACATCGCGAAATTCGCGAGCGCGGAAATCGCACCTGCCATCGTCGCGGAAATCGTCGAGATCAGGATGTCGCGATGCTTGACGTGCGCAAGCTCATGGGCCATCACCCCGCGCATCTCGCGCTCGGACAACGCACGCAGAATGCCCGTCGTCGCGGCGACCGCCGCGTGCTCAGGGTTGCGGCCGGTGGCGAACGCATTCGGCTGATCCTCGTCGATCAGATAGACGCGCGGCATTGGCAGGTTCGCGCGCGTCGCCAGCTCACGCACCATCCGGTAGAACTGCGGCGCCGTTGTTTCGTCGACTTCCTGCGCGTTGTACATGCGCAGAACCATCTTGTCCGAGAACCAGTACGAAAAGAAATTCATGCCGAGCGCGAGCAGCAACGCAATCGTCATGCCGCGCGATCCGCCGATCATGCCGCCGATTACGATGAAAAGGGCCGTGATCGCGGCCATCAGCATCGCCGTTTTGACCCAATTAAACATATTTCCCACTCCTTATCCGTCTGCCGGGATATCGCCGCGCCGATACCGGCAACAGCGCTCGATTGTAAGCGATCTGTTAGATAAGAACGCGTCGAGAAAATTCAACCCTCAGCGCTGCGACGCCGCAAGCCTCACGCCAAGACCGATGAACGCACTGCCGATGCCCCGATCGAGCCATTTCTTCACGCGCGGCTTGCCCGCGAAGCGCTGCGTGACGCCGGCCGCCACCCAGACGACGATGCACGACCACATCGTGCCCATCACGACGAACACCGCGCCCAGCGTCAAGAACGCCAGCACCTTATGGTCGCTGTCGGCCGCGACGAATTGCGGAAAGAACGACACGAAAAAGAGCACTACTTTCGGATTCAGCACGTTCGTCAGGAAGCCTTGCATGAAAAGCTGGCGCAACGATTTATCAGTGCCCGGCCACGCAGCGCCTTCAGTGGCCTGCGGCTCGTGCTTCGCGAAGATGAGACGCACACCCAGATAGACGAGATAAGCCGCGCCCACGATCTTGATGACGGTAAACGCGGTGGCCGACGCGGCCAACACGGCTGTCAGGCCGAATGCGCACGCCAGCGCGTGGACGCAGCACCCCGCCGAGATGCCCAGCGCGGACACGAGGCCCGCGCCGCGCCCCTGCGCGATGCTGCGGCCGACGACGTAGGCGGTGTCAGGTCCCGGCGTGATATTCAATAAAAAAACTGCCGCAACGAACAAGCCGAAATGAGTAATGCCGAACATGCGACTCCTCCCAACGGGTTAGCAGAGAAATTTTACGTGCGCGCACCGCGCATAGCGACTTGGCCGTTCAGCCGATTGCGCCGCGCGACCGATTGCGTTGAACTCGTATCCGGCGGCGGCGCGGCTACGCAACGCCGGGAAGCTCGAAACGCTGTCCGGCCGCCACGGGCGAGCCGGCGAGAAATTCGCGGGCAGGCAAGCGCTTGCCGCCGGGCTTCTGCAACTGCGTGACGCGCAGCGCCCCTTCGCCACAGGCGATCACGACGCCGTCGGGACCGGCGTCGACGATCGTGCCGGGCAATGCGTCGCCCCGCGAGGCCACTGCGTCGGCGGCCCAAATTTTGAGCACCACGCCATCGAGCGTGCCCACGCCGCCCGGGAACGGGTCGAACGCCCGCACTTGGCGCGCGAGCGCCGCTGCCGGCTTGCGCCAGTCGAGCGCCGCCTCGTGTTTGGCGATCTTCTCGGCATACGTCACGCCCTCGGCGGGCTGCGGCGTCGACGCAAGCGAGCCGGCGCGCTCCAGCTCGGCAAGCGCATCGACAATAAGCCGCGCGCCGGCCGCGGCAAGCTTGTCGTGCAGCGTGGCCGTCGTATCGTCAGGCAGGATCGCGACACGCGTGTCGTCAAGCATCGCGCCCGTATCGAGCCCGGCGTCCATTTGCATCAGCGTGACGCCCGTTTGCGCATCGCCCGCCTCGATTGCGCGATGGATCGGCGCGGCGCCGCGCCAGCGCGGCAGCAACGACGCATGAATGTTGATGCAGCCGTGGCGCGGCAGATCGAGCACCTCCTGCGGCAACAACAAACCGTATGCGGCGACCACCATCACGTCGTGCGGCGTCGCGTGCAGCAGCTCGAGCGCGGCGGCGGCCTCGGCCGGATACTTGCCCGCGCGGCGCAGCGAAGCGGGCTGTGCAACGGCGATGCCGTGCTCGAGCGCGTAGCGCTTCACCGCGCTTGCCTGCAGCTTCATCCCGCGTCCGGCCGGGCGATCCGGCTGGGTAAGCACGAGCGGCACCGGGAAACCGGCTTCATGGATCGCGGCAAGCGCCGCCGCGGCAAACTCCGGCGTACCGGCAAAAACGACCCGCAGTGAATGTGTCATGGCAAATGAATCGGGAAGCAGACAGTGCTGCGGCCGCGCGCCTTACATCGCGCGCTCGAGTTTCTTCATCTTCGTCTTGATCCGGCTTTGCTTGAGCGGCGACAGATATTGAACGAATACACGCCCCATCAGGTGATCCATCTCGTGCTGCACGCACACCGCGAGGAGCCCTTCACAATCGATCTCGAACGTCTCGCCTTGTTCGTTCAGCGCGCGCACGCGCACGCGCTCGGGCCGCTCGACCTCGTCGTAGATGCCGGGCACCGACAAACAGCCCTCCTCATACACCTGCCTACCGTCGCTCGACCAAACGATTTCCGGATTGATGAAAACGCGCAGCTCGTTCTTTTCCTCGGACACGTCGATCACGATCACGCGCTCGTGCACGTCGACCTGCGTTGCCGCCAAGCCGATGCCGGGCGCGGCGTACATCGTCTCGGCCATGTCGGCGACGAGCTTGCGGATCCGGTCGTCGACCTTGTCGACCGGCTTGGCGACCTTGTGCAGCCGCTTGTCAGGGTAATGGAGGATGTTCAGCAAAGCCATGATGTTCAGGTTTGGGAGGAACGAGCGATCTGCCTGCGTTAGCTGTCCGGCAGACTGCCGCGACGCACTCGCCGACGTCAAGATGGAGCCGACGCCGCAATATGGCCCGTGCGTCGAGACGGCCGGCACAGCGCCGTGATTCCGCGCGCACGGCACTTCGTTCTTCGTTTTATTTCGGATGATGAAAATTTTATCACGGCATTACACGTGCCGCAGACCACGCGTCTCGAGGACCGGCTCATGCCGCCGCTGATGCTCACGCGCACCGAACTCGCCGCGTGGGTGCGGTTCGCGGCGTTATCCGGCGTGCCTTCGGCGGCGCGCGCGGCGCTCATCGACGCATTTGCATCGCCGGCGGCGCTTTTCGACGCGTCCCATGCGGAGTTGGCGGCACTCGTCGGCGAAGCGGTGGCGCGCGCCGTGCTCATGCCGCCCGCCGACGATCTTGCACGCCGCGTCGACCTAACGCTCGCCTGGCTCGACGAACCAGGCAACGCGCTCGTCACCCAGCGCGACCCGGCCTATCCCGGCACGTTCGCGGCGCTGCACGATCCCCCGCCGCTCCTATATATAAAAGGGCGGATCGAGTTGCTCCATGCGCGCTCGGTCGCAATCGTCGGCAGCCGGAGTGCGACGCCGCAGGGGCTTGCTGACGCAACCCGCTTCGCGCGCGAGTTGTCCGACGCTGGGCTCGCGGTCGTATCGGGTCTCGCGCTGGGCATCGACGGCGCCGCACACCGCGGCGGCCTCGACGGCGCGAGCAGCACGGTCGCCGTGATCGGCACCGGCGCGGATCTCGTCTACCCGGCCCGGCACCACGCGCTTGCACACGAAATCGCCGGGCGCGGTGCGCTCGTTTCCGAATGGCCGCTCGGCACGCCAGCCCGCTCTGCGCATTTCCCACAACGCAACCGGCTGATCGCCGCGTTGGCGGGCGGCGTGCTGATCGTCGAGGCCGCGCTGCGCTCCGGCTCGCTGATCACCGCGCGGCTCGCGAACGACATGGGCCGCGACGTGTTTGCGATTCCCGGCTCGATTCACGCGCCGCTGTCGCAAGGGTGTCACGCGCTGATCCGCGATGGCGCGAAGCTGGTCGAGACAACCTCGGACGTGCTCGATGAATTTGGTCTCGCCCCCGCGCGGCCGGCGGCCGCGAGCCGGGCAGCGGCAGTACGAGCCGCTGCGCCCGCCGAACCCGCCGCGCCAGTCGACTCGGCCAGTTCAGCCCAGTCCGGCCCGCCGATCGAACCCCCGGAGCCGGACGCCGACGCCCGTCGGCTGCTCGATGCAATCGGCTATAGCCCCGTGCCGCTCGAACTGCTTGCGCAGCGCACGGCACTGCCGGCCGATGCGCTGCATCGTCTGCTGCTGCAACTCGAGCTGGCCGGCCGCATCGCGGCGCTGCCGGGCGGCCGCTATACCCGCGTCGACGGCTCGCCGCAGCGCCCGCAAGCGTGCAAGACGAACGCCGTGCTAAATTCCGGCCAATAGCGGCGTGAGCGCGGGAGCTTCCCGCACCGCCGCCCGACCAAACAAGGAAAACCATGCCCGCGCTGAATCTCGACACCGATGAGGATCGGATCGCCGAGCGCCTCCGGAATCCGGACACGCTGTTCGTCGCCTGCCTATGCGCCGAGTGGTGCGGCACGTGCCGCGAATACCAAACCACCTTTGACACCCTGGCCGCCGCCCACCCCGAAGCCTGCTTCGCGTGGATCGACATCGAAACGCACGCCGACCGGCTCGACGAACTCGACGTCGAGAATTTTCCGACCCTTTTGATCGAAGACGCCAACGCAGTGCGCTTCTTCGGTACCGTGCTGCCCCACGCAGGCATCGTCGATCGCATGCTGTCCGACCTGACCGCGCTGCCGGGCGTGCCGCATGCGCCCAAGCTTCGCAATTTGTTCGAATAAAATTGTCAGGCCCTCAAAAAAATGAGCATCGAAGAAAATTTTTCCGCCTGTTTACACCGGGTGCGCGCGCCAGGCTTGCCGTCGCCCTTGCCCCCACTTATGATGACCCGCTTTTTGCGGTACTGGCTCCCAATGCGGCGCCGTGTGCTATAAAGCCGTCGTAAAAGAGCCTGTAACCGGGTTCGCCCGGTCCACCCATATACATTGTCATGTCGAAAGCACTCATCATTGCGGAAAAGCCTTCTGTCGCGAACGACATCGCGCGAGCCTTGGGCGGCTTTACCAAGCATGACGAATATTACGAAAGCGACGAGTACGTGCTGTCGTCGGCGGTCGGCCACCTGCTCGAAATCGCCGCGCCCGAAGAATACGAAGTCAAGCGAGGCAAATGGAGCTTCGCGCACCTGCCGGTCATTCCGCCGCACTTCGATCTGAATCCGATCGCGAAAAGCGAGTCGCGCCTGAAGGTGCTGACCAAGCTGATCAAGCGCAAGGACATCGACCGTCTGATCAACGCCTGCGACGCGGGGCGTGAGGGCGAGCTGATCTTCCGCCTGATCGCGCAACACGCCAAAGCGAAACAACCGGTTCAGCGGCTGTGGCTGCAATCGATGACGCCTGCGGCGATCCGCGACGGCTTCGCCCATCTGCGCAGCGACGGCGAAATGCAGCCGCTCGCCGACGCCGCGCGCTGCCGCTCGGAGGCCGACTGGCTCGTCGGCATCAACGGCACGCGCGCGATGACCGCGTTCAACAGCAAGGGGGGCGGCTTCTTCCTGACGACGGTTGGCCGCGTGCAAACGCCGACGCTGTCGATCGTCGTCGAGCGCGAGGAAAAGATCCGCCGCTTCGTGCCGCGCGACTACTGGGAAGTGCGAGCCGAGTTCGTCTGCGCGGGCGGCTTCTACGAAGGCCGCTGGTTCGATCCGAAGTTCAAGAAAGACGAGTTCGATCCCGAGAAGCGCGACTCGCGCCTCTGGAGCCTGCCCGCCGCCGAGACGATCGTCGCCGCATGCCGCGATCAGCTCGGCGTCGTCAGCGAGGAATCAAAGCCGTCGACGCAGCTCTCGCCGCTCTTGTACGACTTGACGAGCCTGCAGCGCGAAGCGAACAGCCGTTTCGGCTTCTCCGCGAAGAACACGCTCGGGCTCGCGCAGGCGCTATATGAAAAGCACAAGGTGCTCACCTACCCGCGTACCGATGCGCGCGCGCTGCCGGAGGACTACCTCGGCACCGTAAAGAGCACGCTCGAGATGCTCAAGGAAAGCAACAACTACCTGCCGCACGCGAAACAGGTGCTCGACAAGGGCTGGGTGAAGCCGAATAAGCGGATCTTCGACAATTCGAAGATCAGCGACCACTTCGCGATCATCCCGACGCTGCAAGCGCCGAAATCGCTGTCGGAACCCGAGCAGAAACTTTACGACCTCGTGGTCAAACGTTTTCTGGCGGTGTTCTTCCCGGCCGCCGAATACAGGGTCACGACGCGGATCACCGAAGTGGCCGGCCATCACTTCAAGACGGAAGGCAAGGTGCTGATCGAGCCGGGCTGGCTGCAAGTGTATGGCCGCGACGCCGAGGGCGCGGACGCGAACCTCGTACCGGTGCAGAAGGACGAGAAGGTCAAGACCGACAAGATCGCCGCACACAGCCTGACGACGAAACCGCCCGCGCGCTATTCGGAAGCGACGCTGTTGTCGGCGATGGAAGGCGCGGGCAAACTCGTCGAGGACGACGAATTGCGCGAGGCGATGGCGGCAAAGGGGCTCGGCACGCCGGCCACGCGCGCGGCGATCATCGAAGGGTTGCTCGGCGAAAAGTATCTCGTTCGCGAGGGCCGCGAACTCATTCCGACCGCGAAGGCATTCCAGCTCATGACGCTGCTGCGCGGCCTGGACGTAAAGGAGTTGACTGCGCCCGAGCTCACCGGCGAATGGGAATACAAGCTCGCGCAGATGGAGCGCGGCAACCTGCAACGCGACGCGTTCATGCAGGAAATCGCACGGATGACGCAGACAATCGTCAAGCGGGCGAAGGAATACGACTCCGATACGATCCCCGGCGATTACGCCACGCTCGAAACGCCTTGCCCGAATTGCGGCGGTCAGGTGAAGGAAAACTACCGGCGTTTCGCATGCACGAAGTGCGAGTTTTCGATTTCCAAGATTCCGGGCAGCCGCCAGTTCGAGATTGCCGAGGTTGAGGAACTGTTGCAGAAGAAGGAAATCGGTCCGTTGTCCGGCTTTCGCAGCAAGATGGGGCGGCCGTTCTCGGCCATCCTCAAACTCACGTTCGACGACGAGACGAACAACTACAAGCTCGAGTTCGATTTCGGCCAGGAACAGGGCAGCGAAGACGGCGAAGCGCCCGACTTCTCCGCGCAGGAACCCGTCGGCGGGTGTCCGAAGTGCAAGGCCCGCGTGTTCGAGCACGGGATGAGCTATGTCTGCGAGCATTCGGTCGCGAATCCGAAGACTTGCGATTTCCGCTCAGGCAAGGTGATCCTGCAACAAGAAATCACCCGCGAGCAAATGGCGAAGCTGCTCGAAGAAGGCCGCACCGATCTGCTGCCGAACTTCAAATCGTCGCGCACGGGGCGTAACTTCAAGGCTTATCTCGTCAAACAGCCGGATGGCAAGATCGGCTTCGAGTTCGAGAAAAAGGAACCGAAAGCCGCTGCGGCGAAAAAGAGCGCGGCTGGATCGGCGCCGTCCGGCGACGCCCCGCAGGAAGCGGAGCAAAGCGGCAAGAAAGCCGCACCGGCCCGCAAGAGCGCAGCCCGCAAGACCCCGGCGCGTAAAACGGGCTCTTGATCCACACCGCATCGGGAGCGCCCGGCTCGGCACCTGGCCGCGCCGGGTTCACGCCCAACTGACCAAGGCCGGTTCGCCGGCCTCGACTCATCGCAGGCCTGCCGGGCATTGCGCGACAACGGGATGTCATGTGGCACGCGCAGCGATACACCGCACACGCTGCAATTTAATCCGCACACGCCGCGTCGGCATAGTCACAAAAAAAGCGCGGCGCTCGATGAGCCCGCGCTTTTTCCTTCAATCGCGTTCAATGCGCAGTCACAAGCTGCTCGCCAACCAATGAGCGTGGCGCCGCGCTGCAATCGCGCCAAACAAACCGCCGCTGCGTAACGTGTTCCTGAGCGCTATTTACTGCGTATTACAGCGGCGAAGGCACGACGACGCGCGGGCGCGGCGAGCGTGACAAGCGCGGCGCGAGCGTCGGCCCGTTGTTGGCGTCCGAGTGCTCGGCGTGCATTTCGACATGTTGCACGTCGACAGGCTGCCCCACACTACCCTGCGAAGCCCATTGCTCGCCCAGCGTCGTGTCGGGCGACTGACTGAAGTACTCGACGAGATGATCGATGAACGTGCGGACCTTCGCAGGCAAGTGACGGCGGCTCGGATACGCGATGTTGATCTCGACCTGCGGCAACCGGTAATCGCTCAACAGGCGCACCAGCTTGCCGCGCGCAATGTCGCTGCCGATCAGGTAGCTCGGCAGGATCGCGATACCCATGCCGAGCATGGCGAACTGGCGCAGCATTTCGGTGTTGTTCGCGACGATGATGTTCGCCGGCCGCACACGCACTTCGCCATCCGGCCCGGTGAATACCCGCTCGTCGCCCCAGTATTCGGCCGGCAGACTCAACGACGGATGCTCGCTCAGGTGATCCGGATGGGTCGGCACGCCGTGCTTCTCCAGATAGCTGGGCGTCGCGCAAACCACCATGCAGCCTGTCGTCAACCTGCGCGTGACGATGCTTGCGCTGCGCATCTGGCGCGTGATCACGACCCCGACGTCGAAGCCTTCTTCGACGAGATCGACTTGACGGTCGACAAGGGTCAAATCAGGCACGACTTTCGGATAGCGCTGCGTATATGACTGCAGCACCGGCGCAAGATTGTGCAGGCCGAAAACGACGGGCGCGACGATCCGTAGCGTGCCCACCGGCTCATGGTTACGCGCGACCACCATTTGCTCGACGTCTTCCAACTCATCGAGAATCTGGCGCGCCCGTTCCAGATAAACCTGGCCGGACTCGGTCAGCGAGAGACTGCGGGTAGTGCGGTTCAGAAGGCGGGTGCCAAGTCGGCTCTCGAGGTCGGCGACGTGACGCGTCGCGACGGCGTTCGAAATATCCATCGCGCTTGCGGCTCGCGCAAAGCTGCCGAGATCCGCCACCTTCACGAACACTCGCATCGACTGCAAATGATCCATACTTCACTCCTACCGCTGTTACAGCTTCAAAAATGTGAAGCAAATGGGTAATTTTCCTACGACAGCGAAAAAAATGCAGAGTTGCTCAATTCCTGACGAAATTTCTGAAAAAACCTTCAAACTTGTTAAGCTCAGCCCTCAGGATAGGCTAATTGTCCAGACAAAAGAGATAATTTAGTCTGCATGGCGAGCAAACCCGACAATTGAGACACGCAAAAACCGCGCTCCGACCGATATAAAAAAGGAGCGAAGCATCCCGAGTGCCGCCCATGTGCGACAACTTGTCGCGTTACGTAACAAGCTGTTAAAAAGAGATACACCTGCTCCCGCGCCGTCATAGGATCATGACGACCCCAAACCGGGCCGGATCCGGGCACGCCGACGCCAGACGGCCGCCCCTTCCACAAGCCGCGCGAACCCTGAAACACGCCATGAAAATTGCCATCCTCGACGACTACCAGGACGCGGTCCGCAAACTCGATTGCTTCGACATGCTCGCCGACCATGAGGTCAAGGTCTTCAACAACACGGTGCGCGGCCTCGGACAGCTCGCAAGCCGCTTGGCCGAAGTCGAGGCCCTCGTGCTGATCCGTGAGCGCTCGCACATCACATCGCAGTTGCTCGGCAAGCTGCCGCAATTGCGGATGATCAGCCAAACGGGGCGTATCTCGTCGCACATCGATCTCGACGCCTGCACCGAGCGCGGCATCGCCGTGCTGGAAGGCACCGGTTCGCCGATCGCGCCCGCAGAGCTGACTTGGGCGCTCATCATGGCCGCGCAACGCCGCATTCCGCAGTACGTCGCGAACCTGAAACAGGGCGCATGGCAGCAATCGGGGCTCAAAACCTCGGCAATGCCGCCCAACTTCGGGCTCGGCCAAGTGCTGCGCGGGCAAACACTCGGCATTTGGGGCTATGGCAAGATCGGCCGGCTCGTCGCCGGCTACGGCAAAGCGTTCGGGATGAACGTGATGATCTGGGGCCGCGAGCACTCGCTCGAAGCCGCGCGCGCGGACGGCCATGCGCTCGCGCCAAGCCGCGAGGCGTTCTTCGAGCAAGTCGACGTGCTGTCGCTGCACCTGCGCCTACACGACGACACACGCGGCATCGTCAAGCTGGACGATTTACTGCGGATGAAACCGACATCGCTTTTCGTCAACACGAGCCGCGCCGAGCTGCTCGAGGAAAACGCGCTCGTCAACGCGCTCGCGCGCAACCGTCCGGGAATGGTCGCCATCGACGTCTACGAAAGCGAGCCGATTCTGCAAGGCTACAGCCTGCTGCGGATGGAAAACGTGATCTGCACGCCGCACATCGGCTATGTCGAGCGCGAGAGCTATGAGCTTTACTTCAGCGCCGCGTTCAAGAACATTCTCGCGTTCGACGCCGGCGACATCTCGAGCGTCGTCAATCCGGACGCGCTGACGCCGGGGCGCTCGCGCCGGTAACCTGAGCCCGGCGGCCTGAGCCGCCAACGGGTGACGCTATCGCGATATGCACGCGCGGCAATGGCGACGCGGAAGCGGCGGCCGGAATTGATCCGTCGATCCGTCGATCCGTCGATCCGTCGATCCGTCGATCCGTCGATCCGTCGATCCGTCGATCCGTCGATCCGTCGATCCGTCGATCCGTCGATCCGTCGATCCGTCGATCCGTCGATCCGTCGATCCGTCGATCCGTCGATCCGTCGATCCGTCGATCCGTCGATCCGTCGATCCGTCGATCCGTCGATCCGTCGATCCGTCGATCCGTCGATCAAAATTTTAGGTCGCCCACCGTTGGGCCTGTGCGCGTTTTCCGATTTGCGTAGACCGACGTGCGTGCGACGCCCGCGAGCCCCCCTGGAAAGCGGGCCCGCCCGGCTCAGCGGCTTTGCGCGGCAGCCCCGCCGACGATGCGCGCAGCCGCCGTCACAAAACGCTCGCCATCGCACCGCCCAAGATCGTAAGCGTGCTGCATCTGGTGCGGACTCGTATAGTCCCAGCTCGAGATCGGCACCTTCTTCGACGGCTGCACATAGACGCGCCGCTGGCCGCCGTGATCGACCGCGAACATCTGCGGCCGTGGATAGCGTCGCGTGACCATCACGAGCACCGGCCCTGGCGATGCATCGAGCGCGCTGACGGGCACATTGTCGACCATGCCGCCGTCGAGCACCGGCCGGCCATTGCGGCGCAGGACCGGCGTAAATGGCGGCGTGCACGACGATTGCAGGATCAAGTCGGCAAGTTCGTCGACTCCTGCGCAATCCTGCGCGCGCACGAACTCCGGCCGAAAACCCAGCGAACGGCCAAACGTTGGATGCAGCGTCTTGCGCACGTATTTCTCGATGTTGTACGCGACCAGCCCTGCCGCCACCGCGCTACGCGCCCCGAGCCAGCGCGGCAGATGAGACACGCCGACGCGAATCTCGGGTGCGGCGGCAAGCCTCGCAAACGGCTCGCCGTAAATGTCGAGAAGCGCCTGCCGGTAGATCCGGTAATGCGGAAATACCGGCTCGGCGCGCAGCAGGTTGCCCCAATAGGCATTCTTCCGATTGTGCTTGAGCACCGCCTCGTAATAGCGCATCACCCATTGCGAATCGCGCAGGTGGAGCATGCAAGCCGTGGCGGCTCCCGCCGAGATCCCGGCGATCACGCGCGGCGACAAGTCGAGCGCGGGACGCACGACATCCCAGAACCCTGCCTGCCACCAGCAGCGATTGCCGCCTCCCGCAAAAACGATCTGCTCGAACATCGAATCAGCGCCCCTCTGTCCGCGAAGCGCGCTCAGGAAACGAGCGCATAGGTCGAGGTCGCGTGGACAGCCATCTTGCCGTCCTCGTCGAACAGCTCGATCTCGCCGAACACGAGATTGCGGCCCATTCGCAGCACGCGTGCCGTGACGAGCACGTCCCCCTTGCGCACCGGGCGCATGAAATGCGTGTTCAACGCCACGGTAGTCATCGGCCGGAATTCGCCTAACGCGGCAGAGATCGCGACAACCATCGCGGTATCGGCGGCCGCCATGAACACTTGACCGCAGATGACGCCTCCCGAATGGCGAAGCTCGCCCGAAAACGGCAAGCGGAGCGTGACGCCCTCCTCCGAGATCGTCACGGGAGTCAGGCAAAGGGAACGGACCCACGGCGCGAGGAGCCGGTCCAGCAAATCGCGGACAGTATTTTCGTCCATCATCGTAAGCCCAGAAAAAGCCGCGCGACCGCCGCGCGACAAGGATTCGGCGTCATCATACCGGGAGCGCGCGCAGTGCGACGCGCCGTCAGGAATCGGACAGGCGCGGCGGAAGGCTCAAAAAAAATTTTGCCGAAAATACGGAAAAGGGCTAGACAATCCCGAAAAGTTTGCGCATAATCTCGCTTCTGTTGGGGCGTTAGCTCAGTTGGTAGAGCAGCGGACTCTTAATCCGTAGGTCGAGTGTTCGAGTCACTCACGCCCCACCAAAGAATTCAAGGGCTTAGCAGCGATGCTAAGCCCTTTTTCATTTCCGTCTCCGTGCCAATATCAGACGGCGTCTAATATTACGGCAGTCACGAGCCAGCACCGGCAGCGCAACTTGATTTCACGCCGCTCCGAACACGCGCGCGGCGGCGTCTGTCATACCGAACCCGCTCGAGTTGTCATGCACGATGCCGAACCATTGCGAGGGCACGCAATGCGCCGCGAGCAAATATCGCGCATCACGCTTTCACCGGCGACGAATTCGTCGTTCGTAGCGGTTTCCGACACCGGAATGCGCCAAATGCCGTCCTTCGCCCCGTTCGGCGTGTACACGACGAACACGCTGCGGAAATGGCTCGGTCCGTCGCGTACTTCAGCGCCTCCCGCTTCCTCAATACCGCCGGCACGACATCCACGCCTCAGCGCGCCTGCCTCTCAGGCACCTCAGTTCACACACATCTCGCGGCTCGCCGACTTGAGTTGTTCAAGTGCATTCGTGTCGATCAATCTCACCAACGCGGCAGCATGACAAGCTGGACTCGTCCTCGCACCCGACTCGGCGCCAACCGGCTCTGCGCGCGCAGCGACCGGAAACGTCTCCGAGCCGGCAAACGGGTCGCACGCAACGCCGCCGGCCGAGGCTAAACGCACGCCTGCGCGCACCAACTCGAACGGCTTTCGATGCCCAACAAACGACCCGCACGGGCGGCGCGTCAAGCGCGCAAGGCCAGCCGCCGCCCGTCAGTCATCCTTTATCCCCGCGCCATCAAACGCTGAACCGATTCAGCGTATAAGCGCGATACGCGGCGACGAACGCATCGAACGATCCCGCATTCTTTCCTTCGAGTTCCGTCTGTTCATCGAGCGAGCGCTGCGCGAGCCGCTGCGCTTGCTGCATCGCCTCATCGTCGAGCGGCCGGGCGCGAAAATACGATGCATGCGCTTCGCTCTGCACGCGCGCGAATTCGATGAACGACTGGCCCCGCTCGCGCATCGTGCGCAACACGCGCGCCGACGGGGTGAGTTCCGGATTGTCGAGCTTCGCGCGCTGCGCGGCAATCGCGCGCGCGTGCGCATCATCGCCGCGAATCCCATCCAGCACGGCGCCTGCGGCATCGATCTTCGAGAGCATTTCGTCGGCCCACACGCGCATCGGCACGCTCACGCCGTCGCGCATCAACTCGAGCCCCGGCCGGCGCCCGTCCAGCGCGACGCGGCCGAAATTCGCATCCGATTCCCGATACGTGTCGCATGTGAGCGGCGGGCTCGCATCGAGCGCGCAAACGAGCAAATACGCATCGAGAAAGCGCGCGGTTTCGAGCGAAATGCCGACCGGCTCGAACGGATCGATGTCGAGACACCGCACTTCGATGTACTGCACGCCGCGCGAGGCCAGCGCATGCAGCGGCCGCTCGCCCGAATAGGTGACGCGCTTTGGCCGAATCGTCGAGTAAAACTCGTTCTCGATTTGCAGCACATTCGTGTTGATCTGAATCCATTCGCCGTCGCGATGCGTGCCGATCGCCTCGTATGGCGGATAGGGATCGCTGACCGCCTTCGACAGCGCGTCGAGATAGCCCTGCAGCGTGTTGTAGTCCGCTTCGAGCGCGGCCTGCGCGGTCGTATTCGAGTAGCCGAGATCGCTCATGCGCAAGCTGGTTGCATATGGGCGATACAACGTCGTGGCGTCGAATGCATCGAGCTTGTGCGCGCGTCCGCGCAAAAAACCCAAATCGAGCGCGGGCGACGCGCCGAACAAGTACATCAGCAGCCAGCTCGTGCGGCGGAAGTTGCGAATCAGCGCGAGATAGCGCTCGGATTGATAGTCGACCAGATTCGCGGTGGAGCCGTCTTCCTCATGTAACCGCCGCCACACTTCTTCGTTCAACGAATAGTTGTAGTGGATGCCCGCGATGCACTGCATCGTGCGCCCGTAGCGATATGCGAGACCGCGCCGGTAAACCGTTTTCAGACGGCCGATGTTCGACACGCCGTAATTCGCGATCGGGATTTCATCGTCGGCGGGCAGCAGGCCGGGCATCGAATCCGTCCACAGCATCTCGTCACCGATCAATGCATAGACATAGCGATGCAATTCGTCGAGCCGCGCGAGCGTCGTCGCGGCGTCGCGTTCGGCGGGCGTGATCAGCTCGAGCAGCGCTTCCGAGTAGTCGGTCGTGATCGACGGATGCGTCAGCGCCGAGCCGAGCACGCGCGGATGCGGCGTGAACGCGATCATCCCGTCGCGCGTCACGCGCAGGCTCTCCTTTTCGATGCCGCGCAGCCCGTTAGGCAGTTGCTCGCGTGTCGGGTTCGTGCTCAGCACGGCGAGGCGTTGCAGCAGCCGGTCAGTCTGGCGGGGAGTCATGTTGTTCAGCATCGATGCGCAAGGATGGCTCAATGTCGCGCGGCATGCGCGGGTCAGTTGTGGGAATGAAATGGTAGCGGGCACTTTAACATCTCGCCGCGCCGCTCGCTTGACCCGCCCTCGGCACCGCCCGCCCGGTTGCGCATGCGCGGGCCAGCCGTCCGCCATCCGTTGCTTATGCCACTATCCGCCGCGCGCCGCGCCCGCCCGGTCGGCGATCTCGTTCCATAAATGCATCGCCGCATAAGCGCGCCACGGCCGCCACGGCTCGGTACGCAGACGCTGGCTGGCCGGCCGGTCGAGCGCAGGATCGCGCGCGGCGATTGCCTGCATCAGCACGAGGTCGGTCGCCGGCCACGCGTCGGCGTCGCGCCAGGCGCGCATCGCGACATATTCGACCGTCCACGGCCCAATGCCCGGCAGCGCCAGCAGCGCGGCGCGCACGCCGGCCGGGTCGTCGGCATACGCGTCGATCGGCACGTCGCCCGCCGCGACGGCGCGCGCGACGCCCTGCAATGCTGCAACGCGCTTGCCCGGCATCCCGACGTTCGACAAGTCGCACGCGGCAAGCTCGGCCGGCTCCGGAAAACGCCAACCGGTTGCCGCATGCGGCGCCTTGTCGGCAAGCGGCTCGCCCGCACGCTCGACCAGCCGCCCGACGATCGTCGTCGCCGCCTTCACGCTCACTTGCTGGCCGACGATCGCGCGCACGATCAGCTCGAAGCTCGACCAGGCGCCCGGCACGCGCAAGCCCGGCGCAGCGCTGACAAGAGGCGCGAGCCATGCGTCGCGCGCGAGATGCGCATCGATCACGGCAGGATTGGCGCGCAGATCGAACATCGTCGCCAGACGCACGGCGAGCGCGTCATCCGCGCAACGCGCCGCCTCGCCTTCGACGAACGCGACAAGACAGCGCTTGCGCGGATGCTTACGCACCATGAGCACGCCCGTCGTGCCGCGATATTCGATCGTGCGCCGGTACGCGCCGCCCTCGACTGCCTCGACGCGGGGAATCGCGCGACCCGCCAAAAAGCGCAGCACGCGCGGCCAATCGTATGGAGATTTGAAGGGCAACTCGAACGTGACGCCGCCCGGCTGCGCGGCGGGCAACGCGGCGGCCGCGGCTTGTGCGGCGGCGCTCAAGTCGCGTCGTCCACGGCGAGCGCGGCGGCAAACTCGCCACCCGCGCGTTGCGCCTCGGCATCGATCAGCGCTGCCTTACGCGGCAGCCCCCACCGATAGCCGGCGAGCGAGCCGCTTTTTTGCACGACGCGATGACACGGTATCGCCAACGCGACCGGATTCGACGCGCAAGCGCTCGCGACCGCACGCACTGCGCGTGGCGCGCCAAGCGCCTCGGCAATCTCCGTATAGCTGCGTGTCTGGCCGTATGGAATCCGACACAACGCGTCCCATACACGTTGCTGAAACGCGGTTGCGGCGATATCGAGCGGCAGATCGAAACGCTCGCGCGTGCCGTTCAGATAAGCGTTGATTTGCTCGACGAACGGCGCAATCCGCTCAGGCGATTCAACCAGCGCCGCATTCGCAAAGGACGCCCGCAGTTCGTCGACGAGCGGCTCGGCTGCGTCGCCGAACGCAATCTTGCAAATTCCCTTGTCGGTAGCCGCGACGAGCACCATACCGAGCGGCGTATCGGCCGTCGCATACGCGATCGTCAACCCCGCGCCCTTGCGGCGAAACGCCGACGGCAGCATGCCAAGCTCACGCGGCACCGATTCGTAGAGCCTCGACGACGAATTGAAGCCCGCGTCGACAGCCGCCCGCGTGACGGCCGCGCCGCTTTGCAGCGCCTCGCGCAACGCCGCGCCCCGCCGCGCGGCCTGATACTGGCGCGGCGACACGCCGACCACGCGCTTGAACAGCCGTTGCAAGTGAAATGGGCTCACGTGAACGGCGTCGCTCAGTTGCGCGAGCGTGAAACGATCCTGGCGGTGCGCGTCAAGCACCGCGCACGCGCGATTGACGATCTCAAGCTCGCGCGGCAGCCCTTCGGGCCGGCAGCGCTTGCACGGACGATAGCCCGCCGCGCGCGCCGCGGCCGTATCGGCAAAAAACGCGACATTTTCGCGCAGCGGCAGCCGCGACGCGCATGACGGACGACAAAACACTCCCGTCGTCCTGACTGCATAGCAAAACGCGCCGTCGGCGCGAGCGTCGCGCGCAATGAGCGCGGCCCAGCGCGCATCGTCAGTCGAATAATCCGACTTTTTCATCATGACCTCGCAAAAGCGGAACGGATGCGTGCCACTGTAGACGCCATCGCATCCGGCCACGCGCTGAATCTTGCGCTCTCATTCGCCTCATAGTTTCCACAATCGATGCAGAGCGCCAGTCGCCGGTCGCCTCACGGCCACGCGCCTTCATATCGGCACTGGCCCCATTTTGGCGCAGTGCGAATGCGACAGATTGCTGTCCTGATGTTTTTTTGCACATCGAATATTGCATTGCACCATCCGGATGTGTATAGTAGGAACCGTCTCCTCCATGTCTCCTCCTGATATGGATTAAGCCCGTTCAAATGCGAACGGGCTTTTTTTCGCCCATCGATTTTGCGTCGGCCCTCCGCCGCCCGCACCGACCGTCTACACTCGGTAAGACTCCCCGGACAGGAGACGCTTTTGATGAAACCCCATATCCGCGAGATCGATCACGTCGTACTGCGCGTGACCGATCTGGATGCCATGACGCGCTTTTATTGCGACGCGCTCGGCTGCCACGTCGAGAAAGTGCAGCAGGACTTGGGGCTCGTTCAGTTGCGCGCCGGCAAATCGCTGATCGACCTATTGGCGCGCGGCACGCCCGAACAGAGCCACAACATGGATCATCTATGCTTGCGCGTCGAACCGTTCGACGCTGCCGCGTTGCGCGCTCACCTTGCCGCGCACGGTGCGCGGCCGGGTGACGCCGAGCGGCGCTACGGCGCAGACGGCTACGGGCCGTCGATCTATCTATACGACCCCGAAGGCAATATGGTTGAACTCAAGGGGCCGCCGCAAGCCGCCGCGCACTGATGCGAAAGCGGCGGGTGCTTAAGTGCACGGCGCAGCTTCCGGCCTTATTCTGGAGCACGGAAATTGCGGCGCACGCCGCACATGCTCACTCATCGTCCCGCGCCTTCAGCACGGTCCATTCGATCGCCACCGGGTCATGCGTTGCGCTCGACAGCCACGCCGCGCCGTCCTGCACCGTGCATTGCAGGCGCATCGTCCGCTGTGCAAGCCCGCCCAGCGCAACGGCCACGCCGTCCGCCAGCGACACCACCCGCACATTGCGCAGCCGCTCCACCTTTGCGCGCGCGCCTTGCCACCAGATATCGGACGCGCGGCCGCCATACGCAATCACGTCCACCCGCCCGGCGCGCCCGCTCGCTTTCGCGATGCGCCGCTCGTCCGGCTGGCCGACGTCGATCCACGCATCGATCGCGCCCGTCAGATCTTTTTGCCAGAGATCGGGCTCGTCGGTATCCGACAGTCCCTTGCAGAATTCGAGCCGTTCATCCGCGAAAAGCGCGAACGCGGCAATGCGCACCATCATCCGTTCGTCCGTCTCGGACGGATGACGTGCAACGGTGAGCGAATGATCGGCATAGTAATGCCGGTCCATGTCGGCGATTTGCAGTTCCGCCTTGTAGATCGTCGATTTGAGCGCCATTCCAGCATCGTGCCCCATACAGGCCGTTGATTCGAGTCGGGGCATGATGATACAGAATGCGCGATACGCACGCGGCAGGCGTAAAACAACCTGATGGCCGGGCCAAACGCAACGCGGCCCGGGCGCCGCCCAGGCCATACGCAGCAACCACGCCTCCCCGGCCGACACCCGCGCGCCGCCGCAAGACGGCCGCGCGGCAGCCCTGCCGTTGGTTACTGCTTGATGAAGCGTGCGTCCGTCCAGAGACCTTGCTGGTCGCTATTCTCGGCGCTCACGAACTGCACGTCGCCCTTGTCGACGCTGACCACCCGGAAGCGTTGACCTTCCGGCACCGACAGGCAGCGGAAGTCGTCGAAATACTGTTGCCGCGCTTGCGAGCGGCCGTCGCGCTCATGGCTCAGTACGGAGTCCAAATTGTCTTTCGACAGACATCCCCACGCATTCTTGGTGAGCTGGATTTCCTGTTGAGGCTTGAGCGACGCATCGCCGCCTGCCTGCGCAACCGAAAACGCAGCGATGCCGCTTATCAACGCAAGCAAAAGACCAGTTCGTTTCATGTCGTGTCTCCCATACTCGCGCGCCGATACGCTCATTAGCTATGTATTTAAAGGCATGCGTCGGCCCGCACTTGTTCATGCTAGGAGAACCGACGGCGACCGCAAGCACAATCGTTGTGCGATTGCAATAGTGACGTATTGCCGCACCCCGTCACATCCCCTGCATACCGGTTCCAGTATCGCGCGCCATTTCGGGGGAAAATACGCACTCCGGATTTTTCTAATCCGCCAAAGTCTTATTTGGCAAGACTTTCCGTTCCATACGCACGACGCAAATGAACGAGTTGGATAATTCAATTCGCGTCGCCGATCTATTTGATGCGCCGCACATAAAGTCGTCAAGAAATTTCGCAGTGCCGCACCAAGTTTTTCTGATATGCGGAATACAAAAAAAATGCCAGCGGCTTATGCCGCCGGCACTCTGTCACCGATTACGCACGCCGACATATACGCCAGCCGGCTTCATTCACAACCGCGCAATTCGTCGGCGCGCTACTGAGCCGAGAAATAATCGCGCTGAAATATGCACATCCGCAATGCGTTGTGATATTGGCCGTTACCAAAAAACTCTTCGATCAGCTCGGCTTCATGCCTGAAACCGCATTTCTCGTACACATGAATCGCCGCGACATTCGATTTGTCGACGATCAAATACAGCTTGCGCAGGTTCAGCACCTTGAACGCATAAGCCACCGCCAGCCGCGTCGCGTGCGTCGCGTAACCGCGGCCTTGCTGGTTCGGCGCGATGATGATCTGGAACTCGCCGCGCCGGTGGATATAGTCGAGTTCGATCAGCTCGACGAGGCCGACAAGCTCGCCCTCCGTGTCCGCCACGACGAAACGGCGCTCGCGCTGGTCGTGCACGTGCTGATCGTACAGTTGCGACAGTTCCGCGAAGGTTTCGTATGGCTCCTCGAACCAGTAACGCATGATTTTTGCGTCGTTGTTGAGTTCGTGAACGAAACGCAGATCTTGGCGCTCGAGCGGCCTCAGCGCGAGCGTGTGCTGTTCATTCTGAATTTGCATGAATGTCCTTGAGTCATTTGATTAGCTGCGCACGGGCGGCATGGACGCCGGTGCGCCGGAGATGCCGGAAAATTCGTCAACTGAAAATGACTGTGGGCTCCAATACAGAGCCTAAAATGAATCAAGGGTTCCCGCCGCACGACGGAGGCGATCGTGATCGAGCAACTGATATTGGGCGTTTTTCTCGTGTTGCCGCTGCTCATCGTGGCGGTGCTGTATTCCGACGAACTATGGCAGGAACACCGCCTGAAGCGTCCGCGCGATGAACACGTGGCGCCCGCGCATGCCGACTGGCGTCATCCGTGGCGTCTGCTGCGGCGGCATTGAGCATCGCATTTCCACGAACTGATTCGCCGCGCCCCGACAGTGGTTTTATCGTGCCATGCACGCGTCGCGCCGCATCGCGCGTACTCGGCGTGGGCGCCGACGCTCGGCCGCCGGCCGGTGATGTCACTTAACTCGTCGGGTGCCTGATCGGTATGCGCGTCGCATTCCTTGTTTCCCGCCCCAAAGGGTCGGACGCATACATAAACCACATCGCAAAACGCTGCGATCGCCCAACGTTCGCGTCGGACTCCGGCGCACCAACGCGCCTGCCGCCCCGGCGGCCGGTAAAAATTCACGGCAATGGTCGCTTCGGCCGCCTGCAAGGCTTTAGGATAAGACGAAGCGCCCCCGCTGCGGAACGCCAACTAGCCGTCTCGAGCTGAACGGTCTTGCCGCACACAGAAGCGCCGGCCACGGCGCGATCCGATGACGCCCACGCAATCGCCGGAACGGCAAGGATGGCGGCCGCCGCGACTATCTGTCCGCACCCGACAGCCGCAGCGGCTGCAAGCGGGACACCACGATGCCGGGCGTTATTCGTCGATCTTCGAGATCGCGCGCCTGCCGATCGCGCCACCCCGCTTCCGTTCAACTGCCGAAAACGACGAAAAGCTCGCCTTGCGGCGCCTTTGATCCGTTCGGCACGACCGAGCGCAGCGGAAATCCCAGCGTGCCGCGCACGCTGACAAAGCGTGCGGCCTGCAACCGAAAGCCCGCACCGATGCTCGCCAGCGACGCGCTGTTGATATCGACCGGCTGCGGCGTGCGGTTCCACACGCGGCCGGCATCGAAGAACAAGAACGGCTGTAGCGCGACGGTGCCCAGGGCGAACGAAGGCGAACGCAACTCCGATTGAATATTCCAGCCGCGATCCCCTTGTGCCGAATAAGGCTCGTAGCCACGCACCGTCGCATCGCCGCCCAGGCCGAGTTTTTCGCTCGGCAGCAGCGTGCTGTTCGTCCATTGCACCTGCGCACGCATCGACCAGATGAATTTCGACGCGCCGAGCGGCGTGTCGCGTTGCGCGGACAGTTGAAGATACTGGTAGCGCGCCTTTGCGCCAAGCTGCGCCGCATCGAACGCGTCGTCGCGGTTGTTGCCGTCGAAACCGCCGGGGCTCAGCATCAGCGACGCGTTGACGCGCGTGTCGCCGGATGCGTCGCTCTTCGACACGTCATACTCGAGCACGAATTGATGAACGTGCGTGTTCGCGTTGAACACTTGAAAGCCGCCGAATTCCAGATCGTTGTTCGAACGCTTGAAGTCATAGCCGAACCGCGCGCGCTGCTGCCAGCCGGCCAATGACGGCAGCCGGCGGCCGTAGCGAAAGCTGATCTGCGAGCTGATCCCGTCTTGCCGATAGCTGTCCGGCAGCCTCGGCGTGCTGCGCGCGAACACGCCGAATAGCTCGATGCTGTCGAAGGGCGTCAGCGGCACAACGAGATTCATCGCATGCGCGATGAAGCGCGGGCGGTTCGGACGGCCCTCGATCGCCGGATTACCAGTCAACAAATCGTTGCTCGCGGTCATTTGGTATCCGAAACGAATGTCGGCACCGAACAAGTTACCGTAATCGAGGCCCGCGAGCACACGGTCGCGGCCGAGCTGCCGGACGCCGTCGTTGTTGTAGCCGCCGTAGATGCGCAGCGGCAGACGATCGTCGACGTTCAACACGACGTCGGTCGTGCCGGGCGCGGCGCCCGGCGCGTAGACAGCATCGACGCGACGGTACGGATTCTCGTTCAGCAACGCGAGCCCGGCATCGACGTCGTCTGCCCGAATCGGTTTGCCGGCCGACAGCGGCATCTCGCGTTCGAGCAGCGCCGTCGAGAAATGGCGGTTGCCTTGCACCGATACGTTGCCGAGCCGGAATTCAGCAACCGCGATCGTCACCTCGCCACCGCTCACGTCTTGTTCAGGCACGTAAACATCGACGAGCGGCCGCCCGGCGTCGCGATACGCCTGCACGACCATGCGCCGGATGTCGGCCAGATGAGCGAATGTAAGCGGCTTGCCGATATCGGCCGCGAGACGGCCGAGAAACGCTGCGTTCAGCAACGGCAGGCCGGTCTCGCGCACGTTGCCGTCAGCGCTCGATGCACCGCTATGCGCGTCGCCTTCGGACGATGAAACGCCCCCACGCACAAACGCGATGCCGCGCAGTTGCGTAATCGCGACGGCCGTCGAACGGTCGTCGGGCTCGGCGGGCAATGCAGGAGACGAGTATTTGGCGACGGCAGGCGGCGGCAACGGCGCAACGTCACGGTAGGACTGCGCGTGAGCGTAACGCGTACCGGATAACACCATCACGCCTAGCAACACGCAGTGCGCGGCAACTGCCGCTCGTGACACGAATTGACGAAAGATCATGCGGAAAATCACGGAACGCGGCTAACGAATCGCAGCGTTTGCCGCGCGAGTGAAGATAGCGCGCGCGGCAAATCGCTGGGCCTCTGGATACGACGGCGCGCGGCGACGATATGCGAAAGCCATGATTTCCCCACGCAATGGTCAGGATGGCGTTGAACGGGCCAGCGAACGAGTTCCGAATATGGCGCGCGAATGCTTTTACTTCTTGCGTCGGCTTGGCGGAAATATCGGCTTATCGCAACGTATTCGTCGAATCGGAGCGGGCGCACAGCGCGCGCCGGCGCCACACTGAAGCGCGAGCGTAATAAATCGCATCAATACCGAATGTACGATTCCCTACATTCCCATGAGACTTTTGTCCGATTCACCGCCATTGCCCGTGCGAGCGCCACA
The DNA here is from genome assembly GCF_001718875.1 of Burkholderia singularis. Classification (NCBI taxonomy): domain Bacteria; kingdom Pseudomonadati; phylum Pseudomonadota; class Betaproteobacteria; order Burkholderiales; family Burkholderiaceae; genus Burkholderia; species Burkholderia singularis. The sequence goes on from NZ_CP013448.1 coordinate 260,519, forward strand.
TTCGAGCCGAATGAAAAGGCCGAATCCGTTGCGGTACCGGATTCGGCCATCGTGCGCCGGCCTTGGCTTCGGCCAGCTGATAGAGGGAGGAGAACGAGACAGTTGCGTCGGCCGGCGAAACCTTTATCGATTCCGGCAATTGCCGTTCTTCGCTTGGATTCGATCGGTCATTTCCCGATGCAAAACCGGCTGAAAATCACGCCCAACAAATCATCGGAACTGAATTCTCCGGTAATCGAATTCAACTGTTCTTGCGCAAGGCGTAATTCCTCGGCAAAGAGATCTAGCGCGTGAGCATTCTGTTCGGCATGTTCCGCTGCTTGCGCGAGATGCTCCTGCGCTGCGCGCAGCGCGATCAAATGCCGCTCGCGCGCAAGATAAACACTCTCCGCGCCCGCCTGCCAGCCCGCAATCCGCAGCAACTCGCCGCGCAATAAATCGATTCCGTCGCCGCGCTTTGCCGACAACCGCACTTCGCACAGATCCGAGCCGCCCGGGCGCGCGGCAAAGCGTTCGACCGCCGCAGGCGCGCCGGTCAAATCCGTCTTGTTCAGAACGCGCACGACCGGCACGTTCGCCGGAAAACGCTCCGCAATCGCCTCGTCGTCGGCCCCCAGGCCGCTTCTCGCATCGAGCAGATGCAGCACGACATCGGCACGCTCGATCTCGCCCCACGTGCGCGCAATGCCGATTTGCTCCACCTCGTCCTGCGTTTCGCGCAGCCCCGCTGTGTCGATGATATGCAGCGCAATGCCTTCGATCTGGATCGTCTGGGCGACTTTGTCGCGCGTCGTGCCGGCGATCGGCGTGACAATCGCCAGCTCCGCGCCTGCAAGCGCATTCAACAGCGACGATTTGCCGACGTTCGGCTGCCCCGCGAGCACGACCGACAGCCCCTCGCGCAGCAGCGCGCCCTGCCGCGCGTCGCCCAGCACTTGCGCAAGCCGCTCGCGGATACGCGCGAGTTTGCCGCGCGCATCCGCGGCTTCGAGAAAATCGATCTCCTCTTCCGGGAAATCGAGCGTCGCCTCGACGAGCATCCGCAGCGAGATCACGTCATCGACGAGCGCATGAATATCGCGGGAAAATGCGCCGTCCAGCGAGCGGCCGGCCGATCGGGCGGCCGCCTCGGTGCTCGCCTCGATCAGATCGGCCACCGCCTCGGCCTGCGCGAGATCGAGCTTGTCGTTCAAGAATGCGCGACGTGTGAATTCACCCGGCTCGGCAAGCCGCAAGCCATAGGGGCGGCCGGCATCGATGCAGCGCTGCAACACGAGTTGCAGCACGATCGGGCCGCCATGCCCCTGCAATTCGAGCACGTGCTCGCCGGTGTATGAATGCGGCGCGGGAAAATAGAGCGCAATGCCACGATCGAGCGGCTTGCCGTCGCCGTCGAGAAACGGCACATAGCTCGCGTGCCTCGGCGCAAGCCGCGTACCACACAACGTTTCGCTAAGCGCCAACGCCGCCGCTTCGCCCGCGCGCCCGAACGACATGCGCACGACACCGATCCCTCCCCGCCCGGATGCGGTGGCAATGGCGACAATCGGATCGGAATCGGTAGCGAGCATGGCGGTCAATCGGCGATAAATGAACGGAAATCAGTAAACGGCAAATAGGTTCGTATGTCGAATTGTAGCTTGGCGGCGCTATACTACCCCGCCGGACAGGAATCGAAAGACGGCTTTTCGTCTGCCCACACTTATCTTAGCTGAGCTAATCAATTTGTCCGACAAATATGCGATCCAGCATTGAAAAACAGCCGCTGATCGCCGTGTGAAAAGCATGGTTCCCACCGATGAACTCGTTACACCCCGCGCCTGCCGGTTAAACAATCGCTCAGTTAAGCTAAATGTAGCTCATTGAGTTGTCTTCTTGGCGGTGGTCGAACTGCACAATCTGGCCATGCCGACACTCGAAGAAAAAGCGGCGTTCACCGAACGTCTCAAATTCGCCCTGTTGCGCAGCCCAGAAAAAGTAACCGGCGCGACGGAACTCGCTTTGCATTTCAATTTGCGCCATCGCGGCGAGCATCCGGTGTCTCCGCAAACCGCGCACAAGTGGCTAACGGGCCGCACGATTCCGACGCAGGACAAATTGCAAACGCTTGCCGAATGGCTGCGCGTCGATCTACATTGGCTGCACTACGGTCCGCCGCCGAGCACCGCGCGCGTAACACCGCAGCCGCTGCCGCGCGACGAGAAATATCCGCCGACGCCCGAGACGATCGAACTCGCGTCGAAAATCGAAGCGCTGTCGCCGCATCATCGTTATCTGGTGCAGGAACTAATCGAGCAGTTCTACGGCGGCGAAACACCCAAGCGCTGATTGCGCGGCCATCGATCCGATCGAACGGTTTCCATAAAAAAACCGCCCGGCGCCAACCGGGCGGTTTTTTTACATCGTCCGACAAGACGCCGCGGCGGGCGGGTACGCTCGCCGCGCCGCGCGCAACCGCGTCAGCTCGTCTTTTTCTTCGGTGCGTTGCCGATGGTGCGCGTGATGTAATACTGCTGCGCGATCGACAGCACGTTGTTGACCACGTAGTACAGCACGAGGCCCGACGGGAAGAAGAAGAACATCACCGAGAATGCAAGCGGCATGAACATCATCATCTTCGCTTGAACAGGGTCGGCGGGCGTCGGGTTCAGCTTCGTCTGCACGAACATCGATACGGCCATCAGCACCGGCAAGATGAAGTACGGGTCGCGCTGCGACAGATCGTGAATCCACAGAATCCACGGCGCACCGCGCATCTCGACCGACGCGAGCAGCACCCAGTACAGTGAAATGAACACCGGAATCTGGATCACGACCGGCAAACAGCCACCGAACGGATTGACCTTTTCGGTCTTGTAAAGCTCCATCAGCGCCGCATTCATCTTCTGCGGATCGTTCTTGAAGCGCTCGCGCAACGCCTGCATCCGCGGCGTGATTTCCTTCATCCGCGCCATCGACTTGTAGCTCGCGGCCGACAGCGGGAAAAACACGGCCTTGATCAGCAGCGTGAGCAGCACGATCGCCCAGCCCCAGTTGCCGACGTAGCCATGAATCTTCTCGAGCAACCAGAAAAGCGGCTTCGCGATGATCGTCACCCAGCCGTAATCCTTCACAAGCTCGAGCCCCGGCGCGACGCCCTCGAGCATGCGCTCCTCCTCCGGACCGGCGAACAGGCGCGCGGACACATCCGCCGACTGCCCCGGCGCGATCGCCGCAACCGGCTGCTTCACGCCGACGCGATACAGCGACGGATCGATCTTGCCGACATAAATGTCGCGCTTCGCCCCTTGCTGCGGAATCCACGCGGACGCGAAATAGTGCTGAACCATCGCGACCCAGCCGTTGTCGGCAGACGGGACGTACTCGGCCTTGTTCTTGTCGATGTCGCTGAACGTGATCTTCTGGAAATGCTTCTGATCGGAGTAGACCGCCGGCCCGAGGAACGTGTGCGAGAACATCGGCGTCTCGACCGACGAGTTGTCGCGCACGAGTTCCATATACACGGTCGGCGTGACGGGCGCGGTGCCGACGTTGTCGATCTTTGTGTCGACGCCGATCACGTAGCTGCCGCGCGTGAACGTGTAGGTCTTCACCACCTTCACGCCACCCTTGACCGGCGATTCGAACGACAGTTTCAGCGTGTTCTGATCGCCCGGCAGTGCCGTCGGGCCCGCGACTTGCGTGAACACGTCGTTGTGGTTCGGGAAATCGCCGCCCAGCAGGCCGGTGCGCGCAAGATACGTATGGTTCGCGGTATGGTCGAACAGCGTGACGAACAGATCGGGCTGCTTGCCGTCGCCCTCCTTCTTCAGCGTCAGCTTCGCGAGCGTGCCGCCGCGCGTGTCGATCTCGCCGTCGTAGACGTCGGTCGAAAAACGCACGAGCTGCGCCTGCGCGGCGGGCGCCGTGGAACCGGGCGCCTCGCCGGCCGCGGCCGGCAACGACGCCGCCGCACTGCTTGCGCCGCTCGCGGCCGGCGCGCCGTCAGCCGCGTTCGCCGCGGTATGCGTCTGCGCGACGTTCGGGAAGAACATCGACGGGCGCCCGTGGGATCGCTGCCAGTTGTCGAACAGCATGACAGCCGACACGAAGAAGATCACCCATAGGACGGTGCGTTTGATATCCATGCGTAGTCTCAGAATCGATGGGACGACGCGTCAGCTTCGCGGGGCGCGCTGCGTGCGTCGGAATTGGGCGGCGGCGGAACGAGGTCGATGCCGCCCGCAGAGAAAGGGTGGCATCGGCACAGCCGCCTGGCGGCGAGATAAGTGCCACGCGCGGCGCCATGATACTGGATTGCCTCGCGCGCGTAATCCGAACAGGAAGGATAAAAACGGCATCGGCTGCCGAGCAGCGGACTCACGGCAAGCTTGTAGAAGCGCAGCAACGCGAACAATACCGTTTGCATAGCAATGGCGGCGCCGATGCGCCGCATTCGAGCCGACCACCTGATTGCCCTGCTCTGCCCGCTCGAGCCTGGCTGAGCGGACAGAGCCGATCGCGCCGGCAAAGTCCGACTGCTTCGGCTGCCCCGGCTATCCGATCCGGCCGACCGGCCGCCGTGAACAACGGACGCATCCAAGCCGGCACATTCGTCAATCTGACGCGGCCGCAGCCGCATTGCGACGCGCGACCTCCCGGGCCGCCCGATCGAGCAGCTCGCGGATCTCGCCCGCGCATAACGCCGCAAGCGGCGCGGATGCCGCACTCGGCATCGCTTTCGTATCGAAGCGCGCATGCAAGCGCAGCAGAATGTCCCAGCCCGCGAACTCGGCGCGCCGCACGCGAAACGCTTCGCGCGCGAGCCGCTTGACCAAGTTGCGCGTCACCGCACGCGGCGCATGCTTTTTGCCGACCACGAGCCCAAGGCGCGCGTCGCGCCCCGTCGGCTTGCCGTAGATCACGAAATGCGCGGTGCGCCGCCACGGACGCAAACGAAAAACGGATGAGAATTCATCCGTTTTCAGAAGTCGCGCAGCTTTGGGAAAAACGGCGGACGCTGGCAACGGAATCGAACCCGCAATAGCGGCAGCCTTGCCCGCATCGCTGCGGACGGCGGACACAGCGCGCGGCCCGCCCTTAGATGGCGAGGCGCTTGCGGCCCTTCGCACGACGGGCGTTGATGACCTTACGGCCGCCCGCCGTCTTCATGCGCACGCGGAAACCATGGGTGCGCTTGCGGCGCGTCACGGAAGGTTGGTAGGTACGTTTCATGTTGCTCTCACTGAAGTTCGAGAATGTCGGGAATACGGGACCGCGCGCCCTCTCTTTCGAGGCAACCGGGCGAACGCAATCGCCGGAAAAAGGATTGGTTTTCGCGGAACCCGCTATTTAAACCGTTTTTCTCTTGGCGGTCAATACTTTAGACGCCCGGACGGGCCGCGACGGCGTCGGCGCCCCGCGGTTTCGCCGGCCGCCGCGATGCGCGCCACCCATCGCCCGGCCCTGTGGATAACCCCCGCTCGCGACGCGTTTGGCGGTAGAATCTCGCCTTATCTCCATCCATCCGACACACCGCCTCGGCCCGCGTTCGCGCTCAAACCCTTGCTGCGCAAGCCTCCGGGGCATATCCGCACGGCCGCGCCGGTCCGCTTGCGCATGTTGCGCATCCGCGACAAGGGCTGCGGCGCCTGTGCGTGCAACCGAAAAAACGACAGCTTCTTCGATGAACGATTTTTGGCAACACTGTTCCGCCCTGCTGGAGCGTGAATTGACGCCCCAGCAGTACGTGACGTGGATCAAACCCCTGGCCCCGATCGCATTCGATGCCGCCGCGAACACGCTGTCGATCGCCGCGCCGAACCGCTTCAAGCTCGACTGGGTCAAGAGCCAGTTTTCAGGCCGCATTGCCGATCTGGCCCGGGATTTCTGGAACGCGCCGATCGAAATCCAGTTCGTCCTCGATCCGAAAGCGGGCCAGCGCGCCGCCGGCCCGGCCGCGACGGCGCCCGCCCCCCGCGCGCCGCTTGCAGCGGCGATGCAGCCCGCGTCGCCGCCGAGCGCAGCCGATACGAGCCCGCCCGCCGGCACCAGCGCGGCGGCGGCCGCCGCCATGGCCGCCGCGCATGCCGCGCAAGCGAACGCCGCCGCATTGAGCGCCGCCGACGACGCCGATCTCGATTTGCCGAGCCTGACCGCGCACGAGGCGGCGGCCGGCCGCCGGACTTGGCGCCCCGGTTCGGGCGCGCCGACGAACGGTGAAGCCGATTCGATGTACGAACGCTCGAAACTGAACCCGGTGCTCACGTTCGACAATTTCGTGACCGGCAAGGCGAACCAGCTCGCGCGGGCGGCGGCGATCCAGGTCGCCGACAATCCCGGCGTCTCGTACAACCCGCTGTTCCTGTACGGCGGCGTCGGCCTCGGCAAGACCCACCTGATCCACGCGATCGGCAACCAATTGCTGCTCGACAAGGCAGGCGCGCGCATTCGCTACATCCACGCGGAACAATACGTGTCCGACGTCGTGAAGGCATACCAGCGCAAAGCGTTCGACGATTTCAAGCGCTACTACCATTCGCTCGACCTGCTGCTGATCGACGATATCCAGTTCTTCTCGGGCAAATCGCGCACGCAGGAGGAGTTCTTCTACGCATTCGAAGCGCTCGTCGCGAACAAGGCGCAGGTGATCATCACGAGCGATACGTACCCGAAGGAAATCTCCGGCATCGACGATCGCCTGATCTCCCGCTTCGACTCCGGGCTGACCGTCGCGATCGAGCCGCCCGAACTCGAAATGCGCGTCGCGATCCTGATGAGAAAGGCGCAGTCCGAGGGCGTGAACCTGTCGGAGGACGTCGCGTTTTTCGTCGCGAAGCATCTGCGCTCGAACGTGCGCGAGCTGGAGGGTGCGCTGCGCAAGATCCTTGCGTATTCGAAATTCCACGGCCGCGAGATCACGATCGAGTTGACCAAGGAAGCACTGAAGGATCTGCTCACCGTGCAGAACCGGCAGATTTCGGTCGAGAACATTCAGAAAACCGTCGCCGATTTCTACAACATCAAGGTCGCCGACATGTATTCGAAAAAGCGCCCGGCGAACATCGCGCGGCCGCGGCAGATCGCGATGTACCTCGCGAAGGAGCTCACGCAGAAGAGCCTGCCCGAGATCGGCGAGCTGTTCGGCGGACGCGACCATACGACCGTGCTGCATGCGGTGCGCAAGATCGCCGACGAGCGCGGCAAGGACGCGCAACTCAATCACGAGCTGCACGTGCTCGAGCAGACACTGAAGGGATGACGCGCGGATCGCCCGGCTTGATAAGCGCAAAACCGCCCCAATTTAAAAGGGGCGGTTCGGTTTTGAGGCACAATACTGGTTTGACCGCCTCCCGGCGGCGGGCCGCCTGCCCGTCCGGACAGGCGCTGCGGGGCTTGCAGGCCGTTATTTGAACGAAGGAACTCTATGCAACTGGTCAAGACCGAACGAGACACCCTCCTAAGGCCGCTGCAAACCGTGAGCGGTATCGTCGAACGCCGCCACACGTTGCCGATCCTCGCCAATCTGCTGATCACGAAGAGCGGCTCGGACGTGTCGTTTCTGTCGACCGACCTCGAACTCCAGATCACCACGCGCGCCGATTTCGGCGTCGGCGGCGATCAGGTGGCGACCACCGTCGCGGCGCGCAAACTGCTCGACATCCTGCGCGCGATGCCGGACGGCCAGGTCACGCTGACGCTCGCGGACAAGCGCCTGACCGTGCAATCCGGCAAGAGCCGCTTTGCGCTGCAAACGCTCGCCGCCGACGAATTTCCGACCGTGGCGCAAGCGAAGGATTTCGGCGCGAGCCTGAGCGTGCCGCAAAAAGCATTCCGTCAGTTGCTCGGGATGGTGCATTTCGCGATGGCGCAGCAGGACATTCGCTATTACCTGAACGGAATGCTGCTCGTCGTCGACGGCGACCGGCTGATGGCGGTGGCGACCGACGGTCACCGCCTCGCGTACTCGTCGATGAAGATCGAAGGCTCGTTCGGCCGCCAGGAAGTGATCGTGCCGCGCAAGACGATTCTCGAACTGCAGCGCCTGCTCGAGGATATCGACGACGCCGTCAAGATCGACATCGCGCAGACGCAGGCGAAATTCACGTTCGGCCAGGTCGAACTCGTCTCGAAGCTCGTCGAGGGCAAGTTCCCCGACTTCCAGCGCGTGATCCCGAAGGCCCACAAGAACACGTTCGAGATCGGCCGCGAGGAGTTGCAGCGTTCGCTGCAGCGCGCGGCCATCCTGACGTCCGACAAGTTCAAGGGCGTGCGCTGCATCGTCGCGCCCGGCCAGCTGAAAATCATGTCGACAAACGCCGACCAGGAGGAAGCGCAGGAGGAACTGGAAATCGCCTACCAGGGCGATACGGTCGACATCGGCTTCAACGTCACGTATCTGCTCGACGTGCTCGCGAACCTGAAGGTCGACACCGTGCAGGTGAGCCTCGGCGACGCAAGCTCGAGCGCGCTCATCACCGTGCCTGAGAACGACGAATTCAAGTACGTCGTGATGCCGATGCGCATTTGAGCGCGCGCGACTGACCGATATACCAAGGGGCGGCAAGCCCCTTTGGCGTTTTTATGGCGATTTGAGAAGTATCGCGCTGCCTTGCCGGCGGCCAGCAGAACCGGAAGAAATCCATGACTGAACAGCACAATTCGCAGCCCGAAAACAGCTATGGCGCCTCGTCGATCCAGATTCTCGAGGGTCTGGAGGCAGTGCGCAAGCGTCCCGGGATGTACATCGGCGATACGTCGGACGGCACCGGTCTGCACCACCTCGTGTTCGAAGTGCTCGACAACTCGATCGACGAGGCGCTCGCCGGCCATTGCAACGATATCCACGTGACGATCCACGCGGACAACTCGATCTCCGTCACCGACAACGGCCGCGGCATTCCGACCGACGTCAAGCTCGACGACAAGCACGAACCGAAGCGTTCGGCCGCCGAGATCGTGATGACCGAGCTGCATGCGGGCGGCAAGTTCGACCAGAACAGCTACAAGGTGTCGGGCGGCCTGCACGGCGTCGGCGTGTCGTGCGTGAACGCGCTGTCGAGCTGGCTGCGCCTGACCGTGCGCCGCAACGGCAAGAAGCACTTCATGGAGTTTCAGCGCGGCGTCGCGCAAAACCGCGTGCTCGAAACGCGCGACGGCGTCGAAGTCTCGCCGATGCAATTGATCGGCGACACCGAGAACCGCGGCACCGAAGTGCACTTCATGGCCGATCCGACGATCTTCGGCACGGTCGAATACCACTACGACATCCTCGCGAAACGCATCCGCGAGCTGTCGTTCCTGAACAATGGCGTGCGCATTCGCCTGACCGACCAGCGCACCGGCAAGGAAGACGATTTCGCGTTCGTCGGCGGCGTGAAGGGCTTTGTCGAATACATCAACAAGACGAAGAGCGTGCTGCATCCGACCATCTTCCACATCAACGGCGAGAAGGACGGCGTCGGCGTCGAGGTCGCGATGCAGTGGAACGACAGCTACAACGAAAACGTGCTGTGCTTCACGAACAACATCCCGCAGCGCGACGGCGGCACGCACCTCACCGGCCTGCGCGCGGCGATGACGCGCGTGATCAACAAGTACATCGCCGACAACGAGATCGCGAAGAAGGCGAAGGTCGAGACGACCGGCGACGATATGCGTGAAGGACTGTCGTGCGTGCTGTCGGTGAAAGTGCCCGAGCCGAAGTTCAGCTCGCAGACGAAGGACAAGCTCGTCTCGTCGGAGGTGCGCGCGCCGGTGGAGGAAGTGGTCGCGAAGGCGCTCGAGGAATTCCTGCTCGAAACACCGAACGACGCGAAGATCATCTGCGGCAAGATCGTCGAGGCGGCGCGCGCGCGGGATGCCGCGCGCAAGGCGCGCGAGATGACGCGCCGCAAAGGCGTGCTCGACGGCGTCGGCCTGCCCGGCAAGCTCGCCGACTGCCAGGAGAAAGACCCGGCGAAGTCGGAAATCTACATCGTCGAGGGCGACTCGGCCGGCGGCTCGGCCAAGCAGGGACGCGACCGGAAATTCCAGGCGATCCTGCCGCTGCGCGGCAAGGTGCTGAACGTCGAGAAGGCGCGCTACGACAAGCTGCTGTCGTCCGAACAGATCGTCACGCTCGTGACCGCGCTTGGCTGCGGAATCGGCAAAGACGACTACAACCTCGACAAGCTCCGCTACCACCGGATCATCATCATGACCGACGCGGACGTCGACGGCGCGCACATCCGCACGCTGCTGCTCACGTTCTTCTACCGGCAGATGCCGGAAATGATCGAGCGCGGCTACGTGTACATCGCACAGCCGCCGCTCTACAAGGTAAAGGCGGGCAAGGACGAGCGCTACCTGAAAGACGACGCGGAGTTGAGCGCGCACATGCTGCGGCTCGCGCTGCAGAACTCGGAACTCGTGCCGCAGGAAAACGCCGCCCCCATCTCGGGCGATGCGCTCGGCGAGTTGGCGCGCTCGTATCTGCTGTCGCGCGGGGTGATCGAGCGGCTCGGACGGCTGTACGACCCGGCGGCGCTCGAGGCGATCATGGACGGCGTATCGATCGATCTGTCGAACGACGCGGCAACGCAAGCGTCCGCGAAAGCGTTGCAGGCCGCGCTCGAGGACGATGCGCACAAGAACGAAGTGCGGGTTCTGCCGGCGTATGACGAAGTGCGCGAGCACCGGTCGCTGCGGATCGAGCGGCCGCATCATGGCAATGTTCGCGTGTCGGTGATCGACGAGGAATTTCTTGTCACCGCCGATTATCAGCAGCTCGTGAATACCGCGAATACGTTCAAGGGGTTGATCGGCAACGGTGCGCTGATCAAGCGCGGCGAGCGCAGCTCCGAGGTGTCGAACTTCAAGAGCGCGATGCAATGGCTGATGTCCGACGCGGAGCGCAATATGTCGAAGCAGCGCTACAAGGGGCTCGGCGAGATGAATCCCGAGCAGCTGTGGGAAACCACGATGGACCCGGACGTGCGGCGCCTGCTGCGCGTGCAGATCGAGGATGCGATTGCGGCCGATGGGATTTTCACGACGCTGATGGGCGATGAAGTCGAACCGCGGCGTGCGTTTATCGAGTCGAATGCGTTGCGGGCGGGGGATATTGATGTTTGAGGGGGGTGTCGCTCGTAAGCATCCCAACTGATCCCTTCGGTCCTCCACGAAACAAAAAGCGCCGCCAAGCGGCGCTTTTTGTTTTTCGATCACCCCTCGCTACGCCTCTCCCCCCGACTCGGCCGCCTCATTCGCATGGGCCGACAGCGGTTCGCCGATCGCATAGAAATGGCCACCCGCGACATGATGCAGGCTCCGCCATGCCGGCCCCGCGCTCTCGAAGCGCCAGTGACCATCCCGAAACACGCGCGTGTCGGACCATGCATCGACGATCTCGCCAATGAACAAGTCATAAGCCTGCTGGTTATGAGGCTCGGGGATAAGCTTGCATGCGAGCCACGCCGAGCAGCCCGCGACGAACGGCAACGCGTGACCGTCGATGTCGAACAGCGTGACACCCGCCTGTTGCAGCTTGCCCGGCTCGTCCACCGCACTTACGGTGCCGACTTCATGCGTCAGCCGCAATTGCGCGGCCGTCGGCACCTGAATCGCGAACAAGCCGCTCTGCTCGATAAGCGCGCGCGTTTTCGTCGCCTTGTCCAGCACGACCGTCAGCTTGGGCGGAGAGAAATCCAGGGCGCACGCCCATGCCGCGGCCATCACGTTATCCACGCCCTCGTGACGGGCCGATACGAGCACGGTCGGCCCGTGATTGATGAGCCGGCAGGCCTTGGCCAACTCGACTCGGGCGATAGGGTTGTTCATTCACACTCCTCAAGAACGGGACGCTTTTCAGATAAACATCCGGCTAATCGATGCGCCCTCAGCCGTTCATTATTACATGCCCGTCTATATCGTTTTGTAAGACGCATACGCTCCATTCTGGTGCAAGCGGACTAATTCATCGAAGTTTCATGTCTCCATTCAATCTAAATATTAAATGGCTGCCAAAATAAATCGGCATATCCAGCAACGCACCGATTCGACGGTGCCATATACCTTCGGATATCTTCACCAAGTCGTTCAAATGAATATTATGAGCGACATGGTTTCATCAACGCCAACAGATAAGAGCAATAACGCAAACTCGCATTGAAACGAGCAATTCCCGCATTTGCCCCAATTTCGGCGAGCATGCAAATCAAACAAAAAACATATCGAGGCTCTCGAAAGAGTCCAGGTACATCAGCCAGCCACACTTCGATAAGCGAGGTATTTCTATTCGAGTTGTTCCTGCAATAGCGCGGTCGTCGACCGTTTATCCATTTCACTGAATTTCATTTTTCCGCGATCGTCTCTGGAGGCATCCATGAACCGAGTCCGCAATTCCGGCATCACGCATCCCGCACCGTTCTTCTCCGAATCGGAAAGCCTGGAGCGCAAAGCGAAAATCGACCGATATCTCGATAAAAAAATGGAGGAATGGCGTCAGTCGATTCCCTATGCGTCACACATGAAAGACAAAAATATCAACATGAATTACTACCGTCGCACGCTGATCGAGCACGTGTGGCGCATTCGCCTGTCGCGAGCGAGCCAGGCCAAGGCCATCTATAAGATCGCGCAGATCTCGCCGGCTGCCGCACAAGACTATGCGCATTATCAGGCCGACGAAATGCTGCACGACAAGCTCTACATCCGCGATTGCGAAGCAGCCGGCGTGTCGATCGAGGAAATTCTGAATACCGAGCCTTATCTGTCGACCAAACTTTTTGAAGGCTTTTTCTATTACACCCTCGAACACGAACACCCGATGGCGCCGGTGGTATCGAACTACCTCGTCGAATATACGCAGGCCAAGCTGCAGCCGGACATCGTGAAGAATCTCAAATCCACGCTCGGCCACGATCTGATCAAGGGGCAGGAGGCGCATCTCGTCGTCGACACGCGAGACGACCATTCGCTGGAAATGTGGAAGATCCTCAATCAACTCATTCTCAGCGAGGAGGATTACGAGGCCGTATTCAAGTACATCGACGATGTACAGGAAATCCTCGCCATGTTCTTCCGCGAAATCTACGAAGACACGGTATTGGCACCGCAAAAATCCGCTGCGTGACCGCCAGCGCCGACGCGTAGCATCCCGGATGCCAACGTGCCGGCGCCGCCCTTGCCGCCTGTCGATGGCTCGGCAGGCGGATCATGTATGTATCCCCGGAACCGATTCCTCATTTCACGATCCGCAGAATTCAGATCATTTGGAGGGAATATGTATTTGCGTGTCGAACCGATTAAGACGTTGGGGCGGGATATGAGGGTGCCCGCCTCGAAACCGGAAACGCAGCGCGCCATCATCGCCGCGAGTCTCGCCCAGGGTATCTCGACCGTGCGCAACGACTTGCGCTGCGTAGAAACGGAAACCATGAAAACCGCTTGCCGCAAGCTGGGCGCGACGATCGACGAAACCGCGGGTGCGCTGACGATCACCGGCACCGGCGGCCGCTTCAGCAACGACGTCCACGTCATCGACGCGCAAGGCTCCGGGCTCGTATTCCGCACGATGATGGCATTGAGCAGCATGCGCGGCATTCCGACGATTCTCACGGGCGATGCCACGCTGCGTCGGCGCGTCATGAAACCGCTGTTCGATGCGCTGCATGTGCTCGGCGCGAACTTCACCTATCTCGGCGACGAAGGCAAGGCTCCCGTGATCAATTGGGGCAAGGCGCTCGACGGCTCGCACTGCGCGCTGGCGGGCGACATCAGCTCGCAGTTCGTCACCGCGCTGCTCATGACGGCTCCGCTCGCGCAACGCAGCATCGACATCCGGATGACGCCGCCTGTTCTCTCCCAATCGTATATCGATCAAACACTCGACTTCATGAAGCTCGCGGGGCTCGACGTACAAGCCAGCCCCGACTACACCGCCTACCGCGTGTCGCCCGGAGCGTACCGGGCATTCGACACGCACATCAACGCCGACTTCACTTCGCTTTCCTATCTTCTGATGGCTTGCGCACTTTTTCCCGGCGCCTATCGGATTGCCGGCATCCAGCAAGAAACGCTGCAAGGCGAAAAACTCTTCATCGACATCGTCGAGGCGCTCGGCGTGCGGCTGCGCTACGCGCCCGGCCACATACTCGAAGTCGATAGCTCGAATGCCGGCCTCGAAGGCAATTTCGAGTTCGACGTCAGCAGCGGCCCCAACATCATTCCGACACTCGTTGCACTGAGCCTTTTCGTCAAAGGCAAGCTGACCGTGCGGGGCGGCTCGGTCACGCGGTTTCACAAATCGTCGCGCATCGAATCGATGGTCGGCGAAGTCCGCAAGCTCGGCGCGGACATCGAGATCATCCGGCATCCGGACGGTCACACGGACGGCTTCGTCACGCGCGGCAGGGACCGTTATGCGGGCGGGATTTCGCTCAGCAGCTGCGGCGATCACCGGAACTTCATGTCGCTGTTCGTCGCGGCATTGCGTTTTGACAATGCGTGCAATCTCGACGGCTATGCCGACGTGTCGTGCTCATTTCCGGATTTCATCGATCAGTTCCGCGAACTCGGCGTGGAAAGTCTTGCTGCAAACCATTACTACGTTGCAGCCGCGGACGAATGAATCGAAGTCGTCGGACGACGCCTCGCGCGTCGTCATACTTCCTTCCCACCACCTTGGAGATTCCAGTGGACAAGCGATTCAAACTCGAAAGCAGCGCTACGCAAGCGTCGCAGGCCGGCAATCGCGCTCGATCGCAATCCTGCACGATGCCATTGGAAAGTTCTTGCACGCCTGCCAAGCCCATCTGGCAATCCGCTTTGCAGCCGATGCTGGATAACGAATCCGGCCACGCGCCTCCCAAACTGTCGTCCCGGCAGCAGCAAATCCTGATTTACATCATCCGTGGCTATCAGAATAAAGCGATTGCCCATCTGCTCGGCATCGAAATCGTCACGGTCAAGATGCATATCGGCGTACTGTTCAAAAAGCTGGGCGTCCGAAACCGCACCACGGCGGCCGTGCGCGGCATCGATCTCATCCGCGAAAGAGCGGACAAAGCATCGACCAACGCATATTGAACTGCCAGGGGCATCTCGCGTCGTCTGCTGGCAGCGCATGCGGTTCCGCGCATTTCTTCGAAAAAACCAAATTGCCCGCGTTACTGCCCGGCTTTGCGCCGTATCGCCGGAACGGGCGCGCCTGGATGCGTCCGTTTCCGGCGCCGCGAATGGCGGATATCGGACGGCCCGCACGGGTCCGGCCACCGGTTGCTTTGCCACAGCGGCCTGAACGGACCGGAGGCGGCCGTACAAGCCGCATCCCATATCAACGATCGCGCGTGCCGTCGCTGCGCGGCGTGGCGCTCGCCATCGCGCGGCATTCACGCGATCCGATAGCGGGCCAGTGCCGACTGATCCCATTCGACACCGCTTCCCGGTGTGTCGTTCGGCATCGCGTTGCCGTCGACGATCCGCATCGGTTCAGCCAGCACGAGATCGGCATAATCGTAATACTGCAGCCAGTGCGCGGTCGGCGTAACCGCCATCAAGTGCGCGCTGAATTCCTGATAGTTATGCGTGCTCACCGATAGCGACGCCGCATCGGCCAACGCCGCGCCCTGCATCCAACGCGAGACGCCGCCGATCTTCATCAGATCGAACATCAACAGATCGGATGCGCCGGCCGCAATGCATTTGCCAAGCTCGTTCGTCCCAAAGCAGTTCTCGCCCATCTGAATCGGCGTGATTGTCTCGCGCGCGATGCGCGCGTGTCCCGCATAGTCGTCCTGCCGAGTCGGCTCCTCGATCCAGCCCAGCCCGAACGAATCGAGCGCCCTGCAGCGGCGAATCGCCTCGTCCACCGTCAACCCCTGGTTGTAGTCGACGCACAGCATCGACTTCGTGCCGAGCACGGATTTCACCGCGGCCACCACCTCGAGATCCTGTTCGAGCGAAATATGGCCGAGCTTGATTTTCATCGCCCGAAAGCCGCGCTCCAGCGATTGCTCCGCGAGCCGGCAACTGGCGTCGACACCGAGCATCCCGATGCTCGAATACGCGGGAATCGGCTGCGGCGCGCCGCCGAGCGCGCGGGACAACGGAACGCCCAATGCGCGAGCATGCGCATCCCAAAGCGCCATCTCGACGCCAGCCACCGCCATGCTGACGAGCCCCGTATTGCCGACCAGATGAAAATGCGATTCGAGCAGATCGCGCGTATCGAGCGCAATAAGCTGCTTGCCTTGCAGCAGCTCGCCGAACGATGCGATCAGCGTCGACAGCGGCTTGAGAACGAGCGGGGTGAATACGAACAGATACGCGTGCCCCGTGACGCCCTGCTCGGTGTGCAGATCGATCAGCACGAACGGCGCATCCGCAATCAAGCCGCTTGCCGTGCGGATCGGGTTCGACATCGGCAACCTTACGGCAGTGACCGTCAATTCGCGAAACGTCAACGCAGACGACATGAACTCTCTCCCTATCGATGCACTTCGGTTCAGACCCGGCGACGAGCGCCACCGGCCGCTCGCGGCCGCTTACAGCGTCAGAATTGCGCGCACACGACAATCAGCCCGGACGTCACGAGCGTCAGCCCCCAACGCTCGAGCATGCCGAGCTTCTCGCGCATCAGCTTGCGAGACACCAGATAACTGAACAGCACCTCGACCAGCCCGAGCGTGCGCACGTCCGCCGCGCCGTGAAGCGCAAGCGCGGTCAATTCGCCGATGGTCGCCAGCGCGCCGACCGTTCCGACCGTCAACGAAAAACGCCAGATCCGAACGATCGCGAGCAATCCGGCGCGATTCGCCAGCAGCAGATATCCGCCCAGCACGACCGACTGGATCAACTGCGCCCACAGCACGCCCCACGCGCCGTTCATCCACGGCGTCACGCCCGGCTGATGCAAGGCCGCCGCGCGATAGCCGACCGCCATCAACGCAAACGCCGCGCCCGCGCCCAACCCATAAACGGCCGATAAACCGAACCCGCCGCCCACGTCCGTCGCACGCCGCCCCGGTCCCGAATAGGTCAGCAAGACAACGCCCAGCATCGCGATCAACATGCCCAGCATCGAAAGTCCGCCCGGCACTTCATGCAGCACCAGCAGCGAAACCAGCGCCACTTGCAACGGTTCGGTTTTCGAGAACGCTACCGCCACGACGAAGTTGCGCTGCTTCATCGCCATCAACAACAACGCGGTCCCGCCCAACTGCGCGAGCGCCCCAAGCGTCAACCACCCCGCCCACGCCGCCGTTACCGCAGGCAGCGTGCCCCCCATGCGCGATAACAACAGCATCCATAGCAGCGAAAACGGCAGGCCGTACAGAAACCGCACGAGCGTTGCAGGCAACGTCCCGGCCTGCTCGGTCAAGCTGCGCTGGGCGGCATTGCGCACCGTGCGCCCAAACGCCGCGCACAAGACGATCGGCACCCAGGCCCACTCCCATACAGTCGACGCAAGCAACGGCACCTCCATAGTCATCCGAATCGCATCGCCGGCGGGCTAAGAAGCTGAATCGCTCCTGCGCCGACGCTCCGTACCCGCGCGAGCCGCGCGGACCATGCCATGTGCTGCCGGCGCGTTCAGTCCACGCGCTTCCACACCGATATCGGCACATCGCCATTCGGGCGCGCAACGACGCGGTAGCTCAATTCATCGCCGTTCAGTTCATAGGTGCGCTTTTGCTGCTCGCCTTCCCAATTCGGAAACGACGCATGTTGAATGTAAAAAACCAGCGTGTGCGACGCCGGATCGATTTCGAGCGTGCCGAAGTGCGTGCTCGATCCCATCACGGCATCCTTGTATTCGGCCTCCGTTGCCGAACGTTTGTCGCCCGAGCCAAAGCGCGCGCGTTCCGCCTTGAAGATCTGCAACGAATAGCGTCCGGCGCGATCGATCATCAAGAGGCCGGACGGCGCGGCGCCATAATCGCGGCCGCGCGTGCCGTCCGGATGTTCGACGTCCGCGGCCACGAGTGCCCAGGTGCCGGCAAGCGACGCCGACGCGCCACCCGCAACCGATATGACCGGCATCGCGAGCATTGCGCCCGCGCATGCCAACTTCATGGCCAATCGAATCAGCGATCCAGCGTTCGTCATATCGAGTCTCCAGGTTCGTCGTCCAAGGTATCGGAAATCATTGCTCATCTGCGTCAAGCCGGCATTCGCGCCGGCGCGTTGCGTGCGGCTTTGATGATAGCCAAACGACTCTGAAGGAGATGCGATAATTCCGTATCGATGCTGCGGGAAAACTGAATCATGTCTCTGCCGAATCTCGATATGGATGTGATGCGAACGCTGCTGGCCGCTCATCAATTGGGCAGCCTGAACCGTGCGGCCGAGCGCGTCGGCCGGTCCCAATCAGCGATCAGCCAGCAAATCCGCAAGCTCGAGGAGCAAGTCGGCTTGCCGCTGTTTCGCCGCCAAGGGCGCGGGCTCGTGCTGACCGACGCGGGCGACGTGATCCTCTCGTATGCCAAGCGCATTCTCGATCTCAATGACGAGGCAATACGCTCGGTGCGCGGCGCGGCACTCGAAGGCAGCGTGCGTTTCGGCCTGCCCAGCGATTTCGCGGAAACCTGGCTGCCCGGCGTGCTCGGCACATTCAAAAAAACCCATCCCGCGGTGCGCGTCGAAATCGCGGTCGAACCCAATCGCCTGCTGCTCGAGCGTCTCGACAAAGCGGAACTCGATCTGGTGCTGGCGCTCGGTCAGCAAGCGCGCCCCGATGCCGTACATGTCTCGACACTGCCTATGACGTGGATCGGCCCGCAAAACTTCACCCGCCGCTCGACCGCGGGCGCCGCGCTGGATCTCGCGCTCTACAATCCGCCCTGCCTTTTTCGTCGCGCGGGCGTGCAGGCGCTCGACGACGCGAATATTTCATGGCGGCTCGCATACACGACCGCGAGCCTTCAAAGCTTGTGGGCGGGGGTCGCCGCCGGCCTCGGCATCACGCTGCGCACGGCGGCCGGCATTCCGCCCACGCTGCGCCGGCTCGGCGTGCGTGACGGGCTGCCGGAGCTGCCCACGGTGGATTTGTGTCTGCATGGCGCGCACCGCAAACTGTCTCCCGCGCTCGAACAACTCAAGCAAGTCGTGCTGGAAAGCGCCGTCGAACATCTCGCCGTTTGACGCGCCCCCGCACCGCGCGGCCGCCGTCGAACCGTTCACGCGAAGCTTGCCGGCCGCATTCGGCATTGGCGTCACGCCGCTTGCGCCACGGCCGCTGCGACGGCAGGCATCACGCGCTCGTCGAAGATGTCTGGAATGATGCGGCCGGCATCGAGCTGATCCGCATCCACCAACCCCGCAATCGCGTGCACGGCGGCCAGCTTCATCGCATCGGTGAACGCCGGTGCGTGGCTGTCCAGCACGCCGCGAAAGAGCCCCGGATACGCAAGGCCGCCGTCTATCTGATTCGGAAGATCGCTGCGGCCGGTCGCAACGATTGCCCGCGTGCCCCGCAAGTCGGACGGCAGAATTTCGGGTTCGGGATTCGCCAGCGCAAACACGATCGGCTCGCGCGCCATCGATCCGATATCGTCGGCCGTCACCACGCCCGGCCCCGACACACCGAGAAACACGTCAGCGCCCGCGAGCAAGTCGCGCAGCGTGCCGGTCTCGCACGCGCCGTTCGTATGCTCGGCAAACCACGCTTTCGATGGGTTGAGATCGGCGCGGTCGCGATGAATCGCGCCGATCCGATCGCATGCGATCAGCCGCGTCACACCGAGCTGCATGAACATCTTCGCGCAGCCGGTGCCGGCCGCGCCCGCGCCGACCATCACGACCTTGATCTCGCCGATGCGTTTGCCGATCCGCTTCAGCGCATTGAGCAGCGCGGCGCTCGCCGAAATCGCCGTCGCGTGCTGGTCGTCGTGCAATACCGGAATGCCCAGCACCGATTCGAGCCGCGCCTCGATCTCGAAGCAGCGTGGCGCGGCAATATCCTCGAGCATCACTGCCCCGAAAGCCGGAGCGATGCGCGCGACGGTATCGACAATCTCCCCGCTGTCGCGCGTGTCGACACAGATCGGCACCGCATTGATGCCGGCGAAGCGCCGAAACACGAGCGACTTGCCCTCCATCACCGGCAGCGCGGCATACGGGCCGACGTCGCCAATGCCGGATACGGCCGTGCCGTCCGTCACGATCGCGACCGTGTTCTGCCGGATCGTGTAACGCCGGATCAACTCCGGATCGCGATGAATCGCGGCAGCAACGCGCGCGAACCCGGGCGTATAGACGCGAGCCAGATCTTCGCGGGTTTCGATGTTCACCCTGCCCGTCATCTGCAGCTTGCCGCCGAGATGCGCCTGAAACGCCGGATGAGATAGATCGACCATGAGCATGAGTTCCCGACTGAAATTGGACTGGATTGCAAAAAACGACGCATCCGCGCTGACCCACCGGCTATTCGCAATAGCTGATTCGAAAATGTGTGTCCGATTCGTGCTCGAGCACGTCGATCGATTGCGTGAGCGCGTGCTTGTCGACCACCCAAAGCGCATCCATTACGCAAATCGCACGGTCCGAATCCTCGAGCTTCAACCCCGGCTTTCCGTGCAGTTCGAGCAGATCGGGCGGCTGTCCGGCCGCCTCGTATTCGATCGTCTTGATCGTGCGGCCCTTTTCTCCGTACTTGCTGACGAACAGGGTGGCGCGCCGTTCGGCTGGATCGTCAAGGCGCGCGAGCTGCGACACACGGTCGATAAAGGCATGAAACATCGCACGCTCGGCATCGTCCTTCAGCAACAACGAGCGCAGCCACATCTCCAGCATCGACACGCCGGTGACGCGCTCAGTGCTGGCGTTGATCAGGCTGCCGCCCATGCGTGGGTTGATCTCGATGATTTCCCAGCGCCGTTTCGCTTCCCAATACTTCATCTCGACGTGATACGCCCCTTGCGTCAAACCGATACGCGTGAGGCAATCGCAGACGAATCGCGCGCCGTCCAGCAAGCTGTCGCGCGACAGCGAAACGGGAGGGGAAATCGACATGCTTTCGAGCGTGGTGCGCTGCAAGCGCTCGACGCGCGCTTTTTCGTGGATACAGATGACGCGCGGCCGATCGGCCGCGACGATCTCGAAGCTGAATTCCGGCCCTTCGACATACTCTTCGGCGAAAAACCCGTACTTGCCCATGAAGATGGCCGACAGTTTCCGGTCGTCCAGCATTTGCGCCCGCATCCTCGGCAAATCGTCGAGATCGCGCACGCTCTCCAGAATGAAGCACCCGAACGACGCCGCGCCGCGCACCGGCTTGACGAACCAACGGCGCGACGGATCGAGGTCGAGCCGCGCGGGGTCCTCGCCCTCGTTGAGGTGCACGCTCGTCACCGCGCTGAGCCCGGCGCGACGGAGAAATTCGCGGCAACGGAATTTGTCCAGACTCAGCTCCAGCGCCTCGCGCGGCGCATCCCGCGAGCCAAGCGCGCGGTTCAGATCGGCCATCAGCAGGCGATAGCCCTCGAAGGTCGCGATCGCCGCGAGCAGCCGGTAATGACGTTGCTCGAAGGTGCGAACCGCTTGCTCGACGTCCGCCTGCGTGAGTTCGGCGTGATCGACGAGCACCCAGTCGTCGAGCAACGTTTTATTCCGCTCGAATACCTCGGGATCGGGCGGCAACGAACTGAGCGCAACAAGCGCGATATCGCGTGTGGCGAGCAGCGCGCTGAGTTCGCGCGTGAAAGAGTTGCCCTGATGCATCAGCAAGACGATGGCGTCTTTCATTGCATGGTCTCCCCGGCCGGCTGAAGCATCCCGAGCGTTTGCTGGTACGCGAGCAGCGCATCCACCAGCAAACCGGCGCCGTCGCGACAGGGATCGACCACCGGCAAGCCGGTTTGATCCCGCAGCACCTGCGCTTCGTGGCGGTATGCTTCGTCGCTCAAGCCCGCGCTGTTGACGCTGATCGCCACCACTTTCGCCGGCCGCTCGAAGACGGTCAGCGCTTCGTTGAGCCGGATCAGCTCCGCAAGCGGCCGAATCTTCGTATTCCAGACCTTCGTGCGCTCGAGCCCGAGCCGATGGCAAAAAATCAGCGCATGCGGCAAACCGCCATGCAGCAGCGCCAACGCAATGCCGCTCGCGCCGATGTGATTGAGCGACCCCTGCCCTTCAAGCACGACCCAATCGTTTCCCACTGCCGCATCGAGCACCACCCTTTCCGCCGCGCCAGCGACAAAGTCGCTCGGAATGCAATCGACGACGATTCCGGTGCCGGAAATCAGCATGCCGGTTTGCCCCGTCGCCGCAAATCCGGTGCGAATACCGCGCCGGTTGGCTTCGTGAGTGATTTCGAGCGCCGCTGTCTTTTTTCCGATATTCGAATCGCTGCCGCACGTATGCACGACGAAACAGTCCAATTCCAGCACACGCGCCTTGTTGAGTTCGAGCGGCACCGGCTCTTTCGTCTCCCAGACGGTAATGCCCGCTTCGCTCGCCGCTTTCGCGAGATCCGGATCGGCATGCAATCTGAAATGGATGCTGTTGATCACATGCAAACCGCGCTGCATCGCCGTGCGAATCGGCTCCTTCCATCCGGGCGGCAGTTGCGCGGAATGCAGCCCCTTGCCGATGAACAGCACCTCCGGGCCGAAAGCCAGCGCTTGTTCGATATCCGCCACAACCGGGATATCGCCGCCGTATCCGATCACGTCCTGCACACGCTTGCCGGCCTGCGTGCTATCGATCACGGCGAGGCAGCGCTCGGGCCGGTAGCGCAGATAGGACGCCGCCACTTTGCTCGTGAACAGTCCAAAACAGCCTTCGGCGAAAACCACGCATTTCTTTGCAAGCAATTCGGCATGAGATAGGGTTTGCATCCGGGTCTCCATTGAACGGGGCAAATAAAAGCGAGTCATGCAGGAACGGTTTCCAGCACGTATTGCGTCCTGATCGCGTCCATCGAGGCCAACACCTGGGCTTCGTTGCGCCCCTCGACGAGAAAGCGCCCGCCTTGCAGGTGCGTATAGCCGCCACCGGTATCGGTCAACATCTCGCCCGCCGCGGGAATCAGCTCGCGATACAGCCCCGGCACGCGCCCGACGAGCGAGCGGGCAATCACCACTTTGCGCGGCAGCGGCGCTGGCCGCGGAATCGTCAGCCAGCCGCCGCTCGTCGCAACGTTTCGCGGCGGCGATGACGAATTGCCCAGCACGACGTCGACCCACAGCCGGAACAGATTCACGCCGAACACGCGGTGCACGACGTATGGCACGTCGGCGCCCGGCACGCGCGCGCCGACTTCGAGAAAGATCAATTCGCCGTCCCGTTCGAACAATTCGAGATGAAATGCCGAGCCGCGCAGCCCGAGCGCTTGCACGCATGCCGCCGCGAACGCCCGGCACGCGGCCGTCACCGGCGATTCGGTCTGGATGACTGAGCCGAGCGGCACGCCCGCTTCGAATTCGAGACACGACGAGATATAACGGCTCACCGACATGAACACGCTCTGCCCGAATGCATCGACCACGCCGTCCACGTGCAGAATGTCGCCGTCGATGTACTCCTCGATCTCGAATCCTCGAAGCTCGCGCGTCTGCACAATACGGCGCCACGCATCGATCGACTCCACTTTCAGCACGCCTTTGCTCGATGCGCCCCGCACAGGCTTCAAAATCAGCGGAAATCCCAATTCGAGCGCGTGCGCATCGTTATCGCCCGCGCCATCCGCATCGCATGCAAACCAGGCCGGCACGCGAATGCCCGCCGCGTGCAGCAGGCGCTTCATTTCGGTCTTGTCGCGAAACCGGTCGACGTCGCCGGGGCGATGCCCCGGAATCCCGAAATGCGCTCTAACGGCCGCCGCCGCATCGAGCAAATACTCCGAGAATGCGAGCACGTGCGTAACCGGCCCGTGCAGGCTGATTACGCGTGCCACCCGTGCAATCACCTCGCCGATATCGTCGAAGCTCGCGACGGCATGCACGCGCCGCACATCCGCCGTAATCGGCACGCCGGTACGGCCCTCGTCGTCGCATAAATAGCTGACGTCGCAATCCGGCGGAATGATCTCGTCGTATCGGCAAAGCTCATGATCCCATTGCCGGGCGTTGCGGTACTGCGGCCATCGGTTCATCACCAGGACATGAGGCTTCATCGCATCCTCGTCACATTTTTTCCGTGGTCAGAGCGTGCGTGGCGTATCCGCTCGAGCGCGTGTGCAGCTCGTCGGCAAGCAGATGCTCGCCTTGCTGAAGCGCATAGAGCGAGTTGAAAGCCTTCTGTGTGATCGGCATCGGATAAACACCCGCTTCGCAAAGCGCGACCGAACGGCGTTGCCCGCGCAGCAGATAAGTTCCCGCTTCGTTGTGCGCGGCATGCGGCCCGTAGTAGATGGGCAGCGCGTCGGCCGCGCGATAAGCGGGAATGAAGCAGCGGCGATACCGCGCCGAGTGGTTCGGATCAGACCGGTGCAGCACTTTGCAATGCAGAAATACAACCGTGCCCGCACCGCCGGCCGCTGTCATCTCCGGGTATTGGGTCGGCAGATGCGCCAGGTCGACCTTGCCGCGAAAATGGCCGTTTTCCGTGTGGTCGTAGATCGACGCGCGATGCGAACCGGACAGCACCCGCAGGCACGCGTTATCCTCGGACGCGTCGTCCAGATAAATGAGGCACGCAATCAGCTTCGAATTCGTGTGCGGGTAATAAGAAAAATCCTGATGCCATTCGACCGGCGAGCCGACGCGCGGCCCCTTCATGTTGAGCTTGCTGTGATGGAAGACGATATCGGGCCCAATCAGCGATTCGAGCCGATCGACGAGGCGCGGGTCTTCCTGTACCGCACGGAAAGCGGCATGCCGCTTGGATGGCTGCCAGATGCGCCGGATGACGGTCGGATCGCTGGGCTCCAGCTCCGCGACTTCGCGCAGATCGCCGGCAGAACCGATAATCTCGTCGATCGCTGAGCGCATCGAGGCGATTGCTTCGGCGTCCAACAAATCTCGAACGACGAGGAAACCGTTCTCGCCGAACGCGGCCACTTCTTCATCGGAAAGGTGAAAGGACATGTCGGCCCTCGCTGGGTAATCGAATTTGACGGCGAATTTGCCGGCGAATTTGCCGGTCTCTCCGGCGCATTGCTTGTTTGCCGGAACCCATCGTATAGCCGTGCCAATCGGGTCGACAGCTAGACAAAGGTATAGCGTGCCGCCCAGCGCGCGTGGGGCAACGCTCGTTGTCGTTCGTTGCCCGAGGCCCTCATCGTCCGAATCCTCTCCTCTTCGTCCTGCCCGTTACCGCCCGACCATCGCCCCCATCACGCCATCCCGACGAATCAGTCCGTGATAGAGCGCCGCCGCGAAATGCGCGACGAACGTCACGAAAAACAGATAAGCGAGCCATCGATGCGCGAGCCGCAGCCACGCGAACCACACGGGATCGGCCGGCACGATCGCCGGCAAGCGCACGCCCTCGCCGAGCGTGACCGGATACCCGCCCGCCGACAACATCGCCCAGCCGATCATCGGCATCG
Organism: Burkholderia singularis; assembly: GCF_001718875.1. Lineage (NCBI taxonomy): Bacteria > Pseudomonadati > Pseudomonadota > Betaproteobacteria > Burkholderiales > Burkholderiaceae > Burkholderia > Burkholderia singularis. Next base: position 285,972 of record NZ_CP013448.1, read on the forward strand.
CGATCATCAGCGCATACAGCACGAGATGCGACCCGTGCGCGGCGAACCGCTGCCATTCGGGCAAATCGCCCGGCAACGCGGGCGGCCGCCGGCGCAGCCGCACCGCGACGCGCACGCATGCGAGCACCAGCACCGCGATCCCGAGCGGCCGATGCAACGCAACCAACGCCGCATGCCGATGCGACACCGACGCCACCATCCCCACGCCGATAAACAGCATCGCGACGATCATCGCGGCCATCACCCAATGCAGCAGGCGTGCGAGCGGACTGAACACAGGTTTCATCATCGTTTCTCCGGAAGGGGGCGCGCAGCGCCGGGCACCCCGGCTTGCTCGCCGGTGCGGCGCAAATAGGAATCGGCATACGCGGCCGAACGCGCGGCGAGCAGCGGATCGCCCGATACGCGGATACCATCGGGCAGGATCGTCGGATCGTAATTGACGTCGCGGCACGGCCCGCTGTCCTGCGCCTGCGCGCGCTCGATCACGAGCGTGCCCGCGTCGATCGTCGCGCGCTCGTCGGGCCACGCGCGCGTCGCGTCGTCGACCGGATCGCCGGGCGCCGCCAGCGTGATCAGCAAACGCCAGCGCTGCGGGCCGGACGCCAGGCGTTGCAGCAAATCCCGCCGCAGTATGTCCGGATCGCCCGCGCGCACCGCATCGTTCGGCGCGCCCGGGCTGCGCGCATGACCGTCGCCCTTGTCACCCGTACCACCCGTATCGCTCGCGCCCCCCTTATCGCCCACGCCTGCCGTCCGCTCCGGCACGACGCGCCAGCGCGCCGCATGCCGGCCACCGTTTGCATCGACGAGATAAAACGCGTTCAGGCTGTAATACGTCTCGGTGACATAGCTCGCGCCCGGCCGTGCACGCTTCACCCACGCACGGAACGCGGCCGTCTCCGGGTGTGCGGCGAAGAATGCCGAGAGCTTCGCGGGATCGGGCTTGCCGGTGCGCGGATCGGGGCGGCTCGCGATCGTCTGCTCGTAGAACGCTTGCGGCGTCGCGACCGGGAATACCGGCATGCTGTTCATCCCGGTGCGCCATTGCTCGCCGTCCGGCGCGCTCAGACGCAGCGCGAGACTGCGAATCGGCACACTGCTGTCCGGCGCGTAGGGATTGCCGCCCGGCAGCGCGAAGCGGCCAACGACAGGCGTGCGCACCGCCGCGAAAAACGGCGCGATCGAATACGCGCTCGCCGCGCCGTTGCCTTCGAAATAACCCGTCACGCATATGCCTTTCGCGTGATTGCGCCGATACCCTGGGTGCAGGCCGCCATTGCGCTGCAACGCGTCCACGAGCCGCTCGGGCGTGAGCCGCTGCGGCGCGAGCCAACCGCCGGCGTAGCCGAACGCCGCCACGCACGCCGTCACCGCGCCGCCGATCAGCATCCAGCGCCATCGGCCGCGCGCTGCCGCGCGCCGTGACGAAGAAGACGAGGAAGAATCCGCCATCGCATGCGCTCCCGACCGCCAGGTCATGTGTCGAATGCGCGTAAGACGTCGCACCGCCCGGTCTATTCCATCGAAAATTTTTTTGTCAGCCACGGGGAATAAACTGCGTCGGCCGGCGTCATACGCGACGAACCCATGCCCGAGCCGGCTTTTCGCCTGCTGCCGCCCACCATGCCGCCTGCCGACGATCTAGACGAACAACTGCGCGAACTCCTGCCGAGATTGCGCCGCTTCGCGCTCTGGCTGACCCGCGACGTCCACAGCGCCGACGATCTCGTGCAGGCCTCGCTCGAGCGCGCGCTGTCGCGCTGGTCGCAGCGCCGTGACGATACGGCGCTGCGTAGCTGGCTCTTCACGATCCTGTACCGGCAATTTCTCGACGCGCGGCGCCGCGCGAAACGGCACGCGTGGATGCTCGGCCGTCTGCACGAGGACGACGAACCGCAATGGCCATCCGCCGAGCGCGAGGCAAGCGCCCGCGCGATGCTCACGGCCTTCGGCCGCCTCTGCGACGAGCAGCGCAGCCTGCTGCTGCTCGTCGCGGTCGAAGGCTTCAGCTATCAGGAAGTCGCCGATCTGCTCGGCGTGCCGATCGGCACCGTGATGTCGCGCCTGTCCCGAGCGCGCCAGGCGCTGCGCGGCCTGTGCGACGGCGAGCCCTCTGCTCCTTCGCTGCGATTGATGAAATGAAGCTCCCTCCCGACGAACACGACTTGCATGCCTATGTCGACGGCTGGCTCGACGAAGCCGAGCGCGCCGCCGTCGAGCGCTATCTCGCGCGCGACCCGGAGCGTGCGGCGCAGGTGCACCGCTGGCAACAGGACGCGCAGCGGCTGCGCGCGGCGCTCGCGAGCCTGCCGCCGCCGCCCGCGAATCCGGCGCTCGACCCCGCGGCGCTGCGCGCGCGCCGCGCCGAGCGCGCGCGGGCGCGCTTCGCGCTGGCGGCGTCGCTCGTGCTCTGCGTGGGGATCGGCACGCTCGGCGGCTGGCACGCGCATCGCTTGACGGGCACGCCCGCCGCGCCGATGAGCGATGCGCTCGAGGCTTATAAGCTGATAGTGGTCGAGCGCAGCGCGCGGATCGACTTCCCTTCACGCCGGCCGGCCGATCTGCAAGCGTGGCTCGAAGCGCGCGTGGGCTCGGCCGTGAAGCTGCCCGATCTGAGCGGCGCGGGTTTCCGGCCGGTCGGCGGCCGCCTGTTCGCGACCGAGCGCGGCGCGGCGGCGATGGTGCTGTACGAGGATGCGCACGGCCGAACGCTGAGCTTCTACGTGCGCCCGCCGGAATCCGCGCATCGGCTGCTCGCGGCCGGCCAACGCATCGACGGCGGGCTGCTGGCGCGCTACGGATCGTCGCACGGTTTCAACTACGCGATCGTCGGGCGCGCGGGCAGCCTCGACGAAACCGCCGTGGCGCGCGCGCTCGACGCGCAGATCTGACCCGAAACCGGCCGCCGGCGCCCGTGCGCGCCGCCCGGCGATCATCACCAACCGATCCGACCTAACGGCATCGCCATTTCATTCGCCTTGAAATATTACACATAATGAAATATAAATAGATTTTGTGTAATCACCTTTTCCCCCTTTTCGTTTCCGCGGCCACGCGGCAACCTGGCGCCCGATGCTGCAACCTCCCGCGAAACACCTGATCCTTGATTTACTCGTCGCGAAAAACGGCGAGCCGCTGCAAGTGCGCGAGGCGATCATCGCGTGCCGGCTGTTCGGCCTGACCGAGAACAGCGTGCGCGTCGCGCTGGCACGGCTCGCGGCTGAATCGCTGGTCGAAAGCACCGAGCGCGGCAGCTACCGGATCGGCTCGTCGGCCGCCGAGCTATCCGAGGAGCTGAGCGCGTGGCGCACGGTCGAAACGCGGCTGCGGCGCTGGAGCGGCGCGTATCTGATGGTGTCGTGCCTGCCGCTCGGCCGCGTCGATCGCACCGCGCTCGCGCGCCGCGAGCGCGCGTTGCGCATGCTCGGCTTTCGCGAATGGGACCGCAGCCTCTATGTGCGTCCGGACAACATTGAAGCGAACGTCGATGCGGTGCGGCGGCGTCTCGTGAAGCTCGGCGTGGAGACGTCGGCGGCCGTGTTCGTCGCGGGCGGGTTCGACGCCGATCAGGAGGCGCGCATCCGCGCGCTCTGGGATGGTCACACGCTGACCGACACGTACCGCACGCTCGGCCACCAGCTCAACGACTGGCTCGCGCGCGCGCCGGGGTTGGATCTCGATATCGCCGCGCGCGAAGCGTTCCTGCTCGGCGGCCGGGCAATCCGGCAGGTCGTGTTCGATCCGCTGCTGCCCGAGCCGTTCGTCGATTGCGACGCGCGCAGCGCGTTCATCGCCTGTACGCGCCGCTACGTTGCGACGGGGCATCGAATCTGGCGGGCGCTGTTCGACAGCGAGCGGCTGGAGCCGGCCGCGCCGCGCGATGCGCCGGCGCGCGCCACGGCCGATGCGTTGTCCTAGCGCGCCACGCGCGAGGAGCCGCTGAAATGACAGACAAAACCCGTGCCCGCGAAGTCTTCAGCCACGAGGAGATCCGCTCGCTGACCGCCCGCTCGGATTGGCGCGGCGCATGGGCCGTCGGCTCGACGTGGGGCGTGATCGCGCTCGCTTTCGCGGGCCTCGCCTATGCGCGCGCGCATTTTGCGCCGTGGGGCTTCGCGCTCGCACTGGCGGCCGGCATGACCGTCATCGCCGGACGCCAGCTTTGCCTGGGCATCCTGCAACATGACGCAGCACACGGCACGCTGTTCGGCACGCGCTGGGCCAACGACGTGCTCGCCGATTGGCTATGCGCGCGCCCGGTGTGGAACGAACTGCGCAAATACCGTCCTTACCACCTGATGCATCACGCGGCCACATCGTCGCGCGCCGATCCGGACCTGTCGTTGATCGCCGGCCTGCCGACGACGCGCGCGTCGCTCGCGCGCAAGTTTTTGCGCGATATCTCCGGCGTCTCGGGCGTCAAGTTCGTAGCCGGGCGCGTGCTGATGGACGCGGGCGTGCTCAAGTGGTCGCTGACGAACGACATCGAACGCCTGCCGCAAGCGGGCCGGCGCGTGCGGGATTATCCGCTCGCGTTCATCACGAACGCGGCCGGCATGCTCGCGACCAACGGCATCCTGTTCGGCGTGCTGTGGGCGTGCGCTCATCCGTGGCTGTACGGCGTGTGGGTGCTGTCGTATCTGACGCCGTTTCCGCTTTTTATCCGGATCCGCTCGATGGCCGAGCATGCGTGTGTCGAAACCTGCGACGATCCGCTACGCAACACCCGCACGACCCGCGCCGGCTGGCTCGCACGTCTGACGGTCGCGCCGCTGCACGTGAATTACCATGCCGAGCATCACTTGATGGCATCTGTCCCATATTTTCGGCTCGCGCGCATGCATCGGCTGCTGCGCGAACGCGGCCGCGCCGCTGCGCCGCCGTCGTACTGGCAAGTATTGAAGACGGTCAGCACGAAGACCGCGCCGGTTTGACGCGCGGCCCGTCCGGCGCGCCGCCCTCGCCCGATTCCCCGCCCGTCGACGCAGTTTGAATTGATCCACAGCGCACTTTCTGTTCCGCGTCGGACAATTTCCGTCATAGTGAAATCCTGACCTCTCATTCGAGCAACCGAGATATGTCCGAGGAAAATCGCAACGGCCAGGCGGCCGAATTCGATTACATCGTGATCGGCGGCGGGTCGGCCGGTTGCGTCGTCACGCACCGGCTCGTCCATGCCGGGCACCGCGTCCTGCTGCTCGAGGCCGGCCCGCCCGACAATTCGTTCTTCGTCCAGACGCCCGCCACCTTCGTGCGCGTGATTGGCACGAAACGAACCTGGATCTACGAAACCGAGCCGCAGCAGCACGCGGCCGGCCGCCGAATGTACGTGCCGCAGGGCCGCACGCTGGGCGGCGGCAGTTCGGTCAACGCGATGGTCTACATTCGCGGCACGCCCGCCGATTACGACGCGTGGCGCGACGCCGGCTGCGACGGCTGGGGCTGGGACGACGTGCTGCCGTTCTTTCGCCGCGCCGAGCGCAACCAACGGCTCGCGGGGCCGCTGCACGGCGTCGACGGCCCGCTGCACGTCAGCGACACGCGCTTTCGCCATCCGCTCAGCCTCGCATTCGTCAAGGGCGCGCAGGAATTCGGACTGCCCTACAACGACGATTTCAACGGCGCGTCACAGGCGGGCGTGGGCTTTTATCAGACGACCACCTTCGACGGCCGGCGCGGCAGCACCGCGGCAACGTACCTTGCCGCCGTCAAGCACAACCCGCGCTTGACGATCGAAACCGACGCGTTCGTCACGCAAATCGTATTCGACAACGGCGCGGCGGTAGGCGTGCGCTACGTCGCGCGCGATGGCGAAAAGCGGCTCGCCCGCGCGCGCGCGGAAATCGTGCTCAGCGCGGGCGCGCTCGCGAGCCCGAAGCTTCTGATGCTCTCCGGCGTCGGCCCGGCCAGCCAGTTGCGGCAGCATGGCATTGCGGTCGTACACGACGCCCCGCAGGTCGGGCTCAATTTCCAGGACCATCTCGAATTGTCGCTGTACGGCCGCACGCGCGAGCCCGTCAGCCTCGCCGGTCAGGACCGCGGACTCAACGCAGTGCGCCACGGCCTTCAGTACACGTTGTTCCATACCGGCTTGCTGACGTCGAATGTCGTCGAAAGCGGCGGATTCGCCGATACGGCGGGCTGCGGGCGCCCCGACGTGCAATTTCACGTGTTGCCGGTGCTTGTCGGCGATGTGGGGCGCGAGCCGCTCGCCGGGCATGGCATCTCGATCAATCCGTGCTTTCTGCGGCCCAAGTCGCGCGGCACCGTGCGGCTGCGCAGCGCCGATCCGCATGCGCCCATCCTGTTCGACGGCAATTTCCTCAGTCATCCGGACGATTATTCGACGCTGGTGCGCGGCTTCGAGATGGCGCGGGACATCCTGCGCATGCCGTCGATGACGAAAGTGATCGCGGGCGAGATGCTGCCGAGCGATGGCGGCCGCTTCGATCTCGACGCCTATGTCCGCTCGCACGCGAAAACCGTCTATCACCCGTCCGGCACATGCCGCATGGGTGGCGATTCCGAGTCGGTCGTCGATCCGCAACTGCGCGTGCGCGGCGTGCGCGGGCTGCGGATTTGCGACGCGTCGGTCATGCCGACGCTGGTGTCCGGCAACACGAACGCGCCGACCATCATGATCGCCGAGCGCTGCGCGCAATTCATGCTTTCGCCCGCCGATGCAACGGCATCCGCGAGCGCGGGCCGTTCGGCAAGCCTCCCGCCAAGCGAGGCGCACAGCGCCCCGATCGCGAACCAGCCGGCCGATTCGCTGCTTCGCGCCCTGTCCCGCGCGCCATCCCACGGCTTATCGCAGACCGTCCGTCCGGACGATGCACAACCCATTTGAGGAATCCCGCATGCGTACCCCCTATCAAATCGTCGCCGACCACTACGCTGCGTCCGACCGGCGCGACCCCGCCGCCATGATGGCCGACATCGCGCCAACGATCGCATGGACCGAGATGGCCGGCTTCCCTTGCGCGGGCACTTACCACAGCAAGGAAGAAATCGTGCGCAACGTGTTCGAGCGTCTCGGCAACGATTGGGATAACTACACGTTCAAGCTCGACGCGCTTCACGACGCCGGCGACACCGTGATCGGCATCGGCCGTTATTCGGGCACCTACAAGCAGACCGGCAAATCGTTCGAATGCCGCGTGGCGCACGTGTGGCGCGTCGAGGCCGGACAGATCGTGGGCTTCGAGCAATTCACCGACACGCTGCTCGTCGCGCAGGCGATGCAGCGCTGAGCGCGCCGCCGCGCCGTTCGATTCGACATGAGGCTTTCATGAATCTGTCCGACCTTTCCACCCAATATCAACGTCGATCGGAATTTCTCGCACGCCGCACGTTCGGCAACTGGATCGACGGCCGCATCTGCGAGCCGCGCTCGGGCCGCTATCTGAGCGTCGTCGATCCCGCAACCGAGAAGACGATCGCACAGGCTGCCGCAAGCGATGCGCGCGACGTCGATGCGGCCGTTGCCGCCGCGCGGCGCGCATTCGATTCGGGCGACTGGCCGCGGATGCGTCCTGCGGACCGCGAAAAGCTGCTATATCGATTCGCTGAGCTGATCGAGCGCCATGCTGACGAACTCGCTGCAATCGAAACGCTCGAAACCGGCAAGCTCGTCGGCATCGCGCGCGCGATCGACGTGCAAGGCGGCGCCGAATTCGTTCGCTACATGGCGGGCTGGGCAACGAAGATCGAAGGCTCGACCCTCGACACGTCGATCGCGGTGCCGGCCGGCACCGAGTATTTCGCGTACACGCGGCGCGAAGCGCTCGGCGTCGTCGGCGCAATCGTGCCGTGGAATTTTCCGCTCGCCATCGCCCTGTGGAAAGTGGCGACGGCGCTGGCGTGCGGCTGTACGGTCGTGCTCAAACCGTCGGAGGAAACGCCGCTCACCGCGCTGTACGCCGCCGAACTTGCGCAGCAGGCCGGGCTGCCGGCGGGCGTGCTGAACGTCGTGACGGGCACGGGCGCGGAGGCGGGCGCCGCGCTCGTTGCGCATCCCGGCGTCGACAAGATCACGTTCACGGGATCGGTCGGCGCCGGCAAGACCATCGGCCACGCGGCGCTCGACCGGCTCGCGCGCTTTACGCTGGAGCTGGGCGGCAAATCCCCGCTGATCGTTCTTGACGACGCGGACCCCGACGCCGCCGCGCGCGGCGCCGCACAAGGCATCTTCTTCAACCAGGGGCAGGTCTGCACGGCCGGCTCGCGCGTCTACGTGCAGAAACGGCTCTACGAGCGCGTGGTCAGCGGCATCGCGGCGGCAGCCGAATCGATGAAGATCGGCTCGGGGTTCGATCCGGACGTGCAGATCGGCGCGCTCGTATCGAAACCGCACTTCGAGCGCGTGCTCGCTCACGTCGACGCGGCCCGCGAAGAAGGCGCAACGCTCGTCACGGGCGGCACGCGCGCGCTCGACAGCGGCTATTTCGTCAAGCCGACGGTGTTCGTCAATGCAACGCCGTCGATGCGGATCGTGCGCGAAGAAGTATTCGGCCCGGTGGTGACCGTCACGCCGTTCGATACGGTCGACGAAGCGCTGCGGCTCGCAAACGACACCGATTTCGGGCTCGCGGCGAGCGTGTGGTCGCAAAACCTGTCACTCGTGCATCGTATCGTGCCGCGCCTGAAGGCAGGCATCGTATGGGTCAACGCGCACAACATGCTCGACAGCAACCTGCCGTTCGGCGGCTTCAAGCAATCGGGCTACGGCCGCGAACTCGGCCGCGCGGCGCTCGAACAGTTCACCGAATTGAAATCGGTGTGCATCGCGCATTGATCGCGCCTCGAGGCAACGCAACCGCGGCGGCACCGGCCTGGCGCCGCCGCGCGGCCGTCGAAGCCCGTCAGGCCAGCGCACGCTGCCGCACGAATTCGCGCGGCGTCATCCCGTAACGCTGCTTGAAACTGCGGCAGAAATGCGCGCCGCTGCTGAAGCCCCAGCTAAGCGCGATCTCCAGGATCGCCGGCTTCGCCGTGCGTGCGGCGGCCAGCATTTCCCGGCAGCGTTCGAGCCGGCTCGACCAGATATAACGGTCGATCGTCACACCCTCTTCCTCGAAGATCCGGTGCAGATATCGCTTCGAGCAGCGCAACTCGCGTGCGATCCGCTCGATCGACAAATCGGCGTCGGCAAGGTGCCCGTGGATGTATTGCTTGACGCGCATGCGCAGCACGGCAGGCAGCGTCACGTGTGCGCCGCGCGCGTCGCGCTGCGCGGCGAGCGCCGAGACGAGAAGCCCCAGAATCGTTTCGGATAACGCAATGCCTGTCGTCCCCGGCAGCGCGGGCAATTGCTCGGACAGCGACACGAGAAACGACGACAGCAGCGAAAACAGCCCTTTCAACTCGAACTCGTGCACGTTGGACGTGTGCAGGCCGGTGGGCGCGACACCGCTCAACTGCTTGCGCGGAATCTGAATCACGAGTTGCTCGACGTGCGTAAGATTCGACAGACAATACGGCATGCGCGGATCGTACAGGCTCCAATCGCCTTCGCACAGCCGGACGAGCTTGCCGTGCTGCTCGATCTCGCTGACACCGCTCAATTGCAACAACAGCTTGAAGTAGTCCGAACCATGATCGTGCAACGCCCCAACGGGACGCACGATCCGGTGCGCGGGCGCGGAAATCTGGAACACGCGCATCGAGCCGACTTCGTATTGGCGCAGCTGCGCGTCGAACACGTCGTCGTCGCAACATGCATCGAGTCCGCCGAAATAATGCGTGACGACCCGTCCCCAAGCCGGACCACGCGACGCGGGCACCTCACCCGACGTCGTGAAGAATCTGCCATTCACTATGCGCTCCTTGCGGGAACGCGTGCAGCCATGCGGCAACCGGCGCCTGCGCCTTCCCGAATATAGTTAGCATATTAAATATATGCGAGCGGCAGCATCCGGTTTACTCCGGAATACGGCACCGGCTCATTGCGCTCGATTGCGCACCGGTTTGCGGCCTCGTCTGGCCGGCTTAAAAGCGCGTCAACATGCCGATGCGCGCGAGAAATTGCGAGCGCGTGCTCGATTGCGCATCCGGCCCCATCACGCCATTGATCCACGCATACGCGCCAGCACCGCCGCCCGCATACTGATAAACGCCTTCGACATAGGCAGACGTGCGCTTGGACAACGCATACTGGACAGCCGTCGTGACTTGGTGGGCATAGTTGCGCTCGAGCTGCGCGTTGCCTTTCATATACTCATAATTCGCGCCGATCGTCCATGGCGCGGCGACATAGCTCGCGCCGGCCTGGATCGCGTCGATCGCTGCGCCCGTCAACGTGTTGCGCGTATTCGTATAGAGCAGGTTCAGATCGAGCGACGACATCGTGTAGCGCGCGCCGAGCCCCCAGTTGCGCAGGCCGTCATGTCCATTGTTCATTTGGGGATATTTCACCTCGACATAAGCCGCGCCGAGCGATACCGCTCCCGCCTCGTACCGGATGCCCGCGCTTACCGTGCTGTTCGCCGACAATCCGCCACCCGCCTGGTTGCCGAACCCGTACAGCGCGCCGAACACGAGGCCGCCGAGGTTCGCGCTCGTGTACTTGACGGCGTTCGGTACGCGGACCGAGCCTGCCAGCCGGTCGAAGTCGAACGAACCGGTCGGGTTGTCAGGAATCCCAAGCTTGGCGAACGGCCCTTGGCGGAAATTGTAGAGGCCGCCGTAGCGGAACGCGCCGTCGAACGAGCCGAAGGTCAGCGTATCGATCATGAAATCGTATTGCTGACCGAACGTGACGCTGCCGAGCCGCGTGCTCTTCAAACCCACGAACGCAGTGCGCGAAAACATCGAACCGGCCGTGGGCAACGCCGCACCGTTGCCGAGCATGTATTGCGACGTCAACTCGAAGATCGCCGTCACGTCGCCGCCGAGCGCCTCGGTTCCCTTCAAGCTCCATAGATTCGGCACCGCGATGCCGTCGTCGAAATACAGGCTGCGCTTGCCGGCCTTGTTCGATATAAAGGACACGCCCGCATCGACGAGGCCGGACAGCGTCACGCCGCCGTCGGATGCGTGCGCGCTCGTCATGACGGCCAGGCTGGCCGCCGTCATTGCATACTTTTTCATCGCCGTCTCCACCAGAAATATTGTTATGGGCCTCGCGCCGGACGCGGCGGTGCCGATAGCTCGCGACGAGTGTGTGGCAGCAGGCGGCGCGCATCTTTTCCGAACGCGCACAAAAACTAGCCCGACGATGCACTCAATCGTCTGCTCTATGCTCTGGGGAACGAATCGAAGAAAACGGGCGTGATATCGCACGCTGCGGCAAAAGCCGCACCAGCGCCGCGCGCAAGCGCGCGGCTAAAACGGCAACGTGCGAATGAAACGGCGCAAATGCTTATGAAACGTCGCGCTCATCCGTCGTCGCGGACCAAAGATCGTCCACGGTGCGCGCCCGCAGGTAGCGCACCGGATTGCCGGCCTGCTCCAGCGCCCGGAAATGCACCGCGGCGCACTGGATCTTGCGACGCTCGTTCGTATGCAAATCGCCGTCGGCAAGGCCGCCCTTCGTGTCCACCACGAAATAGAGCCGCGATGCCTCGCCGTCGCCGCCGGCCGTCACCACCGCCCAATCCGGGTGATAGTTGCCAAGCGGCGTCGGGATCTTGAACCAGCCGGGCAGTTTCGCATACAGCTCGACTGCGGCGTCGCGCTCGAGCGCGTCGACGAATGCGAACTCGGCTGCCGAATCGCATCGCACGTCGGCGTGGATCGATTTCGCCGCCTCGCATCGCAGGTCCTTCAGATAACCGGTCAACGGCTCGTCCTCGAACAGTGACAGCGCATGCACGTGCCGCTCGCCGAGCAATTTGTATTCGATACCGTCGACGAGCGCATCGCGCTTGCAGCGCTCCAGCGTATCGGCGACGAGTTCGATGAAGCGCTGCGGATTGCGCGGAAATTCGTCGAGCCGGCCGCTTTCGATCAACACCGTCGCAATCGTGCGCCGCGTAAGCTGCGTGCGGTCCTGCAGCTCCGTCAGCAAATCCGGCAGAGCGATGTCGCCTTCGTCGATCAAGATTGCGCCCGCATTCTCCGTCTCGATTGCCTCGATGCCCGCCGCCTCGATCGCAATATCGGCCTTACGCCATTGCAGCCGGGCACGTGCGACGGCGGGCGCGGCCCGCAGCGCGGCGACGCAACGCTCGATCAGGCGCGCGTTGTCGAAATTCACGCGGTAGGCCGTCCGGTATTGAATCCGCGCCCACAGTGCGCGAAACGCGTCGCTAAGATAAACGGCCTTGCCGTTTTGATCGCGACGCAACGCGATATCGCGGCGCTCGTCGGCGTTGCGCACGTCGAGCCGGCCCGCGAGCTTGCGCAGCATATCGACGATGAGCGTGCGCTGCGCGTCGAATGCGTCCGGCAGCGGCAGTGCGCGCAGCTTGAGCGCGGCCCGCAACGTATCCTGCACCCTGCCGCGCGCATCGAGATAGCCCGCGCCCGCCAGATACGTCCACAGCGCGTTCGAGCGCTCGCTGCCGAGCGGCTGCACGCTGCCGTCCTCGGCCACCACGGGCAGCGCGGCGAACTGATTCACGTCGACGATACCGAAACGAATGCCAGTATCGGCCTCGATTTCCTTTTGCAAATGCTCGGCAAACTGCTCATAGCTTTCGCCCGCGATCACCGTCAGCGTATTGATGCCAAAGCCGCGCACCCGCTCGCCGCGCTGATTGACGGCCAGACGCAACCCGCGCCCGATCGTCTGCCGCCGTTCGCGCTCGCTGTGGATGTCGCGCAGCGTGCAGATCTGGAAGACGTTCGGATTGTCCCAGCCCTCTTTGAGCGCCGAATGCGAGAAGATGAACTTCAGCGGCGTATCGAATGACAGCAGCCGCTCCTTGTCCTTCATGATGAGGCCGTATGCGCGCTCGGCGTTCTCGCGGCTGCTGGCGGTCTTGTCGTTGGTATCGGTCCAGCCGCCCTTTTTGTCGATCGAGAAATAGCCGTCGTGCACGGCTTCGGCGGCGCTGGCGGGATCGATGCCGTCGAACAGCGAGCGATACGCGGGCATGTGTGCCGCGCGACGATACTCGTCCTCGAAAATCAGTGCGTAATCACCCTTCTCCGGCTGGCCGTTCGCGTCGTACTTGCGATAGTTGGCCACCGAGTCGACAAAGAACAGCGACAGCACTTTCACGCCGAGCGGCTTCAAGCGCAGCTCCTTGTCGAGGTGCTCGCGAATCGTGCGGCGGATCATCTCGCGCTGGATCGCCAGCGCCTGGACGTCGCCATACGCGTCACCGACCGACAAAAACGCCGTGCCGCCCGGATAGCGCAGCTCCAGATATTCGGCGCCTCTTGCCGCGTGAATCTCGCCGATCCTGAAATTCGCGTAGACCGCGCGCTTCGCGACCCGTTCGAGATCGTCGCCGTCGACGAGGGTGAGCGTCTGCCTGCGCACGCCGCCATCGGGCGTGGCCACATCGAGTTCGGCGCGCGCGGTGATCGCACCGCGCCGGTTGCTGATCGACAGCACGCGCACGAACGGCTTGTTGTGCGCATCCTCCACGCTCGCCGACGCGATCTCGATCTGCTTGACCAGCCGGCGCTCGTAAGCGTCGATCGCATCGAGCCGGTACACCATCTGATACTTGTCGGCGTGCGTGGCCGAATAGCGCAGCGTGCAAAGCGGCTGCATCGCATCCAGCGCTTCCTTGCCGCGCCCCTCCAGGCCGCCGTCGACGCTTTGCGGCTCATCGACGATCACGATCGGCCGCGTCGCGCGAATCAGGTCGATCGGCTTTTCTCCGCCGGTCTTTTCGCTTTCCTTATAAAGTACGTTGACGTCCTTCTTGTTGATCGCGGCAACCGTGACGATCATGATCTGCACCGTCGACTTCGATGCGAAGCCGCGCACATCACCGAGCCTCGTCGAATCGTAGACGAAATAGTCAAACGGCACGCCGGCATACAAGCCGCTGAAATGCCGCTCGGTCATCTCCAGCGTTTTGTGCACGCCCTCCTTGATCGCCACCGACGGCACGACGATCACGAATTTCGTGAAATCGTAGCGCCGGTGCAGTTCGAAGATCGTGCGCAAGTAAACATAGGTCTTGCCCGTGCCCGTCTCCATTTCGACGGTGAAATCGTTCGAGCGCGGCGTGCCGGACGGCGGCAAACCGTTGCGCGCCTGCACGTGCGCGAGATTTTCGGCAAGCGCGCGCGCATCGAGCATCAGACGATTGCCGACACCGAGCGCCGACTCGGTCATCCCGAGCGACATTTGCGGCGTCGCGCGCCGCGGCGCGCGCGGCGCCGCCGTCACGCTGAACGCCGCATCGCACACTTGCTGGCCGCGAAACAGGCCGCATACCGCTTCGACCGCTTCGAGCTGATAGTCGAGATCCGACTCGAAATGCAACTGCATAATCAACCTTCGTGTTGTGCGTCGTGGCCGCGTGCCTGCATCAGAGGCTCCGGATGCGTTTCACGCCATGCTGTTCGAGAATTGCCGACAAGTTCACCTTCGCGACATCGTCGACGAAGCTGCTGTCGCGAAACACGCAAGTCACGTCGCGGGCAAACAGCGGGCCCGCGTCCATCGCGCCGATCAGCTCGCCGATGCCTTCGCCGAGCGCGTCGGTATCCGCGCGGGAAATCGGCGCATCGAAGCACGCGACGATCGCATCGTCGATCAGGTGAACCGTCTTGCCGGCGATCGTCTGCGTGTCGATGCGCGCGCACAGGTCCAGGCCGAGTTTCAGCATCAGTTCGGCCAGCAAATCTTCATCGGAGCGGTTCGGCTTCACATGCTCGACCGCCGCGAGCAGCGATTGCTGCACGTCGTCGCTGTACGGGTCCCATTCGGCGACGTTCGTCGAATCCAGCTTGAACACGCGAAAGCCGAGATCGGCGCGCCTGCCCGGATATTCGGCCGCGATCAGCTTTGCCGCGCGCCGTATCCGCTCCTTGGTCAACTCGGCAAGATTCAGCGGCACGCCAAGCGCCGCGCAAAAATCGGCCGCGGCCTTTTGATCTTTGTTGCCGGCATCGAGCGGCTCCGGCAACTGCACGAGCAGATAGCGGCGCTGGCCGCCGTCGGCCGCGTTGAGCGCCATCACCGCATGCGCCGTCGTGCCGGAGCCGCCGAAGAAGTCGACGATCAGATCGTCGCGCTGCGCGAACCAGTCGATGATCGACGCGGCGAATTCGACCGGCTTGGGCAAATCGAACGGAATCCCAAGCGATTTGAGCAACATGTCGTCCGAGCCGCCGAACGGCAGGATCGACGGCACGTTCTCGTGCATGTTCTCGTCGAGAAAATAAATCCGCTGCGGCTGCGTGGTTTCGTCGGCACCGAATTCGATGAGCCCTTTGTCGAGCAGCATCTGCATCGTCGCCGGCGGATTGCGCCAGCCACGTTCGGGCACCGCGCACGGCTTGCCCGTGACCGGATGCACGAGCGGCACGAAGTATTCGTC
Organism: Burkholderia singularis; assembly: GCF_001718875.1. Lineage (NCBI taxonomy): Bacteria > Pseudomonadati > Pseudomonadota > Betaproteobacteria > Burkholderiales > Burkholderiaceae > Burkholderia > Burkholderia singularis. The sequence goes on from NZ_CP013448.1 coordinate 301,427, forward strand.
GGGAGCTTTCTTCTTGTTTGGCCACGCCATCGACACGAGCCGGTACACGCGGCCGTCCGCCGAAATACGGTCATACATCGCCTCGCCGCCGGACAATGTCGTCTGCGACCTCACCCAGCTCCGGTACGCCGCGTTCGCGTCGTCCCGGCTCGCCGCGCTCGCCACCGCGCTCGCCGCCGCGTCGAGCATGCGCTGCGCGTTGCGTTTGGGCCGTTTGAGCGGCGAGCGGGCGAACAGCAACTGCGCGTTGCGCGCGAACAGCACGATCGATTCGTGCTGGTACGCGATTCCGCGCGCATCGCCCTTCGGATTGCGTTTGTCCCACACCGCAACGCCCAGTTCGTTCTCCTCGCCAAAAATCTCGCGCATCACGAGCACGAGCGCGTGCAGCTCATGCTCGTCGATATGCACGACGATCGCGCCGTCTTCCGCCAGCAGATCGCGCGCAAGCTTCAGGCGCGGGTAGATCATGTTCAGCCAGTCGGTATGGAAACGGCCGTTCGCCTCGGTGTTGCTGCTGATCTTCGCGCCGCCCGTCGTCTGTCCGGTCAATTCGAGATAGTGGCGCAGGCTGTCGGCGAAATGATCCGAGTAGACGAAGTCCTTGCCGGTGTTGTACGGCGGATCGATATAGATCAGCTTGACCTTGCCGGCATAGCTCTTTTGCAGCAGCTTCAATACTTCGAGGTTGTCGCCCTCGATCATCAGATTGCGCGTCGAAGCCCATTCGGCGCTTTCGCGCGGACTCGGGCGCAGCGTGCCCGTCGAAGGCGTGAGCGCGAGCCGGCGCGCGCGGCGCTTGCCGTGCCAGTTCAGCCCGAATTTCTCGTCCGCGTCGGTCAGCGCGGGCGCGCCAACGAGCGCCGCGAGCGCATCGAGATCGACCGCCGCGCCATCCGGCCCTTCGGTGACCACTTCCGGAAACAGCGCCTTCAGCCGCTCGACGTTTGCGGACACGAGATCCGCGGATTGCGCCTCCGGGCTCGCCGCATCGAGTTTTTGCATCATCCTTCCCATCAATTGCTCGTCTTCGTGCCGGCGCGGCGGGCGCGCGGCAAACAAAGAGCCCGGCTCGAGCCGGGCTGCCAAAGGCCGCATTATCTCGCAGGAGAACGAGCGAACGAAACAGGAGAGATGAAACGCGCGGCGCGCGGGCGCGCCCGCGCATGCTTCGGGGCGAATCAGAACCGCGTGCGGATGCCCGACGTCAGTTCGACCTGATTGCGCGCGCCATACGTCGACGCGACGGTGTAACCGCCATGCAGCCGCATGTAGTCGCCCGCGAGATAGACCTCGGTGCGCTTGGACAGGTGATAGAACACCGATCCGTACAGCGTCTCTTTATAGCCGTTGCCGACGCCTGACGTCAGGCTGAAAGCGCCGAGGTTCGCGTTCGGGATGTCGCCGTCGCTGTTGTACGCGGCGTTGTGCACGCGCATCTGCTGATAGCCCAGCTCGTAGTCGAGCGGCCCCTTCGGCGCGAGCTTGAACGACACGGTCCACGCGTTGTCCTGGCGCTGGCCCAGCGCACCCTGATTGCCGAGATAGCGGAAATAGCCGGCGTTCACGCGGAAAATATCGAACGTGTAGTTGCCGCCGACCGAAAACGACTTGTTCGAGAAGCCGTCATGATTCACGTGACTGAAAAAGCCCGATACGTTGAACGGCCCACCGTTGTAGCCAAGCGCGACCTGCCAAGTCGAATTCAGTCCGAAGCTGGTCGAATTGCTGAACGCGTAGCCCGCGCTCGCAAAAATGCCGTTGCTGAACAGTTTCTTCCACGCGAGGCCGTTGCTGTAGCGCGTACCCGTCGCACCGGCCGCGTAGAAGATCATTTGCTTGAAGTTGTTCGCGTTGGTCCAGCCGCCTTCCTCCGTGGTCAGCTTCGCCGAACCATACGCGTCGCCGTAGATCGCCGACGCGTCGCGCGCGATCGTATTCTGAAAGCCGGCGGTGAACTTGCCGAGCGTGTCGTTTTCGATGCCGACCCACGCATCGCGATCGAAAATCTGGCCCGGGTCCTCCATGTTGCCGTCGGCGGCCGTGTATTCGCTTTCGAGCCGGAAGATCACCTTCGTGCCGCCGCCGATGTCCTCCGCGCCCTTCAAGCCCCAGCGGCTGCCACTGAACCAGGGCTCGCCGTGCAGTCCCATGCCGATCATATGGTTGCCGTTCGCGTTCGCGTGCGACTGATACGTCAGCGCGCTGAGATCGATCAGCCCGTAAAGCTGGACGCTCGACTGCGCATATGCGTGCGGTGTCGCGCACGCCGCCGCCGCGACGGAAATTGCCAGGTATTGTCGTTTCAAGATCGTCTCCTCCTGTATCGGGGTGAGCGAGATTCGTTTGGACTGCGCAGATTCGATCCCGCACTGGTCGCACGACACGCATCGCGCGACCTTGCCATCGTAGTCGGCGCAATCCTTCGCGCCGCTTTCGCGCGAAAGCCGGTTGTCTCGGGATAAACACGGAAGGAGCCGCATGCGCGGATGCGCATGCGATCGATGGACGTTATGCGGATGCTTCCTTCGTCCGAAGAATGTAGCCGAGCCCGCGCAGCGTGATGATCTGCGCCAGCGAACCCGTCAGGTGCTTGCGCAGCCGGTGGATGTAGATGTCGATCGCGTCGGCGCTCGGTTCGTCGTCGAGATCGTAGATGCTGTCCATCAGCCGCGCCTTCGATACCGTCTTGCCTTGCTGCAGCATCAGCGCCTCGAGGATCGCGTGCTCGCGACGGCGCAGCGTGAGCGGCGCGCCGTTGCACTGAAACTCGCGCGTCGCGAAGCGGTACAGCAGATCGCCGCAGGCAAGCTGCGTCGCGCCAACGCCGCATTGCCGCCGGATCAGTGCGCGGATCCGCGCAACCAGCTCGCGCGATTCAAACGGCTTCACGACATAATCATCCGCACCGGCGCTGAAGCAGTCGACCTTGTCGTCGATCGAGCCATGCGCGGTCAGCATCAGCACGGGCACGTTGTCGCCTCGGCGGCGCAGGCGTGCGAGCAGTTCCTTGCCGCTCATGCCGGGCAATCGCATGTCGAGCAGCAGCGCATCGTAGCGCTGCGCGTTCAATACCGTGTCCGCGCTTTCGCCGTCCGGTGCCGAATCGACGCCGAAGCCCTCGCCGCGCAGCAGATCGACGATCCAGTGCGCAAGCTCCGCATTGTCTTCCACGAGCAGCAGTTTCATTGGATTTTTCTCAATTGCGGTAGGCAGGCAGACGCACGATCATCCTGACGCCGCGATTGCCGGGCCCGGATTCAAGCGCGACCGTACCGCCATGCGAATGCGCGATCTCGTCGACGATCGCGAGCCCCAGGCCCGTGCCCCCCTCGTCGCGCGCGACGCGGTAGAAACGCTCGAACACGTGCGGCCGCGCTTCGGCCGGAATGCCCGGCCCGTTGTCGGCAACGTCGAGCACGATCGATTCGCCGTCGCGGCGCGCGCTCACCGTCACGCAGCCGCCTTCGTGCGTGTAGCGCACCGCGTTGTCGACGAGGTTCATCAACAGCGCCGACAGCAACCTTTCGCTCCCCGCGACGTACAGCCTGCCGTCGTCGAGCGCGGCGCCGAGATCGATGCGCCGCCGCTCGGCGAGCACGATCGCCTCTTCGAGCACGCCCGACACCACGGCCGCGACGTCGACGCGCGCGTTGAGCCGCGCGGGCGATGCCGCCTCGGCATGCGCGAGCAACAGCAGCTTGTCGGTTACGTCGGCCATCTTGCGGCTGCTGCGCTGCATCGACGCGACGAGCCCGACCAGCGCGGCCGGGTCGTGCTCGCGCTGCAACGCGCATTGGAGCTGCGTATCGATCACCGCGATCGGCGTGCGCAACTGGTGTGCCGCGTCGGCGATGAAGCGCCGCTGCGTCGCCGCGTGCAGATTGAGCCGCGCAATGCATTGATTGATCGCATCGACGATCGGCCGCAGCTCGAAATGCAAGCGCTCGGAGTGAATCGGCTCAAGCTCCATCGGCCCACGGTCCGCGACGTCGTTCTTCAGCTTGATCAACGGCCGCAGTTCGAACGTGAGCCCCAGATAGGCAAGCGCCATCGCGAGCGCAAGCATCGCCATGAGCTTCAGCAATTGCGGCCGCCAGATCGCGGCGAGCATCATCCGGCGCGATTCCTGTGTCTTGCCGACGACCACCGTCACCGTTTCCGTACGGCCTTCGTTGTACAGCTCGCGCGTCGCCGCGACCGCGCGGATCGGCGCGCCGGCGAACGTCGTGTCGAACAGCGCCGGCTGCTCGCCGGGCACGGGCCGCGCGGCCGGCCAATCGAGCGCGGGATTGCCGGCGAGCAGGCGGCCGTCTTCCGTTCGGACCATGTAGTACACATGATCGTGCGCCGGCGATTCGAACAGCTCCAGCGCGACGGGAGGCACGTCGGCGACGAGCGCGCCGTTCGCCCATTCGACGTCTTCGACGATCGCGCGCGCCGACGCGACGAGCGCGCTGTCCTGCACCAGATCGGCGGTCGTGCGCGCGGTGCCATAAGCCATCGCGCCCGCGATCGAGACGAAAACGGCGAGCGGCAGCAGCAGCCACCAGAGCAGCCGGCCGCGCAGGCTGTGCGACATGCCCGGTATCTCCAAACCCTGGAGCGATACGGCGCGCCACGCGCCATATCGCCACGAATATCGTTATGGTCTGAACTTCAGAACGACGCAGGCCGCCACTTCAAGAGCCGCTTCTCGAGCCGAGTCAGTAGAAAGTCGGCGGCAAGCGCCACGACGGCAAGCACGATCATCGCGGCAAACACGCCGCTCGCGTTGAACGCGCCCTGAGCCGTGGAGATTAGCAAACCGATACCCTGCTTGGAACCCAGAAATTCCCCAACCACCGCGCCGACGAGCGCGAAGCCGAAACTCACGTGCAGGCTCGCCAAAATCCAGCTCAGCGCGGACGGAATCACCACGGCGGTGGTGATCTGCCGGCGCGACGCGCCGAGGATCTGCGCGTTGGCGATCAGATAGCGGTCGGCCTCGCGCACGCCTTGAAACGCGTTGCCGAACACGACGAAGAACACCATGACGACGGCGAGCGCGATCTTCGACGCCATCCCAAGCCCCAGCGCGATCACGAACACCGAGCCGAGCACGACGCGCGGAATCGAATTCGCAATCTGGATGTAAAGGCCGAACACGTCGGCGAGCAGCTTGTTGCGGCCGAGCACGATCCCGCAGAACACACCGGCGACCGAGCCGATCAGAAAGCCCGCGATCGTCTCCTCAAGCGTCACCCAAACCTGCAACAGCAGCGGCCCCTGCGACGTGCCGTTGACGAACCAGTCCACAATCTGCGCGGCGATCAGCGACGGCATCGAGAAAAAGAACGGATCGATCCATTTGAGCCGCCCGGCCAGTTCCCAGCCGCCCAATGCGGCGACGAGCACCGCGATGCGCAGCCCGACGATCAGCATGCGCCGCTGGCGCAGCCGGCGCTGCGCGGCGCGCGATTCGTCTTCGAGCGACGGGGAGGGGCGAAGCGGCGGCGAAAGCGTCATGTCAGTCATGCTCCAATCCTTTGTCATTCAGCCGATCTGCACTTCTTCGCGCAGGTCATGCCAGATATCTTTCGAGATTTCGATGAAACGCGGCTCATAGCGCACCTCCGACGTGACCCGCGGGCGTGGCAGATCGATGTCGTACACGCGCTTGAGCGTCGCCGGGCGCGACGTCAGCACGAACACGCGGTCGGCGAGGGCGATCGCCTCTTCGAGATCGTGCGTGACGAACACGACCGAGCCCTTGTTCGCCGACCAAAGCTGCAACAGCTCGTCCTGCATCAGTGTGCGCGTCTGCATGTCGAGCGCCGAGAACGGTTCGTCCATCAGCAGGATTTCCGGCTGGTTGATGAACGTCTGCGCGAGCGCGACGCGCTTGCGCATCCCGCCCGAAAGTTGATGCGGGTAATGCTTCGCGAATTTGCCGAGCCCGACGCGGCGAATCCATTCTTCCGCGTCGGCATAGGCGGATGCCTTCGAGCGGCCGCGAAAGAGCGGGCCGGCCGCGACGTTGTCGAGCACGTTGCGCCACGGAAATACCGCGTCGGCCTGGAACACGAAGCCGATCCGCGGATCGATGCCGTCGACCGGCCGTCCCATCACGCGCACCTCGCCCGAGACCGGTTTCAGGAGGCCCGTGATCAAATTGAGCGTCGTCGACTTGCCGCAGCCCGTCGGGCCGACGATCGCGACGAACTCGCCGCGCGCGACCGACATCGTGAAATCGCGCAGCGCGACGGTCGCATGACCGTCCGTCGAGATGAAACGGCACGACACGTTGCGAAACTCGATCGCCGGCGCGTTCGCCGCATGAGGTTGATTCATCGCTATCGTCCTGCATCGAAGCCGGCGCTGCGCGAACCGCGCCGGCAGCTTGAAGTTCGGGCCAGCGCGCCGGCCCGCCGGATCATGTTCGCCGCGCTCACTTCGCGCTGACGAACTCGTTCGTATACGTCTTCGACAGATCGATATGCTTGCCCTTCACCGACGGGTTGAACGCGGACAACACCTTCAATACCGTCGCCGGACCATCCGCGGGCATCTTGCCGTCGGCCGTGTACATCGGCAGCGACGCCTTCAGCGCGTTCACGTAAAGCGCCTTGTCCTTCTGATAATCGGCGGGCATCTTCGCGGCGATCTCGTCCGCGCTGTGCGAGTGAATGAATTGCATTGTCTTCGCGAACGCGTGCGCGAGCTTCGTCGCCTGCGCCTTGTGCGTGTCGGCCCACGCGGACTGCACGTACAGGCTGGACGCCGGATACGTACCGCCGAGCGCCGCACGCGTGCCGTCGAGCGTGCGCATGTCGACGAGCACCTTCGCATCGCCCGCTTTTTCGAGCGCCGACACCGTGGGCTCGGTCGTCATCCCCGCATCGATGCGCCCTTGCTTGATCGCCGCAATGAAGCTCGCGTCGGCGCCGACGGGCAGCATCGTGTATTGGTTCGACGCGATTCCTTTCTGTTGCGCGAGGTACTGCGTGAGAAAGCTCGTCGACGAGCCGAGGCCCGTCACGCCGAGCGTCTTGCCCTTCACGTCGGCCATCGATTTGATCGAATCCGCCGCCTTCGTCGCGACCATCTCGACTTCTCCCGGCACCTGCCCGAACACGATGATCGCCTTCACGTCCTTGCCCTTGCTTTGCAGATCGATCGTATGGTCGTAGAAGCCGACGACCGCCTGCACCGCGCCCGCGAGCAATTCGTTCTCCGCATCGACGCCCGCCGGCTGCGACAGCAGCTCGACATCGAGCCCTTGCTCCTTGAAGTAGCCGAGTTCCTGCGTGAGGCGCGCAGGCAGGTAGATCAATTTCGTGATGCCGCCCACCATGATCGTGATCTTGCCGCCGTCGTCGGCGGCAAGGGCGGCGGGAGAAGCGAGGCCTGCGCCCAGGCCGACCGCGAGCGCGGCGAGGCTGAACGCACGAGCACGAAGAGGAAAGCGCATCGGGAGTCTCCAATGTTGTCTGTTTGTGGCGAGCGACGCGTGGCGCATCGTCGGGACGAGTATAGGAAGCCGAAGCCTTCTGCGAGCTTTCGCGGCAGTTGCTTTCTCTTAGGGGTTTTCCAGCAAGACGGGAGCGGGGTAGACGCGGGTTCGAATCGGATGCGGACGGGGAGACGGGCCGCACGAACCGCCGGTCGGAGGGCGCTTCAATGAAAAAACGCGCGGGCGCGTCACCACGCCCCGCGCGTTTCACGTATCGCGATGCTTACTTCATCGACGCCACGGAGGTCTTCACCGCCTTGTCGTAGAAAGCCGACAGCGCGTTGCGCAGCAACTGCCGGGTCGGATCGTCGGCATAACCCATGTGGCCCGCCGGATAGAGAATCCGCGTATACATCTGGGCCATCTGCTGCGTCGGAACCGCCTGCGCGACCGATTGCATGTCCCAATCGACCTGGGCCGCCGGCACGACGGAATCGTAATAGCCCGCCGATGTCAGCACCTGCATGTGCGGGTTGATCATCATTTCGTCCGCGATGAAGATCGTCGCATCCGGGAATGCCAGCTTCGAGCCGTCCGGATAGGTCGTATTGTGATCCCACGCATCGGCGATCGTGCCCGTCAAGCCGTGGTACAGCGACGGCGTCTGATACTTCAGCGTGTTATACGCATACGACGCGAAGATCGGGGTATACGCGGCCAGATCGTTGAGCGACGGATCGTAGGTCAAATAGCTGTTCGGCATCGGGAAAACCTTCGCGAGATTGCCCGCCAGCTGTTTGCGCAGATCGTAGTAGCCCAAGGTTTGACCGGGGATCATGCCGGTGGCATCCAGCGAGCCGGTAACCGCCGCGAGCACGTCGGTCGCCGAGCTGACTGGCGTGTCGCCCTGGGTCGCGTTGTTGTAGATGACCGGCGTGTTGCCCGTCAGCGCCTGCAAGCGTGCGACCAGCGTGCCCGCCTTTGCATACTGCGCGGCAGTGGGCACCGAGTTGTACGGATTGGGCGTGACCGAGCGCAGATCGTTGAACGTGAAGTTCTCCGAGGCCTGGAACAGATCGGCGTCGCTAAGCTGCGCCAGCGAAGGATCGGTGATCTTGCCGTAGTACTTGGCCGCCATCGTGATCGTCGGCAGCAGGAACGGCGGCAGCGGATCGCGGCGAGCCGGCTCGGGTTCGTAGAAATTCAGCGCCGGCGCCTGCATCATCAGCCCGCTCAACTTGATTCCGTACTGATCCTGCAACGCATACGACAAAATGCCCGCGCGCGGCCCGCCATACGATTCGCCATACACCATCAGCGGCGAGTTGCCCCGGTTGTTCGTGATCATGTAGCGGTTGATGAAGCCCGCCATGATATTGACGTCCGGGTTGACGCCCCAGAAATCCTGGTTCTTGCTGGGCGCGATGGCCTCCGAATAGCCCGTGCCGACCGGGTCGACGAAGATCAGATCGCTCTTGTCCAGCAAGGTCTGCGGATTTTCGCCGAGCGTCACGTCGTTCGGCCCCGATACCGTCGAGCCCTGCGCCGTGAAGACGCGCATCGGGCCGAACGAACCCATGTGCAGGAACGACGAAGGCGAGCCGGGGCCGCCGTTGAAAAACACCGTCACTGGCCGGCGTGTCGTGTTCTGGTTGTCGAGCGTGTACGCGGTATAGAAGATCGACGCCTGCGCGGCGTTGGTATTCGGGTCGCGCACGATCAGGTGGCCCGCCGTCGCCGTATAGGTCATGTTGACGCCGTTGAGTTTGATGCGGTGATGCGTGACGGCAGCGGCCTCGGTGGCCGTGGGCAGCGACGCGGTCGGGCTCGCGTCGTAAAGCGTGTTGTCGACGTAGGGCTGATCGGCCGGAAGCGGCGTCAGCGCCTGCTGCGTCGCCTGGTTGCCCTGGTTGCCCTGGCTGTTCTGGTCGACCTGGACCGTGGCCGACGTAACCTCCGGCGCGATAGGCTTGGGCGCGGACGACGCGCCGGACGCCGTGGCGGAACTGGTCACGCCCGCCGACGAGCCAGGCGACGAACCGTCTCCGCCGCACGCGCTCAATAGGAAGAGGGCCGCAACCGAGGACAGCACCGCCGCGCGCCCCGGCAGGGCAAATGGCGCGTTCCGTCGTTTTGACGTGCCGATCGATACAAACGATGTCATTTTCGAATACCCCTGTATAAAAACAACTCACGGACAACGCTCCGCCGGGGGCGGATTGCCCCAAGCCGGATGACTGGCCTGCCGTCGAGTTGTCAGCTTTTGACTGAAACAATTGGTTCGAATTAATTCGAAGCATCCATCTATATTGGGATTTTCCGTCTCCTCCTATTTTGAAATCATCGATGAATCGCCGAGCGCCGGAAATCGAGAAGCCGTTATCCCGATATCCATACCCAATCTCTAAATTGATTTCACTTTAATCGGCATCGCGCAAATCGATTCGCCGGCCTTTCTTTCATTACGCATACAACCAAACGCAATGTCCGCGGGCTCGCCGGCGCACTGTCCGTGGATTGGATTCCGAAAAACCTGTTATTCGGTCAGCCGAATTCGACTGAATCCCATCTCGAAATGATTTAGATGGCGCAGAGCCGGTTCCTTTGCAATATAGCGCAATGAAGCGTAAGGAGGCGCCAACCGGCACGCAAGCGATATTCAACATACTCAGTATGTGAGATTTCCAACAATTTTTTTTGAGATTTCTTAAAAATACCCTGTAAATTTTATCGTCGATTTGCGTATATCGGCAGCGTTTGCAATAACGATTTACCCGCATCACGAATATGAAAGGCAATCGGCCGCGCATAAGCGGGATATTGTCGAAACAACGAAACCGGAAAAACTAAACATTCCGATGGCTTTCTTTATTATTTCTTTTTCCTATCGATTTTCGTGGCTGCCGGACGGCGGCGCCCGGCAGCCACGCCGCGCCCGCCCGCCGATCGACGACGCTCTAACAAACCTGCCGCCACTCCAGTACATGCATCGCGCTGATCGCGCAGCCGGTCAAATAAAAGCCGACACCCAAAACACCATGCGTCATGAGGCTGTGCAAGCGCGCCAGCGCCGGGCGCGGCGTGCGGCTCGCGGCAACGCCCGCGCCCATGCCCGGCTGCATCACGAAAAACGGCGCGGCGATGCTGCCGATGCCGACGATCAGCGCCGGCGCGAGCGTCGGCCGGCAAACCCAGCCGAGCCCCCAGCCGACCAGCAGCACGGCCGCGAATCCGGTGCCGATCAGATAATGGGCGAGCCAGCCGATCGCCCGCTCGCACCGCACGCGCGGCGATAAGGCAATCGCATCATGAAAGAAGCGGCCGCGCGCCACATGCGCGAGCCAGCGGCCCACCAAGCCGTAATCCAACGGCACGACGCCGAACCACCGCTGGCGCACGATGGCCCACGCGTCCGTTACCGCCGTCGCGCCGACGCCGATCAGCAGCGCGCCGGCCGAATAAGCCGCGATATCAGCCAGCGCGCCCATCGGCCGCCTCCTGCGCCTGCGTCGACGTGGGCGCCGCCCGTGCGCTGACCAGCCAGCACGCGGCGGTAAAACGAACCTCGGCTTGATGGACGAATGGCTCGAACGCATCGCGAACGGCAACGGCCACCCGCCTTCGCGTGAGTTCGTCCGCATCCTTCAGCGCGTGGGCAACCGGCCCGATTCGGCTCAAATAATCGGCGAGATCTTTTTCGGCAAACGAGCAGCCGGCATCGAGCGGCCGCACGTCGATTGAGGTCCAGCCGCCCGCTTTCAGCGTCGACGCAATCAGGCCAGGTTCGGCAAAGAAGAACGGCCCCGGCGCGCCCGGCCGGCGCACCGGCAAATCCGGCAGCAGCGCAGCGGCGGCCCGTTCGGCCGTCGTCATGAACGGATTGTCGGCGGGATCGCGCCACGCCACGAACCAAAGCACGGCATCGTCCGTCGCCGCGCGCCGAAGATTCGCGAACGCCTGCGCCGGATCGTCGAAAAACATCACGCCGAAGCGCGAAATGATCGTGTCGAAGCGGGCGGGCGCGAACGCGTGGGTCTGCGCATCGGCGCAAACGAAGCTCGCACGCGCGCCTTCGCGCTTGGCGCGGGCACAAGCGGCAACGATCATCGGCACCGACACGTCGATGCCAACGCAACTCCCCGCGTCGCCCAACCGGCGCGCGACGGCAAGCGTCGTGCCGCCGGTGCCGCAGCCGACGTCGAGCACCCGGCGCGCACCGCTCACGCGCACTGCGTCGACAAGCAACGCCTCGAGCGGCGCGAACATCTGGTCGAGCACCGCCTGCGTGTCGACCCATGCACGTCCGGTGCGGCCGTTCCAGAGCACGCGTTGCTCGTTTGGCCGCGAAGCGGCCGATTGCGCGACAGTCATGATGCTTTCCCGTGTATGCCATCAAGAGGCGGAAGCTACACTGTGCCAATTCAAGTTAACTTGAGGTCAAGACCGTGGGAAATTTGGATATCGCCGACGTCGCTCGACAATCCGGCCTCCCTGCGTCGACGTTGCGCTTCTATGAGGAAAAAGGGCTGATCGCCTCGACCGGCAGGCTCGGACTGCGCCGCCAATTCGACGCTGGCGTGCTCGAACGGCTCGCGCTGATCGCGCTCGGGCGCGCCGCCGGCCTGTCGCTCGATCAGATCGCGCGAATGCTCGCGCCCGACGGGCGGCCGCGCATCGACCGGCAGATGCTCGTGACAAAGGCTGACGAACTCGATCGGACCATTCGTTCGCTGAGCGCGATGCGCGACGGACTGCGGCACGCGGCCGCATGCACCGCGCCGAGCCATCTGGAATGCCCGACATTCCGCCGTTTGCTGCGCGCGGCAGCGGCGGGCGCGATAGGGCAGACGCGAAAAAAACGGGCGATGCGATCGGCATGAGGCCGGCCCGCGCCAAGGCTCACGCTTCGAAACGCGGTGCGACGCGCATCAGTGCGCATCCGCACGCACCGTGCCGGGCGCCGTGCTCAGCGCAACCCCGCCGCCACGCGCCCGGCCAGATCGATTCCCATCTCGAACACCCGCCCGACGAACGCAATCAGATTCGGCGCCATCAGTTGCACGAGCAACAGCCCGACCAGCATCGTCACCGGAAAGCCAACCTGGAACACACCGATCTGCGGCGCCGCGCGATTGAGGATGCCGAGCGCCAGGTTCGCGATCAGCAGCGCCGCGACGACAGGCAGCGCGAGCAGCAACCCCATCTCGAAGATCGCCGCGCCGGACGCGGCGAGCGTTCGCCAGCCGGGCGCGCGCAGCAGATCGGCCGACACCGGCACGAGCCGGAACGAATCGACGAGCACCGCGAACACTTGCAAATGCCCGTCGAGCGCGACGAACGCAAGCATTGCGATCGCGTTCAGAAAGCGCCCCATGACGGGCGTCGCGCCGCTCGCGTGCGGATCGAAGAACGTCGCGAAGCCGAGCCCCATCGACAGGCCGATGAAGTCGCCCGCCGCCTCGATCGCAGCGAACACGACCTGCATCGCAAAACCGAGCGCCACGCCGATCAGAAACTGATTGACGATGATCCCCACACCCTGCGCGGAAAACAGGGTGACGGCCGGCACCGGCCCGAGCGTGGGCGCGACGGCCAACGCGATGAAAGCCGCCAACCCGATCTTCACGCGTGCGGGCGTCGCGCGATGGCCCGTGAGCGGCGCCGTCGCGACGAGCGCAAGCAGCCGCGCGAACGGCCACAGAAACGCCGTGAGCCAGCCGTTCAATTGCGCGTAAGTGACGGAAAACATCGGTCGGGATCGCAACCGCGGACTGCCGCGGAACCTTGAAAAAAGCGAAACGGACAAAGCGGACGCAAGCGCGCGACACCGGCGTCAACTCGCGCCAAGCGTCGCGACGCGCAGCAAAATCTCACGCAGATAATCGAGCATCGTCGACAGCATCCACGGGCCCGCGATCACCATCGTCGCGGCAACCGCGAGCAGCTTCGGGATAAACGACAGCGTCGCCTCGTTGATCTGCGTCGCGGCCTGAAACAAGCTCACAACGAGGCCCACCGCGAGCGCGACGAGCAATAGCGGCGCGGCAAGCAGAAGGCCGACGTACATCGCCTGATGTGCGAGCGTCATCACGTTTTCCGAAGTCATCTCGATATGCCTCCCACGATCACGCGAAACTCTGAGCGAGCGAGCCGATCAGCAACTGCCAGCCGTCGACGAGCACGAACAGCATCAGCTTGAACGGCAGCGACACCGTCGCGGGCGACACCATCATCATCCCCATCGACATCAGCACGCTCGCCACGACCATATCGATGATGAGAAACGGAATGAAGATCGTGAAGCCGATTTGAAACCCCGTCTTCAACTCGCTCGTGACGAACGCGGGCACGAGCAGCGACAGCGGCACGTCTTGCGGACCTTGCATCGGCGCGGCTTTCGCAAGCTTCGCGAACAACGCGAGATCGGTCTCGCGCGTCTGCTTCAGCATGAACGTCTTGAACGGCGCCACGCCGCCGCGCACCGCCTGGTCCATCGGCAGCGTGCCTTCTGAGAACGGCTTATAGCCGTCGGCATAAGCCTTGTCGAGCACGGGCGTCATCACGAACAGCGTCAGAAACAAAGCAAGGCCGACGAGCACCTGGTTCGGCGGCGTCGTCGCCGTGCCGAGCGCCTGCCGCAACAGCGACAGCACGATGATGATTCGCGTGAAGCTCGTCATCATCAGCAGCATCGCCGGCAGGAACGACAGCATCGTGAGCAGCAGCATCGTCTGCACGCTCAGCGAATAGGTGGTGCCGCCGTTCGGGCCGGGCGCCGCGTTGAACGCAGGCAGGCCCGCCGCCTGCGCGCAGGCGAGCGCGGGCGCGAGACCGATCGCGAGCGCGGGCAACCAGCGCGCGGCAGCGCGCAACAGAGGGGTTTTCATCGAGTAATGGCGGAAATGTCGAAAAGCGCGGGGCGCGCGGCGCAACGCAAATGCGGCATTCCGGCGAACGCCGGGCCGCCGCGAATGTGCTGGCGCACGCGCTCGCGCCGCGAAGGCAATCTCGCCGGCAAAGAAAGCGGCGAACCGGAGGAACGCCGGGAATGCGCGGCCCCGGCATGCGCCCGGCGGCGCCAAGCACGCCGGCGCTGGCGTTCGCTTCGCAAAGGAAGCGCCATGAGCAAAAAGGATGGCGTAAGCAGTGAATAGGCCGGTTGCATCGTCTTCAACGGCTTTCGCCGCCCATCCGGAAACGCTTTGCGGCGACCTCCAGCAGCGCGTCGCGAAAACGCTGGGCGGATGCGCCGGCAAGGGTAGGGCGGTGCGGGAAGGCCGATGCCGGGCTGACGGCGCCCCCCGCGCTTGCGGCGCTTCCATCCGCATCGGCCGATGCAACGCACGACGTCGCACCGGGCGAAGACATGCCGGCCGCATCCAACGTGCGCTCAGCCGCGCCACCGGCCGCCACGCTGCCAATTGCCGCGCCGGCCAGGTTCGCCGGATGCGCGCCGCCCGCCGGGCTCGCGGCCGGCGCGGACAGCGCATGCAAAAGCCGCACGTTGCCCGGCGCGACGCCCAGCACGAGCGACGTATCGCCGATCGCGACGATCGTCACGCGCTCCTTGCCGCCGACCGCGACGCTCGCGACGACTTTCAGCGCAACATTGCCGCCGCGTGCCGGTTGAAAGCCGAAGCGGCGCGCGAGCCACGCGCAGCCGAACACGGCGCCGATCACCAGCGCGAGCGCAACGAGCGTTTGCAGCACCGCGCCGGCGCCAAGCGACGGCGCGGCCGAACCCGCGACGACGCTCGACGCAAGCGGCGATGCATGATTCACCGTATCGAGACTGGCGACACTGGCGGCAAACGCGCGCGGTACGGCCGCGCCGAATATGCCGAATATGCCGGCCACGCGTGCCGCGACGCGCGCGGCCGCGCCAACGCAGCGTCTCGCGAACGGCGCGCGCCGAATGCGCGAACCGTCGGCCCATGCGGGCGTGCCGCCGTGCAATACCGGCCGCCGCCGTTGCGCCGCACGCGGTGCAACGGCACTCACGGCGGCACGCGCAACCATGTCCCGGCGCTTCCCGCCGCGCCATCTCAGCCTGGCGCCTGGTTTCACCGATTGAGCTTCCGGATGCGTTCGGACGGCGTGATGATATCGGTGAGCCGAATCCCGAACTTGTCGTTGACCACCACCACCTCGCCCTGCGCGATCAGGCAGCCGTTGACCAGCACATCCATCGGCTCGCCAGCGAGGCCGTCCAGTTCGACGACCGAGCCCTGCGCAAGCTGCAGCAGGTTGCGAATCGCAATCTTCGTGCGGCCGAGTTCGACCGTCATCTTGACCGGGATGTCGAGAATCAGGTCGATATCGTTGTGCGTCGGCGCCGCGCCCGCCTTCGACAGCGGCCGGAACACGCCCGCGCCGGTCGCACCGGCCTCGATCGGCTGCTGGTTCTGCTCGGCGAGCGCCGCCGCCCAGTCGTCCATGCCGGCGTCCTCTCGCGGCGCGTCCGCCACCGGCTCGCCGGCCGCCGCCGCGGCCTGCGCGAACGCGTCGTCGTCCGCGCCGCCCGCCTCGGGCGTGGAGTTCAGCTCAGTCATATCCACCTTCCTTCATCGTATCGCTCGCGCCGATCATCTTCTGCACGCGCAGCGCGTATTGGCCATTGAAAATGCCGTACCCGCACTCCATCACCGGCACGCCGTCCACTCTCGCGGTGATCGTGTCCGCGATGTCGAGCGGCAACACATCGCCCGCGCGCAGATTGAGAATCTGCTCGAAGGTCGTCGGTATCTCGGCGAGATCCGCGGCAAGCTCGACCTCGGCCGCCTGCACCTGCTGCGACAGCACGCGCACCCAGCGGCGGTCAACCTCCAGCGCCTCGCCCTGGATCGGCGACGAAAGCACGTCGCGAATCGGCTCGATCATCGAGTACGGCATGCAGATGTGCAGCGTGCCGCCCGTCGGCCCGAATTCGATCGAGAACTGCGTGACGATCACGATTTCGTTGGGCGTCGCGACGTTCGCGAACTGCGTATGCATCTCCGAGCGCACGAACTCGAACTGCAGCGGCCGCACGCTCTTCCACGCGCTCGTGTAGTGCTCGAACACGAGATTGAGCAGCTTGCCGATGATTCGCTGCTCGGTTGCCGTGAAGTCGCGGCCCTCGACGCGCGTGTGAAAACGCCCGTCGCCGCCGAACAGGTTGTCGACCACGAAGAACACCAGGTTCGGATCGAACACGAACAGCGACGTGCCGCGCAGCGGCTTCACGTGCACCAGGTTCAGGTTGGTGGGGATCGGCAGGTTGCGGGTGAATTCGCTGTACTTTTGCACTTTCACCTGGCTCACCGAAATCTCCGCGGTGCGCCGCATGAAATTGAAGATGCCGATGCGCAACAGGCGCGCGAAGCGGTCGTTGATGATCTCGAGGCCGGGCATCCGGCCGCGCACGATCCGTTCCTGCGTCGCGATGTTGTACGGACGGATGCCCGACGTGTCCGCGGGCTCGTCGGCCGATTCGTCCTCGCCCGTCACGCCCTTCAGGAGTGCATCGACCTCCTCCTGGGACATGAACTCTTCGTGGCCCATACGCGCTCCTTCGCCCGCGGCGTTACTGGACGACGAATTCGGTAAACAACACGTCGTCGACGCGCACGCTCTGGTTGCCCGGCTGGGTCGGCTGCTCGATCACGGCCTTCAGCTCGTCGGCGAGCGCGCGTTTGCCGGCGAGCGTCGCAAGCTCGTCCGGACGCTTGTTCGACAATGCGAGCAGGACCCGGCTGCGCAGCTCGGGCATGTGCCGGCTCAGGTACTCCTGCGCCTTCGGATCGGTGAGCTTCAGCGACAAGCCGACGCGCAGATAATGCTGGATGCCGTCGTCCGACTGCAGGTTCACGGTGAGCGGCTCGAGCGCGAAAAAGACCGGCACGGCAAGTGGCGCTGGCGCGCCGGGCCTGTCGTGGCGCACGCCGCCGTCCGTCAGCACGAAATACGTGCCGGCCGCGGCCGCCGCCGCCGCGCCGAATCCGATCAGCATGAGCAGCGCCACTCGCTTGAACTTGCCGGACGAAGCCGGTTTGTCGGCGGACAGGTTTGCGGTCGTGATAGCCATGGCATGCGGGAAGACTTTAGGTAGCCTGCATTGTTCGGCATCGGCGGCCGGCGCGATGGGCGGAATAGAAGGGGGATTTGCGGTTATCTCGTTCGTTTGTCCGGCGGGAGGACGGCGGCGGCGTTTGCCAACGCGCACGGCCGACGCCGCGGGTGAGCGGGTGAGCGGGTGAGCGGGTGGGGCGAGCGTAACCGGCGTGACGGGCTCGGCTCAGATCGGCAAGTACGTCAGCAATGGCGCGATCAGCACCATCGCGACACCCGCGATCATCATCGTGAGGCTCGACACGACGCCTTCCTCGCTGCCGATCTCGCGCGCCTTCGCCGTGCCGACCGCATGGGCGGCCGCGCCGAACAACGCGCCGCGCGCGAGCCTGGAGCGCAGCGGCATGAGCGCGAGCACCAGTTCGCCGACGAGCATTCCGCAAATGCCGGTGGCGATCACGAAAAGCGCGCTCAGATCGCGCGGCGCGTGAATCCGGTCGGACACCGCGAGCGCGAACGGCGTCGATATCGAACGCGTGACGAGGCTGCGCTGCAATTCGGGCGACAGATGCAGCGCCTTCGCGAGCAGCAGCGAGCCGCACACCGCGGCAACAATGCCCACCACGACGCCGACCGACAGCGAGAACCAGTGCCGCCGCATCAGCTC
Source organism: Burkholderia singularis (assembly GCF_001718875.1). Lineage (NCBI taxonomy): Bacteria > Pseudomonadati > Pseudomonadota > Betaproteobacteria > Burkholderiales > Burkholderiaceae > Burkholderia > Burkholderia singularis. Next base: position 319,579 of record NZ_CP013448.1, read on the forward strand.
GCGGTATTCGTAGATCGGCACGGCGAATGCGATTGTCGCCGGGCCGAGCAGCCACATCAGCCAACGCGTATCGCGCAAGTAGACCGCGTAGGGAATGCCCGTCAGCGCGACGAACGCAACGAGCAGCGCCGGCACGAACACGAGCGGCGAGAAAAACAAGGTTTTGCGGTACGCATAAAGGCGCTTCGACGCGAAATAAAGCGCGATCGTCAGCACGAAGCAGCCGGCGGAGATCGCCGTGTTCGCGGGCTCGGCGAGCAGCGCGCAGGCGGGTGTCGTCATGATGTCGTCGAATGAAATGGAGCGCCGGACAACGGGCGGGTAACGCGCTCAGCACCCCGCGCACGGGCGCGCGCGGCGGCGTTCGGCCCGCGTGCGCGAAAGCGCGAGCCGCCGCTCGAAGCCCGCCGCGATATCGACCGCGACGGCAACCGAGCCCATCACGAACACCGTGCCCGCAACGACGACGAGCGCCAGCCGCCAGCCGTCGTCGCGAAACAACCCGCCATATTGGACCGCCGCGACAGTCGCCGGGATAAAGAACAGCAGCATGTCGGACAGCAGCCAGTTCGCGCCGTCCTTCACCCAGCCGGGCGCGATACCGCCCGACAGCAGCAGGACAAGCAACACCGCGAGCCCGACCACGCCCGACGGCACGGGCACGCCGAGCTTACGGACGGCCCAGTCGGTCGCAGCCCACAACGCGGCGAGCGCGACGGTCTGCAGCACGATGCGCGCCGTGCGGTGCAGGCCCGCTGCGCGCGGCGCTGTCGCGGCCGGGCGTTTCGTCATGACGTCCTCCTGATCCCTTGCATTACCAAACGGAGTCAGTATAGGATTCACGCAGACATAAATAAAATGACTTGATTTTATAAAAATCATTCCATTTTGGAATTCTTTGCCGAATTCCTTATCGAACTCGTGACTCGTGACGGCCCGTTCGCCGAAGGAGATATCGATGGAGCTGCGCGCGCTGCGTTATTTCATCGAAGTGGTCAGACAGCAGAGTTTCACGGTTGCGGCCGAGCAGATGCACGTCACGCAACCGACGATCAGCAAGATGGTGAAATCGCTCGAAGACGAGATCGGCTCGCCGCTGCTGCTGCGCGACGGCCGCCAGATGATATTGACGGATGCCGGCCGCATCGTGTTCCAGCGCGGCCAGGACGTGCTCGCCGCGCATGCGCAGCTACAGGCCGAGCTGAACGACCTGGGCACGCTCGGGCGCGGCGAGCTGACGATCGGCATTCCGCCGCTGGGCGGCGCGCTGTTCACGCCGGCAATCGCCGAATTCCGCGCACGCTATCCGAAGATCGAGCTGAAGCTGTTCGAACAAGGCGCGCGGATGATCGAAGCCGCGCTCGTGTCGGGCGAGCTGGAGCTGGGCGGGGTGCTCGAGCCGGTCGATCCCGCCGTGTTCGACGTGCTGCCGATGGTGCGCGCGCCGCTATGGCTCGTCGCGCGCCGCGGCGCCCGCTGGGACACCGTCGCGACAGTGCCGCTCGCCGATCTGGCAGGCGAGCCGTTCGTGTTCTACGCGGAAAGCCTCGCGCTGCACGACGCCGTGCTCGACGCGTGCCGGCAAGCCGGCTTCGCGCCGCAGGTCGTGAGCCGCAGCGGGCATTGGGATTTCATGGCGGCACTCGTGCACGCAGGCGTCGGCATCGCGTTGCTGCCCGCACCATACTGCCGGCGGCTCGACGCCGCGCAGTTCACGTGCCGGCCGATCGTCGAGCCGGAAATCACCTGGGCGATCGCGATCGGTTGGCTGAAGAAGGGCTACCTGTCGCACGCGGCGCGCGCATGGCTCGACGTCGCGCGCGAGACGCTGCCCATCGATCCGGGCGACGATCTCGCGTTCGGCGGCTTGCGCATGCATCCGCGTTGAGATCTGCGATGTGCGGCCCGATGCGCGATGTGCAGTGCAGGGGGCGCGTTACGCAGCGGCCGCCCGCGCCGGCGCGCCGCGTCAATGCCCCATCGCCACGCCCGCACCCTTTTTCGGCTTGGTCACCCAGACGAGCGCGGCCAGCGCGACGAACGCGAGCGTCGACAGAAAAAAGAAATCGTTCGTCGCCATCATGTAGCCCTGCTGCGTAACGATCTGGTTGATCTGCGCCGACGACACTTGGCCGGCGATACCGAGCTGCGCGAGCGCATCCTGGTACGCCTGCGTGTTCTGCGCATAGACGCTCACCGCCTCCGACAGCCTCGCATGGTGATAAATCGCATCGTTTTCCCAAAACGTCGTGCTGATCGCCGTGCCGATCGCGCCGGACAGCGTGCGCAGAAAATTCGACAGCCCCGACGCGCTCGCGAGCCGCTCGTCGGGGATGCTCGACAGCGTGATCGTCGTCATCGGCACGAAGAAGCACGCGACGCCGATCCCCTGGACAAGCCGCGGCATGATCACCTGGCCGAACGACACGTCGAGCGTAAACGTCGCGTTCCAATACGACACGCCCGCGAACACGATGAACGCGAAGCACGCGATTATCCGCGCGTCGAGCCGCTGAATGTTGCGGCCGATGATCGGCGAGAGCACCAGCGCGAGCAGCCCGACGGGCGCCGTGGCCAGGCCCGCGAGTCCGGCCGTGTAGCCCATCACGGTCTGCAGCCACAGCGGGAAGATCACGACGATGCCGAAGAACGTCATGAAGCCGAACGCGATGATCAGCACGCCCAGCGCGAAGTTGCGGTCCTTGAACAACGACAGATCGACGACAGGCTCCTTCTCGGTCACCTCCCAGACGATCATGAACGCGAGCGAGACCACGGCGATCAGCGCGAGCGTCGTGATGAACGTCGAGTTGAACCAATCACGGTCCTTGCCGAGATCGAGCATCATTTGCAGGCTTCCGACACCGAGCACGAGAAAGGTCAGCCCGATCCCGTCGATGCGCTGCTTGCTCGTCTTCGTTTCGCGGCCGCGCAGCAGGAAATACGCGCACGCGGCCGAGAACAGGCCGATCGGCAGATTGATGTAGAAGATCCACGGCCACGTGTAGTTGTCGGTGATCCAACCGCCCATCACCGGGCCGAAGATCGGCGCGACAACCACCGTCATCGCCCATAAGCCGAGTGCGAGCCCGCGCTTCGCGCTCGGATAGCTGCGCATCAGGATGGTCTGCGACAACGGCACCATCGGGCCGGACACCAGGCCCTGCAGCAGCCGGAACGCAATCAGCGATTCGAAATTCTCGGCGAGGCCGCACAGCGCCGAGGCGATCGTAAACGCCAGCACCGACAGCGTGAAGAGCCGCACCTCGCCGACGCGCCGCGCCAGCCAGCCGGTCAGCGGCACCGCGATCGCGGAGGCGACCGAGTACGACGAAATGACCCACGTGCCTTCGCTCGTCGCGACGCCGAGACTGCCCGAGATCGTCGGCACCGCGACGTTTGCGATCGACGTGTCGAGCACCTCCATGAACGTGCCGAAGGCGAGCCCGGCAGTCAAAAGCACGAGCGCGGCGCCCGAAAACGGCGCGGGCTCGGCAGTGGAAGGGGTGACGGGAACCGTCGCCATGCTGGCCTCCTAACGGGCTTCAATTGCCCCGGCATCCTGCGCATCGACCATGCTCCGGTCGATCATTTCAATCAATAAGTAAGTGACTTGTCAGCTTCTGCTCAGACAGATAAATATCCGGCCAGTCCGCCACGATCCTGCGTCTTTTCCGGCGCAACCCGGCTCCGTCAGCCGCCGAGCGTCTGCGCGCCGGCGGTCTCGAGCGCGTTGCCGCACGAATCGGCCGTGACCGATCCGTTCGCGATGACGCGCTGCAGCAGGGCCGTCAGAAGTTTGAGTTCGTCTGCCGTAAAACCCTCGAGCTGCGCATTCAGCGTGGCCGCGATCGCGCCCGGCAATGCCTGCGCGGCTTGCGCGCCGCGTTCGGTCAACGCAAGCTCGATCACACGGCGGTCCGATTCGCTGCGCGCACGCGCGATGAAGCCCTTGCGTTCGAGCCGGTCGAGCATCCTCGTCATCGAGCCGCTGTCGTAAGACAGCTTGCGCGACAGCTCGAACGGCGTGCGCGCATAGCCGCGCGCCAGCAGCAGAATCACGCCGATCTGCTGCGCGGTCAGCTCGAGCGGGCCAAGCGCGCGGTCCAGCCGCTCGATCAGCAACTGCCGCGCCTTCGTCAAATAAAAGCCGACGTTCGATTCAAGCTCGATGTGTTCGGGGTCGTAGAGGCCGCTCATGCTCGCCGGGACGCCTGCGTTGATTGCGGTTGCTGCAACAGTGCATTCCAAGGAAAGACGCCGCCAGTATCTTGAATATTGGTTGCTTAGTCAATATTATTTCAGGCAATGAGTTACGCGCGATGCGCTGCCCGAGACGATGTTCTGACCGTTTGCTTACGCACGCCGTGTTTCGGCGTGCGTACCGAGGATTGACCGCCATGCCGCCCCTGAAACGAGCCGCGCGCACATTGCGCCGCAACCTGACCGATACCGCTCGCCATACGCTTTGCGCTCCGCATCGCGGCTGGAAGATCGCGCTCTATGTGGCGATGCTGATCGTGCCCGGCGGCTCGCTCGCGGCGCTCGGGTTCGCGTGGTTCGACCATCGCCGGCAGCGCACGGCTCGCGGCAGCACGCGGGCGGCATCCACCCGGGAGCCTTCGGCGCAGCTTTGCCTGCCCGCCGCGCCTCCTCAGCCGGTGCGCTGCCCGTAATAAGCCGGGCAGCAGGCGCGCGGCGCGTTTGACATCCGCGTTTACATCCGTAACGCACGGTAATCCGTCCCCTTGAGCCGGTAACACATCCTGCGGCGCACGCGCTTTACCCTAGCGGCTGCGCAATTGCGCAGCCGTCAGTTACCATTTGGCCACGCCGCCGGCGTCACGGCCTGTTTATGCGAATCGCAGGCCGCGTCGCCCGCTTGCCCGCCCAGGGCGGCAGCCTCGACAGGAATCCAAAGCATGCCGCATGTCCCCTGCCCACGTGCGCGCCGCGCGCTGAGCATGGCCGTCGCCGCCGCGACGGCCATGCTCGTCGCCGGCTGCGCGCTCGGGCCTGATTATCAGCGTCCCGCCGCCACGATCCCCGCCGCCTACAAGGAAGCGCCGCCCGGCTGGAAAGTGGCGCAGCCGGCCGATCGCGCAGACCGCGGCCCATGGTGGACGATCTACGGCGATCCGCAACTCGACGCGCTGGTCGACAAGCTCAACGCATCGAATCAAACGGTCGCGCAATATGCGGCGGCGTACCGCCAGGCGCGCGCGCTCGTCGCGCAAGCGCGCGCGTCGTATTTCCCGACGCTCGGCGTAACGGCAAGCGGCTCGCGCGCGGGCAGCGCGGCAACGACAAGCTCAATCGCGCGCAACACCGTCAGCAATAGCTACAACGTCGGCCTCGACGCATCGTGGGAGCCGGACCTGTGGGGTAAGGTGAGCCGCACCGTCAGCGCGCAGAAGGCGAACGAAGCGGCGGCCGCCGCCGATCTTGCGAACGCGCGGCTGTCCGCGCAGGCAACGCTTGCGCAAACCTACTTCCAATTGCGCACCGCCGATGCGACGCAGAAGCTGCTGGACGATACCGTCGCGTCATACCAGAAATCGCTGCAATTGACGGAAAACCAGTATGCGCAGGGCGTGGCCGCACGCTCGGACGTGATCCAGGCGCAAACGCAATTGCAGTCGGCGCAAGCGAGCGCGATCGATAACGGCATTGCGCGCGCGCAATACGAGCACGCGATCGCGACGCTCATCGGCGAGCCCGCGTCGACGTTTTCGCTGCCGCCGCTACCGCTCGCCGCCGAGCCGCCGGCCATGCCGATCGACGTGCCGTCGGCGATCCTCGAACGGCGGCCCGACATTGCAGCCGCCGAGCGGCGCGCGGCCGCGGCGAACGAGCAGATCGGCGTGGCGATCGCCGCGTTCTTTCCGACGCTCACGCTGTCGGCGTCCGGCGGCTTTCAAAGCTCCGTGTGGTCGCAGCTTTTCACGCTGCCGGCGCGCTTCTGGTCGGTCGGGCCGCAACTCGCCGCGACGCTGTTCGACGCAGGCTTGCGCGCCGCGCAGACCGAGGCCGCGCGCGCGACCTACGATCAGGACGTCGCCGCTTATCGGGCCGCCGTGCTGTCCGCATTCCAGGATGTCGAGGACAACCTCGCATCGCAGCGCATCCTCGAGCAGGAGATCGGCGTGCAGCGGCAAGCGGTCGACTCCGCTCAGCACGCGCTCGATATCGCGCTCAATCAATACAAGGCGGGCACGGTCGGCTATTTGAACGTGTTGACCACGCAGACGACCGCGTTCAGCGCGCGGCAGAAGCTCACGACGATCGCCGGACAGCGGATGGTGTCGTCGGTCGGTCTCGTGAAAGCGCTCGGCGGCGGCTGGGACGTCTCGCAGATCGCCGGCGAGGCGGCGCGCACGCCAGCGCCAGGATCAGCGCCGGTCAACGCAGCACCTGCGAACACGCGCGCGACATCGGCCGCTCCCGAGGCCGCGACGCGGACGAACGCGCCTGCCGTCGCACAACGCTAACGCCGCCGGTTCAGCTTTGCCCGTAACCGCGCGGCGCGGCGCGGGCGGCCGGCTCGGCGGCCGGCACGACTCGACCAGCCGCTTGCGCCCACTCGAGCGGCACGGCCCCGCCGCCACGCTCAGCGCGCGCCGTCCCCATAAACGAGCGACACCGAGCCGTCGCCGGTCGGCCGGCCGAGCAGGTTCAGCAGGCCCGCGAGATTGTCGCGCTGCTCGGGCGTCGCGCTCGCGGTGCCGTGAAACGATGCGCCGGCCGCACCGAAATTCCCTTGTCCCGACATCATCAGCGGCCCCTTCACCGTCGACAGATCGAGCGTCGAATTCGCGCCGCCTGCTTGCAGCACGGCGCGGTACGATCCGAGCGGCTTCACGCGTGACAGGCGCGAACTCATGTCGGTGATCGTCACGGTAAGCTGGCCGAAGGCATCGTTGCCGATAAGCCGCCAATCGGTCCAATCGAGCCGCACGTCGCCTTGCAGGTCGAGCGTGTTGAACGGCGTGCCGAGGCCCGCGAGCAGCGAGGCCGGCACGGCCATCGTGCCCGCCGACAGCACCGCGCTGCGCGGCGTCGCGTCGAGCACGACAGCATCGGGCATCGCATCGGTGTGGCGCAGCCGCATCCGCACGCGCCCCGTGAAAAGCGGCCAAAACTCGGTGCGCCATTCGATGCGCCCCGGCAGCAGCGTCGATGCGCTGCGATCCGTGCCGGGCGCGAGCAGCAGCGTCGCCGAGCCTTGCCACAGCGAGCCGTCCGGATCGACGAGATTGACATGGCCGCCCGTCGCTTTGGCGAACTGCGGCGTCACCCACGCGGCGGGCAATAGCGCGACGAGCACAACGAGAATCGACAAGCCGCCGACCAGCGCCCACGGCAACAGGCGGCGAATACGCATGGCAACGGTCATCGGCGCGCGCATCCCCGCGTGCCGCTGACATGAATGGCCCTGAACATGCCGGCGCTCACTTCGTCGACGCCGGCTGCAGCACGGCCGTCAGATCCACTTGGCCGTCGTCCTTCAACGCCGTGGCGTGCGCTTCGACAACTTGCGCCTTGAACTGGTGGCGCACGTCGTCGAGCCACTGCGTCCACACGGGAAACGCCGCGTTCTTGAGCTGAATCTGCACGCCGCTGCCGACGAGCTGCGGCGGCCCCGCGACCGCGAGACCGTGATCGGACAGCGACGATGCAAGCGCGTCCTTCAACGCGAGGCCGGTCGGCGCGACGCCTTGCGCGGCGGCGGCAAGCGTGCGCGCCTCGTTGGCCTGCGCGTTCATCTGCGCGAGTTCGTGACGCATCGTCGGCAACTCGCGCTGAATGCGCGCGCGGCCCTCCTGTGCGGGCGACCACAGCACCGAATAGGCGATCGCGATCGCGAGCACCGCGCCGCCCCAGCCGAGCAGCTGCTTCTCGCGCGTCGTGCGGGCATCCCAAAACTGGCTCAGCGCTTCATTCAACTCCGTTTTCATGACCGGCTCCGAATCGTCCATTTACCCGTGCTGCTGTCGATTTCGCCCGTCAGGCCGTTGCGCGACAGACGCTGGCCGAAATCCGGATCGACCTTCGTCTCAGGCTTGAAGCCGACGTCGAGCCGGCGATCGTGATAGTCGAGCGACGCGATACCGTTCGGCGGCAGCGGGCCGAGCGAACGGGCGAGGCCGCTCGCAAGCGACAGAAAATCGTTCGGCGACAGCTCGCCCGCCGCGATGCGCAACTGGTCGAGCTGGCGCGTCATCTGCGCGGCCGGATCGAGCACGGTCGTCGTCTTCGGGAACGCCGTCAGAAGCGTCTCGGTGATCTGCGCCGACAACGCATCGCGCTCGCGCGCGAGCTTCCACCAATGCGCGTTCACGCCGATCACCGCGACCACGAGCGAGGCGGCCGCAAGCGCGAGCGGAACGCGCAGGCGCGTGAGCGTCGCGCGGTCGAAGCGCCACGGCGCGAATTCGAATTCGAACTGGCACAGATCGAAACGCTCGTCGAGCGCGCGGCGCGCAAATGCATCGAACGGCCAGATCGCGGCGCCCGGCACGAGCCGCTTGTCGTCGAGCGGGCGCACCGACGCGAGTTGCGGCTCCGCGCCCGGCTCGCCGAGTTCGTACAGTTCGAGCGGCGTGCCGTCCGCGAGCGCTTCGAGCGTCGCGGCCACGGCGGGCAGCGGCGCGGCGAAGCCTTCGCCGAGCGCACCGCGCGCAAGCGCCAGCTCGACGCGCGGCGCGGCGGCCGTCGGCGGCACGGCATCGGCCGATTCCTCGGCGAGCGACGGCGCGCTCGCCGTCGCGGCCAGCCCCAGCGCGAGCGCGACGATCGGTTCGTGCAACTGCGCGCCCAGCATGGGTTCGCCGGATACGGCTGCGCCGTCGTCCACGCTGGGCGGCGCGAGCACCGAACCCGCCGCGCCGGCGGCGGTGCCAAGCGCAGCGTCGTGCGCGGCTGCCACGGCGGCATGCTCGCGTGGCGCGCCGTGCGCGCCTTGCACAGCATCGGCTTCGGCATCGGCGCGCGCTGCCGCACGCTGCTGCTGCTGCGGCGGCAGGCAGCGGGTCGCGGGCACCGCGCGCAAATGGCGATGGCCCGCCGCCGTAAACGCATCGACGATGAACCGGAACCACGCGCGATCGATCACCGCGAGCACGCGCCGCCCGTCGGCTGCCGCTGTCGGATCGACCGCGATATGGCAGCCCTGCGGATCCTGGATCAACTGATCCTCGATGATGTTCGGCAATGCCTGCTTGAGCTTCGGCCCCTTCAACGGCGGCACCGTCTGCTCGAGCAGCAGCAAATCGCGCGCGGCGACGACGAGCACCGTCGTCGTCGCCTGCGGCAGCAACGTGAGCGACGCGCGGCCCGCGCGCTGCGCGTGACCGCTCTTGTCGACGAGCGCAAACGGCAGCTCCGGCCATTGCCATTCCTGCAACGGCACGGCCGGCTCGCGCGGCGGCAATAGGACAATCAACGTGCTCAAGGGCTCATCTCCAGAGAATGGCGTTGTTATAACTGGTCGCGGATGCGCACGATGCGCGTCGTATGCGTGGTCGGATCACGATACACGAGCGACGTGCGATCGATTGTCGCGCGATCGTGCTCGATGCGGCCATGCACGAGGAAATAGCTGGAATTGACGTCGATCTGCGTCGAATCGACATTCACATTCGGTGCGCCCGCGCCTCGCAACGCAAGCTGCACTTCGCCGACGTTGCGGAAAAACACCGTCTCGCGCCGCGACACGAGCGCCTGCGCCGACGACACCGACATCCCCGGCACGAGCGCTGCGACCACTTCGGCGGGCGCGGTATTCAGGTTCACCGGCGTCGTCGTCGGCAGCACCGTGACGAACGGGCGCAGGCGCTCGACCATCTCGGGCGTCACGCCTTCGACGTCGAGCAGCGAATCGATGCTCGTCATCACGAGCGGCGTGGGGCCGCGGCCGTCGCCGCCCGCGAGCCCCGGATCGTCGGTGAAATTGCTGCTGCCGCCGCTATCGGGCATCGGCTCGGGCGCATTCGCGGCACCGGGCAGCGTGGCGGTCTGGAAACGCGTGGCCGATTGCTTGAGCCCCGCGCGCACGCGCCGCGCGATGACCTTGGCAAGCTGCTGGTCGAGGCCGAGGCTCGTCAACAGCCGCTGGAACGTCTGCACCTGCGACGCATTCAATTGCAGCGCGCCCGGCGTGGCCGCCGACACCAGATTGCGCAAATTGAACTTCGCCTGCGCATCCTCGATCGAGCCGGACAAATAGGTATCGGAAGTATCGGTCGCGTCGGTCACGCCGATCTTGCCGAGAAAATCCGACAGCTTCGTCTTCGCAATCGGCGCGGCCCAGATACCGCCGAGATACGTGACGCCCGGCGCCGTATCGCCTTCTGAGCGCAGCACCATCCGGGTCCAGTCGAGCGCGCCGCGCGCGATCCACTGCGCCTGCGCGAGCAGCCGCTGGTTTTCGATCCGACGCACCTGCACCTGCTGGCGCCACAGCATCCCGGAGACGAGGATCGCCGACAGTGCGACGACGAGCAACGCGCTGATGATCGCGACGCCGCGCTCGCGGGCGCGAGCGGGCCGGCATGCCGGCGTGGCCGCGTGGCGGCGTGAAGTCAGACGCACGACGAAGGCAAATGCGCGCATGCCGCTACTCCCCGACCAAAAAAACGCGGGTGATCGGCGCATGCAGCGACGTCGCACCGATGCTGACCTCCAGCCCCGTCACCGCGCGCGGCGGCGGCGCATTGCCGAGCTGCGGCACCTTGATCGCATCGTTGTTCTGCGCGAGCGCGCTGTCGGCATCGGGCATGCTGGTCGTCCAGCCGACTTTCGGCACATAAAGGCGCGCATTGATCATGCCGACTCCGCGCATCAGCGGCACCGCGCTCCAGCCTTCGGTGTCGCCGCCTTGCAGCGTGCGGCGCAACGTATCGGCATCGCCGACCGGCGGCGACGCGTAGCGCACGACGCGGCCGCCGGAAATCCGGTAACGCACCACCACGAGCCGCGGCGCAACGCCCGGCGCGTCGAGCGCGCGCACGATCTGCAACGTATCGCCCGAGACGCGCACGGCGGGCTGGCCCGCTTCGTCGTCGGTCGCGGCAAGGCGCGCGTCGATGCGCATCTGGTCGAACATCTGCGCGAACACGCGCTCGTCCTCCATCGCGGCCGACACCTTCTCGCGGCCGCGAATGATCTGGTCGAGCCCGCGCCATGACAGGATCGCGATCACCGCGAGAATCGTGATCGCGATCATCATCTCGATCAGCGTGAAGCCGCGCTGCGCGGACCGCGCCCGCGCGCCAGGCCCGGCGGCCAAGCGAGCAGGCCGGGCGCGGCCCCGTCCGGGAACCTGCCGTGGGCAGCCGTCTGCGCAAACGCGGCGTTTAAAGCGAACGGTTGGTTTCATTCGCGACCACCGTAACCATTTGCGCGAGCACGCCAACATGACCGTTCATCGACACCGCGATCTCGACGCGCCGGAAGACCGGATTCGGCGTCGCGCTCACCCGCTGCGTACAGGTCAATGCGACATTGCCTTGCGAGCAATCGAAAGTCTGCGTGCCGATCTCGGGCCACGCGTGCGCGAGCTTAAGCTGCCCGAGCGCGTTATCGGCGCTCCAGCCGGCAAGCAAGCGCGCGTGCAGATCGGTTTCGCTCGTCGCCATCGAGCCCACCGCGCGAATCGACGCCGCCAGCGCAACCGCGATGATCGCGAGCGCGACGAGCACTTCGATCATCGTGAAGCCGCGTTGCGCGAAACGCCGCCGCCGGGAATGCGCGCGGCCGCGCGCGTCACCGGCACGCGAGCGCGTGCGCAAAACGAGGTGGACGGGAGGGCGCATCGTCAGCGCACCTCGTAGCGGCCATTGCCGGTGCCGACGATCGTCACGCTGCCGACCGCCGAGTAAAGCGTCACGCGCACCGGCATATCGACGCTTTCGGTGCCGAACACGACCCGCTCGGGATGAGTATCCGAGCCCGGATAATCGATCGCCGCGCCTGTCACGCCACCGTCCCAATCGCGCGCGCGCAAAAGATCGTCGCGCAGCGCGCGCCAGCCGTCGCCGGTGCGCACGTCGAACACGAAGCCATGATCGGTCGGACGCCACGAAATCGGCCGTGCGCGCACCTGCGCTTCGTCGCCGGCCGTCTCGAACAGCATCGCGATGCGCTGCGCCTCCTCGCGCAGATCGGTACGCGGGTTGCGCCGCATCGTGATCGACGCGGCGCCGACGAGAATGCCCGCGATCACAAGCACCACAAGCATCTCGAGCAGCGTGAAGCCGCGCTGCGCGAGCGCTGCCCGCGCGCCCCATCCGGCGGACGGGCGGGCGGCGCGCTCGCACGCGCCACGCTGTGGGACGCAGGCGGAACGGATGCCGGGTCGTGCGTACATCGGAAGAATCGGGCGTCGGGCAGGCAGGGCGTCAGCGGCTTACTGCCACGAGCCGATGTCGGTATCGTTGCCTTCGCCGCCTTCCTTGCCGTCGGCGCCGTAGCTGAACACGTCGATCTCGCCATGCACGCCGGGGTTCAGATACTTGTAAGCATTGCCCCACGGATCGTTCGGCAAACGCTCGAGATAGCCGCCGTCCTTCCAGTTATTCGGGATGGGATCGGTCGTCGGCTTTTGGATCAGCGCGTTCAAACCCTGGTCCTGCGTCGGATAGCGGCCGTTGTCGAGGCGATACAGCTTGAGCGCCTGCATGATGGTGCCGATGTCCTGTTTGGCGGCGATCCGGCGCGCCTCGTCCGGGCGGCTCATGATCTTCGGCACGATCAGCGCCGCCAGAATGCCGAGAATCGCCACCACCACCATGATTTCGATCAGCGTGAAGCCGCGCTGACGGCGGGCTGCCTGCGAGCGGCGAGTAATCCACATTTGCATGAGTGCCTTCCTTTTCGTTCAAAAAAGTGCGATGAGCGGACGATGCCCCAACGAAGGGGCCGCCTTCCGACGTATGCGGCACATGCCGCATACGCCCGTCCGCGTGAAGCCGCATTGTAAGGCGTGGCTCACTTCGGGCTTCCACTCAACGCAAATTTCATAATCCTCCGTACAATAACGCGCATGAACGCGCTATCGATCCGGCTCCTTTCCCTCGCCCTGTTCGCGGTACTTTGCGCGACGGCCACTTATTGGGTCATCACGCTGTCCGCGCATCAGGCTCCGCTGCCTGCCGCCGCCGCCCGCGCGCCGGTGCGCACGGAAGACGCCGCAGCGCTGTTCGGCGGACAGCTCACCCGCAATCCGATACAGGACATCCATCTGTTCGGCATTCTCGCGCTGCGGCGCGGCGCGTCCGCGATTGTCGGCATCGGCGGCGACGCGCCGCACGCGGTGTCGCTCGGCAGCGAGATCGCGCAGGGCGCGAAGCTCGCCGAAGTGCGCGACCGTTCGATCATCGTCGAGCGCAACGGCGCACGCTCCGAAATCTTCCTGCCGACCAACACGCCGTCGCCCGCGATTTACGTCCGCTGATTCCCGTTCGCGGACTGACTTCCACCGACGCACAGCCTGCGCGACGCCGGACCGTTCGACCGCGCATCGCGGACGCGATCACCGCGCGCCGCCGCTGCGCTCGAACCCGGCTCGTGGTGCCGTGTCGCGCGGCTGCGGCATCCGACCGCGCCACGCCGCAGCGTGCCTGAGCGCTCCGGCCGCCTCGCGCAATTTGCCCGCTTCACGCCACCGCACTCGCATCGCATCGCATCGCGTCAAGCCGCGCAACCGGCCACCTCCGCATCGGCCGCCGTGCCCGAGATCTGAAATCAGCGCACCGGCCCAGCCACACCGACTGCGTTGCGTCACTGCACCATGTTGTTCAACTCGATGATCGGCAGCATCACCGCCAGCACGATCACGAGCACGATACCGCCCATCGCCAGAATCAGCAGCGGTTCGAGCAGGCTCGTCAAGAACATCGTCCGGCGTTCCAGCTCGCGGGATTCGCCTTCGGCCGCGCGATCGAGCATCGTCGTCACGTCGCCGGTCGCCTCGCCCGAACGGATCAAATGCACCAACACCGGCGGGAACGTCTTCACGTTGTTGAGCGCGCGCGACAGCGCGGAGCCTTCGCGCACGCGCACGATCGCGTCGTCGATGTTGCCGCGCATCGCGCGGTTCGACAGCGTCTCGCCCGCGGCCTGCAGCGCGCGCAGAATCGGCACGCCGGCGGCGCTCAGAATGCCCAGCGTGCTCGCGAAGCGCACCGTGTTGTAGCCGCGCACCAGCTTGCCGGCGAGCGGAGCGGTCAACAGCCACCGGTCGAACGCGAGGCGCGGCCCGTCGCGCGACAGCGTCGTGCGCACCACGTAAACAACGACCGCGATCGCGAGCAGGATCGCCCACCACCAATGCCGAACGAAATCGGACAGCGCCATCATCACGATCGTCAGCATCGGCAATTGCTGCTTCGTGCTCGCGAATACGTTGACGACCTGCGGCACCACGTAGCTCAACAAGAACGTGACGATGCCAAGCGCGATCAGCGTGACGATCGCCGGATACGTAAATGCGAGCAGGATTTTCTGCCGCAGCGCGTTGCTCTGTTCGATGTAATCGGCAAGCCGCGACAGCACGATGCCGAGCTTGCCGGTATGCTCGCCGGCCGCGACGAGCGCACGGTAAATCTCCGGAAAATCGCGCGGATGCTCGGCGAGCGCGTTCGCGAGCGAATGGCCGCCGAGCACCTCGGCGCGGATCGCGGCCATCAATTCGCGAATGTAATCGCGCTCAGCCTGCTCGGTCAGCACGGCAAGCGCTTCGTCGAGCGGCAACCCGGCGACGAGCAGGCTCGCGAGCTGACGCGTGAGAATTGCCTGCTCGCGCTGCGACAGCTTGCGCCCGAGCGCGAGGCGCTGGCTGCGCTCGCCGCGCGAGCGGCTCGCGGCCGGCTCGACGACGAGCGGAGTCAGCCCTTGCGTGCGCAGTTGTCCGCGCGCATTGCGCGCGCTGTCGGCTTCGACGACGCCTTTTTGCGCACGTCCCGACGCGTCGATCGCTTCGAAACGAAATGCCGGCATGACGCTACGCGCCTCCTGTCACCCGAAGCACTTCTTCGAGCGACGTCGCGCCCGAGGCAAGCCAGCGCTGCGCATCGTCGCGCAGCGTGCGCATTCCGCTTGCCCGGCCGGTGGCGAGAATCTCCGCGTCGGCCGCGTTGCGGTGGATCAGCGTGCGGATCGCTTCGTCCACCACTAACAGCTCGTAGACGCCGCGCCGGCCCGTATAGCCCGAGTGCCCGCATTTGTCGCATCCCACCGGATGCCAGACCGAGCGGCCGTCCTCGTGCCGCTCTTCCTTGCACGCGGGGCACAGCTGCCGCACCAGACGCTGCGCGAGCACGCCCAGCAGCGACGACGCCAGCAGATACGGCTCCACGCCCATGTCGGTCAACCGCGTCACCGCCGAGGCCGCATCGTTCGTATGCAGCGTCGCAAGCACCAGGTGGCCGGTGAGCGACGCCTGCACCGCGATCTGCGCCGTTTCCAGATCGCGGATTTCGCCGATCATGATCACGTCCGGGTCTTGCCGCAAAATCGAGCGCAGCGCACGCGCGAACGTCATGCCGATCCGTTCGTTCACCTGCGTTTGCCCGATTCCGGACAAGTCGTACTCGATCGGATCCTCCACCGTCATGATATTGGTCGTCGCCGTCTCGAGCCGCGACATCGACGCATACAGCGTCGTGGTCTTGCCCGAGCCTGTCGGGCCGGTCACCAGCACGATCCCGTGCGGCCGCGAAATCAGCTTGTCGAACTGGGTGAGCGTATCCCGTCCCATGCCGAGCGCTTCGAGGTTCAGCCGCTGCGCGTCTTTCTCGAGCAGACGCAGCACCGCCCGTTCGCCATGCCCGGTTGGCAGAGTCGACACCCGCACGTCCACCGGCCGCCCGCCCACGCGCAGCGTGATGCGGCCGTCCTGCGGCAGCCGTTTTTCCGCGATGTCGAGCTGCGCCATGATCTTGATGCGCGAAATCAGCGCGCCGTGCAGCGCCTTTTTCGGCCGCACCACGTCGCGCAACGTGCCATCGACCCGGAACCGCACCACCGACGCGTTCTCGAACGGCTCGATGTGAATGTCCGATGCCTGCTCGCGCGCGGCCTGCGTCAGGAGCGCGTTGATCATTCGGATGATCGGCGCATCGTCTTCCGATTCAAGCAGATCCTCGACCTCGGGAATATCCTGCATCAACCGCGACAGATCGACTTCGCCCTCCACCTCGCCGACGATTTGCGCCGCGCTGCCGTCCTGCCTTGCGTATGCTTGATTGATCGCGAGCGCGAGTTCGTCGGCCGGCACGCGCACGGCGGAGATGGCACCGAAGTTGCGCGCGATCTCCGCGAGCGCCGCGGTGTTGGTGCGCTCGCTGATCCATACTTCGAGCGCGTCCGCGTGCTGATGCGCGACCAGAATCTGACCGGCCTTCGCGAACCCATACGGCAGCAGCCGCGCGGCGAGCGGCGACGGTGCGGCCCGTTCGCCGGACGCGGCGGCGGCGGCAGCGGCGGCGAGTGCTTCGGTCATGGCTGCGCTCCAGGCGCTCCGGCCGGCGGATAAGCGCTCGAGGGCGCTGCATTGGCCGGCGCCGGGGCAGGGGCGGCCGCGCCGCTTCCCGGCTTCGGCGGCCACGCCTGCGAGCGCCGCATTTGGTCCAGATCGAACAGATTCATCGCCGGCGAGCCGCCCTGGCTCGGACCAATCGGCATCGGCGGCACCACCGGGTCATCCTTGTCGCGGATCACGCGGTTATCCGATTTGTATGCGCCCGATACGCCTTGAATGTAGTCGTAGCGATTTGCGGTCACGGCCTGCGCAGTCTCGCGATCGTTGATGATCACGGGACGCAAGAACACCATCAGGTTGGTTTTCTGGCGAGTCTTGCCTTCCGAGCGGAACAACTGACCGATCCACGGAATGTCGCCTAACAGCGGCACCTTGCTGTTCGATACCTGATAGTTGTCCTGCATCAATCCGCCCAGCACGATGATCTCGCCGTTGTCGGCCAGCACGGTCGACTGAATCGAGCGTTTCGTGAACGTCGGGCCTGGCGAATTGGCGGATGTCGTATTCGTGCCGGGCACCACCGCCGAATCTTCCGTATACAACTGCAGTTTCAGGATGCCGCCCTCGGTGATTTGCGGTTTCACGTGCAGCGTCAGGCCGACATCGCGCCGGTCATACGTGTTGAACGCATTGGCTGTCGTGCCGCTGGTCAGGTTCGAGTACGAGCCCGTCGGAATCGGCACATTCTGACCGACGACGATCTTCGCTTCCTCGTTGTCGAGCGTGACGAGATTCGGCGTCGACAGCACGTTCGCATCACTTGAGCCAGCGAAGAACTGCAACAGGCCGCCAAGTCCTTGCACACCGAACATGTTGCGCAGCCAACCGATATTCAGGCCGCCCGTAATATTGCCCAGCGACGCCAGCGTGCCGCTCTGGCCAGCGGCTTGACCGGTCAGCGCCCCCGCCGTCAGGTTGACGATGCTGTTGCCGAGCCCGCTCTGTCCCGTTACCAGATTAGTGCCCGCATAAAGCGCATTGTTTGCGATCTGCCACTGGATCCCGAGATTGCCTTGCGTCGTCGCCTGCAACTCGACCACTAACGCCTCGATATACACTTGAGCGCGCCGCGCGTCGAGCTGGTCAATCACCGCCCGCAGGTTTCGATACACCGGGTCCGCCGCGGTGATGATCAGCGAGTTCGTCGCTGCGTCCGCCTGGATCATCCCGCCCGGCTGATTGTCATCGCCCTTATCCTTATCGCCGCCCAGAAGCCCCGCGGTACCGAGCCCGCCGCTCGAGCTAGCCGACCCGCCGCTGCCCGTCGATCCCGACGAAAGCCCCGACGGCAGCGGCGGCGTGCCCGACATGCCCGTCGAAAAATTCGAGCCGCTCGACGACGAACTGCTGTTCTGATTGAACGAATTCGCATCGTTCGAGCTTGCCGACGAGCCGCTGTCGCCGCCCTTGCCGAGCATCCCGCGCAGCGTCTTCGCCAGCTTCACCGCATCCGCGTTGCGCAGCGGCACCACGTGCATGTTGCCCGGCACGCCGCTCGGCGAGTCGAGCTGCTGCGCGAGCTTCTTGGCCGCCGCGAGCCGCGATTTGTTCGACGCGCGCAACAGCAGGGCGTTAGTGCGCGGGTCCGCCTGCACCGTCACCTTCAATGTCGCGTCGGTGTTGCCGATCGCGCCCGGATCGAGCAGCTTCGAGAGCTGCGTGGCCACGTCGATCGCGTTCGAATTCTTGAGCGGCACCACGGCCACCTGCGCACCCGCCGCGCCGTCGACGCCCGCGATGATCTGCGCGATGCGCCGCACGTTGTCGGCATAATCGGTGACGACGATCGTATTGTTGGCCGGGTAGGCGGTGATCGTGTTGTTCGGCGAGATCAGCGGCCGCAGCACCGGCAGCAAGTTGTTCGCCGACTCGTTACGCAACTCGAAGACCTGCGTGACCACCTGGTCGCCGCGCGCCTGCGGCGCATTGCCGATATAGGTAGGCACGCCTTGCAGTTTCGCGTCCGCCTCCGGCACGACCTTCAACACGCCGTGGTCCTGCACCAGCGAGAAACCCTGCATCCGCAACGCCGATTGCAGCGTCTTCAATGCCTGATCCTCGGGCACCGGACGCTCCGACACCAGGTTCAACTGTCCCTTGACACGCGGATCGACGATGATCGTCTTACCCGTGGCTGCGCCGATCGCCTTGGCGACCTGGTCGATGTCCGCATTGACGAAATTCAGCGTGACCTGAGCGTGAGCGGCCTGAGCGGCGACAATGCCGGCAACGATGAGCGCCGTTGCGACGCGTCGCAAAACAAAGCGAGTTCTTGTCATGGAGTGATGGATCAATGCCGGCGGCGGCCGTGTCCGACGGTATTACATAAGGTCGATATCAAAAGAGCAGACATTAGCAGTTTTTCATGTCCGAAATATCACATTCGACTGAGGGCTGTCTCACTTATGCCATAAAAACAATCGGGAGCACGCTCCGCATGGAAAATGTAAGGTTTCTTGCCGGGCCGCATACGAAGCTCGAACCGAACAGGCATGTAGCCCGCGGCAAGGCCGTCTCGCAACTGCAGCGCCACCGGCCTGATAGCAGTCCGAACCAACAACAGCACGGGCGGTTACAGGCCGCACGGCTGCTTGTCACATCGACGCAACCCGTTGTGCGGATATGATACGGGCCGCCAGCAGGATGCCGGGCGAAAACCGCGTGCGGGTTTTCCCACCCCTCATTTCCGTCGCGACAATAAATATGTAAATAATACATATTATTTTTGAAAGAAAGCCGGTTCGCAGCCCGCATTGGTATTGTTGACGCAGACAATATCCCTGCACGGCCACTCCGCAGCCATGACGGTGTGGCGCCGGTTCCTTCCCATGAGCAACAAATCCAGTGCGAATCGCCTGTCTTCTTGAAAAGCCAATTGGCTTTTCGATTGTTCCAACCGCTGCCGGCAAAATTTCCGCCTCTCGAAATCACCATCTCTCGGCAATCGCTTTTCGTATCCAAGTCAAACCAGATGGGCCTGTGGATTACTTCGCCAAAACCCTTTAATTATCCTGTGACCCACAATGCATTCCATTGACAAATTCACCAATCATGGCAGGCGTGGAATTCATTCCGCCTTGTCAAAAATCCTGATCGCGCACCGTCCCCGCATCAATCCGTCTTGTCCGGCAAATCCGCTATATCTTGCTTCCACACCTTTTTACAGGCACATCAATATTACTGCCCAAGCGATGGAAAAACATAACGAAAAACCACCATTTTATATTTTAAAATTACCAATCACATTACGCGAAATCCATTAAAAATCCATTTTAAATTAATACAAAAATTACCCGATATCAAAAAATTTAATCCAAATAAAATCGATTGAATTCACACCCATTTACCGATACCGAAAGTTAATCCTCGTTTAAATCGGCAAATGAAATTTTTTCAAAATATGCGAAAAAAATTTCCGCCACCCGAACAAACGGCAGGCAGCCCGCCGGGCGGCAGGTATGATACGATCCGAAAACGCTTCGCCCTTGCCAGGAAAAAACAAATAGCCCCCTAGTTGGATACTAGTTGGCTCTATTTAGCCTCTTTTCCCGAACTCTTATTTTTCGATAACGATGCGACCGCTCCTAGCCTCGGTATTTTTGTTCGCCGCATGGCTCGTCAGCGCGCCGGCTTATGCCGATTGCTACGACAGCGCCGCGCGATACCACCAAGTCAACCCGCTGATTCTGCGCGCGATCGCTTGGCAAGAGTCACACAACCGCCCGGACGCGCTCAACAAAAATACGAACGGCACGACCGACTACGGCATCATGCAGATCAACTCGGTCCATCTGCCGGTGTTGTCCCGCTACGGAATCACGAAAGACACGCTGATGGAGCCGTGCAAGAACGTCTATATCGCCGCGTGGCATCTGCGCCGCATGATGAATAAGTACGGCAATACGTGGCAGGCGGTCGGCGCATACCATTCCGAGACCCCGTCGCTGCGCGACAAGTATGCGAAGCAGATCTTCGATATCCTGACTCAGTGGAAGCTGATCCCTTCGCAGCAAGCGCAGCGCTGAATGGGCAAAACCGAGTCGAACTGAGCGAACGCCAATCCGATCGGCGGGGCCGAAGCCATAATCCACCGCCACCTCGCGAATCCAGCTGTCAATATTTGATGCACAATGCGGCTTTTCCCGCCGCTTGCCCGCGCCGGCCACAGCGCCGGTGCCGCCCCGTTTTCATGGCGCGCGGCGGCTCGCTTTCCGCTTTTTCATGGGTGCGCACCGCAATGAACCAGCCGTTGCCCGTCACCGTGCTGTCCGGCTTTCTCGGCGCCGGCAAGACCACGTTGCTCAATCACATCCTCGCGAATCGCGCCAGCCTCAAGGTTGCCGTGATCGTCAACGATCTCGCTGCCGTCAACATCGACGCCACGCTCGTGCGCGATGCCGCTGCGCTGTCACACGTCGAGGAGCGTCTCGTCGAGATGTCGAATGGCTGCATTTGTTGCACCCTGCGCGACGACCTACTCGTCGAAATCCGACGCCTTGCAGCCGAAAACCGCTTTGACGCGATCCTGATCGAATCAACCGGCATTGCCGAGCCGATGCCGATCGCCGAGACATTCACGTTCGTAGACGACGACGGCTCGACGCTCGCCGATCTCGCCCGCCTGGACACGATGGTCACCGTCGTCGACGCCTTCAACTTCCTGCGTGATTACGCACGCGACGACGGGCTCGCCGAACGCGGCCTGGGCGCGACCGACGACGACGACCGCACGCTGGTCGAGTTGTTGATCGAGCAGATCGAGTTCTGCGACGTGCTCGTCGTCAACAAGGCCGATCTCGTCGACGCTAACGAGCTTGCGCGCCTGCAGCGCATTCTCGCGCGACTCAATCCGCGCGCGCGGCAGGTCGTCAGCCGCTTCGGCGACGTGCCGCTCACGGAAGTGATCGATACCGGACGCTTTGACTTCGAGGCAGCCGCCAATGCACCGGGCTGGCTGACGTCGCTCGAACATCGCGATCACGAAGATAGCGAAGGCCATACGCATGCGCACAGCGAGGCCGACGAATACGGCATCGGCCACTTCGTCTATCGTGCCCGCCGGCCGTTCCACCCGCAGCGGTTCTGGGCGCTGCTGCATGAAACCTGGAACGGCGTGCTGCGCAGCAAAGGTTTTTTCTGGCTCGCGACACGCAATGACGTCGCCGGCTCGCTGTCGCAGGCGGGCGGCGTATGCCGGCACGGTCCGGCCGGGCACTGGTGGGCTGCGCAGGATCGCGCCGAATGGCCGGAGGCGGGCGACGAACTGTACGACGAGATTGTCGCCGACTGGCACGGCGATCTTGCCGACACGTCGATCGGCGATCGTCGGCAGGAACTCGTGCTGATCGGCGTGGGAATCGACGCGGCCGCATGGCGTGCGAAGTTCGACGCATGCCTGCTGACCGATGCCGAATATGCGGCCGGCGAGCAGGCATGGGCAGCCTATGCCGATCCATTCCCTGCATGGGACATCGACGACCATGATGATCATGACCATCATGATCACGACGACGATCACGGCCACGATGCTGAAATCGTGCATCGGCACTGATCGTCAAAGATTGAAAAAATGCGCAGGCAGCGTAGCAAAAAAGCTGCATCCCAAAAGAAAAACCCGCTGATTACAGCGGGTTCTCGTTCGCGAACAGCTCGTCTCAGCGCTTGTTCACTGCGTCCTTGAACGCCTTGCCAGCCGTGAACTTGACCGTCTTGGCTGCCGGGATCTTGATGGTTTCGCCCGTCTTGGGATTACGGCCAGTACGCGCAGCGCGCTTGCCCGAACCGAAGCTGCCGAAGCCGATCAGTTGAACTGCGTCGCCTTTCGACACAGCTTTCTTGATCACTTCGAGGAGCGTGTCCAGCGTTTCGCCGGTTTGAGCCTTGCTGGCGCCCGTTTGGGCGGCGACGGCGTCGATCAGTTCCTGTTTGTTCATTAAGGTTCCTTTCCAGGTTGGGTTGACACGTACAGCGCGAACGCGCCGATTATACGTGCGCGAACCGTGCCGTCTACACCGTCTACAGCGTGTGGCAACGGCACAGCGCAGAAGTACTGCGCCGCGCAACGCACCGCCGGGCGGGCCTTTCGGCCGCTCCGCGATACGGCGCTTGCTATGATAGCGCAGCGCAAACCCAATAACGACAAGGGTTTCAAAGAATTTCGAGTAAATTTTGACGTACACGCCGCGCGCCGCGCGGTTTTCGAACTGCGCAAGCCGGCTTTGCCGCGGGTCGTCCTCGGCCTGCGCGCCGCCCCGTTGGTTTTTGCCAACGCCAGGCGGGACAAGGCTTTGCGCGCCTTGCGCTTTCCATTTGTTTCGCATGCCAGACCGAATCGTTCCCGCTACGCTCGTCGTCCGCGAAGACGGCACCATCGTTTCACCGCGGTACGGCGACATCTATCACAGCGCGGCCGGCGCGCTCGCGCAGGCCGACCACGTATTTCTGCGCGGCAACGGCCTGCCTCAACGTTGGCGCGGCCGGCAAACTTTCACCATCGTCGAGACAGGTTTCGGCATCGGATGCAATTTTCTCGCGACCTGGGCCGCGTGGCGCGACGATTCGTCCCGCTGCGAGCGTCTTCACTTCGTATCGGTCGAGAAGCATCCATTCACGCGCGACGATCTTCGGCGCGCCGCTGCGCATATCGTTGCGCATACAACCACTGCGCCGCTCGCCGACGCGCTCGCGAACGCGTGGCCTGCACTTACGCCGGGCCTGCATCGGCTCGAATTCGACGATGGCCGCGTTACGCTCACGCTCGCGTTCGGCGACGCGCTCGACATGCTGCCGTCGCTTGTGCTGCGTGCGGATGCGTTTTATCTCGATGGCTTTGCACCGTCCAAAAACGCGGATTTATGGTCAGCCAGCATCTTCAAATCGCTGGCGCGGCTCGCCGACGAGCGCGCGACGTTCGCCACCTATACAAGCTCGAGCGCCGTCAGGCGTGCACTCGACGAAGCAGGCTTCGCGTGCCGGAAAGTCGCGGGCTTCGCCAGCAAACGCGAGATGCTCGTCGGCGAATTCGCGCCGCGCTGGCGCGTGCGCCGTCACGAGCCCCCACGCGCATTCGCCACCGGCACACGCGATGCGCTCGTGATCGGCGCCGGGCTTGCCGGTTGCGCGATTGCCGAGCGGCTCGCCGCACGCGGCTGGCGCGTGACGCTCATCGAGCGGCACGCCTCGCTCGCCAGCGAAGCATCCGGCAATCCCGCCGGCGTATTCCACCCGATGATCGCGCGAGGTGACAACCTCGCGGCCCGTCTGTCGCGCGCGGGCTTCTTCTACGCACTCACGCGCTGGCGCGCGCTCGAATGCGCGGGCCATACGTTCGCCCGCAGCCAAAGCGGGCTCGTACAGCTTGCGTCGTCGGCCGACGAATACGAGCGGATGTGCAACAGCCTCGCCGCCCTCGATGTGCCAAGCGAACTCGCATCGGCGTTGTCGCACGACAGTGCGCAAACGCTATTGCAAACGCGCGTCGATCATGGCGGCTGGTTTTTCCCGCAAGGCGGCTCGGTCGACCCGGCAGCGCTTGCCATCGCGCAATGCACTGCGGCGCAAGCGCGAGTCATCTGCGCTGATGTGGCGCGGCTTCAGCAAAGCGCGGATGGTCGCTGGCACGCACTCGACGCGGCCGGTACGGCCCTCGCGCAGGCGAGCGTCGCAATCGTCGCGAACGCCGGCGACGCCGCGCGCGTCGCCGGCGTTCGGCATGCGCCGACGCAACGCGTGCGCGGCCAACTCACGCTGCTGCCGGCAGGCATCGCGCCCGCCGTGCCGGTACCCGTGATCGGCGACGGCTATGTCGTGCCACTGGCCAATGGCACGACGCTCACGGGCGCGACATACGAACCCGACAACGCAGACCTCGCCACAAACGACGCAAGCCACCGCGACAATCTGGCACGGCTCCAGCGATTGCTGCCGGCCTTCTCCACGGCCACCGCACCCGGCAAGCTCGCCGGCCGCGTCGGCTTTCGCTGCGTTGCTAGCGACCGGCTGCCGCTCATCGGCGAGCTTGCCGACGAAGCCGCGGCCGGCCTGAATGCCGCCGCACTGACAGGCGCGCAGCTTCGCGACGTGCCGCGCGCCACGGGCTTGTATGGCGCTTTCGGCTACGGCTCGCGCGGGCTCGTCTGGGCAGCCCTAGGCGCGGAATTGATCGCTTCGCAAATCGAAGGGGAACCGTGGCCGCTCGAGCGCGAACTCGCCGAGGCTATCGATCCGGCCCGCTTCCTGCTCCGCGCATTGCGGCACGGGCGGTTATAGGCACGGCCGTTTGATCGCCGCCACCTGGGCCGCACACAGGCAGGCAATCGAGTTATCCACCCATTCATGTGGATAACTCGGTGAAATAAATACTTGATTGCTGTGCAATCGATGTGGACGTAAACGGGGTAACTTGGCAGAGCCGCACAGAAACCGAAAAGTTGTTCATCGAAACACTGTGCGGACAAACAGGCTGCACAGTCGGTTATACGAGATGCAAGCCGATGATCTGCTTATGTAAACCTGGGTTATCCACAGAAATTTGCGTGGTTTGTTAACTTCTACTACATATATATACAGGTAAACCACAACCCTTAAGACAGCCACCGCTTGCGCGCCTAGCCGGCTGCACCAAATCCGGACCGGACCGCAACAGCTGTGGCACAATCGGTCACCTTCACGCAGGTCATGGCGTTTTGCCACGCTTGCATCAACGGAACGGTCGGCGCGAATCCGAATCTGATAGTCGAGCGCGCTTTCCATTCACACACGCCAGGCCGACCCTAGATCGGTCAAGGCCCGACTGAGCATCACGCTGCTATCGGCGGCGCGGGCTTACCCCATGTCCTGCCGGTCATCCGGAACAACGAACAACCGGGCAACCGCATTCAGCGCGCATCATTCGCTCGACTCGCTCGATCCGCGTCGCCGGAGGAGGTTGCCTTCCAAAGGAGAAGTCACCACGATGAAGTCAGCGTTTTCGTTTCTACCCAATTGGCCGCTCGCCCCGGATGCGGTTTTCTGGGCCGGTTTCGCGCTTTTCGCGGCGGGCCTGTGTGGCGAGCTTTGCTATCGCGCGTGGCGCCTGCCGCGGATCACCGGTTATGCGGTGATCGGACTCATCGCCGGCTCATTCGGCTTCGGGGTGATCGACGCGAGCACCGACGACACGCTGCGGCTGCTCATCAATGTCGCGCTCGGACTGTTGCTGTTCGAACTCGGCAGCCGTCTCGATTTGCGCTGGATCCGCCGTAATCCGTGGTTGATCGCCTCAAGCCTTGCGGAGGCCACGCTTACGTTCGTGCTCGTGCTCGCGGTGTTGTTGCTGCTCAAGGTGCCTGGAATGATCGCGATCGTGGTCGCCGCGGTCGCGATTTCGACATCGCCCGCAATGGTGATCCAGTTGAAGACGGAACTGCGCGCGGAAGGGCAGGTGTCGCAGCGGCTTATCACGCTGTCGGCGCTGAACAGCGTTTATGCAGTGGTCCTGACGAAACTCGTCACGAGCTGGCTGCATCAGGAAGCCTACGGCAATGTGTTCGCAACGATCCTGCAGCCGATCTATTTGCTCGCCGGCTCGCTTATCGTCGCGTATCTGTTCGCGCGCGCGTGCAATTTCCTGTTCAGGCACGTTACGTCGACGATGCGCGACGAGCACTCGTTCGTGGCACTGTTCGGGCTCGTCGTGCTTGCGATCGCGGTCGCGCAGGCGCTGAAACTGTCGACCATGCTGACGCTGCTGCTGGCCGGCATCATCGTGAAGAATCTCGAAGCGCGGCCGCAGCTTTGGCCCGAGCATTTCGGCACGGCCGGCTGGCTGCTGACCGTCATCCTGTTCGTGCTGACGCTCACGTCGTTCGAATGGCACGACGTAGTGACGGGCGGCGTCATTGCGGCCGCGCTGATCGTCACGCGCTTCGTCGCGAAACTCGTCGGCGTGCTCGCGTTCGCCAAGCCAAGCGGACTCGGCGTCAAGCAGGGCGTCGCGCTCGGTTTTTCGCTCGTGCCGATGTCCGCGCTCGCGTACCTGCTCGTCGACGATACTTACCAGCTCTACCCGAATTTCGACCCGCTGCTGCGCGAGGTCATCATGTGCACGATCGTCGTGCTGCAACTGGTGGGGCCGCTTTTCGTCTATCGCAGTTTGTCGACCGTCGGCGAGCGGCGCGATGCCAATTGATCCGCGCCGCGCGTTTTTTTGCTTCGTTATCCGGAACTCGTCATGGCACTCGAAACCTTCGTCAATTCCGAACCGTTCACGTTCGGCGTCGAGCTTGAAATCCAGATCGTTAACACGCACAACTACGATCTAACGAAAGCGTCGTCTGATCTGATGCGGCTCATCAAGGACGCGAAGTTTCCCGGCAACATCACGCCCGAGATCACCGAAAGCATGATCGAACTATCGACCGGCGTATGCCGGTCGCACGATCAGGCATTGAGCGAGCTGCACGCGATTCGCGACACGCTCGTCAGCGCGGCCGACCAGCTCAACGTCGGCCTGTGCGGCGGCGGCACGCACGCTTTCCAGCAGTGGAGCGAGCGGCAGATCTTCGATGCACCGCGCTTTCAATACATCTCCGAGCTGTACGGCTATCTCGCAAAACAATTCACGGTGTTCGGCCAGCACGTGCACATCGGCTGCCCGGATGCCGACAGCGCGCTGTTCCTGCTGCACTCGATGTCACGTTTCATTCCGCACTTCATCGCGCTGTCGGCATCGTCGCCGTATGTGCAGAACGTCGACACTGGTTTTCATTCTGCACGCCTGAATTCCGTATTCGCGTTTCCGCTGTCGGGCCGCGCGCCTTTCGTGCTGTCGTGGAGCGACTTCGAGGAATACTTCACGAAGATGGTCAACACCGGCGTCGTCAACAGCATGAAGGATTTCTACTGGGACATCCGCCCGAAGCCCGGTTACGGAACAATTGAAGTTCGCGTGATGGACACGCCGCTGTCTGTCGACCGCGCTGCTGCGATCGCATGCTATATCCAAACGCTCGCACGCTATTTGCTGCTCGACCGACCGCTCAAGCTTTCCGAAGACGACTACCTCGTCTATACGTTCAACCGTTTCGAAGCGTGCCGATTCGGGCTCGACGGCACCTGCGTCAACCCGCAAACAGGCGAACGGCAAACGATTGCGGAGGACATTCTCGACACGCTCGACAGGATCGCGCCGCATGCCGCTGCGCTCGGCTCGCGTGCGGCGCTCGACGAGATCGGCGCGCTCGCGAAGGCGCGCGTCAACGATGCGACATGGTTGAGAACGGTTTTCAAGCAGGAAAAATCGTTGAACGAAACAGTGCGCCAACAGTGTCTGCGATGGAGAGAGTGAAAAAACAGTTTTTCTGATCGAGGACACGATCGGTGCGGGCGGGTCTAGGTTTACTGAGCTGTATACCGTATGTAAACGTAGTAATAGTTAACAAGCACGGGGCAGTTCTGTGGATAACCTTCGATTTCACCGTAAAGTCAAAGACCTGTGAACTGGACAACAATGCGGATCGGACAAGGGATGCCAGAGAATGGTTCGGGATGGAAAGAGACCATGCGCAGCCGGTAGCCGGGTTGTCAAGAAGTGGTGCACAGTCTGTTCGAGTTGTTATTCAGTGGTTGTTCATAGGTTGAGTGGGATAACTTAGCTGTGCGATTTTCCGCTCTCGCTTAGAATGTCAGCTTCGTGGAGGTTGGCTCCGACGGGAGCCGAAGCCGCGTACAGGTTCGCAGCGTGTGCCTCGCGGCGAACATGGCGGACGCGCTGTTCTGGCGCGCCGTTTTTTTGAGTCAGAGACCGAGACCTGGTCTCCCCACAAACGGCCGCCTCAAGAAGACGGCCGGCAACAGCGAAAAGACTATGAGCGAAGGTGTTTACGGGAATCAGGCTGCGGGGCGCGTGACCCACAGTCTGTTGCGGTTGGGCACGGCCATGCGTAGCCAGGCCTGGGATTGGGCGGAAGGCGCGGGGCTGACGCCAACACAAGGTGAAATCCTTGTGCTGCTTTTGCAGCGCAAGGGGCCGATGCGTCTCGGTGAGATCGCGCGTGAAACGCAATTGACCGCGGCGACGACGAGCGACGCGGTAAGCACGCTCGAGCACAAGGGGCTCGTCGAAAAGCGTCGAGCGCTCGACGATGGCCGTGCGCTCGCCGTGCGCTTGAGCGCGCGCGGCCGCACGGCGGCAAAAAAAGCGCTGCAGTGGCCGGACTTTCTGTCAAAGGCGATTGGCGCGCTCGGCAGTGACGAGCAAGGCTTGCTGTATCGCACTTTGCTGAAAACATTGCGCGAGCTGCAAATCAACGGCGATATTCCGCCGCATCGAATGTGCGTGACTTGCAAGCACTTCCAACCGGGCAAGCAGGGGCGCAAGCTCGGATATCGTTGCTCGCTGCTCGATCTGACGATGACCGACGCCGATTTGCGCCTCGATTGCACGGTGCACGAGGAAGCGGACGTCGCGACGCAGAAAAAGACCTGGAAGATTTTCGCGCAGGCCTGATGCTGCGCGCCGAGCGCAATACCGTTCGAGCCGGAGGCCTCTGATGAAGGGTGAAGTCGTTGCTGTTCGTCACGTGCATTTCGAGGATCTCGGCAGTTTTGAACGGGTGCTCGGCGAGCGCGGCCGCCGGGTGCGATATGTCGACGTCGGCAGTATGCGCATCGAGGCGCTCGACGCGCTCGAGCCGTCGCTGCTGGTCGTGCTCGGCGGGCCGATCGGCGCATACGACGATGCGCGGTATCCGACAACCCGTGTGCTGGCCGAGTTGATCGGCAAACGCATCGATGCCGGATTGCCGACGCTCGGCGTGTGTCTCGGTGCGCAGTTGATCGCGCGCGCGCTCGGTGCACACGTGTATCCGGCGGCGCACAAGGAGATCGGCTGGACGCCGCTTGCGCTGACGGAGGCGGGGCGTGCGTCGCCGCTGCGCCATGTTGACGGTGCGTTGACGTCGATGCTGCATTGGCATGGCGACACGTTCGATCTGCCGGCAGGTGCGGTTCATCTTGCATCGACGCCGGCGTGCCGCAACCAGGCTTTCTCGTGGGGCACGTCTGTGCTTGCGCTGCAGTGTCATCCGGAAATCCGGGCGGATCATTTCGAGCTTTGGCTGATCGGTCATGCCGCTGAGATCGCGGCTACGCCTGGAACCGATATCAAACGTTTGCGCGAAGCAGCGGCGCAACTGGGACCGACGCTCGAACGCGCGGCGCATAAGATGTTTGGCGAGTGGCTCGATTCAGTCGGGTTGTGACGAGGTAGCCGGACCGCCGGTTCTCGCCGATGCCAATGTAGGCAGTACG
The DNA here is from genome assembly GCF_001718875.1 of Burkholderia singularis. Lineage (NCBI taxonomy): Bacteria > Pseudomonadati > Pseudomonadota > Betaproteobacteria > Burkholderiales > Burkholderiaceae > Burkholderia > Burkholderia singularis. The sequence continues at coordinate 349,412 of NZ_CP013448.1, forward strand.
AAATCACGCCGATTGGCGTGTCCCATCGCTTGTCACGCACGCCGTTCATTGCCGCGTCGCGGCCGGCAAGCCGTTTGAGCGCATGCTAATCTCATCGGGTTCTCTATTTCGCGAGCGGCCATTCGATGAGCGCCTTGTTTTCTCCATTCACGCTGCGCGGCGTGACGCTTGCCAATCGCATCGTGATCTCGCCAATGTGCCAATACTCGGCCGAGCATGGCAGGGCCGGCGCGTGGCACCTCATCCATCTTGGCCACCTTGCGCTGTCGGGCGCGGCAATGTTGTGTCTCGAGGCGACGGCGGTCGAACCGGACGGCCGCATTTCCCCGGCCGATCTCGGTTTGTGGGACGACGCAACCGAAGCGGCACTCGAACCCGTGTTGGCGGCGATCCGCCGCTATTCACCGATTCGCGTCGCGATCCAACTGTCGCATGCGGGCCGCAAGGCGTCGAGCGACGTGCCGTGGAACGGCGGCAAGCTCATTGCGCCCGAAGCCGGCGGCTGGCGGCCATTTGCACCGTCCGGGCTGGCTCATCGTGAAGACGAGCCGCCCCCGCACGTGCTCGATGCGACAGGGCTCGAGCGCATTCGACGTGCGTTCGATGCGGCCGCGCGTCGCGCGGCGCGTCTTGGCATCGATGCAATCGAAGTTCATGCGGCGCATGGCTATCTGCTGCACCAGTTTCTTTCACCGCTTGCGAATCAGCGCACCGATGCCTACGGCGGCTCGCGCGAAAACCGGATGCGCTTTGCGCTTGAGATCTTCGATATCGTGCGCGCGGCGTTTCCGCAAGACCGTCCGGTCGGTGTGCGAGTCTCCGCGACCGACTGGGTGCCGGGCGGTTGGGAACTTGACGATACGATTGCGTTCGCGCACGAACTGAAAAAGCATGGATGCGATTGGATTGACGTGTCATCGGGCGGCGTGTCGCCGCGGCAGAAGATTCCGCTGTCGCCCGGTTACCAGGTGCCGTTTGCGCAGGCCGTCAGGCACGCGGTTGGTTTGCCGACGATCGCGGTCGGCCTTATTTCGGAGCCCGAACATGCGAATCGGCTGATTGAAACGGGCGATGCCGATTTTGTCGCGATGGCGCGCGCGATGCTTTACGATCCGCGCTGGCCCTGGCACGCGGCGGCCAAGCTCGGCGCGACGGTCGACGCGCCGCCGCAATACTGGCGCTCGCAACCGCGCGATCAAAAGATGCTGTTTGGCGAAGCACCGTTCGGCCAGCGTTGATGCGCTGGTAAATGGCCGATCGCCGCCGCGCCGAATAATTGGTGCGCATTGCGTTTCCATTCGAGTTGAACGATGCAATCCTGACCGTGTAGCATTCGATGATTCGCCGCTCGCCGGTGTGCGCTGCGCGTGCATGGCGCGCGGGCGGTGCGGCCCGTTGCCGTGTTGGGGTGCCGTTTCAATTCCAGCTTATTTCACAAAGGATTCGTTCGATGAGTTCACGCAGGATCGTGGTGCGCCTCTCCGGCGTTCACGGCAAGGGCGTATTCGCCGCAGTACCGATCAAGTCGGGGGAGCGCGTGGTCGAATACAAGGGCGAACGAATCTCGTGGAAAGAGGCGCTGCGGCGTCATCCGCACGATCCGGATCAGCCGAATCATACGTTCTACTTCGCACTCGACAACGGCGGCGTGATCGACGGCAAGATCAACGGCAACAGCGCGCGCTGGATCAATCATTCGTGCGCGCCGAACTGCGAGGCTGAAGAGATCGACGGGCGGGTATTCATTCGCGCGTTGCGCGACATCAGCGAGGAAGAGGAACTGTTCTACGACTACGGACTGGTGATCGACGCACGCCTGACGAAGAAGCTCAAGCGTGAATATGCGTGCCATTGCGGTGCGCCGACGTGCCGAGGCACGCTGCTCGCAGCAGTGGAAGACGACGGCGGTAAGAAAAAGAAGAAGGCGAAGAAGGGCGGCAAGGACAAGAAGAAAAAGAAGGCGTGATACGCGAAGACGGTTGCGGGCGGCCGGCGCAATCGTGTGCAACCTGATGGGCTGGCCGCCGCGCGGGCGTTTTCATGTTTGTGCCAGGCTGGCCTTCGCGTGGTCAAACGGCTCAAACGGAAGCCGCCGGCGATTCCGAAACATGCGGCGACGGCACGGATGGCGTTGCGGCAAGCGGTACGCGCACGATGAAGCGCGAGCCGCCGCCGGCGGCGTCCGCATACGAAACGGTTCCTCCATGCATCGCGACGATGTCGTGAACGATCGCAAGACCGAGTCCCGCGCCCGATTCGACACCGCCTCCGTTTTGCGCATCGCCACGGAAAAAGCGTTTGAAGAGATCGGCTTGCTGGCCGGCCGGCACACCGGGGCCGTTGTCTTCGACGACGATCTCCGCGGCCGGCTTGTCGCCGCCGCGTTCGATCCGCGAGACGTTTACGGTGATCCGCGCGCCTGCCGGCCGTGAGAGCGGCACGTATTTCAACGCGTTATCGAGCAGATTGGCGATCACTTCGCGCAGCAGTACCGGATTGCCGCGAATGACCAGCGGCTCGTCGTCGGCACGACCGTCGCCGCGCTGGAAGCCGAAATCGACATGCGCGGCGAGGGCGCGCGGCACCCATTCGGCGCCGGTCTCGAACGCGAGGCCGGCGAGATCGACATCGACGAAGCGCGCAGCCTGTTCGCCCGGCTCCGCGCGTGCAAGTGACAGAAGCTGATTCGACAACCGCACCGCGCGGTCAGCGGCCGAGCGCAGCTCACGCACCGCGTTGAGCGCCTGTTGCGGCTCGCGCGCGACGGCAGCCTGCTCGGCGTGCAATTTGATCGCGGTGAGCGGCGTGCGCAACTGGTGCGCGGCGTCGGCAATGAACTTGCGCTGGGCGTCGAGCGCGGTTTTCAGACGGCCGAGCAGGGCGTTCATCGCGTTCGTGAGCGGCTGAATTTCGAGCGGCACCTCGGTTTCGTCGACCGGCTCGAGCGACGTATGCGTTTGGCGGTTCAGCGAATCGGCCAGATGCGTGAGCGGGCCGAGCTGCTGATTGACGACGCGCCATACGATTCCCCAACCGGCGAGCAGCAGCAGCAGCAGCGGCATCATGATCGCGACAAGGAACTCGGCTGCGATCCGGTAACGGTAACGAACCGGCTGCGCGACCTCGACGAGCATTGGATTGCCGCCTTCCAACGGTTGTTCGACACGGATCTGGGCGACACGCACCGCCTGGTTGTCGTAGTCGGCCTCGAACACATACGCAATATGCATCCGGCGCACGCTCGTGCCCTGCAGCGGCAGCTTCGGATCGCCGGCGAGTTCGTGCTCGCCGTCGCTGATCCGGTAGATCAATTGCTCGTTGGGATCGGAAAACATCGCTTGCGCGAGCGGCGGAACCGTGAACGGCGCGTCCGGGCCCGCGATCTGGATCTGTTTCGAGATCGCCGTGGCGAGATCGGCAAGCGAACGGTCGACGACGTGCTGCGTGTATTGCCACGCGAGCCAGTATGCGATGAGGCCGCTCATCAATGCGAGCATCGATAGCGGCGCGGCGAGGCGCCGCAGCAAGGTGCGGCGCAGACTGGTCGGCACGGCCGGTTCAGCGGACATCGCGCAAAAGCATGAGAAGAGCGCCGCTTCGCGAAGCGGCGCGGGCAAGGCGGAGGATCACCGCGCGTGGCCGCGCAAGCGGTGAGGTGTCAGACAAGCGTTCAAACGCTCGCAGTCTGGCGAATTTCCTGCAACAGATAACCGAAGCCCCGCACGGTCACGATTTCGACCCGGCATTGTTCGAGCTTCTTGCGGACCCGGTGCACGTAAACTTCGATCGCGGTGTCGCCGAGATCGCCGCCGAAATGCGTCAGGTGATCCTGCAATTGCGCCTTGCTGACGACGCGCCCGTGACGCAGCAGCAGCATTTCGAGCACCGCGAATTCGCGCGGCGACAACTCGAGCGGCTTGTCGTCGTTGAAGATGCGGCGATCGACGCCCGACAGGCGCACGCCGCCAAGCGATACTTCCGGGCGCGGCATGTCGCTGTGCGGGCCGCTGCGGCGCATCACCGCGCGGATGCGCGCTTCGAGTTCGGCGGGCTCGAACGGCTTGAGCATGTAATCGTCGGCGCCGGAATTGAGACCTTGCACGCGGTCGTTCAGCTCGTCGCGCGCGGTCAGCACGATTACGGGCGTGTGACGATTGATCTGGCGAAAGCGCGACAGGAGCGTCATGCCGTCGATACCGGGCAGGCCGAGGTCGAGAATCACAAGCTCGTGGCGGTTTTGCGCGAGCGCCTGCTCGGCAAAGATGCCGTCGTGAACCATGTCGACGGTGAAGCCCGCTTGCTCGAGGCTGCTTTGGATGCCGCGTGCGATGGGGCGGTCGTCTTCAATCAGAAGGAGTCGCATGAGATTCGCTCAAGTACAATGGGTTGGCGGTTCAGGCACGCAAGGCAGCACGACGCCATTTCCACGAAAAAACGTCGCATGCGGGCCGGTAAGCGGAGCCGCCAGCTACGAATCCTCGATCATGTCCGATATTTCGATTCACGAACTCGAAGCCGCGATCAATTTCTGGCGTATCCGCTCGCCGTCGAGCGGCGACGAACTCGAACTCTGCAAAGAGGCCAGCGCGCTTTCCAAACCGTATGCGCTGCTGATTGTACAGCGCCAAAGTGCGCTGCGACTGGAGGGATTGGACCCTAAAGCGCGCAGTGCTTGGGAATCTTACGTTCGCCTTAAAAACAGTTTGGAAAGCTGAAGGCTTTCGCTTCATTCAGCATAGAAAACGCTGGTTGAAAGCGTTACGTTGACGAACCAGTTTTCGAAACTCTATTCGGATTATTACGCAGTCTTTGCGTGCCGGCCCGCTTCCTCGATGAAATGCGCGAGTTTGATGTCGCGCTCGGTGAGGCCGTGCGCGTCGTGCGTCGACAGCGTGATATCAACCTGGTTGTAGACGTTGAACCATTCGGGATGATGGTCCATTTCCTGCGCCTTGATTGCCACGCGCGTCATGAAGCCGAATGCCTCGTTGAAATCGGCGAAGCGGAAACTGCGCTGGATCGCATCGCGGCCGGGAACGGCCACCCAATGAGGCAGGTTTTCCAGTTGCGTCTTGCGTTCTTCCGATGTCAGCTTGTGAACCATTTTTCTTACCTCGTCCGGTGGCGGCGCAGCCGCGCGCGGTCGCGCGACGGGCGCCGTACCGGCCATTCTTTCATATTTGCGCTCAAACGTCCGGGTCCGTGGCCCAACCTTGTCCCGTACCGCGCGTAATGACGCGGTCACTGTCGAGTATCGCGCCCGCCGGATGCTCGGGTGCGCCGGCGAGCCGGGCGGCAAGATCGGGCGCGTTCACGTCGGCAAGCGCGAACAGCTGAGCGAAGTCGTCGATCACGAAGTATGTCTTTTGGAACGTGTCGATCCGGTAACGGGTTCGCATCACGCGCTCCAGATCGAAGCCGAGCCGGTTCGGCGCGGCGCTTTCCAGGCTGTAGTGCGTCTCGCCGCTGCTCGACACGATGCCCGCGCCGTAGATCCGCAAGCTGCGGTCGCCCGCGTGACGGATCAGGCCGAACTCGACCGTATACCAGTAAAGGCGGGCAAGCAGCGTAAGTGCGAAGGGATCGTCGGCGGCTGCGAGCGCGGTGCGACCGTATGCATGCATGTAGTCGGCGAACACCGGATCGATGAGAAGCGGGACGTGGCCGAATAGATCATGAAAGCAGTCCGGTTCTTGCAGATAGTCGAGCTGGTCGGCACGGCGCATCCACCAGGTCACCGGAAAGCGGCGGTTTGCGAGGTGCTCGAAGAACACGCGGTCCGGCACGAGGCCCGGTACCGCGACGATCTGCCAGCCGGTCGCGGGCTTCAGCGCGCGGTTGACGTCGGCGAACAGCGGCACCCGGTCGGCGGGCAAATTGATGCGCGCGAGGCCGCTGACGAAGGCATCGCACGCGCGATCGCGAAGGAGCGCGACCTGACGCGCGTAGAGTTGCCGCCATACCGCGTGATCGGCTTGGCCGTAGCGGCCGAACGGCTGGTCGATCGTGAAATCCGCGCGGGTTTCGAGACCCGCGTCGAACTGTTCCTTGAGCTTCGCGGTGACGGCGGTGGACATGATGGGCGCTGACCTTGCATCGGTTCATTCGGTTTCGATAGATGCAAGTGTAGAGCGGCCTATGTGCGGATTGGGCGCAAAATTTTTGAATTCACGATATTCAATGCAATAATCGCGCATTGAATCATAAATTCTCGCGGAGAATTTTCATGGTGGATCTCGATCATTTCGATTTGGCGTTGCTCGCCGTATTGCAGCGTTTCGGCCGGGCGACGCATCAGCAGCTCGGCGAGGAAGTGCCGCTGTCGCCGTCGCAGATCGGGCGGCGGTTGCAGCGGCTGGAGGCGACGGGCGTGATCGACGGCTATCGGGTCGTGTTGCGGCCCGAAAAGCTTGGGCTTGGCGTCACCGCGTTCACGAGCCTGAAGCTCAAACATCACGGCGACTCGATCATCGAGCAGTTTCAGCAGCAGATCGACGTGTTGCCCGAAGTGCTCGAGTGCCATGCGGTGGTGGGCGACGCCGATTATCTGTTGCGGATCGTCGCGCCGGATCTGAATGCGCTGTCGTCGTTCGTCATGAAAAAGCTGATGCGGGTGCCGGGCGTCGACAGCGTGCGTTCGAACATCGTATTGACGACGTTCAAGCGCAACGGGCCGCTGCCGCTCAGTCATCTGGAATCGGGCGCGCCTGCGGCGTGACGCGAAGCGGCCACGCCGGCGCGAGCTGTCGTTCCTCCGCCACGCTGCCGCGGGTGGCGGCCGGCGGCCTGCCGCGCATGGCGGAGCCGCTCGCGATAACGCATTACGCAGGTGTTTTGGTTTGTGCGTTGAGCAGATCGACATAAGCAAGCGCGACGAGATCGTCGCTCGGCACGCCGAGCTTTTCGAACACCGTGTGCGCTTCCGCGTGGCCGCCTTCCTCGTCGTCATCGGGCGCGAGCACGACTTCGAGTTCGACGAAATCGCCGAGGCCGTCGACGCGATCGAGATGAATCCGCGTGCGGCCCGCCAAATAGACGTGCCGCTCTTTCGTCACGATGCCGCGCGTGGTCAGCGCGGTTGCGAGCAGCGAGTGCATCGCATCCGGGTTGGTTACCGGGCTGCGTGTGTAGTACGACGCCTTCGGGCCGTCCTGATCGTCGCGCTGGTAGAAGATCAGTTCGGCGGGTGTGCCGTCTTCGAAGCGGCGCAGCTTCAGGCGGCCGCGCGGGACGTCATAGAAGAAATCCTGTTGACGGTAGAAAAGCGGTGCGTCGGTCGCGAGTGCGGCGGCGCGTTCGCGGATCTGCTCGAATTCGCGCGCGCGGGCTTTGATCTCGATGTTGCGGGCCATGCGTGTCTCCTTCTGGGAAAGGCATTTGCGGGTCCGGACGAACCATCCAGAACCCTCATTCTATCGGCGGGCGGCGGCGCGAGCGCGAAAGCGATCGCAAGCGCGTCGTGCGCCCGTGTGCAGCCGCCCGGCGGATATCCGGCCGCAGCACATTTGCAGGGGGCTGCCGAGGTGGCTCGTCTTTTCAGGCCCTCGTGTCGCGCCGTTTGACGGGACGCGTCGCGCAACGGCGCCGTGCCATTGGCGCGAACTGGCGTTAAACCGCCCACTGTTCGTCGACAAGCCGCAACGCGGCCGCAATGGCCGGCTCGTCGCATCGTTCGGCAAGCGCGACGAACGTCAGCTCGGCTGGCACCGATACGTGCTCGACGATCGCCAATGCATGCGCGTGCGCTTCGCGCAACGCAACCGAATCGCGCGCGAGCGACAGCCCTACGCCCGATTTGACGAGATCGAGCATCGACGTTTCTTGATCGACTTCAGCCACTTTGACGGGCTGCACGCCCGCGTCGGCGAAGCGGCGCGAGAGCAGCCGATGATGCGCCGACGCCGGGGGCGTCCAGATCCACGGTAGCGCGGCAAGCTCGCGCCACGAGCGCGCGCGCTGCACGCGTTCCTTCCAACCGGCGGGCGCAAGCACGCGATAACGGAATTGCGTGAGCGTCAGCGTATGGAAGCGTCCGGCTTCGCGCGGATCGTCCTCGTCAGGCCGGCCAATGTAGTAGCCGACATCGAGTTCGCGGGCGCGGACCTGATCGAGCACCCAGCCGGACATGCCGTGCCGCAACGCGGTTTCGATCTGCGGATAGGCTTCGACGAGCCGTTTCAGAAAGCCGCCGAGCCGCAGGAATTCGGGGTCGAGAATCGAGCCGATCCGCAATCGGCCGCGCACCTCGTGCTTGAGCGCGGCGGCGGCGCGCGCAACGTCGGCGGCGGCGTCGAGCGCGCGCTCCGCGTGCGGCAGCAGCGCCTGCCCGTCGCGCGTGAGCACAAGCCCGCGCGATGTCCGCTCGAACAGCGTGATGCCGAGCGCATCCTGCAGATTCTTGATTTGCAGGCTGACGGCGGGCTGCGTCAAGTGCAGCCGGGCGGCGGCACGTGTCAGATTGCCTTCGCGCGCAACCGCGACGAAGGCGCGAAGCAGTATCAGATCCATCGAGCAATATTAGCGCGGCTTATATTGCATTTGAGGATAACTCATTGGATCGGGAGCGGCCGCCGCAGGTACGCTTCGTCTTCGAAGCACGCGCTTGCGTGCAGGGCGCAAGCCGAGCAAACGGAACGAACGGAGAACGGAGGAAGGCATGACAATCAGCCCCGCGAACGACGCGCGTGTGCGCGCATTGGCGCATTTCATCGGCGGCCGCGCTGTGGAAGGCGCGAGCGATCGCTATAGCGACGTGTTCAACCCGGCCCTTGGCGTGGTGACGGCCCGCACGCCGCTCGCGAGCACGGCCGAAGTGGACGCGGCCGTCGCCGCCGCGCACGCCGCATTCGCCGCCTGGAGCGAGACGTCGCCGCTCAAGCGCGCACGCGTGATGTTCAAGTTCAAGGAGCTGCTCGAGCGTCATCACGACGAGCTTGCCGAGCTGATCAGCCGCGAACACGGCAAGGTTTTCTCGGACGCGCACGGCGAAGTGATGCGCGGCATCGAGGTGGTCGAATTCGCTTGCGGGATGCCGAATCTGCTGAAAACCGATTTCACCGACCAGATCGGCGGCGGGATCGACAACTGGAACCTGCGTCAGCCGCTTGGCGTCGTTGCCGGCATCACGCCGTTCAATTTTCCGATGATGGTGCCGTGCTGGATGTTCCCGATCGCGATCGCATGCGGCAACACGTTCGTGCTCAAACCGTCGGAGCGGGACCCGTCGGCGTCGGTGCGGCTCGCCGAGCTGTTGAAGGAGGCGGGGCTGCCCGACGGGGTGTTCAACGTCGTGCATGGCGACAAGACGGCCGTTGACGCGCTGATCGCGCATCCGGATGTCGTTGCGTTGTCGTTTGTCGGATCGACGCCGATTGCAGAGTACATCCACGCGGAAGCTTCCCGGCGCGGCAAGCGCGTGCAGGCGCTTGGCGGTGCGAAGAATCATCTCGTCGTGATGCCGGATGCGGACCTCGAGCAGGCGGTCGATGCGCTCGTCGGCGCTGCGTATGGATCGGCGGGCGAGCGCTGCATGGCGATTTCGGTCGCGGTGGCGGTGGGCGGCGTGGCCGATGCGCTTGTCGCCAAGCTTGCCGAGCGCGCGAAGGCGCTGAAGATCGGCAACGGCATGGACGCGGGTGTCGAAATGGGCCCGCTCGTGACGGCCGCGCATCGTGCGAAGGTGGCCGCATACATCGACGCGGGCGTGGCCGAGGGCGCAACGCTGGTGGTGGATGGGCGAGGGCATGTCGTCGATGGTTACGAGCGCGGCTTTTTCCTCGGCGGCACGCTGTTCGATCACGTCAAGACCGACATGTCGATCTATCGCGAGGAAATCTTCGGGCCGGTGCTCGCGGTCGTGCGGGTGCCGGATTTCGCGAGCGCGGTGGCGCTGATCAACGCGCACGAGTTCGCGAACGGCGTGTCGTGCTTCACGTCCGACGGCGGCGTCGCGCGCGCGTTCGCGCGGCAGATCCAAGTCGGTATGGTCGGTATCAACGTGCCGATTCCGGTGCCGATGGCCTGGCATTCGTTTGGCGGCTGGAAGCGCTCGCTGTTCGGCGATCACCACGCTTACGGCGAAGAGGGCGTGCGTTTCTACACGCGCTACAAGAGCGTGATGCAGCGTTGGCCGGATAGCATCGCGAAGGGAGCGGAATTCACGATGCCCGTGGCGAAGTGACGCCGAAGCGATTTACGCGATGCCGCGCGGCCCCCGTTCGGGCGCCGCGCGGTCTATGCTTGAGTGGCACGTGCCGTCGCGCGCCGCGCGATACGGAGACGGCGGTGCGCGCGAGCCCGCCGCAGCGAAAATCAGACCGGAAATCGGGATCGAGGAGACACGACGATGGTGGCAGAACGCACGCCCGAGGGCGAATTCGATTACGTGATCGTCGGTGCGGGCACCGCGGGCTGCGTGCTCGCGAGCCGGCTCAGCGAGGAGCGCGACGTGTCGGTGCTGCTGATCGAGGCGGGCGGCAACGACGATTACCGATGGATTCACATTCCAGTCGGCTATTTGTACTGCATCGGCAATCCGCGCACCGACTGGCGCTACAAGACCGAGCCCGAAGCGGGATTGAACGGCCGCGCGCTGTCGTATCCGCGCGGGCGCGTGCTCGGCGGCTCGTCGTCGATCAACGGGATGATCTACATGCGCGGCCAGCGCGGCGACTACGACGACTGGGCGCGCGTGACGGGCGATGACGGGTGGTCGTGGAACGCGGTGCTGCCGATCTTCAAGCGCAGCGAGGATCATCACGCAGGCGCGAGCGACGCGCACGGCGCGGGCGGTCCGTGGCGCGTCGAAAAACAGCGGTTGCGCTGGGAGATTCTCGAGGCGTTTTCGCAAGCGGCGCAGCAGACCGGCATCTCGGCGACCGACGATTTCAATCGCGGCGACAATGCCGGCGTCGGTTATTTCGAAGTCAACCAGAAGCGCGGCGTGCGCTGGAATGCATCGAAGGCGTTTCTGCGCCCGGCGCTCGCGCGGCCGAATCTCACCGTAGTAACGGGCGCGCAGGCCGAGCGGCTCGTGTTCGACGCACGGCGCTGTGTGGGCGTCCAATACCGCCGCGACGACGGTTCGCGCTGTGTCGCGCGCGCGCGTGCGGAAGTGCTGCTTGCGTCGGGCGCGGTCAATTCGCCGCAGTTGCTCGAGCTTTCCGGCATCGGCGACGGTGAGCGGCTGCGCGCGCTCGGCATCGAAGTTGCGCACGCGTTACGCGGCGTCGGCGAGAATCTTCAGGATCACTTGCAATTACGCATGGCGTTTCGCGTGCGCGGGGTGCGCACGCTGAACACGCTCGCCGCGCATTGGTGGGGCAAGCTGATGATCGGCGCGCAATATGCGTTGACGAAAAGCGGGCCGATGTCGATGGCGCCGTCGCAATTGGGCGCGTTCGCGAAATCGGACCCGCACGACCCGGCGCTCACGCGGCCCGATCTCGAGTATCACGTGCAGCCGTTGTCGCTCGAGCGCTTTGGTGAGCCGCTGCATCGCTTCAATGCGTTCACCGCGTCGGTCTGTCATCTGCGGCCGACCTCGCGCGGCAGCGTTCACGCGGTATCGCCGGACCCGGCCCGCGCACCGGCAATCGCACCGAATTATTTGTCGACCGATCATGACCGCCGCGTTGCCGCGAATGCGCTGCGGCTGACGCGCAGGATCGCGGCCGCGCCTGCGCTCGCGCGGTATGCGCCCGAGGAAATCTTGCCGGGTTCGCATTATCAGAGTGAAGAGCAATTAATCGAAGCGGCCGGCGCGATCGGTACGACGATTTTTCATCCGGTGGGCACATGCCGAATGGGCCGCGCCGACGATCCGGACGCCGTCGTCGACAGCCGCTTGCGCGTGCGGGGCGTGACGGGGCTGCGCGTCGTCGATGCATCGGTGATGCCGGTAATCACGTCGGGCAACACGAATTCGCCGACGCTGATGATCGCGGAGCGCGCAAGCGACATGATCCGCGCGGACCGCCGCGGCGCGGCGCCGCGCGATGGTGCGACGACATGGTCCGAAGAAACCGCGACGCCGATTTGAAAACGGCGTGATCCGCCATTGAAATCCTCGGTCAATAAAAAATCGTCAATAAAATGCAATAAAAAATCGGCTGAGGGTTAACCCAAAAGCGCGGGGACGCATTCGGTAAAACGCACGCGGCGCGTGGCTGGGCAGGCATTGACGATTGCCGCACCCTATAAGTGCAAATCCCAATGAATGCACTGCACCAACGGCGCGACAATGACACGCATTCCGAATCCGCGGCTTGCTTCGAGGAGACCAGTCTCGATGCGACACATCAAGCTCGGGGGCAGACTCATACCCGCTGAACGCTTCGTGGCCGTTTGAGCGATATCGCCCGGCGCTTCGCCTCAATTCGCAGGAAGGGAACATGATTCTCGGCGACACGATTCTCGAAACGCGGGAACTCACGAAGGAATTCAAAGGCTTCGTTGCCGTCAACGGCGTGAACCTGCGCGTGCGGCGAGGCTCGATCCATGCGCTGATCGGACCGAACGGCGCGGGCAAGACCACGTGTTTCAATCTCCTGACCAAATTCCTGAAGCCCACCGCGGGCCAAATCGTCTACAACGGCATCGACATCACCGACGAGCGTCCCGCGCAGATCGCGCGGCGCGGCGTGATCCGCTCGTTTCAGATTTCCGCGGTGTTTCCGCATCTAAGCGCGCTGCAGAACGTGCGGATCGGCCTGCAGCGCTCGCTCGGCACGGCATTCTGTTTCTGGCGCAGCGAGCGCTCGCTGAGGCAACTCGACGATCGTGCGATGGATCTGCTCACACAGGTAGGCCTGTCCGATTTCGCGCATGTGCCGACGGTCGAGCTTGCGTATGGCCGCAAGCGCGCGCTCGAAATCGCGACGACGCTCGCGATGGAGCCAGAACTGATGCTGCTCGACGAGCCGACGCAGGGGATGGGACACGAAGATGTCGATCGCGTGACGGCGCTCATCAAGAAGGTCGCGAGCGGCCGCACGATTCTGATGGTCGAGCACAACATGAACGTGATCGCGGGCATCTCCGATACGATCACGGTCCTGCAGCGCGGCGAGGTGCTGGCCGAAGGCACGTATGCGGAGGTATCGAAAAATCCGCTCGTGGTCGAGGCGTACATGGGCAGTACCGACGCGGCGCTGGCGGGAGCGCACGCATGAATCACAGCGAACGGGAAGAGCGGGCGCTGAAGAGCGCCGAAGGCGGCGCGCCTGCGCTCGACATCGCAGGGCTCGAAGCGTGGTATGGCGAATCGCACATTCTGCATGGCGTCGATCTGACGGTGCGCCGCGGCGAGGTCGTCACGCTGCTCGGCCGTAACGGCGCCGGGCGCACGACGACGCTGCGCGCGATCATGGGCTTGACCGGCAGGCGCAGCGGTTCGATCAAGGTCGCGGGCCACGAGACGGTCGGATTGCCGACGCACAAGATCGCGCATCACGGTGTCGGTTATTGCCCGGAGGAGCGCGGCATCTTCTCGAGCCTGTCGTGCGAAGAGAATCTGCTGCTGCCGCCTGTCGTCGGCGCGCGTGCGCATGCGATGCCTGTCGACGATATCTATCGGATGTTTCCGAATCTCGCGGCGCGACGTGCGAGCCAGGGCACGCGGCTGTCGGGCGGCGAGCAGCAGATGCTCGCGATTGCGCGCATCTTACGCACGGGCGCAAACCTGCTGCTGCTCGACGAAATTTCCGAGGGGCTTGCGCCCGTCATCGTGCAGACGCTCGCCGCGATGATCGTCACCCTGAAGGCGCGCGGCTACACGATCGTGATGGTCGAGCAGAACTTCCGTTTTGCGGCGCCGCTCGCCGACCGCTTTTACGTGATGGAGCACGGGCGCATCGTCGAGCATTTCGGCGCAGCCGAACTCGACGGCAAGATGCCCGTGCTGCACGATCTGCTCGGCATTTAGCGATGGTTCGTATCAAGACGGCCCCGGTGCGGCGCTTGCCGGCCGCACGGGCGGCCCCGATGTGCGATGCTGGAACTCGATAAAGACAATACCGATCAGGAGACGTGAATGAAATTCAAGACCCTTGCTTACGCGTGTCTAACCGCCGCCGCCGCGTGGTTGGCGCAAGCCGCGCATGCCGCGGATACCGTGAAGATCGGCTTCATCACCGATATGTCGGGCCTGTACGCCGATATCGACGGCCAGGGCGGCCTGGAGGCGATCAAGATGGCGGTGGCCGATTTCGGCGGCAAGGTCAACGGCAAGCCGATCGAGCTTGTCTATGCCGATCACCAGAACAAGGCCGACATCGCGGCGTCGAAGGCGCGCGAATGGATCGATCGAGGCGGCGTCGACATGATCGTCGGCGGCACGAACTCAGCGACCGCGTTGTCGACGAACCAGGTCGCGGCGGAAAAGAAGAAGGTCTACATCAATATCGGCGCGGGCGCGGACACGCTGACGAACGAGCAGTGCACGCCCTACACGATCCACTATGCATACGACACGATGGCGCTCGCCAAGGGCACGGGCTCGACCGTCACGAAGCGCGGCGGCAAGACGTGGTTTTTCCTGACCGCGGATTACGCATTCGGCAAATCGCTCGAGAAGAATACGAGTGATGTCGTCAAAGCGAATGGCGGCCAGGTGCTGGGCGAAGTGCGCCATCCGCTGTCCGCGTCGGATTTTTCGTCGTTCCTGTTGCAGGCGCAGGGCTCGAAGGCGCAGATTCTCGGTCTGGCGAACGCGGGCGGCGACACGGTCAACTCGATCAAGGCGGCCAAGGAGTTTGGCATCACGAAGACGATGAAGCTCGCAGCGCTGCTCGTCTTCATTGATGACATTCACAGCCTCGGCCTCGATACGACGCAAGGTCTCGTACTCACCGATAGCTGGTACTGGAATCGCGATCAGGCGTCGCGGCAGTGGGCGCAGCGTTACTTCGCAAAAATGAAGAAGATGCCGTCGAGCTTGCAGGCGGCGGATTATTCGGCGGTGACGACGTATCTGAAGGCCGTGCAGGCAGCAGGTTCGACCGATTCGGACAAGGTGATGGCGCAGCTTCGCAAGGCGAAGATCGACGATTTTTACGCGAAAGGCTATGTTCGCGCGGACGGCAGCATGATTCACGACATGTATTTGATGGAGGTGAAGAAGCCGTCCGAATCGAAAGAACCTTGGGATTACTACAAGATCCTCGCGACGATTCCGGGCGAGCAGGCGTTCGCGACGAAGCAGGAGACGCGTTGCGCGTTATGGAAATAAACCGTTTCGGCTTGCGGCCACTGATTTCTGACTGACGGCAGACTCGATGAATATCTTCGGTATTCCGGCGTCGGCGATGCTGAGCCAATTGCTGCTCGGGCTCGTCAACGGCTCGTTCTACGCGATCCTGAGTCTTGGGCTCGCCGTGATTTTCGGGCTTCTGAACGTGATCAACTTCGCGCACGGCGCGCTGTTCATGCTGGGCGCGATGCTCGCGTGGATGGGGCTCGCGTATCTTGGCCTGCCGTACTGGGCGATGCTCGTGCTCGCGCCCGCAATCGTCGGTCTGTTTGGAATCCTGATCGAGCGGTCGATGCTGCGCTGGCTTTATCGGCTCGATCATCTGTATGGTTTGCTGCTGACGTTTGGGCTCACGCTCGTCGTCGAAGGCGTATTCCGCTCGGTCTACGGCTCGTCCGGACAGCCTTATGACGTGCCCGAGCTGCTTTCGGGTGCGACGGATCTCGGCTTCATGTTCCTGCCGAATTATCGGGCGTGGGTGGTCGCGGCATCGCTCGCGGTATGCATTGCAACCTGGTTCGTGATCGAGAAGACGCGGCTTGGCGCGTACCTGCGCGCGGGCACCGAAAACCCCAAGCTTGTCGAGGCGTTCGGCGTCAATGTGCCGTTGATGATCACGCTGACTTACGGCTTCGGCGTCGCGCTTGCCGCATTCGCGGGCGTGCTCGCCGCGCCGGTGATCCAGGTCTCGCCGCTGATGGGGCAGCCGATGATCATCACCGTGTTCGCAGTGGTCGTGATCGGCGGCATGGGCTCGATCCTGGGCTCGATCGTCACGGGCCTGATGCTCGGCGTGATCGAAGGGTTGACGAGGGTGTTTTATCCGGAGGCGTCGGCGACGGTTGTGTTCGTGATCATGGCGATTGTGCTGCTGATCCGGCCGGCAGGCTTGTTCGGCAAGGAAAGATGATGCAGAAAAATGCGCTCTACGGACTGTTGTTGGCCGGTCTCGTCGTCGCGCCGCTGATCGGTGCCTATCCGGTGTTCGTGATGAAGGTGTTGTGCTTCGCGTTGTTCGCCGCGGCCTTCAATCTGCTGATCGGATATACGGGCCTGCTGTCGTTCGGCCATGCGATGTTTCTCGCGACGGCGGGCTATATGACGGGTTATGCGATGCAGTCGCTTCATGCGACGCCCGAACTCGGCGTGCTCGCGGGCATGGCTGCCGCGACGCTGCTCGGCGTGGTGGTGGGCCTGTTCGCGATCAGGCGGCAAGGGATCTATTTCGCGATGATCACGCTCGCGTTCGCGCAGATGGTGTACTTCATCTATCTGCAGGCTCCGTTCACGCATGGTGAAGACGGCCTGCAGGGCGTGCCGCGCGGCCGGCTCTTCGGGCTTGTCGATCTGTCGTCGGATTTGACGCTGTACTACGTCGTGCTCGCCGTCGTCGCGTGCGCCTGTGCGTTCATCGTGCGCATCGTCCATTCGCCGTTCGGACAAGTGCTCGTTGCGATCAAGGAAAACGAGCCGCGCGCGATTTCGCTCGGCTACGACACCGATCGCTTCAAGCTGCTCGCATTTATCTTATCGGCTGCGCTTGCCGGGCTCGCAGGGGCACTGAAGGTCGTCGTGCTGGGTTTCGAAACGCTTGGCGACGCGTATTGGACGATGTCCGGTCTCGTGGTGCTGATGACACTCGTCGGCGGCATGGGCACGCTGTTCGGCCCGCTCGTGGGCGCGGCGCTGATCGTCGCGCTCGAGGATCGTCTTGGCGACATCGGCGGGTGGCTCGCGTCAGTCACGGGCATCAACTGGTTCCATTCGCTCGGCGAATCCGCGACGATTGTCACGGGCCTCATTTTCATCGCCTGCGTGCTCGCATTCAGGCGCGGGATCGTCGGTGAGGCGATCGTGCGGATACGGCCGCTGCGCTCGTCTTGAAGGGAATCGTGCAGTGCATGAAAATATTTCGGATTCCGATGCAATGGGCAGCGCGAATGCCCATTGGAGCAGGCTTTGGCATGCCCTATTTTCGTGCGGCGATGCACCATAGGGGTAAATGCTAGGTTGTCGCATCCAGCGCGCTTGCTTTAATCTTCGTCTCAGTTCTGATGCACCGCGAAACGAATTTGCAGGTGGAGAACGAGGAGACATTCGAGGCATAGACTGCCCGACCCGAAGCGCTGTTGGATTCCGTCCAACAGCGCTTTTTTATTGCGCGTTTCGCAGCGTAACGGAGACCGTTATGAGAATGAATCGCTGGATGCAGATCGCGCTCGCAATCGCCTGCATCGCGGGCATCACGTTGGTGCAAGCGCAAGTGAAGATCGGCGTCACGGTGTCGGCAACGGGCGCCGCCGCGTCGCTCGGCATTCCTGAGAAGAATACGGTCGCGTTGTTGCCGAAAGAGATCGGCGGCAAGCGCGTCGAATATATCGTGCTCGACGACGCATCCGATACGAATCGCGCGGTGCAGAATGCGCGCAAACTGATCGACGAGGAGCACGTCGATGCGATTGTCGGCTCGACGATTACGCCGAATTCGCTCGCGATGATCGATGTCGTCGCGCAGGGCAAGACGCCGATGATTTCGCTTGCCGCCAGCGCGCAAATCATCGCGCCAATGGATGCGAAGCGCGCATGGGTTTTCAAGACGCCGCAAAACGACCGGTTGATGGCCGATGCGCTCGCGAACTACATGGCTAAGCATGGTGTGAAGACGGTGGGCTTCATCGGTTTCGCGGATGCTTACGGCGATGGCTGGTCGAACGTGTTCAGCGCGGCCGCGGCGGCAAATGGAATCCGGATTGTCGCGAACGAACGCTATAACCGCACCGATACCTCGGTAACGGGGCAGGTGCTGAAGACACTCGCCGTCCATCCCGACGCCGTGCTGATCGCCGGCGCAGGCACGCCGGCCGCGCTGCCCGCGAAGACGCTGAAAGAGCGCGGCTATCCGGGCAGGATCTATCAGACGCATGGCGTTGCGAACAACGATTTTCTCCGTGTTTGCGGCAAGGATTGCGACGCGCAGCTGCTGCCGGCAGGCCCGGTGCTCGTTGCCGATCAGTTGCCTGATTCGAACCCGGCGAAGCGGCCTGCGCTTGCGTACAAGGCTGCATACGAGCGCGCATACGGAGCGGCTGCCGTGTCGACCTTCGGCGGCCACGTTTGGGACGCGGGCCTGATGCTGGAGCGGGCGATTCCTGATGCGCTGAAGAACGCGCAACCGGGCACGCAGGCATTTCGCGATGCGCTGCGCGCGGCACTCGAAGATATTCGGAATCTGCCGGTATCGCACGGCGTGATCAATACGACACCCGCCGATCACAACGGCTTGGATACGCGCGCCCGTGTGATCGTCCAGATTGTCGGCGACAAATGGAAGTTGCAGGCGGATTGACCGTCGCCGGCATTGCCTGTGGCTCGGATGGGCTGGGCCGCGCTGCTCGCCGATGGCGCGGGCCGGTGCGATCAGCACAGGCACCGGCAAATACGACGCAGTGCGCTGAGAACAGTTTCATGTGAATGGATGAGCCGGCGGCCGTGCGTCTGTCGGGTGGCGGTTTTCGTCGACGCAGGTTCAACCGGAGAAGCCAGATGGATTTCTCTATCGCGGCGATTCTTGCGCAGGACGGCATCACAACCGGCGCAGTCTATGCACTGCTGTCGCTTGCGCTCGTACTCGTTTTTTCCGTGACGCGCGTGATCTTCATTCCACAGGGCGAATTCGTCACCTATGGCGCACTGACACTTGCGGCGTTGCAGGCGCAGAAGTTTCCGGCAACCTGTTGGCTGCTGCTCGTCGCGGGGGCTGCCTGCTTTTTGCTCGAAGCGGGCGGGCTGATTCGTTATCGCGCGCGCCGCCGTCGACTCGGCCGCACGCTGACGGCGCTCGCAGGCCGCTACGTGCTGCTGCCGCTCGCGATCTACGTGTTGACGGCGAGCGTCGCGTCGCAGCAGCTGCCGATGCCGGCCCAGATCGCGCTCACGCTCGCGATCGTCGTGCCGCTCGGGCCGTTCGTCTACCGGCTCGTCTATCAGCCGATTGCCGAAGAAACGACGCTGTTGTTGCTGATCGTGTCGGTGGCCGTGCATTTCGTGATGGTTGGGCTCGGACTCGTGATGTTCGGCGCCGAGGGCTCGCGCACGACGCCATTCTCCGATGCCGCATTCGCATTGGGTCATGCATCGGTTTCGATGCAAAGTCTTTGGGTGATCGGCGCCGCGCTGGCGTTGATCGCCGCGCTCTATCTGTATTTCGAGCGCACGCTGTTCGGCAAGGCGTTGCGCGCGACGGCGCTCAACCGTGTCGGCGCGCGTCTCGTCGGCATGGGTGCGGCCCAAGCCGGGCGACGGGCGTTCACGTTCGCCGCGGCGCTCGGTGCGTTGTCGGGCGTGCTTGTCGGACCGTTGACGACGATTTATTACGATTCGGGTTTTCTGATCGGCTTGAAAGGCTTTGTGGGCGCGATCGTTGGCGGCCTCGTCAACTATCCGCTGGCGGCAGCCGGCGCGCTGCTCGTCGGCGTGCTCGAGGCGTATTCGTCGTTCTGGGCGAGCGCGTATAAGGAAGTCATCGTTTTCACGTTGATCGTGCCGGTGCTGCTGTGGCGAAGTTTGAGCGGCACGCAGGCGGAAGACGGCGGAGCATGATGCGATGAAGCCGATCTTGCGTAATCGCGCATTCTGGCTGTTTCTCGCCGTGCTGATCGCGCTGCCTGTTCTGCCGGGCGTCGCGCGCGTTCCCGAATACTGGATCACGCTGTCGAACTATATCGGGCTCTATGCGCTCGTTGCGATCGGACTCGTGCTGCTGACCGGTATCGGCGCAATGACGAGCTTCGGGCAGGCGGCATTCGTCGGCATCGGTGCGTATGCGACCGCGTATCTGACGACGCGGTGGGGCATGTCGCCGTGGTTTGGTCTGGCTGTCGGCGTCGTGTTGACGGCGCTCGTCGCGTTTGTGCTCGGCGTCGTTACGATGCGGCTGTCCGGCCATTTTCTGCCGCTCGGAACGATTGCTTGGGGGCTCGCACTGTTTTTTCTGTTCGGCAATCTCGGCTGGCTCGGCAAATACGATGGCATCAACGGCATTCCGTCACTCACGCTGTTCGGCTGGCCGCTCGATACGGGCCGCAGCTTTTATTACGTGATTTGGAGTGCCGTGCTTGCGGCAATCGTGTCGGTCCGCAATCTGTTGAACAGCCGGCCCGGCAGGGCGATCCGCGCATTGCCGGGCGGTGGCGTGATGGCCGGGGCGATGGGCGTGAACGTCGGGTGGATGCGGGTTGCGATCTTTGTCTATGCGGCGGTGCTGGCATCGATTTCGGGCTTTTTGTATGCGCATCTGCAGCGTGCGGTTAATCCGACGCCATTCGGTTTGAATCACGGGATCGAGTATCTCTTCATGGCGGTGGTGGGCGGCATTGCGCATGTGTGGGGGGCGGTGCTGGGCGCGGCAATCGTCACGGTGTTGCAGGACGCTTTGCAGACGCTGCTGCCAAGGTTGCTCGGTGTAGAAGGCAACTTTGAAATCATCGTGTTCGGCGTATTGATGGTGGTGCTGCTGCAATACGCGCGGCAGGGTGTTTGGCCGTTCGTCGCGCGCCTTTTGCCGCGCGGGCCAGCCGGGCGAGCGCCGGATCACGAGCCGCCGTTGCCGAGGCGGAACTTGCCGCGACCTGGCGAGACGCTGCTCGTCGTCGACGGCGCACGCAAGCAGTTCGATGGGCTTGTCGTCGTCAACGACGTGAGCTTCGAGGTGCGTGCGTCGCAGATTGTCGGTTTGATCGGCCCGAACGGGGCGGGCAAATCGACGACGTTTAATCTTGTAACGGGCGTGATGCGGCCGACGGGCGGTGCGATTTCGTTTTGCGGTGAGCGGATTGACGGGTTGGTTTCTCGTGAAATCGTTCGCCGGGGTATAGGCCGTACCTTCCAGCACGTCAAACTGCTGCCCGGTATGACCGTGCTGGACAACGTTGCGCTCGGCGCACATGTGCGAGGCTCGGCCGGAATCTGGCGCAGCATTGTCGGATTGAACGCGAACGAAGAGGCGCAACTGATGGCCGAGGCGGCGGCGCAGATTGGGCGGGTAGGGCTCGGTTCGCATTTGTATGATGAAGCGGGCAGCTTGGCGCTGGGCCAACAGCGGATTCTGGAAATCGCTCGCGCGCTATGCAGCGATCCGATGCTGCTATTGCTCGACGAACCGGCCGCCGGGCTGCGATATCAGGAGAAGCAGCAGTTGGCTGAACTATTGCGGATGCTGAAAAAAGAAGGCGTGAGCGTGCTGCTTGTCGAACACGATATGGATTTCGTGATGAATCTGGCTGATCGGCTGGTCGTCATGGATTTCGGCACCCGGATTGCTGAAGGGCTGCCGCAAGAGGTCCGTCACGATCCTGCGGTACAGGAGGCTTATCTCGGCGGAGTGACGTGATGGCGCAAGCATGCCCGTTCGTGCTCGAGGTGCGGGATTTATCGGCATCGTATCGCAAGGTCGAGGTGGTTCGCCGGGTGTCGATCGACGTAGGCGCTGGGCAAATCGTCGCCGTGATTGGTCCGAACGGTGCCGGTAAATCGACGCTGCTCAATGCAGTGATGGGTATATTGCCGACTTCTGGCCATGCGACTGGCGTGATTCGGTACGGTGGGGACGACGTGAGTGCGTGCTCGGTGGAGGAGCGCGTCGTGCGCGGCATGTGCCTCGTGCCCGAAGGGCGTGAGTTGTTCGGTTTGATGTCGGTTGAAGACAATCTCGTTTTGGGGGCGTATCGACGCAAGTTGGCGGGTGACGCGAATTTTCTCGACCAGCTTGAACCGGTATTTACACTGTTTCCCCGGTTGAAGGAGCGACGCAAGCAGGCGGCGAGTACGCTATCGGGTGGCGAGCGACAGATGCTTGCGATTGGGCGCGCGCTGATGGGAAAGCCAAGCTTGTTGATGCTCGACGAACCGAGTCTTGGCCTTGCCCCGTTGATCGTGAAAGATATGTTCCGGATTATCAGTGCATTGCGCGAGACGGGTGTCGCAACATTGCTGGTGGAGCAGAATGCGCGAGCGGCCCTGCAAATTTCTGATTACGGTTACGTGCTCGAAACCGGTGAGCAGATACTTGAAGGTAGCGCAGTGGAGCTTGTAAACAACCCGCGAGTAGTCCAAACCTATCTCGGGCTCGCAAAAAATCCGGCGTAGAGACAAGGCCGCGTATAAAACGGGCCGCGTGTTTCACGTGAAACATGGCGTTTTTGCTGTTTAGCCATTTGCATGAGCGTCGGGCCAAAAGCGAACCCGCTATAATTCCGCCCATACATTTCTCTGATAGGTTCGTGCGTCGTTCTGCGCGCGAAGTCCGCAATGCTTTATCCAACTGAATTTGACGTCATCGTCGTCGGCGGTGGCCATGCTGGCACGGAAGCCGCCTTGGCTTCGGCACGCATGGGCGCAAAGACGCTATTGTTGACGCATAACATTGAAACCCTTGGGCAGATGAGCTGCAATCCGTCGATCGGCGGGATTGGTAAAGGACATCTGGTCAAGGAAGTCGATGCGCTGGGTGGTGCGATGGCCGCCGCAACCGACGAAGGTGGTATCCAGTTTCGGATTCTCAATTCTTCGAAAGGGCCGGCGGTTCGTGCCACGCGGGCGCAGGCCGATCGATTGCTATACAAGCAGGCGATTCGTCGGCGCCTCGAAAATCAGCCGAATCTGTGGCTATTTCAGCAGGCGGTTGACGACCTGATGGTCGAAGGGGATCGAGTGGTCGGTGCGGTTACGCAAGTCGGCGTGCGTTTTCGCGCTCGTGCGGTCGTGTTGACGGCAGGTACCTTCCTGGACGGCAAGATTCATGTCGGCCTCAATAATTACACCGGCGGACGCGCGGGCGATCCGGCAGCGGTTTCGCTGTCTGGACGCCTCAAGGAGCTAAAGCTGCCGCAGGGGCGGCTGAAGACCGGGACGCCGCCGCGTATCGATGGTCGCACGATCGATTTTTCGAAGCTCGAAGAACAGCCGGGCGATCTTGATCCGATTCCGGTGTTCTCGTTTCTCGGCCGCGCGGAACAACATCCGCAGCAATTGCCTTGCTGGGTTACCCATACGAACGAACGAACCCACGACATCATTCGTAGTGGTTTGGACCGATCGCCGATGTATACCGGCGTGATTGAAGGTGTGGGCCCGCGGTATTGCCCATCGATCGAGGACAAGATTCACCGTTTTGCGTCAAAAGAATCGCACCAGATTTTTCTCGAACCGGAAGGGTTGACGACGAACGAGTTCTATCCAAACGGGATTTCGACCAGTCTGCCGTTCGACGTGCAGTTGGAGCTTGTGCACTCCATGCGCGGCTTGGAGCAGGCGCATATCCTGCGCCCCGGTTATGCGATCGAGTATGACTATTTTGATCCGCGTGCGTTGAAGGCATCGCTTGAAACGAAGGCGATTCAAGGGCTATTTTTTGCGGGCCAAATCAATGGCACGACGGGCTACGAAGAGGCTGCAGCGCAGGGATTGCTGGCGGGCGTCAACGCAGGTCGCTACGCTCAGGAGAAAGATGCATGGTGCCCGCGCCGCGATGAGGCTTATCTCGGCGTGCTTGTCGATGACTTGGTAACTCGTGGTGTGTCCGAGCCGTACCGCATGTTCACGAGTCGTGCCGAGTACCGGCTAAGCTTGCGTGAAGACAACGCCGACATGCGACTGACCGAAATCGGCCGTGAACTGGGAATTGTCGACGACGTTCGCTGGGATGCATTCAATCGAAAGCGCGATGCTGTTTCACGTGAAACCGAGCGGCTGCGCACGACATGGGTAACGCCGAAGACTTTACCCGCAGACGAAGCCACAGCACTGCTGGGCAAGCCGATCGAGCACGAATACAGCCTCGCGGAGCTGCTGCGTCGGCCGGGCATTAGCTACGAAGGCGTTTGCGGATTGCGTGGCGGCGAATGTCGCCCGGCCGAGCCGCTGGCGGACGATAAGATTCTGCTCGAGCAAATCAAGGAGCAAATCGAAATCGGTATCAAATACCAGGGCTATATCGAGCGTCAGGCTGGCGAAATCGAACGCAATGGTGCTCATGAAAATACGCGTCTGCCGGAAGGGATCGACTACGCAGAAGTACGAGGGTTGTCGTTTGAGGCGCGCCAGAAACTAAATCAATTCCGCCCGGAAACGATCGGCCAGGCATCGCGAATCTCGGGTATTACGCCCGCTGCCATTTCTTTGCTGATGGTTCATCTGAAGCGCGGGCTTGGCCGGCGTAAGCTCGCCGAGACCGCTTCGAGCGCTGGCACGACGGCCGATAACACGGCGGCGCAGCAACAATGACGGTGCAACATCGTCAGAACCCGAATGCCAGCCGGGAAATACTGGAAGCGCTGCTGTCCAATGGAGCGGATGCGCTAGGCGTTGCATTGAGCGGTGAGCAGCGCAATGCGCTGCTCAACTACGTGGAACTGCTTGCGAAGTGGAACGCGGTGTATAACCTGACCGCGATCCGCGACCCGCATCAGATGCTGATTCAGCACATTCTCGATTCATTGTCGATCGTCCCGTATATCGGCGTGCGAGCAGCATCGAGCGTGCTCGATGTTGGCTCCGGCGGCGGCTTGCCGGGAATTGTGCTTGCGATTGCGTTGCCCGAATGGCAGGTGACGTTGAACGATATCGTTCACAAGAAATCCGCATTCCAGACGCAGGCGAAGGCCGAATTAAAGCTCAGCAATCTGTCTGTCGTGACAGGGCGGGTCGAGACGTTGCATCCCGGCAAGGCGATTCCGGGAAAATTCGATGTGATCGTGTCGCGGGCATTCGCGGACTTGGCAGACTTCGTTACACTGGCCCGGCATTTGGTTGCGCCGGGCGGCTCGATCTGGGCGATGAAGGGCGTTCATCCCGAAGATGAGATAAGCCGCTTGCCGGCCGGCGCGCGCGTCAAACAGGTAATTCGTCTGACGGTTCCGTTGCTCGATGCGCAGCGGCATCTAATCGAAGTCGAACTCGACGAAGCAATTTAACCGGCGCGAGAGAGTGCCCGGCTCATTTGAAGAAGAGAAAGGAACACACCAACGATGGCAAAAATCTTCTGCGTGGCGAACCAGAAGGGCGGTGTCGGCAAGACGACGACGACGGTCAATCTCGCCGCGAGCCTCGCGGCGCAGGAGCAGCGCGTGCTGCTGATCGATCTGGATCCGCAGGGCAATGCCACGATGGGAAGCGGTATCGACAAGGCCGAATGCGAGTCGACGGTCTACGAGGTGCTGGTGGACGGTGTCACGGTGGCGGATGCGCGCGTGCGCCCGGAGGCGGTGAAGTATGACGTGTTGCCGGCGAATCGCGAATTGGCCGGCGCGGAGATCGAGCTTGTCGGAATCGAAAATCGCGAGCGCCAATTGAGAGCCGCGCTCGAGAAAGTCGCCAACGACTACGATTTCGTTTTGATTGATTGCCCGCCGGCGCTATCGCTGCTGACTCTGAACGGCTTATGCGCGGCGCACGGCGTGGTGATTCCGATGCAGTGTGAATATTTTGCGCTAGAGGGGCTGTCTGACCTCGTCAATACGATCAAGCAGGTGCACGCGAATCTGAATCGCGATCTGAAGGTGATCGGCTTGCTCCGCGTGATGTTCGATCCGCGCATCACTTTGCAACAGCAGGTTTCCGATCAATTGAAGGCGCATTTTGGCGACAAGGTGTTCGATGCTGTGATTCCACGCAATGTCCGCCTTGCCGAAGCGCCCAGTTATGGGCTCCCTGGCGTGGTGTTCGATCGCGCGTCGCGTGGCGCACAGGCATATATCCAGTTCGGCGCTGAAATGATTGAGCGGGTGCGGGCGCTTTGAACGGGTCCCTGGACGAGAATCGAGGTAACGGAACATGAATGCGGTAGCAAAGAAAAAAGGTCTGGGGCGAGGCCTTGAAGCATTGCTTGGCGGCAGTGCCGATATCACCGAAGCGGTGAAGATCGAAGGTGCGCCGAGCGTGCTTGCGCTCGGTAAGCTGCAAGCAGGCAAGTACCAGCCGCGGACCCGAATGGACGAGGGGAGTTTGCAGGAGTTGGCCGCGAGCATTCGTGCGCAGGGTGTGATGCAGCCGATCCTGGTACGGCCCATTTCATCAGACAAATATGAAATCATCGCCGGAGAACGGCGTTTTCGTGCGGCGCGGCTGGCAGGCCTAGATGAAGTGCCGGTTCTCGTGAAGGACGTGTCCGATCAGGCCGCTGCGGCGATGGCGCTGATCGAGAATATTCAGCGAGAAGATCTGAACCCGCTTGAAGAAGCGCAGGGCATTCAACGTTTGCTCGACGAATTTGGTTTCACGCACGAGCAGGCGGCAGAATCGGTGGGGCGTTCGCGCAGTGCGGTGTCGAACCTGCTGCGCTTGCTGAATCTCGCCGCGCCCGTGCAGACGATGCTGTTGGCGGGCGATCTCGACATGGGACACGCGCGCGCGCTGCTGGCTGTCGATGCGGCGACGCAGATCACGCTTGCGCATCAGGTCGTCAACAAGCGGCTGTCGGTGCGCGAGACGGAAAAGCTCGTCGCGCAAGTCACGAAGGCCGAGCCGGCCGTGAAGGCGCGCGCAAAGGACGACGGCGGCCGGGATACGCGGCGTCTCGAAGAGGAGCTGTCGGATCTGCTTGCGTCGAGCGTGAAGATCAAGCTTGGGCGCCGTGGGCGTGGGCAGGTGACGATCGATTTCGGCGATCTCGACGCGCTCGAGGGCATACTCGTGCGGCTGCGCGGCAACGTAGCTGCTGCATAACGACCGACGTGTCGAATCCGGCCAGTAACAGGCGCACGGCGTGTATCGCCGCGCTCGTTGCCTTCATTGCACGCGAACCGGTGCTGTCGATACTCATCGCCGCGGTGATCGTGCTGCAGTTCGTTCATCCGCAATCGGCGAATATGCTCGCCCGGCTCGTCGACTGGCAGACTGTCGCGACGCTTGCCGGGTTGCTGATGCTGACAAAGGCGCTTGAGCTGTCGGGTGTTCTGATGTGGATCGCGCACCGGATCGTGCATCGCGTGCGCTCGGAGCGCGGGCTAGCCGCGTTGCTCGTCGTGTTTGCCGCAGTGTTGTCGAGTTGGCTCACCAATGATGTCGCGCTCTTTGTCGTGATTCCGCTGGTCATGTCGCTGCGTGAGCTGACGCCGCTGCCGTTCAAGCGGCTGGTGATTCATATCGCGCTTGCGGTGAACGCAGGCTCAGTCGCAACACCGCTCGGCAATCCACAAAACCTTTTTCTCTGGCAATTGAGCGGCGTCTCGTTTGGCCGCTTCGTGATCGAACTCGGGCCGCTCGCGGCCGCGCTGATGGCGCTGCTGCTCGTATTGACCGCATGTTCGTTCAAGCGCCGCGCGCTCGATTTATCGAAGGATCGAGCGGTAAGCCTCGTCAATCGTCCGCTGGCGTTTGCCGCAGCTATCGCGTTCGCTGGCTTCGTGTCGTTGGCCGACAGCCACCATGCGCTTGCCGGTTTGATTGCCGTCGCTGTGATGCTGCTGTTCGTATGTCGCGATGCGGTATTCAAGATCGACTGGCTGTTGTTGATGATCTTCGTGCTGATGTTCATTGTGCTGCGCGGCGCGGCGGCGCTGCCCGCCGTTCATCGGACAATCGAGAGCATCGGCCTCGATTCGCCGCTGCGCGTATATGCCGCTGGCGCGTTGCTATCGCAAGGTATCAGCAATGTGCCGGCGGCGATCGTGCTATCCGAATTCACGCATGATTGGCGTGCATTGGCGTTCGGCGTGAGTGTCGGCGGATTCGGTATCGCGATCGGCTCGCTTGCGAATCTGATCGCGGTCCGGCTGTCGCGTGCGCCACGCATGTGGTTGCCGTTTCATCTCGTGAGCATTCCATTCGGTCTTGTGAGCGCTGCGTTGGGGGCGCTCGTGCTGCGTTATGTCTGAGCTTGCAAAACGTGGCGGCAAGATCGGCGCGGGCCGTTTGACCTGCGTGCCCGAACCTGAAAGTCCCGCCGCACGGCAAGTTGCGGCATCACACGAGATCGCGGAAGTTACCGCATCATGAAGCGCTGTTTCACGCGGTTTTTGTCGCGTCTAAAGTCTTGAATCGCCTGCAACTATCGCTTACAATCGCCCGGATTTGTTAGTAAGGCACCCCTGAAAGTTAGCGGAAAGCTTTCGGGCGACGACGGACTTAGCGGAGTTTGCGATGGCGAGTCAGGCGCCGGATCAAAGGCATGACGATCATCAGCGCGCGCCGCGCACCGCTCCGGTGACTGACGAGCGACGCAAGCTCGACGGTGACGACTGGGATGCCGAGCAGCAAGATAACAATATCGTTCCGCTCACGCGGGCCGAAGCGCAAGCGCTTTTCGGAACCGAAGTGAGCCGGCCATCGCGCGTTACGCCTAGTCGGGTGGTGATCGCGCAAATGGTCCTGTCCCTGGTTGCAACGCTGGCGTGGTGGCTGTTTTCAAAGTCGCCGGGCGCCGCTGCGCAGTCGGCTCTGTTGGGCGGAGCGATCGGCTGGGTGCCGAGTGCGTTGTTCGCAGCACGTTTGAGGCTGGCTGGCGCGGGCTCGGTGATGGGTTGGATGTCCGGCGAAGCGCTCAAGCTCGGCGTGACGATAGCGATGTTCGTTGCGGTTGCGCTCGAATATCCGGGCGTGCATTGGACGGCGCTGCTCGTCACGTATTTCGTCGTACTGAAAACGTACTGGCTCGCGCTGGCCTGGCGGTAAAGAACAAGTAGTGCGCGAATTTGACTCGTATTCGCGCCGGTGTGTTCCCGTAATGAACTATTGCGGGAACGCGCAAAAAACGATTTTCGACAATTTGGGTGGCATTAACGACTATGGCAGCTAGCGAAGGCACGCGTGCTCCGGATCCGTCCGAGTACATTGCGCACCACTTGCAGAATTTTTCCACCACGCATCAGACGTCGATCTTCGACATTCATGTCTGGAATATCGACACGCTGTTCTGGTCGATCGTCTGTGGCCTCGTGACCATCGTGCTGCTGCGCCTGGCCGCCCGCAAGGCGACTTCCGGCGTGCCGGGCCGCTTCCAATGCTTGATCGAAATGATCGTCGAGATGGTCGAGGACCAGTCGAAGGCGGTCGTTCACGGCAACCGTACCTTCATCGCACCGCTCGCACTGACTGTGTTCGTGTGGGTTTTCCTGATGAACTCCCTCGATTTCCTTCCCGTCGATCTGCCGGGCCGCGTGATCGGCTGGCTGGGTCTGTCGGGCGTGATTTCCCACCATCGCATCGTCCCCACCGCCGACCTGAACGGTACGCTCGGCATTGCGCTCGGCGTGTTTTTCCTGATGCTGTACTACAACATCAAGATCAAGGGCGCGGGCGGCTTCGTGCACGAGCTGCTGTCGGCGCCGTTCGGCGCGCACCCGCTGCTGTGGATTCCGAACCTCGCGCTCAATATCGTCGAATTCGTCGCCAAGACCGTGTCGCTCGGCATGCGGCTGTTCGGCAACATGTACGCAGGTGAGCTGGTGTTCCTGCTGATCGCCCTGCTCGGCAGCATGTGGAGCTTCGGCGGCGACGCAACGTTCCTCGGCTTTATCGGCCACGTGATCGCGGGCAGCGTCTGGGCAATCTTCCACATCCTGATTGTTCTGCTGCAGGCATTCATCTTCATGATGTTGACGCTGGTGTATCTCGGCCAGGCACACGACGCGCACTAAACGGCGCGCTGGGCCAACAAGAAGAGTTTCGTTTTTTTGGTTTTTTAAATCTCAGTTCCAAGTCTTTTCACAAAGGAGTGATCATGCAAGCTTTCATCGCCAACATCCAAGGTCTGACCGCTGTCGGTATCGGCATCATCATCGGCCTGGGTGCTATCGGCGCCTGTATCGGTATCGGCCTGATGGGCGGCAAGTACATTGAAGCCTGCGCGCGTCAACCGGAACTCATCAACCCGCTGCAAACGAAGATGTTCCTGCTGGCTGGTCTGATCGACGCTGCATTCCTGATCGGTGTGGGTGTGGCGATGCTGTTCGCGTTCGCGAACCCGCTCCTGTCGAAGCTCGCAGGCTAAGGTTCCTCGGAAATAATGCGCCCGGCACACCGGGCGCGGGCGGAACGGCAGATGGGGCGCTGATCGAATGCAACTCGATGAGCGCCTTACCGTTTCATGTTTTCCGGCAATAGCATAAGGAAACACCGTGAATCTCAACGCAACCCTGTTTGCGCAAATGGTCGTGTTCCTGATCCTCGCGTGGTTCACGATGAAGTTCGTGTGGCCGCCGCTGATCAACGCACTCGACGAACGCGCAAAAAAGATCGCTGACGGCTTGGCCGCTGCGGAAAAGGGCAAGGCGGAACTCGAGGCGGCGCACAAGCGCGTCGACCAGGAACTCGCACAAGCCCGCAACGACGGCCAGCAACGCATTGCTGACGCTGAAAAACGCGCACTCGCTGTCGCCGACGAAATCAAGGCGAACGCGCAGGCCGAAGCCGCGCGGATTGTCGCGCAGGCGAAGGCGGATGCCGAACAGCAAATCGTGAAGGCTCGCGAAGCGCTGCGCAACGAAGTCGCGACACTCGCCGTGAAAGGCGCCGAACAGATCCTGAAGCGCGAAGTCGATCAAACGGCCCACGCCGAACTGCTGAATCAACTGAAAGCCGAGCTCTGATCATGGCCGAACTTGCAACCATCGCCCGCCCTTACGCAGAAGCGCTGTTCCGCGTGGCCGAGGGGGGTGACGTCGCCGCCTGGTCCACGCTCGTGCAAGAGCTGGCTCAGGTTGCGCAATTGCCCGAAGTGTTGTCCGTCGCGTCGAATCCGAAGGTGACGCGCGAGCAGGTTCGCGATTTGTTGCTCGCCGCATCGAAATCGCCGCTCGCGGCGAGCGCGGAAGCCAAGAACTTCGTGCAGATGCTGATCGACAATCACCGGATCGCGCTGCTGCCCGCCATCTCCGAGCAGTTCGACGAACTGAAGAATGCCCGCGAAGGCGCGGCGGACGCGAAGATCGTCAGTGCGTTTGCACTCGAAGGCGCCCAGCTCGGCGAACTCGTCGCGGGCCTCGAGCGCAAGTTCAAGCGCAAGCTCAAAGCCACGGTCGAAGTCGATCCGTCGCTGATCGGCGGCGTGCGCGTGACGGTCGGCGACGAAGTGCTCGACAGCTCGGTCCGCGCGCGGCTCGCCGGCCTGCAGACTGCTTTGACCGCCTGAGTCCGGCGCCCGGCACGCAACAGAATTGAATATCAGGAGCGAATAATGCAACTCAATCCCTCTGAGATCAGCGAGCTGATCAAGAGCCGGATCCAGGGCCTTGAAGCGAGCGCGGACGTTCGCAACCAGGGCACTGTGATCTCCGTGACCGACGGCATCGTGCGCATTCACGGGCTGTCGGACGTGATGCAGGGCGAAATGCTCGAATTCCCGGGCAACACGTTCGGCCTCGCGCTGAACCTCGAGCGCGACTCGGTCGGCGCGGTGATTCTCGGCGAGTACGAGCACATCTCCGAAGGCGACATCGTCAAGACGACCGGCCGCATTCTCGAAGTGCCGGTCGGCCCGGAACTCATCGGCCGCGTGGTCGATGCGCTCGGCAACCCGATCGACGGCAAGGGCCCGCTCAACACGAAGCTGACCGACGCAATCGAAAAGATCGCCCCGGGCGTGATTTGGCGTAAGTCGGTGTCGCAGCCGGTGCAGACCGGGCTGAAGTCGATCGACTCGATGGTGCCGATCGGCCGCGGCCAGCGCGAGCTGATCATCGGCGACCGTCAGTGCGGCAAGACCGCGGTGGCGATCGACACGATCATCAACCAGAAGGGCAAGGATCTCATCTGTATCTACGTTGCGATCGGCCAGAAGGCTTCGTCGATCATGAACGTGGTGCGCAAGCTCGAAGAAACCGGCGCGCTCGAGTACACGATCGTCGTGTCGGCGTCGGCGTCGGATTCGGCGGCGATGCAGTATCTCGCGCCGTATGCGGGCTGCACGATGGGCGAGTACTTCCGCGATCGCGGCCAAGACGCGCTGATCATCTATGACGACTTGACCAAGCAAGCGTGGGCGTATCGCCAGATTTCGCTGCTGCTGCGCCGTCCGCCGGGCCGTGAAGCGTATCCGGGCGACGTGTTCTATCTGCACTCGCGTCTGCTCGAACGCGCCGCGCGCGTGTCGGAGGAGTACGTCGAGAAGTTCACGAACGGCGAAGTGAAGGGCAAGAGCGGCTCGCTGACGGCGCTGCCCGTCATCGAAACGCAAGCGGGCGACGTGACCGCGTTCGTGCCGACCAACGTGATCTCGATCACCGACGGCCAGATCTTCCTTGAAACCGACCTGTTCAACGCAGGCATCCGCCCCGCGATCAACGCGGGCGTGTCGGTGTCGCGCGTCGGCGGTGCCGCGCAGACGAAGATCGTGAAGAAGCTGTCGGGCGGCATCCGTACCGACCTCGCGCAGTATCGCGAGCTGGCGGCGTTCGCGCAGTTCGCCTCCGATCTCGACGAAGCGACCCGCAAGCAGCTCGAGCGCGGCCGCCGCGTGACGGAATTGCTCAAGCAGCCGCAGTACCAGCCGCTGCAAGTGTGGGAGCTGGCGGTATCGCTGTTCGCGGCGAACAACGGTTATCTCGACGACCTCGACGTCAAGGACGTGCTGCCGTTCGAGAAGGGTTTGCGCGAATATCTGAAGACGAGCCACGCCGAGCTTATCAAGCGCATCGAAGACACGAAGGACTTGTCGAAGGACGACGAGGGCGCATTGCACGCCGCTCTGAAGGACTTCAAGAAGTCCGGTGCCTATTGATCCGCGAATGACACGATGAGGCGGAGCGGGCCGCATAGCGCCCCGCGCCGCTTCGGTCAAGGAGCAAGCAATGGCTGGAATGAAGGAAATTCGCGGCAAGATCAAGAGCGTGCAAAACACGCGCAAGATCACCAAGGCGATGGAGATGGTGGCGGCGTCGAAGATGCGCCGCGCGCAAGAACGCATGCGCGCGGCCCGTCCGTATGCCGACAAGGTCCGTGCAATCGCCGCGCACATGAGCCGCGCGAACCCGGAGTACCGCCACCCGTTCATGGTGGCGAACGAAGGCGCCGATACCGCGGGCGTCATCCTCGTCACGACCGACAAGGGCCTCTGCGGCGGCTTGAACACGAACGTGCTGCGCGCGGCCGTACAGAAGTTCAAGGAAATCGGCGACAAGGGACATAAGGTCGAGGCGACCGCGATCGGCGGCAAGGGTCTCGGCTTTTTGAACCGCTTCGGCGCGAAGGTGGTTTCGCAGGTCGTGCATCTCGGCGACACGCCGCACCTGGACAAGCTGATCGGCGCTGTCAAGGTCCAGCTCGATCAGTACTCGGAAGGCAAGTTGTCGGCGGTTTATCTCGCATACACGCGCTTCATCAACACGATGAAGCAAGAGGCGGTAATCGAGCAATTGCTGCCGCTGTCGACCGAACATTTCGACGCGAATGACGGCACGCCCGCGACCTCGTGGGATTACATCTACGAACCGGATGCGCAGACGGTGGTCGACGAGCTGCTCGTGCGCTATGTCGAGGCGCTCGTGTATTCCGCGGTGGCGGAAAACATGGCGTCGGAGCAATCGGCGCGGATGGTCGCGATGAAAGCCGCATCGGACAATGCGAAGACGGTGATCAGCGAGCTGCAACTGTCGTACAACAAGAGCCGTCAGGCCGCGATCACGAAGGAATTGTCGGAGATCGTCGGCGGCGCCGCCGCCGTGTAAGCGGCGCGCTCGGGACGCCTCAGGGAACTGCGCCTTTGCGCGAGTAAAGAATCAGGTATTGAAAGGAAAAGCGATGAGTACTGCTGCTTTGGTAGAAGGCAAGATCGTACAGTGCATCGGCGCCGTTATCGACGTGGAATTCCCGCGCGAGAGCATGCCGAAGATCTACGACGCGCTCATTCTCGACGGCTCGGAACTGACGCTCGAAGTCCAGCAGCAGCTGGGTGACGGCGTGGTCCGCACGATCTGTCTGGGTGCCTCCGACGGCCTGCGCCGCGGCGTGACGGTGAAAAATACCGGCAAGCCGATCTCGGTGCCGGTCGGCAAGCCGACCCTCGGGCGCATCATGGACGTGCTCGGCCGTCCGATCGACGAGGCCGGTCCGATCGAGAGCGAACATCTCCGTTCGATCCATCAGAAAGCGCCTGCGTTCGACGAGCTGTCGCCGTCGACCGAACTGCTCGAAACGGGCATCAAGGTTATCGATTTGATCTGCCCGTTCGCGAAGGGCGGCAAGGTCGGCTTGTTCGGCGGTGCAGGCGTGGGCAAGACCGTCAACATGATGGAGCTGATCAACAACATCGCGAAGGAGCACGGCGGTTACTCCGTGTTCGCGGGCGTGGGCGAGCGGACCCGTGAAGGGAACGACTTCTACCATGAAATGAAGGACTCGAACGTTCTCGACAAGGTCGCGCTGGTGTACGGCCAGATGAACGAGCCGCCGGGTAACCGTCTGCGCGTGGCGCTGACGGGCCTGACGATGGCCGAGCATTTCCGCGACGAAGGCCGCGACGTGCTGTTCTTCGTCGACAACATCTACCGTTTCACGCTGGCCGGTACGGAAGTGTCGGCGCTGCTGGGCCGGATGCCGTCCGCGGTGGGCTATCAGCCGACGCTGGCCGAGGAAATGGGCAAGCTGCAAGAGCGCATCACGTCGACGAAGACGGGCTCGATTACGTCGGTGCAGGCCGTGTACGTTCCTGCGGATGACTTGACCGACCCGTCGCCGGCTACGACGTTCGGCCACTTGGACGCAACGGTCGTGCTGTCGCGTGACATCGCGTCGCTCGGTATCTACCCCGCGGTGGACCCGCTCGATTCGACGTCGCGCCAGATCGACCCGAACGTGATCGGCGAAGAGCACTACACGATCACGCGCCGCGTTCAGCAAACGCTGCAGCGTTACAAGGAACTGCGCGACATCATCGCGATTCTGGGCATGGACGAACTGTCGCCGGAAGACAAGCTGTCGGTCGCGCGTGCGCGTAAGATCCAGCGTTTCCTGTCGCAGCCGTTCCACGTCGCGGAAGTGTTCACGGGCTCGCCGGGCAAGTACGTGCCGCTGAAGGAAACGATCCGCGGCTTCAAGATGATCGTCGATGGCGAGTGCGATCATCTGCCGGAGCAGGCGTTCTACATGGTCGGCACGATCGACGAGGCCTTCGAAAAGGCCAAGAAGATCCAGTAAAGGTCGGGTGTAACGCGGCGGGCGCCGATGCGTTCGCGAACGCTATCCTTGGGGTGGCGTGTCGTGCACCGGAGCCCGCGCAGTACGCTCAACCGTGCCTTGCATGGGATCGGGTAAGCGCTTTGGCGCTTGCGCCGATCGACAGGAGTCGATATGGCAACCATCAAAGTAGACGTCGTCAGCGCGGAAGAGCAGATCTTCTCGGGCCAGGCGAAGTTCGTCGCGCTGCCGGGTGAAGCGGGAGAGCTGGGCATTTTGCCGGGCCATACGCCGCTGATCACGCGGATTCGTCCGGGGGCGGTGCGCATCGAGGCTGAAGGCGGCGACGAGGAGTTCGTGTTCGTCGCGGGCGGGATTCTCGAAGTGCAGCCGGGCGCCGTCACGGTGCTCGCCGACACCGCGATCCGCGGCAAGGATCTCGACGCGGCGAAGGCCGAGGAAGCGAGAAAGCGCGCCGAAGAAACGCTGCAGAACGCGAAGTCGGACCTCGACCTTGCGAAGGCGCAGTCGGAACTTGCGACTGCGATGGCGCAGCTCGAAGCGATTCAGCGTCTGGCGAAGATTCGCGCGAAGCACTGACGTTCGCCGTTTCCGCCTAAAAAAGCAGCCTTCGGGCTGCTTTTTTTTCGTCCGCTTTTCGTCCGTTCGTGCGATTTTTCCTTGCGGGTAACAATCGATGTCAGAGTGGGGCGGCAGAGCCCAGAATGATTCGTTGCATGCATCGATTACAACCCAGGAGACGCTATGGCCGCATCATCGCGCACGGATGCATTGATCGCACCCGTGAACGGTTTGTCCTATGTCCGCGGTGCGACCGACGTGCCGCTTTCCGAGGCGACGGTCGGGCAATTTCTGCGTGATACCGTCGCGCGTTTTCCCGATCGCCCGGCCGTGGTGTTTCGCGAGCAGAACGTGCGCTGGAGTTGGCGGGAATTCGCGGAAGAAGTCGATGTGCTCGCCGCCGGCTTGGCGATGCTTGGCATCGAGAAAGGCGATCGCGTGGGCATTTGGGCGCCCAATCGTGCTGAATGGCTGCTCACGCAATTCGCGACCGCGCGTCTTGGCGCCGTGCTCGTCAACGTGAACCCCGCCTATCGGCTTACCGAACTCGAATATGCGCTGAACAAGGTCGGCTGCAAGCTGCTGATTGCGGCGGAGCGCTTCAAGTCGTCGGCTTACGTGGAGATGATTGCCCAGATCGCGCCCGAGCTTGCAAGTTGCGCAGGCGGCGCATTGCATGCGAAGCGGGTGCCGGCGTTGCGTGCGGTCGTCGCGATGGCCGATGTTGCGCCAGCCGGGATGCTGCGCTTTGCCGACGTGCTGGCGAGCGGCCGCACGGCGCGTGAGCGTGCGCAGGTCGATCTCGAGGCGATCGGCGCGACGCTCGATTCGCGCGAGCCGATCAATATCCAGTTCACGAGCGGCACGACCGGCAATCCGAAGGGCGCGACGCTCACGCACCACAACATCGTCAATAACGCGATTGCGATCGCGCGGGTGATGCGGCTCACCGAAGCCGACGCAATGTGCATTCCGGTGCCGCTGTATCACTGCTTCGGGATGGTGCTGTCGGTGCTCGCGTGCGTATCGGCAGGGGCGAAGATGGTGTTTCCGGGCACGGCATTCGACCCGGGGGCGACGCTCGCGGCGGTGTGCGACGAGCGCTGTACCGCGCTGCAGGGTGTGCCGACGATGTTCATCGCCGAGCTCGATCATCCGGAATTTGGCCGCTACGATCTCTCCACGCTGCGCACCGGCATCATGGCGGGCTCGCCGTGTCCGATCGAGACGATGAAGCGCGTGGTCGCGAGCATGCATATGTCGGAGGTCACGATCGCCTACGGGATGACGGAGACGAGCCCCGTGTCGTTCCAGAGCGCGACCACGGACCCGCTGGACAAGCGCACGACGACGGTTGGACGCATTCAGCCGCATCTCGAGGCGAAGATCGTCGATGCATCGGGCGAGATCGTGCCGGTTGGCGCGACGGGCGAGCTATGCACACGGGGCTATTCGGTGATGCTGGGTTATTGGGATGACGAAGCAAGGACGCGCGAAGCGATTGTCGACGGCTGGATGCGCACCGGCGATCTCGCGACGCTCGATGAAGCAGGCTATTGCAATATTGTCGGGCGACTGAAAGATATGGTGATTCGCGGCGGCGAGAATATCTATCCGCGCGAGATCGAGGAATTTTTGTTTCGGCATCCGAAGATTCAGAGTGCGCAGGTGTTCGGCGTACCCGACCCGAAATACGGTGAGCAAGTCTGCGCGTGGATCGTGCTGCGCGCGGGCGAGACGATGACCGACGACGAATTGCGCGAATTTTGCCGAGGCCAAATCGCGCACTATAAGGTGCCGCACTATGTGCGCTTCGTCGACGAGTTGCCGATGACTGTGACGGGCAAGGCGCAAAAATTCGTGATGCGCGACCGGATGATTGCCGAACTGGGGCTGAGCGTGGCCAAAACGGCGTGACGCAAGCGGCGGAACACCGCGCACGCTTTCGATAGACGAAAAAAAGCGGGCTCATGAGCCCGCTAAAAACCACACGCTACGGGGTTAGCGCGAGGAGACCAAAGGTGAAGGGCATCGATGCTCCGGCACCGACGACGACTTCAACAAGGATGCCCCTAAGAAGGGATTCGGTAAAAAACCGACGGGCTCTTTCGTGCTTGATGTCCGCTCACACGCCGCACCGGAGACCGCATCCGTGTTGAAACCGTGAGAGGCATTGTGGGCGAATTACCCTGGGATCGCGGTAACAAAGTGTTTCAGGTTGTAACCCCCGCCGGATAAGGCTTTGCGGGATTTTTTGCTATTTTGAAAGAAGTGTAATCGGTCATTTTTACCTAACTGGAAAAGGGCATTTTCGGGGCTATCCATGCTGCTTTTACGAAGGGCCGGTCTTGCCTGGTAAGGCCGTCAGACCCGTTAAAACATGCATATAAATTACTTTGATAAGATCACACGACAATCTCAGAAAAATTTTGAAACGTGCGCGGGTAACTGCGGCCGCCGGCTGCTCGGGCGCACACGCGCCAAGCAGGCCGGAAAGCGCCGCGAAGACGCTCGCGGCGGAACTGGGCGCGGCTGCCGGCCGCTCTATATCGAGATTGTGCCGGCGGCTCGCGGTGTGCAGATGCGTTGGTTGGCATATCGAATTGTCACTTGAGCCACTTGTCCGTCACTGCCCGAAGCTCGTCTGTCTCACGTGCGAGATGCAACCATTGATCGACGTATTGCTGGAACACGACGTCGCCGCGCGGCACCAGGTACGCTTTCTCCCCGAACTGGAACGGCTCGTGCGGATGCACCGCGCAGAGCCCCGGATTGAGCTTTTGCTGGAGCAGCGTCTCCGACGCATCGGTCACCATCACGTCGGCGTTACCCGAAAGAATCTGCTTGAAAATCGTGACGTTATCCGGATAAACGGTGATTTGGGCGTGCGTGAAATGCTGCTTCGCAAAGCGCTCGTTCGTGCCGCCGGGATTGACGATGACACGCGTGTGCGGCTGATCGATCTGCGCGATCGTCTGATAGCGCTCGATGTCCGCGCAACGCGCGATCGGCGTTTTGCCGTCGACGGCGTATGCAGCCGTGAAAAATGCGCGTTTTTGCCGCTCGAGCGTTGTCGAGATGCCGCCCATCGCGATGTCGCATTTCGCGATGAAGTCGTCCATCAGCGACGGCCATGTGGTTTTCACGAAGACGGCCTTCACGCCCAGCGATTTCGCGAGCGATGCCGCCATGTCGATGTCGATGCCTTCGTATTGGCCGTCTTCGCGGCGGTATGTGTACGGCTTGTAGTCGCCCGTCGTGCAGATGCGCAGCGTGCCGCGTGCGAGCACGTCGTCGAGCCGCGACGCGCCCGCGCCGGCCGGCGGCGTAATTTGCGCGTGAGCCAGGCCGGCCACGCAGGCAAGCGCGAACAGCAATCGATTCTTTTTCATCGTGTCTCCTGACTTCGGGCACGCGGCCCGGACGCCAGATCATAGCGAAGCGGCCGCGGGCACCCAATCGTCGTCTCCGGTAAACCGGCGCGCCGGGCGGCGAATGCTTGGCGCGGCGCGGGCTCCGGTAAAATGCGTGATTACGTTTCGCTCCGTTGCCCCCACCGTGGCCCAGACTCTCATCAACGACACCTTCCTGCGCGCGCTGTTGCGCGAGCCGACCGACTACACGCCGATCTGGCTGATGCGACAAGCGGGCCGCTATCTGCCCGAGTACAACGCGACTCGCGCGCGGGCCGGCAGCTTTCTCGGCCTCGCAAAGAACCCGGATTACGCGACGGAGGTCACGTTGCAGCCGCTCGAGCGTTATGCACTTGATGCGGCGATTCTGTTCTCGGACATCCTGACGATTCCCGACGCAATGGGCCTTGGTCTCGACTTCGCCGCAGGCGAAGGGCCGAAGTTCGCGCGGCCGGTGCGCACGGAAGCCGACGTCGCGAAGCTCGCGGTGCCGGACATCGGCGCAACGCTCGGCTACGTGACGGACGCGGTGCGCGAGATCCGCCGCGCGTTGACCGACGGCCAGGATCGCCAGCGCGTGCCGTTGATCGGCTTTTCCGGCAGCCCGTGGACGCTTGCGTGCTATATGGTCGAAGGCGGCGGCTCGGACGATTTCCGCACCGTGAAGACGATGGCGTATGCCCGTCCGGATTTGATGCACCGGATTCTCGAGATCAATGCGCAGGCGGTGGCCGCCTATCTGAACGCGCAGATCGAAGCGGGCGCGCAGGCTGTGATGATCTTCGACACCTGGGGCGGCGCGCTTGCCGATGGCGCCTACCGGCGCTTCTCGCTCGACTATATCCGCCGCGTCGTCGCCGGCCTCAAGCGCGAACACGACGGCATGCGCGTGCCGGCCATCGCGTTCACGAAGGGCGGAGGCTTGTGGCTCGAGGATATCGCGTCAACGGGCGTCGACGCGGTTGGGCTCGACTGGACGATCGATCTCGGCCGCGCGCGCGAGCGGGTGGCGGGCCGCGTCGCGCTGCAAGGCAATCTCGATCCGACGATTCTATTCGCGCCGCCGCAGACGATTCGCGCCGAGGCGCGCGCGGTGCTCGACAGTTACGGCAACCATCCAGGGCATGTGTTCAATCTGGGGCACGGGATTTCGCAATTCACGCCGCCTGAGCATGTCGCGGAGCTTGTCGACGAAGTGCATCGTCATAGCCGCGCGATGCGCGGCGCGGCGGCGTGACCGGAAACATTGGAGGTTGCGCAATGCCGCAAATCGACGTGCGGCGGGCGGGGGCGCGGGCGTCGAAACAGGGCGCAAGCGTCCGTCGGAAGGGCCTCTTACCATTGTCAAGACTTGACTTATACACATTTTCGACGTTGCAGCGCGGAAGATAGAGGCGTCGGTAAATATGTCGTGCTATGGCAGCTGCAATCGGATAGCAGCCTTATCGGACAAGGCTGAGCGACTGGGCCGACCGATTCGGCCAACGTGGCGGATGACCGGTCGCAGCGCCTAACCACGGTCTTGGCGGACAAGTTCTCAACAAAGTTATCCACAGATTCGGCGGCCCTGCCGCGATTCTTAATGAGAATCCAAAACTTAGCGTCGAAAGTGATGTTTTACTTTAACTTGGCGGACGACATGGGCGCCGGGCCTGTCGAATCCGCCGGGCCGACGCTGCGTGGCCGGTGCGGCGCCGATGACTGACGCGTTCGTGCGCGTCGCGCTCGATCACCCGCTGCCGACGCTGTTCGATTACCGCTACCGTGGCGCTATTGCGCCCGTGCCCGGCATGCTGGTGCAGGTGCCGTTCGGCAAGCGGCAAGCGGTCGGGCTGATCTGCGAAGTAACCGCTCACAGCGACGTCCCCGCCGATCGCTTGAAGACGATCGAGGCCGTATGCGCGGAGCTGCCGCCGCTTTCGTCGTCATGGCTCGATCTGGCGGCGTTCGCCGCCGATTACTACCAGCGCGGGCTCGGCGAAGTTGCGCTGCCGGCGTTGCCGCAGGCGCTACGCGATGTGTCGCGCTGGGGGCGCCTGCTTGCGCCTGAGCGGCGCTACCGTCTCATCGACGCCGGGCGCGCGGCGCTGCCCGATGCGTTGCCGGCACGCGCGGCCGCGCTGCGCCGGCTTGCGGCGGCGCTTGCCGGCGCGCCGTCGCTATCGCTTGCCGACGTGCGCGCGCTGCACCCGAAAGCTGCCGCGGTGCTGGACGATTGGCAATCGCGAGGCTGGGTGGCATGCGACGAGATCGCGGCCGCGGATGCCGGTGCGCATCCTGTGGATAACTGGATGCCGGAGAGTCGCGCACCGGCGGTTGCACGGCCGCCCCAACTGACCGATCAGCAGACCGAAGCGGTCGACGCGATTGCGTCGGCCGCCGGTTTTGCGCCGTTCCTGCTGCATGGCGTGACGGGCAGCGGCAAGACCGAGGTTTATCTGCGCGCGCTCGCGGCGCTGTTCGATCGGCAGCCTGGCGCCCAGGCGCTCGTGCTCGTGCCCGAAATCAACCTGACTCCGCAATTCGAAGTGGCGTTTCGCGCGCGGTTCGCGGCGTCGTTGCCGCCCGATGCGATCGTCACGCTCCACAGCGGTCTCGCCGAAGGCGAGCGTGCGCGGCATTGGCTTGCCGCGCACACGGGCCGTGCGCGAATCGTGCTCGGCACGCGCCTCGCGGTGCTCGCATCACTGCCGGCGCTTGCGATGATCGTCGTCGACGAGGAGCACGAGCCCGCGTACAAGCAGCAGGAGGGGCTGCGTTACTCGGCGCGCGATCTCGCCGTGTGGCGCGCAAAGCAGCTTGCGATTCCGGTCGTGCTGGGCTCGGCAACGCCGTCGCTCGAAAGCTGGTGGCAGGCCGACCAGGGGCGCTACAGGCGCCTCACGCTGTCAAAGCGGGCGGTCGCGGACGCCGCGCTGCCCACGGTGACGCTCATCGATCTCGAGCAGGAACGGCGGCGCGGCCGTGCGTCGATGGGCGGCTTGTCGGGGCCGCTGGTCGCGGCCCTGAAGGCGCGGCTCGAGCGCGGCGAGCAGAGCCTCGTGTTCCTGAACCGGCGCGGCTATGCGCCGGCGCTGGCCTGCGACGCGTGCGGCTGGGTCGCGGGTTGTCCGCGTTGCAGCGCATACGTCGTCATGCACAAACCCGAGCGTGCGGTGCGTTGCCATCATTGCGGCTGGGAGGCGCGGATTCCGCATGCGTGCCCCGAATGCGGGAATGTCGATATCGCGCCGCTCGGGCGCGGCACGCAGCGCGTCGAGGAAACGCTCGCGCTCGCGGTGCCGGGCGCGCGCATCCTGCGCATCGACGCCGACAGCACGCGCCGCAAGGGCAGCGCCCAGGCGTTGTTTTCCGATGTGCACGCAGGCGAGGTCGATATCCTTATCGGCACGCAGATGATCGCGAAGGGGCACGACTTCCAGCGCGTATCGCTCGTCGGGGTCCTGAATGCGGATACCGCGCTGTTTTCGCACGACTTCCGGGCGAGCGAGCGGTTGTTCGCGCAGCTCATGCAGGTGAGCGGCCGCGCGGGGCGTGCCGGATTGCCGGGCGAAGTGCTGATCCAGACGCGCTATCCGCGTCATGCGCTTTATCACGCGCTGGCGCGGCACGATTACGTCGGCTTCGCGAACGCCACGCTCGGCGAACGGCGCGATGCGCATCTGCCGCCGTTCGTCTATCAGGCGCTGTTGCGCGCCGAAGCGCGCACGCTCGAGGCGGCGCTTGGGTTTCTGCGGCAGGCGGCCGACGCATTTGCGCCGTTGCCGGGAGCGGATCGCGCGACGGTCTACGACGCGGTTCCGATGACGATCGTCAAGGTGGCGAACGTTCACCGGGCGCAGTTGCTGGTCGAGAGTGCGTCTCGCGCGGCGCTTCAGCGCGCATTGCACGCGTGGCAGCCGCGATTGCGCGAACTGAAGGGGGTGTTGCGTTGGACTGTCGAGGTTGACCCGCTCGATATCTGACGGCGCGGCCTGCGCAGGCTTATTCGTGGGCCTGGCGCAGCCCGGCGTGCCAAGTGGTTTTCTGCTTGCTGCTGCCGGTCTCGCGCGGATCGCCTAATGCCTGGAAGAACACGGCCGACGCGCGACGTATGAATATGGCTGCGCACGCCACCCAGGCGGCGAGCACGATGCTGATCACGATCCATTCACCCATCTTTTTCTCCTTCGCGTCCCAAGGCTGCGGGCGCGCAGCTGCGATATCACGCCAGTTTGCCGGGAAAATCGACCCGTCAAAACTGACAGGATCAGGGAAAATCCCGATGCGCGAAACCTAAACTAACCGTTTATATCATTTGCCAAACCTTTGATAAATA
Source organism: Burkholderia singularis (assembly GCF_001718875.1). Classification (NCBI taxonomy): domain Bacteria; kingdom Pseudomonadati; phylum Pseudomonadota; class Betaproteobacteria; order Burkholderiales; family Burkholderiaceae; genus Burkholderia; species Burkholderia singularis. Next base: position 393,078 of record NZ_CP013448.1, read on the forward strand.
ATGGTTTTTGTCGGGTGCAACCGATCGGGTAATTTGGTTGCACCTTTTTATTGGGTGCCTTAGGATTTTGCGATCTTTAACGTCCTTGACCGGCATCGAGCCGGCGTAGAAAAAAGATCATGGCAAGCACCACTTTGGGCGTCAAAGTCGACGACCTGCTTCGCTCGCGGCTGAAAGACGCGGCATCGCGGCTCGAGCGCACGCCGCACTGGCTGATCAAGCAGGCAATCTTCGCGTATCTCGAGCGGATCGAGCACGGCCAACTGCCGCCGGAGCTGTCCGGCCACGCGGGGGGCGCGGATGTGTCCGAGATCCACGCGGAGCATGACGAAGACGGCGCGCCCCACCCGTTCCTCGAATTCGCGCAGAGCGTGCAGCCGCAGTCGGTGTTGCGCGCGGCGATCACGGCTGCATACCGCCGGCCCGAGCCGGAATGCGTGCCGTTCCTGATCGGCGAGGCGCGCTTGCCCGCGAATCTGTCGGCGCAGGTGCAGGCGATGGCCGCGCGCCTTGTCGAAGCGCTGCGCGAGAAGAATTCGGGCGGCGGCGTCGAGGGGCTGATTCACGAGTTTTCGCTGTCGAGCCAGGAAGGCGTCGCGCTGATGTGTCTTGCCGAGGCACTGCTGCGCATTCCGGACCGCGCCACGCGCGACGCGCTGATTCGCGACAAGATCAGCAAGGGCGATTGGCGCTCGCATGTCGGCCATGCGCCGTCGCTGTTCGTCAACGCTGCGACCTGGGGGCTGATGATTACCGGCAAGCTGGTCACGACGAACAGCGAGGCGGGATTGTCGTCGGCGCTCACGCGGCTGATCGGCAGAGGCGGCGAGCCGCTGATCCGCAAGGGCGTCGATATCGCGATGCGGCTGATGGGCGAGCAGTTCGTCACCGGCGAGACGATCTCCGAGGCGCTCGCGAACAGCCGCAAGTACGAGGCGCGCGGCTTTCGCTATTCGTATGACATGCTCGGCGAGGCGGCCACGACCGAGGAGGATGCGCAGCGCTACTACGCGTCGTATGAGCAGGCGATCCATGCGATCGGCAAGGCGGCGGGCGGGCGCGGCATCTATGAAGGGCCGGGCATTTCGATCAAGCTGTCGGCGCTGCATCCGCGCTATTCGCGCATGCAGCAGGAGCGCACGATGAGCGAGCTGCTGCCGCGCGTGCGCTCGCTCGCGCGGCTCGCGCGCCGCTACGATATCGGCCTGAACATCGACGCCGAAGAGGCCGATCGCCTCGAGCTGTCGCTCGATCTGCTCGAGGCGCTGTGCTTCGATCCGGATCTCGCGGGCTGGAACGGCATCGGCTTCGTCGTGCAGGGCTATCAGAAGCGCTGCCCGTTCGTGATCGACTACCTGATCGATCTCGCGCGCCGCAGCCGCCACCGCTTGATGGTACGGCTCGTAAAGGGCGCGTATTGGGATTCGGAGATCAAGCGCGCGCAGGTCGACGGCCTCGAGGGCTATCCGGTCTACACGCGCAAGATCTATACCGACGTGTCGTATCTCGCGTGCGCGAAGCGGCTGCTCGCCGCGCCCGACGCGGTCTATCCGCAGTTCGCGACGCACAATGCGCACACGCTGTCCGCGATCTATCACCTCGCGGGCCAGAATTACTACCCCGGCCAGTACGAATTCCAATGCCTGCACGGCATGGGCGAGCCGCTTTACGAGGAAGTGACGGGCCGCGACAAGCTGAATCGCCCGTGCCGCGTGTACGCGCCCGTCGGCACGCACGAGACGTTGCTCGCGTATCTCGTGCGGCGCCTGCTCGAGAACGGCGCGAACACGTCGTTCGTGAACCGGATCGCCGACAAATCGGTGCCGGTGAAGGAGCTGGTCGCCGATCCGGTCGAAGAGGCCGCGAAAATTCTGCCGCTCGGCGCGCCGCATCCGAAGATCCCGCTGCCGCGCGAGTTGTACGGCGCCGCGCGGGTCAATTCGATGGGGCTCGATTTGTCGAACGAGCATCGGCTTGCGTCGCTGTCGTCGGCGCTGCTCGCGAGCGCGCATCATCCGTGGCGTGCGGCGCCGATGCTCGCCGACGAGGCGCTCGCCGACGCGAGCCCGCGCGACGTGCGCAATCCGGCCGATTTGCGCGACGTGGTGGGCACGGTCAGCGATGCAACGCCCGAGCAAGTGAGCGCGGCGCTCGCGCATGCAGTCGCGGCGGCGCCGATCTGGCAGGCAACGCCCGTCGACGCGCGCGCCGATTGTCTGGCGCGCGCGGCCGATCTGCTCGAAGCGCAGATGCACACGCTGATGGGCTTGATCGTGCGCGAAGCCGGCAAGTCGCTGCCGAACGCGATCGCGGAAATTCGCGAGGCGGTCGATTTCCTGCGCTATTACTCGGCGCAGATCCGCGACGAGTTCTCGAACGATACGCATCGCCCGCTTGGCCCCGTGGTATGTATCAGCCCGTGGAATTTCCCGCTCGCGATCTTCATGGGCCAAGTGGCCGCGGCGCTCGCGGCCGGCAACACGGTGCTCGCCAAGCCGGCCGAGCAGACGCCGCTGATCGCCGCGCAGGCCGTGCGCATTCTGCGCGAAGCCGGCGTGCCGGCGGGCGCGGTGCAACTGCTGCCCGGCGACGGCGAGACGGTCGGCGCGGCGCTCGTTGCGGATTCCCGCACGCGTGCGGTGATGTTCACCGGTTCGACCGAAGTCGCGCGCCTCATCAACAAAACGCTGTCTTCCCGCCTCGATCCAGACGGCAAGCCGATTCCGCTGATTGCCGAAACGGGCGGGCAGAACGCGATGATCGTCGATTCGTCGGCGCTCGCCGAGCAGGTGGTCGCCGATGTGCTGCAATCGTCGTTCGATTCGGCCGGCCAGCGGTGCTCCGCGCTGCGCGTGCTGTGCCTGCAGGACGACGTCGCCGATCGCACGCTCGAGATGCTCAAGGGCGCGATGCGCGAGCTTTCGCTCGGCAATCCGGATCGCTTGTCGGTCGACGTCGGCCCGGTGATCGATGCCGACGCGAAGCGCACGATCGATACGCACATCGCGGCGATGAAGGACAAGGGGCACGCGGTCACGCAACTGTCGATGCCTCAGGCATGCACGCAAGGCACGTTCGTGCCGCCGACGATCATCGAAATCGGCAGCGTCGACGAACTCAAGCGCGAGGTGTTCGGCCCGGTGCTGCATGTCGTGCGCTACCGCCGCAGCCAGCTCGACAAGCTGCTCGAGCAGATCCGCGCAACGGGCTACGGCCTCACGCTCGGCATTCACACGCGGATCGACGAGACCATCGCGCATGTGATCGCGCGCGCGCACGTCGGCAACATCTACGTGAACCGCAACGTGATCGGCGCGGTGGTCGGCGTGCAGCCGTTCGGCGGCGAAGGGCTGTCGGGCACCGGGCCGAAGGCGGGCGGCGCGCTCTATTTGCAGCGCTTGCTCGCGACGCGCCCGGCTGGCTTGCCGAGATCGCTCGAAGCGTCGCTCGTGGCCGATGCTCCGCCCGAAGGCGAGTCGAGCGATAATCCGTGCGCCGCGTTGACCGCGCTGCGCGATTGGCTGCTCGACGAGCGCGAGCCGGCGCTTGCCGCGCGTTGCGACGGCTATCTGTCGCACGTGCTGGCGGGCGCGACCGCGGTGCTCGCCGGCCCGACGGGCGAGCGCAATACGTATACGCTCGGCCCGCGCGGCACCGTGCTGTGCATCGCGGCGACCAAGCGCGGCGCGCTCGCGCAGCTCGCGGCCGTGCTTGCCACCGGCAATCGCGCGTTGTTCGCGGGCGCGGCGGGCGAAGCGCTCGCCGCGTCGCTGCCCGCGCCGTTGAAGGCGTATGTGAGCGTGCGCAAGCAGGCCGACGCGCAGTTCGACGCCGTGCTGTTCGAAGGCGACAGCGACGAGTTGCTCGCGCTGGTGAAGGCGGTTGCGCAACGCCCCGGCCCGATCGTGTCGGTGCAGGGCGTCGCGGCGGGCGCGTTCGACAACGGCGACGAGGATTACGCGCTCGAACGGTTGCTCACCGAGCGCTCGGTCAGCGTGAACACCGCGGCGGCGGGCGGCAACGCGAATTTGATGACGATCGGCTGAGCACGCCCTGCCAATCGCCTCAATAAACGGAAGCGGCAAGGCGAATCCGAAGCCGCTCCATTTACCCTGGTATAGGAGAAACTATGCAACACACGATGAAAAAGCTGGCAGGCGCAACGTTCGTTGCGGTCATGTCGCTGGCGGGGACGGCGCACGCGGATGACGTCAAGATCGGTTTCGCAGCGCCGATGACGGGCGCACAGGCGCATTACGGCAAGGACATGCAGAACGGCATCGTGCTCGCGATCGAGGATTTCAATGCGACGAAGCCCATGATCGGCGGCAAGCCGGTGAAATTCGTACTCGACACGCAGGACGACCAGGCCGACCCGCGCACCGGCACGACGGTCGCGCAGAAGCTCGTCGACGACGGCATCAAGGGCATGCTCGGCCACTTCAATTCGGGCACGACGATCCCGGCTTCGCGCATTTACGCGAACGCGGGCATTCCGCAGATCGCAATGGCGACGGCCCCGGAATATACGCAGCAGGGCTACAAGACGACCTTCCGGATGATGACGTCCGACACGCAGCAGGGCTCGGTGGCGGGCGCGTTCGCGGCGAAGGATCTGGGCATGAAAAAGATTGCGATCGTCGACGATCGCACCGCGTATGGCCAGGGCCTTGCCGACCAGTTCGAGAAGGCGGCGAAGGCGGCGGGCGCGACGATTGTCGATCGCGAGTTCACGAATGACAAGGCGGTCGACTTCAAGGCGATTTTGACGAAGCTGAAATCGGTGAAGCCGGACCTCGTCTACTACGGCGGCGCGGATTCCCAAGCAGCGCCGATGGCCAAGCAGATGAAGTCGCTTGGCATCACGGCGCCGCTGATGGGCGGCGAGATGGTCCATACGCCGACCTTCCTGAAGATCGCCGGCGACGCCGCCGAGGGGTCGATCGCCTCGCTCGCCGGCTTGCCGCTCGCCGACATGCCCGGCGGCAAGGCGTATGCGGACAAGTACAAGAAGCGTTTCGGCGAAGACGTGCAGACGTACTCGCCGTATGCGTATGACGGCGCGATGGCGCTGTTCAACGCAATGAAGCAGGCGAACTCGACCGATCCGGCGAAGTATCTGCCGCTGCTTGCGAAGACCGATATGGCAGGCGTCACGTCGACGCACATTGCATATGATGCAAAGGGCGACCTGAAGAACGGCGGCATCACGATCTACAAGGTCGAGAAGGGCGAATGGAAGCCGCTTAAGAGCATCGGCGGCAAGTAAAGCGCGCCGCGCAGCCGTCCCCCACCCCGAAGGCCGGGATTCGTTCCGGTTTTCGGGGTTTTTTTATTTGAACGGATTAATACTGCCGATCAGTTAAGAATCAAAAGCGATCCGGCAATGGAAAATGCGGCGCGACGTGGCCGCCGGCCGGCTGGAATTTCTGTAATTGGCGAATATGGAGATGGAATTAGCCGAACTTGAAGGGTGATTGCGCGATTTTGAACACATAAGTAGCAATCTTTTACATGTGCTTACCGATTGCGATGTTTATCTCCGGGTCTGCGCCCATAGAATGAGCGCCTATTTTTTAGATAGGAGTTCAAAGATGGAGCATATCGATGCTCTTGCGCAATCGGATGCGCATGTGCCCATGTCTCGCTGGCGAAAATTCATCGGCATGCTGTTCGTCTCGTGCGTGCTGAGCGCGTGCGGAGGCGAAGACGGCGGATCGACGACGAAGTTTGTCGCCCAGCAAACCGCGCAAGGCGGCGCATCGTCCGGGACGGCGGCGGGCTCCGCAACGTCATCGGGCTCGACGACGGGTTCCGCGTCCGGATCTACGCCGGATTCTTCGGGTTCGTCGGGTTCATCGACGTCGTCCGGTTCATCGGCGACGACGCCGCCCGCGGGCACGGCGGCCGCATCGATCCTCGCGTCGAGCCTACCCTTCTTCGGCGTGAACGGCCATTACATGCAAGGCGGCATCTACATGTCGATGCCGCTGAATTCGCAAGCCACGCATGTCACCGATCTCGGCATGCGCTTTTTCCGGCAGGACGTGTACATCCCCGAGCATATCGATCTGCTCGTCGACAAGGTCATGCCCGCGCTGGGCACGAATGTGACGGTGCTGCCGATGATCTCGGCGTACCCCTACGACGATCCGTCGCTCAACGGCGCGCAGCCGACCGAACAGAGCGCCTATGCGTATGCGTACCGGGTTGCGGCCTATGCGGCGAAGCGGCTTGACGGCATTCCGGTGGTCGAGTTCGGCAACGAGTTCGATACCGACTGGCACAATGCGCCGGTGAAGGGCGACGGCCTCAATCCGTCCGATTTCGACAACACGACGTTCCCGATCTGGCGCGGCGCGCTGCGCGGCTCGCTCGACGGCTGGCGCTCGGTCGACACGCAACGCAAGACGATTCTGATGGCGAACGCGTCGACGGGCTGGCTGAATTTCGGCTTCCTCGACGCGCTGATGTCGGGCACGCAGCCTGACGGCTCGACCGGCCATCCGAAGATCTCGCCCGATGCCATCCAATGGCACTGGTATTCGAACGGCGGAGACTTCGAACACGCCTATGCGAAGACGGGCGGTATCTACAATGTGCTCGACCGCTTGAAGAAAACGTACAACCTGCCGATCGTGTTCACGGAAGTCGGCGTCGATCCCGATAACACCGACGAGCAGGCCAACGCCTATATCCAAAAGACGATTCCGCAGCTGGTCGCAGCCAGGTCGCAGTACAACCTGCTTGGCTTTGCTTGGTACGAAATGTACGACAATCCGAACAGCCGCGGCCCGTTCGGCCTGATCACGGGGGACGGCACGACCAAGCAGCGCTATTTGATGCTTCGCTCGACGGTCGCAGCAACCAAGCAGGGGCATTGATCGAATCCGAATCGCGAGCGACGCTCGCTCGCGTGCCCGTGGCGCGATGTCACGGATCTTCATCCTCGACGCCATGAGTTTCTCTTTTGTCTCTCTCATGGCATCCATGACAAACCTTCGGTGGCTGATCCACATGGATCGGCCGGCGCTCGATTTGCATGGCTGCCCGGCGTGCCGGCAGCGAGCGGCGCGTGTGCCGGAGGATGGCGGGTCCGTGCGGCGCGCCGCCGCGTCGAACGCGCTTGAGCGCGGCCATCGGTAGGCTGAAGGCGGACGGCGCCGCCCGCGCGCTTGGCTCGAAAGATTGCCGTGGCATCGACATTTCGGTGCGGCGAGCCCGAGCGTGCCGCCGGCCAACGGCATCGAACGGCAACGCGGGGCGGGCAGTCACATCGACTCGGCGCGCGGCGCCGTTTGGGAAAGGCGTTCGGCCACTTCGCGCAGCCACGCTTCGCTCCAGGTGAGCGCACCGACCTTCAAATGATCGACGACGCTGCGTACCCAGTTGAGTTCGGTTTCCACGGTGAGCTGCATCAATTCGGTTTCCAGCAGGAACAGACGAGGGATCTGCATTGCCAGCGCCGCATTGCGGATGGCTTCGAGACGCTCGATTTCTTGTTCAAGCGCAGCCGTGCGCGCCTCGAGCTGACGGCGCGCATCGTCGACGGACAGCAGCGGCAGGACCGACAGCGCGGCCGGAAACGCTGGAAATTCGCGCGCGGGTTGCGCGAGTTGCTCGCGCAGCCACGTGCGGGCGGTGTCGCGGCCTGCGTCGGTAATGGCATAGACGGTTCGCTCCGGAAAGGCGCCGTCGCGTCCGGTTTCGCTGACGACGACGAGCCCGTCGCGTTCGAGCCGATCGAGCGTCTGATACAGGCTGTTGCGCTGTTTGACGTTGATGACCTCGTCCTTGCCGCGCAGCTTGATCAGTTGTTGGACCCGATATGCATGCATCGGCGCTTCGGTGAGCATGGCCAGCACGGCCAGCGCCAGAGGGGAAAAACGAGGCATAGTATGACTGGTTAACTTATATTTAGTTAATTTATAACTAGATATAAGTTAACGCAATCGAATGGCTGTCGAGCTTGATGACGGCACCGGCGCGCCATGGGCCGTCCGGCGTCGCGCCCGGCGCCGTTTTAGCCGACGTGCGTGCGTTTGGCCGGCGCTTCGGGCGTTTCCATTGTCGAGAGGCCATGGACGATCCCGCAATCCTCGACAGTGTGCTCGCCCTGGCATTGTTCGCGCAGCGCGGTGAGCTGGGCTTTCAGATGCTCCAGCTCGGCCAGGCGCGCATTGACGTGGCCAAGATGTTCGTCGATCAGCACGTTGACCGAATGGCAGCCGTGCGCCGGATCGTCGGTGAAACGCAGCAGCGCGCGAATCTCGTCGTGCGTCATGTCGAGCGCGCGGCAATTGCGGATGAAGCGCAGCCGCTCGACGTGGGTGTCGTTGTAACTGCGGTAGTTCGAATCGGTCCGCTGTGCGCCGGGCATCAGCCCCTCTTTTTCGTAGAAACGAATCGTCTCCGGGGTGCAGCGGGCCGCTTTCGCCAGTTCGCCAATCTTCATTCGAATCTCCCGCAAAAGAGGGTTGACCCTGTAGTGACTTCAAGGTGTTAACTGTACACCGTCAGACACACAGGAGGTTGCCATGACCGAGGCCATCCGCGCAGATGACCGGCCCCATTCGCTTAAACCCGTCGATGACGGCGCTCGTGCGGGCGATCCGCCCAATCAGGCGCCGGCGCGTGCCGGCGCGCACGCGCACCCGGCCGGGCACGACGCAGCGCAACGCGAGCGCCCGGCGCCCGGTCACCGGCACGATGCCCACGAACATGGCCAAGACTGCGCGCACGACCACGCCGGCCACGATCATCGCGCAGATCATGACCACGATCACGGCCAGGATCACGATCACGCATCCTCCGCCGAAGCCTGCTGCACGCCCGCTCCCGTTGCATTCGCGCCGCTGCCCGGCACGCAACCGGCTACCGCCGGCCGGGTGCGCTCGGCATTCCGGATCATGCAGATGGATTGCCCGACCGAAGAGGCGTTGATCCGCAAGAAGCTGGGCGGGATGTCCGACGTCGCGGACCTCGAATTCAATCTGATGCAGCGCTTGCTGACGGTCGAGCACGCGCCGGGCGCGCAAAGCCGGATCGTCGGTGCAATCCGCTCGCTGGGCATGACGCCCGAGCAGGCGGACGACGCAGCGGGCAATGCCGCCGCCGGCGCCGCGCCGGCGGCGCGCCCGGCGCAATCGTCGCGCCCGTGGTGGCCGCTCGCGATCGCGGGCGTGGCGGCGATCGCATCGGAGGGCGCCACCTGGTTCGGCTTGCCGGTGTGGGTGGGCGCCGTGCTCGCGCTCGCGGCCGTCGCGGTCTGCGGCCTCGGCACCTACCGCAAGGGCTGGATCGCGCTGAAGAACGGCAACCTGAACATCAACGCGCTGATGAGCATCGCGGTGACCGGCGCGATGGTGATCGGCCAGTGGCCTGAGGCGGCGATGGTGATGGTGCTGTTCACGATTGCCGAGCTGATCGAGGCGAAATCGCTCGACCGTGCGCGCAATGCGATCCAGGGCCTGATGCAGCTCGCGCCCGATACCGCGACGGTGAAGCAGCCCGACGGCACGTGGGTGAGCGTCGATGCCGCGCAGGTCGCGCTCGGCGCGATCGTGCGCGTGAAGCCGGGCGAACGCATCGGCCTCGACGGCGAGATCGTCGAAGGACGTTCGAGCGTCAATCAGGCGCCGATCACGGGCGAAAGCCTGCCCGTCGAGAAAAGCCCGGGCGATGCGGTGTACGCGGGCACGATCAACGAATCGGGCTCGTTCGAATACCGCGTGACGGCGGTTGCGAGCAACACGACGCTTGCGCGGATCATTCATGCGGTCGAGCAGGCGCAGGGCTCGAAGGCGCCGACGCAGCGTTTCGTGGACAGCTTTGCGCGCGTCTACACGCCGATCGTGTTCGCGATCGCGCTGCTCGTCGCCGTTGCGCCGCCGCTGCTGCTAGACGGCGCATGGCGCGACTGGATCTACCGCGCGCTCGTGCTGCTCGTGATCGCGTGCCCGTGCGCGCTCGTGATCTCGACACCCGTGACGATCGTCTCCGGCCTCGCGGCCGCCGCCCGCCGCGGGATTCTCGTAAAAGGCGGCGTGTATCTGGAGCAGGGCCGCCGGCTCGCGTGGATCGCGCTCGACAAGACCGGCACGATCACGCGCGGCAAGCCGGTGATGACCGACTTCGAGATGCGCGCGAACGATGTCGACGAGGCGCGCGTGCGCCGGCTCGCGAAAAGTCTTGCCGCGCGCTCCGACCATCCGGTATCGCAAGCGATTGCCGCGCCGGGCGCGGCCGACCGTGGCCAGGAGGGCGCGCCGCTGGCCGACGTTGCCGATTTCGAGGCGATCGCCGGGCGCGGCGTGCGCGGGACGATCGACGGCACGCCTTACTGGCTCGGCAATCACCGGCTGGTCGAAGAACTCGAACGCTGCTCGGCCGCGCTCGAAGCGCGCCTCGACGAACTGGAGCGGCAGGGCAAGACAGTCGTGATGCTGATCGACGGCGCGCGCGTGCTCGGCCTGTTCGCGGTGGCGGACACGGTGAAGGACACGAGCCGTGCGGCCATCGGCGAGCTGCACGGGCTCGGCATCAAGACCGCGATGCTGACGGGCGACAACCCGCATACCGCCGCGGCCATCGCGCAGCAGGTCGGCATCGACGACGCGCGCGGCAACCAGTTGCCGCAGGACAAGCTCGCGGCCGTCGACGAATTGGCGGCGAGCGGCCGCGCGGTCGGCATGGTCGGCGACGGAATCAACGATGCGCCGGCGCTCGCGCGGGCCGACATCGGCTTCGCGATGGGCGCGATGGGCACGGGCACGGCGATCGAGACGGCCGACGTCGCGCTGATGGATGACGATCTGCGCAAGATTCCGGAGTTCGTGCGGCTGTCGCGGGCGACGCATCGCGTGCTCGTGCAGAACATCGCGTTCGCGCTCGCCGTGAAGGCCCTGTTCCTCGGCTTGACGATCGCGGGGATGGGAACGATGTGGATGGCGGTGTTCGCCGACGCGGGCGCGAGTCTCGTTGTCGTTGGCAACGGGCTGCGGCTGTTGCGCCGCGCGAATTAATGCAGCTCGGCTGATTAGCAGGAGGCAATATGGACTGGCTTAAACGAATGATGGGCGGGCACCATGGCCGCGCAGCGGGTGGCAGCCATCACGGCGGCGGCCACGGTGGCTACGGCGGCGGTCACGGCGGCGATGGCTGGGGGCGGCGCGGTCACGATCGCGGGCTGGGCGGTTTCCCATCGCCGTCGGACCCCGCCGCACCCGCGCTGAGTGCCGCATGTGCGAAATGCGGGGCGATCAACGGCGCGCAGGCGAAGTTTTGCGCGCAGTGCGGCGCATCGCAGGCGCAGCCTGTGTGCGCAGGCTGCCGAGCGCCGCTCGATGCGGCCGCGCGATATTGCCCGCAATGCGGCGCGGCCGTGGCCGGCGCGCGTGGGTAGGCCGATTGGTTCGGGGCACCGGGCGGGGAGGTCGAGCGCATGCGCGCCGCAGATACCGGGCCCGCAAACCTGTGCCGGCCGGCCATTCGGCCGCAGCGGGCGTGCCGTTGCGGTTTGTTTTGCCGCGATGAGCCGCTGTGGCGTCTTGCCGGAAGATCCGCCGCTTGCCGCCAACTCATCGCAGCGGTACGTGAATCTCCGTCACCAAATCGGCGGGTTGCGTATCGGCGGGCGAATTCAGATAAAGCTCGAACGGCGGCGCATCGGCGCTTTCACGGCCCGAGTTCGGCAGCCACGTGCCGTACAGCCAATCGTAAGCCTGTTGGAGATCCGCATACGGCCCCCGATGGACGAGCACGGCGTGCTCGCCGCCCGCGACCGTCGCATGCGTGACGGGCGGCGTCACGTTGATTGACGCCGTCGCCGGGCCAAGCGCGAAGCACGCTTGGGCGTGCAACTGCTCGGCGGGCGTCGTGTGGGGATCGTCGTGAAAGATGCCGATGCATTGCGTTTCGGGGCCGAATAGCCCGCGCTCGCCGATCCATGCGGAAAGCGTATCGAATGCGCGGTTGATTTCCGGATACGGGCCGACGTGATCGACGGCCAGCACGTCGATTGCACGGGCTTGGCGAATTTCCACTCGATACTCATACTCGGTCATCGGTTGATCTCCTGTCGAAGGCGGAACGATGCGACCGGCGCCGATCGGTTCGCCGGTCTGCGAGGCAGGCGTGCCGACCGCGCCGCCGGTGCGCGGCCGTTCGTCGATAGCCGGTGATCCGGCACCCGCGATACCGCGACATGCGGGCGGCGTCGGCAAGCCGGCTCGCTCGCAAAGGCGTTGTGGATCGGACGGGCGATGTATCGAGCGCACGGATGCGATTGTGCGCTCGATTGAACCGCATTAGGAAACGGGCTGCGCCAGCGGTGCGTCTTTCCGCTGGCGGTGCGCGTATAAGACCGTCAAACCGTAAAGCCGCGAAGCCGTAAAGCCGGCAAAGTCGCAAAACGCCGAACGCCTGCCGATGCCGGCACGTTTTCCTTTGCCGCCATCGCGCGCCGTTGCGCGGCGCTCTCCTTCATCTTTCATTTGCGTTCGCATCCGGCCCCATTCGGATTTCACAATTTTTTAGGAATAGGGTCGATTCCGCGTCTAAAGTTTAAGATCGGCGCCCGCTACGCGATTGCACCGGTCATCGTTGACCGTGTAAGTTCAGCCTCGCGTGCACGCCGCCTATATTCGGAGTCCGCAGGGTTTATCCGTTCGTCAGTGTTTCCAACCGCAGCCCACGCTTTCGGGAGAGAACAAATGGAATCGTCCAGCTTCCTGACGTCGCTACAAAACACCTTGGGCGTCTATCTGCCCAAAATCGCCGGCGCGATCGGCATATTGATCGTAGGTTGGGTCATCGCGGTGCTGGTCCGGGCCGGCGCGCGTAAGCTGCTTGCCGCGCTGAAGGTCGATGCGCGGATCTCCGAGAGCACCGGGCAGGGCGCGCAGGTGGAGCGCATCATCGCGGGCGGGCTTTTCTGGCTCGTGCTGCTCATGACCGCGATCGGCATCTTCAATGCGTTGAATCTTTACGCGATGTCGAACCCGTTTTCGCAACTGGTCGGCAAGATCGTCAACTATTTGCCGAACCTGCTGGGCGGTGCGGCGCTCACGCTGATCGCGTGGCTCATTGCGTCGCTGTTGCGCAGCGTCGCGGACAAGGCGCTGAAGGCGAGCAAGATCGACAGCAAGCTCTCGCAGACAACCGGCACGCAGCCGATGAGCACGTTTCTCGGCGACGTGCTGTTTTGGCTCGTGATCCTGCTGTTCATTCCGGCGATCCTGGCCGCGTTCGATCTGAACGGGCTGCTCGCGCCCGTGCAGAGCATGATCGACAAGATCCTCGCGATCGTGCCGAACGTGTTCGCGGCGGCCGTGATCGGGTTTGTCGGCTGGCTCGTCGCGAAGGTGCTGCGCGGGCTGGTGACGAATCTGCTGGTCGCGGCGGGCGCGGACAAACTCACGCAAAACGTCGGCAGCGCGACGCCCGTGAAGCTGTCGAGTCTGATCGGCACGGTGGTCTATATCTTCGTGTTCGTGCCGACGCTGATCTCCGCGCTCGACGCGCTGAAGATCGAGGCGATCTCGCGCCCGGCGACCGATCTGCTCGGCCAGTTTCTTGGCGCGGTGCCCGACATCGTCGCGGCCGTCGTGATCGTGCTCGTCACGTTTTATGTTGCGCGCTTCGTCGGCGCGCTCGTGCAGAAGCTGCTCGTCGCGGCGGGCGTCGACGGCCTGCCTGCCGTGCTCGGCATCGAGCGCGTGTTCTCCGGCGTTTTGCAGCCGTCGGTGCTCGCCAGCCGGCTCGTGATTTTCTTCGCGATGCTGTTCGCAACCGTCGAGGCCGCAAACCGGCTCGGTTTTACGCAGGTGCGCGACGTCGTCACGCTGTTCATCGAGTTCGGCGGCCACGTGCTGATGGGCGGCGTGATTCTCGTGATCGGCTTCTGGCTCGCGAGTCTCGCGCGCCGCGTGATCGAGCAGGCGGATCACGACCACAGCGTGCTGCTGTCGCGCATCGCGCAGTTCGCCATTCTTGGCCTGGTCTTCGCGATGGGGCTGCGCGCGATGGGCATTGCGAACGAGATCGTGCAGCTCGCGTTCGGGCTCGTGCTCGGCGCGATTGCGGTTGCGGTGGCGCTGTCGTTCGGCCTTGGCGGCCGTGAAGCGGCGGGCAAGCTGCTCGATCGCTGGTTCAATCAGCGCGGCAGGCAGGAGTGATCAGGCAGGAGTGAGGTAATCGGCGGGCGGCGTGCGCAATGCGCGCCGCGTTCGTTGGCGGTGGCCAACGGGATAGCTTGCCTGGCTGGCGGCGCGCTCACCTTGAGCGTGTTTGCACGGATAACCCGCGAGCGCCGGGTGCATCGGCGCTCAGCGCGGCGTTCGCGTCATGCCGTTTGCGAATGCATGCGCTGTTCGCTGCGTCCTTTGCTTGTGGCGGCTCGCCCCGAGCACGCTTTTCGAAAGCGGCGAAACCTGCATCGCCGGCCGCGTTGCACGCGTCGACCGTCGCTTGTCGGGGGCGGCCGAGCAGCGCTCTTTTTCCTGCGCGCACCCGGACGGAGCCCGATTGACGGGCAACCCGCGGCGCGCGTTTGCATGCCCGTTATTCGTGTGGGCGGAACCTACGCCGCGTCCGCATTGCGGATGCGGCTTTGTGCCGTTGCGGCGGCTTGCGTGCGCGGCAGCGGCGGGAAGCCGATGAAGCGCGCGGTGCCCGAGCGCAGCGCGAGCGCGTAGAGCACCATCGGTGCGACCACGCCCGCAAGCGTGCCGAGCGCGAGATGCACGCCGACGTTCGTGATGCCCAGCTTGACGAGCACGATTCGTGCGCCTGCGGTGGCCAGGATGTGCGCGAGATAGATGGGCATCGACGCGAAGCCGATCCGTTCGAGCCACGACGGCCGGCTCTGCCCGCTGTGCGCGCGGCCGCCGCGCAGCGACGCGCGATAGACGAGCATCAGCACGAGCGCGGTGCCCGCGAGCCCGGCGGGCACGGCCCACACGCTGGTCGAATCACCGAAGCGATGCGCGAACACCACGGCCGCGCAGAACGCCGCCGCCACCACGCCGATCGCGAGCAGGTTCGACGTGCGCGCGAGCAGCGCGGGCAGTTTGTCGCCGATCAGCATGCCGAATATGAAGAACGGCAGGTACGTGAGCGTTTTCGCCACGATGTCCGGCTGGGCGAACGGGGCGAGCGCGAGCGAGCCGATCGCGAGCGCGACGAGCAGCGCTCGCACGCCGCCGGATACCGCGCCGCCGCGCGCGCCCAAGCCCGGCACGACGGCCGCGACCGCCCAGGCAACCAGCATGCAGATGAACAGCGCGTACAGGAACCAGAACTGGCCGAACGGCCGCCAGCCGATGGCGAGCAGATCGTGCAGCGTGAACGGGTGGTTCATCCCGTGCGACGACAGCGCGATTTGCACGCCGCCTTGCAGCACCGACCAGACGAGGTACGGATAAACGATCGTGCGCAGCTTCGACGAAAGAAATTCGCCGCCGCTCGCGCGTTGCAGCGATTTCGGCACATGCAGCCCCGACAGCAGGAAGAACAGCGGCATGTGAAACGTGTAGATCGTGTAGTCGGTTGCCGCGAGGAAGTCGCTCAGCCCGGCGGGGACCAGCCCGGCCGAGACGAGGCCGCGCAGCACATGCCCGTAGACGACGAGGATGATGCCCGCGCCCCGAGCGGTATCGAGATAAGAGGCCCGCATGGTCTGAATGGAATAATCGGTGATCGTTGGACGTGATCAGGCCCCAGTGCCGTCGTCGAATCGGACGGACGCGGCCGATGGGGCTCGACGTTGGCCCACACTGTATGCGCTGGGCCGGCCACGGTCTGTATGGCGGGAGACACAAGCCGGCTGTCGCGGCGCGCGCGGCCGGGCTTGGCGCACGTTTCGTAGGGAAAACGAAAGAATGGACGTTTGCCGATTTTCGATAACACGTCGATTAATGACTCACTAGCATCGATTCTCAGTCGCGGAACGGCCCGTCACGGCAGCCGTTCCGCCGCTTTCGAGGAGAGAGTCATGCAGACGGAATCGAATGGCCGCCCCGGCGCGGACGGCAGCGCGGCCCAACCGGCGCTCAAGCAAACGCTCGGCACCTGGCAGCTGTGGGGCATTGCGGTCGGGCTCGTGATCTCCGGCGAATACTTCGGCTGGAGCTACGGCTGGGCGAGCGCGGGCACGCTCGGCTTCGTCGTCACCGCGCTGTTCGTCGCGGCGATGTACACCACGTTCATCTTCAGCTTCACCGAGCTGACGACGTCGATTCCTCACGCGGGCGGCCCGTTCGCCTACGCGCGCCGCGCGTTCGGCCCGGCGGGCGGCTATCTCGCGGGCGCCGCGACGCTCGTCGAGTTCGTGTTCGCGCCGCCCGCGATCGCGCTTGCGATCGGCGCGTATCTGCACGTGCAGTTTCCGGGGCTCGAACCCAAGCATGCGGCGATGGGCGCGTATCTCGTGTTCATGGCGCTCAATATCGTCGGCGTGCAGATCGCGGCGACGTTCGAGCTCATCGTCACGCTGCTCGCGATCTTCGAATTGCTGGTGTTCATGGGCGTCGTGTCGCCGGGCTTCGCGTGGAGCCACTTCACGAAGGGCGGCTGGGCGGGCGCCGATCACTTCAGCATGGGTGCGTTCCACGGCATGTTCGCGGCGATTCCGTTCGCCATCTGGTTCTTTCTCGCGATCGAAGGCGTCGCGATGGCGGCCGAGGAAGCGAAGAATCCGAAGCGCTCGATTCCGATCGCGTATGTCGCGGGAATTCTCACGCTCGTCGCGCTGGCGATCGGCGTGATGGTGTTCGCAGGCGGCGCGGGCGACTGGACGAAGCTCGCGAACATCAACGATCCGCTGCCGCAGGCGATGAAGTACATCGTCGGCGCGAACAGCGGCTGGATGCACATGCTCGTATGGCTCGGCCTGTTCGGCCTGGTCGCGTCGTTCCACGGGATCATCCTCGGCTATTCGCGCCAGATCTTCGCGCTGGCCCGCGAAGGCTACCTGCCCGAATGGCTCGCGAAAGTGCATCCGCGCTTCAAGACGCCTTATCGCGCGATTGTCGCGGGCGGCGTGATCGGCATTGCCGCGATCTATAGCGACGAGCTGATTCAGTTCGCCGGCCAGACGCTGACCGCGAACATCGTGACGATGTCGGTATTCGGCGCTATCGTGATGTATATCGTCAGCATGGCCGCGCTGTTCAAGCTGCGCCGCACGCAGCCGCGGATGGCGCGGCCGTTCCGCGCGCCGCTGTATCCGCTGTTTCCGGCATTCGCGCTCGTGGCCGCGGTGGTGTGCCTCGCGACGATGGTGTATTTCAACGCGCTCGTTGCGCTGATCTTTGTCGCGTTCCTCGTGCTTGGCTACGGCTATTTTCTGGCCACCGGCTCGCAGCGCGCGGCCGCACCCATCGACGCATTGTTGGAGGAATGAACGGGCCGCAGACGGGGCGCGCGACCGGGACACGCGTGGCGCGCGGCGCGTTCGGCGGCAGCGCGCCGGTATGCGCGGCGCGCTTGGGGCATACGCGGCTCGACGGCGGATGGCCGGGCGTGCATGGCCGACGCAACGCGCGCGGCGCCGGGCATTCGTTGAATGGCGATGCCGATGGACGCGCGGCGCACGGCAGGCGCGGCAAGCACGACATAAGGAGGATTCACGCAAATGCGATATACGGAGACGATCGGTTTGCGCACCTACCGCTTCGCGGACCTGAAGACGCTGCTCGCGAAAGCGAGCCCGCTGCGCTCCGGCGACGAGTTGGCGGGCGTCGCGGCCGCGACCGAGGAGGAGCGCGTCGCCGCGAAGATGGCGCTCGCGAACGTGCCGCTCACGGCGTTTATCAACGAGGCGCTGATTCCTTACGAGGACGACGAGGTCACGCGCCTCATCGTCGATACGCATTCGCGCGACGCGTTCGCCGAGATTTCGCATCTGACGGTCGGCGATTTCCGTAACTGGCTGCTGTCGAGCGCGGCCGACGCCGCCGCGCTCGAGCGCATCGCGCCGGGACTGACGCCTGAGATGGTCGCGGCGGTGTCGAAGCTGATGCGCAACCAGGATCTGATCGCCGCGGCGAGAAAGCGCCGCGTGGTCACGCGCTTTCGCAACACCGTCGGACTGCCTGGGCGCATGTCGGTGCGGCTGCAGCCGAATCATCCGACCGACGACGTGAAGGGCATTGCCGCGTCGATGCTCGACGGGCTGATGTACGGCTGCGGCGACGCGATGATCGGCATCAATCCGGCCACCGACAGCCTCGCCGCAATCACGAAGCTGCTCGCGATGATCGACGCGTTTCGCGAACGCTACCGCGTGCCGACGCAATCGTGCGTGCTGACGCACGTGACGAACACGATCGCCGCGATCGACAAAGGCGCGCCGGTCGATCTCGTGTTTCAGTCGATCGCGGGCACCGAGCAGGCGAACGCGAGCTTCGGCATCTCGATCGCGCTGCTCGCCGAGGCGCGCGACGCGGCCCTTGCGCTCAAGCGCGGCACGCTCGGCGACAATCTGATGTACTTCGAGACGGGCCAGGGCAGCGCGCTATCGGCGAACGCGCATCACGGCGTCGACCAGCAGACCTGCGAGGTGCGCGCATACGGGCTCGCGCGCGCGTTCGAGCCGTTTCTCGTCAACACGGTGGTCGGCTTCATCGGCCCGGAGTATTTGTACGACGGCAAGCAGATCATCCGCGCGGGGCTCGAGGACCACTTCTGCGGCAAACTGCTCGGCGTGCCGATGGGCTGCGACATCTGCTACACGAATCACGCGCAGGCCGATCAGGACGACATGGATAATCTGCTGACGCTGCTCGGCGCGGCGGGCATCAATTTCATCATGGGGATTCCGGGCGCGGACGACGTGATGCTCAACTATCAGAGCACGTCGTTTCACGATCAGCTGTACGTGCGCGAGGTGCTGGGCCTGCGCCGCGCGCCCGAGTTCGAGGAATGGCTGGAGACGATGGAGATCGTCGATGCGCGCGGCGCGTTGCGCGCTGCGTCGCCACGCGCGCCGCTGCTGGCCGGCGTGAACGACTGGATGGGGATTGGCGCATGAGCGACGCGGTCGAAAGGAATCCGTGGAGTGAGCTGCGCGCGTTCACGAACGCGCGGATTGCGCTCGGCCGCGCGGGCAACAGCTTGCCGACCGCGCCTTTGCTCGCGTTCAACCTGTCGCACGCGCAGGCGCGCGACGCGGTGCATCAGCCGCTCGATGCCGATGCGCTGCGCCGCGAGTTGGACGCAGCCGGTTTCGCGACGCTCGCGGCCGACAGCGCGGCGCCGGATCGCCAGCATTACCTGCGCCGGCCGGACCTCGGCCGCAGGCTGTCCGACGCGAGCCGCGCGGCGCTCGCGCAGGCAGCGGCCGCAAGCGGCGGCGCGGCGCGCCCCGATGTCGTGTTCGTGATCGGCGACGGCCTGTCGGCGTTCGCCGCGGCCAAGCAGGCGCTGCCGCTGTTGAACGCGGTACGGCCGAAGCTCGACGGCTGGCGGATCGGGCCAGTGGTGGTTGCGCGGCAGGCGCGCGTCGCGCTCGGCGACGAGATCGGCGAACTGCTCGGCGCGCGGCTCGTCGCGATGCTGATCGGCGAGCGGCCGGGGCTGAGTTCGCCGGACAGTCTCGGGGTTTATTTGACGCATGCGCCGAAGGTCGGCTGTCATGACGCGCAGCGCAACTGCATCTCGAACGTGCGGCCCGAAGGGCTGCCGTATGAGGCGGCCGCGCACAAGCTGCACTATCTGCTGACGCACGCGCGGCGGCTCGGGCTGACGGGCGTCGGGCTCAAGGACGACAGCGACGCGTTGCCGCCCGCGGCGCGCGCCGGGCGGTTGACGGTGGAATGATCCGGCGCGGCGCGGCGCACGACCGGATGCGAAGCCAGTCGAGTCAATCGAATTTGGCGAACCTCAATCGCCGCGAAACAACCGCTCGCAGATGAAATCGACGAATACCCGCACTTTCGGCGACAACTGCCGGCTCGACGGCCACAAAACCGAAAACTGTCCCGGATCGATCGAATACTGGTCGAGCACGGTGGCGAGCTTGTGCTGCTCGAGCGCGTCGTGGGCGAGGAAATCCGGCATGTAGCCGATGCCGAATCCCGCGATCACGGCGGCGCGCAGCGCCTCCATGTTGTTGCACGTCATCGCGGTGCGCAGGTTCGGCGGCTCGCCGCCATCCGGCAGCAGCGCCCAAGGCTGAAGCTTGCCGGTGGTCGGGAAGCGGTAGCGCACGCAGCCGTGCGTGCCCAGATCGCGCAGCGTGCGCGGCGTGCCGGCCTGCGTTAGGTACGCGGGCGACGCGCACAGCACGAAGCGGAACGGCCCGAGACGGCGCGACATCAGGCTCGAATCCGTCAGCGTGCCGCTGCGGATCACCGCATCGAAACCGCCGTCGACGACGTCGACGAGACGATCGTTGAAATCGAGATCCAGTTCCACCTCCGGATAGCGGCGCTTGAATTCGGGCAGCACCGGCAGCAGGAACCGGTAGCCGATCACGGGCAGGCTCACGCGCAGCCGGCCGCGCGGCGTCTGCGCACTCTGCGAGACGGCGGCTTGGGCGTCGCGCAGTTCTTCGAGGATACGGTGACAGCGTTCGTGGAAATGCCGCCCTTCGTCGGTCAGCGTGACCTTGCGCGTGGTTCGGTGAAAGAGCCGCACGCCGAGCGTGTGCTCCAGCTTCGCGATCGTCTTGCCGACCGCCGATGCCGAAACGCCGAGCTTGCGGCCCGCCGCGACGAAGCTCAGCGTTTCCGCCGTGCGCACGAACGCGACGATGCCGTTCAAATTGTCCATGCCGCTTCGATCCTTTCAAGTGATGCCAATTGCAGAATTGAATTCCGTAATATCAGGAATTTGATGTCGTTTTTCATCAATTGAATCTGAATTATCGTTCATCGCTCGGCTGGGTAGCGTGTGGCGCGCGCTTGTGCGTCACGGAGACCGGCGTTTTTTGAAGGATTCGACGAACGATGGATACGGACTCACCTTTTTCTTCCGCGCGGCTCGCGATACTCGCGGCCGTCTGCCTGGCCGCGCTCGCGTTGCCGCTCAGTTTTTCGGGCGGCGCGGTCGCCACGCCCGCGATCGGTCGCGATCTGGACGGCGGCCCGGCTGCGATGAGCTGGATCACGAACGCGTTCATGCTGACCTTCGGCAGCCTGTTGATGGCGGCGGGCGCGCTGGCCGACCAGTTCGGCCGCAAGCGCGTGTTTGCGGCGGGCGTCGGCGGTTTTACCGCGTGCGCGCTTGCGCTGGGCTTTGCGCCGTCGATCGTCGCCGTCGATCTGCTGCGCGCCGCGCAAGGCGTGGCGGCGGCGGCGGCGCTCGCGGGCGGCACGGCCGCGCTCGCGCAGGAATTCGACGGCGCCGCGCGCACGCGTGCGTTCAGTTTGCTCGGCACGACATTCGGCGTCGGGCTCGCGTTCGGTCCGGTGCTCGCCGGCATGCTGATCGAGCGCTTTGGCTGGCGCGCGATCTTCGCGACGGGCGCGGTGCTCGGCGTGCTGTCGCTCACCTTCGGTGTGCCGCGGATGCGCGAGTCGCGCGATCCCAACGCGCAGCGCCTGGATTGGGCGGGCACGGCGGCATTTACGGCGATGCTGTCGTGCTTCACATTCGGCGTGATCCAATCGCAGGCGAGCGGCTGGTCGAATCCGGTTGTCGCGGGGCTGCTCGCGGGCGCGGCCGGCCTGGCGATCGTTTTTGTCGTGATCGAAACGCGCGTTGCCCGCCCGATGCTCGATCTCACGCTGTTTCGCTATCCGAGTTTCGTCGGCGTGCAGGTGCTGCCGATCGCCACCTGCTATTGCTACATCGTATTGCTCGTCGTGCTGCCGCTGCGTTTCATCGGCGTGGACGGCCTGAGCGAACTCGATACCGGCTGGCTGATGCTCGCGATCTCCGCGCCGATGCTCGTCGTGCCGACGCTCGCCGCGACGCTCACGCGCTGGATGTCGGCAGGCGTGATCTCGGGGATCGGGCTGTTGATCGCGGCAGCCGGGCTGCATTGGCTGAACCGCGCGCTTGGAAGCGCGGCGCCCGGCGGCGCGGCCGCCCCGCTTGGGCTGATCGCGCCGATGCTGACGATCGGCGTCGGCGCGGGGATGCCGTGGGGGCTGATGGACGGCTTGTCGGTGAGCGTGGTGCCGAAGGCGCGCGCGGGCATGGCGACGGGGATTTTCAGCACCATGCGAGTGGCGGGCGAAGGGATCGCGCTTGCGCTCGTCAACGCGCTGCTGGCGGCGCTCGTTCAGGCCCGGTTGCATGCGGGTGCGGCTTCGTCCGCCGCGCCCGACGTCGTGCACGATGCGGCCGCGCGGCTTGTGGCGGGCGATGTGGCGCACGCCGCAGCGCTCGTGCCGGGCGTCGCGCATACGGCGCTGCGGCAAGACTACGCGGCCGCGTTCGGCAGCGTGCTTGACGGGCTGACGGTGGTGACGGCGCTGTGCGCGCTGGCGTCATTTGCGTTTTTGAGCCGCACGCGCGCGCACGGCGAAGCGCCGGACCAGACGCCGATCGACGCGCCGGCGCAGCGCATGCAACGGCCCGCGTTCGATCGCGAGTGCGGCTGAGCGATCGGCGTGCCGCGCCCGGCGGCACGCCACCGTTCGCCGCCCGGCCGCCAGCCGCCGCCGCGTTGTGAGCAGCCCCGCGTGCGGCGGCCTTGCCGTGCCGCGTCAGAAGAATCCGAGCGGCTTGTCGCTATAGCTGACGAGCAAATTCTTCGTCTGCTGATAATGATCGAGCATCATCTTGTGCGTTTCGCGGCCGATCCCCGATTGCTTGTAGCCGCCGAACGCCGCGTGCGCCGGATACGCGTGATAGCAGTTCGTCCACACGCGGCCAGCCTCGATGCCGCGGCCGATCCGGTATGCGCGGTTGCCGTCGCGCGTCCATACGCCGGCGCCCAGGCCATACAGCGTGTCGTTCGCGATCTCGAGCGCTTCTTCCTCGTTCTTGAACGTCGTGACCGCGAGCACCGGCCCGAAGATCTCCTCCTGGAAGATGCGCATCTTGTTGTGGCCGCGGAACACGGTCGGTTTCACGTAATAGCCTTGCGCGAGTTCGCCCGCGAGCACGTTGCGCTCGCCGCCGGTCAGGCATTGCGCGCCTTCGCTGCGGCCGATATCGATGTACGACAGGATCTTGTCGAGCTGCTCGGCCGACGCCTGCGCGCCGATCATCGTCCGCGAGTCGAGCGGATGGCCCTGACGGATCGATTCGACGCGCTTCAACGCGCGCTCCATGAAGCGCTCGTAAATGCTTTCCTCGACAAGCGCGCGCGACGGGCACGTACACACTTCGCCCTGGTTCAGCGCGAACATCGCGAAGCCTTCCAGCGCCTTGTCGAAGTAACTGTCGTCGCGGTCCATCACGTCGGCGAAGAACAGGTTCGGGCTCTTGCCGCCCAGCTCGAGCGTGACGGGAATCAGGTTTTCGCTCGCATATTGCATGATGAGCCGGCCCGTCGACGTTTCGCCGGTGAACGCGATCTTCGCGATCCGCTTGCTCGATGCGAGCGGCTTGCCCGCCTCCAGGCCGAAGCCGTTGACGATGTTCAGCACGCCCGGCGGCAGCAGATCGCGGATCAGCTCGGCGAACACCAGGATCGACGCAGGCGTCTGCTCGGCGGGCTTCAGCACGACGCAATTGCCGGCCGCGAGCGCGGGCGCGAGCTTCCACGCGGCCATCAGCAGCGGAAAGTTCCACGGGATGATCTGGCCGACCACGCCGAGCGGCTCATGGAAGTGGTACGCGACCATGTCGCCGCCGATGTCGGCGATCGAGCCTTCCTGCGCGCGGATGCAGCCCGCGAAGTAACGGAAATGGTCGATCGCAAGCGGCACGTCGGCCGCGGTCGTTTCGCGCAGTGGCTTGCCGTTGTCGATGGTCTCGGCCACCGCGAGGCGCATGAGGTTCGCCTCCATCCGGTCGGCGATCTTCAGCAGCAGGTTCGCGCGATCGGCGGGCGACGTCGCGGCCCAGCCGGCCTTCGCCGCATGCGCGGCATCGAGCGCCAGTTCGATGTCGGCTTCGCGCGAGCGAGGGATCGCGGTGAACGGCTGGCCGGTGACGGGCGACACGTTGTCGAAATATTCGCCGCCGACCGGGGCGACCCATTCGCCGCCGATGAAATTTCCATATTGCTTGCGGTACGGAAATTCGATCGTCAGATGTTGCATGTCCGCGTGATTCATCGTTGCTCCTCGCATGTCGGTATCGGTGATGCGCCGCGCGATGCGGCGCTCGCGTTGCGATACGCCAAAATCGTGCCAGCGTGCGCGGCGGCGGTGCAGCCCGGCCGCGCGGCGTGTGCGGCGGCGCGAAGCGGGCGTGCCGGGGGGCGGCGGTGCTGGGCTCGATTGTGCCGTTGTGGAACAGCCGCCCCGCGCGAATTGTTCAGCGGCGGCACAGCGTGGCGCGCAATCGGGCCACGCGGCAGCGCCGCTGCCGCGCCGCGCTTCGGCACGGGAATTGCGTGATCGCATCGATCGTTTCATTTTCGGCAACGCAAAGGGAGGCGCAATGAATCGCGAGCACGCCAGCGCCGAGACGACGGCAGAGGACACGGGACGCAGCGCGGACGGCGACGGCGTTACCGGGCGTGCGCTCGTCAGCGTCGCGCACGACGCCGACGAACAGGCGCGCAACTTGATCGGCTGGCGCCAGGCTTACGATCAGCTCGCGGCGGGCCGCTTTATCGGCACGCTGACCGAACTGCCGCTCGACACGATGAAGCTGTTTCGCGAGACGACGAGCCACACGCTCAGGCAGGCGTGCGAAGTGCGCGGCGACGCGTACTGGTTCGGTATCCCGCTCGCGCGCGACGGCGCGGCGCGCATCGACGCGCAACCGATTGCCGCCGACGCGCTCGCGCTGCGCCCCGGCAACGTCGAATTCGAACTGCTGACGCCCGCGCAATTCTCGATCTACGGGGTGGTCGTGCGCGGCGCGGTGCTGCGCCGCTACGCACGGGAGGTGGAACGTTGCGAGCTTGACGAGCGGCTGCCGCAGCGGGCGGTGGTGCCGGTCGGCGCGGCGCGGCTGAGCGAGCTTTGCGCGCTGCTCGCGCAGCGGCTCGACGATGCAGGTTCGATGAGCGCGGCGCACGCGCCGCTGTCCGGTTGCGCGCGCGACGATTTGCAGGCGCAGGTGCTGGCGGCGCTGTTCGATCTGTGCGCGTCGCCCGCCGATGGCGCGGCCGGCGTTCACGCGTCGCGGCGGCGCAGGATTGTCGCGGCCGCGCGCGACTATGTGCTCGCGCATCGTTCGCGGCCGGTCGGCGTGCCGGAACTGTGCGAGCAGTTGCACGTGAGCCGGCGCACGCTGCAGTACTGCTTTCAGGATGTGCTCGGGATGGCGCCGGCGATGTATCTGCGCGCGCTGCGCCTGAACGGCGCGCGGCGCGACTTGCGGCGGCGCGCGGCCGAATCGGTGCAGGACGTCGCGGCAGCGTGGGGCTTCTGGCATCTAAGCCAGTTCGCGACCGACTATCGGCGGATGTTCGGCACACGGCCGTCGGAGACGCTGCGCAATGCGCTCGCGTGCTGAGCGCGGTGAGCCGCGGGCGGTACGGCGGCGCTTCGGCTGTCTGGCGGGCGTGGGGCGCGACGGCCGTTTTGCCGCTGCGGCGGTCATGCGCGCTGTCATGCCGCCCGAGCCGCCGGCGACGCATCCGCCATCGGCCGCCTCGCACGCCTGCGCCGTTCGGCAGACCGTCAATCCCGCGGCCTCGGCCAGGCGAGCGCATCCCAGTCGATGCGCCGATAAGCGGCTTCGAGTTGCGCAAGATCGTCGAGCCTATCGCTTGCGTGACGGCTGCGCAGTGCATCGGGCAAATCGAGCGTAACCGACGTGCAATGCGGGTAGTCGCGCGCGCGCAAGCCGGGCGGGATGCTTGAAAACAGCGCGAGCGTCGGCACGTCGAACCCGTCGGCGAGATGCACCGCCGCCGTATCCACGCTGAATACGGCGCGCGCATGCTTCACCCAGCCGATGAACTGGCCGGTGTCGGTGCAGTAGCTGCTCACGTCGACGTAGTCCGGATGATCGATCGGCTCGAAGCCGAGCACCGGTAGCCGGTAGATCCGCGCGAGCCGGTCGACGAGCGCGGCGCGCTGCGTGGCAGGGATGCTGCGCAGCGGCGTGCTGGCCCGCGCGCAGAACAGCACATAGCGGCGCCCGTGCCATGCGGGCGGCAATTCGGGCAGCGCGAGCCCGGCGAGCCAGCGATTGCGCTTGGCGCTGGCCGGAACCGATTCGGGCGGCACGCCGAGCGCGGACAAAAAGAAATCGATCATCGGCGTCGCGGCGAACGCAGGCCAGTACAGATGATTGCCGAGATCGATCCGCGCGTCGCGTGCGCCCGAGGGCAGCGCGGCGGCGGGCCAGGGCAGCGCGCGCGGCGGCGCGATCACCGATGCGCCGGCCGCGAGCCGGTATAGCGCGTCGACATAGCCGGGCGTGTGCGCAGGCCGGTACAGCACGACGCGCAGATGCGCATGAGCGGCGCGGATAGCCGTGAGCGCGGTGATGCCGACCACCGAATCGCCGAGCGCGACGCCCATGCCGTTGACCACATGCACGGCCGATATCGCCGCGTAATCGAGCGTGAACGGACGGCTTGCCGCATGCAGCAGGCCGACGCGAGCGGCCGCGCCGGCATGGCCGTGCGGGTGGGCTGCCGGCGCGCATTCGAGATCGTATGGCGCGACGAGCTTGCCGTCGGGCGACAGCAGCGTGCCGGGGTACGCGAGCGCGTCGGCGGGCGACAGCGCGGCGTTGCCGGGCGGTGGCGTGCCGTCGGCGGCCCGATGTGCGGCCGGGTCCGGCGACGACGCAGGTTCGCCGTTCGAACGCGGCGCGGCCCGGGCATTTTTTTTCGTCATGGACGTATGCAGCCGCCGATCAAGCCCGCGTCATGTTCATGTGCGACGCGCGCGCAACCCCTGCGCACGGATTTGCGTCAGCGTCGCGGCCGGCGTGCTCGCTTCCTGCGGCACACGAATGGCGATCAGCGCGGGCAGGCCGCTTGCGAGCGCGCGTTCGAGCGCGGGCGGAAAATCGGCGGTGCGCTCGACCGTCTCGCCGTGCGCGCCAAATGCGCGCGCATACGCGGCGAAATCCGGGTTCGTGAGGCCGGTGCCGTGCACGCGGGCCGGATAATTGCGTTCCTGATGCATGCGGATCGTGCCGAAATGGCCGTTATCGACGACGATCACGACGATCGCGAGCCCGTACTGAACCGCGGTCGCCAGTTCGTTGCCGGCCATCATGAAGCAGCCGTCGCCCGCCAGCGCGACGACCGTGCGTTGCGGATACAGCGATTTCGCCGCCAGCGCGGCCGGCACGCCGTAGCCCATCGCGCCGCTCGTCGGCGCGAGTTGCGAGCGGAAATGCCGATAGTCGAAGTGGCGATGCAGCCATGCGGCGTAATTGCCCGCGCCGTTCGTGACGATCGCGTCGTCCGGCAGCCGTGCGCGCAGTTGCCGGATCACGTCGCCGAGCTGCACGTCGCCCGGCATCGGCCGCGGCGCCTGCCATTCCAGATACGCGCGATGCGCGTCGGCCGCGCTGCCCGCCCAGGCGGGCGACACCGGCGGCTCGAGCGCGGCGAGCGGCGCGGCGATTTCTGGCATGCCCGAGACGATCGGCAAATCGGCTGCATAAACGCGTCCGAGTTCGTCGGCGCCCTGATGCGCGTGAATCAGCGTCTGCGCCGGCTTCGGGATGTCGATCAGCGTATAGCCGCCCGTCGTGGCCTCGCCCAGCCGCGGGCCGAGCGCGAGCAGCACGTCGGCTTCGCGGATGCGCGCGGCGAGCGCCGGATTGATGCCGAGGCCGACGTCGCCCGCGTAGTTCGAATGTGCGTTGTCGAACGTGTCCTGGAAGCGGAACGCGCATGCGACGGGAAGCTGCCAGCGCTCGGCAAAGCGGCGCAGATCATCGCAGGCGGCGTGCGTCCAGCCGCTGCCGCCGACGATCGCGAGCGGCCGCTCGGCGCGCGCGAGCGTATCGCGCAGCGCGCGCATCTGCGCGGCCGAAGGCGACGCGGCAACGCGCTGCGCGGCCGGCGCGGCCGGTTGCGGCGCGCAGGGCGCGGACAGCACGTCCTCCGGCAACGCGAGCACGACCGGGCCGGGCCGCCCGGACACCGCGACATGAAACGCGCGGCTCAGATATTCGGGGATGCGGCGCGCGTCGTCGATCTGCGCGACCCACTTCGCGAGCTGGCCGAACATGCGCCGGTAGTCGATTTCCTGGAAAGCTTCGCGATCCAGATGCTCGCGCGCGCATTGGCCGATGAACAGAATCATCGGCGTCGAATCCTGGAAGGCGGTGTGCACGCCGATCGACGCATGCGTCGCGCCGGGGCCGCGCGTGACGAAGGCGACGCCGGGCTTGCCGGTGAGCTTGCCGAGTGCCTCGGCCATGTTCGCGGCGGCGGCTTCGTGCCGGCAGACGACGGTCTGGATGCGCTCGGTCTCGTCGGCGAGCGAATCGAGGACGGCGAGAAAGCTTTCGCCGGGCACGCAAAACACGCGCTCGACGTCGTTGGCGAGCAGCGCATCGACGATCAGCCGCGCACCGGTGACGGCACGCGGTTCGAAATCCGGGGAAATCGACATGGACGGCGGACTCCCTTCATGGCGGGACGTACAGCTTACGCCGGTTGCGGCCGCGGCGAGAAGCGCGCCGAAAAGCGCGGCGGATTTCGCGCGGCCGCGCGCACGTTGCGCCGATGTTCCTTAATATCGACGCCTCGGGCGTCCGGCCGCGCACGCTGCCCGCCCGGGCACGAACGGCAACAAACGGCAACAAACGAGATCGGACGCGCGCGGCCGGCGAGCGGATCGGCCGCGTCCAGTAAAACAGCGCGGGCCACGATGACCGAGGGACCAGATGACCAAGAAACGGGCTTATACGAGCGCAAGCGGAAAAGAGATGGTGTCGGCCGAGGCCGTCGCGCGCGAGCGCAAGCTGCGCTACAACGGGGAGCCGACCGGGAAGACCTACTATAGCCTGCACCGGGCGGGACAGCGCAAGGAAGTCGTCCATGTGCTGAAGGGCGCCGGCTATTTCGCATACAAAGGCACGGGGGGCGGCGCGCCCGGCGGCGATGCGCAGGGCGAATCGCTGAATCACGTGCTGTTCAAGGAGGCGTTTGCCACCGTGTCGCACACGCGGCTCGAGCTTTACGTTCCTACGCCGCAGGGGCCGGTGCGCTGGAAGAAACTGGTGCCGGTCCGGATCAAGGCCGCGCGGACCGAGGCGCCGGTGCATCGGCAGGCGGGCGCGCCTTTCGTGGCGGACGTCTACGTCGAGTTCGAGACGGCCGACAGCCTCGGGCTCAAATGGGACGGCCGGATGTGCGTCGAGATCAAGCATTCGCATGCGGTCGACGCGCAAAAACAGGACGAACTGCGCGCACTCGGCATGCCGGTGATCGAAGTGGACGTCAGCGGCCCGCCATACGCGTATCCGATCGACGACGACGCCACCACCGACGAGCTGGAAAGCCGGCACCGCGCGCGGCTCAAGCGGATGTTCGAGAGCGACAACGGTTTTCTGAAGGCTGTCGTGTTGAGCAATCCTTCGTCGAACGCGTATCTGAAAAAGCTCGTCGACGGCCAGCGCAACGAGCTTGCCGAGCAGCGGCGGGCGCTGGAGCAGCTCCAGGCCCAGCTCGCCGGGCGCGAAACCGAATTGCAGCAAGCCGCCGACGCGAAAGCCAAGAGCGACGAACGCTTGCTTGACGCGAACGCGGCGCTGAGCGAGATGAAGGCGCGGTTGAAGGAAATCTCCGATGCGCAGATGCAGACTGCAGCGAAAAACCACGCGCTGGAGCGGGAACTGGCACGCGCGCGGCGCGAGCGTCTGGCCGCGCGCGCGATCTGCGCATGCCTGATCCTGCTGCTGGCGGGCATCGGTTACTGGCAATTGGCGCCGTCGTCGTCCGCTCAGCCCGAGCCGCCGTCGCGCGCGTCCGGCTCCGTCGCGCAGGAGCCGCGAGGCGGTTAGCGGGCGGCTCACGTCAATGGCGGACTGGCGCCGGCCGACGGGGGGGCGCGGCGCTCGCACCCCGCGCTGTCTACCGGTCGAGCCCTGGCGCGACGAGCACCTTGATCTGCTGCTTGTCGTGCAGCAACGCTTCGAAGCCGTCGGTGACGGCCCGCGCGAGCGGCACCGTGCGCGTGACGATCGCCGCCGGATCGAGCGCGCCGCTGCGAATCAGATCGAACAGTGCCGGATAGACGTCGCGGTAGCCGACGCTCGTCGTGATCGACAATTCGTCGTTGACGGCGCGGAACGCGTCGAAGCGCGCATCGTGCATCAGGCCGACCATCACCATCCGGCCCCCCTTGCGCAGCACCCGCATCGACGCATCGAGCGTCGCTTGCAAGCCGGCCGCCTCGAAGCTGATCGGCACCCCGAGGCCGCCGGCCGCCGCACGGATCGTGTCGACGAAGCCGGGATCGCGCGCATCGCATGCGAGCGTCGCGCCAAGCCGCAGTGCGGCCTCGATGCGTTGCGGCGCGACATCGACTGCGGCGACCACCGACGCGCCGTGCGCCTTCGCGAGCATCACCAGCAGCAGACCGATCGGCCCGAGCCCGAAGATCGCGCATGCGTTGCCCGCGCGCAGCCCGCTGCGCCGCAGCGCGTGCAGCGCGACCGCCGCGGGTTCGAGCACGGCGGCCTGTTCGAGGGTGATGTCGTCCGGCAGCTTGTGCAGCATGTAAGCGGGCACGGTCGCGTAGTCCGCCATTCCGCCGTCGCCCATCAGGCCGGCAAAGCCCATCGATTCGCACAGGTTGTATGCGCCGCCCGCGCAGTATGCGCAGCGCCGGCAGCGGTATTCCGGCTCCACCGCGACGCGCTCGCCAAGCCGCAGGCCGTTGACCTGCGCGCCGACTTCGGCAACGATGCCGCAGAACTCGTGGCCGATCGTGAGCGGCGCGCGGCGGCCGGACACCGGATGCGGCTTATCGATCGGGATCGCGTGCGGCCCGTCGGCGTATTCATGGACGTCGCTGCCGCAGATTCCGCAGTACACGACGGCGACGCGCACCTCATGCGGGCCGACGGGCGCCGGGTCGAGATCGACGACGCGCAGATCGCGCGCGCCATGCCATTGCAGTGCTTTCAAGACAAACTCCCGAGGTCGTGGTCGCGCGCCGAGGCCGGCGTGGCGGTGGCGCCGAGGCCCGCGCGGCGGCTCAGCACCGCAGGCGCCGTTTCGACGAGCAAGAATGACGCCGCGCAGGCGATAAGCGCGCCGCCCGCCGCGATCCACATCACGACTGGCAGGCCGAAGCGGTCGGCTGCGAGGCCCGCGATCGTCGGCGCGAAGAAGCCGCCGATCAGCTCGCCGATGCCCATGATCAATCCGAGCGCCGTCGCGACGGAGCGCCGGTCGATCGTCTCGGCGGGGATCGTCGCCATGAACAGCGTGAAGCAGCCGAGGCCCGTATAGGTGAGCAGCACGCCGGCGCCGAGCGCCCATGTGGATTGCGCGTACATCATCACGATCGGGCAGAGCGCCGCGATTGCCGCGAACAGCACCATCGCTGGCTTGCGGCCGACGCGATCCGAGATCGCGGGCACCGCGAACCCCCACAGCACCCAAGCGGCGCCGAGGCAGCTCAGCACGCCGCTCATCTGCTGCGGCGTCAGCCGGCGCGCCTCGACGAGGAAGGTCGGCGCGAACGACACGAGCACGATGAACCACGTGACGAAGCTGCAGCTGATCAGCACGCATAGCAGGATGTTGCGGTGCTTCAGCAGTTGCCAGCGGTTCGCGCGGCCGGCGCCGGGTTGGCGAGCGCCGTCGCCCGCGTCATGCGCGTGGCTGCCCGCATGGCTGCCCGTGACGGCCGAGCTTGCCGCGTTAGCGTCGCGCGGCGGCCGCTCGCGCACGAACAGCACGATCAGCGCGGCGATCACGAAGCCGGGCAGGCACGACAGATAGAACGCGGTGCGCCATCCGTATTCGGTCGCGAAATGGATCACGACCGGCGGGCCGATGACCGCGCCGAGCAACCCGGCCGCCGAGCCTTGCAGCAAACCCATGTTGAGGCCGCGCCGATGCGGCGCCGAGCTTTCGATCATCAGCGATTGCGACAGCGGCAACACCGGCCCTTCGGCGGCGCCCATCAGCGCGCGGAACACGAGCAGCGTCGCGAAGCCCCCGACGAGGCCCGACAACGCCGAGCAGACGGAGAAGACGATCACGGCGACGACCAGGATCGGCTTGCGGGTGCCGCGCGTGTCGGAATACGCGCCCGCCACCGCGCCGGACAGCGACCACATCAGCGCAAGCACCGACGACAACATGCCGAGCTGCGTATGGCTCAAGTGCAGTTCGGCGGAGATGAAAGGAAACAGGAACGATAACGCCAGCCGGTCGAAGAATACGAAGCCAAATGCGAGAAACAGGATCGCGAGCAGCAGATTCTCGTAGCTGAGCCAGCGGGCCGTCTTGGCGGCCGGCACGGAATTCATGATGACCCCTGCGCGGCGTTAGCGGAACAGCTTGTCGATCGCCGCGGCCCCCAGGCCGACGCGCTCGTAATGCGCGCGACACATCGCGATATACGAATGCACGTCGAAGTAGCCGGTGGCGTTGCCTTCGTCGTCGAGCCAGATGAGCGGCCCCTTGACGATGAAGAACACCTTCATCGGCTGCTCGTGCTCGAACGCGACGAGCGTATGGCCCTCGCCCGGCGATTCGTAGACGAAATCGCCGGCGGTCGCGGTCCAGTCGTGTTCGAGATAGCCCCATTTGCCCGAAATCGTGTACGCGAACACCTCATGCGGGTGATAGTGGCGATTCACCAGGCCCGCGCTGCGCGCGCACAGGATGTCGCACCATTGGTTATGGGTCGGCGAGATCCACAGCGGGCGCGACGATACCGTCTCGGTGAACGGTACGTACAGGCGCGGATCATCGGCTGCCGCGTCGGCGATATAAGCCTCGGGTTTCGCGTCGGGCATCAGCGCGTTCGCGATCGGCTTCAGGTCGCGCCAGAATTCGGTGTGAGCGGGGGCTACCATGCTTGTCTCCCGGTAATTTTGATCATGGCTAAAATTTAAGCGTCAGCGGGCGCAACCGCTTGATCGACCGGGACTTTTCTGTTGATCGACAGGGACGGCCCGGGCCGGTGGGCCTGCGCGCGGGCTTATCGTGCGATGTTGCCGCAGGGCCGGATAAAGGGTCTGTTCACGCCGATTGCAGGCGGCGCACGCGCGTTTTCCCGGCACGCCACCGTGCGCGAAGCGCGGCAACTCGGCTCATGGCCGCGACGAACGGCGCTCAAATGCGAGCGAAAACGCACAGCCTTCGGTTTAAAAGTGCTTTGATGACGGTGGCCGCCATCGCCCAACGAAACGGCTTGCGGGATGGAGGGCCAGGCGCCGCGGTATGCCCGCACCCTGCGTCGGCCTTGCGCGCGGCCCGCGCGGCGGCGGACGTAAGCGCCTCATCAGCATGAGCAGGGGCTAGGAGACACGATGAACACGGCTGGCTATCCGGACTATTGCGCGGACTATCGCGCGGCCTCGCGCGCGAATCATGGCGCGGACCATTGCGCGGTCACGCGCATGTCGACGGCGGGCGTGCCGCCCGGCGAGCGGATCGCGTTCTGGGAGGCGTACAACGCCGACGCGCTCGTCGGCCTGCGCTGCTCGTCGCTCAGCGAAACGGGGCTCGATGCGAGCCTCGCGAACTACATGCTCGACGGCATGCGGCTTGCCGACATCTCGGGCAACACGCACCAGATCGAGCGCAGCCCCGCGCTCGTGCGCAGTTGTCCGAAGAATTCGATTTTTGCGTGCCAGGTGGTCGAGGGCCGGGCGTACTTTATTCAGCACGAACGTTGCGAGATCGTCGATGCGGGCGAAACGATCGTCTACGACACGCGCCGGCCGTACATCTTCGGCTTCCCGACCGGGATGCGCCAGTTCCTGATCGATCTGCCCGCCGATGATTTCCGCCTGCGCTTCGGCGTCGATCCGGCGCGGCTGCCGCTCAAGCTTGCCGCGCGCGCGGGCCGCGAGATGCTGCTCGGCCGCACGCTGCGCCACCGGCTCGACGCGTTCGTGCATCAGCCGACGCATGCGGCAACCGCGCCGCTCGTGCTGCATGCCACGGTGCTGCTCGAATCGATGCTGCGCTGCGAGATGCGGGGCTCGGCGGGGTCGACACCGGCGTTGTCGTATCTGCTGAGCGCCAAGCAGTTGATCGCCGAGCGGCTCGCCGATCCGGCATTGCGGCCGCAAGCGGTCGCGGATGCGCTCGGGCTGTCGCTGCGCCATTTGAACCGGTTGTTCGCGACCGACGGGCAGTCGCTCGACGAGTACATCTGGAGCAAGCGCGCGTCGCTTGCGCTTGCCGATTTGCTCGATCCGGCGCTACGCGGCGTCGCGATCGGTGAGATTGCCTTCCGGTGGGGATTTTCCAGCCACGCGCATTTCAGCCGCGCGATTCGAGAGCGCTATGGCGCGAGCCCTTCGGCACTGCGCGCGCAGAAGCGCGACGGCGGCGGCGGCGCGGATTGAGCCGCGCGCCGGGCGGCCGCGCGCAAGAGCCATACGGGGCAGCAGCCGGGCCGCGCATGCGCACCCGGCGTTGGGCGGGCGATGCGCGCTTCAGCACTCGACGATATTCACCGCCAAGCCGCCGCGCGACGTTTCCTTGTACTTCGTTTTCATGTCCGCGCCGGTTTCTCGCATCGTCTTGATGACGGAGTCGAGCGACACATAATGGCTGCCGTCGCCGCGCAGCGCCATGCGCGCGGCGTTCACCGCCTTCACCGATGCCATCGCGTTGCGCTCGATGCACGGAATCTGCACCATCCCGCCCACCGGATCGCAGGTGAGCCCGAGATTGTGCTCCATGCCGATCTCGGCGGCGTTTTCGACCTGTTGCGGCGTGCCGCCCAGCACGGCCGCGAGCGCGCCCGCCGCCATCGAGCACGCGACGCCCACTTCGCCCTGGCAACCCACTTCCGCGCCTGAAATCGAGGCGTTCAACTTGTACAGAATGCCGATCGCCGCGGCCGTCAGCAGGAATTCGATCACGCCTTGATCGTTCGCGCCGGGCGTGAAGCGCGTGTAGTAGTGGAGCACGGCGGGAATGATGCCCGCCGCGCCGTTGGTCGGCGCGGTGACGACACGGCCGCCTGCCGCGTTCTCTTCGTTGACGGCGATTGCGTACAGGTTGATCCAGTCGACCATTGACAGCGGGTCGCGCAACGCTTGCTCCGGGTTGCCGGTAAGCGTTCGATAGAGCTGCGGCGCGCGGCGCTTGACCTGGAACGGGCCGGGCAGGTTGCCGTCGGCATCCGGATTGCCGATGCCGCAACCGCGCGCGACGCACGATTGCATCACATCCCAAATCTTGAGAAGGCCCGCGCGCGTCTCGTCGTCGGAATGCCAGACGCGCTCGTTTTCCCACATCAGTTGCGCGATCGACTTGCCGGTCGACGCGGTGAGCGCGAGCAACTCGGCGCCGGTGCGAAACGGATGCGCCATCTGCTCGACCGCGCCCAGCACCTTCGTATTGGGCGCGCCGGCGGTGACGACGAAACCGCCGCCGACCGACAGATAGGTGGATTCACGCAGCACCGCGCCGCTCGCGTCGGTCGCGACGAGCTTCATCGCGTTCGGATGCTCGGGCAGCGCCTGCCGGTAGAACGCGATGTGCTCCTTCGGCACGAACGTCACCGCATGCGTGCCGAGCAGCGCGAGCGTCTTCGAGGTGCGCACCGTTTCGAGCCGCGCGGCGATCGTCGCCGGATCGACCGTATCGGGGGCATCGCCCATGAGGCCGAGCATCACGCCGCGATCGGTGCCGTGGCCCTTGCCCGTCGCGCCGAGCGAGCCGTACAGCTCCACCTTGACGCCGGCCGTCGCGGCGAGCAGCTCGTCGCGCTCGAGCGCTTGCGCGAACATCAATGCGGCGCGCATCGGCCCGACCGTATGCGAACTCGACGGGCCGATACCGATTTTGAAAAGATCGAACACGCTGACTGCCATGAGATTTCCTGACTTGCTGAATATTGCGGGGATCACCGCGCCGGCAGTGGCAGGCACGCGGCGAGCCAAGCGGGCGGCATCGGGGAAAGTTGTTGTGCGACGCTTGCATAGCGGCCGTCCAGGCGCGCGGCGAGATGGAACAGCTCGGCGGCGCTCTTCGGCTCCCATTGGCCCGAGTAGCCGGGCAGGCCAGCTTCGCGGCGTTTCGCGTCGAACGGCACCGGCGAATGGACGAATTCCTCGTGCGTTTTCTCGCCGCGCGCATACGGCACGAGCCAATCGAGCGCGGCGGCCAGTGTCGCGCCGTTCGCCGCGCGCTCGCGCAGCCAATTGCGGTTGAAGCGCCGCGCGGCGAGCGCGGCGCTCACGAGCGGCTGCAGATCGTAGAGCGCGTAGTGCAGCGCGTCGCGCTCGACGAAATCGTAGGTCGTGCCGTCCGGCTCGATGTTGTCGCCGAGATGCTCGACGAACAGGCGCTGCGCGGCGTTCATCATCTTGCGGTCGCCGAGCGTGAACGCGGCCAGCGCGATCAGCTTGATCCGGTGGCTCTGCCAATTGTTGCGCCACGTGTGCATCAGCGGACGCTTCTGCGCGTCGATCTGCTGCACGTAGCCGCTGCCGAGCTTGGCGATGAACGCCGCCGCGGCGTTGCGCGTCTTCACCGGCAGCACGCTCGCCGTCATGTCGTATGCGAGGATCAGGCTTTCGAAGCGCGTTTCGTCGATCGGGTTGTAGCTCGGCTGATATGTCGTCACCCACGCGAACAGGAAGCGGTCGACGAGCGCGAGGTAGCGCGCGTCGTTCGTCACGCGCCACGCGAGCGCCGCATCGCGCATCAGTTCCATGTCCTTCAGCGCGTCGGCGCTTTGATCGTAGATGCCCTCGTGCGGCAGCGTGCCTTCGGTATGCACGCGCGGCATCGCCTTCGGCGGCTCGTTGACGCGCGCGTCCACACTGCGGATCAGCGCCTGCACGCCCGGTTCCGCCTGCGTCGTTTCGCTGCTTTGCATCGCGGGCGCGGCGCAGAAATTCATCGCCGCCCGCGCGGGATGGGCCAGGATCAACGCCGCGTAGGCCACGAGCGCCGGCGCGAACGCGCGAAAGCGCGGCTGCGGCGCGCGCGCGAGGCCCGGATACATCTGACGCACCATGCGGAACTCCTTTGTTGGCTGGATCGCGGTACGAGATGTTAGCCGGACTTGCCGGCGAATGGGGGCGCGCGCCATCCGAAACGGCGGAGGCGAACGGCGCGGCGTCATCGGCAGCATTGCAAAACCGGCGCGGCCGGGCCGCCGCGCCGCCGCATCAGGCGTAATCCGCTACCGGCACGCACGCGCAGAACAGATTGCGATCGCCATACGCGTTGTCCGCCCGGCCGACGGGCGGCCAGTACTTGTTCGCCGACAGCGACGCGACCGGATACGCGGCCTCCTCGCGCGAATACGCGTGCGG
The DNA here is from genome assembly GCF_001718875.1 of Burkholderia singularis. NCBI lineage: Bacteria > Pseudomonadati > Pseudomonadota > Betaproteobacteria > Burkholderiales > Burkholderiaceae > Burkholderia > Burkholderia singularis. Next base: position 430,551 of record NZ_CP013448.1, read on the forward strand.
CCATTCGTTCGCCGTGACGACGGCGGCCGTGTGCGGCGCGTGGCGCAGCGGGTTGTCCTCGCGGTCCGCGCGGCCTTCCTCGATCGCGCGGATTTCGTTGCGGATCGCGATCATCGCGTCGATGAAGCGGTCGAGTTCCTCTTGCGATTCGGACTCGGTCGGCTCGACCATCAGCGTGCCCGGTACCGGGAAGCTCATCGTCGGCGCGTGAAAGCCGTAGTCCATCAGACGCTTCGCGACGTCGTCGACCGTGATGCCGCTCGTCTCCTTGATCGGCCGCAGATCGAGAATGCACTCGTGCGCGACGAGCCCGCCCGGGCCCGAGTACAGCACCGGATAGTGCGGCGCGAGACGCTTCGCGATGTAGTTCGCGTTGAGGATCGCGGTTTCGGTTGCCGCAGTGAGGTTTTGCGCGCCCATCATCGCGATGTACATCCACGAGATCGGCAGGATCGATGCCGAACCGTATGGCGCGGCCGACACCGCGCCGATGCCGGCTTCGTCGCGCGCGTAGCCGGTGGAGCGCTGATTCGGCAGGAATTTCGCGAGATGCGGGCCGACCGCAACCGGGCCGACGCCCGGGCCGCCGCCGCCGTGCGGGATGCAGAAGGTCTTGTGCAGGTTCAGGTGCGACACGTCGCCGCCGAACTGGCCGGGCGCGGTCAAGCCGACCATCGCGTTCATGTTCGCGCCGTCGACGTACACCTGGCCGCCGTGCGCATGCACGATCTCGCAGATCTCGCGCACGTTCTGCTCGAACACGCCGTGCGTCGACGGGTACGTGATCATGATGGCCGCGAGATCCCTCGCGTGCTGCTCGGCCTTCGCCTTCAGATCGGCGATGTCGACGTTGCCTTGCGCATCGCACGCGACGACCACCACCTTCATCCCCGCCATCTGCGCGGACGCCGGATTCGTGCCGTGCGCGGACGCCGGAATCAGGCACACGTCGCGATGGCCTTCGCCGCGCGATTCGTGATAGGCATGAATGATCAGAAGGCCCGCGTACTCGCCTTGCGAGCCGGCGTTCGGCTGAAGCGACACCGCCGCGTAGCCGGTTGCCGCGACGAGCATCTGTTCGAGCTGGTCGATCATTTCGCGGTAGCCGAGCGTCTGCTCGGCGGGCGCGAACGGATGGATGCGGCCGAACTCGGGCCACGTGACGGGCAGCATCTCCGACGTCGCGTTCAGCTTCATCGTGCACGAGCCGAGCGGGATCATCGAGCGGTCGAGCGCGAGATCCTTGTCCGACAAGCTGCGCAGATAGCGCAGCATTTCCGTCTCGGAATGATGGCGGTTGAACACCGGATGCGTCAGATACGCGCTCGTGCGCTCGAGGCCCGCGGGCAGCGCGGGCACGCCCGGCAACTGCGCGTCGAGCGCGTCGACGTCGGGCGCGGCCGCGCCGCCTGCCGCCTGCGCGAAGATGTCGAGCAGATCGGCCAGATCGGCGCGCGTCGTGGTTTCGTCGACCGATACGCCGACTTGCGTGTCGCTCACGCGGCGCAGGTTGATGCGCCGCGCGTTCGCGAGTTCGTGGATGCGTGCGGTGCGCGCGCCCGTGTCGATCGTCAGCGTGTCGAAGAACGTGTCGTTGACGCTTGCGTAGCCGAGCGTTTTGACGCCTGCCGCGAAGAGCGCCGCGATGCGGTTCACGCGCAGCGCGATCGTCTTCAAGCCGCGCGGGCCGTGATAGACGGCGTACATGCTCGCCATGATCGCGAGCAGCGCCTGCGCGGTGCAGACGTTCGACGTCGCCTTCTCGCGGCGGATGTGCTGCTCGCGCGTTTGCAGCGCGAGGCGCAGCGCGGGCTTGCCCTGCGCGTCGACCGTCACGCCGACGAGGCGCCCCGGCATCTGCCGCTTGAATTCGTCACGCACCGCGAGATACGCGGCGTGCGGGCCGCCGAAGCCCATCGGCACGCCGAAGCGCTGCGAGTTGCCGACCGCGACGTCCGCGCCCCATTCGCCGGGCGGCGTGAGCACGGTAAGCGCGAGCAGATCGGCCGCGGCGATCACATGGCCGCCCGCCGCGTGGATGGCGTCGGCGAGCGCGCGGTAGTCACGCACGTCGCCGTTGGCGCCCGGATACTGGAGCAGCACGCCGAAGGCGCCTGCGTGCGCGGCGTCGGCGGCGGGGCCCGTCTTCACTTCGATGCCAGCGGGCTTCGCGCGCGTTTTGACCACTTCGAGCGTTTGCGGCAGGACGTCGTCGGCCACGTAGAACACGTTCGATTGGGGTTTGCCGGCGCGTTGCAGCAGCGTCATCGCCTCGGCGGCGGCGGTTGCCTCGTCGAGCAGCGACGCGTTCGAGACGGCCAGGCCCGTCAGATCGATGATCATCTGCTGGAAGTTCAGGAGCGCCTCCAGCCGGCCCTGCGAGATTTCCGGCTGGTACGGGGTGTACGCGGTGTACCACGCCGGATTTTCGAGCACGTTGCGCAGGATGACCGCGGGCGTATGCGTGTCGTAATAGCCTTGGCCGATGTACGAGCGGAACACCTGGTTCTTGTCGGCGAGCGCGCGCAGCGCGGCGAGCGCTTCCGCCTCGCTCTTCGGTTGGGCGAACGGGCCGAGCGGCAACGCGCCGGCGCGGCGGATCGGCGCGGGAATCACCGCGTCGATCAGCGCGGCGCGCGACGCGAAGCCGAGCGCGTCGAGCATGGCTTGCTGGCTGGCGGCGTCAGGGCCGATGTGGCGCTCGGCGAACGCGTCGTGCGTTTCGAGCGCGGCAAGCGAGAGGGGCGTGCGGTTCATCAGACGATCCGGGTGTTCGAGCTTCATGACAGTCCTTGTCGGCCAGAGTTAGCGCTTTAGCGCTTAGTCTGGCCCCATGCTTCGCGGTCGGCCAGAGTCGGCGCTTTGGCGTTTAGTCTGGCTCCATGCTTTGGGTCGGCCAGAGTTGGCGCTTTGGCGTTTAGTCTGGTCCCATGCTTTGGGTTGGCTAGAGTTGGCGCTTTGGCGTTTAGTCTGGTCCCATGCTTTGGGACAGCCAGAGCCGGCGCTTTGGCGCTTAGCCTGGTCCCGTGCTTTGGGGCAGCCGGAATTGGCGCTTCGCCGCCGCTCCGGCTTCCTGCTTTGCAGCCGGCTGGAGCCGGCGCGCCGGCTTTGGCTCCGGCTCTGGCCGCACGCGGCGCGCTGCCCGTTGCTGCCAAGCCAGCGCGCCACGCGGTCCGTAAATGGTTGGGTCAGCCGACCAATTTCGTGTACGCGGCGGCGTCGAGCAGGCCGTCGGTCGACGCGTCGGCCGACAGCTTGATCTTGAAAAGCCACGCGCCGTAAGCATCGCTGTTCACGGCTTCCGGCGTGTCGACGGCGTCCGCATTGACGGCGACCACCTCGCCCGACACGGGCGAATAGATGTCCGACGCGGCTTTCACCGATTCGACGACGCCAACGGCATCGCCTGCCTTCACCTGCTTGCCGACGGACGGCAACTCGAGAAAGACGATGTCGCCAAGCGTGCTCTGCGCGTGATCGGTGATGCCGATCGTCAGCGTGCCGTCGGCTTCGGTGCGGATCCACTCGTGTTCGTCGGTGTATTTCAGATCGGCCGGGACGTTGCTCATCGGATACTCCTGAATAGAAAGGGTGTGATTCTTTGCTGCGGCGCACCGTGGCGGCGCGCCGGATATCGTTTCGCCGGGCGGTGCGCGGCCCGGCCCGTTGCCGTTACGCGACGAGCACCTTGCCGTTGCGCACGAACGGCAGTTTTACCACGCGTGCGGGAAGTTGCTTGTCGCGGATCTGCACGTGCACGGTGTCGCCAATGGCGACTGCCTTCGGCACGCGCGCGAACGCGATCGACTCCTGCATCGACGGCGAAAACGTGCCGCTCGTGATCTCGCCGTCGCCATGCGGCGTGAGAACCTTTTGATGCGCGCGCAGCACGCCGCCCGCGCGGCCGTTTTCCTTTTGCAAAACGAGGCCGACGAACGCGGCGCGCGAGCCGTTGGCTTCGAGCGCGTCGCGGCCGACGAATGCGCGCGGCGTCGAGAGATCGACGGTCCAGGCGAGGCCCGCGTCGAGCGGCGACACCGTGTCGTCCATATCCTGGCCGTACAGGTTCATGCCGGCCTCCAGGCGCAGCGTGTCGCGCGCGCCGAGTCCGCACGGGCGCACGCCGTTCGCGATCAGCGCGTTCCATAGGGCGTCGACGTGCGCGGCGGGGACGATGATCTCGAACCCGTCCTCGCCCGTGTAGCCGGTGCGCGCGACGGTGAGATCGCCGAACGGCGTGCCCACAACCTGCGCGGCGTTGAACGGCTTGAGTTCGCTTGTCGCCGCGCGCGCGGCGGGCACCGTGTCCCACACCTTGGCGCGCGCATTCGGCCCCTGAACCGCGACGATCGCGAAATCGCGGCGCGGCGCGATCGTCACGCCGAAGCGTTGCTCGTCGTTGAGCCGGTTGAACCACGCGATGTCCTTGTCGGCGGTGCCGGCGTTGACGACGACGCGGAAGAATTCCTCGGTGAAGTAGTAGACGATCAGATCGTCGATCACGCCGCCTTGCGGGTTCAGCAGGCACGAGTACAGCGCGCGGCCGGGTGTCTTGAGCTTGTCGACGTTGTTGGCGAGCGCATGCTCGAAGAACGCGCGCACGCGCGCGCCGGTGAAATCGACGACGCACATGTGCGAGACGTCGAACATGCCGGCATCGGTGCGCACGGCGTCGTGCTCGTCGATCTGCGAGCCGTAGTTGACGGGCATATCCCAGCCGCCGAAATCGACCATGCGGGCATTGAGGGCACGGTGCGCGGCGTGAAGCGGAGTGGTTTTGAGAGCGGTCATCGGGATCTCGGGCAGCGTGACCGGGTTAGGCCCGGCCGCGAAAACAAAACGGCAAGTCGGCGATCGCCGGCGCTCGATGCTGCTTGGCGGCCTGCGATCCTGAATGCCCCTCTGTCCTCGATACCTGAGAGATTGCGCAGCGAAATCGCTTCGGCTTGCGCGCGCCCCTTCGGTGGGCAGCCTGTCGGCGCCGCGCGATGCGCGCGCCTGGCTACTGCCGCTCTCCAGAGTGCGAAGACTGCCCGACGCCGTCACGGCTTGCGGCAGGTAGATTCTTCGACGCGGCCGGTCCTTTTGCCTGAGAGTTTGCGGGTGTGCCCCTTCGGCGGCGCGGCAAGCCATCCGATCGACGAACGATGTGCCGCACGCTCTCCCGACGCGTGCGGGCGAATGTACGCGAGCGTGAATGGGTTGTCAATTTGGACAAATCAATGTCGCTTCGCGGCAAGCGGGCCGGCAACGCGCAATGGGATTGGGAGGCAAGATGTGCGGCCCGGCCCGGCCCGGTGCGCGCGCGGCGGCCGGCTGCCGGATGCTTACTCGCCGATCGCGCGCGCGGCGGTGTCGAGTTCCTGGTTCAGCACGCGCTGCTCGTCGCCGGACAAGCCGCCGCCGTGCTGCGCCGCCATGTCCGACGACTCCTGGCGGATCACGTCGAGCCGGCGATGCAGCGCCGCGCCGGTCGGCGGCGGATAGTAGCCGGCGTTCACGCGCGCGTCGATGCGGCGGCTCAGATTGTCGATACGGCCCTGGATCTGCTGCATCCGTTCATATCCGACCACCTGGGGGCTCGGGCGGGGTGCCGGCGCGGGACGCGGCGCCGGCGGCGGCGCGACGACACACGCCGCGAGCGACGAGACGAGGGCGCAGCATGCCGCCGCGCGGATCAACCGGTGATGCATTGCATTCTCCTGAGTGTCGACGTGCCGATGCCGGGCAAGCATGACAGGAACGGTCCGGACCCTCGATACGATGACACTCGGTGCGAATTGTTTGTAACGGTTTTTGACATTGGGCGCGGCGGCCCGGGCCGTCAAATCGTTGCGCGGACGAACGGCACGCGCCGGCCTTCGCGTTCGCTGCGCTCGGCCAGCTCGATGACCGTCATCACGTCGACGGCATCTTGCGCGGCGACGGGAACGGGCGCGCCGTCGTGGATCGACGCGGCGAGCGCGCGATAGAACTCCGCGTATTGGCCGTCGAGCGTCGGCACGGGGCGCTCCACCTCGAGTTCGCCGTCGAGCCCGCGCAGCACGCCGGGCGGATTGCCGCCGCCGAACGGCACGTCGTCGGGCGTCAGGCCCGCCTTGAGCTGATCTTCCTGCGTGTCGAGACCGTACTTTTGATAGCCGCCCTGGGTGCCGAGAACGGTGAAGCGCGCGGGCTCGATCGCGGCGAGCGCGCTCGCGTGCAGCACGACCTCCTTGTCCGGATAGCCCAGCAGCAGATGAACGAAATCGGCGGCGTTGCCGCCGTCGCGGCGTGTTTTGATCGACGCGCTGACGGTGTCGGGCACACCGAACAGCACCAGCGCCTGGTCGATCAGATGCGGGCCGAGGTCGAACAGCAGCCCGCCGCCGCGCGCCGCTTCCTCGCGCCAACGCGTGCGCACCTGCGGGCGGAAGCGGTCGAAATGCGATTCGAAATAGGTGATGCGGCCAAGCTCGCCGCTTTCGATCAGCTTGCGCAGCGTTAGGAAGTCGCCGTCCCAGCGGCGGTTGTGGAACGGCGCGAACACGCGCTCGCGCGCCACGGCAAGGCGGGCGAGCGCGAGCGCATCGGCGGCCGTCAGCGTGACCGGCTTGTCGACGACCACATGCTTGCCCGCTTCGAGCGCGCGCTTGGCCAAATCGAAGTGGGTGTCGTTCGGCGTCGCGATCACGATGCATTCGACGTCGTCGAGCGCGGCGAGCGCGTCGAAATCCGGCACGACCGCCACGCCGGGATACGCGGCCTGCGCGCGCTGCGGCTGGCCGGTCGCGATCGCCGCGATGTGCGTGCGGCCGCTGTGAGCGATGACGGGCGCGTGAAACGTCGCGCCGGCGAAACCGAAACCCATCAAACCAATCTTGAGCGTTGACGACATGAACCGATCCTGTCTGCTTGCGAAATGAGAGCGCCGCGGCTTGAGCGTCGATTGAACGCCGGGCGGCAGCGAGCGGCTATTGTGGCATGACAAATAAGGGGCGCAACGGTTGCGCCGGGTTTTGCCGCGACGTTGGCCGGACGATATAAGAGGCGGGGCCGCGCCCGTGCGTGCCGCACCGCGCGCGCGTCAGCGCTCGAGCCGGCGCCTGAGCGCGACGGCAGCCTGATCGGCCCATCGCGCGCAGGCTTGCGCGCCCGGATGGAAGCCGTCCGATGCGATCGCATCGGGCGCGAGCGGTATTTCGACCGGCAGGAACTCGCACGCGCGCTGCCCGGCGGCCCAGCGGCGCAGTGACGCATTGAGCCGCTTCGCGCGCAAGCCGAGATACCACCTGAGCGGCTGCGGCAGCGCCGGCAGGCGATGCATCGGCGGCACGGCCGACAGCATCACGTGCGACGCGCCGAAACGCGCCGTCAGCAGGGCGACGAGCGCGGCCTGCCGGTCGCGCCAGCGGGCGGGCGAAACACCGGCCGTTACGTCGTTGACGCCGAGCGACGTGACCACTGCGTCGAAACGCGCGGCGGGCTCGGCGGCGAGCCAGTCGAGCGCGTCCTGCGTCGTCGCGCCGGTGCGCGCGATGAGCTTCCATTCGACGCGGTAGAACGGCGCGAGCGCGCGCACGAGCTGCCCGGCGAGCGCGTCGGATTGCGTCGCGACGCCGACGCCCGCCGCGGCCGAATCGCCGAGCACGAGCAGACGCAGCGTCGGCCCGTCACCCTCGGCGCCGCTGCGCGGCCCGCCGGCTTCCGCCAGGCGCGGCGTCACGCGCCGCACGTAGCGGCCTTGCGCGAGCAGCAGCGGGCCGAGCGCGGCGGTGGCGAAGTGGTATCCCATACGGCGTGAGGGGCGATGTGAGTGAAGGGCGTGCGCGATGATAGCAGTGCGAGTGCTTACTCTGGCGTTGCCGCGCCGGGCGATGGGACGGGATGCGGGGCGCGACGCCCGCCTCTTCGCACCGTCGCGCGCGATCAAACGTCTGCCGCCGCCGTGTTAACATGCGCGTCCCGCGAGCCGTTCTTCGAGCGCGCCCCGCCGCCGTTTCGCGCGCGGCGCGCCGTCGTGCCCGCCGCCATCCGGCTTCGCCGCCGCCAACCGCAACACCATTCGCCATCATGTCCGCAGGCCTGAATCCCGCTCAAAGCGAAGCGGTGCGCTATCTCGACGGTCCCTGCCTCGTGCTCGCCGGCGCGGGCAGCGGCAAGACCCGCGTCATCACGCAGAAGATCGCGCACCTGATCGAGGCGAAAGGCTTCGAGCCGCGCCATATTGCCGCCGTCACGTTCACGAACAAGGCCGCCGCCGAAATGCGCGAGCGCGTGGGCAAATTGCTCGAAGGCAAGACGCTCACCACTCCCGGCAAGGAAGGCCGCAAGGTGCCCGTCAATCAGCTGACGGTCTGCACGTTCCATTCGCTCGGCGTGCAGATCCTGCGCCAGGAGGCAGAGCACGTCGGTCTGAAGCCGCAGTTCTCGATCATGGATTCGGACGATTGCTTCGGCATGATCCAGGAGCAGATCGGCACGACCGACAAGGGTCTGATCCGCAAGATCCAGAACATCATCTCGCTGTGGAAAAACGGCCTCGTCACGCCCGAGCAGGCGCTGGCGATCGCGGCGAACGAGGACGAGCACCAGGCGGCGCTCGTCTACCGCAACTATGTCGCGACGCTGCACGCGTACCAGGCCGTCGACTTCGACGATCTGATCCGCCTGCCGACCGAACTGTTCGCGAATAACGAACCGGTGCGCGAGCGCTGGCAGAACAAGCTGCGCTACCTGCTGATCGACGAGTATCAAGACACCAACGCGTGCCAGTACGAACTGCTGAAACTGCTCGCCGGCCCGCGCGCCGCGTTCACCGCGGTCGGCGACGACGACCAGGCGATCTACGGCTGGCGCGGCGCGACGCTCGAAAACCTCGCGCAGCTCGGCAAGGATTTTCCGAAGCTGCACGTGATCAAGCTCGAGCAGAACTACCGCTCGACCGTGCGAATCCTGAGCGCGGCGAACAACGTGATCGCGAACAACCCGAAACTGTTCGAGAAAAAGCTGTGGTCCGAGCACGGAATGGGCGATTCGATCACCGTCACCCCGTGCAATGACGAGGAACATGAGGCCGAGTCGGTCGTGTTTCGCCTGAGCGCGCATAAGTTCGAGCGGCGAACGCAATTTCGGGATTACGCGATCCTGTACCGCGGCAATTTCCAGGCGCGGATCTTCGAGCAGGTGCTGCGGCGCGAGCGCATTCCGTACGTGCTGTCCGGAGGCCAGTCGTTCTTCGACAAGGCCGAGATCAAGGATCTGTGCGCCTACCTGCGCCTGATCGCGAACGCGGACGACGATCCCGCGTTCATCCGCGCCGTCACCACGCCGCGCCGCGGCATCGGCAACACGACGCTCGAGGCGCTCGGCGCGTTCGCGGGGCAGGCGAAGGTGTCGCTGTTCGAGGCGGTTTATATGGGCGGAATCGAGGCGCGGCTGTCCGCGCGGCAAGTCGAGCCGCTCAGGATGTTCTGCGACTTCATCCAACGCCTTGCCGAGCGCGCCGACAAGGAGCCCGCGACCGTCGTGCTCGACGACATGATGGAGGCCATCCACTACGAAGCGTATCTGTACGACACATACGACGAACGGCAGGCGCAGACGAAGTGGCAAAACGTGCTCGAATTTCTCGAATGGCTCAAGCGCAAGGGCACCAAGCCCGACACGCAAGAGGCGCCCGACGGCGACGCCGACGGCTTTCACAACGCGGACGGCCTCGCGGATACCGGCAAGAACCTGCTCGGGCTGATCCAGACGGTCGCGCTGATGTCGATGCTCGAGGGCAAGGAGGAGAATCCGGATGCGGTGCGGCTGTCGACCGTTCACGCGTCGAAGGGGCTGGAGTATCCGCACGTATTTCTGGTCGGCGTCGAGGAGGGAATCATGCCGCACCGCGGCGGCACCGAAGACGACGGCCCGATCGACGACGAGCGCATCGCGGAAGAGCGCCGGCTGATGTATGTCGCGATCACGCGCGCGCAACGCAGTCTGCATCTGAACTGGTGCAAGAAGCGCAAGCGCGCGCGGGAAACGATCGTCTGCGAGCCGTCGCGCTTCATCGCCGAAATGAACCTGGACGACGCGCCGCCGCCTTCGCCTGAAGAAGCGCCGATGACGCCGAAAGACCGTCTCGCGAGTTTGAAGGCGTTGTTGCAGAAGTAAGGGCGCGTAAGCGCACAGGCAGGCAACGCCAGCGTTTGGGCCGCGGACAATTGCCAGCGGCCGGACCTTGCCGGGCCGCTCGCGGGCGGCCCGGCGGTAAGCGCCTATTTTACGGCGTTGACCATGTAATCGACGGCGGCCTTCACGTCGGCGTCAGACGCGTTCGACCCGCCTTTCGGCGGCATCGCCCCCTTGCCGTGCAACGCGAAGTTGTAGACGGTGTCCATCGAATCCTTCAGGCGCGGCGCCCAGTCGGCCTTGTTGCCGAATTTCGGCGCGTTCAGCACGCCGTTTGCGTGACACGCCTGGCAAGTCGATTCGTACAGCGCCTGGCCGGCCGACGCCGAGCTTTCGGCGCTCTTGCCGGCGGCAGGCGCGTCGCCTGGCTTCGGTATCGCCGCGATCGCGGCCATGGCCGCGGCGGCTTGCGCATTGGCGGCCGATGCGTCGGACGCGCCCGGCGCAGCCGCAGCGCCCGAGGCCGGCGCCGCGTTCGCGGCAGGCTGAGCCGGCTCGGCGAACTTCGCGCCGCCTTGATTGGCCATATAGACGACCGCGCGCGCGATCTCGTAGTCGCTGTAGTCGTCCGGGTTCGTGCCGCCGCGCGGCGGCATAGCGCCTTTGCCGGTCAACGCGATATGCAGCACTTCGTCGTAGCCGGCGGTGATCCGCGGCGCCCATGCGGCGGCGTCGCCGAACTTCGGCGCGCCGGCCGCCCCGGTGCCGTGACAGGTCACGCATACGGCCTTGTAGACTTCCTCGCCCGTCTTGTAGACGCGCGGCGCGTTCGCATCCTTCACGCTGACCTGCGCGACGGGCGCGATGCGCTTCGCGACGGCGTCGTCGGACAGGCCGTCGGTACCGGCGCCCGTGCGGAACGCGTGATTGGCGTAAGAGGCGAATAGAACGATGATTGCGATCGGAATCGCAAACGAGGCGATGACAACTGCGATGAGTTGCCCGGGGGTCTTGATGGGGGCTTCGTGGGGTGCTTCGCTCATGCTTGCCTCGTCTCCATGAATAAGAATTGTGAGCGGTACGGCAATGAATGGCTGATGCTGTCGGGTGAAGCTCGGACGATTATAGACGGAACGTTTACATAGCGGCGAGCGGGCGAACTGCGCGTGTTTACCCGCACGGTGCCTGCGACCGGCATGCAGATCATGTGAAGGAGGCGGGGCAAGCGCGGTGGCAGGCGTGCAACGGTGGACGGTCTGGCTGAAACAAGGTATTCTCTCGGTCTTGCCAAAGCTGTGGCTTTTTTGGGGCCGCAGCACTTCTCTAAAGCGCCCGTAGCTCAATGGATAGAGTACTGCCCTCCGAAGGCAGGGGTTGCTGGTTCGATCCCAGCCGGGCGCGCCAAGTCTGACAAGCCTCTCAGCGATTTCACCCGTCTCCCCGCCTTACTCGGTGTAGCTAAAGTACACCTACGCTGCCGTTATCCGGTCATCCGCATTGCCTCTCGTTCCGCTGGTACCGGCATCGGGATTACCGCCGCGACGGGCGTGTGCGGCGTCACCCACTGCGCGAGATGGTCGGCCGAGAGATGCGCGTATCGTTGCACCATCTCCAGCGTTTCCTATCCACCGAGCTCCTTGAGCACCTGCAGCGGTGTACCGCGCTGCCCATACCAACTCGCCCACGTGTGCCGCAGATCGTGCCAGCGGAAGTCGCGGATGCGGGCGCGCTTCAGTGCCTTGCACCAGCTGGCCGTCATGGTTTGATACACCGGCCGGCCCTGGTAGGCGAGCACGCTGTCGACGAACTCGGGCGCACGTTTCTTCGCGCGCTGGCACGGCAGGACTTCGCGATAAGCGCTCTCCTGTAAGACCTTCGTGGCCACAAGCTGCACGCGGGTGACGGTCACGCGCGGTTCCCGGCGCATCAGGGTGGTGGTGACAGCCGCGTACAGGGAATCCGCGTCGCGCCGTTGGTCGGTGCGTCGATCAGCTCAGGCAGCTCGGGGCCGAGCGATCGGCGCTGGATGCACGAGCCGAGCGGGGTCGTGAAAATCCGGCTGACTGCGACAGGTGGTCGACGCCGGAAATCGCGCGTCCGGTGACGGCGTTTATGCCTTTCATGCGTCATTCCGAATCGACTTCGACATGCGCGCGAATTCGCGTTGCGTCCGGTGCGGGTGCTCGACGAGACTGACACCGCTCGCAGTTACGTCGCCCGTGAAGTCGGCGCGGCCGTCGATTTTCATCGCGGCGCCGCCCTTGCCGTTCATGCCGGATTTGAAGGCGAACGGGCCTTTCACGAGAATTGCGCCTTCGCGCGCGTCGGTACATCCAGGCGAATAAGAATTCTTGAAAAAAATGGTGAAACGAACTAAATATTTGTTGTTGCCCGTTTCTTATCCAATCGAGTTTATGCAAACCGAGCATGAATTCCAGTATTTGAGAATTGGTGTTCGTTGAAACCTAGCAATTGCCGTGGCTAATCAAGTCGGCCAATTCATGCCATAGGGTTTGAACAGGGGGAATTTATGCTAACCACTATCAAATGGATAAAGCTGAATTTATTACCTGTTTTGGCTTGGGGCACATTTGCAATCGGTATTGTCGACTCGACTCAAGCAGCGACCATCATTAATGAAGGAAATGCTGCAGGAATTCAATGCGAATCAATAGGTGTGAACAATACTGGTAGTGTGGTCGGCAATTGCATGCCGAGCAACGCTAATAATCCAGTCCAGGCGTGGGTCGCACTCAAACCAGGAAGCGAAATTTCTTTACCTCCGCTTGTACCTGGGCAGCCGTGCCTGGTGGGTACGATCAGCAATTCAGGCCTTATCACAGGTGAATGTGAGAGCGCGAATGATGTGTGGTTTGCTGTTACTTGGATGGCGACTTCCACCCCTGCTGCTCCGACAAAACTTGAGCCGCTATCTGGCTTAGTGGGATTGGGGGCCGATGTTAGTACCCACCTTGCGGCTGCCAGTGAATTAGGGGTGGTTGTCGGGCAAAGCGAAAGTGTGACGGGAAATCGTACAGCTGTCATGTACGCTGCCAATAGCAAAACACCAATCTCCGTATCTAGCCCTGGCGATAATTGTTCGCCAGTGGACGTCAACGATACGCCCGTCAATGGTGGCTTGCCAACCGTCGCTCTGAATTGTCCCAATGCAAGTGGCACGACAACTGCTTCATATGCGCAAAATAACGGGATACTTGGGGCATTTACCATTACCGCGCTTCCTCTGCCGGCTAATGCTACTTATTGCACAGTGACTTCTGTCAATAACAAAACTCAATTTGCCGGCACATGTCATTTTTCAGCGCCGGATTTACCGAAAGCGGCATTCTGGGCCGGGCCAACCAGTGCTCCGCAGTTACTCACTCTCGCAAATTTTCCGCGTCACTCGGCCTTTGCGTTGAACAACCTTGGGCACGTGTTGGTAACGTATGAAAATTCAAACGGGCAAAGCAGTACCGGTTTTTGGGACCCGGCCTCCCATACCTTATCGTTCATTCAACCGTTGCCGGGCGGTACTAGTGCTCTCCCAGCCGCGCTTGCTCGCGATGCCGATAAGGCACTGCTGAACAGTGAAGTGACTGGCCAACATTGGGAATGCGAAGTTTGGTCGCTTTCGGGGGGCGCAATCGCAGAGGGATTCGAGGGTGGGGGACTCAATGATAGCTGCGATGCTATATCGAACAATGGAATGTACGCTACGGGTGTCGCCGAGAATAGCAGCGAGAACCTGGATGCAACTTTGGCGATCATCCCCTGAGCACCGTCGTGATTTATTGATTCGGGCTTCATCGGTATTGGTTGTCTTCTTCAGAGCAACTGCTCCACAGTGCTTGAGCATAGGAGATGGAAAATGTATGCATCCGATGCAAAAAATCATAGATGCAACAAATATGTGGCGCGACCAATAGTAATGTTAGTGGGTATATGTATTATTTTGATGATGGAATATCACTCTGTGTATGCGACACCGATCCACGGTAGAGATCAAGGTAAGTGTGATTCAAGCCGCCATCGGATGAGCGAATTAGCGGGAAGTGTTGAGCGTGCTCGTGCAAAAGGAAAAGAATTTACAAAGTTATGTCAGACATATCTTAATTCGGCTAGAGCATGGAGGCCTGAAGCATTGAAGGACTGCCGCGGTTTGCAAGGGGATGTCGTAAGCGCAGGTTTTTGTTGATATTTTAGGTGCCCGCCTACTTTTCGTGCTTGGCCGGCAATGATGTAAAATCTGTTTCGGGATGCCGGCGAAAATCGAAGAAGTAGTTATGCAATATATAAACTATTTTCTTGAGCGAATTCAAGGGAGTATAAATCTGACAAGCCGATATTCTAAACGCGAAATTATCGAAAAATGGCAAATTGGCTATTAATACTTTTTTAGTATACTTCCTTGCGAGTTTTAATTTGGCGGTTGAAGTAGTGCATTAACCGATCCCGGACGAACTCCTGATCTTCCTTGGCCAAGCCGGGCACGACGCGAACCGGGTATTGTGCGAGCGGTCCGCCCGGATCGACCGACGCTTTCGGTCCTCCTGGTGGATGCGCACGATGCGCAACAGGCGAGAGGCGAGCCGATCGCGAGCTTGGCGCCGTCAACGTCGATCTTCAGATATCGCGTGGTGCGCAGCTTCCGAAACATCGCCACTCGCGATTGCGCGTTTGACATGCGGCAATCATGTCGCCTTCGGCGGCACGGCGTGCCCATGCAGCCGAATGATCGACTGCCATTCAGTCGCAGCGGTTGCGTCGGCTGAAGGTTGCCCCCTGTCGGTAATGCAGTCGGGATGCCGCACGATTGGTGGTTAGACCGTGCAGGTGAATCAGACTTATGGAACCCTTGGGATGCGCGTTTTTCTGAAAAATACGCTGCCTGCCCACCCACGATAATCGACGACTGCGCGCGACAACGAATCAGACAATCGAAAGCGAATGATCGGTTCGAACGTAACCGGATGCGCCCAAGCCATTCTTTTCATTCGCTTTCAATCATTCTATTGGGCTGTGCCGCCGGAATTCAGCCATTTCAACCATCCCGGCCGCCGTCTGGCTATTCCTGTATCTTTCCGGAATGATTGCGATAGACGGCGTCCGCATTCCGGCCGTTGTCGAATGCTCCGCGCACAGCCTGCCCACCTTACGGCTCATCATGCACGACGCCTATCTATTCGAAACGCCGCGGCTTCACGTCCGCCGCTGGCGCGCTGACGATCTCGGCGCATTGCTGACCGTGTATGGCGACGCCGAGGCGATGCGCTGGGTCGGCGACGGCGTCGCGTTGACCGAAGCGGATTGCGTTCGCTGGCTGGCGGTCACGGAGCGCAACTACGCGCAACGCGGCTATGGCATGTTTGCCGTCGAGTTATTGGCCGACGCTACGGTTATCGGCTTTTGCGGCCTGGTTCATCCCGGCGGCCAGGACGACGCCGAATTGAAATATGCGTTCCGGCGTGAGCATTGGGGCCACGGCTATGCGACCGAAGCGGCCGCGAGCACGCTGCGCCACGGCCGCGATGCATTCGGCCTGAGCACGATCATTGCCACGGTCATGCCGCAGAATTCGGCTTCGCTTGGCGTGTTGCGCAAGGCAGGCATGCAGCGTATCGAGGATCGGATCGAAGCCGACGGCAGCGCAACGGCAATGTTCGTTTGGCGTTCGCCGGCTATCGGCAAAGGTCGGTAATGCGACGTTCAGCCGGCGTTCGCACAAAGGCATTCGCCCAAGCCGGGATCGCGCTTTCGTGTATTTTTGATCGAATTGGGCTCGCGGCGGCCGAAGCCGGGCGATTTGCCCCGGCATTTAGTGCGAGGGCGATTCGTGCATTCACATAAAACCCGTCAGCTTTGCATTTCGAATTTGAGCGGCGGCGCGGGTTCGCGCCCGGGCGAGTCGGAATCAATAAAATAATCAAGCAGTTAAAGCAGAAATCGAAAATCCGCCCGCCGCCGCGAATCACGCGCGGCCTTCGGCGCGGGCCGTTCTTCCGCCGCCGGCGTCACAAAAGAGTCACGGTCATCTGTCGCGCACGGGTCAAGTCCCCCGGCCCTGCTGCCGTAAACCGTAGGATTCGCACCCTTCCAACGTCGCCTGCCATGCTTTCCTCGATTCGCTCCCGCATCCTTGCCGCGTGCGTTGCCATTGTCGTCGGCGCGCTTGTTGTCAATACTGCGCTCAATTATGCCGTCGCGAGCCGCTACAACCGTGATGCCATTCGCCAGAATCTCAGCGCGGTATTGACCGGGCATCAGACGGGCATTGCCGATTGGGTCGCCTCGAAGACGCAGCTGGTGGTGTCGGCCGAAGACGCGGCATTGACGCCCGACCCGGTCCCGGCGCTGAAATTGATTGCCGCCGCGGGCGGTTTCACGAACGTCTACGTCGGCTATGCGGACAAGACCGCGAAGTTCTCCGACGCATCCGGCATTCCCGCCGACTACGATCCGACCAGCCGGCCGTGGTACACGCAGGCCGTGCAGGCGGGCAAGCCGGTCGTGACGCCGCCCTACGTGGATGTCGGAACCGGCAAGCTCGTCGTCGCGTTCGCCGCGCCGATCGTGCGCGACGGCGTGCTCAAGGGCGTCGTGTCCGGCGACGTCGCGATGGACAGCGTGATCGCGAACGTCAAGGCGATCCACCCGACGCCCGGAAGCTTCGGGATGCTCGTCGATCGCGGCGGCCGCATTGTCGCGCATGCGGATTCGAAGCTCACGCTCAAGCCGGTCAACGAGCTGTCGGACGACCTGAGCGTCGAGAGCCTTGCCGCGTCGTCGGCTGACGATGGCGCGGAGCCGGTCGTCGCGCACGTCGCGGGGGCGGCGAAGCTGATGCGCGCACGCGCCGTGCCGGGCGCGGACTGGCTTGTCGTCGTCGCGCTCGACAGGGCGGATGCGATGGCTGGCATGCATTCGACGCTCTTCACGTCGATCGGCGCGCTGGTGCTGCTCGCCGCCGTCGCGGCGGCGATTGTCGGCGCGGTGACGGGCGTGGCGTTCAAGGGGCTGGCGCGCATTCGCGATGCGATGGAGTCGATCGGCTCCGGCACGGGCGATCTGACGCAGCGGCTGCCCGACGCGGGGCGCGACGAGGTCGCGCAGATCGCGCGCTCGTTCAACGCATTCGTCGGCAAGCTGAACGACGTGATGCGGATGATTCGCGACGCGAGCGAATCGGTGCGGCACGCGGCGAGCGAGATCGCGTCGGGCAATCACGATTTGTCGCGTCGCACGGAATCGGCGGCGGCGAGCCTTGAGGAAACGGCCGCGTCGATCGAGGAGATCACGTCGACGGTCACGCAATCGGCGAGCGCCGCGCGTCAGGCCAACGATATCGCGACGAGCGCGGCGTCGGTCGCGTCGCGCGGCGGCACGGTCGTGGCCGATGTCGTGACGACGATGCGCGAGATCGAGGGCGCGTCGGGCAAGATCAGCGACATCATCGGCGTGATCGACGGCATCGCGTTCCAGACCAACATCCTTGCACTGAATGCGGCGGTCGAAGCCGCGCGCGCGGGCGAGGAAGGGCGCGGCTTCGCGGTGGTCGCCGGCGAGGTGCGCACGCTCGCGCAGCGCAGCGCGCAGGCGGCCAAGGAAATCAAGGCGTTGATCGATTCGAGCGTGTCGAGCGTGTCGGCGGGCGCGACGCTCGTGCAACAGGCCGGCCAGACGATGGACGACATCGTGGGCACCGTCTCGAACGTAACGTCGATCATGCGCGACATCTCGAACGCGGCCGACGAGCAGACGCGCGGAATCCAGGAAGTGAATCGCGCGGTCGCGCAGCTTGACGAGATGGTTCAGCAGAACGCGGCGCTCGTCGAGCAATCCGCGGCGGCCGCCTCTGCGCTCCAAACCCAGGCGGCGGAACTGGCCGACGCGGTGGGGCGGTTCAAGGTTGCGTGAAGCGGTGCGCGTACCAGCCGCAAGGGTGTCGCCGTGCGGAGCGACTTCCGGCACGGGCCTGATGTCAGGTTTGGCCGGAACTTCATGTGCGTACCGGCAGGGCAGGACCGGAGCGTGGCGGCGGCCCGACATCGGCAATTTTCTGTTGTCGCGCGGCACCGATTGCCGTTATCGTTGCATCGAATGATAACTATTGCATGTCGCGGGAATAAATTGACAGCAAATAACAACAGACCATGCCTGGATACGTCCGGGTACCGGGGGGCGGCGAACATTGGCGGGCCGGCGCGAAGCGCGGCAGGCCGACCGGTTCGCCGTCATGCGTTTGCGCGCGCTGCCGCGCATGCCCACACGTCCGCCGCGAATCGCGCAACCGCACGATTCGCCCATCCCCTTTCACCGCTTATCTGACGCATCTGACGCTTCACTGCGCGTGGCCACGCGTTCGCTTCACGTGAAGCGGGTAGCGGGACGCACGCACGGCCGGTGCCGTCCGTCATGCGAGCCGTCGCATGCGTTGCGCCGGTGTTTTCCACGCGCCGGATAGACCGGCGAATGGACGGCGCCGCGTTGCTTGTCGTTCACGCATGCCGGCAGGCGGCACCCCGCCGGCGGCGTCGCCCGCTCGTTTTTTGGCTCTTTCCCTGGAGGACTCATCGTTTGAAAACTTCAAAATCCTATGTGACGCTGCTCATGACGGCTGCCGCCGTCGCGCTTTGCGCTTGTGCCACCGAGGAGTCGCGCACGCTCGCCGTGCCCCCGACGCCTAGCGCGCAAAAGCCGTATGCGGGCAAGCCGGTTCAGATCGCGGTCGGCAAGTTCGACAACCGCTCCAGCTACATGCGCGGCATCTTCACCGACGGCGTCGATCGCCTCGGCGGCCAGGCCAAGACGATTCTCGTCACCAAGCTGCAGCAGAGCCGCCGCTTCAACGTGCTGGATCGCGAAAATCTCGACGAGATCAAGCAGGAAGCGGCCTTTCTGAAGCAGCGCCAGAACGTGAAGGGCGCGCATTACGTCGTGACCGGCGACGTGACCGAGTTCGGCCGCAAGGAAGTCGGCGATCAGCAGCTGTTCGGCATTCTCGGGCGCGGCAAGAGCCAGATCGCTTACGCGAAGGTGAATCTCAACGTCGTCGATACGGGCACGTCGGAAGTGGTCCTGTCGAGCCAGGGCGCCGGTGAATACAGCTTGTCGAACCGCGAGATCATCGGCTTTGGCGGCACGGCCGGTTATGACTCGACGCTCAACGGCAAGGTGCTCGATCTCGCGATTCAGGAAGCCGTCGATCATCTGGCCGAACAGGTCGACTCCGGCGCGCTTGCGTCCGGCAAATGAACGGCGCGAGCCGGATCGTTCCATCCATCGACTCATCAACCATGACAACGAAGAAAAAAAAATTCAGCACGGCAGCATGCGTGCCGGTGACGGCCGCTGTTGCGCTGCTGACGGGGTGCGCGGCGAATCAACCGAAGCCGCTTTATCAGTGGGACGGCTATCAGCCGCAAGTCTACGAGTACTTCAAGGGGCAAAAGAGCCCGGAAGAGCAGATCGGCGCGCTCGAGCAGGCGCTGCAAAAGATCCGCGCGAAAGGCAACCGGCCGCCGCCCGGTTTCGAGGCGCATCTGGGCATGCTGTATGCCGGCGTCGGCAAGGAGCAGCAAGCCGTGCAGGCGTTCGAGGCCGAAAAGGAAGCATTTCCCGAATCGGCGGCCTACATGGACTTCCTGCTGAAGAAGAAATCCAAACAACAATAAGGATCCGCGATGCTCAAGTTCATTTCCGCAAGACTGCTGTCGGCCGTGTCCGTGCTCGTGCTGCTCGCTGCATGCGCGGCGCCGGCGCAGCATGTCGATTACACCGCGTTCAAGAAGAGCCAGCCGCGCTCGATCCTGCTGCTGCCGCCGCAAAACGACACGTCGGACGTGAAGGCGACCTATGGCGTGCTGTCGCAAATGACGTTGCCCGTGGCCGAGGCGGGCTATTACGTCGTGCCCGTCGCCGTGATGGAGGAGACCTTCAAGCAGAACGGGCTGACGAATGCGGCCGACATCCAGACGGTGCCGGCCGCGAAGCTGCGCGAGATTTTCGGGGCGGACGCGGCGCTATACACGACGGTGACCCAGTACGGTTCGGTCTACACGATTCTCGACAGCACGACGGCCGTCGCAGCATCCGCGAAGCTGGTCGATCTGCATACGGGCGACGTGCTGTGGCAGGGCATCGGCCGGGCAACCGGCAAGGAGTTGGGCGGCAACGTGAACGTCGGCGTGGGCGGGCTGATCGGCGCGCTCGCGCAGGCGGCGATCAAGCAGATCGCGCATACGCTGACCGACGAAGCGGTGGATGTCGCCGGGCTGACGAGCAGCCGCCTGCTGTCGGCCGGCCAGCCGGGCGGGCTGCTGTACGGCCCGCATTCGCCGAAGTACGGGACGGACTGACGCGGCTCGGCGCCGTCGGCGCAGGCCCAACGCGCCCCGGCAGTGCAATCGGCAGGCCGGGCTGCGTTGGGCTGGTGCCGGCGGGGCGGCCACGGCCGCCGGCATCGGCCACCGCTTGCGATTTCATGGGCTTTTGCGCCGGGTTTGCCGAAGGTGACGCGTTATAGTCACGAATGTGTCATTTTTGTGACGATGCACGACCGACCCCGATGACAAACCAGAACAAGGAGCAGCCGTGACCGACCCGCATTCCCCGTCGACCCAGCGTCCCGATCTTCCCGCCGACGATCTTCCGAATGATCCCGAGCGCCGCCGCATACTCGGCGGCATCGCCGCGCTCGGCGCAAGCGTCGCGCTGGGCGGCTGCGAGACGAACGCGCAGGCCGAGCCGCGCTCGACCGAAGATCTGCGGCTCGACGCCGCGCTGCGTCAGCAAGTGCGCAACATTGTCGTGATCTACGCGGAAAATCGCAGCTTCGCCAATCTATTCGGCGATTTTCCGGGAGTACGGCATCCGTTGCGCACCGTGCCGCCGCCGCGCTACATCCAACTCGACCGCGACGGCAAGACGCCGCTGCCTGCGCTGCCCGCGATCTGGGGCGGCCTCGTGCCGCAGGCGCAGGTTGTCGACGGCAAGCGCTACATGATCGGCGAGGGCGACATCACGGGGCTGCCCAACGCGCCGTTCGTGATTCCCGACGCGCAACGCAGGCCGCTGCCGAACGGCGTCATCACGCGCGATTTGTGGCATCGCTTCTATCAGAACCAGATGCAGATCAACGCGGGGCGCAACGACCAGTTCGTCGCTTGGGCGGATTCCGGCGCGCTCGTGATGGGTCATTACCGGAACTCGGCCGACACATTGCGGCTCTGGAGCCTCGCGCGGCAATACACGCTTTGCGACAACTTTTTCATGGCCGCGTTCGGCGGCTCGTGGCTGAACCACATCTTCCTGATTTCCGCGCAAGCGCCGCTTTATCCGGACGTCCACATGAGCCCGGCGAAGCATCTGGTGTCGGTCATCGAAGGGGACGACCCGACGGGCACGCGGCTCAAGCTCGCGGCGGATTCGCCCGCCTCGGCGCTCGATGGCCCGCCGAAGTTCGAGAACGACGGGCTGTTCACGCCGGACGGCTACGCGGTGAACACGATGGCACCGCCGTATCAGCCGAGCAGCGTGCGGCCGCCCGTGGACGGCGATCCGGCTTATGCCGATCCGTCCGACCCGCGCGTGCTGCCGCCGCAACGTTACGCGACGATCGGCGACCGATTGTCGGAGAAGGGTGTCGACTGGGCGTGGTATGGCGGCGCATGGCAGTACGCGCTCGAGCATCGCGACACGGGCGCGGTGCCGGATTTCCAGTATCACCATCAGCCGTTCAACTATTTCGTGAACTATGCGCCAGGCACGCAGGCGCGGCGCCGGCATCTGCGCGACGCGGGCTTGGGCGACGATCCGTCGACCAACCGCCTGATCGCCGACATCGATGCCGGCCGCCTGCCCGCCGTTACGTTCTACAAGCCGCAGGGCAATCTGAACATGCATGCGGGCTATGCGGACGTCGAATCGGGCGACCGGCATATTGCGACCGTGATCGACCATATCCGGCGCGGCCCGCAATGGGCGCATACGGTCGTGATCCTGACGGTCGACGAGAACGGCGGATGGTGGGACCCGGTCGCGCCGCCGAAGGGCGACCGCTGGGGGCCGGGTTCGCGGATTCCTGCGCTCGTGATTTCACCGTTCGCCAAACAGGGCTATGTGGACCATACGCTGTACGACACGAACTCGATTTTGCGTTTCATCTCGCGCGTGCACGGGTTGAGGCCGCTCGACGGTGTCGCGTCGCGCACGCGCGCGTTCGTGGCCCGCGGCGAAGTGCCGCCGGGCGATCTCACCGCGGCGCTCGATCTCGGCTGACGCAGAGGCAGCGGTGCGCGGTCGGCGGCGTGCCGCCTTTGCCGAGGCAGCCTTTGCGTTATCGGGCGCGCCGGTTTCAGCCGCCTGAGCGGTGCGCACCGCGCTGCGGGTGCACGCATGTCCCGGCGTGCCGGCATCGCATGCAACGCGCGAAATACGGCGGCATCAGTGACTCGACATCCCGAGTGTCAGCGTGCCGGCTCCGATCAGCGCCGCGCCGCCGCCATAGCCGAAGCGGCGTTGCGCGGCGGCGCCCGTCAGCCGCGTTGCCGCAAAGCGCGCGATGCGCGCATAGCAGGCGGCATTGACGGCCGCGAGACAAACGAAGGTCGGCAGCAGCACCACGCATTGCCGGACGAAAGTCTGGTGCGGCGAAATGAACTGCGGAACGAACGCGACGAAGAACACGATGCTTTTCGGGTTCAGCGCGGTAACGGCCCATGCGGACAGGAACCACCGCGCGGCGGAGCGGTTTTGCATGCGCACCGTCGTCGCACCGCTGCGTCGCGCATGCAGAATCGACCGCACGCCGAGGCAGATCAAATAGCCGCCGCCGGCGAGCTTGAGCGCCGTGAACGCGGCGGCCGACATCGCGAGCAGCGCTCCCGCGCCGGCCAGCGAGATCGCCATCGCGGTAGTGTCGCCGGCTGCGACGCCTGCCACCGTGCTCCACGGCGAGCGGTTGCGATTCGCGAGCGAATCGCCGATCACGAGCAGGATCGTCGGACCGGGGATCATCAGCAGGACGATGCTCGCGCCAGCGAACGCGAGCCACGTTGCGACGGACATGGCCGCCTCCGTCATATGCGTAAAATTCCAGTGATTCACAACGGAAAACAGCCGTCAAGCGCGCGTCGGCACGCGGTGCCGCCGTCCGAACGCGGGCCGTGTCCGCGCGTCGCGCGTCATAGTCGCGCGGCTCGAATTCACGCGTTCCCGCCCATTCCGAGCGCCAATGCTCACGCCATACCCGAAACCCAGCGAAGCGCGCGAACCGGTTGCCGATACGACAGATGGCCGCGCAACGGCCGATCGACAAAGCGATCGGAAAGGGCAACGAAAAGAAGGGCGGACAAAAAAACCCGCCTTGCGGCGGGCGGGAGTTGAACGAGCACGCGACGAAACGCGTGATTTATAGTTGTCGATTCAGGAAAACCGTCAAAATTGCGCAGCCGCCTGATAGGCGCTTGCCGCCCCCAGCCGGTCCATCGCATTCCGGTATTCGACCTGCAGTTCGGCCTGCGCGGCCTTCGCGTTGGCGACGAGCGCCGCATCGATCGCCTGGATCTGGCGCACGAGCGCGAGCGCGGCGGGCGTCTGCTCGCCCGTGATCGACATCAGATGCGGCGAGCGCTCGTCGGCTAGGCGCGCCGCTTCGGACCAATTGGCCAACTGCACCGCTTGATCGATTTCGCGGGTGATCGACAGCACACGCTCGATCAAGGACGTCTGGTCCAGAGTCGACTGATTCGGCTGGTTCATCGCGTCTGCCCCGTTACTTGTTGTTCGCGAGCGCGCCGGCGCTGTTCGTGCCGCCGAACAGTTGCGTCAGATAGTTCGAATTCGAGTTCATCTTCGCCATCAGCGAATTGAGCGCGGTGAATTGCGCGTTGTACTGAGCGGTGAGCAGCGATGCATATCTCGTGAGCTGCGCCTGCTGTTGCCCAAGGCTTTTCAGATCCTGGTTCAGCGCTTTCGTGCGGATATCGAAGATGCCGCCCGTCTGCACCGTGTTTTGGATCGAGTCGTTCAACTGCTTGCCGATACCGTTCGTCGAGTTGAACAGCGCGGCGACTGACGACGGATTGCTTTGCAACGCCGTATTGAGCTTGGCCGTGTCGATCGTCAGCGAGCCGTCCGGCTGCCCCGACGTCGAGCCGTCGGCGAACTTGATGCCGAGTGACGCGAGCGACACGTTCATGCCGTCTGTCTTGACGCTGCCGCCGACGATCCGCGCGAGCGAATTGCTGACCGTATTGAGCGCCGAGTCGCCGAGCAGCGGCCCCGCGCTTTGCGCGCCGCTGCTGTCGGTCGACAGCGCCGACAACTTTGCGACGGTCGCGACCACCGTGTTGTACAAATTGACGAAGTTGGTGATTGCGGTGGCTTGCGCGGCCGTGTCGGCCGTCACGTTGAGCGTCTGTGTCGTGCCGACGGCGGTTTGCGACAGATTCAGCGTGACGCCGGTAATCGCGCCCGACACGGTGTTGGTCGAACTCGATGCGGCGATGCCGCCGATCGTGAATTGCGCGTCCTGCGCGGCCGTGCTTTGCTTCCACGCGATGCTGCCGCCCGACTGGATCGTCGACTGGCCGCCCGTGGTGCTCGCCGTCGACGTCACCGCCAGGCTCGACAAGCCGTTGTCGCCGGACAGGTTGCTGACGCCGACGCTGATCGCGTTCGCGGCGCCCGGCGAGTTCGAGCGCAGCACCAGATGCGCGCCGTCCGTGCCGTTGACGATCGTTGCCGTCACGCCGGGATTGTTCGGCGCGGCATTGATCGCGGCAGCCACGCCGGACAGTGTGTTGTTCGTCGAATCGATCGCGATCGACGTCGATTTGCCGCCGACGGTGAGCGACAACGTGCCGGTGCCGAGCTGCTGCGTCGCATTGAATGCGCCGGAAGACAGCGTCTGCGAATCGGCGACCTGGCTCACGTAGATCGAATAGCTGCCCGCGACCGCGCCTGGAGCCGTCGTCGCCGTGAGGCCGTTGCCGGTTGCGCTCGCGACGAATTTTTGCGTCAGCGTGCCGTCGCCGAGCGAGCCGATGCCGGCCTGCAGCGCGGAGAGCGCGGCTTGCAACGTGCCGAGCGCGGACAGTTTGGATTGGTCGGCGGCCACTGAAGCCGACAGTGCCGCGGCCTGCCCCGCCGTCTTCGCATTGACGAACGTGGTCACGAGTGTGCCCACGTCCAATTGCGAATTGCCGGTCGCGCCGCTGATGATCGACTGCGCCGCTTGCTGCTGCGCCGATTTGAGCTGTTGCAGCGCTGAGTTTGTTGTGCCGGAGACGGGGGTGGACATCGGATGGCTCCCTTCGCCAAGTCGATACGCTGGCGAAAATCGCGAAATTCGGAAAGGAAAAAAGTGCGGCGGCCACGAGGACTTGCACCGCCGCACAAAGACTGGCCGCCGAACAGCGCGGCCTGTCGTTCGGTACAGGTTACGGCGCGATTACTGCAGCAGCTTCAGCACCTGCTGCGGCAGCGAGTTCGCTTGCGCGAGCACCGAGATGCCGGCTTGTTGCAACACTTGCGCCTTGCTCAGGTTCGCGGTTTCCTGCGCGAAATCCGCGCTTTGGATTTGCGATTGCGCTTGCGACAGGTTCGTCGAGCTGGCCTGCTGCGTCGTCGCGATCGCGGTGAAGCGGTTTTGCGCGGCGCCGAGCGTCGCTTGCAGGTTGTTCACCGCCGCCAGCGCATTGTCGATCGACACCATCGCCTCGTATGCGCCCGTTTGCGTGCTGATGTTCAGGTTCGAGACCGTCGGCGGCTGATTGACCGCGTTGATCTGCGCGACCATTGCCGTCGCCGCCGCTTGCTGCGCCGGGCTCAGCGCGCTCGTTGCGGCGGTGGCGAGCGTCAGCGTCTGAAACGCGGGCGCGGACGGCGTGCCCGTGCCGCCGGTCGTCGCGCCGAAGACGGCAGTGACAGCCGCCGAAGACAGCGCCTGATTGTTCTGGTCGGTGAACGTGAAGCCGCCCTTGCCGTCGGACAGAACGTTGATCTGCGTCGTTTCCTGGCCGGTGCTGGTGCCGGGCGTCCAGGCGGCGCCGGCCGAGTCGATCGCGACGTTGATCGTGCCGAGCGTTTGGCCCGATTGAACCATGCCGCCGCCGATCTTCGCGGCCGACATGCTTTGCGACAGATCCACGCTGACCGTCTGGCCGACGTTCGCACCGACCTGGAAGCTGAGCGTGCCCGCCGAGCCGTCGAGGATGTTCTTGCCGTTGTAGTTCGTCTGCGAAGCAATACGGTTGACTTCGGCGATCTGCACCGCCACTTCCTGCTGCAGCGCAGCCGCATCGCTCGAGCTCAGCGGGCCGTTCGACGCTTGCACCGCGAGTTGGCGGATACGTTGCAGGCTGTTCGTCAGCGAAGCAAGGCCGCTCGATGCCGTTTGCAGGATCGACACGCCGTCGTTCGCGTTCGACACGCCCTGGGACAGGCCGGTGATTTGCGTTTGCATCCGCGTGGCGATTGCGAGCCCGGCGGCATCATCCGCCGCGCTGTTGATGCGCTTGCCCGACGACAGCCGGGTGATCGCTTGCGACAGCGCGCTTTGCGAGCCGTTCAGGTTTTGCTGAGCGATCAGCGAATTGATATTGCTATTGATTCCAAGCATGAAATTCTCCTGATTGAGCCGAAAAGCCCGTCATGTGCCAACATTGGCGAGGGCGGGAGCACTCGTTCTTTGCCGGCCGCCTTGTGCTGGATTTCGGCGCTCGCAAACAAAACTTGAGGGACGCGAACAGATTCGGCCCGATTTTTTACGCATACGATTGCGCGCACCCGCAGAGCCTGCTCAAACGCATCGATATGGCATCCAAACGAAAAAGCGGTAAACCTCTGGCCTGACCGATGTTTACCTGCTATGATGGCGGGCTGAATTGAGATTTCTGTCAAGCCTTTGCCAATTTCGGCATGTCTGCTGACAGTCAAACGTGATGCGGCGGTGCCTGGGATCAACCGGTTGCCGAGCGTTTCGCGGTGCATTTCGCCTCTCTTTTCCGGCCTCCGAGGCCTTTTACCCGCTCGTTTCGCCCGTTCGTGGAAACGCTCGGAAGGCCGGTGCGTGGCGCTTGGCCGCTACGTTTTTGACCGTATCAAGCAAATTAGGAACGACATGACGACGATTCTTTTGAAAGAAAACGAGCCGTTCGAAGTGGCGATTCGCCGCTTCCGCCGCGCGATCGAGAAGAACGGCCTGATCGCCGAGCTGCGTGAGCGCCAGTCCTACGAAAAGCCGACTGCCGTGCGCAAGCGCAAGAAGGCGGCTGCCGTGAAGCGCCTGCACAAGCGTCTGCGCAGCCAAATGCTGCCGAAGAAGCTCCACTAAGGCGTTTTCGGGGCGGTTCCGCTCGCTGCGGCGATGCGTGTTCGATAGAACTCGCATCGCCGTTTTGTTTTGGTGGCCGGGTTGGGCGGCCGGTCATGACGATTCGCTCTCGATGCGGTGTTTGGGCGTCGCTGATGCGCGGACTCGCGGTCAATAAAATTCGGACGAATCACTCGGTGGCGTGCCGCTTACCGATCTTCTTGCCGAGTGCCGCGCAACGCGCATGACATGGGCAACTCGTTTCGTGATCGTTGACCATGCCGATCGCCTGCATCAGCGCATAGCAGATCGTCGAGCCGACGAATTTGCAGCCGTAACGCTTGAGCGCCTTGCTGAGCGCATCGGAGCGCTCGGTCGACGCAGGCGCGCCGCGATACGACGCCCATGCGTTCTGCACCGGCACGTCGTCGACGAACGACCATAGAAACGCGGCGAGCGAGCCGTGCTCGGCGCGGATCTGCTGAACCGCGCGGGCATTCGCAACCGCCGCCTCGAGCTTCGCACGGTTGCGCACGATGCCTGGATCGAGCATCAGCGCGTCGATTTGCTTCGGCGTGAAGCGCGCAACCTTGTCGACATCGAAATCGGCAAATGCGGCGCGATAGCCGGCCCGCTTGTTCAGGATCGTTGACCACGACAAGCCCGCTTGCGCACCTTCCAGAATCAACATTTCGAATAAATACCGGTCGTCGTGCGACGGCACGCCCCACTCGGTATCGTGATAGTGAGCATCCGCTTCGGTTTTTACCCAACAACAGCGTTCGTGCATCGGTTTGTCTCGTCTGCCGTCGATTGCGACGCGTCAGCATAACGTAACGGCTTGCTCGCGCAAGCCTGGCCGTTCGGCTGATGGGCGGGGCTGGCCGTTGCGGTTAAGCTTCCGTCTCGATACATCGACGAATCACAGCGGATCTGACTCGAAGCAGCCATGAGTAATGACATTTTTTTGATCGGCATCGACGGTGGCGGCACGGGTACGCGCGCAGTGCTCGCCGATATCCAAGGGCACGAGTTGGCGCGAGGCGTGGGCGGGCCGTCAGGGCTCGCGCTCGGCGTCGACGCCGCATGGCGCTCGATCGAAGCCGCATGCGCCGACGCCCATGCGCGCGCGGGCGCCACATTTGATTGGCGGCGCTGCATACTCGGTTGCGGACTGGCCGGCGTCAATCATCACGACTGGCTGAATGCGTTTCGCGCGAGCGCCCCTCCGGTTGCCGCGCTCGCCGTTGAAAGCGATGCTTACACGACCGTGCTTGGCGCTCACGGCGGCGCGCCAGGCGTGATCGTCGCGCTCGGTACGGGCAGCATCGCCGCGGCGCTCGACGCCGCAGGCGTCTGCCGGATCGCCGGCGGCTACGGATTTCCGTGCGGCGACGAAGCGAGCGGCGCGTGGCTCGGGCTGCGCGCGCTGTCATATGCGCAGCAGGCGCTCGACGGACGCGCGCCACTTGACGCGTTTGCGCAGGCGTTGATCGCGCATACCGGCGCAACCGACCGCGACGCGCTCGTGGTCTGGTCGTGCAACGCGAACCAAACCGAGTATGCGCGGGTGGCGCCCGTCGTGTTCGCACATCGCGATCATCCCGTCGCGGCCGCGCTGATCGAGTTGGCAGGCATCGAGATCGGCAAGATGATCGATGCGCTCGATTCGGATGCGGTACTGCCCGTCGCGTTGTGCGGCGGGCTCGCCAACGCGTTCGCGGGCGTCGTGCCCGAGTCGCACCGTGCGCGGCTCGTCGCGCCGCTTGCCGATTCCACGCATGGCGCGCTGCGGCTTGCCGCACGGCAAGCGCAGCGGCTCGGCATCACGGCGGCGGGCGGAAAATGAAAGGGCAAGATTTGTGTCTTCGCGGCCCATTTGCCGGCGCGATAGAATGTCTGCCTGCCTCGCGTCCCGCTTCTCCCGAAGTCCGCCATGTATAAAGTCATCGCTACCGATCTCGACGGAACCCTGCTCAACAGCAACCACCAGCTCGATCCATACACGATCGACACCGTGCGCAGGCTCGCGGACGACGGCGTGAATTTCGTGATCGCGACCGGACGCCACTACGCGGACGCTGTCGGGATTCGCGACCTGCTCGGGATTCGGCCGTATCTGATCACGTCGAACGGCGCGCGCGTGCATGCGCCGGACGACACGCGCATTCACGCGCAGGATGTGCCTGCCGAGACCGTGCGGCAACTGGTGCTGCCGGAGCTTGTCGGCTCGCACGGGCGAGTCATCGTTAATTTATTTACTAACGACGGCTGGTTAATCGATCGAGATGCGCCGCATCTGCTGGCATTCCATCAGGATTCCGGATTTCGCTACGATGTCGCCGATTTGCTCGCGCATGACGGCGCCGATATCGCGAAAGTGCTCTACATCGGCGAACCCGACGATTTGGCGGTCGTATCGGCGAATCTCGCCCGCCGCTTCGGCGATGAACTGTATGTCACGTATTCGCTGCCCGATTGTCTCGAAGTGATGACGGCGAACGTTTCGAAAGGGCGCGCGCTGCGCGTCGTGCTCGATCGGCTCGGCATCGATCCGGCGCACTGCGTCGCGTTTGGCGACAACATGAACGACATCGATTTACTCGAGACGGCCGGACACCCTTTTATGATGAATAACGCGAATCCCGATCTCGTCACGCGGTTGCCCGACGTGCCGCGTATCGGCAACAACTTCGATGCGGGCGTCGCACGTCATCTGCGCTCGTTGTTCGCGCTCGAGGATAAGGCGATGTCCTGATTTTCGCTCTGCCGAAAGGCACGGTTGCACAGCGAAGCAGTTCAATGGCAAAGAAAAAGGGCGCCGTCACGGCGCCCTTTTTTCGTCCCGTCGACCGTCTCGCGGCATGTTGGTTGAGACTGGCGGGCGCTCTCCTCTCTGTCGCGTCACCCCGGAGTGGGGCGGCGGCAGGCCGGCTCGAGGCCGGCTGCAATAGCGTTAATTGTCGTCGCGGCCCGCGATCAGCGGATACACGACGCCGGCGATGATCGCGCCGACGATCGGAGCCACCCAGAACAGCCACAGCTGGCCGATCGCATCGCCGCCGACAAAAAGCGCCGGCCCCGTCGAGCGCGCCGGATTCACCGACGTGTTGGTGACCGGAATCGAAATCAGGTGGATCAGCGTCAGGCACAGACCGATCGCGATCGGCGCGAAACCCGCCGGCGCGCGCTTGTCGGTGGAACCGAGAATCACGAACAGGAAGAAGCCCGTCAGCACCACTTCGGCAATGAAGGCCGCGGCCAGCGTGTAATGGCCGGGCGAGTGGGCGTCATAACCGTTCGTCGCGAAGCCGCCTAGTTCGAAGCCGGGCTTGCCGGTTGCGATCAGATACAGCACGAACGCGCCGAGCGTCGCGCCGATCACCTGCGCGATGATGTAGGGCACCAGGTCGCGCGCCGGGAAGCGGCCCGCAACGGTCAAGCCGACGCTCACCGCCGGGTTCAAATGGCAGCCGGATATGTGACCTATCGCAAACGCCATAGTCAGGACCGTCAAGCCGAACGCGAGTGCCACGCCAGTAAAACCGATGCCGAGACTCGGGAACGCGGCGGCCAGCACGGCGCTGCCACAACCGCCGAAAACGAGCCAGAACGTGCCGAACACTTCCGCTGCTAGACGTTGAGGTAATTTCATGGAGTAGGTTCCTGGTCATGGAGAATCGAAAGCGGATTGCAGCCGGAATGAAGAGCTGCATCCACGAATACCGTCCGAATTATAGAAAATTTGGCGAATTGTGAAGGGTCAACGATTGTTAAATGGACATTGATGGGCAATGCTTTTTATTAGAATAGCGCCGCATTGCAACAGTATTTCATTTGCAATTGTTAAATTTATCAGACAAATTATATTTTTAGCGAATTTCGTGGCAATGCCGATTGCAATATAGATTCTTTGTGTCTAGGCTGGAAACGCTAGGCAGATCATGAAACAGGGAGTTGAGATGTCTCAATATGCGAAAATCAAGGCGCAGATTGCCGAATTGCAAGCACAGGCGGAAGAGGCGCGTCGCCGAGAGGTCGAGGCTGTGATCGCCGAATTGCAAGAGAAGATCGTTGAATATGGCCTCACGGCGCAAGATTTGGGATTTGCCGAGCGTGCGCGGCGCGGGCGTCCGCCGAAGAAAGGGCCGTTGCCGCCCAAATATCGCGATCCGAAAACCGGTAGTACTTGGAGTGGTCGCGGCAAGCCGCCGCATTGGATCTCTGGAAAAAATCGCGATCGTTTTTTGATCAGCTGATTTCTGTATTTAACGAAATGAAAGCCGCATTTGCCAATGCGGCTTTCTTCTATGCGCGCGGCATGCCGCACATATAATTTCCGCCATGCGGCTGGCAATGGCGGTGCAATGGCGCTCAGCCGGCCGCCACCCGCCGCCATTGCGATTGTTTGGCCGTTTCGCGCAATGTTTCGTAGATGTCGGTATATCGCGCTGCCATGGTGCGCGAGCTAAAACGCATCTCGAATTGTGCGCGAATTGTTTCCCGCGACAATTCGTCGATCCGGTGCAGCGCACCCACTGCGCCTTGCACGTCTTCGACGATGAAACCCGTCACGCCGTCGTCGATCACCTCGGGCACGGAGCCGCGGTTGAACGCGATGACAGGCGCGCCGCACGCCATTGCCTCGATCATCACGAGACCGAACGGCTCCGGCCAGTCGATTGGAAAGAGCAGCGCCTTTGCACCTGACAAAAATGCCGGTTTTTGCGCCTCGCTGATCTCGCCGACGAACTCCACGTGCGCGGAGCCGAGGAGCGGCTCGATCTCGGCCTTGAAATATGCTTCGTCCACCTTGTCGACCTTAGCCGCGATCTTGAGCGGCAGGCCGCTTTGCGCGGCGATCCGGATCGCGGTATCGACGCGCTTTTCCGGGCAGATGCGCCCGAGGAACGCGAGATACTCGGGCTTGCGTTCGGGCTGTGGCGTGAGAAGCGTCGCGGGCAGCCCGTGATAGACGGTGCCCGCCCAGCCGGCCTGCGGCAACGGCTTGCGTTGCGAATTGGAAATCGAGACGACGGGCACGTGCGGGAACGCGTCGAACACGGGTTGCAGTTCCGGCAGATCCAGGCGGCCATGCAGCGTCGTGACGAACGGCGCGTTCATCCGCGAGAGCAGCGGGAACGGCAGGTAATCGAGGTGGAAGTGCAGGACGTCGAACGTATGGGCGACGCGGGCGACCTGCTCGAGTAGCCGTATATGGGGTGCCATCGCGTCGCGAATCGACGGATCGAGCCGCAGCGCGCGCGGCCATGCGGCCTCGAGCCGGGCTGAGGTGACCGAATCGCCGCTTGCGAACAGCGTGACGTCATGGCCCAGTTCGACGAGCGCCTCAGTCAGATAGGACACCACACGTTCTGTCCCTCCGTAGAACTTGGGCGGAACGGCTTCATAGAGCGGGGCGATTTGGGCGATGCGCATGAGCAGACTCCGTGGCGAAGAGGGCAAGGCCGGCCGTGCGTATCCCGAGCCGGCGGGCGCTTGCCGCGGGGCAAGCGAGAAGGGGCGGCGAGCATCGCCGCACCTGTCGTTTCGACCCATTATCGGGATGGATCAGACGGTATCTGAGCGATTTTTCAAACACTTAACCCTTGTTACAGGATGAAATACGCGAAAATCCGCGGAAATCGCCAAACCGGCCGATCAGCATCGAAGAAGTAAAGCGAGAGATAAAAAAAAGCGTTTCGAATGCGAGTGGATTGCGCTAAACGGGACTCGCCGGATTGAAGATCGCACCGCACCGCGGCCGAATCGGAGCGGTTCGGCCGTCGATTCGCGCATCATGGCCAAAACATGCCGCGTGTCAGAAAAATTCCTACACGGTTTACAGACAAATCCGGCAACGCGCATTCCCCTTCACTGATAGCGGCACACCGGGCAATTGTCCAAAATGCTTGTAAGACTATAAACGGGTCAACCGCCCGTGCGTTTGTGAGTCATCTGGCAAACGTTTTCATAAGCATTACCGATAGGCCAAGCTTTCTTACGGGGAAATCGAATCATGGGTGCGACCAGCGAAATGCTCGCCGAGATCAACGAAGTCAATCTGTCCTACTTACTGCTCGCTCAACGGTTGCTGCGCGAGGACAAAGCGATGGGTATGTTCAGAATGGGGATCTCGGAAGCGCTCGCGGACGTGCTCGGCAATCTGACGCTCGCGCAAACCGTCAAGCTTGCCGCGTCGAATCAGATGCTTTGCCGTTTTCGCTTCGACGACCACACCCTGCTGTCGTCGCTTGCCGATAAAGGCCGCAGTGCCGCCGTCGCCCACGCCCATTCGGCGATCCTGATGGCCAGCCAACCCGTCGAAAGCCTGCGCTGAGCGGCCTGGCGTGCGGCGCGCGCACCGGATGCGCGTGCGTGGGCGCGGCCGGCCGCATAGCCGATTCATTGAAATAGCGGAGCGTAACGATGGCTTCCAAGAGCGTGGTGATCGAGGTCAAGGAGATCACCCTGGCGATCGAGCTGATCGAATTGGGCGCGCGGCTGCAGTTACTCGAAGCCGAGACGAGCCTGTCGCGCGATCGGCTCATCAAACTTTACAAAGAGCTGAAGGGCGCATCGCCGCCAAAGGGCATGTTGCCGTTCTCGGCCGATTGGTTCATGACCTGGCAGCCGAACATCCATTCGTCGCTGTTTTACAACATCTACCGATTCATGCGCGAGCACGGGGGCTGCGAATCGATCCATGCGATCGTCAAGGCTTATCGGCTGTATCTCGAACACGTCGGCCTGTCGGGCGACGAGCCGGCGTTGAGCCTGACGCGCGCGTGGACGCTGGTGCGCTTCTTCGATTCGGGGATGTTGCAGACGACGCCATGCACGCGTTGCGGCGGACATTTTGTCGCGCACGCGCATGATCCGCAGCACGGTTACGTGTGCGGCCTGTGTCAGCCGCCGTCGCGCGCGGGCAAGACCCGCAAGGCGGCCCAAGCCGGGCAGGCCGCGATCGCGGCGTAACGCATGGCGCAGGCGGCGCGGCCGGGCGTGGCGAGAGGGCGGAAGCGCTCGCGCCCGGGCGGATGCCGTGCGGATGAGGCGGGAGTGCTCGCGCACCGCCGAGCGCCGTGCGGACGCCCGGCTCGGCCGTATCTGCGGGCGGTGTTCACTTTCAGCCGGCGTGCCGGCGCGCCGCGCCGCACGTGTCGACCGGCGCCGCGCAGGCCGGCGTTTGCGGCGCATTCCCACACACGCCAAAGTTTTTGGTTCGACTGCCGTAAACCACTTAACGGCGGCCTCCCGGCTGCTCATTCGTGAGGAACAGGCAGTGCTGATTTTCCTAGGAACTCTCGTGACGGTGTTGTCGGTGTTCGGCGGCTACGCACTGGCGGGCGGACATCTCGGCGCGCTCGTCCAGCCTGTCGAGATCTTGATGATCGGCGGCGCGGGTGTCGGCGCGTTCATTCTCGGCAACGGCTTCAAAACGATCAAGGCAACGCTGCGCGTGCTGCCGTCGCTGTTCAAGGGATCGAAGTACAACAAGGACATCTACATGGAGCTGATGGGGCTCCTGTACGTGTTGCTCGCGAAGGCGCGCAAGGAAGGCACGCTCACGCTGGAGGCAGACATCGACGAGCCGGAGAAGAGCCCGATTTTCACGCAATACCCGAAGATCCTCGCCGACAAGCACATCGTCGAATTCCTCACCGACTATCTGCGCCTGATGGTGGGCGGCAATATGAACGCGTTCGAGATCGAGAGCCTGATGGACGAGGAGATCGACACGCACCACGCGGAAGGCGAAGGCCCCGCACATGCGCTGATGCGCGTAGGCGATGCGATGCCGGCGTTCGGGATCGTTGCCGCGGTGATGGGCGTCGTGCATACGATGGCGTCGGCCGACAAGCCGCCTGCGGTGCTCGGCGCGATGATCGCGCAGGCGCTGGTGGGCACGTTTCTCGGCATCCTGCTTTCCTATGGCCTGATCGGCCCGTTGTCGAGCCTGGCGGAGCAGCGCGTCGCGGAGTCGACCAAGATGTTCCAGTGCATCAAGGTGACGATCCTCGCGAGCCTGAACGGCTACGCGCCCGCGATCGCGGTGGAATTCGGCCGCAAGGTGCTGTTCTCGACCGAGCGTCCGTCGTTCGCGGAACTCGAAGAGCACGTGCGCCGCGTGAAGGCGAAATAAGCGCGGAGCCGGGCAATGAGCAAGGGCAAGGATCAGGCGGTTATCGTCAAGCGGGTGAGCCCGCAGAGGAAAGGGCATCACGGCGGCGCCTGGAAGCTCGCATACGCGGATTTCATGACCGCGATGATGGCGTTTTTCCTGTTGATGTGGCTGCTGTCCGCGGCGACACCGGTGCAGTTGAAGGGCATCGCCGAATACTTCAACACGCCGCTGAAGGCCGCGCTCTTCGGCGGAGACCGCAGTGCCGACGATTCGAGCATCATCAAGGGCGGCGGCCGCGATCTGTCGAGCATCGACGCCGGCGCGACGCGCCGCACCGACGGTGCGACGAATCTCGCCGAGCGTGTCGTCCGGCGCGATGACGACGAATCGCGCGCGCACGCGCAGGGCTCGCTCGAGCGCCGCGAGCAGGTGCGGCTGCACGATCTGCAAATCAAACTGATGGCTGCGATCGAGGCGAACCCGACGCTGCGCCAGTTCAAACAGCAGATCCGCATCGATTCGACGCTGATGGGGCTGCGCATCGAGATCGTCGATTCGCAAAAACGGCCGATGTTCGCGATGTCGAGCGATGCGGTC
Source organism: Burkholderia singularis (assembly GCF_001718875.1). Classification (NCBI taxonomy): domain Bacteria; kingdom Pseudomonadati; phylum Pseudomonadota; class Betaproteobacteria; order Burkholderiales; family Burkholderiaceae; genus Burkholderia; species Burkholderia singularis. Next base: position 466,694 of record NZ_CP013448.1, read on the forward strand.
GAACCGTATATGCGCGACATCCTGCGCGAGATCGGCAAGACGCTGAACGACGTGCCGAACCGGATCGTCGTTCAGGGGCATACCGACGCCGTTCCTTATGCGGGCGGCGACAAAGGCTACAGCAATTGGGAGTTGTCCGCCGATCGCGCGAACGCGTCGCGGCGCGAACTCGTCGCGGGCGGCATGGACGAGGCCAAGGTGTTGCGCGTGCTCGGTCTCGCATCGACGCAGAATCTGAACAAGGCCGATCCGCTCGATCCGGAGAATCGACGGATCAGCATCATCGTGTTGAACCGGCGTTCGGAAGAGGCGCTGATGCGCGACGACACGACAACGACGACGCTATCGTCCGACGCGGCCGGCTCGGCGCGCGTCGCGCAGCAGATCGCCGCGCCGGAGGCGGCGGCGGGCCCATCCGGCATATCGGGCGCGGGGGTGTCCGGCGCGCACGGCGCATCCGGCGGCATGGCGGCGGGCGGCGCGGCAAGCCAGGCGGGCGCGGTCAGCGCGGGCGGCACATCGGCAATCATCCGCGCGTCCGTGGCGGCTCGCGCATCGGGCGCGGCCACTCCATTTGCCGCCGCCGGCAGCGCGCAAAAACCGTGACGCATAGGAGAAGCGACATGATCCGATCCATTCTCGCCATCGACGATTCCGCGACGATGCGCACGCTGCTGCGCGCAACGCTTGGCGATGCGGGATACGACGTGACGGTTGCCGCGGACGGCGACGAAGGCCTCGACGCCGCAGCGCACGAGACATTCGATCTCGTACTGACCGATCACTACATGCCGAGCAAGAACGGCCTGGAAGTCATCGCCGCCTTGCGGGCCCGCCGCGCCTACGAAGCGACGCCGATCCTCGTGCTCACGACCGAGAACGGTAATGCGTTCAAGGATGCCGCGCGCGCCGCGGGCGCGACTGGCTGGATCGAAAAACCGCTCGATCCCGATGCGCTGCTCGAGCTGGTGGCGACGCTTGCCGCAGGTCCGAGCCATGCATGACGAACACGACGTTTTTACGCGGTGAAACGGCATGACCCTCGATATCACACAGTTCTATCAGACGTTCTTCGATGAAGCCGACGAGCTGCTCGCACAGATGGAGCAGTTGCTGCTGAATTTGAACGTCGCCGCGCCCGATCCCGAGGATCTGGCCGCGATTTTTCGCGCCGCGCATTCGATCAAGGGCGGTGCCGCGACATTCGGCTTCACGGCGCTCACCGAGACGACGCACATCCTCGAATCGTTGCTCGATCGCGCGCGCAACCATGAGCTGACGCTGACCAAGGAGATGGTCGATGCGTTTCTCGAAACGAAGGACGTGCTGTCCGACCAGCTTGCCGACTATCGCGCGAGCGCCGAGCCCGATGCGGCCGCGGCTGCCGCGATCTGCGCGAAGCTGGAGCGGCTGAAGGCGTCGGCGGATGGCGCCGGTGCGGCTCGCGCGCCTGCCGGCGCCTCCGAGGCGGCTTCGGCCGCAGGCGGCGCGGCCGCCGCGCCGGCCGCGCGCGCGTTCGATACGCCGGAGCATGTCGTCGAACAGGCAGTCGATGCGGCTCATCCGGCGCCGGGCGCGAATACGGATGCCGATGCCGCAGAGGGCCCGCATTTGAGGATCGTGCTGACGGGCGTCGGAGACAAGGACCAGGCGCTGCTGACCGAGGAGCTGGGCAACCTCGGCCGAATCGCCGGGCGCACGCGCTCGGGTGACGCGCTGACGCTTTGGCTCGAAACCGACGTGCCGTCGGACGACATCGTCGCCGTGTGCTGTTTCGTGATCGACGAAAGCCAGATCGCCATCGGACGCGGCATCGCGCCAGCCGGCGCGGATGCCGAAGCGGCCGCCCGATCCGATGCCGGTGCCGGTACTGATGCCGGTGCCGCCGGGCAGCCGGCATTGCACGCGCATGCAGCCGGCTTCGCGCCGACGCCGACGCCGACGCAGGCATCGACCTCGGCATCGGCAGACTCACCCGCAATACCGGAACCCGCTGCGGCGCCTGCTGCGCAGCCCGCCGCACAGCTCGCGGCAGCATCGGCGCCGGCCGGCCGTGACGCCACGCCTTCAGCGCCGCAGGTCCCGTCCGAACCGGCTGCCCTCGCATCGAGTCCCCCCTCCGGCGCCGCGCCGGTTCCCACCGCAGCCGCCGTCCATCACGCCGACGACCGCAAGCCGCGCCCCGCCGCCGCAAGCGCGGAAGGCAGCTCGATTCGAGTCGGCGTCGAGAAGGTCGATCAGCTCATCAATCTCGTCGGCGAGCTGGTGATCACGCAGGCGATGCTCGCCGAAACCGCCAGCACGTTCGATCCGACGCTGCACGACCGCCTGTTCAACGGAATGGCGCAGCTCGAGCGCAACGCGCGCGATTTGCAAGAAGCGGTGATGTCGATCCGGATGATGCCGATGGACTACGTGTTCAGCCGCTTCCCGCGGCTTGTCCGCGATCTCGCCGGCAAGCTCGGCAAGCAGGTGGAGCTGGTCACGTTCGGGCAGGCGACCGAACTCGACAAGAGCCTGATCGAGCGGATCATCGATCCGCTCACGCACCTCGTGCGCAACAGCCTCGATCACGGCGTCGAGACGGTCGACAAGCGCCGCGCGGCGGGCAAGGACCCGGTCGGCCAGCTCGTGCTGTCTGCCGCGCATCACGGCGGCAACATCGTGATCGAAGTCAGTGATGACGGCGCGGGGCTCAATCGCGACAGGATTCTCGCGAAGGCGCACAAGCAGGGCATGCAAATCCCCGAGAACATCAGCGACGAGGAAGTGTGGAACCTGATCTTCGCGCCGGGCTTCTCGACGGCCGAAGTCGTGACCGATGTTTCGGGACGCGGCGTCGGCATGGACGTCGTCAAGCGCAATATCCAATCGATGGGCGGGCACGTCGAGATCGCCTCGGTGGCCGGCCGCGGCACGACCACGCGGATCGTACTGCCGCTCACGCTCGCGATTCTCGACGGAATGTCGGTGAAGGTCGGCAGCGAGATTTTCATTCTGCCGCTGAACTTCGTGATGGAATCGCTGCAGCCTTGCGCCGACGATATCTACACGATCGGCAATGGCGAGCGCGTGGTCCGCGTGCGCGGCGAATATCTGCCGCTCATCGCGCTGCATGAGGTGTTCTCGGTGGCCGATGCGCGCACCGATCCGACGCAGGGCATCGTCACGATCATGCAGACGGAGGGCCGGCGCTTTGCGATGCTGATCGACGAACTGGTCGGTCAGCAGCAGGTGGTCGTCAAGAATCTCGAAACCAACTACCGGAAGGTGTACGGCATTTCCGCCGCGACCATACTCGGCGACGGCAGCGTCGCGCTGATCGTCGATGTCGCGGCGCTCAACCGCGAGACCCGCACGACGCACGGCGTGCATCCGGGCGCAGTGCTCGCCGCGTCGTGACCGACGCCAATCATTACGTGATTCATCGACCTGGGGGCTAACGTGTCCGAAGTCCAAACGACTCATCCGGCCGCCGCGAGCGCGGCCGCCAACCGCCGCGACACCGAAGCGGGCGACGCGACGGGACAAGAGTTCCTCGTATTCACGCTCGGTGACGAGGAATACGGCATCGACATCCTGAAAGTGCAGGAAATCCGCGGCTACGACAGCGTGACGCGGATCGCGAACGCGCCCGATTTCATCAAGGGCGTGATCAATCTGCGCGGAATCATCGTGCCGATCGTCGACATGCGGATCAAGTTCCATCTCGGCCGCGTCGATTACGACCATCAGACGGTCGTGATCATCCTGAACGTTGCGCATCGCGTCGTCGGGATGGTGGTCGACGGCGTATCCGACGTGCTTACGCTCGCCTCCGAGCAGATCATGCCGGCGCCGGAGTTCGGCGGCGTGCTGACGACGGAATACCTGACGGGCCTCGGCACGGTCGACGGCCGGATGCTGATCCTGATGGATATCGAGAAACTGATGACGAGCAAGGAGATGGCGCTCATCGAGACGCTCGGCGCGTGAGTCCGCGCAACTGTGCCGGCCGGTTTGCACGGGCGCGAGCGCGCGAGCCGCGCCGGTGCGCGGCGGCCGCAATGGAACTACAAGGGAGCTGACGATGCTGGACAACTGGTCGATCCGCACGACGCTGACGGCGATCGGAACCATGATGGTGCTCGTGGCCGCGCTGGTCGGCGGGCTCGGGCTTTACGCGCTGCGCCAGGCGAGTGGCTCGCTCGATGCGATCGCGCACGGCGATCTGCCGACGATCCATACGCTCGACGAGGCGTCGTCGTATTTGCTGCGCGCGCGGGTGTCGCTCGATCGCTTCAAGGCGCTGACCGAATCGGGCAACGTCGACGAAGCGCAGAAGGTGCTCGCGCGCGCGCAGGAGCTGTACGCGAAATCGGCGCAGCATTGGCAGACGTATCTGGCCGCGTCGAAGGACGGCATCGATCCGGCGCTTACCGACGAGCTTGCCGCACGCTACGCCGCGCTCGTGAAGGATGGCGTCGAGCCCGAATTCGCGGCCGCGCGCGCCGGCGATTTGGCGGCGTACCGCGCGATCGCCGAGACGAAGATCAGCCCGATGTTCGTCGCTTACGGCAACGCGGCGTCGGCCGTGGCGGCCGCCCACGCGAGCCGCGCGGAAGGCCGCTTCGGCGCGACGCAGGCGCGCATTTCGCTGATGACCACGCTGATTGCCGCGGGCATCGCGCTCGCGTTCGCGATCGTGATCGGCACCCGGTTCGCGCTGCGCGGGCTGATCGTCGAGCCGCTCGCTGCCGCGGCCGCGCAGTTCGAGCGTATCGCGACAGGCGATCTCGCGCCGGTCGAGCGCGCGCATGGCACCAACGAAATCGGCCGGCTGTTCGAAGGCATTGGCCGGATGCGAGCGGCAGTTTCGCAAATGGTGACGGCCGTGCATCGCGGCGTGGTGGCGATCGATGCCGGCGCGCACGAAATCGCGAGCGGCAACGCGGATCTGTCGCAGCGCACGGAATCACAGGCGGCATCGCTGCAGGAAACGGCGTCGAGCATGGAACAGTTGACGGGCACGGTGCGCCAGAACGCGGAAAACGCCCGGCAGGCGAGCCAGCTCGCGGTGAATGCGTCCGATATCGCGACGCAAGGCGGCGAGGTCGTCGGTCAGGTCGTGGTGACGATGCAGGATATCGCGGCGAGTTCGACGAAGGTCGCCGATATCATCGGCACGATCGAAGGAATCGCGTTTCAGACCAACATTCTCGCGCTCAACGCGGCCGTCGAGGCGGCGCGCGCGGGCGAGCAGGGGCGCGGCTTCGCGGTGGTCGCGGGCGAGGTGCGCTCGCTCGCGCAGCGCAGTGCGGGCGCGGCGAAGGAGATCAAGCAACTGATTGGCGATTCGGCGATCAAGGTGCAAAGCGGCTCGGCGCTTGTCGAGCGCGCGGGCGCGACGATGGCCGAGATCGTGCAGGCCGTGCGGCGCGTGACCGACATCATGGGCGAGATCAGTGCGGCGTCCGAAGAGCAATCGACGGGCATCGTCCAGGTCACGCGCGCGGTGAGCCAGATGGACGCCGTCACGCAGCAAAATGCGGCGCTCGTCGAACAGGCGGCGGCCGCCGCCGCATCGCTCGAAGAGCAAACGCGGCAATTGAAGCAGGTGGTCGCGGGGTGGCACATCGACGGCGCGATCGTGTCCGGCTCAACCGGCGCGCTTGGCGAGAACGCCGCGCGGGCGCGCGGAGCGGCAGGCGAGCCGTTCCTGGCCGACAGGACGGGTGCGGCCGGCACGCGGGCTGCGGCCGGGCCGCGCCCGCCGTTGGTTTCAACAGCGGAGGGCGCGCCGCATGCGGCGTCCGTTTCCGCCGCGGCGGCCGTATCGTCCGCGACGGCGGCGCTCGCGGCATCGCAAGCGATGCCTACGTCCGCGCGTGCCGCGCAGCCCGGATCATCGGCTTCAACGGCAGCCGCGATGAGCGCCGCCGGTTCGCCGGCTCGCTCCGCGTCCGAAGCCGTCCATGCCGGCGCAGCCGCCCGGGCGGCTTTCGCGAAGACGAGCGAGGCCGCACCGAAGCCCGCGTCGCCCGCGCCGGCTTATGCCCCCAAGCTCGCGAAACCGGCATCGGCCGCGCGTGCGCCGCAACGGGCGAGCGCGGCTCAGCCGGCCGAAACCGCATCGGCGTTTGCGCTCAAGCGTCCCGTATTGTCGAACGAGTCGCAGCCGGCGTTCGCCGCGTCCTCCTCGGATGACGATTGGGAAACCTTTTGATTTCTGATCCGACATGACGTCCGCCCGTGCCGCTCTTCGCTCCGACGTGCCTGATGCGCCCGAACCGCTCGCGCTGCCGGGCGACGCCGCGCGGGATTTCTCGTTTACGTCGGCCGATTTCGCAAAGATCCGCACGCTGATCCATCGGGTCGCCGGCATCTCGCTGTCCGAGCATAAGCGCGATATGGCGTACAGCCGGCTCGCACGGCGTTTGCGCGCGCGCGGGCTGACCCGCTTTTGTGACTATCTGGAACTGCTCGAGCGCGATGATGATCCGGCCGAATGGGAAGCTTTCACGAATGCGCTGACCACCAATCTGACCGCGTTTTTTCGCGAGGCGCATCACTTTCCGATCCTCGCGGAGTTCGTCAAGCGCCGCGAGCCGCCGGTATCGGTGTGGTGCTCGGCGGCGTCGACGGGCGAGGAGCCGTATTCAATCGCGATGACACTCGTCGAGGCGCTGGGCGAGCATGCCGCACGCTCGGCAAGCGTGATCGCGACGGATCTCGACACGCAAGTGCTCGCGAAGGCGCAAGCGGGTGTCTATGCGTTCGAGCAGGTCAGGCATTTGTCGCCGGAGCGGCTCAAGCGCTTCTTTCTGAAGGGAACGGGCGCACAGGCCGGGCGCGTGAAAGTGCGCCCGGAGTTGCGCGCGATGATTCGCTTCGCGCAGCTCAACCTGACGGATGCCGACTACGGTTTCTCGAAACCGTTCGACGCAATCTTTTGCCGCAACGTGATGATTTACTTCGACAAGCCGACACAAGCGCAAGTGCTCGCGCGCTTCGAGCCGCTGATGAAGCCGGGCGGCCTGCTATTCGCCGGCCATTCGGAGAACTTCTCGTATGTCACGCGGGCGTTTCAGTTGCGCGGCCAGACGGTCTACGAACTTGCACGGGGCGCGGCGCCGAGCGGGGAAGCGCCACGATGAGCGCGCTGCCGATCGCGGCCAATCTCTATTTCGATACGCACTTTCGCCGGCGCGGCGTGAAGCTGCTGCCGAACGAGTTCTATACGACCAATGAAGACATGGTGCTCGTAACCGTGCTCGGATCGTGTGTTGCCGCGTGCCTGCACGATCCCGTCGCGCGGATCGGCGGGATGAATCATTTCATGCTGCCGGACGACGGCGCGGACCCGGGCGCGGCCGCATCCGAATCGATGCGCTATGGGGCCTACGCGATGGAAGTGCTGATCAACGAGCTGATCAAGGCGGGCGGGCGCCGCGAGCGCTTCGAGGCGAAGGTGTTCGGCGGCGCGGCGGTGCTTGCCGGCATGACGACGATCAACATCGGCGATCGCAACGCCGATTTCGTGCGCCGTTATCTCGCGCTCGAACGCATCCGCCTGAGTGCCGAGGATCTGCAGGGCGTGCATCCGCGCAAGGTCGCGTTCATGCCGTATACCGGCCAGGCGATGGTGAAGAAGCTGCGCGTGCAGATGCCCGCGGTGACCGAACGCGAAGCGGCGCTGCTTGCCCGCGAGACGGCCGCGGCGCGCGGCGCGCGCGACGGCGGCGGTCCGCGCGCGCGCGTCGAGCTGTTCGGCGCGGGCGCGCCGCACCCGGCCGCGCCAGCGCGCATGGAAAGGTTCGGTACACGGGCTGCGCCGCAGTCCGTCACGGGAAAGCAGGAGGCTTGAACACTGTGCAAAAGAAAATCCGAGTGCTGTGCGTCGACGATTCGGCGCTGATCCGCAGCCTGATGACCGAGATCATCAATGGCCAGCCGGACATGGAGGTGTGTGCGACCGCGCCCGATCCGCTGGTCGCGCGCGAGTTGATCAAGCAGCACAACCCGGACGTGCTGACGCTCGATGTCGAAATGCCGCGCATGGACGGGCTCGATTTCCTCGAGAAGCTGATGCGGTTGCGGCCGATGCCGGTCGTCATGGTGTCGTCGCTGACCGAGCGCGGCTCGGAGATCACGCTGCGCGCGCTCGAGCTGGGCGCGGTGGATTTCGTCACGAAGCCGCGCGTCGGCATTCGCGACGGGATGCTCGATTACGCGGAAAAGCTCGCCGACAAGGTACGCGCGGCGTCGCGCGCGCGCGTTCGGCAACACACGCGCCCGGCCCAGGCGGCGGCCTCGGCCGGGCAGCCCGCCGGCGGCGCGCCGCTCGTGAACAACCCGCTCGTCAGTACCGAGAAGCTGATCATCGTCGGCGCGTCGACGGGCGGCACCGAGGCGATCCGCGAAGTACTCACGCCGCTGCCGCCCGACGCGCCCGCGGTGCTGATCGCGCAGCACATGCCGCCCGGCTTCACGCGCTCGTTCGCGCAGCGTCTGAACGGGCTGTGCCGGATTTCGGTGAAGGAGGCGGAGCACGGCGAGCGCGTGCTGCCGGGGCATGCGTACATCGCGCCCGGTCACGCGCACCTGCTGCTCGCGCGAAGCGGCGCGAACTATATCGCGCACTTGTCCGACGAGCCGCCCGTCAACCGCCACCGGCCGTCGGTCGATGTGCTGTTCCGCTCGGCCGCGCAGCACGCGGGCAAGAACGCGCTCGGCGTGATTCTGACCGGAATGGGGCGCGACGGCGCGGCCGGGCTTGCCGAGATGAGGAAGGCGGGCGCGTACACGTTCGCTCAGGACGAGGCGAGCTGCGTCGTATTCGGGATGCCGCGCGAGGCGATTGCGGCGGGCGGCGTCGACGACATCTCGCCGCTTGCCGATCTGAGCCGGCGCATCATGGCGCGCCTCGCGTCGATGGGCGAGCGCGTGCAGCGCGTGTAGCGCGAGCGCGCCGGGCGGCGCGCCGATCCGGCGGAGCCTGCGGCGGCGTGACCGGCATCACGGCAAAACCCCGGTCACGGAATTCGAATCTGGAAAGGAACGGAAGATGGACAAGAGCATGAAGATACTGGTGGTGGACGATTTTCCGACGATGCGTCGAATCGTGCGCAACCTGCTGAAAGAATTGGGCTATTCGAACGTCGACGAGGCGGAGGACGGCTTGGCCGGCCTCGCGCGGCTGCGCGGCGGCGGCTACGACTTCGTGATCTCCGATTGGAACATGCCGAATCTCGACGGCCTCGCGATGCTCAAGGAGATTCGCGCGGATGCGTCGCTCGCGCATCTGCCGGTGCTGATGGTGACGGCCGAATCGAAGAAGGAGAACATCATTGCGGCCGCGCAGGCGGGCGCGAGCGGCTACGTCGTGAAGCCGTTCACCGCGGCGACGCTCGACGAGAAGCTCAACAAGATCCTGGAAAAGCTGGCGAAGGCGGGGAGCTGACGTGAACGAGCCGACCCATGCGGCGCCCGCCGTCGGCGGTGCGCACGGCCAGCCGGCCGACATGACAGAAGCGGCCGGATCCACCGGCTCGATTGAGGCGGCTGATCTGGCGAGCGACCGCATCCTCGCGCGCGTCGGCCAGGTGACGCGCACCCTGCGCGATTCGATGCGCGAGCTTGGACTCGACAAGCACGTCGCGCAGGCGGCGGAAGCGGTGCCCGACGCGCGCGACCGGCTGCGCTACGTCGTCGCGATGACCGAGCAGGCGGCCGAGCGGGTGCTCACCGCGATCGAGATCGCGAAACCGGTGCAGGCGCGTCTGCAGGAGGAAGCGGCGGCGCTCGATGCGCGCTGGGCGAGGTGGTACGAGACGCCGATCGAGCGCGCGGAAGTGCGCGTCCTGATGGACGACACCCGCGCCTTCCTGCGCGCGCTGCCGCAGGCGACCGGCGCGACCAACGCGCAACTCCTCGAGATCATGCTCGCGCAGGACTTCCAGGATCTGACCGGTCAGGTCATCAAGAAGATCATGGAGATGGTCTACTTGATCGAGCAGCAATTGCTGAGCGTGCTGGTCGAGAACATCGCGCCGCAGCGGCGAGAGCAGTTTGCCGCGACGGCAGCCGCGCTTGCCGCCGAACAGGCGGGCGCGCCGGGGACGCCGGATTCGCTGCTGAACGGCCCGCAGATCAACCCGGAAGGCAAGACGGACGTCGTTCAAGACCAGGCGCAAGTTGACGATTTGCTCGCGAGCCTCGGTTTTTGACCGGAGGGCCGGCGGTATCGGTTCGTAATAAAAAACAATTATCGAGATTGCTGCCGGTAGAATTCGGCCCCGATTGGCAGGCATACTACTCTCCTCGTTCGTGGGGTCTTGCGAACTTTTATTTTCATTTCAATTGTCGATAATGGCCGAGGCGGCGGACGCGGGCCACCGTGCCGTGCGCTCACGACGAAGATCTGGATGTGAGGAGAGGCAGATTGTTGAGATTGAATCGATCAAGCCGGCTCGCCGCGATAGCGGCCGGTTTCACGGGCGCATGGCTCGTTGCAGCATTGCCCGCTCATGCGGCGCTCGGCGGCGCGCCGATCACGCCGCCCGCTGCCGACTCGGCCGCGAAAGTGCACACGTTGCAGCGCAGTACCCGCGCGGCGGGAGGCTCGGCGGCGGCGTCGGCTCAGGCCGGCTACGCGGTGCGGGAAACCACGTTCGGCTCGGGCACGGTCGTGCGCGAGTACGTGTCGACGGCGGGCACCGTGTTCGCGCTGTCGTGGCGCGGGCCCGTCGTGCCGAACCTCTCCGATCTGCTCGGCAGCTATTTCCCGCAGTACCAGGCGGGCGTGAAGGCGTCGCGCGACGCGCGCGGGCCGCGCGCGCCGGCCACGATCGAAACGAGCGGGCTCGTCGTCCACACGGGCGGCCACATGGGTGCGTTCTCCGGCCAAGCTTGGCTGCCGCAGTCGTTGCCGGCGGGTTTCTCCGCCAACGACATCCAATGATCGCGACGGAGGACGAATCTTGCGCTTCAATCACATTCTGACTCGCTGGCTCGGCGCGTTCGGCATCGCGGCGGCCACGGCCGTGCTCGTTGCCGGGTGCGGCGGCGGCGATAGCGGCAACTCGAATACGTCGGCGTCGAGCGGCTCGTCTAATTCGTCGGGTTCGTCCGGCTCGAGCGGTTCGTCCGGTTCGAACGGCGGCGCGACCAACCCGACGGGCGGCGGCTCGGCAGGCGGCGGCACGCCGCTCGCATCGAATCAGGCGGCAATCACCGTCGGTAGGGGCGTGGCGAACGTCGTCAACATGCCAACCGTCAGCGTGACCGTTTGCGCGCCCGGCACGTCGGCTTGCCAGACGATCGACAACGTGCTCGTCGACACCGCGTCATACGGGCTGCGGCTCATCGGCTCGGCCGCCACGGGCGTGCTCGGCAGCCTGCCCGTGTCCGCCGGCAGCAATGGCGGCGCGCTCGCGGAGTGCGGCCAGTTCGTGACGAGCTACACGTGGGGCACGGTGCGCACCGCCGACGTGAAGATCGCCGGCGAGCAGGCAAGCGGTTTGCCGATCCAAATCATCGGCGATCTTGGTTCGGCCGGCGTGCCGAACTCGTGTTCGAACGGCAACCCGTCGTCCAACACGGTCGCGGATCTCGGCGCGAACGGTATTCTCGGGATCGGGCCCGCGCCTTACGACTGCGGCGCGAACTGCGCGGCTTCGCCGCTCTACAGCAATTACTACGAGTGCGCGGGCGGCAATTCGAGCTGCCAGCCTGCGGCGGTGCCGCTGTCGCAGCAGGTCGCCAATCCGGTGCCGCGCTTCGCGACCGACAACAACGGTGTGAGCGTCGCGTTCACCACGCCCGCAAACGGCGTCGCCTCCGGCACGCTGACGTTCGGCATCAATACGCAGGCGAACAATGCGCTGCCGTCCAACGCGGCGGTGTTCACGTCGACGACGTCGGGCGACCTGACGGGCACGCTGCTCGGACGCATGGTCAGCACGGTGTTCTTCGATTCGGGCTCGAATGCATACTTCTTCGACACCACCAGCAGCGCCGCCGTCTCGTTGCCGACTTGCAGCAACAACGTGTCGTTCTATTGCCCGTCGAGGCTGACGGCGATTACGGCGACCGTCACCGGACTGAATGGCGCGCAAGCGTCGTTGCCGATCTTGATCGATAACGCGAACGCGCTGTTCGGCGCGAGCACCTACGCGATCGCGAATCTCGGCGGGCCGTTCGGCGGGGCGCAGACACTCGACTTCGGCCTGCCGCATTTCTTCGGCAAGACGCTGTATTTCGGCATGGATCTGCGCAGCAACGGCGGCGCGGCACCGTTCATCGCGTTCGCGTCGTGACTTGGCGCGCCCGCCGGGTAGCGCCGGCGGGCGGACGACTCGCGCTCACGGCAAAAAGGGCGCGACCGCGCCCTTTTTGCGGCGCAGCACGGAATCCGCGCGGCCAGCGCCTATCATCGTTAAGTTGTCTCGACGAGGAGAAGCGCCATGACCGCGTCCGTGCGGCGCATCACACCCTTCCTGTGGTTCGACCGCAATGCCGAGGAAGCGGTGACGTTCTACATATCCGTGTTCGACAACGCGCGAATCACGCGCGTCGCCCGGTATGACAAAGCCAGCGCGCGGGTGTCCAACCAGGAGGAAGGCGCCGTGATGACGGTTGCCTTCGAGCTGGACGGCCAAGACTTCGTCGCGCTCAATGGCGGACCGGTGTTTCAGTTCAATCCGGCCGTGTCGTTCGTCGTCAACTGCGCGACGCAGGACGAAATCGATTACTACTGGGACAAGCTGTCCGAAGGCGGCGATGCACGCGCGCAGCAATGCGGCTGGCTCAAGGATCGCTTCGGCCTGTCGTGGCAGATCGTGCCGGAGCAGTTGCCGGCGCTCGTTGCGGATGCCGATCCCGAACGCGCGGCGCGCGCGATGCAAGCGCTGATGCAGATGAAGAAAATCGATCTTGCCGCGCTGCAACGGGCGGCGGGCGGCTGAGCGGGCCGGGCGGCCGCCAGCGGCGGCATGCCCGGGCGCCAGGACGCTATCGCGCGGCCGTGTGTTCGGCAACGGCGCTGAGCGAGCGGCGTTTCATGCCGCCAGCCTGTTTCGTCTGCCGGCTTGACCCGCACGCCCAACCCGTCGGCTTAACCGGTCCGTCCCATCTGTCCGTTCACTCCGCCAAGCTCGTCGAGCATGCCGCCGGGCGTGTGCATCTCGTGTAGTCAGACACGGGGCCGCCGAACGCGCAGCGTTGTTCATATCGCTCTGCGTTGTGCCGGGTGTAGTCCGAACATGCCGCCGGACGCGTGCCGTCTCGCGCCTCATCTCTAGACCAACAGGCTCGCCGATCACGCGGCGTTGCCCATACCGCCCTGCGTTTGCCGCGCGCAATCCGCGGGACGCCGCCCATCGCGCATGCGCTCCGCCCCTCTCGCCGCACGCCCCGTCGATCGCCCACCCAGGGATGCATGCCGGTAGCGCCGGTCTGCCGGACCGATCCGCCGAGCGTGGCGCCCCGTCGGCCGGATTAGCGCCGGCACATTTCGTCGATTGCATGCCGCCGCGCCCGTTTTCCCGATCCGGAGAAATACCCCCGTTTCCCTGCTTTGCTCGACCGATCGCCGATTGACGCGCGCGGGAATAATCGTCGTCACTGGCAAGCGGCAGCCCGCCGCGCCCGCATGGAGGCCCGCGTGGCAGAGGACAGCGATCTCGACCGGACAGAAGCCGCCACCCCGAAACGCCGCGAGAAAGCGCGCGACGAAGGGCAGGTCGCGCGTTCGCGCGAGCTGGCGTCGTTCGCGCTGCTGTCGGCGGGCTTTTACGGCGCGTGGCTGCTCGCGGCGCCGATCGGCGCGCACCTGTGCACGATGCTCGCGGCGGCATTCTCGTTCGACCGCGCCCGCGCGTTCGACACCAGCCGCATGCTTGCCGATGCCGGCCGCGCGGGCGCCGAAGGGCTGTACGCGCTTGCGCCGGTGCTCGCGTTGACGGGCATCGCCGCGCTCGCCGCGCCGCTCGCGCTCGGCGGCTGGCTGATATCGACGAAGACCTTCGAGCCGAAGCTCGAACGGCTGAATCCGCTGGCGGGCCTCGGCCGCATTTTTTCGATGCGCGGCCTGATCCAGCTTGGAATGGCGATCGCGAAAACGCTCGTTGTCGGCGTGATCGGCGGTGTCGCGATCTGGCGTGCGAAAGACGATCTGCTCGGTCTCGTGTCGCAGCCGCTCGTGCAGGCGCTGGCCGACGCGCTGCACCTCGTCGCCGTGTGCTGCGGGATGACGGTTGCGGGGATGCTCGTCGTCGCGGGCCTCGATGTGCCGTACCAACTTTGGCAGCACGACAAAAAGTTGCGGATGACGAAGGAAGAGGTGAAGCGCGAGCATCGCGAAAACGAGGGCGATCCGCATGTGAAGGGGCGAATCCGTCAGCAGCAGCGCGCGCTGGCGCGCCGCCGGATGATGGCGAACGTGCCGACGGCCGACGTCGTGGTCACGAACCCGACGCATTTCGCGGTCGCGCTCAAATACACGGATGGCGAGATGCGCGCGCCGAAGGTGGTCGCGAAAGGCGTGAATCTCGTCGCCGCGCGGATTCGCGAGCTGGCGGCCGAGCACCGCGTGCCGCTGCTCGAAGCGCCGCCGCTCGCGCGTGCGCTCTATCACCACGTCGAACTCGAACGCGAGATTCCGGGCGCGCTCTATGCGGCCGTCGCGGAAGTGCTTGCGTGGGTGTATCAACTGAAGCGCTTTCATGCACAAGGCGGCGAGGCGCCCGCGATGCCGGTCGATCTCGACGTGCCCGCCGAACTCGACAAGGGCGCGCGCGTGGCGTCCGAAGACGAGCGCGAGGAGGCCGAAGATGCGCTCGGCGGCGCGGGCGGCGATCATGGGCGCGGCATGCGCCGTATGGCCGGCGATGAAAGCCACGCAGGCCGGGAAAACCGCAACCGTCGCGACGGCGACGCCGCAGGCGCGGCATGAGCACGCCGGCCACTTTCCTCTCGAAGCGTCCGCAGCTACTCGCGGGTACGAACCTGCGCGCGCTCGCGGGTCCGGTGCTCATCTGCATGATCCTCGCGATGATGATCCTGCCGCTGCCGCCGCTGCTGCTCGATCTGCTGTTCACGTTCAATATCGCGCTGTCGGTGATGGTGCTGCTCGTCAGCATGTACACGATGAAACCGCTCGATTTCGCGGCATTTCCGAGCGTGCTGCTGTTCTCGACGCTGCTCAGGCTGTCGCTGAACGTCGCGTCGACGCGCATCGTGCTGCTCGAGGGTCACACCGGCCCGGACGCGGCCGGCCAGGTGATCGAGGCGTTCGGCCATTTTCTCGTCGGCGGCAACTTCGCGGTCGGCATTGTCGTGTTCGTGATCCTGATGATCATCAACTTCATGGTGATCACGAAAGGCGCGGGGCGGATCGCCGAGGTGTCCGCACGTTTCACGCTCGACGCGATGCCCGGCAAGCAGATGGCGATCGACGCCGATCTGAATGCCGGCCTCGTCAACGAGGAGCAGGCGAAAAAGCGCCGTCAGGCGGTGGCGCAGGAGGCGGAGTTCTACGGCTCGATGGACGGCGCGTCGAAGTTCGTGCGCGGCGATGCGATCGCGGGCCTCATCATCATGGCGATCAACGTGATCGGCGGGCTCATCGTCGGAATCGCCCAGCACGACATGAGCTTCGCGGCGGCGGGCAAGAACTACACGCTGCTGACGATCGGCGACGGCCTCGTCGCGCAGATTCCGTCGCTCGTGATCTCGACCGCGGCGGGCGTGATCGTGTCGCGCGTCGCGACCGACCAGGACATCGGCACGCAACTCACGACGCAACTTTTCACCAACCCGCGCGTGCTCGCGATCACCGGCTCGATCATCGTGCTGATGGGGCTGATTCCGAACATGCCGCATGCCGCATTCCTGCTGCTCGGCGGCGGCGCGCTCGCACTCGCGCGGACCATGGCCCGGCGCGAAGCCGCGAAGCGCGCGGCCGGCGCGATCGCCGACATCGCCCCGCCCGCCGCGCTGCCGGCCGACAGCCACGAAGCGAGCTGGGAGGACGTGACGTTGATCGACCCGCTCGGGCTGGAGGTCGGTTACCGGCTGATTCCGCTCGTCGACAAGCATGGCGACGGCGAGCTGCTCAAGCGCATCAAGAGCATCCGCAAGAAATTCGCTCAGGAAATCGGCTTCTTGCCGCCCGTCATCCATATCCGCGACAACCTCGAACTGCGGCCGAACGCATACCGGATCGCGTTGAAGGGCGTCGAGGTCGGCGTTGGCGAAGCGTATCCGGGGCAGTGGCTCGCGATCAATCCGGGGCAGGTGACGGCCGCGCTGCCCGGCGCGCCGACGCAGGACCCGGCGTTCGGCCTGCCTGCCGTGTGGATCGATACGTCGCTGCGCGAGCAGGCGCAGGTGTACGGCTATACGGTCGTCGACGCGAGCACGGTCGTCGCCACGCACCTGAATCACCTCGTCGTCCAGCACGCGGCCGAGCTGCTTGGCCGGCAGGAAGTGCAGGCGCTCATCGAGCGCACCGGGCGCGACGCGCCGTCGCTCGTCGAGGATCTGGTGCCGAAGACGGTGTCGCTGACGACGTTGCAAAAAGTGCTGCAAAACCTGCTCGACGAAGGTGTGCCGATCCGCGACATGCGCACGATCATCGAGGCATTGTCCGAGCAGGCCGGCCGCCTCACCGATCCCTACGACCTCACCGCCGCGGTACGGCTCGCGCTTGGCCGCGCGATCACGCAGCAATGGTATCCAGGCTCGGGCGAGATGCAGGTGATGGGGCTCGACGCCAATCTCGAGCGCGTGCTGTCGCAGGCGCTCGCGACCGGCCCGAATCCGGGCCTCGAGCCGGGGCTCGCGCACACGTTGCTCGTTGGCACGCAGGACGCGATGCTGCGCCAGCAGAACATGGGGCTGCCGCCCGTGCTGCTGGTCCAGCACGCGCTGCGCGCGATGCTCGCGCGCTTTCTGCGGCGCAGCCTGCCGCAATTGAAGGTGCTGTCCTACGCCGAAGTGCCGGACACGCGCGCGATCAAGGTCATGAACGTCATCGGGAGTAGCGCTTGAACATTCGCAAATTCATTGGTCCGACGAGCCGCGATGCGCTGCGCCTCGTGCGCGAGGCGATGGGCGCCGACGCCGCGGTGTTGTCCAACAAGACGCTCGAAGACGGCCGCGTCGAGATCGTCGCGGTGCCCGCCGACGAACTCGCGGAAATTTCGGCGCGCCGTCCCGCTGGCGACGAGGCACACGGCGGCGCGCAGGCGCAGCAGCAGGCGCGCGTGCGCGCGGCGGGGCCGCGGCCCGTGCAGACGGCGGGCCCGGCGCCTGTGTCCGGCGCGCCGGCGGCATTGCAGGCGGCGTCGGGAAGCGCCGCGCCTTTTGCGATGTCGGCCTCGGCTGCCGCACTGCCGGGGCTGGGCGCGGCGGCTGCGTCGGCGCCGCGCATCGCGGCGAATTCGAATCCGTATGCGACGGGCGGGCTGCCGGACGTGTTTTCATCGGTGTTCGGCGCGAGCGCCGACCTGTCGGCCGATGCGATAACCGACATCGCCGCAGGAATCGGCGCGCACGCGTTCCAGTCTGCCGCTGCGGACGGCGCGACAAGCGACGGCAGCCCCGTCGCGAATGCGTGCTCGGCAGCCGACGACCGATTCGCAGCCGATGGCCGATTGGTTGCCGATGGCCGCGGCGTTGCGGATAGCCGGTCTGCAACCGGCGAACGGCCTGCTGCCGACGCGCGATTTGCCGTCCGTGGCCGACTGGCCGCCGATGCCTCGCTTGCCAACGACGGCCAAGCCGTCGCCGACACCCCGCCCGCAGCGGCCGCCGCGCCCGCCGCCGCGCCGTCCGAACCGGCACCGTGGCTCGTCGAGCACGCGAAGCGGCTGACGCAACAGCTGGCCAAGCACGAGAAGCCGTCCAGCACGGGCACAGGCCCGCGCGCAGCGACGACAGGCGCCGCCGCGTCGCGTGAATCGCTTGCGTCGGCGGGCGAGCCGCCCGTCTGGGCGCGCGACATCGTGCGCAACGTCGCGCGCCGGATGCCGGCCGCGGCCGGTGCGTCCGTGCCGAAATCGAAGCCAGCCGGCCTGCACGAGCCGCACGATACGGCGCTCAGCGTCGCGGATGCGGTGAACGCGCGGCTCGAGCGCGTCGTCAACGATACCGTGATGCAGGCGCTCGGTTCGCTGCGCGAGCGAATGGACGAACAGTTCGCGGGCCTTGCATGGAACGAGCGCCAGCGCCGCAGCCCGGTGCACGGCGCGCTGACCAAGCGGCTCATCGCGGCGGGGTTCTCCGCGCAGCTCGCACGCACCGTCGTCGACCATCTGCCGGAAGGCGGCAGCCTCGGCACGCTCGACGCGGCGACCGACTGGGCGCAATCGGTGCTCGCGGCGAACCTGCCGGTGCTCGACAGCGAGGATGCGCTGATGGAACGCGGCGGCGTATTCGCGCTGATGGGGCCGACGGGCGTCGGCAAGACGACCACCACCGCGAAGCTCGCCGCGCGTTGCGTGATGCGCTTCGGCGCGAGCAAGGTCGCCCTGCTGACGACCGACAGCTACCGGATCGGCGGCCACGAACAACTGCGGATCTTCGGCCGGATTCTCGGCGTGCCGGTGCATGCGGTGAAGGACGGCGGCGATCTGCAGCTCGCGCTCGCGGAGTTGCGCAACAAGCACATGGTGCTGATCGATACGATCGGCATGAGCCAGCGCGACCGCGCGGTATCCGACCAGATCGCGATGCTGCACGGCGCGGATACGCCGGTGCAGCGCCTGCTGCTGCTCAACGCGACGAGTCACGGCGATACGCTCAACGAAGTCGTTCACGCTTACCGCCGCGCGGCCGGCCGGCCTGATGCCGCCGCGCCGGATCTCGCCGGCTGCATCCTGACGAAGCTCGACGAGGCAAGCAACCTGGGCGGCGCGCTCGACACGGTGATCCGCTACAAGCTGCCGGTGCATTACGTATCGACTGGCCAGAAGGTGCCGGAGAACCTGTATGTCGCGACGAAAAAATTCCTGCTGAAGAGCGCATTCTGCGCACCGCGCGACGATTCGCCGTTCGTGCCCGGCGACGACGACCTGCCGGCGATGTTGAGCGCGTTGAGCGCGCGCGCCGGCGCCGAGCCGCATGAGGTCCGCTTTGGATAAGCGGATCGCCGACCAGGCCGAGGGGCTGCGGCGCCTGCTCGCGCAGCGCGGCGCGCGGCTCGTCGTGGTGACGGGCGGGCCGTCTGGCATCGGCTGCACGTCGGCGGTCGCGAACCTTGCCGCTGCGCTCGCCGCGCTCGGCAAGGACGTGCTCGTCGTCGACGAGCGCGCGAACGTCCGCTCGATCGCGGCAACGCTGTGCGGCTCGTGGTTGCGCGACGGCGAGCCGGTGCGGCACGAACTCGGGTTTTCGGTCTGCGCGGCATCGCGGCTGGCGCGCGACGGCTACAGCGGCGCACAGCGCGATGCGCTCGCCGACGGCGCCGCCGACGTCGTGCTGATCGACGCGCAGCCCGATGCGGACGGCGCGCTGTCGATGCTCGCGCGCGACGCGCATGACGTGATCGTCGTCACGCGCGTATCGGCATCGGCGATCACCGAAGCTTACGCGCGGATGAAGCGGCTGCATTACGCGCACGCATTTGCGCAATTCCGCGTACTGATCAACCACGTGCACAGCGCCGCCGACGCGCGGGCCGCCTACGAAAACCTCGCGGGCGTCGCGGGCCGCTATTTGCAGGTGTCGCTCGCGGATGCCGGGTGCGTTGCCGCCGATCCGCTGATCGAGCGCGCCCGTTCGCTTGCGCGCACCGTCGTCGATGCGTTTCCGTCGGCCGCCGCCGCGCGCGACTACCGGCGCATCGCCGCCGATCTGCTGTATTGGCCGATGCGCGCCACACCGGGCGCGGGGCGCGGCCGCACGGGCAATCCGGCGCTCGGGCACGGCGCGGCGCGGGCCGCCTGAACGCCACGAATGCCACGACGAACAGAGGCCACGATGTACAACGCTCAAGGAAAGATTTCCCAAGACGAAGTGCTGACGCAATATGCGCCGCTCGTGCGGCGTCTCGGATTGCAGCTCGTCGCGAAAATGCCGGCGAGCGTGGATCTCGACGACCTGATTCAGGCCGGAATGATCGGCCTGCTCGACGCGGCGGGCCGCTACAAGGAAGATCAGGGCGCGCAGTTTGAAACTTACGCCACGCAGCGCATCCGAGGCGCGATGCTCGACGAGCTGCGCAGCAACGATTGGCTGCCGCGCAGTCTGCGCAAGACGTCGCGCGAGGTCGAGCAGGCGGTGCATCAGGTCGAGCAGCGGCTTGGGCGGGCGGCACACGAAACCGAAATCGCCGCGCACCTGCAGATGCCGCTCGCCGAGTATCAGGCGATGCTGCAGGATCTGCACGGCAGCCAGCTCATCTACTACGAGGATTTCGACCGCTGCGCCGACGACGAACCGTTCCTCGACCGCTATCGTGCCGATCACGCCGATCCGCTCGCCGCGCTGCTCGACGATCATTTGCGCGGCGCGCTCGTCGATGCGATCGACAATCTGCCGGAGCGCGAGAAGCTGCTGATGTCGCTGTACTACGAGCGCGGGCTGAATCTGCGCGAGATCGGCGCGGTGCTGGAGGTCAGCGAGTCGCGCGTGTGCCAGTTGCATAGCCAGGCGGTCGCGCGGCTCAGAGCGAAGCTGCGCGAGCAGGCGTGGGTGGCCGCCGAAGGCTGAGCGGCCGGTCTTCGCGCGCGCTTGCCGCGCGCGGCGGAAAAATCCATCTCGATTTGCTACAATCCTTTCCTGTTTCCGAGGAGCGTTGCGACGGGCACGGCCCGCCAGGCTCGGAAACGGTCAACCAGGCGGTTTGGCATCGTCATTGCCGGCCGCTTACTTGAACGGCGCTCACGTCACAATTTTCTAGAACTTTTTTAGAAAGGAGGGCGTGATGAACGCCGCTGTCATCGATTCCCATTCCGCACAGGATTACGTCGTCGCCGATATCTCGCTTGCCGGCTGGGGCCGCAAGGAGCTGAACATCGCCGAGACCGAAATGCCCGGCCTCGTGCAGATCCGCGACGAATACAAGGCGCAGCAGCCGCTGAAGGGCGCGCGCATCGCCGGCTCGCTGCACATGACGATCCAAACGGGCGTGCTGATCGAAACGCTGAAGGCGCTGGGCGCCGAAGTCCGCTGGGCATCGTGCAACATTTTCTCGACGCAGGATCACGCGGCCGCCGCGATCGCCGAATCGGGCACGCCGGTGTTCGCGTTCAAGGGCGAATCGCTCGACGAATACTGGGAATTCACGCACCGCATCTTCGAATGGCCGAACGGCGAGTTCGCGAACATGATTCTCGACGACGGCGGCGATGCCACGTTGCTGCTGATCCTCGGCGCGAAAGCAGAGAAGGACCGCTCGGCGATCGCGAAGCCCACCAACGAGGAGGAAGTCGCGCTCTACAAGGCGATCGCGCGCCATCTCGACATCGACGGCACGTGGTACTCGAAGCGCCTCGCGCACATCAAGGGCGTGACCGAAGAGACCACGACGGGCGTGCATCGCCTGTACCAGATGGAAAAGGACGGCCGTCTGCCGTTCCCGGCGTTCAATGTGAACGACTCGGTGACGAAATCGAAGTTCGACAATCTGTACGGCTGCCGCGAATCGCTCGTCGACGGCATCAAGCGCGCGACCGACGTGATGATCGCGGGCAAGATCGCGCTCGTCGCGGGCTACGGCGACGTCGGCAAGGGCTGCGCGCAGTCGCTGCGCGGCCTGGGCGCCACCGTTTGGGTCACCGAGATCGATCCGATCTGCGCGCTGCAGGCGGCGATGGAAGGCTACCGCGTCGTGACGATGGAATACGCGGCCGACAAGGCCGACATCTTCGTGACGGCGACCGGCAACTATCACGTGATCAACCACGATCACATGAAGGCGATGCGCCATAACGCGATCGTCTGCAACATCGGTCACTTCGATTCGGAAATCGACGTCGCGTCGACTCGTCAGTACCAGTGGGAAAACATTAAGCCGCAGGTCGACCACATCATCTTCCCGGACGGCAAGCGCGTGATCCTGCTGGCCGAAGGCCGTCTCGTGAACCTCGGCTGCGCGACGGGCCACCCGTCATTCGTGATGTCGAACTCGTTCACGAACCAGACGCTCGCGCAAATCGAATTGTTCACGCGCGGCGCCGAGTACGAGAACAAGGTGTACGTGTTGCCGAAGCACCTCGACGAGAAGGTCGCGCGCCTGCATCTCGCGCGGATCGGCGCGCAACTCTCGGAGCTGTCCGAAGAACAGGCGGCATATATCGGCGTGCCGAAGGCGGGCCCGTTCAAGCCGGATCACTATCGCTACTGATCCCGCACGGGCGCCGTCCGTACCCGGCGCGCAGGCACCGGGCGGCGAGCCGCCCGGCATGTGCCGCGCATGTCGTTGCGCATGCGCGGCACATGCCGGACGCGCCGCTCGGCGCCCCGCGCGTTTTCCGTCATCGGGGAGCGAACGCGCACGGCCCGATCGCCTTACGCTAGGAGCTTTGTTACATGACCGTTATCCTGACCTGGATCATCAACGCGCTCGCGCTTTTGAGCATCACGTATCTGGTGCCGTCGATCCACATCAAGAGCTTCGGCACGGCGCTCATCGTCGCGGTCGTGCTGGGGCTCATCAATGCGGTCATCCGGCCGCTTCTGATCCTGCTCACGTTGCCAGTGACCGTGCTGACGCTCGGCTTGTTCATCCTCGTCGTGAACGCGCTGTGCTTCTGGTTAGCGGCATCGCTGCTCAAGGGCTTCGAGGTGTCGGGGTTCTGGTCTGCGTTCTTCGGCTCGATCTTGTACAGCATCGTGTCGTGGCTGCTGTCCGCTCTCGTCTTCGGCCAGCGCAGCATCGGCTGACCGTTGGGCTTATCCATCATGAACCCGATCGAACTTTCCTTCGAATTCTTTCCGCCCAAGACAGCGCAAGGCGTCGACAAGCTGCGCACGACATGCGCGCAGCTCGCGCCGCTTGCGCCGAAATTCGTGTCCGTCACGTTCGGCGCCGGCGGCTCGACGCAGCAAGGCACGCTCGACACCGTGCTCGACATGCAGAAGGCGGGGCTCGAAGCCGCGCCGCATCTGTCGTGTATCGGCTCGTCGAAGGACAGCTTGCGCGCGATTCTTGACCAATATCGCTCGCATGGCATTCGCCACATCGTTGCGCTGCGCGGTGACTTGCCGTCGGGCATGGGCGAGGTCGGTGAGCTGCGTTACGCGTCCGAACTCGTCAGTTTCATCCGCGCGGAGCATGGCGACTGGTTTCGGATCGAAGTCGCCGCATATCCGGAGTACCACCCGCAGGCCCGTTCGCCGAAGGCCGATCTCGAGAACTTCGTGCGTAAGGTGAAGGCGGGCGCGAACGCGGCGATCACGCAGTATTTCTATAACGCGGACGCCTACTTCCGTTTCGTCGACGATGCGGCGAAGCTCGGCGCCGACGTGCCGATCGTGCCGGGCATCATGCCGATCACGAATTTCTCGCAACTGGTGCGTTTCTCCGAGATGTGCGGCGCGGAAGTGCCGCGCTGGATCGCACGCCGGCTCGAGAGTTTCGGTGACGATAAGGAATCGATTCGCGCGTTCGGCACCGACGTCGTTGCCGGGTTGTGCCGGCGGCTGGTCGACGCGGGCGTCCCCGGGCTGCATTTCTACACGCTGAACGGCGCGGCGGCGACCAAAGCGGTCTGCGAGCGGCTCGGCTTCTGAGTTTGCGGGGCGGCGGCCACAGCCCCCTGTTGTGCATCCGCAATGACGAGGCGAAACCAGCCGGTTTCGCCTCTTTTTTTACATGTGAGCGGAAGACGGCACGCCGCACGCGCATTGCCGCGCGGCGCGGGCGGGTGCGCGGCCTGCCGCTGCTTACCGCCGTCGCGGCCTTAAGGCTGCGCGCGCGCGAGCGGCGGCCGCTTGTCGAACCAGGGCCGCGCGAGTTCGAGCTGATGCGCCAGCGCGAACAGGCGCGCATCGTCGCCATGCCGCGCGACGAACTGCACGCCGACCGGCAGCCCGCGCGGCGTCCAGTAAAGCGGCACCGACATCGCCGGCTGCCCGGTCAGATTGAAAAGCTCGGTACAACCCGCCCACGCGAATGCCTTTCGTGACGTTTGTACCAGCATCTGCTTCAGCAGCGGCTTCACCGGCAGCATGCCGACCGCTTTCATCTGCGCGGTTTCGACCGGCGTCGGCAACAGCTCGCCGATCTTGACGGGCGGCCCGGCCAGGGTTGCGCACAGAATCACGTCGTAGCGTGAGACGACGCCCGCCACGCGCGCCGTGATCTGCCGCTGCAGTTCGAGCGCGCGCGGCAATTGCTCGCGTGCGAACCGGCGGCCGACCTGAGCCATCGCCCAGGTCGCCGGTTCGAACTCGGCGCGCTTGGGCTTGCGCCCCGTCATCTGCTGCGCGTCGAGTACGGCTGCTTCAGCGAAGGTGGCCCATAGCGTAAGGAATACCTCGCCGATCTGCTCGAAATCGATATTGAACGACGCCGGTTCGACGATATGGCCGAGCGACGCGGCGAGCTTGGCCGCGTCGTCGAGCGCGTCGCGCACGTCGGGGGAGAGCGCGGGGGCAAGCATCGGGTCGGTGATGTAGCCGATCTTGAGCGAGGCGGGCGGCGTGTTAAGCGCATCGAGATAGGCGCCGCCGTACACGGCGGCATCGCCCGACACGGCCCGGCCTGACGCGGCCCGGCCTGACGCGGCCCGGCCTGACGTCACGTCGAGCAGGAACGCGCTGTCGCGCACGCTGCGCGAAATCGCATGTTCGACGACGAGATTGCCCGGCGTGGCCCGGAGCGCGGCGGCCGGATCGTGCGATGGTTTGAAGCCGAACAGCCCGCAGCATGACGCGGGAATCCGGATCGAGCCGCCGCCGTCGGACGCATGGGCGAGCGGCACGATGCCGGCGGCGACCGCCGCCGCCGCTCCGCCGCTCGAACCGCCCGGCGTGTGATCGAGACTCCACGGATTGCGGCATGCGCCGAAGAGTGCGGACTCGGTGTACGGCACCTGTCCGCACTCGGACGTGTTGGTCTTGCCGAAGATGTTGAACCCGGCGGCCTTCGTGCGGGCGATGAGCGGCGAATCCTCGGTGGGCACGTAATGACGGTAATGCCGGCTGCCCATCGACAGCGGCAGCCCGGCCACCGCGGCGCCGAGATCCTTGACGAGATACGGAACACCGGCGAACGGCCCGAGCAGCGCGCCCTGTGCCGCGCGCTCGCGCGCGGCCGCATAGTCGCTCAGTACGATTGCGTTGAGTGCCGGATTCAACGCGTCGGCGCGGTCGATTGCGGCATCGAGCAGTTCACGTGCGCTGACTTCGCGTCGAGCGACGAGCTGCGCGAGCCCGATTGCGTCATGTGACAGATAGTCGGCCAGCAAGGCGATCCCCCGTGTGGTCGAACGCGGCGAACGGTGCGATCCGACGCCGGGCGCAGGCGCGCGGAATGCATGCTCGCCGATTTCGTGGTGATGGCTTATGGTGATTTCATCGAAGCGACAGATTACAGATGCTCGGCGAGAAAAGTCAGCGTGCGGCCGTGCGCCAATGCCGCGGCGCGCTGATCATACGAAGCGCGCTCGGCGCAGTTGAAGCCGTGCTGCGCGTGCGGATACAGATGAAACTCGGCATTCGCGCGGCCGGTGAACGCGGCTTTGACCTTATCGACGGCCTCGAGCGGGATCGACGTATCGTGGCCCGCGTAGTGAAAGAGAATGGGCTGCGCGATTTTCGCGGCGGCATCGACGTGATTTTGGATGCCGCCGCCGTAATAGGCGACTGCGACGTCGACGTGCTGCTGCGACGCGGCGAGATACGCGAGGCGGCCGCCGAAGCAGTAGCCGATCGCGGCGAGCTTGCCTTCGACCTCGGGCCGTGCGCGCAATGCCGCAGCGGCTGCGCCGACGTCGGCGACGGCTTGCGCGACGTTGGTTTTTTGCAGCAGCTCGATGCCTCGGTCGCGGTCCGCGCCTTCATAGCCCAGCTCGACGCGGGGTTGCGTGCGCCAGAACACGTCGGGGGCGAGCGCGACGTAGCCATCGGCCGCATATTGGTCGGCGACCGACCGGATGTGGCTGTTGACGCCGAAGATTTCCTGGATGATGACGATGGCCGGGCCCTTGCCGCGCCTGGGCAGCGAGAGATAGCCGCCGAACGTATCGTTGCCTGCGGGGATATCGATCCATTGTGACGCCATGCTGAATCTCCTGTGTGTCGACGGGAGTTAGCGCTTTAGCGCTTACTCCCGTCCCATGCCGTGATTGGCTGGAGTGATGCTTCAGCAGCTACTCCAGCCTCACGGCGGTCGACGGGAGTTAGCGCTTTAGCGCTTACTCCCGTCCCATGCCGTGATTGGCTGGAGTGGTGCTTCAGCAGCTACTCCAGCCTCACGGCGGTCGACGGGAATTGGCGCTTTAGCGCTTACTCCCGTCCCATGCCGTGATTGGCTGGAGTGGTGCTTCAGCAGCTACCCCAGTCCTACGGCGGTCGACGGGAGTTAACGCTTCAGCGCCAACTCCCATCCCGTGCTCTCCCGCTCTTCCGTCTCCGGCCAGAACCGGCCACGTCCCGCGGGTCGGAAAACGGCGAGCCAGTGTGCCATCAAACTCGCGCCGACGCAGCGCCGCAGCCATCCGTCGCACACCCTGCCTTCTCGCTACGCGATCGAATCGATCTGGATTATTCATTTTCCAGCCGCGTCGCACGCGGGTACAGTCCCCATACCGGCCGATCCCTCTCGTGCGCGGCGTTATCTTGTCGAGGTTCGCGATGATTTCCCGCTTTGATCCTACCCCGTTCGCCGCCCGCTTCGATTTGCGCTTGCCGCTCGTGCAAGCGCCGATGGTCGGCGTGACGACGTCCGCAATGGTTGCGGCCGTCTCGAATGCCGGCGCGCTCGGCAGTCTCGCCGGCGGGTCGTTTTCGCCCGACAAACTCGCGGCCGAGATCGCGGCAGTGCGTGCGGCGACGAGCCGGCCGTTCGCCGTCAATCTGTTCGTCCTGCCCGATGTGCATCCGGACGAGGCGGCCGTGCGCCGCGCGCTCGCCGTGATCGATCCGTTGCGCGCCGCATTCGAACTGCCGCCCGGCGCGCCGCTTGCGCGTTACGCGCCGGATTTTCGCGCGCAGTTCGATGCGCTCGTCGCTGCGCGCGTGCCGGTCGCAAGCTTTACGTTCGGCGTGCTCGATCGTGCCGATGTCGACCGGCTCAAGGCCGCGGGCACTTATGTGATCGGCACGGCCACGCATGTCGCCGAGGGGCTCGCCTGGCGCGATGCGGGCGCGGACGCAATTTGCGCACAAGGCGCGGAGGCGGGCGGCCATCGCGGCACGTTCATCGGCGCGGCCGACGATGCGCTGATCGGCACGATCGCACTCGTGCCGCAACTCGTCGACGCGACCGGATTGCCCGTGCTCGCGGCGGGCGGAATCATGGACGGACGCGGGATGGCGGCCGCGCTTGCGCTCGGTGCACAGGCTGCGCAACTCGGCACTGCTTTTATCACGTGCGCGCAAAGCGCGACGCCGGAAGCATGGAAAGCCCGCATCGCCACGAGCAGCGATACATCGACGACCGTCACGCGCGCGATCACAGGTCGGCATGCGCGCGGGATTCGCAATGCGTTGATCGCGCGGCTGTCGGCGCAACCCGATTCGGTGGCGCCCTATCCGGTGCAAAATGCGCTGACGCAGGAATTGCGGCAGGCGGCCGCACGCGCGGGCGACGGCGAATATCTGTCGCTATGGTCGGGCCAGGGCGCGCCGCTCGGCCGGCGGCGCGGCGCCGCGCAAACGGCCGCTCAGTTGGTCGATGCGCTCGATGCCGAATGGCGGGCGGCGATTTCGCACGCGCCGGCGCGAGCCGACTGACCTGCTCGATTCCGCCCGCCGGGTTCACCCGCGCGGTCGGCGCGGCAAAAATACGCGCCGGCTGCGCGATAGGCGGCGGGCTGCCCGCGAAACGGCCCGGCGCATGGATTAGCCGGTTGCTTGCCTGTCGAAATCACGACATGACGGCCCGGCGGCACGCACGGCCGCCGCGCCGTTCGCGGCTGCTTCAAGCTCGAGCGGCAACGTAAAAGCTCACGGCACGCTGCCGGACGAAAAGCGCGCCGGCCACGGAACGGCAAACGACGGCGTGCCGTCGCCGCGTCAAGCCGCATCAAATCTTTAACCGGCTCAACACCCTAGGCGCGATAAACGCGACAAACGCCGCGCACAGCGCGACGACGGACAGTCCGATCGACAAATTGGCCGCTTGCGTGACCGCGCCGATCACGACGGGGCCGAACAGCAACCCGAAATAAGCGAGCCCGGCGACATGCGCGAGACCTTCGGCCGCATGAATGCCTTCGACGCGCGCGGCGGCGGCGAACAGCACCGGCATCATGTTCGCGAGGCCGAGCCCCATCAGCGTGAAGCCTACGAGCGCGACAGCCGGATACGGCATCAGCAGTGCGCCGACCATGCCGATGCACGCCAGCGTCGCGCTCGCGCAGATGAGCTGCGGTGCGCCGAAACGGGCGCGCACTGCATCGCCCGCGAAGCGCGCTGCCGCCATTCCGCCCGAAAACGCCGCATAGGCTGCGCTTGCAAGCGCCGGCGACGCGGCGACCACGTCGCGCATATAGACAGTGGCCCAGTCGTACATCGCGCCTTCCGCGATCAGCGCGACGAGCGCAATCGCGCCGAGCATCCACAGCGCGGCAGAGCGCCAGCGGTTCGTGCGCGGGCCGTTGCCGTGCGCGGCGGCATGCGGGACGTGCGGCAACACCGCCGGGCAGGCGACGGTGAGCACGATCGCGCTGACGAGCGCGGCAAGCGCGAGATGGGCGGCGGGCGCCATGCCGGCGGACAGCAGCGCGCCGCCCGCCGCCGCGCCCGCCATCCCGCCCGCGCTGAACATGCCGTGCAACATCGACATGATCGGCTTGTCGAATGCGGTTTCCACGGCGCTCGCCTCGGCGTTCATCGCGACGTCGAGCGTCGCCATCGAAAAGCCGAATAGCGCGAGCACCGCGAGCAGCAGCGCATAAGTCGGCGTAACCAGAATCAGCGCCGCGCATACGCACATCCCGATGCCGCCCGCCAGACACGCGGTGCGGGAGCCGACGCGCGCGATCCAGCGCGCATTGGTCGTCATCGCGACGATCGAGCCGACCGCGACCGCGAGGAGTGCGAACGACAGCAGCGCCGGCGACAGCGCGAATTTGTCGCGGACAGTCGGCACATGCACGCCCCAGGTTGCGTACATCATGCCGGCGACGAAAAAAAGCGCCATGGTCGCGGCACGCGCGCGTTGGCGCGTCGACGCGGGAAGCCCGCGATGAATCGCGCAGGAAGAGGCAAGATCGGGCGACTGGTCTGACACAGAAAACTCGTCGAAGGCAGCGGGATGAACGGGAGGGAAACGGCTCGCAGCTTACGGCGCGCTTCCACGAAGATCAGCGCCGATTCTAACGGAGCGTGCGGTCCGCCGCTTGGCTGACCCGGTTGCGCCGCGCGCCCGGGCAAGCGATGCTGAGTTATCGGCTAGTCTCAATGCAAACGCGGCCGCGGGTTCTGATTGGCGTGCCGCGCGTGGCTGCAGATACGTCGAGCCGATCGCGCAACCGGCCGGGCTTGTCGATATTTGCCGACTGCCGCATCCGGCCATGTTCCCCGGCTCGTTCTTTTTTTATAAGAGGCTTTCACGTGAATATTCCCGCCGTCCTGCCACTTCATTTGCTGCATCGCAATAAATTCGGCACGCTCGCCACGCAGTCTCGCCCGCTCGAAGGCACTGAGGGTGCGAGCTATCCATATCCGAGCGTCATGCCATACGCGCTCGATGCGCACCATCGGCCCATCATGCTGGTGAGCGGGCTTGCCGAACACACGCGCAATTTCATGGCTGATCCGCGCGTG
This sequence comes from Burkholderia singularis, assembly GCF_001718875.1. Lineage (NCBI taxonomy): Bacteria > Pseudomonadati > Pseudomonadota > Betaproteobacteria > Burkholderiales > Burkholderiaceae > Burkholderia > Burkholderia singularis. Next base: position 496,619 of record NZ_CP013448.1, read on the forward strand.
GGGTTTCTCGTTGCCGACGGCCTGGGCACCGCAACCGCCGATGCAACCGAGAGCGACGTACTCGACGCTGAACGCGCGACGCTCGTTGGCCGCATCGAGCCGGTCGGCACCGATGCGCACGTGGCCGCTCGCTACCTGCGCTATCACCCGGACGCCGCGCGCTATCTCGCGCTCGGCGATTTTTCGTTCTGGGCGCTGACGTGCGAGCGGCTGCGCTATATCGGCGGATTTGGCCGGATGGGCTGGCTGGATGCGGCCGCGCTCGATCCGCTCGCGCCTGTCAGTTACGACGACGAGCGCGCATTATGGGACGAATGGGATGAATATGCTGCATCGCAGCAGCAGAGGTCCAAACTCGAACTGCTGGGTGTCGATCGCTATGGCGCGGATTGGCGTTGGCACGGAATCCGGCGGCGCACGCCATTCGATTCGCCGAAAATGGACATCGACGCGCTTGCCGCTGCATTGCGGGAAGCCGCAACTGTTTCACCGGCTTAAAAAAGAACTTCCGATTTTGAACGCTTTTGCGACAGGTTTCGTATTTAAACTGAACATGTGAAATCGTACTTTCAAAGCGAAAACCTTTCGTTTGATGAAAACTTCCAAATCGGGAGTACTGTTCGGTTGCGCACTTTGCGAGCTTAAATTATGTGCTGCAATCAACTAATCCGCTTGTAAGACTCTCAATAACTTCGGATCTAGCAGATGCTGGCCAATTCAGACAATCGAATCACAAAATACAACATTTATTTCGATGTCTCAGTATTCACCCAATTCTGTTTTGTGCTAATCTTCGATCCAATTATCCGAGGCATCATTACATTGTGATGGCAAGCCACCAAAGAGTGGTGCCATTTGGTCATATAAAAGGGAATTTATGTCTTCGTACAAGGATCTTCTGGCCCAGCGGGAAAAGCTGGAGAAGCAGATCGAAGAAGCTCGCTCGCGCGAATACGCTGAAGTATTGGGCGATGTGAAACAAAAGATCGCTGATTACGGTTTTACGCTTGCCGAACTCGGCCTTAGCCGTGGTAAAGCCGGAAAAGCAGCGCGTCCCCGGGCTGGCGTCGCGGCAAAATACCGCGATCCTGAAACCGGTGCGACTTGGTCGGGCCGCGGAAAACCGCCGCGCTGGATTGCCGGCAAGAATCGCGAGCAATTCGCGATCTAAACGCCAAGATTCCGGTTGTCGGATCAAAAGGCCACGCCCCCTGGTGGGGAGCGTGGCCTTTTGCGTTTTCAAATTAGTATCAGCGCTTAGCATTTGTCACGAGATTGTCATGTTCGATTGTAAATAAAAATGCGTTGCGTTTTTATAAGCGATTGATTTTTATGGTTTTTTTATCGAAGCCTGATCGTTTTCGCGCTCGGCTTGATAGAATCGCGATATCTTTCGCGCATTTGTTAGATTTCATGTCCATATTTTCAAACGGCGGGGCCGGCACGGATAAACAGGCCGTTGCGCGTAAGACCACGTTCGTCAGCATTGCGGTCAACGTGATTCTCGCGACGCTGCAGATGGTGATCGGGGTAATTGCGCATTCCCAAGCGCTGGTGGCGGACGGTGTCCATTCGCTGTCCGATCTGGTATCCGATTTCGTCGTGCTGTTCGCGAACCGGCATAGCGGAATAGCGCCCGATGCCGATCACAATTATGGCCATAGCCGTTACGAAACCGTTGCGTCGTTCTTTCTGGGCGCGATTCTGATAGCGGTCGGCGTGGGCATGCTGTGGCGCGCGGGCGACCGGCTTGTCCATCTGGAAGACATTCCCCCCGTCCATGCGAGTGCACTGGCTGTCGCGGCGGCCGTGCTCGCGTCCAAAGAGGCGCTGTTCCGCTACATGTTGCGCGAAGCGCAGCGGGTGCGCTCGGCCATGCTGGTGGCGAATGCGTGGCATGCGCGGTCGGATGCGGCTTCGTCGCTCGTCGTCGCGATCGGCATCGTCGGCAGCTTGGCGGGCGCGCGGCTGCTCGATCCGATTGCCGCGGCCATCGTCGGCTTCATGGTGGCGCGCATGGGCTGGATGTTCGGCTGGGATGCGCTGCAGGATCTGTCCGATCGCGCGCTCGACGCGGACGCGTCGGCCGAGATTCGCGCGCTGATCACGTCGACGCCGGGCGTTCGCGACGTGCACGAATTGCGCACGCGCAAGATGGGCGATTCGGCGCTCGTCGATGCGCATATCCTTGTCGATCCACTCGTGTCGGTGTCGGAAGGGCATTACATCGCGGAGACTGCGCGTGCGCGTGTGCTTACCGATAAGCGGGTGCTCGACGCGCTGATTCACGTCGATCCGGAGCATGATGTGGCGCGTAGCGCGGTGCTCAAACTGCCGTCTCGCGAACAGATCGAGGGGCAGATCGAGGCGGCGCTGTCGGATGCGGGATTACGCGCGAGCACCATCGATCTGCATTACTTGAGCACCGGACTCGAGATCGACATTACGCTGGCCGCCGATGCGTGCGCAGAGCCGCGCAGCGACAGTGCGGCGGCGCTTCGTCTGGATATCGAAGCGTTGCGGCGGCGCTTCGGCGCGCGGCGCATCGGCGTATCGCGCGCGCTTGCGGCACGCGACGCCGCCGTTTCGGACCGGCCGGCTTGATTATTCGAACGGCATCGGCCAATCGGCAGCTCGGACAGATTGACGAACGGGCTAAGTCAAGATGGGCGCCGATACGGTTTTCTGCAACGAGATCGCAATCGTGCACGCCGCTGCGCGCCGGTTGCTTCGATTTCGGGAGCGGGCTGCTTCTCGTGCAAATGGGTTCGGCGGATTTTCCGGCGAAGTATTGCAGTGCAGCCATATGGCGATAAAGCCTTCGAGCAAGCGCAAAATCTGGCACAAAGCGTACACAGAAACGCGTGAATCAATCCAACGCGCCAAACCAGCCGAATCGCTGTTGCGGTATGCCAATGCCGCAATCCATCCTAAAGGCGCCCAATAATCGAAATTAGAGCGGCAATTGCGTATCGAACTTGATCTCGCGCAGCACCACGCTCGTGCGCACTTGGGATACCGCCGGAATCTTGAAGATTCGCTCGTGCAGGAAGATATCGTAGGCCTTGATATCGGGTGCGACGATCTTGAGGATGTAATCGGCCTCACCGGTAGTGCTGTAGCACTCGGTCACTTCGGGACAGGTGGCGATTTCCCGCTCGAACTGTTCTACACCGCCCTCGTTGTGGCGGGTCAAATGCACGTGTGCAAGCGCGCAAATATGAAGCCCCAGTTTCTCGCGGTCGAGGAGCGCGGTGTAACGCTGGATCACGCCGGACTGCTCCATGTCCTTGATGCGGCGCCAGCACGGCGTGCTGGAAAGTCCAACTTGATCGGAAATTTCCTGCACGGAGCGGCGCGCGTCAAGCTGCAGCAGCCGAAGGATTTTTTGCGAGAAGGTATCGAGTGTCACCTGCGCCTCCAGGGCGGCTGCAACTATTTGTCAATGGTAGAGGCGGGTGAAAGGAAAGGCAATCCGAAGCGGTAAAATTGAGCGATATTTGCTAATTTTTTGGGATGCCGACGGAATTTTCCACTAAATCCCCCGATTGAGCGCTCGCTGCGGCAGGCGCTCGCGCGGCGCGCTGCAACACGCGCAGATCGGCGAGCATGTTGCAGAACAGCGCGCCTTGCTCGATTGCGTCGTCGAGCGCGATATGGGTGTGCGGATGCGCATCGAACCAGTGCTTCGGAAAGCGCGGCTTGATCGCTTTCCGGTACGGCAGCCCCGTCAACGCAAACGCGAGTGTCTTGATATCCAGCGCCGACCACGAAAACGGACAGCGCCCCGCGAAACGCATCATGTACCAGAACATGAACGTGAAATCGAAACCTGCGGGCATCGCGACGAATACCGGCTTGCCCGGCAACGCTTCGACCCATTCGACATAGGCCGTGAGCGCCACCTCGGGCGATTGCAGATCTCGCCGGCATGCGGCCCAGGCATCCGGCTGCGTCTTCCACCACGCCTCCTGCACCGGATGCGGCGCCGCGCCCGGCAGCAACTCGAGATTCGCGGAGAACGTCGCGATCAGCGTCTTGTCTTCGGTGTACGCGGCCGACGCGAAACTCAGCATCGAATGCGGGCCGGGAATCGGCCCGTCCGCTTCGACATCGGTGCTGACGTAGATTTCCGGGCTGGCGGCCGTGTCGGCGGTCATTGCGCGACTCCGTCGGCGACGAACGGATTCGTGCGGCGCTCGTCGCCGAACGTCGAGACAGGGCCGTGGCCGGGCACGAAGGTCACGTCGTCGCCGAGCGGCCAGAGCTTGTCCCGAATCGAGCGGACTAGGTCGGCATGATTGCCGCGCGGAAAATCGGTGCGGCCGATCGAGCCGGCGAACAGCACGTCGCCGACGATCGCGAGCCGGTGCGCGCGGCTGAAAAATACGACGTGGCCTGGCGTATGGCCAGGGCAGTGGTAGACCTCGAGCGTTTCGTCACCAAACGAGACGGTTGCGCCGTCGTCGAGCCAGCGGTCCGGCTCGAACGACTGGGCAGCCGGAAAGCCGAGACGCTCGCTTTGCATCGGCAGCATGTCGATCCAGAAGCGTTCGTCTTCGTGCGGCCCCTCGATCGGCACGCCGTAATGCGTGGCGATCTGCTTCGCGCCCGCGCAATGGTCGACATGGCCGTGCGTGAGCAAAATCTTCTCGACCTGAATATTTTGCCGCGCGACTTCCTGCTCGATGCGCCCAAGGTCGCCGCCGGGATCGACGATGGCCGCGCGCCCCGTGTTTTCGCAGACGAGCAGCGAGCAGTTCTGCTGGAACGGCGTGACTGGAACGAGCGTGACTTTCATGGGCGGACGCCGGCTAAAAGTCCCGATTGTACCGGCCGGAAAGCGCGGGTGCAGACGCGCACCGACTCAATGTCGATTGTTACAGCCATAGCGAGAATCAATGGTCGAAGCGCGCCATTTGTGAGGCCGCAATTTTCATTTATGTATAATGCCGTCCAATGCGCGTGGGAAACCACGCCGCCAATAGGCATGCTGGAACTCTATTTGTGGTGTTTTTGCAACAAAGTTCCGGGGTGCCGTCCATGCAATTGCCCGCCGATGACCGGCGGTGCATCCAGTACCGATTCGTCGGTGCTCACGTCTTATCCGGCCAGGCGCGGCGCGCCTGCTGCGGCCACGCTGCCGCGACGTCGGGTGAGGCCTATGCCGCCGTTCCTGCGCGTTTGAGTCAACGACGCGCACGAACATGGCCTTAGCCATGTTCGGTTGGCGGCATGTGGGGTCTGGTCAGGCTGCCGGGGACAGGTTGTGCCAGACGTGAAAGCTAATCAGGACGGTTGCGGCAGTACGTGAGCCGCATCCATGCAGATCGTCGCCCGCGTCTTGACGCGGCGAGGATCGGTGTACCCGTCCGGGCCGCGAATATGAACGTAGCAGGCGGCCCGTCAGAACAGGCGACACGTCGATGAAATTTCGATTACCGAAGCAGGTCGGGATGCTGGCCGCATTACTCGCGCTGACAGGTTGCGCGATGCCGCCGAACGCACCGACCGCGGAGCAGACGCAGCCGATGTCGGCAAAGGACGCGCTGCGCACGGCGAGCGCCTCAGGTTCAGCGAAGGACAATACGGATGTGAACGGCATGCCGCTGAGCTTCGATACCGCGCTCGCTTCCCTGCCGCCCGTCGGCTCGCGAGACGCCAAGCGCCAGTCGCTTGCGGACGCGAAGCCGCTCGATGCGGCGGACGCGTCGGGCTTCAGCCAGGTCGGCAAGGCATCGTGGTACGGCAAGGGCGACGGCTTTCACGGCCGGCGCACCGCGAACGGCGAACGCTTCAATATGAACGAACTGACGGCCGCGCATCGCACGCTGCCGCTCGCGTCTTACGTGCGCGTCACCAATCAGGCGAACGGCAAGTCCGTCGTCGTGAAGATCAATGACCGCGGGCCGTTCTCGCGCGGCCGGATACTGGATCTGTCGTATGCGGCGGCGAAGGTGATCGGGCTGGTTCACTCGGGTATCGCGCGCGTGAAGGTTCAAGGGCTGTCGCCGGAAGAGGCCCGCGTGGCACGCGCCGACATGCTGGCGGCGAATTCCGTCAAATAACGGCGAAACGCGCGATTCGCGCGTCGCATCGATTGCCGCCAAGGGCCGCTTCGCGCGGCCCTTGCTCTTTTCCTTCCGAATTCGGCCGACGACGCGCCGCCTTTTACTCGTCCGTCGCTTTTTTCAGCACGAGCGCCCGCGTATAGAGCGCATTGCGCGATGCGCCCGTGAGCGCTGCCGCAAGCTTCGCGGCGCTCTTGAGCGGCAATTCTTCCAACAGCATGCTGAGCAGCGCGTCGTGCGCGCTTTGATCGTCGTCGCTGTTGCGCTGCGGCGCACCTTCGACGACGAGCGCGAATTCTCCGCGCTGCCGGTTCGCATCGGCGCGCAGCCAGGTTGGCCCTTCGGCCAGCGTGCCTTCGAACAGTTCCTCGTGTAGCTTGGTAAGCTCGCGCGCGATCAGCAGGCGGCGTGCGCCGCCCAGCGCCGCCGCGAGCGCCTCGACCGTCTCGACGATTCGGTGCGGCGCTTCGTAGAACACGAGCGCGTAAGGATGGGTTTTCAGTTGCGCCAGCGCCGCGTCGCGCTGCCGGGCTTTCGACGGCAAGAAGCCGGCGAACGTGAACATGCCTGCCCAGTCGCCCGCGACGCTCACGGCCACGGCCGCCGCGCTCGCGCCCGGCAACGGAATCACGCCGAAGCCGGCCGCGCGCGCCGCGTCGACAAGTTTCGCGCCGGGATCGGAGATGCCGGGCGTGCCGGCGTCCGACACGTAGGCGATCCGCTCACCCGCGCGCAGATAGTCGACGAGCTTCAGTGCGGCCGCGCGCTCGTTGTGTTCGTGGATCGCGACGAGCGGCTTCGAGATGCCATAGCGTGCGAGAAGCTGACCCGTGTTGCGGGTGTCCTCCGCGGCGATCCGGTCGGCAAGCGTCAGCACGTGAAGCGCGCGCAGCGTGATGTCGGCGGCGTTGCCGATCGGCGTCGCGACGATGTACAGCGCGCCCGCCGGGTAATGCTGCGCGTGCGCGAGTTCAAGGAGGGAAGTCATGACACGAAAGGCGCCCACGGATGGCGCAAACGGAAGAAGCTCCGCATTGTGCCATGCGCGGGCGCGCCGCCGGCCGGCCGCCGGCGCGGCGGCGAACGCGGAGGCAAAAACGGAAGCAAAAGCGGCGCCGGTGCACGGCCGTGCCCGGATGGCGGCAGTGGGCGCCACGCGTGCGATCGGCGCCGCGTTCGAGACGCGTGCGCAACGCTATCTCGAGCACGCGGGCCTCGTGCTCGTTGCCCGCAACGTGACCGTGCGCGGCGGCGAGATCGATCTCGTGATGCGCGAGCAGGACGGCACGCTCGTATTTGTCGAAGTGCGCGCGCGAACGAGCGGCCGCTACGGCGGTGCGGCAGCCAGCATCGGCGCGCGCAAACGGCAGCGGATCGCGCTTGCGGCGCACGTGTTCTGGGCGAAATCGGGTGGCGCCTGCGCGTGCCGTTTCGATGTCGTCGGCTTCGACGGCGGCCGTCTCGTCTGGCTGCGCGACGCATTCCGGATCGACGACGCGTGATGGCCCGCGCGCCACGCCGCACTCGCGGCGAACCGGTCGAATCACCGCCTCGGCCTGTGTCGAGATGTAAGGAGATGCGGCAACCTCCGGGAGAAGGCGCCGGAGTGCGGTAAACTCGCCGCACTCATGATGTTGCGCGAGCGGATCGGATTTCACGCTCGCGCGCGCAATATTCCGACAGGAATCGATGTCAGTCGAACGTATTCAGCAACATATCCGTGATAGCGCCTCGCTCGTCCATGACGCGCTCGACGCGCTGTCGCTACCGATCGCCGCGGCCGTCGACGCGATGTTCATGGCGCTTGCGAACGGCAACAAAATCGTCGCATGTGGCGACGGCCCCTCTGCCGCCGCGGCCGAACGGCTTGCCGCCGCGCTCGTCTACGGCTTCGAGCGCGAGCGGCCCGGTCTTGCCGGCGTTGCGCTTCATACCGATGCAAGCCGCTCGGGCGTTGCCGGCGACGCCGACCAGCTCTTCGCGCAACAAGTGCGCGCGCTCGGCCAAACGGGCGACGTGCTGCTCGTGCTCGACCCGCTCGGCGAATCGCCGCGCGTGCTCGCCGCGATCGGCGACGCGCACGAGCGCGAGATGATCGTCGTCGCGTTGACGGGCGGAGGCGGGGGGCGCACCGGCAAGGCGCTCACTGACACCGACATCCAGATCTGCGTGCCGTCCGATCGGGCGATGCGTATCCATGAAGTCCATCTGCTGACCATTCATTGCCTGTGCGACGGCATCGACGCGATGCTGCTGGGCGAAGATTGATTCGAAGGAGAGCCGTAGATGAGTTACAGCCGCGTCAGACAGACGCTAGTCAAAACCACGCTCGCAATCGGTCTCGCGGCTTGCGTCGCGACGACGCTGCAAGGCTGCCTGCTGGCGGTCGGCGCGGCGGCGGGCGGCGGCGCGCTCGTGGCGACCGATCGCCGCACACTCGGCGCACAGACCGAGGACCGCGAGATTCAAGTGAAGGCGCTGACGCAACTGAACAACGGGCTGCCGGACGGTTCGCATGTGAACGTGACGGTGTTCAACCGCCGCGCACTGCTGACAGGCGAGGTGCCCAACGATGCGGCGAAGCAGCGCGCCGAGGAAATCGTGCGCGGGATCAACAACGTGAATGCGATCGTCAACGAACTCGCGGTGGGGCCGGCGAGTTCGCTGTCGGATCGCGCGAACGACTCGTATCTCGAAGGGCGCGTGAAAACCGCGATGATCGCTGAGAAGGGTATTTCCGCGAACGATTACAAGGTGGTGTGCGAGCGCGGCAACATTTATCTGATGGGGCTGGTGACGAGCGACGAGGGTGATCGCGGCGCGGATGTCGCAAGCCGAGTGCCGGGCGTCGAGAAGGTCGTCAAGGTGTTCCAGTACATCAAGCCGGCCGAGGCGCAGGCATTGAAGGCGGCCGCACCGGCGAGCGGCGCGTCGGCCGCGTCGGCAGGGGCGGCGGCAACGGACGGCGCGACGGTAGGCGCCGCCGTGCCGGATTCGACGGTGACCGCGACGCCATTGCAAGCGCCCGCGCCGATTTCCAATTCGAGCAGTGTGCATCCCGGGAATCCGAAGGCGGCGAAGCCATGATGGGGATGGCCATGAAACGGCAGACGGCGCGGGCCGCAACAGCGCTCGGACTGCTGGCGCTCGCTTGCACGGTCGCAGGCACACCCGCGCACGCGGATGCAGGCGACGGCGTGAGAGTTGCTCGCAGCAATGCATGCATGGGATGCCATGCAGTGGATCGCAAGCTCGTCGGACCTTCGTTTATGCAGATTGCTGAGCGCTATAAAAACGATCAGCAGGCGGTGCCGAAACTTGTGAAAAAGGTGAAGGACGGCGGCTCGGGCGTTTGGGGCGCGATTCCGATGCCTGCGCACCCGCGGATGAACGATGCGGATGCGAAGTCGGTTGTTCAGTGGGTATTGGCAGGAGCGCCTGCTCCGAAGTAGACAATACCGGAGTAATGGGGGTGGAGTCACAAATTTATTGCTGTGGCCCACACTAAATGATGTACAATCGTGGGCTGTTAGTGTGGGGGCGGTAGCTCAGCTGGGAGAGCGTCGCGTTCGCAATGCGAAGGTCGGGAGTTCGATCCTCCTCCGCTCCACCAAGAATTTCAAAGGGTTACAGGTATATCGCCTGCAACCCTTTTTGTTTGCCGGCATTAAACCAGCTCCAGCCACAGCCTTCGCCAAGCGGTGCAAACCAAATTGCGCCCGAGCAACTTCAGCGCACATCGAATACTTGCCGCTACCCGGACGGTTAACGAATCGACACGGGTACCCGGTATGGCGACTATATTTCTGCGCTCGGTATCTGGGCGATAGACGCCAATTGAGCACCCTCGTCATCCGCCTCTAAGCCATACCCATTTCCATTGGAATTTGTATTGCGCGCTTGTTACGCAAGAGCGCAGCCGTCCTATTCCTGCCAGAACAGTCGCGAAATACGCGTGAGGCTTTTCCGGTTCGCGAAGGCTCGCCGGATGGTAATCAATGGATGCAATGAATACGCTATGCCGGGCTGGCACGGCGTAATGGCATTGGCGGCACAAGCCGCCATGGGCCGTCGCACAGGCGAATCCACGCTTTCCGCTCGCGAGTTATTCACAAAACGCTTTGGAAATCCCCTGGATAAATCATCGGCTTATCTGTGGAGCCAATCTTGATAACGCGCGTCCGTGCGCCATGCTCGTCAAAGTTATCCTCAACCCACAGCGAATATTCACGCGCATTCGTTAGGGTTATCGAATCGATTATTCACTGATCGGATTGAAGAAATCACAGTTTTCCACAGGGGTGGCGCATACTTGTTAACCCTACTATGTATACATATACATCAGGTAAACCCTTTAAGAAGCACGTTGGCCGCGTCGCTTTCGCCGTGTGCGCACCATGTGCGCTAGCTCAAAATTCCAACGTGTGAACAGCACAGTCGCCACTCAGCATGGCGAGCGACGGACAGAGCAATCAACGAACTCCGCAGCGTCAATCGTCAGCCCGCACCACCGCCCGCTCAACCACCACCAGACATTCTCCCCTCGCGGTTCGCTCAAGCCGTGCGTCAACCGAATACGCGCGCCTCAACTGATCCGGTTCGAGTGCGTCGGACGGTGGCCCATCCGCAAGCACGCCCTGCGGGCCCAGCAGCAACACCCGGTCACAGAAACGCGACGCGAGATTGAGATCATGCATCGCGACCACAACGATGGCCGACTTTCGCTTTGTGGCATTCCGCATCGCTTCGAGTGCGAGCAATTGCCAACGTAAATCGAGCGCGCTCGTCGGCTCGTCGAGCAGGAGCAGCGGCGTTTGCCGCACCAGCACCTGAGCCAGCCCGACCATCTGACGTTGGCCGCCCGACAAACGATCGAGCGGCTTCATCGCCAACCCATCCAGATGCAATTGCGCAAACACGGCCTGCACGCGCGCGTCGTGTTCGACATTCGACAGCCGGCCGCAAGTCGCCCGTAGCGCGCCGCTCACGGCCTCGTAGACGAGCAGCGTCGATGCCTGCGGCAAGGTCTGCGGCAAGTAACCGACGTGCTTGACGTGATCGCCGTGGGAGCCGTGTAGCAAGTCGATCCGGCCAAGCGACACGTTGCCGCGTGCGCTTACGAGCCGCGCAACCGCGCGCAGCAGCGTCGATTTGCCGACCCCGTTTGGCCCGAGCACTGCCAGCATGCAGCCGGGCCGCACTGGCCGTAGCGTGAGCTTGTCGAAAATCCGGCGGCGGCCGAGCGTGACGCTCAAAGCGTCGATGAGCAGTTCAGTCATGACGTTTGCGCCGGCTGATCAACGTCATGAAAAGCGGCACGCCGACGAGTGCGGTGATGATGCCGATCGGCAGCACGATGCCGCTGACGAGCGTCTTGCTGAGGATCGACGCGCCCGCCATCATCAACGCGCCGGCGAGCATGCCGCCGGGCAGGTAATAGCGGTGATCGTCGCCGACGAGTAGGCGTGCGATGTGCGGGCCGACGAGACCGACGAAGCCGATCGTGCCGACGAACGACAGCGCGGTTGCCGACAGGAAGCTGATTCGCACGAGCGTCGTGAGGCGCAGCCGTTCGACTGCGATGCCCATGCTGCGCGCCTGTTCCTCGCCTGCGCGCAGTGCGGTCATCGACCAGACATGGCCGCTTGCCCAGAGCGCGCAGCCGGCGAGTACGACCGCCAGGATCGCGATCTTGCTCCAGCTCGTGCGCGCGAGGCTGCCCATGCTCCAGAACACGATTTGTTCGAGTGCGTTGCTGTCGGCGATGAACTGCAGTAGCCACAGCAGCGCCTCGAAGCTGAACATCAGGCCGATGCCGAACAGCACGACGGTTTCGGTCGTCGCGCCGTGCCGCCATGCGAGCCAGACGATGAGAAGCGTCGCGCCCGTTGCGGTGACGAATGCGCCGAGCGGGACCGCGAGGTTTTCGTTCCACACCGGCCAGTGCCAGTTCGCGAGCACGGCGACCGACGCACCAACGCTCGCGGCGGCGGACAAACCAAGGGTGAACGGGCTTGCGAGCGGGTTGTTCAGCACGGTCTGCATTTCCGCGCCGGCCAGGCCGAGCGCGGCGCCGACCAGCACGGCCATCAACGCATAAGGTATCCGCACGCTCCATAGAATCACGCGCTGTTCGAGCGGCAAGCTATCGGGGTTCAGCAGGCCGGCGACGATGTCGGCTGGTGTGAGCGTCGATGGCCCGGTTGCGATGTCGACGATGACGAGCGCCGCGAGCAAGCCGGTCAGCAGCACGAGCGCGACGATGCGGCGCACGATGACGGCGCGGTAGCGCGTTCTGAGCGAAGGCGGGGAAGCAGGCAGCGCACTCATCGGTGAATTCCGGCAGCGAGGGTGGCGACGGCCGTGAAGGCGGCGTGGGCGCGGGCAAGTACGCACGCCGTGCTGCATCGTGCCGCGGCAGGATAGCCGGGGCGGTCAACGTATTTCCACGGCGTCCGGAATGGGCGGCAATCCTGCGCGACGGCGGCGCGCCGGCCGTGCGGGCCGGCGGCCATACGCATATTGCATATCGATGCAGTCATTTCACGGCGCCTTGGTCGTCCAGTATTCGCCGTCGAGTGCGAGCGGCTGGTAGCGCGCGTACATTTGTTCGAACGTGTGGCGCGGATCGAGATCGGCGAATAATTCGGGATGCAGCCACTTGGCCATCGCTTGCACCGCGACGACATTGAACGGAGAGTTGTAGAAGTGATGCCAGATCGCATGCGCGCGTCCCTCCTGGACGGCTCGCAGCGGGGCGATCTGGGGCCGCCTCAGCGAACGCTCGAGCGAGCGCCGCGCGGCGTCGGCCGGCACGCCCGCGCCGAGCGCGATGCGCTGGGGTGCACCCGCCAGAGTTTGCATCGAGCCGATCGCGGTGCCGATGTAGACCGTCGGCTGGCGGCTCAGCAGATATTCGGGATTGAGCATGCCGTGTTCGCCGGGCACGAGCCCCTTCGCGATATTGGCGCCGCCCGCGGCGTCGAGCAGGCGTCCCATCATGCCCGTCATCGTATCGCAGCAATCGGTCGCAAGGCCGACACGGCTTTCGAGGAACACGCTCGGTGCAGCGGGGCGGGCGGTGGCGAGGCGCTTCGTGACGAGATCGAGCTGCTGCCGCCATTCGGCGTTGAACGCGGCGGCGTGCTCGGGTGCACCGAATATGCGGCCGAGCACGTCAACGCTGCGTGTGGTGTTGCGCAGCGGATCGTGACGGAAATCGACGAACACGACCGCAACGCCTGCCGCTTCAAGCCGCGCGAGCGTTTCCCGGTCGTGTTCGCCGGGGCCATGGCCGCCGCCGAGTGCGAAGATTGTCACTTGGGGCCGCAGCGCGAGCGCGCGCTCGTCGCTGAAGCTGCCTGCCTGCGAGCGGCCGATGCGCGGCACCTCCTGCAGATGCGGGAAGCGGCCGCGCCACTGCGTGTAGCTGGCCGGATCGAGCTGCTCGAAGTCGCCCATCATGCCGACGAGCCGGCGGCTCGGATCGCCGTGCTCGACGATCGCGAGCGCGGGCAGCAGGCGTCCTTCGCCAAGCAGCACGCGCTCGACATGAGCAGGCACGCGGACGGTGCGGCCCGCCAAATCGGTGATAGTCTGCTGTGCATGCGCTGGCCGGCTCCACGCGCTGAACGATACGGCCAGGCACGCGGCCAAGCCGACGCAAAGCTGTCGCCAAAATCTGCTTGTGTTTCTCACGCTGTTCCCGATACGATATTAATGATAATTATTCTCATTTAATTCTAACCGGAATGACGCCTTTGCAACCGTGCCCGATGTTTGGCCGGGCAACGGAATGGTTTGCGCGAAAGGCGCCCTGCGCTGCCGAGTCGCAATGCCGACGGAGTGCGATCACCGGACGGGGGTGAAGAAAGTGAATGCACACGTACAAGAGCTGCCGGGACATGGCTACCCTGGGCATGCGGCGCACGTGGCGAAGGTTCGCGAAGTGCGGCCGGGCCTGCGTATCCACGCCGACGATGCGATCGACGAATTCGACGCGATCATGTCCGGGCAGTGCGCACCGGGGTTGTATCTGGTGCTGCTGCTCGAAGGAGCGCTCGACGTGTCGTATGGCGACCGGCGCATCGTGCTGACAACCGCCCGCCGGCGCGACCTGCGGCCGCCGGCGGGCCGTGTGCCCGGCTGCGAGATGCAGGCGTTTCTCGTCAATGCGCTGGAGCCGGAGACGTTCCGGCGGCGCGTCTGCAAGGGCGGCTATGCCCGCCGCTTGAGCCTTGGCGTATCCGGCGAATGGTTGCGGCATGTGCAGGCCGCGAGCCTGGCGGCCATGCCGCAGCGGCTCGACTCGCTGCTGTCCGCGCATCTGTCGGTGCGCTTCTGGCAGCCGACGCCGCGCGCGATCGCGCTCGCCGAGCAGATCGTGCGTCCGCCCGCGTATCAGCCGTTGCTGGAGGCGATCTATCTGGAAAGCCGGGTGCTCGATTTGCTTGCCGAGGCGCTCGCGCCGCTGCAGGCGGACCCGGACGAACCGGGAGCCGGTGCGGCGCCGGAGGTTGCGCTGCTCGATTCGAGAGGCTATCGCCGGATGGCTGACCTGCGCGCATTTCTCGGCAGCGGCCACGCGCACCATCTGTCGCTCGACGATATCGCGCGTCATGCCGGGATGAACGCGAACGCGATGCAGCGCCAGTTCCGGGCGGTCTACGGCACGACGATCTTCGACTTCCTGCGCGAAAGCCGTTTGCAGCGGGCGCGCGTCGCGCTCGAGCGTGATGCGGTCAGCGTCAAGCAGGCGGCGGCGCTTGCCGGTTATACGAGCGCGGCGAATTTCGCGACTGCGTACAAGCGCCGCTTCGGCGTAACGCCGAAGCTCGCACGGCGCAGTTGCCAGCACTGACGCGGCGTTCCGGGCCGGCATGGTGCGTGGCGCGTGCGGCGCGCACGGCGCAAACAACTTCGTATCTTTCACAAATCTATCGGCAGCTTTCATTCTCGATAATGGAAATGAGAATCAATTCTATTTATCGATCGAGTAGCTGTCATGTCGAGTCATCTTTCAGACTTTGCGCTGAAGCCGGCCGTGGTCGCCGGTCTGTCTATGGTGGGGGCGTCGGCCGGATGGGCGCAGCAGGCGCCGGCGAGTGCGCCGGTTGAAAGCGGCGTCGCGCTCAAGACGATCGTCGTCACCGCCAGCCAGCGCGAGCAGGCCATCAAGGACGCGCCCGCGAGCATCTCGGTGATCACGCGCGAGGACATCGCGGCGAAGCCCTATACGTCGGTGGCCGAGATCGTCAGCAAGGTCGAGGGGGTGAGCGTCGTCGGCTCGTCGCCGGACGACATGGATATTTCCATTCGAGGCATGCCCGGCGAGTACACGTTGATCCTCGTCGACGGCCGGCGCCAGAGCACGCGCGAGACGATGAATCGCGGCACCGGCGGCGTGCAAGGCAATCTGCTGCCGCCGCTGTCCGCGATCGAGCGCATCGAGGTGGTGCGCGGGCCGATGTCGTCGCTGTACGGCGCGGATGCGATGGGCGGGGTGATCAACGTCATCACGCGCAAGGTGCCCAAGCGTTGGGGCGGCACGGTCACCGCGGGCAGCGTGTTCCAGTTGGAATCGAACCAGGGGGACACGCAGAGCGCGGATTTCTGGATCGGCGGCCCGCTGAAAAACGACGTGCTCGGCTTGCAGGTATCGGGCCGCGCGCTGCATCGCGGCGAGGACCGGATCTATTTCCCGCTAAGCCGCGCGGATGGCGCAAGCGGGCAACGCATCGCGAACTTCGACGTGAAGCTGAACGCGAAACCCGCGAGCAACCAGGATATCTCGCTGAACGTCGGGCGCGAGCAACTGAGCTACCTCAGCACGCCGGGCAAGAGCACCGCGCCGGTGTCTGCCGGCGATGTGGCGTCGACGGTCGTCGAGACGCGCCACGTGCGCGACTACTGGGGGATCACGCACAACGGGCGCTGGGGATTCGGCAATTCGACGCTGTCGTTGTACGGCGAGCGCGGTACGCAGTCGCAATGGACGGCGCTGGCGCCGTCGGCCGTGAAGCCGACGCTTACCGATACCGTGCTCGAAGGCAAGGTCGAGGTGCCATGGTGGGGTGAGCGCAACATCCTGACGGCGGGCGCGCAGCATATTTGGTCGCGGCTGTCCGGTGCGGGGCGTCAGGACGCGGTGCCGAAAGGCTATGGCGTCAATTCGGATAGCGTGAGCCGCAATGCATGGGCGGTTTTCGCCGAAAACGATTACTTCTTCAATTCCCGCTTCACGCTGACGACGGGCGTGCGGCTCGACCACGACGAGCGTTACGGCAGCCACGTGAGCCCGCGCGCATACGGCGTCTACAAGCTGAGCCCGGCGCTCACGTTGCGCGGCGGCGTGTCCGCCGGCTTCAAGCCGCCCACGCTGCGCCAGAGCACGGCCGGCTATTGCATGACATCGGGCGGCGCGGCCGGGGCGGTGCCGGGCACGCTTTGCGGCAATCCGGGCCTGAAGCCGGAAACGAGTCTGACCGAAGAACTCGGCATTCGTTACGACCGCGGCGAAAGCCACGCGAGCATCACGCTGTTCAACAATCTGTTCAAGAACAAGGTCGCGAGCTACGACACGGGCGTGGCCGATCCGCGTTCGCCGGGCCGCAACATCTATACATACGACAACGTCGAGCGCGTGAAGCTGTACGGCGTCGAATTGGGCGCGGGCGCGAGAGTGGCGAAACAGTTGAAGATCTCCGGCGCATATACGTTTACGCAATCGCGCCGTGAAGGCAGCGGCGAAAAGGCGTTCGACGGCAGCTCGCTCAACGGCTTTCCGCTCGACAAGACACCGAAGCACATGCTCAACGTGCAGGTCGACTGGACGCCCGCGCCGCGTCTCGATCTGTACGCGAACGTTAATTACACCGGTTCGCAATATTGGGCCGCGTTCCGTAACGGTGCGCGCGGCGTGCGCGAACGGCCGTCGACGACGACCTTCGACATCGGCGGCCGTTACCGGATCGACAAGCATTTTTCGGTCAATTTCGCGCTGTTGAACCTGACCAACAAGATGGTGCCGGTTGACGATCGCGCGCGGGCAAACGGTTTGTCCGGCAATTGGCTGTTCGACCAGGGCCGCCGGGTAGCGGTGAGCCTGACGGCCGAAATGTAACGCGAGCGCGCCGTCGCGCACGGCGCGTCGATTCAGACGGATCGAATTTGGAGGTCATACTTGAGCACGCTTTCCAATCCGGAATTTTATTCAGATATCCAAAATATAGCGGACGCATACCGCACAGCTACACCGTTTCTCTTCGCCACGCCACGCTACACGCTGATCGCGCAGGATATCGTCGAAGCCGTGCCGCATTTGGGTGAGCCGCTCGGCGCGCGGGTGCGGCGCGCGCTGTCGCACGCCCGCGAGCAGGGGCGCGGCGGCGCGGCCGTGGTGGGCGCGGTGCCGTTCGATGTCGAACGCCCCGCCGCGCTGCGCGTGGTCGGCTCGATGTCGCGCGGCAATCCGTTGACGGGCGTGCGCGCGTCACTGCCCGCTCGCGATCGTTACGTGACGCGCGCGGTGCCGCCGGGAGCCGAGTACGCATCGGCGGTGGCGCAGGCGGTGGCGGACATTCGCGCCGGCCGGCTCGACAAGGTCGTGCTCGCCCGCACGCTGGAGCTGACGGGCGAGCATCCGGTGGAAGTGGGCGCGCTCGTCGAGCGGCTCGCCGCGTGCAACCCGCACGGCTATACGTTTTCGGTGGACCTGGGCGATGCGCGAACGCTGATCGGTGCGAGCCCCGAGTTGCTCGTCAGCCGCTTCGGCGGCGTGTTGCGGGCGAATCCGCTTGCCGGATCGGCGCCGCGCAGCAACGATCCCGTGGAAGACCGTCGGCGTGCGGACGCGTTGCTCGAATCGACGAAGGATCTCGACGAACATCGCGTCGTGGTCGACGCGGTGAAGGAGAGTCTCGCGCCGTTTTGCAAGCAGCTTGCCGTGCCTGCGCGTCCGTCGCTCGTTCATACGCGCACGATGTGGCATTTGTCGACCGAGGTGGTCGGTGAAACCGATGCCGATGCGCTGACGCTCGCGCTCGCGCTTCATCCGACGCCGGCCGTTTGCGGCTATCCGCGCAGTGGCGCGCGCGAAGCGATTTTGCGCGCCGAGCCATTCGATCGCAGCTTCTATACGGGGATGCTCGGCTGGGTCGATACGCGCGGCGACGGCGAGTGGGTCGTCACGCTGCGATGCGCGGAGACGCATGGCGAAACGCTGCGGCTCTTCGCCGGTGCGGGCATCGTCGGCGATTCGAGTCCTGACGCCGAGCTGGCGGAAACGGCGGCGAAATTCCGCACGATGCTCGATGCGATCGGCGTCGATCGTGCGGTGGCGATCGATTCGACCGTGGAGGTTCCCGCATGACGCTCGCGCATTGGACGCCGTGGCCGGATGAGGTCGCTGCCGAATACCGGCGCAAGGGGTATTGGCAGGGGCAATCGTTCGCACAGCTGCTCGATGAGCTGGCGATCCGTCACGGCGGGCGCATCGCGCTCGTCGACGCAACGGCGCGCTGGTCGTATCGGCGGCTAGCCGACGAAGCCACGCGCGTCGCACGCGGTTTCACCGCGCTGGGTATTCGTCCGCATGATCGCGTGGTCGTTCAATTGCCGAACCGCGTGGAGTTTTTCGCGGTCGTGTTTGCATTGTTTCGGCTCGGTGCGCTGCCCGTGTTCGCACTGCCCGCGCATCGCAAGCAGGAGATCGGCCATTTCTGCCGGCACGCGAAAGCGGTCGCGTACATCGCGGCGGATCAGCACGGCGGCTTCGACTACCGCGCGCTCGCGAGCGAAGTGCGAGCGGATTCGCCGACGCTCGAGCACGTGCTGATCGTCGGCGATGCGGGCGAACATCTGTCGCTCGCCGGGCTGCCCGACGGCGACGCGATCATGCTGCCCGTCGCGCCCGCCGCGCACGAACCGGCGTTCCTGCAATTGTCGGGCGGCAGCACCGGCACGCCGAAGCTGATTCCGCGCACCCATGACGATTATCTATACAGCATTCGCGAGAGCGCGCGCATTTGCGGGCTCGATGAATCCAGCGTCTACCTGTGCGTGTTGCCGGCCGCGCACAACTACGCGCTAAGTTCGCCCGGCACGCTCGGCGTGCTGTATGCGGGCGGCACGGCCGTATTGTGCGACAGCGGCAGCCCCGATCAGGCGTTTGCGCTGATCGAGCGCGAGCGCGTGACGATCGCCGCGCTCGTGCCGTCGCTTGTGCCGGTGTGGCTGAGCGCCGCGCCGAAGCGGCGCGCGGCGCTCGCCAGTCTGCGCGTCGTGCAGGTCGGCGGCGCGCGTTTCGACGTGACGCTGGCGCGGCGCATCGAGCCGGAACTCGGCGCGAAGCTGCAGCAAGTGTTCGGGATGGCTGAAGGACTCGTCAACTACACGCGCCTCGACGATGCCGACGAAGTCGTCTTGCATACGCAGGGGAGGCCGATTTCGCCGGACGACGAAATCCGCATCGTCGACGACGATGACTGCCCCGTCGCGCCAGGCGAAGTCGGGCATCTATTGACGCGTGGGCCCTACACGATCCGCGGCTATTACGACGCGGATGCGCATAACGCGCGCGCATTCACGGCGGACGGCTTCTATCGGACGGGCGATCGCGTGCGCATGACAGCCACGGGTTATCTCGTCGTCGAGGGACGCGCGAAGGATCAGATCAATCGCGGCGGCGAGAAGATCGCGGCCGAGGAAATCGAGCACTGGCTGATTGCGCATCCCGGTGTCGTGGATGCCGCGCTCGTCGCGATGCCCGATCCGTATCTCGGCGAGAAGAGCTGTGCATATGTGATTCGCGCCGATCAGACGCTGCGCGCGGCGGATTTGTTGCGTTTCCTGCGCGAGCAGGGAATCGCCGGGTACAAGGTTCCCGATCGCGTCCAATTCGTTGACGTGTTTCCGAAAACGCCCGTCGGCAAGACCGACAAGAAAGCGTTGCGTGCCGATATCGCGAATCGCGTGGCTCCTGCCGTCGCGATGGACGGCTGAGCGGCACGCGTTTTTGACGACTTCACGACTCCAATAATTTTTCGACAATCGATATGGCCATTCCGAAAATTTCTTCCTATCCGCTGCCCGAGGAGATTCCCGACAGCCGCGTGACGTGGCGTTTCGACGCGTCGCGAGCGGCGCTGCTCGTGCACGACATGCAGGATTACTTCGTCGATTTCTACGATCGCGATGCCGCGCCGATTCCGGATCTGATCGCGAACGCGCGGCGATTGATCGATCTCGCGCACGCCAGCGGCATGCCGGTGTACTACACCGCGCAATCGCCGCGGCAAACGGCCGCCGAACGCGGGCTGTTGACCGACATGTGGGGGCCGGGGCTGACCGCGCAGCCCGAGCACGCGTCGATTTGCGACGCGCTCGCACCGCTGCCGGGCGATATCGTGCTCGACAAATGGCGATACAGCGCGTTTCAACGTTCGGATTTCGAAACGATGCTGCGCAATGCGCAACGCGATCAACTCGTGATTTGCGGTGTCTATGCGCATATCGGCTGCTTGATGACGGCCAGCGAGGCGTTCATGAAAGACATTCAGCCGTTTTTCGTGGCCGATGCGCTTGCCGATTTCTCCGCGCATGAGCACAAGATGGCGCTCGATTATGTTGCGCAACGCTGCGGACGGGTCGTGCGCACGCACGAGCTTGCCGGTGCGGTACGGGCAACGCCGCAAGCGCCGGCATCGATGGCGCAGGGTGCGCCGATATCGCTGGCGGCCGTCGCCGAGCAAGTCTCGCGCATATTGCAGCTCGATGCGCCGGATTTGCAGCCGCACGACAACCTGCTGGATCACGGGCTCGATTCCGTGCGGATCATGATGCTTGCCGACGCGTGGCGGCAGGCTGGGCATGACGTGTCGTTCGTGCAACTCGCGCAAGCGCCGACGCTCGCCGCCTGGACCGCGCTCCTGGAAAGCACGGCCGGGGTGCCCGCATGATGGACAAAATCGCCATGCAGACACCGAATTCCTTGCCCGCGTCGGACACGCCGTTCGTCAGCACGGCCGAGGTCGCGCTACCGCAGGCCGAACGCGTGCTGTTCAAGATGTGCAAGCACTACGCGATCAAGGTGCCGGTGTCATTCGACGAGCATCGCGCCACGATCGATTTTCCCGTCGGCAAGTGTTACGTGATCCGCACCGACGATGTTCTGAGCATCCGCTGTGAAGCCGATTCGGCCGACAAGCTCGAGCGGATCCAATACGTGATGGACGAGCACCTTGCGCTGATGGCGCGCAACACGCAATTGACCGTCGACTGGCGGCGCGCTTGACGCACCGCGCGCCCGGCTTTTCCTTGGCATCGCCAATTATTTCGCCAACACGCCACATGCAGCAAACGAGTGAACGGATTCATGCGACGGCCGCGCAATACGGCATTTGGATCGCGCAACAAGTCGACCCGGAAGGCGCGAACTATCTGACGGCCGAGGCGATCGAGTTAAACGGCGCGCTTGACGTCGGCGCGCTGCAAGCCAGCGTGACCGATGTGCTCGACCATGCGGATACGCTGCACATGCGCTTCGAATGGGATGACGGCGCGTCCGGCACGCAGCGCCGCTTATGGCAGCGCCGTGTTGCCGCGGATGCGTCGCTGCCGACCGTCGATTTCAGCAAGCACGGCAATCCCGAACAGGCCGCACATGCGTGGATGCATGCATCGCTGTCGGCCCGCTGCGACGTGACGTCCGATGCGCTGTATCGGACCGCGCTGCTGCGGTTATCGCCACTGCGCCACTGGTGGTATTTGCAGGTTCATCACATCGCGCTCGACGGATTCGGTTACGGTCTGCTACAGCAGGCTGTCGCCGCGCGCTACAACGCGCGTGTCGGCGGCGCGCCGCTGCCTGCGCTGCCGACATGGCGCATCGAGCCGGCGGTCGACGCGGACGCCACATACCGCGAGACAGGCGGATTCGAGCGGGATCGCGCGTTTTGGCGAGAGCATTTGCGCGGCTTGCCCGCACCTGCGCAGATCGCGCCGCAACAGCGCTCGGACGATATGCCGCGGCGGCGCACGCTGACATTCGAGCCGGCGCGTGCCGATGCGCTGACGGCCGCGGCCGCACGCGCCGGCTCGGACTGGAGCGCATGGATGCTCACCGCGATCGGCCTGTGGCTGGCCAAGCAAGCGGGCCGGCGCGACCTGACGTTCGGCATGCCGGTGATGAACCGGCTGGGCACCCCCGTTCTCGATGTGCCGTGCATGGCGATGAACCTCGTGCCATTCGCGGTACACGTTCGCGCCGATGCGTCACCGCATACCCTCGTGGCCGAGACTGCCGGTCAATTGCGCGCGATCCGGCCGCATTTGCATTATCGCTATAGCTGGATTTGCGGCGATCTCGGTTTGCTCGAACACGACAAGCCCGTGTTTAACCAGGTGGTAAATCTGATGCCCTTCGATCGGCGCATCACGTTCACCGGCTTGACGAGCGATGTGCATCCCGTCAGCGCCGGGCCGGTGAAAGATCTGAACGTGACGCTCGTCGTGCGTGATCGCGCATGGCGCGTGACGCTCGAAGCGAATCCCAATGCGTATGACGATGCGCGTTTATCGGCACTCTCGCGCAGTTTGTCCGGCTGGCTGGCCGCATTCGCCGCGCATGAGCCGGATAGGCCGCTCGAGCCGCTATTGGACGATCTGCCGCCGCTGTCGGTCTGCCGAGGCGAGCCGCTGCGCGAGCCCGTGATCGACGTGCTCGCGCTTGTTCGGCAGGCGGCGGCGCGCGTACCGGACAGCATCGCGATCGAAGCCGGCGACGTGCGACTCGATTATCGCGCGTTGATCGCGCGCGTCGATGCGCTCGCGCAGGTGCTGACCCAACGCGGCGCGGCCGCGCACAGCCGGATTGCGATTATGGCGGGGCGCTCAGCGGATGCGATCGTGTCGATGCTGGCCGCCTTGCAAGTCGGCGCGGCGTTCGTGCCGCTGGATCCCCGAGGCCCCGCGCAGCGGATAGAGGACATGCTTGCGGATGCCGCGCCCGATCTCGTGCTGACGCGCACGCAGTGGCGAGGCGCGGCGGGCACGCTGCCGGTCGTCGATCTCGACGCGATCGATTTGGCTGGCGCGGCGCTCGGCACCGTGGCGGACAAGGTGCCGAGCCGCGTCGATTCGATGGCCGCGCCGTGCGCCGGCTCGAGCGCCGCGCCGCGCGTCGGCGCGACTCCAAGCATGGCCGCGAATGCCACAACGGGCGTCGCCTCGTTCAGCGAAGCGGACGCCGAGCCGGACGCTGCGTCGCGCATCGTTACGGATAGCGAAACGAATGCCGAGCCGTGCGCCCGACAACCCGCGTATCTGCTCTACACGTCGGGCTCGACCGGCAAGCCGAACGGCGTGCTGGTCGGCCGTCGCGCGCTCGCGCAGTTCGTTGCGAGTACGCGCGCGTTGTACGGCATCGGGCCGTCCGACCGCGTGCTGCAGTTCGCGCCGCTGCATTTCGACGCGAGCATCGAGGAAATCTTCTCCGCGCTATGCAATGGCGCGACACTCGTTTTGCGCAATGACGCGATGCTCGATTCGGTCGCGACCTTCGCCACTGCGATCGAGCGTCTGCGCATTACGGTGCTCGATTTGCCGACCGCATACTGGCACGTGCTTGCCCATGCGCTCGACGCCGATGCCGCGCGGCGGCTCAGCGGCGTGCGGCTCGTGATCATCGGCGGCGAGGCGGCGCTGCCCGAGCGGATCGCGCGCTGGCGCGCACTGCTGCCGCAGCAAGTGCTGCTCAACACTTACGGGCCGACCGAAGCGACGATCGTCGCGACCACGGCGCGCGTCGGCGGCCCGCGCGCCGTTTGGCGTGACGGCGATGCGGTGCCGATCGGCCTGCCGCGCCCGGGGGTGGACGCGCGGCTCGTCGACGAGCGGCTTTATCCGGTTGCAGTGGGCCAAACCGGCGAACTTGTGCTCGTCGGCGACGCACTCGCGCTCGAGTATCTGCACGATCCCGAACTGAGCGCCGCGCGCTTCGTCATGCTGCCCGACACCGGCGAGCGCGCATATCGGACCGGGGATCTCGCCCGGCTGCACGACGGGCAATTGCGGTTTCTCGGGCGCATCGATCACCAAGTGAAGATCAGCGGCTTGCGCATCGAGCCACTCGAAATCGAAAACCTGCTGCTGAGGATGCCGAACGTGCGCGAGGCGGCGATCGTGCCGGTATCGCGCGGCGGCGGAGTTTGCACGTTGAGCGCGTTCGTCGCGGGCGAGCCTGACGTGGCTGCGCTGCGCGCGTTCCTTGCGCGCTCGCTGCCCGCACCGGCTGTCCCCGATGCGTGGCACGTGCTCGGCGCACTGCCGCGCAACCCGAACGGCAAAACCGACCGCAAGGCGCTGCTGGCGCATGCAACCGCGCAACGCACGGACAGCGCCGACGCCGACGCGGATGCGAGCGGGCTGGAGCGCCAAGTCAAGCGCGCGTTTTTGCACGTGCTCGGCGATGTTCCGCTCACGGGCGCATCGAATTTCTTCGATCTGGGCGGCAAATCGCTGCAAGCGATCCAGGCGGCCGCGCACCTTGCGGCCGAATTGCGGCGCGACGTGCCGGTCTCGATGCTGTTTCGCCATGCGAGCGTACGCGCGCTCGCGCAGGCGCTGAGCGTGCCGCTTGCGTACCACCGCCCGCATACCACACCGGATGCGTTCGCGCCGACGCTGACGATCCAGACCGGCGACGCGGGCCGGCCGGCGCTGATTTGTTTCCATCCGGCCGACGGCATTGCGTGGGGCTATCTACGCATTGCGCGGCATGTGCCGCAGACCACTGTGTATGGCTTGCAGATGTCGGCCGACGAGACGCGCCAAGCATCCGATTTCGACGCGCTGGCCGAGTGCTACGCGGCGCGCGTGCGCGCGTTGCAGCCGCATGGGCCGTATTACCTGCTCGGCTGGTCGCTCGGCGGCGCACTTGCGCATGGTGTCGCGGCGAAGCTGGCTCGCGACGGGCACCCGATCGGTCTGCTTGCGCTGATGGACAGCTATCCCGCATCGGCGTGGCGTGCCCACCCGATGCCGGCGTTGCGCGACGTATTGCAGATCCTGCTGAGCGCCGACGGCGATTTCGATACCGACGGCATGGCCGCCGATGCGCTGCGCGAGCGGTTGCTGCGCGCGAACGGCGCATTTGCCTCGCTCGGCCCGGCGGGCTTGGACGCGTTCGCCGCACAGGCGCTGCGGCAGATGCAGATGTTCCGCTCAAGCGATACGCCGCGCTACGACGGCGACGTGCTGTTGTTTCGCGCCGCCCGCCATCCCGCGCATGCGCCCCGTGCCGACGCGTGGTCCGCGCATCTGCGCCCGGGCGCGCTGCAATGCCGCGTGCTCGCATGCTCGCACGAAGGCATGTCCGATCCCGCGCCGATGGCTGAGATCGGCGCGGTGCTCGCCGAGCGTCTCGGATAGCGCTGGCGCGCGAAACCGGCGCCTGCGCGTCTTCGACGCTTTTTCACGATTCTCCGGCATTCACGATATTCAGGAGCTTGATCCGATGAGTGGCACCTTTCCCGAATTTCCCGGCACGGTCGCGGTGGTGAGCGGCGCCGCGCAGGGTATCGGCGCGGCCGTTGCGCGCGCGCTTGCCGCGCGCGGCGTGAGCGTCGCGGCGCTCGACGTGCGCGCCGATGCGCTCGCGCAGTTGGCCGCCGACGCCGGATCGGCCGGCGCGCGCATCCATCCGTTTGCCGTCGACGTCGCGAACGCCGACGCCGTGCGCGCCGCCGTCGAGCGCATCGATGCGACGCTCGGCCCGATCGGCATGCTGGCCAATGTCGCGGGCATCTTGCGCGTGGCCGACGCGAGCACGCTGAGCGATGACGATTGGGCGCACAGCTTCGCCGTCAACACGAGCGGCGTCTTTTATCTGTCGCGCGCGGTCGCGCAGCGGATGATCCCGTTGCGCGCGGGCAGCATCGTCACGGTCGGCTCGAATGCGGCGCTCGTGCCGCGAATGCGGATGGCGGCATATGCGGCGTCGAAGGCGGCCGCGCATCAATTCACGAAATGCCTGGGCCTCGAGCTTGCCGAATACGGGATTCGCTGCAACATCGTCGCGCCCGGCTCGACCGATACGCAGATGCAGCGCCAGCTTTGGACCGATGCGCGCAGCGCCGACGCCGTGATCGACGGCTCGCTGCCGGCGTTTCGCACCGGCATTCCGTTACGCCGGATCGCCGATCCGGACGATGTCGCGGCCGCCGTGCTGTTCCTGCTGTCGAACGCATCGCGGCATGTGGCGCTGCATAGCTTCACGGTCGACGGCGGCGCGACGCTCGGCGCATGACACGGCCGGCGCGCGCCGCAGCGTCGGCGCGCCGGCCTCTTCGTTTTCTTCTCGATATCCGGTTATGAAAAACATCATCCTGTACTCGAACGGCGGGGCGGCCGGGGAGCCCGCGCGCGGCGCGCGGCAGCGCGTTCGCATGCCGTTGCCCGCGCCTGCCGCGTTGCGCCGGCGCTATCCGCTCACGGCGGCGATGCGCTCGAGCGTCGACGCTGGCCGGCGGCAATTGCAGGCGATTCTCGAGCGACGCGATCCGCGCTGGATCGCGATCGTCGGGCCGTGTTCGATTCACGATCCGCAGGCCGCGCTCGATTACGCGCTGCGCCTGGCCCGCCTGGCGCCGGCGGTGCGCGATGTGTTCTGCATCGTGATGCGCGTGTATTTCGAGAAGCCGCGCACGACGCTCGGCTGGAAAGGGCTCATCAACGATCCGCGCCTGGACGGCAGCCATCGGATCGACGAAGGGATTGCGACCGCGCGCCGGCTGCTCACCGAAGTCAGCGCGCTCGGGCTGCCGGCCGCGGTCGAGGCACTCGATCTCGTCACGCCGCATTATCTGAGCGATCTGGTGAGCTGGGCCGCGATCGGCGCGCGCACGGCCGAATCCCAGGTGCATCGCGAAATGGCCTCGGGGTTGCCGATGCCGGTCGGCTTCAAGAACGGCACGGACGGCGACGTCGACGTCGCGATTCACGCAATGCTCAGCAGCATGCAGGCGCACACGTTCATCGGCCTGCACGACGAAGGCTATCCGGCCATGCTGGATACCGACGGCAATCCACATGCGCACCTGGTTTTGCGCGGCGGCCGCGACGGCCCGAACTACGGTGCGGCGAGCGTCGCGGCGGCTGAGCGCGCGCTGTGCGCGAATGCGTTGCCGCAGAACATCATCGTCGACTGTTCTCACGCGAATTGCGGCAAGCATGCCGCGCGGCAGGTCGCGGTGCTTGACGATGTCGTCGAACAGATTTGCGCCGGCAATCGCTCGATTCGTGGCGTGATGCTCGAGAGTTTCATCGAAGAAGGGCGGCAGTCGCTCGACGACGGGCCGGCCGCGTTGCGCTACGGTTGCTCGATCACCGATCCGTGCCTCGGCTGGCAGGCGACCGAGGCGGCGCTGATGAGCGCGCATGCGCGTCTGGCCGCTCATGTCACGCACCGTCGCCAATCCGCGCCTTCGCCGCTTTATATCGATCAGGAACGACATGTCCACGACTTCCGCTGACACCGCGTCGACAGCCGCAACCGGCCCGGCGCTCACGCCGCTGCTCATCGCGAATTTCGCGATGATGGCGGGCAGCTATGCGTTCTTCGCCGTTGCGGCCCCGCTCGCGCGCTTGCTGAATCTGCAGGCATCGCATATGGGCGCGATCATTGCCGTGGTCGGGCTGGTCTGGGTCGCGACCGCGCGCCGCTGGGGACGCTTGGCGGATTTGCGCGGTCGCGTGCCGGTGATGCGCATCGCGATGGCCGGTTTTACCGCGTCTTATCTGCTGCTCGCGCTGTATGTCGGGTGGGCGCTGCGCGCTCGCGCGCCTGCGCTCGCGCTGAGCGTGGCGGTGCTGTTGGCGACGCGCGCGGCGATGGGCGGATATTTCGCCGCGTTGCCGGTCGCGGCGTTTGCGTGGATTGCCGATCGCACCGCGCCGCACGCGCGCGCGGCGGCGATGGCGCGTTTCGGCGCGGCGGGTGCGCTCGGCATGGTGATCGCGCCGCCCGTCGCCGGCTGGATCGCCGGCCACGATATGGCGGCGATGCTTGCCGTGTTCGCGCTGTTGCCGCTCGCGGGCTGGCCGGGGCTCGGCCGTCTGCGCGATACCGGGCCGCGGGAGCGGCGCGATGCGCCGGCGCGGCTGAAGATCGCCGATGCGCGGATACGCAAGCCTTGGCTCTGCGCCTTGATGCTGTACAGCGTCATCGGGATCGCGAACAGCGCGTTCGGGTTTTACGTGATCGACCGGCTGCACGTTCCGGCGCGGCAAGCGGCTGTCGTCGCGGGCTACGCGCTCGGCAGCGCGGGATTGGGCATGATCGCGATGCAGTCGGTGGTCGGCCGGCTGCCGAGCGTCGCACCGCTGCAGTGGCTGCGCTGGGGAGCACTCGCGGGTGCGGCGGGATTCGCGTCGGTGCTGCTCGTCGGGCCGGCGCAGCCGATGGCCGTCTGCGTGAGCTATCTCGTCGCCGCGTGCGGGATGGGCGCGTCGTTTCCCGCGGTGGCCGCGCTCGCGAGCGCGGCGGTCGATGCGCGAGAGCAGGGCGCATGCGCCGGGGCGATGTCCACCGCGCAAGGGCTCAGCATGGTTGCCGCGCCGCTCATCGGTGCAGCGTTGTATGACTGGCGCGCGCAAGCGCCGTTTGTGGTTATCGGCGGGATGTTGTTGATGGTGTGCGGCGCGACGTGGCCGCGCACACGGCGGATGCATGCGCAGCCGTGACGCGGGTTGCCCGGCGCGCAACGGCGGGCACGGCGGCATACGCCGGGCGGCGGAGTCGAGCGGTGGGGGCGTGAGTTGCGCCGGCCGGACGGCGGGCGCGAATACGCAGCGCCGGCGGGCTGAAATATCGGCGCGCCGGCATATCGGCACGCGGGCGCGTCGATCGACTATGCTGGACGCGCTAAGCGGCTAAGCGCGTCGAATCGACGCTGCCCAGCGCGCCGCGCGTCATACCGAGCAGCGAGCGATATGAAAGCGCAGCTCCGATTCTTCCGGATCGCCGTCGCCGCTTCTCGGGCGATAGACGCCGAGCGTCGTGCCGCTCGAGCCGGATGGCGAGAGCGTGACGGTCCAATCCGCATCGGTCGAGTACGGTCCGATCAGCACGGTCGTCGGGTTTTGCTGCGCGACGCGCGCCTGCGGCAGGCGGCTCGTCAGGCAGCGTTCGATGTCGCGCGGCTCGCGCGCCGACGACACATAAATGATTCGGCCGTTTGCCGAGCTGCCCTGCGGGCCGTTCGCCGGTGAGCCGGCGCAGCCGGCGAGCGTCGCTGCGGCGCTGACGAGCGCGCAGCGCACGAGAATCTTGATCGATTTCATAGGCGATTCCAAAGTGATTCGTTGCAAAGTCATGCGTTGACGGCACATCCGGATTCCACCCGGCGCATGCCGCTTTGCGCCGATTGGGCGGGTAACGTGAGCGAAATGTCGTGCGAAACACGACGCTCGTGCATCCGGATGTGCTCCGAGCCTAACAAGACACGCGCGCCAAGGGTGTTAAAAAGTGTTTTCATTTCGCTGACGGCGCGCGACGCGCAAGCTTGAAAAAGGCTGTGCACGATGTGTCAACGCCGCGCGCACGCACTGCGTTATAGAAGCGGCGCACGAGCATCCGGTGCGACGAATGCCCGGCGAACAGCCGGGCGCGCGGCCGGATCTCGGACAATACCGGCGCCAGATGCGCTCCAACGCATCGTTCTTAATCGGATCTTTCCGTTTTGGATAGTCAAGGAAAAACATGAAGAAGATCATTGCTTCGATCGCCACTGCTGCTGTCGCACTCGCTTCGGCTTCCGTGCTCGCACAGGCGTCCGCGCCGGCCGCGTCCGCACCGGTTGCCGCATCGGCCGCCAAGCACGACAAGAGCAAGCCGAAGCACGAGCTGAAGAAGCACGGTTCGGAAAAGGCCAAGATGAAGGCGCAAGCCGCGTCGGCAGCCGGTACGAACGACAAGGGCACGCAGCAGTAAGCATTGGCCCGCGGCGGTGCGATGCGCCGCCGCCGCTTCTCGGACAAACCCCGTCCTCCTTGCGCAGGGCGGGGTTTGTTTTTTGTCACGAATATTCAAACCACTGCCGAGCGGGCGGCATTTCAAGCATAGGCACAAACCCAAGCGCGATTCTTTTACGCTTGTCAGCCATGCGCCCGCGCGCCGGTCATACGCCGGGCGGTACCGGCCGCGACACGCTGTCGATCAGCGTGCGCATGTGCCGCCAGTGCGAGCCTTCCCAAAACACACGCCGACAGATATCGCAGGTGACGAAGCGCGTATGCCGCTCGAGCACGCCGGGCGGCACGCGTGCGGCGGCCTGCGACGGTTCGATGCGCCGCAGCGGTGCATTGCACGACAGGCATAGCCGGAACGGTTGCACGCGGCCGGCAAGATCGAGCCGGTCGAACAGTTCGCGCAGTTGCGCGGGCGGCTTGAGCGCGCGCACATAGCAGCCATGCACGATGGTGCGGCGCTTGAGCAATTCGCGGTCGCGGGTGAGCACGATGCGCGCGTCGCGCGCGGCGATCGCTTCGATCCGCGCGTCCGGATAGTGATTGTCGTAGAGCGTATCGAAGCCCGCCAGACGCAGTAGCTGCGCGAGGCCGCCGAGATGCGCGTCGGCGATGAAGCGCGTGACGCGCAACGGCGCGGCGCGCACGCGCAACAGTGGGCCGATGCCCGGCGATTCGACGCGCGCGTGGACGGCGACGCGGTCGCCGTCGTCGAGCGTGCGCTCGAACGTCGACGATTCGCCGTTGACCAGAATCAGCTCGACCTCCGTGTGCGGAACGCCGAGCGCTTCGATCGCATGTTTGACGCTCGTGCCGCGCGCGTGCGTGCGTTCGAATTCGCGGTTGCGCAGCGGCCGCGCAAGGAAATCGTTCAGCTCGGCATGGAAGCGGAAGGTCACGGTGATCATGGCCCAGTATCGCACCGCTGCGCGCTGGCCGCATCGCGCGCGGATGGATGACGGCCGCGAGCAAACATCACACGCCTGTGCTTTACTCGTGCTGGTGACGTGACACGGCGAATGAAAGGAACACGACAGATATGGACATCGGATTTATCGGTACGGGCGAAATGGGCGTGGCGATCGTGACGAATCTGCTGAAAGCGGGGCATCGCGTTCGCGTATGGAACCGTTCGCCCGAGCGCGTCGCGCCGCTGGTCGCGCTGGGCGCGCAGCAGGCCGCGACGGTTGCCGACGCGTTCGCGGGCGATGCGGTGTTTTCGATGCTCGCCGACGATGCGGCCGCGCGCGGCGTGTTCGATGCAGCGCTGCTCGAACATGCGCCGCGCGGCCTCATTCATGTGAATATGGCGACGATCTCGATTTCCCTGGCCGGCACGCTCGCCCAAATGCACGCGGAGCGCGGCATCCATTACGTTGCGGCGCCGGTGATGGGACGGCCGGACGTTGCGGCCGCGGCGCGGCTGACGATCATCGCGGCCGGGCCTGCCGAGGCAATCGACCGGATGCAGCCGGTGTTCGACGCGATCGGCCAGAAAACCTGGCGGATCGGCTCGTTGCCGCAGCATGCGAACGCGGTGAAGATCGCGGCGAATTTCACGCTCGCGTCGGCGATCGAGACGATGGGCGAAGCCGCCGCGCTGCTTGCCGCGCACGGCGTCGCGATGCGCGACTATCTGGACGTGATCACCAACAGCGTGTTTCCCGGCCCCGTCTACCAGGGTTACGGCGAGATGATCGCGCAAGGGCGCTATGAGCCCGCGTTGTTCAAGGCGCGGCTCGGGCTCAAGGACGTTCGGCTCGCGCTCGAGGCGGGCGACGCGGGGGCGGTGCCGCTGCCCATCGCGAGCGTCGTGCGGGACAGCTTGATCGAAGCGCTCGCGCATGGCCACGGCGAGCAGGATTTCGCGGTGCTCGGGCAGGTAGCGGCGCGGCGGGCGGCACGATGACGGGGCGTGACGCGGCGGCCATTTGTCTTGGATGCACGGCGGCCGTTGCGCTTGTCCGCCGCTCGCCCTGCCCCGGTCAGCGGTTGCCGGCATAATCGGCGTTGCCTTTCTTTTTTCGAAAAGGACGTTATGAATCTGCATACGTGGTGGCTGTTTGTCGCGACGGTTTTTGTCGTATCGGCGATTCCCGGGCCGAACATGCTGCTCGTGATGACGCACGGCGCGCGCCACGGCTTGCCGCGTTCGACCGCGACGATGGCGGGCTGCCTGAGCGCGCTTGTCGCGATGTTGTCGGTATCCGCGGCGGGGCTCGGCGTGTTTCTCGAGACGTGGCCGGCGATGTTCGACGCGCTGCGCTATGCGGGCGCCGCATATCTCGTCTATCTGGGCGTGAAGGCGTGGCGGGCGGGCGTCGACGAGAAAGGCGGCGCGCCGGGCGCCGAGCCGCGTGCGGGCGGCGCGTGCGCGGCCGAGGTGTCGCGCTGGGCGCTGTTTCGCAACGGCTTTCTCGTCGCGGGCAGCAACCCGAAGGCGATCCTGTTCGCCGCGGCGCTCCTGCCGCAGTTCATCGACGCGTCCGCTTCCACGCTGCCGCAGTTCGGTATTCTCGTTTCGACGTTCGCGGTCATCGAGGTGAGCTGGTACATCGTCTATGCGTCGTTCGGCACGCGGATCGGCGCGACGCTTCGGAGCGCAAGCGTCGCCAGGGCGTTCAACCGGCTGACGGGCGGGATCTTCGTCGGCTTCGGCGCGATGATGGCGTTGGTGCGGCACTAACGGGGCGTCGAACCGGTTTGCGATAGGCAGGCGGTGTGGGTCGCGCGGCTTTTGATGCGGCGCGGCCGTTTTGCGGCGTTCCGACTGATGCGATTCATACGCAAGATTTCGCGCACGAGATTCGTACGCGCCGTGCGGTTGCCGGCCGTCTTGCGCAAACAACCGGCTTGCCTGCCGGTCCGGCGTCAACAGTGGGCTGCCGCGCGTCGCGTCGGCGCAAGCGTCACTGGAGTCCGCCAACCGGCGCGACCCCTACCGGCCACTGGAGCCCGCCAACCGGTGCGGCCCCTACCGGCCGGCGGACCCGTCGCTCACCGCGCCTCGCGCCGCCAGTCCAGCACGAGCGCCGCCCACGCGAATCCAAGCCGGAGCCTCGGCATGCAGCCGACCGTGCTCGTCGCGGCACGCGAATTTGCGCTGCCGCCAGGGCCGCTGTCGCTCGACACGCTCGCGCGCTATCCGCGGGCGCTAAGAGTCAGGACGGCTGCGGGATGCGCTCGGCGCTCAGCCGCGCGTTTAGCGCGGCGGGGTTGTCGTTCGACGTCGTGGTTGAGGCGCTCAGCTTGGATTTGCCGCTCTCGCTCGTTGCGCGCGGGGCTGGGCTGGGCGTCGCGGCGGTGTCGGCGCTGGCGCGCAACCCGCACCGGGCGGCGTTGAAGGTGATCGAAGCGCCGGGAATCGCGCCCGAAAGCCACGTATGGCCCGTACACGGCGTGTTGCCGGGGCGGCAGATGTGCCCGGTCGAGCTGCTGCGCGACCAGTGGAGCGCGGTGCTGGAAGCGGAAAACGGCGCGCCAACCGCGTCGGTGGCGCGGCTGCCGGCGCATTAGAGCAGTTGCTCGAGGGAAAATCCGTATTTTCACGACAGAAATGTTGCAACGCGTCAAAGGATATCGTATAGTACGAACTGTCTCCTCCATGTCTCCTCTGATATGGATTCAGCCCGCCTTTTCAGGCGGGCTTTTTTTTGCCCGTCGATCGGGGGAGCCGCGCTCAGAACTTGTACGACATCCCCAGGTAGCTGATGAGGGGATCGGCTTTCAAGTCCGATTTCGATTCCGCGAGCGTTGTGCCGTCGGCTGCCTTGATCGTCACGGTCGACGTCGTCTTCAGCGGAATGTACGTGACCGACGCGACGAGCCCCCAGTGATCGGTGATGTTGTACGTCAGGCCCGCATTGAACACCGGCTGCCACGACGACGACGCCTTTGCCGACACCTGCGTGAGCCCCGGCTTGCCCGCGCCTGCGGCGAGAATCGCTCCGAGATTGTCCTGCGTCTGCTTGATGAAGTTCGTGTTGAGTTGCAGATCGCTGAACCAGTTGTACGACACGCCGATGCCGACGAACGGCCGGAACTTGGTCGTTGGTTGACCGAAATAATACTGAAACACGACGGCCGGACTCCACTGCCGCACGCTTTTCACGTTCGGATTGACCTGCGCGAGCCCGATGTTTTGCGTACCGAGCGCGCCCGCCGGGCCGGGCGGGACGATCGTGCCGTGCCCTTTGACCGAGAACACCGGCGGCACGCCCGCCACGGACGTCACCGCGATGTGGTCGGTCACGAAATGGCTGATCGTCATGCCGAGCGTGTCCGAGCCGCTCGTGCGCAGCCCCGTGCCGTCCGACGTGAACGACGGCGGCAGCCGCAGCGGCGTGTTGATCGGCGTAGGCGCGACGTTGGTCGTGAGCGGCGTGCTGCTTTGCTGCGGCATCACGTGAAACCAGCCAAGCGTGATGACGTTGCTGCCCGCGCTTTGCGCATGCGCGGCGAACGGGGCCAGCGCGGCGGCGCCGAGCGCCGCGCGGAGTGCTTTTTTCATACGGCCTCCCGGTCGCTTATTGCACGAACGCGCCGATCGTGAAATACGGCGACGACGAATTGGACGTGTCGAGCAAGCCGAACACCCCTCCCGTGAAAATGAACTTGCCGGTGGGCGCGGAGCTGCCCGCTCCGACGTGCGTCGAGGTGATCGTGCCTGGCACCGTCTGTGTGTAGTCGAGGTTCAGCGCGGTCGCGAGCGACGCCTGCGACGCATTGAACGGGTCGAGCAGCGTCGCCTGCGTGTTGGTCAGCGCGGTCGTCCGATAGTCGAACTGGCTGTCCACGCCGATGTACTCGCCGTTTTGCGAGCCGGTCGTGAGCGCCGTTTGCGGCGACAGGATCGAGATGCTCGCCTCGTCGTCGGCGGTGAGGCCCGGCACGCCGTTCGCGTCGGGTGTCGGGCCGGGGTTCGCGACGCCCGTGCGGATCATGATCGGCACCAGCTGGTTGCGCAGCTTGCCGACGATCACGAAGCCCTTGGCCTGCGGCACCGTCGCGAGCGTCGGCTTTGCCTGGCTCTGGAAATGATCGGTTTCGAACGCGCCCGTGCCGTTGGGCGATTGCACGAGGTTGGTGCCGGGCTGGCGGCAGGCGCCGGCGTAGATGCCCGTCGAATCGCAGCGGGTCCATGTGCCGTTCGCATTGATCGTGACCTTCGCGTCGATCGTGACGGGCGCGAAATTCTGTGAGCCGACCTGGCCGTAACCGAGCTGGCTGTACGTGCCGGCAAGATTCGCGACATTAGTCTCCAGCGACGAGAACGCAATGAACGGGTAGTACGGGAATTTCGTGTCGGGAATCGCGCCTTGTCCGAGCAGGCCGCCGTACTGGATCTCCTTGCCGGGGACCGTGCCGCCGACGACGCCCATTCCGAGGAAGATCCGCGCCGGGCGGTTCGGGTCGAGACTCGCGCCGTTCAAGCGGAACGCGCAGTTATTGAGTTTTTGCGTCGGCAGCAGCGTCTCATGCGTGAGCGTGCCGCTCTGGACGGTGCCTGCGCGTGTCGGCGCGGCGGTGCCCGTGGTTTGCGGAACCGGCGACGCGACGAACGTGATCTGCCAAGTCATCTTCGTTGTGTCGATTTGCAACTTGACGAGTTCACCGCTGCCGCTGCCGCCCGTATAGACCGTGCCGTAATCGACTGTCGACGGACAGAGCGGCGTCTCGACGACAGGCTGCGCTTCGCTGCTGTTGTCCGCGCCGCCACATGCCGAAATGAGGGGGGTAGCGCAGGCCAGCGCCAGAATGACGTTCCGCTTCATGATGCTCCTCCAAACTCCACAAAATTGTCGTTATGCGGCGGCCGGCTCCCTGTCGGCCGCTCGTCGTCGGGCTGGCTGCGGGCTGACGCGGCGGCGCGGCATTCGCGCGCGCCGTCGCGCTCCCAAGCGCCCGCTACTTACTGACTTGCGCGCCCACGCCGAAGTAAGGCGCGGACGGCGTTTGCCCGGCGATCGCCGAGCTTTGCGTGATGCCGCCGTTGACGGTGCCCTGGATCAGCGCCGCATAGAGGCCGCCGCTCGCGATCACGTAGCCGGTGGACGCGGGCGAGCCCGACGTCGAGGCGCCGAGCAGACCGGGCGTCGACTGGCCGTAGTCGAGGCTGAAGCCCGTTTCCGCTTGCTGCGTGCTCGGGTTGACGAACGTGCCCGCCGCCGCCTTGATTACCGTTGCCGTGTATTTGAAGTTCGAGTCGGCGCCGGCATAGCCGCCGTCGATGCTGCCCGACGCGATCGCCTTCGCGAGTCCGAGCACCGCGATGCCGGATTCGTCGTCGACCTTCGCGTCCAGATGCAGCGGCGGCGTGCCGAGGTTGACGTCGCCCGTGCGCACGATGATCGGCACGGTCGCGCCGTTCAACTGGCCGAGCACCATGTGCGCACTCGCCGATTGGCCCGTCGCGCCGACGATCGGCAATTTCGTTTGCGGCAGGATCTGCGCAGCCTGGGCGCTGTTGAAGTAGCCGTTGCCGCTTGCGGTCCACGGCTTGCCCGTCGTCATGCAGCCCGACGCGCTCGTGGAAGTGCAAGCGCCGTTCGCATCGAACGTCTCGCTCGAATTGATCCCCTGCGTCGCATAGCTGGCCGACGGCACCGAGTGATAGATCAGCGCGTTGTACGTGCCGGGCAGTTTCGAGAGATCCGTCGTCGTGTTCGCGAAGCCGAGGAACGGATAGAAGTCGAAGTGACGTTGCGGCACTTGGCCGACGTTCTGCAACAGGCCCGGAATGATCGTCAGGCCGCTGAATTGAATCGTCGCGCCGGGAATGCCGCCGCCCGCAACGCCGAAGCCGATCAGGATCATCGGCGGGTTTGCCTGGTTGAAATCGGCGGCGCTCGAGTAGGTCGCGCCGGACGGCGACGTGCCGCTGCCGGGCAGCAGCACGAACGCGCAGCGCGTTTGTTCGGCCGTCGGCAGCGTGCCGGCGGGCGGATGCGTGACTTGGCCCGTGATCGTCGTGCCGGCGCGCGACGGCGTGACGGTGCCGGTCGTGAGCGGAACCGGCGATTCGAGCCACTTGAGCGTGTACGTCATGGCGGTCGCGTTGATGTTCAGGCTGACGATCTCGCCGCCGCCCGCGCCGCCCAGATACGTGCTGCTGCCGATATCCGCATTCGCCGGGCAGAGCGCCGTGTTGGCGGGCGTCGAGCTTGGCGGACCTTGCACGCCGCAGCTCGCGCCGGAGCATTGCGGAACATCGATGGCGGCTGGGGAGCCGCCGCCGCCACTGCACGCGACGAGCATCGGGGTAAGGGCCATGGCCATTGCCACCCCTTTCGAAAAGGCTTCCGACATGCCTCTGTCTCCAATGTGCTTATTTGTTTCAATAATTTGGGCATGTCGTTTTTTCCTGTCAATCGATGGAATCGTCTAAATGGGCGGACTTAAACGATTCGAAGTGGTTGGCAGCCCGAAATGATGGGCCGTGACGAAGGAAATTAAAACGGAAGGGCTGTTTGATGTTTTCGCGGCGGCCGCCGGGAAGTGTTGTTTTTTCGAGGTTTTATCGGGGTTTTTGCGGATCGCTGCAAGCGTTTGAAGCGTGGATCAGGTGAATCCCTATCCGGGATAATCATTAAATCGATAATTCTTTGCGCTTTGCTTTTGGTTAATTCGAAAGCTTGTGAATATATGTAAACCGCCCGGTATTCTTTTAATTGCTTTCGGATTTAATGTGGCATGAAAAAGCCGGCCTCGCGGGCCGGCTCGTTATCGCACGCTGCAATCCGGGGACGGTTTAGCGCTTGAGCCCCGTGTCCTCGGCCACGCCGATGTTGAGGTTCATGCATTGAATCGCCGCGCCCGACGCGCCTTTGCCCAGGTTGTCGAGGCGTGCGACGGTTACGAAGCGCTCCGCCGTGCCGAACACGAACAGGTCGACGCGGTTCGTGTCGTTGCTCGCCTGTACGTCGAAGAAGCCTTCGTCGAGATTCTGCGCCGCGTCGAACGGCGCGACCCGCACGAAGGCCTCGCCCGCGTAGTGCTCGGCGAGCGTGTGCTGGATGTCCTGCGGCGTTGCACGTTTCGCGAGCTGCGCTGGCGTGAAGTACGTGGTGACGGCGAGACCCTTGTAGAACGGCCCGACGATCGGCGTGAAGAGCGGCGCGTTCGCGAGGCCGGTATGCGCGGCCATTTCGGGCAGGTGCTTGTGCGTGAGGCCAAGCGCATACGGACGCGGGCTCGCGAGCTTGACGCCGCCCGCCTCGTAGTCCGCGATCATCTTCTTGCCGCCGCCGCTGTAACCCGTGATCGAATAGCAGTGCGCGGAGAATTCGGGCGCGACGATACCCGCATCGACGAGCGGGCGCATGGCGAGTACGAACGCCGATGCGTGGCAGCCGGGCACCGCGATGCGCTTGGCGGTGCGGATGCGCTCGCGTTGCGCGCGGTTCAGCTCGGGCAGGCCATACGCCCAATCGGCGCTCGTGCGGAACGCGGTGCTCGCATCGATCAGCGTCGTGTGCGAATTGTCGACGAGCGCCGCCGATTCGCGCGATGCGGCGTCGGGCAGACACAGGAACGTGACGTCCGACGCGTTGATGAGGCGGCGGCGCTCGTCGACGTCTTTGCGCTTCGCTTCGTCGATGCGCAGGATTTCGATGTCGCCGCGCGCGGACAAATATTCGAAGATCTTGAGACCTGTCGTGCCTTCCTGGCCGTCGACAAAAACTTTCGTGCTCATCTCGCTCTCGCTGGATTGCGCTGGATCGGAGCGGCCGGCGTGACGCCGCCGCGAGAAAACCGCTATTTTAAGATGCAACGCGCGGCATCGTAACCGGATTGGCGGGAAAAATACCGCTGGGTTATCCCGCTCGCCATCGCTAGTGCTGAATCCGCGCCATTCATCGATCCGTCCCTGTTCTGTTTGCGTCTCCGGTTGGCGCGGCTGCCGATGACGCCGTGCCGATCCGGCTGCGCGGGCGGGTTGCGCCCGCTGTCCCGGCCCTGATTTTTGGGTCGATCGGTGCCGCCTATCGAGCGTCGGCGGCACGGCTGCCGACGCGCGCCGATCACTTGCCTGCGCCGCGGCCGGCGACGGTAGCGCGCCGATCAGGATATCGGCGCTCGCTGTGCTCGCAGGCCGGTTTCAGTCTTGAGCAATCGGCATTGCCGGCCGGCCAAGGCTGGGCAACCGACGCGCGCTGGCTGCACCGAGCGCGCGCGGTTGCCCGCGAGCCCGGCGCGCGCCCGCCGGGCCGGCTCGGTTACCGGCCGGCGAGCCAGCGCGCGGTGGCTGCCGCGACGCGCGCGCCGAACACCTTCGCCGTTTCGAGATCGCCCGGCAGCGGTGCCTCGTCCGGCGACGCATCTGACGGCGATTGCGCGAGCAGGCCGGTGAAGCCGCCGACGTAATTGACGTCGTTGCGGGTTGCCGCCTTCGTGTTCGCCGGCATCAGGCCGGTGCCGACCCACACCATCCCATGTTGCATCGCGAGCGTGACGAAGTATTGAATCGTCGAGAATTTGTCGCCGTTCATCGTTGCCGAGTTCGTGAAGCCGGCCGCCAGCTTGTCTTTCCACTTCTGCGTGAACCATGCCTTCGACGTCTCGTCGGCGAACTTCTTGAAGTCGGCGGACGGCCCGCCCATGTAGGTCGGCGCGCCGAAGACGATGGCGTCGGCGGCGTCGAGCGCGGCCCAGCCGGCGTCGTCGAGGTCTCCGACCGCGATGAGTTGCGCGCTCGCGCCTGCCTGTTGCGTGCCGGCCAACACGGCTTCGGCCAGCTTTTTCGTGTGGCCGTAGCCGCTGTGATAAACGATGACGATGTTCGACATGCCTGTTTCTCCACAATGAAACGACGAAATCGCGCGCGAACCGGCCGCGCGCAACGATGCGCCCCAGCAAGCGGCGCGGGACGACCGGCTAGAGTCTAGCTGTGCGATATGGCGCGAGCGAGACCTTCGACGCATAACTGAATTGCGCAGGTGAAACGAATGTCGGGCGCGATGCGCGCGGCGGTTTGCCGTCGCGTTGGCGAGCGCCGGGCATGGGTGGGAAGCGGTTGAGCGCGCAGCGGGGCGTGCATCGGAAGGTAGGCAGCCGGGTGGCGCATCGTGCTGGCGGCGGCTCCGATGGCGGTTGCGATTGCCGCGGGTGCCGCCGTCAGTCGCAGCCGGGCGGCTTCGCAAGCGGCAAAGCCTTCTGGCAGCCGTGGTAGAGGAGCGCCGGCAATGGCCGCTGTCGCCGCGTCTGCCCGCTTGCGCGCGTTAGCGCCCGTAAGTGACCACGAGTTGCGCGGAGCCAAGCGTCTCCGTGCCGATCTCATGGTCGAACATCTGCGCGGGGCGACCTGTGGCGACGCGCAGGTCGGTCGCCCTCAGCGCGTATACCGTGATCACATAGCGATGCGGTTTGCCGGGCGGCGGGCAGGGGCCGCCATAGCCGTCGGTGCCGAAGTCGTTGCGCGCTTCGATTGCGCCGATCCGCCGCAGATAGCCGGACGCGCTCGCATTGGCGGGCAGGCTCGATACGCTTGCCGGGATGCCCGCGACGGCCCAATGCCACCAGCCGCGGCCGGGCGCGTCGGGATCGAACATCGTGACGGCGAAGCCTTTCGTGCCGGGCGGCGGGTCGCGCCACGTGAGCTGCGGCGAACGGTTGCCGCCCTTGCAATCGCCTTGGTTGAACAGATGGATGGCCCCGACGCGCCCGCCGGGATGCAGATCGTTGCTTGTCAGCGTGAACGGGTTTTGCGCGAGCGCGCGCGGACCATGGAGGAGGCCGAGGAGCGAAGCGCTGGCGACGGCGAGCGAGAAGAAGCGCCGGCGCGAACCCGGCGGAACCACTCGGCGACCCACACGCATATGGCCCTTCTCCTGTCATGTATGCCGGCGCGTCCCGGCGCTGATCGACAGCGATTCGATGTCTGAATCCGATTATGGGAGCAAGTCTAGCATTAGGGGACGCATGGCGGCGTGAGTCGCGCAAACCAGTCGGTGTGCGTGGCGGGAGCGTATGTGGGCAAGGCTGACGAGCTGCCAGCGCGCTGGGCGCGCCAAAAGAAAACGCCTGCCGATACCGGCAGGCGTTGCGAGGTCAAGCAACGGCGCGAAGGCGGCACGCACTTACCGAAGCTTACTCCTGCAAGCCCGTCGCGCCACCATGCGCGGCCGACCATTCGGCCGGCGCGTGCAGGAATTTCTCGACTTCGTCGAGCGTCTTCGTCTCGAAGTAGCCGGATGCCTTGGCCATGCGCAGCACATCCCACCATGTCGCGAGCGCGTGCAGATCCACGCCGATATCCTTCAGCACCGACACGCTTTCCTTGAAGATGTCGTAGTGGAACAGCACGAAGCAATGGTTCACCTGCGCGCCGGCATTGCGCAGCGCGTTGATGAAATTGACCTTGCTGCGGCTGTCGGTCGTCAGATCCTCGACGAGCAGCACGCGCGAGCCTTCTTCCAGAAAGCCTTCGATTTGCGCGTTGCGGCCGAAACCCTTCGGCTTTTTGCGCACGTATTGCATCGGCAGCATCATCCGGTCGGCGATCCATGCGGCAAACGGGATGCCGGCCGTTTCGCCGCCCGCCACCGCGTCGATCTGCTCGAAACCGACGTCGCGCAGGATCGTCGATTCGGCCATTTCCATCAGACCGCGGCGCACGCGTGGAAACGAGATCAGCTTGCGGCAGTCGATATAGACGGGGCTCGCCCAGCCGGACGTGAAAATAAACGGCTTGTCGGCATTGAAGTGCACCGCCTGCACTTCGAGCAGGATTTTGGCGGTCGTGTCGGAGATCGTCTGGCGATCGAAGCCTGTCATGGGGCGTTCCTTGGATGATGAGCGAGGGCAGGCGCGGGCCCGGTGGCGCAGCTTACGGGAATCCGGTTGCAAGAGCCGGGCGCGGATGGCGCGGGCGCGCGCGCGTTGTGACTGCCGCCCGCCGCCCGCCGCATCGAGCCGCTTCGCTGCGCGCGCAGCCGGCTATTTTACCCGATGTGCGATCCGTCCGGCGGACCTCGGCGCGCTTGCCGCGATCGGGCCGTTTTGCTGGCGGCGCAACGGGCGCGGGCAAGCCGCGCAAACCGCCGAAAGCCAGTATCCCGAAGCAATTGCCGCTGCCGCGCCGCAGCATCGTGCGGGCCGCCGGCAGGTGTACACTAGGCGACCCTAAGTATTCGCTCGGTGCTTTGTACTTCCCGCTTGCCATCCGCCAAGGTTCAATGCCGCGCCGATCCGGCGCGCGACGGCCGCCGCAGTCGACCATCCCTTCGATCTCCGCATTCGTGGCCTCTGGTGCTCGGTACTGAGTCTCCAATTCCTCTATAACGCATGTCTCTCGCAAGCTCATCATGGACGAACAACTGAAACAGAGCGCGCTCGCTTATCACCAGAATCCGAAGCCCGGCAAGATCTCCGTCACGCCGACGAAGCCGCTGTCGAACCAGCTCGACCTGTCGCTCGCGTACTCGCCGGGCGTGGCCGCCGCGTGCGAGGCGATTCACGCGGATCCGCTCGACGCGCAGAAATACACGTCGCGCGGCAATTTGGTCGGCGTGGTGACGAACGGGACGGCGGTGCTGGGCCTCGGCAACATCGGCCCGCTCGCGGCCAAGCCGGTGATGGAGGGCAAGGGATGCCTGTTCAAGAAATTCGCGGGCATCGACGTGTTCGACATCGAGCTGTCGGAATCCGATCCGGACAAGCTCGTCGACGCGATCGCGATGCTCGAGCCGACGCTCGGCGGCATCAACCTCGAAGACATCAAGGCGCCCGAGTGCTTCTACATCGAGCAGAAGCTGCGCGAGCGGATGAAGATCCCCGTGTTCCATGACGATCAGCACGGCACCGCGATCATCGCGTCGGCGGCGATCCTGAACGGCCTGACGGTGGTCGGCAAGAAGCTCGCGGACGTGAAGCTCGTCTGCTCGGGCGCGGGCGCGGCGGCGATCGCGTGTCTCGATCTGCTCGTGAAGCTGGGCCTGTCGAAATCGAACGTGCTCGTTGCCGATTCGAAGGGCGTGATCTACGAAGGGCGCGGCAACCTCGATCCGTCGAAGCAGCGCTATGCGGCCACCACCGACGCGCGCACGCTCGCCGACGCGATTCGTCAAGCGGACGTGTTCCTCGGCTGTTCGAGCGCGGGCGTGCTCAAGCAAGACATGGTCAAGACCATGGCGGACAAGCCGCTGATTCTTGCGCTCGCGAATCCCGAGCCGGAGATCCGCCCGGAAGACGCGAAAGCGGTGCGCCCCGACGCGATCGTCGCGACCGGCCGCTCCGACTATCCGAACCAGGTCAACAACGTCCTGTGCTTCCCGTTCATCTTCCGCGGCGCGCTCGACGTCGGCGCGACGACGATCACCGAGGAAATGAAGCTCGCGTGCGTGCGCGCGATCGCCGAGTTGGCGCAGGAAACCGATCAGAGCGAGGAAGTGGCGAAGGCGTATGAAGGCCATTCGCTCGAATTCGGCCCGGAATACCTGATTCCGAAGCCGTTCGATCCGCGCCTCATCATCAAGATCGCGCCCGCCGTCGCGCAGGCGGCAATGGATTCGGGTGTCGCCACGCGCCCGATCGCCGATATGGACGCGTACCGCGAGCAGCTCGGCGCGACCGTCTACCGCACCGGCATGGTGATGCGGCCCGTGTTCGCGACCGCGAAGTCGAATCGCGCGCGCATCGTGTTCGCCGAGGGCGAGGACGAACGCGTGTTGCGCGCCGCGCAGTTCGTGTTGCAGGAGAAGATCGCGAAGCCGATCATCGTCGGCCGTCCGGCGGTCGTCGAGATGCGGCTCAAGAAGATCGGCTCGAAGCTGACGGTCGGCGTCGATTTCGAGATCGTCGATCCGGAAGACGATCCGCGTTACCAGCGCTGCTGGCAGGCATACCACGAGATCGGCGCGCGCGACGGCGTGACGCCCGAGGTCGCGAAGGCGGCGCTGCGCAAGTTCAACACGCTGATCGGCGCGATGCTCGTGCATCTTGGCGACGCGGACGGGATGATCTGCGGAATGATCGACACGTATCACAGCCATCTGAGGTTCATCGAGCAGGTGATCGGCCGCGCGCCGGCCGCCGGGCATTTCGCGGCGATGAATCTGCTGATGCTGCC
This sequence comes from Burkholderia singularis, assembly GCF_001718875.1. Taxonomy (NCBI): domain Bacteria; kingdom Pseudomonadati; phylum Pseudomonadota; class Betaproteobacteria; order Burkholderiales; family Burkholderiaceae; genus Burkholderia; species Burkholderia singularis. The sequence goes on from NZ_CP013448.1 coordinate 540,782, forward strand.
GGGCCGTAACCTGTTCATGTGCGACACCTACGTGAACGAGCTGCCGAGCGCCGAGCAACTTGCCGACATGACGATTCAGGCCGCCGCCGAGATCGAACGCTTCGGGATCGTGCCGAAGGCGGCGCTGTTGTCGAATTCGAATTTCGGCAGCGCGCCGTCGGCGTCGTCGCGCCGGATGGCGGAAGCGCGCCGGCTGATCGCCGAGCGTGCGCCGGATCTCGAAGTCGACGGCGAGATGCACGGCGACGCGGCGCTGTCCGAGGCGGTCCGCAAGGCGGCGTTCCCCGGCACGACGCTCACGGGCGAGGCGAATCTGCTGATCATGCCGAACGTCGAGGCGGCGAACATCGCGTACAACCTGCTGAAGATGGTCGGCGGCGAAGGCGTGACCGTCGGCCCGTTCCTGCTGGGCGCGGCGAAGCCGGTCCATATCCTGACGCCGGCTGCGACCGTGCGCCGGATCATCAATATGACGGCGGTGGCCGCAGCGAACGTGCAGGTAAAGTAACGCGAACGCGCGGGCGCGTGGGCCGTTCCTGGCCGGTTCGGTTGCCAGCGCGAACCGCATGCTGGTGCGTAAAAGGAAAGGCGGCCGCCCGAGTGGGGCGGCCGCCTTTTTTCATCGCTGCAAGTTTTGTGGCTGCCAGCGGCCGTGAAAGGCCGCAGTCTACGGGGCGGCAGCCGCCGGTGTCCGCGCTGCAGATGCGGCACGCCGGCAGTGCCGCACGCGATCCGCCGGGCGGTGGCGGCGCTCCGGCGCGGGTATGCGGCTTACCCGCGTTCGCCATCCCGCCTGTAAAGCCGCGGCGGCCAGCGGGCGCGGCACCGCGGATCGCGGGTAGCCTTCGCCGGCGCGCCGAAAACGCTCGCCATACCCGCCCGTCACGGCGACGCGTGTCAAGCGACGTGCCGCGACGTCTGCCCGCCCTGCGGTGAACGCCAGCGCGCGAGCAGCTCGTCCCACTTCACCCGCACCGCGCGCAAGTTGTTCTCCTTGACGTGCCCGTAGCCGCGAATGCCATCGGGCAGGCTCGCAAGCTCGACCGCGAGCGGCAGCGTGGCGCGCGTGAGCCGTTCGCCGATCAGTTCGCTGACGAGCGCCTCGTATTCGCCGATCAGCGCGCGCTCGGTGCGGCGCTCGTCGCTGCGGCCGAACACGTCCAATGCGGTGCCGCGCAGGAACTTCAGTTTCGCGAGCAGGCGGAACGCCGGCATCATCCATGAACCGTACTGCTTCTTCACGAGATGGCCGTGCTTGTCCTTCTTCGCGAAAATCGGCGGCGCAAGGTGGAATTTGAGCTTCCAGTCGCCCTCGAACTGCGCGGCGAGCTTCGCGACGAACGCCGGATCGGATTGCAGCCGCGCAACTTCGTACTCGTCCTTGTACGCCATCAGCTTGTACAAGTTACGGGCGACCGCTTCGGTCAGCGGCTCCTGCGCGGCGTCGCCGTCGAGCGTCCGCTCGGCGGCGCGCACCTTGGCGACGAGGGCCGAGAAGCGCGCCGCATACGCGGCATTCTGATACGCGCTCAGGTGCTCGACGCGCGTCGCGATCAGCGTATCCACCGCCTTTTTCGTATGCAGCGAAATCACGGTTGCGCCCGCGCCCGCCTGCGCGCCGCTGGCCGCCATCGCGCGCACGCTCGCGAGATCGAACGCGGCGCGGCGTCCCCATTCGAACGCGGCGCGGTTTTGTTCGATCTGCACGCCGTTTAACTCGATCGCGCGCACGAGCGACGCATGCGATAGCGGCAGCCAGCCGCGCTGCCATGCATAGCCGAGTACGAACGGGTTCGTGTAGATCGCGTCGCCCAGCAGCGCGACCGCGAAATGGTTCGCATCGACGAGGTCGACCGAATCGCCTGCCGCTGTGCGGATGTCGAGTTCGGCGCTCGCGCCCGGGAAAGACCACTTCGGATTCTTGATGAATTCGGCGGTCGGCGTTTTCGCGCTGTTGACGACGACGCGCGTCACGCCATGCCGCATCCGCGACGTGCATTCGTCGCCCGCCGTCACGATCGCGTCGCAGCCGATCACGAGATCGGCTTCGCCCATCGCGATGCGCGTCGCATGGATGTCGGCGGGGGCGTGCGAGATCTGCACATGGCTCATCACCGCGCCGCCCTTTTGCGCGAGGCCGGTCACGTCGAGCACCGTCACGCCTTTGTTCTCGAGGTGCGCGGCCATCCCGAGCAGCGCGCCGATCGTCACGACGCCCGTGCCGCCGACGCCCGTCACCAGCACGCCGTAAGCGCGGTCGATGGCCGGCAGCGCGGGTTCGGGAATCGGCGGCAGCGCGCTCGCGTCGGCCGCCACGGCTTTCGGCTTTCTCAATTGCCCGCCTTCGACCGTCACGAAGCTTGGGCAGAAGCCTTTCACGCACGAGAAATCCTTGTTGCATGTCGACTGATTGATCTGCCGTTTCGTGCCGAACTCGGTGTCGAGCGGCTCGACCGACAGGCAGTTCGATTGCACCGAGCAATCGCCGCAGCCTTCGCAAACCGCTTCGTTGATCACCACGCGCTTGGCCGGGTCCGGATACGCGCCGCGCTTGCGGCGGCGGCGCTTCTCGGTCGCACAGGTCTGGTCGTAGACGAGAATCGTCGTGCCCTCGATGTCGCGCAGCTCGCGCTGCACGTCGTCGAGTTCGTCGCGGTGGCGCACCGTCACGCCGGGCGCAAGCAGCGCCATGTTGCCTTGATACTTGTCTGGCTCGTCGGTGACGATCACGATCTTCTTTGCGCCTTCGGCGGCAAGCTGATGCGTGATTTGCGGCACCGTCAGCACGCCGTCGACCGGCTGGCCGCCCGTCATCGCGACCGCGTCGTTATAAAGAATCTTGTACGTGATGTTCGCCTTCGACGCGATCGCCGCGCGCACCGCAAGCAGCCCCGAGTGGAAATAGGTGCCGTCGCCGAGGTTCGCGAACACGTGCTTTTCGTCGGTAAACGGCGCCTGGCCGATCCACGGCACGCCTTCGCCGCCCATCTGGCTGAACGTGTTCGTGTTGCGGTCCATCCAGACCGTCATGTAGTGGCAGCCGATGCCCGCGATCGCGCGCGAACCCTCGGGCACGTTGGTCGACGTGTTGTGCGGGCAACCCGAGCAGAACCACGGCTTGCGCTCGGTGGTCACGTGCGGCTTCGCGAGCGCCATTTCCTTCGCGTCGATGGTCGCGATGCGCGCGGCGATCCGCGCGCGCACGTCGGACGGCAATTCGAACTTGTCGAGCCGCTTTGCGATTGCCTTCGCGATGATCGCGGGCGACAGTTCGTAGTGCGCGGGCAACAGCCAGTTGCCCATCGGCACCGACCATTCGCCGCCCGCGCCGTCCTTTTCGTCGAATTTGCCGAACACGCGTGGACGCTGGCCATCCGGCCAGTTGTACAACTCCTCCTTGATCGCGTATTCGAGAATCTGGCGCTTTTCCTCGACGACCAGAATCTCGTCGAGCCCGCGCGCGAATGCTTGCGCGCCTTGCGCCTCGAGCGGCCACACGCAGCCGACCTTGTAGAGCCGGATGCCGATGCGCGCGCAGGTTTCGTCGTCGAGACCGAGATCGACGAGCGCCTGGCGCACGTCGAGATAAGCCTTACCGCCCGTGATGATCCCGAAGCGCGCGTGCGGCGAATCGATCTCGATCCGGTCGAGCTTGTTCGCGCGCACATAGGCGAGCGCCGCATACCATTTGTAGTCGAGCAGGCGCGCTTCCTGCACGAGTGGCGGATCGGGCCAGCGGATGTTCAGCCCGCCTTCGGGCATGATGAAATCGGACGGCAGCACGATTTCGGTGCGATGCGGATCGATATCGACGGAAGCCGACGATTCGACGACGTCGGTCACGCATTTGAGCGCGACCCACAGGCCCGAATAGCGGCTCATCGCCCAGCCGTGCAGCCCGAAATCGAGATACTCCTGGACGTTCGACGGGAATAGCACGGGCAGCCCGCATGCCTTGAAAATATGCTCGGACTGATGCGCGAGCGTCGACGATTTCGCCGCGTGATCGTCGCCGGCGAGCACCAGAACGCCGCCGTGCGCCGAGGTGCCTGCCGAGTTCGCATGCTTGAACACGTCGCCCGTGCGATCGACGCCCGGGCCCTTGCCGTACCACATGCCGAACACGCCGTCATATTTCGCGCCCGGATACAGATTGACTTGTTGCGAGCCCCAGACGGCCGTTGCGGCGAGATCTTCGTTCAGGCCGGGTTGAAATACGATCTGGTGCGCGGCGAGATGCTTTTTCGCCTTCCATAGCGATAGATCCAGACCGCCGAGCGGCGAGCCGCGGTAACCGGAAATAAAGCCGGCCGTATTCAGACCGGCGGCGCGATCGCGCTCTTGCTGGAGCATCGGCAGGCGCACGAGGGCCTGGATGCCGCTCATATAAGCGCGGCCGCGCTCGAGTGTGTATTTGTCATCTAGCGTGACGGATTTCAGCGCGGCTTCCAGCGTCGCGCGCTGGCCGGCGTCTAGCGGGGCATTCATTCGGTGTGTCTCCTCCACCCGGGTTGGGATCGCCAAAATGTCGATGCGTCGGCGTCTTGTGGACGCGTCGGTCAATATCGAATGCTGGCGGACTCAGTTCGATAGTAGCACTGGGATAAACCCGCCGCAGGGCCGTCAAAAATCGGTGCCGCCCGGCCGAAAACATGCCGGATCAATGCGTTACAGGCTGTAAGCGCATGTAAAACGACGCGCGCCGCCCGGCGATTGCCGTTAGTCTTGGCGGCCCGGTCCGGTTGCGCGGTCGGCGCCGGCGCGAGCCGGCAATCGGCACGCGCGCCGGGCGGCTGCAATGGAGGTGCAAATGAACAGTCGGTATATCCAGAACTTCTTGATGGTGTCGGCCGCGTTTTTCGCGATCAGCGGCCCGGTGCGCGCGGACGATGCGCGCGCGTGCGCGGCGGCCAATGGCCGGGTGCTGCAACTCGCGCCGGCGGGCGGCATCGATGCGCTCGCGAACCCGTCGGCCTGCGTGCGCGGCATGCGGCGCGGCCACTGAGCGTCGCGCGCTCGCGACGGCTGCCGCCGGGCGATCTGCGCGCGATTCGAGAACCGGATAATCAAAAGGGCGGGAACTTCGCAGTTCCCGCCCTTTGTCTTGAGGCCGGCGCGCTATGCGCCGCGCACCGCGCGTTACGCGGTGTCTTTCACGACCCCGCGCCGGATCTGATCCAGCTCGATCGATTCGAACAGCGCCTTGAAGTTGCCTTCGCCGAAGCCTTGGTTGCCCTTGCGCTGGATGATCTCGAAAAAGATCGGCCCGATCTGGTTTTCGGTGAAGATCTGCAGCAGCAGATCGTCGCGCGCGCCGTCGATCAGGATCTTGCGCTTTCTCAGTTCGTCGAGCGGCTCGCCGTGGTTCGGCACGCGGCGATCGACGAGTTCGTAATACGTATCGATGGTGTCGAGCAGTTTCACGTCCGCGCCGCGCAGGCCGTCCACGGCGCGGTAGATGTCGCTCGCGCCGAGCGCGATGTGCTGGATGCCCTCGCCGCGATACGCGTCGAGATATTCCTGAATCTGCCCCGCGTTGTCGGAGCCTTCCTCGTTGATCGGAATCCGGATCTTGCCGCACGGCGACGTCATCGCCTTCGATTTCACGCCCGTCACCTTGCCCTCGATGTCGAAGTAGCGGACTTCTCGGAAGTTGAACAGACGCTCGTAGAACTCCGCCCATTCGGCCATCCGGCCGCGATGGACGTTGTGCGTCAGGTGATCGACGTAGGTCAGGCCGTGGCCGACCGGATTCGGATCGGCGCCCGCAATCGGCTCGAAATCGACGTCATAGATACTGATGTCGCCGATGCTGCCGGGCGCCGCGCCGTTCTTGCCGCGCCAGCGGTCGACGAAATAGATCAGCGAGTCGCCGATGCCTTTGATCGCCGGGATATTGAGTTCCATCGGGCCGGTCTTGTTGTCGAAGCCCCATGCGCCGAGTTCGAGCGCGTGCCGGTACGCCTTCGCCGCATCCTGCACGCGAAACGCGATCGCGCAGATCGACGGGCCGTGCAGCCGTGCGAAGCGCTGCGCGAACGAATCGGTTTCCGCGTTGACGATGAAATTGATGTCGCCTTGGCGGTAGAGCGTCACGTCCTTGTGGCGATGGCGCGCGATCGCGGTGAAGCCCATCCGCTCGAACAGCGCGCCCAGCGCTTTCGGATCGGGCGCGGTGTATTCGATGAATTCGAAGCCGTCGGTGCCGACAGGGTTGTCCCAAGTGGGGATTTGCATGGTGTCTCCTGTGTCGATAGCGGAGCGGGCGCTTCGGCGCTTGCTCCGAGCGCGCTGCGCGTGCTCAATGAATGACTGCGGCAAAGTGTAGCGGGGGCGGCCGGGCGAAAACTTGCGAACTTAATCGTACAACGTTACGCTCGAGCAATTTTCCATCTTAAATTGAGTTGATGGAGGTAGAAAATGGCGCACGTGGAATTGGATGCAATTGACCGGCGCATTCTTGCGATCCTCCAGGAGAATGGGCGTTTGTCCAACCAGGACATCGCCGACCGCGTGAGCCTGTCGCCGAGTCCGTGTCTGCGCCGGATACGTCGGCTCGAGGAAATGGGCGTGATCACCGGCTACGTCGCGTTGCTCGATCCGCAAAAGCTCGGGCTCGATTTGCTCGCGTATGTGAGCGTGCGGCTCGAGAAGCGGGGCGGCGTCGCATTCGCGCGCGGCGAGGAGCCGTCCGCGCGCGCGGGCGCGACGCATGCGGATCTGTTCCGCGCGGCGGTGCAGGCGTGGCCCGAGGTGGTCGCGTGCCATGCGATGACGGGCGACATGGATTACCTGCTGCGTGTGCAGGTCGAGGACATGGCGCATTTCTCGCGCTTCATGCAGGAGCAGTTGCTGCACCATCCGTCGGTGATCGACGTGAAGACGAGCTTCTCGCTCGAACGCTTCAAGGAGACCACCGCGCTGCCGATCCGCTGAATCCGGCGCGGCGACGCAGTCCGGTAACGAAAACGGGCGGCCCGATGGGCCGCCCGTTGCGAGCGTGGAGCGTCAGCGCCACGCGCTCACGCGGTGAGACTGGCGGGCAGCAGCGATTCGAAGATCTGCGTCGCGCGGTGCGCTTGGCGTTTGAGCGCGTAGTCGAACACCGCGGCTTGCTCCTGCATCATCTCGGCGATGATCGTCGAGTGATCGGCGGGCGGCAGCGACAGATACGCATCGGCTTCGCCATACGCGTACTCGATGCGCATTCCCGACTTTTTGGCGATGTGCATCATCGTCGCGTTCCGCGACAGGCAATGCATGTACAGCGTCGTCACATGCGTGTTGCGGCTGCGGATCGCCGCGCGCTCGAACAGCTTCGAGCCGACACCCTGGCCGCGCGCCGATTCGAGCACCGACACGCCGAACTCGGCGGTGCGCTTGCCGTCTTCGTCGGGCAGATACGCGAGATGGCCGACGCCGATCAATTCGAGCGCGTGGTTGAACACGCCGAACACGGTGTCGCGTCCGAAATCGATCGTCCGGACATAGTTTTCGATCACATGGTCGGGCACGGCCTGTCCGAAGCGCAACAGGCGGTCTTCGCCGTCGAGCGCGAGAAAGTGGGCAAGCAGTTGCGGGCGGTCGCCGGAAGCCAGTTCCCGGACGAGAACTGGCGCGGGACCGGCGATGCCGACCGCGTCGGCAGAGCGAGACTCGGGCTTGTTCATCGTGGGTTCCTCAAATAGACCGTACAGCAGTACGACGCGTTTGTGCGTCGCAGCGTAATTTTAATCGAACGGTTAGTTTGAGATTAGGGGAAACCCGTACATTCGATGGAGGTCAGGCTCTAAATTTGTCAAATAAAACTTTAAGCCTTTGTTTTTGTTGATTATTTATTGGAGGTTGATGATCGCGGCAATAAGACGCCGCATTGTTACGTATGCGCAACAAATGCTGCTGCGCAAAAATCAGGTTGCGCGGCCGTCCCCCAGGCCATGCTCGATCATATCGATCACCATTTCGGCGAAGTCACGGTAACCAAGGCGGCCGCCCGGCTTCAGCCACGTGAAGGTCCAGTTGATCATCCCGAACACCATCATCGTTGCCGCCGTCTGGTTGGCTTTCAGGATCCGCTGCGGATAGGCGCGCGCGAGCTGCCGCGAGAACGCGGCGACGATGTCGCGCTGACGGTCGAGGATGATCTGGCGCTGCGTGTCCTCAAGGTATTTGACGTCGTTTAGCAGCGCCACATGGCGGCTGTGCGACGTCTCGTACTCGGCGAGGAATGCGCGGATGAGTTCGGCGAACGTCTCGCGCTCGGTGAGCCCGCGCCGCTGGCTTGCGCCCTCGACCTCGGCGATGATCAGCATCAACTGCTTGGTGTAGCGGTCGAGCAGATCGAACAGGATCGCTTCCTTGCTCTCGTAGTAGTGGTATAGACGCGCTTTCGATGTGCCGCTCGCATTCGCGAGGTCGGTCATCGACGTGCTTGGGTAGCTTGTCTGCGCGAATTTGGCGGCGGCGAGATCCAGGATCTGCTCGCGTTGGGATTCGTGATCGGGCGCTCGGGTGCGGGCCATCGGATTCGGGACGTGAAGCGTCGTTAAGAGAGGTTAGCGATGGGCGGCGGCGGGCGCGACGCGCAACGTTGCCGTTCGCCAATGCTCGATCGAGCGGGCGTCGCCGCGCAATTCGAGGCGGCCGGCTGCCGCGAGTTCGCGGCAGCGCCAGAAAGCGACGGTGTCGCTGACGAACAGCTGGCCGCGATCCGCGAGTGCCATCACCGCACCGGCCACGCGCGCGGCCGGCCGCCATTCGCTGCCGGCATGCTCGAGAACGAGCGCGTCGAGATCGGTATACAGGCCGCTCTTGAACGTATTGCTGACGAGATAGCGCAGCTCGGCATTCGCTTGCCTGGCCTCCAGCCATTCGAGCGCGAGCCGGCTGATGCGCAGCACCGAGATCGGCGCGGCTTCGGCAAGCTTCGCGCGCAGCCGCTCGGGCGGAAAAATGCCGGTTGCGGTGGCTTGATCGGCTCGCACGCTTGCCCACGCGCGCGGATCGTCCATATCGGCGATCGACAGCCGCACCTCGTTGAGCCGTTGCGGCGCGCTGCGCAGATGATAGGCAACGCGCCGAAGCATCAGTTGGTCGGCCGCGCTTTGGCCATGCCAGATCACGATCTGTTCGGAACCGGCGGCGAGCGCGTCGAATTTAGCCCGTTCGGCGGCGAGCCTGGCGATCCAGACCGGTAACGTATCGCCGATCACGCGTTCCCAGAACGCGGCGCGCGCGTCCGGCGCGTCGTCCACGCCGCGCAGCGGGCCGACAGCGAGATCGTCGAGCAGCTCGATGACGGTATCGTGGTCGCGGCCGGCGGCCGAGAGCGCGATGCGCAGCGAGGCGGCGGCGCTGCCGCCTTGGGTCACGTGAAGGGTCCTCATCCGGCCTGTCGTCAGCAAAGAAAAACCGCTTGCCGCGCAGCGCAGATTTTCGTCGAGGCCGTCCGGCAAGCGGCCCCTAGTGTAAGCGAGATGCGGGGCGGGAAGGAACCGCTTGCCGCGCGATCGGTGCGGTATCTAGCGTTCGTCGAAGCTGACGATCACCTTGCTGCTGACCGGATGGCATTGACAGGTGAGCACGAAACCATCGGCGATTTCCCGCGGCTCGAGCGTGTAGTTCTTGTCCATCCGCACTTCGCCTTCGAGCACCTTCGCGCGGCACGTGCAGCACACGCCGCCCTTGCAGGCGTAAGGCAGCGCAATGCCTGCGTGCAGGCCGACGTCGAGCAGGCTTGCGCCTTCATACGGCAGGCGCAGCTTGCGTGTCTTGCCGTCGATCACGATTTCGAGATCGGCGGCGGGCGTCGCTTCGGTGATCTCGACCGCGGGCGCGCCTGCCTGCGGCAGTGGCGTGCCGAAGCGTTCGACGTGCACCCGTTCGCGCGGCACGCCGGCCGCCGCGAGCGCGGCCTCGGCCGCGTCCATCATCGGCGCGGGGCCGCAGATGAACGCTTCGTCGATCGTCGCGGCGGGCACGAGCGTCTGGAGAAACGTCGCGCATTTCGGCTGGTCGAGCACGCCGTTGAAGAGTTCGACGTCCTGGATCTCGTCCGACAGCACGTGATACAGCACGAAGCGTTGCATGAAGCGGTTCTTCAGGTCCTCGAGCGTCTCGGCGAACATGATCGAATCGGCGCTGCGATTGCCGTAGATCAGCGTGAACGTGCTGCGCGGCTCCAGTTCGAGCGTCGTTTTGACGATCGCGAGTACGGGCGTGATGCCCGAGCCGCCGGCGAAGGCGACATAGTGCTTGCCGTGCCCCGCATTCAGATGCGTGAAAAAGCGGCCGTCGGGCGTCATCACGTCGATCGTCTGGCCAGGCTTGAGCGTATCGAACGCGAAGTTCGAAAAACGGCCGCCGCGCACGCGCTTGATGCCGATGCGCAGCTCGCCGTCGCGATCGTAATCCGTCGTGCCGATGCAGATCGAATACGAACGGCGCGTCTCCTCGCCGCCGATGTGCGCCTTCAGCGTGACGAATTGGCCTTGCGTGAAGCGGTACGCGTCGCGCAGCTCGGGCGGCACGTCGAACGATACCGTGACGGCGTCGGCGGTTTCGGGCCGCACGTCGCGGATGCGCAGCGGATGGAATTGCGGAGTCGACATGGTCAATAGGGTTTGAAGTAGTCGAAGGGTTCGCGGCAATCGATGCAGCGATAGAGCGCCTTGCAAGCGGTCGAGCCGAATTGCGCAAGCCGCTCGGTATGCGCGGAGCCGCAGCGCGGGCAAGCGGGGGCGGCGGCCGAGTTGGCTACGACCGGCTTAGGCGCGGCCGGCTTAGGCGTGGCCGGCTTGGGCACGAAGCGGATCGTGCGCTCGGCAGCGGGGGCGGCCGCCAAAGCGGACCCCGGCATATGGCCGTCGCATCGTTCGGCGGGCGGTGCGATTCCATACGCACGAAGCTTTTCACGCGCATCGGCGGTGATCCAGTCGGTCGTCCACGCTGGCGCGAGCACGGTCACGATCCGGTGCGGCGCGAGCCCGGCGCCCCGCAGCGCGGCGCCGATATCGTCGGCGATCTGCTGCATCGCCGGGCAGCCGGAGTAAGTCGGCGTGATGACTATTTCGAGCGTGCCGTCCGGGGCGCGTCGGACATCGCGCAGGATGCCCAGCTCGCGGATCGAGACGACCGGGATTTCCGGATCGGGCACGGATTCGAGCGCTTGCCTCGCGCGCGCGACAAGTGTTTCGTCGTCGTGCGCAGTGTTGCTGCCGTTGGCGCAGGCGGCGAGCCATTGCGGCCGGGTAGCTGAGCGATCCGTGCCGGCAGCCGGCAGGCCGCCGGCACAAGACGATTGAGCGCTCGGCGCTGTTGGCCCAGGCCGATCGGGATCGCGAACCGGCTGGCCGGTTTCACCGATCGATCGATGGGACGGGCGATCCGCCAGCCCCGACGTTTGCTTCTGCCGGCCGGGCGTGACGGGCGCGAGCGCCGGCTGGCCGGATACGGCGGAGGGCGGCAACGTGGACGAGGTCGTTTCGAATTTCATCATTCGCTGCACGGACTTACCAGGACGCGCCTGGATGCTGACGTGCGGTGCTCTGCATTTGCGCGAGCAGATAGCCGAAGTGCTCGGAGTGCTCGCCGCGCTTGCCGGCCGGTACATGCAGGCTGGATTTGGGCGGCACGAGCGTCGCTTCGTCGAGCGCCGCGTCGACGTCTGCGCGCCACGCGGCGTCGAGCGATGCGATTGCCGGGCCGATGCCCGCCGTCGCGGCCGCGGCGTCGATTTCGTCCGCGACGAAAAACTCGCGCGTGTACGGCATCAGATAATCGAGCGCGGCTTGAGTGCGGGCGTGCGATTCGTCGGTGCCGTCGCCGAGGCGGATCAGCCATTCGCGTGCGTGATGGGCGTGATAGCGCGTTTCCTTCAGCGATTTTGACGCGATAGCCGCGAGTTGCGCGTCGCTTGATGTCTCGAGCGCCTGAAAGACGTGCAGCATCAGCGTCGAATAAAGGAAATTGCGCACGATCGTCACCGCATAGTCGAGCGGCGCATGCGCGGTGCCGCAGAGCGGGCCGTAATGCGGCAGTTCGACGAACGTGTAGTTCGTGAATTCGCGCTCGCCTCGGAAATAGGCGTAATCGTCCTCGGTCTTTTCGATGCCGGTCAGTTGGCGTTCGAGATCGGCCGCGTGCGTATACAACAGACGCGCCTGCCCGATCAAATCGAGGCTCATATTGGCGAGCGCGATGTCTTCCTCGAGGATGGGGCCGTGGCCGCACCATTCGGCATTGCGCTGGCCGAGGATCAGCGCGTTGTCCGCGAGGCGCAGCACGTAAGCGAGATGCTGGGGCGTGATCGTCATGACAGGCGGCTCGCTCACATGTGGTTGACTTCGTCGGGCAGCGTGTAGAACGTCGGATGGCGGTAGATCTTGTCTCCCGCCGGCTCGAACAGCTCCGCTTTCTCATTCGGATCGGATGCCGTGATCGCCGCCGACGGCACGACCCAGATACTCACGCCCTCCTGGCGGCGCGTGTAGACATCGCGCGCCATGCGCAGCGCCATCGATGCATCGGCCGCGTGCAGGCTGCCGCAGTGCTTATGGTCGAGCCCCTGTTTGCTGCGCACGAAAACTTCCCAGATCGGCCATTCGTTGCTCATCGCTTGCTCCTGATTTGCTGAATTCCACAGACGCGGATGCCGGCGGCGCGCGCCGCGGCGTTTCACGATACTTCCACGGTGTTTGGCGCGACGGCCGCCCGGCTCATGCCGCTTGCGGCTGTTCGCGGCGGCGCCGCTTTTCCGTGTGCGCGAGCGCCGCCTCGCGAACCCATGCGCCGTTTTCGTGCGCATGCACGCGGGTCGCAAGCCGTTCGCGGTTGCAGGGCCCGTCACCGTTGACGACCCGCCAGAATTCGTCCCAGTCGATCGCGCCGTAGTCGAAGTGCCCGCGCGCATCGTTCCATTTGAGATCGGGGTCGGGCAGCGTGACGCCCAGCACCTTGGCCTGCTCGACCGTCGCGTCGACGAATTTCTGGCGCAGATCGTCGTTCGAGATCCGCTTGATTCCCCATTTGGCCGACTGGTTGCTGTGAACCGAATCGGCGTCAGGCGGCCCGAACATCATCAGCACCGGCCACCACCAACGGTTCACCGCGTCCTGCACCATCTCGCGCTGAGCGTCGGTGCCCTTCATCATGGCGAGCAGCGCATCGAAACCCTGGCGCTGATGGAACGACTCCTCCTTGCAGACGCGGATCATCGCGCGTGCATACGGACCATACGTGCAGCGGCAGAGCGGAATCTGATTCATGATCGCCGCACCGTCGACGAGCCAGCCGATTACGCCGACGTCGGCCCAGGTGAGCGTCGGATAATTGAAGATGCTCGAATATTTCGCGCGGCCGGCGTGCAGCGCGTCGATCAGCGCGTCGCGCGAGACGCCGAGCGTTTCCGCCGCGCTATACAGATAAAGGCCGTGGCCCGCTTCGTCCTGGACTTTCGCGAGCAGGATCGCCTTGCGCTTGAGGCTCGGTGCGCGCGTGATCCAGTTGCCTTCCGGCAGCATTCCGATGATTTCCGAGTGCGCGTGCTGCGAGATTTGCCGCACCAGCGTTTTGCGGTAGGCGTCGGGCATCCAGTCTTGCGGTTCGATCTTGCCGTCGGCGGCGATGACGGCGTCGAATCCGGCCTGCTCGGGCGAATCGGCGGTGGTGTCGGATGGTACGGCTTGGCCAGGAAGGTCGAGCGATTGCGTATACATGGAGATGGGTTCATCCAAGTGAGGCTGGTACGCAGTATAAATCAACCGACCGGTCGGTCAATATATGATTTCAATCCTTTTCCGCCGATGATTCGATGCCGCCGATCGACAGGCGTCGGTGGATCGTTTTTGCCTCATGCATAATCGTCAGCTTTTTTAAGAGAGGATCGAATGATGTTCCGACGTTGGCTTATTGCTTTTTCCGGTGGCATCGCGCTTGCCGCGCCGATGGCGGCAGGCGCCGCCGCGACCGATGCACCGGCGCAGCAATCGCAATGGGTGGCGTCGTGGGCAACGGCCTTGCAGCCGATCCCTGATCTTGCTGCGCCGCCGCCGCTTTATCGGGCGCCGGATGTCGCGGGCCGCACCGTTCGTCAGATCGTCTACCCGACAATTGCGGGGCGTGCGATCCGTGTGCGCGTGAGCAATGCATACGGCAAGACGCCGCTTGTGATTGGCGAGCTTCGAATCGGCCGTTCGGCGGGTGGCGCGGCGGTTGTCGCCGACAGTTCGGTGGCGCTGACATTCGGTGGAAAATCCGGCGTCGAAGTCGCGCCAGGGCAGGAGCGGGAGAGCGATCCGATCGCGTTCGATGTGGCGCGCGGCAAGCCTTACGCGCTCAGCCTGTATATGGGCCCGCGTCAGACGATGACGGTCTGGCATCGGGTTGCCAATCAGATCAATTATGTGTCGTCGCTCGGCAACCATGCTGTCGATGCGGCCCCTGATGCCTATCGGACGCGCTTTACGCAGTCCGCCTGGGTGGCGGAGCTGGCGGTCGACGCGCAACCGGCGAAGGCGGCGGCAATAGCGGCCATCGGCGATTCGATCACCGATGGCATGCGCTCGAGCTTGAACCGCAATCGACGTTGGCCGGACGTGCTGGCCGCGCGTATCGAGGGGGTGGACGGGGCGGCATTCGGCGTGCTCAATTTGGGCATCAGCGGCAATCGGCTGCTGAGCGATTCCCGCTGCTACGGCGTCGCGTTGGAGCGGCGCTTCGAGCGGGACGTGCTGGCGCGCTCGGGCGTGAAGGTTGCGGTTGTGATGATCGGCATCAACGACATCAATTTCGCGGCGATGCCGGCGCGCGCCGGATTCGATTGCGATGCGCCGCATACGCGCGTCGACGCGCAGTCGTTGATCGACGGTTACCGTCGGCTGATTGCTGCCGCACATGCCCGCGGCGTGGCGATGTTCGGTGCGACGCTGACGCCGGCGTCGTTGCCCCAGTCGCGTGAGTCGATCCGTCGGCAGGTTAACGAATGGATTCGGACGTCTGGCGCCTTCGATGGCGTGATGGATTTCGACGCTGCTTTGCGCGATCCGGCGAAGCCCTCCGAATTGCAGCGTCGCTATAACAGCGGCGACGATATTCACCCCAACGATGCAGGCTATCAGGCGATGGCCGACGCGGTGCCGCTGGAGCCGCTCATGGCTGCTGCCGGGCGGCATTGAAAAAAGCCTTGCATAGTTGGGATCGACTGACTAGAATCACGCCTCTTTCGCTGAAACGGAAACGGACAGCGGAGGAGAGAGAAGGAAGCGCAGCCGACTGCTAGAGAGGGAGTTGAAGCGGTAGGCAAGCGAGTCAGGAAGCGGGACCCGAGTTTGCGACGACGAGATGGATAAAAAGTTGTTGACGGACGAAGAAAAGGGGTTCATAATTTCGCTTCTCTGCTGCTGACAACGCAGCGCTGCTGAGCGGGCAGGAAAGCTTGGCAGAAAATGCTCTTTAACAATGAACAGCCGATAAGTGTGGGCGCTTGATGGAAGCGGACCTGGTTTTACCGGGATAAGCAAAAGTATCAAGAGTCTCACACTAAAGTAAGTCAGGTTAATGAAGAGATTCATAACCTGTCAGCTTTGAGTGAGCGACCGGTTCTACGGAACCGAAAACAGTAACAGGCATTGAACTGAAGAGTTTGATCCTGGCTCAGATTGAACGCTGGCGGCATGCCTTACACATGCAAGTCGAACGGCAGCACGGGCTTCGGCCTGGTGGCGAGTGGCGAACGGGTGAGTAATACATCGGAACATATCCTGTAGTGGGGGATAGCCCGGCGAAAGCCGGATTAATACCGCATACGATCTACGGATGAAAGCGGGGGACCTTCGGGCCTCGCGCTATAGGGGTGGCCGATGGCTGATTAGCTAGTTGGTGGGGTAAAGGCCTACCAAGGCGACGATCAGTAGCTGGTCTGAGAGGACGACCAGCCACACTGGGACTGAGACACGGCCCAGACTCCTACGGGAGGCAGCAGTGGGGAATTTTGGACAATGGGGGCAACCCTGATCCAGCAATGCCGCGTGTGTGAAGAAGGCCTTCGGGTTGTAAAGCACTTTTGTCCGGAAAGAAAACCTAATGGCTAATAACCGTTGGGGATGACGGTACCGGAAGAATAAGCACCGGCTAACTACGTGCCAGCAGCCGCGGTAATACGTAGGGTGCGAGCGTTAATCGGAATTACTGGGCGTAAAGCGTGCGCAGGCGGTTTGCTAAGACCGATGTGAAATCCCCGGGCTCAACCTGGGAACTGCATTGGTGACTGGCAGGCTAGAGTATGGCAGAGGGGGGTAGAATTCCACGTGTAGCAGTGAAATGCGTAGAGATGTGGAGGAATACCGATGGCGAAGGCAGCCCCCTGGGCCAATACTGACGCTCATGCACGAAAGCGTGGGGAGCAAACAGGATTAGATACCCTGGTAGTCCACGCCCTAAACGATGTCAACTAGTTGTTGGGGATTCATTTCCTTAGTAACGTAGCTAACGCGTGAAGTTGACCGCCTGGGGAGTACGGTCGCAAGATTAAAACTCAAAGGAATTGACGGGGACCCGCACAAGCGGTGGATGATGTGGATTAATTCGATGCAACGCGAAAAACCTTACCTACCCTTGACATGGTCGGAAGCCCGATGAGAGTTGGGCGTGCTCGAAAGAGAACCGGCGCACAGGTGCTGCATGGCTGTCGTCAGCTCGTGTCGTGAGATGTTGGGTTAAGTCCCGCAACGAGCGCAACCCTTGTCCTTAGTTGCTACGCAAGAGCACTCTAGGGAGACTGCCGGTGACAAACCGGAGGAAGGTGGGGATGACGTCAAGTCCTCATGGCCCTTATGGGTAGGGCTTCACACGTCATACAATGGTCGGAACAGAGGGTCGCCAACCCGCGAGGGGGAGCCAATCCCAGAAAACCGATCGTAGTCCGGATTGCACTCTGCAACTCGAGTGCATGAAGCTGGAATCGCTAGTAATCGCGGATCAGCATGCCGCGGTGAATACGTTCCCGGGTCTTGTACACACCGCCCGTCACACCATGGGAGTGGGTTTTACCAGAAGTGGCTAGTCTAACCGCAAGGAGGACGGTCACCACGGTAGGATTCATGACTGGGGTGAAGTCGTAACAAGGTAGCCGTATCGGAAGGTGCGGCTGGATCACCTCCTTTCTCGAGCTTACCGCGAAGTGAAGCGCTCACGCTTATCGGCTGTTGATTAAGACAGACTCAGGGGTCTGTAGCTCAGTCGGTTAGAGCACCGTCTTGATAAGGCGGGGGTCGTTGGTTCGAATCCAACCAGACCCACCAAGTTGTCTGGACAAGGAAGCCTGAGAGGTCTCTGTATGGGGGCATAGCTCAGCTGGGAGAGCACCTGCTTTGCAAGCAGGGGGTCGTCGGTTCGATCCCGTCTGCCTCCACCAATCCTCAATGCCAAGGGTTTGCTGAACCGATCAGCGAATGCTTCGCATTGGCGATTGAGCCAGTCAGAGTGATGCAGGCAACTGTATCGGCTGTCGTTCTTTAACAATCAGGAAGAAGTAAGTAATTTGGATAGCGGAAGCGTCTTATGAGATGGACGTGGAAACTATCCGGGTTGTGATTGTATCGATGTATCTCAAGATGATTCGAACTTCATTGTTCGGCTCAATTTGGAATACGGCACAACGCGAGAACTCAACCTGTAACGAGACAGACTCGTTATAGGGTCAAGCGAACAAGTGCATGTGGTGGATGCCTTGGCGATCACAGGCGATGAAGGACGCGGTAGCCTGCGAAAAGCCCCGGGGAGCTGGCAAACAAGCTTTGATCCGGGGATGTCCGAATGGGGAAACCCACTCCTGATGGAGTATCCATGACTGAATCCATAGGTCATGTGAGGCGAACGCGGTGAACTGAAACATCTAAGTAACCGCAGGAAAAGAAATCAACCGAGATTCCCAAAGTAGTGGCGAGCGAAATGGGAAGAGCCTGTACTCTTTATTTGTATTGTTAGCCGAACGCTCTGGAAAGTGCGGCCATAGCAGGTGATAGCCCTGTAGGCGAAAACAGTATGAAAGAACTAGGTGTACGACAAGTAGGGCGGGACACGTGAAATCCTGTCTGAAGATGGGGGGACCATCCTCCAAGGCTAAATACTCGTGATCGACCGATAGTGAACCAGTACCGTGAGGGAAAGGCGAAAAGAACCCCGGGAGGGGAGTGAAATAGATCCTGAAACCGCATGCATACAAACAGTCGGAGCCTCGTAAGGGGTGACGGCGTACCTTTTGTATAATGGGTCAGCGACTTACGTTCAGTAGCAAGCTTAACCGAATAGGGCAGGCGTAGCGAAAGCGAGTCCGAATAGGGCGTTCAGTTGCTGGGCGTAGACCCGAAACCAGGTGATCTATCCATGGCCAGGATGAAGGTGCGGTAACACGTACTGGAGGTCCGAACCCACTAACGTTGAAAAGTTAGGGGATGAGCTGTGGATAGGGGTGAAAGGCTAAACAAACCTGGAAATAGCTGGTTCTCTCCGAAAACTATTTAGGTAGTGCCTCGTGTCTCACCTTCGGGGGTAGAGCACTGTCATGGTTGGGGGGTCTATTGCAGATTACCCCGCCATAGCAAACTCCGAATACCGAAGAGTGCAATCACGGGAGACAGACATCGGGTGCTAACGTCCGGTGTCAAGAGGGAAACAACCCAGACCGCCAGCTAAGGTCCCCAAATATGGCTAAGTGGGAAACGAAGTGGGAAGGCTAAAACAGTCAGGAGGTTGGCTTAGAAGCAGCCACCCTTTAAAGAAAGCGTAATAGCTCACTGATCGAGTCGTCCTGCGCGGAAGATGTAACGGGGCTAAGCCATATACCGAAGCTGCGGATGCGAGCTTGCTCGCATGGTAGGAGAGCGTTCCGTAAGCCTGCGAAGGTGCCTTGTAAAGGGTGCTGGAGGTATCGGAAGTGCGAATGCTGACATGAGTAGCGATAAAGGGGGTGAAAGGCCCCCTCGCCGTAAGCCCAAGGTTTCCTACGCAACGTTCATCGGCGTAGGGTGAGTCGGCCCCTAAGGCGAGGCAGAAATGCGTAGCTGATGGGAAGCAGGTCAATATTCCTGCACCGTCGTTAGATGCGATGGGGGGACGGATCGCGGAAGGTTGTCCGGGTGTTGGACGTCCCGGTCGCTGCATTGGAGAAGGCGCTTAGGCAAATCCGGGCGCAGGATTCAAGGGTGTGGCGCGAGCGACTTCGGTCGCGAAGCAATTGGAAGTGGTTCCAAGAAAAGCCTCTAAGCTTCAGTCTAACGATGACCGTACCGCAAACCGACACAGGTGGGCGAGATGAGTATTCTAAGGCGCTTGAGAGAACTCGGGAGAAGGAACTCGGCAAATTGGTACCGTAACTTCGGGATAAGGTACGCCCTGGTAGCTTGACTGGCCTGCGCCAGAAGGGTGAAGGGGTTGCAATAAACTGGTGGCTGCGACTGTTTAATAAAAACACAGCACTCTGCAAACACGAAAGTGGACGTATAGGGTGTGACGCCTGCCCGGTGCCGGAAGATTAAATGATGGGGTGCAAGCTCTTGATTGAAGTCCCGGTAAACGGCGGCCGTAACTATAACGGTCCTAAGGTAGCGAAATTCCTTGTCGGGTAAGTTCCGACCTGCACGAATGGCGTAACGATGGCCACACTGTCTCCTCCCGAGACTCAGCGAAGTTGAAGTGTTTGTGATGATGCAATCTACCCGCGGCTAGACGGAAAGACCCCATGAACCTTTACTGTAGCTTTGCATTGGACTTTGAACCGATCTGTGTAGGATAGGTGGGAGGCTATGAAACCGGAACGCTAGTTTCGGTGGAGCCGTCCTTGAAATACCACCCTGGTTTGTTTGAGGTTCTAACCTTGGCCCGTGATCCGGGTCGGGGACAGTGCATGGTAGGCAGTTTGACTGGGGCGGTCTCCTCCCAAAGCGTAACGGAGGAGTACGAAGGTACGCTAGGTACGGTCGGAAATCGTGCTGATAGTGCAATGGCATAAGCGTGCTTAACTGCGAGACCGACAAGTCGAGCAGGTGCGAAAGCAGGTCATAGTGATCCGGTGGTTCTGTATGGAAGGGCCATCGCTCAACGGATAAAAGGTACTCTGGGGATAACAGGCTGATACCGCCCAAGAGTTCATATCGACGGCGGTGTTTGGCACCTCGATGTCGGCTCATCTCATCCTGGGGCTGTAGCCGGTCCCAAGGGTATGGCTGTTCGCCATTTAAAGAGGTACGTGAGCTGGGTTTAAAACGTCGTGAGACAGTTTGGTCCCTATCTGCCGTGGGCGTTGGATATTTGAAGGGGGCTGCTCCTAGTACGAGAGGACCGGAGTGGACGAACCTCTGGTGTACCGGTTGTCACGCCAGTGGCATCGCCGGGTAGCTATGTTCGGAAGAGATAACCGCTGAAAGCATCTAAGCGGGAAACTCGCCTTAAGATGAGATATCCCCGGGGACTTGATCCCCTTGAAGGGTCGTTCGAGACCAGGACGTTGATAGGTCGGGTGTGTACGCGCAGTAATGCGTTCAGCTAACCGATACTAATTGCCCGTAAGGCTTGATCCTATAACAAGTCTGTCTTACAGAACTTGTTGATTCTCGTGTGCGATACGCACAACCCAAGATTACTGCTTCTTCCAAGATTGGTTGCGCTGCGAAGCAACGCAACAACCCGCTTTGCCTGATGACCATAGCGAGTCGGTCCCACCCCTTCCCATCCCGAACAGGACCGTGAAACGACTCCACGCCGATGATAGTGCGGATCCCCGTGTGAAAGTAGGTAATCGTCAGGCTCCCCCTTAAAAAACCCCCGCCTACCCAGCGGGGGTTTTTGCTTTTACGCCCTCAAACTCTTCAAGCTCCACAAACCCCCCCTCATCGCCCCAGCGCTCCGGCTCCGCTCCGCGCGGGCCGCTCGCTTCCCATGCCGCCATGCCGCCGATTAACCCAGCTCCTGGAATACAGGAGCGTCCGCTCTGCTGCGCGATGTTTCGAGAGGCTGTCCATAAAGGGAAGGCCCTGAGATCGGCTGAAAAGATCGGCTGAAGCCGCCACGAGTTCGATGTTCCGGCCAGGAAATCGGCCCGAATTTTATAGCGGCTGCTTGGCTTTATGAGGTGAAGGCCGTAAGATAACGGTCTTTCGTTTTTCGGCTGCGTGGATTTTTTGGCGCGCCGAGCGCGGAATCTGGCGAAAAATGTGGGCTTGAAAGAGAGTCCGGCGGTTTTTGAGGCTCAAAGGTTGAACGTCGATGGGTCATCGATAAGATGTCGGATACACCGGCAGGCTTCCTCGAAGAGAATGAAAATAATCTTTCCGGGATGCTTGACACAAAGCCGATGTACCCCCATAATCGTCAGTTCTCTACGGAGGGGTGCCCGAGTGGCTAAAGGGGGCAGACTGTAAATCTGTTGGCTTACGCCTACGTTGGTTCGAATCCAACCTCCTCCACCAAAGACATAAGCAGCAGGGCGGTATAGGGAATCGTTGCAGACCCTTGCGGGTGTAGCTCAATGGTAGAGCAGAAGCCTTCCAAGCTTACGACGAGGGTTCGATTCCCTTCACCCGCTCCAGTTCTGTGGTTGAAGCGTAAAGCGCCCATGTGGCTCAGTGGTAGAGCACTCCCTTGGTAAGGGAGAGGTCGGCAGTTCGATCCTGCCCATGGGCACCAGCAGTAGTCGGTGTCTGTTTGCGCGCGGCGCAACAAGTGAAATTCCTTTTGGGAGTTGAAAATGGCCAAGGAAAAATTCGAGCGGACCAAGCCGCACGTGAACGTAGGAACGATTGGTCACGTTGACCACGGCAAGACGACGCTGACGGCGGCGATCGCGACGGTTCTGTCGTCGAAGTTCGGCGGCGAAGCGAAGAAGTACGACGAAATCGACGCGGCACCGGAAGAAAAGGCGCGCGGTATCACGATCAACACGGCGCACATCGAGTACGAAACGGCAAACCGCCACTACGCGCACGTCGACTGCCCGGGCCACGCCGACTACGTGAAGAACATGATCACGGGTGCAGCGCAGATGGACGGCGCGATCCTGGTGTGCTCGGCCGCGGACGGCCCGATGCCGCAAACGCGTGAGCACATCCTGCTGGCGCGTCAGGTTGGCGTGCCGTACATCATCGTGTTCCTGAACAAGTGCGACATGGTCGACGACGCCGAGCTGCTCGAGCTGGTCGAAATGGAAGTGCGCGAGCTGCTGTCGAAGTACGACTTCCCGGGCGACGACACGCCGATCATCAAGGGTTCGGCGAAGCTGGCGCTGGAAGGCGACAAGGGCGAGCTGGGCGAAACGGCGATCATGAACCTGGCCGACGCGCTGGACACGTACATCCCGACGCCGGAGCGCGCGGTGGACGGTACGTTCCTGATGCCGGTGGAAGACGTGTTCTCGATCTCGGGCCGCGGTACGGTGGTGACGGGTCGTGTCGAGCGTGGCGTGATCAAGGTTGGCGAGGAAATCGAAATCGTCGGGATCAAGCCGACGGCGAAGACGACCTGCACGGGCGTGGAAATGTTCCGCAAGCTGCTGGACCAGGGTCAGGCGGGCGACAACGTCGGTATCCTGCTGCGCGGCACGAAGCGTGAGGACGTGGAGCGCGGCCAGGTTCTGGCCAAGCCGGGTTCGATCACGCCGCACACGCACTTCACGGCGGAAGTGTACGTGCTGAGCAAGGACGAAGGCGGTCGTCACACGCCGTTCTTCAACAACTACCGTCCGCAGTTCTACTTCCGTACGACGGACGTGACGGGCTCGATCGAGCTGCCGAAGGACAAGGAAATGGTGATGCCGGGCGACAACGTGTCGATCACGGTGAAGCTGATCGCGCCGATCGCGATGGAAGAAGGTCTGCGCTTCGCAATCCGTGAAGGCGGTCGTACCGTCGGCGCAGGCGTCGTCGCCAAAATCATCGAGTAAGCCAGTTATTCGTTGATCGACAGTTTAGGGGCCGGCGAAAGCCGGCTCCAACATGGTCTAGGGGTATAGCTCAACTGGCAGAGCGTCGGTCTCCAAAACCGAAGGTTGGGGGTTCGATTCCCTCTGCCCCTGCCACATAAGCCACGTTCAGCGTGGCGTTTGTTGTTTTAGGGTGTTATGGCGAATCCTTCCGTCGAAACTGTTAATACCTCCGGCGATAAGCTGATGCTGGCCCTGGGCGTATTGTTGGTCTTGGGCGGGTTCGCAGGCTTTTTTTTGCTGGGCGGCAAGGAGTGGTATATCCGCGGCGCTGCGTTGGCGGTAGGGGTGATTGCGGGTGTCGGCGTTGCGCTGGCATCGATGCCGGGCAAGAGTTTCATCGCCTTTGCCAAGGACTCGTATCGCGAGGTGCGCAAGGTTGTTTGGCCCACACGCAAGGAAGCCACGCAGACCACACTTGTCGTGTTTGGCTTTGTGCTGGTCATGGCGCTCTTTCTTTGGATTAGTGATAAATCCATCGAGTGGGTGATTTTCTCGGTGATTCTGGGTTGGAAATGATATGAGCGATACTCCGGCATCCCCGAGTGGAAAACGTTGGTACGTCGTGCACGCCTACTCCGGCATGGAGAAGAGCGTGCAACGCGCGCTTCAGGAGCGCATCGAGCGTGCCGGCATGCAGGATAAGTTCGGTCAGATTCTGGTTCCGACCGAAGAAGTGGTTGAAGTCAAAGGCGGTCACAAAGCCGTGACCGAACGTCGTTTCTTTCCCGGTTATGTGCTGGTGGAAATGGAGATGACGGACGAAACCTGGCATCTCGTTAAAAATACTGCGAAGGTCACTGGTTTCGTCGGCGGGGCGCGTAATCGCCCGAGTCCGATTTCCCCGCGGGAAGTCGAAAAGATCATGTCCCAGATGCAGGAAGGCGTGGAGAAGCCGCGTCCGAAAACCCTGTTCGAGGTCGGTGAGATGGTGCGCGTGAAGGAAGGCCCATTCACGGATTTCAACGGCACGGTCGAAGAAGTGAATTACGAGAAATCGAGAGTGCGCGTGTCGGTCACTATTTTTGGGCGCGCAACGCCGGTCGAACTGGAGTTCGGTCAAGTCGAGAAAGTTTGAGCAGATTCGGATGGGCGGCTTCGAAGGCTGCCTGTCGTCGCGCTTACGGCCCGCGTAATGGCCGTTGAGGAGCGCCAGTAGTCGCAAGACGAACCCGCGTTATCACTCATCGAACGCTTCGATGCGTTCCAACGAGGTTTCCAAATGGCAAAGAAGATCATCGGCTTTATCAAGCTGCAGATCCCTGCAGGTAAAGCCAATCCGTCGCCGCCCGTCGGTCCGGCTCTGGGCCAGCGTGGCCTGAACATCATGGAGTTCTGCAAGGCGTTCAACGCGCAGACTCAAGGCATGGAACCGGGCCTGCCTGTTCCGGTCGTCATCACGGCTTATGCGGACAAGAGCTTCACGTTCGTGATGAAGACGCCGCCGGCGACCGTTCTGATCAAGAAGGCGGCGAAGATCGACAAGGGTTCGAGCAAGCCCCATACCGACAAGGTCGGCAAGATTACCCGCGCTCAAGCGGAAGAGATCGCAAAGACCAAGATGCCGGATCTTACGGCGGCTGATCTCGATGCGGCTGTTCGCACCATCGCAGGTAGCGCACGCTCGATGGGCATCACTGTGGAGGGCGTGTAAATGGCCAAGATTTCGAAGCGCCGTCAGGCATTTGCCGCTAAGGTCGATCGCCAGAAGCTGTACCCGATCGACGATGCACTCGCACTCGTGAAGGAATGCGCGAGCGCGAAGTTCGATGAATCGATCGATGTCGCGGTTCAGCTCGGTATCGATGCGAAGAAGTCGGATCAGGTCGTTCGTGGTTCCGTCGTGCTGCCGGCAGGTACCGGTAAGTCGGTTCGCGTCGCCGTGTTTGCTCAAGGCGAGAAGGCCGAGCAGGCACGCGCTGCCGGAGCGGAAGTGGTCGGCATGGAAGATCTGGCTGAGCAGATCAAGGCCGGTCAAATGGATTTCGACATCGTGATCGCCTCTCCGGACACGATGCGTATCGTGGGTACGCTGGGTCAGATTCTCGGTCCGCGCGGCCTGATGCCGAACCCGAAGGTCGGTACGGTCACGCCGGATGTCGCGACTGCAGTGAAGAACGCGAAGGCGGGTCAGGTGCAGTTCCGTGTCGACAAGGCGGGCATTATTCACGCGACGATCGGCCGTGCGTCTTTTGAGCCGACCGCGCTGCGCACCAACCTGTCGGCGTTGATCGAAGCGCTGCAAAAGGCGAAGCCGGCGACGAGCAAGGGCGTTTATCTGCGCAAGATCGCGCTGTCGAGCACGATGGGCGTCGGCGTGCGAGTCGACCAGGCCACGCTGGCCGCGCAGTAAGCGAAGTATTCGGGCCGCTTCTCGACGGAAGCGGCTCAAAAGGGCTTTGGGCGGTTGTTCGGCGCAGTATGGTCGAGCAACCGGTTATCAAAGACCGTTGGCGGGAAAGCGGCAGTCGGGCGATCCCTTAATGCAAAGCCAACGCAGATGGCGAACCCGAAAAAGTTTTGCAGTGGTGAAGCCGGAGATCGACGAGCGATCGGCGATGTTCGGCGGAAATACTCCTAACGAGTCGGACGCCGTTGTTGAACGAGGTACGCGACGCGCGATGCGAAGCGTATCGTTTCTGGAGGCTAACCGTGCCGCTTAATAGAGAAGACAAGCAAGCCGTCGTTGCTGAGGTTGCCGCGCAAGTCGCGAAGGCCCAGACCGTTGTGCTCGCTGAGTATCGTGGGATTACGGTTGGCGATCTGACCACGCTGCGCGCGAAGGCGCGCGAGCAACAGGTTTACCTGCGCGTGCTGAAGAACACGCTGGCGCGCCGCGCCGTTGAAGGTACGCCGTTTGCTCCGCTGGCAGAGCAGATGACTGGTCCGTTGATCTACGGCATCTCGGAAGATGCGATTGCTGCTGCGAAGGTCGTCAACGACTTCAGCAAGAGCAATGACAAGTTGGTCATCAAGGCTGGTTCGTTCGATGGCAAGGTGATGGACAAAGCAGGCGTGCAAGCGCTCGCTAGCATCCCGAGCCGCGAAGAACTGCTCTCGAAGCTGCTGTTCGTCATGCAGGCACCTGTTTCCGGCTTTGCGCGCGCTCTGGCCGCGCTGGCGGAAAAGAAGCAGGCCGAAGCCGCATAAGCGAACGTATCTGAGCACAACAGATCGCTGGCTGTATCCGAATTCAATTTAGGAGTATTCCAAATGGCAATCGCAAAAGAAGACATCCTGGCAGCCGTTGAAGGCATGACGGTCCTGGAACTGAACGAGCTGGTCAAGGCGTTCGAAGAGAAGTTCGGCGTGTCGGCTGCTGCAGTCGCAGTCGCAGGTCCGGCGGGTGGCGGCGCAGCAGCTGCTGCTGAAGAGAAGACCGACTTCACGGTCGTTCTGGCTGAAGCAGGCGGCAACAAGGTTGCAGTCATCAAGGCCGTTCGCGAAATCACGGGCCTGGGCCTGAAGGAAGCGAAGGACCTCGTTGACGGCGCACCGAAGCCCGTCAAGGAAGGCGTTGACAAGGCTGCTGCAGAAGAAGCCAAGAAGAAGCTGGAAGACGCGGGCGCGAAGGTCGAACTCAAGTAAGTTCACGCGCGCTGTGCGAAGGCTGGCGGTTTTTCACCGCCGGCCTTTTTGTGCTTTGTGGGGGCAGTGTTTTGACACTCTTTGCGGAGGTCGGGCAGACGCCCCCAGAAGCCAAAGAAAACCGTCTATCCCATGCGATCGGCGATTTTCTTTGTCTTCTGAAGCGACTGCAGAAGGCAAGTTTGGTCGGGCAACAGGTCATGCAGGTTCCGTTGCCGTCAGCCAGCGGTTGGTAGCGGCCAACCACCAAGCTTCTCGGCTCGTGCCGTCGGACGGCCATCGGGTCTCAGTCGGTGAACACTCGGGTTTGACGCGTCAAGGTATCCCGCCTCGACATCGCCCGTCGTGATTCGGAGATCGTATGCAATATTCCTTCACCGAGAAGAAGCGCATTCGCAAGAGTTTCGCGAAGCGTTCCATCGTTCACCAAGTACCTTTCCTGCTGGCCACCCAGCTTGAATCATTCAGCACATTTCTGCAAGCCGATGTGCCGCCTGCGCAACGTAAATCCGAAGGCTTGCAGGCCGCCTTTACGTCGGTATTCCCGATCGTCTCGCACAACGGCTTTGCTCGCCTGGAGTTCGTGAGCTACGCGCTGTCGTCGCCCGCGTTCAACATCAAAGAGTGTCAGCAGCGTGGCCTTACGTACTGCTCGGCGCTGCGCGCGAAAGTGCGCCTCGTGTTGCTCGACAAAGAGTCGCCGAACAAACCCGTCGTCAAGGAAGTGAAGGAACAGGAAGTGTACATGGGCGAAATTCCGCTCATGACGCCTACCGGTTCGTTCGTGATCAACGGCACCGAGCGCGTGATCGTGTCGCAGCTGCACCGTTCGCCCGGCGTGTTCTTCGAGCACGATAAGGGCAAGACGCACAGCTCGGGCAAGCTGCTGTTCTCCGCGCGGATCATTCCGTACCGCGGCTCGTGGCTCGACTTCGAATTCGATCCGAAGGACGTGCTGTATTTCCGCGTCGACCGCCGCCGCAAGATGCCGGTCACGATCCTGCTGAAGGCTATCGGCCTCACGCCTGAGCAGATCCTCGCGAACTTCTTCGTGTTCGACAATTTCACGCTGATGGACGAAGGCGCGCAGATGGAGTTCGTGCCCGAGCGCCTGCGTGGCGAAGTCGCGCGCTTCGACATCACCGATCGCGAAGGCAAGGTGATCGTCCAGAAGGACAAGCGGATCAATGCGAAGCATATCCGCGATCTCGAAGCGGCGAAGACGAAGTTCATCTCGGTGCCGGAAGACTATCTGCTTGGCCGCGTGCTGGCGAAGAACGTCGTCGACGGCGATACCGGCGAAGTGATCGCGAACGCGAACGACGAGATCACCGAAAGCGTGCTCGAGAAGCTGCGCGAAGCGAAGATCAAGGAAATCCAGACGCTCTACACGAACGATCTGGATCAAGGTCCGTACATCTCGTCGACGCTGCGTGTCGACGAAACCGCCGACAAGACGGCCGCGCGCATCGCGATCTATCGGATGATGCGTCCGGGCGAGCCGCCGACCGAAGAAGCGGTCGAGGCGCTCTTCAATCGTCTGTTCTACAGCGAGGATGCTTACGACCTGTCGAAGGTCGGCCGTATGAAGTTCAACCGCCGCGTCGGCCGTGACGAAATCACGGGCCCGATGACGCTGCAGGATGACGATATCCTCGCGACGATCAAGATTCTCGTCGAGCTGCGCAACGGCAAGGGCGAAGTGGACGATATCGACCACCTCGGCAACCGTCGCGTGCGCTGCGTCGGCGAACTTGCGGAAAACCAGTTCCGCGCAGGTCTCGTGCGCGTCGAGCGCGCGGTCAAGGAACGCCTCGGCCAAGCCGAAAGCGAAAACTTGATGCCGCACGACCTGATCAACTCGAAGCCGATTTCGTCGGCGATTCGCGAGTTCTTCGGCTCGTCGCAGCTGTCGCAGTTCATGGACCAGACCAACCCGCTGTCGGAAATCACGCACAAGCGCCGTGTTTCCGCGCTTGGCCCGGGCGGTTTGACGCGCGAGCGCGCAGGCTTCGAAGTGCGTGACGTGCACCCGACGCACTACGGCCGCGTGTGCCCGATCGAAACGCCGGAAGGTCCGAACATCGGTCTGATCAACTCGCTCGCGCTGTATGCGCACCTGAACGAGTACGGCTTCCTCGAGACGCCGTACCGCAAGGTCGCGGACGGCAAGGTGACCGACCAGATCGACTATTTGTCGGCAATCGAGGAAGGCCGCTACATGATCGCGCAGGCGAACGCGGCGATCGATGACAACGGCGCGCTCGTCGACGAACTGGTGTCGTCGCGTGAAGCCGGCGAAACGATGATGGTCACGCCGGACCGCATCCAGTACATGGACGTCGCGCCGTCGCAGATCGTGTCGGTCGCAGCATCGCTGATTCCGTTCCTCGAGCACGACGATGCGAACCGCGCGTTGATGGGCTCGAACATGCAGCGTCAGGCTGTGCCGTGCTTGCGTCCGGAGAAGCCAGTCGTCGGCACGGGTATCGAGCGCACGGTGGCGGTCGACTCGGGCACGACGGTGCAGGCCCTGCGTGGCGGCGTGGTGGATTACGTCGACGCGGGCCGTATCGTGATTCGCGTGAACGACGACGAAGCGGTGGCGGGTGAGGTCGGCGTCGACATCTACAACCTGATCAAGTACACGCGCTCGAACCAGAACACGAACATCAACCAGCGTCCGATCGTGAAGATGGGCGACAAGGTCGCGCGCGGCGACGTGCTGGCTGATGGCGCATCGACGGATCTGGGCGAGCTTGCGCTCGGCCAGAACATGCTGATCGCGTTCATGCCGTGGAACGGCTACAACTTCGAGGATTCGATCCTGATCTCGGAGAAGGTCGTGGCCGACGATCGCTACACGTCGATCCACATCGAAGAGCTGAACGTCGTTGCTCGCGACACGAAGCTCGGGCCGGAAGAAATCACGCGCGACATCTCGAACCTGGCGGAAGTGCAACTCGGCCGTCTCGACGAATCGGGCATCGTGTACATCGGTGCGGAAGTCGAAGCGGGCGACGTGCTGGTCGGCAAGGTCACGCCGAAGGGCGAAACCCAGCTGACGCCCGAAGAGAAGCTGCTGCGCGCGATTTTCGGCGAGAAGGCGTCGGACGTGAAGGATACGTCGCTGCGCGTGCCGTCGGGCATGAGCGGCACGGTGATCGACGTGCAGGTGTTCACGCGCGAAGGCATCCAGCGCGACAAGCGTGCGCAACAGATCATCGACGACGAACTGAAGCGCTACCGCCTCGACCTGAACGACCAGCTGCGCATCGTCGAAGGCGACGCGTTCCAGCGTCTCGCGCGCATGCTGGTGGGCAAGGTCGCCAACGGCGGTCCGAAGAAGCTCGCGAAGGGCACGAAGATCGACCAGGCGTACCTCGAAGATCTCGATCACTACCACTGGTTCGACATCCGCCTCGCGGACGACGAAGCAGCAGCATCGCTCGAAGCGATCAAGAACTCGATCGAAGAGAAGCGTCATCAGTTCGATCTCGCGTTCGAAGAGAAGCGCAAGAAGCTCACGCAAGGCGACGAACTGCCGCCGGGCGTGCTGAAGATGGTCAAGGTGTACCTCGCGGTGAAGCGCCGCCTGCAGCCTGGCGACAAGATGGCCGGCCGTCACGGTAACAAGGGTGTCGTGTCGAAGATCGTCCCGATCGAAGACATGCCGTACATGGCCGACGGCCGTCCGGCCGACGTCGTGCTGAACCCGCTCGGCGTGCCGTCGCGGATGAACGTGGGTCAGGTTTTGGAAGTGCACCTCGGCTGGGCCGCGAAGGGTCTCGGTTGGCGTATCGGCGAAATGCTGCAGCGCCAGACGAAGATCGAGGAGCTGCGCTCGTTCCTGACGAAGATCTACAACGAGTCGGGCCGCGCGGAAGATCTGGAGAGCTTTACCGACGACGAGATCCTCGAACTCGCGAAGAATCTGCGCGAAGGCGTGCCGTTCGCGACGCCAGTGTTCGATGGCGCGACCGAGGAGGAAATGTCGAAGATGCTCGATCTCGCGTTCCCGGACGAGATCGCCCAACAGCTCGACATGAATCCGTCGAAGAACCAGGTTCGCCTGTACGACGGCCGCACGGGTGAGCCGTTCGAGCGCCGCGTGACGCTCGGCTACATGCATTACCTGAAGCTGCACCACTTGGTCGACGACAAGATGCACGCGCGTTCGACTGGCCCGTACTCGCTCGTCACGCAGCAGCCGCTGGGCGGTAAGGCGCAGTTCGGCGGTCAGCGTTTCGGTGAAATGGAAGTGTGGGCACTCGAAGCATACGGCGCGTCCTACGTGCTGCAGGAAATGCTGACGGTGAAGTCGGACGACGTGACCGGCCGGACCAAGGTGTACGAGAACCTGGTCAAGGGCGATCACGTGATCGATGCAGGCATGCCGGAATCCTTCAACGTGTTGGTGAAGGAAATCCGCTCACTCGGTATCGATATCGATCTCGACCGCAATTAATCGGACTACGGAGAGAAGGCAATGAAAGCTCTGCTCGATCTATTCAAGCAAGTCCAACAGGAAGAAGTTTTCGACGCGATCAAGATCGGTCTGGCCTCGCCCGACAAGATCCGTTCGTGGTCGTTCGGCGAAGTGAAGAAGCCGGAGACCATCAATTACCGCACGTTCAAGCCGGAACGCGATGGTTTGTTCTGCGCGAAGATCTTCGGGCCGATCAAGGACTACGAGTGCCTGTGCGGTAAGTACAAGCGCCTGAAGCACCGCGGCGTGATCTGCGAGAAGTGCGGCGTGGAAGTGACGCTGGCGAAGGTGCGCCGTGAGCGGATGGGCCACATCGAGCTGGCCTCGCCGGTCGCGCACATCTGGTTCTTGAAGTCGCTGCCGTCGCGTCTGGGCATGGTGCTCGACATGACGCTGCGCGACATCGAGCGCGTGCTGTACTTCGAAGCATACGTGGTGATCGAACCGGGCATGACGCCGCTGAAGGCGCGGCAGATCATGACCGAAGAGGATTACTACAACAAGGTCGAGGAATACGGCGACGAATTCCGTGCCGAGATGGGCGCGGAGGGCGTGCGTGAATTGCTGCGCGCGATCAACATCGACGAGCAGGTCGAGACGCTGCGCACCGAGCTGAAGAACACCGGCTCGGAAGCGAAGATCAAGAAGTACGCGAAGCGCCTGAAGGTCCTCGAGGCATTCCAGCGCTCGGGCATCAAGCCCGAGTGGATGATCCTCGAAGTGCTGCCGGTGCTGCCGCCGGAACTGCGTCCGCTCGTGCCGCTGGACGGCGGCCGTTTCGCGACGTCGGATCTGAACGACCTGTATCGCCGCGTGATCAACCGTAACAACCGGTTGAAGCGTCTGCTCGAGCTGAAGGCGCCTGAAATCATCGTCCGCAACGAAAAGCGGATGCTGCAGGAAGCCGTCGACTCGCTGCTCGACAACGGCCGTCGCGGCAAGGCGATGACGGGCGCGAACAAGCGTCCGCTGAAGTCGCTCGCCGACATGATCAAGGGCAAGGGCGGCCGCTTCCGTCAGAACCTGCTGGGCAAGCGCGTCGACTACTCGGGCCGTTCGGTCATCGTGGTCGGCCCGACGCTGAAGCTGCACCAGTGCGGTCTACCGAAGCTGATGGCGCTCGAGCTGTTCAAGCCGTTCATCTTCAACAAGCTTGAAGTGATGGGGGTAGCTACGACCATCAAGGCGGCGAAGAAGGAAGTCGAGAACCAGACGCCGGTGGTGTGGGACATCCTCGAAGAGGTGATCCGCGAGCACCCGGTGATGCTCAACCGTGCGCCGACGCTGCACCGTCTCGGTATCCAGGCGTTCGAGCCGGTGCTGATCGAAGGTAAGGCGATTCAGTTGCATCCGCTCGTCTGCGCGGCGTTCAACGCCGACTTCGACGGTGACCAGATGGCCGTTCACGTGCCGCTGTCGCTCGAAGCGCAGATGGAAGCGCGCACGCTGATGCTGGCGTCGAACAACGTGCTGTTCCCGGCCAACGGCGATCCGTCGATCGTGCCGTCGCAGGATATCGTGCTGGGTCTGTACTACGCGACCCGCGAAGCGATCAACGCGAAGGGCGAAGGCCTGTCGTTCACCGGCGTGTCGGAAGTGATCCGTGCATACGAGAACAAGGAAGTCGAGCTTGCGTCGCGCGTGAACGTGCGGATTACCGAAATGGTCCGCAACGAGGACAAGTCGGAAGGCGCGCCGGAATTCGTGCCGAAGATCACGCTGTACGCGACCACTGTCGGCCGCGCGATCCTGTCGGAAATCCTGCCGCACGGCCTGCCGTTCTCGGTGCTGAACAAGCCGCTGAAGAAGAAGGAAATCTCGCGTCTGATCAACACCGCATTCCGCAAGTGCGGTCTGCGCGCGACGGTCGTGTTCGCCGACCAGCTGATGCAATCGGGCTTCCGTCTCGCGACGCGCGCCGGCATCTCGATCTGCGTCGACGACATGCTCGTGCCGCCGCAGAAGGAAACGATCGTCGGCGACGCCGCGAAGAAGGTGAAGGAGTACGACCGCCAGTACATGTCGGGTCTCGTCACCGCGCAGGAACGCTACAACAACGTGGTCGACATCTGGTCGGCGACGTCGGAGGCGGTCGGCAAGGCGATGATGGAGCAGCTGTCGACGGAGCCGGTGATCGACCGCGACGGCAACGAGACGCGCCAGGAATCGTTCAACTCGATTTACATGATGGCCGACTCGGGCGCCCGGGGTTCGGCGGTGCAGATTCGTCAGCTGGCCGGTATGCGCGGCCTGATGGCGAAGCCGGACGGCTCGATTATCGAGACGCCGATTACCGCGAACTTCCGCGAAGGCCTGAACGTGTTGCAGTACTTCATCTCGACCCACGGCGCACGTAAGGGTCTGGCTGATACGGCACTGAAGACCGCGAACTCGGGTTACCTGACGCGGCGTCTGGTCGACGTCACGCAGGATCTGGTCGTGGTCGAGGACGATTGCGGCACGTCGAACGGCGTCGCGATGAAGGCGCTCGTCGAAGGCGGTGAAGTCGTCGAAGCGCTGCGCGACCGGATTCTCGGCCGCGTCGCGGTGGCGGACGTCGTGAATCCGGAAACGCAGGAAACGCTGTACGAAGCGGGCACGCTGCTCGACGAAACGGCGGTCGAAGACATCGAGCGTCTCGGCATCGACGAAGTGCGCGTGCGCACGGCGCTGACCTGCGAAACGCGTTACGGCCTCTGCGCCGCGTGCTACGGCCGCGATCTCGGCCGCGGCTCGCTCGTGAACGTCGGCGAGGCGGTCGGCGTGATCGCGGCGCAGTCGATCGGTGAACCGGGTACGCAGCTGACGATGCGGACGTTCCACATCGGCGGTGCGGCATCGCGTGCGGCAGTGGCTTCGTCGATCGAAGCGAAGAGCAACGGTATCGTGCGCTTCACGTCGACGATGCGCTACGTCACCAACGCGAAGGGCGAGCAGATCGTCATTTCCCGTTCGGGTGAGGCGATGATCACTGATGACTTTGGCCGTGAGCGCGAGCGTCACAAAGTGCCGTATGGCGCAACGCTGCTGCAACTCGACGGCGTAACCGTCAAGGCCGGCACGCAGCTTGCCACGTGGGACCCGCTGACGCGTCCGATCATCACCGAGTACGGCGGTACGGTGAAGTTCGAGAACGTCGAGGAAGGCGTGACGGTCGCCAAGCAGATCGACGACGTGACCGGTTTGTCGACGCTCGTCGTGATCGATGCGAAGCGTCGCGGCTCGCAGGCGTCGAAGAGCGTGCGTCCGCAGGTGAAGCTGCTCGACGCAAACGGCGACGAAGTGAAGATCCCGGGCACGGAGCATTCGGTGCAGATCGGCTTCCAGGTCGGCGCGCTGATCACCGTGAAGGACGGTCAGCAGGTGCAAGTCGGTGAAGTGCTCGCACGTATCCCGACCGAATCGCAGAAGACCCGCGACATTACCGGTGGTCTGCCGCGAGTGGCCGAGCTGTTCGAAGCGCGTTCGCCGAAGGATGCGGGCATTCTCGCGGAAGTCACTGGGACGGTGTCGTTCGGCAAGGACACGAAGGGCAAGCAGCGTCTCGTCATCACGGATCTCGAGGGCAACCAGCACGAGTTCCTGATTGCGAAGGAAAAGCAGGTGCTGGTCCACGACGGTCAGGTCGTCAACAAGGGCGAAATGATCGTGGATGGCCCGGCCGATCCGCACGACATCCTGCGTCTGCAGGGTATCGAGGCGCTGTCGCGTTACATCGTGGACGAAGTGCAGGACGTGTATCGTCTGCAGGGCGTGAAGATCAACGACAAGCACATCGAGGTGATCGTTCGCCAGATGCTGCGTCGCGTGCAGATCACCGACAACGGCGATACGCGCTTCATCCCCGGCGAACAGGTCGAGCGTTCGGACATGTTGGACGAAAACGATCGCATGATCGCCGAGGGCAAGCGTCCGGCAACTTACGACAATATCCTGCTGGGTATCACGAAGGCATCGCTGTCGACCGATTCGTTCATCTCCGCGGCATCGTTCCAGGAAACGACCCGCGTGCTGACCGAAGCGGCGATCATGGGCAAGCGTGACGATCTGCGTGGCCTGAAGGAAAACGTGATCGTCGGCCGTCTGATTCCTGCCGGTACGGGTCTCGCGTTCCACAAGGCGCGCAAGGCGAAGGAGTTGTCGGATCGCGAGCGTTTCGACCAGATCGCAGCGGAAGAAGCGTTCGAGTTCGGTACGCCGGAAACGCCGGCCGCCGAAGAGCAGCAGCATCCGGCGGCGGAGTGAGCCGGGCGGCGCGAGCCGCTTTGCCTGCACCACGGCTGGTAAAAGCCGCCCGGTTTCAACCGGGCGGCTTTTTTTATGTGGGGACTCGGGAAAACCTGGGTAGCGAAAACGATGAAACTGACCATCGAAACACTATGATGCGTCAATTCATTCTCATTGAAAAACATCTTCGCCAATACTTTATTAATTGGCGATTTTCCGGAAATGATGGATATTGCGTGCGCTAAATTAAATTAAGCACTGCTTTACATGTGCGATGATTCATATCATTATGATGAGTAAGAAAAAAGCGTAGTGGCAAATCTACCATACAACCTGAACCTGAGAGACAAATGGTATGCATGCACGCGAATTAGATAATAAGAGCGCCGATCCGGATGACGGTTGCGTGTCGGTCGCTTAAATTCGTATTCCCGTTTAATTGTTACCAACCTGTGTGGTGTCGATTCCGATGCCGCACGCCTGACGACGCGTCGTCACTTTTCCGAGGAGGTAGTGCAATGGGTGCGCTTCATTTTTCCAAGGCCGTTGCTGCGCTTGCTGTGGTTTGCGCTTCGATCTCGTCTGCTTATGCCGTCACGGTATCGCGCGCGGACGGGCAGCCGATGAACCCAAATGGCGAGCCGTTCTCGGTATCGGGTCCCATGGCGCTTTCCAAGAGCGGTATCAGCGCAACCTGCAATACGACCTTCAACGGCACGATCACGTCGAGCGGGATCGTGACGATTACCTCCACGCAGTTTGCGGGCGGCGGCACCTGCTCGTGGATCTCGAGTAACGCAACCAGCTCGTCGCCGTGGACGGGCCAAGCCGACAGTACCACTCAGTTGACGATCAACAATGCGCAGGTGCAGGTGCTGTTTCTCGGCACGTGC
The DNA here is from genome assembly GCF_001718875.1 of Burkholderia singularis. NCBI lineage: Bacteria > Pseudomonadati > Pseudomonadota > Betaproteobacteria > Burkholderiales > Burkholderiaceae > Burkholderia > Burkholderia singularis. The sequence continues at coordinate 576,948 of NZ_CP013448.1, forward strand.
GGACCAAGCAAAGTCGTCGCCGGTTGGGACAATAAGGCTTCGTCTCTGACGCTCAATAACGCCCAACTGACGCCGGATTGCCAGATCAACGGTACGATGGTGACGTCGCCGCAATTCACCGTGCAATAAGCGCTGATATAACCGTTGATGTTGTGCGCCGGCAGTCGGTAGACCGCCGGCATTTAATATGAGTGGCATTGCGTGGCAAAAAGGCGGCACGATAACGATTTCATTTACGCACGAACTCAGATCTGGAAATAATTAAAGGCATGATATTAATCATGCTTTTTCGCGCCACTATATTCGAGCAGAGCATGCGGGTGTGTTGACGGCATCGGTCTCGGGGATCGGTTCGTCTGTAATCGTTTTCTGTCGATCGTTGCCGGCTGCCGCACCAGCGTGGCGGCGCTCGTGCGGCATTGGGCTCGACCTGGCCAGCCCGTCACCGTCTTGACGGATTGGGCTCGGGCGCGTTGGGGCGTCTCTCATGTTCGTTCGGGCCGATTGTTGCAGATGCATGCTGCGTTGATCGCCTATCCGAACGGCTAACGTTTGGCCGCGATCCCCTTCGGTTGCGGCGGCGTTGGTAAAATCCCGCTCACCAGCCCTTTCTCGCAGTTCTCCATCCGATCTCATGTCCCGCGCGCTAGAAATTCTCAACGAAGTCTTCGGCTATCCCGCCTTCCGTGGCCAACAGGGCGAGATCGTCGAGCACGTGGCGGCGGGCGGCGATTGTCTCGTGCTGATGCCGACGGGCGGCGGCAAGTCGCTCTGCTATCAAATTCCGGCGCTCGTGCGTTCCGAAGCCGGCCGCGGCGCGGGCATCGTGGTGTCACCGCTGATCGCGCTGATGCAAGATCAGGTTGCGGCTTTGTCCGAGGTCGGCGTGCGGGCCGCGTATCTGAATTCGACGCTCTCCGGAGCCGAGGCGGCCGCGACCGAGCGCGCGCTGCGGGACGGCGACGTCGATCTGCTCTACGTTGCGCCCGAGCGGCTGATGACGCCGCGTTTTCTCGATCTGCTCGAGCGCGCGAAGATCGGTCTTTTCGCGATTGACGAAGCGCATTGCGTATCGCAATGGGGGCACGATTTCCGTCCCGAGTACATCCAGCTTTCGGTGCTGCACGAGCGTTTCCCGAGCGTTCCGCGGATCGCGCTGACCGCGACGGCCGACGCGCTGACGCGCGACGAGATCGTTCAGCGTCTCGCGCTCGACGACGCGCGCATTTTCGTGTCGAGCTTCGACCGGCCGAACATCCGCTACCGGATCGTCGAGAAGGATAACGCCCGCTCGCAGCTGCTCGATTTCATTCGTGCAGAGCACACGAATGCGGATGGCACGACCGATGCGGGTGTCGTCTATTGCTTGTCGCGCCGCAAGGTCGAGGAGACGGCCGAATGGCTGAAGGCGCAAGGTGTGCGTGCGCTGCCATATCACGCCGGCATGGAGTTCGAAGTCAGGCAGAAGCATCAGGAGATGTTCCAGCGCGAGGAAGGGATCGTGATGTGCGCGACGATCGCGTTCGGAATGGGCATCGACAAGCCGGACGTCCGTTTCGTCGCGCATCTCGATTTGCCGAAGAGCGTCGAAGGCTATTACCAGGAGACGGGGCGCGCGGGCCGCGACGGCATGCCGGCGAATGCGTGGATGGCGTATGGGCTGGGCGACGTCGTTCAGCAGCGCAAGATGATCGACGAATCGGATGCGGACGACGCGCACAAGCGGATCCAGACGTCAAAGCTCGACGCGTTGCTCGGGCTGTGCGAGACGCCGTCGTGCCGGCGCGTGAGGCTGCTTGCCTATTTCGGCGAAACGAGCGCGCCCTGCGGCAATTGCGATACCTGTCTCGAGCCGCCTGCAACCTGGGATGCGACGCGCGAGGCGCAAATGGCGCTGTCGTGCGTGTTCCGCGCGCAGCGCGCGAGCGGTTTTAATTTCGGCGCGAGCCACCTGATCGAGATATTGCGCGGCGCGCGCACCGAAAAGGTACTGCAGCGCGGCCACGAAAATCTGAGCACGTTCGGCATTGGCGCCGAGCTGTCCGAACCCGAATGGCGCGCGATCTTCCGGCAACTGGTCGCATTCGGCTATCTGGCCGTGGATCACGGCGGTTTTGGCGCGCTCGTGCTGACCGAGGCGAGCAAGCCGGTGCTCAAGGGTGCCGAAAAAGTCACGTTGCGCCGCTACGTCAAGCCAGCGCGTACCCGTGACGCGCGCGGGCGCAGCGGCGCGCGCGTCGATCCGACGGCTGGCATGAGCCCGCGCGAGCGCGCTCGCTGGGAGCGACTGCGCGCTTGGCGAGCCGAGACCGCGAAAAGCGACGGCGTGCCGGCATATGTGATCTTTCACGATGCGACGCTTGCCGAAATTGCCCGCAACGCGCCGGAATCGATCGACGATCTGCGTCATATCCCAGGTATCGGCGCGCGCAAGCTCGACCGCTTCGGTGACGAGTTGCTCGAGGTCGTCGAATCGGCGTGACATGTCGCAGATGTGTCACCAATAATTCACGCCGGCTTCGGCGCGAAAATCACGCAAGCTATTGACTCGTTTGCAATTTTCGGAATATTATGCCGGGTTCCGGTTCTCGGTGGGTTGATTCGCGGGCGCAAGTCCGGGGTCGCGCGCACGTGAGCCGGGACGTTACGCACGCTGGTTTTCGCTTTGCCCGAGGGCCGGCGTGCCGATTTTGGTCAATTTCAGGAATACACAATGCCAACCATCAATCAACTGGTTCGCAAAGGCCGCTCGTCGGAAACGGCGAAGAGCAAGAGCCCGGCCTTGCAGGACTGCCCGCAGCGTCGCGGCGTGTGCACCCGTGTGTACACGACGACGCCGAAGAAGCCGAACTCGGCGCTCCGTAAGGTCGCCAAGGTGCGTCTGACGAACGGTTTCGAAGTGATCTCGTACATCGGTGGTGAAGGCCACAACCTGCAGGAACACTCTGTCGTGCTGATCCGCGGCGGCCGTGTGAAGGACTTGCCGGGTGTGCGTTACCACATGGTCCGTGGCTCGCTGGATACGCAGGGCGTCAAGGATCGTAAGCAGGCCCGCTCGAAGTACGGCGCGAAGCGCGCGAAGGCTGCGAAGTAAGCAGAGCAGAATGGAGATCGCCTCGTAGGGCGGTCAAGGCGGTGGTGCCGGATTGCCGGTGCTGTCGAGTAAGTGGTCACCCGGCCAAGCTGGTTAGTCGTGAAGATGTGATCGGGTTAGTTGGTGGCCGCGGGGCTTCAAAAAAGCTCCAACTGAACAGGTAAAGGAAGAAACATGCCGCGTCGTCGCGAAGTTCCCAAGCGGGAAGTGTTGCCGGATCCGAAGTACGGCAACGTAGATGTAGCCAAGTTCATGAACATGCTGATGCTGTCCGGCAAGAAGTCGGTTGCTGAGCGCATTGTTTATGGCGCATTCGAGCAAATCCAGACCAAGGGTGGCAAGGACCCGCTGGAAGTGTTCACGGTCGCGCTCAACAACGTGAAGCCGGTGGTCGAAGTGAAGAGCCGTCGCGTTGGTGGTGCGAACTATCAGGTTCCGGTCGAAGTGCGCCCGTCGCGTCGTATGGCATTGGCGATGCGCTGGTTGCGCGAGGCTGCGAAGAAGCGCAGCGAGAAGTCGATGGCTCTGCGCCTGGCCGGTGAACTCAGCGAAGCCGCGGAAGGCCGCGGCGGTGCGATGAAGAAGCGCGACGAAGTGCACCGGATGGCGGAAGCCAACCGTGCGTTCTCGCACTTCCGCTTCTAAGCGCCAAGCTGGGTTTTTAGCGGAAAAATTCCGGGCGGGTGCGCTGATTTGGCGCCTCGCCCGTTTGTGTTGAGGCGTGCTGCGACGTGTATGCAAGGGTCGCATCGCGCCAACCCAATAGAGGATCAAAGTGGCTCGTAAGACTCCCATCGAGCGCTACCGCAACATCGGTATTAGCGCTCACATCGACGCCGGCAAAACGACGACGACCGAGCGCATTCTGTTTTACACCGGCGTGAACCACAAGATTGGTGAAGTTCACGACGGTGCGGCGACGATGGACTGGATGGAGCAGGAACAGGAGCGTGGCATCACGATCACGTCCGCTGCTACCACGGCGTTCTGGAAGGGCATGGGCGGCAATTATCCGGAACACCGCATCAACATCATCGATACGCCGGGGCACGTCGACTTCACGATCGAAGTGGAGCGCTCGATGCGCGTGCTCGACGGCGCGTGCATGGTGTACTGCGCGGTGGGCGGCGTGCAGCCGCAATCGGAAACGGTGTGGCGCCAAGCCAACAAGTACGGCGTGCCGCGTCTCGCGTTCGTCAACAAGATGGACCGTACCGGCGCGAACTTCTTCAAGGTCTACGACCAGCTCAAGCTGCGCCTGAAGGCAAACCCGGTTCCGGTCGTGGTGCCGATCGGCGCGGAAGAGAATTTCAAGGGCGTCGTCGATCTGCTGAAGATGAAGGCGATCATTTGGGACGAAGCGTCGCAAGGTACGAAGTTCGACTACGTCGACATCCCGGCCGAACTCGCCGAAACCTGCCAGGAATGGCGTGAAAAGATGGTCGAGGCGGCTGCGGAAGCCAACGAAGACCTGATGAACAAGTACCTGGAAGAAGGCGATCTGCCGGAAGCCGACATCGTCAAGGCGCTGCGCGACCGGACGATCGCGTGCGAAATCCAGCCGATGCTGTGCGGTACCGCGTTCAAGAACAAGGGCGTGCAGCGCATGCTCGACGCCGTGATCGACTTCCTGCCGTCGCCGGTCGACATTCCGCCGGTCAAGGGCGAACTGGACAACGGCGAAACCGCCGAGCGCCAGGCGTCGGACGACGAGAAGTTCTCGTCGCTCGCGTTCAAGATCATGACCGACCCGTTCGTCGGCCAGCTGATCTTCTTCCGCGTGTACTCCGGCGTCGTCAATTCGGGCGACACGGTGCTGAACTCGACCAAGGGCAAGAAGGAGCGCCTCGGCCGTATTCTGCAGATGCACGCGAACAACCGCGAGGAAATCAAGGAAGTCCGCGCCGGCGATATCGCTGCCGCGGTCGGCCTGAAGGAAGCGACCACGGGCGACACGCTGTGCGATCCCGCGCATCCGATCGTGCTCGAGCGCATGGTGTTCCCGGAGCCGGTGATCTCGCAGGCTGTCGAGCCGAAGACGAAGGCCGACCAGGAAAAGATGGGCCTCGCGCTGAACCGTCTCGCACAGGAAGACCCGTCGTTCCGCGTGCAGACCGATGAAGAATCGGGCCAGACGATCATTTCGGGCATGGGCGAGCTCCACCTCGAAATTCTGGTCGACCGGATGAAGCGCGAATTCGGCGTGGAAGCAACCGTCGGCAAGCCGCAGGTCGCGTACCGCGAAACGATCCGTTCGACGGCGAAGGACGTCGAAGGCAAGTTCGTCAAGCAGTCGGGCGGCCGCGGTCAGTATGGCCATGCGGTCATTACGCTCGAGCCGCACGAGCAGGGCAAGGGTTACGAGTTCCTCGACGAGATCAAGGGCGGCGTGATTCCGCGTGAATACATTCCGGCGGTCGACAAGGGCATCCAGGACACGCTGAAGAGCGGCATTCTGGCGGGCTTCCCGGTCGTCGACGTGAAGGTCCACCTGACGTTCGGTTCGTACCACGACGTTGACTCGAACGAAAACGCGTTCCGCATGGCCGGTTCGATGGCGTTCAAGGAAGCCATGCGCCGTGCGAATCCGGTGTTGCTCGAGCCGATGATGGCGGTCGAAGTAGAAACTCCGGAAGAGTACATGGGCAACGTGATGGGCGACTTGTCGGGCCGTCGCGGCATCGTGCAGGGCATGGAAGACATGGTCGGCGGTGGCAAGATCGTGCGCGCCGAGGTGCCGCTGTCGGAAATGTTCGGTTATTCGACGTCGCTGCGCTCGCTGACGCAAGGCCGTGCGACGTACACGATGGAGTTCAAGCATTACGCTGAAGCTCCTAAGAACGTCGCCGACGCGATCATCAGCGCGAAGTCGAAGTAAAGCTGCATCTCCCAACCGCTTATTTTTGAAAGAAGAGAGTCATGGCAAAAGAGAAATTCGAGCGGACCAAGCCGCACGTGAACGTAGGAACGATTGGTCACGTTGACCACGGCAAGACGACGCTGACGGCGGCGATCGCGACGGTTCTGTCGTCGAAGTTCGGCGGCGAAGCGAAGAAGTACGACGAAATCGACGCGGCACCGGAAGAAAAGGCGCGCGGTATCACGATCAACACGGCGCATATCGAGTACGAAACGGCAAACCGCCACTACGCGCACGTTGACTGCCCGGGCCACGCCGACTACGTGAAGAACATGATCACGGGTGCGGCGCAGATGGACGGCGCGATCCTGGTGTGCTCGGCCGCGGACGGCCCGATGCCGCAAACGCGTGAGCACATCCTGCTGGCGCGTCAGGTTGGCGTGCCGTACATCATCGTGTTCCTGAACAAGTGCGACATGGTCGACGACGCCGAGCTGCTCGAGCTGGTCGAAATGGAAGTGCGCGAGCTGCTGTCGAAGTACGACTTCCCGGGCGACGACACGCCGATCATCAAGGGTTCGGCGAAGCTGGCGCTGGAAGGCGACAAGGGCGAGCTGGGCGAAACGGCGATCATGAACCTGGCCGACGCGCTGGACACGTACATCCCGACGCCGGAGCGCGCGGTGGACGGTACGTTCCTGATGCCGGTGGAAGACGTGTTCTCGATCTCGGGCCGCGGTACGGTGGTGACGGGTCGTGTCGAGCGTGGCGTGATCAAGGTTGGCGAGGAAATCGAAATCGTCGGGATCAAGCCGACGGCGAAGACGACCTGCACGGGCGTGGAAATGTTCCGCAAGCTGCTGGACCAGGGTCAGGCGGGCGACAACGTCGGTATCCTGCTGCGCGGCACGAAGCGTGAGGACGTGGAGCGCGGCCAGGTTCTGGCCAAGCCGGGTTCGATCACGCCGCACACGCACTTCACGGCGGAAGTGTACGTGCTGAGCAAGGACGAAGGCGGTCGTCACACGCCGTTCTTCAACAACTACCGTCCGCAGTTCTACTTCCGTACGACGGACGTGACGGGCTCGATCGAGCTGCCGAAGGACAAGGAAATGGTGATGCCGGGCGACAACGTGTCGATCACGGTGAAGCTGATCGCGCCGATCGCGATGGAAGAAGGTCTGCGCTTCGCGATCCGTGAAGGCGGTCGTACCGTCGGCGCAGGCGTCGTCGCCAAAATCATCGAGTAAGCTCGGCGGTCTTGCGTAGTTTGTAGTAATATTCAGCGCCCGGGGCCGGGCGCCCGCTCTCCGCGGATGCCCGGCCCCACGTTCTTTTTTTGATCCGGCGATGCAATATCGCCTCGCTCTTTTGAAGGAATCGCCATGCAGCAGCAAAAAATCCGCATTCGTCTGAAGGCTTTCGACTATCGCCTGATCGATCAATCGGCAGCCGAGATCGTCGATACGGCGAAGCGGACCGGCGCGATCGTTCGTGGCCCCGTGCCCCTGCCGACGCGTATTCAGCGCTTCGATATCCTCCGCTCGCCGCACGTGAACAAGACGTCGCGCGATCAGCTCGAAATTCGCACCCACCAGCGCTTGATGGACATCGTCGATCCGACCGACAAGACGGTCGACGCGCTGATGAAGCTCGACCTGCCGGCAGGCGTCGACGTGGAAATCAAGCTGCAATAAGGCGCGCGTAACAGCTCGCTACAAGGCTGCCGACGTGATCTGCCCCCGTAGGTCGCGCTAAGTCTTTGATTGCTTGCGGAAAACGAAAGGCCTCGCTATAATGCAAGGCTTTTCGCGTATTTGCGTAAAAAGCCGGTGCGGGCGATTTCGTCGCAAGCCCGGCGTTTTGTAAATTAGCCCCGACCAATCGCAGTCGGGAATGGAGAAAACGATGAGCCTTGGACTCGTAGGTCGCAAGGTTGGCATGACCCGTATCTTCACGGCTGAAGGGGATTCGATTCCCGTCACCGTGCTCGACGTGTCGGACAACCGAGTGACGCAGATCAAGACTGTTGAAACCGACGGCTACACGGCCGTGCAGGTTGCATTCGGCACGCGCCGTGCGTCGCGTGTGACGAAGCCGTTGGCAGGTCATCTCGCCAAAGCCGGCGTTGAAGCCGGTGAAATCCTCAAGGAATTCCGCATCGAAGCCGACAAGGCTGCCGAGTTGTCGAACGGCGCCGTGATTGGTCCCGATCTCTTTGAAGTGGGCCAGAAGGTCGACGTGCAAGGCGTGTCGATCGGTAAGGGCTACGCGGGCACGATCAAGCGCTACAACTTCGGTTCCGGCCGTGCATCGCACGGTAACTCGCGTTCGCACAACGTTCCGGGCTCGATCGGTATGGCGCAGGATCCGGGTCGCGTGTTTCCGGGCAAGCGCATGACGGGTCACATGGGTGACGAGACGGTGACGGTGCAGAACCTCGAAATCGCCCGTATCGATGCAGAGCGCAAGCTGCTGCTCGTCAAGGGTGCGGTGCCGGGCGCGAAGGGCGGCAAAGTGTTCGTGACGCCGGCCGTCAAGACGAAGGGGGCGAAATAATGGAACTCAAGCTCCTGAATGCGAATGGTCAGGAAGGTGCGGCAGTCAATGCGTCGGACGTCGTGTTCGGCCGCGACTACAACGAAGCGCTGATCCACCAGATCGTCGTCGCTTACCAGGCGAACGCTCGCCAGGGCAACCGCGCGCAGAAGGATCGCGAGCAGGTCAAGCACACGACCAAGAAGCCGTGGCGCCAGAAGGGTACGGGCCGCGCTCGTGCCGGTATGTCGTCGAGCCCGCTGTGGCGTGGCGGTGGCCGTATCTTCCCGAACTCGCCGGAAGAAAACTTCTCGCACAAGGTCAACAAGAAGATGCATCGCGCAGGCCTCTGCTCGATCTTCTCGCAGTTGGCCCGCGAAGGCCGTCTGTCGGTCGTCGAGGATATCGTCCTCGAAGCGCCGAAGACCAAGCTGCTGGCCGACAAATTCAAGGCCATGGGCCTCGATTCCGTGTTGATCATTACCGACACGGTCGACGAAAACCTGTACCTCGCGTCGCGCAACCTGCCGAACGTGGCGGTTGTCGAGCCGCGCTACGCTGACCCGCTGTCGCTGATCTACTTCAAGAAAGTGTTGGTCACGAAGGCTGCGGTCGCACAGATCGAGGAGTTGCTGTCATGAGCGAGATTCGCAAGAACGATCATCGTTTGATGCAGGTCCTGCTCGCACCGGTGATTTCCGAAAAGGCGACGCTGGTTGCCGACAAGAACGAGCAAGTCGTGTTCGAAGTCGCGCCGGATGCCACGAAGCAGGAAGTGAAGGCGGCCGTCGAGCTGCTGTTCAAGGTTGAAGTTGATTCCGTCAACGTGCTGGTTCAGAAGGGCAAGCAAAAGCGCTTCGGCCGTTCGATGGGCCGCCGCAAGGACGTGAAGAAGGCATACGTGTGCCTGAAGCCCGGCCAGGAAATCAACTTTGAAGCGGAGGCCAAGTAATCATGGCAATCGTCAAAGTCAAGCCGACATCGCCGGGTCGCCGCGCGATGGTCAAGGTGGTCAACAAGGATCTGCACAAGGGCAAGCCGCACGCGGCGCTGCTCGATACGCAGAGCTCCAAGGCTGGCCGCAACAACAATGGCCGCATCACGACGCGTCATCAGGGTGGTGGCCATAAGCACCACTACCGGGTGATCGATTTCCGTCGCACGAAGGACGGCATTCCGGCGAAGGTCGAACGTCTCGAGTACGACCCGAACCGCAGCGCGAACATCGCGCTGGTGCTGTACGCAGACGGCGAGCGTCGCTACATCATCGCGCCGAAGGGCGTGACGGTGGGCCAGCAGCTGCTGTCGGGCTCGGAAGCGCCGATCCGTGTGGGTAACACGCTGCCGATCCGCAACATTCCGGTCGGTACGACGATCCATTGCATCGAAATGCTGCCGGGCAAGGGTGCGCAAATGGCGCGTTCGGCCGGTACGTCGGCGATGCTGCTTGCACGCGAAGGCGTGTACGCGCAGGTTCGTCTGCGTTCGGGCGAAATCCGCCGCGTGCACATCGAGTGCCGTGCAACGATCGGTGAAGTCGGTAACGAAGAGCACAGCCTGCGCCAGATCGGCAAGGCCGGTGCGAACCGCTGGCGCGGTATCCGTCCGACGGTGCGTGGCGTGGCCATGAACCCGATCGACCACCCGCACGGTGGTGGTGAAGGCCGTACTGCTGCGGGCCGCGACCCGGTGAGCCCGTGGGGCACGCCGACGAAGGGCTTCCGTACGCGTCGCAACAAGCGCACGACGACGATGATCGTCCAGCGCCGTCACAAGCGTTAAGGAGTAGGCAATGGCACGTTCTGTTAAAAAAGGTCCGTTCTGCGACGCCCATTTGCTGAAGAAAGTTGAGGCGGCTGCAGCTTCGCGCGACAAGAAGCCGATCAAGACCTGGTCGCGTCGCTCGACGATCCTCCCGGATTTCATCGGCCTGACGATCGCCGTTCACAACGGCCGTCAACACGTTCCGGTGTACATCTCGGAAAACATGGTCGGCCACAAGCTTGGCGAGTTCGCACTGACCCGCACGTTCAAGGGTCACGCGGCCGACAAGAAGGCCAAGAAATAAGGGGCAATCAAGATGGAAGTGAAAGCAATTCATCGCGGTGCCCGCATCTCGGCGCAGAAAACGCGCCTTGTGGCTGACCAGATCCGCGGTTTGCCGGTCGACAAGGCGCTGAACGTTCTGACGTTCTCGCCGAAGAAGGCGGCAGGCATCGTGAAGAAGGTCGTGCTGTCGGCGATCGCGAATGCGGAGCACAACGAAGGCGCCGATATCGACGAGCTCAAGATCAAGAGCATCTACGTCGACAAGGCTGCGTCGCTCAAGCGATTCACCGCGCGCGCGAAAGGCCGCGGCAACCGCATTGAGAAGCAATCCTGTCACATCACTGTGACGGTCGGGAATTAAGGGGTCATACGATGGGACAGAAAATTCATCCGACTGGCTTCCGTTTGGCCGTCAGCCGCAATTGGGCGTCGCGTTGGTACGCGAACAACAACAATTTTGCGGCGATGTTGCAGGAAGACATCGGTGTTCGTGAATACCTGAAGAAGAAGCTGAAGAACGCTTCGGTCGGCCGCGTCGTCATCGAGCGTCCGGCGAAGAACGCGCGCATCACGATTTTCAGCTCGCGTCCGGGCGTCGTCATCGGCAAGAAGGGCGAGGATATCGAACTGTTGAAGACGGAACTGCAGCGCCGCATGGGCGTGCCGGTTCACGTCAACATCGAAGAGATCCGCAAGCCGGAAACCGATGCGCAGCTCATCGCCGATTCGATCACGCAGCAGCTCGAGCGCCGGATCATGTTCCGTCGCGCGATGAAGCGCGCGATGCAGAATGCGATGCGTCTGGGTGCTCAGGGCATCAAGATCATGAGCGCCGGCCGTCTGAACGGTATCGAAATCGCACGTACCGAGTGGTATCGCGAAGGCCGCGTGCCGCTGCATACGCTGCGCGCCGATATCGATTACGCGACGTCGGAAGCGAAGACGACTTACGGGATCATCGGCGTCAAGGTGTGGGTGTACAAGGGTGACACGCTCGGCCGCAACGATGCACCGGTGGTCGAGGAAGTGACCGAAGACAAGCGTCCGCGTCGCAACGCGCGCCCGGGCGACCGTCGTCCGCGCCGTGACGGCGAAGGCGGCGCTCCGGGCGCCCGCCGTGGCGGCCCGCGCCGTGGCGCCGGCAAGCCGGAAGACGGCAAGACTGGAGAATAACGATGCTGCAACCGAAACGCAGGAAGTATCGCAAAGAGCAGAAGGGTCGTAACACCGGCAAGGCGACGCGCGGCAACGCGGTGTCGTTCGGTGAATTCGGCCTGAAGGCGATCGGTCGCGGCCGTTTGACCGCGCGTCAAATTGAAGCGGCGCGTCGTGCCATGACGCGTCACATCAAGCGTGGCGGCCGCATCTGGATTCGCATTTTCCCGGACAAGCCGATTTCGCAGAAGCCGGCCGAAGTACGGATGGGTAACGGTAAGGGTAACCCGGAGTACTACGTCGCCGAGATTCAGCCGGGCAAGATGCTGTATGAAATGGACGGCGTATCCGAAGAACTGGCACGCGAAGCGTTCCGTCTGGCTGCAGCGAAGCTGCCGCTGAAGACGACGTTCATCGTGCGTCAGCTCGGCGCCTAAGGAGAAAACATGAAGGCTTCCGAACTTCTCCAGAAAGACCAGGCCGCGCTCAACAAGGAGTTGGCGGACCTGCTGAAGGCGCAATTCGGCCTGCGCATGCAACTCGCGACCCAGCAGCTCACGAACACGAGCCAGCTGAAGAAGGTTCGTCGCGACATCGCACGTGTGCGGACCGTCCTGACTCAGAAGGCGAACCAGAAATGAACGATAGCGTGAAAACCTCGCTGAAGCGGACGCTCGTCGGTAAGGTCGTCAGCAACAAGATGGACAAGACCGTCACCGTGCTGGTCGAGCACCGCGTGAAGCACCCGATCTACGGCAAGTATGTCGTGCGCTCGAAGAAGTACCATGCGCATGACGAAGCGAACACCTACAACGAAGGCGATCTCGTCGAAATCCAGGAAACCCGTCCTGTTTCGAAGACGAAAGCCTGGACGGTGGCGCGCCTTGTCGAGGCAGCCCGCGTGATCTAAGCGGGCAGGCCGTAACAGGCACTTCGACGAGAAGTGCTTGAAATCGCAAAGTTTTTGCTTGCGTGACCGGGATTATTTGTTATAATCCCGGTCTTCCCTCTTGTGGGAGCCCCGTCGCGGGCGAGGTACTGGTGGGGGAAGCGGACTGGCGTCCTGCCTGCTCCGAAAGAATCACCGAATTTGCGATGGCGGGTTTCGTTTGCCGTCGCTGCTGTTCCAACCCAAGCAGCCGATTGGCTGACGGGACCAAGACTGACCGTATGCGCCATGGTGGTGCATCCGGATTAAGTTGGGAAAGACAAACCATGATCCAGACCGAAACTCGGCTTGAAGTGGCCGACAACACGGGTGCGCGTGAAGTCATGTGCATCAAGGTGCTCGGCGGCTCGAAGCGTCGTTATGCCAGCATTGGCGACATCATCAAGGTGAGCGTCAAAGAGGCAACGCCGCGCGGGCGTGTGAAGAAAGGCGAAATCTACAACGCCGTGGTGGTCCGCACCGCCAAGGGCGTGCGTCGTCAAGACGGCTCGCTGATCAAGTTCGACGGCAACGCCGCTGTGCTTTTGAATAACAAGCTCGAGCCGATCGGCACCCGTATCTTCGGGCCCGTCACGCGTGAGCTGCGTAGCGAACGATTCATGAAGATCGTGTCGCTGGCGCCGGAAGTGCTGTAAGGAGTCGCGATGAACAAGATTCGCAAGGGTGACGAAGTTGTCGTCATCACCGGCAAGGATAAGGGCAAGCGCGGCGTCGTGCTGGCAGTCGGCGCCGAGCATGTGACGGTCGAGGGTGTCAACCTCGTCAAGAAGCATGTGAAGCCAAACCCGATGAAGGGTACGACGGGCGGCGTGGAAGCGAAGACGATGCCGCTGCATATCTCGAACGTCGCATTGGTCGACGCGAACGGCAAGGCTTCGCGTGTTGGCATCAAGGTCGAGGACGGCAAGAAGGTCCGTTTCCTGAAGACGACCGGTGCCGTGCTGAGCGCCTGACGCTGCGGAGTAGAAAAATGGCACGTTTTCAAGAGTTTTACAAAGAGAAGGTTGTTCCCGGCCTGATCGAGAAGTTCGGCTACAAGTCGGTCATGGAAGTGCCGCGCATCACCAAGATCACCCTGAACATGGGTCTTGGCGAAGCGGTTGCCGACAAGAAGGTCATCGAGAATGCCGTTGGCGATCTGACGAAGATCGCAGGCCAGAAGCCGGTTGTGACGAAGGCTCGTAAGGCAATCGCCGGCTTCAAGATTCGCCAGGGCTATCCGATCGGCGCAATGGTGACGCTGCGCGGCCGCGCGATGTACGAATTCCTGGACCGTTTCGTGACGGTCGCACTGCCCCGCGTGCGCGATTTCCGCGGCGTGTCGGGCCGTGCTTTCGATGGTCGCGGCAACTACAACATCGGTGTGAAAGAGCAGATCATTTTCCCCGAAATCGATTACGACAAGATCGACGCGCTGCGTGGGCTGAACATCAGCATCACGACGACCGCGAAGACCGACGAAGAAGCGAAGGCTCTGCTCGCCAGCTTCAAGTTCCCGTTCAGAAACTGAGGTTACCGTGGCTAAACTGGCACTGATCGAACGTGAAAAGAAGCGCGCTCGTCTGGCGCAAAAGTACGCGCCGAAGCGCGCGGCACTGAAAGCGATCATCGACGACGCGAGCAAGTCCGAGGAAGAGCGCTATGCCGCTCGTCTGGAACTGCAGCAACTGCCGCGCAATGCAAACCCGACCCGCAAGCGCAATCGCTGCGCGATTACGGGCCGTCCGCGTGGCACGTTCCGCAAATTCGGCCTCGCGCGCAACAAGATTCGTGAAATCGCGTTCCGTGGCGAGATTCCTGGCCTGACCAAGGCGAGCTGGTAATAGGAGAAACGTAAATGAGCATGAGTGATCCTATCGCCGATATGCTGACTCGCATCCGCAACGCGCAGATGGTCGAGAAGGTTTCGGTGTCGATGCCCTCGTCGAAGGTCAAGGTTGCGATCGCGCAGGTCCTGAAAGACGAAGGTTATATCGACGACTTCGCCGTGAAGGCGGATGGCGCGAAGGCAGAACTGAACATCGCGCTGAAGTATTACGCGGGCCGTCCGGTGATCGAGCGCCTCGAGCGCGTGTCGAAGCCGGGTCTGCGCGTGTACCGCGGCCGCAACGAGATTCCGCAGGTCATGAACGGCCTCGGCGTGGCTATCGTGTCGACGCCGAAGGGCGTGATGACCGACCGCAAGGCACGTGCTACGGGCGTCGGCGGCGAAGTCATCTGCTACGTCGCTTAACCGAAAGGAGAGAGGAATATGTCTCGAGTAGGTAAAAGCCCGATCGCGCTCAACGGCGCGGAAGTGAAAATCAGCGACGACCTCATCACCGTGAAGGGCGCGCTCGGCACGATTTCGCAGCGCCTGAGCAAGCTGGTTAAGGTTGTCGTCGACGGCGGTTTTCTGAAGATCGAACCGGTCGACGAAAGCCGTGAGGCGAATGCAATGTCGGGCACGATGCGCGCGATCATCGCGAACATGGTGCACGGCGTAACGAAGGGTTTCGAGCGCAAGCTGGCGCTCGTCGGCGTCGGTTATCGTGCGCAAGCGCAGGGCGACAAGCTGAACCTGTCGCTGGGTTTCTCGCATCCGGTGGTGCACCAGATGCCGGAAGGCGTGAAGGCTGAAACTCCGACGCAAACCGAAATCGTGATCAAGGGGATCGACAAGCAGAAAGTCGGCCAAGTGGCTGCGGAAGTTCGCGGCTACCGTCCGCCCGAGCCGTACAAGGGCAAGGGCGTGCGCTATGCCGACGAGGTTGTGATCCTCAAAGAAACGAAGAAGAAGTAAGGGTGCGCAATCATGGATAAGACTCAATCTCGCCTGCGCCGCGCTCGCCAGACGCGTATCAAGATCGCCGAGTTGCAGGTCGCGCGTCTCGCCGTGCATCGCACGAATACGCACATCTACGCTCAAGTGTTCTCGCCGTGCGGCACCAAGGTGCTCGCAAGCGCGTCGACGCTGGAAGCTGAAGTGCGCGCAGAGCTTGCGGACAAGTCGGGCAAGGGTGGCAACGTCGCCGCCGCGACGCTCATCGGCAAGCGTATCGCCGAAAAGGCCAAGGCCGCCGGCATCGAATCCGTCGCCTTCGACCGCTCGGGCTTCCGCTACCACGGCCGCGTGAAGGCGCTGGCTGAGGCAGCTCGCGAAGCCGGGCTCAAGTTCTAAGGAAGGAATTCGTCATGGCAAAGATGCAAGCGAAAGTTCAGGCTGACGAGCGCGACGACGGCCTTCGCGAAAAAATGATTTCGGTCAATCGCGTGACCAAGGTCGTGAAGGGTGGCCGGATTCTCGGCTTCGCTGCGCTGACCGTGGTTGGCGATGGTGACGGCCGCGTCGGTATGGGCAAGGGCAAGGCGAAGGAAGTGCCGGTCGCTGTCCAGAAGGCGATGGAGCAGGCTCGTCGCAACATGTTCAAGGTGCCGCTGAAGAATGGCACGCTGCAACATGAAGTGCACGGCAAGCATGGCGCGTCGACGGTCCTCCTCGCTCCGGCGAAGGACGGTACCGGCGTGATCGCCGGTGGTCCGATGCGCGCGGTGTTTGACGTGATGGGCGTGCAAAACGTCGTCGCGAAGAGCCACGGCTCGACGAATCCGTACAACCTCGTCCGTGCGACGCTGGACGGCCTGCGCAAGCAGTCGACCCCGGCCGACATCGCGGCGAAGCGCGGCAAGTCCGTCGAAGAAATTTTGGGCTAAGCCCAGGTGGTCACCATGTCTGAAAAAACTGTCAAGGTTCAGCTCGTCAAGAGCCTGATCGGGACTCGCGAATCGCACCGTGCGACCGTGCGCGGTCTCGGTCTGCGCCGTCTCAACTCGGTCAGCGAGCTGCAGGATACGCCGGCGGTGCGCGGGATGATCAACAAGGTCTCGTACCTCGTGAAGGTCATCGGTTAAGCGGCCGACTACGGATCAAGGAGTTGATATGGAATTGAATAACCTGAAGCCGGCAGAAGGCGCGAAGCACGCTAAGCGTCGCGTTGGCCGCGGCATCGGTTCGGGCCTCGGTAAGACGGCCGGCCGTGGTCATAAGGGTCAGAAATCGCGTTCGGGCGGCTTCCACAAGGTTGGCTTCGAAGGCGGTCAGATGCCGCTGCAGCGTCGTCTGCCCAAGCGCGGCTTCACGTCGCTGACGAAGGAATTCGTCGGTGAAGTGCGCCTCGTGGACCTGGAAAAGCTGCCGGTCGACGAAGTCGATCTGCTGGCGCTGAAGCAAGCTGGCCTCGTCGGCGAACTGACGAAGAGCGCGAAGATCATTGCGACGGGCGAAATCAAGCGCAAGATCGTCGTCAAGGGTCTCGGTGCGACGAAGGGTGCGCGCGCTGCGATCGAAGCAGCCGGCGGTTCGTTTGCCGAGTGACGCGCAACGCGTGCCGTCACTAGCATTTGCATCGGAGAAGATACTTGGCTAACAGCCCGAGTCTCGCAAAACCCGGTCGAAGCACGGCGAAGTTCGGCGATCTGCGCCGGCGAGCAATGTTTTTGCTGCTGGCGCTGATCGTCTATCGCATCGGCGCGCATATTCCGGTGCCGGGCATCGATCCGGATCAACTGGCCAAGCTGTTCCAGAGCCAGGCGGGCGGCATCCTGGGCATGTTCAACATGTTCTCGGGTGGCGCGCTGTCGCGTTTCACGATCTTCGCACTGGGGATCATGCCGTATATCTCGGCGTCGATCATCATGCAGTTGATGGCGATCGTATCGCCGCAGCTCGAAGCGTTGAAGAAGGAAGGGCAGGCCGGGCAGCGGAAAATCACGCAGTACACACGGTATTTCACCGTGGTGCTCGCGACGTTCCAGGCATTCGGCATCGCCGCCGCGCTGGAGAACCAGCCGGGGCTCGTGACCGAGCCGGGCATGGTGTTCCGACTGACGACGGTCGTTACGTTGGTGACGGGCACGATGTTCCTGATGTGGCTCGGCGAGCAGATCACTGAGCGCGGCCTGGGCAACGGCATTTCGATCATCATCTTCGGCGGGATCGCAGCAGGGTTCCCGAATGCCGTCGGTGGGTTGTTCGAACTGGTGCGCACGGGTTCGATGAGCATCATTTCGGCGATCATCATCGTCGTTCTGATTGCCGCGGTGACTTACCTGGTTGTGTTCATCGAACGCGGCCAGCGCAAGATTCTCGTGAACTACGCGAAACGCCAGGTTGGCAACAAGATCTACGGTGGGCAGTCGTCGCATCTGCCGTTGAAGTTGAACATGTCGGGTGTGATTCCGCCGATCTTCGCGTCGTCGATCATCCTGTTCCCGGCGACGATCCTGAGCTGGTTCAGCTCGGGCGAGCGCAAGAGCTGGCTGTCGGATACGCTGCACAACGTGGCAGAGGCGCTGAAGCCCGGGCAACCGGTGTATGTGCTGTTGTACACGCTGGCAATCGTGTTTTTCTGCTTCTTCTACACCGCGCTGGTGTTCAACAGCAGGGAAACCGCGGACAACCTGAAGAAGAGCGGGGCGTTCGTGCCGGGCATCCGTCCGGGCGATCAGACCGCGCGGTACATCGATCGGATTCTCACGCGTCTGACGCTGGCCGGTGCGATCTACATCGTCTTCGTGTGCCTGCTGCCGGAATTTCTGGTGCTGCGCTGGAACGTGCCGTTTTATTTTGGTGGAACGTCGCTGCTGATCATTGTCGTCGTCACGATGGACTTCATGGCGCAGGTGCAGTCGTACGTTATGTCGCAACAGTATGAATCGCTGCTCAAGAAAGCCAATTTCAAGGGCGGCAATATCCCAATGCGTTAAAAAGGACTTATGGCCAAGGACGATGTAATCCAGATGCAGGGTGAGGTGATCGAAAACCTTCCGAATGCGACCTTCCGGGTGAAGCTGGAAAACGGCCATGTCGTATTGGGGCATATCTCCGGAAAGATGCGGATGCACTACATCCGCATCCTTCCTGGCGACAAGGTGACGGTTGAATTGACGCCTTACGATCTGTCGCGTGCGCGGATCGTGTTCCGGGCGAAGTGATTTGTAAAAAGGGTAATATCATGAAAGTGATGGCATCGGTTAAGCGCATTTGCCGCAATTGCAAGATCATCAAGCGCAAAGGCGTGGTTCGCGTGATCTGCAGCTCGGATCCGCGTCACAAGCAGCGCCAAGGCTGACTGCGCGTTTGTTTGCGCTTTTTGTTTGAGGAAAAACAATGGCTCGTATCGCAGGGGTTAACATCCCGAATCACCAGCATACCGAGATCGGCTTGACGGCGATCTTTGGTATCGGCCGCACGCGCTCGCGCAGCATCTGCGTGGCAGCTGGCGTCGAATTCTCGAAGAAGGTCAAGGACCTGACCGACGCAGATCTCGAAAAGCTGCGTGAAGAAGTGGGCAAGTTTGTCGTCGAAGGCGATCTGCGCCGTGAAGTGACGATGAACATCAAGCGCCTGATGGATCTTGGCTGCTACCGCGGCGTTCGTCACCGCAAGGGCCTGCCGATGCGCGGCCAGCGCACGCGCACGAACGCTCGTACTCGCAAGGGTCCGCGTCGCGCAGCGCAAGCGCTGAAGAAGTAAGCGGCACTGATAGAGACAGGAAAACGTAATGGCTAAGGCTTCCAACTCCGCGGCGCAACGCGTTCGCAAGAAGGTCAAGAAGAACGTTGCTGAAGGCGTGGTGCACGTTCACGCGTCGTTCAACAACACGATCATCACGATCACCGATCGCCAGGGCAACGCGCTGGCATGGGCGACGTCGGGCGGCCAGGGCTTCAAGGGCTCGCGCAAGTCGACGCCTTTCGCAGCACAGGTTGCAGCCGAATCGGCTGGCCGTGTCGCGATGGAATACGGCGTGAAGAATCTCGAAGTCCGGATCAAGGGGCCCGGCCCGGGCCGCGAGTCGGCAGTGCGTGCGCTGCATGGCCTCGGCATCAAGATCACCGCGATTTCGGATGTCACCCCGATTCCGCATAACGGCTGCCGTCCGCCGAAGCGTCGTCGCATCTAACCGATGCGCCCGCGCATTGCCTGTCGCCGCATCGCGCCGACGGGCTGTGCTGTTTTAATGCGCAGTTTGCGCATCTGATTGACTAAGCCCACCGTTCGCCCCAAAGGGAGCGAACTAGCGCGGATGGAAATCCGCGTGACTGATAGATAGAGGAATGCAAAGTGGCACGTTATATCGGCCCCAAAGCCAAGCTGTCTCGCCGTGAAGGCACCGACCTGTTCCTGAAGAGCGCTCGCCGCTCGCTCGCCGACAAGTGCAAGCTCGACAGCAAGCCGGGCCAGCATGGCCGCACGTCCGGCGCGCGCACGTCGGACTATGGCACGCAGCTGCGCGAAAAGCAGAAGGTCAAGCGTATCTATGGCGTGCTGGAGCGCCAGTTCCGCCGTTACTTCGCTGAAGCCGACCGTCGCAAGGGCAACACGGGTGAAACCCTGCTGCAATTGCTCGAATCGCGTCTCGACAACGTCGTGTACCGGATGGGCTTCGGCTCGACCCGCGCTGAAGCGCGTCAGCTCGTGAGCCACAAGGCGATCACGGTCAACGGCATCGTCGCGAATGTTCCGTCGCAGCAAGTGAAGGTCGGCGACGTGATCGCGATCCGTGAAAAAGCGAAGAAGCAGGCGCGTATCGTCGAAGCGCTGTCGCTCGCCGAGCAAGGCGGTTTGCCGAGCTGGGTCGCAGTCGATGCGAAGAAGTTCGAAGGCACGTTCAAGCAAGTGCCGGAGCGCGCCGATATCGCCGGCGACATCAACGAAAGCCTGATCGTCGAATTGTATTCGCGTTAATCCGTTTGAGAGCCGAGGCTTCCTGCCGATTGCGTTTAGCAAGGCAGGGCCTCGGCTGTTCATTTTCAGGTTGTTACCGGTCAGCCTTATCGGTGTAACGAGCCGAGGGTATTGAAAAGGAAAACCTATGCAAACCAGTTTGTTGAAACCCAAGATCATCGCTGTGGAATCGCTGGGCGAGAACCATGCGAAAGTGGTCATGGAGCCGTTCGAGCGCGGTTACGGCCATACCTTGGGCAATGCGCTCCGCCGTGTGCTGCTGTCGTCGATGATCGGCTATGCGCCGACCGAAGTGACGATCGCTGGCGTCGTGCACGAGTACTCGACGCTCGATGGTGTGCAAGAGGACGTCGTCAACCTGCTGCTGAACCTGAAGGGCGTGGTGTTCAAGCTGCACAACCGCGACGAAGTCACGGTGACGCTGCGCAAGGAAGGCGAAGGCGTCGTGACGGCCGGCGACATCGAGTTGGCGCACGATTGCGAAGTGATCAACCCGAATCATGTGATCGCGCATCTGTCGAAGGGCGGCAAGCTCGACGTGCAGATCAAGGTCGAGAAGGGCCGCGGTTATGTGCCGGGCAACGTGCGCCGCTATGGCGACGAAACCGCGAAGATCATCGGCCGTATCGTGCTTGACGCGTCGTTCTCCCCGGTTCGCCGCGTGAGCTACGCCGTCGAAAGCGCGCGGGTCGAGCAGCGTACCGATCTCGACAAGCTCGTGATGAACATCGAGACGTCCGGCGTGATCACGCCGGAAGAGGCGATCCGTCAATCGGCGCGCATTCTCGTCGATCAGTTGTCGGTGTTCGCTGCGCTGGAAGGCACGGAAACGGCTGCCGAGGCGCCGTCGCGCGCGCCGCAGATCGATCCGATCCTGCTGCGTCCGGTCGACGATCTCGAGCTGACCGTGCGTTCGGCGAACTGCCTGAAGGCCGAGAATATTTATTACATCGGCGATCTGATCCAGCGCACCGAAAACGAGTTGCTGAAGACGCCGAACCTCGGCCGCAAGTCGCTCAACGAGATCAAGGAAGTGCTGGCTTCGCGTGGCCTCACGCTGGGCATGAAGCTTGAGAACTGGCCGCCGGCCGGTCTCGACAAGTAAGTAGGCGCGGCGCTAGCCGCAACTGGCAAAGATGCGGATTTTCCTTTAAAATCCGTATCTTGCTTTTTTCATACCGGCCCGTGCAGCGCGCAATGCCGCCAAGCGATAGAAGAGCTGGATCAAAACTTTGAATCAAGGAAACTGAAATGCGTCACCGTCATGGTTTGCGGAAACTGAACCGCACGAGCAGCCATCGCCTGGCTATGCTTCGTAACATGTCCAACTCGCTGATCGAGCACGAAGTCATCAAGACCACGTTGCCGAAGGCGAAGGAACTTCGTAAGGTCGTCGAGCCGCTGATCACGCTCGGCAAGAAGCCGTCGCTCGCGAACCGCCGCCTCGCGTTCAACCGCCTGCGCGACCGCGATTCCGTCACGAAGCTGTTCGACGTGCTGGGCCCGCGCTACGCGAACCGTCCGGGCGGCTATCTGCGCATCCTGAAGTTCGGTTTCCGCGTCGGCGACAATGCACCGATGGCGCTCGTCGAACTGCTCGATCGTCCGGAAGTCGAGGAAACGGAAAACGTTCAGGAAGCTGAATAAGCCGTTTCGGCAACATCGCATCAAGGGTCAAGCGAAGGCTTGGCCCTTTTTGTTTGGGCCGCCGGTTTTGCGCACCGATCCACGCGAGACGGCATTCACGCGCTTTCGCTGCGTGCGATACGATATGAGGTTTTCAACACAGTCACGGAGGCGCCAATGGTGATCGTCCTGATGTTGACGACGGTGCCCGATGCGCAAACCGCCCGCGCGCTTGCGGACGGCGCGCTGGCGGCGCGGCTTGCCGCGTGCGTGTCCGAACTGGGCGCGATTCGATCGCGCTACCATTGGCAAGGCAAGGTTGAGACGGCCGACGAAATCCAGTTGCTGTTCAAGACGAGCGCCGTGCGTGCGCTGGAACTCGAGCGCTTCATTCAGTCCCGTCATCCTTACGATGTTCCCGAGATCGTATCTTGGCAGGCAACGGCGTCGGCGTCTTATGGCGAGTGGGTTGCCAACGAAACTCAGCGGCTATTTCATGTTTAATCGTTCTTCGCTTAACACCCTGCGCTCCCGTATTCATGGATGGCTTGCCGTCGTGGCGTGGTTCGGCATGCTGTTCGGCGCGCCGCTTGCGACTCGCGCCGCCGATGATTTTCTCGATCCCGCGGTCGCTTTCAAATTCAGCACGAGCGAGGCGCCGGGGCAAGTAGACGTGCATTTCAAGATCGCCGACGGCTATTACCTGTATCGCGAGCGTTTCGGGTTCGAGGTAAAAGGCGGCACGGCCACGCTCGGCGAAGCGCAGATGCCGGCTGGTCACGTGAAGTTCGACCAGACGTTCCAGAAGGAGGTCGAAACCTATCGCGGCGATCTCACGATTCACGTGCCGGTCAAGCAGGCGTCGGGGCCGTTCGAGCTTGCGGTGACGTCGCAAGGATGCGCGGACGAAGGCATCTGCTATCCGCCCGCCGTGCATGTCGCGCGGATCGAAGGCGCGGCGCTCGGAGGCGCGGCTGCCGGCCCGACTGCGGCCGCATCGCCTGCTGCCGGCGCAAGCGCGGATGGCGGGAGTTGGTATGAGCGCGTGACGAGCGCCGACTATACGCGCTCGCTGCTCGACGGACACGGATTCCTGACGATCGTCGCGCTTTATTTCGTTGCCGGGATGGTGTTGAGCCTGCTGCCGTGCTCGTACCCGATGATTCCGATCCTGTCGGCGATCATCGTCGGCGAAGGCGTGCGGGTGACGCGCGCGCGCGCGTTTTCGCTGTCGCTGACTTATGTGATCGGCATGGCGCTGGTCTATACCGCGCTCGGTGTTGCGGCGGCGCTCGTCGGGCAAAGTCTTGGCGCGTGGCTGCAGAATCCGTGGGTACTCGGCGCATTCGCGCTGCTGCTGAGCGCTTTCGCGCTGTTGCTGATCGGCGGTATCGATATCGCGTTGCCTCAGCGTTGGCAGGACGGCGCCGCACAAGCGTCCGGCCGCCGCTCGGGCGGGCGCTTCATGGCGGTCGCGACGATGGGCGCGCTGTCGGCGCTCGTCGTCGGCGCATGCATGACCGCGCCGCTGTTCGCGGTGCTCGCGTTCATCGCGCATACCGGCAACGCGTTTCTTGGCGGCGTGGCACTCTTCTCGATGGGGCTTGGCCTCGGCGTGCCGTTGCTCGTGATCGGCGTCGGCGCCGGTACGCTGCTGCCCCGCGCGGGCGCGTGGATGGACGGCGTCAAAGTGTTCTTCGGCGTCGTGCTGCTTGCCGCGGCGTTGTGGATCGTCTGGCCGGTGCTCAATGGCGCGGCGCGTCTCGGTCTTGCCGCGTTGTGGCTGCTGATTGCCGCGGCCGCGCTGGGCCTGTTTACGCCGCATGCGGGCGGATCTTCGGTGTGGCGGCGTTTGGGGCGCGGACTGGGGGCCGCGCTCGCGATTTGGGCCGCGACGCTCATCGTCGGCCTCGCGGCCGGTTCGACCGACCCGCTGCGCCCGCTCGCGGTGCTCGCGTCGCGCGGTGCGCCGATCGGCTCGGCGGCTGCCGCGACCGGGCATGAAGGGCCGGCGTTCGCGCCGGTACGTTCGGTCGCCGAACTCGACGAGGTTCTGAAAACATCGGCGCAGCCCGTGATGCTCGATTTTTACGCGGACTGGTGCGTGAGCTGCAAGGAGATGGAGCATCTGACGTTCACCGATCCGCGCGTTCAGGCGCGGCTCGCGCAAATGCGCCTCGTGCGCGCGGACGTCACGGCGAACAGCGCGGATGACCAGGCGTTACTCAAGCGCTTCGAGCTGTTCGGGCCGCCGGGCATCATCGTATTCGATGGCGGGCAGGAGCGCGGGCGGGTGGTCGGCTATCAGTCTGCCGAGCGATTTTTGCGCAGTCTGGAGCGCATGTCGTTGCCGCCGACGTCACCGGCTGCTTGATGTGCGAGCGCGGCGCGGCGTGTGCCGCGCATGGCGATTGCCGCGATGAGCCGCCGCGCGGCGCAAGCATTGCTGATGTACCGCTGCGGGCACGCGCGGTTGTCGCACGATCGATGGTGAGCCGAATATAAGAAACGGCGACGCTCGTTGAACCGACGCGTCGCCGTTTTCGCATGCCTGCGCGCCGCTCGATGCGCAGCGCGCAGACGCTCAGGCTTGTTACCGCTGCGCGCGCAACAGCCGTGCAGCGTCGAGCGCGAAATACGTGAGGATGCCGTCCGCGCCGGCGCGCTTGAACGCGAGCAGCGATTCGAGCACGACCTTGTCATGATCGAGCCAACCGTTCTGCGCCGCGGCTTTCAGCATCGCGTATTCGCCGCTGACTTGATAGACGTAAGTCGGGAACCGGAACTCGTCCTTCACGCGGCGCACGATATCGAGATAAGGCATGCCGGGCTTCACCATCACCATGTCCGCGCCTTCTTCGATGTCGAGCCGCACTTCGCGCAGCGCCTCGTCGCTATTGGCCGGGTCCATCTGGTAGGTCATCTTGTTGCTTTTGCCGAGATTCGATGCAGAGCCGACCGCGTCGCGGAACGGGCCGTAGAACGCGGACGCATACTTGGCCGAATACGCCATGATTCGCGTATGGATATGGCCGTCGCTTTCGAGCATCTCGCGAATCGCGCCGATGCGGCCATCCATCATGTCCGACGGCGCGACGATGTCAACGCCGGCCTGTGCTTGCGCACGCGCCTGCTCGATGAGGATCTCGAGCGTTTCATCGTTGAGCACGTAGCCGGACTCGTCGAGCACACCGTCCTGGCCGTGGCTCGTGTACGGATCGAGTGCGACGTCGGTCAGCACGCCAAGTTCGGGAAAGCGGCGTTTCAGCTCGCGCACGGCGCGTGGAATCAAGCCTTCCGGATTGGTCGCCTCGCGGCCATCGGGCGTCTTCAGCGACGGCTCGATGGCCGGAAATAACGACAGCACGGGCACGCCAAGCTCGACGCACTGCTCGGCGACGCCCATCAGCAAATCCACTGACACGCGCTCGACGCCCGGCATCGACGGCACCGGCTGGCGCACGTTCGTGCCTTCGACGACGAACACGGGATAGATCAGATCGTTCGTGGTGACGAGGTTTTCGCGCATCAGGCGGCGCGAGAATTCGTCACGGCGCATGCGGCGCGGGCGGTGCAAAGGATGGATGCTCATGGCTGGATCAGATGGAATGGGGCGATGTGGAACCGAGGAAGCTTTCGGTTTCCTCCGGTCAATTTTTGAGACATTGGTATATGATAGCGATCGGGCAAAGTGCATATCGCGCAATGCTCCCCGCTTCTCCTCCCTGAGCGGGTGCCTGTCGTTATTCGATTAGGCTGTTTAACCCGCCGTTGAACGGCGGGTTTTTTTATGCGCCGCACGAATTGTGCAGGCTGTCCGCCGAGTTCGGGACGTGAGCGGAATGCATCGCGTGGCGATTATTTTGCTTCATCGGCGCGATTTGCGTCCGCGTCTGCGGGTCGCACCCAGCTTTCGATCAGTGCGTGCGCGTCGTCGAGGCCAGTGCGTTTGAGCGCCGAGAAGAGCTGCACGCTCAGCTTGCCCGCGTACCCGGCGTCGCGATAAGCGTCGAGGCTTTTTTGCGTTGCACGCAGCGCATTGATGCTCTCCTGCCGCGTCAATTTGTCGCATTTCGTCAGCAGCGTGTGAATCGGCTTACCGGTCGGCGCGAACCATTCGATCATCCGTTGATCGAGTTCGGTGAGCGGCCGGCGCGAATCCATCATCAGAATCATTCCGCAAAGCTGCGAGCGGGTTTGCAGATACGTCGACAGGAGCTGTTCCCAGTGCGCCTTCGCAGCTCCCGGCACTTCGGCGTAGCCGTAGCCTGGCAGATCGACGAGGTTGGCGACGGGCGCGGCTTGCGGGCCGACCGAGAAATAGTTGATGTGCTGCGTGCGTCCGGGCGTCTTCGACGCGAAAGCGAGCCGCTTCTGATTGCAAAGTACATTGATCGCCGTCGATTTGCCGGCATTGGAGCGGCCCGCGAAGGCGACTTCCGGCTGCGCGGTCGGCGGCAGATCGCGCAGATGGTTGACGGTCGTGAAGAAGCGGGCTTGATGGAGCAAGAAGGCCATGAGAAGGACGGCGACGGGCGGCGCCAGGCGGCGCGGTGAAGGCGGGAGCCCCGAGGTTAGCCCGGATGGGCGTCGGGACTTTCATCGGGGTATTGTACAATACGGTGCCTTTGCCGCAGCCAGCGAAAAGCCGCATCGCGCGCTTTCTACGGTAGACTGGGCGCCGTCGTTTTCTGCAGAACATCACAATTCCCACAAGAGACAAGGTGTGCGAATGAATCGACTGAGCAAGTTTTCGGCAGTGCTTCAGTTTTCAGTAGCAGCGCTCGTTGGTTTCATGGCGGAGGCAAAAGCGGCGGATGCGGCAAAGCCGGATCTCGACCGCGGCAAGGCGATCGCGGCACAGGTGTGCGCCGCGTGCCACGGTGCGGACGGCAACAGCGCAACGGGTTCGTTTCCGAAGCTGGCCGGCCAGCATCCCGAGTATCTGGTCAAGCAATTGGGCGATTTCAAGACGCAGCCGGGCGCGAAGGGGCCGGCGCGCGTCAACTCCGTGATGGCCGGTTTCGCGGCCGCGCTGAACGACCAGGACGCACGCAATGTTGCCGCGTATTACGGCGCGCAGCAGCCGAAGCCGGGCGCGGCGCGCAATGCGGCGACGGTCGCGCTGGGGCAGAAGATCTATCGCGGCGGCATCGCGGAGAAGGGCGTGCCCGCATGTGCGAGCTGCCATGGTCCGGCCGGTCAGGGCATACCGATCCAGTATCCGCGGTTGTCGGGACAGTGGGCGGAATACACGGTTGCGCAGCTGAGCGCGTTCCAACAGGGCACGCGCAACAACGAGCCGATGCATCAGATCGCGCTGAAGCTGACAGATGGCGAACTCAAGGCTGTGGCCGATTACATCGCCGGCTTGCACTGAACCGGTTCGGCTGGCGAGCCGGATGAACGAGGCGGCTGCCCGTGGGGTGGCCGCAAGAACAAGAAAAGGGTGGGGCGCCGTCGAACGGCCGCCTTGCCCTTTTTTGTTGTGAGTTGGAGTTTGAATGAGCGTTACCACATCGGGGATGCAATCGGCGGCGGGACCGTCCGCCGCGAAGCGCGCGATCGAGCTGCTCAGCTCGATGCGCTTTGCGATCGCATTGCTTGTGATCCTCGCAATTGCGAGCATCATTGGCACGGTCCTCACGCAGGACGATCCGTATCCGAACTACGTCAATCAGTTCGGCCCGTTCTGGGCCGACATCTTCCGCGGGCTGAGCCTCTACACGGTCTACAGCGCGTGGTGGTTCATGCTGATCCTGATTTTCCTCGTCGCATCGATTTCTCTGTGCGTGATCCGCAATGCGCCAAAGATGCTCGCCGACGCGAAGAGCTGGAAAGACAAGGTTCGCGAGGGCAGCCTGCGCGCGTTCCACCACAAAGCGGAATTCGCGGCGGGCGGCACGCGCGCGGCGGCCGCCGCCGCGCTCGCGGCGCTCGTCGCGAAGGCGGGCTACAAGCATGTCGTTCGCGAGACCGGCGACGCGACGCTGATCAGCGCAAAGCGCGGCGCGCTGACGAAGTTCGGCTACATTGCCGCGCATCTTGCGATCGTCGTGATCTGCGTGGGCGGCCTCGTCGACAGCAACCTGCCGATCAAATTTCAAATGTGGCTGCTCGGCAAGAGCCCCGTCAATACAAGTGCGACGATTAGCGAGATCGGCGCCGAGCATCGGCTGTCCGAGTCGAATCCGACGTTTCGCGGCTATGCATGGGTGCCCGAGGGGCAGTACGTGTCGACCGCGATCCTCAATCAGCCGACCGGCTCGCTGATTCAGGATTTGCCGTTTTCGATCCAACTCGAGAAGTTCATCGTCGACTATTACTCGACCGGGATGCCGAAGCTCTTCGCGAGCGACATCGTCGTCGTCGATCGCGAGACGGGCAAGCGGATTCCCGCGCGCGTCGAGGTGAACAAGCCGTTCGAGTACAAGGGCGTGTCGATTTACCAGTCGAGCTTCCAGGACGGCGGCTCGCTGATGGAGATGACCGCCTATCCGATGGAAGGCGCGAGCGCCTCGACGTTTCCGTTCAAGGGCGCGATCGGTAATGCGACGCCGTTGCCCGGCTCCGGCGGCGATACGGTCGAATTTTCGGATTTTCGCGCGATCAACGTCGAGAACGTGTCGGATGCGAGCGGCAAGACCGATGCGCGCGGCGTCGCGACGCGCCAATCCGTCAAGGAACTCCTCGATGAGCGGCTCGGCTCGGGCGCGAAGTCGTCGAAGCCGCTCGAACTGCACAACGTCGGGCCGTCGGTTCAGTACAAGGTGCGCGGCAAGGACGGCCAGGCGCGCGAATTCAACAACTACATGTTGCCGGTCGAAATCGGCGGCGATCGCGTGTTCCTCGCAGGCGTGCGGGCGAGCCCGAACGATCCGTTCCGCTATCTGCGGATTCCGGCCGACAGCCGTGATTCGGTCGGCGAATGGATGCGGCTGCGGGCGGCGCTCCAGGACCCGGCGGTGCGCATCGACGCGGCACGCCGCTTCGCGCAGCATTCGCTCGGCAATGGAGATGCGTCGCTGCGCGGACGCCTCGAGGACAGTGCGTTACGCGTTTTGACCCTATTCGCGGGAGCGGACGGCAGCATCGGCCGCGGCGCGGACGGCAATCCGCTCGGCGGCTTTCAGGCGGTCGCGACGTTCATCGACCGCTCGGTGCCGAAAGACGAGAAGGAAAAGGCCGCCGGCTTGCTGCTGCGGATGCTTGAAGGCTCGATGTGGGAGGTTTGGCAAATTGCCCGCGAGCGCGCGAACGAGCCGGCCGCGCAGCAGGCGCAGCCCACGGTGCGCTTCGTGCAGAATGCGATCAACGCGTTGTCGGACAGTTTTCTGTACGGCGCGCCGGTCTACTTGCAACTCGATTCGTTCAAACAGGTGCAGGCATCGGTGTTCCAGCTCACGCGCGCACCCGGCAAGAATCTGGTATACGTTGGCAGCCTGTTGCTCGTCGCCGGTATTTTCGCGATGTTCTACGTGCGCGAGCGGCGTCTCTGGTTCTGGATCAAGGATGCGGATGGAGGCGCGAGCGTGCTGATGGCAATGTCCACCGCGCGCAAGACTTTCGACTTCGAAAAAGAATTCGTGCAAACACGCGACGCGGCCGCCGCCGCGCTGCGCGCCAAACCGGCCGCCGCGCCCGATCGCGCCGGGACCAACGATTCGACTCGCTGACATCATGGATCTGACCCAAGTATCGTCATCGCGCGCGCCGCGCGCTCTCGCCGAAACGCCGGCCGAAACGTCGGCCTTTGACGAGCGGCCGTTCCTGCGGCGCTTGTCGGCTATCGACTGGCTGTTCGCGTTGGCGCTCGTCGTCGGCGCGGGCTTCGCGCTCACGCATTACCGCGCGCAGATGAATTATTACGACAAGGCCGTGCTGATCGGCACCGTGCCCGCGCTCATCGCGCTGGGCTGGCGCTGGAAGCCCGCGCGGCTCTTGATGGCGGCGATCGCCGCGCTGTCGCTGCTGTCGTTGCAGATTTACCAGGGCGACTTATCGCGCGCCGATTCGGCGTTCCTGCTCAAATATTTCCTGTCCAGCCAGTCCGCGATTCTGTGGATGAGCGCGCTGTTCGTGCTCGCGACCGTGTTCTACTGGATCGGCATGTTGTCACGCTCGGGCTCGGGTGGCGCGATCGGTCAGAAGCTCACATGGGCGGCCGTGCTGATGGGGTTTACCGGCCTGATGGTGCGCTGGTACGAGTCGTATCTGATCGGCGCCGATATCGGCCATATTCCGGTATCGAACTTGTATGAAGTGTTCGTGCTGTTCAGCTTGATCACTGCGCTGCTCTATCTGTACTACGAAGGGCACTACGGCACGCGGGCGATGGGCGCGTTCGTGCTGCTCGTGATCAGCGCGGCGGTCGGCTTCCTGATGTGGTACTCGATCGCGCGCGACGCGCAGCAGATCCAGCCGCTCGTGCCCGCGTTGCAAAGCTGGTGGATGAAAATCCACGTGCCCGCGAATTTCATCGGCTATGGCAGCTTTGCGTTGTCCGCGATGGTCGCCGTTGCGTATCTGCTCAAGGAGCGCGGCATGCTGGCCGATCGGCTGCCCGCGCTCGACGTGCTCGACGACGTGATGTACAAGTCGATCGCGGTCGGCTTTGCGTTCTTCACGATCGCGACGATTCTCGGCGCGCTATGGGCGGCCGAGGCATGGGGCGGTTACTGGAGCTGGGACCCGAAGGAAACCTGGGCGCTGATCGTCTGGCTGAACTATGCGGCGTGGCTGCACATGCGTCTGATGAAAGGGCTGCGCGGCGCGGTTGCCGCGTGGTGGGCGTTGACGGGCCTGCTCGTCACGACGTTCGCGTTCCTCGGCGTCAATATGTTCCTGTCCGGCTTGCATAGTTACGGCAAGCTGTAAGATCCGCGCCGCTCGCACGACTAATAACCGCCGACGCATTCAATGCTCGGCGGTTTTTTCTTGCACCGGCGGTTTGGCGCGATGCCGGCGAACAGGCGGTGCGAAATCGGGTCCAACGTTTTGGCGAGCGAAGCCCGCGTCGCCGGACAGAACGGAGCATCACTATGATGATCAGAAACACGCTGCGTGCGGCGCTCGCCGGCGACGACATTCCACGCAGCGAAATCACGCCGCAAGCGGTTTTCGAGAATCGACGCCGGATCTTACGGGCGGCGGGCGCCGTCGCCGCGGGCGGGCTTGCCGGCGGCGCGCCCGGACTGGCGTTCGCCGAATACGCGTCGCCCGACGCGAAGGCGCGCAAGCTCGCCGCGCAGACTAATCCGAAGTTCGTCGTGCCGGACAAGGTCACGCCGTTCAAGGACATCACGACCTACAACAATTTCTACGAATTCGGCACCGATAAGAGCGATCCGGCGCGCAATGCCGGCACACTCCGGCCGCATCCGTGGCGCGTGTCGGTCGAAGGCGAGATCAAGCGGCCGAAGGTGTACGACATCGACGAGTTGCTGAAGCTCGCGCCGCTCGAGGAGCGTGTGTACCGGCATCGCTGTGTCGAGGGCTGGTCGATGGTGATGCCGTGGATCGGCTTTCCGCTTGCCGAACTCATCAAGCGCGTCGAGCCGACCGGCAACGCGAAATTCGTGCAGTTCATCACGCTCGCCGATCCTTCGCAAATGCCCGGACTGTCCGCGCCGATCCTCGATTGGCCGTATTCGGAAGGGCTGCGCATGGACGAGGCGATGAACCCGCTGACATTGCTGACGATGGGCGTCTACGGCCAGGTGCTGCCGAACCAGAACGGCGCGCCGGTGCGGCTGATCGTGCCGTGGAAGTACGGCTTCAAGAGCGCGAAGTCGATCGTGAAGATCCGTTTCGTCGAGCGTCAGCCGCCGACGAGCTGGAATACATACGCATCGAACGAATACGGCTTCTATTCGAACGTCAATCCGAATGTCGATCATCCGCGTTGGAGCCAGGCGACCGAGCGGCGCATCGGCGACGACGGCTTCTTCACGCCGAAGCGCAAGACGCTGATGTACAACGGTTATGGCGAATGGGTCGCGTCGATGTATCGCGGCATGGATCTGAAGCGTTATTTTTGAGTCTTGGCGAATGGAGAATCCCATGCAACCGACGGCATTCGCAAAGACGAACACAAGCGCGGACTCCAGCGGCAACGCGGCGCGCCGCGGCGCAGGCCGCACGAACGGCGTGCCGCAATGGCTCATGCCCGTGAAGGTGGCGGTATTCGCCGCTTCGTTGTACCCGCTCGCGCGGATCGTGTTTTTCGGCGCGACAGGCCAACTCGGCGCGAATCCGATCGAATTCATCACGCGCTCGACAGGGCTCTGGACACTCGTGTTTCTGTGCATCACGCTCGCCGTCACGCCGCTGCGACGGCTAACGGGCGTCAACGCGCTGCTGCGGCTGCGGCGCATGCTCGGGCTTTACGCGTTTTTTTACGCGGTGCTGCATTTCACGACATACATCTGGTTCGACAAATGGTTCGACCTGATGGAGATTGCGAAGGATATCGTGAAGCGCCCGTTCATCACCGTGGGGTTCGCCGCGTTCGTGCTGCTGATCCCGCTCGCCGCGACGTCGCCGCGCGCGGCCGCGCGGCGGCTCGGCAGGCACTGGCAGACGCTGCACCGCGCGATTTATCTGATCGCATCGTTCGGCATCCTGCATTTCTGGTGGATGAAGGCGGGCAAGCACGATCTCGCGCTGCCGAAGCTGTATGGCGCGATCGTCGTCGCGCTGCTTGGCTGGCGTCTGCTGCTCTGGGCGCGGGAGCGCTGGCGGCGCGCATAGGCCGGCCGCGCCGCGCGCGATGCGGGCGCGGGCCGGATTGTCCGATGGCCAAATAAAAAGGCGATGTCCGGTGAACGGACATCGCCTTCGGTCTGCGGACGATGAATTCCGGATGCGCGCGTCAGCAGGCTTCCTTTGTGTACTTCGCCGCTCAACCCTCCGGCAGGATCGTCTCGTGCTCGAACAGGCTCTCGATCGTTTCGCGCAGCCGCACGAGATGCGCGTTAGCGCCGTCGACGATCACCTCGGCCGCGCGTGGCCGAGCGTTGTAGTTGGAACTCATCGTGAATCCGTAGGCGCCCGTCGAGCGGATCGCGAGCAGATCGCCCGGCTCGATCGCCAGCGTGCGCTCGCGGCCGAGCCAATCGCCGCTTTCGCAGACGGGGCCCACGACGTCGTAGACCTTGGGCGCAACGTCGGTGCGCGGCTTCACCGGATCGATTGCATGATACGCGTCGTACATCGTCGGGCGCGCGAGATCGTTCATCGCGGCATCGACGATCGAGAAGTTCTTTTCCTCGCCCTGCTTCAGAAATTCGACCCGCGTGAGCAGCACCCCCGCGTTGCCCGTCAGCGAGCGGCCCGGCTCGAACCACACTTCGCGATGGCCGTGTCCGCGCGCGTCGATGCGATCGAGCACCGCGCGCACGTAGCTGCCGATATCGGGCGGCGTTTCCGCGTCGTACACGATGCCGAGCCCCCCGCCGACATCGACATGGCGGATCGTCACGCCGTCCGCCTCGACCTGCTCGACGAGATCGAGCAGTTTGTCGAGCGCGTCGAGATACGGGCTCAGCTCGGTGATTTGCGAGCCGATGTGGCAGTCGATGCCGATCACGTCGAGGTTCGGCAGAGCGGCCGCCGTCCGGTAAGCGGCGCGCGCGTCGTCGAACGCGATGCCGAACTTGTTCGCCTTCAGGCCGGTCGAGATGTAGGGGTGCGTTTTCGGATCGACGTCCGGATTCACGCGCAGCGACACGGGCGCGCGCTTGCCGAGCGACGCCGCGACGGCGTTCAACCGGTCGAGTTCGGGGATCGATTCGACGTTGAAGCACTTCACGCCCACATCGAGTGCGACGCGCATCTCATCCGCGCTCTTGCCGACGCCGGAGAACACCGTGTTCCGCGCCTGGCCGCCCGCCGCGAGCACGCGGGCAAGTTCGCCGCCCGACACGATGTCGAAGCCCGCGCCCAGGCGCGCAAATACGTTGAGCACGCCGAGATTGCCGTTCGATTTCACCGCGAAGTGAATCGTCGCACGGCGGCCCGCGCAGGCCTGGGCGTAAGCTTCATACGCGGCGGTGAGCGCGGCGCGCGAATAGACGAACAGCGGGGTGCCGAAGCGCTCGGCGAGCGCTTCGGCAGGCACGCGCTCCACGTGGAGCGTGCCGTCGACATAATCGAATGCGGGTTGATTCATGCGAGTTCGGTTATTGAGCGGAAGACGCACCGGAAGCGGGCATGGCTTTTGACGCCCGCTGCGCCGACAATTCGGGCGACAGCGCGAGCGGCGAGTCGGCTGCGCTGCCGTCGTCGGACGAAGCCGCATCGGCGGCATCCGCGGGCGGCTGCGCGCGCTCGGTCGGCTTGGGTGGCAGCGGCGGCACTTCCGGTAAGTACAACGGGCCACGCTGACCGCAGCCTGCTAGCATCAAAGCCGCTACAATCGCGCTGATCGGCAAAGCGCGCATTTGCCAAGCAATTCGCATGACCGTCCCTAAACAATTGAATCGACAGAGTTTAGCATGCCCGACACTGAATACCTGACCCGCGCCGAGGCCGTGCTGGCGGCCGTTGAGCGCTCGGTCGACGAAGTCAATGAAGGCGACGCCGACATCGATCTCGAACGCAACGGCAGCGTGCTGACGCTGACGTTCGAAAACGGTTCGAAGATCATCATCAACCTGCAGCCGCCTATGCAGGAGGTGTGGATTGCCGCGAAGGCGGGCGGTTTCCACTACCGGTTCGTCGACGGCAGGTGGCGCGATACCCGCACCGGGCAGGAGTTCTTCGATGCATTGACCGGTTATGCGACCCAGCAGGCCGGCACGCCGGTGACGTTTCACATGTGATGCGCGCGTGGCCGGCGTGCCGGCCACGCGTTTTCCAAACGACAAAGCGGCCCTGGGGCCGCTTTGTCGTTTGTTGCCGCCACCGGGCCTCGATGGCGCGGCGCGTTGGCAGCCGCGGCGTCAGTTGCCGCCGCGGAACAGGTTCATGATGTCCTGCTTTTCCTGTTCGTTGACGTGCGACGGGGCCGAGTCTTCCGAATCGTCGGACGATGACGCCGCCGGCAGGCTCACGCCGACGGTCGACACGAACCCGTGGCCCGGCGTGAACTGATCGAAATACAGTTCGTTGCCGAGCGTTTTGATGCCATCGGGCATTGGCATTTTGTATGGCGGCACATTCTTGAGCGCGGGGCCCATGTAGTCGATCCAGACAGGCAGCGCGAGTCCGCCGCCGGTTTCCTTGTCGCCGAGGCTGCGCGGATTGTCGTAGCCGATCCACGCGACCGCCGCGAGGGTGTGCTGATAGCCGCAAAACCAGGCGTCGCGCGAATCGTTCGTCGTACCGGTCTTACCGCCGAGATCGGTGCGTTTCAACACGTTCGTGCGTGCGCCGGTGCCGCGCTGCGCGACGCTCTGCAGCAGGCTGTTCATCACGTAGGCGTTACGCTGATCGATCGCGAGCGGCGCGTTCTGCTCAGCGACGAGCGGCTGCGCACGTGCGACGGCATTGCCGTTCGGATCGGTGATTTCGGCGATCAGGAACGGATTGATCCGGTAGCCGCCGTTGGCGAACACGGAATAGGCCCCGGCCATCTGCAGCGGCGTGACGAGGCCTGCGCCGAGCGCCATCGGCAAATAGGCCGGGTGGCGGTCCGCGTCGAAGCCGAAACGGGTGATGTATTGTTGCGCGTATTTCGGGCCGATATGGTGGAGTATCCGGATCGACACCAGATTGCGCGAACGTTGCAGCGCGGTGCGCATCGTCATCGGGCCGTCGAAGCCTCCGCCGTAGTTTTTCGGCTCCCATGGCTGGCCGCCCGTTTCTGCGGCACTGAAGTACAGCGGGCCGTCGTTGATGATCGTCGCCGGCCCAAGGCCCTTGTCGAGCGACGCCGAATAGATGAACGGCTTGAACGCCGAACCGGGCTGCCGCCACGCCTGTGTCACGTGGTTGAACTTGTTTTTGTTGAAATCGAAGCCGCCGATCAGCGCGCGGATCGCGCCGTTCTGCGGGACGATCGAAACGAACGCGCCTTCCACTTGCGGCAGCTGCGCGATTGCCCATGAGCCGTCGTCGTTCTTGATGACGCGCACGATCGCGCCGGGACGAATCCGTTTGTTCTGTGGCGTGTTCGACGACAGAGCGCTGGCGGCGAAGCGCAGGTTGTCGCCGTCGAGCGTCGCGTCGCTGCCGTTGGCGAGCACGACGCGAACCTGGCGCGGGCTCGCGTCGGTGACGACGGCCGCGAGCAGCTCGCCGTTGTCCGGATGGTTGGCGAGCGCGTCGTCGATCGCCTGTTCGCGATCGTCGGCGTTCGTGGGCAGCTCGGTGAAGCCTTCCGGCCCGCGATAGCCTCGCCGCCGGTCATACGCGAGGATGCCGTTGCGCAGCGCGTGATAGGCGAGCGTCTGATCGGCGGAATCAATCGTCGTCGTCACGCTCAGCCCGCGCGTATACGCTTCGTCCTTGTATTGCGCGTACATCATTTGCCGCACCATTTCGGCGACGTATTCCGCATGCACGCTGTAGACGCGGCTCGGGCTTTTGATGACGAGCGGCTCGGCGATCGCCTCGTCATATTGCGCCTGCGTGATGAAATTGAGTTCGAGCATCCGCTGAAGGATGTATTGCTGACGCACTTTCGCGCGCTTGGGGTTGGCAACCGGGTTGTACGCCGACGGCGCCTTCGGCAGCCCCGCGAGCATGGCGGCCTGCGCGAGCGTGATGTCCTTCAGATCCTTGTCGAAATAAGCGTGCGCGGCGGCGGCGAAACCGTATGCGCGCTGGCCCAGATAGATCTGATTCATATAGACCTCGAGAATCTGATCCTTCGTGAGCGCGTGCTCGATCTTGTACGCGAGCAGCATCTCGTAGATCTTGCGCGTGTACGTTTTTTCGCTCGACAGGAAGAAGTTGCGCGCGACCTGCATCGTGATCGTGCTCGCGCCTTGCGACGCGTGGCCGTTGGTCAGCGCCACGACGCTTGCGCGGATGATGCCGGTCAGATCGACGCCGCCGTGCTCGTAAAAGCGCGCATCCTCGATCGCCAGCACGGCTTTTTTCAGCGAATCGGGCACGTCTTGCAGGTGGACGATGTCGCGCCGCTCCTCGCCGAACTCGCCTATTAGCACGTGATCGGCCGTATAGATGCGCAGCGGCACTTTCGGGCGGTAGTCGGTCAACGCATCGAGCGACGGGATGTTGGGCGAGACGACGACGAGCGCGTAGAGGAGCACGAGCCCGGCGCAAACGGCGAGCGCCACGCCCAGGCCGGCGACGCCGACGAGCAGCTTCAGCCACAACGGGCGTCGGCGGGACTCGGGCGACGAAGGCTGAGGCGTAGGATTCGTGGATTGCATAGGCACACCAAAAATACGGTCCCGCGATTATAGCCGCCCGGTTTGGGCGCACTCCGGACGCTGGCTGACCGGAAGCCGACGCACGGCCGGGGCGCGGCGCCGACGA
The DNA here is from genome assembly GCF_001718875.1 of Burkholderia singularis. Classification (NCBI taxonomy): domain Bacteria; kingdom Pseudomonadati; phylum Pseudomonadota; class Betaproteobacteria; order Burkholderiales; family Burkholderiaceae; genus Burkholderia; species Burkholderia singularis. Next base: position 614,398 of record NZ_CP013448.1, read on the forward strand.
TTCACTGTAGCGCGCTTGATGGGCGATTGCGCATCCGGAAGGCACGCGTTAGCCATTCGGCCGACTCCCGGCCGCATCGGCGGCTTCGCAAAATGGCTCCATACCGTGCTCCGGCCGGAGTGCGTTCATGGAGGGCAAGCGATGCAGGGACGTTCGTGGTGGGCGCTCGGCCGCCGGATGGCGGCGGGGATCGACGTGAGCCGGCGCGCGGTGCGCGTTGCGGTGCTGAGCCGGCGGGGGCACGGCGGCGCATTGCGGATCGAGGCGCTTGATGCGCGACCGTTGCCCGCCGGCGCGTTCGACACGCCCGACGATGGCGGCTGGCAGGCAGTGTCGGCCGCGCTGTCGGCCGTGCTGGGCGGTACCGCGCTGACGCGGCCGGCCGGCGGCTGGCGCCGAAGGCCCATCCCGGGCGTGATGGCGATACCGGACGGCGCGTTTTCGATGGCGACGCTTTCGTGGCCGCGCGGCGCGTCGCGGGCGGGCATCGAGCCCGCCGTGCGTGCGGCGGCCGAGCAGCTCACGGGGCTGGCGCGCGACGCACTGGCAGTCGATTGGGACATCGGCGATACAGCGGCGCCGGGCGAAGTCGCATTCGCGGCGGCGGCGCACGCGCATCTCGACGTGCGCATCGACGCGGCTGCATCGGCCGGCGTCGAGCTCGTTGCAATCGACGGCGAGCCGCCTGCGGCACTGCGGGCCGTTCGTCATGCCGCCGCACGTGAAATCGACGGCGGCGAGCCGTATCTTGCCGTCTGGATCGGCGACGGCGGCATGCACGGCTGGCTCATTTGCGGTGACGCCATCGCCGCGCAGGCCCGCTATCCGGCTCCCGAGCATGAGCATCCCGCCGATGCGTTGCGCGCGCTTGCGCAGGCCGGTGCGCCGCGTTGCGCATTCGTCGCCGGCGATCTCGAATCGTTCGGCAGTGCGCGGGTTTCGCTCGCGGACGTCGGCGATTTGCTTGGCTGCATTGCTTTGCCGTTCGAATGCGCGGCTTGCGCGCCGCTCGGCTCGGTCGACGATGTGTTCGCCCGGTCGCCGGGCTTTGCGGTGGCGTTCGGGCTGGCGCTGCGCGGGGTATTCGAATGACGCTGCGGGTTGCGAGCGGCTTCGCGTCGCCACTCGATCCACGGAAACAGCGCGCCCGGCTTGGCGGCTTCAATCTCCTGCCGTATCGGGCCCGCGCTGCCCGGCGACTCCGGCGGCGCGTGTTCGGTGAGATGGCCGCCGCCGTGTGCATCGGGATGGCGGGGGTGGCGCTATGGTGTGCCGGTCGCGTGATCGAGCGGGCGCATTTCGACGCGCAGCGTGTATCGATGGAACGCCGGTTGGCCGCATGGGCGCCTCAATTGAAGGAGGCGCAGCGTCTCGCGGGTTTGCGCGATGCCGAGCGCGATCGCATCGCTCGCGCGGCCGAGCGCGCTGTCTCCCGGACGCGGACGGTGGATCTGTTCGAGGCGTTGCAGCGGTTGAATTACGACAGCGTGCGCCTGACATCGATTCGCAGCGACGGGCATGACGCGCGGCTCGAGGCGAACGCGTTTGAGCACGCGGCCGCCGTGCGATGGCTGCACGAACTCGAGCGCGCACAACGCGGCTGGACAATCGAAGTAGCGGGTTTGCAGGCGGCGCGCGACGCTCAGGCTGGCGGCGGGCTGCACGCTGGTCGCTCGCTGGCGTTTTCGGTGCGGATCCGCTGGCCGCTTCCGCCGGGCGCACGCGTCGGCGGCGCCGTCGCGTGCGTGCAGCATGACAGGCGGGAGGGCGCATGAGCCTCGCAACGGAACGATCGGTTGGCTGGATGTTGTCACGGACAACGGCGCAGGTCAGCCGGTTACGCGGCCTTTCCAGCGCCGGATGGCGTATCGCGGCGGGCGCTGCGCTTGCATGCGGCGTATTTGCGTGCGGCGTGCATGTCGGGCGCGACGCGGACTGGGGCGGCGTTGCGCGCAGCAAGAGCGCGCTGGACGTGGCGGCGTCGCGTGATGCGCGTGCCCGGCAGCTTCTCGCGGCCGCCTCCAGGCAACCTGCGGCCGCGTCACCGGCGGCGGCCGACGCTGACGCGCCGGATCGGCGCGAAACAGCAGCGGATTTCGCGCTGCGGCTCGCCGCCCATGCGCAGACGAGCGGCTTACGCGTGCGTCAGCTTGACCGGCTTGGCGGCGAATCCGCTGACGGGCGGCGCGACGGCGGAGCGTACACCCTTGCGTTGAGCGCGGAAGGGGATTTCTCTGCGTTCCTGCGTTTTTTTGCCGGGCTTGTGCTGCTGTCACAGCTTGTTGTGCCGGTTACGCTCAGCGTGAAGCGCGACGGCGAGACAAACGTGCTCGAAACGCGGCTGGACGTGTGGCCAGAGTTGCCTGGCCGAGTGGGGCGGCCATGGGCGAGCGTGCCGGATATGCCGAGGGCCGACCCGTTTGCCGCGATGCCTATGTTCGCAGCCGGCGAGGCGCAGGACGGTGCGCGGCTCGTCGGTGTGCTGAGCGATCGGCGCAGTGGTCTTGCGTTGTTCGAGCGCGGCGGCGCAGCGTGGTCGGTCGCGGCCGGGCAAGCGGTTGGCGGCGATCGTCTCGCCGGGATCGACGCAGGCGGCGTGACGTTCGTGACGCACGATGGCGGGCAGCGGGTGGTGCGCGTGGGTGGAGGGGCGAAGTGATGCGCGTACACGTTCGCTTATGGTTGGGCGGTGCGATCGCGATCACGGTTACGATCGCGACGGCAGGCTCGGCCGCCGCGTCGCCTTTGCCTTCGATGCCGCCGTTGCCCGCTGACCTTTCAACGGGCACGCATTGGACTGCCCCGGTTGGCGTGCCGGGGTTCGTGCCGCTGCCCGGGAAATTCGCGTGGCAGACCGCAAGCGCGGCGCGAGGCGCTTCGCTTCAGAGCATGCGCGACGGCGGCGGCGCGGCGCATGGCGGGGGCGACGGCAGAAGCATTGGCGGCGTGGGCGAGGACAACGGCCTCGGGGAAGGTGCCGGCGAGCAGTATGGCGGCGCGGCGCGAGCATCCGGCAGCAGTGAGCACGCAGCCGATGCATCGGCTGAGTACTTATCGAGCGAAAGCCAGCCGGCGAGCGGCGCTTCATCGAGCGTGGCGCAACCAAGCCCTGCCCAGGCCGCGGGCGCGACGCTCGAAGGGCCGCCGATACCGCTCGCACCGGTGTTGCGCATGGGCGACACGCCGCTCGATCGGTCGGCGCCGGGCGACGCTGCCGCAACTGCACTCGCATCCGGCGATGACCGCCCGATCTCGCTCAACCTGCAACAAGCGAGTCTCGCTGCCGTTTTCGATGCATTCGCGCGCTTTACCGGTCTGAATATCATCGTCAGCGAACGGGTGCGGGGCACCGTATCGCTGCGTCTTGTGAACGTGCGTTGGCGCAGCGCATTCGATGCGCTGCTGGATGCGCACGGCCTCGCGATGGCCCGGCGCGGGCAGGTGATCTGGGTCGCGCCCATTGCCGAGCTTGCCGAACGGGAGCGCTTGCGTTTTGACGCCCACGCGCGTGCCGCCGAACTGGAGCCGCTCGAAAGCCGCAGTTTCGTGCTGCGCTACGCGCGCGCGGCCGACCTGCAGCGCCTGCTCACGGGCTCGGGCGGACAGCGCGTGTTGTCCAGGCGTGGTTCGCTACTGGCCGATCCGCGAACGAATCTGCTGTTCATCACCGATTTGCCGATGCGTGTCGCGCAACTTGCCGAGCTGATCGGCAAGCTCGACGCGCCGTCGAGGCAGGTGCTGATCGAAGCGCGGATCGTCGAAGGCGACCGGGGGTTTTCGCGCAATCTGGGAGCGCGTCTCGCATTACGGGCGACCGACGCTGGCGATCGGGCGACGGGCATCGTCGGTAACCGCGACGGCGGCACGTTGGCCGACTTGACGGCGCGGCCCGTCGGCGGTTTCGCCGCCGCGAGCGCCGGCCTCACGCTCTTTGCCGCACGGGCGAGCCGTTTGCTCGACGTCGAGTTGAGCGCGCTCGAATCCGAGGGGCGGGGCCAGATCGTATCCAGCCCGCGTGTCGTAACGGCCGACCGGACCCGGGCCGTCGTCGAGCAGGGCGCCGAACTCCCCTATCAGGCGAAGGTCGGGCAAGGCGTATCCGGCGTCCAGTTCCGGCGCGCGACGCTCAAGCTCGAGGTCGAGCCGCAGATCACGCCGGACGGGCGCGTGATCCTGGATCTCGACATCGCGAAGGACAGCGTCGGCGAGGACACCGCGTCAGGCCCTGCGATCAATACGAAGCATGTGCAGACGCGAGTCGAGGTCGAAAACGGTGGAACCGTATCGATCGGCGGGATTTACGCGAGCGACGACCGTGACGATGTGACTCGCGTGCCGCTCTTGGGCAAAATACCGGTGTTGGGGGCGTTGTTCCGGCATCGGGCGTTGCGCGCGCAGCGCAGCGAACTCGTCGTCTACATTACGCCGACCGTCGTGATCGGGCCCTGATGCGCCCGCGCATCGCGCGCAGCCAGGCTCGACAACGCAGGCGCTTTGCCAGTAAGCTGCGCCAGACTATTCATTGAAGCAGAGGAAGCCGTTGCAAGCGCGGGACTCAAACGTCAACGTATTTTTCGTCGGGCTCATGGGGGCGGGTAAAACCACCGTGGGCCGGGCGGTCGCGCGCCGGCTCGACAGGCCCTTCTTCGATTCGGATCACGAAATCGAGGCGCGCACCGGCGCACGCATTCCGGTTATCTTCGAACTCGAGGGCGAGGCCGGTTTTCGCGATCGAGAGGCGCAAACGATCGCCGAACTCACGCAGCGCGAGAACGTCGTGATCGCGACGGGCGGCGGCGCGATCCTGCGTGCCGAAAACCGCGCGCTGCTGCATTCGCGCGGTCTCGTTGTCTATTTGCGCGCAAATCCGCACGATCTGTGGCTGCGCACGCGCAAAGACAAAAACCGCCCGCTACTGCAAACGGACGACCCCAGGGCCAAGCTCGAGGCGCTTTTCGAAGCGCGCGATCCGCTTTATCGCGAATGCGCGCATTTTGTTATCGAAACCGGCAGGCCGTCCGTCAACGGGCTCGTCAACATGGTGCTGATGCAGCTCGAAATGGCGGGCGTCGTCGCGAAGCCGATGCTCGGGTCTGTCGACAGATGAAGCGTGTGTGCGAATGCCCGGCGTTGCGTGCTGCGCAGCGAATACCGCTCGAGGCGTCTTCGAAGCGGGCCTTCTTTCGCGGAGCGGTTTTCCGAGCGTCGCCCAACGGAAATTCCCTGCAGGGAGCGGCGAGCGGCCGGCGTCGCGCTCACCCGTGCCCGTTTCATTTGTCAGCAGACTTCATATGATTACCGTCAACGTCGATCTGGGCGAGCGCGCCTATCCGATTCATATCGGCACCGGCCTCATCGGCCGCACCGAGCTTTATGCACCGCACCTCGCGGGTTCGTCCGTCACGCTCGTCACGAACACGACCGTCGATCCGCTATATGGCGATACGTTGCGCGCGGCGCTCGCGCCGCTCGGCAAGCGCGTGTCGAGTGTCGTATTGCCGGATGGCGAAGCGTACAAAAACTGGGAAACGCTGAATTTGATCTTCGATGGCTTGCTCAGCGAGCGGGCGGATCGCAAGACGACGCTGATCGCCTTGGGCGGCGGCGTGATCGGCGACATGACGGGCTTTGCCGCCGCGTGCTATATGCGCGGCGTGCCTTTCATCCAGGTGCCGACGACGCTGCTGGCGCAGGTCGATTCATCGGTCGGCGGCAAGACGGGCATCAATCATCCGCTCGGCAAGAACATGATCGGCGCGTTTTATCAGCCGCAAGCGGTCATCTCCGACATCGGCGCGCTCGGCAGCCTGCCCGCGCGCGAGCTTGCGGCGGGCATTGCCGAGGTCATCAAGACGGGCGCGATCGCCGACGCGGCGTTTTTCGACTGGATCGAGGCGAACATCGCCGCGCTGAACCGGCGCGATCCGCAGGCGCTCGCACACGCGGTCAAACGCTCGTGCGAGATCAAGGCGAGCGTGGTCGCGGCGGACGAGCGCGAGGGCGGCCTGCGCGCGATCCTCAATTTCGGCCATACGTTCGGGCATGCGATCGAGGCGGGCCTCGGCTATGGTGAATGGCTGCACGGCGAGGCGGTTGGCTGCGGAATGGTGATGGCGGCCGATCTGTCGGTGCGCGCAGGCCATCTCGATGATGCGTCGCGGGCGCGGCTTGCGAGGCTCGTCGAGGCCGCGCATCTGCCGACGCGGGCCCCCGATCTCGGCGACGATCGCTATGTCGAGCTGATGCGCGTCGACAAGAAGGCGGAAGCGGGCGCGATCAAGTTCGTCTTGCTCAAGCGCCTGGGCGAAGCGATCGTCACCGCGGCGCCGGACGATGCCGTTGCCGCGACGCTTGCGGCCAGCATCCGGTAACGCGGCGCGGGCCGAGCCGGCGCCATTGACGTGGAGGACACGATACGGTGAGCGAAACATCCGGCAGCATTCCGGGCCAAGCGCGCGGCGATTCCCACGATGCGCGGCACGCACGCATAGGCGAGGCCGGCTGCGTGCCCGTCGCCGCGCCGACGACCGCCGCGCTCGAAGCGCATCTTGCACCCTATGCGGCGCACGCGTCGCAGTCGCGCGGCCGGCGCCATCCCGAGCCTCCGCCTGCCGCGCGCACCGAATTCCAGCGCGATCGCGACCGCATCGTCCATTCCACCGCGTTCAGGCGTCTCGAATACAAGACGCAAGTGTTTGTGAACCACGAAGGCGACCTGTTCCGCACGCGGCTCACGCATAGCCTCGAAGTCGCGCAGATTGCCCGTTCGGTCGCGCGCAACCTGCGCCTGAACGAGGATCTTGTCGAAGCGATCTCGCTCGCGCACGATCTCGGCCATACCCCGTTTGGCCATGCGGGGCAGGACGCGCTCAACGCGTGCATGCGTGACTACGGCGGCTTCGAGCACAATTTGCAGAGCCTTGCCGTCGTCGACGAACTCGAAGAGCACTACGGCGCGTTCAACGGACTCAATTTGTGCTTCGAGACGCGCGAAGGCATTTTGAAGCATTGTTCGCGCGACAACGCGCGCAAGCTCGGCGAACTTGGCGAGCGGTTCCTGCAAGGCCGTCAGCCGTCGCTCGAGGCGCAACTCGCGAACATCGCGGACGAGATCGCATACAACAATCACGACGTTGACGACGGCTTGCGCTCCGGCCTCATCACGATCGCGCAGCTCGCCGAACTCGAGCTATGGCAGAGCCATTACGCGGCGGCGCTTGCCGAGTATCCGCATCTCGAAGGCCGGCGTCTCGTTCACGAGACGGTGCGCCGGATCATCAATACGCTGATCGTCGATCTGATCGACGAGACGATGCGCAATCTCGCGCGCCATGCGCCCACCTCGCTCGACGACGTGCGCGCGGCGCCGCCCATCGTCGCGCATAGCGAGCGCATCGCTGCGCAGGCCGCGGCGCTCAAGCGCTTCCTGTTCAAGAACCTGTACCGCCACTATCGCGTGATGCGCATGGCGAGCAAGGCACAGCGGATCATCACCGCGCTTTTCAACGCGTTCATCGGCGATCCGCGCCTGTTGCCGCCCGATTATCAGACGCCCGACACTGCGCGGCAGCCGCGTCTCGTCGCGCACTACATCGCCGGCATGACCGACCGCTTCGCGGTCAAAGAGCATCAACGCCTGTTTGTCATAGACGAAAACTAGACTGCCGGATTCGCCGCGTCCGGCGCCGGTGCAACGCACGCCGGGCTGGGCGGCGCGATTTTGCCCTCGTGGGGGAGTCAAGGAGAGAAGTCGATGAAATACAAGAACAAGAGGCTGGTTCGTTCGCTCGCGTGCGCCGCTGCGCTATGGTTCGGCGCGCAGCACGCCGCGTATGCTGCAACCGAGATTCAGTTCTGGCACGCGATGGAGGCGGCGCTCGGCGAGCGCGTGAACGAGATCGCGGCGCAGTTCAACGCGTCGCAAGGCGATTACAAGATCGTGCCGGTCTACAAGGGGGCCTACGATCAGGCGCTCGCGGCGGGCATCGCCGCGTACCGCAGCGGCGACGCGCCGGCGATTCTCCAAGTGTACGAAGTCGGCACCGCGACGATGATGCAGGCGAAAAAGGCCGTGCTGCCGGTCTCCGACGTGTTCGCGCATGCGGGCGTGCCGCTCGATGAACAGGCTTTCGTGCCGACGATCGCGAGCTATTACAGCGATGCGAGGACGGGGCATCTCGTCTCGATGCCTTTCAACAGTTCGACCCCCGTGCTGTATTACAACAAGGATGCGTTCAAGAAAGCGGGACTCGATCCGAACCAGCCGCCGAAAACCTGGGCCGACGTGAGAGCCGACGCGCAAAAGCTGAAGAAAGCGGGCTACGTGTGCGGCTATACGACGGGCTGGCAGGGCTGGATCCAGCTCGAAAATTACAGTGCATGGCACGGGCTGCCGTTCGCGACGCGCAATAACGGCTTCGACGGCGCGGACGCCGCGCTTTCGTTCAACCAGCCGCAACAGGTCGCGCACATCCAGTTCCTGCAGGACATGGCGAAGGAAGGCACGTTCACGTACGTTGGCCGCAAGGACGAGGCAAGCGCGAAGTTCTACAGCGGCGACTGCGCGATCATGACCACGTCGTCGGGCGCGCTCGCGACGATCCGCAAATACGCGAAGTTCGATTTCGGCACTGGAATGATGCCGTATGACGCGAACGTGAAGGGCGCGCCGCAGAATGCGATCATCGGCGGCGCGAGCCTGTGGGTGCTGGCGGGCAAGGATGCGAACACGTACAAGGGCGTTGCGAAATTCCTGTCGTACCTGCGCTCGCCGGCCGTCGCGGCGAAGTGGCACCAGGATACGGGCTATCTGCCGGTGACGACGGCCGCATACGATCTCACGCGCGAGCAGGGCTTCTACGCGAAGCATCCGGGTTCGGACACCGCGATCAGGCAGATGATGAACAAGCCGCCGTTGCCGTATACGAAGGGATTGCGGCTTGGCAACATGCCGCAGATCCGCACGATCGTCGACGAAGAGCTTGAGCAGGTGTGGGCACAGAAAAAGACGCCGAAAGCCGCGCTCGATTCGGCCGTGGCGCGCGGCGACGAACTGCTGCGCCGCTTCGAGAAATCGGGTAGCTGAGTGATCGGCCGCCGTGGTGCGCCGCGCGCGAAACGTGCTGTCGCCGGCGCGCGTGCGCGGTGCGCTTCGCCGCCGCTGTGGCTGCTGCGATGATGACGGCCGCTAAGCCCGCCCCCGTTGAAACCGCGATGACTACGCCCGCGTTCATGGCCACTGCCGCGCGGTGTCCGCCCAGCGGCAGCGACGGCAGCACCGCCGGCACGCGGCCGCTTTCCTCCCCTGCGCGTTCGATATCGATCCGATGACTTCCCGTTCCCATTTCGGCGCGAGTGTGCTGCCGTATCTGCTGGTCGCGCCGCAGCTCGCGATCACCGCGGTCTTTTTTGTCTGGCCGGCAGGTGTCGCGCTCTGGCAATCGACGCAAATGCAGGATGCGTTCGGCACGTCGAGCGAATTCGTCGGCTTGGGCAATTTCACGCGCCTCTTTGCCGATCCGCTCTATGTCGAATCGTTTAAGACGACGCTCGTGTTCAGCGCGTGCGTGACCGTGACCGGGCTCGCCGTGGCGCTCGTGCTCGCCGCGTGCGCCGACCGGGTGGTGCGCGGCGCGCGCGCGTATCGCACGCTGCTGATCTGGCCGTATGCCGTCGCGCCGACGATCGCCGCCGTATTGTGGGCGTTCCTGTTCAATCCGAGCATCGGCGTGCTCACCTACGCGCTCGCGCGAGCCGGCATCGTCTGGAATCATGCGTTGAACGGCGAACAGGCGATGCTGCTCGTCGTGATCGCGTCGGTGTGGAAGCAATTGAGCTACAACTTTCTGTTTTTCTATGCGGGCCTGCAGGCGATGCCGCGTTCGCTGATCGAGGCGGCGGCGATCGACGGCGCGGGCCCGGTACGGCGTTTCTTCGATATCGCGCTGCCGCTGTTGTCGCCGACGAGCTTCTTTCTGCTCGTCGTCAATCTCGTCTACGCGTTCTTCGATACGTTCCCGGTGATCGACGCCGCCACCGCGGGCGGTCCTGCGCAAAGCACGAAAACGCTGATCTACAAGATCTACGCGGAAGGGTTTCAGGGGCTCGATATCGGCAGCTCCGGCGCGCAGTCGGTCGTGCTGATGGCGATCGTCGTCGTGCTGACGGTGATCCAGTTCCGTTTCGTCGAGCGCAGGGTGCAATACGCATGATCGAGAATCGCAAGGGCTTCGACCTGTTCTGCCATGCGGTGTTGCTCGCGGGCGTCGCGGTGATCGTGTTTCCCGTGTACGTCGGCTTTTGCGCCGCGACGATGAGCGCGCGCGAGGTGTTCACTGTGCCGCTGTCGCTGGTGCCGAGCACGCATCTCTTCGAGAACGTCGCGGCCGTTTGGCGCCACGGCAGCGGCGCGATGACGACGCCGTTCGGCGTCGCGCTCGCCAACAGCGCGGTGATGGCGCTCGCGATCGCGGCGGGCAAGATCGCGGTGTCGATCCTGTCCGCTTACGCGATCGTCTATTTCCGCTTCCCGTTGCGCAATGCGGCATTCTGGCTGATCTTCGTCACGCTGATGCTGCCCGTCGAGGTGCGCATCTTTCCGACCGTGCAGGTCGTCTCGACGCTGCATTTGACGAACAGCTACGCGGGGCTCGCGCTGCCGCTGATCGCGTCGGCAACCGCGACGTTCCTGTTCCGCCAGTTCTTTCTGACGCTGCCCGACGAGCTTGTCGATGCCGCCCGGATCGACGGCGCGGGGCCGCTGCGGTTTTTCTGGGACGTCGTGCTGCCGTTGTCGAGAACGAGCATCGCGGCGCTTTTCGTGATCACGTTCATCTACGGCTGGAACCAGTATCTATGGCCGATCCTGATCACGACCGACGCGTCGCTCGCAACGGCCGTCGTCGGCATCAAATCGATGATCGCGAGCGGCGACGCCGCGACCGAATGGCATCTCGTGATGGCCGCGACGCTCGTGGCGATGCTGCCGCCGCTCGCCGTCGTGCTCGCGATGCAGCGCTGGTTCGTGCGCGGGCTCGTCGATTCGGAAAAGTGACACGCAACCTGGAGGGTGTGAACGCATGGCCGCGCTGAGCTTGAAGGGCGTCAGGAAAACTTACGACGGCGCGCAATACGTGCTGCACGGCATCGACGTGGAGATCGGCGACGGCGAATTCGTCGTGCTCGTCGGGCCGTCCGGCTGCGGGAAATCGACGCTGCTGCGGATGATCGCGGGGCTGGAGACGGTGTCGGACGGCGAAATCGCGATCGGCGGCCGCGTGGTGAACGCGCTCGAACCGAAGGATCGCGATATCGCGATGGTGTTTCAGAATTACGCGCTGTATCCGCACATGACGGTTGCGCAGAACATGGGCTATGGGCTGAAGATCCGCGGCGTCGCGCGTGCGCAGATCGACGCGCGCGTGTTGGCCGCCGCGCGGATTCTGGAACTCGAGCCGCTGTTGGCGAGGCGCCCGCGCGAGCTGTCGGGCGGGCAGCGGCAGCGCGTCGCGATGGGGCGGGCGATCGTCCGCGAGCCGGCGGTGTTTCTGTTCGACGAGCCGCTGTCGAATCTCGACGCGAAGCTGCGCGTGCAGATGCGCCTCGAAATCCAGCGGCTGCACGCGCGGCTCGCGACGACGAGCGTCTATGTGACGCACGACCAGATCGAGGCGATGACGCTCGCGCAGCGCGTGATCGTGATGAATCGAGGCCATGCGGAGCAAATCGGCTCACCCATCGACGTCTACGACAAGCCGGCGACCACGTTCGTCGCGAGTTTCATCGGCTCGCCGGCGATGAATCTGTTGAACGGGCGGCTGTCGGAGGACGGCACGAAGTTCGACGTCGCGGGCGGCGGCCCGAGCCTGCCGATTGTGGCCGACGCGCTCGACGCGACCGGTAGCGGCCGGGCGGCAGCCGGCACGGGCACGGCAGGCGCCGGTGTGGCGATCGCGCCGGGGCGCGAATGGATTCTCGGCGTGCGGCCGGAGCATATGGCGGTGTCGGAAGGCGTCGCGCACGCCACGCTGAGCGTCGATTCGTGCGAGTTGCTCGGCGCGGACAATTTGGCGCACGGCCGCTGGGGCCCGCACGATGTTGCGGTACGCTTGCCGCATACGGCGCGCGTGGCGCGCGGCGAGACGCTGCCCGTCGCATTGCCCGCGCAGCATCTGCATTTCTTCGATCCGGCAACCGGCAAGCGGGCCGGCTGAGCGCTTCCAACGGGGTATGTCCGATGACCGTCCTGCAATCGTGGCCTTATCCGCGCGTGCTCGCACATCGCGGCGGCGGCGCGCTCGCGCCGGAGAATACGTTGGCCGCGCTCGACACGGGCGCGCGCTACGGCCATACGATGGTCGAATTCGATGCGAAGCTGTGCGCCGACGGCGTGGCATTCCTGTTGCACGATGACACGGTCGAGCGCACGTCGAACGGCACGGGGCGGGCGGCGGATCTGCGCTACGCCGCGCTGGCCGCGCTCGATGCGGGAGCGTGGTTCGATGCCCGTTTCACGGGCGAGCGAATGCCGACGCTTGCCGAGGCGGCCGCCCGCTGCATCGAGCTGAGACTGGCCGTGAACATCGAGATCAAGCCTTGCGCGGGGCGCGACGTCGAGACGGGGCGCGTTGTCGCGCGCGAAGCGGCTGCGTACTGGCGCGGTGCGACGGTGCCGCCGCTGCTGTCGTCGTTTTCGGCCGATGCGCTCGATGCGGCGCGCGCCACGGCTCCCGATCTGCCGCGCGGCATGTTGTACGACGCGATTCCTGCCGATTGGCGTGACGAGACGCGCCGATTGGCTTGCGTGTCATTACACGCGCATCACTTGCAATTGACGCGGGAGATCGTGCGCGACGTGAAAGCGGCGGGGCTGCGCCTGCTCGCGTATACGGTCAATGACCTTGAGCGGGCGCGCGAGCTGGCTGAATGGGACGTGGATCTCATCTGCACGGACCGAATCGAGCTGATCCGCCCCGGTCTTGCCGGTCTGACCAGATTTGGCGGCTGACGGATGAAATAGGTGATTGCCCGCGCGGACGAACAAAAACGCTCCGGGAGCGAACTACCGGAGCAAGAGAAGATAGCTCCCGATCACGGTGGAAAAATTCCGCTACAAATTGCAGCGGAATTAACCATTCCCCAAATATTCGACTACGCTTAGAAGCGGTAGCCGAGCTGCAGATAGGTGACGATCGGATTCAGATTGATCTTTGCCTGCGACGTTTGCGTGAGCGTGCCGATCGGCGTCGGGCGTTGGGTCGTCAGCGTCGCCTTCACGCTAACCGGGATGTACGACAGCGACAGTCCGCCGAACCAATGCTTGGTGAAGTTATAGGTGAAGCCGACGTTGAGGACGGGCGCCCACTGGTTGGTGGTCGTCACGCTGGTCGGGCCGCCGAGCACCCCCCGCTCGAACGCGCTGTTGGTGATCTTCCCGCCGGTGAACCATACGTATGTGGCGCCGACGCCGACATACGGACGGAACTTCGCGTTCGCGTCGTTGAAGTAATACTTGAGAAGGAGCGCAGGGCTCCATTGGTATACATGGCCGAGCACACCGAACTGTTCGAACTGGCCTTTGCCGCTCAAATTGAACCTTGGCGGAATCCCGGCGACAAATTCAGTGACGATGTGATCGGTCCAGAAGTAGCCGGTGGCGAGACCGAGTGTATCTGCGTTGTCGACGCCGGCGCCGGTGTTGGGTTCAGTAAGGTTGACAGGCGTGCCGCCGACGCTCATGACCTTGAGTGGATCGCTGCTGTCTTGAGGGGCAAGATGGATCCAGCCTGTTGTGACGTAAAAGCTGCCGGCCGATTGCGCATGCGCGGCGGTTGCTGCGGCTGCGAAAACCAGCGCAATCGCTCCCGTAATGGCCATTTTTTGTTTCATCTGTAGTCCCCTCCGATTAAAAGGCGACCTCATTATGACTACGACGTTTCAAACAGAACAGAGTTGTAAGTTAGAAGTTTCTCCCTAAAATTCGCACGATCGTGCGCATTCCCGCGCCGCGGCGGGCGTTTACGCGGATGCACCAATGTGAGCCTTCGGGTATTTCCTAACGCGATCAAACGGACATTCAGCATGGCACGGCTAGCACGACTTTACGTTCCCGATCAGCCGCAGCACGTGATATTGCGCGGCCTCGATCAGCAACCGGCGTTCGTCGACGACCAGGATTACGAACTATTTATCGACTGTCTGAAGGCGGCGGCGCGCGATCATCACCTGGCGGTGCATGCGTATGTGCTGTTGCCGCGCCAGGTCCAACTGCTCGTGACACCCAGCGACGAGTCCAGCCTGCCGAAGGCGATGCAGGCGGTCGGCCGGCGCTACGTCGCACATTTCAACCGGCGCTATTCGCGGCGCGGCACCCTCTGGGAAGGGCGCTATCGCGCAACGGTGATCGAGGGCGAGCGCTATTTTCTGCTGGCGAGCCGCGTCGTCGAGCTGAGCCCGGTACGCGCGCAGCTCGTGACGAGCGCCGACGCGTACCGCTGGTCCAGCTACCGGCATCACATCGGACTGACCGTCGACAGCCTGATCACCGACCATCCGCTCTACTGGGCGCTCGGCAACACGCCGTTCGAGCGTCAGCGCGCGTACAAGGAGCTGTGCGAGCAGCCGCTCGACGAGCGCCAGGCCGATCAACTCCAGCAGGCGACCCTCAAGGGCTGGGTGCTCGGCGGCGAGACTTACCGCGAATGGGCCGCGCGCACCGCGAACCGGCGCGTGTCGCCGCTGCCGCGCGGGCGGCCTCGAAAGGTGCGGGAGAATACGCCGCCTGTCCAGTAACCGTAGCCGGCGGGCGGTCAATGAGCGGCAGGCAAGGATGCCGCTCAAATTTTTGCCCCATTTTGATACGTCCCTAATAAAAGCGAATGATCGCGCACCAACTTGATAATTGGGGTCAAATAATCGGAATTTATTTGCTATTCCATTGATTCGTCGCGTATATTCCGAATTCCGGCGGTCCCGGACACACCCGCTCCTGCCCCGGCCGGCCACGTCGCGATCCACACGAAGGGGGACGACGGGCGATCAAGCAAAATGGTTAAACGGCCGCGAGGCCCCTTTCGAACGGTGTCCCCATGAACGACCATCAAGAGCCGACGAGCGCGCGTGCCGCCGCGCAAGGCCTCTACGATCCGCAAAACGAGCACGACGCGTGCGGCGTCGGCTTTGTCGCGCATATCAAGGGCAAGAAGAGTCACGAGATCATCGAGCAGGGGCTCAAGATTCTCGAGAATCTCGATCACCGCGGCGCGGTCGGCGCCGATCCGCTGATGGGCGACGGCGCGGGCATCTTGATCCAGATTCCGGATGCGTTCTATCGCGCGGAGATGGCGCGGCAGGGCGTGACGCTGCCGCCCACCGGCGAATACGGTGTCGGGATGATCTTTTTGCCGAAGGAGAACGCGTCGCGGCTCGCGTGCGAGCAGGAGCTTGAGCGCACGGTGAAGGCCGAAGGCCAGGTGGTGCTCGGCTGGCGCGACGTGCCGGTCGATCATTCGATGCCGATCTCGCCCGCGGTGAAAGCGACCGAACCCGTGATCCGCCAGATCTTCATCGGCCGCGGCAAGGACGTGATGGTCACGGACGCGCTCGAGCGCAAGCTCTACGTGATCCGCAAGACCGCGAGCCACCGCATCCAGGCGCTCAAGCTCAAGCACGGCAAGGAATACTTCGTGCCGTCGATGTCGGCGCGCACGATCGTCTATAAGGGGCTGCTGCTCGCCGACCAGGTCGGCGTCTACTACCGCGATTTGCAGGACGAGCGCGTCGTGTCGGCGCTCGCGCTCGTGCACCAGCGTTTCTCGACGAACACGTTCCCCGCGTGGGAACTTGCTCACCCGTACCGGCTGATCGCGCACAACGGCGAGATCAACACGGTCAAGGGCAACGTGAACTGGCTGAACGCACGCACCGGCGCGATCGCGAGCCACGTGCTCGGCGACGATCTGCCCAAGCTCTGGCCGCTGATCTATCCGGGCCAGTCGGATACCGCGTCGTTCGACAACTGCCTCGAGCTGCTCGTGATGGCGGGCTATCCGCTCGCGCATGCGGTGATGATGATGATTCCGGAGGCGTGGGAGCAGCACACGCTGATGGACGACAACCGCCGCGCGTTTTACGAATACCACGCGGCGATGATGGAGCCGTGGGACGGCCCGGCCGCGATCGCGTTCACCGACGGCCGTCAGATCGGCGCGACGCTCGATCGCAACGGGTTGCGCCCGGCGCGCTACATCATTACCGACGACGATTTCGTGATCATGGCGTCGGAAGCGGGCGTGCTGCCGATTCCCGAATCGAAGATCGTCAAGAAGTGGCGTCTGCAGCCGGGCAAGATGTTCCTGATCGACATGGAGCACGGCCGGATCATCGACGACAAGGAACTGAAGGACAACCTCGCGAACGCCAAGCCGTACAAGAGCTGGATCGATGCGGTGCGCATCAAGCTCGACGAGATCGAGCCGCAGGACGACGACGTCGCCGCCGAGCGCGGCGCGGCGGCGGCGCTGCTCGATCGCCAGCAGGCGTTCGGCTACACGCAGGAGGACGTCAAGTTCCTGATGGCGCCGATGGCGCAGCAGGGCGAGGAGGCGGTCGGCTCGATGGGCAACGATTCGCCGCTCGCGGTGATGTCGAACAAGAACAAGACGCTCTATCACTACTTCAAGCAACTGTTCGCGCAGGTGACGAACCCGCCGATCGATCCGATCCGCGAGAACATGGTGATGTCGCTCGTGTCGTTCATCGGGCCCAAGCCGAATCTGCTCGACACGAACAACATCAACCCGCCGATGCGCCTCGAAGTGTCGCAGCCGGTGCTCGACTTCAAGGACATCGCGAAGATCCGCTCGATCGAGCGTTACACGGGCGGCAAGTTCAGCGCCTACGAGCTGAACATCTGCTATCCGGTCGCGTGGGGCAAGGAAGGGATCGAGGCGCGGCTCGCGTCGCTGTGCGCGGAGGCCGTCGACGCGGTGAAGTCGGGCTACAACATTCTGATCGTGTCCGATCGCAAGCTGGACGCCGAGCACGTCGCGATTCCCGCGCTGCTCGCGACCTCGGCGATCCACACGCATCTCGTCCGGCAGGGGCTGCGCACGAGCACCGGGCTGGTGGTCGAGACGGGCTCCGCGCGCGAGACGCACCATTTCGCGCTGCTCGCGGGCTACGGCGCGGAAGCCGTGCATCCGTATCTCGCGATGGAGACGCTCGCGCAGATGGCCGACGGGCTGCCGGGCGACCTGTCGCCGGACAAGGCGATCTACAACTTCACGAAGGCGATCGGCAAGGGGCTGCAGAAGGTGATGTCGAAGATGGGCATCTCCACGTACATGTCGTACACCGGCGCGCAGATTTTCGAGGCGCTCGGCCTTTCGAGCGATCTGGTCGAGAAGTACTTCAAGGGCACGGCGTCGAAGGTCGGCGGCATTGGCCTGTTCGAAGTGGCCGAAGAAGCGATCCGCCTGCATCGCGACGCGTTCGGCGACAATCCGCTGCTGGCCGACATGCTCGATGCGGGCGGCGAATATGCGTTCCGCGTGCGCGGCGAAGACCACATGTGGACGCCCGACACGATCGCCAAGCTCCAGCATTCGACGCGCAGCAATTCGTATCAGACGTATAAGGAATACGCGAATCTGATCAACGATCAGACCAAGCGCCACATGACGCTGCGCGGCCTGTTCGAATTCAAGGTCGATCCGGCGAAGGCGATTCCGATCGACGAGGTCGAGCCGGCCAAGGAGATCGTCAAGCGTTTCGCGACGGGCGCGATGTCGCTCGGCTCGATCAGCACTGAAGCGCACACGACGCTCGCGATCGCGATGAACCGGATCGGCGGCAAGTCGAACACCGGCGAGGGCGGCGAGGACGAAAACCGTTACCGCAACGAGTTGCGCGGCATCCCGATCAAGGCCGGCGACACGCTGAAATCGGTGATCGGCGACGAGATCGTGCGCGACATCGCGCTCAAGGAAGGCGATTCGCTGCGCTCGAAGATCAAGCAGGTCGCGTCGGGCCGCTTCGGCGTGACGGCCGAGTATCTCGCGTCGGCGGACCAGATCCAGATCAAGATGGCGCAGGGCGCGAAGCCGGGCGAGGGCGGCCAATTGCCGGGCCACAAGGTGTCCGAGTACATCGGCAAGCTGCGTTACTCGGTGCCGGGCGTGGGCCTCATCTCGCCGCCGCCGCACCACGACATCTATTCGATCGAGGATCTCGCGCAACTGATCCACGACCTGAAGAACGTCAACCCGGCGGCGAGCATCTCGGTGAAGCTCGTATCGGAGGTGGGCGTGGGCACGGTCGCGGCGGGCGTCGCGAAGGCGAAGGCCGATCACGTGGTGATCGCCGGCCATGACGGCGGCACGGGCGCATCGCCGCTGTCGTCGGTCAAGCACGCGGGCACGCCGTGGGAACTCGGCCTTGCCGAGACGCAGCAAACGCTCGTGCTGAACCGGCTGCGCGGGCGCATCCGCGTGCAGGCCGACGGCCAGATGAAGACCGGCCGCGATATCGTGATCGGCGCGCTGCTCGGCGCGGACGAGTTCGGCTTCGCGACGGCGCCGCTCGTCGTCGAGGGCTGCATCATGATGCGCAAGTGCCACCTGAACACGTGCCCGGTCGGCGTCGCCACGCAAGACCCGGTGCTGCGCGCGAAGTTCTCGGGCCAGCCCGAGCACGTCGTCAATTATTTCTTCTTCGTCGCCGAGGAAGCGCGCGAGCTGATGGCGCAACTCGGCATCGCGAAGTTCGACGATCTGATCGGCCGAGCGGATCTGCTCGACATGCGTAAGGGCATCGAGCACTGGAAGGCGAAGGGGCTCGACTTCTCGCGCGTGTTCCATCAGCCCGAAGGCTGTGAAGGCG
This sequence comes from Burkholderia singularis, assembly GCF_001718875.1. Classification (NCBI taxonomy): domain Bacteria; kingdom Pseudomonadati; phylum Pseudomonadota; class Betaproteobacteria; order Burkholderiales; family Burkholderiaceae; genus Burkholderia; species Burkholderia singularis. The sequence goes on from NZ_CP013448.1 coordinate 633,277, forward strand.
TGGCGCGCCGCCACGTCGACACGCAGGATCACGGCCTCGAGCGCGCGCTCGATCACACGCTGATCGAAAAGGCGAAGGCCGCGATCGAGAAGGGCGAGCACGTGTCGTTCATCCAGCCGGTGCGCAACGTGAACCGCACGGTCGGCGCGATGCTCTCGGGCGTGATCGCGAAGCGGCACGGCCACGACGGCCTGGCCGACGACGCGGTGCATATCCAGTTGAAGGGCACGGCCGGCCAGAGCTTCGGCGCATTCCTTGCTCGGGGCGTGACGCTCGATCTCGTCGGCGACGGCAACGACTACGTCGGCAAGGGGTTGTCGGGCGGCCGGATCATCATCCGCCCGACCAATGATTTTCGCGGCAAGTCCGAGGAAAACATCATCTGCGGCAATACGGTGATGTACGGCGCGCTCGAAGGCGAGGCGTTCTTCCGCGGCGTCGCGGGCGAGCGCTTCTGCGTGCGCAACTCGGGCGCGACGGCGGTGGTCGAGGGCACGGGCGACCACGGTTGCGAATACATGACGGGCGGCACGGTCGTCGTGCTCGGCGAGACGGGGCGCAACTTCGCGGCCGGCATGTCGGGCGGCGTCGCGTATGTGTACGACCCGGATGGCACGTTCGCGACCAAATGCAACAAGGCGATGGTCGCGCTCGATCCGGTGCTGCCGCAGGCCGAGCAGGAGCGAACCGTCGATCCCGCGCTCTGGCATGCGGGCGTGGCGGACGAAGCGTTGCTCAAGGGGTTGGTCGAGCGTCACTTCCAGTTCACCGGTTCGCCGCGCGCGAAATCGATGCTGGAGAGCTGGGACGCTGCGCGCCGCCAATTCGTGAAAGTGTTCCCGCACGAATACAAGCGCGCGCTCGGCGAAATCGGCGCGAAGAAGAAGGCGGGCGAGGTGCTCGCCGCCTGACGCGGCCCGGTGCGGCCCGGCCGGGCGCCGGGCGGCTCGACGACTTGGCGACCGCGCCTGCCTGAGCGGCGGGCGCGGTCACCGTTACCGATCACAATCGATTCAGAAGAGAACCCCATGGGCAAGATCACCGGTTTTCTGGAGTACGAACGCCGTCACGAGGCGTATGAAGCGCCGCTCACGCGCGTCAAGCATTACAAGGAATTCGTCGCCGCGCTCGCCGATGACGATGCGAAGATCCAGGGCGCGCGCTGCATGGATTGCGGGATTCCGTTCTGTAACAACGGCTGTCCGGTCAACAACATCATTCCGGACTTCAACGATCTCGTTTACCGGCAGGACTGGCGGCATGCGATCGACGTGCTGCACTCGACGAACAACTTTCCCGAGTTCACGGGCCGCATCTGCCCCGCGCCGTGCGAGGCGGCGTGCACGCTCGGCATCAATGACGATCCCGTCGGCATCAAGTCGATCGAGCACGCGATCATCGACAAGGCATGGGCGCAGGGCTGGGTTCAGCCGCAGCCCCCCAAGCACAAGACGGGCAGGAAGGTGGCGATCGTCGGCTCCGGTCCCGCGGGCTTGGCGGCCGCGCAGCAACTCGCGCGCGCCGGCCACGACGTGACGGTGTTCGAGAAGAACGACCGGATCGGCGGACTGTTGCGCTATGGCATTCCCGACTTCAAGCTCGAAAAGTGGCTGATCGACCGCCGGATGCGCCAGATGGAAGCAGAAGGCGTGACGTTCCGCACCGGCGTGTTCATCGGCCGCGAGCCGTTGCCCGAGACGATCGGCAATGCGGCGCAGCAAACCGTGTCGCCCGATACGCTGAAGGACGAGTTCGACGCGGTCGTGATCGCGGGCGGCTCTGAGACGCCGCGCGATCTGCCGGTGCCGGGGCGCGAGCTTGCGGGCATCCATTTCGCGATGGAATTCCTGCCGCAACAAAACAAGGTCAATGCGGGCGACAAGGTTGTCGACCAGCTCACCGCGAAGGGCAAGCACGTCGTCGTGATCGGCGGCGGCGATACGGGCTCCGACTGCGTCGGCACGTCGAACCGGCACGGCGCGAAGCACGTCACGCAGTTCGAGTTGCTGCCGCAGCCGCCTGAGCTGGAGAACAAGCCGCTCGTGTGGCCGTATTGGCCGATCAAGCTGCGCACGTCGTCGTCGCACGAGGAGGGCTGCGAACGCGATTGGGCAGTCGCGACGAAGCGTTTCGAGGGCAAGAACGGCAAGGTCGAGAAGCTGATCGCGGCGCGCGTCGAATGGAAGGACGGCAAGATGCAGGAAGTGCCGGGCTCCGAATTCGAGATCAAGGCCGATTTGGTGCTGCTCGCGATGGGCTTTACGCAACCGGCCGCGCCCGTGCTGGACGCGTTCGGCGTCGCGAAGGATGCGCGCGGCAACGCGCGTGCGGGCACCGAAGGCGATCGCGCGTATTACACGTCGGTCGACAAGGTGTTTGCCGCGGGCGACATGCGCCGGGGCCAATCGCTTGTGGTTTGGGCGATCCGCGAAGGCCGTCAGTGCGCGCGGTCGGTTGATGCGTATTTGATGGGGCATTCGGAGCTGCCGCGCTGATCGACGCGGCGGCATCGCGGGCCTGTGAGAGCCGGGCGTCTCTGCGGGGACGCCCGGTTTTTTTGCGCCCGCCGTGGCGTGCGCAGGCAGATGGCGGCCGCGCGCATCGTCCGCCGGCGCGCGTGACGGCGATTTCTTTCGTTTCCCATCCAAATCTTTCTATTTCGTAATATTCAGGCCAACTTGTCATATCATGACGCGCTTCGGCCGGCTTCCGGTCGGGTAAGCAATGGTTTGACCCCAACAAGGAGGCCGACGAATGGACGGTATGGTGGGCACGTTGATCAACGGAATCAACGGCATTCTCTGGAGCTACGTGCTGATCGCGCTGCTGCTGGGCGCAGGCGCATGGTTCACGCTGCGCTTCGGGATGATTCAGTTACGCGCGTTGCTGCTCAGCATGCGTGTGGTCGGCAGCAAGGGCGAGCCGGGCAGCATTTCGTCGTTTCAGGCATTCGCCACCGGGCTGGCGAGCCGTGTGGGCACCGGCAATATCGCGGGCGTGGCGGTGGCGCTGACGCTCGGCGGCCCCGGCGCGATTTTCTGGATGTGGGTGACTGCGCTGATCGGGATGTCGTCGGCGTTCGTCGAAGCCACGCTCGCGCAAATCTTCAAGGTGTCTCACCATGACGGCACCTATCGCGGCGGCCCGGCGTACTACATCCAGATCGGGCTGCGCTCGCGCGGCCTGGGCGTGCTGTTTTCGCTGTCGCTGGTGCTTGCGTTCGGCTTCGTGTTTAACGCGGTGCAGGCGAACGCGATCGCCGACGCGTTCCATACGTCGTTCGGCTTCAGCCGCGCGGCGGTCGGTCTCGGGCTCGTGGCGCTGACGGCGCCGATCATCTTCGGCGGCATCCGCCGGATCGCGCACGTCGCGCAGGTGATCGTGCCCGTCATGGCGATCGGCTATCTTGCGCTCGCCGTCTACGCGGTCGCCACGCACGTCGCGCTCGTGCCGCAGATGATCGCGCTGATCGTGAAAAGCGCGTTCGGTTTCGAGCAGGCGACGGGCGGCCTCGCGGGCTACGCGGTGAGCCAGGCGGTCGCGATCGGGGTGAAGCGCGGCCTGTTTTCGAACGAAGCGGGGATGGGCAGCGCGCCGAATGCGGCGGCAACCGCGAGCACGCGGCATCCGGTCACGCAGGGGCTGATCCAGATGCTCGGCGTATTCGTCGATACGATCGTGATTTGCAGCGCGACCGCGTTCGTGATCCTGCTGTCCGGTCAGTACGTGCCGGGTTCGTCGATGGAGGGCGCGGCGCTCACGCAGCGCGCGATCTCGAGCCACGTCGGCGATTGGGGCGGCATCTACATGGCGGTGGCGATCTTTTTCCTTGCGTTCTCGTCGGTGATCGGCAATTACGCGTATGCGGAAGGCAACGTCGAATTCGTCGCGCAGCGGCGCGGCGTGTTGGCGGTGTTTCGCGTCGCGGTGCTCGCGATGGTGATGTTCGGCAGCGTCGGCGAACTGCCGCTGGTGTGGGCGATGGCCGATACCAGCATGGGCATCATGGCGCTGATCAACCTGCTCGCGATTCTCGCGCTCGGCAAGTACGCGCTTGCCGCGTGGCGCGATTATCAGCGGCAGCGGGCGGCGGGCGTGGCCGAGCCGGTTTTCACGCGCAAGACGATTCCCGCGCTCGAACACGTGCTGCCCAACGACGTTTGGGGCGAGCATGGGCCATTGCCCCGGGGCGGGCGGCCCGCCGACGATTCCGCGGCCGGACGCGGTGCCAACGCGCATGCGCACGGCGCGCAGCGGGCCGTCGGGCCGTTCGGCTCCGGCTCAGCGCGTTGACGGTGGCGGCCGGCGGCGCCGCTTCGTCACGCCGGCGCATCGCGTCGTCTCGGCAACGTATCGACGATGCGGCGCGCGCCGCGACGGATTTTCAAGCCGCCGCGCGCGTATCGTCGCGGCGTATATCGAGCGTTTGCCGATGGAATACCGCGAGCGACTTACGATGCGCGATGCTGACGATTGCCGCGTTCGGCAGCCGCTCGTTGAAAAGCCGGTATAGGCGTTCTTCGTTGTCGTCGTCGAGCGCGCTCGTGGCTTCGTCGAGGAATAGATAGTCAGGCTGGTGCAGCAGCACCCGCGCGCCCGCGAGACGCTGCTGCTCGCCCGGCGACAACATGCGCGTCCAGTGACCGGTTTCCTCGAGGCGCGCCGCGTAGCCGGCGAGGCCGCACGTGGCGAGCGCGTCGCGGCACGCGTCGTCGCTGAACGCATCGGCGGCCGACGGGTAGGCGAGCGCCGCCTTCAGCGTGCCGATCGGCAAATAGCTTTGCTGCGGCACGAACATCATCCGCGCGCCGACGGGCGCGTCGATTGCGCCGTCGCCGAATGGCCAGAGGCCCGCGAGCGCGCGCATCAGCGTGCTTTTGCCGGAGCCGGACGGCCCGCGCACGAGCCAGCGCGAGCCGGGCTCGATCGTCACGCTGCCGATCGACGCGAGCGGCGTGCCGTCCGGCAGCGCGAGCTTGAGGTGCGCCGTCGTCAACGCGTTCGCGTCGACGTAATGCAGATTGATGCCGCCGTGCTCGGTGGCGGGGGACAGCGATTCCTTCAGATGCGACGCATCCATCACCCGCTTGAACTCGCTCAGACGATTGACGGTTGCCCGCCATTCGGCGAGCGTGCCGTAATTGCCGATGAACCACGAGAACGAATCGCTGACGTTGCCGAATGCGTCGACGATGCGCATCACCACGCCGAACGAGAATGCGCCGGCGAAATAGCGGGGTGCCGCGACCGCGATCGGAAAGATCAGCGCGATCTGTCCATAGACACTTGATACGAACGTCAAACGCTTCGTGTATTGCATCACGCGCCACCAGTTGTCGCGAATCCGCTGAAAGAGGTTTTGCGCGTGCGCGGCTTCGGTCGGCTCGCCGTTGTAGAACGCGATCTGCTCTGTATTCTCGCGGATGCGGATCAGGCCGAAGCGGAAATCCGCCTCGACGCGTTGCTGCTGGTAGTTGATCGACACGAGCGGATGGCCGAACCGGTGTATCACGTAAGAGCCGGCGATTGCGTAAATCAGCGCCGCCCACACCATGTAGTTCGGGATGGTGATCACATGACCGTTGAACGAGAACGTGGCCGCGCCCGCGATCGTCTTCAGCACGGTGATGAACGTGATCAGCGTGACGACCGTCGACAGAAGGCCGAGCGACAGCGACAGCGTCGTCGATGCGAGCGCTTGCAAATCGTCGGCGATCCGCTGGTCCGGGTTGTCCGCGAGGCGGTCGCGCTCGATGCGGTAGAAATTGCGCTCGCCGAGCCAGTCGCGCAGATAGCGCGACGTCAGCCACTGGCGCCAGCGAAAACCGAGCATCTGGCGCAGATAGAGGCTGTAGACGGTGAGAATCACGTAGCCGAACGCCAGCGCCGTGAATGTGCCCAGCAGACGGGGGAAGTCGTGCACGTCCTTCGATTGCAGCGCATCGTAGAACGTGGTGTTCCATGCGTTGATCCGCACGTTGATCCAGACGATCGTCAGGTTGATCGCGATGATCGTGATGAGCAGCCCCCACGCCGTCTTCCATTCGTCGCTGACCCAATAGGGCTTGATGAGACTCCAGGCGGAAATCTTGCCGTTTCCGTCCGGTGACGGATGGGCCGGATGCGAGACGGCGGACGAGGGTGGCTGAGTCATGTGCTTCCTGATCGGACGTTGCTGGCGTCGCGGCGCACGGCTTGCGACTACTGTTGGCGTGCGGCGAATTCTGTCGGCGGCGTCTTAAACGGCGCTTAATCTCAAACGGCGCGCGATGATGCGTGAGCCGGGCGATGCCCGCCGGTGCCCGATGCCGCTCGATGCGCGCGGTGCCGATCACGCCGGCCCGCGCCGTGGGCGATGCCCGCCGAGCGGCGCGCGCGATTCGCCGGCCGACGCGGCGATCACGCGCACGATCACGCGCATTGTGCCAGCCTCGCACGCGGCGCGCGAATGCGCGGGCATGCACGGTTTGCCGCCGTTTGCGCTTTTATGGTCTAATGGCCGACGACGAAACAGGGGTGCTTCGTGCGCCGCGACCCGGCCGATGATCGGCTTGGGCATACGCGCAACGAGGCTGAGAGAGTCCCTTCGCACCCGATCCGGATAATACCGGCGCGGGAAGTTTCCGATCCCGCCGGCCCTGTTTTCCTGGCGCCGCCCGATCCGGGCGCGATCGTGTGCAACGTGCACAGCACAGTACGGTTGCGGCCGGCCTCTTTCGCCGGTTTCGTCCTTTTGAATACGCGTTCGCGCGTGGCGGATGGAATCGATGAGCGTTCATTCTTCAGTTCTTTGGCGCGGCAGCCTGCTATCGGCCGCCTGCCTACTCGCGTCCGGCGCGCCGGCGCCGCAGCGGCTTGGCCGTGACACGTTCGACGGACGGGCGCGATGAACCCGCGCTCGGCCGAACCGGATTTCGCCGTGCTGGGTGGCGGCCTGGTCGGCCGTTTGATCGCATGGCGTCTCGCGCTCGCGGGGCACCGCGTCTCGCTTTACGAGCGCGGCGACGCCGCCGGCACGTCGTCTGCCGCGTGGGTGGCCGCAGCGATGCTCGCGCCGCTCGCCGAGGCGGCAAGCGCCGAGCGCTTTATCACCGATCTGGGCGCGGCATCGCTCGACCGCTGGCCGCGCTGGCTTGCCGAGTTGCCCGAGCCGGTTTTTTTTCAGCGCAACGGCACACTCATCGTTTGGCATCACGCGGATCGCGCGGAAGCGCCGCTTTTCGAGCGCCGCGTGCGCGCGAACGCGCGCGCCGATCTGCTCGACGGCGGCCTCGTGCCGCTCGCGGCCGCGCAGATCGGTGCGACGGAGCCGGCGCTCGCGGGGCGCTTCGCGCACGGCCTGCTGTTGCAGCGCGAAGGCCAGCTCGATAACCGCCAGGCGCTGCACGCACTCGCGGCGGGCCTCGACGAGCGGGGCGTCGACGTGCACTGGCACGCGGGCGTCGACGCGCATGCGCCGCGCGCCGCGCGCATCACGATCGACTGCCGCGGGCTCGGCGCGAAAGCGCAATGGCCGGCGTTGCGAGGGATTCGCGGCGAAGTCGCGCGCGTGCATGCGCCAGGCATCGGGCTCACGCGGCCCGTCAGGCTTTTGCATCCGCGCTATCCGCTTTACGTCGCGCCGAAGGAGCACGATTTGTACGTGATCGGCGCGACCGAGATCGAGGGCGAGGACATGTCGCCCGTTAGCGTGCGCTCCGCGCTCGAACTGCTGAGCGCCGCGTTTTCGGTGCATCCGGCGTTCGGCGAGGCGCGCATCCTCGAATTGAATGCGCAGTGCCGGCCGACGCTGCCCGATCATCGGCCGGCGCTCGTTTGGCATGGCGGCGCGACGCTCGCGGTCAACGGGCTTTACCGGCACGGTTTCATGATCGCGCCGGAGGTTGCCGATACCGCGGCTTGCTTTGCGCAGGCGCTGCTCGAGCGAACGGTCCACGATGCCGACACGTTTGCCGCCTGGCGCGCCGATGCACGTTGGCCCGCGCTGCTGCATCTCGGCGCCGAGCGTCAGCAAGCGGGCGCGGCGTGCGGATCGAGCCATGCGAGAGCATGACGAACCTGACAGACAGTTACGGCAAAGAAGATGGCGACACGATGGACAATCCGATCAATTTCCAGATCAATCAGCAGACGCTGACGCTGCCCGGCGGCGCGACGATTGCCGATGCGCTTGCCGCATACGGCGCGCGCCCGCCCTATGCGGTTGCGCTGAACGGCGCGTTCGTCGCGCGCTCGGAGCACGCCACGCGCGCGCTCGCGGCGGGCGACAAGCTCGACGTCGTGCATCCGGTGGCGGGCGGCTGATGCCGCCTCCGCGCATGGCGCGCGCCGCCCGATTTGACGATCGATTCGCCGCTTGATGGCTGCTTCGGCCGCGGCTTCAGTTTCAACCAAGGATGCTTCGATGACCTCCATTCCTTGCGCCGACACGCTCACGCTTTACGGCAAAACCCTCGCGAGCCGCGTGCTGCTCGGCACGTCGCGCTATCCGTCGCTGCAATCGCTGTCCGATTCGATCGCGGCCGCGCGGCCGGGCATGGTGACGCTCGCGCTGCGCCGGCAAATGAACGCCGGCACGGCCGAGGCCGGTTTCTTCGAGCTGCTCAAGCAGCATCGCGTGCCGTTGCTGCCGAATACCGCCGGCTGCCAGACGGTCGCGGAGGCGGTGACCACCGCGCAGATGGCGCGCGAGATATTCGACACCGATTGGATCAAGCTCGAACTGATCGGCGACGATTACACGTTGCAGCCGGACCCGATCGGCCTGGTCGAGGCCGCGGCGCTGCTCGTGAAGGACGGCTTCAAGGTGTTGCCGTATTGCACCGAGGATCTCGTGATCGGCCGGCGTCTGCTCGACGCCGGTTGCGAGGTGCTGATGCCGTGGGGCGCGCCGATCGGCACCGGCAAGGGCATCGTGAATCCGTATGGGCTGCGCGTGCTGCGCGAGCGGCTGCCCGACGTGCCGCTGATCGTCGACGCAGGGTTGGGCGTGCCGTCGCACGCGTGCCAGGTGATGGAGTGGGGGTTCGACGGCGTGCTGCTCAATACGGCGGTTTCACAGGCCACGCATCCGGAGATCATGGCGCGCGCGTTCGCGCTGGGCGTCGATGCGGGGCGCGCCGCTTATCTCGCGGGCCAGATGGAGCCGCGCGAGGCCGCGCAAGCGAGCACGCCCGTCGTTGGAATGCCGTTCTGGCATCAGGATGGGGGGCGTGTATGAGCGCAGCGCAATTCAGCGGGTCGGAGACGCCGGCGGGAAGGGCCGTCGATGCGGGGCGCGGCACGCGCATCGGCGCCGCGCTGTCCGATCGGCCGGGGGCGTTCGCGGCCGGATTCGCCGGTGCGCTGGGCGGGCGGGTATGAGCGCCGCGCTGTCCGAAATATTCTGGCCGCCTGCCGACGAGCTGGCCGAAGCCGCTGAGCGGATTCGCGCGAGGCTCGGCGTATGGCCGGCGTCAACCGCGCCGGCGCGCATCTGCCTTGCGCCGCCCGAGCCTGCGCGCGCGGGCGATGTCGTCGTCGCGGCGGCGGGCGACGCCGCCGCGCGCGGCGAGTCGCTCGCGCGGCTGACGGCGGCGGGGGCGGCCGTGATCGTGATCGACGATGCATCGGCGACGCTCCATGCGGGCGGCTCACGCTGCGCGCTCGCTTCGCGCGGGCCGCTCGCGGACGATTGGATCGCCGCGCTCGCCGCATTCATCGATTGCGGCTTCGACACGCGCGACGCGCTCGTCCTCGCGCTTGCATGGCGCGACGGCGACGAGGCGGCCGGCGCCGGCGCGCATCGCGATGATGCGCACGATGCCAGAGCCTCTGCGGGCCCGATGCGCAATGCCGGCCCGCTGCTTGGCGGCGGCATGCGCGGCATGGGCGTAAATCGCGGCGAAGCGCGCGGTAACGGCACGGATTGCGCCGATCCTTGCCACCCCGCCGACGCGCGTGCTGACGGCAACCTCCCGCCGTGGCCAACCGATTTCGCGCGCCTGCCGCACGCGTTGAGCGCGCCTGCCGCACCCGCGCCCGGCTTTCCGCCATGCCCGGAGCGGCTGGGCCTCTACGCGGTGCTGCCGAGCGCCGATTGGGTCGAAAGAGTGCTCGATTGCGGCGTGACGACCGTTCAGTTGCGCGTGAAGGGGGCGGCGCCCGACAGGCTACGCGCGGAAATCGAGCGTGCCGTCGCCGCGAGCCGCCGCTATCCGCATGCGCGTCTCTTCATCAACGATCATTGGCGGCTTGCGCTCGAGGCGGGCGCCTACGGCGTCCATCTCGGTCAGGAGGATCTCGACACCGCCGATCTGGCCGCGATCGCGCAGGCGGGCGCGCGGCTCGGGCTGTCGAGCCACGGCTACTACGAAATGCTCGTCGCGTTGCACGTCAAGCCGAGCTATCTCGCGCTCGGCCCGGTGTTCGCGACCCGCACCAAGGCCGATGCCGCGCCGCCGCAAGGGCTCGCGCGCATCGCGCGCTATGCGCGCATCGCCACCGGGCGCGCGCCGCTCGTCGCGATCGGCGGAATCACCGTCGACACGCTCGCGGCCGTGCTCGCGACGGGGGTGGGCAGTGCGGCGGTCGTCAGCGCGGTCACCGGCGCGGCCGACTATCGATCGGCAATTATTGCAATGCAGAAGATATTTGCCGGTCAATTTGACAATCTCTGACCGGCCCGCAGGGGGCGTCGCAACAACATTCCGGTGCAGGCCCTATAATTCGACGTTCCGCGTAACAGGAATGTCAGCTCCGTGAGCGCCTCCTCCTCTGAGTCCCTGCTAGAGCTTCGCGACGTCGATTTCGGCTACGGCGATCGTCTTGTGCTGTCGAATCTGAACATGCGCTTCGCGCGCGGCCAGGTGGTCGCGGTGATGGGCGGTTCCGGCTGCGGCAAGACGACCGTGCTGCGCCTGATCGGCGGGCTCGTGCGCGCGCGTCGCGGCCAGGTGCTGTTCGACGGCGACGACGTCGGCGCGCAAACGCGCGACGGCCTTTATGCGCTGCGCCGCAAGATGGGGATGTTGTTCCAGTTCGGCGCGCTGTTTACCGACATGTCGGTGTTCGACAACGTCGCGTTCGCGCTGCGCGAGCACACCGATTTGCCGGAAGCATTGATCCGCGATCTCGTGCTGATGAAGCTCAACGCGGTCGGCCTGCGCGGCGCGCGCGAGCTGATGCCGTCCGAGGTGTCGGGCGGGATGGCGCGGCGTATCGCGCTTGCGCGCGCGATCGCGCTCGATCCGCAGCTCATCATGTACGATGAGCCGTTCGCGGGGCTCGATCCGATTTCGCTCGGCATCACCGCGAACCTGATCCGCACGCTGAATCAGGCGCTCGGCGCGACGTCGATCCTCGTCACGCACGACGTGCCGGAATCGTTCGCGATCGCCGATTACGTGTACTTCCTCGCGAACGGCGGCGTTCTGGCCGAGGGCACGCCCGACGAGCTGCGCGCGTCGACCGAGCCGAGCGTGCGCCAATTCATCGACGGCGCGCCGGACGGCCCGTTCAAATTTCACTACATGAGCCAGCCGCTCGCGGCGGACTTCGGACTAGGCGGAGGGCGCGGATGATCAGCACGATCGGACGTTTCGTGATCGGCGGACTCGAGCGCACGGGCTACGCGAGCCGGATGTTCGTGCGCGTCGTGCTCGAATTCTTCTCGTTGCTGAAAAGGCCGCGGCTGGTCACGAAACAGATTCATTTTCTCGGCAATTATTCGTTCGTGATCATCGCCGTGTCGGGGCTGTTCGTCGGCTTCGTGCTCGGCCTGCAAGGCTATTACACGCTGAACCGCTACGGCTCCGAGCAGGCGCTCGGCCTGCTCGTCGCGTTGTCGCTCGTGCGCGAGCTGGGCCCGGTGGTGTCGGCGCTGCTGTTCGCCGGCCGCGCGGGCACGTCGCTGACGGCCGAAATCGGCCTGATGAAGGCGGGCGAGCAACTGACCGCGCTCGAAATGATGGCGATCGATCCGCTGAAGAACGTGATCGCGCCGCGGATGTGGGCGGGCGTGATCGCGATGCCGCTGCTCGCGGCGATCTTCAGCGCGGTCGGCGTGCTGGGCGGCTACGTCGTCGGCGTGCTGCTGATCGGCGTCGATTCCGGCGCGTTCTGGTCGCAGATGCAGGGCGGCGTCTCGATATGGGCGGACGTCGGCAATGGCGTGCTCAAGAGCGTCGTGTTCGGTTTTGCCGTCACGTTTATTGCGCTGTTTCAAGGGTACGAAGCGAAGCCGACGCCCGAAGGCGTGTCGCGCGCGACGACCAAGACCGTCGTGTACGCGTCGCTTGCCGTGCTCGGCCTCGATTTCCTGCTGACCGCGTTGATGTTCAGCTAAGCCTTTTTGGGATGACGATGAAAAAGACTGCTCTCGACTTCTGGGTCGGCCTCTTCGTGGTGTTGGGCTTTCTCGCGCTGCTGTTCCTCGCGCTGAAGGTCGGCAACATGAGTTCGCTGTCGTTTCAGCCGACCTATACAGTGAAGATGAAATTCGACAACATCGGCGGGCTGAAGCCGCGCGCGGCGGTCAAGAGCGCGGGCGTGGTGGTCGGCCGGGTCGGCTCGATCGGCTTCGATTCGAACACCTATCAGGCGCTCGTGACGATCGATCTCGATAAACAGTATCAGTTTCCGAAGGACTCGTCGGCGAAGATCCTGACGTCCGGGCTGCTCGGCGAGCAGTACATCGGCCTCGAGCCCGGCGGCGACACGGAAATGCTGAAATCCGGCGACACGATTACGATGACGCAATCGGCGATCGTGCTCGAGAACCTGATCGGCCAGTTTCTCTACAGCAAGGCGGCGGACGCGGGCGGCTCGAAGCCGGCCGCGGCGTCAGGGGCGGCCGCCACGTCAGGCGCGGCCGCGCATTGAGCGTGCGGCGCGCCAGCCGGTGACAGACGATAGAAAACGCGAGGGAAAGAACATCATGCAGACGATTCGCATCAGCCACGCAATGCTGACGCTCACGGCCGCGGCGGCATTGAGCGGCTGCGCGACGGTGCAAACGCCCACGAAAGGCGATCCTTTCGAAGGCTTCAACCGGACGATGTACAAGTTCAACGACACGGTCGATACCTATGCGCTGAAGCCCGTCGCGCGCGGCTATCAGTGGGCGGTGCCGCAGCCGGTGCGCGACAGCGTGACCAATTTCTTCTCGAATATCGGCGACGTCTATATTGCCGCGAACAACATCGTGCAGTTGAAGATCGCCGACGGCGTCGGCGACATCATGCGTGTGGTGATCAACACGGTGTTCGGCGTCGGCGGCCTGTTCGATGTCGCGACGCTCGCAAAGCTGCCGAAGCACACGAACGACTTCGGCATCACGCTCGGCCATTACGGCGTGCCGAGCGGCCCGTACCTCGTGCTGCCGTTCCTCGGCCCGAGCACGGTGCGCGACACGGCGGGCCTCGCGGTGGATTACGCGGGCAACCCGCTTACCTACGTGAGCCCGAATTCGGTGAGCTGGGGGCTGTTTGGCCTGAATCTCGTCAATACGCGCGCGAATCTGCTCGGCGCGGGTGACGTGCTCGATGCGGCCGCCATCGACAAATATTCGTTCGTGCGCAATGCGTATCTGCAGCGCCGTCAGCTGCTGATCGGCGGCAACGCGCCGACCGATCTGCCGAACTATGGCGACCAGGCACTGCCGAAGTACGATATGCCGGACGACGGCGCGGCAGCCGCGCCCGCGGCCGGTGCGGCAACGGCGGGCGCCGCGTCCGCACCGGCCGCGGCTGAGCCGAACCCGGCCAGCGCGACGCAGGTGCCGCCGCAGCAGGTGGTGCCGCCGTCGCCGGGCGGGATTCGCCTGCCGAGCATCCGGCTGCATTGAATGCGCCCCGGCGCTTACATTCGTTACAGCCGGAAACGATTCTGACGGCGGATGGCGCGAACTTGCGCCGCCGCTGCCGGTTCCAAGTTCTGGCACTGATCACATACGCAGGACATACCTATGAAGAAACTGTTTCTGATCCCCGTTTTCGCCGCGCTGTTCTCGTTTGGCGCGGCCGCCGCGCATGCCGAAGTCGATCAATCGAATCCGCAGGCGTTGATCAAGACCGCGACGCAGCAGGTGCTCGACGAAGTGCGCACGCAGACGATCAAGCAGGGCGACACCGCGCGCATCATGACGATCGTCAACAAGGACATCCTGCCGTACACCGATTTTCGCCGGACCACGCAGCTTGCGATGGGCCGCAACTGGCGCACCGCAACGCCCGCGCAGCAACAGCAGGTGCTCGAGCAGTTCAAGACGCTGCTGATCCGCACGTACTCGGGCGCGCTCGCGCAATTGAAGCCCGACCAGCAGATCCAGTATCCGCCGTTCCGCGCTGATCCGGATGCAACGGACGTCGTCGTGCGCACGGTGGCGATGAACAACGGTCAACCGGTGCAGATCGACTATCGTCTGTACAAGGCGCCGCAGGGCTGGCGCGTGTATGACTTGAACGTGCTGGGCGCGTGGCTGATCCAAACGTACCAGCAGCAGTTCAACGAAAAAATCCAGCAAAGCGGCGTGGATGGCTTGATCCAGTTCCTGACCGAACGCAACCAGCAGCTTGCTTCGGGCAAGCAGTCGTCGTGAGCCGCTTCGGCATTGGTGCGACGCTGACCCACGCAAGCGCGAAGACCGTGCTTGCGCAAGGGCTCGCGCATATCGACGCGGGCGCGACGGCAGTCGATTGCGGCGCGCTCACCCAATTCGATTCCTCCGCGCTGGCGGTGCTGCTCGCATGGCAGCGCGCCGCGCGTGAGCGCGGCGCCACGCTCGACGTTCTCAACGTGCCGCCGAAGCTTGCAAGTCTCGCGCAGGCTTACGGCATCGACACCCTTCTCCCACAGCGACATTGACGCCCGCATCGAGGCCCGCCGGCGGCTGACGCGCCGCCGCAAGCGGGCCGCCGGGCTCCGGCTTGCTCATTGGGGTTCCCCGGCCGGCTTGGCCGGTTTGCCCTATAATCAACCGTTTTGCAGGACTGCCGAACGGTCCCCATTTCCTCCTTGCGCATCAGCATAAAGAATGCATCGCGGCCGCCGGGCCGCGCTCAGTCATGTCAGCGATAGAAATCCGTCACGTCAAGAAGCGCTACAAATCGCTTCAGGCGCTCAAGGGTGTCAGCCTGTCGGTCGACGAAGGCGAGTTTTTCGGCTTGCTCGGCCCCAACGGCGCAGGTAAGACCACGCTCATCAGCATTCTTGCCGGCCTCGCGCGCGCCGACGAAGGCACCGTTTCGGTGCGCGGCCACGATGTCGTCAGAGATTTTCGCGCGGCGCGGCGCGCGCTCGGCGTCGTGCCGCAGGAGCTGGTGTTCGATCCATTCTTCTCGGTGCGCGAGACGCTCAGGATTCAGTCGGGCTATTTCGGGCTGCGCCGCAACGACGACTGGATCGACGAAGTCATGGACAACCTCGGCCTGGCCGATAAAGCCGATTCGAACATGCGCGCGCTGTCGGGCGGGATGAAGCGGCGCGTGCTGGTCGCGCAGGCGCTCGTTCACCGGCCGCCCGTGATCGTGCTCGACGAGCCGACCGCGGGCGTCGATGTCGAATTGCGCCAGACGCTGTGGAAGTTCATTTCGCGGCTGAACCGCGAAGGCCATACGATCGTGTTGACGACGCACTATCTCGAAGAGGCGCAGGCGCTGTGCGACCGGATCGCGATGCTCAGGCGCGGCGAAGTCGTCGCGCTCGAGCGCACCCGCGCGCTGCTGCAGCGCTTCTCGGGGCTGCAACTGTTCGTGCGCCTGTCGCGCGGTGTGCTGCCCGCCGAACTGCGTGCGCTCGAAGTCGAGGCTGAGCCCGCGTCCGCGCCCGGCCATCTGCTGCGCGTCGGCGATTATGACGAGGTCGAGAGGATTCTCGCGCGATGCCGTGCGGCCGGTTGCGGCTTCGACGAGATCGAGATCCGCAAGGCCGATCTGGAGGATGTGTTCATGCAAATCATGAACGGCGCGGAAGTCGTCGAGGGCTTGGCATGAACGGGTTTCGCACGTTGTTCCACAAGGAGATTCTGCGGTTCTGGAAGGTGTCGTTCCAGACGGTGCTCGCGCCCGTCGTCACCGCGCTGCTGTATTTGACGATCTTTGGCCACGCGCTCACCGGGCGCGTGAACGTGTATCCGGGTGTCGAATACGTGAGCTTTCTCGTGCCGGGCCTCGTGATGATGAGCGTGCTGCAGAACGCGTTCGCAAACAGCTCGTCGTCGCTGATCCAATCGAAGATCACCGGCAATTTGGTGTTCATGCTGCTGCCGCCGCTGTCGTATGCGGATATCTTCGGCGCTTATGTGCTCGCGTCGGTGGTGCGCGGGCTCGCGGTCGGCGCGGGCGTGTTCGCCGTGACGATCTGGTTTATCCCGGTCGGCTTCGCCGCGCCGTTCTACATCGTCGCGTTCGCGCTGCTCGGCTCGGCGATCCTCGGCACGCTCGGCCTCATCGCCGGCATCTGGGCCGAGAAATTCGACCAGCTTGCCGCATTTCAGAACTTCCTCATCATGCCGCTCACGTTCCTGTCTGGCGTGTTCTATTCGACGCACTCGCTGCCGCACGTCTGGCGCACGTTGTCGCGGCTCAATCCGTTTTTCTACATGATCGACGGCTTTCGCTACGGGTTCTTCGGCGTCGCCGATGTCAATCCCGCCGCGAGCCTCGCGATCGTCGCCGGATTTTTCGTGCTGCTTGCGCTGATCGCGATGCGTTTGCTCGCGACCGGCTATAAGCTGCGCCATTGAAATGAAGCCAATTCCGTCCGCCGCGTCTGCCGCGCGCCGCTCGCGCACGCCTGCACGCCCGACGCGGCGCGACGCACATTGATGCACAGAGGAGCATGTCATGTTGCCGACTCCCGAACAGGTCAAGCAATACATCGAGGCGGGCCTTGCCTGCACTCATCTGGAAGTCGAAGGCGACGGCCAGCATTTTTACGCGACGATCGTGTCGCCCGCGTTCGAGGGCAAGCGGCCGGTCGCGCGGCATCAGCTCGTGTACGCGGCGCTCGGCGAGCGCATGAAGCAGGAAATCCACGCGCTCAGCATGAAGACGCTGACGCCCGCCGAATGGCAGAACGTATAACCGGAAACGCCTAGTGCAAGTCACCGTCAACGAACGCGACGCCGTCGAGCGCGTCGCCACGGTAGCCCCGGCCGATAATCGGGAAGCGCAGGGATCAGGGATGGACAAGCTCGCGATCGACGGCGGCCGGCGTCTGGCCGGCGAGATCGCGGTGTCGGGCGCGAAGAATGCGGCGCTGCCGATTCTTTGCGCGAGCCTTTTGAGCGCGCAACCCGTTCATCTGGACAACGTGCCGGACCTGAAGGACGTGCGCACGATGCTCAAGCTGCTCGCCCAGATGGGGGTGCGCGAAGAGACGAGCGGCGCGCGCGTCGCGCTCGACGCATCGCGCGTCGACAATCCGGTCGCGCCCTACGAACTCGTGAAGACGATGCGCGCGTCGATTCTCGTGCTCGGGCCGCTCGTTGCGCGCTTCGGTTGTGCGAAGGTGTCGCTGCCGGGCGGTTGCGCGATCGGCGCGCGGCCGGTGGATCAGCACATCAAGGGCCTGCAGGCGATGGGCGCGGAGATTCAGATCGAGCACGGCTACATCGAGGCGCGCGCGAAACGTCTGAAGGGCGCGCGGATCGTCACCGACATGATCACCGTCACCGGCACCGAGAACCTGCTGATGGCGGCGACGCTCGCCGACGGCGAGACGGTGATCGAGAATGCCGCGCGCGAGCCGGAAGTGGCCGATCTCGCGCGCCTGCTCGTCGCGATGGGCGCGCGCATCGACGGGATCGGCACCGACCGGCTCGTGATCCAGGGCGTCGACGCGCTGCACGGCGCGGCGCACACGGTGATTGCGGACCGGATCGAGGCGGGCACGTTCCTGTGCGCGGTCGCGGCGGCGGGCGGCGACGTGACGCTGACCGGCATGCGCGCGCACATTCTCGACGCGGTGATCGACAAGCTGCGCGAAGCCGGTGTGACGATCGACGAAGGCGACGATTGGCTGCGCGTGCGGATGGACCGCCGCCCGCGGGCGGTGGCGATCCGCACGTCCGAATATCCGGCGTTTCCGACCGACATGCAGGCGCAGTTCATGGCGCTTAACGCGGTCGCCGACGGCACCGCGCCGGTGATCGAGACGATTTTCGAGAACCGTTTCATGCACGTGCAGGAGCTGAACCGGCTCGGCGCGAATATCACGATCGACGGCAACACGGCGCTCGTCGCGGGCGTGCCGAGGCTGTCCGGCGCGAACGTGATGGCGACCGACCTGCGCGCGTCCGCGAGCCTCGTGATCGCGGGGCTGACCGCGCACGGCGAGACGCTCGTCGAGCGGATCTATCATCTCGACCGCGGCTACGACCGGATGGAAGCGAAGCTGACGGCCGTCGGCGCGAGCGTGCGCCGTATTTCGGGGAGCCAAGCATGACGAGCGCACCGTTGACGCTGGCGTTGTCGAAAGGGCGTATCTTTGAGGAAACCGTGCCGCTGCTCGCGGCAGCGGGCGTGACGGTCGCCGAGGATCCGGAGCGTTCGCGCAAGCTGATCCTGCCGACCACCGATCCGAACCTGCGCGTGATCGTCGTGCGGGCGACGGACGTGCCCACCTACGTCGAGTACGGCGCGGCCGATTTCGGCGTGGCCGGCAAGGACGTGCTGATCGAGCACGGCGGCTCGGGGCTCTACCAGCCGATCGACCTGGACATCGCGCGCTGCCGGATGTCGGTGGCGGTGCCGGCGGGCTTCGATTATGCGAACGCGGTGCGTCAGGGCGCGCGGCTGCGCGTGGCGACGAAGTACGTGCAGACCGCCCGCGAGCATTTCGCCGCGAAGGGGGTGCACGTCGACCTGATCAAACTGTACGGTTCGATGGAGCTTGCGCCGCTCGTCGGCCTTGCCGACGCGATCGTCGATCTGGTGAGCTCGGGCGGCACGTTGAAGGCGAACAATTTGGTCGAGGTCGAGGAGATCATGCCGATCTCGTCACGCCTCGTCGTGAACCAGGCCGCGCTGAAGCTCAAGCGCGCCGCGCTGAAGCCGTTCCTCGACGCGTTCGAACGTGCGTCCAGACGAGACGGAATCTGACCCTGAAAGGCTTTCGGCGTATTACGGAACGGATGACAGCATGGCTATCAAGATTCGCAAACTCGATTCGGCAAACGAGGGTTTCGACGCCGAACTACGCACGGTGCTTGCGTTCGAGGCGAGCGAGGACGACGCGATCGAGCGCTCGGTCGCGCAGATTCTGGCGGACGTGAAGGCGCGCGGCGACGCCGCGGTGCTCGACTACACGAACCGCTTCGACCGGCTCGACGCGCCGAACGTCGCGGCGCTCGAGCTGCCGC
Organism: Burkholderia singularis; assembly: GCF_001718875.1. Taxonomy (NCBI): domain Bacteria; kingdom Pseudomonadati; phylum Pseudomonadota; class Betaproteobacteria; order Burkholderiales; family Burkholderiaceae; genus Burkholderia; species Burkholderia singularis. The sequence continues at coordinate 652,619 of NZ_CP013448.1, forward strand.
TCGACGCGCTGCAGACGGCGCTCGACGGTCTGGAGCCGAAGCGCCGTGCGGCGCTAGAGGCCGCCGCCGCGCGCGTGCGCGCCTATCACGAGAAGCAGAAGATCGAATGCGGCAGCCATAGCTGGCAATACACGGAAGCCGACGGCACGGTGCTCGGGCAGAAAGTGACGCCGCTCGACCGCGTCGGCCTGTACGTGCCGGGCGGCAAGGCTGCTTATCCGTCGTCGGTGCTGATGAATGCGATTCCGGCGCGGGTCGCGGGCGTCGGCGAGATCGTGATGGTCGTGCCGACGCCGGACGGCGTGAAGAACGATCTGGTGCTCGCCGCTGCGCTGTTGGGCGGCGTCGACCGCGTGTTCACGATCGGCGGCGCGCAGGCCGTGGCCGCGCTCGCATACGGTACCGAGACGGTGCCTGCCGTCGACAAGATTTGCGGGCCGGGCAACGCCTATGTCGCGTCGGCGAAGCGCCGCGTGTTCGGCACGGTCGGCATCGACATGATTGCCGGACCGTCGGAAATCCTCGTGCTGTGCGACGGCACGACCGATCCGCATTGGGTCGCGATGGATTTGTTCTCGCAGGCCGAGCACGACGAGCTTGCGCAATCGATCCTGCTGTGCCCGGACGACGCGTTCATCGCGCGCGTCGAGAAGGCGATCGACGAGCTGCTGCCGTCGATGCCGCGCCAGGATGTGATCCGCGCGTCGCTCGAAAGCCGCGGCGCGCTCGTCAAGGTGCGCGACATGGAGCAGGCGTGCAGGATCGCGAACGACATCGCGCCCGAGCACCTCGAGATCTCCGCGCTCGAGCCGCAGCAATGGAGCAAGCTGATCCGTCATGCGGGCGCGATCTTCCTCGGCCGCTACACGAGCGAGAGTCTCGGCGACTACTGCGCGGGCCCGAACCACGTGCTGCCGACGTCGCGCACCGCGCGTTTCTCGTCGCCGCTCGGGGTCTACGATTTCTTCAAGCGTTCGAGCGTGATCGAAGTCAGCGCGGAAGGTGCGCAAACGCTTGGCGAGATCGCCTCCGAGCTTGCTTACGGGGAAGGATTGCAGGCGCATGCAAAAAGCGCCGAGTACCGGATGAGACAAAACGGCTGAGCGCCGCGCAAGCGCGACGCGAGCTGGAGCAACCAGAAAGACGATCCCCCGAGACCCGGCCGGCCGAGCCGTCTCGCGCGATGCCGGGCCTCGCGCGGGCGCGCTTTGCCGGAACCATGCGGCGCATGACGCCGCCGCCGCCATGACCACGCCAGAAGACATCATCCGCCGCGATGTGCTCGCGATGACCAGCTATCCTGTGCCCGACGCGACGGGCTTCGTGAAGCTCGACGCGATGGAGAACCCGTATGGGCTGCCCCAGCCGCTCGCGGCCGGACTCGGCGCGCGCCTTGCGCAGGTCGCGCTGAACCGCTATCCGGCGCCGCGTCCCGCCGCGCTGATCGACGCGCTGCGCACGGCGATGCGCGTGCCCGCCGGCTGCGACGTGCTGCTTGGCAACGGCTCGGACGAAATTATCGCGATGCTCGCGACCGCATGCGCGAAACCGGGCGCGAAGGTGCTCGCGCCGGTGCCGGGCTTCACGATGTACGAGCAACTCGCGCGGCTCGCGCAGCTTGACTTCGTCGGCGTGCCGCTCGCGGCCGATCTGACGCTCGACGTCGACGCGATGCTCGCGGCGCTTGCCGAGCACCAGCCGGCGCTCGTCTATCTCGCCTACCCGAACAACCCGACAGGCACGCTGTTCGCGCAGCGCGACATCGAGCGGATCATCGCGGCCGCGCGCGCGAGCCTCGTCGTGATCGACGAGGCGTACCAGCCGTTCGCGCAGCATAGCTGGCTGCCCCGCGCGGACGAGTTCGATAACGTGGTGGTGATGCGCACGATGTCGAAGCTCGGGCTCGCGGGCATCCGCCTGGGCTATCTCGTCGGGCGGCCGGCGTGGCTCGCGCATTTCGACAAGGTGCGCCCGCCTTATAACGTCAACGTGCTCACGCAGGCGGCGGCCGAATATCTGCTTGCGCATCTGGACGTGCTCGATGCGCAGGCCGCCGAGTTGCGCGCGGCGCGCGCCGGCCTGGCGCAGGCGATCGGCGCGCTGCCGGGCGCGACGATGTTTCCGAGCGCGGCGAATTTCCTGCTGGTGCGGGTGCCGGACGCGGCTGCCGCGTTCGATGTCCTTTTGACCGAGCGGGTGCTGGTCAAAAACGTGAGTAAAATGCATCCGTTGCTGGCCGATTGCTTGCGCATAACGATTGGGTCTCCCGACGAAAATGCGCGTCTTCTGGCCGCGTTGAAGCTGGCGCTGCCCTGACGGGCCACCTCGGGGCGCCGCGTTTCGGGTCCCCATTTAATTCAGTCAATTCAAGGAATCACCATGCGCGTGGCGCAAGTCGTTCGCAACACTAGCGAAACGCAGATCCGTGTGAAGATCGACCTCGACGGCGCGGGCAAGCAAAAGCTCGCGACCGGCGTGCCGTTTCTCGACCATATGCTCGATCAGATCGCGCGCCATGGTCTCGTCGATCTCGATATCGAAGCGCATGGCGACACCCACATCGACGATCACCATACGGTCGAGGACGTCGGCATCACGCTTGGCCAGGCCGTGGCGAAAGCGGTCGGCGACAAGAAGGGGATTCGCCGCTACGGCCATGCTTATGTGCCGCTCGACGAGGCGCTGTCGCGCGTCGTGATCGATTTCTCCGGGCGTCCGGGCCTCGAATTCCATGTGCCGTTCACGCGCGCGCGGATCGGCACGTTCGACGTCGATCTGTCGATCGAATTTTTCCGCGGCTTCGTCAATCATGCGGGTGTGACGCTGCATATCGACAATCTGCGCGGCGTCAATGCGCACCATCAGCTCGAGACGGTGTTCAAGGCGTTCGGCCGCGCGCTGAGAATGGCGGTGGAGCTGGACGAACGCGCGGCGGGGCAGATTCCGTCGACGAAAGGCAGCCTCTGAGTTCAGGCTGAACAGACAACGACCCACTGGCTTCGGCGGTTGCGCCGGATCGCGATGGACCTGCTCAAATCGTTCATTTCACTGCTCGCGCTGATCAATCCGCTCGGCGCGGTGCCGTTTTTTCTGAGCCTGACCGCTCAGCAGTCGGACGCGGAGCGCCATCACACCATCCGCATCGCGACAGTGTCGGTGTTCTGCGTGATTGCGGTGACGGCGTTGCTCGGCCAGCAGATCATCGATTTCTTCGGTATTTCGGTCGGCTCGCTGCAGGCGGGCGGCGGGATCATCATGCTGTTGATGGCGATTTCGATGCTCAACGCGCAGACCAGCAACACGCGCTCGACGCCGGAGGAGCGGGACGAGGCGGAATCGAAGAACAGCATCGCGGTCGTGCCGCTTGCCATTCCGCTGCTCACCGGGCCGGGCTCGATCAGCACGGTGATTGTTTATGCGGCGGGCGCTCACCACTGGTATGACCGGTTCGGGCTCGTCGCGATCGGCGCGGTGCTCGCGTTGCTGTGTTTTGGTGCGATGCAGCTGGCCGAGCCGATCGCGAACTGGATCGGCCGCACCGGCATCAACATCGTCACGCGGCTGATGGGTTTGATGCTGGCCGCGCTGGCCGTCGAATTCATTGCCAACGGCATCAAGGCCTTGTTGCCTGGACTGAAATGAAACCGCCGCCGCGCCGGCTCGGGCCGCTATTGCCGACGGATGGGGCCCGCTTGCCGGGCAGGACTGTTCGCCGGGGGCGGCCCGGTAAGTATTTGTCGATCTGGAACGGGCGCTGCCGCGCCGGCTCCGGTCCCTTGCAAAGCTGACATGAAAACTTCGATTGCGATTGTGGATTATGGGATGGGCAACCTGCGCTCGGTCGCGCAGGCGCTCATGAAAGCGGAGCCGGCCGCCGACGTGGCGATCGTCGATCGGCCTGAAGGGATTCGCGCGGCGGACCGCGTCGTGCTGCCGGGCCAAGGCGCGATGCCGGACTGCATGCGCTGCCTGAACGAGTCCGGCCTCAGGGATGCGGTGGTCGACGCAGCGCGCACCAAGCCGCTGCTCGGGGTGTGCATCGGCGAGCAGATGCTGTTCGATTGGAGTTCGGAAGGCGATACGCCGGGCCTCGGTCTGATGGCGGGCAAGGTGCTGCGCTTCGAGCTTGACGGCCGGCTGCAGGACGACGGCTCGCGCTTCAAGGTGCCGCAGATGGGCTGGAACCGCGTGCGCCAGACGCGGCCGCATCCGTTGTGGGACGGCGTGCCGGACGACACTTACTTCTATTTCGTGCATAGCTATTACGTCGTAACGGACGATCCGGCGCACATTGCGGGCGAAACCGATTATGGCGGCGTGTTTACGTCGGCGGTGGCGCGCGACAATCTCTTCGCGACCCAATTTCACCCGGAAAAAAGCGCGCAGGCAGGCTTGCGGCTGTACCGGAATTTTGTCCATTGGAACCCGTGACCGTGGCGCGGCAGCGACACGCAATTTACGCAAAACGCCCGTCACACGGGCTTTCCGGGCAGTTGCGCGCAACGAGTTGTACTAAACTAGCGACACGGCATCGCACCGGATGGGCCGGCGCACGCCTTTCGATCACTTCATTTTCCCCTGATAACACCCGATTGCTATGCTGCTGATTCCGGCCATCGATCTTAAAGACGGTCAGTGTGTGCGCCTCAAACAAGGCGATATGGACCAGGCGACGATTTTTTCCGAGGATCCCGCGGCGATGGCCCGTAAATGGGTCAATCTCGGGGCGCGGCGGTTGCATCTCGTCGATCTGAACGGCGCATTCGCCGGCAAGCCGAAAAATCTCGACGCGATCGAGGCGATTCTCGATGAAGTCGGCGACGAGATCCCCGTGCAACTGGGCGGCGGCATCCGCAGCCTCGAGACGATCGAGAAATATCTGGATGCAGGGTTGTCCTACGTGATCATCGGCACGGCGGCGGTGAAGGACCCGGGCTTTTTGCAGGACGCGTGCAGCGCGTTCGCGGGCAGCATTATCGTCGGCCTCGACGCGAAGGACGGCAAGGTCGCGACCGATGGCTGGAGCAAGCTGACGGGTCACGAAGTGGTCGATCTTGCGAAGAAGTTCGAGGATTACGGCGTCGAGTCGATCGTGTACACCGATATCGGCCGCGACGGGATGCTGCAGGGCATCAACATCGACGCGACCGTCAAGCTCGCACAGGCGGTCAGCATTCCGGTGATCGCAAGCGGCGGGCTGTCCAACCTCGCCGATATCGACAAGCTCTGCAGCGTGGAGGACGAAGGCATCGAGGGCGTGATTTGCGGCCGCGCGATCTACTCGGGCGATCTCGATTTCGCCGCCGCGCAAAAACGCGCGGACGAACTGAGCGGTGAACTCGACGACGCCTGACGCACGCCCGATCCGCCGATCGTTTTTTCGCCAGCCGGCCATGCGGGCGCGGCCGGCATTACTCGCGGCATGCCGCGCAACATCATGGCTTTAGCTAAACGCATCATCCCCTGTCTCGACGTGACCGCCGGGCGTGTCGTCAAGGGCGTCAATTTCGTCGAGTTGCGCGACGCGGGCGATCCCGTCGAGATCGCGCGTCGCTACGACGAGCAAGGCGCCGACGAACTCACGTTCCTCGACATTACCGCGACGTCGGACGGCCGCGATCTGATCCTGCCGATCATCGAGGCGGTGGCGTCGCAGGTATTCATCCCGCTCACGGTGGGCGGCGGCGTGCGCGCGGTCGAGGACGTCCGGCGGCTTTTGAACGCCGGCGCGGACAAGGTCAGCATGAATTCGTCGGCGGTCGCGAACCCTCAACTCGTGCGCGACGCGGCCGATAAATACGGCTCGCAGTGCATCGTCGTCGCGATCGACGCGAAGCGCGTGTCCGCCGACGGCGAGCCGCCGCGCTGGGAAGTGTTCACGCACGGCGGCCGCAAGCAAACCGGTCTCGAAGCGGTGGAATGGGCGCGCAAGATGGCCGGGCTGGGCGCGGGCGAGATCCTGCTGACGAGCATGGATCGCGACGGCACGAAGGCGGGCTTCGATCTCGCACTCACGCGCGCGGTATCGGACGCGGTGCCGGTGCCCGTGATCGCGTCGGGCGGCGTCGGCTCGCTCGAGCATCTGGCTGACGGCATCGTCGATGGCCACGCGGATGCCGTGCTGGCCGCAAGCATCTTTCATTATGGCGAGCACACGGTCGGCGAGGCGAAGCGCTTCATGGCCGCGCGCGGTATTCCGGTGAGGCAGGGATGAGTGACGAACGCAAGCCGGGCGGCTGGCTCGACAAGGTGCGCTGGGACGACAACGGGCTCGTGCCGGTGATCGCGCAGGATGCGGCGACCGGCGACGTGCTGATGTTCGCGTGGATGAACCGCGAGGCGCTGGCCAAGACGGTCGAGACCCAGCGCGCGGTGTATTTCTCGCGCTCGCGGCAGCGCTTGTGGTTCAAGGGCGAAGAGTCGGGCCACGTGCAGCATGTGCACGAGGTGCGGCTCGATTGCGACGAGGACGTCGTGCTGCTGAAGGTCGAGCAGGTCGCGGGTATCGCGTGCCATACCGGCCGGCGCTCGTGCTTCTTCCAGAAATTCGACGGCACCGTCGACGGCGGCGAATGGATCGCGGTCGATCCGGTGCTCAAAGACCCCGAACAGATCTACAAATGACGACGCAATCGACGACCACCGATACGCTGCTGCGCCTGGCCGCGGTGATCGACAGCCGCAAGGGCGGCGATCCCGAGCAATCCTACGTGTCGCGGCTCTTCCATAAGGGCGACGACGCGGTGCTGAAGAAAATCGGCGAGGAAGCGACCGAAGTGGTGCTCGCCGCGAAGGACGTGCGCCAGGGCGGCGCGCCGTCCGCGCTCGTCGGCGAAGTTGCCGACCTATGGTTTCATTGCCTCGTCGCGCTGTCTCATTTCGATCTCAGTCCCGCCGATGTGCTCGCCGAACTCGAGCGCCGCGAGGGAATGTCCGGCATCGAAGAGAAGGCGCTGCGCAAACGCCGCGAGCGCGAGGCGAACGGCGGATGAGAGCGGTGCGCGATTGCGTGCGCGTGAAATTTGTCATCAAAGGAGAATAGCATCATGCAAGAGTCGCCGAATTCGCTGCCGTCGCTTTCGACTGCGGCTTCCAGCGAACGCCTGCAATCGCTGCGTACATTGACGCACATTCTCTACCTGCTTTATGCGATTCATTGGCTGACAGGCGGTATTACGGGCATCGTCGCGATCATCATCAACTACGTGAAGCGCGACGATACGGTCGGCACCGCGTATCAAGCGCATTTCGAATGGCAGATCCGCACGTTCTGGCGCGCGCTGATTGCTTACTTGATCGGGTTCGCGCTGCTGATCGTCGGCGTCGGTTTCATCGTGCTGGGCGCGGTGTGGATTTGGACGCTGTATCGCATCATCAAAGGTTGGCTGTTTTTGAACGACAACAAGACGCTCGATCCGCAGGCCTGGTTCTGATCCACGCGAGCGCGCGTCAGGGAGCACGATGAGTCACGATCCGAATTGCCTGTTTTGCAAGATCGCAGCGGGCGACATTCCGAGCACGAAAGTGCACGAGGACGACGAATTCGTCGCGTTTCGCGACATCCGGCCCGCGGCCGACACGCATGTGCTCGTGATCCCGCGCCGGCACGTGCCGACGCTGTCGTCCGTCACCGCGGAAGACGCGCCGCTGCTTGGTAGAATGTTGGTCCTCGTCGCGAGGCTCGCCGAACAGCTAGGCTGCGCCTATGTGAGCAGCAATGGCGCGAGCGGCGAAACCGGCTTCCGGACAGTGATCAACACCGGGCCGGGCGGTGGGCAGGAGGTCTACCATCTGCATGCGCATATTCTGGCCGGGCCGCGTCCGTGGCGCCGGATGGGTTGAGCGGCGAGCGTGCGCCGTTCGGGCGAAGCCGGCGCGGGTTGGCCGGATTGAGAAATGGCGCCGCGAGGCCGGCGCGGTTAGGAGAGTTTCATCATGGGCGGATTGAGTATTTGGCACTGGCTGATCGTATTGCTGATCGTCGCGCTGGTGTTCGGCACGAAGAAACTGCGCAATATCGGCAGCGATCTCGGCGGTGCGGTCAAGGGCTTCAAGGACGGCATGCGCGATGCCGACGCGCCGGCGGACGCGCAGCAATTGCCGCGCTCGGGCTCGGTGAACGTCGACGCGAAGGATGCGGCGCGTTCGTCGGACTCGAACAAGGCGTGACGTATCGAAACTGACGGGGCGCCGCGATGCTCGATCTCGGTCTTTCGAAGATGGCGCTGATCGGCGTCGTCGCGCTCGTCGTGCTCGGCCCCGAGCGGCTGCCGCGCGTCGCGCGCACGGCGGGCGCCCTGTTCGGGCGCGCGCAGCGCTATATCAACGACGTGAAGTCCGAAGTCGCGCGTGAGATCGAACTCGATGCGCTGCGCTCGATGAAGAGCGATTTCGAGCAAGCCGCGCGCAACGTCGAGAATACGATTCACGACAATTTGCGCGAGCATGAGCGCGATCTCAATGCCGCGTGGCAATCGGCGGTATCGCCGGGCGAGCCGGCCGGTGGCGTTTCGGGCGGTTCCGGCGGCATGCTGGGCGATGCGGGCGCGCCGCTCGCCGATCCGTCGTGGAGCTTGGCGTCCGCCGTGCCGGCCAAGCGGCGCAACTGGCGCGTCAAGAAGTCTGCAACCCCCATTTGGTATAAGCGTGCGACCATGCGTCGCACTCAAGTGCAATCCGGCGCGGCGCGCGTCGCGCGGCATCGGCCGGCAAGCCTGCGGCGTCCTGTGCGCTTTTTCTGAGCGACGATGCACGTGCGTCATTTCAACCGAGGGCCGGTGTGAGCGACCCCCAGCGCAATCCGGACGAAGCGCCGGAAGAATCCTTCATCTCCCATCTCGTCGAACTGCGTGACCGCATCATCCGTGCGGGTGCGGCCGTGATCGTCGTGTTCCTCGGGCTCGTCTATTGGGCGCCCGATATTTTCCGGCTGCTTGCGCGGCCGTTGATGGAGAACTTGCCGAAAGGCGGCAGGATGATCGTCACCGACGTCACCGGCTCGTTCTTCGTGCCAATGAAGGTGACGATGCTCGTCGCGCTCGTGATTGCATTGCCCGTCGTGCTGTACCAGATCTGGGCGTTCGTCGCGCCAGGCCTTTACCAGCACGAGAAGAAACTTGTCGCGCCGCTCGTCGGCAGCAGCTACGTGCTGTTCCTTTGCGGGATGGCGTTTGCGTATTTCGTCGTGTTCCCGACGATTTTCCGCGTGATGGCGCATTACAACGCGCCGCTCGGCGCCGAAATGTCGACCGACATCGACAACTATCTGAGTTTCGTGCTCGGCATGTTCGTCGCGTTCGGTGTGACGTTCGAAGTGCCGGTCGTCGTCGTGCTGCTCGTGCGCATGGGTGTGCTGAGCGTGAAGAAGCTCAAGGAGATCCGGCCGTATGTGATTGTCGGCGCGTTTGTCGTCGCCGCGGTCGTTACGCCGCCTGACGTGTTCTCGCAGCTGATGCTCGCGCTGCCGCTCGTTCTGCTCTACGAAGCGGGAATCATCGCCGCGCGCCTGTTCGTGAGCGCGCCAAAAGCGAAAGAAGAGGACGAGGGAACGCCGGCAGCGGGTTGAACGACCGGCGCGTGGCGGCTTGCCGGATCTTCTCCGGCATGCCGCGCGCGGTTCCAGTGGCCGGGCTTGGAACCATGAGGCAACTCGTTCGATGCCGGATCGCCCCGCAGGATGCTGCCCGGAGTCGAATTGTCGGCTCGGGCGCAGCCGCGCCGCTGCGCGCGCCCTTACTCCTGCTCGTCGCCTTGGTCGTCCATTGCCTGCTTCGGCGGCGGCGGTCGCTTGCCGATCACCACCGTCACGTCGAACTCCTTGCCCTTGCGCACCACATGCACCTTCGTCGGCGTGCCCGGCTTGATCTGCGCAACGACGTTCAAGAGCTTCGTCGTGTCGGTGATCGACTCGTTCTCGATCGACATCAGGATGTCGCCCGGCTTGATGCCCGCCTTGTCCGCCGGGCCGCCTTGCAGCACGCCCGCGACGATCGCCCCCGATTTCTGCGACAGATTGAACGAATCGGCGATTTCGGGCGTCACGTCCTGCGGCTCGACGCCGATCCAGCCCCGCGTGACGGTACCCGTCGTGATGATGCTTTCGAGCACGTTGCGCGCGGTCGATACGGGAATCGCGAAGCCGATGCCGAGCGAGCCTCCCGAGCGCGAGTAGATCGCCGTGTTGATGCCGAGCAGGTTGCCGTTCACGTCGACGAGCGCACCGCCCGAATTGCCCGGATTGATCGCCGCGTCGGTCTGGATGAAGTTTTCGAACGTGTTGATGCCGAGATGGTTGCGCCCGAGCGCGCTGATGATGCCCATCGTCACCGTCTGGCCGACGCCGAACGGGTTGCCGATTGCCAGCACGACGTCGCCGACGCGCGATTGATCCGAGCGGCCGAGCGTGATCGTCGGCAAGTTCGGCGTGCTGATCTTCAGTACCGCAAGATCGGTCTCCGGATCGCTGCCGATCACTTTCGCGGTGGCGGTGCGGCCGTCGGCGAGCGCGACTTCGATCTGGTCCGCCCCGTCGACGACGTGCTGGTTCGTTAGAATGTAACCCTCCGCGCTTACGATGACGCCCGATCCCAGGTTCGCCGCCGGTTCTTCCTGCTGCTTGCGCGCGTTGCGGTCGCCGAAGAAATAGCGGAAGAGCGGATCCTTCGCGCGGGGATCGGACGGCAGCGTGCCGTCCTTGCTGGAAAATACGTTGACGACCGCGGGCATCGCCTTCTGTGCGGCGTCCGCATACGACGCTTGCGCAGGCGCGCCGCCCACGCCGGGCGCCACTTCCCGCAGCGCGACGATCGGCGATGCGAGTTGCTTGCCGAGTTGTCCCTGCCGTTGCAGCCACTGCGGCTTGAGCGTCGCGACGATGAACATCAGTGCGAGCAGCACCGTCACCGCTTGGGCGAAGAACAGCCAGAAGCGTCTAAGCATTTGAAGATATTAGAGGTTTATATGGATCGGATCGAACTTGAATTGTACTTGAACAATACCCTCGAAACGTCGCGGTTCAAGGATTACAGCCCCAACGGTCTTCAGGTGGAAGGCAGGCGGAAGATTGAAAAGATCGCGACCGGCGTGACAGCCTCGCTTGCGTTTATCGATCGCGCGCTCGAATGGGGCGCCGATGCGGTGCTCGTCCATCACGGCTATTTCTGGCGCAACGAGGCGCCGCAGATCACCGGGCGCAAACAGCAGCGCCTGAAGCGCCTGCTTGCGAACGACCTGAATCTGTTCGGGTACCACCTGCCGCTCGACGCGCATCCGGAACTCGGCAACAACGCGCAGTTGGGCGAGCGCTTGGGCCTGATCGGCGACAGCCGTTTCGGCGATCAGGACCTCGGCTGGATGGCGACGCTGCCAATGCCGGTCACGCTCGAGCATTTCGCGGCGAAGGTCGAAAACACGCTTGGACGCACGCCGCTCGTGCTCGGCGATGCGGATCAGCCGTTGCGCCGCGTCGCGTGGTGCACGGGCGGCGCGCAAAGCTATTTCGACGCGGCGATCGACGCGGGCGCCGATGTGTTCCTGACAGGCGAGGCGTCCGAATTCGTCACGCATGCGTCGGCGGAAAGCGGCGTCGCGTTCGTTGCCGCAGGGCACCATGCGACCGAACGATTCGGCATTCAGGCGCTCGGCCGCCATTTATCCGAGCGATTCGATCTCGAACATATTTTTATCGATATTCATAACCCGGTTTAATTCGGTAAATTGATGCGCCGCATCTAAATGGAAATGGATGCGGCGACGCTCAAGGGCTTATCGGGCGGTGCTTGCCGATAGTTCGGGGAAACCCTTGATTAATAATCGAGTCCGAAGAGATTTCGCATTCGGCTCTTGTAAATGACGACTCCATTCGAGCAAACTAGCGGCGGTACGAAATGCCGTGACGAAAATCCAACTCAGAATTGGGGCGTGTAATGCGAGACAAGGAAGAGGAGCACGTCGATAGTAGTCGCCGGACCTGGCTGATTGCGACATCGGTGGCAAGCGGCGTCGGCGGCGTCGCCACCGTCATACCTTTTGCGGCGTCGCTCGCGCCGTCCACCAAGGCGAAGGCGGCCGGCGCGCCGGTCGAAGTCGACATCGGCGCGCTGAAGCCCGGCGAGATGCTGACCGTCGCGTGGCGCGGCAAGCCGGTCTGGGTGTTGAACCGCACCGACGCGATGCTTGCCGACGTTCCGAAGGCGGACAAGGAAGTCGCCGATCCGCTGTCGAAATCCCCGTATTCGATGCCGCTGCCCGCGTATTGCGCGAACGAATACCGGTCGCGCGCCGAGCACAAGAACATCCTGGTCGTGATGGCGGTGTGCACGCACCTCGGCTGCACGCCGAGCCAGCGTTTCACGCCGGGGCCGCAGCCCAACTTGCCCGACGATTGGCCGGGCGGCTTCCTATGCCCGTGCCATGGCTCGACGTACGATCTCGCCGGCCGCGTCTTCAAGAACAAGCCGGCGCCGCAGAATCTGGACGTCCCGCCGTACATGTTCACGTCGGCCACCACGCTCGTGATCGGCAAGGACGAGAAAGGAGAGGCGTAAATGGCGACCGATAACAAAGAGATCTCCACGACAGGCTTGCTAGGCTGGGTCGACCAGCGCTTTCCTCTCACTTCCACCTGGAAAAAGCACGTTTCCGAGTATTACGCGCCGAAGAACTTCAACGTCTGGTACTTCTTCGGCTCGCTCGCGCTGCTCGTGCTCGTCAACCAGATCGTCACCGGCATCTTCCTGACGATGAACTACAAGCCCGACTCGACGCTCGCGTTCGCGTCGGTCGAGTACATCATGCGCGAGGTGCCTTGGGGCTGGCTGATCCGCTACATGCATTCGACGGGCGCGTCGATGTTCTTCGTCGTCGTCTATCTGCACATGTTCCGCGGCCTTTTGTACGGCTCGTACCGTAAGCCGCGCGAACTCGTGTGGATCTTCGGCTGCGCGATTTTCCTATGCCTGATGGCCGAGGCATTCTTCGGCTATCTGCTGCCGTGGGGACAGATGTCGTACTGGGGCGCGCAGGTGATCGTGAACCTGTTCTCGGCGATTCCGTTTGTCGGCCCGGACTTGTCGCTGTGGATTCGCGGCGATTACGTCGTGTCCGACGTCACGCTGAACCGCTTCTTCGCGTTTCACGTGATCGCGATCCCGCTCGTGCTCGTGGGGCTTGTCGTCGCGCACTTGGTCGCCCTTCACGAAGTCGGATCGAACAATCCGGACGGTATCGAGATCAAGGCGAAGAAGGACGAGAACGGCATTCCGCTCGACGGCATTCCGTTTCATCCGTACTACTCGGTGCACGACTTCTTCGGCGTCTGCGTGTTCCTGATGGTGTTCGCGTTGATCGTGTTCTTCATGCCGGAGATGGGCGGCTATTTCCTCGAAGCGAACAATTTCGTTCCCGCGAATCCGTTGCAGACACCGCCCGAAATCGCGCCCGTCTGGTACTTCACCGCGTTCTACGCGATGCTGCGCGCGACCACCGATCCGTTCAAGATCGTGCTGATGATCGTCATCGCGCTGCTCGGGGTGCTTGCGCTCATTCGCGCGCGCGGCAAGTGGAAGATCGCGCTGCCGGTGCTCGCTGCCGCGCTCGTCGTCTTCATGTATGCGACCGAATCGAAGTTCTGGGGCGTCGTCGTGATGGGCTCGGCCGTCGTCACGCTGTTCTTTCTGCCGTGGCTCGACAGGAGCCCGGTCAAATCCATCCGCTACCGGCCGTTTTTTCACAAGGTGTTTTTCGGGATCTTCGTTGCCGCGTTCCTGACGCTTGCGTTCCTCGGCACGCGGCCGCCTTCGCCCGCCGCGACGCTGATCGCGCAGATTTGCGCGCTCGTCTACTTCGCGTTTTTCCTCGGCATGCCGTTTTGGACGCCGCTGGGCAGATTCAAGCAGCCGCCCGAACGCGTGCGGTTCAAACCCCATTGATCGTCGCGAGCGAGGAGAATTCGTATGAAGAAATTGCTTTTGACGCTCGCAATGTTTACTGTGGCGGTATGTCTGCTGGCGAGTGCGCCCGCGCGGGCCGACGAAGGCGGATTTCCGCTCGACCGGGCTCCCGATAACGTGGAGAATCTCGTCTCCTTGCAACATGGCGCGCAATTGTTCGTGAACTATTGCCTGAACTGCCATAGTGCAAACCTGATGCGCTATAACCGGCTGACGGATCTCGGCATCTCGCAAAAGGAGATCGAGGCGAATTTGCTGTTTACGACCGATAAGGTCGGCAACACGATGAGCGTCGCGATGCGGCCGGACGATGCGAAGAACTGGCTTGGCGTCGCACCGCCCGATCTGTCCGTCGAAGCGCGTGCACGCGGCCGCGATTGGCTATACACGTATCTGCGCAGTTTCTACCGCGACGATACGCGGCCGACCGGCTGGAACAACGCGGTGTTCGCGAATGTCGGGATGCCGCACGTGTTGTGGCAGCTTCAGGGGCAGCGCATTGCGAAATTCGAGGAAAAGACGGACGACGAAACGGGCGAGAAGGTGCGCAAGCTCGTCGGATTCCAGCAGGTAACGCCGGGCACGTTGTCGCCGGTGGATTACGACACCGCCGTTGGCGATCTGGTCGCGTACCTGAGCTGGATGTCCGAGCCCGAGCAACAGACCCGCAAGCGCCTCGGCGTATGGGTACTGCTGTTCCTCGGCGTCCTGACCTTCCTTGCATGGCGGCTCAATGCCGCCTACTGGAAAGATATCAAGTAATCACGCTTTGACCGGCGTGGGGCCAGTGCAACGAAGAGCCAGCGGCTCTTCCGAGCGCTGGCCTTCGGTTTTTGAGGAAACGCAAACATGATGGTTCTGTATTCCGGTACGACTTGTCCGTTCTCCCAGCGTTGCCGGCTGGTGCTGTTCGAAAAGGGCATGGATTTCGAGATTCGCGACGTCGACTTGTTCAACAAGCCGGAAGATATCGCCGTGATGAATCCATACGGACAGGTGCCGATTCTCGTCGAGCGGGATCTGATTCTGTACGAATCGAACATCATCAACGAGTACATCGACGAGCGCTTCCCGCATCCGCAACTGATGCCAGCCGATCCGGTTCAACGCGCGCGCGCGCGCCTGTTCCTGCTTAACTTCGAGAAGGAATTGTTCGTGCACGTGAGCACGCTCGAGAACGAGAAGGGCAAGGCAGCGGAGAAGAACCACGAGAAGGCGCGCCTCGCGATCCGCGATCGGCTGACGCAGCTCGCCCCCATCTTCTTGAAGAACAAGTACATGCTCGGCGAAGAGTTCTCGATGCTCGACGTCGCGATCGCGCCGTTGCTTTGGCGTCTCGATCACTACGGAATCGAGCTGTCGAAGAATGCGGCGCCGTTGATGAAGTACGCGGAGCGGATCTTCAGCCGTCCTGCGTATATCGAAGCGCTGACGCCGTCCGAAAAGGTCATGCGTCGTTAAGCTGGGTGACTGGGAGGCGGATACGGCAGGTGCTCGCCTGTTCGCTTCCATTCGAGGATGGCGATGCAAGAAATTTCCACGAAGCCTTATTTGCTGCGCGCGCTGTACGAATGGTGCACGGATAACGGCTATACACCGCACATCGCGGTGCGGGTTGACAAGGCGACGCGCGTGCCGCGTCAGTTCGTGCGCGACGGCGAGATCGTATTGAACATCAGCTTCGAGGCGACGAGCCAGTTGCAGATGGGCAATGAATGGATCGAATTTACCGCGCGATTCTCCGGCAAGGCGCACAAGATCGAGGTGCCGGTTGCCAATGTGCTCGCGATTTATGCGCGCGAGAATGGGCAGGGAATGGCGTTCCAGGTCGATGTCGCGGCGGAGTTCGGCGAGGACGGGGAAAGCGCGGCGGATGACGGCGGCCAGGGTGACGGGCGCGGTGCAGTGGCTGAAGATGTGGCCGAAGATGTGGCGGAGGGGTCGGCTGCTGCCGAACCGGCGGCCGACGATCCTGACGGCGCCGGCGATCCGCCGATGTCCGACGGTGACGGTGCGAATAAAGGCGGACGGCCGCGCCTCAAGATCGTGAAATGAGGTAGAATTGTCAGTCTTGCCGGCTTAGCTCATCTGGTAGAGCAGTTGATTTGTAATCATCAGGTGGCGGGTTCGAGTCCTGCAGCCGGCACCAATAAAATCAAGGGGTTACGCGATGTTTGCGTAACCCCTTCGCGTTTTCAATCACCCCCTCACGTTTCCAATGCGCGTCAGCGGGACCGTTTTACCGCCCTTGCGCCGCATACGTACCGCATTATCATATCCAGTCCGCTGTGTCCTGCCAGATGCTGTCCGGCCTTCCATCCTTCGTCGATCGTCCTGTGCGTGACGCCGCGCACGCGAAGATCGCGGAATGGAAATTTCGCCTTGTCGATGCCGACAAGCTCGCGCGCCTTATCGAAGCCCGAACGCAGCTTGCCCCTCGTGAGCGGATAGCCTTCCTCGTCTCGCAACAGGTAAGGCGAGATGTCCGACCTTCGAACTGCGCCAGGCGAGCAGACGCTCGATCAGCCCCGTCATTGATCGATCTACGCGTCTACTTCGGAATCCAGTTCACGAATGCGAAGGTAACGTCTGCGATCGGGTCGATGAAATTGAGCGTGATCAGCAGCATCGCGATCAGGAAGATCTTGATGCTCTTCGTGATATTAGGCGACGTGTCCCGGAGGAATGAATGCAGGATCACCCAGCTAAGCAGCCATGCCGCGAGCGCGATGATTTCCTTGCCGGAGTATGGCCCGATGGAGCCGCCCGGTCCGGTGCCGGTCGCACCGGGAATCCACTTTCCGGCCTGATATACGATCGCTTCGATTGCCTTGGAGCGGTTTGCGATCTTATCAGCGAGCAATAACGCGAATTCGGCACAGGGGACCGCGAACAGGGCGGCCACTAACGGGCCGGTCGGGCGCAGTTCGCTGATAGTACTGTTTAAGGTCGTGGTCATGGACTTCGTCCTACAGGAACTGAACTTTGGCGATTGACATCCCCATGACGGCGCCCGCCATCAGGAATGCCCAAGCGGCGATCAGCAGTACGCCGATCACCGCAGCGACACGCTGATCCCGAGCCGACTGCTGGCCGTAGTAGTACAGCAGAAAGGCGGCACCGATGTATAGAGGCAGTGGCAGCAGGCAGATGAATTCCTTGAACTCCATCACCACGTTCTGGAAGAATGGCGCGGAATCCAGCAGACGCTGGCGCGCACCGCCTACGCCACGATAGGGCATGTACGCCCAGTTGCCGCTGATCACCACCAGCGCGGACAAGCCGACGCACCACAAGATCAGCCGCCGAATCGTCGGGAGTCGCGATGCAGCACCGCGCAGCAGGTAAATGGCTTGATGGCCCGCATAGCTGCCGAACACCACCATGCCGACGGCGGATAGTGCATGCACCGTCGCATGCCAACGAAACTGGGTCGGGTGCCAGAGGTTGAGCAATGGCCACAACAACAGAAGGAACGCACTCGCCCAGGCTTGCGCTACCACGATGCGCTTGGACAATTGACGCAGGTCGGCTGATTCGGCTGCAGCGAGGCTGCTTGCTTGTCTCAGGGATTCGCTTGTGATCGTCGATTCGTTTATGACTGTTTGCTATGCTGGGGCAGTTGTCAAATTAATTGGTAAAACTAATTATTTAGAAGGGAGCGTTGAAGCAGGGCGAAGCGTCGGACGTGAGAGGCCGGGACGGCCGCCACTTGCCGTTTGACAAATCATCAGACTTCGACAGTTCCATACGATAGTTGTGATGTGTCGGAAGGTAAAGGAGCAACGCGCGGCCTTTTAGGTAGAAACGCTATGCGAGCACGTTTAAAAATAATTGTTTTGTATGGCATGCCACATAGGCGTGCAATCGCGATTCGTCACTCGGGGAGTTCGTCTTTCAATGCGATGAAATGAGTTTACAAATGCATATTGCAGACGGTCGCGTATCTTTTACGACGTCGTCAAATTGAACAGCAAAAAGAGATGGCGGCCGTGCTGTCTTGATCAAGGTGGGGCGCTGCAGGCGAAGCGTTCAATATGCCGGCGTCCCGTTGAGCAGGCGGAACGAGTTCTTCGATCATGCAAACGAACCGACGCGAATATCGTTAGGCATACTTCATGATTATTGCGGCTGCCACACGTTTCTCTTGTTATTTGTCGCCGATCGCGCAGTTGTGAGCGTAGGGGCGATGGTGGGAAAGGCCGTCAGCGCAAGCAAAGTGGCAAATCGATTCGGTGCAATGCGAACTGATTGACCGACTCGGCGTGCGCATTCATGCGAGCAAGCACGAATGCGCACGCTCCGTTCGGCCGGATCGTCTCCTCCGTCTTTTTTCTTAATCGCCGCTTTTAGTAAGCAGACGACATATCGAGGCTGCCCAGGCTTTGCGCCAAGCGAAGGCGGGAGGTCTGCCATTTCGCGACGGCCTGCACGCGCTGCTTTTGCGCATCGGCCAGCGCGGTTTGGGCGTTGAGCAGTTCGGTGATGGTGCCGACGCCGGCCTTGTAGCGGCCGCGTGCGATTTGCAGCGAATGCTGCGCGTCGCTGAGCAACTCTTTGGAGTTGTCGAGATTCGCGGTGTCGCTCTGCAGGCTTTGATAGCTTTGCCACACGTCGAGCGAGACGCCAAGCTCGGTGTTCTGCATGTCGGCTTCCTGCGCATCGGCCTGCGCCTGCGCCTGCGCGACGCGATAGCCAGACGCGAAGCCCTCGAACAACGGGATCGTCACTTGAACGCCGATCGAGCTGCTGCGGCTCGAGTTCAATTGCGTGCCGAACTGCTGCGGCTGCTGCTGATACGACGGATTGTTGCGGGACAGATTGCCCACCAACGAAATCGTCGGCCGCCCTTGTGCGCGCACCACATCGACATTCGCGCGCGCGGCTTCGAATTTCGCGCGGGCGGCCAACAGCTTCGGATGCCGGCGCTTGGCTTCGTCGATCAGATCCGCGACGTTCTGCGCGAACTCGTTATGATCGAGTTTGGGCTCGGAAGAGGTGAGCGTGAGGGGCGTATTCGCATCGAGCCCCATCGCGTTCGCGAGCGCGCCCATCGCGCTCAACACGTCGCCTTCGGCATTCACGCGCTCGAGCAGCGCGCGGCGATAGCTGGTTTGCGCCTGCAGTTGATCGGCGAGCGTGCCGGCGCCGGCGTCGTGCTTGGCCTTCGCTTCGGCCAGGCTCTCCTTGGCGGCCTGCTCGGTTTCGCGCGCGGCATCGACCGCGGCCTGCTTGCTGCGTACGTCGTAGTACGCCTGCGCGACGCTGAAGAGGATGGTCTGCAGCGTGTCGTCCTGGGTGGCGTTGGCCGCGGCGAGCAGATCCCGCGCCTGGCGCAATTGCGCGCTGCGCTTGCCGAAGTCGAACAGCACCCAGCTTAGATTGAGCATGCCGTATTTGCTGTTCGTACTCTGCGTTTGCGAGGCGGAAAGGCCGGTGCCAATCACACCATATGTAGGCGTGACTTTGTCGCGCTCATACCCGCCGGTGGCATTGATCGTCGGCAGATAAGCGGCCTTGGCCACGCCGATCTGCGCGGCCTGCGCGCGTGCGTTCGCCCATGCCTGCCGGGCTTTCGGATTCGCGCAGATGGCCTGCAGGACCGCGTCCTCGAGTTCGATCGGATGGTTCGCCAACTCGGGCTGGCACGCGGCGTTCTTCAGCATCGGCGCGGCGGGCGTCGCGGACGTGAGCTTCTTCGTGCCGTAGACGTCGAGCCACTGCGCGTGCGCGGCGTGCGACGCAACAAGCAGCGCGCACGCCGCGGCGGCGAACGGATGGAAATACTTCATCACGCTCACCTTCCGATCGTCGTTTGTTGCGACGCGTTTGGCTCGGCGGGCGCGTGCGGGTCGGCGGCCGGTTGCGCGGCGGCGGGCGCCGGCTGCGCCTGCGGCGCACCGGCCTGTCCTGCCGGCTGTTGCGCCGGCGCGGGCTGCCCGGCCGCCTGCCCCGCTTGCGCGGCGGCGGCCTGCTGCGCCTGCTCTTGAGCCTGCTGCGCGGCCTTCTTCTGCATCTCGGCGAGCGCCGCGGTGCTTTGGTCGAGCGCGACCTTGCCGCCATCGAGCATGATCACGCGCTGCGCGGTCGCGATCGTCTCGGGCCGGTGCGCGACGATCAGCCGCGTCATGTTCAGCGCGCTCACCGCCGCATTGACCAGCCGCTCGCGCTGCACATCGAGGTGGCTCGTCGCCTCGTCCAGCACCAGGATCTTCGGCCGCTTGTACAGCGCGCGGGCCAGCAGCACCCGCTGCTTCTGCCCGCCCGAGAGCACCGTGCCCATGTCGCCGACCAGCGTGTTGTAGCCCATCGGCATGGCCACGATATCCGCGTGCACCGCAGCCAGTTGCGCGCATTGCGCCACCCAGTTCGGATCGGCGTTCGGATCGAAGAAGCTGATGTTGTCCGCGATCGAGCCGGCGAACAGCACGTCGTCTTGCAGCACCGTGCCCACCAGCGTGCGCAGCCGATCGATGCCCAGGCGCTCGACGTCGACGCCGCCGATCTTGATCTTGCCGCCGGTGGGCTCGAGAATGCCCAGCAGCACGTTCACCAGCGTCGTCTTGCCGCATCCCGACGGCCCGACCAGCGCCACCGATTCGCCCGGCGGGATCTTCAGCGACACGCCGTTGAGCACGACCGGCTCGCCCTCCGCATACTGGAACGTGAGGTTCTCGGCCTCGATGCTCGCCTCCAGGTTCTCGGCCTCGCCCGGCACGTGGCGCAGGCTGGTGTCGGTCTCGGCCTGCGCGAACACGATGTCGGCGAGCCGCTCGCCCTGCAGCTGCAGCATCTTGATCTCGAAGAACTTGTCGATCAGGCTGCCGACGCGGCTGTCGAACTGGCCCTTGTAAGCGTTGAACGCCATCAGCACCCCGACGGTGAACTGGCCGTCCATCACCAGGCGCGCGCCGAGCCAGATGATCAGCAGGTTCTCGATGCCGAACAGCAAGCCGTTGATCTGCTGATACAGCAACTGCAGCTTCTGCACGTGCAGCCCGGCGTTGACCTGCTCGACGAGCAGGGTGAGCCAGCTCGAGCGGCGCTCGCTCTGGCGGTTGAACAGCTTGATGGTTTTCACGCCGCGCACGGTCTCGAGGAAGTGGCTCTGCTGCTTGGCGGTGTGAATGATCTGATCCTCGGTGGCCAGGCGCAGCGGGCGATACCAGAGCCAGCGCATCAGCGCGTAGAGCAGCATCGTGCCGAGCGAGACGAAGGCGAGCGTGCGGCTGTAGACGAACATCATCGCGAGGGTGACGATGGTCATCAGCCCGTCGATGACGGCCGACAGGAACGAGCTGGTCATGGTCTGCTGGATCGTGTCGATCGAGCCGAAGCGCGAGACGACGTCGCCCAGATGGCGGCGCTCGAAGTACTTGACGGGCAGGCTGAGCAGGTGCGTGAACACGTTGGCGCGCCACTGCACGTTCAGCGTGGTGCCGAAATACATCAGCGCCCACGCGCGGATCGCGCTGGTGGCCTGCTGCATGAGCAGCAGCAGGCCGAAGCCGAGGGCGAGCACGGTGAGCAGATCGCGATCGGCGCTGACGATCACCTCGTCGATCACCCACTGCAGGAAGAACGGCGAGACGAGCGTGAAGATCTCGAGGGCGATCGCGAGCAGGAAGATCTGGCCGAGCGAGCGCGACAGGCCGGCCACGGGCCCGAGCAGCGAGCGCAGCTTGACGGAGGGCTTGGCGTCGAGCGGCTTGAAGCTGCCGGTGGGCCAGAGTTCGAGCGCGACACCGGTGAAGGCGCGCGAGACCTCGTCGAAGGAGAGCTTGCGCACGCCCTGGGCGGGATCATGGATCGTCACGCTCTTGCCGTTGACTTCCTTGAGCACGACGAAGTGATTGAAGTTCCAGTGCAGGATGCAGGGCGTGCGCAGCTGGCTGAGCTGATCGAGATCGAGCTTGAGTGCGCGGGTGCCCAGATCGAGGCGCTGGGCGATGTCGATCACGCGGCCCAGGCCGGCGCCCTTGAGGGAGACCGGAAAGCGGCTGCGCATGGTGGCGAGGTCGACGTGGTGGCCGTGAAAGCCGGCGACCATCGCCAGGCAGGCGAGGCCGCACTCGGCGGACTCGGTCTGCAGGAGCATCGGCAGCTTGTGGCCGACGCCGAACGAAAGACGATCGAGTAGAGACATGGCGGGGGGCGCGGTCAGAGTTTGCCGGTCAGGCTGTAAAGGGGTTCGAGCACCCATTCGTAGAGGCGGCGACGCTCCTGAAGGATGTCGGCCTGCAGGGCCATGCCGGCCTGCAGGGGCTGCGCCTTGCCATAAGCGGTCACGTGCTGATCCTTGAGCGCGACGGTGATGCGGTAGAAAGTGCTGCCGTTGGAGGCCTGAGCGGCGGGTGCGCCGCTGGTGGCGAGTTCGGCGGCGGACAGCGCGGTGTGGGCGATCGACACGACGCGGGCCTCGTACTGGCCGAACTTCTGGTACGGATAAGCCTGATAGCGCACGAGCACGGGGTCGCCGACATGGATGAAGCCGACCGCGGAACTGGGGACGAACAGATAGGCCTGCCAATGCGCGCCGGCGGGGACGATGCTGGCCAGCGGATGCTGAGTGTCGGCGGTCTGTCCGGGCTCGGCGATGACGGCGGTGGCGGTGCCGGTCTCGGGGGCGGTGACGACGAACTCGCGCTTGGCTTCGCTTTGCACGAGGCTCTGGTCGACGTCGATGACGCTGCGGTCGATCTGGGCGAGCTGGTTCTGCTGCTTGAGCGCGAGGCCGGAGAGCTGGTTGAGGGCCTCGGTGAGCGACTGGGCGGTATCGGCGCGCTCGCGCTGCAGGCTGTGGAGCTTGGACTGCTGGTCGAGGAGATCGGCCTGACGCTGCTGGGCCTGATCCTTGGAGATGTAGTCCTGGGCGAGCAGGCCGTCGTAGCGGCGGGCGGCATCGGCGGCAAGCGAGGTGCGGGTGCGCTGGGCGGCGATCTGCTCGTCGATGCCGGCAAGCTCGGTGCGCAGGCTGGCGATCTTGGCTTGCAGGGTGCTGCGCTCGTCTTGCTGAAGGAGCTTGGTCTTGTCGAGTTCCTGCTCGAGGGAAGACTTGCGCTGCTGGGCCTGGGCGATGAGGGCGGCCTGGGTTTCACCGGCCGCGGCGCTTTGCAGATCGGCGGAGACGGTGTAGAGCACCTGGCCGCGCGTGACGTGCTGGCCTTCGACGACGTTCTTCTTGAGCACGATGCCGGTCTGCTGGGTGTAGACCTTGACGAGGCCGGTATCGGGGGTGAGGGTGCCGTCGACGGTGGTGCGGCGGGTATAGGTGCCGAAGCTGAACAGCAGGATCACGCCGAGGGCCATGGCGATGGCCGCGGTGGTCAGGACCGCGAACGATACCGGCCGAATCAGCACGATCTCGCCCAGCGTTTGCGTGCGTTGGGCTTCTTGCGCGGCCGTTCGGAAGAGGGGTGTGTTGGGCGTCATGAATGGACAGCCGAAATTAGCTTATTAAGCGTGACGTTGGTTGCGAGCGTGGCGTTCGAGCGCCGTGTCGCAAGCGTAGCGAACTGTTCGATGATTGCCGTGGCTCGATGCGGGTTGTATCTGCAATAAAGCGTCATATTGCATGACCCCGATTCCGCTCGAGTAAATTTTTGCATATCCGATTAACGTAGGTGTCGAGTCGATGTTTTGACAAACGACATGATGACGATGCGGCGTCCGATGTCCGAGCGATGTTGCGCCATGAGGACGCGATGAGCGCGGTAGCATTCGCCATCCCGGACAGGCACCGCTCGAGATCGCGCAGCAGCTATCCCGAAACTTATCGGAGTGCGGCGAAAGAGGAAAGCGCGTCGGCCTACGTTTTAACCATATTTGATGAGTTTTCCTCTATTTAACGATCGAATCGGTAGGCAATCGAATGAGACGTTGCACACGGCTCGCGCGGGCAGAGAAACCGGAGACGTCGAGATTGTGCCGGCAGTTGGAGGTCGCTCGAGCACTTGCCAGAGGCGGCGTTGCGCGGCTGACGATGAAAATAAAAACGCGTGCCCGGCGCTAAGGCCGGGCACGCGTTTGGTCCGACTCGTTCAGGCGCGGCTGGCAGATTGCCGTCAGCGCCTGGTAAGTCGTGCCTTGACTGGCAATTAGTTGCCGGTCAGCACGCCAGCGATCACGCCGATCGTGTCCGTGGCAACGCCAGCGATGACGTTGGTTGCGCCGGTCAGGAGGAGGCCTGCCGTATCCGTCAGGTTCTGGCCGAAGTTGTAAGCGGCGCCGCCAACCGCGCTGATGGTGTTTTGCGCAGCCAGAACAACGCCGGTCAACAGGCCACCCACGAGGTTAGCACCACCAACCATTGCGATTTCTTGTTGATTGAGTTCTTGCATGATAGTCTTCCTAAAAAGATATTCTTAACGAATGTTAAATGGCTTAGCCGTTGGCCACGCCAGTGGCGATGCCGTTGACGATGCCGCCAATCACTTGGCCCGGCAGGTCGGTGACGATCTGGACCGCGCCGATGATGCCGCCAGCCAGCGTGTCCGTGATCCCTGCGCCGAGGTCGTACAGGCCCTTGCCATAGACGCCGATCAGGCCCGTGAGGCCGCCGATCAGGCCGCCACCAGTTTGAGCACCACCAACCAGATCGATCTCTTGCAGAGTGAGTTCTTGCATTGCCCTTCTCCTAGTAATTGCCAGATGGCCCCTCTGGCGGGGTAGACCTGCGCGCTTGGTGAATGAAACGCGACAAATCGAATCAATTTCAAGATCGCGTCGTAAGCGCAAGCAATCGCGTGCGCTACGGCGTGATCCAACCAAAGACAACTCGTTACCAATGGAATCGTCTTGCTGCGCATTATCAAAGGTCGGCATGCAACGAAAAGTTCGGTAGCGTACTCATCATTAAAGTGAGATGGCGCGCAGCTTCAAAGGAATATGTTGTGTTAAACAATTTCAAAAGAAAGTGAGAAAGATAAAAGAATGGGTGGATAGCACTTGAGGAATATTAAGAAAATGTGTAGGTGTCCGATAAAAATGACAGTCGTGTCATTCAGATGTCACGACGCAGTGCTTCTCTTTTTTATGAGACAGCGATCTTCCGGCGCTACAGATAATAAAAAACGGGCCTCCGACTGGAGGCCCGTTTCGCGCGCTGTGCCGCGCTGCTGCTACGAATGATCGGCGAGCGATTTATTCGGTGCGTTGCCGCCGCGGCGTGAATTTGCCTTGGTAGCGCAACACCGGCCCTTCGAACGCCGTATCGACGTTCGGCGTCTGCCGCAGCTTGATCGCGGCCGGCGACGCAACTGACGAGATGCTCGTCTGACGCGACGCAGGTGCGAGGTTCGAATTGACGAGCAGACCCGCCTCGGCTTTCAGGTTCGCGAGCAGCACCGGATCGCTGGAGCTGTTGATCTGCGTAAGGAGCGCGCTCCACGCGGCGTCGCTGTAGTTCGTCACGTAGTAATCGAGCCCGCTTGGGTTCGCCACCACGGCCGAGCAGCCGTCAACGCGGATTTGCGTTTGCGTGTCCTTCAGCACGAGCGTCTTGCGGTTGGTCAGGCCGTTGCCGTATGCCAGCGTGACGGGCACCGTCCACTGCGAACCGGGGTACTGGTTCTTATTCGGGAACGGCGCCTGTTTGAGCGTCACGACGTTCTGGTTCTTCGTCAGATCGCATTGCGTGTCGAGCGACAGCAGCGGAATGCCCGTCTGGCGCACGAAGCTGTCGCCGATCGGCCCGATCTGCTGGCCGCTCGCGGCGGACAATGCGTCCCACAGGCGTTTGGGTGTACCGTTGCCGAATGCGTATGCGTTCAGGTATTGCTGAAGCCCTTTGCGCAACGTTTGTTCACCGAGGTAGCCCTCGAGCATCTTCAGCACGTAACTGCCCTTGTAGTAGGTAAACGAACTCGCGCTCAGCACGAAATCGTTCGACGCCCAGCCGTTGAAGTTCGGCTGAACCGGGAACGCGTCCGGTCCGATGTCCTTATTGATTACGCGATACTTCCGATCGATCACCTTGAGCCAGTTGAACTTGTCCGGATAGAACTGGATCGACGTCTTCGTTTCGAAGAACTTCGCAAAAGATTCGTTCAGCCAAACATCGTCCCACCAGTCGGTCGTCACGAGATCGCCGAACCATTGGTGCGCGACTTCGTGCGTGAGCACCGTGTCGCCATAGTCCGACATCGGCTTGCCCGGTTCGGGCAGGATGTCGTCCGCAAACTCGAGAATGGCTCCCCAGTTCTCCATGCCGCCGAAGTTCAAATTCTTCTCGGCCTTGAATGCATCGTTTGCGGCGACCGTGTCGAACTTCGTGAGCGGCAGCGGGATGCCGGTGTAGCGATAGTAATAATCGAGCGCCTGCTTCGTGCGTTGCATCGCGGGGCGTGCCCATTCGCTCATGCCGGGGGGCGTGAAGATGCGCAGGTGCAGGCCGCGGCTGTCGGGCAACGGGCTCGTGAAATCGTCTTCGAGTACGTCGAACTGGCCGCCGCCGAAGAACAGCAGATACGACGGCATCGGTGGCGTCTTCTCGAACGACACCAGCTTGTAGCCGCTGCCGACATTTACCGAAGGCTTTTCGGCCGCGTTCGATACGACGCGCCATGCCTGCGGGACTTCGGCCGTTACTTCATAGGTCGGGCGGAACGCGGGTTCGTCCCAGCCGGGGAACCATTGGCGCGACAGATTGGTTTCGCCTTGCGTGAGGATTGCGCCGCTCGTCGAGCCGTCGGTGCCCTTCAGGTCGACGCGGAAGACGCCTTCGGCGGCTGAACAACCCGGATACGGATCGTTGCCGCAGCTGCCGCCCGTGTGATTGACGGGGTCGTCGTAAGACTTGAAGTTGATGATCCCCTGCCACTCCATATGCAGCGAATAGTTGCCCGGTGCGATCTGGCCGCTCACCGGGCGGAGCTGGTAGAAATCCCCCTTGTCCTGCGGCGTGGCGATGAGTTGCACATTGCCGGGCTGCAGCGTCGTTCTGCCGTTTGAGAACTTGATCCGATGGCCGGCCACGACGATGGCATTGACGGGCTTGAGCACCTTGATCTCGACATCCGCGCGCCCGTCGAACTGGTTCAGATCCGCGTTCGGACGGAACCATAGCTTGTAGTTGACGGGTACGACGGTGTCGGGCATTTCGACGGGTTTGGTGCTCTTGTCGGCGGCTGCCGCGGGCGCCGCGTTGTTCGCGTTGTTCGTCGAATTGCTCGACGGGCTGTGTGCAGCACCGAACGACACGGCGGAGCCTGAGCTGCCGTCGTCGCCGCCGCAGGCTGTCAGCGCGAGCGCGCC
Source organism: Burkholderia singularis (assembly GCF_001718875.1). Lineage (NCBI taxonomy): Bacteria > Pseudomonadati > Pseudomonadota > Betaproteobacteria > Burkholderiales > Burkholderiaceae > Burkholderia > Burkholderia singularis. Next base: position 679,822 of record NZ_CP013448.1, read on the forward strand.
AAGCAGCGGTAGATACCGAAATCTACGATCGTTTATCCACATAGTAATGCCTCGAATTAGAAGACAGCGGTTCAGTCTTGTGCGAATTCGACAGACAATAATCCGCCTTCACCGTCGAGCGACGGTGAAACGAATGACGTCAGTGATATTCGAAACGATTTCGGATTGTTTACGTGAAGAAGCTCATCGTTTATTGCCCCCTTTTGATTCTGGTTTGTGAAAGGTGGCCGGTCGCGATGTGAGGGACGCGCCGGCGGCTCTCGTTGCCCGCCAACCCATGGGTGGCCTGGAGGAAGCCCGTCCCGCGCCGTGTCGCGAGGCGACGGATTCGTCCAGCATCGTTAGGGTGCGTCAGGCGAATCGAAAGATGATCCAATATACTTGATGGCTATACGTAAAGGAATCAAAAAAAATTTGATGAGATGGGACGACCCGATTCCTTCCACCAATTTCATCATCGGCATCATTCATTCTTATTGATTTTTAATAAGCATTTTCGGCTGGAGATCGACGTGAGCCGGGCATCGATCCGGGCGCGTGGCATGCCGGTCTCGAATTGAGATGCTGCCGCGCATGGCGGCTGCTTCGCTCCAACCCGGGTCGGTACAATGCACGCTCCTATGGACTGCTATCGAGGTTCTTCGCCGATGCGCGCACTGAGTCGTTCCCGCCGGGTTGCCGGTCAACTGTTCGCCATACTTACGGTGCTGCTCACGCTCGGAGGCTGTGCCGCGCTGACGATGCGCGATCCGGTGCGCGTGAATGTCGTCGGCATCGAGCCGCTCGCCGGACAGGGGCTTGAAATGCGTTTCAACTTGAAGCTGCGCGTACAAAATCCGAACGATGCGCCGATCGACTACGATGGCGTCGCGCTCGATCTCGAGCTGAACGGCAAGCCGTTCGCAAGCGGAGTGAGCGATGCGCAGGGCACGGTGCCGCGCTTCGGCGAGCAGGTGCTGAGCGTACCCGTCACGGTATCGGCGTTTTCCGTGGCACGGCAGGCGTTTGGGCTACCGGATGTGACGTCCGCGGGCAAACTGCCCTATGTGCTGCGCGGTAAGCTCGCGGCGGGTGTATTCGGCGGCGCGCGCTTTACCGATTCGGGCACGTTGAGTTTGCCGGCCTCGCCATCCACGCCGATTCGGAACTATTGACGCAGTGTTACTGCCGCTTTCGATGCGGGAAGCGGGATACGCGCGCGTTTATCGAGAAAGCCGATCGGTGCGGCTGCGCCAGCTTGGGGAGCCGGGGGGTGACACGGGGTAACCTTGCGCTGACGCATTCGCCGGTGCGTTGTCGTTGCTGGATCATTAAATAGGATTTCTATTCATAACTGCGACGGTAATGACCGGTACGCCCGGCGCATCAAAGATCGCCGGCACCTATCAATCGCCGTCGAGCCCCTACTATCCGGCATGGCCCAATGCCGGCGAAGCGGCGGCTGCGGCTGCCGCCTCAACACCAGGCTACGCGCCGGTCGGGCCGGGCTGGTTCAACGCGCAAGGCAGATGACGGATCGTACAGCCGAAGCAAGAGCGCTTGAGCGCTTGCAAACCCGCGCCGGCCGTTCACTCCGCGCCCGGGCCGAATGATCGGCGCCTCGCCGCATGCGGGGTCGCTATCGGCTGCATATCGAATATCAATTGGAATCCCATCGACCAATCACGTGTAATGGCACGGCCATTACCGATGACTGTCGTCAAGGAGTTCCAACAATGTCTGTTCCTGTTCATCGAACGCTCAAGAGCGTGGTCGCCGCGCTGTGCGTCGCGCTCTCGTACTCGGCGCATGCCGAGAATCTCACGCGCGACAACGGTTCGCCGGTCGGTGACAACCAGAATTCGCAGACTGCCGGGCCAAGCGGCCCGACGCTGTTGCAGGATTCGCATTTGATCGAGAAGCTTCAACGCTTCGATCGCGAACGCATTCCCGAGCGCGTCGTGCATGCACGCGGCACCGGCGCTTTCGGTGAATTCGTGTCGAGCGCGGACATCAGCGATCTGACGCTTGCCAAGGTCTTCGTGCCGGGCACGACCACGCCGGTTTTCGTGCGTTTCTCGACCGTGATGGGCTATCGCGGTTCTCCGGAGCAGGCGCGCGATCCGCGCGGCTTTGCCGTCAAGTTTTATACGACGCAGGGCAATTGGGATCTCGTCGGCATCAATTGGCCGATCTTCTTTATCCGCGACGCGATCAAGTTTCCCGACTTCGTTCACGCGAACAAGCCAAGCGCCGTGACCGGCGTGCAGGACCCGAATCTCGCGTTCGACTTCTTCGCGCATACGCCAGAAGCGACGAGCATGCTCACATGCCTTTACACCGACGAGGGCATGCCCGATTCGTACAGGCATATGGACGGTTTTGGCGTGCATGCGTTCAAGCTGGTCAATGCACAGGGCAACGTGCATTACGTGAAGTTCCACTGGAAGAGCCTGCAAGGCGTTCGCGGCATCCGGCCGCAGGATATTCCCGGCTCGATCGGCGCGGACTGGAATCTGATGACGAACGATTTGTATGGCGCGCTGAAGGCCGGCAATTATCCGAAGTGGGATTTGTATATCCAGGTGCTGAACCCGGAGGATCTCGGCAAGTTCGACTACGACGCGCTCGACGACACGAAGGTTTGGACCGGTGTGCCCGAGCGCAGGATCGGCACGCTGACGCTCAACCGCGTGCCGGACAACTACTTCGAGACGACCGAGGAATCGGCGTTCGCACCGTCGCGGATGGTGCCGGGCATCGAGCCGTCAGAAGACCGGATGCTGCAGGGCCGGCTGTTTTCGTATGCCGACACGCAGATGTACCGGCTCGGCGCGAACTTCAGTCAATTACCGGTTAATCGTCCGCGCGTGCCCGTTGTCAGCAACAATCAGGACGGTGCGATGAATGCCGGCGATCGCAAGGGCGAAGTGAACTATGAGCCGTCGACGCTGCATGAGATCGAACAGAACCCGCGCTACAAGCCGGTCGAGACGCCGCTTTCCGGCTCGACGCAGCAAGCGGCGATTCGCAAGACGCTCAATTTCCGTCAAGCGGGCGAGTACTACCGGACGCTGTCGGTGCAAGACAAGCAGGATCTGGTGAGCGCGTTGTCGGCCGATCTGAATCGCGTGACCAACGAAGCGAACAAGTACACGATGCTGTCGTACTTCTACAAGGCCGACGCGGATTACGGCGCGCGGCTTGCCCGCGCGACGCATGCGGACTTGTCCCGCGTGAAATCGTTGGCGGACAAGCTCGTCGAGAATTGATCGGCATTCCTTCCTGTTCAAACCCGATAAGCCCGTGCGAGATGCGCGGGCATGCCACGATAATGAAGCGATTACGTTCTCTTCTTGGTTGTGCGTGCACCGCGCTCGCGGCGGTCTTCATCGCGGGATGTGCATCGTTCAAGCCGGTTGCGTCGTCTGCCGTATCGGTCCCGCCCGATTCGGCGGCCGATGCGCGCCGCTACGACGAGCAATGGTTCGCCGCCGCGCGTCTTGGCCGCGTCGATATTTTGCAGGCACTCGTCAACGCGGGCTATCCGATCGATGCGACGACGCATGACGGTTATACCGCGGTGATTCTTGCCGCCTACCGCGATCAGCCCGCCGCGCTCGATTATCTGTTGCGCGCCGGTGCGAATCCTTGCGCCGGCGATCGTTACGGCAACACCGCGCTGATGGGCGCGCTTTTCAGGGGCCGGGAGGCGATCGCCGCGCAGTTGATCGATACGCGCTGCCCGATCGATCAGACGAACCATGCGGGGCAGACCGCGTTGTCATTCGCTGTGATGTTCGGCCGCCTCGATTGGCTGCCCCGGCTCGTCGCACGCGGCGCCGATCCGGACCACGTCGACGCGCTCGGCCACACGGTGCTGCAGACGGCGATCCTGCAAGGCAATATGGCCGCCGTGACGGCGCTCGAGAAAGTGGGGGCCACGCCGAATGCGGATATCACGCTGCGGTTGCATCCATAGAGCGGGCTTGCGGCACGGGCGCTGGAAGTTCATGACGCGTCGTCATATCGTCAAGGCGCACGGTTTGCCGGCGCGTGCTCGGTGATCGGGATGCGCCGGCGCAATCGGCGTGCGGTGTGGCGTGGCCGATGCCGATAGCGAGACAGGAACGGGTTGCAGAAGGAAAGGGGCGGCGAACGACGTTCGCACTTTGACGCACGGCGTGCAATGCGTGGCACCGCGCATTCGACAACGGAAAATCCGGCGTCCGGTTCCGATACCTGCCGCGTGACGTGCGCTTTTTTCCGGCCGAGCGGTAAAGCGCGATACTGTGTCGTCCGCATGGCGCATCGCGCCGTTTATCGTCCCCTTATCGATTCAATATCGCCGATTCTCCGTGACTGCTTTTTCCCTATTTCATTGGACCGACGCGAACGGCGTCGAACATGCCGACCGTTGGCGCTCCGAAGCGGGCGTGCAGCCGCCGCGCCGCGCCATCGTCGCCGACGACCGCACGAGCGCCGATGCCGCTTATCGGCTTGCATGCGAAGGCACGGCGCTCGTCTGGCAGGGCGATTTCCAGAATGCGCGGCAACTGCTGCAGGCGCTTGCGCGCCGGATTGATCGCAAGCCGCGCAAGCAGGCGGCAACCGGCATCGATGCGTTCAACCTGCATCGGCTCGCGCAAGCGCAACGCGCCCGCATACTCGGTATGCTGCTGATTCCGCTCGAGGCCGATTATTCGATGACATTGCGGCGTGCGCCGGATCTGCGGGCGGCGTGCGAAGACGCGTATGGTGCGCCGGACGGCGCACGCTCGGTCGCGTCGTTGCGCGAACTGCTGGGTATCGTCGGCTCGCACGAGTGGCGCAAGAAGGGCGTGCCGATCGCCGCGCTCGGCGGCGCGCGGATTCATCCGCACTACGGCGTGTTTTCGCCGGTGCGCGGCGAGTATGTCGAACTCGTCGCGCGTGCGCCGTTGCCGTCGAACGCGCTCGCGTTCGATATCGGCACGGGCACCGGCGTGATCGCGGCGGTGCTCGCGTCGCGCGGCGTGCAGCGCGTCGTCGCGACCGATCAGGACCCGCGCGCGCTTGCCTGCGCGGCTGAGAATGTCGCGCGCCTGGGTTATGCGGCGCAGGTCGAGATCGTCAAAGCCGATTTGTTTCCGGCGGCAGATGCGCCGCATTCGAGTACGCGCGAACGTCAGGCCGCGCTGATCGTGTGCAATCCGCCGTGGGTGTCTGCGCGGCCAAGCTCGCCGCTCGAATACGCCGTCTACGACCCTGACAGCCGGATGCTGAAGGGCTTTCTTGCTGGGCTCGCCGCGCATCTGGCTCCGGGCGGCGAGGGGTGGTTGATCCTGTCGGATTTCGCCGAGCATTTGGGTTTGCGCACGCGCGACGAGCTGCTTGGCTGGATCGACGCGGCGGGGCTGAGCGTCGCGGGGCGCGACGACGCGAAACCCGTGCATCCGAAGGCGTCGGACCCGAGCGATCCGTTGCATCGCGCGCGCGCCGCCGAGACGACGTCGCTTTGGCGTCTCGTCGCACGCGATTGAGGCGCGCGTGCGCCGGCCCGGGCGGCGCGCGCGGTTTTCGGTAAACTGTGCGCCTGACCCACGCACTCATACCGCGCCGCTGCTCGAGACGCCTCGTCCGGGCAGCGGCCGGTTCGTTTCCCGATGTCGACCAAGACTTACGAAATCCGTCCGGATCAATCGATCGAACTGCTGAAGGAACTGCACATCCTGACGCGCGACGGCAAGATGAATCAGGACAGCCGCCGCAAGCTGAAGCAGGTGTACCACCTGTTTCAGTTCATCGAGCCGCTGCTTGCCGAGGTCGAGCGCGACAAGGGGGGCGTGACGCTCGTCGATCACGGCGCGGGAAAGTCATATCTTGGTTTTATTTTGTATGACCTGTTCTTCAAGGCGAAGCCCGCCGATGCTTCGCATATCTATGGAATCGAGACACGCGAGCCGCTGGTCGCGCGTTCGATCGAGCTTGCCGCACGGCTTGGTTTTCGTGGGATGTCGTTTTTGAATCTGTCGGTGGCCGACTCGATCGTGTCGCCGCAATTGCCGCAAACGATCGATGTCGTCACCGCGCTGCACGCGTGCGATACCGCCACCGACGACGCGCTTCGCTTCGCGCTTGCCAAGCGCGCCCGGCATATCGTGCTTGTGCCGTGTTGTCAGGCGGAGGTGGCTGGCGTGCTGCGCAAGAACAAGGGCAAATCGCTCGCGAATGCGTTGACCGAAGTGTGGCGGCATCCGCTGCATACGCGCGAGTTCGGCAGCCAGATCACCAACGTACTGCGCTGCCTGCAACTCGAGGCGCACGGCTATCAGGTCAGCGTGACGGAGCTTGTCGGCTGGGAGCACTCGATGAAAAACGAGCTGATCATCGCGCAATACAAGGATTTGCCGCGCCGCAAGCCAAGTGAGCGCTTGAACGAAATCCTCGATATGTTCGGCCTCGCGGAATTGCGCTCACGTTTCTTCGCCCCCGACGCTCAACCAGCGAATGCGTGAGCCGCTGTGCGATGGACTCAGCGCCGTTCGGCGCACGTGCGGCGTTGCTTCGGATTATGTCGTTTCGCTGCCGCCGTGGGCGTGGTCTTGCTGGTCTTCGCCGCCGTCGCGTTGCGCGATCCACTCGCGCCAGCCGGCATGGCCAAGGCGGCGTAACGTCGCCTGATTGCGCTCGTAGATGACAGCCGCGTCCGCAAACGCGTCGACGGCCCGTTCGATGCTTGCCTCGCGCAGCAGATGCAGGATCGGATACGGCGAGCGGTTCGTATAGTTCTCGATGTCGTCCGGCTCGGTGCCTTCGAATTGGTAGCGCGGATGGAAGCTCGCAATCTGCAGCGTTCCATCGAGCCGCAGTTGCCGCAGCAGGCGATCGGCGAACCCGAGCGCATCGTTGTAGTCGACGAAATCGTCGAACGTATCCGGAAAGATCACGAGCGTCGTATCGATTTCGTCCGGGTCGGCCGCCTCGAGCAGCCGCAGCTCGCTTTCGAGATCGGCGAGCGCCGCGTCGAGCGAGGCCGCACGGCTGATCGCATAACGGATCTGCTGTTTTACATGAACGCTTTTGGCGAACGGGCACAGATTGAGTCCGATCACCGCTCGCGTCAGCCAATGGCGGGTGGCCGCGAGAATGTCGGCATCGGTTCGGGCAGCGTCGGTCATGATCAAAGCGGCGTGGCGGTCAAGCCGCGATTGTAGCGGGGCGCGGCGGGCGCGCCATGTGCCGTTTGCTATGCGCAGGCCGCCTCTATCAACTGGCGCGCCATGCGCGGCGCGTGGCCGATCGGGTTTGCCTGCCGCTGATAGGTCTGGCTCGCCGCGTAGATTCCTTCGATTAGCAGCGCCAGTGCGTCGGCGAGCGCCTTGGGTTCGCGCGCGCCCGCCGCTTGCGCGAGTGCGACGAGTCGCGCCATCAGCCGGGTCTTGTTGTCGGCGACCGCGACGCGCGCCGGATGATCGAGTTCCGGAAATTCGACGGCGACGTTGACGAACGGGCAGCCGCGATAGCCGGGCTCGAGCGCGCGCTGTGCGAGATCGTCGAAATACTGAATGAGTTGCGCTTTCGGATCGCCCGGATGTTTGGCGATGCTTTCGTCGAGGCGTCCGAAAAAACACGCGTCCATCTGCTCGAGATAGGCGAGCACCAGTTCGTCCTTCGACGCGAACTGCCGGTACAGGCTCATCTTGTTGACGCCGGCACGCTCGACGACTGCTTCGATGCCGACTGCGCGAATCCCTTCCTGATAGAACAGCTCTTGCGCTGCGCGCAGCAGATGCTGCTGCGCCAGAGTTCCCGCAACCTGAGCGCTGCGACGGGGCCGGCGCGCTGTTGAGGGCTTGGCGGCGATGGTGCTCATCAGTGATTCCGATTTCGAAATGGATCGCTTGACATGTTACCGATCGGTCACTAGGATTGCAACGAATTTGTGACCGGTCGGTAACAAGAGTCGGCGCATCTTTCCTCTCAACTGCCGACGGGCTCATCGAGGCCGGCCTGTCGGCCCCAGGAGCGATTCGACATGAATTGGGCGGCAGGCAGGATACGCGGGCGTTTCCATTACGGCTGGCTCGCGGCGGCGGTGGTATTTCTGGTTCTGCTCGCGGCGGCGGGCACGCGCGCGTCGCCGAGCGTGCTGATGGTGCCGCTCGAACGGGAACTCGGCTGGAGCCGCGCGACGATCTCGCTGGCCATCTCGGTGAATATCGCGCTTTACGGGCTCACTGGGCCGTTCGCGGCGGCCGCGATGCAGCGCTTCGGCGTGCGGCCGACGATCCTCGGCGCGCTCGGCGTGATGGGCGTGGGCGTTGCGCTGTCGTCGATGATGACGGCGACGTGGCAGATGGTGCTGGTCTGGGGTGTGATGGTTGGCGGTGCGACGGGCATTGCGGCGCTGACGTTGGCGGCGACGTTCGTCAACCGTTGGTTCGTCGCGCGCCGCGGCCTGGTGATGGGCGTGCTGACCGCGAGTTCGGCAACGGGGCAACTCGTTTTCCTGCCGCTGCTCGCGTCAATTGCGCAGCGGCATGGCTGGCGGCCGGTCGTGCTGACGGTTGCGGCGGCAATCGCGATCGTGGTGCCGCTGGTCGCGCTGCTGCTGCCGGAGCGGCCGGCCGACGTCGGGCTGCGTCCTTATGGCGAGCCGCCCGACGCAGGCCGCACCGGCGCCGCGGCCATGCAAAACCCGCTTGCGGTTGCGCTGGGCACGCTCGTATCGGCTGCGAAGACGCGCGATTTCTGGCTGCTGTTTTTCAGCTTCTTCATCTGCGGCGCGAGCACGAACGGCTATGTCGGCACGCATTTGATCGCGATGTGCAGCGATTACGGGATGACCGAAGTGCAGGGCGCGTCGCTGCTCGCGACGATGGGCGTGTTCGATCTGATCGGCACGACGCTGTCCGGCTGGCTGTCCGATCGCTATGACAGCCGCCTGCTGTTGTTCTGCTACTACGGGCTGCGCGGTTTGTCGCTGATTTATCTGCCGCACGCGTTCGGCATCGATTTCTTTGGATTGCCGCTCTTCGCGATGTTTTACGGGCTCGACTGGATCGCGACGGTGCCGCCCACCGTGCGCCTGACGACCGACGCATACGGCAAGGATGCCGCGCCCGTCGTGTTCGGCTGGATCGTGGCCGGCCATCAGCTCGGCGCCGCATTTGCCGCGTTGGGCGCGGGCATGCTGCGCGCGAGCCTCGGCACGTACACGGTTGCGTCGATGATCTCGGGCGGGCTTTGCCTCGCCGGCGCGTTGATCGTGCTGCGGATCGGCCGCGGATCGGCGCGCCGCCGCGGGGTGGAAGTGTCGGCGAGCGCGGCTTGACGGGATCGGGCGCGGGCGCTTGGCGGACCCGAGGGCGGCTGCGCCGATCGAGCCGCGGCAGCGATCCTGACGGGCGCGCAATGCGCGAGCGCCGTGATGGGCAAGCGGCAGAGCCTGGGTCGGCTCGCGAGGAGGCACGCGTCCCGCACTAAAGGCGCCGGATGTGAGCCATCGAAGGTTTTGTGCGGCTGAGCGCCAGGCTGCACACGGCAAAGAGGGGGAGCACGGGGCGCAAAGCCGAAGGCTGGCGCGGGCTCCGACGCCCGCTTCGCTCCTTTGCGCGCCGGGCGATTTGCTTTCGCGTGCAATATGCGGCAAGTTACACGACAAGCGGTTATGCTGGCGTTTCTTTTTCGGGCGATCGAGCCCTGTTCTATTGGAGAGGAAACGCATGTCAGATAAACCCGCTCCCACTTCCGTTTCGATCCACGAATTGATCGCAGGCCGCTGGAGCCCGCGCGCGTATTCAAACGAGCCCGTCAGCGCCGAGCATCTGCATGCGGTGCTCGAGGCGGCGCGCTGGGCGCCGTCGGGCTACAACGCGCAGCCGTGGCGCTTCGTCGTGTTCGAGCGCAGCCGGGACGAAGCCGCGTTCAAGCGCGCGTTCGCGACGCTGGTGCCGTTCAATCAGGGCTGGACCGCGCCGGTGCCCGTGCTGATCGCGGTAACCGCCCGCAAGCTGAATACGAAGGGCGAGCCCAACCCCACGGCTGCCTACGATGCGGGCGCGGCGGCGTTGTCGCTCGTGCTTCAGGCGCATGCGCTCGGCCTCGCCGCGCATCAGATGAGCGGTTTCGACACGAAGGCATTTCGCGACGCATTCGAGATTCCGGCCGATATCGAGATTCTCGCGATCATCTCGCTTGGCCACTACGGCGATGCCGACAAGCTCGACCCGGTGCTGCGTGAGCGCGAGCGTGCGCCGCGCACGCGTCATGCGATCGGAGAGATCGTCTACGCCGACGCGTGGCAGAAACCGTTTTCGACGGCGGCGTGACGGGGCGCGGCGGGCGGGCTGCGTGCGCCGTGACGAGGGCCGTGCCCGCTGTGCGTGGGCCGGGCGGCCAGACGGCGCCCGGCTTGGCCGGTGGGCTCGTCAGCCGCAGTGTCGGTGAGGCGGGCGCAGTTCACGCCGGTGCGTGATTGTCCACCGAACAGGTGGATCGCGCCGGTTCTTTGTCACTGATGGCTCGGGGCGTCGATTCGCCGGCTATCGGGGTTGTGACGCGCCGACTGCCGCACTGTCCCGCCTCGATCGGCACCTTTTAATTCACCGTCGCGCGTTCCGGCCAACTGTTCCAAAACCGTTTTCCGCCCAATTCCGCGCCAGCCGGCACCCGATTGTGACGCAGGACCGTTTCGTGATAAAAAGCCGGTCCTCCCTTTTTTGCCCCGCCTGTCGGCGGCCCGCCCGATGACTTATTGCGCGATCGATTTTGGCACGTCCAATTCCGCCGTCGCGTTGCCGCGCGCCGGCACCGCGGGCGGCATGCAGCTTGTGCCCGTCGAAGGCGAGCAATTGACGCTGCCTACCGCGATCTTCTTCAATACCGACGAAGGCGTCCGCGACTACGGCCGCGCGGCGCTCGCGTCTTACATCGACGGCTTCGAAGGCCGCTTGATGCGCTCAATGAAGAGCATCCTCGGCTCGCCGCTCGCCCAAACCACGACCGATCTCGGCGACGGCTCCGCGATCGCCTATACGGACGTGATCGCGCTGTTTCTGTTGCATCTGAAGCAAAAGGCGCAAGCCTGCGCGGGTAGCGAGATCGGCCGCGCCGTGCTCGGCCGCCCGGTGTTCTTCGTCGACGGCGATCCGCGTGCCGACCGCCTCGCGCAGCAGCAGCTCGAATCGGCCGCGCGGGCGGTGGGGTTCGCGGACGTCGAGTTTCAATACGAGCCGATTGCCGCCGCGTTCGACTACGAATCGCGGCAGCAGTCCGAGCGGCTCGTGCTCGTCGCGGATATCGGCGGCGGCACGTCGGATTTCTCGCTGGTGCGCGTCGGCCCGCAGCGCATGCGCCGGCTCGAGCGCAAGGACGACGTGCTCGCGCACCACGGCGTGCATGTCGCGGGCACCGATTACGACCGACGCGTCGAACTGTCGGTGATCCTGCCCGAGTTCGGCTACCGCGCGCTCGATCCGGAAGGCCGCGAGCTGCCGAACCGCATTTACTTCGATCTGGCGACCTGGCACCTGATCAATACGGTCTATACGCCGAAGCGCGTGGGCGAACTCAAGCTGATGAAGCATCTGTATACAGACGTGCGTCACTTCGAGCGGCTGTTGCGCGTCGTCGAGCACCGGCTCGGCCATGCGCTTGCCGCGCGCGCGGAGGAGGCGAAGATCGGCGTGTCGGCGGGTGGCGAGACGACCATCGATTTGAACGATGTCGACGAAGACCTGCAGATCGCATTCGATGCCGAGCAGCTCGTCGATGCGAGCCGCGACGAAACCGCGCGCATCGTCGATGCGGCGCGCGAGACGGTGCGGCTTGCGGGCGTGGCGCCGCGCGAGGTCGGCGCGCTGTATTTCACTGGCGGCTCCACGGGGCTGGCGTTTCTGTCGGGCGCGCTCGCGGCGGCATTCCCGGATGCGCAGCCGGTGCATGGCGATCGTCTGGCGAGCGTTGCAACGGGGCTCGGGATTCATGCACAGCGCGTATTCGGCTGAGTAGTGGCGCGCAGGCGCGCCGTAAATCGGGGCGCCGCGGCATTGCCGCCGGCTGCTGGCAAACCGCGCGCCAAAAATCAAAAACCCCGCGCAAGGCGGGGTTTCGTATGCAGCGAAGCTCTCGCGCCGGCTTACAGCGGCTTGATGTTCGCGGCTTGCAGGCCCTTCGGGCCGGTCTTCACTTCGAACTCGACCTTCTGGTTTTCCTGCAGCGTCTTGAAGCCGTCGACGCGGATTTCCGAGAAGTGGGCGAACAGATCCTCGCCGCCGCCTTCCGGCGTGATGAAACCAAAACCCTTCGCGTCGTTAAACCATTTGACGGTACCGGTTGCCATAACGTATTCCTAACCTAAATAAAAATGTGAGACAGGGCCGAAGCCCGGGGAGCGCATGAAAATCAAGGAAGGGGTAATGGGACCAGCCGGAGTACCGTTGATGGGCGAACTACGAAAGAACCTATTCACTCGCCGCTTGAAATCCTGCGCATCGTTTATACGACTATTCGATGCCGAGGTCAATCGGAATCGATGACAACTCAGGGTTATTGCTGAGAAGTAGCCCTAAACCAACTTACAAAGCTTGCGAGTGTCATTGTTTTTTTATAGGGGGTGATCGATTTTTGCGGCCAATCTCCAGTGCAACCGTTAAACTACGCGCCGCGCGCGGACGGGTTGCGCCTGATCGGCTGACCCGTTTTCAAGAATGCATGTGCGGCGTTATCCGGCCCGATCGTCGGTGGTGCCGACTCTGCTTTTGTGAGACACAGGAGAGGTTGTGAAGAGTTCTATTCAACGGAACATTGGTCCGTTCGCTTTGATGCTGACCGGATTGGGTTCGATCATCGGATCAGGGTGGCTGTTCGGCGCCTGGAAGGCGGCAAAGATCGCCGGACCTGCGGCGATCTGCGCGTGGATCATCGGCGCGGTCGTGATTCTGGCTATTGCACTCACCTACGCGGAACTCGGCGCGATGTTCCCTGAATCGGGCGGCATGGTGCGCTATGCGCGTTATTCGCACGGCTCGCTCGTCGGTTTCATCAGCGCATGGGCGAACTGGATTGCGATCGTCTCGGTGATTCCGATCGAGGCGGAGGCATCGATCCAATATATGAGCACCTGGCCATACGAATGGGCGCACAGCCTGTTTGTCAACGGCGAGCTGACGACACCCGGATTGTTGTTGTCGGCCGTGCTCGTGGTCGTCTACTTCATGCTCAACTACTGGGGCGTGAAGCTCTTCGCGCGTGCGAATTCGGCGATCACGATCTTCAAGTTCCTGATTCCCGGTCTCACGATTCTTGGCCTGCTGCTCACGAGCTTCCACGGCGAAAATCTGGGCATGACCACGAGCGAAAGCTTCGCGCCGTATGGCTGGTCGGCCGTGCTGACCGCGGTGGCGACGAGCGGCATCGTGTTCGCGTTCAATGGTTTCCAGAGCCCCGTCAACCTGGCGGGCGAAGCGCGCAATCCGTCGCGCAGCGTGCCGTTCGCGGTGGTTTCGTCGATCCTGATCGCGCTCGTGATTTACGTGTTGCTGCAGGTCGCGTATATCGGCGCGGTCGATCCGCTCGAAGTAGCCAAGGGCTGGAAGCACTTCAACTTCGCGTCGCCGTTCGCGGAACTCGCGCTCGCGCTGAACCTGAACTGGCTGGCGATCCTGCTGTACATCGACGCGTTCGTGAGCCCGAGCGGCACCGGCACGACCTATATGGCAACGACGACGCGGATGATCTACGCGATGGAGCGCAACAACACGATGCCGAAGATGTTCGGCAGCGTGCATCCGCTGTACGGCGTGCCGCGCAACGCGATGTGGTTCAACCTGCTCGTGTCGTTCATCTTCCTGTTCTTCTTCCGCGGTTGGAGTTCGCTCGCGGCGGTGATCTCGGTGGCGACCGTGATTTCGTACCTGACGGGCCCGATCTGCCTGATGGCGCTGCGCCGCGCGGCAACCGACCTCGAACGGCCGCTGTCGATTCCCGGCATGAACCTGATCGCGCCGTTCGCGTTCGTGTGCGCGTCGCTGATCCTGTACTGGGCGAAGTGGCCGCTGACGGGGCAGATCATTCTGCTGATGGTCGTGGCGCTGCCGGTGTACTTCTACTATCAGGGCAAGGCCGGCTGGAGCGGCTGGGGCACCGATCTGAAAGCGGCGTGGTGGCTTGTCGCGTATCTGCCCGCGATGGCCGTGCTGTCGCTGATCGGCAGCAAGGAGTTCGGCGGCCGCGATGTGCTGCCGTATGGCTGGGATATGGTGGTGGTGGCGGTGGTGTCGCTCGGATTTTATTTCTGGGGCGTGCATGCCGGTTATCGCACCCCGTATCTCGACGAGCGTGAGTCGCACGACGAGATTCTCGAAGGGATCGGCGCGTAATCGGCGCGGGCCCGCCGCCGGCGGCCCGCGCAATATGAACAAAGCCCGCCCGGGTCGTACCGGGCGGGCTTTGTTTTTTGCAGTGCCGTTTGGTAGCGCTCGCGCGGCTCGCCCGCGCGTATCAGGCCGTTGCCGGATCGAACACGTAATTCGTCATCGCGAGCACGCGCTGGTAGGTGCCGAGCGGCTGAATGCGCAGCCGGTAATCGTCGTCGGCCGCGCCGAGCGCCGAGAACACCGGCAGCAGGTGCTCGTCGGTCGGATGCATCAGCAGCGCGTGCGGCGCCTGGCGGCGGTAGTCGACGAGCGCGTCGATGTCGCGCGCGGCGAGCTTTGCGTCGAACCAATCGGTGAATTCGGCAACGCGCGGGTCGGCTTCGCCGGGCGCCGCCGAGAAGTCGGCCGCGCGCAGGTTGTGCGTGATCTGCCCCGAACCGATCACCATCACGCCTTCATCGCGCAGCGGCCGCAGCGCCCGGCCGACGCGGAAGTGGTGCGCGGCGTCGGCGCGCGGCTGGATCGAAAGCTGCGCGACCGGGACGTCGGCGTGCGGAAACATCAGCAGCATCGGCACCCATGCGCCGTGATCGAGCCCGTGCGGCAGCGCCGCCGTTTCGATTCCCGCCTCGGCGAGCAGCGCGGCCGCGCGGGCCGCAATATCCGGCGCACCGGGCGCGGGATAGCGGATTTCGTACAGCGCGCGCGGAAAGCCATGGAAATCGTGGATCGTGTCGGGGCGCTGCGCAGTGCTGACGACCGGTTGCTGCGTCAGCCAGTGCGCGGACAGCATCAGCACCGCGCGGGGGCGCGGCAGAGCCGCACCCAGTTCGGCAAACGCGCCGGACGGCAGCGCCGGATCGATCGGCAGCGTTGGCGCGCCATGCGACAGATAAAGCGACGGTAGACGGTTCATGGTGATCGGGCTTCGCGCTTGATATCGATAGAGTTCAGACTATAAGCATGCGCATCGGATTGATAAATTAGAAAAATGGATTTTATTGTGTCGCGTCGGTATTTAATTGATGCGGCAAGCGGCAAGCGGTCATGGTCGGCAGGCCGGAAATAGGGGGCGCAGCGCGATTGGCGATCAAGGCCGCAACGAAACGGCGATCGCGGCGGCGCGCCGCATCAGTTCAATTCGCGCAGCCCTGGCCACGGCGTGGTGTGCGGCGTGCCGAGCGCGAACATGTCGAGCACGCGCGAAACCGTGTGATCGACCATCTCGTCGATCGTCTTGGGCATGGCGTAAAACGCGGGCAGCGGCGGGAAAATGACGCCGCCCATCTCGGTGACGGCCGTCATGTTGCGCAGGTGCGCGAGATTGAACGGCGTTTCGCGCACGAGCAGCACGAGCCGGCGGCGCTCTTTGAGCGTCACGTCGGCGGCGCGGGCGATGAGGTTGTCGGACAGGCCGTGCGCGATGCTCGCGAGCGTTTTCATCGAGCATGGCGCGACGATCATGCCGTCGGTCGCAAACGAGCCCGACGCGATGCTCGCGCCGACGTCGCGCACCGAATGGACGACATCGGCGCGCGCCTGCATATCGTCCTTCGTGAGCTGCAATTCGTGCTGGAGATTGAGCCAGCCGGCGTGCGAGATCAACAGATGCGTCTCGACGCCGCCCGACGCACGCAGCTTGTCGAGCGCGCGCACGCCGTAGATCGCACCGGAGGCGCCGGTGATCGCGACGATCAGGCGCCGCGGCGGTGCCGCCGGGCGGGATTCCATCGACAGGAGACGCAGAGAAAGGGCCGGCGCGCTTACGCGGCGGCGAAGAGCTGCTGCAATTCGCCCGACTGGTACATCTCCATCATGATGTCCGAGCCGCCGACGAATTCGCCTTTCACGTAGAGCTGGGGAATCGTCGGCCAGTTCGAGAATTCCTTGATGCCCTGACGGATCTCTTCGTCCTCGAGCACGTTGACGGTCTTGAACTGATCGACGCCGCACGCCTTCAGCACCTGCACGGCGCGGCCCGAAAAGCCGCACATCGGAAATTGCGCGGTGCCTTTCATGAAGAGCACGACCGGGTTTTCGTCGACGATTTGCTTGATGCGTTGTTGGGTATCCATGGCTGACCTTGCTGTAGCTGGGCGTGAAGGAGAAATGATACTGGATTTCATGGGGGACGGCCGGCGCGGACCGAGGTGGCCAGCGGCGTTCAGCCGGCCATCCGGCCGCCCGTGGCGCGCTCGATCGACGCAAGATCGGTGAGCGATGTGACGCCGCGAAAACCCGCCGCGTCGAGGATCGCGCGCACCGCTGCGGCCTGATCGTAGCCGTGCTCGATCCACAGCGCGCCGCCCGGCGCGAGCCGCGCCGGTGCGCCGGCGGCAATCGCGCGGATCGCGGCGAGGCCGTCGGCCTCGTCGGTCAACGCGCCGCGCGGCTCGAAGCGCAGATCGCCCTGCGCGAGGTGCGGGTCGTGCCGCGCGATATACGGCGGATTGCTGACGATCACGTGAAAGCGCAGCGCGGGATCGAGCGATGCGTACCAATCGCTTTCGACGCATCGCAGCGGGCCGCCCGGCCGGGCCGGATCGAGGAGGCGCGCGGCGTTGCGGCGCGCGACGCCGAGCGCGGCGGGCGAGCGTTCGAGCGCCCAGACGCGCGCGTCGGGCCGTTCGGCCGCGATCGAGACCGCGATCGCGCCGCTGCCCGTGCCCAGATCGAGCACGCAGGGCTGCGCGATGCCGTCGAGCGCGTCGAGCGCGGTTTCGACGAGCAATTCCGTTTCGGGCCGCGGGATCAGCACGTCGGGCGTGATCTCGAACGGGCGTCCGAAGAATTCGCGCGTGCCGGTGAGCTGCGCGACCGGCTCACCCGCTGCGCGGCGCGCCTCGAGCGCGCGATAGCGCGCGAGCGCGTGCGCGTCGAGCGGCGCGTCGGCGCGTGTGATGAGTTGCGTTCGGCTCCAGCCGAGCGCGTGCGCGAGCAGGACGCGCGCATCGAGCGCATCGAGCGGTGACGCGCGCAGCAGTTCGGCGACGGTGGCGGGCGCGGGCTTCATGGCAGGGCACGGGCGCTCATTCCGCGTCGCCGAGCGATGCGAGCAGTTCGGCCTGATGTTCGCTCACAAGTGCGGCGATCAATTCGTCGAGATCGCCGTCCATGATCTGCTCGAGCTTGTACAGCGTCAGGTTGATCCGGTGATCGGTCATCCGGCCCTGCGGAAAGTTGTACGTGCGGATGCGCTCGGAGCGGTCGCCCGAGCCGATCAGGCTCTTGCGCGTCGCCGCTTCCTTGGCGTGCTGCTCGTGGTACTGCTTGTCCTTGATCCGCGCGGCGAGCACCTTCAGTGCGCGATCCTTGTTCTTGTGCTGCGAGCGGTCGTCCTGGCATTCGACGACGATGCCCGTCGGAATGTGCGTGACGCGCACCGCCGAATCGGTCTTGTTGATGTGCTGGCCGCCCGCGCCGGATGCGCGGAACGTGTCGATGCGCAGATCGGCCGGGTTGATCTCCACTTCGCCGATCTCGTCGGCCTCGGGCATCACGGCGACGGTGCATGCGGACGTGTGGATGCGGCCCTGCGTTTCGGTTGCCGGTACGCGTTGCACGCGGTGGCCGCCCGATTCGAACTTCAGCCGCGAGTACGCGCCGTAGCCCGCGATGCGCACGATCACTTCCTTGTAGCCGCCGAGATCCGATGCGCTTTCCGACATCATCTCGACCTGCCAGCGCTGCCGCTCCGCGTAGCGCAGATACATGCGCAGCAGATCGCCCGCGAACAGCGCCGATTCGTCGCCGCCCGTGCCCGCGCGGATTTCGACGAAGATGTTGCGCTCGTCGTTCGGGTCTTTCGGCAGCAGCATCGTTTGCAGTTCGGCCTCGAGGCGGCTCATCCGCTCACGCGCGCCGCGCAGCTCGTCTTCGGCGAAATCGCGCATCGCCGCATCGCCGAGCAGTTCCTGCGCGGCCTGTTCGTCGGCGCGGGCCGTGCGCCACCGCGCATAGTGATCGACGACGGGGCCGATCTCGGCGTGCTCGCGCGTCAGTTTCCGGTACTGGTCGAGATCTGCGGTGACGTTTTCGCGGCTTAGCAGATCGTTCAGTTCGGCCAGCCGGGTTGTAAGCTGGTCGAGCTTGCTTTGCATGCTCGTCTTCATGGTGCGGAGCGGGGCTCCCGGAGAGGAATTCGAAAAAGGGAAGAAAGCGCGACGGGTTCGGCGCCGCTAACGGCCCGACGTATCCGTCGAGCGTGGCGCGTGCTGGTAGAAGCCGCGCATCAGGTCGATCAGCGAATCGCGCTCGGCGCCGTTCGCGCGATTGAGCGCGCTCGTCGGGCCGTGAATCAGCTTGTTGGTCAGCGCCTGCGACAGCGCATCGAGCACGGCGGCCGGATCGTCGCCGCGCGCGAGCATCTTTTGCGCTTTTTCGACTTCGGCGCGGCGCAACGCGTCGGCCTGGGTGTGCATGTGACGAATCACGGGCACGATGCTGCGCGCGTCGAGCCATTGCATGAAGTTTTGCACGCGGGTCTCGATGATCGCCTCGGCCTGCGCGACGGCCGCTTGCCGCGACGCATTGCCTTCGCGGACGATCGCGCCGAGATCGTCGACCGTATAGAGGAACACGTCCTTCAACTTGCCGACTTCCGGCTCGATGTCGCGCGGCACCGCGAGGTCGACCATGAAGATCGGCCGGTGGCGGCGCGCCTTCACCGCGCGCTCGACGGCGCCCAGGCCGATGATCGGCAGCGTCGATGCGGTGCACGACACGATGATGTCAAATTCGTGCATCCGCGCTGGCAGCTCGGCCAGCGGTATCGAGCGGCCGCTGAAGCGCTCGGCGAGCTTCGCGCCGCGCTGCGCCGTGCGGTTCGCGACGACGAGTTCGCGCGGGCTCTGCGCGGCGAAGTGGGTCGCGCACAGCTCGATCATTTCGCCCGCGCCGATGAACAGCACGCGCTGATTCGACACTTTTTCGAAAATCCGCTGCGCGAGCCGCACCGCGGCGGCGGCCATCGAAACCGATTGCGCGCCGATCTCGGTCGTGCCGCGCACTTCCTTCGCGACGGCGAACGTGCGCTGAAAGAGCTGGTTCAGATAGGTGCCGAGCGCGCCGGCTTCGGACGCGGTGCGCACGGCGTCCTTCATCTGGCCGAGGATCTGCGTTTCGCCGAGCACCATCGAATCGAGTCCCGACGCGACGCGAAAGGCGTGACGCACCGCTTCGGATTGCGGCAGCGCGTAGACGTGCGGCGCGAGTTCGTCGGCGGCAATGCGATGATAGTCGGACAGCCAGCGGATCGCGGCGTCGCGCGCCGCGCGCTCGTCGGTTGCGCAGTACAGCTCGGTGCGATTGCAGGTCGACAGGATCGCGGCCTCCGGCCCATGCGGCGCCTGACGGCTCGGAAAGACGCTCTTGAACGTCGCGAGCGCCGGCTTGAGCTGCTCGAGCGGAAACGCCACGCGTTCGCGCAGGGCGACAGGCGCAGTGTGGTGGTTGATTCCGATCGTGAGGAGCTGCATGGCAAGGGGCTATCGTTTAGGCCCATATTATAGCGTTTTGACGACGAGCGATCGTCGGCGCGTGCCGCGCCAGCGGTATTAGGCGGCTCGGCGCACGCAGGGCCCGGCGGTGCGTGCCGCAACTTGGGGCCGTTGCGACGTCATGACGCGCTTTTTTTGATAGGGTGAGAAGCAGCCCCAAAACAGTGCGAAAATGACAGTCGCGAAACGGAAACATTGCTCAGTGCCGACGGAACGATCCCGGTCGCGAAAAAGAGGCATTGGATGAACTGGTTTGGAGTCGTGGTGCTGGGTTGCGCCGTTGGCTTGCTTGGCTGGGCGTTGCATCCGCTGCGCCGCCTGAGCCGTGCGCCGCTGTGGGCGGCCGTCGCGGCCGGCGTGCTCGGTGCGGCCGCCGCGCGCATGGTGGGCAATGTCGCCGGATTCTTTTATGACGGCGGGACGCTCGAATGGCCCGTTTGCGCCGTCGTCGCGTTCGTTGCCGTTACTTTGACGGTGGGCTTGTCGGCCCGCCGCTGAATGTTTGCAGGTGAAAAAAATCATGAATGCCCGAGTCCCCAACTCGTCGACCGTGCCGGCGCGCCTTGCCGCATTGCGCGACGCGATGGCGCGCGAGAATCTGGCCGCCTATCTGGTGCCGTCCGCCGATCCCCATCTGTCCGAATATCTGCCCGAGCGCTGGCAGGCGCGCCAATGGCTGTCCGGCTTCACCGGCTCGGTCGGCACGCTCGTCGTGACCGCCGATTTCGCTGGCCTGTGGGTCGATAGCCGTTATTGGGTGCAGGCCGATGCGCAGCTCGCGGGCAGCGGCGTGCAGTTGATGAAAATGACGGGCGGTCAGCAGACCCAGCCGTATGTCGAATGGCTTGCGACGCATGTCGAAGCGGGCGGCACGGTCGGTGTCGACGGGGCCGTGCTCGGCGTGGCGGCCGCGCGCGCGCTCGACGCGGCGCTGACGCCGCGCGGCATCGCGCTGCGCGCCGACGTCGATCTGATCGACACGATCTGGCCGCGGCGTCCGTCGCTGCCTGTCGCGGCGGTTTTCGAGCACGCCGCGCCGCACGCGGATGCGTCGCGTGCTGGCAAGCTCGCGCAGGTGCGCCGCGCGATGCACGAGCAGCGCGCGCAGTGGCATTTCGTGTCGGCGCTCGACGATCTCGCTTGGCTCTTCAATCTGCGCGGCACCGATGTCAACTACAACCCGGTGTTCGTCGCGCATGCGCTCGTCGGCCTCGAGCGCGCGACGCTCTTCGTCGCCGACGGCAAGGTGTCCGCGGAGCTTGCGGCGTCGCTCGCGCAAGACGGCGTCGACGTGCAGCCGTATGCCGCCGCGGCCGCCGCGCTCGCGGCGCTGCCGGCCGGCTCGGCGCTCCTGATCGATCCGCGCCGCGTCACGCACGGTCTGTTGCAGGCCGTGCCGAGCGAAGTGCGGGTGATCGAGGCGGTGAATCCGTCGACGTTCGCGAAATCGCGCAAGACGCCGGCCGAAATCGAACACGTGCGCGCGACGATGGTGCAGGACGGCGCGGCGCTTGCGGAATTCTTCGCGTGGTTCGAAGGCGCGCTCGGCCGCGAGACGATTACCGAGCTGACGATCGACGAGCGGCTGACGGCCGCGCGCGCGCGGCGGCCCGGCTACGTGTCGCCGAGCTTCGCGACGATCGCGGGCTTCAACGGCAACGGCGCGATGCCGCATTATCGGGCCACGCGCGGCGCGCACGCGACAATCAACGGCGACGGCTTGTTGCTGATCGATTCAGGCGGCCAGTATCTGAGCGGCACGACCGACGTCACGCGGGTCGTGCCCGTCGGCGCGATCGGCGACGCTCACCGGCGCGATTTCACGATCGTGTTGAAGGCGATGATGGCGCTGTCGCGCGCGCGCTTTCCGCGCGGCATCCGCTCGCCGATGCTCGACGCGATCGCGCGCGCGCCGATGTGGGCGGCCGGGCTCGATTACGGGCACGGCACCGGGCATGGCGTCGGCTATTTCCTGAATGTCCACGAAGGGCCGCAGGTGATTTCGCACTATGCGAGCGCGGAGCCCTACACGGCGATGGAAGAGGGGATGATCACGTCGATCGAGCCGGGCGTGTACCGGCCCGGCCAGTGGGGCGTGCGCATCGAGAATCTGGTCGTCAACCGCGCGGCCGGGCAAACCGAATTCGGCGATTTTCTCGAATTCGAGACGCTGACGCTGTGCCCGATCGACACGCGCTGCGTGCTGCCGGCGTTGATGACGGACGACGAGCGCGCGTGGCTCAACGCGTATCACGCAACGGTGCGCGAGCGGATCGCGCCGCATGTGTCGGGCGATGCGAAGGCCTGGCTCGACGCGCGCACGCAGCCGATCTGAGCGGCGGCGCGCGGCGTGGCGGCGCTGGGCTTGCCGGCGCATGCCGGGGCCGCGCTTTTCCATAACGGCGGGTTCAACGGCGAGAGCAATAGATGAAGGGCGCGGCAGTCCTGGTGATCGACATGCAGCGCGGTTTGCTGCAAGGGGCGCGGCCGGCGCACGGGCTTGGCGAAATCGTCGCCGGCATCAACCGGCTGACGGCCGCCGCGCGCGCGGCGCATGCGCCGGTGTGCTTCGTTCAGCATGACGGCGAGCCGGATGACGGGGACGACATCGCGCCCGGCACGCCGGGCTGGGAACTGCACGCGGATCTCGTGCGCGCGCCCGCCGACTGGTCGATCCGCAAGCGCGTGAGCGACGCATTCCAGGACACGCCGCTGGCGGCCGGGCTCGATCGCCACGGCATCTCGCACGTGATCCTGTGCGGCTACGCGACGCAGTTCTGCGTCGATGCGACCGCCCGCCGGGCCGCGCTGATCGGCTACCGCACCACGGTCGTCGCCGATCTGCACACGACGTGCGACTGGCCGCATCTGAGCGCCGCGCAAATTATCACGCATCACAATCTCACCTGGAAAAACTGCACGTACTCGGGCAACGGCGTCGTGCCGCGTCCGCTCGACGACGTGCTCGCGATGGAGTTCGCATGAGCGTCAGGGCAGTGGTATTCGATTTCGGCGGCGTGTTGATCGATTGGAATCCGGAGTATCTGTACCGCAAGCTGATTCCCGACGACGCCGAGCGCCGCTGGTTTCTCACGCACGTTTGCCCGATGGACTGGGTGATCAAGCAGGACGGCGGGCAGACGATCGACGAAGGCACGGCCGAGCGCATCGCGCAGTTTCCCGAGCACGAGGCGATGATTCGCGCGTTCTACGCACGCTGGCACGAAATGATCGGCGGGGTGCTCGACGGCGGCGCGGCGCTCGTCGAGCAGCTCGACGCGCATCGCGTGCCGCTGTTCGGGCTCACCAACTGGTCGGCGCAGACGTTTCCGTATGCATGGGAGCGTTTTGCGGTATTGCGCCGCTTCAAGGAGATCGTCGTGTCGGGGCGGGTGAAGCTCGTGAAGCCCGATCCGGCGATCTATCGGGAAATGCACGCGCGGATCGAGCCGCATTTGCCCGGCATCGCCGCGGATGAAATCGTGTTCATCGACGACAACGCAAAGAACGCGGCGGCCGCGACGGCGCTCGGCTGGCATGGCATCCACCATACGAGCGCGGAGGCGACCGAGGCGCGGCTGCGCGAGTTGGGCGTGTTCGATTGACGGCGCGGCGGCGATGGCCATGAAAAAAGCGGGCAATTCCGGTTGCCCGCTTTTTTTTGTGCCGCCCATCGCATGCTTTGCGCCGCGATATGCCGCAGATAACGCGTATGCCGCCGGCGTGGCCCGCGCTGCGCGCGACGGCCTTGGCGAGCCCGGCGGCCGACGGCGCCGATCGGCGGTGCGGCCGCGCGAGCGCTGAACATCGAACGCGGAGCGCCAAATGCTCGACGTTCCACGCCGAGCGCCGGACCTCGGGCGCCGCGCGCGGATGCCGTTTTACCGGCTGATCGGCTTGTAGCGGATCCGTTTCGGCTTCGCCGCTTCTTCGCCCAGACGCGCGCGTTTATCCGCTTCGTATTCCTGGTAGTTGCCGTCGAAGAAGACAACCTGCGAGTCTCCTTCGAACGCGAGGATGTGCGTGGCGATCCGGTCGAGGAACCAGCGGTCGTGCGAGATCACCATCACCGAGCCGGCGAATTCGAGCAGCGCGTCTTCGAGCGCGCGCAGCGTCTCGACGTCGAGGTCGTTCGACGGTTCGTCGAGCAGCAGCACGTTGCCGCCCGCGATCAGCGTTTTCGCGAGATGCAGCCGGCCGCGTTCGCCGCCCGACAGGTTGCCGACGATTTTCTGCTGATCGCCGCCCTTGAAATTGAAGCGGCCGATGTACGCGCGCGACGGCGTTTCGTACTTGCCGACCGTCAGCACGTCCGCGCCGCCCGAGATTTCGTCGAACACGGTTTTCGAGCCGTCGAGCGCGTCGCGGCTCTGATCGACGTAAGCGAGCTTCACGGTCGGGCCCATCACGATCTCGCCCGAATCCGGCTGCTCGTTGCCGGTGATCATCCGGAACAGCGTCGATTTGCCGGCGCCGTTCGGGCCGATGATGCCGACGATCGCGCCGGCCGGAATCTTGAAGCTCAGATTGTCGATCAGCAGGCGCTCGCCATAAGACTTGCTGACGTTCTTGAACTCGATCACTTCATTGCCGAGGCGTTCGCCGACCGGAATGAAGATTTCCTGCGTCTCGTTGCGCTTCTGGTATTCCTGGCTGCTCAGTTCCTCGAAGCGCGCGATACGCGCCTTCGACTTCGCCTGGCGGCCCTTCGGGTTCTGGCGCACCCACTCCAGTTCCTTCTTGATCGCCTTCTGGCGTGCGGATTCGGCGGCCTCCTCCTGTTTCAGGCGCGCTTCCTTCTGGTCGAGCCAGCTGCTGTAGTTGCCTTTCCACGGAATGCCGTGGCCGCGGTCGAGTTCGAGAATCCACTCGGCGGCGTTGTCGAGGAAGTAGCGATCGTGCGTGACCGCGACGACCGTGCCGGGGAAGCGCACGAGGAACTGTTCGAGCCAGTCGACCGATTCGGCGTCGAGGTGGTTGGTCGGCTCGTCGAGCAGCAGCATGTCGGGCTTTTCGAGCAGCAGCTTGCATAGCGCGACGCGGCGTTTCTCGCCGCCCGACAGATGCTCGATCTTCGCATCCCATGGCGGCAGGCGCAGCGCGTCGGCGGCGACTTCGAGCTGCTGCTCGGGGCTGCCGCCGTCGCTCGCGGCAAGGATGGCCTCGTACTTCGCTTGCTCGGCGGCGAGCGCGTCGAAATCGGCGTCCGGCTCCGCATAGGCGGCGTAGATTTCATCGAGCTTCTTTTGCGCCTGGAAAATATCGCCGAGACCTTCCTCGACGGCTTCGCGCACCGTTTTCTGCGCATCGAGTTGCGGCTCCTGCGGCAGATAGCCGATGTTCAGGTTCGGCATCGGCGTTGCTTCGCCTTCGATGTCCTTGTCGACGCCCGCCATGATGCGGATCAGCGTCGATTTGCCCGAGCCGTTCAGCCCGAGCACGCCGATCTTCGCGCCGGGGAAGAACGACAGCGAAATGTCTTTCAGGATCTGGCGCTTGGGCGGCACGATTTTGCCGACCCGGTTCATCGTAAAAACGTATTGGGCCATGTGTGTCAGTGAGAGAGTCAAAATGGGCGCCGCGTAGGTCCGGCACGCGGGGCGCGGTGACGTGACGCGCGATTCGGCTGGTCTGGTCGCAGGCCGGCGCGGCGATGGCGGGCGGCTTGCCGCGCGAAAGCGGCGCGAACCGTCATTGTACTGCGTCGGCCGGCGGCGTAAGCGGGGCGGCGCGGCGCGAGGCGGTTGTGACGCGCGGCGGGCAACTTGAAAAGCGCGGTGGCGCGCGTTAGCGTGTTTCGCATTCGCATATCGCGACGCAATCGGCGCGCGGATCGGCTGGCGCAATGACTGACGACGAACTCAGGCAGGCCGCGCTGGCGCTAGCTGCCGCGGCGTCAAAGCCACGCGTCGACGCCGCCGTGCCCCGAGCATGTGCCGCGTCGGTGGCGGCTGAAACTGTACGCACCGTCCCGGCAGCGGGCCGTCGCCCCTTCGGGGATACGGTTCGATTTCGAATGCGCGGGCGCGTGGATGGTGTCGCCGTCGCGATTGCGGTAGCTGCGGTGATTGTCGAGTTCGCTTTCGTCGGCATGGCGGGAGGTTGACGACGAATACGCATGCGCGCCGGGTGCGCCAAGCGGCAATGTCGCCGCGACGAAGCTGAGCGCGAGCACGTGCGGCGCGACGGCGCGCCACGCGCGGGTGACGGATGGTCGATTGGACATGGTCTCTCTCGTTCGATGATGAGTCGAATGCTTGGTTGGTTGTATCCAGGCTGGCGCGGCGCGCCGCGCCGGCCGCAGCGGATCATAACCGGCGCTGCCGCGCTGCCGCGCGGGCGCGCCGGCGTGCCGATTTCGGACGTTCGCCTTGGCGCGGACCGGTGCCGCCGGCCAACGCACGGGCGCGGCGACTGCCGAAATGGCTCTATTAAAAAAACTCGATTGGCTCTAATTGATCGGACCACTGGCTGCGTAAACTGCACCGCGCTGCACCGCGCTACCCCGATGGGCAGCCGAACGCATAGGCGTGCCGGTATCGGCGCCCAAAGCATCCGTTTTTGGAGGAGACATGAAAGCAAATAGCGGCACGGGCCTCGGCACCGGCTTGAAGCAGCGCCACGTGACGATGTTGTCGATCGCGGGCGTGATCGGCGCGGGGCTGTTCGTCGGCTCCGGCCATGCGATCGCGGAGGCCGGGCCCGCTGCGCTGATCGCGTATGCGATCGCGGGGCTGCTCGTCGTGCTCGTGATGCGCATGCTTGGCGAAATGGCGGTCGCGCAGCCCGACAGCGGCTCGTTCTCGACCTACGCAGACCGCGCGATCGGCCATTGGGCGGGCTTCACGATCGGCTGGCTCTATTGGTGGTTCTGGGTGCTGGTGATTCCGATCGAGGCGACGGCCGCCGCGACGATCCTCAATGCGTGGTTCCCCGGCGTCGCGACGTGGGTGTTCGCGCTCGGCATCACGTCGGTGCTCACGCTGACCAATCTGTTTTCGGTCAAGCACTACGGCGAATTCGAATTCTGGTTCGCGCTCATCAAGGTGGTGGCGATCGTCGTGTTCCTCGTGATCGGCGGCGCGGCGATCATCGGCGTGCTGCCGGGCTCGAACGTGTCCGGCGCGGCGCGGCTCTTCAACGCGGGCGGCTTCATGCCGAACGGAATCGGCACGGTGCTCGCCGCGATGCTGACGACGATGTTCTCGTTCCTCGGCACGGAGATCGTCACGATCGCCGCGGCCGAATCCGAGCACCCCGAGCGCCAGATCGTCCGTGCGACGAACTCGGTGATCTGGCGGATCTCGCTCTTTTATCTGGGCTCGATTTTCGTCGTCGCGGCGCTCGTGCCGTGGAACGACCCGCTGTTGCCCGCGCACGGCTCGTATCAGCGCGCGATGGAGCTGATCGGCGTGCCGCACGCGAAGGGGATCATCGACGTGATCGTGCTGGTGTCGGTGGCAAGTTGCCTGAATTCGGCGCTCTATACCGCGTCGCGGATGATCTTTTCGCTGTCCACGCGCGGCGACGCGCCCGCGTCGCTGAGCCGCACCGATGCGACGGGCACGCCGCGGGCAGCCGTGCTCGCGTCGACCGCATTCGGCTTTTTGACGGTGATTGCGAACTACGCGATGCCCGAGCAGGTGTTCAGCTTTCTGCTCGCGACGTCAGGCGCGATCGCGCTGCTCGTTTATCTGGTGATCGCGGTGTCGCAATTGCGGATGCGCGCGGTGCTCGATGCGAACGGCGTTCGTCCGCCGCTGCGGATGTGGTGCTTTCCGTGGCTGACGTGGGCGGTGATCTTGTTCATCTGCGGTGTGCTCGTGACGATGCTGCTGCGTGAGGACCACCGGATGGAGGTGACGGCGACCGCGGTGCTGGCGGCGATCGTGGTTGCCGCGTCGCGGCTCGGTCGGCGCACGGGCGGCCGAGCCGCACCGGCGCAGCGGGCACCGGTGCGCGTGCGCTGATCGGCGCGCGGCGGCGCGCCCGTCAGGCCGCCGGGCTGATCCGATACTGCGTGACTTGCCGGTATGTCGCGCCGGGCATCAGCACGACTTCGTCGCATCGATTGCGCATGTTGATCTGATTCGGAAACGCGCCGGCCTCGAGGCACAGCGCCGCGTGCCGCACGCATCGCGCGCCGTTTCGCACGCGCAGCCCTTCCAGATGATTGCCCGTATAGCATTGCAGCCCGCGCTGATCGGTCGAGACGCTCAGTTCCCGGCCGCTGCCCGGATCGTAGACGCGCGCGACGCGCCGCAACCGGCGCGCGTCGCCGTCGCGCAGCACGTAGCAGTGATCGAAACCGCCCGCGCGCGCGAGCTGCGCGTGCGGCCAGTCGAGCCGGGCGCCGAGCGGCGCGCCGTGCCGGAAGTCGAACGCGGTGCCGCTCACGTCGGCTTCGCGCAGCGGGATCAACGCGTCGTCGACTTCGAGGAACGCGTCGGCGTCGATCGTCAGCATATGGCCGCGCACATCGGCCGCAGGCTGGCCGGTCAGGTTGAAGTACGCGTGGTTGGTCAGGTTGAGCGGCGTGGGCGCGTCGGTGATGCCTTCGTATTCGATCGTCAGCGTATCGTCTTCGTCGAGCGAGTAGCGCACCTGCACGCTCACGTTGCCCGGAAAACCCGCGTCGCCTTCCGGGGAATCGAGCCGCAGCACGAGCGCGCCGTTTTCGTCGCGCGCGTTCCAGAGCGCTCGATGAAAGCCGCTTGCGCCGCCGTGCAGCAGGTTGTCGCGCTCGTTGCGATCGAGCGTGTAATCGATGCCGCCGAGCGTGAAGCGCCCGCCCGCGATCCGGTTCGCCCAGCGGCCGATGGTCGCGCCCAGGTAGGCGGGCGACGCGAGGTAATCGGCGGGCGTATCGTGCGCGAGCACGACTTCGGCCAGACGTCCCGCGCGGTCGGGCGCGAGCCACGATACGATCGTCGCTCCGAGATCGCTGACGGCGATTTTCGTGCCGCGCGCGTTGCGCAGCGTGAAGCGCTGCACTGGGTCGCCGCCCGGCAGCGTGCCCCACGGCTCGCACGAGAGGCGGGCGGTGCTGAG
Source organism: Burkholderia singularis (assembly GCF_001718875.1). Lineage (NCBI taxonomy): Bacteria > Pseudomonadati > Pseudomonadota > Betaproteobacteria > Burkholderiales > Burkholderiaceae > Burkholderia > Burkholderia singularis. Next base: position 708,710 of record NZ_CP013448.1, read on the forward strand.
CGTCGGGCGGAGGGTGTCGGTGGCGGGATGCATGGGCGGTGTCGGCTCGTGGGTGGTCGGGGCGGCGGTCATCGGCGATATCGTCGGGTGGAGGGGGACGGGCGGGCGTTGGCGAAAATGATTGGCTTCGGTTATTCGCGGCGTCGGTGGATGGGCGGCTCGGTTGACGTCGGGTTTGGGCGATGGCCGTGGTATGGGCGGTTCGTGTAAATCGTCGGTAATGGCGGTTTCAACAGCGGTTCACAACGGCGATCCACAACGGCGGTTCTTACAACGGTAGTCCACAACGCCGGTTCACAACAGCGGCCCACAGCGGCAGTTCATAACAGCGGTCCGTAACGGCGGGTCTCACAACAGTGGTCCATGACAGCGGTTCACAACAGCGGGTTTCACAACAGCGGTCGGTAACGGCGGTTCATAAGGGCGATCCGAAACAACGGCCCACAACGGCGTCCCATAACGATGATCCGCAACGGCGGTTCACAACAACAGCCCATAACAGCGGTTCACGCGTGACGGCTCGCGCGTGACCGGCGCAGGCCGTCGGCGGTGCCGATTCGCGGACGTTCGCCCCTGGTCATCGGTATCGCCGATGACCGGCGGTCCGTGCCGCACGGCAGCGGCACCCGCACCGGTTCGTCAACGGCTCGCTTCGCCCCCGCACTCCGCGGCATCCGAATGCGTACCAGTCATCCGTTCACCGGCGCGACGCGCATTTGGTATTCGCGCGGCGTGCAGCCGAGTTCGCGCCGGAATACCGCGTACATATATTGCAGCGACGTGAAGCCGCAGCGGATCGCCACCTCGGCGCTCGATGCGTCGCGGCTGGCCAGCAGCGTTTTCGCCGCGTCGAGTTTGTGGCGCAGGATTTCCTGGTGGACCGTGCATTGCAGTTCGCGGCGGAAGTGCTCTTCGAGCAGCGAGCGCGACACGCCGACGTAATCGGCGACTTGCTCGGTCTTGATGCCCTGGCACGCGTACTGCCGGATGAAATGCCGCGCGCGCATCACATGCGGGCTCGCGAGCGGCTGATGGCGCGTCGATTCGAGCACGTTGATTCCGACCGGCGGCACGAGAATGCGCCGGCCGGGAAAGCGCGCGCCGCCCAGCATTTGGTGCAGCAGGTGCGCGGCCGTGTAGCCCATCTCCTCGGTGCCCTGGATGACCGACGACAGCGGAATGCGCGTGAGCGTGCGCGTCAGCGGATCGTTATCGATGCCGATGATCGCGACCTGCTCGGGCACGGGAATTCCCGCGATCAGGCACGCCTGCAGCAGATGCCGCGCGCGCGCATCGGTTACCGCGATCACGCCGACGGGCTTGGGCAGCCCGTGCAGCCAGTCGATCAACTGTTCGATCGCGTGATTCCACACCGACGCGCTCGTCGGCAGCCCGCGATAGACCGGCGCGTCGAGCCCGTCGGCGCGCGCGAGCTGCTCGAACGCCAGTTCGCGCTGCTGCGCCCAGCGGTTCTGTTGCGCGGCGGGCAGGCTGTACATCGCGAAGCGCTCGAGCCCCGCGCCGATCAGGTGCGTATAGGCGAGCGACACGAGCTTCGAGTTGTCGGTGGCGATGTACGGCAACTCCGGCGGATAGTGCGCCGGGTTTTCGTATGACGAACCGACCGCGACGACCGGTAGCGGCGAGCCGGCGAGCGCATCGGCGACGGCCGGATCGTCGAAATCGGCGATGATGCCGTCGCCGCCGAAGCGCTCGATACCGGCGAGCCGGCAGCGGAAATCGTCTTCGAGGAACAGATCCCACGCGACGCGCGTCGAGCGCAGGTAGTGGCCGATGCCGCTGATGATCTCGCGATCGTAGACCTTGTTCGCGTTGAACAGCAGCGCGATGCGGTGCGGTGTCTGGGCGAAGGGGGCGCGGTTCATGTCGGTGACGGCCGCGGGCGGCGCCGGTGCCGGTGTCTCCTGGTTGGCGCGCGCCATGCCTGTGCCGCGCGGTGGTTGGGTCGAGCTTATTTTAGGACGTGATTGGCTCGATCGCGCGCGCCGCGTGCGCGACTGGCAAGAAACGTTACGAGCGCTGCGCAATTTCGCAATTGCCGGCGCCTGCGCGACGCGAGCAGTATGGCGCCTGACCGGTCATGCCACCGGCATGTGCTGCCGCGCCGCGCGGCAAGCGCAGGCCGCCGGGCGCGCGGCGGGCACGGGCGTCAGCGCCGCGCCGCCGCGCCGCAACAAGACACTGGATGGAGACGCCATGCCGTATTTCGAACATATTCCCGCAATCCGTTACGAAGGCCCGCAGTCGGATAATCCGTTCGCGTATCGTCACTACGATCGCACGAAGCAGGTGCTCGGCAAGACGCTCGAAGCGCATTTGCGCATTGCGGTTTGCTACTGGCACACATTCGTCTGGCCAGGGCACGACATGTTCGGTCACGGCGCATTCCAGCGGCCGTGGCAGCAGGCGGGCGAGCCGCTCGAGCGCGCGCGGCAGAAGGCCGACGCGGCGTTCGAATTCTTCACGAAGCTGGGCGCGCCGTTCTATACGTTTCACGATACCGACGTCGCGCCGGAGGGCGCGAGCCTGCGCGAGTATGTCGAAAACTTCGCGCGGATGACCGATTATCTCGGTGAGCGCCAGCAGCAAAGCGGCGTGCGCTTGCTGTGGGGCACCGCGAATCTGTTCTCGCATCCGCGCTACGCGGCGGGCGCGGCGACGAACCCGAATCCCGACGTGTTCGCGTGGGCGGCCACGCAGGTGTGCCACGCGCTCGACGCGACGCGCCGCCTCGGCGGCGAAAACTACGTGCTGTGGGGCGGCCGCGAAGGCTACGAAACCCTGCTGAACACCGATCTCGTGCGCGAGCGCGAGCAGTTTGCGCGTTTTCTGTCGATGGTGGTCGAGCACAAGCATCGCACCGGCTTCACCGGCGCGCTGCTGATCGAGCCGAAGCCGCAGGAGCCGACCAAGCATCAGTACGACTACGACGTGGCGAGCGTGCACGGCTTTCTCACGCAGTATGGGTTGCAGGACGAGATCCGCGTGAACATCGAAGCCAATCACGCGACGCTCGCCGGCCATTCGTTTCATCACGAGATCGCGAACGCGTTCGCGCTCGGCGTGTTCGGCAGCATCGACGCGAATCGCGGCGATCCGCAAAACGGCTGGGATACCGATCAGTTTCCGAACAGCGTCGAGGAACTGACGCTCGCGTTCTACGAAATCCTGCGCCACGGCGGCTTCACGACGGGCGGGATGAATTTCGATGCGAAGGTGCGGCGCCAGAGCGTCGATCTCGAAGATCTGTTCTACGGACATATCGGCGCGATCGATGTGCTCGCGCTCGCGTTCGAGCGCGCGGCGGTGCTCGTCGAGAACGGCCGGCTCGACGCATTGCGCCGCGCGCGCTACGCCGGATGGGATACCGAGTTCGGCCGCAAGATTCTCGCGGGCGGCTATTCGCTGTCGTCGCTCGCGGCCGACGCGCTCGCGCGCGGCGTGAATCCGCAGCATGCGAGCGGCGCGCAGGAGCGGCTCGAGAACATCGTGAACCAGGCAATTTACGCGCTGCGCTGACGCGGCGGGTTTGCACGCGGCGCGGCGGCGCTGCGGCGGGCGTGCGTGATCCGGCCGGCCGGGCGTCGACGGCAGCCGGCGGTAGTGGATGGAACGCCAGTATGAACCGCCAATAGAGAGCCAATAAAGAGAGGAGTGGAGACATGAAATCCGTCACGCGTCGTACCGCATTGAAGGCGCTGCTCTGGAGCGCGGCGCTCGGCAGCCTGCCGCTTGCCGCACCGCTCGCGCACGCGAGCAAGGACAAGCCGGAAATCGGCTTTTGCATCGACGATCTGCGCGTCGAGCGCTGGTCGCGCGACCGGGACTATTTCGTCGCCGCCGCGACCAAGCTTGGCGCGAAGGTGTCCGTGCAGTCGGCGGACGCGAGCGAGGAGCGCCAGATCGCGCAGATCGAGAATCTGATCGCGCGCGGCGTCGACGTGATCGTGATCGTGCCGTTCAACTCGAAGACGCTCGGCAACGTAGTCGCCGATGCGAAGAAGGCGGGCATCAGGATCGTGTCATACGACCGGCTGATTCTCGATGCCGACGTCGACGCGTATATCTCGTTCGACAACGAGAAGGTCGGCGAGCTTCAGGCGCAGGGCGTCTACGACGTGAAGCCGAAGGGCAACTACTTCCTGCTCGGCGGCGCGCCGACCGACAACAACGCGAAGATGCTGCGCGAAGGCCAGATGAAGGTGCTCAAGCCGGCGATCGAGCGCGGCGACATCAAGCTCGTCGGCCAGCAGTGGGTGCCGGAGTGGAGCGCTTCGACGGCGCTGCGCATCGTCGAGGACGCGTTGACCGCGAACAACAACCGGATCGACGCGATCGTCGCGTCCAACGACGGCACCGCGGGCGGTGCGATCCAGGCGCTGGCCGCGCAGCATCTCGCGGGCAAGGTGCCGGTGTCGGGGCAGGATGCGGATCTCGCCGCGGTCAAGCGCGTGATCGCGGGTACGCAGACGATGACGGTCTACAAGCCGCTGAAGCTGATCGCCGGCGAGGCCGCGAAGCTCGCGGTGGATCTCGCGAAGGGCGCGAAGCCCGCGTACAACGCGCAATACGACAACGGGAAAAAGAAGGTGGACACGGTGCTGTTGCAGCCGACGCTGCTGACCAAGCGCAATGTCGATCTGGTCGTCAAGGATGGCTTCTATACGCAGGCGCAATTGGCGAGTCAGTGACGGATGGCGGGCGGGCGCGGCGCGCAGGCCAATGCCGGTGAGCCGGTCAAAGCGGATGCAGGCTATCGCAGGGACCGGCCAACACCGGTGCAGGCCGCCGCGGGATAGCGGCCCGAAGGCCGCCTCGGCCGCTGCCGGCAACGCGCCGCGTAGGGCCGATGGCCGGCGCGCATCCGGCGCCATTCGACGATGACCGCCGCTTGCGCGGCAAAGCTCTGGAGCAGCAACGCGACAATCGGCCAGGCAACTGGCCACGCGCGGCCGGCCGCCGGCATGACGCGGCGTGCCGCGCGGGTGCAGCGAGACACGAGCCTATGACCGAACCATTGCTGACGATGCGTGGCATCGTCAAGGACTTCGCCGGCGTGAAAGCGCTCGACGGCATCGACCTGAGCGTGTATCCGGGCGAGTGCGTCGGGCTGTGCGGCGAGAACGGCGCCGGCAAGTCGACGCTGATGAAGGTGCTTTCCGGGGTGTATCCGCACGGCACCTGGAGCGGTGAAATCCGCTGGGAAGGCGCGCCGCTCGTTGCCGGCGGCGTGCGCGACACCGAGCGCGCGGGCATCGTGATCATTCACCAGGAGCTGATGCTGGTGCCCGAGCTGTCGGTGGCGGAGAACATCTTTCTCGGCAACGAGATCACGCTGCCGGGCGGCCGAATGCATTACGCGGCGATGTATGCGCGTGCGGACGAACTGCTGCGCGAGTTGCGAATCGACGGGATCAACGTCGCGCAGCCGGTGTTGCACTACGGCGGCGGCCATCAGCAGTTGATCGAGATCGCGAAGGCGCTGAACAAGCGCGCGAAGCTTTTGATTCTCGACGAGCCGTCGTCGTCGCTCACCGGCGCGGAAACGCGCATCCTGCTCGACATCGTGCGCGGCCTGAAGCGGCGCGGCGTCGCGTGTGTGTACATCTCGCACAAGCTCGACGAGGTGCGGGCGGTGTGCGATACCGTCACCGTGATCCGCGACGGCCGCCACGTCGCGACCGAGCCGATGCGCGCGCTGACGACGCAGCAGATCATCGCGATGATGGTTGGCCGCGAGATCCGCAATCTGTTTCCGCGCGAGCCGCACGAGATCGGCGACGTCGTGCTCGACGTGCGCAACGTAACCTGCGTGGACGTGGCGAACCCGCGCCGCAAGCGCGTCGACGACGTGTCGTTCCAGGTGCGGCGCGGCGAGATTCTCGGCGTCGCGGGGCTGGTCGGCGCGGGGCGCACCGAGCTGATGCAGGCGGTGTTCGGCGCGTATCCGGGCGCGAGCACGGCGAGCGTGCGGATGAATGGCCGCGCGCTCGCGATCCGCTCGCCCGAGGATGCGATCCGCGCGGGCATCGCGATGGTGCCTGAGGACCGCAAGCGGCACGGGATCGTGCCGCAGCTCGGCGTCGGCCACAACATCACGCTGTCGGTGCTGCAGCGCTTTGCCAAGCGCGGGCGCATCGACGCGGCCGCCGAACTCGACGTGATCCGCACCGAGATGCAGCGGCTGTCGGTGCGCGCCGCGCATCCGTTGCTACCGATCGCGAGCCTGTCGGGCGGCAATCAGCAAAAGGCGGTGCTCACGAAGATGCTGTTGACCGATCCGCAGGTGCTGATTCTCGACGAGCCGACGCGCGGCGTCGACGTCGGCGCGAAGTACGAGATCTACAAGCTCGTGTTCGCGCTGGCGCAGCGCGGCGTCGCGATCGTCGTCGTGTCGTCGGAGCTGCCCGAAGTGCTCGGGCTGGCCGATCGCGTGCTCGTGATGGGCGAGGGCGAGTTGCGCGGCGATTTCGTCAACGACGGCCTCACGCAGGAACATCTCCTCGGCGCCGCGCTCAAACGCGCGCGGCCCGCCCCGAACTCCACCGCAGCGAGCGCAGCATGACACCCGACATCACTTCCCGGCCGGCCGGCAACCCTCGCGCGAATGATCGCCTGGCCGGCGCGCAGCGCTTCAGGCAATGGTTCGCGCGCTACAAGATCGTCGCGTTGCTGTTCGCCGTCGCGGCGATCTGGCTGTTCTTCTCGGTGCTGACGCAGGGGGCGTTCGTCACGCCGCGCAACGTGTCGAACCTGTTGCGGCAAATGTCGATCACCGGGATGCTCGCGTGCGGGATGGTGTTCGTCATCATCGCCGGCGAGATCGATCTGTCGGTTGGTTCGCTGCTCGGCCTGCTGGGCGGCGTCGCGGCGATCCTCGATGCGAACCGGCACTGGCCGGTCGCCGCGACCGTGCCGGCGGTGCTCGCGCTCGGCGTGCTGATCGGCCTGTTCAACGGCTGGTGGTCGACGTATCGGCGCGTGCCGTCGTTCATCGTCGGACTGGGCGGCATGCTTGCGTTTCGCGGCTGCCTGCTCGGCGTGACGGGCGGCTCGACGATCGCGCCGGTGTCGGAGCCGTTCGTGTTCATCGGACAGGGCTATCTGCCGCGTGCCGCGGGCGACGCGCTCGCCGTGCTGCTGTTCGCGCTCGCCGTATCGCTCGTGGTGCGGCAGCGCGGCAACCGGCGGCGCTATCGGCTCGCGCTCGCGCCGCTCTGGCAGGACGCCGCGAAGGTGGCCGGCGCGGGGGCGGTGCTGTTCGCGTTCGTCGCGATGCTGGACCGCTACGGCGGCATTCCCGTGCCCGTGTTGCTGCTGCTCGCGCTGCTCGGCGCATTCTCGTGGATCGCGACGCAGACCGTGTTCGGCCGGCGCATTTATGCGGTCGGCTCGAATCTCGAGGCGACGCGGCTGTCGGGCGTCAACACGGATCGCGTGAAGCTCGCGATCTTCGCGCTGATGGGGCTGATGTGCGGATTCGCCGGCCTCGTCAATACCGCGCGGCTCGCGGCCGGCTCGCCTTCGGCGGGCACGATGGGCGAACTCGACGCGATCGCCGCATGCTTCATCGGCGGCACGTCGATGCGCGGCGGCTCGGGCACCGTCCACGGCGCGCTGATCGGCGCGCTCGTGATGGCCAGCCTCGACAACGGGATGTCGATGCTCGATGTCGATGCGTACTGGCAGATGATCGTGAAAGGCGGCGTGCTCGTGCTCGCGGTGTGGATCGACGTGGTGTCCGGGTCGAACCGACGGTGACGAGCGGGGAATGGGCGCGGCGGGTCGGCGCGGCGGCGCCATCGGGATGCGGCGCGGCTGCCGGATTGGCGGCGCCGGGAGTGACGGGGCGGCTGTTGAATGGCCGATCGTGGCGGTGACGCCGGCGTTGGCCGCAACGGCCGACAGAGCGGCGCCGGCGGCGGTTCGGCGCGGCGGTTGGAGGGGCGGCCCCGGTGATGACGGCAGCGGCTTACGCGTTCGCAACGCCGCTAACGATCGCCCGGCCCTCAGGCCCTCAGGCCCTCATACCCGCCCGCGCCCGCGCGCCTTACGCAACCCGCCCGGAATGCGCGCGCTGCGGCCAGGCGCTCCCGCCGTGAGCTTGGCCGTAACTATCGCGGCTTGCTTCGCGCAGCGCATCGATCATCAGGCTCACGGCGGGCGACGGCAACCGGTCGGCGCGGGTGATCAGGCCGAAGTCGTCCATCTGGCAGTCCATCGCGAGCGGCAGGATCTCGATCATGCCGTGCGCGGCGTAGTAGCGCGCGACATCGTCGGTGAGCACCGCGATCATGTCGCTTTGCTCGAGCACGCGCGTGATGAAAAGGAGCGCCGCCGTCTCCACCAGGTTCGACGGCGGTGCGAGACTCGCACGCTGGAACATCAGCTCGAACCGGTGCCGCAGCACGCTGCCCACGGGCGGCACGAGCCATGTCGCGCGCTGCGCGTCGGCAAGCGGGATCGGCGCGCCGCCCGCGAGCGGATGGCCGGGCCGCACCGCCGCGCACACCGGCTCGCTTGCGAGCGGTTCGTAGCGCAGCTGCACCTTGTCGTGCTCGGCGGACAGCCGGGCGATCACGATATCGAGCTTGTCCTGTCCGAGCCGCTCCAGCAGCGCGTTGCTCGCGTCGATCTCCACGGCGACGCGCAGGTTCGCATGCGTGCGCTTGACGGCCGCGACCGCCGCGGGCAGCACGCGCACGCCGGGCGACGTGATCGCGCCCACCGCCACATGGCCGAGACGCCCCGCCTTGAGCGCGCTCAATTCTTCCTGCGCCTGATCCAGGCTGCCGAGCACCGCGCGCGCGTGGCGGATCAACGCGTCGCCATACAGCGTGGGCCGCATGCCGCGCGGCAGCCGCTCGAACAGCGCCGCGCCGAGCGTATCCTCCAGCTCGCGCAGCAGCTTCGACGCGGCAGGCTGCGTGATGCTGAGCGCCGCCGCCGCGCGATGGATATTGCCTTCCTCGGCAAGCGCCACGACGAGCAGCAATTGCCGCGTTTTCAGACGGGTGCGCACATACCAGGGGCTCGTATCCAACATGACTCGACGCGCGCCGAACGCGCGGGCTAAGTGTTTATACCAATGCCGATAGCGATATCGATTGCATCCAATTTTTCATTGGAAGGTTATCAGACTTGTCCTTAGACTGGGCCGAATATTGAGATGACTCAGGCGAGACGATGTCGGAGACAAAACCCAAGCTGCGCTCCCAACAGTGGTTCGGCACCACGGACAAAAACGGCTTCATGTACCGGAGCTGGATGAAGAATCAGGGCATTCCCGATCACGAGTTCGACGGCCGGCCGGTTATCGGCATTTGCAACACGTGGTCCGAGCTGACGCCGTGCAACGCGCATTTTCGCAAGCTCGCTGAGCACGTGAAGCGCGGCATTTACGAGGCGGGCGGCTTTCCGGTCGAGTTTCCGGTGTTCTCGAACGGCGAGTCGAACCTGCGGCCGTCGGCGATGCTCACGCGCAACCTCGCGTCGATGGATGTCGAGGAGGCGATCCGCGGCAATCCGATCGACGCTGTCGTGCTGCTGTGCGGCTGCGACAAGACCACGCCCGCCCTGCTGATGGGCGCGGCGAGCTGCGACGTGCCGGCGATCGTCGTCTCCGGCGGCCCGATGCTGAACGGCAAGCTCGACGGCAAGGACATCGGCTCGGGCACGGCCGTATGGCAACTGCACGAAGCGCTGAAGGCGGGCGAGATCGATCTGCACCGTTTTCTGTCGGCCGAGGCGGGCATGTCGCGCTCGGCCGGCACCTGCAACACGATGGGTACCGCGTCGACGATGGCCTGCATGGCCGAGGCGCTCGGCGTCACGCTGCCGCACAACGCGGCGATTCCGGCCGTCGATGCGCGCCGCTACGTGCTTGCGCACATGTCGGGCATGCGCATCGTGCAGATGGCGCTCGAGGATCTGAAGCTGTCGAAGATCCTCACGCGCGACGCGTTCGAGAACGCGATCCGCGTCAATGCGGCGATCGGCGGCTCGACCAACGCGGTGATCCACCTGAAGGCGATCGCCGGGCGCATCGGCGTGCCGCTCGCGCTCGAGGACTGGGTGCGCATCGGCCGCAACACGCCGACGCTCGTCGATCTGATGCCGTCGGGCCGTTTCCTGATGGAGGAGTTCTATTACGCTGGCGGGCTGCCCGCGGTGCTGCGCCGCCTCGGCGAAGGCGGGCTGCTTGCGCATCCGGATGCGCTCACCGTGAACGGCAAGACGCTGTGGGACAACGTGCGCGATGCGCCGATCCACAACGACGAAGTGATCCGCCCGCTCGAGCGGCCGCTCGTGCGCGACGGCGGCATCTGCATCCTGCGCGGCAATCTCGCGCCGCGCGGCGCGGTGCTCAAGCCGTCGGCGGCGACGCCCGCGCTGCTCAAGCATCGCGGCCGCGCGGTGGTGTTCGAGAACTTCGATCACTACAAGGCGACGATCGCCGACGAATCGCTCGACGTCGACGCGAACTCCGTGCTCGTGATGAAGAACTGCGGGCCGCGCGGCTATCCGGGGATGGCCGAGGTCGGCAACATGGGCCTGCCGCCGAAGCTGCTGCGTCAGGGCGTGAAGGACATGGTGCGGATCTCGGATGCGCGGATGAGCGGCACCGCATACGGCACGGTGGTGCTGCACGTCGCGCCGGAGGCCGCGGCGGGCGGCCCGCTCGCCGCGGTGCGCAACGGCGATTGGATCGAACTCGATTGCGAGGCCGGCAGACTGCATCTCGACGTCAGCGAAGACGAACTGCGCCGGCGGCTGGTCGACGCCGTCCCGCAGGCGGATGCGCAGCAGCACAACGGCGTGGGCGACGGCGGCTATGCGCGTCTTTATGTCGATCACGTGTTGCAGGCCGACGAAGGCTGCGATCTCGATTTCCTTGTCGGCATGCGCGGCGCCGCCGTGCCGCGTCACTCGCATTGAAGCGCGCGGCCAGCGCGCCAGGACGGAGAAACATCATGATGCAACCGAGCGGAGATCTGCTGATCGCGGGCGTCGCGCGGCGCGGCGAAGGCGAGCCGTTCCACGCGCTCGACGCGGCCACGGGCCAGCCGATCGCGCAGCCAACCTTTCACGGCGCGCAGCCGCGCGACGTCGACGACGCGTGCCGGCTCGCCGACGCGGCGTTCGATCCGTACCGCGCGCAGCCCGCCGACACGCGCGCGGGCTTTCTCGAAGACTGCGCCGCGCGCATCGAAGCGCTCGGCGACGCGCTGATCGAGCGCGCGGTGGCCGAGACCGGCTTGCCGCGCGCGCGTCTCGAAGGCGAGCGCGCGCGCACCGCGAATCAATTGCGGATGTTCGCCGCGCTCGTGCGCAGCGGCGACGCGCTCGACGCGCGAATCGAACCCGCGTTGCCCGAGCGTCAGCCGCCGTGCGCCGATCTGCGCTTTTGGCGGATCGGCGTCGGGCCGGTGGCCGTGTTCGGCGCCAGCAATTTTCCGCTCGCGTTTTCGGTGGCGGGCGGCGATACGGCTTCCGCGCTGGCGGCGGGCTGCCCGGTGATCGTCAAGGCGCATCCGGCGCATCCTGGCACCTCCGAGCTGGTCGGACGCGCGATTCAGCAGGCGGCCGCGGCCGCCGGCCTGCCGCCCGGCGTATTCGCGCTGCTGCATGACGCAGGCCACGACGTGGGGCGCGCGCTGGTCCGGCATCCGGCGATTCGCGCGGTCGGCTTTACCGGCTCGCGTTCGGGTGGCCTCGCGCTCGTCGAGCTTGCGGCGGCGCGCGCCGAACCGATTCCCGTCTACGCCGAGATGAGCAGCGTGAATCCGAACCTGCTGCTGCCCGGCGCGCTCGCCGCGCGCGCCGAGCCGCTCGCGCGCGCGTTCGTCGCGTCCGCGACGCTCGGCTGCGGGCAGTTCTGCACGAATCCCGGTTTGATGTTCGGCATCGCGAGCGACGGGTTCGAGCGGTTCGCCCGCGCCGCCGCGCAGGCATTCGGAGAAGCGCCGGCCGGCGTGATGCTGAGCCCCGGCATCCTGCGCGCGTATGAGCACGGCGTCGAGCGCCTCGCGCGGCATCCGGCCGTGACGACGCTCGCGCGCGGCGGCGCGGCGCCGGGGCGCGCGCAGGCGGCGCTGATGCGCGTCGGCGCGCGCGATTGGCTTGCCGATCGCACGCTCGGCGACGAGGTGTTCGGGCCGAGCAGCCTGCTCGTCGAGTGCGCGAGCGCCGACGAGCTGCATGCGGCGCTGCACGGGCTGGAGGGGCAACTGACGATCACGCTGCATCTGGACGAAAGCGACACCGAACTTGCGCGCGCGCTGCTGCCGCTTGCCGAGCGCAAGGCCGGCCGGGTGCTCGCGAACGGATTTCCGACCGGCGTCGAGGTGTGCGACGCGATGGTCCACGGCGGCCCTTATCCGGCGACGTCCGATGGGCGCAGCACGTCGGTCGGCACGGCCGCGATCGAGCGCTTTTTGCGTCCGGTGTGTTACCAGGATCTGCCGGACGCGCTGTTGCCGCCGGCGTTGCGCGAAGCGAATCCGCTCGGCTTGCGTCGCCGTCGCGGCGGCAGACCGGAATCGACGGATTGATTGAACGGATGCAGCGCGCGGTGGCCGCAGGGCGTCGGGCGAGTGGCCAGATGCGGGCATCGGCGGCGGATGGACAAAAAACCATCGAAAGCACAGTTAAGAGAACAGACGAAAAGCGGGCGAGCCGCCAGGCGGCGCAGCCCAAGGAGACGACATGACGAAAATGCAGCGCCGCGCGCGATGCCGGCGTTTTCCGTGCTCCGGTGCGCTCGGCGCGACCGGGGTATCCGACGCATCCCGCGCGTGGATTGCCGTTTCGCGGCAGTCCGCGCGTTATGAGCGATTCGACGGCGCGCCCGCATTCGGCGCGCGAGCGGCAGCCGGCCGGCTTACCGGCCGCCTCGCGGCGCAGCGCCTGCAAGCCCGGGCGCAGGCACCCGCACTCGTCACGGGAGCTGCGCGATGACGGCAAGCCGCTCCCCCCGCTACCGCGGCGTGTTTCCCGTCGTGCCGACCACGTTTACCGAGACCGGCGCACTGGATCTCGTCAGCCAAAAGCGCGCCGTCGATTTCATGATCGACGCCGGCTCCGACGGCCTGTGCATTCTCGCGAATTTTTCCGAGCAGTTCTCGCTTGCCGACGACGAGCGCGACGTGCTCACGCGCACCGTGCTCGAACACGTCGCGGGCCGCGTGCCCGTGATCGTCACGACGTCCCACTACAGCTCGCGGGTCTGTGCGCAGCGCAGCCGTCGCGCGCAGACGCTCGGCGCGGCCATGGTGATGGTGATGCCGCCTTATCACGGCGCGACGTTTCGCGTGCCCGACGCGCAGATCCACGCGTTCTACGCGCATGTGTCCGACGCGATCGACATCCCGATCATGATTCAGGACGCGCCCGCCGCCGGCACCGCGCTGTCCGCGCCGCTGCTCGCGCGGATGGCCTGCGAGATCGAGCACGTCGCGTATTTCAAGATCGAGACGCCCGGCGCGGCGAACAAGCTGCGCGAGCTGATCCGGCTGGGCGGCGAAGCCGTCGAGGGGCCGTGGGACGGCGAAGAGGGCATCACGCTGCTGGCCGATCTGAACGCCGGCGCGACCGGCGCGATGACGGGCGGCGGCTTTCCCGACGGAATCCGCCAGATCGTCGATGCGCACCGCGACGGCCGCGCCGACGATGCGTTCACGCTCTATCAGTACTGGCTGCCGCTCATCAATCACGAGAATCGCCAAGCGGGCCTGCTGGCGGCGAAGGCGTTGATGAAGGAGGGCGGCGTGATCGCGTGCGAGCTGCCGCGTCATCCGATGCCGACGCTGTCGCCGCACACGCGCGCCGAGCTGATCACGATCGCGCGGCGGCTTGACCCACTCGTACTGCGCTGGGCGCAATGAATGCCGAAAGGGTCCATGCGATGAATGCGAACGAACGTCCGGCCGGAGCCGCAAGCCCACGCGATAGCCACGGCGCCTCGCCACCGCGTTGCAAGATCGCGATCGTCGGCGTCGGCAAGATCGCGCGCGATCAGCATCTGCCCGCGATCGCCGGCAACGCCGGCTTTACGCTTGTCGCCGCCGCGAGCCGCCATGCGCGCATCGACGGCGTGCGTCACTACCCCGACCTCGACGCGTTGCTCGCCGCCGAGCCGGAGCTGGATGCCGTATCGCTGTGCACGCCGCCGCAAGTGCGTTACGCGCAGGCGCGCGCGGCGCTGCTCGCCGGCAAGCACGTGATGCTGGAAAAGCCGCCGGGCGCGGGGCTGAGCGAGGTTGAAGCGCTGCGCGGGCTGGCGCGCGCGCAAGGCCGCACGCTCTTTGCGACTTGGCATTCGCGCTTCGCGAGCGCCGTCGAGCCGGCGCGCGAATGGTTGTCGCAACGCGCGATCCGCGCGGTGCGCGTGCGCTGGAAGGAGGATGTGCGGCGCTGGCACCCGGGCCAGCAATGGATCTGGGAGCCGGGCGGGCTCGGCGTGTTCGATCCCGGCATCAATGCGTTGTCGATCGTCACGCGCATTTTGCCGCGCGAACTCGTGCTGCGCGCAGCCACGCTGCTCGTGCCCGCCGATTGCTCGACGCCGATCGCCGCGCAGCTCGACTGCGTCGACACCGACGGCGTCCCTGTGCATGCCGAATTCGATTGGCGTCACGGTCCCGTCGAACAGTGGGAAATCGACGTGGACACCGACGATGCACGGCTGTCGATCAGCGCAGGCGGCCAGTGTCTTTCGATCGCCGGCCAGCCGGTGGAACTCGGGCCGCAGCGCGAATATCCGGCGCTCTACGAACATTTCCGGCAATTGATCGCGGGGCGCGGCGAAGACGTCGACGTGCGGCCGCTGCGCATCGTCGCCGATGCGTTTTTGCTTGGCGTGCGCGTCGAAACCGACGCGTTCGGCCGCTGATGCGAGCCGGCGCGCGAGCGCGGGTGCCTGCGCCGCTCGCGCGCCGGCAATGAATTCGATATTTCAACCACAAACCTTGGAGACACACGATGATCAGCAAATTTCGCCGGCTCACGCTTCGCGCCGCTCTTGCCGCCGCGTGCGTGGCGCCGCTCGGCATGCAGGTGGCGGCGAGGGCGGATGCGCCCGTCAAGATCGGCTTTCTGGTGAAGATGCCGGAGCAGGCGTGGTTCATCAACGAGCAGAAGGCGGCGACCGCGCTCGGCAAGCAGGCCGGCTTCTCGGTCGTGAATATCGGCACGCCCGACGGCGAGAAGGTACTCGCCGCCATCGACAATCTCGGCGCGCAAGGCGCGCAGGGCTTCGTGATCTGCGCGCCCGACGTGCGGCTCGGGCCGGCGATCGCCGCGCGCGCGAAGCGCTACAACATGAAGTTCGTCACGGTCGACGACCAGTTGGTCGATTCGGCCGGCAAGCCGCTCGCGGGCGTGCCGCATCTCGGGATGTCGGCATTCAAGATCGGCAACCAGGTGGGCGACGCGATCTCGGACGAGATGAAAAAGCGCGGCTGGAAGCCGGAGGAGGTCGGCGCGCTGCGCATCACCGATTACGAGCTGCCCACGGCGAAGCTGCGCACCGACGGCGCGACGCAGGCACTGCTCGCGCGCGGCTTCAAGAAGGACAACATCTTCGACGCGCCGCAAAAGACCACGGACGACGAAGGCGGCTTCAACGCGGCGTCGCCCGTGCTCGCGCAGCATCCGAACATCAAGCAGTGGGTGATCTTCGCGCTCAACGAGGAGACCGTGCTCGGCGCCGTGCGTGCGACCGAGCAACTGCATATTCCGGCGGCGAGCGTGATCGGCGTGGGAATCAACGGTGCGGGCGAGGCGTTCGCCGAATTCCAGAAAAAAGAGCCGACGGGCTTTTTCGGCACGATCGCGGTCAGCTCGACGAACCACGGCAAGGCGAGCGCACAGAACCTGGTGGATTGGATTCGCAACGGCAAGCAGCCGCCTGCCGACACGCAAACCACCGGCAAGCTGATGACGCGCGAGAACTGGAAGGCGGTGCGAACCGAGCTTGGCATTTGAGCGGCGGTTTTCCGGCGCCGCGGCGGCGGATGAGCGTGGGCGCGGCGCGGTGGTGGAAGCGTCCGGCCGGGCAATGGCTCAGCAATGAAACGGCGCGGAGAGGGATCGGTGCAGGCGCTTGAAGCGGTACGTCGACGGAAGCGTCCGGCGATGAAACGGCGGGGCGATGAAACGGTGAGGCGATGAAACGGCATGAACAATGAAACGGCACGGGCGATGAAACGGCGAGGCGATGAAACGGTGAGGCAATGAAACAGCGTGGGCGACGAAACGAAAAACGCGATGACTGAAACGACGACCAGCGCGGCGCGCGCCGCGTATCTCGAACTCGACGGCATCACCGTCAGCTTTCCGGGCGTGCGCGCGCTCGACCGGGTTTCGCTCGACGTGCGCGCAGGCGAAGTGCACGGCCTGATGGGCGAGAACGGCGCGGGCAAATCGACGCTGCTCAAGGTGCTCTCCGGCGTGAATCAGCCGAAGGAAGGCACGCTGCGCGTGGCGGGCGTCGAGCAGCGCTTTGCAAGCACGCGCGCCGCGCTCGACGCGGGCATCGCGATCATCTATCAGGAATTGCATCTCGTCCCCGAGCTGAGCGTTGCCGAAAACCTGATGCTCGGGCAGTTGCCGAGCCGCTTCGGCGTGCTCGACGAGAAAGCGCTCGTCGCGCGCGCGCTCGGCGAGCTTGAGCGTCTGGGCGAGCGCATCGATCCGCGCACGCCGGTCAAGGCGCTGTCGATCGGCCAGCGCCAGATGATCGAGATCGGCAAGGCGCTGATGCGCGATGCGCGCGTGATCGCGTTCGACGAGCCCACCAGCTCGCTGTCCGCGCGCGAAACCGAGCGCCTGTTCCGGATCATCGGCACGCTGCGCGACGAAGGCTGCGCGATTATCTACGTCACGCACCGGATGGACGAAGTCGACGCGCTGTGCGACCGCGTGACGGTGTTCCGCGACGGCCGGCGCATCGATACGTTCGACTCGATCGCGACGCTCGATCGCCGCCGGCTGATCAGCGCGATGGTGGGCCGCTCCATCCATGACGTGTACGGCTATCGTCCGCGCGCGGCCGGCGACGTGCTGATCGAAGCCAAGGGGCTGCTCGGCCCGGGGCTGGCCGAGCCGGTGTCGTTTGCCGCGCGGCGCGGTGAGATCGTCGGATTTTTCGGGCTCGTCGGCGCGGGGCGCTCGGAGTTGATGAAGCTGCTGTATGGCGCGACGCGCGCGAGCGCGGGTCACATCGAACTGAACGGCAAGCGTGTCACGTTCGCGAGCCCGCGCGACGCGGTGCGCGCCGGCGTCGCGCTGTGCCCGGAGGACCGCAAGCAGGAGGGAATCGTCGCGATCGCATCGGTTGCCGACAACCTGAACATCAGCGTGCGCCGCCATTTCAGCCCCGCGCGCGTGCTGCTCGACACGCGCCGCGAGCGCGCGCTCGCGCGCGACTACATCGCGAAGCTCGCGATCAAGACACGCGACGGCGATACGCCGATCGGCACGCTGTCGGGCGGCAACCAGCAGAAAGTGATTTTGTCGCGCTGGCTCGCCGAGCGTATCGACGTGTTTCTGATGGACGAGCCCACGCGCGGCATCGACGTGGGCGCGCGCGCCGAGATCTACAACCTGCTGTACGAACTCGCGCAAGCGGGGCGCGCGGTGGTGATGGTGTCGAGCGATCTCGCCGAAGTGATCGGCGTGTCGGATCGCATCGTCGTGATGCGCGAGGGGCGCATTGCCGGCTGCGTGCCGAAAGCGCAGGCGAGCCCCGACGAACTGATCCGGCTTGCGTTGCCGCAATGACGCGCGCCGTGGCCGCTACGTCGCGCCGCGCGGCCGGACCGAACCTTGAATGAATGGATGAACCTGAAATGAGTCAAGCGATGCAACCTCAGCGCACCTCCTCTGTCACCGAAGCCGCCGCGCCGCGCGTGCGCGTGTGGGACGCGATCAACCGGTCGGGCATCGTCGTGGTGTTCATTGTGCTGTTCGCGGTGCTCTGCGCCGTGGTGCCCGATTTTCTCACCGTGCGCAACATCCAGGGATTGCTGCTGTCGGTCACGCTGATCGGCTCGATCGCCGTCACGATGATGTTCGTGCTCGCGCTCGGCGAGGTCGATTTGTCTGTCGCGTCGATCGTCGCGTTCTCCGGTGTCGTCGCATCCACGGTCATCACGCAGTCGCACAGCGTGCTGCTCGGGGTGGCCGCGGGCGTGCTCGCGGGCGGTGCGGTGGGCCTCGTGAACGGCGTGCTGATCGCGCGCTTCGAGATCAATTCGCTGATCGCGACGCTCGCGATGATGGAAGCCGTGCGCGGCCTCGCGTTTCTGACGTCGAACGGCGACGCCGTGATGATTTCCGAGGAACGCTTCTTCGATCTCGGCGGCGGCTCGTTCCTCGGCATTTCGTATCCGATCTGGAGCAATATCGTCGGCTTTGCCGTGTTCGGCTTCCTGCTGAAGAAGACCGTGTTCGGCAAGAACGTGCTGGCGGTCGGCGGCAATAGCGAGGCCGCACGGCTCGCGGGGCTGCCGGTCACGCGGATCAAGATCGCCGTGTTCGTGCTGCAGGGGCTCGTGACGGGCTTCTCCGGCGTGATGCTCGCGTCGCGCATGAGCTTGGGCGATCCGAAGACGTCGGTTGGGCTCGAACTCGGCGTGATTTCCGCGTGCGTGCTGGGCGGCGTGTCGCTCACGGGCGGCGTCGCGACCATCTCGGGCGTGCTGGTGGGGGTGCTCATCATGGGGGCGGTGCAGGACGCGATGAGCTTGATGAACGTGCCGACGTTCTATCAATACCTGATTCGCGGCGGCATTCTGCTGCTCGCCGTGCTGTTCGACCGGTTCCGCCGCAGCCGGCGGGCGGTCTGATCCGCGCGGCGCGACGCCCACGCGGCGTGCGGAAAAACAGGCCGCGCCGGGGTGCGGACGGCGCGGCCCTGCCCTGTATGGATAACGACTACATAGGAGACAGATCATGAAAGCCATCAAGCGGTTCGCGTTCGGCGCGCTGGTCGGTTCGGCGCTGGCGGTGAGTGCCGTGGCATCGGCGCAGGACAAGCCGATCACCGTCGGGTTTTCGCAGGTGGGCGCCGAGAGCGCGTGGCGCACGGCCAATACAGTGTCGGTGAAAAGCGCGGCGAAGGACGCCGGCATCACGCTCAAATTCTCCGACGCGCAACAAAAGCAGGAGAACCAGATCCGCGCGATCCGCTCGTTCATCGCGCAGAAGGTCGACGTGATCGCGTTCTCGCCGGTCGTCGAATCCGGCTGGGAACCGGTGCTGACCGAGGCGAAGGCGGCGCATATTCCGGTGATTCTGACCGACCGCGCGATCGACGTGAAAGACAAATCGCTGTACGTCACGATGATCGGCTCCGATTTTCTCGAGGAAGGGCGGCGGGCGGGCCGCTGGCTCGAGGAGCGCTACAAGGCCGACGCGGGCCCCGTCAATATCGTCGAGCTGCAGGGCACCGTCGGCTCGGCGCCCGCCAACGATCGCCACGCGGGCCTGATGGAAGTGATCCGCAACGATCCGAAGTTCAAGATCATCGCGTCGCAAAGCGGCGATTTCACGCTCGCCGGCGGCAAGCAGGTGATGGAAGCATTCGCGAAGAGCTACGGCAAGCAGATCAACGTCGTCTACGCGCACAACGACGACATGGCGCTTGGCGCGATTCAGGCGATGGAGGAAGCGGGCATCAAGCCGGGCAAGGACGTGAGCGTCGTGTCGTTCGATGCGACCAAGGGCGGCTTCCAGGCGATGGTCGCCGGCAAGATCAACGTCGATGTCGAGTGCAGCCCGCTGCTCGGCCCGCAATTGATGAGCGCGGTGAAGGACGTGGTCGCGGGCAAGCCGCTGCCCAAGCGCATCGTGACGAACGAGACGGTGTTCCCGATGAACGTGGCCGCGCAAGTGCTGCCGAGCCGCAAGTATTGAAGCCGAAGCGCAGGCGTCTCACGCGCGCGCCGGGCGCCGGCGCGTTTGCCCGGCCAAGACGGCCCGCTTCTTCATCCTTGAGGATTGCTTCGACATGACGCGTGCTCCTGTGCTCGAGATGATCGGCATCGACAAAACCTTCCCCGGCGTGAGCGCGCTGCGGCGCGTGAGCCTGCGCCTCGCGCCGGGCGAGATTCATGCGTTGATGGGGCAGAACGGCGCCGGCAAATCGACGCTCATCAACGTGCTGACGGGCGTGTGCGCGCACGATGCCGGCGAGATTCGCCTCGACGGCCGCCCGGTGCGCTTCGCCACGCCGCGCGAGGCCGAGGCGGCGGGCATCCAGACGATTTACCAGGAAGTGAATCTGTGCCCGAATCTGTCGGTCGCGGAGAACATCTTCGCTGGCCGGCAGCCGACCAGGCGCGGCGCGATCGACTGGCGGACGATTCACGCGCGCGCGCGCGAGGCGCTTGCGAATCTGAAGCTGTCGATTGACGTCACGCGCTCGCTCGACGCCTATCCGATCGCCGTCCAGCAGATGGTGGCGATCGCGCGGGCGGTGTCGGTCGACGCGCGCGTGCTGATCCTCGACGAGCCGACATCGAGCCTCGACGACGGCGAGGTCGCACGGCTCTTCGATGTGCTGCGCCGGCTGAAGCAAGCGGGGCTCGCGATTCTGTTCGTCACGCATTTTCTCGAACAGACCTATGCGATTTCCGATCGCATTACGGTGCTGCGCAACGGCGAGCGCGAGGGCGACTATCCGGCCAGCGAGCTGAGCGTCGAGCAGCTCGTCGCGAAGATGACGGGCCGCGAGCCGGCGGGCGGGCGGCTCGACGGCGGCGCGCCCGCCGCCGCGTGCGGCGGCGATTCGGCCGAACCGTTCCTGTCGATGCGCGGCGTGGCGCGGCGCGGCATGCTGCCGCCCGTCGATCTCGACGTGCGCGCGGGCCGGATTCTCGGGCTCGCCGGGCTGCTCGGCTCCGGGCGCACCGAGACCGCGCGGCTCGCGTTCGCCGCCGAGCGCGCCGACGCGGGCACGATACGCATCGACGGCCGGCCCGTGAAACTGGCGTCGCCGCGCGACGCGGTGCGGCACGGCATCGCGTATTGTCCGGAGGATCGCAAGAAAGAGGGAATCGTCGCCACGCTGTCGATTCGCGAGAACATCGTTCTCGCGCTGCAGGCGCGGCGCGGCTGGTGGCGCATGATCGGCCGCGCGCGCCAGCGTCAGATCGCCGACGAATGGATCGCGCGGCTCGGCATCAGCGCGCGCGACGCCGAGCAGCCGGTCGGCCTGCTGTCGGGCGGCAACCAGCAGAAGGTGCTGCTCGCGCGCTGGCTCGTCACCGAGCCGAAGCTGCTGATTCTCGACGAACCGACGCGCGGCATCGATATCGCCGCGAAGTTCGACATCATGGAGCGCGTGCTGGCGCTGTGCGCAAAGGGGCTCGCGATCCTCTTTATTTCGTCCGAAATCGCCGAGGTGGTGCGCGTGAGCCACCGGATCGCCGTGCTGCGCGACCGGCGCAAGGTCGCCGAGCTGGCGGGCGGCGCGATTGCCGAAGACCGCGTGTACCGGCTCATTGCGGGAGACGACGCATGACATCCACGGCATCTATGACGTCCCTGCGCGCGCTGGTGCGTCATCCGCTCGTCTGGCCGTCGCTGACGCTCGCGCTGCTGCTCGCGATCGACGTCGCGCACCGCGCCGACTTCCTGTCGATCACGTTGCTCGACGGCCATCTGTTCGGCGCGCCGGTCGATATCCTGAACCGCGCGGCGCCGCTCGCGATCGTCTCGCTCGGCATGACGCTCGTGATCGCCACGCGCGGCATCGACATTTCGGTCGGCGCGGTGGTCGCGATCGCCGGGGCCGCCGCCGCAGTGGTTCTCGAAGCCCATCCGTTGGCGCATCGCGCGGATATCGGCGCGGCGCTGCTCGCGGCGGCGGGCGTCGGGCTGCTGGCTGGCGTATGGAACGGCATGCTGGTCGCGTTCGTCGGAATGCAGCCGATCGTCGCCACGTTGATCCTGATGGTTGCCGGGCGCGGTATCGCCCAATTGCTCACGGGCGGCCAGATCATTCCGATCGAAGCGCCCGGCTACCTGGCGCTCGGCGACGGCTACCTCGCGGCCGTGCCGTGCGCGATATGGATCGCGGCCGGCGCGACGGCCGTGACCGCGTGGCTCGCGAATCGCACGGCGCTCGGCCTGTTCATCCGGTCGATCGGCGTGAATCCGGTCGCCACCCGGCTGGTGGGCCTGCGATCCAGCGCGATCGTGTTCGGCGTCTACGTGTTTTGCGGCTTGATGGCAGCGCTCGCCGGCATCATCGCCAGCTCGAACGTGCGCAGCGCCGACGGCAATCACGCGGGGCTGCTGCTCGAACTCGACGCGATTCTCGCGGTGACGCTCGGCGGCACGTCGCTCGCGGGCGGGCGCTTCAGCCTCGCCGGCACCGTGCTCGGCGCGCTGATCATCCAGACCCTGACCTACACGACTTATTCGATCGGCGTGCCGCCGGAGGCGACGCTTGTGGTCAAGGCGATCGTCGTGATCGCGGTGAGCGTGATCCAGTCCGAATCGGCGCGCGCGCTGCTCGTGCGGGCGGCGGCGCGTTACCTGCGCTTCACACGGCCGCGCACGGCCACCAGAACAGGAGCACGCACGCCATGAGCAAGCTGACCGGCCGGCTGGCCGACCCCCGAGTCCTGCCCATTGTCGTGACGATCGCGTTGTTCGCCGTGCTGTTCGGCTTCGGCTGCGTGATGTACACCGGATTCTTTTCGTTGCAGGTGCTGTCGGGGCTCATCGTCGACAATGCGTTCCTGCTGATCGTGGCGATTGGCATGACGTTCGTGATCGTATCGGGCGGGATCGATCTGTCGGTCGGCTCCGTCGTCGCGCTGACGACGATTCTCTGCGCGCTCGGCGCCGAATGGCTGCATTGGCCCATCTGGGCGGTCGTGCCGGCCGTACTCGCAATGGGTACGCTGTATGGCGCGTCGATGGGCGCGCTGATCCATTATTTCCGCCTGCAGCCTTTCATCGTCACGCTGGCGGGCATGTTCCTCGCGCGCGGCGCGTGCTTTCTGATCACCACGCAGTCGATCACGATCAACGAACCGACGTTTCATGCGGTCGCCGGCCTGAGCGTGCCCCTCGGCGGCGGCGCGCTGAACGCGGGCGCGCTGATCGCGCTCGCGGTGCTCGCGGCGGCGATCTACGTCGCGCATTTCACGCGCTTCGGACGCAACGTCTACGCGATCGGCGGCAACGAGCGCTCGGCGTTGCTGATGGGGCTGCCGGTCGCGCGCACCAAGATCGGCGTGTATGCGCTCAGCGGCCTGTGCTCGGCGCTCGGCGGCGTGGTGTTCACGCTTTACGTGCTGTCGGGCTACGGCTTGCAGGCGCAAGGCATGGAGCTCGACGCGATCGCGGCGACCGTGATCGGCGGCACGTTGCTGACGGGCGGCGTCGGCTACGTGGTTGGTTCGGTGTTCGGCGTCGGCATACTCGGCACGATTCAGACACTGATTACGTTCGACGGCACGCTCAGCTCGTGGTGGACGCGCATCGTGATTGGCGCGCTGCTCTGCGCTTTCTGTTTGCTGCAGCGGATCATCGAGCGGCACGCCGCGCGGCGCCCGGCCGGCGGCGGCGGGTTCGACGCCGCGCCGCAGCCGCCGGGCGCCGCGGTGTCGCGGCCCAACGGCGCCGATGATGATGCCGGTCTCGTATCGATGAGATGATGTGGGTTCAGAGCCACCTGACAACGAGGAAAAAAAACATGCAACCGGAAACCGGATTCGACATCGATGCCTTGGACGCCGTGGAATCGACCGCCCCGCTGGTGACCCAATTCGTCCTCGATCTGAGCAGCGCGCCGGACAGACGCATCGTCGCCGACGCATTGCGCCTGCTGTTGCGCGAGCGCTCGGACGCACTGAATTTCGCGATGCGCATCGCCGCCGAGCATGGCCAGCCGCGGCCGGACCCCGGCGGTTTCGGCTTGAGCGATATCCTGCGGCTGCTGCGCACTGTGGAGCGGGTTGACGTGCCCGATTGATCGAGCGGGCGCCGGCCGCGCGGGGCTGACGGGACGCCAAGACGCCGTGCCGGGCGCGAGACGCCCGGCGCCTCGCCGATACCCGGATCGTGCCCGCGCGCGGCTTGATAGGCTGCGATATGCCGGAGCCGGACCGCGGTGTTGCCGCAGCCAAGAATCAAGAATAACGATTGTTGAATCGATGGAGACAAACGCATGACGAACGAGATACGCGCCGATTTGCTGATCGACAGCCGGTGCGCGCTGGGAGAGGGCGCGACCTGGTGCTGGCGCAGCGGCCTGCTGTATTGGACCGACATCGAAGGCCGGCAACTGTGGCGCCACGATCCCGGCACGAACACAAGCGTATCGTTTCCGATGCCCGAACGGCTTGCGTGCTTCGCGTTGTGCACCAATCCGCGCTACCTGCTGCTCGGGCTGGCGACGCATCTGGCCTATTTCGATACGGAACACGCCGCGATGACGGCGATCGTCGATGTCGAACCCGGCCTGCCGACGCGTTTGAACGACGGCCGCTGCGACCGGCAGGGCCGTTTCGTATTCGGCACCAAGCATGATGTCGACGAGCCCGAGCCGATCGGCGGCTTCTATCGGCTGAACGCCGATCTGACGCTCGAGCGTTTGCCGTTGCCGAACTGCGCGATTTCGAACAGCATCGCTTTCGCGCCGGACGGCCGGACGATGTATTACTGCGATTCGCCCACCCGGCGGATTCACGCATGCGACTATCCCACGTTCGCGTCCAACCGGGTGTTTGTTGAACTGGATGGCGCCGACGGCGTGCCCGACGGCTCAACCGTCGACCGGGACGGCTATTTGTGGAATGCGCAATGGGGCGCATCGCGCGTGGTGCGATATGCGCATGACGGCAGCGAGGCCGCGCGCATCGCCGTGCCGACCCGTCAGCCGAGCTGCGTCGCGTTCGGCGGGCCGCGGCTCGGCACGCTTTATGTGACGAGTGCCGCCGTTGGCCTTGCCGATGCCGCGCGCCGGGCCGATCCGCATGCGGGCGGTGTGTTTGCCGCGCAGCCCGGCGTGTACGGGCTTGCGGAGCCGGTGTTCGGCTTCGGCGGGTGATGGACGCGATGGCCGCGTCGCCCGCGTCGCGAACGGATGCGGGCGGCGGTGCGGCGGCACGCGCGTGCACGGCGCCGGCGCGGTAGGCGCCGCGCGGTTCCCGCAAGTGCGGATGATGACGTTGGAAGAGACGAAACAGCCTGCTTCGTGCGGTCATGCCGTTCAATTCAGTTAAGCGCGGCTTAGCGGGCCAGCAACCATTCGAACTGCGTTCGAAACAAAGGAAAAAGGCCGCTCCGACGTCAACCGGAGCGGCCTTTTTACCCTAACTGAACGGCACGATCCCTTCATCGAGCTTTTTCGTGCGGTTCGCGAAAGGCCGGGATACCAGTGGGCTCCTCCCGGCGCTTGGGCGCCTGGGCGCGTTGCGTCAGACGTTGATCACACGTTTAAACGTTGATCGGTCGGCAAAGGGCCGTGAAGGCTAGGTTTCGCGGGGAAATCAAGCCACGGCCTTTGCGGGAATCGCTGGAAGTACCCCCAGTTGTACCCCCATAGGGGTATCGGGATGATAGATCAGTCTGGATGCCGGTGCCAGCGCTGCGCCTGCCGGATAAAACGGTTATGGCGCAGACCGCATTGTTGGCTGACGTCTGAAACGGTACGCGATGAGATACAGGGGAACGGGCCGCTGTGGCCCATACCTTGGAGAACACTCATGGCAGATCATCACGCCCGCCACAACACGCTGGGGCAAGATGCTTTGTTCACTACGCCGGCCTCGCTTATGCTCGATGCCCGCCTCACGCCGCTGGAGCGCAATGGCTGGCAGGTTCTACGCATGCTGCGCTCTGCGGACGGCATCAGTCCGCTTGCAAACCTGGGGCAGTTGCGTCGCTATCTCACGTCTACCCCGCTGGGGCAGCGGGCCGGATACGAGACTGCTTGGCGCGTCCTCGTCGTGCTTCGGCTGACGGGGTGGATCAGTCTGGTGGGCCAGCAACGCGATCCCCTTACCGGCCATGTGCTCAGCGAGCTGTATCAGGTTCACGAAAGTACCCTGGACTTCCAACAAGCCTGCGCGCTCGATGCCAGTCTGTCCGCGCTTCTGCAAGCGTCTATCGGCCACGAAAACAACCAGGTGGATCGGGTGGCTGTCCACATTCAGGCAATGCTGGCGCAGGCACCTGAAGCCGCCTTCATTACGACCCACGATCAGCGCCACGATGACGATGATTTGCCCCCTACGCCACCGTCGCAGGCTAGCGAGGCAGCCGACTTACTGCCATTGTCTGGCGATTCCGCTAGCAGCACGCTTGTTCCGCAACAGACCGAACACGCTCGCCACATGACGGCTGAGCAGGGCAGTACGTATAAGACGTATATGTATAAAAAAGAACGTACGTACCGCGCGCGCAAAGGCGACGGCCATTCGGCATCGCCGTCGGTGAGCTTGCCGCCCTGCCTGAGCAATGCCCAGGCAGACCAGCAAAAGGACGTGCAGGCCGCCTTGCGGCGGCTGCCGCCGCGGCATCGCCAGGAAGTGCTCGATGAGTTGCAGGCACGCAGCCAGAGCGGCACCATACGCAATGTCGTAGCCTACTTCGTCGCCTTGGTGAAGCGCGTATTTGCGGGCGAGTTCCGCTTGTGGGCAGGACGCAAGGAGACGTCTGCCGCCCCAAGGGCTGCCGAGAATCGGCCTGCTGGTGCGCTACGCACCGAAGACCGCCTAGTACCGACTGCGCAACCGGCATCGCGTGAAACCGCCCTGGCGCACATCGCCAATATCCGCAAGATGCTGAACGCCTCGACGAACGCTGGGGACATTGCAGCGCAGGCAATGCAGACCAGGGGATGGCAGCCGCATCTTGCGTAGTAAATGCTGCCGCGAAATGGGCCGTCACTGCCAGCCGCAGTGACGGCCCCGCACACGCCAGCAACAATGCGGGCGAATGCCGAATCCTATTGCGTGCGGCAGACATGATGATGGTCGCCCTACACTGACCGGGCAGTTGCCAAGACCGATGGGCTTCGTACATCGGCACCTCCAACAGCGCAGGTCCCTGCAAGCGCTGGCCCGTCAGGGCGGAACCACCCCCAGGTATGCCCAGGCTCCGATCGCATACCGGCCCCACCCAGGGCGGAGCCTTCTTCGTCCGTTTGAACTCAGCCCTACCGCGCCGTCTGGCGCACTGTCCTTTGCGGCAATTGCCTGTGCGCAACGCACAGGGTTCCCGCTGCATTTCTCATCCCACTCACTTCATCGAAGGACTCGTCCACGTTCGCATCACTTTCGTCTTGCAGTACCTCCGTCTGGACTTCCAACAGGGAGCAAGACGGACGCCTCATTCGAGGCTCTGGTGTCTCCTGAACACCATGCCCTTGCCCTCACGGGATCTCGCCTTGGCGAGTTGGCACTAACACTAACCAATGAATTTCAGGACAACGCATTACGGCGCTTTGCATGGAGGCCGGAAGATGGACGACTTGACCTACACCCTGCGGCAGCTTTGCCAGCGCAATCGTGACGGCAGCTACAACACACAGGCCGACCGGATGCGTTCTCTCGCGCTGGCTGCGCGGCAACTACGCGAGGCCGGTTTCCGGCAGATGAAGGCTTCGTCGCTCAAGGGCAAGCACGTCCAGGCGTTGCTGGATCGCTGGCAAGGCGAAGGTTTGTCGTCTGGCACTATCAAGAATCGGCTCTCTCATCTGCGCTGGTGGGCCGAGAAGATCGGCAAGGCTGGCGTCCTTCCGATGGACAACGCACAGCTTGGCGTGGCTGAACGCCGTTATGTGACCAACATCAGCAAGGCCCGCGAACTGGGATCAGCACTTGATCAGATCACCGATGTCCATGTGCGCATGAGCCTGCGACTGCAGGCCACGTTTGGCCTGCGCCGAGAAGAATCCATCAAGTTCCAGCCCAGCTATGCAGACCGGGGCGATCATCTCGCTCTCAAAGGGTCATGGACGAAAGGCGGAAGGGTACGAACCCTACCGATCACAACGCCCGAACAGCACGAAGTGCTCCGGGCTGCGCACCGTCTGGCAGGCGCTGGATCAATGATCCCGGCACACAAAAGCTACATCCAGCAGCGGCATGTCTACGATGGTCAGTGTAAAGTGGCGGGATTGAGCAACATGCGCGGGCTACGGCATCGCTATGCACAGGTACGGTACGAGGCGCTGACGGGATGGGCAGCATCCGCAGCAGGAGGCCCACCTTGCCATGCGCTGTCGGCGGAACAACGCGAACTCGACACCCATGCGAGACGCACCATCAGTCGGGAGTTAGTGCACGATCGACCACAAATTACCAGCGTGTACTGCGGAAGATAGGCAGCATTGGACGCCGATTACTGCTTGGCAATATTTTTGCGGTGGAAGTTCAGGTACTCGATATGCCCCGGAAGGATGAAGCGCAAACTCGTGAAATCGTCCAAATGCAATGTCTTCCGTGCATCCTGTGACAGTAATGATGAGACTAACAGGCTTCCGTCATCGCCAAAAGTAATTAGGCCTTGGTCAAACAACGCGTCGTAGTGGACCGCCAATAGCAAGCCATTGAACGGATCGAGCCTTTCGTTATCGTCAGCCAGCGACCAAGGCTTGGCATGGCTGGCTCGCAGCAGGGAGAGTGGCAAGTCGCTGCCGGAGAGGGCGCATCGTCCTTCCCACAGCTTCATTAGGGCTTCACGAAAAACATCTTGCCCTATGCGCTGGCGTACTTCGTTGGTGCGCTCCGTGGCTGGGATTGCCGCCAGTCGCGCTTCCACCTTGGCCGACAAGACTGAAGCTGGATGCGTTTGCAAGGAATGAAGAACACGTAGCACGTCATAGAGTTGAGCAGCATCTGCGGCCAGACCTGCACTGGCCATGCCGCGTGGTAGCTGTTGTATTGCGGGGATCAGACCGATACGTTCCATCGCGTTGGGTTCTGGCCCTGCAAGCAAGATACCCTGCCCGGAGACACGCACTGCCACCCGAATGGGGGTTCCACTGATTCCAGCCAGAAACCAGCCGTCTTCGGCTGTGGAGAGCAAATCGTAGCCGCTGTCGGTCAAGGCTTTGACGACAAGGGTAGGCAGTTTCAGTTCGCGTGGCATCACGCTTGCCCCTCAAAGATCTCGTTTCAGGAGACGATCGGAAGCAGGGGAGCCGCGCAGTTGTATGGCGACCCAAGGTGCCTGTGCGTACGCCGGCGGCGGTGGGGTGGTCGTCGTCACGATGTACTGAAACAGCGGGGCCGAGCCGAACTCTTCCAGTTCATGCACAAGATGAAACAGGCCGTGGTACAGGGCGAGCCCCAGGTCGGCTTCACGTGGACTGTCATGAAGCAGGAAAGCCGGCAGTTTCGTGTCACCTTCGATGCTCATGCAAAGGGTCGCAAGATCGAAGGCCACGACTTTCAGCGAGTCGATGGCCGACGTCGAACGATCCCCGCCCATCTGGACAACCAGGCTCAGCCCGTTTCCGGTCAATCGGATCTCGCCGCTGGCTTCAGGTCCGACCAAACGTCGAATGATCGGGTCGAACTTCTGGGCAAGCTTCGAGAAAGCGGTCGCATTCTGACTTTGCAGCGCCGCGATCCGCTCTCGCGCTTGCTCAATCTCGGTTTGGTGCCTGTCTAGGCGGGCTTCGGCAGATTGCTGCTGTTCGAGCAGCAAGGCCAGGCGCTCTACATCGTCCGCCGCCTTGCGCGCGGCATACCACGCCCCATCGCGCTGCTCGCGAAGCTTCAGCAGGTTCTGGTAATGCTGCTCCCTGCGCGTTGCATCCTGTTTCGCCAGCGCTAGCTCCGGCTTTAATTGATTCAGCAGGGATCGAGCAGACTCGAGGCGATCCTGTTCATCCTCCAGTGCCTTGCTACCGCTCTCCAGCCTGGCCTTGCAGGCCTCCACATTTGGAACCTTGTGTGACAATCCGCATTGGCTCGCCAGAACGCGGTCAATGGGTACCTCGCAAATGGGACAAGGATAATTCTCCGCTTCCTTGATCGAGTAGACCAATGCCGGATATTCGCCCTTGATCGCGGATATCGCACGCTCGATGGCTGGTATCACAACCTCTTGCCTTCCAATATCAGCCTGGATTCTTGCCACCTCAGCTTGGGCGTTTTCGTGCGCCTGCCGCACGGAATCAATATCCGGAGTTGCGCCCGCCCCGCTGGACTGGGTTTGCGCTGCCAACCGCTCCTGCGCCGCCCGACGCAGGATTTCGACACCCAGGGTGCCCTGCGCAAGTTCATCGTCCGTAACGCCAAGCACTTCCAGAAGCTGCTTTCTTAGCTTGCGGATCTCCCAGGCACGATGGCCTATTTCCTGCTCCTGGCTGCGGCTCAACTCGCTCATCGCGGCGGTGTCGACACGGAGCGTCTGTTCGGAGGGGTCGATGGCGTTCAACAGGGCTCGCAGTGCCTCCAGCCTCTCGGTTCGATTCAGCCCCCGCGCCGGCGACTCCGAGTCGGATAGTGCGGATCGCCATTCAAGAACATGGTCGAATCTGCATTCCTGGTCCCTGCTCAACAGCGCCAAGGCAATCTGCCAGGCCTGATGCTCTTGTTTCTTGCCAGCGATCAAAACTCTGACGCTTGGTGTCAGCAGATTCTCTTCGATGGCGTTGAGCAATGGAGACAGGCCAGTGCCCGGCATTTCGCTGAGAACAAGTTCATCGAGATTGCCATCCAGTACCGCGAAATGCCGCCGCCGGATGCCCAAGGGTCGAAGGACGGCCCAACAGACACCATCCAGCATGACTTCCATACCAACCCATCCGTTGGGAAATGCCGAACTGATTCCGTTGCGCTGATCTTCGGGAGCGAACTTGTCCTCGCCCAGGCAATAGCGCAGCAGTCTGCAGAACAAGGTCTTGCCTCCGCCATGACCGATGCCGTTGTCGTCTGGCGTCCAGATGATATTCAGGCCTGGACGTAATGGAACATCCCGCAAGGGCGGCTCTCCAGGTTTTTCCCATATCACCAACCGCTTCACCCATAAGCGTGGCTCATGCATCTGGGCCGACGGGGTGAGACATAGCTGTTGCTGGAACATGTCAGGCTGTGGCTTCAATCCATCCCCCTATCTCGTCAGGCAACTCGTGAATGACACGATCGAAGTCCTGCCCTCGGGCTTGCAAGAAAACAAGAATCATCTGGGCGCGCCCTTCGGCCCATTCGGCGGCAGGCACATCCAGTTCGGCACCTTTGGCCCAAGTGCCCGCCCCCAGATCTTCAACTAGGTGGCCATTACTTCGCAGAAAACGCACAGCCCTGCCCCAAGCCTGATTTGCACGTGGGATGAAGCTCAACACCGCTCCGGAGAGCGGCCTGGCTTCTTCGCCTATCAAGCGTTGCCAATCCAAAGCATCCTGCGCATCCAGCAAAGGCGTCATCAGCCTAGGCTCAAGCACCAAGACGGCGGCGAGGCGTACCTGGCGCACTGGCCATGGCCCCCCTGCAGCCTTGAGCAAGGCGGCCAGGGCCGCCCCTGTCTCCGCCACTTCATTCTGTTGTGGTCGTGCCCAGATTCCATCGGGCAGGGCCGCTCGATCGACGACCTGCCGAACCGTGGCTTCCTCCTGAGCAGGCAATGCGTCTTCTACCTGGAAACCTCGCTTGAAGGCTTCCAACACCAGATGCTGGGTGCGGTACTGCACATGATTGCGACGGGTTTCACCATCGACACTGGCCAATCGAAGGGGCGTGGTTGACGTCTCCCTGTAAGCCCCGAAATCCCGCAACTCATTGTTTCGGAGCACACGGAAAGTCTCGCTGGGATAGTCTTCACCGGCCACGTCGGCCGGATCGAGGATGTAGCGCAGTTCTTCCTCGGTCAGGCCGTAGAGTCTGGCGTAGCAGGCATCGAGTTCGGCACGCAGATGGGCGCGACGTTCGGGGTGCCAAGGGAAGGGTGAACCGGTATAGCCAAGGTCGACAGCCCAGTCGGCCAGGTCGTGGGCGGTATAGGTCAGTTCCAGTACGCGCGGGACGATAAAAGCCAGGTCGAATTCGGTGTAGCGGTCTGGCGAGAGAATAGGAAGCTGTTTGTAAATAAAGTAATTAAGGTGCGTCCCACCGACTTTATGGCGAGCCACAAAATCAAGAGCGAGTGAGCCCAAGTTGCCCAACAGGGCAGCCGCTTTCCGGGAATCAAGGTCTGCTCCAAGTAGCATCAAGGGCATGTTGTTCCCCACCCCCGCTCTCGGAATTACCGACGCGATCACGGTGCGCTCGTCCGTGGCACGGCAGATATCCCGCCAACCCATCAGCCAGCGTGGGCTGCGACGGTCCATCCAGGTATCGAGTTCAGTATGAACACCTTTATCGCGGGTCTCACTCGCGGCTTGCGCGGCAAAGCGTTGCAGAATGGCGAGTTCGTCGTCGGACAGGGATTGGTCTCTGTCCTGATGGGCCCATTTGGCGAATTCGGTGATGGCCTTTTTGCCGGTGATTTTGTTGTCGCGCAGGGAGATGGCGCAGGCAGGGTAGTCACTGGCCAAGGTGCGTTCCACACGTGGGGCGGTGTGCAGTTTCCAGGCGTCGCTGTAGCTGCCGTCGGGCTCGGGATTGCCGGCTTCGCGGCGGAAGAGTTCCCCGGCAATCCACTGGGCCAACGCCAACCACAAGGCGTCTAGCGCGCTGCGCCGTGTGTCTACGCTGGCCTGGTGCACGACCAGCCAAGTCTTGCTGATGGCGCGGGGCACGCGAGCGATGCGAGCTAGCACTTCGCGCTGTCCCACCCAGTAGCGTGGACGTATGAAGAAGGTCGGATCGGCTTTTTGCTCCTCGCTCACGTCCACTGTCGTCAGGCCATCCTGGCTGGAATGGTCTTCCACGTAACTGGCCCAGCGATGATCGAACTGGTGGATCATCTTGGCTTCGTACAGGGGCAGGCTATCCGGTGAATCACCGTCGCGAAACAGGTGGCTGTCATTGGACATGTGGAACATGGTTTGGAAGCGAATCCCCCAAGGGCTGTCTTCCGGTTCCACGATATCGCCGTTTTCGTCCACCTGCGCTTCGCGTATCAGCACCGGCGCTTGGCGGTAGAGTTTCTTGGTCAGTTCTGCGTCACGCTGGCTGCGAAAGACTGGGCAAGTGCGTGTGTTGGGGTTGATCAGAGCGAATTCCTGAGGGGTCAGGGTGAAGTGGCGGCGAGGGTCGGCTAAGTGGCTCACTTGGGTAGCGAAGCAGACGAAACGCGCGGCTTCTGCTTGGCCCAGTGTCAGCAGGCAAAACTTCTGGCGGCTATCCACAGCCGGGAAGACCTCTTCACGGTTCTCGAAGTCGAACAGGCTGACCAGCCGCCCGGATTGGCTGATGGCGGAGAAGAACGCCTTGGTGGAATCGTCGGTGGCGATCCCGGTGGGTACAATCAGCCCCGCTCGGCCCGGTCGTCCCGCCAGTTGTGCAAAAGTCTCGGCAAACAGCGCATAAGTATTGACGTCACCGACGCCAGTCAGTGGGTAGCGCCCGCCCTCGCCGCCCTTGACGTGGACGAAGGCACTGGTGGCCTCAGCGGTACGGCGGGCGGTAATGAATTCCTGGTACAACCGCCGCTCGTTGCTGCAAACCAGTTCGGTCTGAACCCTGTCCGGCTCCAGATGCTGGGCCAGTATCCCCTCGCTCAGCCACTGGATACGCTGGCTGCGTTCCGCCTTGTTCCTGGCGTTGGCGATATCGCCATTGCGGCTGGCGAAGAATTCCTCTTCCTGCAACTTGATGCGCTCCCATGGCGGGTTGCCCAGCATCACGCTAAAGCCGCCCTGCGCGGCGATATGGGGGAATGCAATCCACCAATGCAACACGCGGGCCAGGGCGCAGGCTTCGCGGGCAGTGGCTTCGACGAGCGCCAGGGTCGGCTCATTCTCACTATTCGCTACGGCCCACAGGTGGCGGGAGCTGGGGACGGGCTTGTTATCTGCCTTGGGTAGCAGGAAGACCCCCAGGTAAAGATCAGCCAGGCGCGCCAAGCGGCTTTGATTGGCAGCGCTACGGGCCTGCTGCCAGGTGGCCTGTTTAGCGGCCACCTGCAGCAGATCATCGTCGGTGAGTTGCTCCACCGCGCCGGTTCGGATGGCCAGTTGTTCCTCGCGGAACAGGTCGCCACTCGCAAGTGCCCGTTGCCAGCTCTCGCGCTCGCGCTTGTTCTGTTTCTTGAGTTCGCTGGCAAGGGTCTTGTCGTCGCCACTCAGAGGAGTGAAGGCGGCATCCGGCAGGCCTCGGTCGAGGATGGCGGGATCGAGTACGCCCAACAGGGCATCGCCGCATTGCAGGTGGTGATCGAGAAAGCCCAAGGGCTTGTCGGGCGTCATGGCTTCCAGCCATAGGGACATGCGCGCCAGTTCCAGCGCCAGCGGGTTCAGATCCACACCGTAGATGCAGTGGCCGATGACGTCGCGCAGTGCCTGACGGTAGTCGTCGCCGCTGGGCGTGCCCTGGGCGCGCAATTGAGCCAAGTGATTGGCCAATCGCCTGGCGGCGGCGAGCAGGAAATGGCCGCTACCGCAGGCCGGGTCACAAACGGTGATCGACAGCAGTGCGGTCTGCGGGTCGCAGGCACCCGCTATGCGCTGGCGAATGACCGGTTCCAGCGAGGAATTCAGCAGCTCCTGTACCAGGGGATCGGGCGTGTAGTAACTGCCGCTGGTCTTGCGGGCATTGCCCTGGCTTTGCTCGGCATTGGCAAAGCGGAACACGCGGCCATCCTGGGCGACCTGGGGCACCAGTTCCAACAGGCTTTCATAGACGCTGCCCAGTTCTTCCGGCCCCATGTCACGCCAGTTGATGCGGGTGAGGCTGCCGCCGTCAGGTATCCAGGCCAACCGGTGAGTCGCGGCCAGCAGGGTATTGTTGCCCAGGTCTGCGTGATCCAAATCAGAGCATTGATCGGTCGCGAACAGGCCACCCAGCGCCGGCAGCGCCAACAGCGGCTGGCCGCTGGCCAGCCCTGCAAACACCGGCTTGAGTCCCTGCCAGAGGTCGGTATGGCGATCCCAGATGCGGCGGTGGCGGGTGCGTTCACGCAGACGACGCAGACTGTAGCCGTCCTGATACAGACGAATGGCTTCAGGGTCGGCATGATCCGGGTGCAGCAGACCACGCTCCTCGATGGTCAGCAGGAAGATGAGCCGGTAGACCAGCCGCAGTAGTTGCTGGAAGTAATCGTCGGGCGTGAGTTCGCCGCTCGCCAGGCGGTGACGCAAGGCGCCATTGCCGGCTTCGGACAGGAAGCCTTGGCCCAGGGTCTTGAGCGCGTCCTCCACACCGATGCGCAGTTTTTCACGGGCACGGGTGCCCTGCTCCCGGCTGGCGGCGTACCAGGCTTCCAGTGCGCATTGCTGCGGCAGTTGCTGGCCTTGGCCGAAGCGGCTGGCGTGGATCAGCAGCCACAACAGTGAGAAGTCGGCGAAGCGCTGCTCGGTAAAGATGCGCTCCAGATCGGCTTCGATCCAGGCCGGGCGAGTCAGGCTGGCATTGTCGCGCGCCACCCGCAGCGACAGGCCATTGCTCGCGATGCCCCACAAGGTGGTGTCGGCCGCATTGAGATAGTCCTGCAACAGCCCGAAGGCGCTGCGCTGGCGCCCGCCATCGCCCAAGCGGCGGTCACGCTCCTCCAGACGCTGGTCGCAGGGAGCGACCACCAGCGGCAACCGACCATCGCAAGCGGTGGCCGTGAGTGGATAGCTGCGCTCAGCCAGGATTTGCGGCTCGACGCCGGCAACGATATCGGTAACGCCGAACACTTCGCGCAGCAACTGAGTGACGAAGCGTTGTGTCAATGCCTGGGCATCGCTTGCACCCGCGCAGGTGGCGGCGAAATCGTTCCAGTGTGCTTCGGCGATACGCCAGTAACGCCCCAGTTCGTCGCGCAGATTCAGGCCCTTGGGCACCCCATAGTCCGTTGGGGCCTGGTGCGGAGCCTGCAGGGCGGCCACCTTGGCCAGCCACTCCGCCGGCAGCAGTCCACCTTCGATGGCGATCGCATCGAACTGCAGCACGGCATCCTTGCGACGGCTCATGCAGCACCTCCAGGCATCAGGACATAGGCGGCAATGACGTCCACCGGTTTGAGCGCGCGTACTTCATAGCGGCCCCGGGCATCGGCTGCTTCGCGCACACGCCGGTGATCTGCCAGCAGTCTTTCGGCCTGGGCATCGGCGAGGTGTTCCAGTTGCTCCTGGCGCTGCTGCAACGTCTCCAGAAGGTTGTGCATTTCGCGCTGACGCACCACGTCCGGCAGGTTGCCCTGGGCTGGCGCCTCCAGCCAGGCAAGCAATTGATCGCCCTGGATCTCGACCGGATCGGTACGGCCCTGCCAGGCCACGGGCAAGGCTTCTTCGACCAGCAAGGTCTGGTTGCGGCCCTCCCGGGTGGTGCTGATCTGGTGCCGCAGGCGCAGCAACAGCACCGAGGTGACACTCTGCACCGCCGGGCTGCGCCAGACGCCGATCCGGCCCAGCGTGGCCAGTTGCTGGCCGTCATGGGTTTCCGCCACCAAGGAACGCTCCAGCAGTTCGTCGGCCAGGGTGGCGATCAGCGGATGGCTACGGTGGATGAAGCGGCAGCGCGACGCCGGGGGCTGGTTGAAGTCGATGCGCAAATCGCCGTCCACGCCTTCGGCTGCCAGCCGCTCGCGCAATGCTGGAGGCAAAGCGCTGATGGGCGCGGTAGCTCCGCGGGCGCGCAGCGACAATCCTGCCCCCAGACGCGCCATGGCTTGGGTGGCAAAACGCTTGACGTCATCGCTGCTGCCAAGCACGGCACGCATGCGCTCCCATTCCGGCAGCACGTCAGCAGGCCGCAAGCGGCGCTGGGCAAAGACGGTGCGGTTCTTCTTGGCTTTTTCAGCCAGGTCGGTCCAGCGAACGTCGAGTGCCCGGCTTTCTGGGTACTGATCGAAATCAAAGGAGCGTTGTGGGCCGCCTGCTCGCTCGCTGCGCAGCATCACAGCCTTCATCAGCGCCTGAGTGAGGGTATGGTCGTCGTCGGGCAGTGGCACCGGCACGCCCAGTTCCTGGCGGATCTTTTCCGCCTTGCGCAAGATGACCTGCAGTACGGCACCATCCACCGGGTTATTGGCGCCATAGATCAGGGTGGCGCGCACCTTGGGGCTGGTCTGACCGAAGCGATCGACCCGACCTTCGCGCTGCTCATGACGCGTGGGGTTCCAGGACAGGTCGTAATGGACCACGGCATCGAGGTTTTCCTGCAGGTTGATGCCTTCGGACAGGCAGTCGGTAGCGATCAGCAGGCGACGCTCGGCTTCGCCCAGGGCATCGACACGGCGCTCCCGCTCTGCAGCCGGAAATTCACCCGTCACCACGTCCACGGTGACGCCTCGGAATCTGCCCGCCAGATGGTCATGCAGGTAGCGGGCGGTGGCGATGTAGCGGCAAAACACCACGGGATTGAAGCCATCGTCGATAAGCTGTTTGAGGTGGCTGCCGAGCAGGCGCAGTTTGGGATCGCTCTCTTCGCCGGCCAGCGTCTCGGCCTTGTTCAACAGGTCGAGCAGGGCAGGATCACCGATGTCAGCAGCTGGCACCACATCGTCTTCGCTCAGGGCATCTTCCGTGCCATCGAACAACGGGCCGAGAATCTCTTCAGGCGCCTGTTCCACCTGATCGGCCAGCAGACGGGTGCGCAGGGCCTGTACGGCCGCCGCCGGGCTACTGGCGACGCAGCGCATCAGCGCCAGCGTGCCCCAGAAGCTGAGGCGCTGACTCCGCTCGTCCCCACCGGCGCGTTGTACCACTTCACGGCAGTAGTCGAGCACGTCCTGGAAGAAGTTTTCCCACAGGCCACCAAGGCGATAGGTCAGCTCGGCCGTTTCGCGCTGGGGGAAGATGCTGCCGTCCTGCCATTCGTCGATGTCGGGTCGGCGCCGCTGCACGAAATGCAATGCCAACTGATCGCGCAGCCGTTCCTTGGTATCGCCACTGGCTGTCGCCAGCGCAGCGAACTCCGGCTTCAACAGCCCCAGCAAGCTGTAGAACGTGTCCTGGTCGCCGCTGTGAGGAGTGGCGGTGAGCAGAACCAGGTGGCGTGCTTCGTTGGCTGCCAACGCACGCAGCAGCTCGAAGCGCAGCTGCCGGCCCTGGCCCGCGCTGACGCAGGTGTGGGCTTCGTCGACGATGACGAATTCCGGGCAGGCGCGGATGAAGTCGTGACGATGGCGCTCGGACTTGATGTAGTCGAGGCTGACGACGGTGACCGGATGCACCTGAAACAACGATTCACCGACCGGGATGCCTCGCTCCAATCGGGCCGCACTGGTCGCGGTGACAGCAACCGCGTGCAGGTGAAAGCGGTCGTTGAGTTCGCGCACCCACTGTTCGACAAGGTGCGGCGGACACAAGATGGCCATACGCTGGATCTCGCCGCGATCCTGCAGTTCGCGTGCAATCAGGGCGGCTTCGATGGTCTTGCCGATCCCCACGTCGTCGGCGATCAACAGGCGCACCGGATCAAGACGCAACGCCATCAACAGCGGCACTAGTTGATAGGTACGCGGCTCCACCGCGATGTTGCCGAAGCTGCGGAAAGGGCCGGCACCGCGACGCAGCGCCATGCGCAGCGCATCGGAGAGCAGGATGGCTTCGCCCTGACTGCCCTCCAGCGAGGGATCGGGTGGTGGGAAGTGAGCGGATTCGATGCCAGGTTCCAGATCGATGTGGATCAGTGCGCCCTCTTCTTCGGTGCCGGACAAGGGCCGCAAGCGCAACAACGGAGGAACGCTGCCTGGCTGAACGATCCATTCGCGCCCGCGCGCATGGATCAGCGAACCCGGGGTGTATTGAGGAATGGACATCTCGATGGTTCTCATAGTCCCAGCAGACGACTCAGGCGCTGGAACAGCATCGGCCAGGCGTCGGTGTCGGCAGGGAAACGGATAAAGGTATAGCCGCGGTCTTCCCAGGCAGCCTGCAAGTCGCGCGGGGTATCGGGCAGGGCGATGGCGGCGTAATGGTCGGGCCAGTGCAACAAGGTCAGACCTTCGATATCCACGCTTGCCGGGGGCTGACCATCCGGCAGGTGCGTAGCCGCGGCCTGTCGCCACTGGCCTGCGCAGCCTGACGTGGCTTCCGGTTCGGGAGGCAGTAAAGGTTCGGCCTCTTGCTGCTGGGCCATGGATTCGACCTGTGCCAGGCGCCAGAGAATGTGAACCGCTTCTGCGTCGCGGCGATCGATCAGTTCGTGATCGGGCTGGTTGTAATAGGACAACAGGCAACGGTAGCACCCCGCGACGCAGCGAGTGTCCGGCTGTTCCTGGCGGCTCTCGAACGTCGGCCATTGGCCACCGTCGACCGGTACGTCGTAGTGCATGATGCGCAACGCGTAGCGCGCCGTCTGTTGCAGCGCCAATGGATCGTTGACCAGCCGGGTAAGCACGCCTGCGCCGCCTTCGGTCGCTTCATAGAACAGCACGCCATTGCGGTGGCGGAGATCGGGCAAGGCCTCGGCCAGCAACTCAGCCTCTTCGAGCTGGAAGGCTGCTTCAATGCCACGCTTAAGCGCATGCTGCAGGGTGACGAAGGTCTGTTCATCCCAGGCACCGCAAGGTTGCAGCAGCAGGGCGTTCTTGTGATCCTGGACATAGGGAACAACGCGTTGCGGCGGTAGGCGATCCCCTTCGTTGGCGGTGTTGGCCGAACGACGCTCCTCTCCTTCCCACCACCCCGTCCGGGAGTTGATGAAGAAGCCGAAATCATTCGGTTGCCGACGCTGGCGCAATCCCTTGTTGATGCGGGTAATGGTGGCACCGGCACCGTAGCGCAGGGTACATATCTCGCCTTCGTTGTCTCTGGCCAACACGGTGCGCACGTCGATGCGGCGATTGCGGATCGCCCAGCGGAAGGTGGTCTGCAGCTCGAAGGCCTGGCGCTGGCGCTCCTCGTCGTTGGCGGTGATGCGCTCGGTGGGCTCAGTATCGACGTTGTCGATGCGATACAGGCTGTTGATCTTCAGCGCATCCAACAGCGATTGGTCGCAGGCGTGGCAGTCGTTCCAATGGGACTCGAAGTGCGCGGCGCCGCAGTTCGAGCAGATGCGTACCGACTGGGTGCTAAGCGTGCCACCGGCACTGCCGGGATCATCAGATGACAAGGCAATGCGAGCGCGAACCACCCTGTAGGCGCGGCCTTCGTGATACACCAGGCTGCGCGGTCCGAACTCGGAAAGCGCCAGAAAGCGCGGGCGCTGCAGGAAGGTATTGCCACCCCGCACATCGGCACGACCGGGCACGTAGGCCATCAGCGGCAGCCGCGGGAAGTTGTAGCCTGGGAGGAAGCCCTCGGTGGCCAAATAGCGGTAGGTGTAAAAGTCGCTGGAGAAGGAGTCGCGGCCGTGCAGGAGCAACTCGATCTGATCGGAGGCCTGCCGCCAACGGCGCTTGGCATCGTCGCGCTCGCGCTTATCGGTGATGGCGTAGTTGTTCAAGGTTTCGTTGGCCAGGCGCTTTTGCCGCTCCGCCGACGTGAATAGATCCCGCCAGCGATTGAACGCACGATGGAAGGCCTCCGGTGCCAATGCAATGGCCGCCTGGGCATAGGCCTGGCAATCGGTGAACCACGGAGCGCGCTCGGGCGTCAGGTGTTCCTCCACCATGTGCAGCACGTTGATGGCTTGCCGGGTCGCTTCGGCCGTCACCCCCTCCTGACCCAAGGCTTCGACGATGTGCGCTCGCACGGGCAGTTGCGGTACGCCGGGATCGACGATGTTGGAAATCGAGCTGTCGAGCTCCTTGCGGCTGGCGGCCAGCCAGACAGCCTGTAGATGGCTCTGGATCAGATCCTGGTTGGCCAGATCCAGCAGCGGCGCCTTGACCACGCCATGCACCATGGCGGTGGGGTCACGGAAGAAATACTGGTCATGCGGACTGCGTGCGGCGCAGTAGGTCACCACCAGCGCCGCCTGACCACTGCGACCGGCACGGCCGGCGCGCTGTACATAGTTGGCGGGCGTGGGTGGCACGTTCCGCAGGTACACGGCATTCAGCGCCGAGATATCCACACCCAGTTCCATAGTCGGTGAGCAGAACATCAGGGGCAGGAAGCGCGTGGGCTCGCCCTGCTTGTGGGCGATATCGTGCAGTTCGCCGTCGGTCAATGCTTCCCGCTCGCTGTTGCCGAAGCGAAAGCGGCTTTCGCGCAGCGCACGCAGTTCACCATCGACCTGAGCGGTGTGTTCGCGTGCCTCCAGCCCGAACAGGAAACGATCCCGTTGCCCAAGCATCGCGGCGATGGCTTGGTATTGCTGTTTGAAGAACGCGTTCGGCCGGGTGGCGGATGCATCGCCCAAATGGAATCGCACCCGGCCGGCATTGAGCCGAAAGCCCGGTACGTTGAACAGAGTGTGTTCATCCCTGCGAATGAATCCGCCCTCTTGTGCAGCGCGGATCATGGCGTTCAGCAAGGTCTGATAGTCGGCACGTCGCAGGTTGGCCGCCGCCGGCTGCTCCCATATGGTCGAGCTACGCAGGCTCTTGCCCAGTGCCGTCTGCAGTCCGCCGCGCAGCACCAGTTCTTCATCCTTGCCGCGCAATGCATTCGCATTGGGAGGCTGAAGGAACAGCCAGCGCCAACCGAGCAGGCGCTCTTCCCGGCCAATGCCCCATGGGTTGCGCAGCAAGCGCAAGGCTTCGTCCTTACGCTGCTGCAACAGGTTGGGGTCGAGGGCGGCGGCATCCACTGCCAGCCCTTTGCGCATGTAGTCGAAGAGGCAGCGGAAAGCCTTTTCACGCGCCAGTGGCGTCGCGTTTCGCAGCAGGTCAGGCGCTTTGTCGAAACGCACCGCCTCATTGCAGAATACCTGCAAGCCGGAGTAGTCCGCTTCCAGCAACCCCAGTTCTTCCAGGTTCGGATTGGTGTAGCGCCAACCACGACGCTGATCGAACCAGGCGCGGTACGCGAGCACGAAGCGCAAGGCTTCCTCCGCATCCGCCAGATTCTGACCGACTGATTGCGGTTCCTGCATCCACTCCCCCCGGTGGCTTTCTTCCGGGGGGGCCGTCGTGCTCAGCGGCTGATCGAACCCCAAGGCCGCTCGCACTGCCGCACCCAGTCCACTGTCGCCCAAACCCGCCGCTCCAGCTTGTACCAGCGCCCGATAGATGGCGCCGCGCAACAGACTGACGAAGGTGAAATCATTGAAATGGCCCGCCTGGAGTGCTGCATCCTGGCGGTTGTCGGTGAAGCCGAGCAGTTTTCGCTTGTCCGAGCCAATGGATGGCTGGCCGTGCATCCAGCGCAGAGCACTGGTGGTCAGCAGCGTCGTCGCCGAGCTTCGACCTTCCGCAGACAGTGCCGAAAGACGATTGCTGTCCTTGCCCTGGGCGCCATGCACCGTGCGGCAACGCAAGCAGTAACGGAACTTGCCGGGCAAGAACCAGGCCTCCTGGCCTCGCCCGACTCTGCCATTGGCTTGAATCGAGAGTTGTTCTGCCTCCAGGCGCTGATGGGTGCGCTTGAACCTCACCTCACCATGTCGCGTGATCTCGATCCAGGACTCCGGATAGTCCTCTACCTTGCCGGTAAATTCGATGGGATCGTTGGCGTTCAGGGGCAGCAGGAAGCCCAGCCGTTCGCCAATGGCATCCTCTTCGACTTCGGAGGCGTCCGTGTCGTCGTCCCGCATTTTTGGCATGTCATCGATGTCGCGGGCTAGCACCTCCCAACCGGCATCGTCCCGACGCATCCTGACCGGGTGGTACTCCTGCCCACAATTCCGGCAGAAGTGCGTGGAGTACAACCGTTTTTGCTCATCTCCGGGCAAGAACTGCTGTCCCTCCAACTCAACGGGGCGTGTCCCCGGGGCATCGAGGGTCGTGAACACGACGCCAGCACCGCTGATGAACTGGTGAAGACGAAAGGCGAAGAAGGCTCTTTCGCTGCCGTGCCCGTCGGGACGACGACTCTTTTCGGGTTGGGCTGCCAGCAGCAGCATGGCGCGCAGCGTGGCACCCGCAATCACTTCATCCCTACCCGACTCTTCGGCTAAGCGCTCGGTGGCCTTGGCAAAGGTCAGGGGATTGGCACGAACCCATTTCCCCCCCTGTTCGCGCGTGATGCCAAGACGTGTTTCCACCCAGATAGCTAAAGGATGTTTCCGCAACGCAACATCATCGGCATGCGCTGGAACGCCCGCGTCGATGGCCGCGCCCAGTTGCGATCTCACAGAGTCGGCAGTCTCGGATGGTTCTGTCGCCCGTTCCAGATCTTCGGTGACGACATTGAAGGGCGATATCTGGGTTGCGAACAACGTGGAGGCAACGGAGGCGACTTTGGAGTTGCGATCTTCCTGACTGCCGCCCGAAGCCATCGTGGCGGACGTGCCGATGCATTGCAGGTGCTCCGGGGCCAGCCGTTGTCGAACGCGCCTTACCAACATGGCCACGTCGGCACCTTGCCGTCCGCGATAGGTATGCAATTCATCCAACACCAGAAACTGCAGGCCGGCGCAATTGGCGATCACCCGGCTGTCAGTCTCGTTCTGCCGGGTCATGAGCATTTCTAGCATCATGAAATTGGTCAGCAGAATGTCCGGCGGGTTATCCCGGATCCGATCCCGCTCCTCCTTGCTTTCCTGGCCGGTATAGCGCGCGAAGGTTACCGGCCCATCGTTGCCTACGAACTTGATCAGCTCTTCGCGTTGACTGTTGGCCAGAGCGTTCATTGGGTAGATCACGATAGCGC
Source organism: Burkholderia singularis (assembly GCF_001718875.1). Lineage (NCBI taxonomy): Bacteria > Pseudomonadati > Pseudomonadota > Betaproteobacteria > Burkholderiales > Burkholderiaceae > Burkholderia > Burkholderia singularis. The sequence continues at coordinate 752,439 of NZ_CP013448.1, forward strand.
GCGTTCTGGGCATGCTGTCGTGGGCCTTGGCGCGCAGCACCGCATCTACGATCGGGATGAAGAAGCACAACGACTTGCCCGAGCCGGTTCCTGTGGTCACTACGTAACTCTCGCCTCGGGCGGAGAACGCGATCGCCTGTTCTTGGTGGGTGTAGAGGTCAATGGGAAACAGGGCGGCCGTTGCTGCCAACAATTCGTTCGTGGCGGCAAGCTGTTGTGTCGAACGCCCCTGGCGATAGCGCGGATTGATCTGTATCAGCGGCTCCGGCCAGTAACGACCGCCGTCATAGGCCGCATGAACGCCCGAGCGGATATCTTCCGCCCGAATGGAAGTGAAAGAACTTGCGAACTGGCTATAGTCCTCGATCAACTGGCTTCTGAGTGAGAAAACATCCATCGTCTCGTCCTCTATTGATCTTCGTTGATCGTGCTATCAGGGCCGGCTGCCGTAATGCGCTTCCATTTCGCCCCCCGTCCCTTGCCCGTTGATTCGATCAACCCTTCCGATTTCATCGCCCGCAGCACCAGTCGTACCATGTCCCGGCTCACGCCTGGGCAAGCTTCTTCAATTTCGGAAATCGAGAACGGCAGACTGCGACCCAGGACTTCCGCCCGCACCCGGTCGCCTTTACTGCCGCGGCCACGCTCGATGGTGCCGACACGTTCCTCGAACTCACGGTAAGCCCGCAGCAAGGCACCCCAGAAGTAATCAAGCCAGGGCTTGACGTCGTGCTGCGCCTGATGCCAGCCCTGCGAGCTGGCTTCCAGCGTCTCGTAATAGCCTTCCTTGGTGTCCTCGAAGATGCGTTCCAGACTGATGTAGCGACCCACTGCGTAATCGAAGTGGTAGAGCAGCAGCAAGGTCAACAAGCGGGACATGCGACCGTTACCGTCCGGGAAAGGGTGGATGCACAAGAAGTCGAGCATCGCCAGCGGCACCAGCACCAACGGATCGGCCAGGTGCTGGTCCAGCGCGGTGGCGTAATGCCGGGTCAGATCGGCCATTGCCATCGGTGTCAGGTGCGCAGCGACTGGTTGGAAGCGCAGACGCGAAGTGCCGTCTGGGTGACGCTCGATGATGTCGTTGTTGGTAGCCTTCCAGCGCCCGCCCGCCTGCGGCATATAGCGGTACAGCAGGGTGTGCAGTTGCAGCACTACGCCCTCGCTGAAGGACATGTGCGCGGCAGACTCGTGGATCAGCGCCAGGGCATCACGGTAGCCGGCGATCTCCTGTTCGGAACGGCTCTTTGGCGTTGCGTTGCGGATGACCAGAGACTTCAACCGCGAGGGCGCTACGACAACACCTTCCAGCCGGTTGGATGACTCCGTAGACTCCACCACCGCGATCTGGCGTAGCCCCTTGAGGGCTTCTGGCGACTGCGCAGCGTAGAGTTGCTGCTTGCCCCGGTACTCGCCCAGTGTGCGCAACGTGGCAGCCTGGGTGCCATCGAAGCGAAGCGCGGCAAGGTACTCGGGGGTGAGCGAGTGCATTGAAATGTAAGCCCGGGCTATCTAAATTGGGTAATCATAGCCATTAAATGGGGCATTGTCTCTAAAAATACCTCATTAACGGTGTTTGACTACCCCATTTCCTGAACACAAGACCGGCCGTGAGGGGCCGGCATGGCTAACCAGAGAGGGAAATGGGCGACACGAATCCCCAAAGGGGTAATAAATGAAGAATTGCCCCATTTACTCCACTGTTTACCCTATTCCTAGGCCCAACCTAGGGAAAAGGCAAACGGCAAGGGAACGGCCTTCAAGGGACAACAGCCCTATCCAGAAAAGGAAAAGGCTGCCCCTGTCCATTCGTTTACAACACTTGGCCAATCCGTCCCTATGCCGTGCCGCTGCCCTCCACCGCACTCAGATAGTCCGCCCAGTCCTGCAACAGCGTCCTTTGTCAACAGCAACTTAGAAGTGACCCACTTGGGCCGTTGTGCAGCACATTAGATTTGACCCACCTGGGTCACCAAGTTGATGCCCAGCATGTTGCGTGACCCTGGGTCAGCGCCAGTTGCTGGCCATCGGTTTCGCCTGACCCAGGTTCAAACGATGTTGCTGATCATCACTTAGGCGTGCATCTCCAGTTGCTGTTCAGCACTTTCGGATGCACGGGATCGGATCACGCCGGCTTTTCGCTTGTCCTTCAGTCGGTAGCTTTCGCCTTTGATCTGTAGAACATGGCTGTGATGTAGGAGGCGGTCGAGCAACGCGGCCGTGAGCGTCTGATCTCCGGCGAATGTCTGGTCCCATTGCCCGAACGGCAAGTTGCTCGTTACGATCACGGAACCCTTTTCATACCGCTTGGCGATTACCTGGAAGAACAGATTGGCATCGTCCCGGCCGAGCGGCAGATAGCCGACCTCATCAATGATCAACAGCCGTGGGTTCATGATGTTGCGCTTCAGGAAGTCGGCCAATCGATCCTGCCGGGAAGCGGCGGCCAAGGCAATGACGAGATCCGCCGCAGAGATGAAGCGCGTCTTGATCCCCATCTGCGTTGCGATGTAACCGAGTGCGATCGCCAGATGCGTTTTGCCAAGGCCGCTCGGCCCGAGCAACACGATGTTCTCGGCGCGCTCGACGAAGGCCATCGACGACAGCTCCAGCACCGATTTCTTGGTAACGCCGTGAGCAAACGTAAAGTCGAACTCCTCCAGCGTCTTCAGTACAGGGAAGCCGGCCGTGCGCAGCAACATGGATTTGGTCCGCGTGTGCTTCGCGTCCATCGCAGACTTCAACAGCGCCTCGAAGAAGTCGGCAAACGTGAGTTGGTTCGCCGCCGCGCGAGTTGCCAACATGCTGTACTGCTCGCCCATCGTGTCGATGCGCAGTTGTCGACAGGCTTCGAGGATACGTTCGTGCTGGATGTCCATCAACGCGCCTCCGTCAGCAGGGCTTGATAGACTGACAGCTGATGCTGCAGCGGCGTATCATCGAACCGCGACGGCGGTGGCATCGTCGGCATGGAAGCTGACGGCAGGTTCGCGCGCCACGGCTCCGGCAACTGCTGCAGCTTCGGTTGCTCGAGCAGGAGCCGCTCGAGCGGCGACTCGCCAGTCGTGCCGTGGATGCGCACATTGGCGACATCTCTCAGCCAGCGTACGACCTCGGCGTTCGCCGTGGTCGCGTCAAGCGAGAGGCGATCCTGAGCGAGCCGGCTTGCCAGCGGATTGTAGAAGCTGCGGCGCAGGTACCCGTTAAAGCGCTCCACCTTCCCCTTGGTCTTGGCTCGGTAGGGCTTGCACAGGCGCGGCACGAAGCCGTGGTGCTTCGCAAAGTCGAGGAAGGCCGGTTGATAGCGATGCAGTCCGGGACCATAGGCGTCTCGGCCAATCACCACCGTCTTGACGTTGTCGTACAGAACCTCGCGAGGAACCCCACCGAAGAAGTCGAACGCGCGCTCATGGCAGCCCAGCAGCGTCGGCAATCGTTCGTCGGTCACGAACTCGACGTAACTCGCCCGACTGTAACCAAGCGTCGCGACAAATGCCGATAGCGGCAGCTTGCCACGTCGAAACACAATCCAGTCGACCTGCATCTGCTGCCCCGGATCGGTTTCGAAACGCACCAGTGGCTCCGGCGCCTTGATCGACTTCAGCGACCGCAGATAGGCCCGCAGCCGCGTCAGGCCTCCGTCATAACCCATCGCGCGAATCTCGATCAGCAGTGCGGTCGCCGGCAGCCAGGCCGGATGCGCTGCGCGAACCCGGTCATGCAGATAGGCTTTGAACGGATCGAGCTTCTGCGTGCGCCCCGATCGCGGCGCACGATCCTGCTCAGCACAACTGCGTAAGTATTTGCGCACGGTGTTCCTCGACAGCCCCAGTTCCCGCGAGATCTCCCGGATTCCTAATCCTTGGCGGGCCAACACACGTATTTCCACGATTACCTCCCTCGTAAGCACCGGCCCTCCAAAAAGGGCCCATCCTACCCGGGTGGGTCAAATCCAATGTGCTGCCGCTGGGTCATTTTCAACGTGCTGCTGACACCTTCTCTGATCCAGCAGCAGCGCCTTGTTGTACGTCGCCCGCACCTTGTTGCTTTCCACGTGGGCAAGCTGCCGCTCAATCGCATCAGGCCGGTATCCGTTCTCGTTGGCCCAGGTTGAAAAGGTCGTCCGCCAGCAATGCGGCGTCGTACCCCGGCCCAGGTTCATATCGCGCATCGCGTAGGTGAGCCGATTGGGCGTGGTGAAGCCTTTTCCGCTCCTGTGCGGGAACAGATAGCGTCCGCCACTCGTGATGTGTTGCAAATCTTTCAGCACCGCTATGGCCTGCGCGGATAGCGGGCTGACATGATCACGTCGCGCTTTCATCTTCGCAGTAGGCCGGCGCCACAGTGCATCCTCAAAGTCGAACTCGCCCCACTCGGCATCCGCCGCTTCCCCTGGACGGCAGGCGGTCAGCGCAATCAACCGCAGACACAATGAAGTTTCCGGATAGCCACGGTAGCCGCGCAACTCCTGATAGGACTTCTGGATTTGCTCCCGCGTCATCGCCGCCTTGCTCTCGCTGAACGGCACGCGCAGCAGCCCGCGAAGACTGGGAATTGGACTGGCCTCTACCAGGCCACGCACCACTGCGAAGTCAAAGATCGCCGCCAGATCGCCTTTGACGTGAATGGCCGCCCACGCGCCGTGGCCCTTGCACTCCTCCAGCAGCGGACGAATCTGTTTGACGTCAATGTCGCTCATCGGCATTCCGTCGAACTTCGGCGAGAGGTACTTCCTGATACAGGACTCTTTCGTGCGGTAGGAACTGAGCGCAAAGACAGGCTTGATCTCGGCCAGATACGCCTGCGCCACCTTGGCAAACAAGCTTTCACAAGCGCGCTTGCGTTCCTCCAGCGCTTCGAGGTTGCGCTGCTTGACCTGCTGCCGTTCATGGGCTGGATGGATACCTTGCTTTACCAAGGCGCGCGCCTTCTCGCGGGCCGCGCGCGCCTCCGCAAGGCTTACTTGAGGAAAGCCGCCAATAGCAAAGAGGTTCTCCTTGCCTTGCAGACGGTACTTCCACCGCCAGAGCTTGCCGCCGGTGGGCTTGACTAGCAGGAACAGGCCCCCGCCGTCTGAAAGTTTCCAATCTCGATCAGTCGGTTTGGCCGACCTGACCTTGGTGTCAGTGAGTAGATTCTCGGGCATTGTTGGACTCCACTGCGGGGAAAAGTACCCCCACGGTTGAACACGAGTACCCCCAACGCTACCCCCGAATTTTCTGGACCTCGATGAACAATAGGAACGCTCAGCAGACCGTATTGTTTACGCAACCCATTGATTTCAAATGAGCTAATCCGTCCACCAAGCGCTACTGAGCGCCACCGAGATCCAGCAGAAATCGTCAGACGTTAAACGGAAAGTTCTCCGAAAATCTCCCTACGTGGCATCACAGTCTTATCGGGTGATGATACGGTTTTGTATACGGTTTTTTTGCCGCGTACGTGCCGTATGCGGGCCGGGCTGGCCCAGTGGTGGGCAGTGCCGCCAGTGGCCCCCGTAGCCGCGTGGCGGCCCCTGTGCCATTTAGGCGGGCCGGGGTGGCCCGGTGGTAGTTGCAGTCGTCCGCCGGGGGCGTGCGAGTTCGGGCTGCGGTGTTCCTTGGATAGTCAGCTGATAGTTAGTCCATCGCGTCAAGCATCGGAGCCGCCTGCATTGAAGCGCGCGGCTTTGCGCTGAAATTGTTTCAGCCTCAACTCGATGTAGTCTGCGAGAAATTCATACGTTTCTTGAGTCGGTTCTCCGCTGAAGCTTATGGTGACGTCCAGTCCGTTAGGGTCGATGACTTTTTCGCTTCGGAACGATTCGCTCGACGTGGCAGTCGGTGCGTGGTGCGAAACTGGCATCACTAATGTTGGACTAACGGTTGGCCGAGATACATGGGGCGATTCGTCGTGCATTTGCTGTGACGATGGGATATTTGCTGCAGTTATCCCGGGCATGGTCTGGTATGTCGGAGCCGTCGGGGCTGTCGTCGGCATCATCATCGGCATGCTTACGTGTGACTCTTCATCGTCACTGTAAGGAGGCTGGCTTTGTGAGCGGCCGATATACGCATGATTTTGCTTGAGAATTTTCGCGGCACGCACGGCGGTGTCCTCATGGAACCCTCGCTCAAGCACTAGGAAGTGAATCAATGTGTGGTCTGAAGGCAGGTCATCAGGCCACCTCTTGAATACTTCGCTGGCAATCGACGGGGCAAGCGCCGCCTCGCGAAGGAGTTGTTCTCGGTCCGGCGAGTCTGGACGAGTGTCCAACAAGATTCTAAGAGCTGAGTCAGACAGGCGAACAAGCCTTCCATGTGGACTCGCTTCATCGACAAGCAAGCCGTAACTCTTCAGCGCGCCCACAGTCTGCTTGAAACCGCTACTGGATTCACTGTAGCCCCAGTGCTTTGCCGCAGCCACCTGCGGGGCACTGCTCCGTCGCTCATGTTGATAAAACACCTGCGCACGCTGCAGAGCAGTATCTAGCGTAATGAAAGGGAAGTTGGGGCTTCGCTCTTTCATCCGTCGAGATTCGGTATTGTCGCTCACGGTACTCTCCTAGGTTCCACCGAACTATACGACGGGCTGGTCAGGAACACAAGATACAGAAAGTTCTCTTAGTCTGAGATAAAGAGATTGACTCGGGAGATTTTTCTACGCTACAGTGAGCGCGTAGTGGAGCGTTGTGTCTTGGAGCTGATGTGGGGCACAAGAAAAAGCCCAGACCAAGCCTTTGGCGAGGCGTCGGTCTGGGCTCATACCACTACATCCCTGTGTTGGCGCACAGGGCGTACGGCAAGGTGATAAGGACACACCGGATGCCGCACAGCTACGTTGGTGCGAACATTCTACCAAAAGTGGAATGGTGCTGTGGCGACACTTGTCCTGGCTTCCGCTATGGGAGGGATCGGATATGACTCCGTCCAGCACCATTAAGGATGTCTTTGTTGTGGCCTACACGAGGATTCGGCTCGGCCGGATCGAATGTGTTTGCCAGCATTGGCGTTCCTCGCCTAGTCGCTAACCACGCCTAGGCAATCGCGGCACCTTCTGGTGCCGCGATTTTTCGCGGCGCCAGCCAACTGCCGATGATTTGTCATACAAGACGCGTGAGGCATTCCAGTCGCTCGCGATGGCGCGATGTCGTGACGATTCGACTGCAAGGTCACCGATCGCTGTTCAGCGTGTTCATATATTGGACGCACGCTATATGTCCTTTGGCTACGATGGCTTGCGCATGCGGGCTTGGCTTGTCTCCTTGTAAATCCGCAGGGGTTAGTTTGGTGCCCGTGAACGCCGTGTTCAGCATCAGCACATGCAGTTGCTCCAACTCAGCTGGTTGCTGCTTCGCGGTTACGTAGTCATCAATTTGGACGAGCAATTGGTCGCGGGACATACCTGCTGCCCGTTTGCCGATAAATTGGCCGAGTAGATTCATCTCTTGTTCGCAGAGGCTGTTGATCGCGTGACGCGCAAGTTGAGATCGGAACTCTGCTGCGGTTTGAGCGGCGGCTAAATTGGCGCTGAGAGTCACTGCCGCGGTGACGAATGCGATAAGCGTCTTCATTTTTTGCTCCGTTAACTAAGAACTTGCCTCGTAAAAATCGGGGCGGAGTGAGTTAGCTGTAAAAACTACGAAAAACGTAGTATGCCAGACGTGTTGGCGCAACGATATTCGTAGCCTTGGTGTCTACGGGCTACGGGATGTCCAGCAAGGAAACGTCGGTTTTCGGTGCGCGCCTCAAAGAGGCTCGGCTGAGAGTGGGGATGTCACAGAAGCAACTCGGGATTGCCGCCGGGTTGGATCCTTTCGTTGCCAGTACCCGAATCAACCGATATGAACTAGGGATTCACAAAGTTGACTATCAGTTCGCGAAGCGGTTGGCTGCTGTTCTCAGCGTTTCCGTTGCATATCTCTATGCGGATAACTCGGAACTGGCCGAGTTGATCGATCTGTATGGGCGCCTGCCTAGCGAGCACAAGGAAAATCTGCTTACGCTCGCTAGGGAGCTTTCGTCGCGGTAACTGGCCGCAGCTAGCTCGTGTGATTGGAGCTAGCTTGCCGTCGTTTGCGTCTACGCCGGGGCGCCATGTCTGCCTCGATCAACCAGCGGGGAGTTTTTGCTATCGCATCTGGTTTCGATAGCAACTCTGCAAGCGAGATCGCTGGTCCGGGGAGGTTTGGACAATCCAAGTCAATCCCGCGTCCCTTGAAATATGCCTTGTGACGCGCGCGTGTTCGTGCGCAGTAGATCAATCTCCAATCAACTCCGAGCTTATGTAATGCCATTGCGGGACGCCTACGCTCGTCAATGCCCTCGAAGTCCGCGGCAGACAGAGGGCCAAACGTGACGTCGTGCAGCGGGAGCCGAGCAAAATATTTGCGGAATACCTCGCGAGACGTATCCAACTGCCAGTCTCGGGCGAGGGGCAGCCCAAGCTTGTGAAGTTCAGCGCGTCGCAACCTGACTTCGATTCGGAGAATTCCTTCGCATTCCTTAGATAGGTTGCGAAACAAATCGCCAGCATGGTCGCCTGAACTTTTCAGCGACAGTTGGTCCCCTTTGTCATAGACAGCGATCTGATATTGCTTGCCACTCTTGGGGCGATATGCGGCATAGCGGCGGTGCGTGCTGCACTGTCGACGCTTGGCAACCAGGATGTGCTTGAGTACGGTCAGTGCCTCGTCGACCCGTTGACTCGAGTCGAGCCGAAAATTCACTGCAAGATCGACGCGATGCAACTCGATGTTTCCTTCGCTCCATGCGGCGATTTTATCGGATGCTGCGTCGATGTTCAGTTCGCGGACAAGGCGCCGGACGGTAGATGTGCAAGCCAGTTTGACGCTGCCGCTCGACCAGACATTCTGTCCATATTGATTTGCAAATGGAGAGCCTTCAACGAACAACTCGTGGTCATGTGGAGACCTTGATTTCACGCGATAGTGCAGGGCGTGGCGTCCGTATTTTCCCGCCACGGACTTCCGATTGGTAATCTGTTGCTGAGCACCTCCCGGCGTTGAAACAAGGACTTTCGTCACTTCATCTACGTCCATCTGTACTCCCGTTACTGAGAAGCACACTGTATCCACGTTGACTTGGAACTTCTCAGGGAGTATTTGATCTGCATTGCTACTCATATCTCTCACCATTGTGTATGGGTCATATTGGCTATACAGGGTATGTATTACAGAGCTTGCGGACGCCAATGCTTGCCGTAGAGGCCGGTGGCGTGCACGACAATGTGTCAGGTAGGCATCGAAAGAGAGGGGTGAGGATTATTCAAACTTTCGAAGCGCGGCCTTTGCTCGAATCCATTCCTGGACCTCGTGTTCAAGCCACCCGACTCTGTTGGACGTGAGGCGAACCGGCTTGGGAAATGATCCGGCTCTCGCAAGCTCGTAGATGAGTGAGCGGGAGATTCCCGTAACTCGCTCGACCTCGGGGCGAGGCAAGATGCGGACTAATTGGCCTTGACCCAACTCGCGGCAGGACAATTTGTCTTCGACGGTACTATGCTTTTCATTCATGGATGGGCCTCGAAAAACGCCGTGTGAGGAACGGCATGGATTCGATTTTTCCATCTCAGAGTAGGCATTTCGAGGAGACAACTTCACCCAAAGTCGTCTCCGTCTTCTCCGGTAAGCTCGGTGCCGGACCGTTGTCGCTTTGTCAGGCTGTCGGTACTTTGCCGACCTTCGGTTGCAGGCTTTTTCTGCTGGATTTCGATGTCAGTAAAGCCAGGTACCCGTACTCAGCAAGTTCGACGGCGGGTTCGTATGCTTTTCTTTCAGCCTCTTTCAGTTCAAACAGATCCTGACCGGGTCGGGTTCGAAGCGCTTCCGCGATATCTACCCATGAAATATCGAGATGCCGGGCATCCAGGAGCATCAATTTGCGGAGAAGGCTCTTCGCCGTGGGTCTCGGTGCGGCGGCTCTTCTGTCTACCCCAAGCGACGTTCGAAGCGCGTCCGCTCGCCGTTCAATGATGCGCCGTGCATTCTTCATTTGGAGGTCGAGCGCATCGCTGCCAAAGAGTGATGGGCGCAGATTGAAAACGATGCAGACTTCGTCATTGCGTAACTCGCGCGACCATGATGTGGACTGTCCTTTGGGGCGCGGTGATACCGCCAGTGCTCTAAATTCGGCGGATTTGCCTTCATCGTAGGCTTCGGCATAGTGCTTGAATCGACGGAGCCCAAACATCCCGGCGATTTCGCGTTTCTTGGCAGTGCGAGCCTCCTGATCGTGCGGTAGCGAATTGCAGGCGTGCCGGAAGTTGTTGTTGCGCCGGAGAAATTCCCACGCCCACCGCCGATAATCCCAGCTTTCCCAACCTACGTAGTCTGCTACCTCGAGTCCATTGGGAAATTGTTGGTCCTTCGGTGCTAGAGTCGATGTGTTGTTCGTCACCATCTTATAGGTCTCCCGGCAGGATACTGCCGTATGGTTGGGTCTAGGTGGCTCGTCCAAAGTGTCCCGGAATGATCTTCGCTCCGTCTCGAAGTGCGTCGAGCATGTCCGCCCAGTCCTGCATCATTTTCGCCCGGCTATCGAAGTGTTCGGCGTGGTTATATGTTCGCCGAACTCCGTTTTGATCGATGTGCGCGAGTTGTCGTTCGATCCAGTCGGTCGGGTAATTCAGTTCGTTTAAGCGGGTACTGCCGGTGGTGCGCGTTGCATGGGGACTGTATTTTCCGGCCCAGCCCAGCGTTTTGAGTGCTTGACGTAGCGCAGCGGCCGTCATCGGTTTTGTCCGATCGTCGCGATGGGGGAACACGAATCGTTGCTTGCCAGTGAAACCGTGAATTGCACGTAGCCCTTCGATGGCCTGTCGCGGTAACGGGACGGTATGCTCTTTTCGTTTCTTCATGCGCGTTGCTGGGATGCGCCACACTCCAGCATCAAGGTCGAACTCATCCCATTCGGCTTCGATGGCCTCGCTCGGTCGACACAACGTCAGCCACATTAAGCGGAACGCAGTGACGGTCTGGAAGTTGCCGTCGTATCCAATGAGATCGCGCATGAACTGGCCAATTTCCTCAGTAGTAAGCGGCCTCTTGTGCTGCGTCTTGTTGGGCGGTAGAGCCTTGCGCACCGGATAGACTGGGTCCGTTTCCGCACGAAGCGTCGCAATCGCCAGTTCGAAGACGCCCGACATGGATCGTTTGGCGTCGGCTGCGACGCTGGGCCCGTTCGCTGTCATCGCTTTTTTGAGTAGTTCCAATACCAGTGCCGGTGTTATGACGCGGACCGGGAGTTTGCCGATCGACGGGAACACGACACGTTCGAACATGTCCAGGCGGCGGGCCTTCGTCTCCGGCTGCCAGTCCTTCGCGCCTAGCCATTCTTTCGCAATGGATTCGAATGTCACGGCATTCGCCAGCAAGCGCGTTGCCTTTGTCGTCTGCCGGTCGTGAACGGGGTTGATGCCTTGTTTCACCAGCTCCCGCAGGCGTTCGCGCTCTTTGCGCGCTTCGGCAAGTCCGATAGTGGGGTAGTTGCCGAGGGTATATATGCCAGCTTTGCCGTTGAGTTCGAACCGATAGCGCCAGACACCGGCTCCCTTGGATTTCACCTCGAGAAACAGCCCGTTACCGTCCGCAAGCCGTATAGGCGTCGCTTCACCGTTGTGGCCTACGCGCGGCTTGGCGTTGCGGCATTGCGCGTCGTTAAGCTTGGGCATGGTGGCTGCCGTATACGGTTTTGAGGTTTGTGCCCCTATTATATACCGCCTTGTATACGGTTTTTTGTGGATGCGGCCGGCGGTTGCTGGCACCGCATGGCAACAAAAAAGCCCGCAACCACAAGGGTTTGCGGGCTTGGCTGGCGCGGCGCGGTTTGCGCTGGACGGCCAGTTTTGCTTAGACGTTGAACAGGAAGTTCATCACGTCGCCGTCCTGCACGATATATTCCTTGCCTTCCGCGCGCATCTTGCCCGCTTCCTTCGCGCCTTGCTCGCCCTTGTACGCGATGAAATCGTCATACGCGATCGTCTGCGCGCGGATGAAGCCGCGCTCGAAATCCGTATGGATCACGCCCGCCGCCTGCGGCGCGGTATCGCCGATATGGATCGTCCACGCGCGGACTTCCTTCACGCCCGCGGTGAAATACGTCTGCAGCCCGAGCAGCTTGAAGCCCGCGCGGATCACGCGATCCAGGCCCGGCTCGTCCATGCCCATATCGGCGAGGAAGGCTTCCTTGTCGGCCTCGTCGAGATCGGCGATTTCCGCTTCGATCGCCGCGCACACCGCGACGACCGGCGAGTTTTCCGCCTCCGCATACCGGCGCACCGCGTCGAGGTGCGGATTGTTCTCGAAGCCGTCTTCCTTCACGTTCGCGACGTACATCGCCGGTTTCGCGGTGATCAGGCAAAACGGCTTGAGCAGCGCCTTTTCGTCGTCCGACAGATCGAGCCCGCGCACGGCGCGGCCCTGGTCGAGATGCGCGCGGGCCTTGTCGAGCACCGCGACGAGCTTCGCGGCCTCCTTGTCGTTGCCCGACTTCGCCGCCTTCGAGTAGCGCGCGAGCGCCTTCTCGACGGTGCCGAGGTCCGCGAGCGCGAGTTCGGTGTTGATCACCTCGATGTCGTCGAGCGGGCTCACCTTGCCCGCGACGTGGATCACGTTGTCGTCCTCGAAGCAGCGCACGACGTGCGTGATCGCGTCGGTTTCGCGGATGTTCGCGAGAAACTGGTTGCCGAGGCCCTCGCCCTTGCTCGCGCCGGCGACGAGGCCCGCGATGTCGACGAACTCGACGACGGCAGGCACGACGCGCTCGGGCTGAATGATGTCGGCGAGCGCCTTCAGGCGCGCATCGGGCACTTCGACGACGCCGACGTTCGGCTCGATCGTGCAGAACGGATAGTTCTCGGCGGCGATGCCGGCCTTCGTCAGCGCATTGAACAGAGTGGACTTGCCGACGTTAGGCAAGCCGACGATGCCGCATTTGAGGCTCATGGGTTCCTTCGGAATTTCGGAGATTCGGTGAAGCAGCGATTGTAACGCGTTCGGCTGCCCGCTTTCGTCCATGATCCAGCCCTAAAAGAAGGCGCGCGCGGTGGCAAATCGTGCGGCCCGGCGGCAATCACGAAGTCGGTTGATTTCTTTCGATAGGAAAAACGGGCGGCCGATTCATCGGGTTGCCGCGTTGCAGCATTATTAATCGCCGGAAATTGAATCCGAGCTTGATTAATAGTGTTAAAACGTCGTTGAAAACGGTGAAAAAAACAGCGAAAAAATATAGAGTAGCGGCTGCGCGGCCTGCTCGGAGGCGTTCAGCCGGCTTGCGGCCGCGATACACGGCACCGAAGATCGCCAGCAGGAGGCATTGCCGACGTAATCGTTCAGTCATTGACGCTCAGTTATCCCAATCGATCTGCGCCGGAAGTCGATCGCATAGGCGTTCAGCAACGAGGCTGAAATGAAATCGACATTTATTCTCACGCGCTGGCTGAGTTTGGCCGGTCTGCGGCTGTTTCGAACCCGCGTTTCTTTGTCCGACGAGACCGTGGCGCGCTTGAAGACGTCGCCCCATATCGTTTGTGCGAATCACGTTTCCTATCACGACGGTTTGCTCGTCGCTTTCGCGAGTCCGGTGCGGCTCGTTTTTTGCATCGATACGCTGCATTCGCGCCGCCTCAGGCGCACCCGCTGGGCGCTTCTGCTCGGACAGGCGCTGGGGCTCGGCCGCATGGTTTCCGTCGATTCCGGCTCGCCCTACGGCATGCGCCGTTTGCTGCGCGAACTCAAGAACGGCAACAGCGTCATGGTCTTTCCGGAGGGCCGTATCAGCCCGGACGGCAATGCGCTCGTCGAGCGCCCCGGCGTGGAATGGCTCGCGAAGCAATCCGGCGCCGACATCATCCGCCTGCATATCGACGGCGCGCATCGCTGCCGGATTTTCGGCAAGAACGGCGACAAATGGTTTCCGCCCATCCGGATCGAAGGATGACGGGTGCCGCGCGGGCCGATTCGCGCGAAGCCCGGTGGCGGTGCGCTGCGTGACGGGCGCAACGGGGCGGCGGGCGGTGGCGCTTGGGCTGGCGGGGCAGGTTCACGGGCGGAGCGGCTCCAAGCGATATCCGATCGCCGCGGTCATCGAATGGTGTCGGCCGAACGTGATGACCGCCGCGCGGCACGGTTCTGATTTCTGATTTTTGATGGCGGATCGGCGGCTGGCGATGGCTGGCGCGGGCAGCGCGCCGTCCGCAGTGTACGTAGCGCGCCGAGCGGATCGCGCCGGCCGCCGCCGCGAGCGGCCATGATCCGCTTTTAGCCCACGCTGACCGCCGCTATCGGCATCGATCGTTCCGATCGGCGCTGGTTGACGCAACGCTAATCGGCGATCCGCCGGTCGGCGAGCGCCGCGCGGCAATCGTCCAGCACGAGCAGCGCGAGGCGCGATTCGAAATTCAGATCGTCAGTATCGATAATTTCCTCGACCGCATCACGCGCCCACGACGCGTTGACGAAATCCGCGTGCCGCTTCGCGATATCGAGCGCGATGAGCGACAGTTTCGCGAGCGACAACCAGTCGGCTTCGCGCGCGTGCCGATCGAGCCATTTGTGTGCCGACTGAACTTGGAACGCCGCGCCGGGCCAGCTTTCGTTCAGGTAATACGCACCGAGGTTGCCGACGCAAAGCCAGCAGAGCAACTCCACTCGGTCCTGTTGATTGAGATGGTGGCGTAAGTCGCTCATGGCCGTGCTCACGGTGGTGGTCGAGACCGGTTTTTCGACGCGCGCGATTCACGCGCCGTCATAGAAACGATAGCACGCGGCAGGCCGGATCAGGGGGCCGTTCAGTGGGGGGGAATACTTAAAGCGCCGAGCGCGGCCGGCGCGACGGCTTGCGCCGCGCGGCGCGCCGGTCAGTAGCGGTCGTAGTAATAATCGCGGTGATGGTGGTAGCCGCCGTCCGGCACCACGATGCAACCGCCAAGCAGGCTGCCCAGCACGAGCGCGGCAGCGGCGAATGCGGCGATCCGTTTCATCGATATCTCCTATCGGAATAACGCCGGTTCACTGTAGCGGCCGGCCGTATGACAGGCGGTGTGCGTTTGTAAGAAAACGTGCGGCGCGTAATGCGGCTGCCCGGCTGCGCCGGTTGCGTCGCGCGCGCCGGTTACATTGGCATCGGCCGGTAATCGATGGATCGCGCACGCGAGTTTGCCGGAGCCTGACGGAGCGCAAATCGACGCGCGGGCCGGGGCGGCAGGCCCGGCTATAATGCGCGCCATGACTGCCTACCCTCAGACCTTCGACGTCGCCGTCGTCGGCGGCGGCCTTGTCGGCAAGACCGCCGCGCTCGCGCTGACGCAGGCGGGCCACAAGACGGCGCTGCTCGCGCAGCCGGCCGCGCCGCGCTCGGCCGATGGCGCGTTCGATGCGCGCATCTACGCACTGTCGGCGAGTTCGCAGGCGCTCCTCGAGCGGCTGCGCGTCTGGCAGGCGCTCGACCATAGCCGGCTTGCGCCCGTCTACGACATGCGCGTCTACGGCGATGCGCACGCCGAACTGCATTTCTCCGCGTTTCAGGCGTCGGTACCGCAGCTCGCGTGGATCGGTGAATCGTCGCTGATCGAGGCCGCGCTCGATGCCGCGCTGCGCTTCCAGCCCAATCTCACGTGGCTCGATGCGCGCGCGCAAGGCTTCGACGTGAAGCCTGACGAGGCGGTGCTCACGCTGTCGAGCGGCGATGTGATCTCGGCGGATCTCGTCGTCGGCGCCGATGGCGCGCATTCGTGGGTGCGCGCGCAGATCGGCGCGAAGGTCGAACGGCGCGATTACCGGCAAACCGGCGTGGTCGCGAACTTCAAGGCGTCGCAGCCGCACCGCGAGACCGCGTATCAGTGGTTCCGCGACGGCGAGATCATCGCGCTGCTGCCGCTGCCGGACGGCCATGTGTCGCTCGTCTGGTCCGCGCATACTGCGCATGCCGACGCGTTGCTCGCACTCGATCCCGCGCGCCTGGCGGCCGAAGTCGAGCGTGTCACATCCGGCCGGCTCGGCGCGCTTGATTGCGTGACGCCCGCACAGGGCTTCCCGCTCGCGCTGCAGACGCTCGAGCGGTTGATCGCGCCGCGCGTCGCGCTCGTCGGCGATGCCGCGCACCTGATCCACCCGCTCGCCGGCCAGGGGATGAATCTGGGCCTGCGCGACGTCGCGGCGCTCGTCGACACGATCGCGCAGCGCGAAGCGTTCCGCGGCCTCGGCGATACCGTGCTGCTGCGCCGCTACGAACGCGCGCGCCGCGAGGACATCCGCGCGCTGATGATCGCCACCGACGGCCTGCAGCGGCTCTTCGCGCTGCCCGGCACGCTTGCGCGCGTCGTGCGCAACACGGGCATGGCGCTCGTCGGCGCGCAGCCGCTCGTCAAGCGCTGGCTGGTCGCATCGGCGCTCGGTTAAGCGGGCGATATGCGGCCGGGCGAACCTTCGCGCGGCGTGGCGGTCCGACACTGCGTCGCTGCCGTCGTACACTGTGGCGACGCACGACGCATGTTCTGAAGGAATATCCAGCATGAAAAAAACGATTCGCATCGCCTCGCTGGCGCTCGCCGTTGCAGCGACGACGCTCGGCTGTACCGCGCAGGCAGACCAGACCACCGATAAGCTGAAGGCCGCGCTGCAGTCGCGCTTCGGCGCCGATGCGCCGGTCAAGAGCGTGACGAAATCGCCGGTTGCGGGGTTGTACGAGGTCAATCTCGGCTCGCAAATCATCTATAGCGACGCCACGGGCGACTACGTGCTGCTCGGCGAACTCATCGACACGAAGACGCACAAGAATCTCACGGCCGCGCGCATGGCCGAGATCAACAAGATCGATTTCGCGAGCCTGCCGCTTGCGAATGCGATCAAGGTCGTCAAGGGCAATGGCGCGCGCAGGATCGCGGTGTTTTCCGATCCGAATTGTCCGTATTGCAAGAAATTCGAGACGACGCTGCAATCGATCGACAACGTGACGGTCTACACGTTCCTGTATCCGGTGCTGTCGCCGGATTCGACGGTGAAATCGAAATCGATCTGGTGCGCGAGTGACCGCGCGAAGGCATGGCAGGCGTGGATGCTTGAGCATCGCGCCCCCGCCGCCGCGACGTGCGACACGACGGCGCTCGACAAGAACCTCGCGCTCGGACGCGGGATGAACGTGACGGGCACGCCGACCGTGTTCCTCGCCGACGGCACGCGTCTGCCGGGCGCCGTGTCCGCCGACGAGCTGAATCAGGCGCTGGCCGGCGTGAAGTGACGCGGCGCAACGTGCGTCACCGAGCGGCGTGACGCAGATTCTTCGCAGCAGCGCAGGCGCCGGCGACAAGCCGGCGCTTCTTTTCATATCCGTTTCCGACTGCCCCGACCGACTCCGACGATGAAGCCCATTCGCTACACGATCGTTCCGAAAGATCCCGCTGCCCATTTGTTCGAAGTCACGCTCACGCTTGCCGATCCCGATCCGGCCGGCCAGCGTTTCATGCTGCCCGTGTGGATTCCGGGCAGCTACATGGTGCGCGAATTCGCACGCCATATCGTGACGCTGCGCGCGTTCAACGACGCGGGGCGCAAGCTGCGGATCGACAAGATCGACAAGCACACGTGGCAAGCCGCGCCTGCGCACGGACCGGTCACGCTGCGCTACGACGTCTATGCGTGGGATCTGTCGGTGCGTGCCGCGCATCTCGATGACAGCGGCGGCTTCTTCAACGGCACCAGCGTATTTGTTGCCGCGCTCGGGCGTGAGGGCGAGCCGTGCGAGGTGACGATCGAGCGTCCGGCGGGCGACGCGTACCGGCGCTGGCGCGTCGCGACTTCGCTGACGGAGGCGCGCGGCACCAAACGTTACGGCTTCGGCACGTATCGCGCGGACAATTACGACGAACTGGTCGATCATCCGGTCACGCTCGGCGAATTCGCGTTGACCTCGTTCAAAGCGCATGGCGTGCCGCACGACATCGTGATTTCGGGCCGCGTGATCGGCCTGGATCTCGAGCGGATCGCGGCGGATTTGAAGCGTGTGTGCGAAGCGCAGATCGCGCTGTTCGAGCCGAAGACGAAGCGCGCGCCGATGCCGCGCTACGTGTTCATGACGCAGGCGGTGAGCGACGGCTATGGCGGGCTCGAGCACCGCGCGTCGACCGCGCTGATCTGCAGCCGCACTGATCTGCCGGTGAAGGGCCGCGCCGAGACGACGGAAGGTTACCGGACCTATCTCGGCCTGTGCAGCCACGAATATTTCCATACGTGGAACGTCAAGCGGATCAAACCGGCCGCGTTCGCGCCGTATGATCTGTCGCGCGAAAACTATACGTCGCTGCTGTGGCTCTTCGAGGGGTTCACGTCGTATTACGACGACCTGATGCTCGTGCGCAGCGGCCTGATTTCGCAGGACGATTACTTCGGCGCGCTCGGCCGCACGATCGGCGGCGTGCTGCGCGGCGCCGGCCGGCTCAGGCAGAGCGTCGCCGAAAGCTCGTTCGATGCATGGATCAAGTATTACCGGCAGGACGAGAATGCGTCGAATGCGATCGTCAGCTATTACACGAAGGGCTCGCTCGTCGCGTTGGCATTCGATTTGGCGATTCGCGCGCAAAGCCGTCAGCGCAAATCGCTCGATGACGTGATGCGCGCGTTGTGGCAGCGGTTCGGGCGCGATTTCTATCGCGGCGGCGCGCAGCGCGGCGTCGGCGAGGACGATGTGAAGGCACTGATCGCCGAGGCCACCGGCGTCGATCTGGGACGGTTGTTCGACGATGCGGTGTCGGGCACGCGCGATCTGCCGCTCGCCGAGCTGTTCGAGCCGTTTGGCGTGACGCTCACGCCCGATACCGGGGCAAACGGCGCGCAACCGCCCAAGCCGGCGCTTGGCGCGCGCACGCGCGGCGGCGCGGAGTGCACGCTCGCGGTTGTCCACGAGGGCAGCGCCGCGCATCGCGCGGGGCTGTCGGCGGGCGATGTGCTCGTGGCGATCGATGGGCTGCGCGTGACGGGCTCGAATCTCGATGCGCTGCTCGCGCGCTACCGGCCGGGCGACAAGGTCGAGATCCATGCATTCAGACGCGATGAACTGCGTGTGTCGAAACTCAAGCTCGACGGCCCGGAGATCGCGCGTTACAAGCTGGTGGCGCAAGCGGCATCGCCGGCGCACCGCCGGGCGATGGCGGGCTGGTTGGCGGGTTGATCGGTTGAGCCGGAAGTGGCGGACGACGCCGGCGCGCGTTGCGGTGACCGCCGCTCGAGCGCGGGCGGCCGCAAGGGTTCCGGGTAGAAGCTGCCGGCTCGAAGAGGAAGGGGCGGCGCCGTTGGACCGGGAGGAGGAAGCACTTGCGGCGCGATTGATAAAAAAATTTAAGTCGCTCGATTGTTCCTCTACCGCAACAATGCGTCGCCGGAATTCAGCTTTTTCGATGCAAAGGGGCCACGCACAATGGCGTCACTCGCGCCGCTTGTGCGCTAATTCATCGGAGTTCGACATGACGACCATTCTGCAAATCAATTCCGCTGCACGCTCGCAAGGCGCGCAATCGACGCTGCTGGCCGATGAGCTGACGGCAAAGCTGCAACAATCGAATCCTGGCGCGCAAGTGACGCTGCGCAACCTGCAAGCCGATCCGCTGCCGCACCTCGACGACGCCGTGCTCGGTGCATTCTTCACGCCGGCCGACAAGCGCAGTGCGGAGCAGAACGCGATCGTCGCGAAGAGCGATGCGCTGGTCGCCGAACTGCAAGCCGCCGACGTGATCGTGATCGGCGCGCCGTTGTACAACTTCGGTATCTCGTCGCAACTGAAGACCTACTTCGACTGGATCGCGCGCGCGGGGGTGACGTTCCGCTACACCGCGAACGGGCCCGAAGGCCTGGTCACCGGCAAGAAGGTGTATGTGGTATCCGCGCGCGGCGGCAAATATGCCGGCACGCCGAACGATTCCCAAACGCCTTACCTGAAGACCTTCCTCGGCTTCCTCGGCATGACCGATGTGCAATTTATCTTCGCGGAAGGCTTGAACATGGGCCCGGATGCGCAGAGCGCGGGCTTGGCCACGGCGCGTGAGGCGATTGCCGCCGCGTGATGCCGCACGCGGACGCGACGCGTCCGTTTCACGATCCGTTTCGATGCAAAAACGCCGCTTGCCCGTAAAAAGGGAGCGGCGTTTGTATTTCATCGGCGCAAGCGGGGTGCGAAGACGAGGCCGGCTAGCGCCGTGACAGCTTTTTCGTATGCCGGGCAGCGGCTTGATTTGCCGCGGTTTGCGCGTTGGAGCGCCAGACTGCCGCCGAGCCCGACGCAGTCTGCACAGCTGCGCGCGGCTGGCTGGAAGTTACGCGAGCGTTTGAGCGTCGTCCGGCAGCCGCCAGTCGATCGGCGTGCGGCCGTGTTGCTCCAGGTACGCGTTCGCGAGCGCGAAATGCCGGCAGCCGAGAAACCCGCGATGCGCGGACAGCGGCGACGGGTGCGGGGCTTCGAGTACACAATGCTCGCTCGCATCGAAGAGCGCGCGCTTGGCCTGCGCGTGCGCGCCCCACAGCATGAAAACGAGATGCCGATCACGCTTCGCAAGCTCGCGGATCAGCGTATCGGTGCAGGGTTCCCAGCCGCGCTTCGCATGGCTGGCGGCGCGCGAACGCTCGACGGTCAGCACCGTATTGAGCAGCAGCACGCCTTGCCGCGCCCATGAATCGAGACAGCCGTGACGGGGAATCGCATAGCCGAAGTCGGACGAGATTTCCTTGAAGATGTTGCGCAGCGACGGCGGCGGCTTCACGCCGGGCGGCACCGAAAATGCAAGCCCGTGCGCTTGCGGCGTGCCGTGATCTTCGCCGTGATACGGGTCCTGGCCGAGGATCACGACTTTCACGTCGTCCGGGCGCGTGAGCCGCAGCGCGCGAAACACGTCGGTCGGATAAACCGGTTTGCCCGCCGCGCGCTCGCCGTCGACGAAGCGGCAAAGCGGTTCATACGCGCGGCTTGCGATGAATGGTTCGACGAGCGCGCGCCAGTCGGGCGGCAGCGCGTCGAATTGTGCGGCGAGAGACGGCACGGCGGCGGCGTTTGCCGTTGTGGGCGCGGCGCACGAAGTGGACGGCGAAGCGGGCGATTCGGGCGACGGATCGTCGAACAGCGAAGTCTGTTGCATCGGGCGGGATGATGGCGGCTTGGGCTGAGTCATGAGAAGGCGGGGGCAGCGGGCGGGTCAGCCGGCATGTGGCGTGCCGCCGCGCAACCGGTAACCGCGCTGCGCCTTGCTCAGGTTGTCCGGCGCGATGCCCGGCAACTTGGCGCTCAGCTCGTCAGCCAGCGCGACGAGCGCCGAGGCGTCGCCGTCGACGAGTTCGAGTTCGATCTCGCAGATCGGCTCGCGCCGCATGTCGCTGCCGATTTGTGCGACGATTTCGCCGCGATCGAGCGCGGCTTCGATCGTTGCGCCCGCGTGTGGGATTTGCCAGAGCGTGCGCGAGAAATCGGTGCGAAAGAGCGCGATGAGTTCGGGCGCGGCGGCGCGCAGCGCGTCGGCGGCCGCGGCGACGTCACAGGCGCTGATCAGCGCGTCGATGTCGAGCGCCTCGCCCGCAACCGGTATTTCCCATTCGTGCCGGCGATGCAGCCCGCCTTCGGCGGTGCCGGCCGTCTTGAATGTCTGCAACCAGCCTTGCGGCGCGCGTCTAAGCCGCAGCGCGCTTTTCGCGCGTGCGAGCGCGAGCGACGGCGTGTCGAAATAGACGTTCGCGAGCGCGATGTCACGGCCGGGCGCGCCGGCGCGCGCATCGAGCAGGCGCCGCGCCGCGTCGGCCTGCGCGGCGGGCAGCGCGAGTTTGATTTCCTGTTCGATCGCCATCGTCGAATACGCCGCGGGTCAGAAAAACATCTGCGCGAGCGCCGCGCCCGGATCGTCGGCGCGCATGAACGCCTCGCCGACGAGGAACGTATGCACGCCCGCCGCTTCCATGCGCTCGACGTCCGCGCGCGACAGAATGCCCGATTCGGTCACGACGATCCGATCGTCCGGGATCGCGTCGAGCATCCCGATCGTCGTGTCGATCGTCGTTTCGAACGTGCGCAGATTGCGGTTGTTGATGCCCACGAGCGGCGTCTTCAGCGTGAGCGCTTCTCGCAGCTCGTCGCGATTGTGCACTTCGACGAGCACCGCCAAGCCGAGCGAATGCGCATACGCTTCGAGATCCTGCATTAGTGGCGTGTCGAGCGCGGCCGCGATCAGCAGGATCGCATCCGCGCCCATCGCACGGGCTTCGAGCACCTGGTAGGCGTCGACGATGAAGTCCTTGCGCAGCACGGGCAGGCTGCACGCGGCGCGCGCTTGTTCGAGGTAGCGCGCGCCGCCCTGGAAAAACTGCTCGTCGGTCAACACCGACAGGCACGCGGCGCCGTGCCGCTCATACGAGCGGGCGATGTCGGCGGGCACGAAATGCTCGCGCAGCACGCCTTTCGACGGGCTCGCCTTCTTCACCTCGGCGATGACGGCCGCATCACCCGCCGCATGCCGCTTGAGCAGCGCGCCGACAAAGTCGCGCGCATCGCGCGACGACGCTTGCTGCTTCAGCGCTTCGAGCGGCGCGTTTTTCTGCGCGGCGGCGATTTCTTCGCGTTTTACCGCGATGATTTTGTCGAGGATATCGCTCATCGGTATTCCTGCTGAGTTGAATCGGTTCGGCCGGGGCGATGCCCGCCGGCGCGCGCCCGGTGCTCGGCGTTCAGCGCTTGAACTGCTGCGTGAAGCGCACCAGCTCGTCGACCTTCGCGCGGGCGCGCCCGCTTGCGATGGCTTCGCGCGCAAGCTCGATGCCGTGCGCAATCGAGGTGGCGACGTTCGCCGCGTAAAGCGCGGTGCCCGCGTTCAACGTGACGATCTCGCGCGCGACGCCCGGTTTGTTGTCCAGCGCGCCGAGCAGCATCACGCGCGATTCGTCGGCGTTTTCCACCTTCAGCGTGCGGTTCGACACCATTTGCAGGCCGAAGTCTTCCGGATGGATTTCGTATTCTCGCACGTCGCCGTCGACGAGTTCGCCGACGAGCGTCGCCGCGCCGAGCGACACCTCGTCCATTCCGTCCTTGCCGTAGACGACGAGCACGTGCGAAGCGCCAAGCCGCTGCATCACGCGCACCTGGATGCCGACGAGATCCGGATGGAACACGCCCATCAACTGGTTGGGCGCGCCGGCCGGATTGGTGAGCGGCCCGAGGATGTTGAAGATCGTGCGCACGCCGAGTTCGCGGCGCACGGGCGCGATGTTCTTCATCGCCGGATGATGGTTCGGCGCGAACATGAAGCCCATGCCCGTCTCGGCGATCGATGCGGCCACCTGCTCGGGCGGCAGATCGATGTTGACGCCGAGCGCCTCCAGCACGTCGGCGCTGCCGGATTTGCTCGACACGCCGCGATTGCCGTGCTTCGCGACCTTCGCGCCGGCGGCCGCCGCGACGAACATCGTCGCGGTCGAGATGTTGAACGTATGCGAGCCGTCGCCGCCGGTGCCGACGATGTCGACGAAATGCGCGTTGTCAGGCACCTCGACATGGTGCGCGAACTCGCGCATCACGGTCGCGGCGGCGGCGATCTCGCCGATCGTCTCCTTCTTCACGCGCAGACCGGTGATGATCGCGGCCGCCATCACGGGCGACATGTCGCCGCGCATGATGAGCCGCATCAGGTGCAGCATCTCGTCGTGGAAGATCTCGCGGTGCTCGATCGTGCGCTGCAGCGCTTCCTGAGGGGTGATGGTCATGGAGTCGGGCCGCCGTCGTTATGCCGGATAAGCGGCCGCCTGCCGCGTTTCCTTCAGGAAATTCTTGAGCAACGCGTGCCCGTGCTCGGACAGAATCGATTCCGGATGGAATTGCACGCCCTCGATCGGCAGCGTCTTGTGCCGCACGCCCATGATTTCGCCGTCGTCGGTCCATGCGGAGATTTCGAGGCAATCGGGCAACGATTCGCGCTCGATCGCGAGCGAGTGGTAGCGCGTCACGTCGAAATGCTTCGGTAGATCGGCGAACACGCCTCGCCCGTCGGTTTCGATCCGGCTGACCTTGCCGTGCATGATGGTTTTCGCGCGCACGACGCGCCCGCCGAACGCCTCGCCGATCGCCTGATGGCCGAGGCACACGCCGAGGATCGGCGTCTTGCCGGCGAATTCGCGCAGCACGTCGAGCGTGATACCCGCGTGCTGCGGGTTGCTCGGGCCGGGCGACAGGCAGATCGCGGCCGGTGCGAGCGCCGCGATTTCGGCCGTCGTGATTTCGTCGTTGCGATAGGTGCGCACGTCTTCGCCGAGTTCGCCGAAGTACTGGACCAGGTTGTAGGTGAATGAATCGTAGTTGTCGATCATGAGCAGCATGATTCCTCCTAATTCCTTGAAAAGGCTCGATTTTTTGATTGGGATTCAGGGCGTTCAACGGATGCCTGCCCCGAATTCGCCCCAATTCGCCAGATTGGAAATGGGGCCGCCCGCTGCGGGGCCGTGCAAAGAACTTGGCAGGCTTAACGCCAACCAAAAAAGAGGAGTACGGAGGGGAATCGAGCGCTGTGTCGCATGAACGGCATTCTAACAGCACAAAAGGACCGGTGGCGCGCGTGTTCTGGCGGTGAATTGGGGGCAATGGTTTGCATCCTCCGGCAGGCGGTGCCGGTCCTCGCTCGTCGAAATGCGCAATGCCCGAGCGTGCGGCGTCGCTACCGGAAACGCGGGCACCCTATCAACCTTGATAGGTACCTGTTGGGGGGTAGACAAGACTACTTTATCAATATAGTCATAAGGATATCGGCAAAACTGCTATGCCTCCTCCCGACAAGCCCCAACTGCTCAGCTACGCCCATCACCATTGCCTCGTGCAATCCGAAGCGGAACTGCTCGGCGTGCTTCAGGCGGAAATATCGGCTGCGTCGAATCGGGAACTCATTATCATGGCCGGGCACTTCATGCTTTTCCTCGACGAGTCCCGAGGATGCCTCGTACCCGGCGTAATCGAAGAAAACGAATCGCCCATGCGCGAAAGGATTGCGCGGCGGGTGGGCATATTTCCCGGCTATACATGGGAACTTGGCGTTCGTATTGCGCAAGCGTTCAAGCAGCGCTTTGACTCGATCCGATTCCTGCTGCTCATCAATGATTGGCAATACGTTTCGACTTCCAGCGGCTCCGCGTCCGAGCTGCGGCGTGTTTTTTATGAGCAGTTCGACAGGCTCCCGGCGTCGTATCGTGCGGTTCTCGAGCGCAGCGGGAAATTTTCCGAGGACAACGTGCTTGCCAGCCGCAAGCACCCGATCGCTTTTCCGGAAACCTGGCTCAAATACCGCTTCCAGAAAAGCGCCGACAAACTGGTCAAGGCGGGGCGCCTCGATCGTCGCGTGCTCGACGACGGCCCCGATGCGGGGACCGAAATTTCTCTCATCGACGAGAACGGCGACTATAAACCGCTCATTACCTGTGGCGTAACCGGATGCGCCGGAGAGATCACCGAGATGATCTCGGAGATTTACGCGAGCGGGCACCGTTTGCTCCTGATGTTTGCGCCCGGCGAGTGCTTTCAGCCCGTCAAAACGGGGGTATCGGTCGCGCTGTCCCTATATGGGCTGACCGGCATGAAGGTCATCATCGCGGACCCGGGCGGCAGCGGCGAGATGCAGCCGGACGAGATCTTCTCGAAGCTTGTCAACGTCGAGGTCATTACATCCGAGCGGGGAGCGATGTCGTGAACGTCAACAGTTCCCGTGACGCGATCTATCTCGATCACTGCGCCACGTCGCGATGTTCGCCGGAAGTGGTCGACATCGTGCGGTTTTACATGGAGCGGGAGTTCGGCAATCCCGCATCCGCCCATGCGATGGGCCGGCGCGCGCAACATGCAGTCGAGACCGCGGCGCGGCAAGTCGCGTTGCTGATCGGCGCGCGCGCTGACGAGATCGTCTTCACGTCGGGGGCGACGGAGGCAAACAACATCGCGCTGTTCTCCAGCTTCGAGCATGACGAACGCGCGCCTTCGGGCGCGCTGCTGTGCCCGATCGATCACAAATCCGTGTTGTCCGTCGGCCGGGAACTGAGGCGCCGGGGGCTCGCAGTCGACACCCTGCGGGTCACGTCAAGCGGACGCGTGCAACCGGCGGAGGTCGAGGCGCGGCTGTCGGCCGACACGCGCATTGTCAGCATCGGTCACGTGAACTCGGAACTCGGCACGATTCAGCCCGTGGACGAAATCGCGGCGATCACTCGCCGTTCGGGAGCATGGCTGCATATAGACGCGGTTCAGTCGGCGGGAAAGATTGGGCTGAATGTCAAGGAAACCGGTATCGGCATGCTGTCGATTTCCGCTCACAAGATACAGGGGCCCAAAGGCATCGGCGCACTTTTTGTCGATACACGCGTGGCTCCCAAGCTGCGGCCATTTATTTACGGCGGCGGCCAGAGCCGTCTGCGTAGCGGGACACTGCCGACTCCGCTCATTGCCGGGTTCGGTCTCGCGTGCGAAATGGCGCAGTCCTCGCTCGCCCAGCGTCATGCGCGAGTCGTGACATTGCGGAACTATTTCATCGAGCGTCTGTTTCAACGCGTACCGGATGCCGTGTTGAACACCGATCTCTCGTGCAGCTCGCCCTATGTCGTGAACGTTCGTTTCGAAGGCGTTGCATCGGAGGCGCTGGTATCCGGGATGCATCAGGTCGCTATTTCGTCGGGCTCGGCCTGCAATTCCGCGGAACTGCTGCCTTCGCACGTGCTTACCGCGATCGGCCTGAGCGGCGAGCAGGCCAACGCATCCGCTCGGTTCTGCTTCGCGCATGATCTCGACGAGGCCACGCTGGATACGGCGATCGGCCATCTTGTCCACAAGATCAATTCTCTTCGCCAGGAGCCCCGCAGATGACCCACGAGCCTATTCATCTTCACGCCGGTTTCTACGAACGCGCATTTGGCGGTTTCACGGTCCAGGCAATCGAGGAGGTACGCTTGGAAACTTACGGGGAGGATCTGGGGCAGAACGACTGGTCGACCGCCGATGACTTTCGGGCGTTTGGGCAGTGGCTGGGCCTGTGCGCCGATTCCCATCTGCTCGACGTTTGCAGCGGCTCGGGCGGGCCGGCGCTATTCCTTGCCAAGCAGAGCGGATGCCGGGTCACGGGTGTCGATATTCAGCCAGACGGCCTGCAAACTGCGCGACGGCTTGCGTGGGAGCAGGGGCTGCAAGATCGCAGCCGGTTCGTCGACTGCGACGTGCGTCAGCCGCTGCCGTTTCCGGATGGCAGCTTCGATGCGTTGCTGTGCATCGATTCGGTCGTTCATCTGCGCGATCGGCAGGCGCTGCTGAACGAATGGCGGCGGCTGCTGAAACCCGGCGGACGGTTCGTCTATACCGATCCCACGTTGGTCACGGGTATCGTCAGCAAGGACGAGGTCGTGGAGCGTGGTACGCCAGGTTATTTTCTGTATACGCCCGTCGGTTTGAATGAATGCCAGATCGCCGAAGCGGGGCTGAAACTGGAGCGCCAAGTCGATCTCACGGCAAATGTGGTGAAGCTTAGCGAACGCTGGCATGCCGCGCGTGAGAAGCGGCGCGCGCAACTTGTCGCGATGGAAGGCGAGGAGGCATTCGAATGCATGCAGCGTTTCCTGGCGACCACCCGGCGGGTGTCGGTCGAAGGCAGGCTTTCCCGCGCTGCCTTTATCGGACACCGCTTGTGAGCCGGGTGGTCAATCTCCGGTCAGAAATCGGAATCGAGGCCGTCTTGCACTTGCTCGGCCGCGCGCAGCACCGCGCGCGCCTTGTTCTCGGTTTCCTGCCATTCGGATTCGGGCACCGAGTCCGCGACGACGCCCGCCGCCGCCTGCACGTATAGATTGCCGTTGTGGATGAGGCCGGTGCGGATCGCAATCGCGAGATCCATCTCGCCCGAGAACGACAGATAGCCGACCGCGCCGCCATAAAGGCCGCGCTTCACTGGCTCGAGCTGGTCGATCAATTCCATCGCGCGCACCTTCGGCGCGCCGGACAGCGTGCCGGCCGGGAATGTCGCGCGCAGCACGTCGAAGTTCGTCATGCCGGGTTTGAGCTTGCCTTCGACCGAACTGACGATGTGCTGCACATGTGAATACTTTTCGATCACCATCTTGTCGGTGACGGCGACCGAACCGATTTGCGCGATCCGGCCG
This sequence comes from Burkholderia singularis, assembly GCF_001718875.1. Classification (NCBI taxonomy): domain Bacteria; kingdom Pseudomonadati; phylum Pseudomonadota; class Betaproteobacteria; order Burkholderiales; family Burkholderiaceae; genus Burkholderia; species Burkholderia singularis. The sequence goes on from NZ_CP013448.1 coordinate 780,571, forward strand.
ATGTCGTTGCGCGCCAGATCGATCAGCATCACGTGCTCGGCGATTTCCTTCGGATCGTTCAGCAACTCGGTCGCGAGTTCGGCGTCGCGCTCGGGCGTGTTGCCTCGGGCGCGCGTGCCCGCGAGCGGACGGATCGTGACGATTTCGTCGTCGCCGCGCTTTTCCTGGCGCACGAGAATTTCCGGCGACGCGCCGACCACGTGACAATCGCCGAAGTTGTAGTAATACATGTACGGCGACGGATTCAGCGAGCGCAGCGCGCGGTACAGCGACAACGGATTGTCGCGGTACGGCTTCGACAGGCGCTGGCCCACCTGGATCTGCATCAGTTCGCCTTCCGCGATGTATTCCTTCGCGCGCCGGACTGCAGCGAGATAGTCGTCCTTCTTGAACTCGCGGTAGATTTCGGTGCGCACGCTCGCCGACGTGACGGGCGGCTCGACGCTCGCTCGCAACCGCTGCTTCAGCTCGCGCAGCCGGTGCTTTGCCTTCGTATACGCCTCGGGCGTTGCCGGGTCGGCATAGACGATCAGGTAGAGCTTGCCCGCGAGGTTGTCGATGACGGCGACTTCCTCGGTCAGCAGCAACTGAATGTCGGGCAGGCCGAGATCGTCGTGCGGTGCGGTGTGCGCGAGCTTCTTTTCGATATAGCGCACCGCGTCGTAGCCGAAATAGCCTGCAAGGCCGCCGCAAAAGCGTGGCAAGCCGGCGCGCTGCGCAACCTTGAAGCGGCTTTGGAAGGCCGCGATGAATGCGAACGGATCGCCGTCGTTCGTCTCGACGACTTGCCCGTCCGCCACGACTTCCGATACGCCGTTTTTCACGCGCAACCGCGTGCGTGCGGGCAGACCGATGAACGAATAGCGTCCGAAGCGCTCGCCGCCGACGACGGATTCCAGCAGGAACGAGTTCGCGCCGCCGCGTTCGGGTTGCGCGAGCTTCAGGTATAGCGATAACGGCGTTTCAAGGTCGGCGAGCGCTTCGGCGATCAGCGGAATGCGGTTGTAGCCGGCGTTGGCGAGCGATTGAAATTCGAGTTCAGTCATGTTCCGGTCCTTCGTCGGGACGATCGGCGCGGCGCGCCGGGAATCGGGTAGGGCTGCGCGTGGCCCGGGCACTGTCTCTCGGGATCGTCGACGAGCGGAGGACGAACCGATGGATGAGGGCCCGGCGATCGCACGCCGCGCATCGGCCCACGCACGAACGGCATGCGTTCGGATGCGGTGAGCCAGCGGGTTGGACGGCGATCGGGGCGCTTGGTGCGCAGCGAAACAAAAAACGGGGCTGAAGACGAGCTTCAGCGTACCTCATCGAGGTTGGCGCGACCAGCGACGCCAGGGCCAGGCTCCCCGGTCGATGCTGCTCAGACTCCGTTTTTTGTTCAGAAACATGCGGATGGAAGAAAAATGATCAGACGGCTGAACTGGCCGAATTGTGTGCGGCAATTGCTTGCGCGGCGGCCAGAAGTGAATCGACTATACCATCCGATTCGATCATTTGTATAGCTTTGCCGTGGTTGTAGCCATACGGCACGGTCAGCGTCGCCATGCCGGCCGCGCGGCCGGCGAGCGCGTCGTTTTCCGAGTCGCCGATCGCGACCGCCGCATGCGGCGCGACGCCGAGCGCCTCGCACGCAGCGAGCATCGGTGCCGGGTCGGGCTTTTTGCGCGGCAGGCTGTCGCCGCCGAACACCGCTGAAAAATAGCCGTCCAGCCGATATTGCGCGAGCAGATCGACCGCGAAGCGGTGCGGCTTGTTTGTCACGCACGCGAGTTTCAGGCCCGCATCGCGCATCGCTTGCAAGCCGGCGGCGACATCCGGATAAAGCCGCGTGTGGCGGCCGTTGATCTTCGCGTACTCGTCCTGATAGAGCGCAAGCGCGTCGGCGAAGCGCGCTTGCGCGTCGGGCTGCGCAAAGCGCGGTGCCAGGACGCGCTGGATCAGGTTCTCAGAGCCTTTGCCGACGTAGTGCATCACTTCGTCGCGCGTTGCCGCCCGCGCACCGAGGCGGGCGAGCATCGCGTTCAAGCTCGCCGTGAAATCGTCGGCAGTGTCGATCATCGTGCCGTCGAGATCGATCAACGCCGCGTCGATCCGCCGCGCGGCAAGGCGAGGGAGCATCGCCATCGCCGTCACGCGCGCTTGACGGCGGCGAGCGCGTCGCGCATCTCGCCGATAACCTGCCGATAGTCAGGCTTGCCGAAGATCGCCGAGCCTGCGACGAACGTGTCCGCGCCCGCCGCGGCAATCTCGGCGATGTTGTCCACCTTCACGCCGCCGTCGATCTCGAGATGAATCTCGCGGCCGGTGCGCTCGGTATATGCGTCGATCCGCGCGCGCGCCTCGCGCAGCTTCTCGAGCGCGTGCGGAATGAACGATTGGCCGCCGAAGCCGGGGTTCACCGACATGATCAGCACGAGATCCACGCGATCCATCACGTGATCGAGGTAATTGAGCGGCGTCGCCGGGTTGAACACGAGGCCCGCCTTGCAGCCGTGGTCTCGGATCAGGCCGAGCGTGCGGTCGATATGGTCCGACGCCTCGGGATGGAAACTGATCACGTTTGCGCCCGCCTTCGCGAAATCCGGCACGATCCGGTCGACCGGCCGAACCATCAGATGCACGTCGATCGGCGCCTGCACGTGCGGCCGGATCGCCTCGCAAACGAGCGGGCCGATCGTCAGGTTCGGCACATAATGGTTGTCCATCACGTCGAAATGGATCCAGTCGGCGCCGGCGGCGATCACGTTGCGGACTTCTTCGCCGAGCCGTGCGAAGTCGGCCGACAGGATGCTGGGGGCGATGCGAAATTGCGTCATGGCTTTCAGGAGCGTGCGTGGGGAGCGTCGCGAGGCGACGAAAGACGCCATTTTACCGCCCATGCGCGTGCCGCCCGGTTGCGGGCCAGAGCCTCATCAAGCAGAATGCCGACCAATGCGGCGACGGCCGCGCGCGCGTAAGCCCGCGTGGCACGCGGGCGGCGATCCTGACGAGACCATCATGAGCCAGTACCAATTCAGCGTGTCGGTGAAGACGTGCTATCTGCCGGAACAATCCGACCCCGAGCGCCGTCAATACGCATTCGCGTACACGCTGACGATACGCAATACCGGGCAGGTCGCCGCACAGCTGATTGCGCGGCACTGGATCATTACGGACAGCGAGAACGGCGTACAGGAGGTCAAGGGGCTCGGCGTAGTCGGCCATCAGCCGCTTTTGCAGCCGGGCGAGCAGTTCGAGTATACGAGTTGGGCCGTGATCGCGACGCCGGTGGGCACGATGCGCGGCGCGTACTTTTGTGTCGCGGAGGATGGAGAGCGTTTCGAGGCGCCTGTCGAAGAATTTGCGCTGCATATGCCGCGGACGCTGCATTGAAGCGTGCCGCGGCGGGATGAATGTCGGGCAGGGGCGCGTTCAGCGCTGGGGCTTGTCGGGCCGGCTGGATGATTTCTTTTTACCCGAGGTCGTCCAGACGACGATGAAGACGAGTAGCGCGAGCGCCAGCAAAGATTCCAGCGCGAAGATGAGCATTGGGTATTGGTCGAGCAGATCGGACATGGCAGTTTCCATCAACAAAGAACATTGTATGAGTTTTAGCCGGCGGTTTGCCGGGTGGGCGGCTGCTGCGGCGGCCGCCGTGCTTCTGGCGGCATGCGGCGGCTCGCCGGTGCGCACGAAGCCGCCGACAGGCGCCGCGATCGTGCCGGGGCAAATCGCCACCGCTCGGCTGACGCCGGTGGCATGGCAGCAGGTGCCGGGCTGGCAGGACGACAGCCTGGTCGGCGCGACGATCGCGCTGCGGCAAAATTGCGTCCGTCTCGAGCGCCAGCCGAACTGGCGGCGTGCGTGCGCCGCGGCTGCGCGGCTCGACGATCTCGACGTCGGCAGCGCACGCACGTTCTTCGAGACGTATTTCACGCCGTTCCAGTTCGCGAATAACGACGGCACGCTCGACGGTCTCGTGACAGGCTATTACGAGCCGCTGCTGCGCGGTTCGCGGGTGAGGCGCGGCCCGTACCAGTACGCGCTCTATCGCTGGCCCGCCGGCTACCGGGCGGGCGCACCGCTGCCGGCGCGCGCGCAGCTCATGCGCTCCGGCGTGCTGAATGGCAACGAACTCGTGTGGGTCGACGATCCGATCGAAGCGTTCTTCCTGCAAGTGCAGGGTTCCGGACGGGTCGTGCTCGACGACGGCACGGTAATGCGCGTCGGCTATGGCGGCACGAACAATCAGCCGTACCGCTCGATCGGCAAATGGCTGCTCGATCGTGGCGAACTCAGCGCCGGACAGGCGACGATGCAGGGAATCAAGGCGTGGGCGCGCGCGAACCCGGCCAGGGTCGATGCGCTGCTCGACACCAATCCGCGCTTCGTGTTTTTCCGTGAAATGCCGTCGCAGGAAACCGTTCCGCAAGGCGGCGCGGACGGTCCGGTCGGCGCGCTTGGCGTGCCGCTCACGCCCGAGCGGTCGATCGCGGTCGATCCGTCGTCGATTCCGCTCGGCACTCCGGTATTCCTGCAGACGACGCGGCCGATGACGAACGCACCGCTCAACCGGCTCGTGTTCGCGCAGGATACGGGAACCGCGATCAAGGGCGGCGTGCGTGCCGACTATTTCTGGGGGCTCGGCGACGACGCGGGCGATCAGGCTGGGCGGATGAAGCAGGTCGGCCGGATGTGGCTGCTTTTCCCGAATTCGTAAGCGACGACGTGGCGGCTGGCGTGAGCGGCCCGCCGGCGGGGCTGGCAGAGGCACGCGACGCGTTTTTCGCGTGAGGCTGCGTCCGGGCGGGGCGGGTTTGGTTTGCCTGACTGGATGCGATGCGCGGCGGCGGGCCTTGCCGACGCGAACCGGCGGTTAGCGAGCCGGCGGTTATTGACTCACGCGTCCAATGCTCGATTATTTTTTGCGTTCGTGGTTCGTGGTTCAGGTTCGTCAAAAAGACAAATCTCGCTTCACGGCCGACGTTTGTCGACGATACGGCGTGCTTTACCCACGGAGCGCTCGATACCGCCGACAGGCAGCACATCGATGATCGCCGTCACGCCGACCATCGCTTTGATGTCATGTGCAAGCGCCCGGCGGCCCGCTTCGATCGCGGCCGCGTCTGGCGAAATGTCCGGATTGGGTTCGATATTGAGCGTCAGCACGTCGAGCGGCCCGTCCTTCGTCAGCACGATCTGATAATGCGGCGCAAATACGTGCTGCTTGAATAGCTGTTCTTCGAGCTGAGTCGGAAACACATTGACGCCGCGCACGATCATCATGTCATCGCAGCGGCCGGTAATTTTGTCCATTCGTCGCATCGTGCGCGCCGTGCCTGGCAATAGCCGAGTCAGATCGCGTGTGCGGTAACGAATGATCGGCATCGCCTCCTTGGTGAGCGAAGTAAACACCAGCTCGCCGAATTCACCATCAGGCAGCGCTTCGCCGGTATTCGGATCGATGATCTCCGGATAGAAATGATCTTCCCAGATCGTCGGGCCGTCTTTCGTCTCGACGCATTCCGACGCGACGCCCGGACCGATCACTTCAGACAGCCCGTAAATGTCGACGGCGTCGATCCCCACCCGGCGCTCGATCGCCCGTCGCATATCGTTGGTCCATGGCTCGGCACCGAAGATGCCGATGCGTAGCGAGCACTGGGCAGGATCGAGATGCTGTCGCTCCATCTCGTCGACGATCGACAGCATATAGCTCGGCGTCACCATGATGATGTCGGGCCGGAAATCCTGAATGAGCTGCACCTGTTTTTCCGTCTGGCCGCCGCCGAACGGGATGACGGTGAGCCCTGCGCGCTCTGCGCCATAGTGCGCGCCGAGGCCGCCTGTGAAGAGACCGTAGCCGTAACTGACATGGACTTTGTCGCCGGGCCGCGCGCCTGCCGCGCGAATAGACCGCGCGACGACGCCGGCCCACGTGTCGATGTCGCGCGCCGTGTAGCCGACCACGGTCGGCTTGCCTGTCATGCCCGACGATGCGTGAATGCGCGAGACCCGCTCGGGCGGCACGGCGAACATGCCGAACGGATAGTTGTCGCGCAAGTCTTGCTTGGTCGTAAACGGGAAGCGGGATAAGTCGGCGAGCGTTTTCAGATCGTTCGGATGAACCCCTGCCGCATCGAATTTGCGACGGTAGACGGGCGAATGCTCGTATGCATGCGCGAGCGACCATTTGAGCCGTTCGAGCTGAAGTGCGAGCAATTCGTCCCGGCTCGCTTGTTCGATGGGTTCTAACGGAAGCGATGGGGGCATGGTTGTCTCCGATATTTTTATAGGCCGTTCGCGTAAAACGATGTTATCGATCTCGCGGGACGACCGTTCCTGCAATTTGTGCTGATTTACCGCGGAACATTGCGACAATTTCACCGGCCTGATTGGTTACCTGAATGTCATAGATGCCATGTCGCCCATTCAATGCCTGCTCTCTCGCTTCCGCAGTCAGCGTGTCGCCTGCCGCTGCCGGCCGCAGGAATTCGATCGAACAACCGGCTGCGACCGTATTGACGTTGTATGAGTTACAGGCGAACGCGAACGCCGAGTCTGCCAACGTAAAGATGAGCCCTCCATGACAGATCTGGTGGCCGTTCAGAAAGTCAGTCCTAACGGACATGCGCATGCGCGCATAGCCGGGCCGTACCTCAAGCAGTTCGATGCCGAGCGCCCGGCTGCAGGTATCGGCGGCATACATCGCCTGGGCGACGGTTTCGGCGAGTGCTTCTGCTGGTAGCGCGCCGGTTGCGGAATGCCCGGTCATCTCAGCGCCCCTCGAATCGGGGCGCGCGCTTTTCGATGAATGCCCGGACACCTTCCGAATAGTCGTGCGATTGCCCCAGCTCGCGTTGCAGGTCTCGTTCGAGGTCGAGCTGCTGGTCGAGCGTGTTGGTCATGCCCGCGCGCATTGCCTGCTTGATGGCGGCAATGGCGCGCGTTGGCTGTTGGGCAAGTTGCCGGGCAAGCTGGGTGACCGTGTCGATGAGTTCGCCGTCGTCGACGACACGCCAGATGAGTCCCCAGCGCTGAGCCTGCTCGGCAGAGAGTTTTTCGCCTGTCAACGCGAGGCCGAGCGCACGCGCAAGGCCGATGCGTTGCGGCAGAAACCACGTACCGCCCGAGTCGGGAACGAGGCCGATCTTCACGAACGACTGGATGAAGCTGCTCGATTGAGCCGCGATCACAAGGTCGCACGCCAATGCGAGATTGGCTCCCGCGCCCGCAGCAGTGCCGTTGACGGCTGCGATGACGGGTAGCGGCAGCGCCTGTAGCCGGCGGATCAGCGGATTGAAATGCGCTTCGATCAGCGCGCCGAGATCGGTTGCCGAGTCGGGCGAGGAGTCGAGGTCGGCGAGATCCTGTCCGGCGCAGAAGCCGCGTCCCGCGCCGGTGAGAATCAACGCGCGCGCGTTCGCGGCTTGCACATCGTTTAATGCCGATTGGAGTTCGCCATGCATCGCACGCGTAAAGCTATTGAGCTTGTCGGGCCGATTGAGTTCGATCGTCGCAACGTGTGCGGCCCGATCGATTTCGACACGAATCGCTTGATAGGACATCGAAAGTCTCCTGTCAGTCGAGATAGCCTTGCGCGGCTCTCGGGGGATTCATGCATCGTAGCGAACGACGGCGTGATAGACAGCCTGGCCGAACGGGCTATGCCGTTTGGCCGGCTTCCGCGGGAGCGGCCTTGGGCGCAACATGGTGTCGACTTTGCACGATGCGAAAGCGGTTCGCGACAAATGCGGCGTCGGACAGCGATGCGTTCGCGGCCGGATTGGCGCCAGTCCCGTGGAAATCCGAAAATGCCGCAGACTGGTTGACGAACACGCCGCTCGTCAAGTTGATCGACAGCGCGACGCCGCCGCGCACGGCGGCTTCATGCGCCGCATCGACGACAGCGTCATTCGTGCTATAGACGGAAAGCGTGAGCGCGCCGTGTTCGGCCGCGATCGAACCAGCGAGGTCAAGCGATTGCGCAGTCGAATCGGTCGCGATGACGAACGAGATCGGACCGAACCATTCCTGCGTGAACTTCGCCTGGTCCGCCGCGTCGAGCTGCAGCACCAGCGGTGTGCGCACGCGGGCGCCGGCGAATGCCGGGTGAACGAGTGCCTGACTGTCGGCGAGCACGGAGCCGAGCTTGCGGGCTGCGTCGATGCGCTTCGCGACCCCTTCGTTCTGGAGCGCGCCGATGAGTTCGACCGCACGTTCCGGATCGCCGGTCAGCTTTTTCACGGCATCGGCAATTGCCCGCGCGACTTCGTCGAAGCCGATGTGTCCGTCCGCAGTGCGAATGCCGTCGCGAGGTACGTAGATATTTTGTGGCGCAGTACACATCTGCCCCGAGTAGAGCGACAGCGAGAACGCGATGTTTCTCGCGGCGGCTTTCAGATCGTCGACGGAATCGATCACGATCTGATTGACGCCCGCTTTCTCGGTATACACCTGCGCTTGATGGGCGTTTCGCTCAAGCCAGTTGCCGTTCGGCGTGCTGCCCGTGAAGTCGATCAATTTGATTTCGGGGCGCAGCGCGAGCGCCTGAACGAGAGCGCCGTCGTCGCCTTCGGTGGCGAGCAGCGTGACTACATTCGGGTCGAAGCCCGCGTCGCGCAGCGTATCGCGCGCGATGCGTACAGTGATGGCGAGCGGCAGGATCGCGCCGGGGTGTGGCTTGACGATCACCGTGTTGCCGGTGGCGAGGTCGGCGAACATGCCGGGATAGCCGTTCCACGTGGGGAACGTCGAGCAGCCGAGCACGAGGCCCGTGCCGCGCGGCACGACCATATAACGCTTGTGCATCGCAAGCGGCGGATTCTTGCCTTGCGGCTTTTCCCAGTACGTATCGGCGGGAATGCGCTGCAGTTCCTGCCACGCATAGGCGACGGCTTCGAGTGCACGGTCCTGCGCGTGCGGTCCACCTGCCTGGAACGCCATCATGAATGCTTGGCCGGTCGTATGCATCACGCTGTATGCGATTTCGAAACTCGCGCGATTCAGGCGGGCAAGGATTTCGAGGCAGACACCTGCCCAGGCGGTTGGACCGGCAGCGCGCCACGCAGGTTGCGCGTTTGCGGCTGCGGCGATCAATTCGTCGGGGGACGATTTCGGGTATCGAATGCCAAGCGCGAAGCCATATGGCGATTGCTCGGCGCCGACCGTGCCGCCCGACGCGGGCTGGTCGAGTGTGAACGGCTGATTGAGCTGCGTTTTGAATGCGGCTTCACCGTCTGCGTTTGCGCTTTCCCCGTACACTTTGGGACTCGGCATTTCGGCAAACGGGCTCCAATAGCCGCGCGTTTCGATCGCGGAAAGGGCTTGCTTCAGCGTGGCTTCGTGCTTCGTGAACAAGGAGTGTGTCATGACGGCGGCCTAATGTGCGATGAAGTGATCGATGGTTATTAATTAACCGACCGGTTGGTCGATGAATGGTAGCATTAAATTATTTGCGTGTGCGCGGTGTTTCGCGCTGCCTTGATCAAGGAGGAAGAGATGGCTTACGAAAATATCCTGACGCAGACGCGTGGCCGGGTCGGGCTGATTACGTTGAATCGCCCGAAGGCGTTGAACGCGCTGAACGATGCGTTGATGGACGAACTGGGCGCTGCGCTGAAGGCGTTCGATGCCGATGAGGGAATCGGTGCGATCGTCATTACTGGCAGCGAGAAGGCGTTCGCTGCTGGCGCCGATATCGGCATGATGGCCAAGTACTCGTACATGGATGCATACAAAGGCGATTACATCACGCGCAACTGGGAGACCGTGCGGCAGATCCGTAAGCCGATCATCGCGGCTGTCGCAGGATTTGCGCTGGGCGGCGGCTGTGAGTTGGCAATGATGTGCGACATCATTTTCGCGGCCGACACGGCAAAATTCGGCCAGCCGGAAATCAAGCTTGGCGTGATGCCGGGGGCGGGCGGCACGCAACGCCTGACGCGTGCGGTATCGAAGGCGAAGGCGATGGACATGTGCCTGACTGCGCGTTTCATGGATGCGGAGGAGGCGGAGCGCGCTGGGTTGGTTTCGCGGATTCTGCCCGCTGACAAGTTGCTGGATGAGTCGATTGCCGCTGCCGCGACGATTGCTGAGTTTTCGCTGCCGGCCGTGATGATGGTGAAGGAAGCGGTTAATCGAGCATACGAGACGACGTTGGCCGAGGGCGTGCATTTCGAGCGACGCTTATTCCATTCGCTGTTTGCCACTGAAGATCAAAAGGAAGGAATGGCCGCATTCGTTGAAAAGCGTAAGCCGGTGTTCAAGCATCGGTGATTGCATGGATGTCGGCGCGCATAAAGCCGCCGACGCAAATTTTTTTGCTAAGGGGTTGCGCGAAGGGCGGGGCCTGACTAGAATCACGCCTCTTTCGCTGAAACGGAAACGGACAGCGGGGGAGAGAGAAGGAAGCGCAGCCGACTGCTAGAGAGGGAGTTGAAGCGGTAGGCGTAGCGAGTCAGGAAGCGGGACCCGGGTTTGCGACGACGAGATGGATAAAAAGTTGTTGACGGACGAAGAAAAGGGGTTCATAATTTCGCTTCTCTGCTGCTGACAACGCAGCGCTGCTGAGCGGGCAGGAAAGCTTGGCAGAAAATGCTCTTTAACAATGAACAGCCGATAAGTGTGGGCGCTTGATGGAAGCGGACCTGGTTTTACCGGGATAAGCAAAAGTATCAAGAGTCTCACACTAAAGTAAGTCAGGTTAATGAAGAGATTCATAACCTGTCAGCTTTGAGTGAGCGACCGGTTCTACGGAACCGAAAACAGTAACAGGCATTGAACTGAAGAGTTTGATCCTGGCTCAGATTGAACGCTGGCGGCATGCCTTACACATGCAAGTCGAACGGCAGCACGGGCTTCGGCCTGGTGGCGAGTGGCGAACGGGTGAGTAATACATCGGAACATATCCTGTAGTGGGGGATAGCCCGGCGAAAGCCGGATTAATACCGCATACGATCTACGGATGAAAGCGGGGGACCTTCGGGCCTCGCGCTATAGGGGTGGCCGATGGCTGATTAGCTAGTTGGTGGGGTAAAGGCCTACCAAGGCGACGATCAGTAGCTGGTCTGAGAGGACGACCAGCCACACTGGGACTGAGACACGGCCCAGACTCCTACGGGAGGCAGCAGTGGGGAATTTTGGACAATGGGGGCAACCCTGATCCAGCAATGCCGCGTGTGTGAAGAAGGCCTTCGGGTTGTAAAGCACTTTTGTCCGGAAAGAAAACCTAATGGCTAATAACCGTTGGGGATGACGGTACCGGAAGAATAAGCACCGGCTAACTACGTGCCAGCAGCCGCGGTAATACGTAGGGTGCGAGCGTTAATCGGAATTACTGGGCGTAAAGCGTGCGCAGGCGGTTTGCTAAGACCGATGTGAAATCCCCGGGCTCAACCTGGGAACTGCATTGGTGACTGGCAGGCTAGAGTATGGCAGAGGGGGGTAGAATTCCACGTGTAGCAGTGAAATGCGTAGAGATGTGGAGGAATACCGATGGCGAAGGCAGCCCCCTGGGCCAATACTGACGCTCATGCACGAAAGCGTGGGGAGCAAACAGGATTAGATACCCTGGTAGTCCACGCCCTAAACGATGTCAACTAGTTGTTGGGGATTCATTTCCTTAGTAACGTAGCTAACGCGTGAAGTTGACCGCCTGGGGAGTACGGTCGCAAGATTAAAACTCAAAGGAATTGACGGGGACCCGCACAAGCGGTGGATGATGTGGATTAATTCGATGCAACGCGAAAAACCTTACCTACCCTTGACATGGTCGGAAGCCCGATGAGAGTTGGGCGTGCTCGAAAGAGAACCGGCGCACAGGTGCTGCATGGCTGTCGTCAGCTCGTGTCGTGAGATGTTGGGTTAAGTCCCGCAACGAGCGCAACCCTTGTCCTTAGTTGCTACGCAAGAGCACTCTAGGGAGACTGCCGGTGACAAACCGGAGGAAGGTGGGGATGACGTCAAGTCCTCATGGCCCTTATGGGTAGGGCTTCACACGTCATACAATGGTCGGAACAGAGGGTCGCCAACCCGCGAGGGGGAGCCAATCCCAGAAAACCGATCGTAGTCCGGATTGCACTCTGCAACTCGAGTGCATGAAGCTGGAATCGCTAGTAATCGCGGATCAGCATGCCGCGGTGAATACGTTCCCGGGTCTTGTACACACCGCCCGTCACACCATGGGAGTGGGTTTTACCAGAAGTGGCTAGTCTAACCGCAAGGAGGACGGTCACCACGGTAGGATTCATGACTGGGGTGAAGTCGTAACAAGGTAGCCGTATCGGAAGGTGCGGCTGGATCACCTCCTTTCTCGAGCTTACCGCGAAGTGAAGCGCTCACGCTTATCGGCTGTTGATTAAGACAGACTCAGGGGTCTGTAGCTCAGTCGGTTAGAGCACCGTCTTGATAAGGCGGGGGTCGTTGGTTCGAATCCAACCAGACCCACCAAGTTGTCTGGACAAGGAAGCCTGAGAGGTCTCTGTATGGGGGCATAGCTCAGCTGGGAGAGCACCTGCTTTGCAAGCAGGGGGTCGTCGGTTCGATCCCGTCTGCCTCCACCAATCCTCAATGCCAAGGGTTTGCTGAACCGATCAGCGAATGCTTCGCATTGGCGATTGAGCCAGTCAGAGTGATGCAGGCAACTGTATCGGCTGTCGTTCTTTAACAATCAGGAAGAAGTAAGTAATTTGGATAGCGGAAGCGTCTTATGAGATGGACGTGGAAACTATCCGGGTTGTGATTGTATCGATGTATCTCAAGATGATTCGAACTTCATTGTTCGGCTCAATTTGGAATACGGCACAACGCGAGAACTCAACCTGTAACGAGACAGACTCGTTATAGGGTCAAGCGAACAAGTGCATGTGGTGGATGCCTTGGCGATCACAGGCGATGAAGGACGCGGTAGCCTGCGAAAAGCCCCGGGGAGCTGGCAAACAAGCTTTGATCCGGGGATGTCCGAATGGGGAAACCCACTCCTGATGGAGTATCCATGACTGAATCCATAGGTCATGTGAGGCGAACGCGGTGAACTGAAACATCTAAGTAACCGCAGGAAAAGAAATCAACCGAGATTCCCAAAGTAGTGGCGAGCGAAATGGGAAGAGCCTGTACTCTTTATTTGTATTGTTAGCCGAACGCTCTGGAAAGTGCGGCCATAGCAGGTGATAGCCCTGTAGGCGAAAACAGTATGAAAGAACTAGGTGTACGACAAGTAGGGCGGGACACGTGAAATCCTGTCTGAAGATGGGGGGACCATCCTCCAAGGCTAAATACTCGTGATCGACCGATAGTGAACCAGTACCGTGAGGGAAAGGCGAAAAGAACCCCGGGAGGGGAGTGAAATAGATCCTGAAACCGCATGCATACAAACAGTCGGAGCCTCGTAAGGGGTGACGGCGTACCTTTTGTATAATGGGTCAGCGACTTACGTTCAGTAGCAAGCTTAACCGAATAGGGCAGGCGTAGCGAAAGCGAGTCCGAATAGGGCGTTCAGTTGCTGGGCGTAGACCCGAAACCAGGTGATCTATCCATGGCCAGGATGAAGGTGCGGTAACACGTACTGGAGGTCCGAACCCACTAACGTTGAAAAGTTAGGGGATGAGCTGTGGATAGGGGTGAAAGGCTAAACAAACCTGGAAATAGCTGGTTCTCTCCGAAAACTATTTAGGTAGTGCCTCGTGTCTCACCTTCGGGGGTAGAGCACTGTCATGGTTGGGGGGTCTATTGCAGATTACCCCGCCATAGCAAACTCCGAATACCGAAGAGTGCAATCACGGGAGACAGACATCGGGTGCTAACGTCCGGTGTCAAGAGGGAAACAACCCAGACCGCCAGCTAAGGTCCCCAAATATGGCTAAGTGGGAAACGAAGTGGGAAGGCTAAAACAGTCAGGAGGTTGGCTTAGAAGCAGCCACCCTTTAAAGAAAGCGTAATAGCTCACTGATCGAGTCGTCCTGCGCGGAAGATGTAACGGGGCTAAGCCATATACCGAAGCTGCGGATGCGAGCTTGCTCGCATGGTAGGAGAGCGTTCCGTAAGCCTGCGAAGGTGCCTTGTAAAGGGTGCTGGAGGTATCGGAAGTGCGAATGCTGACATGAGTAGCGATAAAGGGGGTGAAAGGCCCCCTCGCCGTAAGCCCAAGGTTTCCTACGCAACGTTCATCGGCGTAGGGTGAGTCGGCCCCTAAGGCGAGGCAGAAATGCGTAGCTGATGGGAAGCAGGTCAATATTCCTGCACCGTCGTTAGATGCGATGGGGGGACGGATCGCGGAAGGTTGTCCGGGTGTTGGACGTCCCGGTCGCTGCATTGGAGAAGGCGCTTAGGCAAATCCGGGCGCAGGATTCAAGGGTGTGGCGCGAGCGACTTCGGTCGCGAAGCAATTGGAAGTGGTTCCAAGAAAAGCCTCTAAGCTTCAGTCTAACGATGACCGTACCGCAAACCGACACAGGTGGGCGAGATGAGTATTCTAAGGCGCTTGAGAGAACTCGGGAGAAGGAACTCGGCAAATTGGTACCGTAACTTCGGGATAAGGTACGCCCTGGTAGCTTGACTGGCCTGCGCCAGAAGGGTGAAGGGGTTGCAATAAACTGGTGGCTGCGACTGTTTAATAAAAACACAGCACTCTGCAAACACGAAAGTGGACGTATAGGGTGTGACGCCTGCCCGGTGCCGGAAGATTAAATGATGGGGTGCAAGCTCTTGATTGAAGTCCCGGTAAACGGCGGCCGTAACTATAACGGTCCTAAGGTAGCGAAATTCCTTGTCGGGTAAGTTCCGACCTGCACGAATGGCGTAACGATGGCCACACTGTCTCCTCCCGAGACTCAGCGAAGTTGAAGTGTTTGTGATGATGCAATCTACCCGCGGCTAGACGGAAAGACCCCATGAACCTTTACTGTAGCTTTGCATTGGACTTTGAACCGATCTGTGTAGGATAGGTGGGAGGCTATGAAACCGGAACGCTAGTTTCGGTGGAGCCGTCCTTGAAATACCACCCTGGTTTGTTTGAGGTTCTAACCTTGGCCCGTGATCCGGGTCGGGGACAGTGCATGGTAGGCAGTTTGACTGGGGCGGTCTCCTCCCAAAGCGTAACGGAGGAGTACGAAGGTACGCTAGGTACGGTCGGAAATCGTGCTGATAGTGCAATGGCATAAGCGTGCTTAACTGCGAGACCGACAAGTCGAGCAGGTGCGAAAGCAGGTCATAGTGATCCGGTGGTTCTGTATGGAAGGGCCATCGCTCAACGGATAAAAGGTACTCTGGGGATAACAGGCTGATACCGCCCAAGAGTTCATATCGACGGCGGTGTTTGGCACCTCGATGTCGGCTCATCTCATCCTGGGGCTGTAGCCGGTCCCAAGGGTATGGCTGTTCGCCATTTAAAGAGGTACGTGAGCTGGGTTTAAAACGTCGTGAGACAGTTTGGTCCCTATCTGCCGTGGGCGTTGGATATTTGAAGGGGGCTGCTCCTAGTACGAGAGGACCGGAGTGGACGAACCTCTGGTGTACCGGTTGTCACGCCAGTGGCATCGCCGGGTAGCTATGTTCGGAAGAGATAACCGCTGAAAGCATCTAAGCGGGAAACTCGCCTTAAGATGAGATATCCCCGGGGACTTGATCCCCTTGAAGGGTCGTTCGAGACCAGGACGTTGATAGGTCGGGTGTGTACGCGCAGTAATGCGTTCAGCTAACCGATACTAATTGCCCGTAAGGCTTGATCCTATAACAAGTCTGTCTTACAGAACTTGTTGATTCTCGTGTGCGATACGCACAACCCAAGATTACTGCTTCTTCCAAGATTGGTTGCGCTGCGAAGCAACGCAACAACCCGCTTTGCCTGATGACCATAGCGAGTCGGTCCCACCCCTTCCCATCCCGAACAGGACCGTGAAACGACTCCACGCCGATGATAGTGCGGATCCCCGTGTGAAAGTAGGTAATCGTCAGGCTCCCCCTTAAAAAACCCCCGCCTACCCAGCGGGGGTTTTTGCTTTTACGCCCTCAAACTCTTCAAGCTCCACAAACCCCCCCTCATCGCCCCAGCGCTTCCGAGATCACCATGCCGCCGCGCTTCGCGTGCCAGGTACAGACGACGCGCCACTGAAGCCGGGTTTCCTGCATGGCCCCTTCACCGGCATATCTGCCTCGGCTCCCTCCAGAAACCCGATGGCTGGCTCTTTCGTCAAGCGCTGCTTCAAGGTCCCGTCTTCTGCTCCGAAACAGAATCTATTCGCTTCTGACTCGCATGGTGCGCTCGCGGGCAGGTCAAGATTTCGCTGCCGCTTACCTGGAACCCGAAATTTAGTAAGTTCAAAGCGTAAAATCGCCGGACCCACAGAAACTGAGTCGATAAAACATGTCCGCCCCAATCCAAATCGCTCGTGCTGTTTGCCCGCATGACTGTCCAGATACCTGTGCAATGCGTGTCACCGTCGAGAACGGTCGAGCGGTCAAGGTTACGGGAGATCCGGATCATGCGCCCACTCAAGGCGCCCTATGCACGAAGGTGAGCCGATACGCTGAGCGCGTTCATCATCCGGAGCGACTGACCGTACCGCTCAAGCGAGTGGGACGGAAAGGAGAAGGGCGCTTTGAGCCGATTAGCTGGGAGGCAGCGAACGAGCTGGCGGCCGAACGGCTCTCGGAAATCGCACGCCGCGCTCCGGAAGCGATCGTACCTTATAGCTATGCCGGAACGATGGGGCTGATTCAAGGCGAAAGTATCGCTCAGCGTTTTTTTAATGTTTTGGGCGCGTCACTGCTCGAACGGACGATCTGCTCGGCTGCGGGTGCCGCAGGACTTCAGTATACCTACGGTGCCAGTATCGGCATGCATGTCGAGTTTTACGAAGAAAGCGAATTGATTTTGATTTGGGGGGCTAACCCAATCGCGTCGAATCTGCATTTTTGGACGCGCGCTCAAGAAGCCAAACGTCGGGGGGCGCAATTGATCGCGATCGATCCGTACCGGTCGCTGACGGCCGAAAAATGCCATCGCCACATCGCGCTGAAACCGGGCACGGACGGCGCGCTCGCGCTTGGCATGATGCACGTGCTGATCGGCGAGGAACTCCTCGATCATGATTTTATTCGCGATCACACGCTCGGTTTCGACGCGTTGAAGGCGCGTGCGATGAGTTACTCTCCGGAGCGAGTCGCGCAGATCTGCGGGATAACTGCGTCGGAAATCATCGAACTAGCCCGTATTTACGGCCGCACGCGCAAGGCCTCTATTCGTCTGAACTACGGCATGCAACGCGCACGGGGTGGTGGCAACGCGGTACGCGCGATCGCTTCGCTGCCCGCGCTCACCGGTGCATGGCGGGAGCGCGCGGGCGGCCTGCTGTTGTCTTCGGCCGAATGGGCGCCGATTAACCATGCGGCGCTCAGACGTCCGGATTTACTGCCTGGTTGGCCGAACAAGCTACCACGTTCGATCAATATGAATGCAATTGGCGATGCGTTGTTGCATCCGGGCGGAGAGGATTTCGGTCCGAAGATAGAGGCGATCATCGTCTACAATTCGAACCCGGTGGCGGTGGCGCCCGATTCCGGCAAAGTGGGCGCGGGTTTTGCGCGAGAAGATTTGTTCACGATCGTTCTCGAGCATTTCAAGACAGATACGGCTGACTACGCCGATCTTGTGTTGCCGGCAACGTCGCAGCTCGAACATCTCGATGTCCATAAATCGTATGGCCACACGTATGTGATGGCGAATTTGCCATCGATTGAGCCGGTTGGCGAAGCCCGGCCGAATACCGAGATCTTTCGCGGTATCGCGCGCCGAATGGGACTCGACGAGCCCGCACTGTATGAAGACGATGAAACACTCGCACGCGCATCGCTGCACTGGAATGATCCGTCGCTGCAAAGTGATTGGGATACGCTCAAGCAGGCGCGCTGGATCAAGCTGAA
Organism: Burkholderia singularis; assembly: GCF_001718875.1. Lineage (NCBI taxonomy): Bacteria > Pseudomonadati > Pseudomonadota > Betaproteobacteria > Burkholderiales > Burkholderiaceae > Burkholderia > Burkholderia singularis. The sequence goes on from NZ_CP013448.1 coordinate 798,472, forward strand.
GCTCGCCGATGCGCCGTTTGCGAACGGCGGCTTCCGGACGCCATCCGGGAAATGCGAATTTTACAGCGCACGTCTCGCACAGATGGGGCTCGATCCGGTGCCCGACTATTTGCCGCCTTATGAATCGGCAGACGGCGCGCCGGAACTGGCAGCCCGCTATCCGCTCGCGATGATTTCCCCGCCGGCCCGTCATTTTCTAAATAGTACGTTCGTCAACGTCGCGAGCTTGCGTTCGGTTGAAGGCGAGCCTTATCTCGACATTCACCCAGCTGATGCTATACGGCGCGGCATCGAAGAAGGCGATATCGTGCGGATCTTCAATGACCGCGGCTCGTTGCAGGCGAAGGCGCGGGTAACCGAGCGCGCGCGCGAAGGGCTCGTCGTCGGCTTATCGATCTGGTGGAGGAAGCTTGCGCCAGACGGACGGAACGCGAATCAAGTGACGAGCCAGGCGTTGACCGATCTCGGGCGCGGCGCGACGTTCTACGATTGCCTGGTCGAGGTGGAGCGTGTGTAAAGGGTGGGGGAAAACCGCGGAAAAGACGCACCGGATGATCGAACGACGCCGCACGCCGCCCCCGCCCGGCAGCGTTGGCAAAGTTGGAAAGGAGTGTCTAACTGGATTGTCTCCGAGGGACCGACCGGCTACGATGCAATTTTTAGCACGACCATTCGAAAAATGAGCCTGGAGACGCGTTGCATGGAGAAGATTTGGCTGAAGTCGTATCCCCCCGGCGTGCCAGCCGAAATTGACGCGTCCCCGTATTCGTCCGTTCCTGATCTGCTCGAAGAAAGCTTTCGCCTCTATCGCGAACGGCAAGCCTTTATTTGCATGGGCAAGGCGATCACTTATGGCGAACTCGACGCGCTATCGCAAAAGCTCGGCGCGTGGTTTCAGTCGCGCGGGCTTGCGCCGGGCGCGCGGATCGCGATCATGATGCCGAACGTGCTGCAATACCCGGTGACGATCGCGGCAGTGCTGCGCGCGGGTTATACGGTCGTCAACGTCAATCCGCTCTACACGCCGCGCGAGCTTGAACATCAGCTCAAGGACAGCGGCGCGCAAGCGATCGTGATCCTCGAGAATTTCGCAACGACGCTGCAGGCGGTGATTGCCGGCACGTCGGTCAAGCACGTCGTCGTCGCGGCGATGGGCGATCTGCTCGGTTTCAAGGGCTTGATCGTCAATTATGTCGTGCGCCGCGTAAAGAAGTTGGTGCCGGCGTGGCACCTGCCATCGTTTACGCGCTTCAATGCGGCGCTTGCCGAAGGCGCCAAGCAGAGTTTCAAGCCGGCCAAGCTGAAGCCGGACGACGTCGCGTTCCTGCAGTACACGGGCGGCACGACCGGCGTGGCGAAGGGGGCGACGCTGCTACACCGCAATATCGTCGCGAACGTGTTGCAGGCGCAGGCTTGGCATCAGCCGGCCTACACGCTGCGTCCGGAAGTGACGCAGTTCAATACCGTGGTTGCGTTGCCGCTCTATCACGTGTTCGCGCTGACCGTTTGCGGGCTGCTGACCTTGCGCACGGGCGGCACCGGCATCCTGATTCCGAATCCGCGCGACATCGCGGGCACGATCAAGGAACTAAAAGGTATCCAGATCATCACGTTTCCGGCCGTCAATACGCTTTATAACGCCCTGTTGAATCACCCGGACTTCGACCAGCTCGATTTCTCGAAGCTCGCGGTCGCCAATGCGGGTGGTATGGCGGTTCAGGAAAGCGTGGCGAAACGCTGGTACGAAAAGACGAAAACGCCGATCGTCGAAGGCTACGGGTTGTCGGAAACGTCGCCCGTCGCAACCTGCAATCCGGTCACGGCAACCGAATACAGCGGCACGATCGGTTTGCCGTTGCCGTCGACCGAAATCGCGATCCGCGACGATGCCGGCACCGACGTCGCGCTCGGCCAGCCCGGCGAGATCTGCATTCGCGGCCCGCAGGTGATGGCGGGTTACTGGAATCGGCCGGACGAAACCGCGCAGGTAATGATGCCGGACGGCTTCTTCAAGACGGGCGACATCGGTGTGATGGACGAGCGCGGCTACGTGAAGATCGTCGACCGGAAAAAGGACATGATTCTCGTATCGGGCTTCAACGTGTACCCGAACGAGGTGGAGGATGTGGTTGCGTCGCATCCGGGCGTGTTCGAGGTGGCGGCCGTCGGCGTGCCCGACGAGCATTCGGGCGAAGCGGTGAAGCTGTTCGTCGTGAAAAAGGACCCGGCGCTCACGGACAAGGAAATTCTCGCTTACTGCAAGGAGCGCCTGACCGGCTATAAGCGGCCCAAATACGTCGAATTCCGCACTGAGCTGCCGAAGACCAACGTCGGCAAGATTCTGCGTCGCGAGTTACGTGACGGCAAGGCGTGACAAGCGCCGCGTGCCGCGCGTCGTTGAGCGGCTCATTGTGTGCCGCGCGTGTGGGGCGGCGCATTCGTTTTCGGGCACGATCTTTTTCGCGTAGCGGCATCGTCAATAAAAAAGGCGCCCTCGGGCGCCTTTTAAGCAACTGCGGGATATTCATCACCCGCTGATGCGCATATATCAGAACTTGTGGCGGATGCCGACTCGCGCCGTGAACTGATTGCGGTTCGACGACGGCGTGATGCCGTTGATCGCAGCGGTTGCCGGCCCAATGGTATTGCCGTTGGCTTCGATCACGTTGCCCGATGCGTGCTGGTACACGCCGATGACATAGACGTCGGTGCGTTTCGACAGGAAATAATCGACGCCCGCCGAGCCCTGGTGATATTTTGCCGCCGACTGGCCCGCGATCTTGCTGCCTTGCGTGTAGTCATACGCGGCGCCGGCGACGAGGGCCGGGGTCAATTGATACTTGAAGCTGACTTCGCCGTTGTTGAACGTCGCGGTTTGGTTCGGGAACACGGCGCTCGAGAAGTTCATGAACTTGATGTTCGAGTACGTCGCGCCGATCGTGGCAGCGCCGATCGTGTACGCCGCGGCCGCGCCGATCACCTGGTACGTATGCGCGGAAGCGTAGCCGGCATAGACGGGAGACGTCACGGCAGCCGGGGTGCTCGACGTCGTGTTGTTGCCGAACAGGCCGCCCGATGTCGACGGCGTGCGCGCGTTCAAATAGCCGACACCCAGCGAGAGCGGGCCGTTCGTGTAGCCGGCGCCGAGCGACCAAGTCTGGTTGCGGCTGAAATCGCCGGCGATGCCGCCGAGGCTGTACAGGCCGCCGAACGTGAAGCCGCCGTAGTTTGCGCTCGTGAACTTGATTGCGTTGTTCACGCGATAGGCGTTGTTGAAGTTGTCGAGGTCGCCGGGGTGCGCGGCAATGTAGCCGCCCCACTGATCGCCGACGGCGAGCGGGCCGACGAAATCGACGACAGAGTCATATTGGCGGCCGAGCGTGACCGTGCCGAAGCCGCTTGATAGGCCGACATAGGCCTGGCGACCGAATTCAAGGCCGCCTTGGTTGATTTGGCCGGTGCTGGCGTTGAAGCCGTTTTCGAGCACGAAGACGGCTTTCAGTCCGCCGCCGAGATCTTCGGTGCCGCGCAGACCCCAGCGGCTGCCCTGCATGACGCCGCTCGTCAGGTCGTACTTATGCTTGCCGCCCGCATTCGTATTGATGTTGAAGCCTTCGTCGATGATGCCGTAGAGCGTCACGCTGCTTTGCGCGTGCGCCGCGCCAGCAAACGCGCTCAACGCGACGAGCGCGAAAAGCGATTTCTTCATTGAAAGATCTCCAAATATGAAATTTTTTGTGGCGGCCATCGTATGTATTGAGGTCTCGGGCCTGCTCGAACTTCGACAGAAGCGCTCGTAATTTAGCAAATGGACTAAAGGCGACAAAGGGAAAGCGCGACATGAGATTCCTCATGTTTCCTTTATGCAACAATGGGTAAAATCACGGGTTAACCGCTATTTCCGGCGCTACCGTAATAAGCATAAGCAATTGATTTGTTACGCTTTCCTTACGAAAAGCGGCGCGTCGGCATGGAGAAACGCAATGGTGTTCGACGAGTTGATCAGTGAATTTGACCGGGGCTTGCGCTCGATGACGGGCGTGAGCCGAATGAGCCGGCCGGTGCCCGCGCCTGCCGTTGAGGCGAGCGCCGAACTTACCGCTGCCGAGCGCAAGCATGCGGCGGGATTGATGCGGGTGAATCATGTCGGCGAGGTATGCGCGCAGGCGCTTTATCAGGCGCAGAAGCTCACGACGTCATCGAGTGCGCTCAAGGAAATGTTCGACGAGGCTGCGTGCGAAGAGGAGGATCATCTCGCATGGACCGCGCACCGCCTGAAGACGCTCGATTCCCGGCCGAGCTTGCTGAATCCGCTGTGGTATGCGGGCGCACTCGCGATCGGCGTCATTGCCGGGCGGTTCGGCGACAAGGTGAGCCTCGGGTTCATGGCTGAAACGGAGCGTCAGGTCGAGAGCCATCTCGACAGCCACTTATCCGCTTTGCCGGCGGCGGACGTCGAGTCGCGCGCGATCGTCGAGCAAATGCGCATCGACGAAATCAAGCACGGCAAGACGGCGACCGAAGCGGGTGGAATCGAGCTGCCGCGGCCGGCGCGTATGCTGATGCGCGCCGCGTCGAAAGTGATGACAAGCACTGCCTACTATCTTTAAATAGTCGGTCCGGAACGGCCGTATTCGTGCCGCTCCGGACGCTGACGATCCCCGCCGTTTTTCCTCTGCTGTTTTCCCTTCTGAAATCCCTGCCGCCGCGCCGATCTGGGGCGTGCTTCTCATGTACCACTTTCACAAATTGCACTAGTCCATTCATTTATAACGTTTTTTGGCATGACGGGTGACTTGAGGTGATGCGCGTAAGTCCTTGTTCTGAATAACAAAATTCGTCAAAAAATCGGCCGTCTCCCTTGACCGTCCATAGGCCTTCCTCTAAAGTGGGAGACAGTGTGAGAAAGTGTATTTTTGTGTGATTTGCCGGGGTTTTCCGGCTAAATTTTCAGCGTTGGGCGGGTTCTTCGGCGCCCTGATCGGGAGAGCGGAAACGTGTTTCAAGGGGCGTCGGCGCTGACGCTCGATGCGAAAGGACGGATGTCGGTGCCGTCCCGCTATCGCGAGGCGCTGCAAGGACAGGCAGAAGGACGGGTGACTGTGACCAAGCACCCGGACGGCTGCCTGTTGCTGTTTCCGCGTCCTGAATGGGAAGTGTTCCGCGCGAAGATTGCCGCGCTGCCGATGGACGCGCACTGGTGGCGCCGCATTTTTCTGGGCAACGCGATGGATGTCGATCTCGACAGCGCGGGCCGGATTCTCGTGTCTCCCGAGCTGCGGATGGCGGCCGGGCTGGAAAAGGAAGTCATGTTGCTGGGAATGGGAAGTCACTTCGAGCTGTGGGATGCGCAGACCTACATCGCGAAGGAGCAGGCAGCGATGGCGCAGGGCATGCCCGAGGCGCTGAAGAATTTCACGTTCTGATTGCGGTGAGGAAGGCGCCCGCGATGGGAAACGAATTGCAGCATCGCACGGTGCTGTTGGATGAGGCGGTCGATGCGCTCGTGGCGCGGCCCGACGGCATTTATGTCGACGGCACGTTCGGGCGCGGCGGTCATAGCCGCGCGGTGCTCGCGCGGCTCGCGCCGGCAGGCCGGCTGATCGCGTTCGACAAGGATCCGCGTGCGATCGAAACGGCTGCGGGCATCGGGGACGCGCGCTTCGAGATTGTTCACGACAGCTTCGCGTCGCTCGCCGGCGCATTGGCCGAGCGTGGAGTAGGGCGGGTGTCGGGCGTGTTGCTGGATTTGGGCGTGTCGTCGCCACAGGTCGACGATCCGGAGCGCGGCTTCAGCTTTCGGGCGGACGGCCCGCTCGATATGCGGATGGACCCGACGCGCGGTGAATCGGCGGCTGAGTGGCTCGCGCGAGCGTCGGTGCAGGAATTGACGGAGGTGATACGGGATTATGGGGAAGAACGGTTTGCTTTTCAGATTGCAAAGGCGATTGCTGCTCGCCGGGCAGAGTCCGACCGTCTCGGGCCTCTCGACAGCACGCGCGAGCTTGCCCAAATCGTGGGTCACGTCGTCAAGACCCGTGAGAAGGGCAAGGATCCGGCAACCCGCACCTTTCAAGCTATACGGATTCACGTCAATCAAGAGCTTGCGGACCTGCAAGTCGTTCTAGAGGCAGCATTGACGGCGTTGGAGCAAGGGGGGCGGCTCGTGGTCATCAGCTTTCATTCGCTGGAGGACCGGATCGTCAAGCGATTCATGCAGGCGCATGCGAGTGCGCCTGCTGTCGATCGTCGTCTGCCGATTCGCGCCGTCGATCTGCCCAGTCCGCCGCTCAAGCTGCTCGGCCGCAAATTCCCGGGCGACGCGGAAGTCTCGGCCAATCCGCGCGCCCGCTCGGCGGTGATGCGTATCGCGGAGCGCGTCGCGCCATGAGCCGCCTCAATATCTTTCTGCTGATCATCGTGATGGGGTGCGCGCTGTCGGTCGTCAATTCGACGAACCAGCAGCGGCAGATCTTCATTCAGCTGCAACGCGCGCAATCTCAGGAGCATCAGCTTCAGCAGGACTACGCGCAGCTTCAGTATCAGCAAAGCGCGTTGTCGAAGACATCGCGCATCGAGCAGCTCGCGACGAGTTCGCTGAAGATGCAGCCGATCTCGACGGGACGCACGCAATATCTGACGGCGCCGTCCGGCGACGCGAAGGCGGCCGATGCGCCGCCGCCGTCCAGCGCCGTCGCGGCTCGGGGAGGCGCGCGATGAAGCCGGCGTCGAAACGTGCGCAAGGCGTGAAATTCGCATCGAGCCCCGTGTTGTCGGTGCACCTGCCGATGTGGCGCTCGAAGTTCGTCGTGTTCCTGCTGTTCATGGCGTTCGTCGCGCTCGCCGCGCGTGCGTTCTGGATTCAGGGGCCCGGCAACGCGTTCTATCAGAAGCAGGGCGAGAGCCGTTATCAGCGCACGCTCGAGTTGCCGGCGACGCGCGGCAAGATTCTCGACCGCAATGGCCTCGTGCTCGCGACGAGTTTGCCGGTGCGCGCGATCTGGGCGATTCCGGCCGACGTGCCGGACGATTTCGGCGGCGACAAGCTCGTCGCGCTCGGCAAGCTGCTCGGGATGACTACGAAGGAACTGAGGGCGAAGCTGTCGGAGGACAAGACGTTCGTCTACGTGAAGCGTCAGGTGCCGCTCAATGTTGCCGATCAGGTCGCGAAGCTCGACATTCCCGGCATCTATCAGCGTGGCGAATACAAGCGCTTCTATCCGGAAGGCGAGATCACCGCACATCTGATCGGCTTCACGAATGTCGAGGATGAGGGACAGGAGGGCGTCGAGCTCGCGGACCAGAAGCTGCTCGCCGGCGCATCCGGCAGCCGGCGCGTGATCAAGGACCGGATGGGACATATCGTCGAGGATGTCGACGAGCAGCTTCCTCCGCACGACGGGACGGACGTGGGGTTGTCGATCGACAGCAAGATTCAGTACATCACCTATACGAATCTGAAGGCGGCCGTCGAAAAATTCCATGCGAAGGCGGGCGCGGCGGTCGTGGTCGACGTGCGCTCGGGCGAGGTGTTGTCGCTCGTCAATTATCCGACTTACAACCCGAACGACCGCTCGCACCTGACGGGCGAGCAGTTGCGCAATCGCGTGTTGACCGACGTGTTCGAGCCGGGTTCGATCATGAAGCCGCTCACGGTGTCGCTCGCGCTCGATTTGCATCGCGTGACGCCTTCGACGCTCGTCAACACGGGCAATGGTCATTTCGTGCTCGACGGCGCGCCGATTACCGACGATGCGGGGTTCGGCACGCTGACGGTGGGCGGCGTGATCCAGAAATCGAGCAATATCGGCGCGACGAAGATTGCGATGACGATGCGGCCCGAGGAAATGTGGAATATGTATACGAGCATCGGGCTCGGGCAGGCGCCGAAGGTCGGTTTTCCGGGCGCGGCGGCCGGGCGTTTGCGGCCGTGGAAGAGCTGGCGCCGGATCGAGCAGGCGACGATGTCGTATGGCTATGGGTTGTCGGTGTCGCTGTTTCAGCTTGCGCGCGCGTACACGGCAATCGCGCACGACGGCGAACTGATGCCGCTCACGATCTTCAAGACCAACGACGAGCAGCCGCCAAGCGGCCCGCAGGTTTTCGCGCCGACGACCGCGCGCGAAGTGCGCGCGATGCTCGAAACCGTCGTCGCGCCCGGCGGCACGTCGCCCGATGCGGCGGTGCCCGGCTATCGCGTCGGCGGCAAGAGCGGCACCGCATACAAGCAGGTTGGCCGTGGCTATGATCACAAAAAGTATCGCGCGTCGTTCATTGGCATGGCGCCGATGCCGAATCCGCGCATCGTCGTCGCGGTGTCGGTCGACGAGCCGACGACGGGCAGCCACTTCGGCGGCCAGGTGTCCGGTCCCGTATTTTCGGCGATCGCAGGCGATACGCTGCGCGCGCTGAATGTGCCGCCCAACATGCCGGTCAAGCAGCTCGTCGTGTCCGGCGACGCCGCGAGCGGCGCGCACGACGCCGCGCCGCACAAGCTGTCTGCAGCGACGCCGGCCAAGCGCATCACCGTGTCGAGTACGACACATAACCATCCTGGAGTTGTTCGATGAGCGCCGTGCGCAGTTCTCATCCGGCGCATCCTCAAATCGCGGCCGCGCTTGCGTGGCTGCGCGCACATGCGGCGGCGGGCGCGCAGTTGCACGCCGACACGCGCAGCGTGCAGGCAGGCGACGTGTTTTTCGCGTATGCGGTCGACGGTGCGGACAATCGCCCGTTCATTGCCGACGCGCTCGCGCGTGGCGCGGCCGCTGTGTTGTATCAACCGGAAAATTTCGATGCCGCGAAACTCGATCCGGCGATGTCTCTCGCCGTTCCCGCGCTCGATGCGCTCGCGGGCGAGATAGCGAGCGGCTGGTATGGCGATCCGAGCGATGCGTTGCTCACGATCGGCGTGACGGGGACGAATGGCAAGACCTCGTGCACGCAGTGGATCGCCGCGGCGCTGTCCGCGCTGCGGCGGCCGTGCGCGGTGATCGGCACGCTCGGCAGCGGGATGCCGGGCCAACTCGTGCATACGGGTTTCACGACGCCCGATGCGCCGCAACTGCAGCGCAGCCTCGCGAAATTGCGCGACGCCGGCGCCCAGGCGGTGGCGATGGAAGTATCGTCGCATGCGCTGCATCAGGGGCGCGTGAACGGCACCGCGTTCGACATCGCGGTCTTCACGAATCTCACGCAAGACCATCTCGACTATCACCGTACATTCGAAGCCTATGAGGCGGCGAAGGCCCGGCTCTTTGCGTGGCCCGGGCTGCGGGCGGCGGTCGTCAATCGCGACGATGCGGCTGGCCGGCGTTTGCTGGCGTCGCTCGCCGGCCGCGTGAACACGCTCGCCTATGGCATCGGCGCAGGTACCGATGCCATAGGCGCGGATCGCGAACTTGTCGCGACCGATATCCGCGCGACGGCGACAGGCACCGCGTTCCGCGTGACGTCGCCGTGGGGCGACGCGGACGTCGAGGCCAGCACGCTCGGCGCGTTCAACGTAAGCAATCTGCTCGCGGTGCTTGGTGCGTTGCTCGCGGCCGATGTGCCGTTCGACACGGCGATTGCCGAGCTCGAAGGGCTCGAACCGGTGAACGGCCGGATGCAGCGGCTCGGCGGCCGGCTGCAGAATGACGAGCCGCTCGTCGTCGTCGATTATGCGCATACGCCCGACGCGCTCGAGAAAACGCTCGATGCGCTGCGCCCGATCGCCCAGGCGCGCGGCGGCGAACTTGTCTGCATGTTCGGCTGCGGCGGCGATCGCGATCCGACGAAGCGCCCGCTGATGGGCGCGATCGCCGAGCGTCTCGCCGACAAGGTCGTCGTGACGAGCGACAACCCGCGCAGCGAGGATCCGCAAAGGATCATCGAGCAGATCGTCGCCGGGATGCGGGAGCCCGCGCGCGCGCGCCGGCTCGAGGATCGCGCCAGTGCGATCCTGCAGGTGGTGCGCGGCGCCTCGCGCGACGATGTCGTGCTGCTTGCCGGCAAGGGGCACGAGGCGACGCAGGAAATCATGGGCAAGAAGCGCGTGTTTTCCGATCAGGACCATGCGCGTCTCGCGCTGGCCGCACGCACGACGCAGGTGCGCGGAGGTGGCGAATGACAATGCTGACTTTGCGCGAGGCCGCCGCGATGATCCCAGGCGCAACCGTGCTGGGCGACGAGCACGCATCGTTTGCGCGAGTGTCGACGGACAGCCGCACGGCGGGGCCGGGCGATCTGTTCGTCGCGCTGAAGGGCGAGCGTTTCGATGCGCACGATTTCTTGAACGACGTCGCCGCTCGCGGGGTGAGCGCGGCGCTGGTCTCGCGCAGCCCGGCCGAGTGGCATTTGCCTGCGCTGAAGGTTGCCGATACGCGCGCGGCGCTCGGCGCGCTGGCGCACGGCTGGCGCACGCGCTTCGCGGTGCCGGTCGTCGCGGTGACGGGCAGCAACGGCAAGACGACCGTCAAGGAGATGATCGCGGCGATCTTTTCGGCGGCGGTCGGCGAGCAGGCGCGGCTTGCGACGTCGGGCAATTTGAACAACGACATCGGCCTGCCGCTCACGCTGCTGCGTCTGTGCGCCGCGCACCGGCTCGCGGTTGTCGAACTCGGGATGAACCATCCGGGCGAGACCGAAACGCTCGCGCGGATCGCCGCGCCCACGGTCGCGCTCGTCAACAACGCGCAGCGCGAGCATCAGGAATTCATGGCGACGGTCGAGGCGGTCGCGCTCGAGCATGCCTCGGTGATTCACGCGCTCGGGCCGGACGGTGTCGCCGTATTTCCGGCTGACGACGCGTATGCGGGCATCTGGCGCGTCGCCGCGACCGGCAACCGGATCGTCGATTTCGCGCTGCACGGCGCCGTGCCCGCGACGTCCGCCGCCGTGACGGGCACGCTCGACGGCAACCGTTTGGCAATCGAGACGCCGGACGGCAGCATCGACGTGCAATTGCGTGCGCTCGGCGAGCACAACGCGCGCAACGCGCTCGCGGCGACGGCGGCGGCACTCGCGGCAGGCGTGCCGCTTGCCGCGGTCAAGGCCGGGCTCGAGGCATTCGAGCCGGTGAAAGGGCGGTTGCAGATCAAGCGCGCGACCGCCGGCCTGCTCGCCGGTGCGACGTTGATCGATGACACCTACAACGCGAACCCGGATTCGATGCGCGCCGCGATCGACGTGCTCGCTGCGCAGTCCGCCCCGCGGGTGCTCGTGATCGGCGAGATGGGCGAGGTCGGCGACGAAGGGCCGGCGTTCCATCGCGAGATTGGCGCATACGCGCGCGAGCGCGGAATCGATGCGCTCTTCGCGCTCGGCGCGGCCACGCAGCCGGCATGCGATGCGTATGGCGCCGGCGCGCAGCGTTTCGACGACGCGCAGGCGTTGATCGCCGCGCTCGGCGCGGCGGGCTTCGGCGCGCGCGCGACGCTGCTGGTCAAAGGCTCGCGGTACATGAAGATGGAGCGCGTGGTCGACGCGCTCGCGAACGCAACCGCGCCGGGCACTGCGCCCGGCGCACACTGAAGAAAGGAAGTAAGAGCATGCTGCTGGCGTTGGCGCAATGGCTGCAAAGTGACGCAAGCTTTTTGCGCTTGTTCACGTACCTGACGTTCCGGGCGGTGATGGCCACGATCACGGCGCTCGTGATCGGCCTCGTCTGCGGTCCGTGGGTGATTCGCAAGCTCACCGAGATGAAGGTCGGCCAGGCGGTGCGCAAGGACGGTCCGCAAACGCATCTCGTGAAATCGGGCACGCCGACGATGGGCGGCGTGCTGATTCTGATCGGCATCGCGGTCGCGACGCTCCTGTGGGGCGATCTGACGAACCGTTTCATCTGGATCGTGATGCTTGTCACGTTCGGCTTCGGCGTGATCGGGTGGGTCGACGATTACCGGAAGGTCGTCTACAAGGACCCGCGCGGGATGTCGTCGCGCGAGAAGTATTTCTGGCAATCGGTGATCGGCCTCTTCGCGGCCGTTTATTTGGCATTCAGCGTGTCCGAGGCGAATAACGCGCGGGTGTTCGATCTGTTCATCGCGTGGGTGCAAAGCGGGCTGTCGATGGGGCTGCCCGCGCGCGCGGATCTGCTGCTGCCGTTTCTCAAGTCGATCAGCTATCCGCTCGGCGTCTGGGGTTTCATCGCGCTCACGTATTTCGTGATCGTCGGCGCAAGCAACGCGGTGAACCTGACCGACGGCCTTGACGGCCTCGTGATCATGCCGGTCGTGCTGGTCGGCGCGTCGCTCGGCGTGTTCGCTTACGTGATGGGCAGCGCCGTCTATTCGAAATATCTGCTGTTTCCGCACATTCCGGGTGCGGGCGAGCTGCTGATCTTCTGCTCGGCGATGGGGGGCGCGGGGCTTGCGTTCCTCTGGTACAACACGCACCCCGCGCAGGTGTTCATGGGCGACGTCGGCGCGCTCGCGCTGGGCGGCGCGCTCGGCACGGTCGCCGTGATCGTGCGGCAGGAAATCGTGCTTTTCATCATGGGCGGCATCTTCGTTGCCGAGACGCTGTCGGTGATGCTGCAGGTCACGTGGTTCAAGTACACGAAGCGCCGTTACGGCGAAGGGCGGCGCATCTTCAAGATGGCGCCGCTGCATCACCATTTCGAGTTGTCGGGCTGGAAGGAAACGCAGGTGGTGGTGCGTTTCTGGATCATCACGTTGATGCTCTGCCTGTTCGGTTTGTCCACCCTCAAGCTGCGGTAAAGGGAAGCTCAGGATGTTTGGCGAGATGTTCGGAGATCGGCAGCGGCCGATGGTGCTCGTGTTGGGGCTCGGCGAATCGGGCCTCGCGATCGCGCGATGGTGCGCGACGCACGGGTGCCGGCTGCGCATTGCCGATACGCGCGAGACCCCGCCCAATCTTGACGCGCTTGCCGCTGCGGGAATCGACGCCGAATTCGTCGGCGGTGCGTTTGCGCCGGCGCTGCTCGACGGCGGGATCGAACTCGTTGCGCTGAGCCCCGGCTTGTCGCCGCTTGCCGATGACGTCGCGCCGCTCGTCGCTGCCGCGCGCGAGCGGGGCGTGCCGGTGTGGGGCGAACTCGAATTCTTCGCGCAGGCATTGAAGGCGCTTGGCGCGAGCGGCTACGCACCGAAGGTGATCGCGATTACCGGCACGAACGGCAAGACGACCACGACGAGCCTCACGGGCCTGTTGTGCGAACGCGCGGGCAGGAAGGTCGCGGTTGCGGGCAATATCAGCCCGGCGATGCTCGACAAGCTCGCCGAAGCGATCGGCGCGGCCGCGCTGCCGGACGTCTGGGTGCTCGAGCTGTCGAGCTTTCAGCTCGAAACCGCGCATACGTTCGCGCCCGACGCCGCGGCGATTCTCAATATCACGCAGGACCATCTCGACTGGCACGGCGGCTTTGCCGCCTACGCGGCCGCGAAGGGCCGGATCTTCGGGCCGCGCACGGTGCGCGTGCTGAACCGCGACGACGCCGAGGTGATGAAGTTCGCGCCCGCGCCCGCGGCGGCCGATGCGCCGCGCGCCGTCACGTTCGGCTTGAACGAGCCGGGCGCCGACGGCGATTACGGTTTGTCGCGCGACAACGGGATCGCGTGGCTTGTCGAGGCGGTCGACCGCGACGCGGCCGATGCAGGCGCCCCGACGTCGCGGCGCCGCAGGCAGGACGCCGCGCGCATGCCGGATATCGGCATGAAGCGCCTGATGCCCGCCGACGCGTTGCGCATCCGTGGGTTGCACAACGCGGCGAACGCGCTCGCCGCCTATGCGCTCGCGCGCGCGATCGATCTGCCGGCCGCGCCGCTGTTGCACGGCTTGCGCGAATACCGGGGCGAGCCGCACCGGGTCGAGGTGATCGCGACGCTCGACGGCATCGATTACGTCGACGACAGCAAGGGCACCAACGTCGGTGCGACCGTCGCCGCGCTCGACGGGCTGGCGCAGCGCACGGTGCTGATCGCGGGCGGCGACGGCAAGGGTCAGGATTTCGCGCCGCTCGCGGCGCCCGTCGCGCGCTGGTGCCGTGCGGTGATGCTGATCGGCCGCGACGCGGGCGCGATCCGCGCGGCGCTGGCCGATGCCGGCGTGCCGCTTGCCGAGCATGCGACGCTCGAGGCGGCGGTGCGCGCGGCGAGCGCGCTCGCGCAGCCGGGCGACGCGGTATTGCTGTCGCCCGCATGCGCGAGCCTCGATATGTTCAGGAATTATGCGCATCGGGCCGACGTGTTCCGTAGCGCGGTCGAAGACATCGCCTTGGAAAAAGGAACGACGTTATGAGCTGGTCCGATCGCTTCGTTTTCCGTTTCAACAACGCGCGCGACGCGGGCGGCGGCGCATCGCGCTCGGCGGCCCGCAGCGCGTCCGGTTCGTCGCGCATCACGACGGGGCTCGCAAGCGTCGTCAACGGCGCGCGCCCGACTCGCTCGCGCATGCTCGATTTCGACTATTCGCTGCTGTGGGTTGCCGTTGCGCTGCTTGGACTCGGGGTCGTGATGGTGTATTCGGCTTCGATCGCGATGCCGGATTCGCCGAAATACGCGTCGTATCACGATTATGCGTTCCTGCTGCGTCACGTCGTGTCGCTCGTCGTCGCGTTCGTCGCGGCGGTGATCGCGTTCCGCGTGCCGGTTTCGACGTGGGATAAATATGCGCCGCATCTGTTCCTGATCGCGCTCGTCGGCCTCGTGATCGTGCTGATTCCGCATGTCGGCAAGGGCGTGAACGGCGCGCGCCGCTGGATTCCGCTGGGCATCACGAACATGCAGCCGTCAGAGATCATGAAGCTCGCGGTGACGATCTATGCGGCGAACTACACGGTTCGCAAGCAGGAATACATGCAGAGCTTCGCGAAAGGCTTCTTGCCGATGGCGTGCGCGGTGGGCCTCGTCGGCGCGCTGCTGCTGCTGGAGCCTGACATGGGCGCGTTCATGGTGATCGCGGCGATCGCGATGGGCGTGCTGTTCCTCGGCGGCGTGAACGGCAAGCTGTTCGGCGGCCTCGTCGCGACCGCGGTCGGCACGTTCACGATGCTGGTCTGGCTTTCGCCGTGGCGGCGCGAGCGGATCTTCGCGTATCTCGATCCGTGGGACGAGCGCTATGCGCAGGGCAAGGCGTATCAGCTCACGCATTCGCTGATCGCGTTCGGGCGCGGCGAGTGGTTCGGCGTCGGCCTCGGCGGCAGCGTCGAGAAGCTCAACTATCTGCCGGAAGCGCATACCGACTTCATTCTCGCGGTGATTGGCGAGGAGTTGGGCTTCATCGGCGTGCTCGTCGTGATCCTGCTTTTTTACTGGATCGTGCGCCGCGCGTTCGAGATCGGCCGTCAGGCGCTTGCGCTCGACCGCACGTTCGCGGGCCTGATGGCAAAGGGCGTCGGCATTTGGTTCGGCGCGCAAGCGTTCATCAATATGGGCGTGAATCTGGGCTTGCTGCCGACCAAAGGCTTGACTTTGCCGCTCGTCAGTTATGGCGGCTCGGGCATTCTGCTCAACTGCGTCGCGCTGGCGGTGCTGTTGCGCGTCGATTATGAAAACAGGGTGCTGATGCGCGGAGGGAAGGTATGAGCGCGGCGCAGCGCACGCTGATGGTGATGGCGGGCGGCACCGGGGGCCACGTGTTTCCGGGGCTTGCGGTCGCGCACCGGATGCAGGCGCAGGGCTGGCGGGTCGTTTGGCTCGGCAATCCGGCCGGCATGGAAGCGACGCTCGTGCCGAAGCACGGCATCCCGATGGAATATGTGAACTTCGGCGGGCTGCGCGGCAAAGGGCTGAAAACGAAGCTCGCGCTGCCGTTCAATCTGCTGCGCGCGTGTGCGCAGAGTTTGGGCGCGCTGTCGCGCGTGAAGCCCGACGTCGTGCTCGGCATGGGTGGCTACATCACGTTTCCGGCCGGTCTGATGGCGACGCTGACGGGGCGTCCGCTCGTGCTGCACGAGCAGAATTCGATCGCGGGACTGACGAACCGGGTGCTCGCGAAGCTTGCGAAGCGCGTGCTCGTGGCGTTTCCCGGCGCGTTGCCGCATGCGCAATGGACGGGTAATCCGATTCGTGCGGAACTTGCGCGCACGGAATCACCCCAAGCACGCTATGCGGCGCGCAGCGGCAAGCTCAAGCTGCTCGTCGTCGGCGGCAGTCTGGGGGCCGCGGCGTTGAATGAGGTCGTGCCGCGCGCGCTGGCGCTGCTCGCTGCCGGCGAGCGGCCGCAAGTGGTCCATCAGGCGGGCGCGAAACACATCGATACGCTCAGGGAGAATTACGCGGCAGCCGGGCTCGCGGCCGGCCGCGACGTCGAGCTTGTGCCGTTCATCGACGACATGGCGAGCGCGTATGCGAGCGCCGATCTGGTGATTTGCCGCTCCGGCGCGATGACGGTCGCGGAAATCGCGGCGGTGGGGGTGGCGGCGCTGTTCGTGCCGTTTCCGTATGCGGTCGACGATCATCAGACGACCAACGCCGCGTTCCTGGCCGAACAAGGCGCGGCAGTGCTGGTGCAGCAACGCGACCTGTCGGCCGAACTGCTCGCCGATTGGTTGCGCGGCCAGTCGCGGGAATCGCTCGCGGCGATGGCCGAGCGTTCGCGCTCGCTCGCCAAGCCGGACGCCACCGACGAAGTCGCGCAGGTGTGCGCGGCGGCGGCGGGCGCGAGGCTGGAAGGAAAGCAATGAAACACATCGTCAAACATATTCATTTCGTCGGAATCGGCGGCGCGGGCATGAGCGGCATTGCCGAAGTGCTCGTGAACCTGGGTTACCAGGTGAGCGGCTCCGATCTCGCGCGCAACGCGGTGACCGAGCGCCTCGAGGCGCTCGGCGCGCGCGTGTCGATCGGCCATGACGCGGCGAACATCGAAGGTGCGAATGCGGTGGTCGTGTCGAGCGCGGTGCGCTCGGACAATCCGGAGGTGCTCGCCGCACGCCGTCTGCGCGTGCCGATCGTGCCGCGCGCGGTGATGCTCGCGGAGCTGATGCGCCTGAAGCAGGGGATCGCGATCGCCGGCACGCACGGCAAGACCACCACGACGAGCCTGGTGGCGAGCGTGCTCGCCGCGGGCGGGCTCGATCCGACGTTCGTGATCGGCGGGCGCCTGACGAGCGCGGGCGCGAACGCGCGGCTCGGCACGGGCGATTTCATCGTCGCCGAAGCGGACGAGTCCGACGCGTCGTTCCTGAACCTGTATCCGGTGATCGAGGTGATCACGAACATCGACGCCGATCACATGGATACCTACGGCCACGATTTCGCGCGGCTCAAGCAGGCGTTCATCGAGTTCACGCAGCGGCTGCCGTTCTATGGCAGCGCGGTCGTGTGCGTCGACGATCCGAACGTGCGTCAGATCATTCCGCTGATCTCGAGGCCCGTGGTGCGCTACGGGCTCGCGGCGGACGCGCAGGTGCGCGCGGAGCAGGTCGAGGCTCGCGACGGCCGGATGCATTTCACGGTGCGGCGCGAAGGGCGCGCGCCGCTGCCCGTCGTGTTGAATCTGCCGGGGCTGCACAACGTGCAGAACGCGCTCGCGGCGATCGCGATCGCGACCGATCTCGGCGTCGACGACGCGGCGATCCAGCAGGCGCTTTCGGAATTCACCGGCGTCGGCCGGCGTTTTCAGCGCTACGGCGAAGTGCCGCTCGCGCACGGCGGCGCGTACACGCTGATCGACGATTACGGTCACCATCCGGTCGAGATGGCGGCGACGATCGCCGCCGCGCGCGGCGCGTTTGCCGGCCGCCGGCTCGTGCTCGCGTTCCAGCCGCACCGTTACACGCGCACGCGCGATTGCTTCGACGATTTCGTCAACGTGCTGTCGACGGTCGATGCGCTCGTGCTGACCGAAGTGTACGCGGCGGGCGAAGCGCCGATTCCGACCGCGAACGGCGACGCGCTGTCTCGCGCGCTGCGCGCGGCGGGCAAGGTCGAGCCGGTGTTCGTCGACACGATCGACGCACTGCCCGAGGCGATCGCGCGCATCGCGACGGCGGGCGACGTGGTGATTACGATGGGGGCGGGCTCGATCGGCGGGGTGCCGGGCAAGCTCGCGCGAGACACACAACAGAAGGGATGACATGAGCGGGATCGATCCGAAACGTTTCGGCAAGGTGGCAGTGCTGCTCGGCGGGCAATCCGCCGAGCGCGAGGTGTCGCTGAATTCCGGCCGGCTGGTGCTGCAAGGCCTGCGCGACGCGGGCATCGATGCGCATCCGTTCGATCCGGCGGAGCGGCCGCTGTCGGCGCTGAAGGACGAGGGCTTCGCGCGTGCATTCAACGCGTTGCATGGCGGTTATGGCGAGAACGGCCAAATCCAGGGCGCGCTCGATTTTTACGGCATTCGCTATACGGGCAGCGGCGTGCTCGGCTCAGCGCTCGGGCTCGACAAATTCCGCACGAAGCTCGTCTGGCAGCAAACGGGGATTCCGACGCCGCCGTTCGAGACCGTCATGCGCGGCGACGATTACACGGCGCGCGCGAACGACATCGTCGCGAAGCTCGGCTTGCCGCTGTTTGTGAAGCCGGCGAGCGAGGGCTCGAGCGTCGCGGTGCTGAAAGTAAAAAGCGCCGATACGTTGCCTGCCGCGCTGGCGGAGGCGGCGAAACACGACAAGATCGTGATTGTCGAGAAGAGCATCGAAGGCGGAGGCGAGTACACCGCGTGCATTGCCGCGGATCTCGATCTGCCGCTCATCAAGATCGTGCCCGCCGGCGAGTTCTACGACTATCACGCGAAGTATGTCGCGGACGATACGCAGTACCTGATTCCGTGCGGAATCGACGCGGCGAAGGAAGCGGAATTCAAACGCCTCGCGCGCCGCGCGTTCGATGTGCTCGGTTGTACCGATTGGGGCCGCGCGGATTTCATGTTGGATGCCGACGGCAATCCGTACTTCCTCGAAGTCAACACCGCGCCGGGGATGACCGATCACTCGTTGCCGCCGAAGGCGGCGCGCGCGGTCGGCATCGGCTATTCGGAGCTGGTCGTGAAAGTGCTGTCATTGACGCTCGATTGATTGGATGCGGGACCGGATTTGAACCATGTGGAATAACGTTCGCCAACTGAACCTTGCCGCCAGCGCGTTGTACGCGCTGCTGCTGCTCGTGTTGGCGGCGGCCGGCTGCTATTGGCTGATCCAGCGCCCGGCGTTCGCATTGCGCGAGATCCGGATCGACGGCGACACCGAGCACATCAACACGCCGACCGTGCGCGCGGGTGTCGTCGGCCGGCTCAAGGGCAATTTCTTCACCGTCGATCTCGATCTCGCGCGCGCCGCGTTCGAGCAGATGCCGTGGGTGCGCCATGCGAGCGTGCGGCGGGTTTGGCCGAACGCGCTGGCCGTGACACTCGAGGAATACAAGCCGCTCGGCACCTGGGGCCACGATCAGCTCGTGAGCGTAGACGGCGAACTCTTTACCGCGAATCAGGGCGAACTCGAAGACGAATTGCCCGCGTTCGATGGGCCGGAGGGCAGCGCGAAGGAGGTGGTCGCGCATTATCGCGATTTCGTCAAATGGTTTGCGCCGCTCAACGCGACGCCGGAGGAAGTGACGCTGTCGCCGCGTTACGCATGGACGGTGAAGCTGTCCAACGGTATGCAGGTGGAGCTTGGCCGCGAGCGCAACAACGACACGCTGTCAGACCGGGTCCGCCGCCTCGTCTCCGCGTGGCCGTCCGTCACGCGCCGCTGGGGCGGCGATATCGAGTATGCGGATTTGCGCTACCCGAACGGGTTTGCGATCCGGGCGGCCGGCATGCGGTTTCTGAGCGACGCCGACAAAGGCAAGAAGTAACACGACATCACACGCAAGAGCACTCTATGAGCAAAGACTACAAGGATCTGCTGGTTGCCCTCGACATCGGTACGTCGAAGGTGGTGGCCGTCGTCGCCGAGCTGAAGGGCGAGGGTCACTATGAGGTGATCGGCCTCGGCCAGAGCGAGTCGAAGGGGCTGAAGAAAGGCGTGGTGGTGAACATCGAGGCCACCGTGCAATCGATTCAGCGCGCGCTCGAGGAAGCGGAGCTGATGGCCGACTGCAAGATCACGAACGTTTTCACCGGGATCGCCGGCAGCCACATCCGCAGCTTCAATTCGAGCGGGATGGTCGCGATCAAGGAGAAGGAGGTCACGCAGACGGACGTTGCGCGCGTGATCGAGACCGCGAAGGCGATCAACATCCCGACCGACCAGCAGGTGCTGCACATCCTCACGCAGGAATTCATCATCGACGGCCAAGAGGACGTGCGCGAGCCGATCGGCATGAGCGGCATCCGCCTCGAGGTGAAGGTCCATATCGTGACGGGCGCGGTGAGCGCCGCGCAGAACATCGTCAAGTGCGTGCGCCGCTGCGGGCTCGAAGTGAACGATTTGATCCTGCAGCCGCTCGCATCGTCGCTTGCGGTGCTGACCGAGGACGAGAAGGATCTCGGCGTGGTGCTCGTCGATATCGGCGGCGGCACGACCGACATCGCGATCTTCGCCGAAGGCGCGATCCGTCATACCGCGGTGATTCCGATCGCGGGCGATCAGATCACGAGCGATATCGCAATGGCGCTGCGCACGCCGACGCCGGACGCGGAAGACATCAAGGTCGGCTATGGAATCGCGAAGCAGGCGCTCGCCGATCCGGACGAGATGGTCGAAGTGCCGGGCCTGGGCGAGCGCGGGCCGCGCACGCTGTCGCGGCAGGCGCTCGCGGCCGTGATCGAGCCGCGCGTCGAGGAATTGTTTTCGCTCGTGCAGCAGGTGGTGCGCGAGTCTGGTTACGAAGAGTTACTCAGTTCTGGTGTCGTGCTGACAGGCGGTGCTGCGATGATGCCGGGCATGGTCGAATTGGGCGAGGACATCTTCCTGAAGCCGGTGCGCATCGGCGCGCCGGAATACGCGGGAGGCTTGGCCGACGTCGTGCGCAATCCGCGCTATTCGACAGCGATGGGCCTGCTCGTCGAAGGCAGCGCGCAACGCATGCGCGGGCGCAAGGTCGCGGTGCAATCCGGCTCCGCGGGCCAGATCTTCTCGCGGATGAAGGACTGGTTCCTCAGCAACTTTTAAACACGTTCGGATCGGGCGGCGTGCGCCAGATCCGAAAAGCGGGAAAACCTGGGCGGCCCAGTGTTTTCTTCAAAGCGGTTTCGCAATACGCGCCGGTGCCGGCGGCCGGCGCGCGACGGAAGGTTGCCCGATCTTTCGCCGAATAACGGCCGAATAGCGGTTATTTTCTTGACGGAGGCAATGATGGAATTCGAAATGCTGGAAACCGAGACCAACGGCACGATCATCAAAGTGATCGGCGTTGGCGGCGCGGGCGGTAACGCCGTGCAGCACATGATCAACAAAGGCGTGCAGGGCGTCGATTTTGTCGTGATGAATACCGATGCGCAGGCGCTGTCGCGTTCGCGCGCGCCGTCCGTGATTCAGCTCGGCAACACCGGCCTCGGCGCCGGCGCGAAACCGGAAATGGGCCGTGCGGCGGCCGAGGAAGCGCGCGAGCGCATCGCCGACGCGCTGCGCGGCGCGCACATGGTGTTCATTACGGCCGGCATGGGCGGCGGCACCGGCACCGGCGCGGCGCCCGTCGTCGCGCAGATCGCCAAGGAGATGGGGATTCTGACCGTCGGCGTGGTCAGCAAGCCGTTCGAGTTCGAAGGCGGCAAGCGCATGCGCGTCGCGGAAGCCGGTTCGCAGCAGCTGGAAGATCACGTCGATTCGCTGATCGTCGTGTTGAACGACAAGCTGTTCGAAGTGATGGGCGACGACGCCGAGATGGACAAGTGCTTCCAGTGCGCCGACGACGTGCTCAATAACGCGGTCGCGGGCATTGCCGAGATCATCAATGTCGATGGCCTCGTGAACGTCGACTTCGAAGACGTGAAGACGGTGATGGGCGAGCAGGGCAAGGCGATGATGGGCACGGCGACGGTCGCAGGCGTCGATCGCGCGCGCCTTGCGGCGGAACAGGCGGTGGCGAGCCCGCTGCTCGAAGGCGTCGATCTGTCGGGCGCGCGCGGCGTGCTGGTCAACATCACGTCGAGCCGTTCGCTGCGCTTGTCGGAAACGCGCGAAGTGATGAACACGATCAAGAGCTACGCGGCGGAAGATGCGACGGTGATTTTCGGCGCGGTGTACGACGACGCGATGGGCGACGCGCTGCGCGTGACGGTGGTGGCCACCGGCCTGGGCCGCGCGGTGAAGAAGCAGCAATCGGCGCCGATGACGCTGCTGCGCACCGGTACGGACAACCAGCCGGTTGCCGCGGCACAGCACGGCTACGCAAACTCGCATCACGTGAGCACCGGCGACTATGGCGCGTTCGATACGCCGGCCGTATGGCGCAATTCGCGCGAGACGGCCGCATCGCACGTGCAGGCGCTGCAGGAGAAGGGTGTCGACACCTACGACATTCCGGCTTTCCTGCGCAAGCAGGCCGACTGACGCGCGAGCTGCTTCGCGCCGCGTGATGCACGCGCGGCACGGGCCGACGTGACGGATGAAACGGCTCATCACAGGCCGCGTCGCTTGCGACGCCGGGCCGGGCGCATTGCCCGCTTCGCTCGTGCGAGGCTGGCCGGGCCGCGTCGTCTGTTGCAAATGGCCGTATCGCAAGAGGAAGAACCAGCAATGATTCGAGTGGGCGACACGCTGCCCGACGCGGAACTCTTCGAGTATCTCGACGACGCGCGCGTGGGCTGCACGCTGGGGCCGAACGCCTTCAGCGTGCGCGAGCAGACGGCGGGCAGGCGCGTGGCGATCTTCGGATTGCCGGGCGCGTTCACGCCGACTTGCTCGACGCAGCATGTGCCGGGCTACGTCGAACATGCCGAGCGGTTGCGCGCGGCGGGTGTCGACGAGATCTGGTGCGTTGCTGTCAACGACGCATTCGTGATGGGCGCTTGGGGACGCGATCTGCACACCGCGGGCAAGGTGCGTATGATGGCGGACGGCAGCGCGGCTTTCACTCATGCGCTGGGTCTTACGCAGGATTTGTCCGCGCGCGGCATGGGGACGCGTTCCCGACGCTACGCGATGGTGGTCGACGACGGCGTGGTCAAGACGCTGTTCGTCGATATGCCGGGCAAGTTCGAAGTCAGCGATGCGGCAAGCGTGCTGGCGAGTTTGACGCGCTGAACATGCGCGATGCCGTTGCCCGCCGTTGTCTTTGAGCAACGCAGCGGCGCGCCGGCTGCGAAGTTGTAACACGGGCCGACGACCGGGAACGCCTCCGTTCCGGGCGCCGGCCCGTCTCGCATTCGTCAGGGTAATGCGTCGAAACAGTTTGAAACGTTGATCGGCACGGCGAGAAATAGGGAATTACGCTATAATCTCATCTATCAAATAAAACTCCTGATTGAAAATCTCAATCAAGAAGACTGTCACCATGTTGAAGCAGCGCACTATCAAATCGATTGTCAAGACCGTCGGCATCGGCGTGCATTCGGGGCGCAAGGTCGAGCTGACGCTGCGTCCCGCCGCGCCCGGCACGGGCATCGTATTCTCGCGCGTCGATCTGCCGACGCCCGTCGACATTCCCGCATCGGCGCTGTCGATCGGCGACACGCGGCTCGCATCCGTGCTGCAAAAGGACGGCGTGCGCGTATCGACGGTCGAGCATCTGATGTCCGCGTGTGCGGGCCTGGGGATCGACAATCTGTATATCGACGTGACCGCCGAGGAAATCCCGATCATGGACGGCAGCGCGGCGTCGTTCGTGTTCCTGATCCAGTCGGCTGGCATCGAAGAGCAGAATGCGCCGAAGCAGTTCATCAAGGTGACGAGGCCCGTCGAGGTCCGCGACGGCGACAAGTTCGCGCGGCTCGAACCGTACTTCGGCTTCAAGTTGAAGTTCACGATCGATTTCCGCCATCCGGCCGTCGATAAGACGGGCCAGGCGCTCGAGGTCGATTTCGCGAATACGTCGTATGTGCGCGAGATCGCGCGTGCGCGCACGTTCGGCTTCGCGCACGAGGTCGAGATGATGCGTGAGCTTGGGCTTGCGCGCGGCGGCAGCATGGACAACGCAATCGTGCTCGACGAATACCGTATCCTGAACAACGACGGCTTGCGTTACGACGACGAATTCGTCAAGCACAAGATGCTCGACGCGATCGGCGATCTCTATGTGGTCGGCCATCCGCTGCTGGCGTCGTATACCGCGTATAAATCGGGCCACGGTCTGAACAACGCGCTGCTGCGCGAGTTGCTTGCGCACGAGGACGCTTACGAGATCGTCACGTTCGACGATCCGAAGGCCGCGCCGAACGGCTTCGGCTTCGATGCGCAAACGGCATTTGCGTGATGCGCTGAGCGCGCTGAAAAGCGCGGCGGAAATCGCAAAGGCGGCCTGCGGGCCGCTTTTCTTTTTGGGGCACGCCTTGGTTTGGTGCTCGGGCCTGCCCGGCGGAGCCGGACGCAGGTTCGCTGACGGCGATATGCATCGAGCCGCAACGGGGTGCGCGGGCGGCTGACGGGCTGGGCGCAGCGGCAGCGCGAACCGCCGGCCGGCGGGGCGCGCCCGCGCCGGTCATCGCGGTGCTTTTGCGTGACGTGCGACCATTCGTTCGAGCGCCGCCTGCAAAGGTGACGGCTCGAGCGTATCCGCGAGGCGGCGCAGCGCGTCCGCGCCCGCCTGCGACATCCGCGCCTGCTTAATCGGCGGTGGTTCGGGGGCAGGCCGCGGCCGGACCTTGATTTTCAGCGACGCAACGGGCCAGCCGCGCGCCTGCAAGTCTGCGACCAGGCGCGGCTCGACTTGCCGCAGCCGCGCGGCGAGCGCGTTGTGCGCGGCGAAGAGCGCGAGCGCGCCGTCCTTGATGAAGCCCGGTTCGACATGGTTGGCCAGGTAATCGGGGAGCAATGCGGCGAGATCCCGCTTGAGCGCGGCGACCTGCTCGACGCCCGCGCGCAACGCGGCGAACGCATCGGTGCGCTTGAGCACGTCGGCGGCCGCTTGCGGTCGCGCCCAGTGGGTGAAATGCTGATGCTTCGGAGGTCGGTTCATGGTGGAGAGCAGGCAGCTCGCGCGCGGCGGCTCGCGCGGCCGGGCGGTGCGGCAATGCGCCGATTGTACCTCGGCGCGCCCGCGCGCCGCCCGGCACGCCTGCGCTCGGTGCCAAGCGCAAATCGTGGCCGCTGCGCCTGCCGCCGAAGTCTCCGGTGCGTAGTAGTGCGCGTGCTAAAATTCGTCGTTTGAATTCACCTCTACGCTCAGCCGCCGAGGCTCAGGTGCCGGGACGACGTCGTTCACAGCTCCGGGGCCTTGCACCGACGCAAACCCGATCCGATGACAACCGGTTTTCTCCAGAAAATTTTTGGCAGCCGCAACCAGCGGCTCGTCAAGCAATACCAAAAGACCGTCGCGGCGATCAATGCGCTCGAAACGCAGATCGAGAAGCTGACGGACGACCAGTTGCGCGGCAAGACAGAGGAGTTCCGTCAGCGCATCGCGGGCGGCGAGACGCTCGATAAACTGTTGCCCGAAGCGTTTGCCGTGTGCCGCGAGGCGAGCCGCCGCGTGCTGAAAATGCGCCACTTCGACGTGCAATTGATCGGCGGGATGGTGCTGCACTACGGCAAGATCGCCGAAATGCGCACGGGCGAGGGCAAGACGCTCGTCGCGACGCTTGCCGCCTATCTGAATGCGCTTGCCGGCCGCGGCGTGCACGTCGTGACGGTCAACGATTACCTCGCGCAGCGTGACGCCGAGTGGATGGGCCGGCTCTACAATTTCCTCGGGCTGTCCGTCGGCATCAATCTGTCGGGGATGGAGCACGATCAGAAGCAGGCGGCATACGCGGCCGACATCACGTACGGCACGAACAACGAATTCGGCTTCGATTACCTGCGCGACAACATGGTCTACGAGACCGGCGCGCGCGTGCAGCGGCCGCTCAACTTCGCGGTGGTCGACGAAGTCGACTCGATCCTGATCGATGAGGCGCGCACGCCGCTCATCATCTCGGGCCAGGCGGAGGACCACACCGAGCTGTACGTGCGGATGAACGCGCTGCCGCCGCTGCTCGAGCGTCAGATCGGCGAGGAGAAGGCGGACGGTACGGGCATCGAGAAGCCGGGCGACTATACGCTCGACGAAAAGGGCCGCCAGGTGTTCCTGACCGAATCGGGGCACGAGAAGGCCGAGCGGATGCTCGCCGAGTGGGGTCTGATCGGCGATGGCGAAAGCCTCTATGCGCCGCAGAACATCACGCTGATGCACCACGTGTACGCGGCGCTGCGCGCGCATACGCTGTTCCATCGCGATCAGCATTACGTCGTGCAGAACGGCGAGGTGATCATCGTCGACGAATTCACGGGCCGTTTGATGCCGGGCCGCCGCTGGTCCGACGGACTGCACCAGGCGGTCGAGGCGAAGGAGCACGTGAAGATTCAGAGCGAAAACCAGACGCTCGCGTCGATCACGTTCCAGAACTATTTCCGGATGTACGCGAAGCTGTCGGGGATGACCGGCACCGCGGACACCGAAGCCTACGAATTCAACGAGATCTACGGTCTCGAGACGGTCGTGATCCCGACCAACCGGCCGCCGAAGCGTATCGACAAGCAGGATCAGATCTACAAATCCGCGAAAGAGCGCTACGACGCGGTGATCCGCGACATCCGCGAATGCTACGAGCGCGGCCAGCCGGTGCTGGTGGGCACCACGTCGATCGAGAATTCGGAGCTGCTGTCGCATCTGCTCAAGCAGGCGGGGTTGCCGCACGAGGTGCTCAACGCGAAGCAGCACGAGCGCGAGGCGGCGATCGTCGCCGAGGCCGGGCGGCCGAAGCGCATCACGATCGCGACGAACATGGCAGGCCGCGGCACCGACATCGTGCTTGGCGGCAACGCCGAGAAGCAGGCGGCGTTCATCGAGGCCGACGACACGATCCCGGCCGACGAGAAGGCACGCCGCATCCAGCAACTCCACGACGAGTGGGAGACGCTGCACGAGCAGGTCAAGGCGGCGGGCGGCCTGCACATCATCGGCACCGAGCGGCACGAGTCGCGCCGTATCGACAACCAGTTGCGCGGCCGCGCGGGCCGTCAGGGCGATCCGGGCTCCTCGCGCTTCTACTTGTCGCTCGAGGACCCGCTGCTGCGCATCTTCGCGGGCGACCGCGTGCGCGCGATCATGGACCGCCTGAAGATGCCGGAGGGCGAGGCGATCGAAGCGGGCATCGTCACGCGCTCGATCGAATCGGCGCAGCGCAAGGTGGAAGCGCGCAACTTCGATATTCGCAAGCAACTGCTCGAATACGACGACGTCGCGAACGATCAGCGCAAGGTGATCTACCAGCAGCGCAACGAACTGCTCGAGGCGCACGACATCGCCGAGACGATCGGCGCGATGCGTCATGGGGTGATCGCCGATGTGGTCCGGCAGTTCGTGCCGGCAGGCAGCATCGAAGAGCAGTGGGACGTTCCCGAGCTTGAAGAGGCGCTGCGCCAGGACTGGCAGCTCGATCTCGCGATCCAGGAAATGGTGAACGAGTCGTCGTCGATCAGCGCCGACGAGATCCTCGACGCTGTCACGACGGCAGCCGACGAACATTACGAGGCGAAGGTCGCTCTCGTCGGCCGTGAGTCGTTCAACGCGTTCGAGCGCTCGATCATGCTGCAAACGCTCGATCGCCTATGGCGCGAGCATCTCGCCGCGCTCGATCATCTGCGCCAGGGGATCCATTTGCGCGGCTATGCGCAAAAGAACCCGAAGCAGGAATACAAGCGCGAAGCATTCGAGCTGTTCGCCGCGATGCTCGATGCGATCAAGCTCGAAGTCACGCGGATCGTGATGAACGTGCAAATCCAGTCGCCCGAGCAGCTCGAGGAGGCGGCCGAGCAGATCGAGGAGCAGGGCGGAGGCCATCTAGATCACGTCGAATATCAGCATGCCGATTTCACCGCGGCTGCTACGGCCACGGCAGCAGGCGCGGCGGTGGCGGAAGCGGCGGCCGATATGGCCGGCCATGCGGCGAGTCACGGCGGGCAGGCAGGCGAAGTGCCGAGAGTCGGCCGCAACGATCCGTGTCCGTGCGGCAGCGGCAAGAAGTACAAGCATTGTCACGGCAAACTGACGTGATGGGCAGGCCCGGCGTTGCGTCGAGCGCCGCCGCCTGAAAGGGTGGCCGGTGCGCGCGGCGGCGAGGTGCCGATCGAAGGCGGCGCGCGATGAGCGCGCCGCGTCGTCTGTGCGATAGCGTTTTTTGCGGTCATGGTGTGGGCGGCGCGTAAGCGGACGCTCGTTCTTCAATCCATCAATGCCGGCGTGCGTGCCGGCATTTTCCTTCGGTGCAGGTGCTTCAGATGGCTGTCAATTTTCCGTCGATCGATTCCGCGCAATTGCATCCCGTCGCCGGCGTCACGCTCGGT
The DNA here is from genome assembly GCF_001718875.1 of Burkholderia singularis. NCBI lineage: Bacteria > Pseudomonadati > Pseudomonadota > Betaproteobacteria > Burkholderiales > Burkholderiaceae > Burkholderia > Burkholderia singularis. The sequence continues at coordinate 826,781 of NZ_CP013448.1, forward strand.
TGGGCGGAGGCGCACATTCGCAAACCGAACCGCAAGGACGTGCTCGTCGTCTGCGTCGACGAAGGCGCGAGCGTCTCGGGCGTGTTTACCGAAAACCGCTTCTGCGCCGCGCCCGTCACGGTGTGCCGCGAGCATCTCGCGAAGGCGCGGGCGGGCGGCGCCGGGATTCGCGCGCTCGTCGTCAATACCGGCGTGGCGAACGCGGGCACGGGCGAGCCGGGCCTGATGCACGCGCGCGAAACCTGCGCGGCGCTGGCGCATCTGATCGGAATCCACGCGGACCAGGTGTTGCCGTTCTCGACCGGCGTGATTCTCGAGCCGCTGCCGCTCGACCGACTGAAGGCGGGCTTGCCCGCCGCGCTCGCGAATCGTGCGGGCGCGCACTGGCTCGAAGCCGCGCAGTCGATCATGACGACCGACACGCAGCCGAAGGCCGCATCGCGCCAAGTGACGATCGAGGGCCATACGGTCACGCTGACGGGCATCAGCAAGGGGGCCGGCATGATCAAGCCGAACATGGCGACGATGCTCGGCTTTCTCGCGTTCGACGCGAAAGTTGCGCAGCCGGTGCTCGACGTGCTGGTGAAGGAAGTGGCGGACCGCTCGTTCAACTGCATCACGATCGACGGCGATACGTCGACCAACGATTCGTTCATCCTGATCGCATCCGGCCGGGCGAGCCTGCCCGAGATCACGTCGATCGACTCGCCCGCGTATGCGGCGCTGCGCGACGCGGTCACCGAACTCGCGCAGACGCTTGCGCAATTGATCGTTCGCGATGGCGAAGGCGCGACGAAATTCATCACGGTGCAGGTCGAGGGCGGCCGCAGCGCCGACGAGTGCCGCCGGATCGCGTATGCGATCGGCCATTCGCCGCTCGTGAAGACCGCGTTCTACGCATCGGACCCGAATCTCGGACGTATTCTCGCCGCGATCGGCTATGCCGGCGTCGCGGACCTCGATGTCGGCAAGATCGATCTGTATCTCGACGACGTGCTGGTCGCGCATGCGGGAGGCCGCAATCCCGCGTATCTGGAAGAGGAAGGCCAGCGCGTGATGAAGCAAAGCGAGATTACGATCCGCGTGCTGCTCGGCCGCGGCGACGCGCAGGCCACAGTCTGGACCTGCGATTTGTCGCACGAATACGTGAGCATCAACGCCGACTATCGTTCATAAACGACACGCACACGGGGCGAGCCTCATGGACCAGCTCGAACAATTCCTGAATCGCGCCGAAGCGCTGCTCGGGCGCCTCGAAGCGCTGCTGCCGCCGCCGCCCGCGGCGATCGACTGGGCGTCCGCGTCCGCGTTCCGTTGGCGCAAGCGCCAGGGGCGCGGCTATCTGCAGCCCGTCGCTGCGCGCTCGCCGATCACGCTCGGCGATTTGCAGAACATCGATCGCCAGAAAGCGCTGATCGAGCAGAACACGCGCCAGTTCGTTCTGCGCAAACCGGCGAACAACGTGCTGCTGACGGGCGCGCGCGGCACCGGCAAGTCGTCGCTGATCAAGGCTTGTCTGAACGCTTTCGCGGCCGACGGATTGCGTCTCATCGAAGTCGACAAGGACGATCTGCACGATCTCGGCGATATCGTCGAGCTGATTTCGGCGCGGCCGGAGCGCTTCATCGTGTTTTGCGACGATCTTTCGTTCGAGGACGGCGAGTCGGGCTACAAGGCGCTCAAGGTCGCGCTCGACGGCTCGATTGCCGCACAGTCCGACAACGTGCTGATCTATGCGACGTCGAACCGCCGGCACCTGCTGCCGGAGTATATGAGCGACAACGAAACGTACAAACATCTGCCCGACGGCGAGATTCATCCGGGCGAGGTGGTCGAGGAAAAAATTTCGTTATCCGAGCGTTTCGGCCTCTGGGTCAGTTTTTACCCGTTCAAGCAGGATGATTACCTGGCGATCGTCGGCCACTGGCTCAAGCATTTCGGCTGCGATGACGCCGAGATCGACGCGGCGCGCGGCGATGCGCTCGTCTGGGCGCTCGAGCGCGGGTCGCGCTCCGGCCGCGTCGCATGGCAATTTGCGCGCGATCGCGCGGGCCGCAAGGAGAACGTATGAGTTTGGATGTATCGAACGACGCGGCGCGCACGGGCGCCTCGCGCAAGGTGACCGAGGTGGCGGTCGGCGTGCTGGTGCAGCCGGACGGCCGTTATCTGCTCGCGCAACGTCTGCCCGGCAAGCCTTACGAGGGCTATTGGGAGTTTCCGGGCGGCAAGCTCGAGGCGGGCGAGAGCGTCGAGGAGGCGCTCGCCCGGGAGTTGCACGAGGAACTCGGCATCGTCGTGACCGATTGTCATCGCTGGCATACGCTCGAACACGACTACCCGCACGCCTACGTGCGGCTGTATTTCTGCAAGGTGACGGGTTGGACGGGCGAGCCGCATAGTCGCGAAGGCCAAGCGTTTGTCTGGCAGCGCCTGCCCGTCGGCGTGGCGCCGTTGCTGCCGGCCGCGCTGCCCGTGCTCGAACTGCTCGCGCAGGAGCAGGGGGGCGCGCGGTAGTAAGCAGCGCGCACGGTTTTCGGTCCGCCGGAGGGCGGCTTATCACGCGCAATGGGTCGCGCGCTTGGCCGTCGGCTCGACAGAGGACGGCGGTGAGCGTCGGGCCGTCTCGGGCCGTCGACAGGCCGGGCTGCCAGATCGATTCGCCGGCGCAAGCGATGCCGGTTCGCTCATGCGCAGTTTTTCTGGGGTCGGTGGATTTACCCGCGGGTTCCCTTCTCCTCGCCGTCTGCGTCGTCGTCCGACAGCGCTTCGTTATCGGCGCCGCCGATCCGGTATTTCTCGGCCGCCCATGCGCCGAGGTCCAATTGCTTGCAACGGGATGAACAGAAGGGACGGAAGCGATTCTCGGGCGTCCAGCGCACTTCCTTGCCGCAGGACGGGCATTTCACGGCGGTAACCATAGCAGCAGATCACATTGCGGCGCGACGCGCCGTTACAGGTTGCAAAGGGTGAGTTGAAACGGCACGTTGATATCGACCGCGCGCGGCCGGACGTCGCCGTCCTGCGTGGTGAAGCGCACCCACAGCATGTATTTGTTCGCGCTCGCTTCGGGGATCACGCGCAGTTCAGGGGCGACGCGCACTTGCATGAGCTGATAGGTGCGCCCGGACAGCATCTGCTGATAGCTGCCCTGCATCGCCATGACCTTCGCCGCCTGTCCTGATTCACGGGCGAGGCGCAGCACGATCGTCGCGGCGTCCCGCAGCGGCAGCAGCGGCATCGCCCATTTCGCGATGTCCTGGCGGCGTTGCTCGGACGGCCACTGCTGCCACGCGTAGTAAGACGGCAGGTCGAATTTGCAGGTGCCGCCCGGGATCACGGCGCGGCTGCGGATGCTCGCGAGCCATTCGTTGTCGATCAGATGCTGGCCGGTCTTGCCTTGCATTTGCGCAAGGTTCGCAAGCGTCTGCTCGATCTCGCCGAGCACCGCTTCGAGCGCATTCTGTTCGATACCGGGATTGCCGCGAAATGGCGCGAGCGTTTGCCGCTGGCGCTCAAGCTCCTTCATCAGATCCGATTTCAGATCCGCGCGGCCCGCGACTTCGGCGATCTCGAACAGCGTCGTCAGCGCGACATGATGTTCTCTCGCGTCTTCCTGGGCGACAAAAAACGTAAAGCGCTCGAACAGATCTTCGAGACGCAGTAGCGTGCGGATTCGCTCGTTGAACGGATACTCGTAAAGAATCAAGCGCGCTCGCCTCTCGCGTTGGGGATGACCGAAATTGCAGGGACATTCTAATGCTCGCGGTCTACCCTAGCAATCGGACCATTGCGGGACGCATGACAATGGGGGCGTTCGTGGCGGCGCCCGTGGCGCGGGGCGCCGCCCGCCGCCGGCGCATGTTGGCTGTGCGTCAGCGGGCGGCGGCGCAGCCGAGATAGCGTTGGTGCAGCGCGGCGACTTCGGCTTCGAGTTGCCGATGCGACGCGTGGTCGTTGACGATCACGTCGTCGGCCGCAGCCAGCCTGGCGCTGCGCGACGCCTGCCGCGCGATGATCGCCTCGACCTGCTCGCGTGTGAAGCCGTTGCGGCGCATCACGCGTGCGATTTGCGTGTCCACTGCGCAGTCGACCACAAGCACGCGGTCCACGCGTGCTTTCCATGTGCCGGATTCGACGAGCAGCGGTACGACGAGCACGACGTAAGCGCCTTGCGCCGCGTTTGCCTCGCGTTCGGTTTCGTCGCGAATCAGCGGATGCGTGATCGCTTCGAGGCGCTTGCGCGCCCCTTCGTCGCTGAAGACCAGCGTGCGCATTTTCGCGCGGTCGAGCGAGCCGTCGGCGGCGACGAACGCCGCGCCGAACTCGCGCGCGATGAGCGGCATCGCGGGGCCGTGCGCAGCGGTGATGCGGTGCGCGATGAGGTCAGTGTCGACGATCGATGCGCCGAGCGAGCCGAGCAGATTTGCGACCGTTGTCTTGCCGCTGCCGATTCCACCCGTCAATCCCACCGAGAACATAGGTCAACCTCCAAGCAGCAAGTAGAACGGCGTTCCGTAAAAAAGCGTGGCGGCCCCGCCGACCGCAAGAAACGGGCCGAATGGCAGTGGCTCCTCGAATCGCATGCGGCCGCGCCAAGTCGCGACGATGCCGACCGTTGCGCCGGCCACGGCGGCGATCAATACGACTTGTGGCAGCGCTTCCCAGCCGAGCCACGCGCCGAGCGCGGCAAGGAGCTTCAGATCGCCGTAGCCGATGCCTTCGATGCCGCGCAACAGTTTGAAGAGCCACAGAACGCACCAAAGGAACAGATAGCCCGCGATCGCGCCAATGACAGCGGCGCGCAGGCTGGTGAACGTTCCCCAAAGATTGACGCACAGGCCGGCCCAAAGAAGCGGCAGCGTCAACGAATCGGGCAGGAAGCCGGTTTGCATGTCGATCGCGCTCATCGCGAGCAGCGCCGTGCACAGGCCGAATGCGGCGAGCGCCGCGCCGCTGGGCCCGAAAAGGGCGAGCGCGGCGGCCGCGAGCGCGGCGGCCGCAAGTTCCACCAGCGGATAGCGCAGGCCGATGGCCGTCTGGCAGCGGCTGCAGCGGCCGCGCAGCACGATATAGCTGAGCAGCGGGATGTTTTCCCACGCGCGCAGCACATGGCCGCAGCTTGGGCAGGCGCTGCGCGGCACGCACAGGTTGTAGCGCGGCGGCAGGCCGTCGGCGGCGGGCGGCTCGCCCGTTGCTTCGGCGATTTCCGCGAGCCACGCGCGTTTCATCATGATCGGCAGCCGGTGCGCGACCACGTTGACGAAGCTGCCGACGACAAGACCGAACACGATCGCGAACGCATACTGCGCGCCCGACGGGAGCGCCGCGAATGTGGAGAGCAACCCGAAGGGCGCTTGCGTTGCCGGATCGGGAAGAAGCGGGTTGGACGTGATCAAGGTGGTCGTCATGGCTAATGGAGTCGGATTCGGCTGCGATGCTACACCACGTTACCGAGCTGAACGATCGGCAGATACATCGCGATCACCAGTGCGCCGATGAGCGCGCCCAGCACGACGATCACAACCGGTTCGCACAGGTGCGCGATCATGCCGATCTGGTCGTCGATCCGCCGGTCGCAGAGTGTCGCGATATCGAGCAACATCGTGTCGAGCGTGCCGGATTCTTCGGCGACAGAGATCGGTTGCACGACGTCGTCGGGGAAACAGCCTTCGGCTCGCATTGCCTGGGCGAGCCGTTCGCCGCGCTGCAGGCGCGCGGCGATTCCGGTTGTTGCGCGATCGAAGAGCACATTGCCGCTTACATGCGACAAAGCGGTGAGCGCATCGGTAAGCGGCGTGCCGGCGGCGAGCAGCGTGCCGAGTGCGCGGCTCCAGCGGGCGGCGGCGAGCGTGCGCAGCAGCGGCCCGGCAAGCGGCATGCGCAGTAGCGCTTGTGCGAGTGCGACGCGCACGGTTTCGGAGCGGCGCGCGGCGTGACGCATTGCGACGCAGACGAGCGCTATGGCGATGCCGACCGGCACACTCATGCGTGTCACGCCGGCCGATAGCGCCAGGATGAAGCGGGTCGGTGCGGGCAGGGCGGCGCCGAAACCGGAGAAAATCTGCTCAAAGGTCGGTACGACCCAGATCAGCAGCGCCGCAGTCAGCGCGAGCGCGAACAGCAGCACGGCGACCGGATAGGCGAGCGCCCCTCTGACTCGCGCATATTGGGCGGCGGCGCGTTCGCGGTCGTCGGCGATCCGTGCGAGTACGGCGGCGAGCGCGCCCGCCGCCTCGCCGACCGCGACGAGCTGGCGCAAGAGCGGATCGAACGGACGCGGATAGCGGCTCAATGCGGCCGAGAATTGCCGCCCTGCGACGATCTCGCGCGCCAACCCCGCTGCGATGCGAGGTATCGCATTGCGTTGCCGCGACGCGTTCGTGCGCGCCAGCAATTCGAGTGACGGTGCGAGTGCCAGCCCGGCGTGCAGGAGTCCTGCGAGCTGGCGCGTGAAGCGCGTGATCTCGTGCGCGCGCACTGCCGGGGGCGGTGCCGTCCCGCAGGCTTCGAGGTGCAGCACGGTAATGCCGGTGCGTTTGAGCACCGTGCGCGCGGCGGCCGAATCGGCGGCAATCAGCACGCCGCGTCGGCGTGCGCCGTCCGCCGTTACGCCTACCCAGCGATAACGGGCTTCGCTCGGCGCAGAACGGCGCGTATTCATCCGGAGGCCTCGGTTGCATCAAGCGCTTCGCTCAAGCTTGTGGAGCCGTCGCGCACGCGGATGAGCGCGGCTTCGCGCAAGCTCGCCATGCCTTCGGAACGCGCTTGGCGCGTAAGCTCGGCGCCGCTTGCGCGAGCGACGATCAAATCGCGTTGCTCGGCTGACAGCGGCATCACCTGATGGATGCCCACGCGCCCCTTGTAGCCGATGCCGTGGCACTCGGCGCAGCCTCTCGCGATATACGGCCGCCAACCGGCATCGAGCGACGCCGCGGCGATGCCGGCTGCGCGAAGCGCGTCGCGCGACGTATCGGAGGGCGCGCGGCACGCGGCGCAGAGGCGTCTCACCAGCCGTTGCGCGGTCACGAGTCTCAACGCAGCGGCGAGATTGTATGGTGCGACACCGATGTCGAGCAGCCTCGTGACCGCTGCCGGCGCATCGTTCGTATGCAGTGTCGATAACACCAGATGGCCCGTTTGCGCGGCTTTGAGCGCGACATCGGCGGTTTGCGCATCGCGAATCTCGCCGACCATGATCACGTCGGGATCTTGGCGAAGGAACGCGCGCAGCGCGACCGCAAACGTCAGGCCCGCCTTTTCCCGCACTCCCACCTGATTGATGCCATCGAGTTCGATCTCGGCCGGGTCCTCGACCGTGCAGATATTGCGCGATGCGTCGTTCAATTGCTGAAGGAAGCAATACAGCGACAACGTTTTGCCGCTACCGGTGGGCCCGGTCACCAGAATGAGGCCATGCGGCGCCCGGATCGCTGCTTCGACGGTGCGCGCCTGGGCCCTATCGAAGCCGAGCGCGGCGAGCGACAGCGCGGCGGGCAGTGTTTCCAGACGGCGCAGCACGAGCTTTTCGCCATGCAGCGTCGGCAATGAACTGACCCGGTAGTCGCAGCTGAGCCCCGGCGCCGGCGCGAGCCGCAGCCGGCCATCCTGTGGCACGCGGCGCTCGGCGATATCCATTCGCGCGAGCACCTTGATCCGCGTCACGCACGCATCGCGCAGATGGGCAGGCGGCCGAGCGAGCTCATGCAGCACGCCGTCGATGCGCAGCCGCACACGCCAGCCCGATTCACAGGGCTCGACATGGATGTCCGACGCGTTGCGCTCGTGCGCCGTGCGCAGCATATCGGCGACGGCGCCAATGGCTGGTGCGTCATCGTCGAATCTCGCGGCGCGCGGCTGGGAAGGGGCGGGGGGCGCGGCGGAAGAGGCCGCCACATACGGTGGCGATGCCGGCGCCGCGCGCTCCGGCCATGCGGAAAAGAAAGGAGAAGACGTGACAGACATTGGCTCCGGCCCCAAAGGCCGCCTGTTCGACGCGATGAGAGAATCATCGCGTGGCGCGTATCAGGTGACCAGTCGGCCGTTCGGCCAAAGCCGGGACGACGGGGCGCGTTACAGGCCCCGTGTGCGCGCTGGGCCGCGCGACATGCGTGGCTGGAACAGTTTGACCGTGCGCACGCCCTGATCGTCGCTGCGCATCACTTCAATCATCACGTCGCCGATCTTCAAGCAGACGTCGCCTTCCGGAATTTCCTCGAGCACTTCGAGAATCAGCCCGTTAAGCGTTTTCGGGCCTGTCGTCGGCAGATCCAGGTGGAGCCAGCGGTTCAGCTCGCGCAACGGCATGCTGCCGGCGACGATGCATTCGCCGTTTTCGTCCCAGCCGCCCTTCGAGCCTTCGCTTTTCGGCATCGTCGTCGTGAATTCGCCGATCAGCTCTTCGATGATGTCCTCCGGCGTGACGAGCCCTTCGAGTTCGCCGTACTCGTTGACGACGAGCGCCGTGCGCTGGCGGCTTTCCTGGAAGTACTGCAATTGCTGGTAGACGGGCGTGCCGGACGGCACATAGTACGGCTCGGTGAGCAGCTCGCGCAGCGTCGCGCGATCGAAATCCTGGTTGTGAAGCGCGGCGAGCGTCTTGCGCACGTGCAGCACGCCGAGCACACGCTCGATATCCCCTTCGTAGACCACGAGCCGGTTGTGGTAGCAGGTCTCGAGCTGGTGCAGCACGTCGTCGAGCGGCGCGAGGATGTTCAGCGCTTCGATCTGGCGGCGCGGAATCATCACGTCGTCTACGGTGATGTTTTCCAGATCGAACAGGTTGAGCAGGATGCTGCGGTGCTTGGTCGGCATGAAACTCGCGGATTCGAGCACGAGCGTGCGCAGTTCCTCTGCCGACAGCCGCTGGTCGCGGCCTGCCTTCGTGTTGATGCGCAACGTGGCGAGGATGGTGCCGGACAACGCGTTGACGAACCACACGAGCGGCATCAGCACCCGCATCAGCGGTGCGATGACGATGCTGGCGGGCAATGCGATCCGCTCGGGGAACGTCGCGCCGACGATTTTCGGCGTGATCTCGGCGAACACGATGATGAGGAACGCGACGATCCCCGTCGCGATCGACAGCACAAGGTTGTCATGGCCGAACGTGCGTAGCGCGATCGACGTCGTCAATACCGGGATGATCGTGTTGAACAGATTGTTGCCGATCAGAACCACGCTGAGGAGTTGATCGGTTCGCGCAAGCAGCCCTTGCGTTGTCTTCGCGCCGAGCGCGCCTTGGGCCGCGAGGTGTTTGAGCCGATGACGGTTGAGCGCCATCATCGCGGTTTCGGAAATGGAGAAGAAGCTGGAGCAGAGAAGAAGCAGGAGGACGGCGCCGATTTGCGCCCATAAGGGAATTTGGTCCACGCGTGGAAAGTCGGTGAATGAACAGGAATGGGGAAGACTATAGCAGAGGGGCGCGCGCGATTTGGCGGGGGCGCACGGCGCCGGTTTTGCGCGGCAGCCGGCGACGAACCGGCCGGCGACATCCGGAACGGCGAAAAAAAACCGCGCATTTCATGCGCGGTTTTTTCAAAATCTGGTCGGGGTGAGAGGATTCGAACCTCCGGCCTCTACGTCCCGAACGCCAATCCGGCCCTCTATACGAGATTTATTAGTATAGCGACTTCTTTTAAAAACAACAACTTACGCTCGGTTTCGCGTGCTTTCGCTTCACTGCGCAGATGACGAATTTCTTGCGCCCTAACGCAGATTTCACGCAGAGTCCGGAAGCAGACGGGTCAAGGAAGGTCATTGTCGCTGACGCCGCGTCGCAGCCATGAAGCCTTGATTCGGCGTTGGCGCTGCCGTAACATCGCACCATGACGCACAAGTGCGCACTTTTGCGCAGAAGTAAGGCTTATGTCCAAGGTTACGGTTCTTTTATCTTCAAGTGAATTCGCGCGACTAGACGCGTACTGCGACGAGCATGGGTTCAAGAAAAGTACGCTCATTGCCCGTCTGATACGGGAATACCTTGACGTGCAGCAGTTTCCAAAACAGGAAGTGCTTCCCTTGGACAGTGGTCGTCAGCCTGCGGGGTCACACGCCCGCACCCGGGAATAGGGCTAGCAATTCTTCCCAACGTCAATTATCGATTTACTGAAAATATGTCCAGCAGAACGAAAGCCGGAACACAGAAGAACGCCGGAACACAGAAGAAGACCGTGAAGGCCGGTATGCATTCGCTGCGGTCTACTGCCTTACCGACAGATAAGCCATACCGAGATATCAAGCCCGAAACACCCGTCGCGTCGTTGGACCGTACAGGAGCATCCGACACAGTCGGCCGCTATGCTGTGGACGTGGTTGCGCCGGCAGTGGGGATGTCCGAAAGCTTCATCAGAAAGGTGGTTGGAAGGAAGCGCGAGCTCTCACGTGCGGACGTCATTGCTCTACTGGACCAGGACGCCTTTAGCGAAACTTTCATCCCTCGAAGCAAGATTCTGCCGTACCTCGAGCGACTCGTGAGTCTTTCGCCGGTTGTCGCGCATGAGGTTGGTCGGACCGACGAGGGCGCGCAATATCGTCTTTGCCAAGGAAACGCGCTACAACTCGTCAACTCAATTAGTCCAGCGAGCATTCGATGCATCGTTACATCCACGCCTTACTGGGCTATGCGTCTGTACGAAGACATGCAGCGAGTTCAATGGGCAGACGGGGAGTATTGTGCATATGGGATGGAGCAGACGCCGGAAGGATTTGTTCGGCACTCGGCTGAAATGATTCTCGCATTGTCCAAGGTTCTAACTGATGATGGGTCCATCTGGTGGAACGTCATGGACACGTTTAATACACGGACACAAGTCCGGGAAAACGCGGCAGAAGCATTACGGGCAATGCAAGGCAAAGAGACTCGTGGCTGGAAGGATTACGAATGTCGTCGCTATAGCGCAGGGCACTCCTTCCTGAAAGACGGGGAGCAATGTCTGATTCCATTCTCGATTGCGCAGCGCGTAAGCCGTATGGGCCTGTATGTTAAGAGCGTAATTAGTTGGGCAAAGACGAGCTCGTTGCCAGAGCCTCAGGAATCGAGAGTGAGCCGTAATGTCGAATACGTCCTACACATCGCCCGACAGCGCACGCCATTTTTTGCGAAAGAAGCCTTTCGGACTACATCACCAAAATTGGGCGGACGTAATCCTGTTTGGGAGCCGAACAAGCTTTCGGATAGTTGGATACTTCCGACGTCATCCGGGCGAGATGGACATGGGGCTCAGTTTCCCTTGTCGCTCCCCGGCAGATGCATCGCTGTGTCGACTGAGGCGAACGATTACGTATTCGACCCATTTTGTGGCGCGGGAACCGCAGGTGTGGCCGCACTCGCATTGGGGCGAAAGTTTCTCGGATTCGACATAAGTGAGACGTATCTCTCAGTCGCACGGCGCCGGCTAGAAGCCGCGTCAGAAGGCAAGCTTATTGAGGACGAAACTCTGGAACCAATTGCTCAAGATTGCGTAGCGCCCCTGTTGCAGTTTGAAGGTGTGCGAGCGGTAGCTTAATTTCGAAAACCTCGACATCGAGGAACGATTTTCGACGCGAGGCTTGAACGCGGGTGGCGTGTTCATCAGTGCAAAAAAAGACGAAGAATTGTTGAGAAGCGCGGCGCGAATATACATGTGCCTGGTAATAGTCCGCCGCCGACAACCCGTCCGTCTTGTACTTGACGTCGCCCACCAGAAGGAGCTTTTCATCCTTTGATACAACGATGTCAGGGTCGAGCACCAAACTTCCTTCTTTGAAGAGGGACATTGGTGGAAAAAAACCTTTTCGAACGCTCAGACCTCTAGTTTGATAGCCGAGCTTCAGCTGTTGTCGAACGTAGGCTTCGAAGATAGTAGCCGAATTGAATAATACGGGCTCCGCCCGCACTTCCTCAACTGCTCCTTGTTTGAAACCTGACTCGCCAAGCAGAATAAGAGCAAGACGAAGTGCCCCTGCATAATAACCTCGTGCGCCGTCGTATTGGCCCGACAAAAGGCGCACTCTTACATGTTCGAGCGTTTCACCGGTCAGGGTGCCGGAACCAAATTTACGCGAGAAATCAAACAGAAATTGCCGGTCTTCTCGACTCAGCAATCGGGAATGCCGCCGCAGAACGTTGTGAGCGGCCGCTGCTAATACCACGTTCTCCGGCACATCGGTAGTCCGCGTTCTTCGAGCGAATACAAAGGGCCTTTCATTATTCTGTGCCAATCTGATTGCTGTTGAGAGAACATCGAGTTCCCCACCCGCAACTTCCGCGACTTCGCGCCGCCTCTGCCACGCAAAGCGCACACTTCCGGAATCCACTGCCAGCAAACTTCTGACAAACGGCCTCGCGACAAGACTCGCTAGCGATGCGTCTTCAGAAAAAGAATAGCCAACAAGTTCTTCGTCCACACTCCCTTGCGCTGCGTTTGTCGACTCCGATTCAACCAACATTCGAATAAAATTCGCGTTTCCAACTCTTGGGCGAAGTTGCAGGGTATCACCATTCTTGAGAGGTACGCTGCCTACCACCGTATCCACCTCAAGGCCTACACGGTTTCCTCTATAGAACGGCCGAATTTGCGCCGGTAGTCCCTTCGGTAACCATTCGAGATTGAAGCCAGGCATTTCGGTGGTTGCGCATTCGCGAACATCCCACAACATATCAAGCCTCTGGAGAGAGAAGTTCTTCCGCGAGCAGGTCGAGTTCAGTCAACTCCGTTGGCCGATGTCGAAAATGCTTTTGAAGCACAGGTCGTATAAAAGCGAGATAGTACGCACGGAAATCGTCTCCGCTTTTGAGTCGGGCAAAATAGCCGTGCCCTAGTGGATACTTCTCCTGAACACCCGCAAAAAATTCGACGATGGAGTCTATGCTCTTTTCAGGGAGCTGCTTTTGAATCAGCATATCGCGTAGGTCTTCGACACGAGGTGGAAATTCAACACTTGCGACCCGACCGAGCAGCGCATCGTCCACCTCCTCCGTGGAGTTATCTAGCGTGTTCATCGTGAAGACGAAAATCGTGTCGGGCGATACAGACAACGACGTGTCGTTCCGAAGCCTTATCGAGAACCGGTCGCCTCGATAGGCGTCTTCAAGCAAGGAGAAAACCTCCCCCAACGCTTGCGAAAGCTGCGTCCGGTTTGCTTCCTCGAGCACAATTACCTTGGTGTTTGCGCGAATAGCTCTCGTAAGTGGCCCTTCTTGCCAGGCGAAACCACCTTTCCCGTCCGATTTCAGACCGACGACCAGGTTTTCATACCCCCATCCGTCATGAATCTGGATTACAACCGGAGCGGACTCACCGAACAACTGAGTCACAGCCCTTGTTTTTCCGGTGCGCGGCGGTCCATACAACAAGATGGCCTTTGACATCTTCACCGCTGTTTCCAGCTGGTCTCGCGGCTCCCCGGAAATCCATCGCGGCCCGGTTGAACGCGTGCGAATGGCCGCAAGACGCCGCTGGTACGTTCTTTCGTCCAGCTTGAAAACCCTGTCTTCTCTTGCCTCGCTATTGCCAGAAACAGCATCCTCAACTAATGCGCGCAGCTGGTCTGCGTCAACGACCTTGTTCTCGAAACTGGGCTGAAACGATACATCATCAACGAAGATGACCGCGCGCTCTTCTGCGTCGATATCGAGTCCCGTGAGCATAGCCCTGACCAGATATGCCACTGGGTCCGGTTCGTCGCCGGGTACGGGCGTTGTCCGACCATACCAGGTTGCCCAGGCGCGCAGAGGTATCGCTACCCGCTGTGTATCGGCCTTAGCAAACCCGTCCTTGTTGATGCCTAGGCCTTGTGGGTAACCGGGTTGGGCGGATACCTTCCATGGCCCACTCGGGTCGCGTTCGATTCGTAGGAAACCTCTCGGGTCAAAGCCGACTGTCGAGTCATGGAACTTCTTGATATTGGTCTGGATACCCGTTCTAGGCGCATCACGTCCCATAGTCAAATCGGAGCGGGTTGTGGCAAATGGTACAAAATATTCTTTTGCCGTATCGGATGCGCCGTATGAGAACAGGGCATTCACGGCGTCCGTTGGATTGCCGGTATCGACGAGCACGGACTTTTCGCGCTTAAACCCCATCTGCTTGAGAGTAAACCAGACCTTCAACATGGCGTCGGCTGTGCCGCGCAAGGAGACGAGCGCCAGCTTGAGCGCGTCAGCAGAGACGTATCTTTCCGATGGCATTGCGATTCCTTGGTCTTCTAGATATCAGGGTTCCAAACGGCAGCCATTGTAACTGGATGTAAGTTGAGCCGGTCCGCACGGAGTTCCTCGAGCGGCTTCGCACGCCAATACGCGGGGCGTTGAAGCCCGCGACGAAATGGCCATCAGTGGAAATCTAACCTCCGGTTGATATACAGAGAATCTCAACTATGGAGCCTTTGATGTCTGTCAATCCCGGTCCCCTGCTGACGAAACATGATGTCGCGGCGTTGCTGCGTTGCTCTATCCGGACCATCGAAAATCTTGTCAAGGAGGGGCAGATTCCTGCCCCGATACATATCGGCAGAAGACCATACTGGCATGCCGACCTCATCCAGAAGTGGCTGGGTCAGCGTTTCGGCCTCGTTGTTGCCAGCACGGAAAGTGGTGAGGCTGCGAACGTTCCGGGCGCGGTCGCATCGGCGTCGCCGGCTATCGCAAACCCGGTGGTTTTCTCGCAGTCGCCGCCATCGGCCGCTCACGCAATCCAACGCGCCCGTGCGCGCAATGCCCGGAAACTGAACGAAATGGCTGCCAAGGCCATCCGCTAAAACGCGTCCCTAGACATCACGGTTCTTTTACCGAGGAGAGTTGTCTAGCATGCGAACGCGATACGTTCAACATCGTTTGATAAGCGGCACGGCCGTGACAGGCCGTTTGCCCCGAGCCACTGCGAGGAGGGCCCGGGCATGAGCGCAGGGAGCAACACGGATGCGTCATTTGGCTGTCGGCAAGTACTGCCGGGAGAACGAAAGCAGGAGCGCGATGGCGTTGTGCTGCTGAACGGGGCGGACTTGAAACCGCAGCCAGTAGATTGGCTTTGGCCGGGATGGCTCGCCGCTGGCAAGTACCACCTGCTCGCCGGTTCACCCGGGTTGGGCAAGACGACTATAGCGATGGCGATTGCGGCAACGGTGACGCGTCTCCACGCGTCCGATAGCGCGTTGGTGCCGAGCGGAAACACGCGCACGTCGTCACGTGGCAGCGTCTCGAGAATGGCGACGAGGTTCTCGCGCAGTGGAAGCTTGCGCGGGCGACCATTCTTGGTTTGCTCAAGGTATGCCGTGCGCTCCTCGAAATCCACGTATTCCCATGGCAAGTCGAGCGATTCGCCGCGCCGCGCGCCGGTCATGAGCTGGAACGTGGCGAACGCCTCATAGAGCGGGACGTGGACATAATCCTGCTCGGCCTGCCGGCGGCAGGCCGCGAGCGAGGTCTTAATGTAGTCCTTCTTCTGGTAGACGGTGGGCAGGTGCGCGGCCTCGTCGCGAGCAGCGAGCATCAGCGCCTCAGTGCGCAACGCAATCGAGCGCAACCGGTCCTCCTCGCGGGCGGACGCAAGCAGCCGCGCCTCCTCGCCCGCCTTCAGGCGCCGGTCGCGCTCGTTGAAATAGCGCGGACGGCGCACGCCCGTCATCGGATTCTCATCGACTCTGTATTTCCAGACCTTGATGGCGACGTTGAAGATGGAAGAGAGTACGTCAATCTCGCGGTCCACGGTGGCCGGGGCCACGATTTCGAGCCGGTCCCGAACGTAGCCCTCGATGTCGGTGGTGTGCACATGTGCGAACGGCTTCTCCATCCATTCGAGGCCCGTCGCCGCCTTGCGCATCGCGCCGCGCGCGGTGGTGGCGTGTCCATGTTCCGCAATTTCCGCTTGGCGCTTCGTGTCGCGTTTCGCCAGGTCACCCTTCACGTCTGCCAGCCACCCGCTGCACTTGTATTTTTCGACCTTTGCCCAGCCCTTGTGCTTCGGGCCTTCCTCGGCCATGTAGCGCCGGATGAGGTCGACGAACGTGACCTGGTGGGCCTTGGTGTAGTCGCGGAAAAGCCCTTTCTTGCGTTCCTGCCGGATGGTTTCGACGATGTCGTTGGCTTCTTCGAGGGAGCGCGCAGTGGCGCTGAAATTTGGGTGCCCCTTCTGCTGGATACGGACCTCCCAGCAGTCTTCATACTGGCCGAGTTCCGGCTTGTACTTCTGCGCAACCAGCTGGGCGTAATACGCCTTGGCGTCGTTGACCCGGTTGAAGGGGAAGTCGCGGTCGAGGCCGGTAGGCTTTTTGACGTGGACGAAATAGCGGCTGCGGTTGTTGATGCTGGCCATGCGGGAGTCTCTCCGGTAGTGGAAAAACTCGTATAGGGAGCGCGGGTTATACCGGCCGATGGTGGGGCGGGACGGGCGGTTCACGCAGATTTCACGCACAACCGCTGAAAACAAAAAAGCCGTCCAGGTGAGTGGACGGCTTTTGTCTTGATTTCTCAAGAAAAAATCTGGTCGGGGTGAGAGGATTCGAACCTCCGGCCTCTACGTCCCGAACGTAGCGCTCTACCAGGCTAAGCTACACCCCGATTTGACTCGATTCGTACTGCGTTGTCACTTTAGTCCAAATTAAGACTGACGTGACGTCGAGTAAGAACATAATTCTAGCAGGCTCTCTTTAAAAATGGAAGAGGGGAACGACGAAATTGCAGCGGCGGCGGCCTGAGCTTCTTGGCGTGCGCATTCCAATGTGTGATCGAGCGCGCCCGAGCGAGTGATCGCGTCGAAGATCGTTTCGAACCGATCGGTGCCGCCCTGTTCGATTGCTTCGCGCGCGAGTGCTGCCTGCTCCTGCGTGCCGCGCTCGATCAAATAGATGAGAGGCAGCGTCGGCTTGCCTTCGCGCAAATCATCGCCGGCGTTCTTGCCCATCGATTCCGCGGTGCCGGCGTAGTCGAGCCAATCGTCCATGATCTGGAACGCGGTGCCGATCCGGCGGCCGTATTCGGCCGCGGCGGCTTCCGTGCGCGCGTCGGCGCCCGCGAGCACGGCGCCGAGCCGCGCGGACGCTTCGAACAACTTCGCGGTTTTGTAGCGAATCACCTGCATGTAGCGGGTTTCGTCGACGTCGGCATCGTGCATGTTCAGCAACTGCAACACCTCGCCTTCGGAGATGATCGTCGTTGCTTCCGACAGAATCTCCATCACGCGCATTTTTCCGACACCCACCATCATCTCGAACGAACGCGAGTAGAGGTAATCCCCGACGAGAACGCTCGCCGCATTGCCGAACAGCGCATTCGCGGTCTTACGGCCGCGCCGCAATTCCGATTCGTCGACGACATCGTCGTGCAGCAGCGTCGCCGTATGAATGAACTCGACGACGGCCGCGAGCACGTGCCGATGGCTCGTGTTTTCGCCGAGCGCGCCCGCGACGAGCAACAGAAGCGCTGGCCGCAGCCGTTTGCCGCCCGCGCCGATGATGTATTCGGCGATCTGATTGATCAGCAGCACGTCTGACGCGAGGCTTTGCCGGATGACGCGATTTACCTGCTCCATATCGTTGACGATTGGAGCGAGCAGGTGAGCGGCGCTGAGGGTGGGGGTGGCAGTCGACGACATGATGATGGAAATGGGTAGTGCCGCGGATTATAAGGCGAATCGTCGTCGAGCCGGGTCGTTGTGCAGCGCTTTTGCTGGTATTTTGGCCGTTTGGCCGATGCGCGTCATGCATGCGCACGCGGGATTCGGCGGTTTGCTTTGACTGAAGCGCTAACCCTATGTATAATCACGCGTTTTCCGTGCACGGTGTGCGGAAAAATGGATCCAGAGTGAGGTTTTCAATGTACGCGGTCATAAAAACCGGCGGCAAGCAGTACAAGGTTGCCGTTGGCGAAAAACTGAAAGTAGAACAGATACCGGCTGACATTGACGCAGAAATCACGCTCGACCAGGTTCTCGCAGTGGGCGAAGGTGAATCGATCAAGTTCGGTACACCGCTGGTCAGTGGGGCTTCCGTCAAGGCCACCGTCGTGTCGCACGGTCGTCACGCCAAGGTCACCATCTTCAAGATGCGTCGCCGGAAGCACTACCAAAAGCACGGCGGCCACCGCCAGAACTACACTGAGCTGCGCATCGACGCGATCAACGCGTAAGCGCCTCGGTAAAGGAGCAATCAGATGGCACACAAAAAGGCAGGCGGCTCGTCCCGGAACGGCCGCGACTCCGAGTCGAAACGCCTCGGCGTGAAAGTGTACGGCGGCCAGGCGATCAACGCTGGCGGCATCATCGTGCGTCAGCGCGGCACGCGCATGCACGCAGGCGAGAACGTCGGCATGGGCAAGGATCACACCCTGTTCGCGCTGGTCGACGGCCACGTGAAGTTCGCGACGAAGGGTGCGGACAAGAAGCATACGGTCATCGTCGTTCCGGCTGCTGCCTGAATTCAGGCGCGACGGGCTTCGTAGCCACAAAGGCCCCGCGGTTTCAGCGGGGCCTTTTTTATTTTGCGCGCGGCCCTTCGCGGGCGTGACATTGGCCGTTCGGCCGATTGGTCAAGCGTAACGGCACGCGGCACAATAGCGAAAACGTGCAGCTATTATTGGATACCGGACGGAGTGACGGATGAAGTTCATTGACGAAGCGCGAATCGAGGTTATCGCCGGAGATGGAGGCGATGGCAGCGCGTCGATGCGACGCGAGAAGTTCGTCCCGTTCGGCGGGCCGGATGGCGGCGACGGTGGTCGCGGCGGCAGCGTCTACGTAATTGCGGATCGCAATATCAATACACTGATCGATTACCGGTACGCGAAGAAGCATATGGCGCGCAACGGTGAGAACGGTCGCGGGTCCGATTGCTATGGCAAGGGCGGCGACGATATCACGCTGCGTATGCCGGTCGGCACCATGATCACCGATATGGACACCGGCGAGCTGATCGCCGATCTGACCGAGCACGACCAGAAGGTGCTCGTCGCGAAGGGCGGCGCAGGCGGCCTCGGCAATTTGCACTTCAAGTCCAGCACGAATCGCGCGCCGCGGCAGAAGACCGACGGCAAGCCCGGCGAGCGCCGGATGTTGAAGCTCGAACTGAAGGTGCTTGCTGATGTGGGTCTTCTGGGTATGCCGAATGCGGGAAAGTCGACATTCATCGCGTCGGTGTCGAATGCGAAGCCTAAGATCGCCGACTATCCGTTCACGACGCTTGCGCCGAATCTGGGTGTCGTGCGCGTCGGGCCCGGCAAGAGCTTCGTGATCGCGGACATTCCGGGGCTGATTGAAGGCGCGGCGGAAGGCGCGGGCCTTGGCCATCAGTTCCTGCGTCATTTGCAGCGCACGGGATTGCTTCTGCATCTCGTCGATCTCGCGCCGTTCGACGAAAACGTCGACCCCGTCGCCGAAGCGAAAGCGATCGTCGGCGAACTGCGGAAATATGACGAATCGTTGTATGAGAAACCGCGCTGGCTCGTGCTGAACAAGCTCGACATGGTGCAGGAAGACGCCCGCCGGGCGCGCGTCGCCGATTTTGTCGAGCGTTTCGGTTGGACGGGCCCGGTTTTCGAAATCTCTGCGTTAACGGGCCAAGGTTGCGAGAATCTCGTCTACGCAGTCCATGACTACTTGGCCAAGCATTCGGACGCGCATCGTGCCGAAGTGGCCGAGAATCTGGCTGCGGACGTGCGGTTTCGCGAGGTGGGCCCAGCGGACGATCGTGTAGGCGAAACGCTGCCGCCGGTTGCCGGTGAGCCGCCGCGTGAGCACGGCTCGGACGCGTCTTGAATCTGCCGTTCGGCGGTAGGCGGCGCGCGCTGTCCGGCGGATTGTCGGGGCGCGCGCAATTCCATTCGCGACGATTCGCGAACCATTTATTCGGATTTGCCGCATTCCACAGGAGATAGCGCACGATGCGTTCGATCATCGCCGACTCGAAGCGCCTGGTAGTCAAGGTTGGTTCGAGCCTTGTCACCAACGACGGCCGCGGACTCGACCATGCGGCGATTGGCCGCTGGGCCGGGCAGATCGCCGCGCTGCGCAACGCGGGCAAGGAGGTGGTGCTCGTCAGCTCGGGAGCGATCGCGGAAGGGATGCAGCGTCTTGGCTGGACCAAGCGGCCGCGCGAAATTGACGAGTTGCAGGCGGCGGCGGCTGTCGGGCAGATGGGGCTCGCGCAAGTCTACGAGAGCCGCTTTGCCGAACATGGCATTCGCACCGCGCAGATTCTGCTGACGCATGCCGATCTTGCAGATCGCGAGCGTTATCTGAATGCACGTTCCACGCTGCTCACGCTGCTTAGGCTCGGCGTCGTGCCGATCATCAATGAAAACGACACCGTCGTTACCGATGAGATCAAGTTCGGCGACAACGATACGCTGGGCGCGCTCGTGGCGAATCTGATCGAAGGTGACGCGCTGATCATTCTCACCGACCAATCCGGGCTATATACCGCCGATCCGCGCAAGGACTCCGGTGCGACGCTCGTTGCGGAGGCGAACGCTGGTGCGCCCGAATTAGAGGCAATGGCGGGCGGAGCGGGCTCGAGTATCGGCCGCGGCGGCATGTTGACCAAGATCCTCGCGGCGAAGCGCGCTGCCCACAGTGGGGCGAACACGGTGATTGCGAGCGGCCGCGAATCCGATGTGCTGGTGCGCCTTGCTGCTGGCGAGGCTATCGGCACCCAATTGATCGCCCGTACCGCGCGGATGGCCGCGCGCAAGCAGTGGATGGCCGATCACTTGCAGGTGCGAGGGCACGTGGTGATCGATTCGGGCGCGGTCGATAAACTGACGGTGGGCGGCAAGAGCCTGCTGCCGATCGGCGTGATCGACGTGCAGGGCGCGTTCGCGCGCGGCGAAGTGATTGCGTGCGTCGACGGTGCGGGGCGCGAGGTCGCACGCGGAATCACCAATTACAGCAGCGCGGAAACGAAGCTGATCCAACGCAAGCCGAGCGGCGAGATTGAGACGGTGCTCGGCTACATGCTCGAGCCGGAGCTGATTCACCGCGACAATCTCGTGCTCGCCTGATTCCGGAGCAGGCGGCACGAGAGGCGCGCGGCGGGATTCAGCGGATTTGGCTGAGCCGCGTGCGGTGATGGCGGATATTGTCGAGGATCGTCGAAGTCTGGCCCGCCGGCATCTTGTTGTCGCAGAAATAATCCTGATAGAGCGCCGAGCGATAGGCGTTCAATTCGCCGTTCTCGATTCTTCGCCAATCTGTTTCGACCGTGCGGTCCCAGTCGTCGTGATCGGCATTCAAACCTGCGTACTGACGCCATTCGTAAGTGTCGCAACGAATGCCTTCGTAATTGACGTTGCGCGCGCCGCTCGGGCTCGTGACGACGATGGTGTAACGCACAATGCCGTCGGTGCCCACGTCGAGTGATTTCGAGTCGACGAAGAACTGCAGCGGTGTGTTTTGCGATACGTTGAATGGCAGAAGGTTGCCCGTTTGCGGCAGCGGCGGCAGCGTCTCGACCTTGTTTTCAGTCCAATTCGGCTGGCGGTCGAGCAGGTAGGTGAACACGCCATCGTCCTTGTTGGACGGGGTGTTGGAATTGGCGCAGCCCGCCAGCACGGCGGCCACGGCCATCGACGCCACGGCAACAGCAATCGCTTTCAATATGCGGTCCTCGTAAAAAAGCGCGGCATCCTTGAATGCCGCGCCCGGTCAACGTTTGTCATTTCCGGCAGACGAGTGCGCGTCAGTCGCGCAGGATCAGGCGCGGAGGGGGATCGTCGAGCACGTTCGCGCCCGGCTCGATTTCCGAGCAGACGGCGGACGGGTCAACCGCCGCTGGCGCGCTCGCAGCCGGATAGCCGTTTACGGCGCGCGGATAGCGCACCGTGCGCGGGTTACGCGGTTTGTCCACGCGCTGCGCCGGGCGGCGCAGAAAGCGCGACAACTCGGTCAACGCCAACTGATACACATCCCGCTTGAACTCGATCACAGCCTCGAGCGGCACCCAGTACTCGTTCCAGCGCCACGCGTCGAATTCCGGATGATCCGTCGCACGCAGGCAGATATCGCAATCGCGTCCGACCATTCGCAGCAGGAACCAGATCTGCTTCTGGCCGCGATAGTGCCCACGTACTTCGCGTTTGATGAACTTGTCTGGCACCTCATAACGCAACCAGTCGCGAGTGCGGCCGATGACTTTGACGTGTTCCGGACGCAACCCGGTTTCCTCGTGCAGTTCTCGGTACATTGCCTGCATCGGGGTTTCACCATACTTGATGCCCCCTTGCGGGAATTGCCAGGAATGCTCGCGAAGCCGTTTGCCCCAAAACACCTCGTTGTGCGCGTTCAAGAGGATGATGCCGACGTTCGGGCGAAAGCCTTCACGATCCAGCATACAACCACCTTCGAATCCTTTAAAATTGCTTTGATTATAAACAGATAACGGGCGCCGCGCACCGGAACGGAGCGAATCCGGGCGAGGTGCGTCATCTATACTGTCCCCGATTTGTCTGCTATGTCATCTGCGCCGCTTAATGCCGTGCGCAGTCGTTCATCCACTTTTAGACTTTTTCCGGCGGCCCGCGTTGGCCGCCGCCATCGGAACCGTTCGCATGAAAGCCTCTCGTTTCTTTATCGGCACCCTGAAGGAAGCGCCTGCCGACGCCGAAATCGTCAGCCACAAGTTGATGGTGCGCGCCGGCATGGTCCGTCGCGTGGCTGGCGGCATCTACAACTATCTGCCGATTGGCCTGCGCTCGATCCGCAAGGTCGAGGCGATCGTGCGCGAGGAAATGAACCGGGCGGGCGCGATCGAATTGCTGATGCCCGCCGTGCAGCCGGCCGAGCTGTGGCAGGAGTCCGGGCGCTGGGAGCAATATGGTCCGGAGCTGCTGCGTATCAAGGATCGTAAGCAGAACGATTTCGTGATCGGACCGACGCACGAGGAAGTCGTCACCGATATCGCGCGCAACCAGATCAAGAGCTACCGGCAGATGCCGGTGAATTTCTACCAGATCCAAACGAAATTCCGCGACGAGATTCGCCCGCGCTTCGGCGTGATGCGCGGGCGCGAATTCATCATGAAGGACGCGTATTCGTTCGACAAGGACGCGGACGGCCTGAAAGCGTCGTACAAGAAGATGTACGACGCCTATGTGCGGATCTTCACGCGCATCGGCCTCGAGTTTCGCGCGGTCGCGGCCGACAACGGTTCGATCGGCGGCAGCGGCTCGCATGAATTCCACGTGATCGCCGATACCGGCGAGGACGCGCTCGCCTATTGCGCGACGTCGGATTTCGCGGCGAACGTCGAGGCGGCCGAGGCGCTGCCGCTCCTCACGAGTCGCGCGGCGCCCGTTGAGGCGATGACGAAGGTGGCGACGCCGGGCAAGGCGAAGTGCGAGGCGGTCGCCGCGTTGCTGAACATCCCGCTCGAACGCACGATCAAGTCGATCGTGCTTGCGACCGACAACGAAGGCGCCGAGCCGACTATTTGGCTGCTGATGCTGCGCGGCGATCACGATTTGAACGAGATCAAGGCGTCGAAGTTGCCGGGGCTCGCGGGGCACCGCTTCGCGACCGAGGCGGAAATCGTCGAGTGGTTCGGCACGCCGCCCGGCTATCTTGGCCCGATCGGCACGAAGAAGCCGGTGCGCGTCGTCGCCGATCGCACGGTGGCGAACATGAGCGATTTTGTCGTCGGCGCGAACGAGGTCGACTATCACATTGCTGGCGTGAATTGGGGCCGCGATCTGCCGGAGCCGGTCATCGCCGATATCCGCGACGCAAAGGCGGGCGATCCGTCGCCGGACGGCAAGGGCGTGCTCGACATCTGTCGCGGGATCGAGGTCGGACACGTGTTTCAGCTCGGCACGAAGTATTCCGAGGCGATGGGCGCGACGTTCATCGACGAGGCTGGCAAGACGCAGCCGATGATGATGGGTTGCTACGGGATCGGCATTACGCGGATTCTGGGCGCGGCGATCGAGCAGAATTTCGACGACAAGGGCATCATCTGGCCCGAGGCGATTGCGCCGTTCGAGGTCGTGCTGTGCCCGATGGGCTATGACCGTAGCGACGCCGTGCGCGAAGCAGCCGATAAGCTGTATGCGGAACTGACGGCAGCGGGCATCGACGTGATCCTCGACGATCGCGGCGAGCGTCCGGGCGTGATGTTCGCGGACTGGGAACTGATCGGCGTGCCGCATCGTCTCGTGATCGGCGAGCGCGGGTTGAAGGAAGGCAAGCTCGAGTATCAGGGCCGGCGCGACACCGAAGCGACGCTGTTGCCGGCCGACACGGCCGCATCGGCGGTCGCGGATAAGGTGCGCGCGGCGCTCGCTCGCTGACGGCCAAGGGGGCGCGCGTTGGAGTCGAATTTTCTGTCGGCAACGGTGCTCCTCATCCTGATCACCGATCCGCTCGGCAACATCCCGCTTTTCATTGCCGCGCTCAAGGACGTGCCGGGCGAGCGGCGCGTGAAGGTGATCCTGCGAGAAGTGGCGATCGCGTTCGTGATCCTGCTGTTTTTCATGATCGTGGGCGATCGCTTTTTGCGGATGATGAGCCTGACGGACTTGTCGCTGCGGATCGGCGGCGGGATCGTGCTGTTTCTGATCGCACTGCGGATGATCTTCCCGCATCCGGACGGCGCGCTCGGCAATGATCCGCGTGCGGGCGGCGAGCCGTTTATCGTGCCGCTCGCGATTCCTGCGTTGGCGGGGCCGTCGGCGCTTGCGACGGTGATGCTGCTGACTTCGCAGGCTCCCGGCAAGACGCTCGAATGGGCGGGCGCGCTGACGGTGACGATGCTCGTCTGCGCGGTCACGCTCGTGATGGCCGAACGAATTCAGCAGTGGCTGGGCGAGCGGACGGTGATGGCGTTCGAGCGGCTGATGGGGCTTGTGCTCGTGGCGATTTCGGTCGAGATGATGATGGCGGGCGTCCGGGTGTTCGTGCACCAGTTGTAGCGGCCAATGGCCGATGAGCGGCGGCCGGTCTGATCGTCCGGAACGACGCGGGCGATGGGCGAAAAAAACGGCTTCGCGAGAAATGCGAAGCCGCTTTTTTGGGGAAGCGTTCGGCGCCGTTTCGAGGGAGCGGCGGTTCAATGGCGTTTGCGCCGATTGCGGCCCGTTTGAGGCGGCCCGCTTAAGCCGCGCTTAAACCGCTTATCGGGCCGGCGCCTTTCGAGCACGCGGCAACGTCGCTCACGCGCCGGCAGTGAGCGCGCGGATCGCCGGCAGGTTGCGCCAGTAGCCTTTCGCGTCCATCCCGCAGCCGAATACATAGCGATCCGGCACCGTAAAGCCGCAGAAGTCCGGATGCAGCGGCTTCGATTTCGTCAGAATCTTCTCGCACAGCACGGCGGACAGGAATTGCTGCGCACCCATCTCGAGCAGGCGGTCGCGGATCGCGGCCATCGTTTCGCCTTCGTCGAGGATGTCGTCGAGCACGAGCACGATCCGGTCCTTCACCGATTCGCGCGGCGCAACCCGCCAATGCATTTCCGGGCTGCCTTGCGTCGTGTTGCGGTAGCGGGTCAGGTGGATGTAATCGAACTCGAGCGGAAAATCGAGGTGCGGCAACAGCATCCCCGTGAACACCGCCGCGCCGCCCATTACCGACAGCACGAGCGGAAACGCGTCGCCGATCTGCGCACGGATGTCGTCGGCCATCTTGCCGATCGACGCTCTGACCGCGTCGGCCGAGACGATCTCTTCGGAGTGTTTGAAAATATGGAGGGCTTCTTCGCGATTCATGGGTTCGGACGAGCGGTCGGGGACGGACTAGGGTAAAACGGACGCGGGCGACGCGCGCCCGCACATGGCAAATAGCATAAACCCGTGCGCCGGGCAGCGCGCATCAGCGCAGGCCCGGTATCATGCCTTTCATGCCGCGCATCATTTTCTGCAGGTTTCCGCCTTTGAGTTTTTTCATCATCGTGCGCATCTGGTCGTACTGATTCAGCATCCGGTTGACTTCCTGCACCGGCACGCCCGCGCCTGCCGCGATCCGGCGCTTGCGGGTCGCCTTGATGATCTCGGGCTTCGCGCGCTCGGCGGGCGTCATCGAATTGATGATGCCCTCCATCCGGCGGATCTGCTTTTCGGCCTGGCCCATGTCGGCGCCCGCCGCGGCTTGCTGGAACTGCGCGGGCAGCTTGTCCATCAGCGTCGACAGTCCACCCATCTTCTTCATCTGCGAGATCTGCGCGCGGAAATCGTTCAGATCGAAATCGCCGCCTTTTTTGACCTTGTCGGCAAGTTTCTGCGCTTCCTTGACATCCACGCCGCGCTGCGCCTCCTCGACGAGCGCGAGGATGTCGCCCATGCCGAGAATACGGTTCGCCATCCGGTCCGGGTGGAAAATTTCCAGGCCGTCGAGTTTCTCTGCGACACCGACGAACTTGATCGGCTTGCCCGTCACGTGACGCACCGACAGCGCCGCGCCGCCGCGCGAGTCGCCGTCGAGCTTCGTCAGCACGACGCCGGTGAGCGGCAGCGCGTCGTTGAATGCCTTCGCGGTGTTCACCGCGTCCTGGCCGAGCATCGCGTCGACGACGAAGAGCGTCTCCACCGGCTTGAGCGCCGCATGCAGCGCGGTGATTTCCTGCATCATCGCCTCGTCGATGCCCAGACGCCCGGCGGTATCGACGATCAGCACGTCGTGGTAGTGGCGCTTGGCCCAATCGACGGCGGCAAGGCCGATATCGACGGGTTTCTGCTCCGGTGTCGACGGGAAGAAATCGGCGCCGACCTGCTCGCTCACCGTCTTGAGCTGCGCGATCGCGGCCGGACGGTAGACGTCGCACGACACCGTGAGCACCTTCTTTTTGTATTTCTCGCGCAGCAGCTTCGCGAGCTTGCCGGCGGTCGTCGTCTTGCCGGCGCCTTGCAGGCCGGCCATCAGGATGATCGCGGGCGGCGTGACGGCGAGATCGAGTTCGGCGGCCTTGCCTTCGTAGTCGCCGCCGATCACGGCAATCAGTTCCTTCTGGACCACGCCGACGAGCGCCTGGCCGGGCGACAGACTGCCGATCACGTCCTCGCCGAGCGCTTTTTCCTTGACCTTCGCGATGAACTCGCGCACGACGGGCAGCGCGACGTCGGCTTCGAGCAGCGCGAGCCGCACTTCGCGGAGCATCTCCTGGGTATTCGCCTCGGTGAGCCGGGCTTCGCCGCGCAGCGTCTTGACGACGCGCGCCATCCGTTGGGTGAGATTGTCGAGCATGGGGAGCGATGGACAGTGAAGCCACCGGCGCGGGTCGGGCGAAAAGCCGGCCGTCGCGGGCAGGGGGCCTAGTGTAAACTTCGAACATGGATATTGTACTGTATGCCCTTACCGCGCTTTTATACGCTGGTCTCGCCGTGGCCGGCGGGCGGGCGCGCCATGCCGGCGCGCAGCCGCTCGTCGTGAGCGGACCTGCCGTCGGCGCGCAAGCTCGCGAGCCTGCCGCCGCCGGGATCGGCGGATTCGGACGCGTGCTGCTGGGCGCCGCGTTGCTCGCGCATGGGGTGCTGCTGCACATGACGATCTTCCCGCGCGATGCGATGTTGTTCGGCTTCGCGTTCGCGTTGTCGGCCATGTTTTGGCTGGGCGCGGGTATCTACTGGATCGAGAGCTTCTTTTTTCCGCTCGACGGGATGCGGCTGCTGGTGCTGCCGCTTGCATGCGTCGCGTCGCTGTTGCCGCTGGTGTTCGGCGGCGTGCGCGTGCTGCCGTATGCTGCGTCGCCGCTTTTCAAGGCGCACTTCCTGATTGCGAATGTCGCGTATGGTCTTTTTGCGATCGCCGCGCTGCATGCCGTGCTGATGCTGATGGTCGAACGGCGCTTGCACACGTTGCAGCGCGACTCGGCCGGCTGGATTGCCGGCTGGCTCGATACCCTGCCTCCGCTGCTGACGCTCGAGAAGCTGCTGTTCAGGCTGATCGGCGCGGGTTTCGTGCTGCTCACGCTCACGCTGGTGTCCGGCATCCTGTTCAGTGAGCAGATCGGCGCGCCGGCGCTCAAGCTCGATCACAAGACCGTGTTCGCGGTGCTGTCCTGGCTGATGTTCGGCGGGCTCATCGTGGCGCACCAGACATCCGGCTGGCGCGGCCGCGGTGCCGCGCGCTGGGTGCTGGCGTCGTTCGTCGCGCTGTTGCTTGCGTATGTCGGCAGCCGTTTCGTTCTCGAGGTGCTGCTGCACCGTTCCGTGGTTTGATGGCCTGATTTTCGATGCGACAAATCCTTCTCCTGATTCTGTTGTTTTTCGCGAGTTCGTGGCTCGCGAGAAAGATTCGCCAAGTGCAGACGCGCGGCGGCTCGTTCCCCGGAAACGCGCGCGCGCCGTTCCCGGGCGGCTTCGACGACCCCGGCACGGCATCCGGCGGCGCGGCGGGCGGCGCGGCCGCCGACGGCGGCGCGCTGGCCGAGCCGATGGTTCGCTGCGCCGAGTGCGGCGTGCACGCGCCGAAGAGCGACGCGGTCGCGGCGGGCGGCGACTATTTCTGCAGCCCGGAGCACGCGGCGCGTCACGCCGCGCACGCAAACCGCCGCGGCCGGTCATGAGCGACGCGTCGCGCTGGGTGGTCGATGCCGGCGGCTGGGTGGCCGGCGCGCGGCGCGAACCATCGCCGAACGTCGACGAGCGGCCCGCGGGCGTCATGCCGACGCTCGTCGTGATCCACAACATCAGCCTGCCGCCCGGCGAGTTCGGCGGCGACGCGATCGTCGAACTGTTCCAGAATCGTCTCGATTGCGACGCGCATCCTTTTTATGACGCGCATCTGCGCGGCGTGCGGGTATCCGCGCACTTCCTGATCCGGCGCGATGGCATGCTGATCCAGTTCGCGTCGTGTGACGCGCGTGCGTGGCACGCGGGCGCATCGAGCTTCCTCGGCCGGGAGCGTTGCAACGATTTTTCGATCGGCATCGAACTCGAGGGTACGGACGACGTTGCATTCGACGAGCGGCAATACGCGACGCTCGCTGCGCTGTCGCGCGCGCTCGTCGCCCGGTATCCAATCGACGCGTTTGCCGGGCATGCGGACATCGCGCCCACGCGCAAGACCGATCCGGGGCCGCACTTCGACTGGCGGCGTTTTGCCGCCGCCGCCGGCTTTGCGGCGCAGCGTTTTCCCTATCAGCCGCGCTGAGCCCGCGCGCCGAAATTTTTCGCGCGCGCGCCGGCTTGCCTCTTTCCTTGCCCTGTCTGCGATAACGCGCTTGTCAATACGTCCCGCGCAAATTTTTTCGTTTGCGCTACCGCATGCCTCCACTATACTTGGTGCCAATCGAGCAGCACTGCACTAGATATAGTGTGTCGATCGGGGGCATTTTGACCCCCGGCGGCGTCCGGCGGCCATGCCGAACGCGACATTCTTCGTGCAGCGCATCCGGCGATCGATCCGGCGCGCTGCGTCCACACCTCCTTTCGCACCACCCAACACCAGGAGCTTTGCCCATGCAAACCACCGACAACGCGACGCCCCAATTCGAGGGCGCGGCGAGCCGTTCTTTTGCCGGGAGCGCACAAGGCGCGCCGGCGCTCGCGCCGCAGACGACGTATGCCGATTACAAGGTGATCCGCCGCAATGGCAGCGTGGTGGCGTTCGAGCCGACGAAGATCGCGATCGCGGTAACGAAGGCGTTTCTTGCCGTCAACGGCGGGCAAGGTGCCGCGTCGGCTCGCGTGCGCGAACTCGTCGAGCAATTGACGCAATCCGTCGTGCGCGCGCTCGTGCGCAGCCGCCCGAACGGCGGCACGTTCCATATCGAGGATATCCAGGATCAGGTCGAGCTTGCGCTGATGCGCGGCGGCGAGCACAACGTCGCGCGCGCTTACGTGCTGTACCGCGAGAAGCGCCACCTCGAGCGCGCCCACGAGAGCGAAGCGGCGGCCGACGCGCACGAAGGGGGCGGCGGCATCAACGTGACGGACAACGGCGTCACCCGGCCGCTCGACCTGAACGCGCTGCGCGCGCTCGTCGTATCTGCGTGCGCAGGGCTTGGCGATGCGGTGAGCGCCGAGCCGATCGTCGCGGAGACGGTGAAGAACCTGTACGACGGCGTGCCGATGACCCAGGTCTACGATTCGGCGATCCTGGCGGCGCGGACGATGATCGAGAAGGACCCGGCGTACAGCCAGGTCACGGCGCGCATCCTGCTGCACACGATTCGACGCGAAATTCTCGGCGAGGAAGTGACGCAGGCGGAAATGGAAACGCGCTACGTCGAATATTTCCCGCAGTTCATCAAGCGCGGCGTCCAAGCCGAGCTGCTCGACGACAAGCTGTTGCAGTTCGACCTGAAGCGCCTGGGCGAGGCGCTCGACGCGAACCGCGACCTGCAATTCGGCTACCTCGGCCTGCAAACGTTGTACGACCGCTACTTCCTGCATGTCGACGGCACGCGCATCGAAATGCCGCAGGCGTTCTTCATGCGCGTCGCGATGGGCCTTGCGCTCAACGAGATCGACCGCGAGGCGCGCGCGATCGAGTTTTACAACGTGCTGTCGAGCTTCGATTTCATGAGTTCGACGCCGACGCTGTTCAACTCGGGCACCCGCCGCTCGCAATTGTCGTCGTGCTATCTGACGACGGTTGCCGACGATCTCGACGGTATT
This sequence comes from Burkholderia singularis, assembly GCF_001718875.1. Taxonomy (NCBI): domain Bacteria; kingdom Pseudomonadati; phylum Pseudomonadota; class Betaproteobacteria; order Burkholderiales; family Burkholderiaceae; genus Burkholderia; species Burkholderia singularis. Next base: position 857,292 of record NZ_CP013448.1, read on the forward strand.
TATGAAGCGCTGAAGGAAAACGCGCTGCTGTCGAAGTTCGCGGGCGGCCTCGGCAACGACTGGACCCGCGTGCGCGCGCTCGGTTCGCATATCAAGGGCACGAACGGCAAGTCGCAGGGCGTCGTGCCGTTCCTGAAGGTCGTCAACGATACGGCCGTCGCAGTGAACCAAGGCGGCAAGCGCAAGGGCGCGGTCTGCGCGTATCTGGAATCGTGGCACCTCGACATCGAGGAATTCCTCGAACTGCGCAAGAACACCGGCGACGATCGCCGCCGCACGCACGACATGAACACGGCGAACTGGATTCCCGATCTGTTCATGAAGCGCGTGATGGAAGGCGCGGACTGGACGCTGTTCTCGCCGTCGACCTGCCCGGATCTGCACGACAAGTTCGGCGCCGAGTTCGAGGCGGCCTACCTGGCCTACGAGGACAAGGTCGCGCGCGGCGAGATCAAGCTGTTTAAAAAGATTCCGGCGCAGCAGCTCTGGCGCAAGATGCTCGGGATGCTTTTCGAGACCGGCCACCCGTGGATCACGTTCAAGGACCCGTGCAATGTGCGTTCGCCGCAACAGCACGTCGGCGTCGTCCACTCGTCGAACCTGTGCACCGAAATCACGCTGAACACGAGCGACACCGAGATCGCCGTCTGCAACCTGGGCTCGGTGAACCTGGTCGCGCACCTCGCGAAGCAGGCCGACGGCAGCTACGCGCTCGACCACGACAAGCTCAAGCGCACGATCGGCGTCGCGATGCGCATGCTCGACAACGTGATCGACATCAATTACTACGCGGTGCCGAAGGCGCGCAACTCGAACCTGAAGCACCGGCCGGTCGGCCTGGGCATCATGGGCTTCCAGGACTGCCTGCACCTGCTGCGCACGCCGTATGCGTCGGAAGGCGCGGTCGAGTTCGCCGACCGCTCGATGGAGGCGGTCTGCTACTACGCGTACTACGCGTCGACCGAGCTGGCCGAGGAGCGCGGCCGCTACTCGAGCTACCGCGGCTCGCTGTGGGACCGGGGCATCCTTCCGCAGGACACGCTGAAGCTTTTGACCGAAGCCCGCGGCGGCTACGTCGAGGTCGACACGAGCGCGACGCTCGACTGGCCGGCGCTGCGCGCGCGGATCGACTCGTTCGGGATGCGCAACTCGAACTGCGTCGCGATCGCGCCGACGGCGACGATCTCGAACATCATCGGCGTGTCGGCGTGCATCGAGCCGACCTTCCAGAACCTGTACGTGAAGTCGAACCTGTCGGGCGAGTTCACGGTCGTCAACGAATACCTGGTGCGCGACCTGAAGGCGCGCGGCCTGTGGGACGAGGTGATGGTCGCCGATCTCAAATACTTCGACGGGATGCTGTCGCGGATCGATCGGATTCCGTCCGACCTGCGCGCGATCTACGCGACCGCGTTCGAAGTCGATCCGAAGTGGCTGGTCGAGGCGGCGTCGCGCCGTCAGAAGTGGATCGACCAGGCGCAGTCGCTGAATATTTATATGGCGGGTGCGTCGGGCAAGAAGCTCGACGAGGTCTACAAGCTCGCGTGGCTGCGCGGCCTGAAGACGACCTACTATCTGCGCACGATGGCGGCAACGCACGTCGAGAAATCGACCGTCGCGCACGGCGCGCTGAACGCGGTGCCGACTTCCGGCGGCGTGAGCGGCGGCGGTGCGGCGGGCGGTGCGCAAGGCGCGGGCGGCTTTGGCGCGGCGGGCGGCGATGCGCAGTCGGGCGCGTTGAATGCGGCGCCGATTGAAGCGGACGGTCCGGTGTGCACGATGCGCCCGGGCGACCCCGGTTTCGACGAATGCGAAGCGTGCCAGTGATGCGGCGCGCGTAGCAGCGACGACGCGGCGCGCAGCAAGACCGATATAGGTTGAAGTGCGCGCCGCTCTCTACTAAAAAAATGATAAGGATTCTGTAACGCAGCGCACACGTTGCAGACCACGCGAAACACGATCAACGCATCACCGAAGGCGCCACATTTCGAGTTGCGCTCGACGCGACGAACGAGCTTCGATGGACGTCGCGAATCACGTGCTGCACACATCACACACGCGATGAATGACGATGCGTTGCTCAAAGTGTTGTATCGAGGTCGCAACGCGAATCGAAAACAGGAATTTTCCTGAGCGAACTCTTTTAACGCTCAGGAAAAGATGGTACAAACCGATCTAAATTGATGGTGAGAATTTATGCTCAACTGGGATGACGAGATGACCGCCGTAACTCCCGCGAGCGGAGCGCAGCAAAACGCGATGCGCGACCCCGCAGGAATGGTTGTCGGATTGCAGGCCGCGGCGCCTGCCGCTCATCAAACTTCGTCGGCGCGCGACATCTTCGCAGGCGATTTCGCTGTCGCACCTCGCGCTGCCGATGGGCAAGCAGCGTCTGTCGATTCGCAAGCGCGGGTCAATGTTGCCGACAAGCGCATCATCAACGGCCAGACCGACGTCAACCAGCTCGTGCCATTCAAGTACAAATGGGCGTGGGAGAAGTATCTGGCCGGCTGTGCGAATCACTGGATGCCGCAGGAAATCAATATGTCCCGCGACATCGCGCTGTGGAAAGACCCGAACGGCCTGACCGAGGACGAGCGCCGCATCGTCAAGCGCAACCTCGGGTTCTTCGTGACGGCCGATTCGCTTGCGGCGAACAACATCGTGCTCGGCACCTACCGCCACATCACGGCGCCCGAATGCCGGCAATTCCTGCTGCGGCAGGCGTTCGAAGAGGCGATCCACACGCACGCTTACCAATATATTGTCGAATCGCTCGGCCTCGACGAGGGCGAGATCTTCAATGCGTACCATGAAGTCACGTCGATCCGCGCGAAAGACGAGTTCCTGATCCCGTTCATTCACACGCTGACCGATCCGGCGTTCAAGACGGGCACGCTGGAGGCCGATCAGAAGTTGCTCAAGTCGCTGATCGTGTTCGCGTGCATCATGGAAGGCCTCTTTTTCTACGTCGGTTTTACGCAGATCTTGGCACTCGGCCGGCAGAACAAGATGACCGGCGCGGCGGAGCAATACCAATACATCCTCCGCGACGAGTCGATGCACTGCAATTTCGGGATCGACCTGATCAACCAGATCAAGCTCGAGAACCCGCACTTGTGGACAGCCGAGTTCCGCGCCGAGATCCGCGAGCTGTTCAAGCATGCGGTCGATCTCGAGTACCGCTACGCGGAGGACACGATGCCGCGCGGCGTGCTGGGCCTGAACGCGTCGATGTTCAAGAGTTACCTGCGCTTCATCTGTAACCGCCGTTGCCAGCAGATCGGCCTCGATCCGCTGTTCCCGAACGAGGAGAACCCGTTCCCGTGGATGAGCGAGATGATCGATCTGAAGAAGGAACGCAACTTCTTCGAGACGCGGGTAATCGAGTATCAGACGGGCGGCGCGCTGTCGTGGGAATGACCCGACGCGCCGGCGAATGACGATATTTAGAGCCGGGCGTTGCGCCCGGCACAAGGTTTAGGAGCAAGAACGCCTGATGCAAAGCATGTCCGGTGCCCCAGGGGCCCACGTATACGACAGGCACTTTGCGAACCCTTCAGTGGGATGGGCAAACTTCCCTCCGCGAAAAGCCGGCGGCTGCACCGCCGCCGGCTCGATCAAGCGATTAGGGGTGGCGGCGAAGGGTGCGCCTGCCACCGACTTGATTTGGCGTGCGATGCCGGTGGGCACCGCACGCCATACCGTATTCATTAGCGTAAGCATGCGTCGACCGCGTACGCCGATGAATAGCCCGCTTCGTAGCGCACGTCCTGATAAACGTCCGCGGGAAGCGGGTTTTGACGAAGGGTGTAGTTTGAACTGACTCTCATCTGAACCTGAAGGAGAACATGATGGCACTTGCCAAGAAGAAACCGGCCGCCAAGAAGGCCGCCGCTAAGAAGCCCGCAGCGAAGAAAGCCGCCGCGCCGGTAAAGAAAGCCGCTGCGAAGAAGGTCGCGGTGAAGAAGGTAGCAGCTAAGAAGGTCGCGGCTAAGAAGGCGCCGGCGAAGAAAGTCGCGGCAAAGAAGGTCGCTGCGAAGAAGGTTGCGGTGAAAAAGGTGGCGGCTAAGAAAGTCGCGGCGAAGAAGGTCGCGGTGAAGAAGGTGGCGGCTAAGAAGGCGCCGGCAAAGAAGGTTGCGGCGAAGAAAGTCGCGGTGAAGAAGGTGGCGGCTAAGAAAGTCGCAGCGAAGAAGGTCGCGGTAAAGAAGGTTGCGGCGAAGAAGGCTGCACCGGCGAAGAAGGCTGCTCCCGCTGCGAAGAAGGCTGCGCCTGCTGCGAAGAAAGCCGCACCGGCGAAGAAAGCTGCGAAAAAGGCGGTCGTGAAGAAGGCTGCGCCGGCCACCACTGCGTCGACGGCATCGGTTGCTCCGGCATCGGGCGTGAAGACGGCGCTCAACCCGGCAGCGGCGTGGCCGTTCCCGACCGGCAGCCGTCCGTAACACCTGCTGCGCTAAAACCGGACACACTCGTTGTGTCTTGCTGGATCGAGTAAGGCTACTCGATCAAATCCCGCCACCGGCTTTGTCGGTGGCGGGATTTTTATTGGCCGGTTGCCCAGCGGCGAAGACGAGCATACGCACAAAAGAAAACGCATGCGCGTTAGGCGCATGCGTTCTTAGCCCGGATTGCCGCCGCTGCCGTGCCGCGGCAGAGCGCGACGCAGGCCCGTCAGTGCGTGACGCGGGTGACGCCGCTACTCGACAGCAGACGCACACGGTCGCCCGCGCGGAACACCTCGGCTGTCGCAGCCTGCGTGATCGAGCGCAGATCGCCGTTATCGAGGCGCACCGTGATTTCGACACCGTTCGCATTGCTCATGCCCTGGCCGATTGCGTTGCCCGCGACGGCACCCGCGAGGCCGCCCGCGATGGCGGTAAGGATGGAGCCCTTGCCGCCGCCGATCGCGCTGCCGGCCACGGCGCCGAGCGCGCCGCCGCCAACCGTGCCGAGCGCCGAGCCGCCGCCGTCGCCCTGGATCCGAACCGCGCGCACGCTCTCGACCGTACCCATCCGGACGGTTTGTTCCCGTTGCGCCTGGCCGGCGCTATACACGTCGGCCGAGCCCGGCGTGTAGCAGCCCGCGAGCGTTACCGCAGCAGTCAGCATCGCGGCGAGCGTGAGGTTTTTCCTGGTCAACATGTTTCATCTTCTCCAAACGAATTTCACTTCAGGCTATAGCCGAACGCTGCCGCGAAGCGTGCATCGATTTCGTCGCGGGTCGGCGTATAAGTCTGCGGGCCCTGATGGGCGATTTTCAGCGAGCCCATCAAGCTGGCGAGGCGCCCCGTCGTCGCCCAATCGAAGCCTTGCTCGATGCCGTACAGCAAGCCGCCGCGGAATGCGTCGCCGCAGCCCGTCGGATCGACGATGCGCTCGGCAGGAACGGAGGGAATCTGCTCTTCGCCATCGCGATGGCGGATCGTCGAGCCATGCTCGCCGCGCGTGATGATGAGCGCCTGGACCCGGCTGGCGATTTCGTCTTCGGACCAGCCTGTTTTGTCGGACACCAGCTTGGCTTCGTAATCGTTGACAGCGACATACGTCGCAAGTTCAATGCTGCGACGCAGCGTCGCACCGTCAAAAAGGGGCAAACCCTGGCCCGGATCGAAGATGAACGGCACGCCGGCCTTCGCGAGTTCCTCCGTATGCTGGATCATCCCTTCGAAGCCGTCCGGCGCGACGATCGCGAGTTTGATGTCGCGGGCTTCGCCGGCGTGATTCACGTGCGATTGCATCATCGCGCCGGGGTGGAATGCGGCGATCTGATTGTTGTCGAGATCGGCCGTGATCATCGCCTGCGCGGTATACGTATCCGGCAGTACCCGGACGTATTCGCGCGACAGACCGAGTGCGTCGAGGCGCTCGAGGTACGGCTGAGCGTCGATCGCGCCGAGCGTGCCCATCATCCGCGCATCGCCGCCCAGCAGATGCAGTGCATATGCGATGTTGCTCGCGCAGCCGCCGAATTCGCGGCGCATCGTCGGCACGAGAAAGCTCAGGTTGATGAGATGCAGCTGGTCGGGCAGGAGGTGCTCGCGAAAGCGCCCCTGGAAGGTCATGATGTTGTCGTAGGCAATCGAGCCGCAGATCAGCGTAGCCAAGTTGGGCGTTCCTGTGAGAGAGGTGGACGGGCGTGCTCACGCGCCGGCGCACGCGGTGCGCGTGCGGGCGGCGCGTGGCCGTTCGGCGACGCTTATTTCAGTACGGCGAGCGCCGCGTCGTAGTTCGGCTCGTTCTTGATCTCACCGACGAGTTCGGCATGCGTGACTTTGTCCTGCTCGTCGAGCACGACGACGGCGCGCGCGGTCAGACCGTTCAGCGGGCCGCTCGTCACGTCCACGCCGTATGCATTGGCGAACGCGCGGCCGCCGCGGAACGTCGACGCGGTGACGACGTTCGCGAGGCCCTCGGTCGTGCAGAAGCGGGACGCCGCGAACGGCAGGTCCGCCGAGACGACGATGACGACCGTGTTGTCGAGCTTGCTCGCCGCTTCGTTGAATTTGCGGGTCGACGTCGCGCAAGTCGGCGTGTCGAGGCTCGGGACGATGTTCAGCACCTTGCGCTTGCCGGCGAAGCTCGCCAGCGTCAGATCGGCGAGATCCTTGCCGACCAGCTTGAAGTCGGGCGCTTGCGAGCCGACGGACGGGAACGTGCCGGCGATGTCGATCGGATTGCCACCCAGCGTCACTTTGCTCATGTTCGTACTCCAAATATGTGCGCCGTAGCGGCGCACGGGTTGACGGGTGTCGCGCCGCGGGCGGCGCGCCGTGTTGCGTTACGGATAAAAAATCTGCACGCGAAAATTCGATGCGGCCACACCGGCGGTCTCGATCTTGACGACCATCGTCTGCGTTGTGCCGGCGGGCAGACCCGCTTCGATGGGCGTGCCGGGGCGTGCATAGTCGAGCGGGGCGAGCACGCGGCGCGCGGTGATGTTGTTCGCCTCATCGAGCAGCGTCAGTTCGATCGACGGATACGCGAGCGCAACCCGGTAACGGTTCGTGAGCGGCATTTTCAGCTCGAGCGTCTGGGGGCCGTCGAGTTGGCGCAAGTCCGACGCATCGAGCCGCAAGCCGTCGATTGCGCGCGGCGGCGTGACGGCGCAACCCAACTGCGCGCAGGCCGCGCTGAAGAGCGGTTGCGTCGAGGGCCAGTAGATCATCAGCGTTTCGCGTTGCCACCAGGCGATCTGCGCGACGAGCAGCGCGGCGAGCGCGATGGCGGCGGCGACGCCGAACGCATGCGCGAAGCTGCCGCGCATCGCGCCGGTGCGAGTCTCGCGGGTGAGCGCGAAGTGTTCGCGATTGTCGGGCTCGGGCGATGCCGCGAACGGTTCGGCCGTTGCGGCGGCGGGCGCGCTGAAATGCGGCTCGCGGCCGGGATGTGCGTCGGCCGGTGCGGACGGCGCCGATGCCGCAGCGGACGATACGGGCACGGGCTCGATCGGGTGCGGGGGCCGGGCGACGGGGGCATCGGCGGGTGCGGTGTGCAAAGCGGCGGTGGAGGCGAGGGGGCGGGACGGCTCGCACGCGTCGGCGGATGTGCTGTCGCCCGCGCGGCAGTCGGGCGATGCCGGCCCAGTTTCGTTGACGGTGGCGTGATTGGCCGTCTCGCCGCTACCCATTGCCTGGCCGTTCGAAGCAGCACCGTTCGTCGCGCAGAGGCTCGATGCCGAGCGGTTCGATTCAACGCGGTCTGTCGGCGGAGCGCTTGCGCCCGCAATGCCGTTGGTCGCCGGATCGCCGATTGCCACGCCGCTTGCGGCTTCGGACGCGCGATTGGCAATGGCCGCGCCGGGCGGCGCGTCCTGAATGACCGGGGCCGGACCGTTTGCCGTCGCACCGCGTGCCGCCGAGCCGATCGCACCGCACGCGGCTTCCCCTTGTGCAACCACGCGGTTTGCCGCCGCGCCGATGCCCGCGCTCGTTACTTGCAACTCCGGTTCGACGTTGCCGTCGAGCCAGGGTGCACGCATGTCCCACGCGTGCGGCGTGAAGTCGCGATGACCGGCTCCGAGCGGTACGTGCCCGGGCGACGTGGCGGCAAAGAGGCGAGGCGGCTTGGCGGGCGCCGCGCCGCGCACGGCTTCGGCCGCCAGCGCGGCGGCCACGGCCGGTTCGTCGGACACGAGCGAGCAGGTCGCGTCGAACACTTGCTGACAATGCCCGCAACGCACCAGCCCGCCGCGCAGCGCGAGTTGTTCGCGCTGTAGCCGGAAGACGGTTTCGCAATGTGGGCAGCGCGCCGCGAGGCGCGCGTGCGCTGGCGTCTGGCCGCCCCAAGCGCGCTGACTGTCTTCTTCGGAGGACGACGAACGAGGTGAGTTCATGTTAGCCGGGCCGCCAGCTAAACCGTTAAGGTTGGACTGCGCCTATTCTAATGGCTTTCGCGCCGCGTTCCGGCGAGACAGACCCAACCTTCGTGTTCGCGCCAGACGGCGATGTCGAGATAACGCGCATAGGCGCTCGCGACTTCGTCCGCTTGCCGCGCGAGCACGCCAGACAGCGCGAGCCGTCCGCCCGGCTTCACTTTCGACGCGAGCATCGACGCCATCAGCTTCAGCGGATTCGACAGGATATTCGCGACGACGATATCGAATTCACTGTCGGGGCAAGCGTCGGGCAGGCCATAGACGACTTCGGCGCGGTTGCGCGCGCTGTTCTGGCGCGCGGCTTCGACAGCTTGAGGGTCGATGTCGATGCCGGTCACGCTGCCCGCGCCGCATTTCTTCGCGAGAATCGCGAGGATGCCGGAGCCGCAGCCGTAATCGAGGACCGACTGTCCCGGTTGCACCGTCTGTTCGAGCCACTCCATGCAAAGGCGCGTCGTCGGGTGGCTGCCCGTGCCGAATGCCAGGCCGGGATCGAGTTCGAGTACGAGCGCTTCGGGGGCCGGCGCATCATGCCAAGACGGCACGACCCAGATTCGTTCGCCGATATGGATCGGATCGAATTGCGATTGCGTCAGCCGTACCCAATCCTGATCCTCGACGTCGCGCACGTCGAAGCGCGGCGTCTTGGCGAGGCCGATTTCGTTCGCGGCGGCGGCAAGCAGCACGGCGGGGTCGTGCGTCGCGTCGACGAGCGCGACCACGCGCGAGCGCTGCCACGCGGTGTGCTCCGGCGCGAGGCCCGGCTCGCCGAAGAGCGGCTGTTCGTCCGGCGTATCGGCGTCGGCGTCCTCGACGGACGCCGACAGCGCTCCCAGCTCGACGAGCGCGTCGGACAACGCTTCCGCGTGCTCGCGCGGCAGCTCGACGACGAGTTCCCGGTAACTCATGACGCCGCTTCTTCCGGCGCGTGCTGCTGCCGCTGCGCGAGCCGGTGCTCGAGATAATGGATGCTGGTGCCGCCTTCGACGAACTTCGAGTCGAGCATCAATTCGCGATGCAGCGGGATGTTGGTCTGGATGCCTTCGACCACCATTTCCGACAGCGCGATCCGCATCCGGTTGATCGCCTGCTCGCGCGTCGCGCCGTAGGCGATCAGCTTGCCGATCATCGAATCGTAATTGGGCGGCACGAAATAGCCGTTGTATACGTGCGAATCGACGCGGATGCCGGGGCCGCCCGGCGTATGCCACGACGTGATCCGGCCTGGCGACGGCGTGAATTTGAACGGATCCTCGGCGTTGATCCGGCATTCGATCGCGTGGCCGCGGAACTGGATGTCGCGCTGGCGGATCGACAGCTTTTCGCCGGCCGCGATCTTGATCTGTTCCTGCACGATGTCGACGCCCGTGATTAGCTCCGTCACCGGATGCTCGACCTGCACGCGCGTGTTCATTTCGATGAAGTAGAACTCGTTGTTTTCGTACAGGAATTCGAACGTGCCTGCGCCGAGGTAACCCATCTTCTTGCACGCGTCCGCGCAGCGGTCGCCGATCCGGTCGATCAGGCGGCGCGGGATGCCGGGCGCGGGTGCTTCCTCGATCACCTTCTGGTGGCGGCGCTGCATCGAACAGTCGCGCTCGCCCAGCCACAGCGCGTTGCGGTGCGAGTCCGACAGCACTTGAATCTCGATGTGGCGCGGGTTTTCGAGGAACTTCTCCATGTAGACCTGCGGATTGCCGAACGCGCGGCCCGCTTCCTCGCGCGTCATGTTGACCGCGTTGACGAGCGCCGCCTCGGTGTGGACGACGCGCATCCCGCGCCCGCCGCCGCCGCCCGCCGCCTTGATGATCACCGGATAGCCGATCGAGCGCGCGATCTTCACGATCTCCTTCGGATCGTCCGGCAGCGCGCCGTCCGAGCCCGGCACGCACGGCACGCCGGTCTTGATCATCGTCTGCTTCGCGGTGACCTTGTCGCCCATCATCCGGATCGTATCCGGGCGCGGGCCGATGAACGTGAAGCCCGACTGCTCGACGCGCTCGGCGAAATCGGCGTTTTCCGACAGGAAGCCGTAGCCGGGGTGGATCGCTTCGGCGTCCGTCACTTCGGCCGCGCTGATGAGGGCCGGCATGTTCAGATAGCTGAGGTTCGACGGGGCCGGCCCAATGCAGACCGCCTCGTCGGCGAGCCTCACATACTTGGCTTCCTTGTCGGCCTCGGAATAGACGACCACCGTCTTGACGCCGAGCTCGCGGCACGCGCGCTGGATGCGCAGCGCGATTTCCCCGCGATTGGCAATGAGGATTTTTTCAAACATAGCGAGTATTCGTCTCTTCGATGGGCACACGCTGTGCGTGCCTTGAGGAGCAGGGCGGCGGCGCTCTCGACGCGCGCGCCGCGCGGGCAGACGTTAGCCGATCACGAAAAGCGGTTGGCCGTATTCGACGGCCTGACCGTTCTCGGCAAGGATTTCCTTGATGACGCCGGCTTTGTCCGATTCGATTTCGTTCAGCAGCTTCATTGCTTCGATGATGCAGAGTGTCTGGCCTTCCTTGACCGTGTCGCCGACCTGGACGAACGGATCGGCGCCCGGCGACGGCGCGCGGTAGAACGTGCCGACCATCGGCGACGTGACGACGTGGCCTTGCGGCGCGGCCGGCGCAACCGCAGCGGCGGCCGGCGCGCTTGCGCTTTCGGGCTGCACCGCGACGGCGGGGGCTGGGGCGCTCACCTGCGGCGCAAAGCCGCCCGATTGCTGGACGTAGACCGGCGGCGCGTTCTTGACGATGCGAACCTTGCCTTCGCCTTCGGTGACTTCCAGCTCGGAGATGCCGGATTCGGAGACGAGGTCGATCAAAGTTTTCAGCTTACGAAGGTCCATCGGGAATTCCCCTTTTAATACGTGAAACGCCGGTTCGGAACCGGCGCTGAATCGAGTTCTTGTAAATCTCAGCCGCGCGCGGCCTGTTGCAGCTTGTCGAGCGCGTATTCGAGTGCGTACAGATAGCCTTTCCAGCCAAGGCCGCAAATCACGCCTTCGGCCTGATCGGAAAAATAAGAGTGATGCCGGAACGGTTCGCGCCGGTGCACGTTCGACAGATGAATCTCGACAAACGGGATGCCGACCCCCGCGAGCGCATCCCGAATCGCGACGCTCGTATGTGTATACGCAGCGGGATTGATCAGAATGAACGCGGTGCCGTCGGCTCTTGCAGCCTGGATGCGATCAACCAGCGCACCCTCATGATTGCTTTGAAACGACTCGAGGGCTGCGCCCGCCTGTTGCGCGCGCGCAGCCAGCGCTTGATCGATCTGCTCGAGCGTGACGCGGCCGTACACATCCGGTTCCCGGGTGCCGAGAAGGTTGAGATTAGGGCCGTGGAGCACCAGCAATCGAGTCATGGTCGCTTCTTTTTCTGCGCAATTGCGCGAACTTTATCGCCAATTAGAGAAATTTGTCTAGTTTCGCCGAATGGCCGACGGCGCCGGCGCGCCGACGGCGGCCTGCCAATAGGCTCAGAATCGGCTAACGTCGGGCAATTTTGCTTCAATCTGCTAGAAATTGTTCATAATGCGCCGAGAATCGGTTCGACTGATCAGAGCGTGTCGAGGAGGCGTTTGAGTTCGTCCGTGTGAATTTGACCCAGCTTCGTCATACGGATCTTGCCGCTGGCGTCGATCACGACTGTAAACGGTAACGCGCCCGCGGTATTGCCAAAATTTCGGGCCAGATCTGCGCCCGCATAGCCGCTGACGAAGATCGGATAGTCGACCGGCACTTTCTTCAGGAAGTTTTTCACATTCTGCTCCGAATCGACGCCTATTCCGATGAAATGAATATCTTTTTTCGCGTATTCATGGGACAGGCTGACGAGTTCGGGCATTTCTGCGACGCATGGGCCGCACCAGGATGCCCAGAAATTGACGACAATATTCTTGCCCTTATAGGCGGCGAGCGCGTGCGATTTGTCGTCGACACCGGGGAAAGACGCAGCCCATAGTGCGTCGACGGGAGCGCTGGGCGCCGCGCTTGCAGCCGGCGCGGCCGCCTGGGCGTCTTCATTGCCCGCGCTGCCGCGCCACCAATGGCCGGCGGCCAAGCCGCCGGCGGTCGCGATGGCGGCAACCGCGACGGCCGCGAAAATCCTTTTGCTGTTCGTCATCGATTGGGGTCGGTCGGTGAGAGGGGAGCGGCGTCGAGCAGGGCGCGCAAGGCCGCCGCATCGGCCCGGGCAAGCCGGCCGCGGGCGTCCGCCTTCAGGGCGCCGCGCAGGTCGTTGCTCGTATAGAGGGTCAAATGAATGCCGACGGGTGCTTCGCCGCGCGCTCCGCGCCACAGGAAGCTGAGCGTTTCGACGTCGCCGCGTCCCGCGAAATGGCGGGTTTCGGAAACGTCATATTGAACGTTCTGATTCAGCAGATAAATGGCGACATCTTTCTGATTGTCGCAAAAGATCTGCAAATAAATATCGGAATGCACATTAGCGGTGCCGTTCAGCACCGCACCGGCGATGTATGGGTTGAACGGGGCGAGCCGCTCCATCCACGCAAGCGCGATGGCGCGCAGCCGCCTCAGTTCGACGGGCTGGGTGTCAGCCTGGAACAGAGCCAGATACTCGTGCAGTTCTTCTTCGATCTGGTCGTTATCCGGCAGCCATTCTCCGGCTATTCGGCTGTCGCCGCCCAATACCTGCCGGGCGGCCTTGCGTTTTGCGCCAGCGTAATCGAGCCCGTCTTCGGCAATCAGGCGTGCCGCCGCGAGCGCAATTTCGTCGCGCACGCGTTGCGGATCGAGTAGGGTTTTGCGAGACATGATTCGACAATCATACTAGAACGGCGCGATGCGGCTGCCGCGCCTTGGCGGAGCCGCCGGAGACGTCAGTTACAATAGTGCGCTTTGGGCGGTGGCGCGAGCGAGCGCTCATGCGCGTAGTCCCGGCAATCGGCGCACGTCGCGGCCGGCCTCCCGGTTCGATTCGACGCCCATGCGGCGCAAAAAGCTCTATGCATATCCACATTCTTGGCATCTGCGGCACTTTCATGGGCGGTCTTGCCGTGCTCGCCCGCGCGGCGGGCCATACGGTGACTGGGTGCGACGCGGGTGTCTACCCGCCGATGAGCACGCAGCTCGAAGCGCAGGGCATTCAGTTGATCGAAGGTTATGGCGCCGAGCAGGTCGATCTGAAGCCCGATCTGTTCGTGGTCGGCAATGTCGTATCGCGTGGCAATCCGCTGATGGAAGCGATTCTCGATCGCGGGTTGCCTTATGTGTCGGGGCCGCAATGGCTCGGCGAGCACGTGCTCGCCGGTAAGTGGGTGCTCGCTGTCGCCGGCACGCACGGTAAGACAACGACGAGTTCGATGCTCGCGTGGCTTCTCGAAGACGCGGACCTGAATCCGGGCTTTCTGATTGGCGGTGTGCCGTTGAATTTCGGCGTATCCGCGCGGCTTACCGATTCGACTTTCTTCGTGATCGAAGCCGACGAGTACGATACCGCTTTCTTCGACAAGCGCTCGAAATTCGTCCATTACCGGCCGCGTACCGCGATTCTCAACAATCTCGAGTTCGATCATGCCGATATTTTCCCTGATCTTGCCGCGATCGAGACGCAATTCCATCATTTGATCCGTACTGTGCCGGGCCTTGGCAGGCTGGTGACGAATGGCCGCGACGACGCGCTCGAGCGCGTGTTGGCGCGCGGCTGCTGGAGCGAGGTCGAGCGCTTCGGTGTCGACGGCGGCTGGCAGGCGTTGCCCGCGGATGACGGCGTGCCTGTCGACGAGCGTTTTGCCGTCTATTCGCGTAGCGAGCGGGTTGGCGTCGTCGAGTGGCAGGTGCAGGGCGAGCACAATCGGATGAATGCGCTCGCTGCGATCGCGGCTGCGCGCCATGTCGGCGTGCCGCCGCTGCGTGCCGCCGCCGCGCTCGCCACGTTCCGTAACGTGAAACGCCGGATGGAGGTGCGCGGCAGCGTCGACGGCGTGACGGTCTATGACGACTTCGCGCATCATCCGACCGCGATCGAAACCACGATCGCCGGCCTTCGTGCGCGTATCGGCCGGGAAAATGCCCGCATCCTCGCCGTGCTCGAGCCACGCTCGAACACCATGAAACTCGGCGTGATGAAGGCGCAGTTGCCGGCGAGTCTTGCCGACGCCGATCTCGTGTTCGGCTACGGCGCATCCACGGGCCGCGACGCGCTCGGCTGGCATCTTGCGGATACGCTTGCGCCGCTTGGCGACAAGGCGCGCGCGTTCGACGATCTGCATGCGCTCGTGAATGCGGTGACGCGCGCGGCGCGGCCGGGCGATCACGTGCTCGTGATGAGCAACGGCGGCTTCGGCGGCGTTCATCAGAAGCTACTGGATGCGCTCGGCGCGCGCAGCCGGAGCGGCGCGTGATTCTCTATCTGCACGGCTTTCGTTCGTCGCCGCAGTCGTTCAAGGCGCGCGCGCTGGCCGCGCGGCTTGCCGAACTCGGCCGCTCGGGTGAGTGGCGCTGCCCGGCGCTGCCGGTCGCACCGCTCGATGCGGTTGCGGTTGCCGAGGCGCAGGCCGCGGGCGTGCCGGCGCACGAAGTGACCGTGATCGGCAGTTCGCTCGGTGGCTACTACGCGACCTGGCTTGCGCAGAAGCACGGCTGGCGCGCGGTGCTGCTGAATCCTGCGACGCAGCCGCAGCGCGACTTGCAGCGCTATCTCGGCGAGCAGCCGCTTTGGCACGGGGGCGGTACGATCGTTGTCGAGCCGCATCATCTGGATGAGCTGAATGCGTTGCACGTGCCGACGATCACGCGGCCGCAGCGCTACTATCTATTCGCGGCGACGGGCGACGAGGTGCTCGATTACCGCGAGATGCTGGCGCGCTATCCCGGTGCACGGACTCGCGTCATCGAAGGCAGTGACCATGGCATCAGCGAATTTGCCGACTATATCGACGACGTTCTTGCGTTTTGCGATGCCGGACAAGCAGCGCCGGATACGAGGCCGGCGTTCTAAACCGACGGCACCACACATGGCGCCGCTTCCGGCCGGAGCGCGGCGCACGACAGTCTGAACGAAAGACGAGAGTATTGAGTGAACGTTTTCTTCGAGGAATCGGGCAGTTTCAAGGCCGGCAGTGTGCTGTCTCGGCAGGGCGACGCGTTTCAGGTCGAATTGCCGGGCGGTCGGCGCGCGAAGGTACGCGCGAAGGATGTGCTGATCGAATTCGACAAGCCCGCCGCAGGCGAACTGATGCAGCAGGCGGACGAGGCAGCGCAGCAGATCGACCCGGATTTTCTGTGGGAGTGCGCGCCTGCTGACGAATTCGCGTACTCGACGCTGGCTGACGAATATTTCGGCGCGGATTATGGTCCTGTCGAACGTGCCGCGCTTGTACTGCGCCTGCATGGCTCGCCCGTTTATTTTCGCCGCAAGGGGCGGGGCCAGTATCAGCGCGCGCCGCAAGAGCAGCTCCAGATGGCGCTTGCCGCGCTCGAGCGCAAGCGTCAGCAGGCGCTCGTGCAAGCCGGCTATGAGGAAGAGCTGAAGGCGGGGCGGCTGCCCGACGCGTTCGTCGGCCGCGCGCTGAATCTGCTGACGAAGCCGGACAAGAATTCGATCGAATACAAGGCGCTCGAGGCGGCCGCCGCCGCGCGTGGCGTGTCGCCGGCGCGGCTGATGCTCGATTGCGGCGGGATTGCGTCGGCGCGCGCGCTGCATGAGGCGCGTTTTCTTGCCGAGTACTTTCCGCATGGCACGGGCTTTCCGAGCGTGTCCGTCGGCAAGCTGCCGGACGATCTACCGCGCGCGGACGTCAGCGCGTTCTCGATCGACGACATCACGACCACCGAGATCGACGACGCGTTCTCGGTCGAGCATTTGGCGGACGCCCGCGTGCGGATCGGCGTGCATATCGCGGCGCCCGCGCTCGGCATTACGCGCGGCGACCCGATCGACGCGATCGCGCGCGCGCGGCTGTCGACCGTCTATATGCCCGGCGACAAGATCACGATGCTGCCGGACGACGTCGTTGACATCTTCACGCTGAAAGAGGGCGACTATCGCCCGGCGCTGTCGCTCTACATCATCGTGAACCGCGACACGCAGGAGATCGTCGCGAACGAAACGCGCGCCGAGTTGGTGTACGTGAAGAGCAACCTGCGGCACAACACGCTCGACGAACTGGTGACCGAAGAGTCGCTGGCGGCTGGCACGGGCGACTATCCGCATAAGGACGATATCGCGGTGCTCTGGCCGCTCGCGCAGGCGCTCTTCGAAAAGCGTCAGGTCGCGCGCGCAGGCTACGGATTGAAGCGCGAGGTGCAGCGCAACACCGATTTCAATTTCTACGTCGAAGGCGAGCATGTGACGATCACGCCGCGCCGGCGCGGTTCGCCGCTCGATCTGATCGTGTCCGAACTCGCGATCCTGGCCAATTCGACGTGGGGCGCGTTCCTGCACGATCATAGCGTGCCGGGAATCTATCGCACGCAGCGCGCGTTCGGCATGCCGAGCGGGCCCAAGCGCACGCGGATGCAGACGAGCGCCGCGCCTCACGAAGGGCTCGGCGTGCCGCAATACGCATGGAGCACGTCGCCGCTGCGCCGCTATGTCGACCTCGTCAACCAATGGCAACTGCTCGCGTGCGTGCAGCACGGCGTGACGGCGAAGCTTGCCGCGCCGTTCAAGCCGAAGGACGCGGATCTGTACGCGGTCGTGCAGGGGTTTGACGATACGTATGCCGCCTATGCCGATCATCAGCGCCGGATGGAGTATTTCTGGTGTTTGCGCTGGATCAAGCAGGAAGGCCGCAAGCAGGTAAGCGCGACCGTCGTGAAGGGCGATCTCGTGCGGCTGGACGAAGTGCCGCTGCTGCTGCACGTGCCTGCGCTCGGCGTGCATGCGCGCGGCACGCGCGTGCTGCTCGACGTGATGTCGATCGACGAGCTGACGGTCGAGGCGTCGGTACGGCTCGTGAGCGTGCTCGACGCGCCGACGGTATCGAGTGGCGAGCCTGCCGACGATGACGACGATACCGAAGCGGCCGGCGATGCGCTGCTCGACGCAGCCGGAGAATCCGCCGAAAGCGACACGCAAGCGCTTGCCGAGGCGGGCAGCGAGGCGGGCGACGGCGGCGCGTCGGCCGGCGGTGCGGAGCCTGCGCCGTGAGCGCAATGATTGCCGGAGGCGGCGAGCGCGCGCACGACCGTTATGCGGTGATCGGCAATCCGATCGCCCACAGCAAATCGCCGTTCATTCACGCGCGCTTTGCCGAGCAGACCGGCGAGGCGATCGAATACGCGCACCTGCTCGCACCGCTCGACGGCTTCGTGACGACCGTGCGTGAATTTGCCGCGCAGGGCGGCCGCGGGTTAAACGTCACAGTGCCGTTCAAGCTCGATGCGCATGCGCTTGCCGATACGCTGTCGCCGCGTGCCATGGCAGCGGGCGCGGTGAACACGCTGCGCTTCGACGAAACCGGCGTGTTCGGCGACAACACCGACGGCGCCGGCTTGACGCGCGATATCGAGACCAATCTCGGCGTGAGCCTCGCGGGCGCGCGGATCTTGCTGCTCGGCGCTGGGGGCGCGGCGCGCGGTGTCGTGCTGCCGATGCTCGAGCGCGGGCCGGCCGTGCTGACGATCGTCAATCGAACGGCGAACAAGGCGCAAGGGCTCGTCGACCAGTTCGCAGCGGCGGCGCGCGACGCGGGCTGCCTGCTTGCGGGCGGCGGCGCCGAGCAGGTGGAGCGCGAGCCTTATGACGTGATCGTCAATGCGACAGCGGGCAGCCTCGATGCGGCATTGCCCGAATGCGACGCCGCCGCGTTCGGACCGGCGACGCTCGCTTACGACATGATGTACGGCGCGCGGCCGACCGTCTTCATGGAACACGCGCGCACGCTCGGTGCGCGTGTGGCGGATGGGCTGGGGATGCTCGTCGAGCAGGCGGCGGAATCGTTCCTGGTGTGGCGCGGCGTGCGGCCCGATAGCGCGCCCGTGCTTGCCGCATTGCGCGCTGCGCTGGCGGCGCCAGCGTCGCATTGAGTGTGCGAGGCGGCACGCCGATGCGCAACGACGCCGTTTCGCCTGTTTCGTCTGCCTCGCCGGTGCAGGAGGCCATGCCGGCGGCATATGGAGCAGGCCGTGCGCGCAAGAATGGCCTGGCGCGCTGGTTTGCGTATGCGGGTGGCGTGCTCGGCGGCGCATGGTGCGCGACCCAACTCTATTATTTTGTGCAGATCGCGATCTGGGCGGCGCTCGATCCCGGATCGAGCGCCTTTATGCGCGCGGACGCTTGGCGTCTGTCGGCCGAGCAGCCGGCCGTGTCGATCCGGCATCAATGGGTGCCATACGAGCGCATCTCGCGCAATCTGAAGCGCGCGGTGATCGCATCCGAAGATGCGGATTTTGCGAACAATTCGGGCTACGAAATTGACGCCATCCTGCAAGCCTGGGAGAAGAACCGGGCGCGCGGCCGGATCGTGTCGGGCGGCTCGACGATCTCGCAGCAGCTCGCGCGCAACCTGTTCCTGTCGAGAGAAAAAAGCTATATCCGCAAGGGGCAGGAACTCATCATCACTTGGATGCTGGAGACGCTGCTCGACAAGGAGCGTATCTTCGAGATCTATTTGAACTCGGTCGAGTTCGGCCGAGGGGTCTATGGAGCGCAGGCGGCTGCACAGTACTACTATCGGCTGCCGGCGAGCCGGCTCTCGGCGTGGCAGGCGGCGCGCCTCGCGGTCATGCTGCCGAATCCTAAATATTTCGATACGCATCGCGGCTCGCCTTATCTCGCGCAGCGCACCGGCGTAATCATGCGGCGGATGGGCGCGGCGGAGTTGCCCGCATCGCCCTGACAGGCTCGGTGGCTCGCCGCCTCAAGCTTTCGGCGCCGGCATGCCGTGAATACGGGTAATCCTTTATTTATTTCGCTTAGCTGATTAATTTACCTGCGCGCTGCCGATCGGATATCGAATCGGCAACGCGATTGCTTCTTTTCAATGCGGTTTCGTTGATAAAACGCGGCATAAAAGCCAGTTTGGCGCATGGTTTGTCAGAATGACAAATAAAATTGAAAGAATTAAGTAAACCTAATTTCTTTCGAAGATTTGGCCGTTTTCCAAATCGAAAGTTGTCGAGTATATTGGCCGTCACCTTGGCTTATCGAGCCGATGTAACAAGGTAGGGGGCGCCTATCCGGCTGCTCGACAAAAAACTGAGAGAGAAGGAAAACGACTATGCCAGCACGTCAAGCGAAGCTGCTATTAGCCGCGACGTTCTCCACGCTGTTGCTTGCAGCGTGTAATGGAGACGATGCCGGGCCGGGTGCGAAAATCGCCGCGAGCGCGGACGCATCGACAAGCGCCACCAGCGTCGACCAGCCATATCAAGATCCCAACAGTTATTCTTCCGAGCCCGGCGCGTCGCTGCCGGCGTCGGCGGCGCTCGAGCGTGCCGCGGTCACGCATCATCAAATCACGGTCAACGGCAAGACGATCAGCTATACCGCGACCGCAGGCCATCTGATCGCGCGCAATCCGCAGACGGGCGCTGCCGAGGCGTCGGTCTTCTACGTCGCGTATACCGCCGACAACCAGAGCGCCAGCAAGCGCCCCGTCACGTTCTTCTACAACGGCGGCCCCGGCTCGTCGACCGTGTGGCTGCACCTCGGCTCGTTCGGGCCGAAGCGCATCGTCACCGGCGATCCGAACGCCAACAACGCGTCGTTCCCGTTCGTCGAAAACCAGGAAACCCTGCTCGACACGACTGATCTCGTCTATGTCGACGCAGTCGGCACCGGCTATTCGGAGGCGATCGCGCCGAACACGAACCAAACGTTCTGGGGTGTCGACCAGGACGCCGGCCTATTCCGCGATTTCGTGGTCCGCTATCTGGCCGCGAACAAGCGCGGCGATTCGCCGAAATATCTGTTCGGCGAATCATACGGCACGCCGCGCACCGACGTGCTCGCGAATCTGCTCGAGACCGCCGGCGTGAATCTTGCCGGGATCGTGCTGCAATCGTCGATCCTGAACTACAACAGCAACTGCGACATGGCGAGCACGAACAACGGCACCGTCAACAACAGCGGCAGCAACAGCCAATCGATGCAGGGCACGACGTCGATCAGTTGTGCCGGCTTTGTACCGAGCTACGGCGAGATTGGTGCCTATTACAAGCTCGACAATCCGAATCCTTCCGACACCGTGCAGTACGCGGACCAGATGCGCTTGCTCACGGCGGGCACCTATTCGCCGGCCGTCAATGCGTATCTCGCGAATCACACGCCGCCTGGGCCGACGCTGGTGACGCAGATGTCGAATGCGACTGGCGCGCAGAGGGCGTTGTGGAACAAGGATTTCAACCTGCTGCCGACCTATTACGACAATAGCTATCAGATTGCGTTGATCCCGGGCACGCTGATCGGCCGCTACGATGCGCGCGTGAACGCGCCGATCAACAGCCCGCTCGCGGCCGAAGGCGATCCGTCGAGCACTTTCATCACGAAGCCGTTCACCGACACGATCGGCGCCTATTTGCCGAACGAACTGAAGTATTCGGCGCAAACGTCCTATTCGGTGGACAGCAACGCGATCAATACGTGGGATTGGAGCCACGACGGCCTGTCGATGCCCGACACGATTCCGGATTTGGCTGCGGCGCTTACGCTCAATCCTTCTTTGAAGATCCTGTCGTTGAACGGTTACCACGATATCGCGACGCCGTTTTATCAGACGGAACTCGATCTTGCCCGTCTCGGCTCGCAGCCCAATCTGACGATCAAAGATTATCAGGGCGGCCATATGGTCTATCTGGACGATACGTCGCGGCCGCAGGAAAAGGGCGATCTGGTGACGTTCTATAACGCGGCGCCGGCTGCTCGATGATGCCGGCTGGCCCATGTCCGTCGCGCAGGGGCGCTCGAGCGCCGTGCGCGGCGGACCACGACGACCCCATTTCTGATCGGAGCTGATATGAACATCCAATCGCTAGTTGCCTGGACGGTGCTTGCCGCCGCGGGCTTCGCGCTGACGCAAACCGCTTTTGCCCAGCAAGCGGCAAGTGACACGCAACCGGCCCGCCACGGGCAGGCGCAATTGGGCGATCCATACGTGCCGCCCGCCGCCCGCAAGCCGACGGCCGGCACGCAAACCACCGGCGACGAACTGCACGCGCAGGTCGTGCGCAAGCTGCAGCGCCAGTTCGCGGCGGCCGATGCCGGCAATGCAGGTTTGACTGAAGCGCAGGCGAAGGCTGCGGGCCTTGGCTATGTCGCGAAAAACTTCAAGCAGATCGACGTGAACCGGACGGGGCGCGTGTCGTTTTCCGACGTGCAACGCTATCTCCAGTCGCAAAGCGCGACGCGACAATAAGCACATCTAGCGACTGCGCGACGCGCGCGAAGCTGGCAATAGGCAAGCGGGCTTGGCCGGACAACCGGCTCAGCCCGTTTTTTCATCCGCGCCCCGTTATGCAACGGCGTACGAATCTCCCAATATATGAGACAAACACTCAAATATTGGATATCACGACTGCCCCCCCTACAATCCGAAGCACATCGACATGCTTCGGCGGATGCGTGGCCTTCGCGAGACCGAGGGCTTGCCCATCCGGTTTGCCGGAGTTGATCGCATCATGAACAAATTGCCCATGACGCTTGCCCTGAACGACACGCCCGACGCGCATTGCGCGACGCCCGATGCCGCACTTGCGGACAGCATCGGCGCAACCGGCACGCCGCTCGATCTCGCCGCTCAGCAGGCGGGCACGCAGACGCTGCTGCGCGGGCTGGCGATTCTAGAAGCGGTGGCCGGCGGCGCGCGCGACATGCGTGCGATCGCCGCCGCGCTCGGCACGACCCGCAGTACGACGCACCGGCTCGTGAGCAGCCTCGCGCAGGCGCGTTATCTGCGCCAGGTGCAGGGCGGCTATTTGCTCGGCCCGAAACTGATCGAGCTCGGCACGATCGCGCTCGAACAGATGCCGCTTACGGCGGTCGCCCGCCCGCATCTCGACGCGCTCGCTCAAGCGACGCTCGACACGATTCATCTGGGGGTGCGCGACGGCGACGACGTGCTCTACATCGACAAAATTCCCGGCACGCGCGGCCTCGAGATGCGCTCGCGGATCGGTCATCGGATGCCGCTCGCGTCGACCGGCATAGGCAAGGCGCTGATGCTCGATCTCGATCCCGACATGTGGCGCACGCTGTTCGAAGCAGCAAAGCGCGCTCTGTCGGGCGTGAATTTCAAGCCCGACCGTCGGCCCGACGTTGGCACGTTCCTGCAACGTATGGCCCATTACGCGGCGGGCGGCTATACGTTCGATCTCGAGGAGAACGAAACGTCGATTCGTTGCGTCGCGGCGCCCGTGCGCGATGCGTCGGGGGCGATCGTCGCCGGCCTGTCGGTCGCGAGCACGATTCCTTATATGTCGCTTGACCGGATGAACGAGCTGGTGCCGCTCGTGCATCGGACCGCGCGTGCGATTTCGGCCGATCTCGGCTGGAGCGCGCCGCAAGCCACGCGCCGGATCAAGCGATGACGGCGGCCTGGGATACGCCCGCGCTGATCGGGCTCGATTGGGGGACCACGTCGCTGCGCGCGTATCTGTTCGCCGTTGACGGCTCCGTGCTCGATACGCGGACCGACGCGGCGGGCGTGATGAGCCTGCCCGGAGGCGCAGACGGAGCACGGGCGCCGCAGGTGTTCGATGAGGCGTTCGAGCGTGCGTGCGGCGCATGGCTCGATCGCAAGCCGGATGTGCCGGCGCTCGCATCCGGGATGGTTGGCAGTGCGCAGGGATGGCGCGAGGCGCCGTATGTGCCGGTGCCGGCCACCGCTGACGGGTTCGCAGCGGGTCTCGTGCGCGTGAAGACCGTGCGCGGCGCAACCCTTGCGATCGTGCCGGGCGCGCTGTCGCCGGGTGATCTGCCGGACGTGATGCGCGGCGAGGAGACGCAGATCGTCGGCGCGCTCGCCGCCGAGCCGTCGCTCGCGCTCGCTCGCCCAGGCGCGTTGATCGGCCTGCCCGGCACGCATGCGAAATGGGCGTGGGTGTGCGACGGCCGGATCGAGTGGTTCCGCACTTATATGACGGGCGAGCTGTACGCGGCATTGCGCGAGCACACGATTCTCGGCCGCACGATGCAGCCGTCGGACGCCGCCGATTGGGACGCGTTCGGTCGCGGCGTGCGCACCGCCCGCGGCAGGCGCGACGAGGGTTTGCTCGCGACATTGTTCAGCACGCGCACGCTTGGATTGACCGGCCGGCTTACGCCGCGCGCGCAAGGCGATTATCTGTCCGGACTGCTGATCGGTCACGAACTGAGCGCGCTCGACGTGCTGCTCGCGAAGCAGGGGGCGTCGTTGGCGTCGCTCGCGCCGCGTATCGTCGGCGCGAGCGCGTTGTGCGAACGCTATCTGCGCGCGCTCGCGGCATTCGATTGCGACGGCGCGCGCGCCGTCGAGCAGGCGGCCGAGCGCGGCCTGTGGTGCATTGCGACGCGGGCCGGACTGGTCGGCATGGCGGCCGAGCGGCTTCGCCGGCCGTCATAAGCCAAGCCGCACGCGAGCCGATGGACTGGACCGCTGGAGGAAATGTCGCAGATGGATGCTGAAAAATATCGCTTTCCCGCGCCATACGAGCCGCATCGCGGCCTGATGCGCGCGCTGGCCGAATGTCCGCTGGTGGCGATCCTGCGCGGCATCACGCCAGCCGAGGTGGCCGCGCATGGCGCGGCACTTTACGACGCCGGCTTTCGAATCGTCGAGGTGCCGCTCAATTCGCCCGATCCGTTCGACAGCATCGCCGCCTTGCGCGCAGCGCTGCCCGCCGATGCGATCGTCGGCGCGGGCACCGTGCTGCGCGCAGAGTATGTCGACGAAGTCGCGCGCGCGGGCGGCAACCTGATTGTGATGCCGCATGCGGATGCGCAGGTCGTGCGCCGCGCGAAAGCGCTCGATATCGCGTGCGCGCCCGGCGTCGCGACGCCGACCGAAGCGTTCGCCGCCCTCGCAAGCGGCGCCGACGTATTGAAGATGTTTCCCGCCGAACAGCTCGGGCCGGTGACGCTCAAGGCATGGCGGGCGGTGATCGATGCACGGGTGCCGATCGTGCCGGTCGGTGGAGTCGCGCCCGACAACATGGGCGCGTATCTCGCGGCCGGTGCAAGCGGCTTCGGAATCGGCTCGGCGCTGTATGCGCCGGGGCAGCCGAGCGCCCTTACCGCGACGCGCGCGCAGGCGTTCGTCGATGGATGGCAGATCGCGCGCAACGGAGCGGCGCGGTGAATAGGCTCGCGGGCAAGGTCGCGCTCGTGACGGGCGCGGGGCGCGGCATCGGCGCGGCGATCGCCCATGCGTTTGCGCGCGAAGGCGCTGCGGTGGTGCTGGCGGAACTCGATGCCGCGCTTGCTCGCGAGACGGCCGGCGAGATCGAACGCGACGTTGCCGGCGCGCGCGTGCTGGCGGTGCAGACCGACGTGACGCAGGCGGAGTCGATAACGGCTGCGTGCGCCGATGCGCAGCGGCTGTTCGGCCCGCTCGACGTGCTCGTCAACAATGCCGGCATCAACGTGTTCGACGATCCGCTCACGCTCGCCGACGACGCGTGGCGCCGCTGCCTTTCGGTCGATCTCGATGGCGTATGGAACGGCTGCCGCGCGGCGCTGCCGGGCATGGTCGAGCGCGGGCGCGGCAGCATTGTCAATATCGCGTCGACGCATGCGTTCAAGATCATTCCGGGATGCTTTCCGTACCCGGTCGCCAAACATGGCGTGTTGGGTCTCACGCGCGCGCTCGGCATCGAGTATGCGGCGCGCAACGTGCGCGTGAACGCGATCGCGCCGGGCTACATCGAAACGCAGGCGACGCGCGATTGGTGGGACGCGCAACCCGATCCGGCGATGGCGCGGCAGCAAACGCTTGCGCTTTCGCCGATGAAGCGGATCGGCCGCCCCGACGAAGTCGCGATGACTGCGGTATTCCTCGCTTCGGACGAGGCGCCGTTCATCAACGCGACTTGCATCACGATCGACGGCGGCCGAGCGACGCTGTATCACGACTGATTCGCTCGCGCACGTCCGCTCCGGCGGACGGTGCGCGAACGCGGCGCGCGACGGCTGCACGCGCCGCGTCGGGACAATGAAGCAGCCGGCACTCCGTCGACGGAGACAATCAGGAGACAAGCAACATGAAACGCAGAATGTTCATCACGTTGGCGGCGGCCGCGATGGCCGCGGCTGCAGGCGCACCCGTGCACGCGGCGGACCCGGTGAAGATCGGCTTTCTCGTCAAGCAACCGGAAGAGCCGTGGTTTCAGGATGAGTGGAAATTCGCCGAGCTTGCCGCGAAAAACAAGGGCTTTACGCTCGTGAAGATCGGCGCGCCTTCCGGCGAAAAGGTGATGAGCGCGATCGACAATCTCGCCGCGCAGAAAGCGCAAGGCTTCGTCATTTGCACGCCCGACGTGAAGCTCGGGCCGGGCATCGTCGCGAAAGCGAAGTCGCACAATCTGAAGATGATGACCGTGGACGATCGTCTCGTCGACGGCGGCGGCAAGCCGATCGAATCGGTGCCGCACATGGGCATTTCCGCTTACGACATCGGCAAGCAGGTCGGCAACGGCATCGCGGCCGAGATCAAGAAGCGCGGCTGGAACGTCAACGAAGTCGGCGCGATCGACATCACGTATGAGCAATTGCCGACCGCGCACGATCGCACGGCGGGCGCGACCGACGCGCTCGTCGCGGCGGGCTTTCCGAAGGCGAACGTGATTGCCGCGCCGCAGGCGAAAACCGATACCGAGAACGCATTCAACGCGGCGAACATCGCGCTCACGAAGCATCCGCAGTTCAAGCATTGGGTCGCATACGGCCTGAACGACGAAGCGGTGCTCGGCGCGGTGCGCGCGGCCGAAGGGCGCGGCTTCAAGGCGGCCGACATGATCGGCATCGGCATCGGCGGCTCGGATTCGGCGTTGAACGAATTCAAGAAGCCGCAGCCGACGGGCTTTTTCGGCACCGTCATCATCAGCCCGAAGCGGCATGGCGAGGAGACGTCGGAGCTGATGTACGCGTGGATTACGCAAGGCAAGGCGCCGCCGCCGCTCACGCTCACGACCGGCATGCTCGCGACGCGCGACAACGTCGGCCAGGTGCGCGAGACGATGGGGCTTGCCGCGAAGTAAGCGCCGCGCGGCGCGGTGAGTGTTGCGGCCGCGCGCGGCGCGGCGCGGCGGCAATGCACAGGGCAATCCGATTGATTGGATGGCGGCAGACGGAGGCGACGTGGCAGCGGTACTGCGTTTCGACAATATCGGCAAGGTCTTTCCCGGCGTGCGCGCGCTCGACGGCATCTCGTTCGATGTGCGCGCGGGGCAGGTGCATGGTTTGATGGGCGAGAACGGCGCGGGCAAATCGACGCTGCTCAAGATTCTCGGCGGCGAATATCAGCCGGATTCGGGCAGCGTGCTGGTCGATGGCCGCGCGATGCGCTTTTCGAGCGCGGCGGCGTCGATCGCGGCGGGCATCGCGGTGATTCATCAGGAATTGCAGTACGTGCCCGACCTGACGGTCGCGGAAAACCTGCTGCTTGGCCGGTTGCCGCAAACGCTCGGCTGGGTCAAGAAGCGCGATGCGCTACGTTTCGTGCGCGAGCGGCTCGCGGCGATGGGCGTCGATCTCGATCCGAACGCGAAGCTGCGGCAGCTGTCGATCGGCGCGCGCCAGATGGTCGAGATCTGCAAGGCGCTGCTGCGCAACGCGCGCGTGATCGCGCTCGACGAGCCAACCAGCTCGCTGTCGCACCGCGAGACCGAGGTGCTGTTCAAACTCGTCGACGATCTGCGCCGCGACGGCCGCGCGCTCATCTATATCTCCCACCGGATGGACGAGATCTACCGGCTCTGCGACGCCTGCACGATCTTTCGCGACGGCCGGCAGGTGGCCTCGCATGCGTCGCTCGCCGACGTGCCGCGCGAGACGCTCGTGCGGCAAATGGTGGGCCGCGAGATCAGCGACATCTATCACTATGCGCCGCGCGCGCTCGGTGACGTGCGCTTGTCGGTGAATGCGCTTGCGGGCGGCGCGTTGAGCGCGGGCGCGAACTTCGACGTGCGCGCGGGCGAGATCGTCGGCTTTTTCGGGCTCGTCGGCGCGGGGCGCAGCGAGCTGATGCGCGTGATCTACGGCGCGGATCGCAAAACGGGCGGCACGCTCGCGCTCGACGGCAAGCCGCTCGACATTCGCTCGACGCGCGACGCGATCCGCCACGGGATCGTGCTGTGCCCGGAGGATCGCAAGGAGGAGGGGATCGTCGCGCAGGCGTCGGTTGCCGAGAACATCAATATCAGTTGCCGGCGGCATACGCTGCGCGCGGGCCTGTTTCTCGATCGCAAGCGCGAGGCCGAAACCGCCGAGCGTTTCATCGACATGCTGAAGATCAAGACCCCTAACCGCCGGCAGAAGATCCGCTTTTTGTCGGGCGGCAATCAGCAAAAGGCGATTCTCGCGCGCTGGCTTGCCGAGCCGGAGCTGAAAGTCGTGATTCTCGACGAGCCGACGCGCGGCATCGACGTCGGCGCGAAGCACGAGATCTACGGCGTGATCTACGCGCTTGCGCAGCGCGGCTGCGCGATCGTGATGGTGTCGTCGGAATTGCCGGAGGTGCTCGGCGTGTCGGACCGGATCGTCGTGATGCGCGAAGGGCGCATCGCGGGCGAGCTGGCGCGCGCGAGCGCCACCGAAGAGGCAGTGCTCAATCTTGCGTTGCCGCAGGGCGGCGCGGCGCGCGCGGCATGACGGGAAACACCGCGATGCGCAGCCCGGTGAGCCGAAGGTAGACAACGGCGGCGAAACTGCCGCCTGCAGAGGAGCAAACCACATGCAAATCAGAGAGAATCTTCCACAAGCCGCGCCGCCCGCGAGCATCGCGCGCGCCGGCGAGCAACAGCGCTGGCGTCAGCAGATCGCCGAGTACAGCCTCGTTGCGATCTTCGCGGCGATGTTCGTCGTGATGTCGCTGACGGTCGATCACTTCTTCTCGATCGACAACATGCTCGGCCTTGCGCTGTCGATCTCGCAGATCGGCATGGTCGCCTGCACGATGATGTTTTGCCTCGCGTCGCGCGATTTCGATTTGTCGATCGGCTCGACGGTCGCGTTCTCGGGCGTGCTGTGCGCGATCGTGCTCAACGCGACCAACAACACGTTCGTCGCGATTGCCGCGGCCGTGGTCGCGGGCGCGGCAATCGGCTTCGTCAACGGCGCGGTGATCGCGTATTTGCGGATCAACGCGCTGATCACGACGCTCGCGACGATGGAGATCGTCCGCGGGCTGGGTTTCATCGTGTCGAAAGGGCAGGCGGTCGGGGTATCGTCGGAGACGTTCATCGCGCTCGGCGGCCTCACGTTCGCCGGGATTTCGTTGCCGATCTGGGTGACGCTCGTGTGCTTCGTCGTGTTCGGCGTGTTGCTCAACCAGACCGTCTATGGGCGCAACACGCTCGCGATCGGCGGCAATCCGGAAGCGTCGCGGCTCGCGGGGATCAACGTCGAGCGCACGCGCGTCTATATCTTCCTGATTCAAGGCGCGGTGACGGCGCTCGCCGGCGTGATTCTCGCGTCGCGGATCACGTCCGGCCAGCCCAACGCCGCGCAGGGCTTCGAGCTGAACGTGATCTCCGCGTGCGTGCTGGGCGGCGTGTCGCTCGCGGGCGGGCGCGCGACGATCTCCGGCGTCGTGATCGGCGTGCTGATCATGGGCACGGTCGAAAACGTGATGAACCTGCTCGATATCGATGCGTTCTACCAGTATCTCGTGCGCGGCGCGATTCTGCTGACGGCGGTGCTGCTCGACCAGTTGAAGAATCGCGGCGCGCGCGATTGAGCGCCGCGGCACATCATGACGACAAGGATGACGAAATGAATGTCGACCGTTCGGAACCCGAAGCGCGCGACGCGGATCATCGGCGCGATGCGAGCTATCCGAGCCTCGTGCAGCGCACGGTGCTGATCACGGGCGGCGCGACCGGAATCGGTGCGTCGTTCGTCGAGCATTTCGTGCGGCAGCGTGCGCGCGTCGCGTTCGTCGATCTCGATGCGCAAGCGGGCGAGGCGCTCGCCGCCCGGCTTGCGCATGCCGCGCACGCGCCGGTGTTCGTCGCGTGCGACGTCACCGACATCGGCGCGCTGCGTGATGCGATCGACACGGTGCGCGCGGGCATCGGCCCGATCACGGCGCTCATCAACAATGCGGCGAATGACGCGCGCCATGCGATCGACGCCGTCACGCCCGAGTCGTTCGACGCTGGCATCGCGGTGAATCTGCGTCATCAGTTCTTTGCCGCGCAGGCGGTGATCGACGACATGAAGCGCGCAGGCGGCGGCTCGATTGTCAATCTGGGTTCGATCGGCTGGATGCTGAAGAACGGCGGCTATCCGGTCTACGCGATTGCGAAGGCGGCGGTGCAGGGTTTGACACGCGGGCTCGCCCGCGAACTTGGACCGTTCGGCATTCGCGTCAATACGCTGGTGCCGGGCTGGGTGATGACCGACAAGCAGCGCCGGCTTTGGCTCGACGATGCGGGGCGCGCGGCGATCAAGGCGGGGCAGTGTCTGGACGCCGAGCTGCTGCCCGACGATCTCGCCAGAATGGCGCTCTTTCTTGCCGCCGACGATAGCCGGATGATCACCGCGCAGGACATCGTCGTCGACGGCGGCTGGGCATGACGTTTGCGTCCGGGAGCGCGGCCCGGGACGAAGCAGGAGAATCGAATCATGACGTCGACGCACATTCGGCCATCGGTTGACGATGCGATGCAGATCAGGCAGACGCGCCGCGCGCGACGCGCGGCCGTCTCGCATCAGGTGAGCGCGGGGCCGCAGACGTCGCAGGTCGCGCGAGGCGCCGGCCTGGGCACGGCCGACGCGGCCATTGCGACGCTGACCAACGACAAGCTGAGGCTCGACGTCGCGCCGCATCTGGGCGGCGGCATCACGCGCTTCGACTGGCGCGACGACGGCGTGCTCACGCCAATCTTTCGCCGCTGCGAAGCGCCTGGGCCGCGCACCGATCCGAACGAGCTTGCCTGCTATCCGTTGCTGCCTTACTCGAACCGGATCGGCGCAGGGCGCTTCCGGTGCGACGGGCGGCTCGTGCGCGTGCCGCGTAATCGCGACACCGAACCGCTGCCGATTCACGGCGACGGCTGGCTCGCGCGCTGGCAGCTCGACGACGCGACACCGCGGCAATTGCGGCTGTCGCTCGATCTCAGCGACGGCGAACCGTATGCGCTGCGCGCAACGCAAATCTACGCGCTCGACGGCGCGACGCTGACGATCGCGCTCACGGTCGAGAATGCCGGGCCGATGCGCCTGCCGTTCGGGCTCGGCTTGCATCCGTTCATCGTCCGCGACGCGGCCACCGAGATTGCGGCCGCCGCGAGCGGGCTGTGGCTGTCGACGCCGGATTGGCTGCCGTCGCGGCATATCGGCGCGCCGGCCGCATGGCGCTTCGGCATTGCGTATCCGCTGCCGGACACGCTCGTCAATCACGCATTTACCGGCTGGGGCGGTGGCGCGACGATCGCCTGGCCGTTACGCCGCCTCGCGCTGACGGTGGCGGCCGACGCCGATTGCTATGTGCTTTACACGCCGCCCGGTCAAGCGTTCTTCTGCTTCGAGCCCGTCGATCATCCGATCGATGCGGTGAATCTGCCGGGCGGCGGCGCTGCGCACGGGATGACGTTGCTTGCGCCTGGTGAGCGGCTCACGCGCCGCTTTCGCTTTACCGTCGCGCGCACCGATGCGCGCGCCGCGCCCGTTGCGCGCCAGGCGGCCGCGCGGGCATTCGGCTGACGCGCATCGGCGGTGTGCGGCATGCGCCGCTTGCCGCCGGGCGGCCCGGCGGATGGCGCGAGGCTTGGGCGAGCCGGCTGGGCTGGCGGGCAGCGGCGCGGCGGCCGGCAGGCGCGGGCGGAGGGCGGCGGGCGTGGGCGTGGGCGGCGGGCGTGGGCAGGATCGGGCCGCATCGAACCGTGGCGAATTGCGGCGACCGCGAAGCGCGGCCGTACCGGATTTTGATGAACCGGGCAGCGTGCGTCATGCCGCCCATCGCCCATCGAGCGATCGCGGCGCACTGCACGCGTCGCATTGCAGTGCTCGGCCGCGCGCGCTCCGATCCACACCACGACCGGCAAACGGTATCCGGGAACGGCGCGGGTAAAATACGCGGATTTAATCGCCCCGTCGCGAGTGAGCGCCATGTCTTCCACGTCTACCTTTATCGATTCGTTGCGCGCCGCCTGGCAGCGCACGAATTCGCTGCTGTGCGTCGGTCTCGATCCGGAGCCGACGAAGTTTCCCGCGCAGTTCGCGAACCAGCCCGATGCGATCTTCGATTTTTGCCGCGAGATCGTCGATGCGACCGCGCCGTTCGCGAGCGCGTTCAAACCGCAGATCGCATATTTTGCCGCGCACCGCGCGGAAGATCAGCTCGAGCGGCTGATCGCGCACATCCATCTTCAGCATCCGGGACTGCCGGTGATACTCGACGCGAAGCGCGGCGATATCGGCAGCACCGCCGAGCAGTACGCGCGCGAGGCATTCGAGCGCTATCGCGCGGACGCCGTGACGGTCAATCCGTACATGGGCTTCGATTCGATCGAGCCGTACCTGGCCTACGACGACAAGGGCGTGATCGTGTTGTGCCGCACGTCGAATCCGGGCGGCTCGGATCTGCAGTTCCTCGACACGGGCGGGCGGCCGCTGTATCAGGTCGTCGCGTCGCTGGCGGCGGACAAATGGAACAAGCGGACGGGGCAGCTCGGGCTCGTCGTCGGCGCGACGTTTCCGAAGGAGATCGAGATCGTGCGCGGGCTCGTCGGCGACATGCCGCTGCTGATTCCTGGCATCGGCGCGCAGGGCGGCGATGTGGCGGCGACCGTCTCGGCGGGCCGCACCGCCGACGGCGCCGGGATGATGATCAATTCGTCGCGCGCGATCCTGTACGCGAGCCGCGAAGACGATTTCGCCGACGCGGCCGCGCATGCGGCGCGCGCGACGCGCGACGCGATCAACGCCCAGCGCTGAGCGTTGAGCGCTGAGCGCTCGGCAGCAGCCTGGCGGGTGGCGGCGCATGCGCCTGCAAGGCCCGGCGGCGAGAACGGCCCGCCGACGGATGAAGGCTGCGTGCGGTCGGAAGGAATCGGCCGTGCGCGGCGCGCAAGCGCGGTTTGCCCGGCGGTGAATCAGCGCGGCGGCCCAGGGCTCATGAGCCGCTACCGGTTCGTGACCGCGCTTGGTGCATTCCAGCAAGGCAATACGTTCGAAGCGGCGAACCACGAACCGCAACTCGCTCAGCGCTCCTGCTCGTCGATCAGCTTGATCAGGCCGCGCAACGCGTGCGCGGCCGCTTGCGTGCGAATCTGCTCACGATCGCCGGCGAACACGCACGTTTGAACCGACGTGTGCAGCCGGTTGCTCCAGCCGAACGATACCGTGCCGACGGGTTTCAACTCGGAGCCGCCTCCGGGCCCCGCGATGCCGGTGACGGACAATGCCACCTGCGCGCGGCTGTTGCGCAGTGCCCCTTCGACCATCGCGCGCGCGACGGGCTCGCTCACCGCACCGTGCTTGTCGATCAGATCGGCGGGCACGCCGATCATCTCGACCTTCGCAAGGTTCGAATACGTGACGAAGCCGCGCTCGAACCAGCCGCTGCTGCCGGCGATATCGGTGATCGCGGCCGCGATCATCCCGCCCGTGCAGGATTCGGCGGTGGCGAGCGTCAGATGGGCATCGCGCAGCTTGTCGCCGGCGCTGATCGCGAGTTGATGGACGGCGGAGTCGGTTGGCATGGCAAGAAATCCGGGCGAGCCGCGGGGAACTGAGCCGCGGGCGGCATTACGGGAAAAACGAGCGCCACAGCGCGATCACGAGCAGCGTCATCACCGCGGCGATCAGGTCGTCGAACATGATGCCGAAGCCGCCTTTCAGATTGCGGTCGAAGTAGCGGATCGGCGGCGGCTTGACCATATCGAAGAAGCGGAACACGACGAACGCCCAAAGCTGCTCGACGAACGTGGCCGGCGTGACGAACAGCATCACGAGCCAGATCGCGACGATTTCGTCCCAGACGGCGGGGCCGGGATCGGCGATGCCCATTTTCTTCGCGGTGAAGCCCGTGAGCCAGATGCCGGCGAAGAAGCCGGCGACGATCAGCGCCCACCATTCGGGCACGGTCAGATAGCGGTTCAACGCGACGAACGACAGCCAGCCGAACAGCGTGCCGAACGTGCCCGGCATGAACGGCGCGAGGCCGCTGCCGAAGCCGAGCGACACGATATGAACCGGGTGCGAGAACATGAAACGCACGGTAGCGCGGCGGCGCGCGGTTTTCTGCGTGTCTTGCGGCGCGGGCGCGCTAGCCGGGCGGGCAGACTCGCCGGCGTTATCGGCCGGGCGGGGCGTCGGGTCAATTTGCATCGAAATGATCGAAACCGTGCAACGTGAGCGGAAGCGCCGCGCCCGATGCGTCACGCCATGTGATGGCGGGCGCGTGCGCCGGCGCGGACAACGCGTGTATTGTACCGATCCGCGTGACGCGGACGCCGGCGCGCGCGCCGGCCGCCTCGATCGCAGTGCGCGCGCTGCGCGCGGCGGTGAAGCACAGCTCGTAGTCGTCACCGCCTTCGAGCATGCAGCGCCGCCGCACGTCGGCGGGCAGCGTCGCGAGCGCTGCCGAGTGCGGCACCGCATCGACGTCGATATCGGCATGCACGTTCGAGCGCCGCAGGATGTGCGCGAGATCGCCCGCGAGGCCATCGGATACGTCCAGCGCCGCGTGTGCGATGCCCGCGAGCGCAACGCCGAGCGCGACGCGCGGCTCGGGACGCTCGAGCGCCGCGCGGAACACGGCGGCCTCACGCGTGCCGGCTTGCCATTCGCCGCGGATCACGCCAAGGCCGGCGCGCGCGTCGCCGAGCACGCCGGACACCCAGACGTCGTCGCCGTCGCGCGCGGCGTCCCGGCGCAGCGCGTCGCCGGCCGCGACGTCGCCGAACACGGTCACGCACAGATTGAGCGGCCCGCTCGTCGTGTCGCCGCCGACGAGTTCGCAACCGTGGCGCTCGGCGAGGGCGAAGAGGCCATTGGAGAATGCGTCGAGCCAGTCCGCATCGGCGCGCGGCAGCGCGCAGGCGAGCGTGAATGCGCGCGGCGTTGCGCCCATCGCGGCCAGGTCGGACAAATTGACGGCGAGCGTTTTGTGCCCGAGCGCGTCCGGCGCGACATCGGCGAAGAAATGCCGCCCTTCGACCAGCATATCCGTTGAAATTGCCAGCATCTTGCCGAGTTGCGGCGCGAGCAGCGCGCAATCGTCACCGATGCCGAGCGCCGCGCGCGCGCGCGGCCGTTGCGCGCGGCGCGCGAAGAAGCGATCGATCAGCGAGAATTCCGACAGAGAAGAGGTGGGCACGGGGGCGTTCAAGTGTTGCGATGACGCACATTGTAGGATGGTTCGGGCCGGCATCCGCCGCGATCGCAGCGGATTCGTCGCATTTCGGTCGTGACTGTCGAACCTTAATCGTCAAATTCGCGCGCGGGATTGGCGATACAATTGTGCCGAACAGATATTCTAATCCGCTGATCCCGCTAAGACTCATGTCCACCACGTCCTCCTCGCCCAAAGCCAAGCTTCGCGAAGCCGCCCTCGACTACCACGAATTCCCCACGCCCGGCAAAGTGGCGATCGCGCCGACCAAGCAGATGATCAACCAGCGCGATCTCGCGCTTGCTTACTCGCCAGGCGTCGCGTTCGCGTGCGAGGAGATCGTCGAGAATCCGCTGAACGCCGCGCGCTTCACCGCGCGCAGCAATCTCGTCGGCGTCGTGACGAACGGCACCGCGGTACTCGGCCTCGGCAACATCGGCCCGCTCGCGTCGAAGCCGGTGATGGAGGGCAAGGCCGTCCTGTTCAAGAAATTCGCGGGTATCGATGTATTCGACATCGAACTCAACGAGTCCGACCCGCACAAGCTCGTCGACGTGATCGCCGCGCTCGAGCCCACCTTCGGCGGGATCAACCTCGAGGACATCAAGGCGCCGGATTGCTTCATAGTCGAGCGCGAATGCCGCAAGCGGATGAAGATTCCGGTATTCCACGACGATCAGCACGGCACCGCGATCGTCGTCGCGGCGGCGGTCACGAACGGACTGAAGGTCGTCGGCAAGCACATCAAGAACGTGAAACTGGTCGCGTCGGGCGCGGGCGCCGCCGCGCTCGCGTGCCTGGATTTGCTCGTCGATCTGGGCTTGCCGCTGGAGAACATCACCGTCACCGATCTCGCCGGCGTCGTCTATAAGGGACGCACGGAGCTGATGGACCCGGACAAGGAGCGTTTCGCCCGCGAAACCGACGCGCGCACGCTGACGGACGTGATCGGCGGCGCCGACATCTTCCTCGGGCTGTCGGCGGGCGGCGTGCTGAAGCCCGAGATGGTCAAGGGGATGGCCGAACGGCCGCTGATTCTCGCGCTCGCGAACCCGACGCCCGAAATCCTGCCGGAAGTCGCGCTCGAAGTGCGTCCGGACGCGGTGCTCGCGACGGGGCGCACCGATTATCCGAATCAGGTCAACAACGTGCTGTGCTTCCCGTTCATTTTTCGCGGCGCGCTCGACGTCGGCGCGACGACGATCACGCGCGAGATGGAGATCGCCGCGGTCAACGCGATCGCCGCGCTTGCGCAGCACGAGCAGAGCGATATTGTCGCGACTGCCTACGGTATCCAGGACCTGTCGTTCGGGCCTGAATACCTGATCCCGAAGCCGTTCGATCCGCGCCTCATCGTGACGATCGCGCCCGCGGTCGCGCAGGCGGCGATGGACGGCGGCGTTGCGACGCGTCCGATCGAGGACATGGACGCATACAAGGTTCATTTGCAGCAGTTCGTCTATCACAGCGGCACGACGATGAAGCCCGTGTTCCAGCTCGCGCGCAGCGCGCCCGCAGAGAGAAAGCGGGTGGTGTTCGCGGAGGGCGAGGAAGAGCGCGTGCTGCGCGCAGTGCAGATCGTCGTCGACGAAAATCTCGCGAAGCCGGTTTTGATCGGCCGTCCGGCCGTGATCGAGCACCGGATTCAGCGCTACGGGCTGCGCCTTACGCCGGGCGTCGATTTCACGGTCGTCAACACCGAGCACGACGAGCGTTATCGCGATTTCTGGCAGACCTATTACAAGATGATGGCGCGCAAGGGCATCAGCGAGCAGCTGGCGCGTGTCGAGATGCGCCGCCGCACGACGCTGATCGGCTCGATGCTGGTGAACAAGGGCGAAGCGGACGGAATGATCTGCGGAACGATCAGCACGACGCACCGCCATTTGCACTTCATCGACCAAGTGATTGGCAAGCGCGACGGCTGCAGCGTCTACGGCGCGATGAACGCGCTCGTGCTGCCCGGCCGGCAGATTTTCCTCGTCGATACGCACGTCAACGTCGATCCGACCCCGGAGCAATTGGCTGAAATCACCATCATGGCGGCCGAAGAGGTGCGGCGCTTCGGCATCGAGCCGAAGGTGGCGTTGCTGTCGCACTCGAATTTCGGCACGAGCAATGCGCCTTCTGCGCAGAAGATGCGCGATACGCTGGCGATCTTGCAAGAACGTGCGCCCGATCTGCATGTCGATGGCGAGATGCACGGCGACGTCGCGCTCGATGCGGCGCTGCGCAAGGAAATCCTGCCCGAGTCGACGCTCGAGGGTGAAGCGAACCTGCTGGTGATGCCGAATATCGACGCGGCGAACATCGCGTACAACCTGCTGAAAACCGCGGCGGGCAACAATATCGCGATCGGACCGATCTTGCTGGGCGCGGCGAAGCCGGTGCATGTGCTGACCGAGTCAGCTACCGTGCGGCGCATCGTCAACATGACGGCATTGCTGGTGGCGGACGTGAATGCGGCGCGTTGACGCCTATTGGCGGCAATTGGGTGTTTTTGTGCGCGAATAGGCGCGGATAAAAAAACGGCGCGCCTGTCGCAGGCGCGCCGTCGGGCATGGCAGCAGAGAGAAGCCTTCCCTAATAGACAACGCCCCCCTTGGGCCGCAAGGGACGGCGAGGAGGCAGAACCCGCCGCAGTGGACGTCGCTGCGCTAATATTACCCTATGCGGGAGATTTTTATCTTAATTGAGATAAAAATTTTGCTGTCAGTTGCTGTTTTCGCCTTTCAATTTCCTGACTGGCATTGATTCCGGTTGGCATTAGCGCTACGCTTACGCCTTTCTTGGTCGTCAACTTATTGATTTAACAGCGGGAACCTTCGTTTATGGCACGCAAGTGGCTCCGCAACGGCGCGCTCGCGTCCGTCTTCGCGATCGCCGCGATAGGCAATGTCGGCGTCATGCCGGGCAGTCTGGTTTCCGCCGCATACGCACGGGAAGCCGCTCCCCTCAACGGGGCGGCAGCGCAGGTCGATACGATCCCCGCGTCCCAGTTGCCGCGTGAAGCAACGGCCACGCTGAGTCTGATCGCCGCGGGCGGCCCCTATCCGTATGAGAAAGACGGCGTGGTGTTCGGCAATTACGAACGTGCGCTGCCGAAGATGCGGCGTGGCTATTACCACGAATACACGGTGCCAACGCCGAGGGCGCGCAATCGTGGCGCGCGCCGCATCGTTTGCGGCGGCCCGTTGCGGCGTGTCGACAATTGTTATTACACCGACGACCACTACAACAGTTTCAAACGTATCGTTGATTGACTTCGGGATGAGCGGCATGAGCGACAACATCTACGCGCGCGATATGTCGGCTGCGGCGGATCTGTTCGCGGCTGGCGACGGCAACCTGTTTCAGCGTGTCATGCAACTGCGCATGGCGGCGCACGCGGGCCATGCGCCTGACGGCGCGGCCAGCCCCGGGCTTTCATCCATCGAGGAGCCTATGAGCCTTTTTGCGACCGTGCGACCGAATCTCGTGCAGTCGATCCGCGCATTCCGTGTGCAGGATCTTGCTGACGAAGCGAATCAGCTCGGCCAGCATTTCCTGTATGCGTACTGTGGAAATGCCCAATCGAAGCAGGAAGTGCTGGAGACGATCGCAACCTCGTTCTTGTTTCCCAAGCATTTCGGCAAGAACTATGACGCGCTGTATGACTGTTTGACGGATCTCGTCCACAAGGCCGGCTCACAGCCGGGGTTCGTGATCGTGCTCGAAGCGCTACCGATCGCGCACAAATTCGACAAGGAAGGGCGCGAAACGCTACTCGACGTGTTTCGCGAAGCGGCGGAGTTCTGGGCGGAGCGCCGGGTCGCGTTCCGCGTGTTCTACTCGTTCGCGTAATTCCGCACCGCACGATCCGCCGGAAAACCCGCCTTTGCGCGGGTTTTTTGCGTGTGCGGCGATACCGGCACGCGGGCGGCGCATGTGCGAGTTTTCCTGCATTTTTCCGCGTTTTCCCCGCAACGGTTCTTCATCGTATGCCGTTTTTCGGGGAGATGAGGCTCGGTTCGCACGGCACTTTGCTTTTTGCCGCGGAAACCATTCGATTCGCCGGCGAAAGGCCGTTTTTCGATGCTCTTCGTCCATTTTGTGCGCCGCGCGGTCGCGCGGCGCACGCTTTGGTGTACTCGATCCGCCGCAGCACGCACCGGCAGGCTTGGTGCGGCGGCATACGCCGCGCCACGCTTGCGGCAGCAAACGGTCAACGTCTATTCGACGTCTTCGTCAACGATGGCACAGCGAAAATCGCGCACCTCAACGAAATAGTGCGTTCGCTGGCAGTCGTACCCGCCGCGAGGCGCTGTCCAAAGCCGTCCGACGCGGCGGCAGCCTGCGGCCGTGCGTCACCAGCCGCCCCAGCGCGCGGCGAGCGCGGCCAGTACTGCCGCGCCAGCTGTCTCGGTGCGCAACACGCGCGGACCAAGCGACAGTGCGGCGAAGCCTCGCGCGCGCGCAGCCTGTTCCTCGTCGGGCGACAGCCCGCCTTCCGGGCCGATCAGCAACGTGACTTCGCCCGCGGGCGGCGTGTCGGGCAGCGATGCAAACGGCACGCTCGCGCGCGGCGACAGCAGCAAGCGCCGCTCGCCATCGGCCGGCGCGGCAGGCAGTGCATTAAGCCACACATCGAAGCCGCATACCGGCGCGACGTCGGGCACGCGATTGCGGCCGCACTGTTCGCACGACGCGCGCACGACGCCGCGCCAGTGCGACACGCGCTTGTCCGCACGCTCGCCCGACAGCTTGACGACCCCGCGCGCGGTCGTCAGCGGCATGATCGCCGCGACGCCCAGCTCGACCGCCTTTTCGATCGCCCAATCCATCTTGTCACCGCCGGCGATGCCCTGCGCGAGCGTGACACGGTAAGGTGGCTCCGCGTCCGCAGCTTCGAACGCGCCGATCCGCGCGAGCGCGCCGCGCTTGTCGATCTCCACGAGCTGCGCGCGATACTGGCCGCCCGTGCCGTCGAACAACACCAGCGCGTCGCCTGGCTGCAGCCGGAGCACGAGGGCGTGACGCGCGACCTCGGCGGGCAGCGGCAGCGTGGCATCGGTGCGCAACACCGCATCGACGAAGAAGCGGGGCACCGCCGCGGTCGTGGCGCCACCGCCGCTCATGCGCCGATCCGCCGAGCGAGCGACCAGCGATAGCCGTCGAGATCCTCGATCTGCGCGAAGCGGTCGCCCCAGAATTGATCCTGCGGCTCGCTCAGCGATTTCGCGCCGGCGTCGAGCGCCCGGCGATAGGTCTCGTCGACATCGTCGACATACAGATAGAACGACTG
The DNA here is from genome assembly GCF_001718875.1 of Burkholderia singularis. Taxonomy (NCBI): domain Bacteria; kingdom Pseudomonadati; phylum Pseudomonadota; class Betaproteobacteria; order Burkholderiales; family Burkholderiaceae; genus Burkholderia; species Burkholderia singularis. The sequence continues at coordinate 897,389 of NZ_CP013448.1, forward strand.
CGGCGCGGTCGCCCCCGCGCTTCTCGGCGTGCGGGCCGTCGAGCCGAACGCGCCTTGAGGCGCGAACATCACGATCAACTGGCCGTGATACGACATCTCGACATGCATGATCGCACCGTCTTCGTCGATCAATTCGCGCTGTTTGAAGCCGAATGCGGCGCTAAAGAACTGGATCGACGCCCGGGCGTCGCGCACCGTCAGATAAGGGGTCAGCCATGGCACGTCAGCCGGCCGTGGGTCGGTCATACAAAGTCTCCTGCGGGAAAATGCGTGCGGTTGACCGACGTTCGGCCCCGCACATAGGTTCAGCGATGCATGCCGAGTGTATCGCGCAGCGAACGCGGCAGTGTAAAAAGCGCCGGATGTAATTTCGCGTCGTAGAAGCGCAGGCCGTCGATGCGCCGCTGCGCAAGCCGTTCCTCGATATCGTGCGAAAACAGCGACGCCGCGTCGAGCGCGTCGCTCGCGATCGCCATCAGCCACGGCGAGCCGTACAGCGGCACGTGCGCGCAAAGCGGCGTCACCACCGCGAAACTCGCGCGCAAGCCCGCGAGCAGCGCAGCGATGCGCGGCGGGTGAAAAAGCGGCGAGCCCAGGTGCAGCGATACGGCGCCGCGCGGCGTCAAGATGCGCTTCAGGCGCGTATAGAACTCGGCGGTGTAGAGGCCGGCGGCGGGCGAATCGGGCGGCGTCAGGTCGAACACGGCGAGATCGAAATGCTCGCACGCGTGATCGACGTAATGCGCGGCGTCGCCGATCACGAGTTCGACGCGCGGATCGTCGAGCGCGCCTTGATGGACGTCGGCGAGATAGCGGCGCGCCATGTCGACGACGGCGGGGTCGAGTTCGGCGACGACGATCCGCTCGATGCACCGGTGCTTGAGCAACTGGCGCGCCGCGCCGCCGTCGCCGCCGCCGAGCACGAGCGCCTTTCGGGGCGACGGATGCGCGAGCGCGGCCGGATGCGTCATGCACTCGTGATAGACGAATTCGTCGCCCACCGAGGTCATCGGTTGTCCGTCGAGCGTGAAAAGCAGGCCCAGCTGCGCCGTTTCCCAAACCTCGATCGTTTGATACCCGGACGCGACGCGTGCGACACGGCGGGCGTTCGGAAAGCCGTACACGGTATCGGGGGTCGGATGGAAGAGAAGGGCGGTGCTCAAGGCGGCGGGCGGCGAAGCGGGGGATGGTCAGAATTATAGAAGGATAGAAGGCTGGCGCGCGGACCGGAATCGCAGCCCGCATCGGCTTGACGGAAACCGCGCCAGGCGGCTCGTTGCGGCCGAGCTTGCGGCAGGTCATCTGTTAGAATGACAGGCTCCATAGCGGCGGAGCTGTTTGCAGGGCTGCCCGCTTTGCAGCCTTGTCCGTTTGCTCGTCCGCCCCGCGTCCTGTCGGCGCCGTACTGCGCGCCGGGAACGGTCGGCCAGCGAGTTGCCGGATGCCGCGCGCCACAGGTTTTCTCGACTCGTTTTCCGGACTCGACATGACGACTTCGTCTCCCGCCTCTCCCACTTTGATGGCCAACGCGATCCGTGCGCTCGCGATGGACGCCGTTCAGCAAGCGAATTCCGGCCACCCCGGCATGCCGATGGGCATGGCCGAAATCGGCGTCGCGCTGTGGGCCCGCCATCTGAAGCACAATCCGGCGAATCCGCACTGGGCCGACCGTGACCGCTTCGTGCTGTCGAACGGCCATGGCTCGATGCTGCTGTATTCGCTGCTGCATCTGACGGGCTACGATCTGCCGATCGACGAGCTGAAGCAATTCCGGCAACTGCATTCGAAGACGCCGGGCCATCCCGAATACGGGATCACGCCGGGCGTCGAGACGACGACGGGCCCGCTCGGCCAGGGCCTCGCGAACTCGGTCGGGATGGCGCTCGCCGAGGCGCTGCTCGCGGACGAATTCAACAAGCCCGACGCGAAGATCGTCGATCATCATACTTACGTGTTCGTCGGCGACGGCTGCCTGATGGAAGGCATCTCGCACGAGGCGTGCTCGCTGGCTGGCACGCTGAAGCTGAACAAGCTGATCGCGCTGTACGACGACAACGGCATCTCGATCGACGGCGACGTCGTCAACTGGTTCCATGACGACACGCCGAAGCGTTTCGAAGCATACGGCTGGAACGTGATCCGCAACGTGAACGGTCACGACGTCGACGCGGTGGACGCGGCGATCGCGCAGGCGAAGCAATCCGACAAGCCCACCCTCATCTGTTGCCGGACGACGATCGGCAAGGGCGCGGCGACAAAGGCGGGCGGCCACGACGTGCACGGCGCGCCGCTCGGCGCCGAAGAAATCGCGAAGACGCGCGAGGCGCTCGGCTGGACATGGCCGCCTTTCGTGATTCCGCAGGAAGTCTATGCGGCATGGGATGCGAAGGAAGCCGGCAAGCGCCGCGAAGGCGACTGGAACGCGACGTTCGCGCAATATCGCGCGAAATACCCGCAGGAAGCGGCCGAATTCGAGCGCCGCACCGCCGGCAAGCTGCCTGCCGACTGGGCGCAGAAGGCGGCGGCCATCATCGCCGGCGCGAACGAGCGTGCCGAGACGGTCGCCACGCGCAAGGCGTCGCAGCAGGCGATCGAAGGTCTCGCGGCCGTGCTGCCGGAATTGCTCGGCGGCTCGGCCGATCTGACGGGCTCGAATTTGACCAACTGGAAGGCGTCCAAGCCGGTGCGCGCGAATCAGGACGGCCCGGGCATCCAGTGGGGCAACCACATCAATTACGGCGTGCGCGAGTTCGGCATGAGCGCGGCGCTCAACGGCCTTGCGCTGCACGGCGGCTACAAGCCGTTCGGCGGCACCTTCCTGACGTTCTCCGACTACAGCCGCAACGCGCTGCGCGTCGCGTCGCTGATGAAGGTGCCGTCGATCTTCGTGTTCACGCACGATTCGATCGGCCTGGGCGAGGACGGCCCGACGCACCAGTCGATCGAGCAGGTCGCGAGCCTGCGGCTGATCCCGAACCACGACGTCTGGCGTCCGGCCGATACGGTCGAAACGGCTGTCGCGTGGACCCATGCGATCGCGGCGGATCGTCCGTCGAGCCTGATCTTCAGCCGCCAGAACCTCGCGTTCAATGTGCGCAGCGACGCGCAGATCGCGAACGTCGACAAGGGCGGCTACGTGCTGCGTGACTGGAATGAAGAGATCGTCGCGCGCAAGATCATCCTGATCGCGACGGGCTCCGAGGTCGAGCTTGCGATGAAGGCAGTCGAGCCGCTCGCGCAGCAGGGGATCGCGGCGCGCGTGGTATCGATGCCGGCGACGACCGTGTTCGACCGGCAGGACGCCGAGTACCGCGAGCGCGTGCTGCCGCAGGGCGTGCGCCGCGTCGCGATCGAAGCGGGGGTGACGAGTTTCTGGCGCAAGTACGTCGGCCTCGAAGGCGGCGTCGTCGGGATCGACACGTTCGGTGAATCGGCGCCGGCCGGCGTGCTGTTCAAGCACTTCGGCTTCACCGTCGAGCACGTCGTCGAGACCGTGAAGGCCGTTCTCGCCTAAATGCGACGCGTGACGCGCGCTGCGCCGCGCGTCACGCCGTGAAGCTGCACGAAACGAATTTTTTCAGCCATCAGGAGATAGACATGACGATTCGCGTTGCCATCAACGGATACGGCCGCATCGGCCGCAACACGCTGCGCGCGTTCTATGAAAACGGCAAGAAGCACGACCTCGAGATCGTCGCGATCAACGATCTGGGCGATGCGAAGACCAACGCGCACCTCACGCAATACGACACCGCGCACGGCCGCTTCCCGGGAGAAGTGTCGGTCGACGGCGATTATCTCGTCGTCAACGGCGACAAGATCCGCGTGCTCGCGAACCGCAACCCGGCCGAGTTGCCGTGGGGCGAGCTGGGCGTCGACGTCGTGCTGGAGTGCACGGGCTTCTTCACGACGAAGGAAAAGGCGAGCGCGCACCTGAAGGGCGGTGCGAAGAAGGTGATCATCTCGGCGCCGGGCGGCAAGGACGTCGACGCGACGATCGTCTACGGCGTGAACCACAACGTGCTGAAGGCCGAGCATACGGTGATCTCGAACGCATCGTGCACGACGAACTGCCTCGCGCCGCTCGTCAAGCCGCTGAACGACAAGATCGGCGTCGAAACCGGCCTGATGACGACGATCCACGCATATACGAACGACCAGGTGCTGACCGACGTGTATCACGAGGATCTGCGTCGTGCGCGTTCGGCTACGCACAGCCAGATTCCGACGAAGACGGGCGCGGCCGCCGCTGTCGGCCTCGTGCTGCCGGAGCTGAACGGCAAGCTCGACGGCTATGCGATCCGCGTGCCGACCATCAACGTGTCGATCGTCGATCTGTCGTTCATCGCGAAGCGCGATACGACGGTCGACGAAGTCAACGCGATCATGAAGGAAGCGTCGGAAGGCGCGCTGAAGGGCATTCTCGGCTACAACGCCGCGCCGCTCGTGTCGATCGACTTCAACCACAACCCGGCTTCGTCGACGTTCGACGCGACGCTGACCAAGGTGTCGGGCCGTCTCGTCAAGGTGTCGAGCTGGTACGACAACGAGTGGGGCTTCTCGAACCGGATGCTTGATACGGCGGTCGCGCTCGCGAACGCGAAGTAAGCGGCCGGGCTTGCGCTGCGCCGCCGGAGTCGGTAGGGCGGCGCGCGCAAGCGGCAATGATCGGGCACGCGCCGGCGGATATCGCCGGCGCGTTTTTTTATACGCGCCGCCCGAGGAGCCGCGTGCATCGCATCCCGTTACCCTTTCGGCGTCGGGAAGAACACGCCGGCCCGTTGCGCGGCATTCGCGATATGCGCTTCGATCGCCGCGCCGGCCGCGGCGGAATCTTTCGCGATCAGCGCATCGAGAATCGCGCGATGCTCGTGATAGGTCGACAGCACGAACTCGCGCCGATAGAACGGCATCCGCTGGCTTTCTTTCATGATGTCCGCGCTGCCGCGCAGGATCGATTCGATCGCCGCGTTGCCGGCAAGACTGACGATGCGCATATGAAAGTCGAAATCGAGTTGCGCCGCGTCGTCAAGCTCATCATTCGCGAGCGCTTCGTGCAGCGCGGCAACGTTCGTCTCGAACCATTCGAGATCCGCGTCGATGACCGCGAGCGCGGCCATGCGCGCCGCGAAACCTTCGAGCGCGTAACGCATCTGGTACGTATCGGGCAGTGACGACTGTTCGGCAAAGCGCCATGCATGCGCGGCGTTTGCCTGCGCGCGCTCGACATACACGCCTTTGCCGGGGCGGATGCGCAGCAGGCCGAGCGCTTCGAGTGTCGACAACGCTTCGCGCAACGACGCGCGGCTGATCTCCAGTTCTTCGGATAACTGACGTTGCGCAGGCAGCAGACTGCCGACGGGATAGAACCCGGTCTCGATCCGCTCGCGGATCGTGGCGATGGCGGCGTCGGTAACGGTGTGCGGAACGTTCTTCATCGATTTCGTCGGATGTGGCGGCGATTATGCGGTCTGACCAGTATTGTAAACCGTCGTTCAGACCATGCGCCGCAGCATCGGGAAAGCGATGATCCGGCGCTTTTCCGATGCTCGGCCGCCCGCCGGCGCGGTGTCGAAAACCACGGGGAAATCCCTATTTTTGTGTGCTTGACGCGACTATATCGGCTTCCTACTATCGTCGATAACAGCACTGGTCGGACCAGTATGAACAGATGAATCGGCATCGGTCCGCCACTTATCCGCAACTGCCGTGATGGGAGAGCGCCGTGTCGAAGTTCCTTAATTCGCTGTTTGGCCGGGTGGTCGTCGCGCTGTTGATCGGCGTCGCGCTCGGCGCGTTGTTCCCGCATTTCGCGCAGTCGCTGCGGCCGTTCGGCGACGGATTTCTCAAGCTCATCAAGATGGTGATCGGGCCGATCGTGTTTTGCGTCGTCGTGCACGGCATCGCGAACGCGGGCGATTTGAGGAAAGTCGGCCGCGTCGGGCTGAAAGCGGTCGTCTATTTCGAAGTGATGACGACGCTCGCGCTCGCGATCGGCCTTGTGCTCGCGTTCGTGACGAAGCCGGGCGCGGGGATGAACATCGATCTGCACTCGCTCGATCCCGCGTCGCTCGCCGATTATGCGAAGAACGCGCAGAGCCTGAAGGACACGGCGGGCTACCTGTTGAAGATCATCCCCGACACCGCGTTCGATGCGTTCGCCAAGGGCGACATCCTGCAAATCCTGGTGTTTTCGGTGCTGTTCGGCTCGGCGCTCTCGCTGCTCGGCGATAAGGCCAGGCATGTGAACGTGCTGATCGACGAGTTCGCGCACGTATGCTTTCGCGTGATGGGTTTCATCATCAAGCTCGCGCCGCTCGGCGTGCTCGGCGCAATCGCGTTCACGACCGGCAAGTACGGCGTCGCGTCGCTCAAGCAGCTCGGCTTGCTCGTGATCGTGTTCTACGCGAGTTGCGTGGCGTTCGTCGCGATCGTGCTCGGCGCGGTGATGCGGCTCGCGGGCTTCTCGGTATTCAAGCTGATCCGCTATCTGCGCGAGGAACTGCTGATCGTGCTCGGCACCGCGTCGTCCGACGCGGTGCTGCCGCAGGTGATGCGCAAGCTCGAATGGCTGGGCGTCAAGGATTCGACGGTCGGCCTCGTGATCCCGACCGGCTATTCGTTCAACCTCGACGGCTTCTCGATTTACCTGACGCTCGCCGTGCTGTTTATCGCGCAGGCGACCAACACGCCGCTATCGACGCACGACCTGATCGTCGTGCTGCTCGTGTCGCTGCTCACGTCGAAGGGCGCGCACGGCATTCCCGGCTCGGCGATCGTGATTCTCGCCGCGACGCTGTCGGCGATTCCGGCGCTGCCGGTGCTCGGCCTCGTGCTGATTTTGCCGGTCGACTGGTTTGTCGGTATCGCGCGGGCGTTGACGAATCTGCTCGGCAACTGCGTTGCAACGATCGTCGTCGCGGTATGGGAGCACGATATCGACAAGGCGCGCGCCACGCGCGTGCTGAATGACGAACTGCGCTATGTGCCGTCGGGCGACGACCAGCCGGATGGCGCGATCGCGCAGGGCAACGCGCCCGCGCTCTGACGCCGCGCTGCCCGACATGGCGGCGGCGCGCCTCGTGGTTTGCGCGCCGCCGCTTCGCTTGAATGGACAAACCGCCGAACAAAGACAGGAGACGACATGGCCGCCCCGATTCTCGATCCGAACGCGCCCGCTTTCACGCGCCGCTACATGAATCTCGCCGATCCGCGCCTGGGCGCGAAGGCGCTTTTCGCGAGCGACGAATTCTTCGCACCGAAGGAGCGAATGCTCGATCCCGAGCCGGCCGTGTTCATCCCCGGCAAATACGACGATCACGGTAAATGGATGGACGGCTGGGAGACGCGCCGCAAGCGCACGACGGGCCACGATTTCTGTGTAATCAAGCTTGCGCGGCCGGGCGTCGTGTACGGCGTCGATCTCGATACGAGCCACTTCACCGGCAATTTCCCGCCGGCCGCGTCGATCGAGGCGTGCGTGTCGGACAGCGACACGCCGTCCGATCATGCCGACTGGCACACGCTCGTGCCCGCGACGACGTTGCAGGGCAATCAGCATCACTACGTCGCGGTGAGCGATCCGCGGCCGTACACGCACCTGCGCGTGAATCTGTATCCGGACGGCGGGCTCGCGCGGCTGCGCGTGTATGGTCAGCCGCAGCGCGACTGGACGCGCGCGGTGCGCGGCGAACTGTTGGATCTTGCGGCAATCGAGAACGGCGCATATCTGGTTGCGGCGAACAACGAGCATTTCGGGCCGGCATCGCGGATGCTGATGCCGGGGCGCGGCGCGAACATGGGCGACGGCTGGGAAACCCGCCGCCGCCGCGAACCTGGCAACGACTGGGCGATCGTCGCGCTGGCGCGCCCGGGCGTGATTCGCCGGGTCGAAATCGATACGGCGCACTTCAAGGGCAATTTCCCGGACCGCTGTTCGCTGCAGGCGGCGAGCGTCGTGGGCGGCACGGACGCGTCGCTCGTCACGCAGGCAATGTTCTGGCCGGCGCTGCTCGACGAGCAGCCGCTCAAGATGGACAGCATTCACACGTTCGACACGCAGCTCGCGGCGCTCGGCCCCGTCACGCACGTGCGGCTCAACATTCATCCGGACGGTGGCGTATCGCGGCTGCGCATCTGGGGGGAACTGGCATGACACAGGCGCGCATGGACAAAGTGCATACGTTGCGTGTCGAGCCGCTCACGCGCGACGCGTTCGCGCCGTTCGGCGACGTGATCCAACTCGACGGCGCGCGCCGTTTCCTGATCAACGGCGGCACGACCGAGCGCTTTCACGATCTCGCGTCGGTCGACGTCGGCGACGCGCAGGGGCGGCCGCTCATCAGCATGTTCCGCGCCCAGCCGCGCACATGGCCGGTCGAGATCGACATGATGGAGCGTCATCCGCTCGGCAGCCAGGCGTTCATTCCGCTCGCGGCCGTTGCCCGCTACCTGCTCGTCGTCGCGCCGGCAGGCGAGTTCGACCCGGCACGGATGCGCGCGTTTGTCGCGCAGCACGGCCAGGGCGTCAATTACGCGAAAGGCGTCTGGCACCATCCGCTGCTCGCGCTCGACGCCGTAAGCGATTTCATCGTGGTCGACCGTGGCGGCGAACAGCCGAATTGCGACGAAATTTCGCTTGGCGCCCGGTGGCGATTGGTCGATGACGGAGAACGGATGCGTGTCGTCGCGTAGCGCTTGCTTGCCGTCACGTGCCGGGCGTTGACGGGTGCATCAGCCGGAGCGAATCCGGCGTAGACGCGCGGCGCGCGTTCTCGGGTGGCGCGGGCCGCCTGTCCGGCGGCGGGCGCTGCGTGTGTCCATCCGGCCCCAGAACCGGCAGCGGTGGCCGTCGAAAGGCTGCGGCCCTTAAGTTGCGCAGCGGGCCGGCAGGCGTGAGACGCCGGGAAGCGGCTGCGCCGAGCGGGGGGCGGGAGCGCGAAAATTGAACGGGCGCACGGCACATGCGGCTGCGTTCACGCGCGGCGGCTGGCCGGGTCCGAGCCGAAATTCGCACGGCATCCAACCGGCATGGCACGGCGTGCGGATAATCCGCAAAAAAGCGGCCTGACCCATCGGCGGCAGAATCCGCCGATACGCAAACTCCCGCGGGACAGGTCGCATCCAATCGAACAAAGGCCCGGTCGGGCTTGCGTCCGCCGGGCCTATACGATCTGCTTGCGCGGAAAACACGCGCAGCGCGGCCGGTGCCGCGTCAGTGCTTGCCTTCGTGCTTGCGGTGCGGGCAGTTTTCCGTTTTGCACGAACCGTACATCGCGAGCGAATGCTCTTGCAGCTTGAAGCCGCGTTCCTTCGCGATCATCTGCTGGCGGCTTTCGATTTCGGCGTCGAAGAATTCCTCGACGCGGCCGCAGTCGAGGCAAACCAGGTGATCGTGGTGCGAGCCTTCGTTCAATTCGAACACGGCCTTGCCGGATTCGAAGTTGCTGCGCGACAGCAGGCCCGCTTGCTCGAACTGGGTGAGCACGCGGTAGACGGTCGCAAGGCCGATGTCGAGTTCCTCATGCAGCAGGTTGCGATAGACGTCTTCGGCCGTCAGATGGCGTACCGGGCTCTGCTGGAAAATTTCGAGAATTTTGAGGCGCGGTAGGGTGGCCTTGAGCCCGATATTCTTGAGATCGGTCGGATTGGTCATGGCTAGGCGTCCCTAGAGTACAATGCTGGGCTTCAATAGTACCGGCTTTTTGCCATTCAGGTCACCTTCGACATCTATTCGCGCGCGGCCTGCGCCATGGCCGGCACGGTGAGGGAAATGATTCCAAGATCTCTTTTGCAACTTCAGAGGAGCCGCATGCGAAGCGCTGTCATCGCTGCTGTCGCCGTCGCCGGATTGGCTGCCTGCTCGTCTTATGACAGCTTGACGCAACGGGTCGCGCAAAGCATCACACCGTATCGGATTACCGTCGTCCAGGGTAATTTCGTGTCGCAGGAAATGGCGTCGCAACTGCAGGCCGGCATGTCGCGCGACCAGGTGCGCGCGTTGCTCGGCACGCCGCTGTTGACCGACGTGTTCCACGCGGATCGCTGGGACTATTTGTTCTATTTCAAGCGCGGCTCGACCTCGGTCGTCCAGCAGCGCGACCTCGTGCTGAATTTCTCGAACGATCGGCTCGTGAGCTGGACCGGCGCGGATAATCTGCCGTCCGAACTCGATCTGCTTGCCGATATCGACGGCGACAGGCGGGGCAAGAAGGCGAAAAAGGCGGCGCAGGCCGCCGCCAGCTCGGCCGAGGCCGCGTCGCAGGCCGCTGCTGCCACCGCGTCGTCGTCGGCGGTGCCGGCTGCGGACGCCGCGCCGGCGCATGCCGATGCGGGCACGCCGGCCGTGCAGCCGGCGCCGGACAGTGGCGCGAACGAACAGGCCGCGCGCGCGGCAAATCGGGCGACCGCGCAGGTGTCCGGCCAGGGCGGCGCGTCCGTGCGGTTCCGTCCGTCCGCACAGTCGGCGCCGAGCGCGCCGACGCCGGGCGGCCAGCCGCCCGGCGCGAGCCCGGCGATCCAGCCGCAGTTCCAGTTCCATCGTCCGCCGCAGCGGCCCGCGCCGGGCGCGGGCGAGGCCGTCGGTCCGCAGGAAACGGGCAACTGAGCCGGCCCTTTCAGTCAAACCGGGCGGCATGCGCCGCTCGCTCTTTATTCGTAGCAGGTAGCGCATGTCGTCCATGAAGATTGCGATTGCAGGCGCATCGGGCCGGATGGGCCGGATGCTGATCGAAGCGGTGCTCGACGCGCCCGACGCCACGCTCGTCGGCGCACTCGATCGCGTGGGCTCCGAGCAGCTCGGCCAGGATGCGGGCGCGTTTCTCGGCAGGCAAACCGGGGTGACGCTCACCGACGATATCGAGCACGTTTTCGCCGACGCCGATTATCTGATCGACTTCACCCGCCCGGAAGGCACGCTCGCGCATGTCGAGGCGGCGCTGCGCCACCGCGTGAAGCTCGTGATCGGCACCACGGGTTTCAGCGAACCGCAGAAGGCGCAGCTTCGCGCGGCGGGCGAGCGGATCGCCGTGATGTTTTCGGCGAACATGAGCGTCGGCGTGAACGTCACGCTGAAGCTGCTCGAGTTCGCGGCGAAGCACTTCTCGCACGGCTACGACATCGAGATTGTCGAGGCGCATCATCGGCACAAGGTCGATGCGCCGTCCGGCACCGCGCTGATGATGGGCGAGGCGGTGGCGGGCGCGCTCGGGCGCTCGCTGGCCGATTGCGCGGTGTACGGCCGCCACGGCGTGACGGGCGAGCGCGATCCGTCGACGATCGGCTTCTCGGCGATTCGCGGCGGCGATATCGTCGGTGACCACACGGTGCTGTTCGCCGGCACCGGCGAGCGCATCGAGATCACGCACAAATCGGCGAGCCGGGTCTCGTATGCGCAGGGCGCGCTGCGCGCCGCGCGCTTCCTCGCCGGCCATGACGCCGGTTTCTTCGACATGCAGGACGTGCTCGGCCTGCGCTGAGCGCCTGCCGTTCCATCCGTCCGTAGCCGAACGCATCGATGGCGATCTCCACCCCGACCGGCATCCTGCATTACCTCGAAAGCGGCGACGCCGTCACGCACGCGGTTGCTTACGTGCTGCTCGCGATGTCGGTTACGAGCTGGTGTTTTCTGCTCGTGAAGGCGTGGCTGCTGGTGCGCGCGAAACGCCAGGCGCCCGCCGCGCTCGCCGCATTCTGGCGGGCGGCGACGCTCGATGAGGGGGTGGCCGCGCTGCGCGCGGCCGACAAGGAGCGCGTGTTCGCGCCGCTTGCACAGGCCGCACGCGATGCCGACGCCATCCCGGAAGCCGGGCCGCGCACGCTGGCCGCCCGCGTCGAGCGCGGCGAGCGGGTATTGCGCTCGTTGCGTGCCGCGTTGCGCATGTCGCAGCGGCGGCTCGAATTCGGCCAGGTGCTGCTCGCGTCGATCGGCAGCACGGCGCCGTTCGTCGGCCTGCTCGGCACGGTCTGGGGGATCTATCACGCGCTCGGCAGTATCGCGGCGAGCGGGCAGGCGCAGATCGAGAACGTGGCCGGCCCGGTGGGCGAGGCGCTCATCATGACGGCGTTCGGCCTGGTCGTCGCGATTCCGGCCGTGCTCGCGTACAACATTCTCGGCCGGCTCGTGCGGCAACTCGTCGAGGAACTGGACGGCTTCGCGCGCGATCTGCATGTGTTCGTTTGCGGTGAGTCGGCCGGGCAGCCGGTTGCGCAACGGGCTTCGTAGCCGCTGTTTCGCGGTCTGCCGCTGTCTTTTTCGCGGCCTCTTTTGCAGCCGGTTTCGTAACAGGCTTTTGCGGCCGGATGCGGCGGATTTCGCCGCCTGCGTTCGATTGTGCCGATAGGCGCCGCGGGGCGGTTGCTGCAACGGGGCGCGCGGCGACGGCGTCGGTCGCCGAGATTCGCCGTCGCGGCATCGCGCAACAGGTATTCAACGCATTTCACGCATCCGATCCGGCAACGGAGGGTATATATGGCGTTCGGCGGACTCGACCACCAGCAGACCGCGCAACCGATGGCGGACATCAACATGACGCCGCTGATCGACGTGATGCTCGTTCTGCTCGTCATCTTCATCATTACCGCGCCGCTTCTCACGCATGCGATCCGGCTCGATTTGCCGAAAGTCGCGGCGGCGCCCGCGCGCGATACGCCGCAGACCATCACGCTGTCGATCGACGCGGCGGGCAAGCTGTACTGGAACGGCGAGCCGATCGCATTCGGCGCGCTGAGCGCACGCTTGCGCGACGCGGCGTCGGGCGGCAAGGACCCGCAGCTGCATCTGCGCGCCGCGCGTGACACCCGCTACGATGCGATCGTGCAGGTGATGGGCGCCGCGCAGCAGGCGGGCGTCGCGCGGATCGGCTTCGTGACCGATTCGCCCAAGCCGGACGGGACGCCGGGCGCGGGGCAGCCGGCGAGGCGGGCGGAGCCGGCGGCGCCCGCCGCCGCGCTTGCGGTGCCGCATTGAGTCGAATCGCGGTTTGCCGCGCGCCCCGGCGCCTGGGCGGCAGCGTTGCCTGACGGGCCGAGCCGTTCGCGAGCGTATCCGCGCTGTTTCTCTCTTCCTCTCTCTGCGGCGCCTCCGGCTACATTGCTGACCATGGCGTTGGTGTTGCCTTTGACTTCGGTGTTGGCTTCCGTATCGGCCTCGGCCTCGGCTCTGGCTCCAGCTTCGGCTTCGGCTTCGGCTCCGGCTCCGGCTCCGGCTCCGGCCCTGGCTCCTGCTCCCCCTTCCGCTTCCGCTTCCGCTCCCGCTCCCGCTCCCGCTCTCGCTCTCGCTCCCGCATCGACCTCACCCCCGGTCCATCCTTCCCCCTCCCGTCTCATTTTCGCCCGCAGCCTGCGCCATAAAATACGCTCCTCGCGCCGAAACCTTTCTCGCTCACCGCCGCTCACCGTCCAAACGCGCCCGGGTGCGCGACAGCGGCATGAGTCGCCGTGACGGACGGTATAATCGATCTTTTCTCCGCGCCGCCGGCGACGCGGGAATGCGCGCTTGCCGATCCGCTCGAACGCGCGTGCCCGATCCGCCGCTGCGTGCTGCTCCAAAGCCCAGCCCGAATCACACCATGCACGAAAGATACGTACCCGCCGACGTCGAAGCTGCCGCCCAAGGCGATTGGCGCGCCGCCGACGCCTACCGCGCGACGGAAGACGCGCAACGCAAGAAGTTCTATTGCGTGTCGATGTTGCCTTATCCGTCCGGCAAGCTGCATATGGGCCACGTGCGCAACTACACGATCAACGACGTGATGTACCGTTATCTGCGAATGAACGGCTACAACGTGCTGATGCCGATGGGATGGGACGCGTTCGGGATGCCTGCCGAGAACGCCGCGATGGCCAACGGCGTGCCGCCCGCGCAGTGGACTTACGACAACATCGCGTACATGAAGAAGCAGATGCAGTCGATGGGTCTCGCGATCGACTGGTCGCGCGAGGTCACGACCTGCAAGCCCGACTATTACAAGTGGAACCAGTGGCTGTTTCTGAAGATGCTCGAGAAGGGCATCGTCTACAAGAAGACGGGCACCGTGAATTGGGATCCGGTCGATCAGACCGTGCTCGCGAACGAGCAGGTGATTGACGGCCGCGGCTGGCGCTCGGGCGCGCTCGTCGAAAAGCGCGAGATCCCGATGTACTACATGCGGATCACGCAATACGCCGACGAACTGCTGAGCGACCTCGACAGCCTCGGCTGGCCGGAGCGCGTGAAGGTGATGCAGCAGAACTGGATCGGCAAGAGCTTCGGCGTGAACTTCGGCTTCCCATACGAACTCGATGGTGAAAAGAAGCTGCTGCGCGTCTTCACGACTCGCGCGGATACGATCATGGGCGTGACGTTCTGCGCGATCGCGGCCGAACACCCGCTCGCCGCGCGGCTCGCGCAGGGTAAGCCGGAACTGCTGGCGTTCATCGACGAATGCAAGCGCGGCGGCGTCGCCGAGGCCGATATCGCGACGATGGAGAAAAAGGGCGTCGCGACCGGCTTTTCCGTATCGCATCCGCTGACGGGCGAGCCCGTCGAAGTGTGGATCGGCAACTACGTGCTGATGAACTACGGTGAAGGCGCGGTGATGGGCGTGCCCGCGCACGACGAGCGCGATTTCGCGTTCGCGAAGAAATACGGCCTGCCGCTCAAGCAGGTGATCGCGGTCGAAGGCGAGACGTACTCGACCGACGCGTGGCAGGAATGGTACGGCGACAAGACGCGCGGCACCTGTGTGAACAGCGGCAAGTACGACGGCCTCGCATATGAAGCCGCGCTCGACGCGATCGCCGCCGATCTGCGCGCGGGCGGCTTCGGCGACAAGCAGGTGACGTGGCGCTTGCGCGACTGGGGCATTTCGCGCCAGCGCTACTGGGGCACGCCGATTCCGATCATCCACTGTCCGTCGTGCGGCGACGTGCCGGTGCCCGAAGTGGATTTGCCAGTCGTATTGCCCGAGGATCTGGTGCCGGACGGCAGCGGCAACCCGCTCGCGAAGTCCGATGCGTTCCTGAACTGCGTGTGCCCGAAATGCGGTGCGGCGGCGAAGCGCGAAACCGACACGATGGACACGTTCGTCGATTCGTCGTGGTACTTCTCGCGATACGCGGCGCCGGACGCGACGTCGATGGTCGACGCGCGCACCAATTACTGGATGCCGATGGATCAGTACATCGGCGGCATCGAGCACGCGATTCTGCACCTGCTGTACTCGCGCTTCTGGGCGAAGGTGATGCGCGATCTCGGCCTTGTGTCGTTCGGTGAGCCGGCGAAGAACCTGCTCACGCAAGGCATGGTGCTCAACGAGACGTTCTACCGCGAGGACGCGTCCGGCAAGAAGACCTGGTACAACCCGGCCGACGTCACCGTGTCGTATGACGACAAGGGGCGCCCCGTCGGCGCGGTGCTGCAATCCGATGGCCAGCCTGTCGTGCTCGGCGGCATCGAGAAGATGTCGAAGTCGAAGAATAACGGCGTCGATCCGCAGGTGCTGATCGACCAGTACGGCGCCGACACCGCGCGCCTGTTCACGATGTTCGCCGCGCCGCCCGAGCAGCAGCTCGAGTGGTCGGGCGCGGGCGTCGAAGGGGCGAGCCGCTTCCTGCGCCGGGTGTGGAGCTTCGGTTACGCGAATCGCGACGCGCTCGCCGCGCGCGCGACGTTCGACGCCGCCCAGCTGGCCGATACCGACAAAACGCTGCGCCGCGAGATCCACGGCGTGCTGAAGCAAGCCGATTTCGACTACCAGCGCTTGCAGTACAACACGGTCGTGTCGGCGGCCATGAAGATGCTGAACGCGCTCGAAGGCGCGAAGGGCGCCGCGCCCGGCGTGGTGCGCGAAAGCTACGGCGTGCTGTTGCGCGTGTTGTATCCGGTCGTGCCGCACGTCACGTATCGGCTTTGGCAAACGCTCGGCTACGCGGACGAATTCGGCGGGCTGCTCGACGCGCCGTGGCCGAAGGTCGACGAAGCCGCGCTCGAGCAGGCCGAGATCGAACTGGTGCTGCAGGTCAACGGCAAGGTGCGCGGCGCGATCAAGATTGCGAAGGACGCGAGTCGTGACGTGATCGAGGCGGCGGCGCTCGCCGACGAGACGTTCGCGAAGTTTGCCGAAGGCAAGCCGGCCAAAAAGGTGATTGTCGTGCCAGGGCGTCTCGTCAACGTCGTCGTCTGACGGCGTCCGGTGTCGTTTGGCGGCGCATGGTGAATCAGCAAGGAGCGAAGGTGATCCGCAGATCGTTTTTGATGCTCGTGGGCAGCGCGATGTTGTTGTCGGCGTGCGGTTTCAAGCTGCGCGGGCAGCAGGACTATGCGTTCAAGCGCCTGTACATCGCGGGCGGGCCGCCCGCGGCGGCGGCGCGGCTCACGCGTCTCGTCGAGGGGGGCAGCGACACGAAGATCGTCAAGTCGCCCGACGACGCCGACGCGGTGCTGAACCTCGCCGAAGCGCAGAGCCAGGGCACGCTCACGCTCGACCGTTACGGCACGGTGCAGGAGTATCAACTCAACTACACGCTCAACTACACGCTTTTAGGCAAGGACGGCACGGCGCTGATTCCGCCGAGCGTGATCGCGCTGAACCGCGCGATGACGTACAGCGCGCAATATACGAACGCGAAGTCGCAGGAAGCCGAGATCCTGTACGCGGACATGCGCAACGATGCGATCGATCAACTGATGCGGCGCCTGGCGATCGTGCGCACGCTGCATCCGGAGCCGGGCCAGGGCGTACCGGCCGTCTGGCCGCGCGCGCCGCTGCCGCCGCCGCCGCTGTGATCGGCCGCGTTCGCCATTTCGTTTCGTCGATAGGCGCGTAACCGATGCAATTGCGACTTGACGCATTAGAGCCGCATCTGGCGAAAGGGCTCGCCGGCTTGTACGTCGCGTATGGCGACGAGCCGCTGCTCGTGCAGGAGGCGTGCGACCGGATTCGCGCGGCCGCACGCGCGGCGGGCTTCGTCGAGCGTTCGGTGCATACCGTCGAGCGTGGCTTCGACTGGAGCGTGCTGATCGGCGCGAGCCAGGCGATGTCGCTGTTCGGCGACCGGCAGCTCGTCGAGCTGCGGATTCCGTCCGGCAAGCCGGGCAAGGACGGCGCCGATGCGCTGAAAACGCTTGCCGGCACGCACAATCCCGATACGCTGATGCTCGTCACGCTGCCGCGGCTCGATGCGGCGACGCAGAAATCCGCGTGGTTCACCACACTCGCGAATGCGGGCGTTGCGATCAAGATCGATCCGGTCGATCGCGCGCAATTGCCGAAATGGATCGGCGAGCGGCTGGCGCTGCAAGGCCAGCGGGTCGCGGCGGGCGACGATGGGCGTCGCGCGCTCGCATTCGTTGCCGAGCGTGTCGAAGGCAACCTGCTGGCCGCGCATCAGGAAATCCAGAAGCTTGGCTTGCTCTATCCGGCGGGCGTGCTTACGTTCGAGCAGATCCATGACGCGGTGCTGAACGTCGCGCGCTATGACGTATTCAAGCTCAACGAGGCGATGCTCGCAGGCGACGCCGCGCGGCTCGCGCGGATGATCGACGGCCTCAAGGGAGAGGGTGAGGCGCTGGTGCTCGTGTTATGGGCGCTCGTCGACGAGTTGCGCACGCTGCTCAGGATCAAGCGCGGCGTCGCGGCAGGCAAGCCGCTCGCGGCGCTCGTGCGCGAGAATCGTGTCTGGGGGCCGCGCGAGCGGCTCGTCGGGCCGGCGCTGGCGCGCGTGTCCGAGACGGCGCTCGAGCAGGCGCTCGCGTTTGCCGCGCGGCTTGACCGGCAGGTCAAGGGGCTTGCCGCGGTGCCGCGCGGCCGCGCGCATGGCGAGCCGCCGCCCGACCCTTGGGACGGCCTGTTCCAGCTTGCGATGACGGTGGCGCGCGCGGGCGGACCCGGCGGCGATACGCCGCGCCGGGCCGGCTGAGCGGGCTTGCGCGCAGGCGCTTACAATCGAGCGGTCTCGGGCGATAGCGGCGAGCGCGACCGCAGCGGCGCGGCACATGGATGGGCATTTTGCGAGCCGCGGTTCGCGCGCGAGCCGCGGCATCCGGCGATTGGCGCCGCATGGTTTTTCCGACAACGTTTTTGCCGCTCGGTACGGGGCGGCTTGCATGGCGAGTCTCATGATGGATATCGATCAGTACATGACGGACGTTGGCCGCCGCGCGCGGCAAGCATCGCGCGCGATCGCGCGCGCGTCCACCGCCGCGAAGAACGCCGCGCTCGAAGCCGTTGCGCGGGCGATCGCGCGCGACGCCGATGCGCTGAAGGCGGCCAATGCGCGTGACGTCGCGCGCGCGAAGGACAAGGGGCTCGACGCCGCGTTCGTCGATCGCCTGACGCTATCCGACAAGGCGCTGAACACGATGATCGAAGGGCTGCGCCAAGTTGCGGCGCTGCCCGACCCGATCGGCGAGATCAGCAATCTCAAGTATCGTCCGAGCGGGATTCAGGTCGGCCAGATGCGCGTGCCGCTCGGCGTGATCGGGATCATCTACGAGTCGCGGCCGAACGTGACGATCGACGCGGCCGCGCTGTGCCTGAAGTCCGGCAACGCGACGATCCTGCGCGGCGGCTCGGAGGCGCTCGAATCGAACACGGCGCTCGCGCGGCTGATCGGCGAGGGGCTCGATGCGGCGGGGCTGCCGCGCGACGCGGTGCAGGTCGTCGAGACGGCCGACCGCGCGGCAGTCGGCAAGCTGATCACGATGACCGAATACGTGGACGTGATCGTGCCGCGCGGCGGCAAGAGTTTGATCGAACGGCTGATCAACGAGGCGCGCGTGCCGATGATCAAACATCTCGACGGCATTTGCCACGTGTACGTCGACGATCGCGCCGATCCGCGCAAGGCGCTGACCGTTTGCGATAACGCGAAAACGCATCGCTACGGCACCTGCAACACGATGGAGACGCTGCTCGTCGCGCGCGGCATTGCGCCGGCCGTGCTGCCGCAGCTCGGGCGGCTGTATCGCGACAAGGGCGTCGAGCTGCGCGTCGATGCGGCCGCGCGCGCCGTGCTCGCCGATGCGGGCGTCGCGCCGCTCGTCGATGCGACCGAGGAGGATTGGCGCACCGAATATCTCGCGCCCGTGCTCGCGATCAAGATCGTCGACGGTCTCGACGCCGCGATCGAGCACATCAATACATACGGTTCCGCGCACACCGACGCGATCGTCACCGAGGATCACGATCGCGCGATGCGTTTCTTGCGGGAGGTGGATTCGGCGAGCGTGATCGTCAACGCATCGACGCGCTTTGCCGACGGCTTCGAATTCGGCCTGGGCGCCGAGATCGGCATCTCCAACGACAAGCTGCACGCGCGCGGCCCGGTCGGGCTCGAGGGGCTGACGTCGATGAAATACATCGTGCTCGGGCACGGCGAAGGGCGTCAGTAACGCAAGCAGGCGCAAACAGGAACGCAAAAGATCGATGGCAATGCTTTGGGTCAAGACCTTTCATATCGTGCTGATCGCCGCGTGGTTCGCGGGGCTCTTCTATTTGCCCCGGATCTACGTGAACCTGGCGCTCGAGACCGATCCCGCCGCCGTGCGCCGCCTGCTCGTGATGGCGCGCAAGCTGTTTCGCTTCATGACCTTCATCGCGGTGCCGGCGCTCGCGTGCGGCCTGTGGCTGTGGCTCGTGATCGGCATCGGCCAGGGGCAGGGCTGGATTCACGCGAAAGTCGGCGTCGTGCTGCTGCTGATCGTCTATCACGCGTATTGCGGGCATTTGTTGAAAGTCTTCGAGCGCGGCGAGAACCGGCGCTCGGACAAGTGGTATCGCTTCTTCAACGAATTGCCGGTGCTGGCGATGCTGGCGGCTGTCGCGCTCGTCGTGATCAAGCCGTTCTGAATCGGCGGCGCGCAGGCGGTTGCGCCGCGGTGAGCGCGCCGGCAAGCCCCGGCCTTGAACCGCCCTCCACAAGTCGGACATCGATCCAGCTTGGGAGGGCAGTTCAAGGCCGGGGCTTTTTCGTTTTTCGTATTCGGCAATCGGCTGCTCTCGCGCGGCTATAGCGGCTCGTGGGCCGTATCCTTCGGCGCCTTCGGCTCCATCCCGATGCGCCGCCGCGTGATCGCCTCCTTCGCGCGGCCGAGCCGGTCGACGAGATCGGGCCCGCGATTGAGCGCGACGCCGACCGCGAGAATGTCGCCGATCGCGAGATGCGACATGCGCGAGGTCATCGGCGAAAACACGTCGGTTTCCTCGGCGACGTTCGACGCCAGACTGACCGTCGACAGTTGCGCGAGCGGCGAATGGCTATGCGTGATCGACACGACGTTCGCGCCGCATGCGCGCGCGGCGCGCGCGGCGTCGACGATGTCGCGCGTGCGCCCGGTGTTCGAGATCGCGACGACGACGTCTTTCGCGCCGAGCAGCGCGGCGGACATCGAGAACGTATGCGGGTCCGAGTACGCGACGCTGGGCACGCCGAGCCGGAAGAACTTGTGCTGAATGTCCTGCGCGGCGATGCCGGAGCCGCCCGCGCCGTAGAACTCGATGCGCGACGCACGCGACAGCAGTTCGATCGCGTCGGCGACGCTGGTTGCCGACAGGCTGTTGCGGACCTCGATCAGCGCGCCGATGGTCCGGTCGAACACTTTGCCGATGATGCCGGGCGCGGGTTCGTCGGGCTCGACGTCGCGGTAGACGGACGCCACGCCCGGCGCGATGCTTTGCGCGAGCCGGATCTTGAATTCGCGAAAGCCGCTGCAGCCGAGCGCCTGGCAGAAGCGCGCGATCGTCGGCTGACTCACGCCCGCGCGTGCGGCGAGCGCGGTCATCGACAAGTCGAGCACTTCGCGCGGCGCGGCGAGCACGTAGTCGGCGAGCTTGCGCTCGGACGGGCGGAGTTGGGCGCGAATCGCCTCGATTCTGGGGAGCATGACGTGAAAGGGCGTGGAGGTGGATCGAATGGACGGTAGTATTGCGGCGATATTGTAGAAAATCTACAAGAATTTTCTAGCGCTCAATGCAATAACGCTGGTGGACTGATTAGGGTTAACGCTGAGTTAATATCCCTAATTTTCAGGCTGTAGCGATGAAATTTCGATGCTCATGCTGCGCCGCGAGATTGCAGGCTTGTAGTTTTTCTACTAAACTCGCGCCGTTTGTTCGCTGAAGCGGACGAACCCACGATTCCAGCTTGCCGGCCCCAGCCGGCTCATGTGAGGAGCGCCCAGCATGGCCTCGCTGCACCCCACTCTTGCGTCCGTGACCGAGCGCGTGATCGCGCGCAGCCGGCCGACGCGCTCAGCCTATCTCGCCCGCATCGACGCCGCGCAAGGCCGCTTTCCGGCGCGCGGCGCGCTGTCGTGCGCGAATCTCGCGCACGGCTTCGCCGGCCTCGAAGGCAGCGACAAGTTCTCGATCAAGGCGATCAAGCAGCCGAACGTCGGCATCGTGTCGTCGTATAACGAGATGCTGTCCGCGCACGCGCCATACCTTGATTTTCCCGGCATCATCAAGCGCGCCGCGCGCGAGGCGGGCGGCGTCGCGCAGTTCGCGGGCGGCGTACCGGCGATGTGCGACGGCGTCACGCAGGGCAATCCGGGCATGGAGCTGTCGCTGTTCTCGCGCGAGGTGATCGCGATGAGCACGGCGGTCGCGCTCACGCACAACATGTTCGATGCGGCGCTGTGCCTCGGCGTTTGCGACAAGATTGTGCCGGGCCTGCTGATCGGCGCGCTGCAATTCGGCCATCTGCCGACGATTTTCGTGCCGGCCGGACCGATGACGAGCGGCTTGTCGAACGACGACAAGGCGAAGATCCGCCAACAGTTCGCCACCGGCCAGGTGGGGCGCGACGCGCTGCTCGAGGCGGAATCGGCCGCGTATCACGGCCACGGCACCTGCACGTTCTACGGCACCGCGAACAGCAACCAGATGCTGATGGAGGTGATGGGGCTGCATCTGCCGGGCGCGGCATTCGTCCATCCGCACACGCCCCTGCGCGACGCGCTGACGGCCGAGGCCGCCCGGCGTGTGCTCGAACTGACGGCCGAGCGCGGCCATTACACGCCGATCGGCCGGGTGGTCGACGAGAAGGCGGTCGTCAACGGAATCGTCGCGCTGCTCGCGACGGGCGGCTCGACGAACCATACGCTGCATCTCGTCGCGATCGCGCGCGCGGCGGGCATCGTGATCGACTGGGACGACTTCGACGCGCTGTCGAGCGCGGTGCCGCTTCTTGCGAAGATTTATCCGAACGGCAAGGCGGACGTGAACCATTTCCATGCAGCGGGCGGCATCGCGTTCCTGGTGCGCAATCTGCTCGATGGCGGCTTGCTGCATGACGATGTGAAGACGGTGGCGGGCGACGGGCTGTCGTCGCACTACACGCGCGAGCCGCGGCTGGTCGACGGCAAGCTCGCGTGGGTGCCGGGCGCCGACGCGAGCGGCGACGACAAGGTATTGCGGCCGATCGGCGCGCCGTTCCAGCCGGACGGCGGCTTGCGTCTGATGCAGGGCAGGCTCGGGCGCGGCGTGATCAAGATTTCGGCGGTGGCGCCCGAGCACCGGAAGGTGAAGGCGTCCGCGATCGTGTTCGATTCGCAGGAAGCGGTGCAGGCCGCGTTCGACGCGGGCGAACTCAAGCGCGACTTCGTTGCGGTGGTGCGCTTCCAGGGCGCGCGCGCGAACGGCATGCCCGAACTGCACCGCCTCACGCCGCTGCTGGGCGTGTTGCAGGATCAGGGCTTTCACGTCGCGCTGGTGACGGACGGCCGGATGTCGGGCGCCTCGGGCAAGGTGCCCGCGGTGATCCACGTGTCGCCCGAGGCGCTGTTGAGCGGTCCGCTCGGCAAGGTGCAGACGGGCGATACGATCGTGATCGACGCACAGGCCGGCGTGCTCGACGTCGAGATCGACGACGCAGCCTGGGCCGCGCGCCCGCTCGCGCAGCCCGCGCATCAGGCGGATAACGAGGTCGGCTTTGGCCGCGAGCTGTTCGGCGTGTTTCGCGCGGCGGCGGCGCCGGCGGAGCAGGGCGCGTCGGTGTTCGGCGCGATGGCGGGCGAGGCCGCGCGCGTGAGCGTCACCTGATTGCCGGGATTTGCGGCATACCGCCGCACCCAACTAACCGCGCGGGCGTTGCAGCGGCCGCCGCGGCGAAAAAAGCCGCACAACGCTGCGAAAGCTACGAAAGTCACAAAAAAGGAGTTACACCGATGAAGACGATAGGCGAGATCGTGAAGCTGGGCCCGGTGATCCCGGTGCTTGCGTTCGATTCGGCCGAACAGGGCGAGCAGGTGTCGCGCGCGTTGCACGCGGGCGGCGTGAAGGTGCTGGAAATCACGCTGCGCACCGCGGCGGGGCTCGATGCGATCAAGCGCGCGAGCGAACTCGCCGACGACATCGTGGTCGGCGTCGGTACCATCACGAAGCCCGAGCAGTGCGCGCAGGCTAAAGCTGCTGGTGCGCAGTTCGGCGTATCGCCCGGCCTGACGAAGGACATGCACCAGGCGGCGCTCGATGCCGGCCTGCCGCTTTTGCCGGGCGTGATGACGCCCACCGATATCATCGCCGCGCTCGAGCTGGGCTATGAAATCGTCAAGTTCTTTCCCGCGCAGCAGGCAGGCGGCGTGCCGATGCTGCAGGCGTTCCACGGCCCATTCCCGACGTTGAAGTTTTGCCCGACGGGCGGCATCACCGCCGAAACCGCACCGAATTTCCTGAAGCTGCCGAACGTCGTGTGCGTCGGCGGCTCGTGGCTGACGCCGAAGGCGGCGCTCGCCGCGCAGGACTGGGCCGAGATCACGCGTCTCGCGCGCGAGGCAAGCGGGCTCGCGCACTAAGCATCGGACCGGATTCCCCTAGAATCCGCAAATGGAGAGGTTTTCCCTAGTCCTTGTTTGGTGAGGGTTTCCGCTGATGGAACCGGTTCTATCGCGAAGCACTGAACAAAAGTAGAATTCAGCGTCCTGACAGGCGGGCATCCGCGTTCTGTATCGGAGACTTAAAGCGCCGGGCGTCACGCGGCTTGCCGCGCGCCCGGCTCGAAAAATCCCAAGGAGGAGTGCCATATGGGGGCTGTCCAAGGCAGCACGCTGCTGATTTACACCGTGATCGCGATCGCGGCGCTGATCGTGATGATTGCGCGATACAAGATTTATCCGTTCCTCGTGCTGATCATCGTGTCGCTCGGCCTGGGCCTTGCGGTCGGCATGCCGATGGACAAGATCGTCAAGTCGTTCGAGACGGGCAACGGCAACACGCTTGGCCATATCGCGATCGTCGTCGGCCTGGGCACGATGCTCGGCAAGATGATGGCCGAATCGGGCGGCGCCGAGCGCATCGCGACGACGCTGATCCGCTGGTTCGGTGAGAAGAACATTCATTGGGCGATGATGTTCGTCGCGATCATCGTTGGCTTGCCGGTCTTCTTCGAAGTCGGCTTCGTGCTGTTGATTCCGATCGCGTTCAACGTCGCCAAGCGCACCGGCAAGTCGCTGCTGCTCGTCGGGCTGCCGATGGTCGCGGGGCTGTCGGTCGTGCACGGGCTGATTCCGCCGCATCCGGCCGCGCTGCTTGCGGTTCAGCAGTACGGCGCGGACATCGGCAAGACGATCGCCTATGGCCTCATCGTCGGCGTGCCGACCGCGCTGATCGCCGGGCCGCTGTTCGCGCTCGTGATCCACAAGTACGTGAAGCTGCCGCAGAACAACCCGCTCGCCGCGCAGTTCGTCGATTCGCACGACAAGCCGGCCGCGCAGCGCGAATTGCCGAGCTTCGGCATCACGCTCTTCACGATTTTGCTGCCCGTTGCGCTGATGCTCGTCGGCAGTTGGGCCGACCTGCTGTTCGCGCCGAAGACGCTGCCGAACAATTTGCTGCGTTTTGCCGGTACGTCCGACGTCGCGCTGCTGATCGCGGTGCTCGTCAGCTTCTGGACGTTCGGCGCGAAGCAGGGGTTCAATCGCGATCAGATCCAGAAGTTCTGCGGCGACTGCCTCGCGCCGATCGCGGGCATCACGTTGATCGTCGGCGCAGGCGGCGGCTTCGGCGGTATCCTGCGCGATAGCGGCATCTCGCAGCAGATCGTGTCGAGCGCCTCGCATGCGCATTTGTCGCCGTTGCTGCTCGGCTGGTTCGTCGCCGCGCTGATCCGTCTCGCGACGGGCTCGGCGACGGTCGCGATGACCACCGCCTGCGGGATCGTCGCGCCGATCGCGGCGGCGGCCGGCGCGGGCGTGAAGCCCGAGCTGCTGGTGCTCGCGACCGGTTCGGGCTCGCTTATTTTCTCGCACGTCAACGACGGCGGTTTTTGGCTCATCAAGGAATATTTCGGGATGACGGTGGGGCAGACGTTCAAGACCTGGACGTTGCTCGAGACGCTGATTTCGCTCCTCGGGCTCACGTTCACGCTGCTGATCGGCGCCGTCCTGTAACAACAAGGGGTAGTCAATGATTCTGATCGCAATGGGCGTGTCGGGCGCGGGCAAAACGCGGATCGGCGAATTGCTGGCGCAGCGCCTGTCGTGCACGTTCACCGATGGCGACGCGTTTCACAGCGCGGCCAACAAGGACAAGATGCACCACGGCATTCCGCTCACCGACGAGGACCGCTGGCCGTGGCTCGCGGCGATTCGCGCGGCCATCGAGGAAAAGCAGCGTGACGGGCAGACGGCGGTGTTCACGTGCTCGTCGCTGAAACGCGCGTATCGCGATATCCTGCGCGGCGGCGACCGCGACGTGCGCTTCGTTTATCTGAAGGGCTCGTTCGACGTGCTGCGCGAGCGGCTGAAGGTGCGCACCGGCCACTTCTTCGATCCGTCGCTGCTGCAGAGCCAGCTCGATACGCTCGAGGAGCCGGGCCCGGACGAGGCGATCGAGGTCAGCATCGAGCTGCCGCCCGACGAGATCGTCGCGCGCGTGATCGCGCAAATCGCGCTGGAGCAGCAACAGCAGCAACAGCAGTGAGCGCGGGCGGCCGTTGCGGCGGCGGCTCGCCGTTCCGTAGCAAATGACAAAGGCGCCCCGCGGGGCGCCTTTGTCGTGGAGCGGGCGCGCCGGGCACGCCGGCGCGTCAGCCGGCGCTCACGCGATGCGCTTCGCCAGCTCGGCCGCGTTGCCGGTGTACGACGCGGGCGTCATCGCGAGCAGCCGTTCCTTCGCATCCTGCGCGATCGCGAGCGTGCCGATGAACTGCCGCAGCGCGTCGCGCGTGATGCCCTTGCCGCGCGTCAATTCCTTCAGTTGCTCGTATGGATTTTCGATTCCGTAGCGGCGCATCACGGTCTGCACCGGTTCGGCGAGCACTTCCCAGCAGTTGTCGAGGTCTTCGTTCAGCCGCTGCGGATTCACTTCGAGCTTGTCGAGGCCGCGGATCAGCGCGTCGTAGGCGAGCAGCGAATAGCCGAGCGCGACGCCGATATTGCGCAGCACCGTCGAATCGGTGAGGTCGCGCTGCCAGCGCGACACCGGCAGCTTGTCGGCGAGATGGCGCAGCGTCGCGTTCGCTAGGCCGAGATTGCCTTCCGAGTTTTCGAAATCGATCGGGTTGACCTTGTGCGGCATCGTCGACGAGCCGATTTCGCCCGCCTTCGTTTTCTGTTTGAAGTAGCCGAGCGAGATGTAGCCCCACACGTCGCGGTCGAGATCGAGCAGGATCGTGTTCGCGCGCGCGACGGCGTCGAACAGCTCCGCCATGTAATCGTGCGGCTCGATCTGGATCGTGTACGGGTTGAACGTGAGCTTCAGACGGTTTTCGATCACGTCGCGCGAGAACGCTTCCCAATCGAATTCCGGATACGCGGACAGGTGCGCGTTGAAGTTGCCGACCGCGCCGTTCATCTTGCCGAGGATTTCGACTTTCTCGATCCGCTCGATCGCGCGTGCGAGACGCGCGGCGACGTTCGCGATTTCCTTGCCGAGCGTCGTCGGGCTGGCCGGCTGGCCGTGCGTGCGCGACAGCATCGGTTGGTCGGCGTGCGCGTGCGCGAGCGCGACGAGGCGGCCGTGGACGGTGCGCAGCGACGGCAGGATGACATGCGCGCGCGCGCCGGCCAGCATCATGCCGTGCGACGTGTTGTTGATGTCCTCCGACGTACACGCGAAATGGATGAATTCGCTGGCTTTCTCGAGTTCGGGCTGGCCTTTCACCGATTCCTTGAGCCAGTACTCGACGGCTTTCACGTCATGGTTCGTCACGCGCTCGATTTCCTTGATGCGCGCGGCGTCGTGCGCGGTGAAGCGCGCGACGAGATCGAGCAGGAACTGCTCGGCGGCGGCCGAGAAGCGCGGCACTTCGGCAAAGCCGGCGTGAGACAGTGCGATCAGCCAGTGCACCTCGACGGTGACGCGATGGCGCATGAACGCGGCTTCGGAGAGCCAGTCGCGCAGCGCCTCGGTCTTGGCGGCGTAGCGGCCGTCGAGCGGCGATAGCGCGGTGAGGGCGAAAAGGGTATCGGGACGGGTGTCGGACATGATGGGGCTTGGGCGCGTGCGGCCGCGGTTCAAACGAGAAGGGGTGAACCGCGAATTTTACCATCGGCGCGAACCGGGCCGGCGGTTGCGCGGGCAGGGCGCGCCGGCTCGGGGGCTGCCGCGCGCTCGGCGGCAAGACCGCTGCGCGGGCGGGGCGATTGCCGCATCGCGCGGCGAGCGGCGTGTCGTCGAGCGCCCGCGTGCGCGACGCCGCTGCCCGCACATCGGGAGTTCGCCGGCTCGCGCTGGGCGGCGGTTCACTCGCCGCCCGCCGTCACCATGCGCAACATCTTTGTCTACGGAATGCGCGGGCCGATGGTGCGTGCCGCGCCGCTGGCGACCTGCCGCCGATCGCCCGCCTGCGCCGGAACATCGTCTGTCCGCTGTCAGTCGCCCGCGCGCGCCGCGCCGCCGATCGGCATGCCGGCTGCACCCGCCACGCCTCTTGTCGGCGCCGTATGTCCCGGCGCGGCCCAGCGCAGCCACTGCGCGCGCAGCAACACGAGCGCGCCGAGCGCGCAAGCCGCGAGCGCGCCGAACGTTGCGAAGCCGAGCTGATAGCTGCCGGTGCTTTCCTTGGCGATGCCCATCACGACCGGCAGATAGAAGCCGCCGATGCCGCCCGCCGCGCCGACGATCCCCGACAGCAGCCCCGTCTTGCCCGGCCAGCGGTGCGGCACGAGCTGG
Organism: Burkholderia singularis; assembly: GCF_001718875.1. NCBI lineage: Bacteria > Pseudomonadati > Pseudomonadota > Betaproteobacteria > Burkholderiales > Burkholderiaceae > Burkholderia > Burkholderia singularis. The sequence continues at coordinate 925,480 of NZ_CP013448.1, forward strand.
AATGTCGAGCCGTTGCCGAGGCCGAACGCGATATACAGGCACACGAGCAGCGCAATGCCGCCTGCGAGCGGCGGCATCATGGCCGCGAACGCGAAGTCGGCCGCGGCGATCGCGGCAAGGATCGCCATCAGCGCGCGCACGCCGGTGACGCGATCCGCGAGATAGCCGCCGAGCGGCCGCACGATCGCGCCGATGAACGCGAGCATCGACATGAACAGGCCCGCTTCGATCTTCGGCATCTGATAGAGCGTCGTGAGCAACAGCGTCACATATGACGACATGCCGACGAAGCCGCCGAACGTAATGCTGTAGATCAGCATGATCACCCACGTATCGCGCTCGGCGAGCACCGCGCGATAGCGGCCGGGCAGCACCGTGATCGCGATGAGCGCGCCCATCACCGGCAGCAGCAGCACGCCCGCCTTGCCGGAGCCGAACGCGCCGGCGTGCACGGCGAGCACGAGCGCGATCAGCGCGGCGAGCGTGAGCGCGAACGCACCAAGCGCGCGCGGCGCGCTGCCCGATTTTTCGCCGCGGTCGTCGGCCCATGCGAACAGCGCGAAGCCCGCGATCGCGAGCAGCGGCAGCGCGGCGGCCGTCGAAAACTTCCAGCCGAGCGCGGCGGCGATGTGCGGGAACATGAAGCCGTCGAGCACCGCGCCGATGTTGCCCGCCGCGGCGAGCCCGAGCACCAGGCCTTGCACCTTTGGCGGATAGCTGCTGCCCGCCATCGGCAGCGCGACCGCGAAGCTCGCGCCGCCTATGCCGAGAAACACGCCGAGCACGAGCAGCAGCGTGTACGACGGCGTGCCGGGCACGAACGGCAGTACGACGGCGGGCAGAGCGGACAGCAGCACGCCCATCAGCGCGATGCGCCGGCCGTCGGCGGACTGATAGAGATTGCCGAGCGTCACGCGCAGGATTGCCGCCGCGAGCACCGGCACCGCGACGAGAAAGCCTTGCTGCGCGGCCGTCATCGCGATGTCCTTGCCGATGAACGGCGCGAGCGGGCCGTACAGCACCCAGACGGTGAAGCCGGTGTCGAAATAAAGGAAGCAGGCGAGCAGCGAGCGCCAGTTGCCGCTTTTGACAGAGCTGCGCAGTGTATCCATCGAGAGAGCCTCGCGTATGCGGTTGCCGTTTGAAGGCAGGGTGGGAGCCGGATCGAAACCGCTCCGCGGCGAGCAACGGAGCCAGCAGTCTTTTGCAAGGCCTATGCCAGCCGCAGTGCAGCCGCAGGTCAGCCGCGGCGCGTGGCGCGAAAGCCCGCGCAACGAGCGCGCCGCATGGCGCGTCCCACGACGAGACGCGACGAGGCGAGACGCGGCGCGCACCGGCGGCAGGCGCGCGGCGCGCCTGCCGGCACCGCGTCTGTGCGCGCGGTGCGTCGTTGGTGCGGTGCAAGAAGTCTGACGAATGCGTGCCGCCATGGCTTGCCGCCGCCCGCCGCTGTTTAAAATGCGGGCTTCACGGCTGGCGCAGATCGCGCAAAGGCGCAAAAGGGCTCGTATGGAACTCAAATGGCTCGAGGATTTCGTGTCGCTCGCGGAAACGCGCAGCTTCAGCCGCTCGGCCGAACTGCGTCACGTTTCGCAACCGGCGTTTTCGCGGCGCATCCAGGCGCTCGAAGCGTGGCTCGGCACGGAATTGATCGATCGTTCGGTCTACCCCACCCGCGTCACGCAGGCAGGCCAGGTGTTCTACGAGCAGGCGCTCGCGATGCTGTCGCAGGCGCACGAGGCGCGCACGCTGTTGCGCGGCCATATCGGCGCGCCGGTGCCGACGATCGAATTCGCCGTGCCGCACACGCTGTCGCTCACGTACTTTCCGCGCTGGCTTCAGCGGATCGAAGCGAAGATGGGGCCGGTGCATACGCGGCTGCGCGCGCTCAACGTACACGACGCGGTGCTGTCGCTCGTCGAGGGCGGCTGCGACCTGGTGATGGGCTACCACCATCCGAGCCATCCCGTCGCGCTCGATCCCGCGCGCTACGACATGCTCACGCTCGGCGCGGAGCCGATCAGCCCATTCTCGGCGCCCGGGCGCGGCGGCCGCGCGCGCTACGCGCTGCCCGGCGCGGCCGATGCGCCCGTGCCTTACTTGTCCTATACGCCGAACGCGTACCTGGGCCGGATGACCGAGGTGATCATCGCGAACGCCCACACGCCGCTTTATCTGGACAAGGTGTACGAGACCGACATGGCCGAGGCGCTGAAGGCGATGGCGCTCGCTGGGCACGGCGTCGCGTTCCTGCCGCACAGCGCGGTCGAGGATGCGGTCGCGGGCGGGCGGCTCGTGCGGCTCGGCCGCGCGGCGAAAGGCGGTGCGGAGCCGTTCACGCTGACCATGGAGATCCGTCTTTATCGAGACAAGCTCGCCGTGCAGGGCGACGAGTCACGCCGCCAGTTGGTGAGCGCGCTCTGGGACGTGGTGCGCGACGAACTGGACGCGCGCTGAGCCCGCGGCACGCGCGAGGCCGGTGTGCCGTTACGCCGCCCGCCGTTGCGCACATGAAAATTGCGGCGGCCGATCGCACCGCAATTGCGTGCGTTCGCGCTGCGTATCGACGGTTTTTCGTGCAAAAGCCCGATCATGCAAGAAATGCATAATCGAATAAGCAAACGGCATTGGATTTCGAAATGGGCTTTTTCGACAATGGGCGCATTCTTCGACCGTTGGAGATTCCATGTCTTCGCATTCGCAGTCCCCGTCCGTTGCGCAATCCATTCCGTCATACCTGCACGCGGACGATCTCGGGCCCTGGGGCAACTATTTGCAGCAAGTCGACCGTGTCGCGCCGTACCTCGGCTCGCTGTCGCGCTGGCTCGAAACGCTCAAGCGCCCGAAGCGCATTCTGGTCGTCGACGTGCCGATCGAGCTCGATAACGGCACCGTCGCGCACTTCGAAGGCTATCGCGTGCAGCACAACGTGTCGCGCGGGCCGGGCAAGGGCGGCGTGCGCTATCACCAGGATGTCACGTTGTCCGAAGTGATGGCGCTGTCCGCCTGGATGTCGGTGAAGAACGCGGCGGTCAACGTGCCATACGGCGGCGCGAAGGGCGGCATCCGCGTCGATCCGCGCAAGCTCTCGCGCGGCGAACTCGAGCGCGTGACGCGCCGCTACACGAGCGAGATCGGCATCATCATCGGGCCGAACACCGATATTCCGGCGCCCGACGTCAACACCAACGAGCAGGTGATGGCGTGGATGATGGACACCTACTCGATGAACCAGGGCCAGACGGCGACGGGCGTGGTGACCGGCAAGCCGATTTCGCTGGGCGGCTCGCTCGGCCGCAAGGAGGCGACGGGCCGCGGCGTTTTCGTGGTCGGCTGCGAAGCCGCAAAGAAGAAGGGCGTTGAGATCGAGGGCGCGCGCATCGCGGTACAGGGCTTCGGCAATGTCGGCGGAATCGCCGCTCGGCTGTTCCAGGAAGCGGGCGCGAAGGTGATCGTGGTTCAGGATCACACCGGCACGATTTACCAGCCGGCAGGCGTCGATACGGCCAAGCTGCTCGATCACGTCGCGCAGACGGGAGGTGTCGCCGGTTTCACGGGCGCCGAGCCGATGCCGAACGATGAGTTCTGGACGGTCGAGACGGAAATCCTGATTCCGGCCGCGCTTGAAAACCAGATTACCGAAAAGAATGCGTCGAAGATCCGCACGAAGATTGTCGTCGAAGGCGCGAATGGCCCGACCACGACCGCGGCCGACGACATCCTGAGCGCCAACGGCGTGCTCGTGATCCCCGACGTGATCGCGAATGCGGGCGGCGTGACCGTGTCGTACTTCGAGTGGGTGCAGGACTTCTCGAGCTTCTTCTGGACCGAGGACGAGATCAACCACCGTCTCGAACGGGTGATGCGCGAAGCGTTCGCCGGCGTGTGGGCGGTGGCCGAGGAGCACAAGGTGTCGGTGCGCACCGCCGCGTTCATCGTTGCGTGCAAGCGCATTCTGATGGCGCGCGAAATGCGCGGTCTGTACCCCTGATCCTTTGACCGGCCGGTTGGCCGGTGCGGCGGCGCGGCCTTGCGGGCGGCGCCTCGTTTTTTCGCGGGCGGCCTCGAGTACGAGGCCGCCCGCGCGCGTATGCGAAGCATCTACTATGTATGGATGTATTGCGTATGCGCAACCTGCCCCGCCGGGAGTGTGGTTTACGACCATTACTTTCAAAAATATGACTTTGCTAAACTGGCGCGGGTTTTCGCCAAGGAGATGACCACAATGAAATTCCAACAAGCCATGCTGATGGCCGCGATGCTGAGCGTGTTCGCCGGCGGCGCCATTGCCCAGGAGACGGGCACGCTGAAAAAAATCAAGGATTCCGGCGTGATTTCGCTCGGACACCGCGAATCGTCGATTCCGTTCTCGTACTACGATCAGAACCAGCAGGTGGTCGGCTATTCGCGCGACTTCCAGATGAAGGTCGTCGACGCGGTCAAGAAGAAGCTGAGTCTGCCGAACCTGCAGGTGAAGAACATTCCGGTGACGTCGCAGAACCGCATTCCGCTCGTGCAGAACGGCACGGTCGACATCGAGTGCGGCTCGACGACGAACAACCTCGACCGCCAGAAGCAGGCGGCGTTCTCGAACACGATTTTCGTGATCGGCACGCGCCTGATGACGGCCAAGGATTCGGGCATCAAGGATTTCGCCGATCTGAAGGGCAAGACGGTCGTGACCACGGCGGGCACCACGTCCGAGCGTCTGCTGCGCGCGATGAACAACGAAAAGCAGATGGGCATGACGATCATCAGCGCGAAGGACCACGGCGAGTCGTTCCAGACGCTCGAGACGGGCCGCGCGGCCGCGTTCATGATGGACGACGCGCTGCTCGCAGGCGAGCGCGCGAAGGCCAAGCAGCCGGGCAACTGGGCGATCGTCGGCACGGCCCAGTCTCAGGAAGCGTATGGCTGCATGATGCGCAAGGACGATCCGGCGTTCAAGAAGGTGGTCGACGACGCGATCGCGGATGTCGAGAAATCGGGCGAAGCCGCGAAGATCTACGCGAAGTGGTTCGAGAATCCGATTCCGCCGAAGGGGCTGAACCTGAACTTCCCGCTCTCCGACGCGATGAAGAAGCTCTACGCCGCTCCGAACGACAAGGCGCTCGACTGAGCGTATCGCTGTTCGAACCTGTTTAGCGCTGATGAAACGGAAGAGGCTCGGCTTCTTCCGTTTCTTTTTGCCGGAGTCTCGCTATGTCTTACCACTGGAACTGGGGCATTTTCCTTTCCCCCGTTTCGACTGGCGAACCGACCACCTACCTCGGCTGGCTGATGTCGGGGTTCTGGGTGACGGTCAAGGTGTCGCTCGTCGCCTGGGTGATCGCGCTCGCCGTCGGCTCGTTGTTCGGCGTGCTGCGCACCGTGCCGAACAAGGGGCTCGCGGCAATCGGTACGCTGTATGTATCGATTTTCCGCAATATCCCGCTCATCGTGCAGTTCTTCGTCTGGTATCTCGTCGTGCCGGAACTGTTGCCCGCGTCGATCGGCACATGGATCAAGCAATTGCCGCCGGGCACGCAGTTCTTCACGGCGTCGGTCGTCTGTCTCGGGCTTTTCACCGGCGCGCGCGTGTGCGAGCAGGTGCGCTCGGGGATCAACGCGCTGCCCAAGGGCCAGCGCGCGGCCGGCCTCGCGATGGGCTTCACGCAATGGCAGACGTATCGCTACGTGCTGCTGCCCGTTGCCTACCGGATCATCGTGCCGCCGCTCACGTCGGAATTTCTGAACATTTTCAAGAATTCCGCGGTGGCCTCGACGATCGGTCTGCTCGATTTGTCCGCGCAGGCGCGCCAACTCGTCGACTACACCGCGCAGACCTATGAGTCGTTCATCGCGGTGACGCTGGCCTACGTGATCATCAATCTGATCGTGATGACGTTCATGCGCTGGGTCGAACGCAAGTCCCGGCTGCCCGGCTATATCGGAGGCAAGTGATGCATCAGTTCGACTGGAGTAGTATTCCCGGCGCGCTGCCGACGCTTTGGACGGGCGCGATCGTCACGTTCAAGATCACGCTGATCGCGATCGTGGTCGGGATCGTCTGGGGCACGCTGCTCGCGCTGATGCGCCTGTCAGGCGTGAAGCCGTTGCAATGGTTCGCGCAAGGCTACGTGACGGTGTTCCGCTCGATTCCGCTCGTGATGGTGCTGCTGTGGTTCTTCCTGATCGTGCCGCAGGTGCTGCAAGGCGTGCTCGGGCTGTCGCCGACGCTTGACATCCGGCTCGCGTCGGCGATGGTCGCGTTCTCGCTGTTCGAGGCTGCGTATTATTCGGAGATCATCCGCGCCGGTATTCAGGCGGTGCCGCGCGGGCAGGTCAACGCGGCATTCGCGCTCGGCATGAACTACGCGCAGGCGATGCGCCTCGTGATCCTGCCGCAGGCTTTTCGCGCGATGGTGCCGCTGTTGCTCACGCAAGCGATCGTGCTGTTCCAGGATACCTCGCTCGTCTATGTGATCAGCCTCGCGGACTTCTTCCGCACGGCCGCGAATATCGGCGATCGCGACGGCACGAACGTCGAGATGATCCTGTTCGCGGGCGCATGCTATTTCGTCGTGTGCTCGGTCGCGTCGATGTTGGTCAAGGGTTTCCAGAAAAAGGTCACAAGATGATTTCAATCAAGAACGTGTCGAAGTGGTACGGCCAGTTTCAGGTGCTGACCAATTGCACGACCGAAGTGAAGAAGGGTGAAGTGGTGGTCGTCTGCGGGCCGTCGGGTTCGGGCAAGTCGACGCTCATCAAGACGGTGAACGGCCTCGAGCCGTTCCAGCAGGGCGAGATTCTCGTCAACGGCGAATCGGTCGGCGACAAGAAAACGAACCTGTCGAAGCTGCGCTCGAAGGTCGGGATGGTATTTCAGCACTTCGAGTTGTTCCCGCACCTGTCGATCACCGAAAACCTGACGCTCGCGCAGATCAAGGTGCTCGGCCGCGGCAAGGACGAGGCGACCGCGAAGGGGCTGAAGCTGCTCGATCGCGTCGGGCTCAAGGCGCATGCGGACAAGTACCCGGGGCAGCTCTCGGGCGGCCAGCAGCAGCGCGTGGCGATCGCGCGCGCGCTGTCGATGGACCCGATCGCGATGCTGTTCGACGAGCCGACGTCCGCGCTCGATCCCGAGATGATCAACGAGGTGCTCGACGTGATGGTCGAACTCGCGCAGGAAGGCATGACGATGATGTGCGTGACGCACGAGATGGGCTTCGCGAAGAAGGTTGCCCATCGCGTGATCTTCATGGACAAGGGGGCGATCGTCGAGGACGACCGCAAGGAGGATTTCTTCGCGAATCCGAAATCGGATCGTGCGAAGGACTTTCTCGCGAAGATCCTGCACTGAGCGCCCGAGTGCCGATCGGGGCCGATACGGGCGGGTAGGTATCGACAGGCGTGGCGGTGCCGGTCGGCAAAGAACAAGTCCGTCGGGCGTTCGGCGGCTGCAGGTAGACAGATATTTTCACCCTGCGGGCGGGCTGCGCCGCAGGGTGTTTTTCTTTAGACGGGCCTGCTCGAGCCGGGCCAGGCTTACTCAAGCAGATCGGACTCTCGCGGATTTCGTTCGACCGGGTTTCGTTTCGCACGGCTATTTTTTTATCGGAGGATCGAGGATTACGCTGAACGCCTTATAAGGTAATGAGGCTATGCATTAAATGAATACTCATCCTATTAATCAAAATGTCGGTGCGCAGTCGTCAACGACCGAGCGCCCGAGTTCCTCGTCTGCCGCTGCGGCGTTGACAGCCGCGCAACCGCAGACAGTCAGCATGGGAGGCGGTCTGTTGACGGACTTACTCGAATCCTCGCCCCCTGCTCGCGCGATTGATGTTCGACCCGCCCAGGCCGGCAAAGAAGGTGGAAGTTATAATTTGCAGGATTATTTTGCTTATCTTGATAGGCAAGGGTTTGTACATGAATACGACAAGGGTAACGGCGATATCTCATTGAGTTTGATCATTCCGATTAATGAGATGGGGCGCGCCGTGTATAAGATGAATATCGATCCTCTGGTTGAGGGGGCCGGCAATTTAATTAGAAGACTCGGTTTCGCATGGGCGACCATGGGATTCAAGGTCAAATCTATCGATAAAGGGGCGCCGCAGGCCGCCGATTCGATAAGCTGGGTATTGCATGATCATGTCGGCAGCATAACTAAAAAAAACTACAGCGCAGATATCTTGCCGGATCTTCCTCGGCGCGAAGATGTGTCGGCAGCGGTATCGAGCGCGAAATTTCGAGGGATCGTGAGTAGGTTGTTGAATATGCCGGCCGATCCTCGCGCTTTGTATGTAAAGGAGATGAGCGAGGGCAATATTCAATGGAGAGCCCGTGCTGTCGATACAAAATGGAGAACGCCTGAAGCGGTGTTGACCAAGCAAGCCAATATGATGACCCGGCTGGGGTTTAAGAAGATATCGGCCGGGGAGTGGGCGCTGCGGCCGCTGAAGAGTGCCGACGGATATGAAATGGATGGAATCGATACGGACTTCGGACCTGTTTCGGTTCAAAAACTATACGAGCAAGGCCCGCTGGATTCGTTGAACGACGATATCAATCCTATCGTGATCGATGGAGATTTTCATGAAGGAGCGGCCGGGCAGGATCGTCAGCTACCGACTTTGGAGCAGGCGTGGGCGCTCGCGGCGGCAAAACGCATAGACGAATGGAAAGTCAATCATAATCCCGCCGCCGTTTTTAGTTTCGTAAAGGATGACGGCTCGATCAAGGAGATGCTCTGATCACGGATGTTCGTCCGGCAAGGACGGCCTGAGCCGGCGGCATTTTATCGAATGCGGGGGTTGGCGCGCGTGGATTGCTTTTGCGATTATTGAGACCGGAATTTGTCGGCCGCGGATCGAACCGGTTTGATCTGATAAAGCGCAATCATCGTTTTGCCGCCGGTTTGCCCGGTGCCTGTTATGAGGGATCAGCGCCGCGTCCGTGCGTCAGTCGCGGCGAACGCCGTTGGATAAGAAGGCGCGATTGGCGGGAGCCGCGGCGTCAAAAATCGATCGGATCGTCGCCCGGATCGTCCGCGCCGTCCGCGGCGAGCGCGGCTGCCCGGCGCGGCGCCGATGCGGACGCATCGAGCGCAGGATTCCTGAGCTTCTCGAGCACGATTTCCGGCACCGGAATGCGCATGCGCGCGGCGACGTCGCCGCATTGGAACATCACGAGCTCGCCGGGTTCGAGCGCGGTCCACACTTCGTCGTCGGTCAGCGGCTGCGTTGCGATCACGGCAACCCGGTCTTCAGGCGTCGTGTATTTCGCGAAATCGATCGAGATGTCCTCGTCGATCAGGTGCGCGGTCGAGAATGGCCAGCGCCGCACCAGATAATGCAGGCGCGTCGAGCAATGCGCAAAGAGCGCTTGCCCGTTCGACATCAGGAAGTTGAACACGCCGTGCTGCGTGATGCCGCGCGTGAGTTCGCCGAGTTGCTCGAACAGCTCGGCGAGCGGCGGCTGTGCGTCGGGGAATGCATCGCGCAGGCCACGCATCAGCATGCAGAACGCCTTTTCGCTATCGGTCGTGCCGACCGGCTGATAGACGCCGCCCCCGAGATCGGGCGCATAGCCCGGCAGATCGCCGTTGTGCGCGAAGATCCAGTGGCGGCCCCATAACTCGCGCATGAACGGATGGCAATTCTCGAGCAGGATATGGCCTTGCGTCGCCTTGCGGATGTGCGCGATCGTGTTCTTCGATTTGATCGGGTAACGCTTGACCATTTCGGCGACGGGCGAAGTCGCCGATGACTGCTGGTCGATGAACAGCCGGCACGCCTTGTCCTCGAAGAACGCGATGCCCCAGCCGTCGGCATGGTGATCGGTGAGCCCGCCGCGGGCCGCGAAGCCGGTAAACGAGAACGTCACGTCCGTCGGTTCGGCGCAGTTCATTCCGAAAAGTTGACACATATTGCTGGGGCGGCTGAATGCTGGCGGGTAAGGATACCGGGCTGAGCCGGTACAATGACGGGTTCAAGCATATCACCGAGCCCTGAGCGGCAAAAGGCGGAATCCGTGCCGGCAAACGACGCAATCCATGCGCGTGCCCCGGTTGCAGTTTGGCCGTCAGTCGGCGCCGCCCGCGCGGTGCGCATCGCCTGTGCCGCCCGCTTTGCCGCCCGTTACACCCACACGACACCATGAACGCTTCCGCTTCCGACACGCTCACCCTCGCGCGCCCCGATGACTGGCACTTGCACGTGCGCGATGGCGCAATGCTGGCCACCGTCCTGCCGCATACCGCCCGCCAATTCGGCCGGGCGATCATCATGCCGAACCTGAAGCCGCCCGTCACGACGACGGCGCAAGCGCACGCGTATCGCGAGCGCATCCTGGCCGCGCTGCCGGCGGGCGCCGCGTTCGAGCCGCTGATGACGCTGTATCTGACCGACAACACGCCGCCCGACGAGATCCGCCGCGCGCGCGAGGCCGGCTTCGTGCACGGCGTGAAGCTGTATCCGGCGGGCGCGACGACGAACTCCGACGCCGGCGTGACCGATCTCATCGGCAAATGCGCGAAGACGCTCGACGCGATGCAGGATACCGGCATGCCTCTTCTCGTGCATGGCGAGGTGACGGACGCGTCGATCGACCTGTTCGATCGCGAGAAGGTGTTCATCGACCGCGTGATGGAGCCGCTGCGCCGCGCGTTTCCGGCCCTCAACGTGGTGTTCGAGCACATCACGACGAAGGACGCGGCCGATTACGTGCGCGATGCAGACACCACGCACGGCCGCGTCGGCGCGACGATCACCGCACATCATCTGTTGTACAACCGCAATGCGCTATTCATCGGCGGGATTCGTCCGCACTATTATTGCCTGCCGGTGCTCAAGCGTGAGACGCATCGGGCCGCGTTGGTGGCTGCGGCGACCTCGGGCAATCCGCGCTTTTTCCTCGGCACCGACAGCGCGCCGCACGCGAAGGGGCTGAAGGAGGCCGCATGCGGCTGCGCGGGCTGCTACACGGCACTGCACGCGCTCGAGTTGTATGCGGAGGCATTCGATCAGGCGGGCGCGCTCGACAAGCTCGAAGGTTTCGCGAGTTTCTTCGGCGCGGACTTCTACGGGCTGCCGCGCAGCGGCGAGACGGTCACGCTGCGCCGCGAGACGTGGGAATTGCCGGGCGAGATCGACGCGGGCGGTTTGAGCGTCGTGCCGCTGCGCGGCGGCGAGCCGATCGGCTGGCGGCTCGTCTGACGCGCCGGCACGGGCATCTGGCTGGCCGCTGCGGGTTGATCGGCATGGAAAGAGGCACGAGCGCCGGCTTCGAGATCGACTGGCGCGCAGCGTGGCTCGCGCCGTTTGCCGGGCGTGGCGAGCGCTGGGCACGGGCCGCGCGGCAGGGCGAGCTGGCGTGGCTGCGCACCCTGAACGACGATGCGCGCGTCGAATCCGTCGCGACGGCGGCCGGGCTGCCGCTTCGTTTCATTGCGCAGGCGGCGCTGCCCAACGGCGTTGCCTACGAAACGCATATTGCGGCGACAGGCGCGGTTCCGACGCGCCACAACACGCATGATTTTTTCAACGCGCTCGTCTGGTTCGCCTATCCGCGGATCAAGGCGATGCTCAACGCGCGCCAAGCGGCGGCGATCGACGTCACCGGCGTCGGCCCGGCGCGCGGCGCCGTCCGGGATGCGTTGACCTTGTTCGACGAAAATGGGGCGCTGTTCGCGACATCCGACCCCGCGCTCGCGGCTGCGCTGCGCAGCTTCGACTGGCGCACGCTGATGCTCGCGTCGCGCGCCGCGTGGGGCACGCGCTGCGAGGCGCGGATCGTCGGCCACGCGCTGCTGGAGAAGCTCGTTGAGCCGTACAAGGGGTGCACCGCGCATGCGTGGATCGTCGACGTGCCGCAGGTTTATTTCGAATGGAACGAAGCGGCGCGCCGCGCGTGGCTCGACGAGCATGCCGCGGTGGCGTTGGGCGACGCGCTGCCGACGAGCCGCGCGTTCTCCCCTTTGCCGGTGCTCGGCGTGCCCGGCTGGTGGGCGGCGAACGCATCACCGTCGTTTTACGACGATCCCCAGGTGTTTCGCAGCGGCCGGCGCTCGCGGGCCGCTTGAGCGTTGGTGCCCACGCGGCCCGAGTCTGCGATGAGGCGAGCGAGAAGATGCAAACGTGGCCGGAACTAGCGGCCGGCTGCACGCTGTCGCCGGCCGATGCGCTCACGGGCTGAAAAGCGCTGTCTCCGGCAACAGCCTCGCGATGACAATGTTGTGGTGCCGCCGATCGGCACTCACGGCTTGAACGGGTGCCGCGTCGCGGTGCTAAAATTCCGTTCGCAAAGCAGGCCAGGCAGTCGCGGCTTTCGCGGTTGTGCCGCGAAGGGCGAGGAAAGTCCGGACTCCAATAGGGCAGGGTGATGGCTAACGGCCATCCGTGGCGACACGCGGAACAGGGCAACAGAAAGCAAACCGCCGATGGCCCGGCGCAAGCCGGGATCAGGTAAGGGTGAAACGGTGCGGTAAGAGCGCACCGCGGCTGCGGCGACGCAGACCGGCACGGTAACCTCCACCCGGAGCAATTCCAAGTAGGCAGGCGCGCATTTTCGGATGCAGGACGGTGCCCCCGTCTCGTCTGCGGGTAGGAAGCTTGAGCGCGTCAGCAATGGCGCGCCTAGAGGAATGGCTGCCACGGACCGCGCGCTTTCGAGCGGGCGGTCTGCACAAAATCCGGCTTATCGGCCCGCTTTGCCGATCGATAAACGAAAGGCCGCCGCTGCATCGTGCAACGGCGGCCTTTTTTCGTTCGGCGATCCCGGCGCCCGCTTGGGCGCGGCAGGCTTATACGGCGACGATCTCGAACGAGTGCGTAAGCTCGGCCGTTTTTGCCAGCATGATCGAAGCCGAGCAGTACTTGTCGTGAGACAGATTGATCGCGCGTTCGACGGTTGCGGGATTCAGATTGCGGCCCGTCACCGTGAAGTGAAAGTGGATCTTCGTGAAGACCTTTGGGTCCTCGCTCGCGCGCTCGGCCTTGAGCGACACCGAGCAGCCGGTCACTTCCTGGCGGCTCTTCTTTAGGATCAGCACGACGTCATACGCGGTGCAGCCGCCCGTGCCGACCAGCACCATTTCCATCGGACGCGGCGCGAGGTTGTGCCCACCGCCTTCCGGCGCGCCGTCCATCGAGACAAGGTGGCCGCTGCCCGTTTGGGCGGCGAACGCCATGCCATCCTGTCCCATCCAGCTAATCTTGCATTCCATGCGTGAGCTCCAGCGTTGCTTGATTTAATTGTCAACCGGCATTGTAGCCCTGCACCGGGCATGCGGTTGATGCGATGCAATATGGCTGAGCGCCGCGCCCGGCGAGGCTTCGCGAGCGATTCGACGAGTCGGCAAGCCCCTGCCGGATCTAGGGGTTTGGCTCGAGAAGAAAAAAGGGCGCTTTACAGACGGTAACTTATCTATTTGATTCGAAAGAAAAATAGGGATTTCTTCACATGGCCTGGTATTTTCGTATTATAAAATCATATTTCTCAATGCGGTTTTTCTTGTCCTACTAAGATCGGCCTCGTATAATGCGAGACATTGGTTGTCGCGTTGCGGCAACCTCTGCATGTCTCCTCCACCCTCCTCCTTTGGTGGATTAAGCCCGAACCGGCGGTTCGGGTTTTTTTTCGTCTGATTTTTCGTCGAATGCAAGTTTCGGCGGACATTTTTCGCATGCGCCGCCGTCAATACGCACCCGGCGTTAGCCGGCCACGGTGGCCGATGCCGATTGCCATTGACCAGTCAATGCAAATCTCTTTATAATTCAGGGCTTTTCCGCATTCATGCCCACGGAAAAAGAACAGGGAGAGCCTGCACCGCGCCACGAAGCGCACACAGACAAGCAGGAAAAGAACATCGGGCACAGCAAATTTATTGGATCGATCATGAAGACGTTTTCCGCAAAAGCCCATGAGGTGGCGCGCGAATGGTACGTGATTGACGCGACGGATAAGGTTCTCGGCCGTGTCGCCAGCGAAGTGGCACGCCGTCTGCGCGGCAAGCACAAGCCTGAGTTCACCCCGCACGTCGACACCGGTGATTTCATCATCGTCATCAACGCGAGCAAGTTGAAGGTCACGGGCAACAAGACTCTGGACAAGAAGTACTACCGTCACTCGGGCTACCCGGGCGGTATCTATGAAACGACGTTCGGCAAGATGCAGGAACGCTTCCCGGGCCGCGCGCTCGAGAAGGCGGTCAAGGGCATGCTGCCGAAGGGCCCGCTCGGCTACGCGATGATCAAGAAGCTGAAGGTCTACGCTGAAGCCACGCATCCGCATTCGGCGCAACAGCCGAAGGCGCTCGAGATCTAAGGGGAGCCCACATGATCGGTAACTGGAATTACGGTACGGGCCGCCGCAAGAGCGCAGTCGCTCGTGTCTTCATCAAGGCTGGCAAGGGCGACATCGTCGTCAACGGCAAGCCCATTTCCGACTACTTTTCGCGCGAAACGTCGCTGATGATCGTGCGTCAGCCGTTGGAACTGACGAACCACGCGCAGACGTTCGACATCAAGGTGAACGTGTCGGGCGGCGGTGAAACGGGGCAGGCAGGTGCGGTGCGTCACGGCATCACCCGCGCGCTGATCGACTACGACGCGACGCTGAAGCCGGCGCTGTCGAACGCAGGCTTCGTCACGCGTGATGCGCGTGAAGTCGAGCGTAAGAAGGTCGGTCTGCACAAGGCACGCCGCGCGAAGCAGTTCTCGAAGCGTTAATCGCTTGTGCCGCGTGCCGCTGCACGCGGTGCCGCAGCAAGAAAAACCGCCAGTTTTTGCACTGGCGGTTTTTTTATGTGCGCACGGTTTGTGTTTGCGCAAGGAATGCGCAAAAAATGTTCGTGTGCATCTTGATTTCTCCTGCGCAAGCACGATCTGCGGATCGGTCCTACAATAGCGCCAATGCTTTTTGGAGAGTTCGCATGAACGCTGTCACCGAATCCGCGGCAATTACCGAGATGCCGGCCCCGTTCGTCTTTACCGATGCGGCGGCCGACAAGGTCAAGCAATTGATCGACGAAGAAGGCAACCCCGACCTCAAGCTGCGCGTGTTCGTGCAGGGTGGCGGCTGCTCGGGTTTCCAGTACGGCTTCACGTTCGATGAAGAAATCAACGAGGACGACACCGTGATGAACAAGAACGGCGTCCAGTTGTTGATCGATTCGATGAGCTATCAGTATCTGGTTGGCGCCGAAATCGACTACAAGGACGATTTGAACGGCGCGCAATTCGTTATCAAGAATCCGAACGCGACGACGACTTGCGGTTGCGGCTCGTCATTCTCGGTTTAATGCCGGGTGTCATTGCCGGATAGTCGGAAACGGGGCGCAATGCCCCGTTTCTTTTTGGCGGCAGCCAAACCGGGTGAGCGATTCGGCTCGATTGCCGGGCGGTGGCGGCAGCCGGCAGGTGCAAAGCCGCGCCCCAGCGCCGCAACGCCGTGGCGGGGCTACGCCGCTCAGAGTTCGGCCAGGCGCCTGCCGCCTTCGCGCAGCGTCGCGTCGTCCTTGCAAAAACTCAAACGCACCAGGCCGGTATCCGCGCCGTCGCGGTAAAAGCTCGACAGCGGAATCACGCCGACCTGCTTGCGACGCAGCACATCGAGCACGAAATCCTGGTCGCTCGCGTCGTAAAAGCCCCGAAAACGCGCCAACATGAAAAAACTGCCTTGGCTCGGAACGATCTCGAGCCGCGAGCCGGCCATCGCGTCCGTGAGCAGATCGCGCTTGCGCTGATAGAACGCCGGCAGGTCAAGATAGCTCGCTGGCCGCGTCAACGCGCGGGCAAGCGCAGCTTGCAGCGGCGCAGACGCGGAAAACACCAGGTACTGATGGACCTTGCGAATTTCGGTTGTCAGTTCGGCCGGCGCCACGCAATAGCCCACCCGCCAGCCCGTCACGCTGTAAGTCTTGCCGAGCGACAGCACGACGACGCTGCGCTCGGCCAGCTCCGGATAGCGCGACATGCTGTGATGTGTGCGTCCGTCGTAGACCATGTGTTCGTACACTTCGTCGGCGAGGATCACGATGTCGGTGCCGCGTGTCACGGCGATCAACCGGTCGATGTCGTGCTGATCGAAGACCGCCCCGGTCGGATTGTGCGGCGTATTGACGATCAGCATCCGGGTTCGGGGCGTGATCGACGCCGCCACTTCGTCCCAATCGATGCGCAGCGTATCGAGCCGAATCTTGAGCGCAACGGGCGTTGCGCGTTGCAGCCGGATCGCCGGTTCGTAGCATTCGAACGCCGGCTCGAAGAAGATCACTTCGTCGCCGGCGCTCACGAGCGCGCTGATGGCCGAATAGATAGCTTCGCTGCCGCCTGCGGTCACGGTGATTTCGCGATCGACGTCGTAATGGGCGCCATATAGCGCGGCGGTTTTTTCCGCGAGAATTTCGCGCAGCGCCGGCAGACCAGGGATCGGTGCGTATTGGTTGAAACCATCCTGCATCGCTTGCGCCGCGGCGCGGATCAATTCGGGGGCGGGCGCGAAGTTGGGAGCGCCCTGCCAGAGATTGATCGCCTGATAGTCGGCGGCCTGCCGGGCGATCACGGCGAAGATGGACAGCCCGCTGTTCGGTAATTTGGAGGAGCGCATGGAACGGTTCCGGTCGACGCGGCGGAGCCGTTCATTGTATCGGGACTGCGGCAGCAGCGAGCCGGCGTGCCGGCTCGGGGCGAGCCGGGACACCCGGGCGTGAATGAAGTCAGCGGGAAAAAATGAATTTCCTCCGGTTATTCAATTATCGAAGCAGGCTGATATAAGCTGGCCGCGCTGGAAAATTGAATTCAATAAAATTGCGGAGGGTTAATGAAAAAATTATGGATGGTGGTTTTCGCATTTGTCATATCGATATCGAATGCGAGCGGGGCCGATCAGGTTTCGGTGGGCGAAACCGTAATCCTGAATCAGCTTTATCACGATGCACTGGCCGAAGGCGGCGCGCTGACCGTCTATGCCGGCGGCGATACGGCCAATGCCTGGGATGGCGTGGTGACGCGCTTTCAACAGCGTTTTCCCGGCGTAAAAATCGCGATTATCACGGATCTCAGTAAATTCCACGATGCGCGCATCGATAATCAAATCGCGCGCGATAGATTATCGGTCGACGTTGCGCATTTGCAGACATTGCAGGATTTCCCTCGCTGGAAACGGGAGGGTGTGCTTTTGCGTTATGTTCCGCCGATCGGATGGCGGAACATACCGGTCGATTTGAAAGATCCGGAAGGCTATTACACGGGTATCGGAATTTTCAGTCTCGGCTATGTCGTCAATCCGACGCTCGTGCCGGCGGGCGAGGTGCCGCGTACCGCGCGCGATCTTTTGCAGCCGAGATTCAAGGGCAAGATCGTGCTGACTTATCCGAATGACGACGATGCGGCGCTGTTCATTTTCCACCAAATCGTCCAGCAGTACGGATGGGCATATCTGGACGATTTGATCGCGCAGCGGCCGTATTTCAGGCGCGGCTCGGTCGGTGCCGGGCAGGATGTGGCGTCGGGAAAGTACGCGGTCAGTCTCGACGCATGGTGGCCGCTGAAAGCGCCCGCGGGCAGCACCGCGCGCTATGTCACGCCGCAGGACACGTTCATGACCTGGCCGCAGACGGCGGCTATTTTCAAGAATACGCGTCATCCCGCCACCGCGAAGCTGTACGTGAACTGGCTGTTGTCCCGCGAATTCCAGAGCAGCGATCTGACCACGCAATGGCCAATCAGAAGCGATGTGGCGCCCGCGGCGGGATATCAGCCGATCTGGACCTATCGGAATACGGACCCGGCGGCGTTCGCGCGTTTCATGAGCGATCGGGCGGAGGTGGAGCGCTTTCGCGCGCAACTGACGCTGTATGTGGGCGAAGTGCAAGGGCCGAATCCAACCGGCGTCGGCGGGTTGCTGCCGTCCGCTTCCGGCTCGCGCTGACTGGGGCGGGCGGTGCGTCGGCGCCGTATCGATCGCGGCGGGACTGGCCTTGCCGCCGGCTCAGCGAGGATACAACGCGCCGAGCACGCGCTCGCCCGCCGCGCCCGTGACGGCCGGCAGGTTGCCCGGCTCGCGCGCGGCGAAGCGGCGCGCGAGCCACGCGAACGCGAGCGCTTCGACTTGCTGCGGCGGTACGCCGAGCGCGGCTGTCGTGTCGACGGCCGCATCGAGCCCGCGCGCGGCGACGGCGGCCGATAGCGCGTCGAGCAATACCGGGTTGCGCGCCCCGCCGCCGCATACGTAGACGGCCTCGCAATCGCGCGCGTGCCGCGCGATTTCATCGGCAATGCTTTCGGCCGTGAGCGCGACGAGCGTCGCTTGTACGTTTTCCGCCGGCAGCGCGGCGAAGCCGCGCAGCTTCGCGTCGAGCCAGTCCGGGTTGAACAGGTCGCGGCCCGTGCTTTTCGGTGGCGGCGCGCGAAAGTAAGGCTCGTCGAGGAGCACGGCGAGGAGGGCGGCGTCGGGTGTTCCGCGCGCCGCGAAGCGCCCGCCGTCGTCATACGGCTGGCTCAGATGGCGCGCCGCCCATGCGTCGAGCAATGCGTTCGCGGGCCCGCAGTCGAAGCCGCGCACCGTGCCGCCGTGCGCAGCGGCCGCGGGCAGGATCGTGATATTGCTGATGCCGCCGAGATTGCAGACGACGCGTGTGGTGCCGGGAGAGCCGAACATCGTCGCATGGAACGCCGGTACGAGCGGCGCGCCCTGGCCGCCCGCGGCGACGTCGCGGCTGCGAAAATCGGCGATCACGTCGATGCCGGTCAACTCGGCCAACAGCGCCGGATTGTTGATCTGGCGCGTATAGCCGCGCTCCGGCCGATGCCGGACGGTCTGCCCGTGCACGCCGACCGCGCGCACGTCGCCTGGCGCGAGTTCGGCCGAGTGCAGCAATGCGCGGCAACATGCCGCGTAGCGCGCGGCGAGCGCGTTCGCGGCGAGCGCCTCGCGTTCGATCTCGTCGCCGCTCGGCTGCTGTAGCGCGAAGAGCGCGTCGCGCAGCGCGCCGTCGAAATCGGCGAACGCCTGAGCCAGCACGGCTGGCGGCTTGCCGGCGTCGAACCGCACGGCGACGCCGTCCACACCGTCCATGCTCGTGCCCGACATCAGGCCGAAGTAGACGCCATCCGCGGGATGGCCGGGTTGCGTGTGAGAGGACGTCACGTTGATCGCTCCGGAATCGTGGTTGAGCAGCGCGGGCGCGTTGCCGCGCGCTATCGCGCCCGATTATCCGCGCAAGCGGGCGCGGCGTTAAGCGGGCGACCCGCAACTTATGGGAAAATCGCTCTTTTTGCGACATTTCTTTTTCCTGCACCGATGAGCACCGATCCCACTTCGAAGCCAGCGTTCCCGATCACCGATGAAGTCCGCCACGCGCTCGCCGTTACGAAGCGCGGCGTCGACGAACTGCTGATCGAGGAAGAATTCGCAGGCAAGCTCGCGAGAAGCGCGGCGACGGGCAAGCCGTTGCGCATCAAGCTCGGCCTCGATCCGACCGCGCCCGACATTCACCTTGGCCATACGGTCGTGCTGAACAAGATGCGGCAGTTGCAGGATCTCGGCCATACGGTGATTTTCCTGATCGGCGATTTCACCTCGCTGATCGGCGATCCGTCGGGCCGCAACGCGACGCGGCCGCCGCTTACGCGCGAGCAGATCGAGTCGAACGCGAAGACGTATTTCGAGCAGGCGGCGCTGGTGCTCGAGCGCGAGAAGACCGAAATCCGCTACAACAGCGAATGGTCGATGCCGCTCGGCGCGGACGGGATGATCAAGCTCGCGTCGCGCTACACGGTCGCCCGGATCCTCGAGCGCGAGGATTTCACGAAGCGCTTCCAGAGCGGCGTGCCGATCTCGATCCACGAATTTCTGTATCCGCTGATGCAAGGCTACGATTCGGTCGCGCTGAATGCCGATCTCGAACTCGGCGGCACCGATCAGAAATTCAATCTGCTCGTGGGCCGCGAGCTGCAGAAGCAGTACGGGCAGGAGCAGCAATGCATCTTGACGATGCCGCTGCTCGAAGGGCTCGACGGCGTCGAGAAGATGTCGAAATCGAAGGGCAACTACGTCGGCATCAGCGAGAAACCGAACGACATGTTCGGCAAGCTGATGAGCATTTCCGACGTGTTGATGTGGCGCTACTACGAGCTGCTGTCGTTGCGCAGCCTCGACGAGATCGCGCAGTTCAAGCGCGAGGCCGAAGGCGGCCGCAATCCGCGCGACTTCAAGGTGCTGCTCGCGCAGGAGATCGTCGAGCGCTTCCATTCGCGCGCGGATGCGCAGCGTGCGCTCGACGACTTCAATCATCGCGCGAAGGGCGGCGTGCCGGACGATATCCCGTCGGTGACGCTCGCCGGCGCGCCGCTTGCGATCGGCCGGTTGCTCAAGCAGGCGGGGCTCGTGCCGTCGACCAGCGAGGCGCTGCGCAACATCGAGCAGGGCGGCGTGAAGATCGACGGCGCGACGGTGTCGGACAAGGCGCTGAAAGTCGAGGCCGGCGAGTTCGTCGTGCAGGTCGGCAAGCGCCGCTTCGCGCGCGTGACGCTCACCGCATGAGCGCGCGGCACACCGGCCGGCGGTTGGGGCACGGCGGCGGCGCGTGCGCGGCCGCGCTGCGCGCCGTGAGCATGGCGAAAACGTGTGCCGTGGC
Organism: Burkholderia singularis; assembly: GCF_001718875.1. Taxonomy (NCBI): domain Bacteria; kingdom Pseudomonadati; phylum Pseudomonadota; class Betaproteobacteria; order Burkholderiales; family Burkholderiaceae; genus Burkholderia; species Burkholderia singularis. The sequence continues at coordinate 946,103 of NZ_CP013448.1, forward strand.
GGTGCCCGCATGCACCGTGCAAGCGGGCGCGGCAAGCGCGGCGGCGCGCGGGCGGGCGCCGTCGCGGGCGACGGCGGCATGATCGCGCTGATCCAGCGCGTCAAGCGTGCGGATGTGCGCGTCGGCGAGCGCGTGACGGGCGAGATCGGGCCGGGGCTGCTCGCGCTCGTCTGTGCGCAGCGCGGCGATACCGAAGCGGTTGCCGACAAATTGCTCGCCAAGGTGCTCGGCTATCGCGTGTTCAGCGACGCCGCGGGCAAGATGAACCTGCCCGTGTCGAACCTTGACGGCGCGGGGCGCGCGGGCGGCCTGCTGCTCGTGTCGCAGTTCACGCTCGCGGCCGATACGGCAAGCGGCCTGCGGCCGAGCTTCACGCCCGCCGCGCCGCCCGCCGACGGCGCACGGCTTTTCGACTACTTCGTGCGCGCCGCGCGCGCACGCCACCCGATCGTCGCGACGGGCGAGTTCGGCGCCGACATGCAGGTGTCGCTCGTCAACGACGGGCCGGTGACGTTCTGGCTGCAGGTGCGCGCCTGATTCCGATGCGAGACCCCACGATGACGATGGCCACGACGCAGATTTTCTTCATCCGGCACGGCGAAACCGAGTGGAACCGCATCAAGCGGATTCAAGGGCATATCGATATCCCGCTCGCCGAAACGGGGCTTGTGCAGGCCGCGCAACTCGCCGAGCGGCTCGCGCGCGATGCGCGCGCGGGCGTGCGCATCGATGCGATCTATTCGAGCGATTTGATGCGCGCGCAGCAGACCGCGAAGCCGGCGGCCGATGCGCTCGGTTTGCCGCTCACGCTGTCAGCGGGGCTGCGCGAGCGCGCTTACGGCGTGTTCCAAGGCTATGACAGCGCGCAGATCGAAGCGCGCTTTCCCGATGCGTATGCACGCTGGCAGACGCGTGACCCGGGTTTCGCGCCGGAAGGCGGCGAGTCCCAGCGCGCTTTCTACCATCGTGTGCTGCACGAAGTCGAGCGGATCGTTGCCGCTCATCCGGGCGCGCGCATTGCGTGCGTCGCGCACGGCGGCGTGCTTGACTGCGTCTACCGGTTCGCGAACGACCTGCCGCTCGACGCGCCGCGCCACTACGCGCTGCTGAATACGAGCGTGAATGTGGTTGATTACGATGGCAGCCGGGCGCGCGTCGTGCGCTGGGCTGATGTCGATCATTTGAGCGCCGCGAGCGACGACGACGGATATCGGAAGGTGCTGTAACGCGGTGATGGGCGCGGCGCGCAGCGTAGGACGATAAGGGGCGCTGCGCGCCGTCGCGGCGTGCATATCGTCTGCGTCCGTCATTGCTTACCCGCACGCGGCTGCTCCGACGGCCGGTTTCTGGGCCGACGGCAGCGCATTGGCCGCCGTCGGCCGTACTCACTCGCTATCGCGCCTCGCGAGGGGGCGGCCGCACTGCCTGCGCTCGTACCGGCGATGCGCGCGTCGCATTGCATTGCCGCACTTTTGCTGCGGCGCGCGCTGCGCGTCAGCGCAGCCCGTGACGCGCCTTGTAATCGAGCGCATAGGCTATCTTGCCCGGCTTGTCGGCGGTGATCGGCTGGCGCAGCTTGTCGAATTCCCCCTTGTTGTATTTCTTGCCGTCATTAAGTTGATCGGCACGCCCGAGGTCGGCGCCCGTCTTGCCGTCGATCACCGGATCGGTTGACGCGACCATGCGGGCGGATGCATTCCAGACAGCGTTCAGATAGCCCGTGTCGGCCGTTGCCGGGTTCGGGTCGGTCGAGCCCGCGCGCGTGACGTCGTAGCTCGCGAGCGAGAACTTTTCCGGTTGCATGCGCAGCCAATCGGCCCAGTAAAACTCAAGGTAGTCGGTTGCGCCAGCGGGCTTCGCGTAGCCGATGTCGCGCGTGAAATAGACGAGCGACCGGTACGGGTCGTTGCGCAGGCCGAGCTTCAGGCCGAGTCCGGTGGGCAGCCGGTCCGGCGTGATCGGCTGGCCGTCGCCGTCCTTCAGCCGCAGATAGCCGCGGTCTTGCATTTGCTGCCAGAACGCGTTGCCCGAATAGGCGCTGAGGTTGTCCTTGACGACGACATGCACGTGCAGCGGCGCGCCGCCGTCCGGCGTTTCGTAATAGGCCGACAAGCCGTGGTGACCGTCGGTTACATAGAGCGTGTCGCCGTTCGGGCCGACGACGACGGGATTGAGGACCGAGCGCTCGCGCGAATCGGCGCTCGCCGCGCATTGGTAGCTCGCGGGGTCGCGCAGCGTGGATTGCGCGGCGTAGCCGTTCGGTGCGATGCCGCCAAGCCCTTCGTCCGCACAGAAATCGTCGAATTTCTTGTCCGGTTGGCGCTCGTAGCGGCCGAGCTTGTAATAGATCTGGTCATAGCCGATCGCGCCTTGAGTCGGACGCAGATCGCCAAGCGTTACGTCGAGCATGTCGCCCGCGCGCGCGCTTTTCCATTTGCTTGGCTCGGGCTCTGATTGTGCCGGTTGTGCCGGTTGTGCCGGATTGCCGGCATTCGCTGCGCCGCCGGGCTGCTGGCTCGGCTTCGCGCCGTCGGCGCGGGATGCCGGGCCCGCCGGGGCGGCGAGTACGTTCGACGAAGCAGCGGAGAACTCGTCGCCGCCGCATCCGGCCAGCATGGCGACGATCGGAAAAACAGCGAAAACGAGGTGCAGACGTGGCATCGGGCGTGAGTGTGTGAAGGTGGACGGTGCGCTGCTGACGAGCACACAAATTGTCAGCATCGCGAATGAATGTGACGGGTGTTTGAAATAATGCCGAAAGTCGGCTTATTGGCTGCTTCGGTCTGGCGTTGCCGGCGCGGCGGCGACGCGCCGGCGCGCGCGCTTCGATACGCCGTTGACGAGCGCCCAGCGGACCATCGGCGCGACGATCCGCACGCCGGGCCGCACCAACGCGCGGCGCACCGGCGCGAGCGCCGACAGCCCGAGCATCCGCTGCGCCCAGTCAGGCAGCAGATCGATGCCGGCATTGAAGAAGAGCGAGGCCGCTGGGCGCAACGCCGGCTTTGGCACCGGCGCGTTCAACAAAATGCGCACGACCTCTTGCGTGCGCTCGCTTGCGTCGAGTTCGGCGCGCGTTGCGGCGAAATAGGCACTGACGTCGGCGCGCGTCTTGGGGACAGCGGCCGCGCCGAGCAGCTCGGCGATGCGCGCGGTTTCCTCGTAGTATCGATCCTGATCGGCGCCTGACAGACGCGGGTTGACGTAACGCAGGTGCGCGGCGAGAAAACTCGAGACTTCGGCGACGTGCACCCAGGTCAGCAGCGCCGGATCGCTCGCGCGATAAGGGCGCCCGTCGGTTCCGGTGCCGACGACGGCTTCGTGAATCGCTTTCACGCGCGCGATCAGCCGCATTGCGTCGTCACGGCTGCCGTATGTGGTGCCGGCGATGAAGGTCGCAGTGCGGCGCAGCCGGCCGAGGATGTCGGTGCGGAACGTCGAATGATCCCAGACGCCCGCGAGCGCAAGCGGATGCAACGCCTGCAGCAACAATGCGGCGATGCCGCCCGTCATCATCGACGTGAAGTCCGCATGCACCTTCCAGCACACCGAATCGGGGCCGAACAGGCCAGGATCGCCGGGCGGCGACGAATAGTCGAGCGACGGGCCGCCGCCGTCCGTCGTCAGATAGGTGACGCCTCCCGCGACGCGCGCGCGCACGCGTTCGACGAACGGATGGCTGATCGGCGGAGCGGCGGGGTGCCTGCGCAGGGGCTCGGACATCGATCGGCTCGCCGGGAGTTCGTGGCTCAGCGCCCGGTGTCGGGCGCGTCCCAGAGATTGCGCACGGCACTCGCGGCGTCCGGCGCGGCGAGCCCGAAATGCCGGTACGTGAGCAGCGTCGCGATGCGGCCGCGCGGCGTGCGCTGCAAGAAGCCTTGCTGGATCAGGTATGGCTCGAGCACATCCTCGATCGTGTCGCGCTCCTCGCCGATCGCGGCGGCGAGATTGTCGACGCCGACCGGGCCACCGTCGAACTTGTGCAAGATTGCTTCGAGCAGCTTGCGGTCCATCAGGTCGAAACCGACCGGATCGACGTCGAGCATCGCGAGCGCGGCGTCCGCGATGGCCGCGGTGATATTGCCGTCGGCCTTCACTTGCGCATAGTCGCGCACGCGGCGCAACAGCCGGTTCGCGATGCGCGGCGTACCGCGCGAGCGCTTGGCGATCTCCAGCGCGCCCATCGGATCGATCTGCGCGTTCAGCAGCGCGGCCGAGCGGCTGACAATTCGCGACAACTGCTCGGCGTCATAGAACTCGAGCCGCGCGACGATCCCGAAGCGGTCGCGCAGCGGATTGGTCAGCATGCCCGCGCGCGTGGTCGCGCCGACGAGCGTGAACGGCTGCAGGTCGAGCTTGACGCTGCGTGCCGCCGGTCCCTCGCCGATCATGATATCGATCTGATAATCCTCGAGCGCCGGATATAGGATTTCCTCGACGACGGGCGACAGCCGATGGATCTCGTCGATGAACAGCACGTCGTTCGTTTCGAGATTCGTGAGGAGCGCGGCAAGGTCGCCCGCGCGTTCGAGCACCGGGCCGGATGTCTGGCGCAGGTTTACGCCCATTTCGCGCGCGATGATATGCGCGAGCGTCGTCTTGCCGAGGCCGGGCGGCCCGAACAACAGCACGTGGTCAAGCGCCTCGGCGCGGCGTTTCGCGGCCTCGATGAAGATTTCGAGCTGGCCGCGCACCTTCTCCTGCCCGACGTATTCATCAAGCTGGCGCGGGCGCAGCGCGCGTTCGAACGCCTCCTCGCGCGAAGACGCGGGCGTGGCGGAAATGATCCGCTCGGCGGCGAGTTTGTCGGTTTCGATCATGCGGCCATTGTACCGCGTGGCGCGTGTCGTCCAATCCGGCCGAATGGCCTAATTGCCCGGCCGGGCCCGGCGTGCGAAGCTGGGTTCCGACACCGCGCCACACCGTGACGGCTATGCCTTCGACAGCGCCTTGAGCGACAGCTTGATGCCTTCGGACACGCCGGTGCCGGCCGGCACGTTCTTGATTGCCGCGAGCGCTTCTTTTTCCGAGTAGCCGAGCGCGACGAGCGCGTTGAGGATGTCGGTCGCGTGGTCCGACGGGGACGCGGCGCTTGCGAGCGCGCCCAGATCGGCGCCGAGTTTGCCCTTGAGTTCGAGCAGCAGGCGCTCGGCGGTTTTCTTGCCGATGCCGGGCACGCGAGTCAAGCGCGCCGCGTCCTGCAGCGTGACGGCCTGCGACAGTTCCGCGACGCTCATCCCGGACAGCACGGCGAGCGCCATCCGCGCGCCGACGCCCGTGATCTTGAGCAACTCGCGGAACGTCGAACGCTCCTGCGGCGTGAGGAAGCCGTATAGCAGATGCGCGTCCTCGCGAACGATCTGCTGGGTGAGCAGCACGACCTTCTCGCCGGTGTGCGGCAGGTTGTAGAACGTGCTCATCGGCACGTCGACCTCGTAGCCGACGCCGTTGCAGTCGACGAGGAGATGCGGAGGATTTTTTTCGAGGAGGATGCCGGCAATGCGACCGATCATGGCGGTGGTGACACGTGACGGAAACCGCGAGTGTAGCGTACCGCGCGACGCGGGCGGCGCGACGCCGCTCGCGATCGCATATGATCGCCGAAGGTGCGGCCGAACGTGCCCGACGCGCAGCGCAACGGCGGTGCGGGGCGCGATCGGCGGCCAGCGCGGTCAGGCGCGAGCGCGCGGCTTGTCGCGCTCAGCCGACGAGCCGCCCGCGCCGCACGCGCAGCCCTTTTTTCGCGAGCGCGGGCGCGATACCGCCGAGCGTGTTGAGCGTGCCGCCGCCGTGCGCGTGGCAAATCGCCATCCCAAGCGCATCGGCCGCATCGGTGCCCGGCAGCCCGGACAAATTCAGCAGGCGCGCAACCATCTCCTGCATCTGCGTTTTCGTCGCGCGCCCGTAGCCGACTACGGCCTGCTTGAGCTGCAGCGCCGTGTATTCCGCAACCGGCAGACCGCCCGACACCAGCCCGCAGATTGCGGCGCCGCGCGCCTGGCCGAGCAGCAGCGTCGATTGCGGATTGACGTTGACGAACACCTTTTCGATCGCCGCCTGCTCGGGCGAGTGTTCGCGGATCAGCGTCGCGACGCCGTCGAAGATCGTGCCGAGGCGGGTCGGCAGATCGGCGGTGGGGGTCTTGATCACGCCGCTCGCAACATACGCGAGCCGATGGCCGCTGACGTCGATCACGCCGAAGCCGGTGACGCGCAAACCAGGGTCGATGCCGAGAATTCGCATGAAGAAACGGGGAAACTGTCTGCGATCGATACTACACGAATGATGCGGCGGCTAGAGGCGTGCGCGCTCGCTGTGCCGGCGAGCGGCGCGGTGCGCAGCAGCGGCGCACGAGCGCCGATAAGCGCGCGGGCCGATAAAAAACCCGGCGGGGTTGCCGCCGGGGCGCCGGTTTGCGTCGCGCGCGCCGGAGGGCAGCGCGCAAGCCGTTCGTCAATGGCGGAAGTGGCGCACGCCCGTCAGCACCATCGCGATGTTGTGCTCGTCGGCCGCCGCGATCACTTCGTCGTCGCGTACCGAGCCGCCCGGCTGGATCACGCAGGTCGCGCCCGCCGCAACGACGACGTCGAGGCCGTCGCGAAACGGGAAGAACGCATCCGATGCGACCGCCGAGCCGGCGAGCGTGAGGCCCGCATTCTGCGCCTTGATGCTCGCGATGCGCGCCGAATCGACGCGGCTCATTTGGCCCGCGCCGACGCCGAGCGTCATGCCGTTGCCGCAGAACACGATGGCATTCGACTTCACGTACTTCGCGACGCGCCAGGCAAACAGCAGGTCGTCCATTTCCTTGGGCGTCGGGTGGCGCTTCGTGACGACACGCAATTCGTGCGGCTGCACGTTGCGTGTGTCGAGCGATTGCACGAGCAGGCCGCCGCCGACGCGCTTCAGATCGAAGGGACGGCTGTCGCTGGACGCTGCGGCGCCCGGCGCGATTTCGAGCAGACGCACGTTCTGCTTTGCCGCGAACACCTGCTTGGCGGCGTCCGAGAACGACGGTGCGATCAACACTTCGACGAACTGCTTGGCGACCGCTTGCGCGGCGGCCTCGTCGACTTCACGGTTGAACGCGATGATGCCGCCGAACGCGGAGGTCGGATCGGTCTGGAACGCCTTCGAGTAAGCTTCGGCCGCATCCGCGCCGAGCGCGACGCCGCACGGGTTCGCGTGCTTGATGATCACGCAGGCGGGAGCGTCGAACGTCTTCACGCATTCCCATGCCGCATCCGAATCGGCGATGTTGTTGTACGACAGTTCCTTGCCCTGCAACTGGCGATAGTTCGCGAGCGCATCGGCCGGCGCCGCGAGGTCGCGATAAAACGCCGCACTCTGGTGCGGGTTTTCGCCGTAACGCAGATCCTGCACCTTGTCGAACGCCAGGTTCAGCGTCGCCGGATAAGTGTGGCGCGACGCGTGCTGCAATTCGTCGGTCAAGCTCGTCAGATAGTTGGTGATCGCGCCGTCGTACTGTGCGGTGTGCGCGAATACTTTCGTCGCGAGCCGGAAGTTCGTCTTGTAGCTGAGCGCGTTGCCGCTCGCCTTCATTTCGTCGAGCACCACGGCGTAATCGGCCGGATCGACGATCACCGTCACGTCGCGGTGGTTCTTTGCCGCCGAGCGCAGCATCGTCGGGCCACCGATGTCGATGTTCTCGATCGCCTCGGCGAGCGTGCAGTCGTCCTTGGCGACCGTCGCGACAAACGGATACAGATTCACGACGAGCAGATCGATCGTCGGGATGCCGTGCTGCTCGAGCGAGCGCATGTGCTCGGGCAGGTCGCGGCGCGCGAGGATGCCGCCGTGCACCTTCGGGTGCAGCGTCTTCACGCGTCCATCGAGCATTTCCGGGAAGCCGGTGTAATCGGCTACTTCGGTGACGGGCAGGCCGGCATCGGCGAGCAGTTTCGCGGTGCCGCCCGTCGACAGCAGCTTGACGCCGAGCCCGGACAGCGCTTTTGCGAAGTCGACGATGCCGGTCTTGTCGGAAACGGAGAGGAGCGCTTGCTTGATCATGATGGAGCCACCAATAGGCAGGATAACCAGGAAAACGGGGGCGCGGCCGCGCGCGGCACTACAGCAGGCCGTGCTGCTGCAGTTTCTTGCGCAGCGTGTTGCGATTGATGCCGAGGTACTCGGCGGCGAGCGACTGATTGCCGCCCGCCTGCTCGAGCACGACTTCGAGCATCGGCTTTTCGACGCACGACATCACCATTTCGTAGACGTCATGCGGATTGGAGCCGTCGAGATCCCGGAAGTAGCCATCCAGGCTGTCGCGGACGCATTGTTCGATGTTGTGCTTGCTCATGCTGCTAACTGGTTGGAATCGCCCGAGCCGCCGCGGCCGCCGTCCGCTTCGTCGACATAGACGAGACGATCGGACAGCGCCTGTTGCGCGTCGAAGAACTCGTTGACGGCGGCAAGCTGCTCGCGGGTGGAATCGAGCGTGTTCATTCGGTGCCGGAACCCATTCGCGCCGGAAAGGCCGCGAGTGTACCAGCCGATGTGCTTGCGCGCAGTGCGCACGCCCGTGAATTCTCCGTAGAACGCGTAGTGATCCTCGAGGTGCTCGTTCATGACCTGGCGGATCTCGTCGATGCGCGGCGGCGGCATTCGCTCGCCGGTTTGCAGGAAATGATCGATTTCGCGAAAGAGCCACGGCCTTCCTTGCGCGGCGCGACCGATCATCAGCGCGTCGGCGTGCGTCGCGTCGAGCACGGCCTTGGCTTTTTCCGGCGACGTGATATCGCCGTTGGCGACGACCGGAATGCGCACCGCGGCCTTCACCGCGGCAATCGTCTCGTATTCGGCGTCGCCGTGGTACAGGTCGGCGCGCGTGCGGCCGTGCACGGTCAGCATCGAGATGCCGGCCGCTTCGGCAAGCTTGGCGACCGTCACGGCGTTCTTGTGCTCGCGATCCCAGCCGGTGCGGATCTTCAGCGTGACCGGCACGGCATTGGGCCCGGTGCCGACCGCGGCGACGACCGCCTCGACGATCCGCGCGACGAGCGGCTCGTTTTGCAGCAGCGCGGAGCCCGCGGCGACGTTGCAAACCTTCTTTGCCGGGCAGCCCATGTTGATGTCGATGATCTGCGCGCCGTTGGCGACGTTGTAGCGTGCGGCTTCGGCCATCATCGCCGGGTCGGCGCCGGCGATCTGCACGGCGATCGGCTCGACCTCGCCTGCGTGATTCGCGCGGCGCATCGTCTTCTCGCTCTTCCAGAGCTGCGCGTTCGACGCGACCATCTCGGACACGGCGTAGCCCGCGCCGAGGCGCTTGCAAAGCTGGCGGAACGGCCGGTCCGTGACGCCCGCCATCGGGGCGACGAACAGGTTGTTGCGCAGAACGTGAGAGCCGAGAACGGGCATCGCAATGGGGCTGCCCGCACGGGTGCGGGCAGGAGGTCGACGGACGGGAAAACGCGCATTTTACCGTAACCGCCGATGCCGCCGAATTGTGCAAATGTCGGTGATCGTTAAATCGGCGATGAACAGGGCGCGAAAGTGGCGCGGCGCATGGTCGCGGCAGGCGGCTCGCGGTAATGCGGCGTATCGCGGCGTTTTTGCGGCAACGCAATGTGCGGGCGAGCGTGTCGCGCCACCGTGCGACGGCGGATGATGCGCACGGCATTGGCGATTGCCCGGGGCTTCGACGATTCGCGGCGATCGGCGCGCGAGCCGGGCAGCGGTTTATGCATCGCAGGCATGACGAAGCGACGCAGCGAAGCAACGCAGCCCGTCGACAAGCGGCAGCGTGCGCGGCGGGGCGATGCGGCGCGATATCGGCGCATGTTCCGCCGGTTATGGCGGGCGCCGGCGAGCGTGCCGGCGCGTCGCGCCACGCACCGCCCGCGCATGCCGGGCGGCTTTCACCGGATCGGGCCCGTGAGTTTTTGGGAAAACGGAAAATGGCCGGCCGACGATTCGACCGGCGCGGCACGCTTTAGCGCCGCTGTCCGAACATCATCTGCCGTGCGATGGCCGTCTTGAGCGGCGGCACGCATTCGAGCGCGGTGAGCGCCGCGCCGCGCAGCAGCGCGAGCGGCGTCGAATCGATCGTGAAGAGGCGCGCGAGCGTATCCGTTGCGCCGATCGTGAGGCGCCGGTCGAGTGCGCGGCGCGCGTTGAACGCCGCGAGCGCAAGCGGCGTTGCGCCATGTTCGGACAGCGCCTCGACGAGGGTGTGCGCATCGCGCAAGCCGAGATTCAACCCCTGGCCCGCGACCGGGTGCAGCGTTTGCGCGGCGTTGCCGACGATTGCGATACGGCCGTCGACGAGCGTGCCGGCCGCGGCGAGTCCGAGCGGAAACGACGCGCGTCCCGCGATATGCGTGAAGCGGCCCATTCGCTCGCCGAACGCGGCGCCGAGTTCGCGTAGAAACGCGTCGTCGGGCAACGCGCCGCGCCGCTGCGCGGCGTCGGGCGCGCAGCACCAGACGAGCGCATAGTCCGCCTGGCGCGGGCCGCCCAGCGGCAGTAGCGCGAGCGGGCCTTCGGCGGTGAAGCGCTCCCATGCGACGCGCGGGCGCGGCGCCGATACCGAGACGGTGCCGACGAGCGCGGTTTGTCCGTAGTCTCGGCGCCGCGTGCGCTCGGCGAGCTTGCGTTCGCGGTCGCCGAAAAGCCCGCCTTCGGCATTGACGAGCACGCGCGTGCGCAGCGTGCGCGTGCCATCCGGCGTCTCGATCGTCACGCTCACGCCGTCGGCGTCCTGCGCGGGCGTTTGCGCGCAAGCCGACATGAACCAGTGCACCGGCGCGCCGCGCACCGCGCGTGCGAGCGCCTCGACGATCGAGCCGTAGCGCGCGACATAGCCGAGTGCGGCGAGGTCGTGCTCGTCCCGGTCGATCAGCGTGCGCCCGAAGCGGCCGCGCTGCGACACGTGGATATGCTCGATCGGCGTCGCGTCGGCGGGCCAGCCGAGCGTGTCGAGCAGAATCCGGCTGCCTTGCGATACGGCGATCGCGCGCGGATCGTTTGCGCTCGCTTGCGGCGCGCGCGCGTCGATCAACGCGATCGACAGCGCGCGCGTGGCGCTGCGGCGCGTGAGCCAACCGGCAAGCGCGAGCCCGACCGGGCCCGCGCCGACGATCGCGATATCGAAATCGAACGCAGGTGAGGAGGCGGCGGTCGTCATCGTGAGGGGTGGTTCGTTCTGGCGGGAAGGCGAGGCGCGAGCGTCACGGCTGCTGCGGCGGTGACGGCGCGGCGGCGCGCGCATCGCGCATCAGCGCCTCGATCTCGCCCGCGGCCACCGGCACGCCGCGCGTGATCAGCTCGCAGCCGCCGGGCGTGACGAAGGCGTCGTCCTCGATCCGGATGCCGATGTTCCAGTACGCCGGCGGCACGTCGTCGGCGGGGCGCACGTAGAGGCCCGGCTCGATCGTGAGCGCCATGCCCGGTTGCAGCACGCGCGACGGCCGTGCGCCGTCTTCGCCGCGCGGTGCATGGCGCTCGCGATAGTCGCCGCAATCGTGCACGTCCATGCCGAGCCAGTGGCCGGTGCGGTGCATGTAAAAGCGCGTGTACGCGCGCTCGGCGATCACGTCGTCGACGCTCGGGAAGCGCGCTTTCGGCACGAGGCCGGTGTCGAGCATGCCTTGCGCGAGTACGCGCACCGCGGCGTCGTGCGGATCGTCGAATGCCGCGCCGGCGCGCGTGGCCGCGATCGCAGCCTCCTGCGCGGCGAGCACGATGTCGTACAGCTCGCGCTGAGGGCCCGAGAAGCGGCCGTTCGCCGGAAACGTGCGGGTGATGTCGGACGCGTAGCCGTCGAGTTCGCACGCCGCGTCGATCAGGACCAGATCGCCGTCTTGAACGACCGCGTCGCCGGCCGGGTAATGAAGCACGCAGGCGTTCGCGCCGGCGGCGACGATCGAGCCGTAAGCCGGCGATTGCGCGCCGTGGCGGCGGAACGTGTACAGCAGCTCGGCTTCCAGCTCGTATTCGCGCACGCCGGGGCGGCATGCGGCGATCGCGCGGCGGTGCGCGAGCGCGGAAATGTCGGCGGCGCGGCGCATGATGGTTTGCTCGTGCGCGTCCTTGACGAGCCGCATGTCGTCAACGAGCGGCGTCAGATCGAACGCCGCGCGCGGCGGTGCGACGCCCGTGCGTTCGCGCGCGCGCACCGCGTCGAGCCAGCCGGCGATGCGGCGCTCGAGTTCGGCGGATGCGCCGAACAGATAGAAGAGCGCGGGCGCGTCGGCAATGATGCGCGGCATCTCGGCATCGAGCGCGTCGTAGGCGAACGCGGCGTCGAAGCCGAAGGCGTCGCGCGCGGCGTCGGGGCCGAAATGGAAGCCTTCCCAGATCTCGCGCTCGGGATTTTTCGCGCGGCAGAACAGAATCGTGCGCGGCGCGCTTGCCTCGGACGATGCGTCGAGCACGACGAGCGCATCGGGCTCGGCAAAGCCGCTCAGGTAGTAGAAGTAGCTGTCGTGCCGGTACGGATAAGCGCTGTCGCGGTTGCGCATCACTTCCGGCGCGGTGCAGATGATCGCGACGCCGCCGCCTTGCGCGCGCAGCGCGGCCAGCACGCGGTCGCGGCGCTGGCGGTAGACGTCGAGGGCGATGGCGGGTTCGGTCGGCTGGTTCATCACGCGATTGTAGCGCCGTCGCGGCGCATGCGCGCGAGCGCAATGGGCGGCGGAAATTGTTGCAAACCATCCACAGGCCGGGCAGCCGATTGTCAATCAGTCAACGCCCCCCGGTTATGATCGGCGGCAACGTATACTCTCGGGCGGTATTCTCGATAGAACCCGACAGAAGGCAATGATGAAATTAATCGGCTCGCTCAGCAGCCCATTCACCCGCAAGGCGCGAATCGTGCTCGCTGAAAAGAAGATCGACTACAAACTGGAACTCGAGAACGTTTGGGCGCCAGACACCCACATCCACGCGTCGAACCCGCTCGGCAAGGTGCCCTGCCTGGTGATGGAAGACGGCGCCGCGGTGTTCGATTCGCGCGTGATTTGCGAATACGTCGATACGCTGTCGCCGGTGGGCAAGCTGATTCCGCCGTCCGGGCGCGAGCGCATCGAGGTGCGGTGCTGGGAGGCGCTTGGCGACGGCGTGCTCGACGCGGCGGTGGCGATTCGCGTGGAGCACACGCAGCGCGAGCCGCAGCAGCGGAACGACGCGTGGATCGCGCGTCAGCAGCGCAAGATCGACGACGGCCTCGTCGCGATGTCGCAGGGGCTCGGCGGCAAGCCGTGGTGCGTCGGCAATCACTACACGCTCGCCGACATCGCGCTCGGCTGCACGCTCGGTTATCTCGACTTCCGGATGCCGGAAATCAATTGGCGCGAGCGCCATCCGCATCTCGACAAGCATTACGCGAAGCTGTCGCAGCGCCCGTCGTTCGTCGATACCGTGCCGCAGTGACGGCGGCGCGCGGCCGATAGGCCGATAGACCGATAGACCGATAGACCGATAGGCAGCGGCCGGCAAGCGGCCAACGACAACGCCTCGCGGCACTTGCCGCGAGGCGTTGTCGTTTGGGACGCGGGCAGGCTCAGCCGAGTTGCGCGTAGACGATTTCGCCGGGCGTGAACGAATCGCTGCGCGCGGCGGGCCACCACGTGTCGTACAGCGACAGCCCGCACGGGCTGCTGCTGAGCAGCGCGCCCGGCGGCAGATATTTGAGCAGTTGCGACATCAGCCGCACCTCGTGCGGCGCGATGCGCTGAACGATGTGGTGCGCGCGCAGCTCGCTCGGATGGCGCAGCCCCGCCGCCTGGATCAATTCCTGCAGCGCATGCAGCGTATTGCGATGGAAGTTGTGCACGCGTTCGGCCTTGTCGGGTACGACGAGCGCGCGTTGACGCACCGGGTCTTGCGTGGCGACGCCGGTCGGGCAGCGGTCGGTATGGCAGTGCTGCGCCTGGATGCAGCCGACCGCGAACATGAAGCCGCGTGCCGAGTTCACCCAGTCCGCGCCGATCGCGAGCGTGCGCGCGATATCGAACGCGGTGATGATCTTGCCGCTCGCGCCGAGCTTCACGCGCTCGCGCAGCCCGATTCCGACGAGCGTGTTGTGAACGAGCAGGAGCCCTTCCTGCAGCGGCACGCCGACGTGATCGGTGAATTCGAGCGGGGCGGCGCCCGTGCCGCCTTCCGCGCCGTCGACGACGATGAAGTCCGGCACGATGCCCGTTTCGAGCATGGCCTTCGCGATGCCGAAAAATTCCCACGGATGGCCGACGCACAGCTTGAAGCCGGTCGGCTTGCCGCCCGACAGCTCGCGCAGCCGGTCGACGAATTCGAGCAGCCCGCGCGGCGTCGAGAACGCCGAATGCGCGGCGGGCGACACGCAATCCTTGCCCATCGGCACGCCGCGCGTCTCGGCGATCTCGGGCGTGATCTTCGCGGCCGGCAGCACGCCGCCGTGGCCGGGCTTGGCGCCCTGCGAGAGCTTCACCTCGATCATCTTCACCTGCGGCTCGCGCGACTGCTTCTCGAACTTGTCCGGATCGAACGTACCGTCGGCGCGGCGGCAGCCGAAGTAGCCGGAGCCGATTTCCCAGATGATGTCGCCGCCGTTCTCGCGGTGGTACTTCGACATCGAGCCTTCGCCGGTGTCGTGCGCGAAGCCGCCCAGCTTCGCGCCGAGGTTCAGCGCGCGGATCGCGTTTGCCGACAGCGCGCCGAAGCTCATCGCCGAGATATTGAAGATCGAGATGTCGTAAGGCTGCTTGCGCGATGCGCCGACGCGAATCCGGAAATCATGTCCGTCGAGCTTCGTCGGCGCGAGCGAGTGGCTGATCCATTGATGCGCGACAGCTTTCACGTCCAGCTCGGTGCCGTATGGCCGGTTGTCGGCGACGTTTTTCGCGCGCTGGTAGACGAGGCTGCGCTGCGCGCGCGAGAACGGCTTTTCGTCGGTATCGTCCTCGACGAAGTATTGGCGGATTTCCGGGCGGATGAACTCGAACAGAAAGCGCAGGTGGCCCCAGATCGGATAGTTGCGCAGGATCGCGTGCCGGTCCTGCTTCAGGTCGTACAGGCCGAGCGCGACGGCGGCGGCGACAGGCACGATCCACAGCCACGAAATCGCATGCCGCGCGGCAAGCAGCGCGAGCGCGGCGAGCAGAACGGCGGCGCACCACATCGCCAGATAGCGTCGAGAAAACATGGGGACTCCCAATCATCGTTTTTTGAGACGCCGCGATGCCCGGCAGGGCCGGGCGGTGCGGCAGCCGCCACGGCGCGCCGCTCGACGCGGCGCCGTGCGCGTGCCGCCAGTCTAAACCGTTCGCCGCTCAGCGCGCGCTGGCGAGCGTGGCCGCGCCGCTTGCCGGCTGCGCGGCGCTCAACGCGGAAGTGGGCGCGGCGCAAGCGGTGCGGCTGGCCGGGCCGCCGGCCGCCGATTCGATGATGCCGCCGCCGATGCATACGTCGCCGTCGTACAGCACCGCCGACTGGCCGGGCGTGACCGCCCACTGCGGCGTGTCGAACGTGAGCGAGAAGCGCTCGCCGCTCGGCGCGCCGGCCGGGGCGCGGCCGAACGCGCATGGCGCGTCGGCCTGCCGGTAGCGGGTTTTCGCGCCGCACCGCACGCCGTCGGCGGGCGGCTCGCCCGCGATCCAGCTGACGTTGCCGGCGACGAGTTCGCGCGACAGCAGCCACGGATGGTCATGGCCTTGGACGACGTACAGCGTGTTCGACGCGATGTCCTTCGCCGCGACGAACCACGGCTCGCCGCTGCCGTCCTTGCTGCCGCCCAGGCCAATGCCCTTGCGCTGCCCGAACGTGTAGAACGCGAGGCCGATGTGCTCGCCGACCGTCTTGCCGTCGGGCGTCTTCATCGGGCCGGGCTGCGTCGGCAGATAGCGGTTCAGGAAGTCGCGGAACGGCCGCTCGCCGATGAAGCAGATGCCGGTCGAATCTTTTTTCTTCGCATTCGGCAGCCCGATGCGCTCGGCGATCTCGCGCACCCGCGTTTTCGGAATCTCGCCGAGCGGGAAGAGCGTCTTCGACAATTGCGCCTGATTCAGCCGATGCAGGAAGTACGACTGGTCTTTCGTGTGATCGAACGCCTTGAGCAGCTCGAAGCGGCCGTCGCGTTCGCGCACGCGCGCGTAGTGGCCGGTCGCGATCGTCTGCGCGCCGAGCGACATCGCATGATCGAGGAACGCCTTGAACTTGATCTCGGCGTTGCAGAGCACGTCCGGATTCGGCGTGCGGCCCGCCGAGTACTCGCGCAGGAATTCGGCGAATACCCGGTCCTTGTATTCGGCCGCGAAATTGACCGCCTCGACGTCGATGCCGATCAGATCCGCCACCGATACGACGTCGATCCAGTCCTGCCGCGTCGAGCAGTATTCGCCGTCGTCGTCGTCCTCCCAGTTCTTCATGAAGAGGCCGACGACGTCGTAGCCCTGTTCCTTCAAGAGCCATGCGGTCACCGACGAATCGACGCCGCCCGACATGCCCACCACCACCCGGCGCTTGCTCATTTGTCCACCGCCTGCCGGACGTCGGCCGTGCTGCCCGTGCGGTAGGGCGCGACCGAGTGCGTGTGCACGAAATCGAGCGGCACGCGGCGCCCGGCGAGGTAGTCGTCGACGCTGCGCATCACGGTGGGCGAGCGGTGGTGCTGCGCGCAGGCGCGCAACTCGTCGGCCGTCATCCACAGCGTGCGGACGATGCCGTCGTCGAGCGCGCGGCCCGCGAGCGCGTCGCCCGCGCGGCCGCAGAACGCAAAGCGCAGATAGGTCGCGCCGGCGCGCGCCGGGCGCTCGTAGTGCGCGAGATAGATGCCAACGAGCGCGTCGGGCTCGAACGGACGCGCGGTTTCCTCGAGCGTTTCACGAATCACCGCGTCGACGAGTGTTTCGCCGGCTTCGAGATGGCCTGCGGGCTGATTGATTCGCAGGCCCGATGACGTGTGCTCTTCGATGACGAGAAAGCGCCCGTCGCGCTCGACGATCGCGGCGACCGTCACGTGCGGAGTCCAGATTTCGGGTTTCATGGTCCCGCATTTTACCGGTTGCGCGCGTGGGCTGCCGTAACCCCATAGCGCGGTTCCGACCCCGGCGCAAGCCCCTGCGTTGCCGGGCCGCGCCGGTCGGGCCGCTGCGAACCCGCCCCGTTGCGGAATCGCAGCCGCTTTCGGTTAAAGTGGCGCCTGAAACAGCCGTTGCCTTCGAGCCGGTATGTCCAGTCGTCCGGCTCGCCCGCAGTCCAGCAGCAAAAATCATGCAGAGGAGGGATCGACGATGCATATCGGAGTGCCTGCCGAGACGCGGGCGAACGAGGCGCGCGTGGCGGCGACGCCGGAGACGGTCAAGAAATACGTGGCGGGCGGCCATCGCGTGACGCTCGAACGCGGCGCCGGCGCGGGCGCGAGCTTTCCGGACGACGCGTATGCGGCGGCCGGCGCGGAGCTTGCCGATGCGCCCGCCGCGCTCGGCGCGGATCTCGTGCTGAAGGTCCAGGCGCCGACCGAGGCCGAGACCGCGCATCTGAAACGCGGCGCGACGCTCGTCGGGATGCTCGAGCCGTTCAACGCCGAGCAGGCGGCGCGGCTCGCGGCGGCGGGCGTCACCGGTTTCGCGCTGGAGGCCGCGCCGCGCACCACGCGCGCGCAGAGCCTCGACGTGCTGTCGTCGCAGGCCAATATCGCCGGCTACAAGGCGGTGCTGGTCGCCGCGTCGCTGTATCCGCGCTTTCTGCCGATGCTGATGACGGCCGCCGGCACCGTGAAGGCCGCGCGCGTGCTGGTGCTCGGCGCGGGCGTCGCGGGCTTGCAGGCGATCGCGACCGCCAAGCGTCTGGGCGCGGTGATCGAGGCGTCCGACGTGCGCCCGGCGGTGAAGGAGCAGATCGAATCGCTCGGCGCGAAGTTTCTCGACGTTCCGTATGAAACGCAGGAGGAGCGCGACGCGGCCGATGGCGTGGGCGGCTATGCGCGGCCGATGCCGGCATCGTGGCTCGAGCGCCAGGCGGCGCTCGTGCACGAGCGCGCGAAGCAGGCCGACATCGTCATCACCACCGCGCTGATTCCGGGGCGCCCCGCGCCGACGCTGATCTCCGCGCAGACCGTCCAGTCGATGAAGCCCGGCTCGGTGCTCGTCGATCTCGCGGCGGGCCGCGGGCCCGAGATCGACGGCCGCAAAGGCGGCAACTGCCCGCTGAGCGTGGCCGATCAGGTGATCGTCCACCAGGGCGTGACGATCGCCGGTTACACGAATCTGGCCGCGATGGTGCCCGCCGACGCGTCGTCGCTCTACGCGCGCAATCTGTTCGACTTCCTGAAGCTGATCGTCACGAAGGAAGGCGCGCTCAACATCGATCTTTCGGATGACATCGTCGCCGCGACGCTTTTGTGCCGCGACGGCGAAGTCACGCGCAAATAACGGGGAGGCGGCGATGGAACTCATCAATCACACGGTCATTAACGTGATCATCTTCGTGCTCGCGGTGTATGTCGGCTATCACGTGGTCTGGAACGTGACGCCCGCGCTGCACACGCCGCTGATGGCGGTGACCAACGCGATCTCGGCAATCGTGATCGTCGGCGCGATGCTCGCCGCCGCGCTCACGGTGGGCGGCGTCGGCAAGTTCTTCGGCACGCTCGCCGTCGCGCTCGCGGCCGTCAACGTGTTCGGCGGCTTTCTCGTCACGCGCCGCATGCTCGAGATGTTCAGGAAGAAGGAGCCGAAAGCCGGCGGCAACGCGAAGGAGGGCGCGCGATGAGCATGAACGTCGTCACGCTGCTGTATCTGGTCGCGTCGGTGTGTTTCATCCAGGCGCTCAAAGGTCTGTCGAATCCGAAGAGCGCTAGACGAGGCAATCTATTCGGAATGGTCGGCATGACGATCGCGATTCTCACGACCGTCGCGCTGATCGTCAAGCAGGCCGCATGGCTCGGCGCGAATCTGCCGCTCGGGCTTGCGCTCGTGCTCGGCGCGCTCGTCGTCGGCGGCGCGGTCGGCGCGGTGGTGGCCGCGCGGGTCGAGATGACCAAGATGCCGGAACTCGTCGCCGCGATGCATTCGCTGATCGGTCTGGCCGCGGTGTGCATCGCGTATGCGGTGGTGGCCGAGCCGGCGGCGTTCGGCCTGGTGCCGCAGGATGCGGCATCGCCGAACTTCATTCCATACGGCAACCGCATCGAGCTGTTCATCGGCACGTTCGTCGGCGCGATCACGTTCTCCGGCTCGGTGATCGCGTTCGGCAAGCTGTCGGGCAAATACAAGTTCCGGCTGTTCCAGGGCGCGCCCGTGGTCTACCCCGGCCAGCATCTGATCAACCTGATGCTCGCGCTCGCGATGCTCGGCTTCGGCGTGCTGTTCTTCCTGACCCAGGCGTGGCTGCCGTTCATCGTGATGACGGCGATCGCGTTCGTGCTCGGCGTGCTGATCATCATCCCGATCGGCGGCGCGGATATGCCGGTCGTCGTATCGATGCTGAACTCGTACTCGGGCTGGGCGGCGGCGGGCATCGGCTTCTCGCTGAACAACGCGATGCTGATCATCGCCGGGTCGCTCGTCGGCTCGTCGGGCGCGATTCTGTCGTACATCATGTGCCACGCGATGAACCGCTCGTTCTTCAACGTGATCCTGGGCGGCTTCGGAGGCGACGCGGGCGCGGCCGCGCCGGGCGGCGCGAAGGAGCAGCGGCCGGTGAAATCGGGCTCGGCCGACGACGCCGCATTCATGCTCGGCAACGCGGAGACGGTGGTGATCGTGCCGGGCTACGGTCTTGCGGTGGCGCGTGCGCAGCATGCGCTCAAGGAGTTGACCGATAAGCTGGCCGACAAGGGCATCGACGTGAAGTATGCGATTCACCCGGTCGCCGGGCGGATGCCGGGGCATATGAACGTGCTGCTCGCGGAAGCGGAAGTGCCATACGAGATCGTGCACGAGATGGAGGACATCAACGGCGAGTTCGGCCAGGTCGACGTGGTGCTGGTGCTCGGCGCGAACGACGTCGTCAACCCGGCGGCGAAGAACGATCCGAAATCGCCGATCGCGGGCATGCCGATCATCGAGGCGTACAAGGCGCGCACGGTGATCGTCAACAAGCGGTCGATGGCGGCGGGCTACGCGGGGCTCGACAACGAGCTGTTCTACATGGACAAGACGATGATGGTCTTCGGCGATGCGAAGAAGGTCATCGAGGACATGGTGAAGGCGGTCGAGTGAGCGCGCGCGACGCGCGGGGCGGCGCGCTTGCCGAGCGGCCGCCTCGCGCGGCCGCTCAGCCGGGCCCGTTACGGGCGTGGACGGAGCCTAGCGCTGATGCATCGGCGCATTCGCGTTGCGCAGATAATCGGCGAGCCGCCGGCCTTCCTGATCGGGAAACGGTTCGCACACCGCAACCTCGCTCATCCGGGCGATATCGAACGTGCGGAAATCCCCGCGCATCTCGCACCACGCGCCGATCGTCCAGCGCCCGCCCCAATACAGCAGCCCGAGCGGCCATACGCGGCGCGCCGTCTGCGCGCCGAACCGGTCGCGGTACGCGAAGCTGACCGTGCGCCGGCTGTCGACGGCCTCGTGCAGCGCATCCACTTTCTCCGAGAATGAGCGGTCGATGTGAAACGACGGGGCGAACACCGCGAGCCGCTCGAGCGTCGCGCGCTTGTCGGCGGGCATCGCCGAGGCGATTTTCGCGAGCGCCGAGCGCGCGCCGCCCGCGAAGCGCGCGCCGCCCCAGGTCTCGATCATCCGCGCGCCGGCCGCGAGCGCGGCCAGCTCTTCGGCGGTGAACGTCAGCGGCGGCAGGCTCGCCGCGCGGTTCAGGCGATAGCCGATGCCGGCTTCGCCCTCGATCGGCACACCGGACAGCTGCAGATCGCGCACGTCGCGGTACACGGTGCGCGGCGATACCGACAGCCAGTCGGCGAGTTGCTGCGCGGTCGTCAGACGCCGGCCGCGCAGCAATTCGGCGATTTGGAACAAGCGGTCGGCGCGGCGCGTCATCGCGGGGCTTTCGAGGAGTGAGCGGGATTGGCAATGTCGCGATGATAGCGCCGGGCGCGACGGCCGGCACGTCTGTTTGCGGCGCCCGGCCGTGCGCGCGCGGGCGTCGCCGCGCTCAACGGCATGTGCGCGAATGCAGGCCGATGCGGTTGCCTTCGGTGTCGATCAGATAGCCGATGTAGCCGTAGTTGTTCGGCAGCTCGATCACCGATCCCTGCACGATACCGCCCGCGCGCTTGGCGCGCTCGAGCGCGGCCGTCACCGGTCCGTTCGCGTTCAGATAGACGGCGACGCCATGCTCGCCGGGCCTGAGCCGCTGCGGATCGTAGACGAGCGCGCCGCCCGTGGCCGCTTCGGGATGCACGAATACCGCGGTCGGCACGCCGCCGATCACGTCGCGTTGCAGCGCGGTGTCGAGCATCGCTTCGTAGAAACGGATCGCGCGTTCGAAATCGAGCGACGGAATGTCGAACCATGCGATCACATGTTCGCTGTTTGCCGTGGTCATGACAGGCTCCTGAGTACATGGGTGAAGGCGACGTCCGGCCGGGAGATGGGCCGCATCGCGACGGTTTCGCAGTGTGCGCGAGGCCTGCTGACAGCGTGTTGTCAGTAGCGTCGCAGCGTGGGGCGCGCGCGTTCGGCTACGGGGCGAAGCGCGGTGGGCGGGCGGCCGAACGGGCGTTGTAACGGGCCAACGCGCACGTGGATGCGGCTTGCGTTTGCTTGTTCGGGGTGCGGCCTATTCGCAACTGGCGGGCGCGATCGAGCCGAATGCGAATGACGCGTGAGCGCAGTGGTGCGATGTCGGGCGGCGGCTTCGCACCGGGGCTGGCAAGCGGCTCAAGTCTCGAGTCTCGAGTCGCGATCGTGCGGCGCGAACGAAAGCGGCGGTACGGCGCGCAATGCGCTGCCGATCCATGAGATCGCAACGCGATGGGGCGATGCAATCACGCGCGCGCCGCTCTGAACGGTCCGAAGCGCGGCGCGCGCCGGTAATGCCGGCCATGTCGCGGGCGCGGCATGGCCGGCGGTTTGCCGCCGCCGTCAAGCGTCGTGATCGGCGTCGTCGCTCGCGGATGCGTTGTTGCGTTGCCGCGTGCTGCCCGCGATCAGATCGAAGCGGAACAGCCGGCATTCGAGCGCGCCGTTGAACAGCGGCGTTTTCGCCGATTCGCGCAACCGCAATTGCCCCGGCAGCGTGCGGTCCGAACTCAGCAGGAACGCGCGCCAGCCGGTGAAGTGCTGCTTGAGCGCATCGCCGAGCGCGCGGAAGAACTCGCTGTCCGGCGCGTCGGTGTGGGTGCGGCGGAACGCGTCGTCGCTGCGCGCACGATCCGCGCCGCGCACGTCGCCGCGCGGTCCGCGGCCGCGCACGGCGATTCGCTCGCCATACGGCGGATTTGCGACGATCACGCCGGGTGTGCCGACGGGCGGCGCCATGTGGCGCGCGTCGAGCTGCTTGAGCCACATCGGCGGCACGCCCGCACGCTCGAGATTTGCGCGGGTTTTGTCGAGCATGTCGCCGGAGATGTCGCTGCCGAAGATCGCGAGATCGTCGCGCTTGCCGCGCGCCGCGCGCTTCGCGTCCATCGCGGCGACCTTGAGCGTTTGCCACGCGGTGATGTCGTATTGCTTGAGCTTCTCGAAGCCGAAACGGCGTTCGACGCCGGGGGCCACGTCGAGCGCGATCTGCGCGGCTTCCGCGACGAACGTGCCGCTGCCGCACATCGGATCGTACAACGGCGTGCCGGGCGTCCAGCCGGTCAGCCGCAGGATGCCCGCGGCGAGATTCTCGCGCAGCGGGGCGGCGCCCTTGTCGAGCCGCCAGCCGCGCTTGAAGAGCGGCTCGCCGGACGTGTCGAGGTACAGCGTGCAGTCTGCGGCCGTCAGGAACGCGAACACGCGCACGTCGGGCTGCGCGGTATCGATGCTCGGACGCGCGCCCGTTTTGTCGCGCAAACGGTCGCAGACGGCGTCTTTCACGCGCAGCGTCGCGAATTCGAGGCTCTTGAGCGGCGACTTGATTGCGGTAATGTCGACGCGCAGCGTCTGCGTCGCCGCGAACCAGCGCTCCCACGGCTGTTCGAGCGCGAGCGCGTAGACGTCCTGCTCGTTGCGGTACGGGCGCGAGGCGATTTTCAGCAGGACGCGGCTTGCGATCCGCGAATGCAGATTGGCCGCCATGCCGGCCGCCCAGCCGCCGCGAAAATGCACGCCGCCCGGCACCTGCGCGCCCGTTTCGAACGGGGCGACGGCGTGGCGCGCGGCGATCTCGGCGAGTTCGCCGGCGAGCGCGGCTTCAAGCCCGCGCGGGCAAGGAGCGAAAAAATCGAATAGGGTCGGCAAGGACATAGGACGGGCGGATGCGGGCAAAAGTACGCCATTGTACGCGGGCGCGCGGGGGTGGCCGCGCGGGCGGCGGCCGGGCAGGGAGCGGGGGCGCGTGCGCGGGCGCGCACGCCGGATAACAACAGGAAACGGCGCGTTTGCCGTGGCGCATGGCCGGGGCTGCTTCGGCGGCTGCCCCGATGCTGCCTCGACGGCTGCCCTGGCGTTTTTCCGGCGCTCCCCGACATTTCCGGACGAGCGTTGCCGCTCAATGCGCGCCGCTTTCTCCCGCCGCCCCGCGCGGTGGCCAAACGAGGCTGATCGGCCGCTTGAGCACCGCGCGGCCGATCGCGGCGACGAGCGAGCGCACCTTCGTTGGCCGAAGGCTGCGCGAGCGCACGGCCATCGTGAAGGCGAGCGCGAAGCTCACCGCGACGTTGAGGATCGCCATGCTGAGCACGCCCGCGACGGCCCACCACAGCTCGCTCGAGCGCAGCGTTTGCTCGCCGAGCACGCCGAGCGCGACGCCGATCGAGCCGGCGGACAGCGTCACGTGGCGCACCTCGAACGAGAACGCGAACACGCTGACGATTGCCGGCACGAGGCCGAGCATCAGCCCGAGGCCGACGTTGCCGACCACGCCCGCGACGTTCGAGCGGCAAAAGTGCGCGAGCTTGGCCGCGCCCGCGATGCCGAGCGTGAGCCGCAGGCGCCGGTTGTATGCCAGCGCGTCGCCGACGCGGTGCAGCACGAACCAGTTGTCGGCCCAGCCGGCGACGAGACTCGACGCCCACAGCAGCACGCCCGTCAACGCGGCGTAGATCGGTGTCGGGCCGATCAGCGAGAACGACTGCAACGTGGCATGCGCCTTTTGCGGCGAGATCACGTTTGTATGCAGCACGGTTTGCGCGAACATCTGCACGGCGAAACATACGGGCAGCACGACGAGCACGTTGCCGCAGATCGCGGCCGCCTGCGTGCGGATCAGCGCGATCACCGACGACACGAACTGCTTCACGCCTGCGTCGTGCGACGTGCCGTCCAGTTCGCGCGCGATCGTCGGCGCGGTCATCGCCGGCTGCTTGGTGGCGAGCGTGAAATGCAGGAAGTGCATCAGCAGGAAGCTTGCCGCGTAATTGACGCCGGCGAGCAGGCCTTCGAGCATCGATTGCAGGTGCGCGCCGGTGATCCAAAACTTGATGCAGACAGTTGCGACCGTCACGAGGCCGCCGCCCGCGGCCATGCGCAGCATCTTCAGATAGTCGGCGCGGCCGCGCGTGATGTAGTGCTCGCCGGTATCGGCGTTCGTCTCGACGAGCTTGCGCGCGAACAGCGCGAAATTGCTGCGCATGAGATGCGACACGCTTTGGCTGTTGTGATTCGCATCGACCAGTTCGGCCGTCAGCCGCGCGAGCCCGCGCAGATCGTCGCGCGCCATCCAGGCGTTCAGCAGCGTCTCCGCGCGCTTGATGCGCATGCGCATGCGCTCGACCTGGAACACGATGTCGACCGACACGCCGTTGCGGTACAGGTGCGCGTATACGTCTTCGATCGATTGCCCGCATTCGTCGAGCAGCACACGCAGATAGTTCACTTCGTGCAGCAGCTTGCTCGGATCGCCGCCCGCGCTTTCCTCGAGCGCCGCGTTCGCGGTTTCGACGGCGAGCATCGCGCGCGTGAGCCGGAAGAACGGCTGCGCTTCGAGCGGCGCACGCGCGTCGTCGGTCGCCAGGCGGCTGCGCACGGTCTGCGACAGGCCGGTCGAGCTGATCTGGCACGTCAGGTTATGCAGCGCGGCGAGCAGGTCGCGCGAGAACGCGCCGGGCTCGTGGCGCTCCTGGTCCGTCACGTCGAAGGCGAACAGATCGGACAGACGCGCGAGCAGATCGTCCGGCAGCGCGTCGATCCACGCGGCGTCGCTCGTGAGCGGGAACATCAGCGTGAACAGCGCGGCCAGCTCGCGGCGGTTCGGCGCGGGCGGGATCAGCGACGAGTCGAACCGCTCGACGAGCGCGCCGAAAAAGCCCGAATGCACCGGCATGCCCGCATCGCACAGCAGCGAGATGCCGTCGCTGTCGCGCAGCACGCCGCGGATCACGCGCGCGACATTGGTTTTCCACGCGGGATTGCGCTCGAGCACGTGCAGCGCATAGCGCAGCCGCGCATGCGCGGTCAGCGTGCGCTCGTCGGGGGCGTCGCCATCGGGCGGCGTCCCCGCCGCCGCGGCCGGCATCGCGCCGCTGCGCCGCAGCCAATGCGCGAACTCGATCAGCCATTCGGCGCGCTCCGCATACGGCGCGTTGGCGTCGGCGGTCGCAAGGAGCGCGTCGAGCTGGTGACTCGCGTTTCGCGACGCCCGCCATTTCTTGATCAGGGTCGTCAGGGATTCGAACATAAAGAGATAGATGCCGCTTGACGCCGAGTCCGGCCAGCAGACCGGCGGCGCGACTTGGGGCTTCGCGTCAAAAAACCAGACATATTACCCGCTAAGCATGAACGGCAATCGGCGGGCCGGGCGTCGCGTGCGATGGCCGCCCAATTGATGCGCAGATGGCGTATGCGCATGGCTCGCGAGCCGATTTGCGCGATGCGGTGCTTCACGAACCTTTCGCTCTGGCGTTCTTCAACGCGGGCGATCGCGTCGGGCGACCTGATCGCCTACTCGAACGTTCGCTAAACACGAAAGGAGCGAAACATGCCAAATTGGGTCATTACGGGGGACAGCACCCCCATGGATAAGATCGTCGGCTACCGGGACACGCTGCAAGCTATGCGGGCCTTCGTTCATGCCGGCGGCGCATTGCAGCACAACCACGTCAACGTGTACGGGCATGCGTTGCCTTCCCCGAACCCGCCGTGGATCACGTTGCGGTTCTCCAACCACAATTTCGAGGTAAGCGAGATCAACGGTCAGCCGATCGATTACAACTATCCGCAACAGTTGCCGGCGTTCGACTGCGGGACGTTTCCGTTCGCTTTTCCCGTCAACCCGGCCGCCGTCAATCTGAATCAGAAAACGCAGCTGCTGTTTCTGTTTGCCGAAGCGGCACGCAGCCGGGTGATCCAGGACCGGATGGAGGGTTCGTTTGCCGGCTACGGCGACGTGGATTTGCAAAGCCTGGAGGTGCTGGCGAGGCATTACGCCGCCACCTGCGAGGTCGTGCAGATCAACTGGGTGCATCCGGACCGGCCGCTGACCCGCGGCGATTATCTGGCGTATGCCGCGACGCTTCCGCAGGGCTATCCGGTTCGAATCGCGATCGAGCAGTTGCTTGCCTGAGCTTGGGCGGCCCGGCGGCCCGGCGGCGAGCGCCGGTCGCAGGATGGCGCAGGCCGGGCGCTTCGGCGGTAGTGCGCCGAAGCCGCGGCGCGAGGGCAGCGCGCAGACGGCGCGCGCCGACCGGATTCCGCGTTGGATTCGAGCGCGCCGGCGGCCGGTTACGACGTGCCGTCGACGGGCTGCGCGTTCCGCGCCGCCGGGCTGGCCGGACAACGGACGACAGGCGTGGCGGGCGCTGCTGCCGCCGCTGCCGCGCCGCCGGCTGCCGGCCGCTTTGCGGGGGCCGCAGCCTGAGTTGGCGCGCGCGCGGCAGCGATCGCATGCACACCGGCCGTGATTTGATCTGCGAGCACGCCGATCGCACGGCGATGGCCGTCGACGAGCGCGTCGTAGCCCGGCTGCACCGGCTCGACGACGTCGGTGCGGCACGTCATGACCATTTGGCTCGGCAGCGCGCGCACGCTCCAGACGGCGGTCAGCGCCGCATGCCGGTCCGGCCACGATTCGAAGCGTTGAACGTTCACGCTGATCCGGTAGACGGGGACATTGGCCGGATAAGCGGAATTCGCGACGTCAATCGTATCGAGCCGCCGCGTGAGCGCCGACGACAGCGCGCGGCGTATCTCGTCGGCAGGCTGCGACACCCAGCGCGTTTGCTCGAGCACGTCCACCTGCGACGGACTCTTCTGGACGACGAATTGATTCATCGCGACTTGTTCCGGCACGTCGATCGCGGGCACCTGGATCAAAAATGCGGGATTCGCGCTGACGGCCGGTGCCGGTGCCGGTGCCGATGCGGCAGTGGCAGCGGCCGCCGCCGCGTCGAGCGTATAGAAGCGCGCGGGCGGCGACGAGCAGGCTGCGAGCGCCGCCGCCGCACCCGCGAGCGAGAGGCGCGCGGCACCGCGCACCGCACGCACGGCCCGTGCGAAATGGGCCGCTCGGATCGTGTGTGCGGTCATTTCTTGTCTCCTGGTTTGCCTTGCAGCAGCGATTCGGGATGCCGTTCGAGATAGTCGGCGAGCGCGTTCAGCGATTGCAGCGTGCGCGTCAGCTCCTTCAGCGCGCCGCGCACGTCCGATTGCAGCGGCGAATCCTGCTGCAGCGTCGCCTCGGCGGTGGTGAACGTCTGCTTGGCTGCTGACAGCGTATCGCGCGCTTCGGGCGCGACTTCGGTGTCGAGCCGTTTGAACAGCTTGTCCGCGTTCGTGAGCGCGCTGTTCAGGTTGTTGCCGATCTGGTCGAACGGCACCTTGTCGAGCTTCTTCGCGATGTCCGCGACCTGCAGTTGCAGTTCGTCGAGCGTATTGGGCACCGTCGGCAGCTCGACCGGCTCGTGCGCCAGGTTGAGCTTCACCGGCGAGGCTTTCGGGAAGAAATCGAGCGCGACGTAGAGCTGGCTCGTCAGCAGGTTGCCGGTTCGCAACTGCCCGCGCAGCCCATGCTGGACCAAGCGCTGCAGCAGCTCGCGCCGCGCCGTTTCGCCTCTGCTGTCCGTCGCGTCGCGAAAGCGTCTGCCGAGCCGGTCGGGGTACAGATTCATCGTCACCGGCATGATGAAATTCTTCGTCTTGGGATCGAAGTCGATGCCGATGTTCGTCACCTGACCGAGCACGATACCGCGAAAATCGACCGGCGCGCCGATCGACAGCCCGCGCAGCGACTGGTTGAAGCTCATCACGACCTGCACGGGCTCGCCGTCCGGATCGCGCATCGCGTCGGCCTGGTCGGCGCCGAGACGGAACGTCGTGTTTTTGGGCGCGACCGGCCCCGCCGACTGGCCGGTGGGCGCCTGGAACGCGAGGCCGCCGAGAATCACGGTCGCGAGCGACTGCGTGTTCAGTTTCAAGCCGCTCGAGTCGAGCTGCAGATCGACGCCGCTTGCCTGCCACCAGCGCGAATTCAGGCCGACGTACTGGTCATACGGCGCGTTGACGAACACGTTGAACGTGACGCCCGTGCCCTCCTTGTCAAGCGAGAAGCCGACCACTTGGCCGACCTGCACGCGCCGGTAGTAGACGGGCGAGCCGATGTCGATCGAGCCGAGCGAATCGCCGCGCAGCACATACTGCGTGCCTTTCTGGTCGCCGGTGACGGCGGGCGGCGTTTCGAGCCCGGTAAATGAGCGCACGGTTTCGTCCGAGCGGCCGGCGTCGGCGCCGATATACGCGCCCGACAGCAGCGTGCCGAGCCCCGACACGCCGCTCGCGCCGACCCGCGGCCGCACGACCCAGAAGCGCGAATCCTTCGCGGCGAAGCGCTCGGCCTCCTTCTTCAGTTGCACGTCGACGAGCACGTGCGACAGATCATTCGACAGCTTGATCGTCTTCACCATGCCGATCTCGACGTCTTTGTATTTCACCTGCGTCTTGCCGGGTTCGAGGCCTTCGGCGCTGCGAAAGCTGATCGTGATGCCGGGGCCGCGATCGAGCACGGATTTCACGACGAGCCCGATGCCGATCAGCGCCGCGACGAGCGGCACGAGCCAGACGAGCGACGGCAGCCAGCCGGTGCGCCGGCTGACGACGGGCTCGGGCAGCTTCGGCGGTTCGCCGCCGGATGGGGAGGGGGGAGCCGCATTCGGGTCGTGCTGCGGGCCTTGCGGACTATTCATGAGGATTCCCTGACGTTTCTTCTACGTTGTCCCAAATGAGTCGGGGGTCGAACTGCATCGACGCGATCATGGTCAGAATCACGACTGCGCCGAACGCGAGCGCGGCGGGGCCGGCGGTGATCGTCGCGAGCGAGCGGAAATGCACGAGCGCGACGGTCAGCGTGACGACGAAGATGTCGAGCATCGACCAGCGGCCGATGCGCTCGACGATCCGGTACAGCTTGGTGCGCTGCATCGGCCGCCACGCGGAGCGGCGCTGCGCGGTGACGACCAGAATGAGCAGCACGCCGAGCTTGAGCATCGGCACGAGGATGCTGGCGATGAAAACGATGGCGGCCAGCGGCCACTCGCCCGATATCCAGAAATAGACGACGCCGCTCATGATCGTGTCGTCCTGCGAGCCGACGATCGATGTCGTGTGCATGATCGGCAGCAAGTTCGCCGGCAGATAGAGGATCGTCGCGGCGATCAGGAACGCCCATGTGCGCGCGATGCTGTCCGGCGTGCGCAGGTGCAGTGTCGCGCCGCAGCGCTCGCAACGTGTTTTCGGGTGCGGCGCGCCGGGCGAAACGGGCGCCAGTTTTTGCACGTGCGCGCATGCGTGGCAGCTCGCCATGCCGGCACGCGCGGCGGTGACGATCTCGCTCATCGGCAGCGTGCCTCCTCGGCCGGGCCGGCCGATGGGCGCTCGCCCGGCTTGCGCCCGCGTTCGTTCAGCTCGTCGGCGATATCCCACAGCGTATGCGGCTCGACCATGACGACGACCGCGAGTATCAGCGTGAGCGCGGCGAACGCGAACAGTGCGGCGTCCGGAATCACGCGCGCCAGACTCACCATTTTCACGATCGTGACGAGGATGCCGAGCATGAACACCTCGATCATTCCCCACGGCCGCACGAACTGGATTGCCCGCAGCACGCGGTTGAAGCCGGGCGGGACGATGCCGGCGCGCAGCGCAAAAAGCACGTAGAGAAGCGCGGCGAGTTCGATCAGCGGAAACAGCAGCGTCGAGCAGAACACCATGACCGCGACGATTTCCATCCCCTGACGCCACAATGTATCGAGTGCGCCGATCACGGTCGTCTGCACGCGCATGCCGTTGACGTCCATTTCGAGGATCGGAAACCCTTGCGCGATCAGGAATGTGATGAGCGCGCCGAGCGTGAGGGCGCAAAGGCGATCGATTTGCGCCGAGCTGCTCCTGTAGAGTAGTGCATCACAGCGCGGACAGCGTGCGGTTTGTTTGCCGCTAAGGCGTGGTTTGTGCAACAGTGCGTCGCACTCATGACAGGCAATGAGAGTGTGTCGTTCCATAGAAAGGGACGGTTGCGCGGTATTGCCGGTGCATGCCCGCAGGGCTGGAATCCGCGCCCATATTACCAAAAGGGCGATTTGCACGGCGTCAAGTACACGGCAATCGGCTGACGGCGCCGGCCGGCCGCTCGAGCCGCGAACCGTCTTGCACCGCCGGCCGCGCTTCTGCCAAGCGCGGCCGGTTACGGTAGCATGGCGGCCGTGGAATGAATGCGTCGCACGGATACGAGCGCGCCGACGCGGCGCTTCGCATAACTGGAGAATTCATGACCTCGCTTTTTTCGTCTGCCTCGCCCCCGCCAGCGGCGTATACGCGCACCGCGATCGCGCTTCATTGGCTGATCGCACTCCTGATCGTATGCGGCTTCGCGCTCGGCTGGGTGATGACCGATATCCCCGGTTTCACGCCGGCCAAGCTCAAGTATTACTCGTGGCACAAATGGATCGGCGTGACCGTGTTCGCGCTCGCGATCGCCCGCGTGCTGTGGCGCGCCACCCACGTGCCGCCGCCGATGCCGGCCGGCATGCCTGCGTGGCAGCGAGCGGGCGCGC
The DNA here is from genome assembly GCF_001718875.1 of Burkholderia singularis. NCBI lineage: Bacteria > Pseudomonadati > Pseudomonadota > Betaproteobacteria > Burkholderiales > Burkholderiaceae > Burkholderia > Burkholderia singularis. The sequence goes on from NZ_CP013448.1 coordinate 977,139, forward strand.
ATGGCGTGCATGCGCTGCTCTACGTGCTGATGCTCGCGATTCCGGCCACGGGCTATTTGTACAGCTCGGCCGCGAACATTCCGGTCGTCTACCTCGGTCTCGTGCCGCTGCCGCGCCTGATCGACCCGGACCCGGCGCTGAAGGCGACGTTGAAGGCGGCGCACGTCGCGCTCAACTACGGTCTGCTTGCGCTCGTTGCCGCGCACGTCGCCGCGGCCGTCAAGCACCAGTGGCTCGATCGCGACGGCGTGCTGTCGCGTATGCTTCCCTTTCTCAAATAACCCGGAAATCAGGAACGCTTATGAAAGTCTCGTTCTACCGTTACATGCTCGCGGCGTTTGCAGCCGCTTCGGTTGCCTTGTCGGGCGATGCGCTTGCACAGGTCGATCTGGCCAAGAGCAAGGTGTCGGCCGTGTCCAAGCAGATGAACGTGCCGACGGAAGGCGTGTTCAAGAAGTTCAACGCGCAGATCAAGTTCGATCCGGCGAAGGCCGCGCAGGGCAGCGCCCAGGTGACGATCGATGTCGCGAGCTACGATCTCGGCGATCAAATGTACAACGACCAGGTCGCGGGCAAGGACTGGTTCGACGCGAAGACGTATCCGCAGGCGAGTTTCGTGTCGACCGCGATCGCGCCCGCGGGCGGCAACAAGTACAACGTGTCGGGCAAGCTGACGATCAAGGGCAAGACCCAGGCGGTCACTTTGCCCGTGACGGTCACCTCCAGCGGCGCGACGCAGACGTTCGACGGCGTGCTGCCGATCAAGCGTTCGGCATTCAACGTCGGCACTGGCGAGTGGAAGGATACGTCGATCGTTGCCGACGAAGTGCAGATCAAGTTCCATATCGTCGCCGCGAAATGACGCGGGCGGCTTAGGCCGCCGCGTCGCGGCTCCGCGCTGTTTTTGTTTCACTCGGTTTGTTTCACTCGACTCACGGCTCTGGGCGGGCCGGGAGATTTTTTCGCACCACCACGCCGCCCTGGCGGGCGGCCCCGTCACAAGGAGATTGATTTGAACCAGCAACTGATGATCGCGGCGGGTGCGCTGGCCGCCGCACTGTCGTTCTCGGCGCACGCCGCCCCCGACACCTACAAGTTCGACCCGACCCACACGTACCCGAGCTTCGAGGCCGACCACTTCGGCGGGCTGTCGGTGTGGCGCGGTAAGTTCGACGAGTCGAGCGGCACGGTGACGCTCGACCGCGCGGCGAAGACGGGCACGGTCGACGTGACGACGAAGGTTGCGTCGATCGCGACGGGCAATACGAAGCTCAACGAGCATTTGCAGACCGCCGATTTCTTCGATTCGGCCAAGTATCCGGATGCGAACTACAAGGGCACGATCAAGTTCGAAGGCGACAAACCGGCGGAAGTGGTCGGCAATCTGACGCTGCATGGCGTGACGAAGCCGCTGACGCTGAAGATCGTTTCGTTCAAGTGCATGCCGCATCCGATGCTGAAGAAGGAAGTATGCGGCGTGGATGCAGCCGGCGAGTTCAACCGCGACGATTTCGGCCTCGACTACGGCAAGCAGTACGGTTTCAAGATGAAGACGAAGCTGCTGATCACGGCCGAGGCGGTGAAGCAGTAAGCGTGATGCGAAACCGCGCGTGCTTGCGCTGCGCGGTGGAGCAGGCTACGCGGCCGCGCTTCGCAAGGGGCGCGGCTTTTTTTGTGCGCCGGGATGCGCACAAAAAAAGGCCGGTTCGCAACGAACCGGCCTTCATCGTTTTCAAGCGTCGCCGCCGAGCGGCACGTTCAACGCAGCACGAGCAACGCTTTCAAGCGGCGCGAATCCCGCTCAAACCTGGGCTCCCGCATTCGGGTCGTTCGGGTCGTGCGCGGCTTTTTTCTCTTTCATCAGATCCTCGCGTTTGATCCCGAGCCACATCGCCAGCGAACCGGCCACGAACACCGACGAGTAGATGCCGAACATGATGCCCACCGTCAGCGCGAGCGCGAAGTAGTGCAGCGTCGGGCCGCCGAAGAAGAACATCGACAGCACCATCATTTCGGTCGACGTGTGCGTGATGATCGTGCGCGACATCGTGCTGGTGATCGCGTGGTTGATCACTTCCTGCACGCTCATCTTGCGTTCACGGCGGAACGTCTCGCGGATTCTGTCGAAAATGACGACCGATTCGTTGACCGAGTAGCCGAGCACCGCGAGCACCGCGGCCAGCACCGACAGCGAGAACTCCCACTGGAAGAACGCGAAGAAGCCGAGAATGATCACGACGTCGTGCAGGTTCGCGATGATGCCCGCGACCGCGTATTTCCACTCGAAGCGAAACGACAGGTAGATCACGATGCCGATCACGACGCACGCGAGCGCGAGCAGGCCGTCGGTCGCGAGTTCGCGGCCGACCTGCGGGCCGACGAACTCGACGCGCTGCAATTGCACGTCCGGGCTCTGCGCCTTCAGCCCCGCCATCACCTGGTCGCTCTGTTGCGCGGACGTGAGCCCTTGCTTGAGCGGCAGCCGGATCAGCACGTTGCGCGACGTGCCGAAGTTCTGCACCTGCGCATCGGCATAGCCGAGCTGGCCGAGCGCCGCGCGCACCGGCTCGAGCTGCGCGGCCTGCTGGTATTGCACTTCGATCACCGTGCCGCCCGTGAACTCGACGGACAGATGCAGCCCGCGATGGAACAGGAAGAACACGGCGGCCACGAACGTCACGAGCGAGATCACGTTGAAGACCAGCGCGTGCCGCATGAACGGGATGTCTTTACGGATGCGGAAAAATTCCATGATGGTCTCCGGCGCTTAGTTGGACGGGCCTTGCTTCGGCGGCACGCCCGGCCCCGAGCGGCGGCGCGCGACCGGCTTGCCGGCGCGCGGCGCATTGGCGGGCTGCTTCGGCGTGGCGGCGTGCGTGCCGGCAAGCGGCGCGTTCGCCCGCGCGTCGTCGCCGAGTTGCGCGGGCGCGCCGGGCGCGTCGGCGGCGGGGCGCCACACCTGCCCGATCGCGAGCGACTGAAGCTTCCTGCGCCCGCCGTACCAGAGATTCACGAGCCCGCGCGAGAAGAACACCGCGGAGAACATCGACGTGACGATGCCGATGCAGTGAACGATCGCGAAGCCGCGCACCGGGCCCGAACCGAACGCGAGCAGCGCGAGGCCGGCGATCAGCGTCGTGACGTTCGAATCGAAAATCGTCGCCCACGCGTGCGCGTAGCCTTGCTGGATCGCGGTTTGCGGCGCCGCGCCGTTGCGCAGCTCCTCGCGGATGCGCTCGTTGATCAGCACGTTCGAGTCGATCGCCATGCCGAGCGCGAGCGCGATCGCGGCGATGCCGGGCAGCGTGAGCGTGGCCTGCATCATCGACAGCACGGCGATCAGCAGCAGCAGGTTCACCGACAGCCCGATCACCGACACCAGGCCGAACAGCATGTAGTACGCGATCATGAACACGGCGATCGCAACGAAGCCCCAGACCACCGAATGGAAGCCCATCTTGATGTTGTCCGCGCCGAGGCTCGGGCCGATCGTGCGTTCCTCGATGATGTCCATCGGCGCGGCGAGCGAGCCCGCGCGCAGCAGCAGCGCGAGATCGGTGGCCGCCTGCGGCGTCGGCTGGCCGGTGATCTGGAAGCGGTCGCCAAGCTCGGACTGGATCGTCGCGACGGTCAGCACTTCGCCGCGGCCCTTCTCGAACAGCACCATCGCCATCGGCTTGCCGATGTTCTCGCGCGACACCGCGCGCACCGCGCGGCCGCCCGCCGCATCAAGGCGGATGTTGACGGACGGACGCTGATGTTCGTCGAAACCGGCCGACGCGTCGATGATCCGGTCGCCGGTGAAGATCACTTGCTTCTTCAGCAGCACGGGCGTCTGGTTGCCCTGCGTGAACAATTCCTCGCCGGGCGGCACCGGATCGTTCGGATTCGGGTGCGTGTTGAGCGGATCGGCGAGGCGCGCCTCGAGCGTCGCCGTGCGGCCGATGATGTCCTTCGCCTTCGCGGTGTCCTGCACGCCCGGCAGCTCGACGACGATCCGGTCGTTGCCCTGCTGCTGGAGGATCGGCTCGGATACGCCCAGCTCGTTGACGCGGTTGTGCAGCGTCGTCAGGTTCTGCTTGAGCGCGGCGTCCTCGACGGCCTTTTGCACGGCCGGCGTGAACGTGCCGACCACCTGATAGCCGCCGCCGCCCGGCTGCGTGGCCCATTGCAGCTCGGAGACGGACTGCGCGAGCAGCTTGCGCGCCTGCTCCGCGGTGTCCTGGTCGGCGAAATTCGCGACCACAGCCTGGTCGACGCGGTTCACGCCGCCGTCGCGGATGCCCTTGTCGCGCAGCAGCGTGCGCGCGTCGGACGCGTCGGAGTCGAGCTTTTTCGTCAGCGCGCCCGTCATGTCGACCTGCAGCAGGAAGTGGACGCCGCCGCGCAAATCGAGACCGAGATACATCGGCAGCGCGTGCAGCGCACTCAGCCAGCGCGGCGACGCGCTTTGCAGGTTCAGCGCGACGACGTACTGCGGATCGTTCGGATCGGCGTTCAGCGTCTTTTGCAGCAGATCCTTCACGCGCAACTGCGTGTCGGTGTCCTTCAGGCGCACGCGGATGGTCGCGTTCGCGGACGCGTTGTCGAACGTGACGTCGTCGGCCGCGACGTTGTTGGCCTTGAGCGCGGTTTCGACCTGCGCGAGCGTGTCGGCGCCGAGCTTGACCGTGGCCTTGCCGCTCGACACCTGCACCGCCGGCGCTTCTCCGAAGAAGTTGGGCAGCGTGTACAGGAAGCCGATGGCGAGCGCCACGACCATCACGACATATTTCCAGAGTGGATAACGATTCATGAGGGGGCCGAACGGGTGGGTTGGCTGGGATTGCGCCGCATCCGGCGCCGCCCGCGCCGCGCATGCGGCGGGGCGCTCGGGCGCGCGAACGCGGCGGCGGGGCTTACAGCGACTTGATCGTGCCCTTCGGCAGGATGGCCGTCACGGCGGCCTTCTGCACGGTGATTTCGGTGCCCGACGCGATTTCGACGCCGATATAGGCATCCGTCACCTTCGTCACCTTGCCGACGAGCCCGCCGCTCGTCACCACTTCATCGCCCTTGGCCATCGCGGCGAGCATGTTCCGGTGCTCCTTCTGCCGCTTCATTTGCGGACGGATCATGATGAAGTAAAGCACACCGAACATCAGCACGAGCGGCAGGAAGCTCATCAGGCTCGATTCGGCTCCGCCCGCTGCGCCTTGCGCATAGGCATTGGAAATGAACGACACGTTGGTCTCTCCGTGGGAAGATCGAAAAAAACAAGCCGGTTATTCTACCACCGGCCCTCATTGCGACAGCGGCGCAAATGCGCTTTGGTTTCAAGCTGTTAACGAACCGTTCACGGGCCGCTCACGCCGATTGGCGCGCGTTTGCGCGCATGTCGAAAGAATATTGTAAGGTGTTGCGGCGCAACCGGCGTGGCGGGCCGTCAGTCGACGCCGCGCGCGCGATCTTGCGCGAAGCGCTTCCTGAATGCGTCGAACGTGTGCGTATCGATCGCCTCGCGGATCTCGCGCATCAGCTCGAGGTAGTAGTGCAGGTTGTGGATCGTGTTCAGCTGCGCGCCGAGAATCTCGCCGACGCGGTGCAGATGATGCAGGTAGCCGCGCGAGAAATTCCGGCACGTATAGCAGCCGCACGTCTCGTCGAGCGGCTTCAGCGCGTTCTTGTGTGACGCGTTGCGGATCTTCACGTCGCCGAAGCGGGTGAACAGCCAGCCGTTGCGGGCGTTGCGGGTCGGCATCACGCAGTCGAACATGTCGACGCCCGCGGCGACCCCGGCGACCAGATCCTCGGGCGTGCCGACGCCCATCAGGTAATGCGGCTTGTCGGCGGGCAGGCGCGGCGCGACGTGCTCGAGCACGCGCATCATGTCCTCTTTCGGCTCGCCGACCGACAGCCCGCCGATCGCGAGCCCGTGAAAGCCCAGTTCGGACAGCCCGGCGAGCGATTCGTCGCGCAAATCCTCGTACATCCCGCCCTGAACGATGCCGAAGAGCGCATTCGGATTGCCTAGCCGCTGGAACTCGTCGAGCGAGCGCTTCGCCCAGCGCAGCGACATGCGCATCGAGTCGGCCGCTTCCCGGTGCGTGGTCGGCACGCCGTTGGTCGCGTAAGGCGTGCACTCGTCGAACTGCATCACGATGTCCGAGTTCAGCACCTTCTGAATCTGCATCGACACTTCCGGCGACAGGAACAGCCGGTCGCCGTTGATCGGCGACGCGAACGTGACGCCTTCCTCGGTGATCTTGCGCAGCTCGCCGAGCGAGAATACCTGGAAGCCGCCCGAATCGGTCAGGATCGGCTTGTTCCAGCCCATGAAGCGGTGCAGTCCGCCGTGCGCGCCGATCGTCTCGAGGCCGGGGCGCAGCCACAGATGAAACGTGTTGCCGAGAATGATCTGCGCGCGCATCTCTTCAAGCTCGCTCGGCTTGACCGCCTTCACGGTCCCGTAGGTGCCCACCGGCATGAAGATCGGCGTGTCGACCACGCCGTGATTGAGCGTGACGCGGCCGCGGCGCGCACGGCCGTCGGTCGTCAGCAGTTCGAATTTGAGGCCGCCGTGCGCATGCACGTGCGTATGCGTATCGTGGGATGAGCCTTCGGTCATCTGTTTGAACTCCTTGCCGCCGGAGAGCCGTTTGCACGGGGCCGCGGTAAGCGCCGAAGCGCCGGCTGCGGCCGGCCCAGTCCGGCGCATGTTGAAAGCGCCGCCGGCGAGGGCCGGCGGCGGTAAGAAAGGCGGTGGATTGCGGCCCGGTTTGCGCGAGATCGCGCAGCGGCGCTGCCGATGCGCCCAATCACCGACATGCTGCGCTCATGCGTCGCGGCGATTCTCCTCGGGCACGTCGCGCCGCGTGAGCAGCATCGCGTCGCCGTAGCTGAAGAAGCGGTAGCGAGCGTCGATCGCATGCCGGTACGCGGCACGGATCGTCTCGAGGCCGGCAAACGCGCTGACCAGCATCATCAGCGTCGACTTCGGCAAATGGAAATTCGTCACCAGCCGGTCGACGACACGAAAACGATAGCCCGGCGTGATGAAAATATCGGTTTCCGCGCGCGTCGCGGCAAGCGGCCGGCCGGCCGCTTCGGCGTCCCGCGCGGCGGCCTCGAGCGCGCGCAGCGATGTCGTGCCGACCGCGATCACGCGGCCGCCGCGCGCACGCGTCGCGGCGATCTGGTCGACGAGCGCGCCGCTCAGTTCGTACCATTCGCTGTGCATCCGGTGCTCGGCGATATTCTCGGCGCGCACCGGCTGGAACGTGCCCGCGCCGACGTGCAGCGTGAGCGTCGCGCGCTCGACGCCGCGCGCATCAAGCGCGGCGAGCACCGCATCGTCGAAATGCAGTCCGGCGGTGGGCGCGGCGACGGCGCCGGGATTGGCCGCGAACACGGTCTGATAGCGGGTCTCGTCGATCGCATCGGGCGCGTGCTCGATGTACGGCGGCAGCGGCAGGCGGCCGTAGCGCTCGATCAGCGTGCCGCAGTCGTCGGGAAAATGCAGCGTGAAGAACGGCTCGACCCGCTCGCCGACCGTCACGTCGAACGCGTCGGCAAGCGTGAGCGTCGTGCCGGCGGCCGGGCTCTTGCTCGCGCGGATCTGCGCGAGCGCGGTGCGCGGCCCGGTCACGCGTTCGATCAGCACTTCGATCTTGCCGCCGCTCGCCTTGCGGCCGAGCAAGCGGGCCTTCAGCACTTTGGTATCGTTGAAGACGAGCAAATCGCCCGGCGCAATGCAGCCGGGCAACTCGGCGAAGCGCCGGTCGACGAGCCGGGCGCCCGCGGGTGCGTTGCCGACTTCGAGCAGGCGGCTCGCGCTGCGCTCGGGCAGCGCGGTTTGCGCGATCAACTCGGGCGGCAGATCGAAATCGAAATCGGAAAGCGTAAGCATGCGAAATAAAGCTGCGAAACGGGATTGCAAACCGGGACTGCAAACGGGGTCGGGACGGCCGGCCGCACAAGCAAAGCGCGTGGCGGCGTGCGCGAGCCGCTATGATGGCGGGGTTGCGCGGCCGGCCGGCGTGGTGCGTTCGCGTGACGTGAAAGCCGCTATTGTACTTGCTCGACGAAGCCTTCTCTGACCGATGCCCGTACCCGTTCGCCGTTCCGTTGCCGATCCAGCCGAAGCCGATGTGTTCGACGGCGATGCCGTGTCAGCTCAGGCAACTGCCGACGCCGGCGCGCCGCGCCGCGCCGCGATGGGGCGCGGCCGCGCGGCCGGCGGGCGCGGCGCGCCGGCGGGCGGGCAGGGCGGCGGGCAAGGCGGGCAAGGCGGCGCGGCAGACTCGCCCGCGACGCCGGGCCGCAGGCGGGCGGCCCAATCCGCATCGAAGCCGGCCGCGGCATCGCCGGCTTCGGCTTTACCCGTCGCCGCTGCTGGCGTCACCGACGACGGCGTCGCCGGCACCACCGTTGGCGTCACCGCTGCCACCACCGCCACTGACGCGTCCACCGCGTCCACCGCGTCCACCGCGAAAGCGGCCGCCAAAGCCGCATCGAAACCGCTCAAGACCGCCGACAAGCTCGCGAAGCTCGGCCTCACGCGCTCGATCGACCTCGTGCTGCATCTGCCGATGCGCTACGAGGACGAAACGGCCCTCACGCCGATCGGCGAGTTGTTGCCCGGAGAAACCGCGCAGACCGAAGGCGTCGTGTTCGACAACGAAGTCACTTACCGGCCGCGCCGCCAACTCGTCGTGAAGCTGCGCGACGACGACGGCGCGCAGCTCGTGCTGCGCTTTCTGAACTTCTACGGCTCGCAGGCGAGCCAGATGGCGACCGGGCGCCGGCTGCGCGTGCGCGGCGACGTGCGCGGCGGCTTCTTCGGCCTGGAGATGGTGCATCCGGCGGTGAAGGTCGTCGATGCCGACACGCCGCTGCCGCAGGCGCTGACACCCGTTTATCCGAGCACGGCAGGCGTGTCGCAGGCGTATCTGCGCAAGGCGATCGACAACGCGCTCGAGCGCACGCCGTTGCCGGAAATCCTGCCGCCCGAGATCGAGCGCGAGTATCTGAGGCCGCTTGGCGTGCCGTCGCTCGCGAACGCCGTGAAAATCCTGCATCATCCGCGCGCCGATTCGGACGAAGCCGCGCTGATGGACGGCTCGCATCCCGCGTGGACCCGCATCAAGTTCGACGAACTGCTCGCGCAGCAGTTGTCGCTCAAGCGCGCGCACGAGGAGCGCCGCACGCGCGCCGCGCCCGCGATGCCGCGCCGCGCGCGCGACGCTTCGACCTCGGATGCGGCGTCGCTGTCCGCGCGTCTGTACGCGGCGCTGCCGTTCGCGCTGACGGCGGCGCAGGAGCGCGTCGTCGCCGAGATCGCGCGCGATCTGACCGAGCCGCACCCGATGCAGCGGCTGCTGCAAGGCGATGTCGGCAGCGGCAAGACGGTGGTCGCGGCGCTTGCCGCCGCGCAGGCGATCGACGCCGGCTATCAAGCCGCGCTGATGGCGCCGACCGAGATCCTCGCCGAGCAGCACGCGCGCAAGCTGCGCGGCTGGCTCGAGCCGCTCGGCGTGTCGGTCGCGTGGCTCGCGGGCAGCCTGAAGGCGAAGGACAAACGCGCGGCGATCGAGGCGGCCGCGCTCGGCACTGCGCAGCTCGTGATCGGCACGCACGCGATCATCCAGGATACGGTCGAGTTCGCGCGGCTCGGGCTCGTGATCGTCGACGAACAGCATCGCTTCGGCGTCGAGCAGCGGCTCGCGCTGCGCGCGAAGGCGGCCAATGCGGCAGACGGCGCGACGGGCTTCCAGCCGCATCAGCTGATGATGTCGGCCACGCCGATTCCGCGCACGCTCGCGATGACGTATTACGCGGATCTCGACGTGTCGACGATCGACGAACTGCCGCCCGGGCGCACGCCCGTTCTCACGCGGCTCGTCTCCGATGCGCGGCGCGACGAAGTGATCGGCCGCGTGCGCGAGGCGGCGCTCGCGGGGCGGCAGGTGTACTGGGTGTGTCCGCTGATCGAGGAGAGCGAGACGCTGCAGTTGCAAACGGCAGTCGAAACCTACGAGACGCTCGCCGCCGCGCTGCCCGAGTTGAAGGTGGGCCTGGTCCACGGCCGTCTGCCGCCCGCCGACAAGGCGGCCGTGATGGACGCGTTCTCGCGCAACGACGTGCAGCTGCTCGTCGCGACCACGGTGATCGAGGTCGGCGTCGACGTGCCGAACGCGTCGCTCATGGTCATCGAGCACGCGGAGCGCTTCGGGCTTGCGCAGTTGCATCAGTTGCGCGGGCGGGTCGGGCGCGGCACGGCGGCTTCGGTGTGCGTGCTGATGTACAGCGGGCCGCTGTCGATCGCGGGCCGCGCGCGGCTCAAGACGATGCGCGAGACGACCGACGGCTTCGAGATCGCCCGCCGCGATCTCGAGATCCGCGGGCCCGGCGAGTTTCTCGGCGCGCGCCAGTCGGGCGCGGCGATGCTGCGCTTTGCCGATCTGGAGCACGACGGCTGGCTGATCGAACCGGCGCGGGAAGTGGCGGCGCGGCTCATCGCGGGCTACCCGGACGTCGTCGCGCAGCATCTCGCGCGCTGGCTCGGCGCGCGCGAGCAGTATCTGAAAGCCTGAGCGCGCGGGCGAAGCGGCGCGATGCGGCAGCGTGTCTTATGCACAGAGGTTGGCGAATCGGCCCAATCGGTGTATAAATTTAATCTATCGTCACGAAACGATTGATTAACTCACGATGACGCTTACCGAATTGAAATACATCGTCGCGGTCGCCCGCGAACGGCATTTTGGCCGGGCTGCCGAAGCGTGCTTTGTCAGCCAGCCGACGTTGTCGGTGGCGATCAAGAAGCTCGAGGACGAATTGAACGTGCAAATCTTCGAGCGCGGCGCGAGCGAAGTGAGCGTGACGCCGGTTGGCGACCAGATCGTCACGCAGGCGCAGCGCGTGCTCGAACAGACGTTCGCGATCAAGGAAATCGCCAAGCAGGGCAAAGACCCGCTCGTCGGGCCGTTCAGGCTCGGCGTGATCTATACGATCGGGCCGTACCTGCTGCCGACGCTCGTCAAGCAGATGATCCGCAGCGTTCCGCAGATGCCGCTGATGCTGCAGGAGAACTACACGCTGAAGCTGCTCGAACTGTTGAAGCAGGGCGAGATCGACGCGGCGATCATGGCGCTGCCGTTTCCCGAGACGGGCCTGACGGTGCGGCCGTTGTACGACGAGCCGTTCGTCGTCGCGCTGCCGGCGGGGCACCCGTGGGAGAAGCGCCGCAAGATCGACCCGGCCGATCTGAAGCAGGAGACGATGCTGCTGCTCGGCAGCGGCCATTGCTTTCGCGACCACGTGCTCGGCGTGTGTCCGGAGCTGATGCACTTCTCGCAGACGGCCGACGGTATCCAGAAGACCTTCGAGGGCTCGTCGCTCGAAACGATCCGCCACATGGTGGCAAGCGGCGTGGGGATCACGGTGTTGCCGCGGATGTCGGTCGCGCAGCTCGGCCCTCATGGCAACGGCGCGGACGCCGATCTGCTGTCCTATGTGCCGTTCGACGAACCGGTTCCTGACCGGCGCGTCGTGCTCGCGTGGCGCAAGAGTTTCACGCGGATGCCGGCGATCGACGCGATCAGCGATGCGATCAGCGCGTGCGCGTTGCCCGGCGTGGCAAAGCTCGACATTCCGGCGACGGTCAACTGAGCGCCGTGATAGCGGCCGGCGAACCGGGGCGTGCCCCGGTTTAGTTTTGCCTATTAAATAGATAAATTTAATTAAAACAAAAATGTGATAGATAAATATAAAATCAGTCCGTAAGCTGTCCGGGCCGACGGGCGCTGACGCGCCGCGGCCGAAGCCGCTCGGCATGCGCTTAGGCCGTTGCCGACACACCGGCGCGGCGCCGGCGCGGCCGAGGTCGGATTTGCCGCTCTCGCGACTCGCCGCGGCGGCGCAGGCAGCCGGATCGAACGATGCGCGCCGGCATGCGCCAACGCGGGACATCGTTCCGTATGCGAAGGAGATGAATATGAACCCATCGACGCTCGACTGGCGGGCAGTAGTCCGGCGCCCGCCTGCGATTCAATCCCGTGCGCTTGCCACCGCCGTGGTGCGCCGCCTGATCGGTTTCGCGATTGCGGGCAGCGGCGCGGCCGCATTGATCACGCAGCTCGCCCGGCATTTCGGCTGACGCCCGCCACGCCGGTTTTGCGCAATGGCGCGGGACCGGTTCTACGTTAAACTCGGCGGGACAGCGTGCTTGAGGCGCGCGGCGCGCTCGAGCCGCTGCTGCCGCGTGCCGTGCCGGTTCCATTCACATCGACAAGGAGTCAGCGATATGGTCAAGAAAGGAAACGCTACCCAGATCAACATCGGCATCAGCGACAAGGATCGCAAGAAGATCGCGGAAGGGCTCTCGCGCCTGCTCGCCGATACCTACACGCTGTATCTGAAGACGCACAATTTCCACTGGAACGTAACCGGCCCGATGTTCAACACGCTGCATCTGATGTTCGAGGAGCAGTACAACGAACTATGGCTTGCCGTCGATCTCGTCGCCGAACGGATTCGCACGCTCGGCGTCGTCGCGCCCGGCACGTATCGCGAGTTCGCGAAGCTGTCGTCGATTCCGGAGGCTGACGGAGTGCCGGCCGCCGACGAGATGATCCGCCAGCTCGTCGAAGGGCATGAGGCCGTGGTGCGCACCGCGCGTGCGATCTTCCCGGCCGCCGAGGCCGCGAGCGACGAGCCGACCGCCGATCTGCTGACTCAACGCCTGCAGACGCATGAAAAGACCGCGTGGATGCTGCGCTCGCTGCTTGCATGACAGCCGGCCGGGGCTGAGTGCGCGAGCCCGCTTTCGATCGATTCGGCGCGGTCGTTGCCCGGCAAAGTTTTAGAATGCAACACATCGATCACGATGCGCGCGGCCCGGTGCCGCGTATTTCGGTCCCCATTTCTTCGACAGCATGGCCCGACGTAAAGATATGAGTGCCGACGCGTGCCCCGTCGCGCGCGCGGTGGACGCGATCGGCGACCGTTGGTCGCTGATGATCGTGCGTGACGCGTTCGACGGCATGCGCCGCTTCGGCGAATTCCAACGCAATCTCGGCATCGCCCGCAACATGCTGGCCGACCGGCTGAAGATGCTGGTCGACGAGGGCGTGCTCGAATCGGCGCCTGCGTCCGACGGCTCCGCGTATCAGGAATACGTGCTGACGGACAAGGGGCGGGCGCTTTTTCCGGTGGTTGTCGCATTGCGGCAATGGGGCGAATCGCATCTGTACGGGGCCCATGAGACGCATTCGCAGCTTGTCGACCGGCGCAGCGGCCGGCCGGTCGCGGTGATGACGCCACGCACGCAAGGCGGCCGCGTGCTGCGGCCGGAGGATGCGATCGTCGATCACGAGGCGGCGGCGCGTTAGCCGGCGGGGCGGTTTCGCGTGTGCCGCCGAGCGTCAGCCGCCACGCGCGGGTTCGCTTTTGAGCTTCGCCTATCCTGGCGCGTCCATCCGGCTGCGCCGGCAGCCGCGTTTTTGCGGCAAATCCCGCCCGGTTCTACAATGCCGGAGTTATGTTCGACAGCGCTCCGCGCGCTTGCCCGATGCTTGCCCGTTTTCCCCTTTATTTGCGGCTGATCCGGATGGACAAGCCGATCGGCAGCCTGTTGCTGCTGTGGCCGACGCTCAACGCGCTGTGGATCGCGTCGGACGGCCGCCCGTCGCCATCGCTCGTCGTGATCTTCGTGATCGGTACGATCCTGATGCGCTCGGCCGGCTGCGCGATCAACGATTATGCTGACCGCGATTTCGATCGCCACGTGAAGCGCACCGCCGAGCGGCCGCTCACGTCGGGCAAGATCCATGCATGGGAAGCCGTGGCGATCGCCGTGGGCCTGGCACTCGTATCGTTCCTGCTGATCCTGCCGCTCAATGCGCTGACGAAAGAGCTGTCGGTCGTGGCCGTGTTCGTGGCGGCGACCTATCCGTTCATGAAGCGTTTCTTCGCGATTCCGCAGGCTTATCTCGGCATCGCGTTCGGCTTCGGTATTCCGATGGCGTTCGCGGCCGTGCTGGACGCGGTGCCGGCCATCGCGTGGGTGATGCTGGCCGCGAACGTGTTCTGGGCGGTCGCATATGACACGGCTTACGCGATGGTCGATCGCGACGACGACATCAAGATCGGCATGCGCACGTCGGCGATCACGTTCGGCCGCTTCGACGTGCTAGCGATCATGCTGTGCTATGCGGCGATGCTCGGCATCTACGCGTGGCTCGGCGCTGCGCTGCGCCTGGGGGCGTTCTACTGGGCGGGGTGGGCGGCGGCGGCCGGCTGCGCGGCCTATCACTACACGCTGATCAAGGACCGCGAGCGGATGTCGTGCTTCGCGGCGTTCAGGCACAACAACTGGCTGGGCGGCGCGCTGTTCGCCGGGATTGCCGCGCATTACGCGGCGGCCGCGCTGTGACGGCTGGCCTCGTCTGACGCACTCGCCGGCGCCGCGCGGCGCGTCAGGCTAGGCTGCGCAACAGCTCGATCAGCGCGGTGCCGGCAGCCTCGAGCGGGCCGGAATTGTCGATCGCCGTGAGCGCGGTGCCGGCCGGCATCGTCCATTCGACGCTGCGCGCGAGCCGCGCGTCGATCTCGTCGGCCGTTCGCTCATGCTTGTGTCTCGTCGCGACCGGCAGCCGGTTCGGGCTGCCCGCCGAACGGCACGCGCTTGTACAGCACGAACGGCGCGCCCGGCTCAGGCTCGACGAACAGCGCGGCGTGATCGACGGGCAGCGGCCCGAGCGGCGCGGCCGCCGCGCGCCACCAGTCGATCAGCGCGTCGCGCTCGGCGGGGTCGGCGAGCGAATCGGACAGGGTCATATGAAACCGGTATTCGTCGAACACGTAAGGATATCCCCAGGCGTCGAGCAGCGCGCGCTGGCGCGCGCTCAGCGGCGCGGCGCGGCGTTTTTCGCGCTCCGCATCGGATGGCGGGCGGCGCAGCGGCGCGAATGCATGGAGCGCGCTCGCCGCGAGCGCTCGCAGCTTCGCGTCGCCGTGTTCGGTCGCGGGCCGCAGCGCGACGAACGAGCCGAGCGCCGCGATGTCGACTGCGACGCAGAACGGCGCGCAGTCGCGCGCCCAGCGGGTGGCCGCGGCGACGAGACCGTCGGGCGTGACGCCGGTTCGCAACGCGAATGGCGCGACGAGCGTTGCGTGCCAGCCATAGCGGCGCGGCGCGAGCGTCAGCGCCTCGACGCGCCGCGCGAGCGCGGCCGGTTGCGGCGGCGTGAGCGCCGTGCCGTCCTCGGGGTCGCGGCCGAGCCATGCGCAGCCTGCTTGCCACCATGCGGATGTGCGCGGCGGCGTATAGTAGATCGCAAAGCGCGCGTGTTCGGACCATGCGCGAGCGTGCGCGTGGCCGGCGGGCTCAACGCGCATGGCCGGGCGCCGTGTCGTTTTCGACCAGCAATTGCACGCGGTCCGCGGCGAAATAGGTCGTGCCGTATTTGATCGGCGTGCCGTCGAGATCGACGTCGACGTTTTCGACCCACAGCACGGGCTGTTGCTTGTTGACGTTCAGACGCCGCGCGATCGACGCGTCGGGCAGCACGCTGCCGATGCGGCTCCATTTGCGCAGATAGTCGGTGACGCCGTATTCGGCGAGCGCGTCGGTGATGCGCTCGTGCCGATCGAGCACGGCGGGCAGCTCCGCGAAGCGGGCGGCCGGGTAGACGCTTTTCGCGTAGGTGAGCGCGACGCCATCCGCTTCGTGTATCGACTCGATCCGGTACACGTAAGCGGCCGCGCGCAGGCCGAGCGCGCGCGCGGCCGCCGGATCGGCCTTCACGCGCTCGGCCGACAGCATGCGGCCGGTTGCCGATTGGTGATGGCGGTTCAGGTTCTCGGTAAAGCGCGTGCGGCGGCCGATCGTGTAATCGATCGCACCCGGCTGGACGAACGTGCCGCGGCCCTGTTCGACGCTGACGAGCCCGGACGCGGCCAGGCCGAGCATCGCGCGCCGCACCGTATGCCGGTTGACGTCGAAACGCTTCGCAAGCTCGCCCTCGCTCGGCAGCCGTCCGTTTTCGCCGAAGCCGTTCGCGGCGATTTCCGCGGCGAGAATTTGCTCGATCTGCCGCCAGACCGAGACGCCGCTGCCGCGCTCGAGCGGCGAATCCTGGACGGAAGGGTCGGCGGATGTCATGGTGCTGTCATTCCTTTGCGTTCCAATTACTGTCTTCGCCGCATTGTAGTGCGCGGCCGACGGCAATTCGATGAATCATGCCGGCTAATTTGCATCGCCTCGTTTTACATCCAGACGTCTAGACGTTTAGACAAATAGATGGTTAAATCAGGCAACCGATTCGCCGACATCAAGCATTGATGCATTGAGCAGCCGATCACGACGGAGCTTCGATGACGACATCCTCCGCTTCTCCTTCGTTCGCCGCGCGGCGCGATTGGCTCGCGTTGCTGGCGGGCATGCCCCGCGACGAACTCGAGCGCTCGCTCGAGCAGGCGCTTGCCGGTGCGCCGGCGCCTGGATACGACTGGCTGCGCCCGCCCGAGACCGGGCTTGCGATGGTGCGCGGCCGCATCGGCGGCACGGGCGATCCGTTCAATCTCGGCGAGGCGAGCGTCACGCGCGCGGTGCTGCGGCTCGCGCACGACGGCGCGCCCACGGTGCTCGGCATCGCGTATCAGTTGGGCCGCGACAAGCGCCGCGCGGAGCTGGCCGCGCTTGCCGATGCGCTGCTGCAATTGCCGGCGTACCGCGCGCGCGTCGAAGCGCAGGTGATTGCGCCATATCGCGCGCGGCTGGCTCAACGGCGCGCAGCCCGCGCGCGCGACGCCGCGGCCACGCGCGTCGAATTTTTCACGATGGTGCGGGGCGAATGACGATGGCCGATATACCGATTTCCCTGACCGACGTTGCGCCGGGTTTCGCCGATCCGGTGCACGACACGCAGCGTGCGTTCCGTGCGCTGCTCGACGCGCTCGCGCGGCCAGGTACGACGGGCCGCATCGCGCCCGCGCGCGCCGATGCGTCACGGCCGGTACGCGCGGCGCCTGCGGCATTCGCGGCATTGCTCGCACTGTGCGATTACTCGACGCCGGTTTTTCTCGGCACGCCGGACGCCGCACTCGCGTCGGCACTGCGCTTTCATACCGGCGCGCCGATCGTCGACGATCCATACGCCGCGCAGTTCGCGTATATCGACGATCCCGCCGCGCTGCTGCCGCTGCATCGCTTTTCGAGCGGCGTCGCGCAGGCGCCCGAGCAGGCGGTCACGCTGTTCGTGCGTGTCGCGTCTTTGACGGGCGGCACGCCGCTGACGCTGCGCGGACCAGGCATCCGGCATGCGTGCACGATCGCGCCTGCAGGCCTGCCCGCCGCGTTCTGGCGCGAGCGCGCCGAATTCGCGCCGCATTTTCCTTGTGGCATCGATTGTTATCTCGTTTGCGGCGACGCGTGCATCGGCCTGCCGCGCACGACGCACGTGGAGGTGCACTGATGTATGTCGCGGTGAAAGGCGGCGAACGCGCGATCGAGGCATCGTGGCGTTTGCTGGACAAAGCGCGGCGCGGCGATCCGGCGGTGCCGGAGTTGAGCGTTGCGCAGATTCGCGAGCAGCAGCGTCTTGCGGTCGCGCGCGTGATGACGGAAGGCGCGCTGTACGACGAAACGTTGGCGGCGCTCGCGATCAAGCAGGCGGCGGGCGATCTCGTCGAGGCGATATTTCTGCTGCGCGCGTACCGCACGACGCTGCCGCGCTTCGGCTATACGTTGCCGATCGATACGGGCGCGATGCGGCTCGACCGACGGATTTCCGCCACGTTCAAGGACGTGCCGGGCGGACAGCTGCTCGGCCCGACTTATGACTACACGCAACGCTTGCTCGACTTCGCGCTGCTCGCCGAGCACGCCGAACACGCCGAACACGCCGAACACGCCGAACACGCCGAGCACGCCGAGCACGCCGAACACGACGAACACGACGAACACGACGAACACGACGAACACGCCGAGACGCCCGCGCCCGGCGCACGAACGGCATGCGCCGAAACCCCGCAGTCGCTCGATGTCACGCAGCCGGCGCCGCGCATCGTCACGCTGCTGAACGACGAGGGGTTGATCGAGCAGGAGCGGCCGACGCCCGGCGCGCCGGAGCCGGGCGATCTGTCGCGCGAGCCGCTCGCGTTTCCCGCGGATCGCGCCACACGGTTGCAGAATCTCGCGCGTGGCGACGAAGGCTTCCTGCTGGCGATGGGCTATGCGACGCAGCGAGGCTATGGCAACACGCATCCGTTTGCGGGCGAGCTGCGCTACGGGACGGTCGCCGTCGAGATGCCGCTCGACGAATTGGGCGGCGAGGCGATCGAAATCGGCGAGATCGACGTGACCGAATGCCAGATGATCAATCAATTCGCAGGCGGCGACGGCGAACCGCCGCGCTTCACGCAGGGCTACGGCCTCGCGTTCGGTCACGCCGAGCGCAAGGCGATCGCGATGGCGCTGATCGATCGCGCGCTGCGCGCGCCCGAGCTTGGCGAAGACGTAACGCAGCCGCCGCAGGATCAGGAGTTCGTGCTGGCGCATAGCGATAACGTCGAAGCGTCCGGCTTCGTTCAGCATCTGAAGCTGCCGCACTATGTCGATTTCCAGTCCGAGCTGGAGCTCGTGCGCCGGATGCGTGCGCAACACGCGACGCATGCGGCGCGCGCGAACGGAAATGAACCGCACGCCGCCGCGCCGCGTGCGGCGCAGGAGGACTCATCGCGATGAACGCACCCGATCCGGCTTGCACGAGCATGCCGAACACGATGAACGCGGCACACGACGCAGGCGCGGACGCCGCCTGCGGCTATAACTTCGCGTACCTCGACGAACAGACCAAGCGAATGATCCGCCGCGCGCTGCTCAAGGCCGTCGCGGTGCCCGGTTATCAAGTGCCGTTCGCATCGCGCGAGATGCCGTTGCCGTTCGGCTGGGGCACGGGCGGCATCCAGGTGACGGCCGCGCTGATCGGCACGGGCGATACACTGAAAGTCATCGATCAGGGCTGCGACGCGACGACGAACGCGGTCAACATCCGCCGCTTCTTCGCGCGCTGCGCGGGCGTGGCGACGACAACCAGAACGGCCGACGCGTCGATCATCCAGACGCGTCACCGCATACCGGAAACGCCGTTGACCGAGCGGCAGATCCTGGTCTACCAAGTGCCGATGCCCGAGCCGCTCTTCAGGCTCGAGCCGCGCACGACCGAGTGCGCGAAGCTGCACGCGTTCGCCGATTACGGGCTGATGCATGTGCGGCTGTACGAAGACCTCGTGCGCCACGGCCGCATCGCGACGACATACAACTATCCGGTGATCGTCAACGACCGCTATCTGATGTCGCCGTCGCCGATTCCGAAATTCGACAACCCCAAACTACACATGAACCCCGCGCTGCAACTGTTCGGCGCGGGGCGCGAGCGGCGCATCTACGCGATCGCGCCGTATACGAAAGTCGTGAGTCTCGATTTCGACGATCATCCGTTCGAGATCCAACGCTGGGACGCCGCATGCGCGCTGTGCGGCTCGCGCGAAAGCTTTCTCGACGAAATGATCGTCGACGATCACGGCACGCGCCGTTTCGTCTGCTCGGACAGCGACTACTGCGAAAGCCGGCGTGGCGGCGATGCGGCGCAATCCGCCGACGCTGGCGCCGGCACGGGCGGCATCGGCGGTGCCGATATGCAGCCGCCGCCGCGCGTCGGCATCGAGCAACCGGCCGGAGAAACGACATGACGCCGCTATTGAGCGCCCGCGGCCTGACGAAACGTTTTGGCGGACGAAACGGTTTCGCGAACGCGAGCTTCGAACTGTATCCGGGCGAGGTGCTGTGCATCGTCGGCGAATCGGGATCGGGCAAGACGACGCTGCTGAACGTGCTGTCGCTGCGAACCGCCGCGGATGCGGGCACGCTGCATTACACGGGCCGCGACGGTGCGCGCGTCGATCTGTTCGCGCTCGCCGAGCCGCAGCGGCGGCATCTGATGCGCACCGAGTGGGGCTTCGTCACGCAGAATCCGCGCGACGGGCTGCGCGCCGACGTCTCGGCCGGCGCGAACATCGGCGAGCCGCTGATGGCGCTCGGCGCACGCCATTACGGGCGGCTGCGCGCGAGCGCCGCCGATTGGATGGCGCGCGTCGAGCTGCAAGCGCAGCGCCTCGACGATCTGCCGTCGACGTTCTCGGGCGGCATGCAGCAGCGTTTGCAGATCGCACGCAATCTCGTGACGCAGCCGCGCCTCGTGTTCATGGACGAGCCGACGGCGGGCCTGGACGTATCGGTGCAGGCGAGGCTGCTCGACTTGCTGCGCACGCTGACGTCGACATTGTCGCTGTCGATGCTGATCGTCACGCACGACATCGGCGTCGCGCGGCTGCTCGCGCATCGGCTGATGGTGATGCAGCGCGGCGAGATCGTCGAGGCGGGGCTGACCGATCAGGTGCTCGACGATCCGCAACATCCTTATACGCAGATGCTCGTCTCGTCCGTGTTACCGGTATGAGGTTCGCCGTGCCAATGATCGAATCCTTCGCGCTCGCGCGCGCATTCGCCGGCAATGCCGCGCTGATGCTGCACGCGCGCGGCGTGTCCAAGATTTTTACGCTGCACGGGCAGGGCGGCATGACGATCGACGCGCTATCACAAGTGTCGATCGACGTCTGCGCAGGCGAATGCGTCGCGCTGACGGGGCCGTCCGGCGCGGGCAAGAGCACGCTGCTGCGATGCATGTACGGCAATTATCTGGCGAGCGCGGGGGCGATCGCGGTGCGCACGGGGCCGCGCGCGGGCGACCATGTGGTGCTGACCCACGTTGGCGCGCACGACGTGATCCGCTTGCGGCGCGACGTGATCGGCTACGTCAGCCAGTTCCTGCGGGCGATTCCGCGCGTGCCCGCGCTTGCGCTGGTGGCCGCGCCGCTCATTGCGCGCGGCGTGGCCGAGCGCGACGCGGCCGAGCGCGCGGCGAGCCTGCTCGCGCGCCTGAACGTGCCCGAGCGTCTATGGCCGCTTGCGCCCGCGACGTTCTCCGGCGGCGAGCAGCAGCGCGTGAACATCGCGCGCGGGCTGATTGCCGAGCAGCCGATCCTGTTGCTCGATGAACCCACCGCGTCGCTCGATGCCGCCAATCGCGACGTCGTCGCCGAGCTGATCGTCGAGGCGCGGCGGCGCGGCACCGCGATCGTCGGCATCTTCCACGACGACGCGATGCGCGAGCGGGTCGCGACGCGTTGTTTCGAATTGCGTGCGCCGTCGCGGCGCGCGGCGTGATGTTCCGTCATCAAACGATGCTTCCATCGGAGCGAGCGATGTTGATTACCAATGCGCGTGTCGTCACGCGCGACGACGTCTTCGTCGGCACCGTGCAACTCGCGGGCGGCGCGATTCGCGCGGTGTCGCGCGGTACGACCGCCGCGCGCGACGCGCAAGACTGGGGCGGCGATTATCTGCTGCCGGGGCTCGTCGAGACGCACACGGACAATCTCGAAAAGCATCTCGCGCCGCGCCCGGGCGTGTATTGGGATATCGATGCGGCTTTCGTCACGCACGACGCGCAGATCGCGGCGGCGGGAATCACGACCGTATTCGACGCGCTCGCGATCGGCACGCGGTTGAACGTCGGCGTGCGCGGCCGCGACGTGCAAACGCGCTGCGCGGAAGCGATCGAGCGTTTTGCGAGCGACGCTCTGCTGCGCGCCGAGCACTTCCTGCATTTGCGTTGCGAAGTGGCGACCGGCGATGTCGTCGACGTGTTCGACGCGTTGGCGCAGCACCCGCGCCTGCGGCTCGCATCGGTGATGGATCACACGCCGGGGCAGCGGCAGTGGCAGGACCCGCAGCAATGGCGCCGCTATCAGGAGCGGCACAAGACGTGGACGGACGAGGAAGCCGCGACGGCGCTCGCCGAGCTTGCCGACGAGCAGCAGCGTTACGCCGACGCTCACCGGCGCGCGATCATCGCGCGTTGTCAGGCGCTCGGCGTGCCCGTCGCGAGTCACGACGACACGCTCGTCGAGCATGTCGAGCAGGCCGCGGCCGAAGGGATCGTGCTTGCCGAGTTTCCGACCACGTTCGCCGCGGCCGAGGCGGCGCGCGCGCGGGGCATCGCGACGATCATGGGTGCGCCGAATCTGGTGCGCGGCGGCTCGCACTCGGGCAACGTGTCGGCGCTGGCGCTCGCGCAGGCCGGGCTGCTCGACATCCTGTCGTCGGATTACGTGCCGTCGAGCCTGTTGAGCGCGGCGTTCGATCTCACGTACAAGGCTGGCTGGAGCTTGCCGCGCGCGATCGCGACGGTGTCGCTCGAGCCGGCGCGCAAGACGGGGCTGACCGATCGCGGCGAGATCGCGCCGGGGCTGCGCGCGGATTTCGTGCGCGTCGCGATGCAGCGCACGTTGCCGGTGCCTCGCGCCACGTATGTCACCGGGCAGCGGGTGGCATGAGCGCGGGCGGGTTCGGCGTCGGATATGGCTGCGCACGCGCATGGGACAGGAAACCCGGCGCGGCTCCATCGCGCCACTGGCCCGGTTCCGCGCGGCGCGGCTTGCTGTTCACGCTTTGCGCGCGGCGTGGCGCACGCGTCGTTGATGACGGCCTGTTAGCCGCGCCTACGCGCGAACGGCCGCGCGCGCGTCGCGCCGTGCCCGCGCCACGGAGTGTTGTGCGGCGTCGCGCCACATTATCCCGCGCCGCCGGTGAGCGCGCTTTCACAACCGGCGAGTATGCGCGTCCTTCTACGGTAGCTCTATGTGACTATCGGACGGAGGACACAAGATGGCCGTTATCGAATACGTGCTGGACTATTACGCCCTGCTTGAAAGCATGATTCCGGAGCGCGCGGGCGAATCGACCAGCATTCCAGACGAAATCGTGAGTGAGCCCGGCATCTACGTGGTGATAAACGGGAATGAGGCTTACGTCGGCGTGTCGAAAGACGTCAGGAAGCGGTTTCAGCAGCGGCAGGGCGCTTGTTTCGAGCTGTGTATTCCGCGCGACGCGCTCCGGGGCGCGCAGGTTTATATCGGATCAGTGCGATACCACAATCACGGGGCGACGGCATGGGAATACGAGCAGCGCTATAACGGCAACCGCACCACCATTTTTCTCGACGGCCATCCGTACGATTACGAGCACATGTTGATCCGGGCGTTCCCGGAGATGCACCCCGACACCCAGATGACGAACAGCAGAAAAACCCATTCCGTCAGGAACCGGGGAAGGCATCCGATCGAAATCAAATTCGTGCCGTTTCCGGATACCGAATCCGAAGAAAACAAGTCGTATAGGCTCAAAGCCGGCGGAAAGCTTTGATAAACGGCTGTCACACGCATCGAATGTGGCGGGCAATCGCCTTCAGCGCCGGCGCGCGACGCGTATCGACGGTCTTGGCCCGTACTGGATGAGTAACGGAGCGGCGATGACGTGTCGCACCGGTGAACTGCGGGGGGGCGCCGCGAGCCAAGCGTCTGAGCGCGCGGCTCGCGGCGCGCGGCATGCGCATCGCATCGCATCCCGCCGGCGCTGCCGACGCATCACGCGCCGCCGAGTTCGTCTCCCATCTCCTTTGCCCGCGCATTCGCGGCGAGCACGCCGCGCACGATCGCCTGCTTGACGTCCTGCGCGTCGAACGATGCGAGTGCGGCGGCCGTCGTGCCGCCCTTCGAGGTCACGCGTTCGCGCAACACGCTCGCCGGCTCGCCGGACTGCGCGGCAAGCTGCGCCGCGCCCGTGAACGTCGCGACGGCGAGTGCGCGGCCTTGCTCGTCGTTCATTCCGAGCTGGCGCGCCGCTTCCTGCAGCGCTTCGATGAAGTAGAACACGTAGGCCGGGCCGCTGCCCGAAATCGCGGTGACCGCGTCGAGTCGCGCTTCGTCGTCGAACCATATCGTCTCGCCGACCGCGCCGAGCACCTTCGAGGCGAGTTCGCGCCCCGCCGCGTCGACGCCCGGTAGCGCGGCGAGTCCCGTCACGCCCATGCCGACGAGCGCCGGCGTATTCGGCATCGTGCGCACCACGCGCGCATAGCCGCCTAGCCAGCGCGACAGGTCCGCGCCGCGAATGCCGGCCGCGATGCTGATGACCAACTGCGTCGACAGGTGCGGCGCGAGCGCGGCCGCGACGTCCTTGAGCACTTGCGGCTTGACCGCGAGCACGATCGCGTCGTAGCCGGCGAGCGCGGCGTCGATTGCGGCGGCCGTGCGCACGCCGAATTGGGCTTGCGCGCGCTGGCGCGCGTCTTCGTTGACGTCCACGGCAAGCAGGTCGGGCGCCGCGGCGCCGCGTTTGACGAGTCCGCCGATCAGCGCAGCAGCCATATTGCCGCCGCCGATGAATGCAATTTTCATGATGATGGAGCCGGTAATAGAAAGAAAAAAGGCGGCGGATTCAGTGCGAGTAGTCGCGCGTACCGAAGATCGCCGTGCCGATCCGCACGATCGTCGCGCCTTCGGCGACCGCGGCTTCGAGATCGGCCGACATGCCCATCGACAGCGTATCGAGTGCGAACCCTTCCGCGCGCAGCCGCTCGAACAGCGCACGCAGCGCGCGATGCGGCGCGCGCTGCGCGTCGGAATCGCCGGCGGGCTCGGGAATCGCCATCAGGCCGCGCAGCCGCAGCGCGGGCAGCGTGGTGACCGCGCGCGCGAGCGCGGCCGCATCGTCGGGCGACACGCCGCTTTTCGACGCCTCGCCGCTGATATTCACCTGCACGCACACGTTGAGCGGCGGCAGGTGCGCGGGCCGTTGCTCCGCGAGGCGCTGCGCGATCTTCAGCCGGTCGATCGTATGCACCCAGTCGAAGCGCTCGGCGACGGCGCGCGTCTTGTTCGATTGCAGCGGCCCGATGAAATGCCATTCGAGCGCGGCGCGCAGATCGGCGAGCGCGTCGATCTTGTCGATCGATTCCTGCACGTAGTTCTCGCCGAATGCGCGCTGGCCGGCGGCATGCGCGGCGCGCACGGCGTCGGCGGGGAATGTCTTCGACACGGCGACGAGCGTGACCGAATCCGGCTCACGGCCGGCCGCGCGCGCGGCGCTGTCGATGCGGCGATGAACGGAGGCGAGACGGGAGGCGAGATCGGACATGGCAGAACGAACGGAACGTGGCGCGCGCCGGGCAGCGTGCCGAGGCGCGCGGGCAATGCGGGAATTATACGGACATGCGGGCGCAGCGGGCCGACACGCGGCGGCGATTGCCGGATGCGCATGTCGGCGGCGATCAGATGATCGATACTGCGTGCGAACGACGAACGACGAACGACGAACGACGAACGACGAACGACGAACGACGAACGACGAACGACGAACGACGAACGACGAACGGCGAACGACGAACGACGAACGGCGAACGACGAGTTTCCGCCCGCGCTCATTCATGCAGCAGCGTATCCACGAGTTGCACCCAATGCACGACAGGCACCTGCGTACCGCTTTGCAAATGCGCGATACAGCCGATGTTCGCCGATACGATCATTTGCGGCTCGGTTGCCTGCAGCTTCGCGATTTTCTGTTTGCGCAGCTTGTAGGCGAGCGACGGTTGCGTGAGCGAGTAGGTGCCGGCCGAGCCGCAGCATAGATGACTGTCGGCGGGCAAATGGACTTCGATGCCCAGGGACTCGAGCAGACGTTCGACGTGCCCGCGCAATTGCTGGCCATGCTGCAACGTGCAGGGCGGATGGTAGGCGACGGTGTGGATGCCGCGCCGCCGCGCGAGCGCGGCCAGTTCGGGCTCGAAGTTGCCGAGCAGCTCGGAAAGATCCTTCGTCAGCTCGACGATGCGGCGCGCCTTGTCGGCATACGCCGGGTCGCCGCGCAGCAGGTGCGCGTATTCGAGCACCGTCGCGCCGCACCCCGACGCGTTCATGACGATCGCCTCGACGCCGCGCTCGACGTGCGGCCACCATGCGTCGATATTGCGGCGCGCGTCGTGCAGCGCTTCGTCGTGAAAGCCCAGATGCAGCCGGATCGCGCCGCAGCAGCCGGCCTCGGGCGCGATGACGGTTTCAATGCCGAGCGCGTCGAGCACGCGCGCGGTCGCGATATTGATGTTCGGCATCATCGACGGCTGTACGCAGCCGGCGAGCATCAACACCTTGCGCGCGTGCGGCGCGCTCGGCCACGCGAGCAGGCGTGCGCGCGGCGGCACCTTGTCGCGCAGCCGCCTGGGCAGCAGCGGCCGCACGTGCTGGCCGAGCCGCATCATCGGCGCGAACACTGCCGCGTTCGGCACGAAGCTCGCGAGCGCGCGCCGCAGCAGCCGTTGCGACAGCGTGCGGGGCACCTTCGTCTCGACGATCTTGCGGCCGATCTCGACGAGCCGGCCGTACTGCACGCCCGACGGGCAGGTCGTCTCGCAGCTGCGGCACGTGAGGCAGCGGTCCAGGTGCTGCTGCGTGCTGCGCGTGACGCTCGCGCCTTCGAGCATCTGCTTGATCAGGTAGATGCGTCCGCGCGGGCCGTCGAGTTCGTCGCCGAGCATTTGATAGGTCGGGCAGGTTGCGGTGCAGAAGCCGCAGTGCACGCATTTGCGCAGTATCGCATCGGCATCGTCGCCATCGGGCGTGTCGCGGATAAACTCGGCGAGATTCGTCTGCATGCCGGCCTCAGAGATCGGAATAGAGCCGGCCGCGGTTGAATACGCGCGCCGGATCGAATGCAGCCTTCAGGCCGCGATGGATTTTCATCAGCGGCGCGGGCAGCGGCGTGAAGGTGCCCGCGCTGCGGTCGTAGCTGCCGCTCGAGCGGAACAGCGTCGCGTGGCCGCCCGCCTGTTTCGCGCTCATGCGCACCGTCTGCGCGTCGGCGTCGGTGATCCACCAGCGCTGCGCGCCGCCCCATTCCATCATTTGCAAGCCGGGCAGGTGCAGCGGCTCGGTGATCGACGGCAGCGACAAGCGCCATAGCGCATGGCCGGGCGCGAGCGACGCGAAGAACGGATCGCTCTGCTCGCGCAGCCCTTCCCAGAAACGCTCGGCCTCGACCGCGTCCACCGCTTCGCCGCCAAGCGCGGTTTTCGCACTCTTGACCGCGGCTTGCGCGCCGGACAGACGCAGCACCAGCGTGTCGTAGCGCCACGCGCTCGCGGACAGCGGAAACGGGCGGCCAGCCCATTCGTTGAGCTTACGAACCGCGTCGGTCGCGTTCATGTCGAACTTCAGCGTGACTTCGGTGGCGGGCAGCGGCAACACCTTGATCGACACCTCGAGCATCAGGCCGAGCGTGCCGAGCGCGCCCGCCATCAGCCGCGATACGTCATAGCCCGCGACGTTCTTCACCACTTGCCCGCCGAATCGCAGCACGTCGCCGCGCCCGTCGAGCAGCGTGACGCCGAGCATGAAATCGCGCGGCGCGCCGGTGCTCGCGCGGCGCGGGCCGGCGAGGCCCGTCGCGATCGCGCCGCCGATCGTCGCGCCGCGGCCGAAGTGGGGCGGCTCGAACGGCAGCATTTGGCCGCATTCGCCGAGCGCCGCTTCGATCTCGCGAAGCGGCGTGCCCGTGCGCGCGGTGACGACAAGCTCGGCGGGGTCATACGACACGATGCCTTGGTATGCGCGGGTGTCGAGAATCTCGCCGTCGAGCGTCTGGCCATACCAATCCTTCGTGCCGCCGCCGCGGATTCGCAGCGCTTGGCGGTTTGCCGCGGCCTCGCGGATGCGCGCCGCCCAGTCGGCGACGATATCGTCCTGTTCCATCGCGTATCGGTGCGTTGATCGTTCGGTCGATTCTACCGGGCTGTTGCGATCGTACAGTTGGGCGAACCCCTTAGAAACTTCCCCGTTGCAGCCGGGCGCAAAGGCTTGCGGCGGCCAGCCGGCTGCCGGCCGGCCGGGCGAGCGGCAAGCCGGGCCAGCCACGCAAGACCGGCAGCCACGCGCGCGCGCCGTCAAAAGCGCGGCAGCTCGGGATGCGGCAACAGCCCGCCGCGCACGTGCTGCCGCCCGTATTCCGCGCAGCGCGCGCGGATCGGAATGCCTTTGTCGGGATTGAGCAGGCCGGGCGGATCGAACGCGCGCTTGACCGCGAAGAACGCGTCGCGTTCCGCTTGCGAGAACTGCACGCACATCGCGTTCAGTTTCTCGACGCCGACGCCGTGCTCGCCCGTCACCGTGCCGCCCAGCTCGACGCAGGTTTCGAGGATGTCCGCGCCGAACGCCTCCGCGCGGTGCAGCTCGCCGGGGTCGTTCGCGTTGAACAGAATCAGCGGATGCATGTTGCCGTCGCCCGCGTGGAACACGTTGATGCAACGCAGCCCGTAGCGCGCTTCCATCTGCTCGATGCGCGCGAGCAGCGGCCCGATCGCGCGGCGCGGCACCGTGCCGTCCATGCAGTAATAGTCGGGCGAGATGCGGCCCGCGGCCGGAAACGCGTTTTTGCGGCCGGACCAGAAGCGCAGCCGCTCGCGCTCGCCACGCGACACCTGGATGCGCGTCGCGCCGTGCTCGCGCAGCACGGCGGTCATTTGCATGATTTCCTCGGCCACTTCCTCGGGCGTGCCGTCCGATTCGCATAGCAGGATCGCGGCGGCGTCCAGATCGTAGCCCGCCTGCGTGAACGCCTCGACTGCCTGCGTCGCGGGCTTGTCCATCATTTCGAGGCCGGCCGGCACGATGCCGGACGCGATGATCGCCGCCACCGCGTCGCCGCCCTTGACGACGTCGTCGAAGCTCGCCATCACGAGCTGCGCGGTTTGAGGTTTCGGGATCAGCTTGACCGTGACCTCGGTGACGATGACGAACATGCCTTCGCTGCCGATGGTCACGGCGAGCAGATCGAACCCCGGCGTGTCGAGCGCGAGCGAGCCGAATTCGACGATTTCGCCGTCGATCGTCACGCCGCGCACGCGCATCACGTTATGCACGGTGAGCCCGTACTTCAGACAATGGACGCCGCCCGAATTTTCCGCGACATTGCCGCCGATCGTGCAGGCGATCTGCGACGACGGATCGGGCGCGTAATAAAGCCCATATTGCGCGGCGGCCTCGGAGATCGCGAGATTGCGCACGCCGGGCTGCACGGTTGCCGTGCGCGCATACGAATCGACTTCGATAATCTTCGTGAGCCGCGCGAGCGACAGCACGACGCCGAGCGTGATCGGCAGCGCGCCGCCGGACAGGCTGGTGCCCGCGCCGCGCGGCACGATCGGCACGTCGAGCCGGTGGCAGATCTGCACGATGCGCTGCACCTGCGATTCGGTTTCCGGCAGCGCGACGGCGAGCGGCAGCCGCCGGTAGGCGGACATGCCGTCGCATTCGTACGCGGCGGTGTCCTCGTCGCGGTACAGCAGGCAATGGGTCGGCAGCACGGCCATCAGCGCCTGCACGACTTCGCGCTGACGCTGCGTGCGCAACTCGGCCGACAGCGCGTCGGGGGCGTTCATGTCTGCTCCTTGGTATCGGACGACGGCATCGGGCGGCGGCTTGCGTTCGTTGTCGTCATGCGTCGTCCATCGTGAAGATCTTGCCGGGATTCATCAGGTTGCGCGGATCGAGTGCGCGCTTGATCGCGCGCATCGCATCGAGCGCACATTCGCCATGCTCGGCGGCAAGAAACCGCATCTTGTGCAGCCCGACGCCGTGCTCGCCCGTACAGGTGCCCCCCATGCGCAGCGCGCGCGCGACGAGCCGGTCGTTCAGCGCTTCCGCCTCGGCGAACTCTTCGGGCTTGTCCGGATCGGTGAGCATCAGCACGTGGAAGTTGCCGTCGCCGACATGGCCGACGATCGGGCACAGCAGCGACGAAGCGTTCAGATCGGCCTCGGTTTGCTCGACGCACGCGGCAAGCTGCGAGATCGGCACGCACACGTCGGTCGTCACCGCGCGGCAGCCGGGCTTGAGTTGCAGCATCGAGAAGTAGGCGTGGTGACGCGCGGACCAGAGGCGCGTGCGGTCCTCGGGGCGCGTTGCCCATTCGAAGTCCGAGCCGGCATGCTGCGCGGCGAGCGCCTCGACTTGCTGCGCCTGCTCGCGCACGCCCGCCTCGGTGCCGTGGAATTCGAAGAAGAGCGTCGGCGCTTCGGCCAGCGTGAGATGCGCGGCGCGATTGATCGCGCGGATCGCGAGCGCGTCGACGAACTCGACGCGCGCGATCGGCACGCCGATCTGGATCGTTTCGATCACGGTGCGCACCGCCGCGCCCATCGACGGGAACGCGCAGACTGCCGCCGAAATCGCTTCGGGCTGCGGATGCAGCCGCACCGTGACGTCGACGATGACGCCGAGCGTGCCCTCCGAGCCGACGAACAGCCGCGTCAGATCGTAGCCCGCCGCCGATTTGCGCGCGCGCGTGCCGGTTTTCACGACACGGCCGTCCGCGAGCACCGCGCTCAAGCCCAGCACGTTCTCGCGCATCGTGCCGTAGCGCACGGCGTTCGTGCCGGATGCGCGCGTCGCGGTCATGCCGCCGAGGCTGGCATCCGCACCCGGATCGATCGGGAAGAACAGGCCCGTATCGCGCAGCGCGGCATTCAGCGCATGGCGCGTGACGCCGGGCTCGACGGTGGCGGTGAGGTCTTCCGCGTCGATCGACAGCACGCGGTTCATCCCGGACAAATCGACCGACACGCCGCCGCGCACGGCAAGCAGATGGCCTTCGAGCGACGAGCCGGCGCCGTAGGGAATCAGCGGCACGTCATGGCGCGCGCAGAGCAGCACGGCGTCGCGCACGTCGTCGAGCGTTTGCGCGAATACCACGGCGTCGGGCCATTGCGGATCGAATGGCGATTCGTCGCGGCCGTGGTGGGCGCGCACCGCGGCGCCCGTCGACATCCGCGTGCCGAAGCGCGCGGCGAGCGCGTCGATGAAGCCGGCCGGCAGCGCGCGTTGAGGCGGCTCGGGGTGGTTCACATGCGTCTCCGGTGCGAGTTGTTTGTTGTATCGACGTTTCGTCGAGTCCGCGGTGAGGCAGGTTGGGGCGGCCGGATCATTCTACGCTCGAAAGCGCGCGTCCCGGCGCGAGCGCCGCTGCGATAATAGGGATTTCACCGACGCGGCGCGGACCGCCGCGGATCATGGAGACATGGATGGGCAACCGCTTGAGCAAGATAGCGACGCGCACGGGCGACGACGGCACGACGGGCCTCGGCGACGGCAGCCGCGTGCGCAAGGACGGCGCGCGGATCGCGGCGATCGGCGACGTCGACGAGTTGAACTCGCACCTGGGCGTGCTGCTTGCCGAGCCGCTGCCGGATGAGATCCGCGCGGCGCTCGCGTCGATCCAGCACGATCTGTTCGATCTGGGCGGCGAGCTGTGCATACCTGGGCACACGGCGATCACCGATGCGCATCTCGCGCGCATCGACGCGTGGCTTGCGCATTACAACGCGCAACTGCCGCCGCTCAAGGAGTTCATCCTGCCGGGCGGCGCGCGCAGCGCGGCGCTCGCGCACGTGTGCCGGACCGTGTGCCGACGCGCGGAGCGCTCCATCGTCGCGCTCGGCGCGCATGAGGCGCTTGGCGCCGCGCCGTGCCGTTACGTGAACCGCTTGTCGGATCTGCTGTTCGTGCTGGCGCGCGTGCTGAACCGCGCGGCGGGCGGCGCCGACGTGTTGTGGGACCGCACGCGCGCCCAGTGAGCGCGGCGAGCGCGGCGGCACGAAGCCGCCGTGAGCATCGCTCAATCTTCCGATCAATGGTGTTATATTGCAGTGCGACAATTTGACCGTCGATGTCGCGCCTTTAAATATGTAAATTTAAAGCATCTTTTTTAGGGAGAACACTTCGATGACACAACTCACCGCTGATCAAATGGCGCGCGTGAAAGCGACCGCTCCGGTTCTCGCGCAACACGGCGTGACGATCACCAAACA
This sequence comes from Burkholderia singularis, assembly GCF_001718875.1. NCBI lineage: Bacteria > Pseudomonadati > Pseudomonadota > Betaproteobacteria > Burkholderiales > Burkholderiaceae > Burkholderia > Burkholderia singularis. Next base: position 1,008,938 of record NZ_CP013448.1, read on the forward strand.
CTTCTACAGCCGGATGTTCGGGCGCCATCCGGAGCTGAAGCATGTGTTCAACCAGACTCATCAGAAAACCGGCAACCAGCCCGAGACGCTCGCGAAAGCGGTCTACGCGTATGCGGCACACATCGACGATCTCGGCGCGCTGAGCGGCGCGGTGTCGCGGATCGCGAACAAGCACGCGAGCCTGAACATCCGGCCGGAGCAGTATCCGATCGTCGGCGAGAACCTGCTCGCGTCGATCGTCGAAGTGCTCGGCGACGCGGTCGATGCCGACACGCTCGAAGCATGGCGCGTCGCATACGGCCAGCTCGCGCAGATCCTGATCGGCGCGGAGGCGAATCTGTACGCGGGCGCGGCGTGGAGCGGCTTTCGGCCGTTCCGGGTCGTGCGCAAGGTGCGCGAAAGCGACGAGATCACGTCGTTCTATCTGACGCCCGCCGACGGCGGCGCGGCGCCGTCGTTCGAGCCGGGCCAGTACGTGACGGTGAAGCGCTTCGTCGGCGATCTCGGGGTGGATCAGCCGCGCCAGTACAGCTTGTCCGATGCGCCGCACGGCAAATGGCTGCGCATCTCGGTCAAGCGCGAGGCCGGCCACGCAGATGCCGTGCCGGCCGGCAAGGTCTCGACGCTGCTGCATGACGGCGTCGAGGAGGGCGCGACCGTCGAGGTCACCGCGCCGATGGGCGATTTCACGCTCAAGCGCGAGGCCGGCACGCCGGTCGTGCTGATCTCGGGCGGCGTCGGCATCACGCCGATGGTGTCGATGGCGTCGACGTTGATTGCCGATGGCAGCCCGCGCGACATCCGCTTCATTCACGCATGCCGCTCGGGCGCGGTGCATGCGTTCCGCGATTGGCTGAACGACGTGGCGCGCGAGCATGCGAACGTCAAGCGCACGGTGCTCTACGAGCAGGTCGGCCCTGACGATCGCGCGGGCGTCGATCATGATGTGCAGGGGCGGTTCACGCCGGAGCGCATCGCGCAATACGCGCTCGTGCCGGACGCCGACTACTACGTATGCGGCCCGGTGGCGTTCATGAAGGCGCAGTGCGACGCGCTCGTCGCGCTTGGCGTCGCGCCGCAGCGCGTGCATACGGAAATCTTCGGCTCGGGCGTGCTTTCGTGACACGCTGACGGCCGATTGCCGGTCAACGCCAAGCCGCAAAAGCCCGGCTTGCCCTGAGCCGGGCAGGACAAGCCCGGCGTCGTGCGCGCCGGGCCGGCTCGCGGCGTGGTCAGTTTCCGCTGCCGCGCGCCACTCGCCGCGCCTTTACCGCCGCGGCGAGCCCTTCGAGCACCGTCACGCTGTCGTCCCAGTTGATGCATGCATCGGTGATGCTTTGGCCGTAGGTGAGCGCGCAGCCTTCCTTCAGATCCTGCCGCCCCTCGACGAGGTGCGATTCGACCATCACGCCGACGATCCGCTCGTCGCCCGCCGCGAGCTGGCGGCCGATGTCCGCGCATACCGGAATCTGATTCTCGTGCTTCTTCGAGCTGTTCGCATGGCTCGCATCGATCATCAGGCGCGCGGCGAGACCGGCGCGGCCGATGTCCGTGCACGCGGCGTTCACGCTGTTGGCGTCGTAGTTCGGCGTTTTGCCGCCGCGCAGGATCACGTGGCAGTCCTCGTTGCCGGCCGTCGACACGATCGCCGAATGGCCGCCCTTCGTCACCGACAGGAAATGGTGCGGCTGCGACGCGGCCTTGATCGCGTCGACCGCGATCTTCACGTTGCCGTCGGTGCCGTTCTTGAAGCCCACCGGGCACGACAGTCCCGATGCGAGTTCGCGGTGCACCTGCGACTCGGTCGTGCGCGCGCCGATCGCGCCCCACGAGACCAGATCGGCGATGTATTGCGGGCTGATCATGTCGAGGTATTCGGTGCCGGCCGGCAGGCCGAGCGCGTTGATCTGAAGCAGCAGCTCGCGCGCGATACGCAGGCCGTCGTTGATCTTGAAGCTGTTGTCGAGATGCGGATCGTTGATGAGCCCCTTCCAGCCGACCGTCGTGCGCGGCTTCTCGAAGTACACGCGCATCACGATCTCGAGTTCGTTCTTGAAGCGTTCGCGCTCGCCGACGAGCCGGTTCGCGTATTCGAGCGCCGCTTTCGTATCGTGGATCGAACACGGGCCGATGACGACGATCAGGCGATCGTCCATTCCGTGCAGAATCCGGTGCATCGCCTGGCGAGCGTTGTAGATGAGTTCCGACACGGCTTCCCCGAGTGCGAATTCGCGGATCAGGTGCGCGGGCGGAATCAGCTCTTTCAGCTCTCGGATGCGGACGTCGTCGGTATTGTGCGGGGGCATGCTTGGGTTCTCCAGTTCTAGGCGCCGCCCGGTGCAGGCTGGTGCGGCTCGCGAGTCAAATCAATGCGTCAAATCGGATACGGGAAAGCGGCGGGGCGAAAAAAAACCGCCGGGTTCGCCGGCGGTTTTTTCGGAATTTCGGTTGCGCTTCGTGCGCCATCACTCCTCTCGATCCGCCAGCGGCCTGAGATACCAAAAAAAGTAAAAATAAAACTTGGCAGACATGGCGAATGTGCGGTGCTGTAACGAGACAAGCGCGAAATAAGCGATAGACGATTTATACCCGGTCGCAACGCGGCTGGCAATCCCGCGCCTTCAAAAATGCGGATAATCCGCGCGCCGCTCTGCATTCGTGCGAATTGTCCGCGCGCCGATGCGGCAACGCCGCATTACGACGCGGTGCCGCCCACCGTCATGTTATCGAGACGCAGCGTCGGCTGGCCGACGCCGACAGGCACGCTCTGGCCTTCCTTGCCGCAGACGCCCACGCCGGTATCGAGCTTCATGTCGTTGCCGATCATGCTCACGTATTTCAGCGATTCCGGGCCGCTGCCGATCAGCGTCGCGCCTTTTACCGGATACGTGATCTTGCCGTTCTCGATCATGTACGCCTCGGATGCGGAGAACACGAACTTGCCGTTCGTGATGTCGACCTGGCCGCCGCCGAAATTCACCGCGTACAGCCCATGCTTGACCGACGCGATGATCTCCTGCGGATCTTTGTCGCCGTTGAGCATGTAGGTGTTCGTCATGCGCGGCATCGGCAGCGCCGCATACGATTCGCGCCGCGCATTGCCGGTGACGGGCATTTTCATCAGGCGCGCGTTCAGCGTGTCCTGGATGTAGCCCTTCAGGATGCCGTCCTCGATCAGCGCCGTGCACTGCGTGGGGTTGCCTTCGTCGTCGATGTTCAGCGAGCCGCGGCGGTTCGGCAGCGTGCCGTCGTCGACGACCGTCACGCCCTTCGCCGCGACCTGCTCGCCGATGCGGCCGGCGAATGCCGACGAACCCTTGCGGTTGAAGTCGCCCTCCAGGCCGTGGCCGATCGCCTCGTGCAGCAGCACGCCGGGCCAGCCGGGGCCGAGCACGACGGTCATCGCGCCGGCGGGCGCGGGGCGCGCGTCGAGATTCACGAGCGCGGCGTGCACCGCATCGTCGACGTAGCGGGCGAGCACGTCGTCGGTGAAATAGCCGTAGTCGAAGCGGCCGCCGCCGCCGCCCGTGCCGATCTCGCGGCGGCCGTTGTGCTCGGCGATCACGGTGACGGACACCCGCACGAGCGGGCGGATGTCGGCGGCAAGCGCGCCGTCGCTGCGCGCGACGAGCACGACGTCGTATTCGCCCGCGAGGCCCGCCATCACCTGCTTGATGCGCGGGTCGCGGCTGCGCGCCATTTGCTCGACACGCTCGAGCAGCTTCACTTTCGCGGTCGCGTCGAGCGACGCGAGCGGGTCGGCGGGCAGATACAGGTCGCGGCCCGAGACGCCCGTGAGCGACGCGGCCGCGCGAATCTTGCGCTTGCCACCGCCTGCCGCGGCGATTGCCTTCGTCGCGGCGGCCGCCTGGGCGATCGCGTCCGGCGACAGGTCGTCCGAGTAGGCGAACGCGGTGCGCTCGCCCGCGACCGCGCGCACGCCGACGCCCTGGTCGATACTGAAGCTGCCCGATTTGACGATGCCTTCCTCGAGGCTCCACGCTTCGCTGCGGGTCGCCTGAAAATACAGGTCCGCATAGTCGACACGGTGCGTGAAGATATCGGCGAGCGTGCGCGTGAGCAGCGCTTCGTCGAGGCCATACGGCGTGAGCAGGGTGTCCTTCGCGAGCGCGAGATTGCGGATGCCAGGTTCGATGATGTTCATGCGGATTCGGGGATTGTCGGAATCTGAAACGGTTGTCGGACGTTTTCGGTTATGAATGGGCGAGCGCGGCGGCTTTTCACCGGTTGCGGCCGCTTACGCGAGCACCCGGTGCCGCCACGCGGGCAGGCTTTGCCGCACCTCGGCGATCCGCGCCGGATCGACGTCGCCCGCGACGACGCCCGCGCCTTCGTCGCGCACCGCGACGATCTCGCCCCATGGATCGATCAGCATGCTATGGCCCCATGTGCGGCGGCCATTTTCATGCACGCCGCCTTGCGCGGCGGCAAGCACATAGCATTGGTTCTCGACCGCGCGGGCGCGCAGCAGCGTCTCCCAGTGCGCGCGGCCCGTGGTGTACGTGAATGCCGACGGCACGACGATCAGCGCGCAATCGCCCATTTGCCGGTAAAGCTCCGGGAAGCGCAGATCGTAACAGACCGACAGCCCGACCCGGCCAAACGGTGCATCGAATGTGCGCACCGCGCTGCCGGGGCGGATCGTGCGCGCTTCGTCGAACGATTCGTTGCCTTTGTCGAAACTGAACAGATGGATCTTGTCGTAGCGGGCCGTTTCGCGGCCCTGCGGATCGAACACGAGCGTCGTGTTCAGCACGCGCGCGGGCTCGGGCGCTTTCAGCGGCAGCGTGCCGCCGATCACCCAGACGCCGTGTTCGCGCGCGGCATCGGCGAGAAAGCGCTGCAACGGGCCGTCGCCGTAAGGCTCGGCGTGCGCGAGCTTGTCGGTGTCGCGCATGCCCATCAGGCAGAAATATTCGGGCAGCAGCACGAGCTGCGCGCCCGCCGCGGCCGCACTGGCGATCAGCCGGCCGGCGTCGGCCTGATTGCGTGCCGGATCGGGCGTGCTGACCATCTGCAGCGCGGCGACGCGAAACGGCTTGTTGGACGAATGGCTGTCGGTCATGGTGAATTCAGCGGCACAAAATAGGGTGCGAGCCGGGACGCCAGCGCGCCTATCGCGTACATCAACGGCGGGCTTCGGGCGTGTCGTCCATCTTAACCCGTTCGCCGCGCGTGCGCTCGATGTGCGGATGCGCCCACGAGCCGGTGATCGCATAGTCGATCGCGAACGCGTGCGCGAGCGTCTCCGACAGCGCGAGGTTCGCGGCCAGCACGCCGAGGCCGAGCAGCGGGTTGACGATGGCCGCGCCGATCGCCGCCGCGCTCGCGCTGATCTTCGGCGCGACGTGCGCGTCGAGTTGCTGCGTTTCGTTCGCGAGATCGACCGAGCCTTTCACCGTGACCTTCGCGGGTGCCGCCGTCATCTGGAAATCCTGCGTGCGCGCGATGCCGTTGGCGATCTGCCCGGTGCCGGTGATCTTCTCGAACGGCAGCCCCTTGCCGATGACGTCGCGAAAGTCGAGCGTCAGGAAGCGCGCGAGGCCTTGCAGGCTCAGCACGCCGAGCAGCTTCGCCGCGCCCGGATCGACCTTCAGGATCTGGCCGTGCTCGAGATCGAGCGACAGGTGGCCGCCGAGCGTCGGATAGTCGATCGACGTGGGGCCGCCGCGCCAGCCGACTTTGCCCGACAGCGTGCCGCGCCCGTTCTTCACGGTGCGCGGCAGGCCGACGCGCTCGAGCAGCTCGCCCGCGTCGTCGATCGCGAGCGTGAAGTCGAACACCGTGCGGCGTGGCGCGTCGTCTTCGTCCACGCCGCGCGCGAGCGAGCGGCGCGACGTGCGCCAGTTCGCCGTTGCGGTGAGCTTCGCGGCCGGGTTCTTGAGTTCGAGCTTGTCGAGCTGCCAGACCGGGATGCCGTTTTCGTCGACGTTGCGCGCGTCGACTTCGAGCCGTCCGATGTCGTGGCCGTGCGCCACCACCTGATCGACGATGACGTCGATCGCGGGCATCGCGCGGTTCGCCGGCGTGGGCAGGTCGATCGCGCGGCCGACGAGATCGTGCTCGGCGCTATCCGGGATCACGAGTTTCGCGAGCCGCGCGCTCAGCACGCCCGCGCCCGTCGGGCCGCCGCCCGGCGCCCACGACAGATAGCCGGATACCTGATTCGATGCGATATTGGCCTGCCACAGCTCATCGACGTGCGATGCGCCGACGATCACGTTTTCCCAATTGCGCTTGAGCAGCTTCAGCGTATCGAGGTGGAACGCGAAGCGCTTCGGCGCGAAGCTCGCGAGATCGATGGCGGGTGGCCGCGCCTGCACTGCCGGCTCCGGCGCGGCCGCCGGCGCGCGCAGCGACTGCGCGAACGCGAGCCACGCGTCGGCGTCGAGTTCGCGCATGTCGAGCGCGGCGCTCACGCCTTCCTGCGGCATGTCGGGCATCCGGTTCATCCCGAGCGTGCCGCGTACCGCGCGTATGGCCGAGCCGGGCTTCACGTCGAGCAGATAGGCCGCGGCGATCGGGCCGAGCGTGAAGCTCGCGCGCTCGAGCGTTTGGCCGCCCGGCTGCGGCTCGGGCGCGAACGTGAAGTGCAGCGGCATCGGCGTGCCGGCCGGCTTGGCGAGCGGCGCGGGAAAATTCAGCGCGATGCCCGTCAAGTCGGAGCGCGCGTCGATTTCGGGCAGCCCGCCCTTCGCGCCGCGCACCGCGAGCCGGTAAGGCGCTTCGCCCACGACGCGTTCGAGCGCGGCGGCGGCCGCGCCGCGCAGGTTCAGGTTCATGCCGCGAGCGGTATCCACCGACGCGCGGCCGTCGATGTCGAACGCATAGCGGCCGTTTTCCGCGAGTGAGCCGCGCGCGCGCAGCTCGCCGCCCGCAAAGCGCGCGGTGAGCCCGTCGACCGACGCGGTGCGCTGCGTGAAGCGCACGTTGCCGCGCAGTTGCGAGAGACTCGGCACGCCGTCGGCTTCGAGCGTGTTGCCGTCGAAGCCGAGCGTGCCCTCGACGCCCACGTGCGGATGCGAGACGTGCTGCGGAATGTCGAGCTTGAGCGCGAGCGTCGCTGGGCCTTGCGCGCGCACCCGCTCGCCGAGGTGCCCGGTGATGCCGGCAAGCGCGCTGTGGTTCGCGTAATCGAGCAGATCGGCGAGCGGGCCGCGCCCGCGCCCTTCAATGACGAGCGGCGAGCGGGCCGGATTGCCCAGATCGTCGATGCGGCCGGTCGCGCCGGTGAGCGCGAATCCTTTGTAGCGCGCGCGGGCGATGTCAAAGCGCAGCTTGTTCTGCTTGAGTTCGAACCGGCCGTCGATGCCGTCGAATGCCGGCCAGACGTTCGGCGTGCCGTTTTGGAGCTCCCGCGGCGGCTGAGGGGTCGGCTCGAAGCGGCCGCCCGAAAATGGCGCGACGATATGGAATACGCCCGCGTTCGGGTCGTGCTCATAGGGAAATTCTTCGAGCGGGCCCTTGGCGACGATCGTCGCGCCTTTGTTGATCTGCCCGGCCTGCAACGCATGGCCGAGGTACTGGCGCAGATTTTCGGACAGGCTCGTCGGCAGGTAGCGCGCAATGTGCGCGATGGCCGCGCGCTCGAAGTTCGCCGTCAGATCGAGCGAGCCGCGGCCGTGACCGGGGTTCGCGTAGCGGCCGGCGACCGAGATCGCGGCGTCGGCGTTCTCGACGCGCAATTCGGGCACCGCGACGTCGACTTGCGCATGTTGCCCGCCGGCGGCCGCCGGCGTGACGGTCCAGCTTGCGCGGCCGCGCAGCCGGTCGAACGTCAGGCGCGGATCGTCGAACACGCCCGGCACGGTGACGGCCGCGTCCACGCAATCCACGCTGACCGAGCCGCCTTGCTCGTTGGCGTCCACATGTCCCCACAGATTCTCGACGCCCGGAATCCCGACGCGCGGATGGCCGTGCGCCGACAACCCCGGCGGCGGCTCCTGCGCTTCGATGCTGATGCCCTGCAGATCTCCCTGGAACCGGTAGCGGATGATCGGCGCGGTGCCGCTTTGCCGCTCCTGATCGACGAGCGCGGCGGTCTCGGGCTTGGCGCGCTCGACTTCCAGCGCGTAGTTGGCGACGAGCCCGCGCGGATCGAAGCGCACGAGTTCGTTGCGCAGCCGCGCGGGCAGCGGCAGCCCGCGGACGAACTCGGACAGGATGCCGAAGTCCACGCGATCGCCCGACACCGACAGCAACTGGCCTTCGTCGACGTTCGGCACGCGATAGCGCGCGCTCAGCGTGTGCAGCGAGAGCGCGCGCGACAGCGGCGTGCCGTCCGGCAGCGCAGGCTGGCTGAGTTCGGCGTGCAGCCGCGACAGATGCAGCGTGTAGTCGCGCTTCGGGTCGATCGCGAGATCCCAGCCGAAGCGCGCGATCGGGATGTCCAGGCGCGGCTGGGTCGGGCGCACGCGCAGCGCGACGTCGTAGCCGTGCAATTCGCCGCTCGCGGTTTGCAGGTGGCCGTTGCCGAAGCGCGCCCAGATCTTGTTGTCGATCAGGCCCGCGTAGGCGGTGAGCCGGATGTCCGCATAGCGGGAAAGCGTGGGCAGATCGACGGGGCCTGTCGACAGATATGCGTCGCCCGTCCAGTTCGACGGCTTGCCGACCGGCGCAAGCGGCTTGTGCGTGAAGCGCGCGCGAAAATCCAGCGGGCCGCGCAGCAGCGTGCCGTTCGCGGGGGCCTGCAATGCGAGCCGGTGGATGAGTCCGTCGTTGAGCACTGCGATGCGAATGCCGTTGAGCGCAAGCTCCGGCGCGTCGTGCTGCGCGTCGCGCCAGCGCAGCGTGCCGCCGCGCAGCACGATCGCCTCCTGCTTGAGCAGCCACGCGCTGAACGTATCGTCGGCATGGGTTTTCGTCGTCGTCGGAACGGCGACGCCCGCGATGAACAGCGTGCCGTCGGCCGAGCGCTCTGCGAGCAGATCGGGCGCGTCGACGACGAGGCTCGACAGCGTCGGCGCGAGTTGCGCAAGCGAGCGCCACGACAGCGCCGCGCTTGCGTGCGGCACCGACAGCGCGAGCTTGCCGTGCCGGTCGCGAATCGTCAGGCTGGTGATGTCGACGCCGGGTTGCATTCCCGACCAGTGCGGCGCGAGCCGGCCTATCCTGAGTTCGGCATGCAGCTTTTCCGATACGAAGCTTTCAATCCGCGGACGGAACTCGTCGATGCGCGGCAGCAGCAGGTAGCGCAGCCCGAGAAACAGTGCGGCCGCGATGAAGTAGACCGCGATCGCGATCGCCAGCACGCCCTTGAACACGCGACGCAGGACCGGGTGATCGTGCTGCGGAGGTCCGGCTACGGGCGTTGAGGCGGAATCCTGGCGGTCGGACATGCGGCGAAGGAGGGGCGATGTGGTAGCTTTAGGTCGCTTGCTGACTAACGTCCAACTGTATCACACGGGTTACCCCCGGGCGGGCCTCGACGGCCGCCTGTGTGGGCTGTCCAGCCTTTCTCAGCGCAATGCGCGCCCGACGATGACCGACGCCTCCGCTTTGCTGTCCCTTTCGTATTCGCATTATCTGGCGCGCGCGGCAGCGGCGCGGCCCGCGCTCGCCGAGCGGATCGCCGCGTGGGCGGCCGCGCCCGTCACGCGCGCGGCGCTCGACGCGCGCTTTGCCGAGCTGCTCGCCGAAGGCGGCGCGCCGCCGGCCGAGGAATCGTTGAGGCGTGCGCTGCGGCAGCTGCGCATCGAAGCGTTCGGTGCGCTCGCCGAGCGCGATCTGGCCGGCCGCGCCGACGTTGCCGAAGTGACTGGCACGATGACCGATCTGGCCGAACTGGCGATCCAGCGTTCGCTAGCGCTGCTGTCCACGGAACTCGGCGCGCTGTTCGGCGAGCCTCGCGGCCCGGCGGGCGAGCCGCTCGTGCTCGGCGTGGTCGGGATGGGCAAGCTCGGCGGCCGCGAACTCAACGTGTCGTCCGACATCGACCTGATCTTCGTCTACGAGGACGACGGCGAGACGGCGGGCGGCAGCCGCGCGCCGATTTCCACGCACGAGTTTTTCACCCGGCTCGGCCGGCGGCTGATCGGCGTGCTGTCCGAGGTGACCGCCGACGGCTACGTGTTTCGCGTCGATATGCGGCTGCGCCCGAACGGCGATTCCGGCCCGCTCGTATGCAGCCTCGGCATGCTCGAGGAATATTTTTATGTGCAGGGCCGCGAGTGGGAACGCTATGCGTGGATCAAGGGCCGGCTCGTGTCCGAGCAGCACAGCGACGCGGCGCAACGTCTCGCGCGGCAGCTCGACGCGATCGTCAAGCCGTTCGTCTATCGGCGCTATCTCGATTTCGGCGTGATCGGCGCGATCCGCTCGCTGCACGAGCAGATCCGCGACGAGGCGCGGCGGCGCGCGACGATGCGCCCGGACAAGGCCGACGACATCAAGCTCGGCCGCGGCGGCATCCGCGAGATCGAATTCAGCGCGCAGGTGTTCCAGTTGATACGCGGCGGGCAGGACGCCGGCTTCCGGGTGCGGCCGACGCTCGCGGTGTTGCGCCACGCGAGCGCGCGCGGGCTGATCGGCGACGACGTGCGCGCCGGCCTGACCGACGCGTATCTGTTTCTGCGCACGCTCGAGCACCGGCTGCAATACCGCAACGACGCGCAGACCCACGCGATGCCCGTCGATCCCGACGAGCGCGCGGCGCTGGCCGCGTCGCTCGGGTTTGCTGATTACGCGGCGCTCACGGTGGCGCTCGAGCGCCACCGCGCATTCGTCGAGGCGCAGTTCGATCAGGTGTTCGCCGACAAGGCGGCCGACGGCCGAGGCCGCGCCGACGCTGGCGAAGCGGGCCGAATCTGGAGCGCCGCGCTCGGCGACGACAGCGCCGACGACGCGCTCGCCGCGCGCCTGGGCGGGCTCGGTTTCGCCGATCCGGCGGCGATGCTCGCGCGGCTCAAGGCAATCTGGCGCTCGTCGCGCTATGCCGGCTTGCCGGAGACGAGCCGGGTGCGCTTCGAGCGCGTCGCGCAGCGCGCGCTCGAAGCCGCGCCGCGCATCGACGCCGCGCACCGCGACGAAACCGTCGCGCGCTTTTTCGACCTGCTCGAGACGGTCGGCCGCCGCGGCGCGTATCTCGCGCTGCTGACCGAGTACCCGGCGGCGCTCGAACGCGTGCTGTCGGTGCTCGGCGCGACGCGCTGGGGCGGCAGCTACCTGATCCGCCATCCGCAACTGCTCGACGAGTTGCTCGACGACGAGGCGATCGACAGCCCGTTCGACTGGCAGGCGTTCAAGGGCGCGCTGCGCGCGCGGCTTGCCGCCGCCGACGGCGCGGAGCAGCAGATGGACCTGCTGCGTCATGCTCAGCATGCCGAAGTGTTCCGGATTCTGCTGATCGACCTGGCGGGCAAGCTGTCGGTCGAGCATGTGAGTGACCGCCTGTCGGAGCTTGCCGATGCGGTGCTCGACGTGACGATCGAAGTCGTCTGGTCGCAACTCGCGAAGCGCCACCGCGATACGCCGCGCTTCGCGGCGATCGCATACGGCAAGCTCGGCGGCAAGGAGCTGGGCTACGCGTCGGATCTCGACCTGATTTTCCTGTATGACGACCCGGACGAGCGCGCGGCCGACGTCTACACGACGTTCGCGCGGCGTCTGATCACGTGGCTCACCACCGCGACGGGCGCGGGCACGCTGTTCGACATCGATCTGCGGTTGCGGCCGAACGGCGAGGCGGGCCTGCTCGTCACCGATCTGGACGCGTTCCGGCGCTATCAATTGCGCGAGGGCGACGCGGCGAACACCGCATGGGTATGGGAACATCAGGCGCTCACGCGCGCGCGCCACAGCGCGGGCGACGCCGCGATCGGCGCGGCGTTCGAGGCGATCCGCGTGCAGGTGCTGACGATGCCGCGCGATGCGGCGGTGCTCGCGCGGGAGATTGTTGGAATGCGCGACAAGGTGCTCGCCGGGCACCCGAACACCAGCGCGCTGTTCGATCTGAAGCACGATCGAGGCGGGATGGTCGACGTCGAGTTCATCGTCCAGTATTGGGTGCTGCTGCACGCGGCGCGGCACCCGGGGATGATCCGCAATACCGGCAATATCGCGCTGCTGCGCGAGGTCGCGCGCTTCGGGCTGATGAGCGAGGCGGAGGCCGAGACGGTCGGCGCCGCGTACCGGACTTACCGGCGGCTGCAACACCGGCTGCGGCTCGACGGGATGGAGAAGGCGCGGGTCGAGCCGCAGCGGGTTGCCGACGAGCGCGCGGCGGTGGCCGCGCTGTGGGCGCGGGTGTTCGGGTAGGGCGCGCGACGCGCGGCGGCTCGAACGCGCGGCGGTCCGCAAGCGCTGGCGCGGCGGGCGCTGCCGGTTGGCCGCCACCAGCCCCGTATCACGCGGTCAGCATTTCCTTCGCGTGCCGGCGCGTGGTTGCGGTGATTTCGAGTCCGCCCAGCATTCGCGCGACTTCCTCGATCCGGCTCGCTTTATCGAGCGCGACGACGCTCGAGACGGTGCCACCCCGCGTATCCTGTGCCTTCGCGACCTGGAAGTGCTGATCGCCGCGCGCGGCGACCTGCGGCAGATGCGTGACGCACAGCACTTGCCGCATGCGCCCGAGCTGGTGCAAAAGCCGCCCGACCACCTCGGCGACGCCGCCGCCGATGCCAGTGTCGACTTCGTCGAAGATCAGTGTCGGCGTCGGGCTCGCCGCGCTCGCGATCACCGCGAGCGCGAGGCTGATGCGCGCGAGTTCGCCGCCCGATGCGACCTTCGCGAGCGGCCGCAGCGGCACGCCCGGATGGCCCGCGACACGGAACTCGATCTGCTCGAGGCCGTGCGCGCCGCCTTGTTCGAGCGGCACCAGCGCGACCTCGAAGCTGCCGCCGGCCATCGACAGTTCCTGCATCCCCGCCGTCACCGCCGCGCCGAGCGCCTTGGCGGCCGCCTTGCGCGCTTTCGACAGCCGCTTCGCGTCGGCGAGATACGCGTCCCTCGCGCGCTCGGCGGCCGCGTGCAGCGCGGTGAGGTCGGCGGCGGCGTCGAGTTCGGCCAGTTGCGCGCGGCGCGCGGCATGCTCGTCGTGCAGCGTCTCGGGTGGCAGCCGGAATTTGCGGGCGGTGGAGTGCAACGCGTCCAGACGCGTTTCGACTTGCGCGAGCCTGTCCGGATCGAGATCGAGCCGCTGCGCGCAATGCGACAGCGAATACGACGCTTCCTGCAACTGGATTTCGGCCGGTTCGAGCGACGCAAGCACGTCGTTGAGCGCCGGATCGTATTCGGCGAGGCTTCTGAGCTTCGATACGATCGCGCGCAGTTGCGTGAGCATCGCGCCGTCGGATTCGGAAATCGCGGCGAGCGCGCCCTGCACGCCGTCGATCAGGTTCGCCGAATGCGTGAGCCGCTTGTGCTCGGCGCTGATCTCGTCCCATTCGCCCGGCAACGGCGCGAGCTTGTCGAGTTCGGCGAGCTGCCACGCGAGCTTTTCGCGTTCGAGCTGACGCTCGCGCTCGTGCGACAGCGCGGCTTCAATCGCGGCGCTCGCGTCGCGCCACGCGCGAAAACGGCGCGCGACGGCCGCCGCGTCGTCGGCGAGCCCCGCATGCGTGTCGAACAATTCGCGCTGCGCGTCCGCGCGCATCAGCAATTGGTGCGCATGCTGGCCATGAATGTCGACGAGCATTTCGCCCACTTCGCGCAGTTGCGCGAGCGTCGCGCTCGTGCCGTTGATGAACGCGCGCGAGCGGCCGTTCGCGTCGATCACGCGCCGCAGCATCACCGTGTCGTCGGCGTCGAACGCGTGTTCGTCGAGCCAGCGCGCGACGCGCTCGTGCGGCGTGAATTCTGCGCTGATGTCGGCGCGGCTGCTGCCGGTGCGCACGACGCTCGCGTCGGCGCGCTCGCCGAGCGCGAGTGCGAGCGCATCGATCAGGATGGATTTGCCGGCGCCCGTTTCGCCTGAGAAGACGGTGAAGCCGGTGTCGAATTCGAGGTCGAGCGCGGCGACGATGACGAAGTCGCGGATCGAGAGATGGCGGAGCATGGGTGTTGGGCGGCGAAGGAGAACGTCAGGAAGCGGGATCGTCGTCTGCTTCGGTCGACGGATGTTCGTTCCAGTGCAGCTTCTTGCGCAGCGTCGCATAGTAGCTGTAGCCGACCGGGTGCAGGAACGGCACCATGTATTTGGAGCGGCGCACCTCGATCGTGTCGTTCAGCTCGAGCGCGGTGAACGATTGCATGTCGAAGTTCACGTTCACGTCGCGGCCACTGACGATCCGGATGGCGATCTTCGAATCGTCCGGCAGCACGATCGGCCGGTTCGACAGCGCGTGCGGCGCGATCGGCACGAGCACGATGCCTTGCAATTGCGGATGCAGGATCGGCCCCGACGACGACAGCGCATACGCGGTCGAGCCGGTCGGGGTGGCGACGATCAAGCCGTCGGAGCGCTGGTTGTACATGAAGCGGCCGTCGACCGACACGCGCAGCTCGGCCATCCCGGAAAAGCCGCTGCGATTGACGACCACGTCGTTGAACGCGAGCGCGTGGTAGATCGGCTCGCCGTCGCGCACGATCCGCGCTTCGAGCAGCGTGCGCTCCTCACGTTCGTAGCTGCCAGCGAGCATGGCCGGCACGACGTCCTTCATGTCGGACGCCGGGATATCGGTGATGAAGCCGAGGCGGCCGTGGTTGATGCCGATGAGCGGCGTTTTATACGGCGCGAGCTGGCGGCCGATGCCGAGCATCGTGCCGTCGCCGCCGAGCACCACCGCGACGTCGGCGCGCGCGCCGATCTCGGCGGGCGTGAGCGCCGGGTAGCCGGCCGCATGGCCGGCGGCACCGATCGCCTGCGCGGTGTCTGCCTCGAACACGACTTCGAAGCCGCGCTTGGCGATGCACGCGGCAAGCGTCGTCAGCGGCTCGACGATGCCCGGCGTGTTGCTGCGCCCGACGAGCGCGACGGTGTGGAATTGATGGCCGATTTTCATGCCGGCATTACACCATAGCTCGATGACGAAAAGAACCGCCCGGCGCGCCGGGCGCGGCAAAACGGCTGCTGCGCCCCGCAGCGCGCGGCAAGCGCCGCAGACTCGCCGTTATCGCCCGGTTGCGCTAGAATTTTCCATCATGTTAGATCCGCGCGCCCGAACCCTCCTCAAGACCCTGATCGAACGGTATATCGCCGACGGTCAGCCGGTCGGGTCACGCACGTTGTCTCGTTATTCCGGGCTCGAGCTGAGCCCGGCGACGATCCGCAACGTGATGTCCGACCTGGAGGAACTCGGCCTCGTGTCGAGCCCCCACACGTCGGCGGGCCGCGTGCCGACGCCGCGCGGCTATCGCCTGTTCGTCGATACGATGCTCACGGTCGAATCGACGATCGACGCGGAGGCCGTCACGCGGCACGTGCAGACGACGCTGCAGGCGGGCGAGCCGCAGCAGCGGGTGGTCGCGGCGGCGGCGAGCGTGCTGTCGAGCCTGTCGCAGTTCGCCGGCGTGGTGCTGACGCCGCGCCGCAGCCACGTGTTCAAGCAGATCGAGTTCCTGCGGCTGTCCGACAAGCGGATTCTTCTGATCATCGTGACGCCTGAAGGCGACGTGCAGAACCGGATCATGGCGACGCAGCGCGATTACGCGCCATCGCAGCTCACCGAGGCGTCGAACTACATCAATACGCACTTTGCCGGGCTGTCGTTCGACGAGGTGCGCGTCCGGTTGCGCGAGGAAATCGACGAGCTGCGCGGCGACATGACGGCGCTGATGCACGCAGCCGTCACGGCGGGCACGGAGGCGTCCGACGACGAGGACGCCGTGCTGATTTCCGGCGAGCGCAACCTGCTCGAAGTCGCCGATCTGTCTTCCGACATGGCGCGGCTGCGCAAGTTGTTCGACGTGTTCGACCAGAAGACGAGCTTGCTGCAGTTGCTCGATGTGTCGAGCCATGCGCAAGGCGTGCAGATCTTCATCGGCGGCGAATCGACGCTCGTGCCGATCGACGAGATGAGTGTCGTGACCGCGCCATACGAGGTGAACGGCAAGATCGTCGGCACGCTCGGCGTGATCGGGCCCACACGGATGGCCTACAACCGCGTGATTCCGATCGTCGACATCACGGCCCGCCTGCTGTCGATGACGCTCAGCCAGCAGTAACCGGCTTCGTCCGGCATTTCGTCCGTCATTCATTTATTTCTCCGGCTTTCTTTGCCTGCGGCGCGCGCCCGAATGCCGCGCCTGCCGGTTAATCGTGCCGGCGCGCCGGTTGCCGCGCAATCGGCCAAACGGCCGGCTGGCCCGGGTGGAGCGTCCCGTTATAATGAATGACGTTCGATTCGGTGCCCCTGGCACGCTCATTCATGCGTTTTGACCTCGAACCACCGTCGCATGCCGCGGCCGCGCAGCGCGTCGCGGTGTTGCTGATCAATCTCGGCACGCCCGACGAGCCGACGCCGCGCGCGGTGCGCCGCTACCTCGCGCAGTTCCTGTCCGATCCGCGGGTCGTCGAGATTCCGCAGGCGCTCTGGCAGATTGTCCTGCGCGCGCTGATTCTGCCGCTGCGCGGCCGCTCGTCGGCGAAGAAGTATGCAGCCGTCTGGCTGCCCGAGGGTTCGCCGCTGCGCGTCTATACCGAGCGCCAGGTCGATGCCGTGCGGCCCCTTTTTGTGGCCAACGGCTACCGGGTGAGGGTCGATTACGCGATGCGCTACGGCGCGCCCGGTATTGCCGATGTGCTCGGGCAGTTGAAGCGCGCCGGTGTCGAGCGGGTGCTGCTGATGCCGATGTATCCGCAATATTCGGCGTCGACGACGGCGACCGCGTTCGACGCCGCATTCGCCGCGTTCAGGAGGATGCGCAATCAGCCGGAAGTGCGCACGGTACGCCACTACGCGGACCATCCAGCGTATATTCACGCGCTTGCCGAACAGGTCCGCCAGTATTGGGCGGCGCATGGGCGGCCGGCGTTCGATTCAGGCGACAAACTCGTGCTGAGCTTCCATGGCGTGCCCAAGCGCACGCTCGATCTCGGCGATCCGTACCACGACCAGTGCCAGCAGACGGCCGCGCTGCTGATGGCCGCACTTGGGCTGACGACGTTCGAGTGCCGGGTCACGTTTCAGTCCCGTTTCGGCAACGCGGAATGGCTGCAGCCGTACACGGCGCCGACGCTCAAGGAACTGGGCGCGGCTGGCGTGCGTCGCGCGGACGTGTTCTGCCCCGGATTTACCGCCGATTGCCTCGAGACGATCGAGGAGATCGGGATAGAAGGGCGCGATGAGTTTCTGCATGGCGGCGGCCACGAATTTCATCGGATTCCGTGCCTGAATACGTCGCCCGCTTGGATTGCCGCGCTCGGCGAGATCGCGGCCGAAAACCTGCAAGGTTGGCCGGTGCGCGTGGCGGTGCCGGAAGCCGTCGCCTGATCGCCGGATACACGCGATGAATTTCAAGATTTCGACCGAACCCGGCGCGCGGCTGCGTATCGACAAATGGTTGTGGGCCGCGCGCTTTTTCAAGACCCGATCGCTCGCGGCCGACGCAGTCGATAAAGGGCGCGTGAAGATCGGCGGTTTGCCCGTCAAACCCGCGAAGGAGGTGCGCATAGGCGACCGGGTCGATGTGACGATCGAAAGCGTTGTCTGGCAGGTCGACGTGCTCGGGGTATGCGATGTGCGCGGGCCGGCGAGCGTCGCGCAGTCGCTCTATGCGGAAACCGACGCGGGGCGGGAAAAGCGGCTGGCGGAACTCGACCGGCGCCGGCATTTCCGCGAACCGGCGGCGGAACTGCATGGGCGGCCGACGAAGCGGGACCGCCGGATCATCGACAAACTTTCGAGTGAGAGCTGAGAAGCTGCTCGAATGTCGCGAGCGCGCCGCCGTATTCGGTCGTGTGCTCGGTGACGGCTCCCGAAAGGCAAATGGTCGTCGTGCCGGCGACGAGTACCAGCGCGACTGCCGAGATAGCGAAGGTCAGCTTCACGGTACTCCCCCTCGAGAAGACGGGTGAAAGGGCCTGGGAATGGGCGTCAGGCGTTTGTCAGAGCGGGGAGTGCCCACGTCGAAATCGCACATCGAAACGCCTGTTCGAAGTGTAGTTCAGCGCACCCGCGCGATCCAGAGGGCGGCCGGTAAGGGTTGTTACAGCACGTTTCGATCTGCGCCAGCCGGGAAGGCGGCGCCCGTGGCGCGCGCTGCCGGCGTGGCGCAAGTCCGTCGGGCGGGACGCGATTCTTACGGATCGCCTCTTGAAATCGCCGGGTGGAGCCCCATTTCGCACCGGGATAGTGGTATCGGCCGACAGCGCGGTTTCGCGCGAGGTCGGTGCGCCGCTTGGGATTTAACCTCTAACCGACTTTCGAAGCGACATGGAAAACACGCAAGACAATCCGACTGGCCAAACGATTGACGAAAACGGTCGCGAGGCCCGGGCCGCGGAGCCGGCGGCCCAAGCTGGACAGGCCGCGGCGCCGGCTGAGCAGGCCGCCGCGCCGGCCGACGCGTCGAAGGCAGCCTCCTCGGCAGGCACTTCGGGCGACGGCGCGGCGCTTGCCGATGCGCAAGCGAAGCTCGCTGAGTTGCAGGAGAGTTTTCTGCGCGCGAAGGCGGAAACCGAAAACGTGCGTCGCCGTTCGCAGGAGGATGTCGCGAAGGCGCATAAGTTCGCGATAGAGGGCTTTGCGGAAAACCTGCTGCCGGTGCTCGACAGCCTCGAGGCGGCGCTCAACGACACCTCCGGCGATCTGGCGAAGGTTCGCGAAGGCGTCGAGTTGACGCTGCGCCAGTTGCAAAGCGCGCTCGAGAAAGGGCGTGTGGTCGCGCTCAATCCGGTCGGCGAGAAGTTCGATCCGCATCTGCACCAGGCGATTTCGATGGTGCCGGCCGATCAGGAGCCGAACACGGTTGTCGCCGTGTTGCAAAAAGGCTACACGATCGCTGACCGCGTATTGCGTCCCGCGCTCGTGACGGTGGCGCAGGCGAAGTAACGGCGAGGCGGCACGGCATTGGCGCAGATCGGCATCGATTCGGCGGCTTTCGCGGCATTCGACATGCAGGCGCTCGACGCCGCGCATTTCGACGCGGGGCTCGCGGCCGCGGGCGACCGGCTTGCCGTGGTGTTCTTCTGGGGTGTCGACTGCTTCAACTGCGAAATCGCGAAAAAGGCGATGCTCGCGAACCCGGACGCGATCCGCGCGCTCGGCCTCAAGTGGTTTCACTGCAACATCTCCGAGCACCGCGAACTCGGGCGGCGCTTCGGCCTGCACGGCGTGCCGACGTGGTTTTTCTTTCACCGCGGCAGGCGGCTTGGCCGGGCGACCGGCTGGCACGGGCTCGCGCAGTTCGAGGCGGCCGTGGCCGCCGCGCGCGCGAAGGCTGTCGCTGCGCAAACCGGCCGCGGCGCCGATTGAAAAAATTTAATGGCCACGTCTGTTTTGGGGTCTTGAAAACGACACAGCCGCACCTATTTCGGGTGCAGAGCCGAATTGAGCGCGGCGCAACGGGTGGAAAACCGGCGCGCCGCAGCAAACAGAGATTATTGGAGATTAGGAAAAATGGGAAAGATCATCGGTATTGACCTCGGCACCACGAACTCGTGCGTCGCGATCATGGAAGGCAACCAGGTCAAGGTCATCGAGAACTCGGAAGGCGCGCGCACCACGCCGTCGATCATTGCATACATGGACGACAACGAAGTGCTCGTCGGCGCGCCGGCCAAGCGTCAGTCGGTGACGAACCCGAAGAACACGCTGTTCGCGGTGAAGCGCCTGATCGGCCGCCGTTTCGAAGAGAAGGAAGTGCAGAAGGACATCGGCCTGATGCCCTACTCGATCATCAAGGCCGACAACGGCGACGCGTGGGTCGAGGCGCACGGCCAGAAGCTCGCGCCGCCGCAAGTGTCGGCCGAAGTGCTGCGCAAGATGAAGAAGACGGCCGAGGATTACCTGGGCGAGCCCGTCACGGAAGCCGTGATCACGGTGCCCGCGTACTTCAACGATAGTCAGCGCCAGGCGACCAAGGACGCCGGCCGCATTGCCGGCCTCGAGGTCAAGCGGATCATCAACGAACCGACCGCCGCCGCGCTCGCATTCGGCCTTGACAAGGCCGAGAAGGGCGACCGCAAGATCGCGGTGTACGACCTCGGCGGCGGCACGTTCGATGTGTCGATCATCGAGATCGCGGACGTCGACGGTGAAAAGCAGTTCGAAGTGTTGTCGACCAACGGCGATACGTTCCTGGGCGGCGAGGATTTCGACCAGCGCATCATCGACTACATCATCGGCGAGTTCAAGAAGGAGCAGGGCGTCGATCTGTCGAAGGACGTGCTCGCGCTGCAACGTCTGAAGGAAGCGGCCGAGAAGGCGAAGATTGAGCTGTCTTCGGGCCAGCAGACCGAAATCAACCTGCCGTACATCACGGCCGACGCGTCGGGTCCGAAGCACCTGAACCTGAAGATCACGCGTGCGAAGCTCGAGGCGCTCGTCGAGGATCTGGTCGAGCGCACGATCGAGCCGTGCCGGACCGCGATCAAGGATGCGGGCGTCAAGGTGTCGGATATCGACGACGTGATCCTGGTCGGCGGCCAAACCCGCATGCCGAAGGTGATGGAAAAGGTCAAGGAGTTTTTCGGCAAGGAGCCGCGCCGTGACGTGAACCCGGACGAAGCCGTCGCCGTCGGTGCGGCGATCCAGGGTCAGGTGCTGTCGGGCGATCGTAAGGATGTGCTGCTGCTCGACGTGACTCCGCTGTCGCTCGGCATCGAGACGCTGGGCGGCGTGATGACCAAGATGATCAACAAGAACACCACGATCCCGACCAAGCACGCGCAAGTGTATTCGACCGCGGACGACAACCAGAGCGCGGTGACGATCAAGGTGTACCAGGGTGAGCGCGAAATGGCGGCCGGCAACAAGCTGCTCGGCGAGTTCAACCTGGAAGGCATTCCGCCCGCTCCGCGCGGCGTGCCGCAGATCGAAGTGACCTTCGACATCGACGCGAACGGCATTTTGCATGTCGGCGCGAAGGACAAGGCCACCGGCAAGGAAAACAAGATCACGATCAAGGCGAACTCGGGTCTGTCCGAAGCCGAGATCGACCAGATGATCAAGGACGCGGAGGCGAACGCGGCGGAGGATCACAAGCTGCGTGAGCTTGCCGATGCGCGCAACCAGGGCGACGCGCTCGTCCACAGCACGAAGAAGGCGCTCACCGAGTACGGCGACAAGCTGGAGGCGGGCGAGAAGGAGAAGATCGAGGCGGCGCTCAAGGAGCTTGAGGACGTGCTGAAGAACACGTCGAGTGACAAGGCGGCGATCGATGCGAAGATCGAGGCGGTTGCGACGGCTTCGCAGAAGCTCGGCGAAAAGATGTACGCCGACATGCAAGCGCAGGCGGGCGCGGCTGGCGCATCGGGGGCAGCAGCGGCCGACAGCGGCGCGCAGGCGGCCGACGACGTTGTCGACGCCGACTTCAAGGAAGTGAAGAAGGACTGAGGCCGGGCCGAGATCGGGCTGCGCCGCGTATCATCGATGCGCGGCGCAGCCTTCCCGGGTCCGTTTCTTCGCTCCGGATAGGCGGATCATTCTTGCGCCTGGCGAGCCTCGCGGCTCTCCGGGCACATTTGTTTTATGGCGAACCGATATGGCGAAACGGGATTACTACGAGGTTCTGGGCGTCGCGAAGAATGCGAGCGACGACGAAATCAAGAAGGCATATCGCAAGCTCGCGATGAAGTACCACCCCGACCGCAATCCTGACAGCAAGGATGCGGAAGAGCGTTTCAAGGAGGCGAAGGAAGCCTATGAAATGCTGTCGGACGGCCAGAAACGCGCGGCATACGATCAATACGGCCACGCGGGCGTCGATCCGAACATGGGGGGAGCCGGCGCGCAAGGGTTCGGCGGCTTCGCCGATGCGTTCGGCGATATCTTCGGCGATATCTTCGGCCAGGCAGCGGGCGGCGCACGCAGCCGCGGCGGTCCGCAGGTGTATCGCGGCGCGGATTTGCGCTACAGCATGGAGATCACGCTCGAGCAGGCGGCGCACGGCTACGATACGCAGATCCGCGTGCCGAACTGGACGTCGTGCGGCGTTTGCCATGGCTCGGGTGCGAAGCCCGGCACGAAACCGGAAACCTGTCCGACCTGTCATGGACAGGGCACGGTGCGCATGTCGCAAGGCTTTTTCAGCATCCAGCAGACTTGCCCGAAGTGCCACGGCACCGGCACCTACATTCCGGAGCCGTGCACGAACTGCCACGGCTCGGGCAAGGTGAAGGAAACCAAGACGCTCGAAGTGAAGATTCCGCCGGGCATCGACGATGGGATGCGGATCCGCTCGGCCGGCAATGGCGAGCCGGGCATCAACGGGGGGCCGTCGGGCGACCTGTACGTCGAAATCCACATCAAGCCGCATTCGGTGTTCGAGCGCGACGGCGACGATTTGCATTGCCAGATGCCGATTCCGTTCACGACGGCGGCGCTTGGCGGCGAAATCGAAGTGCCGACGCTTGCCGGCCGCGCGAGCTTCACGGTGCCGGAAGGCACGCAGTCGGGCAAGACGTTCCGTCTGCGGGGCAAGGGCATCAAGGGGCTGCGCTCGAGCATCGCGGGCGATCTGTATGTGCACGTGCAGGTTGAGACGCCCGTGAAGCTGACCGATCAGCAGCGCGATCTGCTCAAGCAGTTCGAGAAGTCGCTCGCGGAGGGCGGCTCGCGTCACAGCCCGCAAAGCAAGAGCTGGTTCGACCGCGTGAAGAGCTTCTTCGAGTGACGCCCGGCACGGCGCAGCTGGTTTTCAGGTTTCAGGCAGCACAGGATGACTGACCAAGCGGGCGCGGTTTTCGCGCTCTTCGACGATTGCGACTCGACCGCGGCGGCGCGGTCGAGTCGTTTGTATGCCGGCTTTTCGCATCAGCGCGTCGCGACCGATCCTGCCCAGCTCGACGCACTGTGCGCGGCGGTCGCCGCCGATGCGCGGCGGGGACTGCACCCGGTCGTGATCGGCGATTACGAGTTCGGACGCGATCTGCAGCTTGGGCCGAAATTCGCAGCGACATCCGCGGCAAAGGGCGGCGGCGCGCTGCGGTTTCTGCTGTTCTCCACTTGCACGAAGCTGTCGCGCGGCGAAGTCGACGCATGGCTTGCCGAGCGCGACGGCGGGCTCGCCGAGCCGTCGGTCGCGGGTATCGCGCATATGCGCGCAAGCGTGACGCGCGAGGCATTCGATGCGGCGATCGCCGCGATCCACGGGGCGCTGCGCGCGGGCGATTCGTATCAGGTCAATTACACCTATCGGCTTCATTTCGACACGTTCGGCGCGCCGCTCGCGCTATACCGCCGCTTGCGCGCGCGTCAGCCGGTGCGCCACGGTGCGCTGATCGCGTTGCCGGGCGGCGCGTGGATCGTGTCGTGCTCGCCGGAGCTTTTTGTCGAGAAGACGGGGACGCGGCTGCGCGCGCGGCCCATGAAAGGCACTGCGCCGCGTTCGTCCGATTCCCGTCTGGACGCGGCGGCGGCCGAGTTTTTGGCGAGCGACGCCAAGAATCGCGCTGAGAATCTGATGATCGTCGATCTGTTGCGCAACGATCTGGCGCGCATTGCGCGTACCGGATCGGTGACGGTGCCCCGGCGTTTTTCGATCGAGCCCTATGCGTCGGTGTGGCAGATGACGTCGACGGTCGAAGCGGAGTTGGTCGAGCGCGCGACATTTGCCGACGTGTTGCGCGCGCTTTTTCCGTGCGGCTCGATCACGGGCGCGCCGAAGCACAAGACGATGCAGTTGATCGATGCGCTCGAGACGACGCCGCGCGGGCTCTATACGGGCTTGCTCGGTTGGTTGGATGCGCCGCGGGAAGCGTTGCCGGCGCACGCTTCGCACGCGTTTGCCTCAGCGGGCGCCGGCGCCGCGCAGAATGTTTCGGCAGACGTGCCGCGCGAATGCTCGCCGGGGGACTCGCCGGCGCAGGATGACGCTCGCTCGGCCGGTGGGCGGCCGCGTGTTGCGATACGGGGCGAGGTGCCGTCGAGCGCCGGCGCGGCTTCGAGCGCGGCTGCGGCCGATTTGCGATCCGAGGTGTGGCCCGGTTCGCGAGCCGCCGTCGACGCTCAAAGCGCTCAAACGACTTTCCGCACCGAGGACGCATTACGCGATGCGTGCGGCGATTTTTGTTTGTCGGTCGCGATCCGCACGCTGACGCTCGAGCCGGCGGCAGGCGGCGGGCGGCGGGGCACGATGGGCGTCGGCGGCGGGATCGTGCTCGACAGCATAGCGGCAGACGAATATACGGAATGCGCGGTGAAGGCGCGTTTCCTGACGGGCGTCGATCCCGGCTTCCGGTTGTTCGAGACCACGTATGCGACGCGCGACGCCGGCGTGCGTCATTTCGAACGCCATCTTGCGCGCTTGCGCGCGAGCGCCGGCGCGTTCGATTTCGTGTTCGACGAAGCGCTCGTCCGACATCGTATCGGCGAGCGCTGTGCGCAGCTTGCCGATGGCGAGCACCGCATGCGGATCGCGCTGGCGAAGGACGGCGCGCTCGATATCGTCACCGCGCCGCTCGCGCCGCTCACGGGCGAGACGCTCGACGTGCTACTCGCGTGCGAGCACGGCTTCGCGCCGGTGCGCTCGGACGATCCGTTGCTCGCGCACAAGACGACGCGCCGCGCCGATTTCGACCGTGCGTGGCAGGCCGCCGACGCGCAACGCGCGTTCGACATGCTGTTCTTCAACGAGCGCGGCGAACTGACGGAAGGCGGGCGCTCGAACGTGTTCGTGAAGCTCGAGGGGCGCTGGTTTACGCCGCCATTGTCATCGGGGCTGCTGCCGGGCGTGATGCGCGGCGCGCTGCTCGACGATGAGCGGCTCGCGGCCGCTGAACGAATCCTGACACTCGACGACCTGCTGCAAGCGGAAGCGCTGATGCTCGCGAATGCGCTGCGCGGCGCGTTGCCCGCGAAACTCGTGCGGGCGGGCGATCCGGGATGACGGTAAGTGCCGGCGCGGGGTGACGCGGGGACCGTGCCGCTTGCGCTCGGCGCTTGACGATCGATAATGGAAGCCGGAAGCCGGAAGCCGGAAGCCGGAAGCCGGAAGCCGGAAGCCGGAAGCCGGAAGCCGGAAGCCGGAAGCCGGAAGCCGGAAGCCGGAAGCCGGAAGCCGGAAGCCGGAAGCCGGAAGCCGGAAGCCGGAAGCCGGAAGCCGGAAGCCGGAAGCCGGAAGCCGGAAGCCGGAAGCCGGAAGCCGCAAGCCGCAAGCCGCAAGCCGCAAGCCCCAGCGCCTCGCGAACCCAATCTCAAATCCAAGGCCCAAAAAAACGCGACATTCGATCTCGACGGATGCCGCGTTTTTTGTTCCAAACTGTCATCGCGCGAATTGCCGGGCTCGCGTAGCCGGAACAATCAGAACGTATGCTCGGGCCCCGGGAAGCTGCCGTCCTTCACAGCGCGCACATACGCTTCGACCGCCGCGAGCAGGTTCGGCTGCCCTTGCATGAAATCCTTGACGAAGCGCGGCCGCTTGCCGGGAAACACGCCCAGCATGTCGTGCAGCACGAGCACTTGGCCCGAGCAGTCCACCCCGGCGCCGATGCCGATCGTCGGAATTCTCAACTCGCGCGTGACCTCGGCCGCGACGAGTGCCGGCACCGCCTCCAGCACGACGAGCTGCGCGCCCGCCTGTTCGAGAGCGTGCGCGTCGCGCAGCAGTTGCGCCGCGCCGGCTTCGGTCTTGCCCTGCACCTTGAAGCCGCCGAATGCGTGTACCGACTGCGGCGTGAGCCCGATATGCGCGCAAACCGGCACCGCGCGCTCGACGAGGAAGCGCACCGTGTCGGCAAGCCATTCGCCACCCTCGAGCTTGATCATCTGCGCGCCCGCGCGCATCAGCTTGACCGAACTTGCGAACGCGTCGGCAGGCGTGCCGTAGGTGCCGAACGGCAGATCGGCGGCAATCAGCGCGCGCGGCTGCGCGCGCGCGACGCTGGCGGTGTGATAGGCGATGTCGTCGAGCGTGACGGGCAGCGTCGTGGTGTGTCCTTGCAGCACGTTGCCGAGCGAATCGCCGATCAGCAGCACGTCGACGCTCGCGCGGTCGAGCAGCGCGGCGAAGCTCGCGTCGTAGCAGGTGAGCATCGCGATTTTCTCGCCCGCATCGCGCATTGCCTGCAGCTTGGGCACCGTGACGGCCGGTCGGCTGGATTCCTGGAGATAGGTCATGAGAGGTCCGATTCGTTGGTATAGGATCTGACGAGGCGCGGCATCGGCTCGTGCCGCGCGCTGTCAGCGGTCGCCGCCGCCTTTGACGAAGGATTCCTTGCGACCGCGCATCGTGGCGATGCGATCGGCGAGCAGCGCGAGATCCTCCGGGGAACCGAGCGGGTTCAGGTGCTCGGCCGCGACAGTCAAGACGGGCGTGCGGTCGTAGTGATAGAAGAATTCGTTGTATGCGTCGCAGAGCGAGCGCAGGTACGCGTCGCTGATTTGCTGCTCCATCGGCTCGCCGCGTTTCTGTATCCGCGCGAACAGCACCTCGGGGCTCGCCTGCAGATAGACGACGAGATCGGGCGCGATCGCCGGCGCGTTTAAATGCGAGGCGAGCGCGCGATAGAGCTGCCATTCGTCGTCGGGCAGCGTGAGTCGCGCAAAGATATCGTTCTTCTGCGGAAGGAAGTCCGCGACGATCGGCGCATGCGCTTGGTATGCGGCGGCAAGCTCGTGTGCTTGACGCTCGCGTTGCAGCGCGAACGCGAGCTGCGTGGGCAGCGCGTAGCGCGCGTTGTCCCGATAGAAGCGCTCGAGAAATGGGTTGTCCTGCGGGCGCTCGAGCAGCGTGCGCATCGACCAGCGCTCGGCGAGCAGCGTCGCGAGCGTCGTCTTGCCGACGCCGATTGGCCCCTCGATCGCCAGATAACGGCACGGCGGCCGCGAGTCGGGGGCGGTGACGGTAAGCGGTATCGCGTTCATCGGCAGCGGTTCTTTTCGTCGGCGGCGCGCATCGCCATGCACTGGCAGGTTTGGACTTTCTCGATACGCTGATCCGCGACGGCCGCGAGAAATGCGTCCGCGCGCCCAAGCGCGGGGATCACGAGCGTCGGATCGAGTTCGACGAGCGGCACGAGCGCGAACGCGCGCCCGGTTAACCGGGGATGCGGGACGACGAGATCGGGCTCGTCGATCGTGAGATCGCCGTATAGCAGGATGTCGATGTCGAGCGTGCGCGGCGCGTTGCGGTACGGCCGCTCGCGGCCGAAGTGATGCTCGATCTTCTGGCACAGCGCGAGGAGCGCAGGCGCGGCGAGCACCGTGTCGATTTTCACGACGCAGTTGTAGTAATCGCCGCCGTCTGCATCGACGGGCGCCGTCCGGTACAGGCTCGACTTGTCGAGCACCACGATGGAGTGCTGCTGCGCGAGGCACACCACCGCGTCTTTCAAGGCCTGGCGCGCATCGCCGAGGTTGGCGCCCAGGCCGAGATAAGCAACCGTCATCGCTTCCCTTCCTACGTCGTTCGACCGCGAACGTCAGTCGTTTGCGTCGGATTCACCGTGCGCGGCGACGTCTTCTGCCGTGCGCCGTCCGCGCCCGCCGCGCCGCCGCCGCTTGCGCGGCGTCTTGTCCCGGCTGCCCTGCGACAGAAGCGTTTCGCGTTCGGCGGCGTCGCCCTCGATGAAATCCGTCCACCACTGGCCGATGGCGGGATCGAGTTCGCCGGATTCGCAGCGCAGCAGGAGGAAATCATACCCCGCTCTGAATCTTTGGTGTTCGAGCAGCTTCAGCGCGCTGCGGCCCGAGCGTTTCTCGAGCCTCAACTGCAGCCCCCAGATCTCGCGCATGTCGGCCGAGTAGCGCTTGTGGATCGCGAGCTTCTCGGTTTGCATGTCGAGCACGTCGTCCATCGCGCGGCTTAACGCGGGCACCGGATATTCGCCGTTCGCCGCGTATTGCTCCCAGCGCTGGCGCATGTCGTGCCAGAGCAGCGTCGCGAACAGGAAGCCGGGCGATACCGGCTTGCCCGCGCGCACGCGCGCATCGGTGTTGTTGAGCGCGAGCGTGATGAATTTCTCGCCTTGCGGCTGCTCGAGCACGACGTCGAGCAGCGGCAGCAGGCCGTGATGCAGGCCTTCGCTGCGCAACCGTTGCAGGCACGCGAGCGCGTGGCCCGACAGCAGCAGCTTCAGCATTTCGTCGAACAGCCGTGCGGCCGGCACGTTGTTGATGAGTTCCGCGAGTTCCTGAATCGGCGCGCGCGTCTTCGCTTCGATCTCGAAGCCGAGCTTCGCCGCGAAGCGCACGACGCGCAGCATCCGTACCGGGTCCTCGCGAAAACGTGTCGCCGGATCGCCGATCATCCGCAGCAGGCGGGCGCGCATGTCGACCATCCCGTTGTGATAGTCGAGCACGGTTTGCGTCGTCGGGTCGTAGTACATCGCGTTGATCGTGAAGTCGCGGCGCGCCGCGTCCTCGTGCTGCTCGCCCCAGACGTTGTCGCGCAGCACGCGACCGCTCGCGTCGACTGCGTGCGTGCGGCGGTCGAGTTCGTCGCGCTTCAGGCGCCTCGCGCCCGCGGCATGCGGCGCCCGCCCCGTCGGGGCGTCGCCCGGCGACGGCTCTTGCGGGGTATCGACGAGCGCGCGGAACGTCGACACCTCGATCAATTCCTGCCCGAACTGCACATGGACGATCTGGAAGCGCCGGCCGATCAGCCGCGCGCGGCGAAACAGCTGCTGGACCTCGGTGGGCGTCGCGTTGGTGGCGACGTCGAAATCCTTCGGCGCGATGCCGAGCAGCAGGTCGCGCACCGCGCCGCCGACGATGAACGCGCGGAAGCCGGCTTGCTGGAGGGTGTCGGTGACGCGAATCGCGTTTTTCGAGATGAGCGACGGATCGATGCCGTGCACGCTCGCGGGGACGACGGTCGGCTCGCCGCCGCCGGCATTCTTCGTCTTGCCGCGCACGGATTTGGCGCGGCGTGCGGTCGCAGCGGATGCCGTCGACGGAATGTCGGACGGCGTAGCGCCCCGGTGATCGGGTGCGTCCCCCGACGGGTCTTTCTTCGGCGTGTCCTGTCCGAACAGCTTGCGGATGAGTTTCTTGATCACGACGGTTGGAATAGATCGAGGATGCGCCAGCCGTGTTCGCTTGCATGGGCGCGCAGCGTATCGTCGGGATTGGTCGCGATCGGGTCGGTAACTTTTTCGAGAAGCGGGATGTCGTTGTGCGAATCGCTATAGAAATAGCTGTGCTCGAAGTCGTCCCAGCGTTTGCCGAGCGACGCGAGCCACGCGTCGGTGCGCAGGATCTTGCCTTCGCGATAGCTCGGCGTGCCTTTTGCGCGGCCGGTGAGCGCCGAATCCGGATGGCCGTCGACCGTTTCCACTTCGCAGGCGATCAACGTATCGACGCCGAACGCGGTGGCGATCGGGCGCGTGATGAATTCGTTGGTTGCGGTGACGATGCAGCAGAGGTCGCCCGCGTCCTGGTGCCGGCGCACGAGTTCGATCGCGGCGGGCAGCATCGCGGGGCGGATCACTTCGTGCATGAACTGATCGTGCCACGCGCGAAGCTGCGCGCGCGAGTATTTTGCGAGCGGCGCGAGCATCGCCGCCAGGTATGCGTGGATGTCGAGCTTGCCCGCTTGATAGTCGGCGAAGAAGCGGTCGTTCTGGCGCGAAAAGCTGTCGGCCTCGACGATGCCGAGCCTGACCATGAAGCGGCCCCATTCGTGGTCGCTGTCGGTCGGGATCAGCGTGTGATCCAGGTCAAAAAGTGCCAAATTAGTCATGGAGACGCATTTTACTTGAAGCTACTTGAACCGGCCGGAAGCTGCCCGCCCGGGCGGCGCTTCGTCGTGCTCGGGCGCGGCCAGCATCGCGCGCAAAAGCGGCAGCGTCACCGCGCGCTTTTGCTCGAGCGAGAAGCGGTCGAGCGCGTCGAGCAGCGCCATCAGGCTGGGCATGTCGCGACGGAAATGGGTGAGCAGATAGGCGGGCACGTCGTCGGCGAGCACCAGGCCGCGCTCCTTCGCCGCGTGCTTGAGCACGGCCGTTTTGCCTTCGTCCGGCAACGGCGCGAGATGGAACACGAGCCCCCAGCCAAGCCGCGTGCGCAGATCCTCGCGCACGGCGAGCGCGAGCGGCGCGGCGTTGCCCGCCGCGACGAACGCGCAGCCCGGATGCGCGCGCACTTCGTTGAACAGATTGAAAAGCGCGATCTGCTGCGCGTCGTTCATCGCGTCGCAATCGTCGATCGCATAGATCGACACGCGCGGATCGAACGAGAACGCGCCGAGCCCGCTTTGCGGCGTCAGATAGCGCGCGTTGCCATACGAGGCGTCGTGCACGAGCGCCTGCAACAGATGGCTGCGGCCGCTGCCCGACTCGCCCCACACGTAGAACGACCGGTCCGGCACGGGCCCGGCGGCGAGCGCGAGATCGAGCTTTTGCAGGCGTGTGACAAGCTCGGTGTTGTCGCCGACGAAGAAATTGTCCAGCGTCGCGGGCGGCGGCGTGCCGAGATCGAGCGTCAGTTGACGGGAGGCAGTCACGGTGCGGATCGGATCGGGTAAGGCTGTCCGGCGGGCGGCGCGTTCGGTCGCCCGTTCGACGCCCGGCCGGCTTCGGGTAAAATCGCATTTTACCGACCTTCTCGCATTTCCCCATGAATCCTCCGAAATCCGCTCCCGATGCCCAGGGCCTGTCCTACCGCGATGCCGGCGTCGATATCGATGCCGGCGACGCGCTCGTCGACAAGATCAAGCCCTTTGCGAAGAAAACCCTGCGCGACGGCGTGCTCGGCGGCATCGGCGGGTTCGGCGCGCTGTTCGAGGTGCCGAAGAAATATCGCGAGCCCGTGCTCGTGTCGGGCACCGACGGCGTCGGCACGAAGCTCAAGCTCGCGTTTCACCTGAACAAACACGACACGGTCGGCCAGGATCTCGTCGCGATGAGCGTCAACGACATCCTCGTGCAAGGCGCCGAGCCGCTGTTCTTCCTCGATTACTTCGCCTGCGGCAAGCTCGACGTCGATACGGCGACGACCGTCGTCAAGGGCATCGCGCAAGGTTGCGAGCTGTCGGGCTGCGCGCTGATCGGCGGCGAGACGGCCGAGATGCCGGGCATGTATCCGGACGGCGAATACGATCTGGCGGGCTTCGCGGTGGGCGCGGTCGAGAAGAGCAAGATCATCGACGGCAGTACGATTGCTGCGGGCGACGTGGTGCTCGGTCTTGCGTCGAGCGGCATCCATTCGAATGGCTTCTCGCTGGTGCGCAAGATCATCGAGCGTGCCAATCCGGATCTGTCCGCCGATTTCCACGGCCGCTCGCTTGCCGATGCACTGATGGCGCCGACCCGCATCTACGTGAAGCCGCTGCTCGCGCTGATGGAGAAGATCGCGGTGAAGGGGATGGCGCACATCACGGGCGGCGGCCTGGTCGAGAACATCCCGCGCGTGCTGCGCGCGGGCCTGACCGCCGAGCTTGACCAGCAGGCGTGGCCGCTGCCGCCGCTGTTCCAGTGGCTGCAACAGCACGGCGGCGTTGCCGATGCGGAGATGCACCGCGTGTTCAACTGCGGGATCGGGATGGCCGTGATCGTCGCGTCAGCCGACGCCGAGACGGCGATCGCCGAGCTGACGGCAGCCGGCGAACAGGTCTGGAAGATCGGCGCGGTGCGCGAGAGCCGCGACGGCGAGGCGCAGACGGTAGTGGTCTGAGATCGTCGGGCAGCGCGGCGTTGAAGTTGCACCGTGCCGCCGGATGAATGGAGGGGCGCTCCGGTTTAGGCAAACTGCGGCGCCGACGTAAAAAACCCGGTTCAGTACGAACCGGGTTTTTTATTCGCGTTTCATTCGCGGCATGCGCGGGCGGCGCAAGCGGCGATGCCGGCGTCAGCGGGCGTGCGGCGCGTCCAGCACCCGTTCGAGCGCATCGAGCGCCCGCGCGGTCGCATCCGCCGCGCAGCAATCGACGACGATACGCTCCGGCATCGCGCGCAGCCACGTCAATTGCCGCTTGCAGAGCTGGCGGGTGGCGAAGATGCCGGTGTCGCGCATCGTTTGATAATCGATTTCGCCGTCGAGATACGCCCATGCTTGCCGGTAGCCGACGCAGCGCATCGACGGCAGCCCCGGATGCAGATCGTCGCGCCGGCGCAGCCGCTCGACTTCGTCGATGAAGCCGGCCGCCAGCATTGCGTCGAAGCGCGCGGCGATTCGCGTGTGCAACACCGCGCGTTCCGACGGCTCGAGCGCAACGGGCACGAAGCGCACACGCATTGCGTCGCGGCCGTCATCGGGGGCGGCGGGCGTTGCGGCGAGGAGCGCCGACATTGGCCGTCCGGTCAACAAATAGACTTCGAGCGCGCGCTGAATCCGTTGCGAATCGTTCGGTGCGAGCCGAGCCGCCGTGGCCGGATCGACTTGCGCGAGCCGCGCGTGCAACGCGGGCCAGCCGTCGCGCGCGGCTTCGCCGTCGAGCGTCGCGCGCACGCCGGGATCGGCCGCGGGCAACTCGTTCAACCCTTGCGTGAGCGCCTTGTAGTAGAGCATCGTGCCGCCCGCGAGGATGGGCGTGCGGCCGCGCGCGGCGATGTCGGCGATCAGGCGCAGCGCGTCGGCGCGGAAGGCGGCGGCCGAGTAGGCGTCGGCCGGATCGACGATATCGATCAGATGATGCGGGACGGCCGCGCGTTCGGCGGGCGTCGGCTTCGCGGTGCCGATGTCCATCCCACGGTAGACGAGTGCGGAATCGACGCTGATGATCTCGATCGGACGGCGAGCGGCGAGCGCGAGCGCGGCGGCGGTCTTGCCGGATGCGGTCGGCCCGAGCAGGCATGCGACCGTTCCGACGGGGGCGGCAACGCTTGCGTTCATTGGCCGCGCATGAAGAGCCGGTCGAGATCGCCGAGCGTGAGCTGATACCAGGTCGGCCGGCCGTGGTTGCACTGGTCGGCGCGTTCGGTCGCTTCCATCTGCCGCAGCAGCGCATTCATCTCGTCGAGCGTCAGGCGCCGATTCGCGCGTACCGCGTGATGGCACGCGAGCGTGCCGAGCAGTTCGTGTTGCCGCTCGGTCAGCACGCGCGAGCCGCCGAACGCGTGCAGATCGGCAAGCACCGCGCGCGCGAGCGCGGGCAAGTCGGCGTCCTTCAGCAGCGCGGGCACCGCGCGGATCGCGAGCGTCGTCGGCGACAGCACCGCGAGGTCGAAACCGAGCGCATCGAGCGTTTCGCGTTCTTCGTCGACCGTGCCGATCTCCACCGGCGTAGCCGTCATCGAAACCGGAATCAGCAGCGTTTGCACCGCGAGCGCGCGGTTGGCGAGCGCGGCCTTGAACTGCTCGTAGAGAATCCGCTCGTGTGCCGCGTGCATGTCGACGATCACGAGGCCACGCGCGTTCTGCGCGAGCACGTAGATGCCGTGGATTTGACCGATGGCGAAGCCGAGCGGCTGCTCGTGCTCGTCGAAGGCGGCGGGGGTGGACGACGGCGCTGGCCACGCGGGCGACGCAATGCCCGGCGTGCCGCCGGGCCATGCTTGCGCGGGCGCTTCGTCGCGCGCTTCCAGTGCCGCGCTGTCTGTTGCCGCGCCCGGTTCCTTGCGGCCGAACAGCGCATCGTACAGCGCGAGCGGCTGCGCAACGGGCAGCGTGCCTTGCGTCATCCGCGATTGCCGCAGCCAGGTATTGCCGGGCGACGGATGGCCGGCCGGGCTGCCGCCCGATGGCTGGCCCGCGCCGTGCATGGCAGGGCTCGGTCGCACGAATGCCGTGCCCGTGGCGTCGGCCCCGGTTGCTTGCGTTGCCTCCAGGTGCGCCGCGTGCCCGCCCGCCGTCGTTTCGGGGGACGCGCCCGCATGCCGCGCGAGGGCGCGCTGGACCGCGTGAAAAACGAACTGATGGATTGAGCGCGAATCGCGAAAGCGCACTTCGATCTTCGACGGATGCACGTTCACGTCGACGGCCTCCGGCGGCAGATCGAGGAACAGCACATACGACGGGTAACGGTCGCCGTGCAGCACGTCCTCGTAGGCGGCGCGCACCGCGTGCGTGAGCAGTTTGTCGCGCACGAAGCGGCCGTTGACGAAAAAGTATTGCTGATCCGCTCGGCCGCGGCTCGCGGTCGGCAGGCCCGCGCAGCCGTAGACGGCAAGCGGCCCTGCGCGCTCGTCAAGCGGCAGATGGGCGCTCGCGAAGCCTTCGCCGAGAATTTTCGCGACGCGCGCCGCGGGCTCGCTCGCATTCCAGTGCTCGACCGCACGGCCGTTGTGCAGCACCGAGATCGCGACATCCGGCCGCGCGAGCGCGGCGCGGCGGATCATCTCGATGCAATGACCGAATTCGGTCTGCTCGCTTTTCAGGAATTTGCGGCGCGCGGGCGTGCTGAAGTACAGCTCGCGCACCTCGATCGTCGTGCCGCGTGAGCCGGCCGCAGGCGTGAGCGCGCCCGTCTGCGCGTCGATTTTCGTCGCATGCGGCGCGTCCTCGGTGCGGCTCGTGATGAACATCTCGGCGACCGACGCGATCGACGCGAGCGCCTCGCCACGGAACCCGAGCGTGGCGACCGCCTCCAGCTCGGCGAGCGAGCGGATTTTGCTGGTCGCGTGGCGCATCAGCGCGAGCGGCAACTCGTCGGCGGGGATGCCGCAGCCGTCGTCGGTGATTGAAATGCGCTTGACGCCGCCTTCGTCGAGCACGATACGCAGTGTGCTTGCGCCGGCATCGAGCGCGTTTTCGAGCAGTTCCTTGACGACGGACGCGGGGCGCTCGACGACCTCGCCCGCGGCGATCTGGCTGATCAACTGGTCGGGCAACGGCTGGATCGCGCGCGGCGGGCGCGCAGCGGACGCGGGGGCGGCTGGCGCAGCGGATGCGGCACTCACGCTGCCGGGGGCGGATTCGGCGAATTCGGACATGGCGGAATTATAGCGATGCCGCCGCCGGGCGTCGCCCGCCGCCTGGCGGCGCGATCGCTCGGAGCGTGGCCGCCGTGGGGCCCGATCGCTTGGCGCGCGCCGTCACACTACGACCAAATTTCACGGTCCCTTAAGGCACTTTCGGTATCATGACAACGCGGATTTTTGGCCCCCGGCCGCGGTGGCCGGCACGCGCTCACCGTTACGACACAACAAGGAAACGCATTTGGAAACGCTGTTACATTTCGTCAATCTCGTCCTGCACATCGATACGTTCCTCGGCGATTTCATCCGGCAATACGGCGCCTGGGTTTATCTGGTGCTGTTTCTCATCGTTTTCTGCGAAACCGGGCTCGTGATCTTTCCGTTCCTGCCGGGCGATTCGCTCCTGTTCATCGGCGGCGCGTTCGCCGCGACGGGCGAGATGTCGCTGGCGGGCTTGATCGTGCTGTTGCTCGTCGCGGCCGTGGGAGGCAACACGGTCAACTATCTGATCGGCCGCAAGATCGGGCCGAAGGTGTTCAATACGCACATTCCGGGGATCGAGCGCTTCCTCGATCGCGCAGCGCTGCAGAAAACCCACGATTTCTACGCGCGGCACGGCGGCAAGACCATCGTGCTTGCGCGTTTCATTCCGGTCGTGCGCACGTTCGCGCCGTTCGTCGCGGGCGCCTCGGAGATGAGCGCCGCGCGCTTTCAGCTCTTCAACGTGATCGGTGCGCTGGTCTGGGTGCTGCTCCTCGTGTTGCTCGGCTACTTCTTCGGCAACATTCCGTTCATTCGCCAGTATCTGAACGTGATCGTGCTCGTCGGGGTGGGTGCCGCGGTGATCCCGGTCGCGCTTGGCGCGCTATGGAAACTGCTGCGCCGCAAGTCGGACAAGCGCCGCGCATAACGCCGGCGCCGACACGGGCCGGCGCCCGGTAAGCGGGCCGCCCGCAGCGTGTGCCGGGTGATCGGGGCGGGCGGCCCGCCCGCTCGTCGGCCGCTCGCGTCACGACGCCGTGCGATGCGCGACCGGCGTTTCCGGCGTCGGGTAGCTGGCGTTGCGGAATGTATCGAGAATCGCGCGATTGACGTCGCAATACACTTGCCAGTAGTGCGACGGATGCGCGAACGGCCGCACGAACAATAGCGGCCCTTCCGGTGTAAACGACAAAATGCCGATATCGGGTGCCGGCGTCGCGACGACGTTCGGCACTTGCTTGATCGCGGCTCTCAGGCGCTCGATCGCATCGTCCGGATCGACGCCGTTTGCAATCTTCGCGCTCAGATCCACTCGCCGCATCGATGTCGCGCTGTAGTTCGAGATGTTGTCCGAGAAGATCTTGTTGTTGCCGACGAGCGTGACCACGTTGTCGGCCGTGATGATCGTCGTGACGAACAGCCCCAGCTCCTTGACCGTGCCGGTCACGCCGCCCGCCGAGATCAGGTCGCCCACCTTGAAAGGGCGCAGCACCTGCATGAACACGCCGGCCGCGAAGTGCGCGAGCAGGCCGCCCCACGCCGTGCCGACCGCGAGGCCGAGGCCCGCAAGCAACGCAGCGAACGAAGTCGTCTGCACGCCGAACACTTGCAGGATCGCGAGCACCAGCAGCAGCGTGAGCAATACGCTGACGACCGACGTCAGATACTCCGACAACGTCGGATCGACTTTGCCGCTGTTGCGGATGAGCTTGCCGAGCAGATTCGTGGCGATCCTGATCGCCCAGCGCCCGACGATCCAGAGTGTGATCGACGCGATGACTTCGAGACCGAAATCGACGCCGCGAGTGAGAATGAAAGTTTGAATGGAAGTGAGATCCAGGTTCAAGATCAAAACTCCAGAATGGCGGGATGAACCAGGGTGGCCGCGAGACCGTGCAGTCACGCAAGCAACGAAGCCGCGAAAGGAGGCGCCTTTTTTATAGCCGACTCGCGCGGATCGAACAACCTCCCGCGCTGTCAGGGGGCGCGGGCGGCCGGATGGCGCGGCGTGAACGCAAATTGCCGGATGTCGCCGCGTCGTGCGACGATCGCGGTGCTTTCCGGAATCGATTCCCACGCATCGGGCAGCTCGACGAGCGGCTCGGACACGATGAGGAACGCGTCGTCTCCAACCGCCAGGATGCGCGGATCATGCGGATAGAGTTCGTGCAGATGGCGAAACGATGTGCTGTGAAAGAGCGTGCGCGAGTCGCGCTCGCTCGAATAGCGCACCGCGATGATCTGCTCGCCGTTTGTCGCGCAGACGGTCATGTTGAGCGGTGTGTCGACGCGGTGGCGCGCGGCCGCCTCTTCGATCGCGCCCGCCATGCGTTCGAGCGCGGGCAGCGGCGCCTGCTCCAGTCCGAACGTCAGCGCGAGATGGAACATCACTTCCGAATCGGTCGAACCCTCGATCGACGGGAAAAGCGCGGGATCGATGCGCATCATCAGATCGCGCCGCAACGTGTGATAGCGGCGGATCAGCCCGTTGTGCATGAATAGCCAACGGCCGTGGCGAAACGGATGGCAGTTGGTCTCCTGCGCGGGCGTATCGGTTGCCGAGCGGATATGCGCGACGAAATGCGGCGAGCGGATCGCGCGCGCCGCTTCGCGCAGATTACGGTCATTCCACGCGGGACTCACGCTGCGGTAGCGGAACGGAATTTCATCAGGCTGCCCATACCAGCCGATTCCGAAGCCGTCGCCGTTGGTCGTCGTCGCGCCCAGCCGCGAATGCAGGCTCTGGTCGATCAGCGAGTGTTTCGCGCGAAACAGCACGCTTTCGAGTTGAATCGGATTGCCGGTATAGGCGAGCCAGCGACACATCGCGAGTCCCTCCGCCGCGCGTGTTACGTGTTGGAGGTGCGTCCATATGTGTCTTCGAAACGGACGATGTCGTCCTCGCCGAGATACGCGCCCGACTGCACCTCGATCAACTCGAGCGGAATCTTGCCGGGGTTCTTCAGCCGGTGCGTCGCGCCGAGCGGAATGTAGGTCGACTGGTTCTCGGTCAGGATGATTTCGTTGCCGTCGTTCGTGACGACCGCGGTGCCCTTGACGACGATCCAGTGCTCGGCGCGATGGTGATGCATTTGCAGGCTCAACTGCGCGCCCGGATTGACGACGATGCGCTTGACCTGGAAGCGCTCGCCCTGATCGATGCCTTCATACGAGCCCCACGGCCGGATCACGCGGCGGTGCGTGACGGATTCCTGGCGGCCCGACGCGTTCAGCCATTCGACGACCTTCTTCACGTCCTGCGCCTTGTCGCGGTGCGCGACGAGCACGGCGTCGGCGGTTTCCACGATCACGATGTTCTCGATGCCGATCGCGGCGACCATCCGGTGCTCCGCGCGGATGTACGAATTCTCGACCGATTCGGTGAACACGTCGCCGATCAGCGCGTTGCGCTTGTCGTCGGTCGTGGCGATATCGGCGAGCGCGCTCCACGAGCCGATGTCGTTCCAGCCGAGATTGGCCGCGGCGACGACCGCCGCGTGCCCGGTCTTCTCCATCACCGCATAGTCGATCGACACGTTCGGGCTGGCGGCGAACGTTTCCTTGTCGAGCCGCAGGAAGTCGTGGTCGCGATGCGCGGCATCGAGCGCGAGTTCGGCCTGGCGCGCGATGTCGGGGGCGAGACGGC
Organism: Burkholderia singularis; assembly: GCF_001718875.1. NCBI lineage: Bacteria > Pseudomonadati > Pseudomonadota > Betaproteobacteria > Burkholderiales > Burkholderiaceae > Burkholderia > Burkholderia singularis. The sequence goes on from NZ_CP013448.1 coordinate 1,047,421, forward strand.
GCAGCTCGTCGAGATAGGTCGATGCCTTCAGCATGAACATCCCGCTGTTCCAGTAGTAGCCGCCGTCGGAGACGAAGCGCTCGGCGGTCGGCGCATCCGGTTTTTCGACGAACGCGTCGACGCGATAGACCTCCGCGCTGCCCGCGAGCGCGGCGCCGCGGCGGATGTAGCCGTAGCCCGTATGCGCCTGCGCGGGCGTGATGCCGAACGTGACGAGATGCTCGTCGGCCGCCACGGTCGCGGCCGTCTGCACGATGTCGACGAATGCGGATTCGTTGTCGATCACGTGATCGGACGGCAGCACGAGCAACAGCGCGTCGGGGGTCTCGCGATAGGCGAGCAGTGCGGCGATCGCGATCGCAGGCGCGGTATTGCGGCCTACCGGTTCGAGCACGATCGACGACGGCGTGACGCCGACTTGGCGAAGCTGTTCGGCGACGAGGAAACGTTGTTCGTTGTTGGTGACCACGATCGGCGCGCGAATGCCGGCGACGTCGCGCACGCGCAACGCAGTCTGCTGGACGAGCGTGTGTTCGCCGGCGAGCTTCAGGTACTGCTTCGGATAGCCGCCGCGCGACATGGGCCAGAGCCGCGTGCCGCTGCCGCCGCACAGAATGGTGGGATAAATGTTCATACGTTGCCTCGGATAGGGCCGTGGACCGGCCGGTGCTCGATAATGACGGCGCTATTTTTCATCATTTTCGCTGCTTTGAGGTTTAATAATTGCAACTTCGGTGACGGCGGCCGCACGTAAAGCCGCTCCAAGCATGAAATATCGCGCTCGGGCTGTAGATTGTAAGCTGAACCTAACATTGTGTGACGGGCACGGAATTGGCTGCGAAAAGTGAAGGGATCGGGATGAAACGGGCGTTTTGCGCGTGGTTCGCGGGTTTGGCGATCGGATGCGCTCCGTTCGCGTCGAGCGCCCGGGAGGGTGCGCCGGACACCGCCGGCGCATCGGCGCCCGGTGCTGCGGCAAGCGCGCAGAGTGCCGCCGATGCGGCGGCGGATAACCTGCAGGCGGCGATGCGGCGGGGCCGGGATCGGGTGAGCGCGCGGGATTTCGGCGCACTGTGCTCCGGAACGGGCGACGATACGCGGGCATTGCAGGCGGCTGTCGACAGCGGCTCGAGCGTCGAGCTGCCGGGCGGCACCTGTGTCGTGACTGATGCGATTCGCGTGCAGCCCGGCCAGATCGTGCAAGGCAATGGCCGAGGCAGGACGATCGTGCGCGTGTCGGCGCGATTCCGGAAATCCGCGCCGGGCGTGTTCTACACACCGGCCATGGGGCCGGCGTCGAATAATCGCGAAGGGCCGCAATTTCGCGATTTCAAGGTGACGTTCGAGCAACCGGATACGTCGTCGCGCGCCGAGCTGAACGTCTACCCCCCCGCGTTTTATCTGCGCAATGTGCCTCGCTTCACGATGTCCGACATGCAGATCAGCCAAGCGACGGTCGGCATCGACATGCGCGGCGATTCGGGCGGCGCGCGCATCGACAATCTCGAGATGTCTGCATACCGCGTGGGCATCGACATAGACGGCGCAACGGATTCGGTTCGGATCAGTCATCTGCATTTTTGGCCGTTCGACATCACGCAGCGTCAATATGCGATTTGGAACGCCGCGGCGCAGGTGTCGATTCAATCCGGCCGTTGTGACGACATTCACGTCGACAACCTGCTTCAATACGCGAGTCAGCTCAAGTTCATCAAGACTGCGAGCGGCACGACATTCGGCGAGCTGTCCAATCTCAATCTCGATTCCTTCGGCGGCCTGATCGTGCAGGGCGGCTCGTTGGCGATTGCGTCGAGCATTTTTTCGGTCGGCTACCGCGACTATCAGGCGATCAACATGACGGGCGGATACGTGCGCTGTTCTGCTTGCGTGTTCGCGGCGGTCACGCCGCTCGCTCGGCCGATGGTGCAACTGTCCGGCCCCGGCGGCGGATATTTGCAGATCTCCAACGGCCACTTTCGCACGTGGGGCGATATGACGGCCATAGCCGCCAGCGGCACGGGCTGGAACACGCTGATTTTGTCGGGCAGTCAATTCGAAACGGACGCGAATCCGCGCCTGTCTCACCCGGTCGTCGAACTGGGGCCGAACAGCCAGGGCACGATCGTCGGCAATCGGATCATCGGCGTGGGCAGTGGCTCGGGCGTGTTCATCGACGTCGCAACCGACGAAAACCACGTGATCGCGAATAACGTCGGCGTGGGCTGGCGGTTCGCATTTCCGCCGACATCGCGTCGTATGACGGCTTTCGGTAACGCGAATGGCGTCGACGGCGGCGTGCCCGGCAATCTGCACGGCGATTTGACGGTGGACGGCGGCATCAGCCATACGGGGCGCGAAGCGGACAAGTCGTACACGTTCGCGACGCCTGCCGATGGGCAAACCGTTACGTTTGCGGCGAAGAGCGGCTCGCTCGTGATGGCGCCGAAAGGCGACCTGCGTGCGTTGCGTATCCAGTTGCCCGCATGCGCGGCGCAATACGACGGGGCCGTGGTGCGCTATACGTCGTCGAAGGCCGTCGGAGCGCTGTCGGTCGATGCGTCGTCGGGTGCGGTCGCGGGGGCGGCGACGTCGCTCGTTCCGGGCACCGGGAACGCCTATCTGTGCCACGGCGGCAATGCGACGTGGTACAGGCTGTATTGATGCGCATCGAATGCTCCGTGGCGATGCGCGCGGGCGCTCACGCGCTGCACCGTTGACGTTATCCGATGCGCGTTACCCAATGCGAGATCGCATTGCGCGTCCAGCGAAAGATCTTCACGAAGATTCGCGTGCGGTTGCCGAGAATCGTGCCGAGCGGCCGGCGCGCGTGCGGCGCGAGCTGGGCGACCGCAGCCTCCGGCGTGGAGAAGAGGTGCAGGCGCCAGTCCCAATAGAGAGGATAACGGATCAATGCGCCAGCGACGAGCATATCGAGCGACAGCCTTCGCTCGCGCCACGCAAGGGGCGTGATCGCGTCGTGCGTCAGCCCCCAGCCGGCGTAGAACGGCAGGCCATAGGTGAAGACGGTTTTGCCGCGCAGTAGCGCGTCGAAACCGGCGAGCGACGATAGCGTGTGAATTTCGTCGGCGATTTCGATCAACGAAAGCAGATCGGCGTGCGTATCGACGACGTCGGCGAGCGTCTGCGCGTCGATCAAGCCCTGCCGGTTGCCGGACAACACATCCGGATGCGGTTTGTAGACGATGAATGCATCGGGACGCCGGACGCGCACCTCGCGCAGCAGTGCGTCGGACGTCGTGATGCCGAGCGTGCCGAATTTGATCGATGCGTCGTCCGCCACTTGGCCGGGCACCAACGCGACGGTCCGGCCGCTCGGCGGCCGCCAGTCGGGCGTGCGCCTGCCGAGATTGTATTTGGTGATGCCGGCTTCGACGATGCTCGCGCGTAGCCTGGCGGCGCGTTGCAGCTCGGATGCGTCGAACTCCGAATGATTGAGGATATCAGTCAAATCGTTCGGTTGGCTCGGATCGAAATACAAGCCGCGTGTGTCGATGACCTGGCTCCACGGCGCGCTCATATCGGAGCCGAGGCCGTTCGAGTGAATGAAGCCGTCTTCGATCCGGACGCAGTGTATCCCCCCGCCGATGTCGTCCCTGTGACGCGCGCCCCAGAGTGCGGCGTATTCGCCGGTGCGCAGCTCGGACAAACCGCGTATCCAGCGCAGTGTGCCGCCGCCCGCGCTCAGAAACGGCGTGGCGAACGGGCGCTTCCACCACTGGAAGCGAACGCCGGCGATGTGCTCCAACGCGGAAAAACGCGCTTCGACCGCATGCTGAAGCTGCACGCAGTCGATCGCAGCATCCAGTGTGCCGGGGCGATGCGTGTGCGGATCGAGATAGCGCGCGAACTGGACGAACACGGCATGGAAGAACGCCGGCAAGGTCGGGCGCGCAGTCCGCTCCGGCATCGGCGCATCGTCGTCGGACAAGCCCCATCCGGCATAGTAGGGCGTGCCGTAGACATGAACCGGCCGCCTCGCGAGTATCGGCAGCACGCCTTCCGAGGCGCTCAGCACATAGACGTGATCGGCGTCGAGCAGCGCCGCCCAGCGGCGATGCGATTGCGTCGGCGTCTGCGCGTCGCACGGGATCGCTGCGGCCCAGGACGATGTGAGCCAGGGGCCCGTGCCGGCATCGTTCGAGCGAATGATTTCGAATCGTGCGCCGGGATGGCGTGTGCGGGCGATATCGAGCATCCGCTTGAAGCGTTGTCTGCGCTCGTGGGCCGATGCGGGGTCCAGCGGCGACGTGACGCGCTCGTCGACGAGCGCGACGATCTGCCCGGCTGCCTGCGCGGGCGGGGTGGCGCCTTGCGGCCCTTCGTGCCTAGGCATGACGCCGCCGCTCATATCGAGCAAGCGGCGCATCAGGCGCGTCGCCAGCGCTTCGGTATCCCAAGTAATCTGAGATTTCAGCGCTTGATCGAGTTGCGCGACGAGTGACGTTGCGTCCGACGCATCGCCGGGCAAGACGAACCACGACAGCAACGGCGCGCGCGGCGCAGGGCGCAGCACGATGGGGCCGGGCCATGCGGCCCGCGCCGGACGCCCAATGCGGTGGGCGATGCGCAGCACGATCCTGCCGCAGCGGCTGTCCTGCCATAGCAGATCCGTGCGGCCCTGCACCCAGCACAGCAGCCGTGATCCGCGCGTGATGCCGCGCAAATCGAATTCGGTGTCGTGCGCATGCGGCCGGCGTGTCGCGAAGCGAAACATCTAGCCCAGCGACTCGATGAAGCGATCGACCTTTTCGAAATGTGTCGACCAGGTCGGCGCGCTGAACTGTTCGATTCTCGCAAGCTGCGCGTCGCGCGCGGCGCTCGATGGTTGCATATACGAAACAATCTTCGAAAACCAGCCGGGACCATCGAGCGGATCGAGATAATCGGGGATATCCGATGCGATTTCGCGGAACACGGGAAGATCGCTTGCGATCACCGGGATGCGATGCGCAAGCGCTTCGACGAGCGGCATCCCATAGCCTTCGACAAACGACGGAAACAGCAGCGCCTTCGCATGCTGCAGCCACGCGCGCATTCGCGCATCGGGGCACTGCGCTTGTTCGATGACGAGGCCGCGCAGATGCTCGCAGCGTTCGAGCATGTCGACGACGTTTTCACATTCCCAGCCGCGGCGGCCGATCAGAACGAGCCGCGGCGCGGCGTCGCCCAGGCGCTCGGCCAGATCGCGCCAGACATGCAGCATCAGCCAGTGATTCTTGCGCGGCTCGATCGTGCCCAGCATCACGAAGTACGGTTTGTCGAGCGGAGCGGCTTGCGCTGCGCCATGCTCGATGCCGGGCGCCAGATGCGCGACGACGCTCGGCGGCAACCTCAGGCGCGCCTGCCTCGCTTCGCTCGCGATCGAATCGAGCGTTGCTTGCGAGTTGGCGATCAGACCGTCAGCGTGACGCAGCGCTGTATGGATGCGCCGGCGATGAGCATTGCCTACGCCCGGGCGGCAATATTCGGCATGCGTCAGCGGAATCAAGTCGTGCACCATGAATACCGAGCGGATGTTGTGCTTGGCCATCGCGTGATAGTAGCGAGGAAACTCCATACCGGTATGGCTCGTGTGCAACAGGATGCCGCGCTCGATGCGGCGCGTGCGCGTGAGCGCAAGTGCCGCCCACGCGCGTATGACGGTGCGGCGAATGAACGGCCGGTCATGCGTGGATGACAACAAGCGGGAAAATATCTGCCGCGAGTCCTGCTCCGTCATGATCGTGAAGAAGCCCTGCTCGCTGACGACGGCACGCGCGCCGTTGCCGTATCTTTGTATATAGGCGAGCCCCACGCGATCGACGCCGGTTGGAATCAGGCCGGCATGCAGGCGTGACAGCAGGCGCGTGATGTCGAGAAGGATGGGCGTCACTCGATTGCGATTCCCTGGCGCAAGGTGGGCGTTGTGGCGGAGCAGGTGTGGCGGGATGTGTGACCGGTGCGCGGCCGCGCGTTTGAGTCCGATGCCGCAACCGACTGCGATCTCTTTCCATTTCGCACAATGTTTCGCCCGATTTCTATCTGAGACTTTTCTTACGGCATCCCAACGGATGCCGACTTAAACATAGGCTTTGCCGCTCAAACGCGTTATATATTCGTTGCAAGTTTTCAACCATGTGAAATTGGTGAAGAACCACGCCGCGAAGAATCGTGTAGTGAATTTTGCTTGCTGCATTGCGCACGATATTCGTGATCGACTATTCTATGCGAACGCGCAACGTGCGACAATTTGTGCCGATCCCAAATCTATACTCGTATCAAATGCCATTTACTTTATATCGGGTTCCTCTGTTATTGGCGTACGCTGCGGGTATCGTGGTTCTCACGAGCTGCTCGGCAATTCCGACATCGGGGCCCAGCGCGGCGCGAATTGCGCAGGTCTCCGAATCGCCGAATACGGCGGGCATACAGATCGTGGATCTGACGGATGACGTGACGCGCAAGCTGCTTGCGGAGCGTCGGACCGACGACTTTTCCGGCGCGCTCGGCAATGATCCCGCGTTTCAGCAGCAGCTCGGTATTGGCGACACGATCGAGGTGGTGATTTGGGAAGCGCCCCCGGCGGCGCTATTCGGAGCCGCGGGACTGACCGATGCGAGAAGCGCGTCGAGTTCTGCGATTGCCGCGCCGGGCAATGCGCGCGCGACGGTGCTGCCGGAGCAGTCGATAGACGCGGACGGAATGATCAGCGTGCCCTTCGTCGGCAACGTGAAGGCCGCCGGCCGCACGCCGGTGCAATTGCAGCGCGATATCGTGGCTCGGCTCAAGCACATCGCGCACGATCCGCAGGTGTTGGTGAGGTTGTCGAAGAATACGACGTCGTATGTGACGGTCGTCGGCGAGGTCGTCAAGAGCGATCGCATGGCGTTGACCGCGCGTGGAGAGCGTCTGCTCGATGCGCTTGCGTCCGCCGGCGGCGTGCGTCAGCCGGTCGACAAGATGACGATCCAGGTGACGCGTGGCAAGACGGTCGCGTCGTTGCCGTTGCAGTCCGTGATTCAAGACCCGAAGCAGAATATTCCGCTGCGCGCGGGTGATGTCGTGACGCTGCTGTACCAGCCGTACAGCTTCACGGCGTTGGGTGCAACGGGCAAGAATCAGGAAGTTCAGTTCGAGGCGCAAGGTATCACGCTCGCTCAAGCGCTGGCACGCGCGAACGGGCTCGACGATTCGCGCTCCGATGCGCGCGGCGTGTTCATTTACCGTCTCGAGGACGCGAAGGCATTGACGTGGCCTTCGCAGCCGGTCCGCACCACGGCCGACGGTAAGGTTCCTGTTATTTATCGGGTCAATCTGCGAGACCCGGAATCGTTTTTCGTTACGCAAAGCTTCATGATGGACAACAAAGACTTGTTGTATATCTCGAACGCTCCGGTCACCGAGCTGCAGAAAATTCTGAACTTGGTGTTCAGCGTAGCCTACCCGGTGACGACCGGCGTACAAACCTTCAGATAGTCGACGATCAGATCGACGTCGTTCCCGCCTCGCGTAGCGGCATGGGATTCATGCCGCGGCATTTCGTGCAGGCGGGCGCATGATTCCGACCGGCAGGGTGGTTTGCGGCCCGGCGTGCCTGGGCCGCTCTTTGCCGGATTCGCAGAGAGGGCGGCGGTACGATGCAGACGATACGCAGAATCGCGCTGACGTGCGATTTCCTTCGAGTCGATTTGAGCAGAGGGAAAGCGGACAACGGCCAATATCGGAATCTGGACTGGCTGGTCCAGATTCTAGGCGTACTCGCATTCGAATCGAAATGGGGCGTGCGTGCCGACGTGATCGTGCCGCCGCTCGACAGCGCGGGATTGCGTGCGTCGCTCACCAGCGATATTCACGCGCAATATCTGGCCGATTCGCCGGCTGCCTGGGCCGCGCTTTACGATGCGGACGATTTGCCGGCGTTTGCGGACACGGTGGCCGCGCTGCTCGAATACGATCTGATCGTCGGTTTCGAATTGCCTCCCGTGCTCAAGCGTCTGCTTGCGCGCGGCGGCAAGACCTATCTGAGCTTGCACATTCATCCGCTGCGGTTTCTGCGCGATCTATGCTTCTACGGATACTCGAATTCGGCTGAAGTTTGCGACATGCTTTCGGCGTTTGGCGTGCCGGATCACGAGATCGCCATGCAGGTTCGTCGGCTGCGTGCTCTTTTTTTCCGTAGACATATTCCAGCCTTCGATGTGCCCGCGCAAACGCCCGTTCTGATTGGGCAAACACCGTGCGATGCCGCTTTGATTCGCGACGGCCGCTTCGTGCAATGGCGTGATTGCCGGCAGAGCCTGGATGCGCAATTGGCCGGATATGACGAAATTTTCTTTCTCGAACATCCGTATGAAGTTAAAAATGGAGCCGTCACGGAATTTCTGCGTTCGGAGCTTGGCAAGAGTGTGACGTCCGTTCGTGCGAACGGATACGGATTTATTTTTTCCAGTTGCGACATTCCGTTTTTTTTATCGTTATCTTCATCGTTAGGGCTTGAAGCCCAACATGCGGGACAGCGATGCGATTTTCTGTTGTCGCATCCGTTAAATAAATTCATGGTACCTGGTATAGATCGCGGTGCATCGGCGATCGGGCATGGCGTTTTGTTCGATGCTTTTTGGGAGCGTTTGCTCGGCCGGGCCGGCGACGAGGTGATTCGGCGCGATGAATCGGATGTCGGCTGTTTTGCGGCCGGCAACAATTATCTGCGCAGCAGTTTGGAATCCTGGGCTTTCCATGAATTGGACAGAGGAGAGATTCAGCAGACAAGCCGCCGGCGGTTGATCCCGGCGGCCTCGGTGGGCAACGCGCAGTCGGATCGCGTCGAACTGCGCTCGCAGCGGATGGGCGAGATGGAAGTCGAGCAGCTTCCGCGGCCTTTGCGCATGGGCGAGCGGATCGCATTCGATTTCTCGAAGTCCGCTGTCGAACATTATTTGCTTGATGGTTTTGCCGCACATGAGCCGGACGGTGTTCGGATCGACTGGGCGAGAGCCGTCATGCAAATGCCGCTCGACAAAGCATGCGAACAGGTGATGCTGCGGGGGAAATTGACAGCATCGGTGCCTCGCGAATCGCTTCGATGGCGGCCGACGCTTGCGCTCGACGTCGACGGCAACGAAGTCGACAAGATCGTGTTTGGGCAGGACGACGGCGGCCACCGTTGCATGTCCTTTTGTGCTCCAGTGAGCGGTGGGTTGCGCCTGCTTGGTTTTCTCGCGTCGTGGGACGGATGCGACGGAGATGACGAAATGCAAGCAGCCTCGGAATTATCCGGGCCCTTGCTCGTTGCTCTCGAATGTTCGATCGATGTTCAGGATGCCATAGCAGGATAATCGCGCGATGCGGCGGCGGGCTTGCTTGGCTCGTCGACGTAGCATGCATATGAAGCAGGCGCAAGGCGATGTTGTCGGAATGATGAATTAAGGAATGCGATAGAGCTGTTGAAAAATGTTTTAGGCAATGTGCGGCGAGAATGGGCCATGATGCCCCTTCGCTTCGCATGCGAAAGGAGACAGCAAGCAGCAATGAGATACGAAGGATGACGATTGCCGTTTGGCTCAATTCGCCGCCACGGCTCCCAGAGGCGTGAAAAATTGTCTAGCGTAATCATGTTGACTAATACCCGGTACGAGAATATTGCGTCGGCTGCCACACTCGAAGAGATGTTGGTGTACGACGGCATAGAGTTTGTCTATTGCGCATATCGCACGCTGCTGGGACGGGACCCCGATCAGGAGGGCGCGTCATACTATTTGTCGAGACTGGAAAGCGGCGTCAACAAGCTCCAGATCATCGATCAGCTGTGTTCGTCGCCGGAGATGAAGCCGGAGCGGCGTGCGCTGCCCGGCCTTGAATATGCGATGTTGCATTGGCGCCGTTCCCGATGGCCACTCGTCGGCAAGCTGTTCGGGCCATCGGATGTCGGGCGGTATATTGGCGCGGAGCAGAAGTTGCAGCGTGTCGAAAATTCACTCGCCGTGTTGTCGAGCGAGACCGCCACGCATCTGAATCAGGTGAATGCGCGTTTGTCGCATACGCAGGAATTGCTCGAACAATTGCGGGAGATTGTCAATCTGCAGATGCGGCAGTCCCGATACGCGCTGCATGGCGGCGGCCCGGTGCTCGGCCGGACGAATGAACGGTTCGTGTTCAATCTATCCACCAGCCATCACTGGCGTGCGCAACCGGTTGGCATCGTGCGCGTCGAGCGGGAACTCGCGAAATATCTCGCCGATTACGAGAACGTGAGGTTCGCGCTGTGGGATGCCGCCGCGAAGGTATTGCGGGAGCTTGACCGCCGCCACGTGGACAACATTCTGTCCGAACGCTGGTGCGATAACACGGATACCTCCGTTGCCCAATATCACCACGGGACCTTGCCGCAGCTCGAACTGTCGGGTGCCGACACCTTCGTTTCGGTCGGCATCGATTGGGATCTTTCGCCGATTCACGACATCGCAAAATATTTGCGCAAGTACCGCGTGAAGATGGTGGGCTGCTGCTACGACCTGGTGCCGATCCTGTTCCCGGAATTCAGCGCGCGTCAGGAAATGGCGCAAACGTTTCGTCGTCACTTCGTCGATATGGCGCATACGGCGACACAAGTGCTTGCCATCTCGAACACGTCCCGCAAGGACTTGATCAATTTCTGGGAGGAGGCCGGCGTCGAGACGCATTTTCCCGACGTTCACGTCATTCCGCTCGCGGCGCCGGCGCGCGGCGCCGGGCTTCCTCAGTTGAACGAAAAGGATGTCGATACGTTGCGGCACGTGCTGTATCACGGCAAGTACGTGCTGTACGTCAGCTCGCTCGAAGCGCGCAAGAACCACCGGCTGCTCGTCAATGTCTGGCGCGAGTTGTATCGCGACCGTGGCGCCGACTGTCCGCAGCTCATCTTTGTCGGCATGAAGGGCTGGGGTATCGACGACATGCTGCATCAGATCGGGCGGATGCCGGTGTTCAAGAATCACAGCAAGATCGTCTGGTTGCAGAACGTCAGCGACGCCCTGCTGGCGCACCTGTACGCGAACTGCCTGTTCACGGTGTTCCCGAGCATGTACGAAGGGTGGGGGCTGGCGGCGACGGAATCGATGTCGTTCGGCAAGGCATGCGTGATCGCGAACAACAGCGCGCTGCCGCAAGCCGCGCAAGGGCTGATGCCGCAGTACCACCCGGGCGATTTCTTCGGCTGGAAAAACGAGATCACGCGCCTGATCGACGACCATGCCTACCGTCTCGAACTGGAGCGCAAGATCGCGAGCCAATACGTGACCCGAACCTGGGCCGACTTCTCGCGCGAGTTCTGCGAGAAGCTGCTCGTCAACGTTTAACCGCTGCCGTTGCGCCCACACACGACATGGTCAAACAAGTCACCTCGAAACAACGCATCGTCGTCAACGTGACGGCCAGCGCCGGCTGGCGCCGACGCCCGGTCGGCATCATCCGGGTCGAGCGCGAGCTGGTCAAGCAACTGCGGCGCCTGCACCCCACGCGCATCGAACCGGTGCTGCTCGATCGCCAAAGCGGCGAATGGAAGCTCGCGGGCGTGCCGCTCTTCGACGAGATCTGCTCGGACGAATGGGTGCTGGCCGACAACCCGGATGAAGTGCCGCAAGCCTTGAAGAAGCCGCTCGCGCCGTTCAAGCCGAGCCCCACCGACAAGTTCGTGACCGTCGGCAGCGACTGGTCGTTCGACATCCCGGACCGGGTGATGCGCCTGTACGGCCAGCACAAGGCGCTCGTCGCCGCGCTGTACGACCTGATTCCGCTGCTGTTTCCGGAGTTCACGCCCGGCCCGGAATTTTTCGATCAGTTCCACCGCCATTACCGCGACGTCGCGAAATACGCGCAATCGGTGTTCTCGATCTCCGAGCATTCGAAGCAGGACCTGCTCGAATTCTGGCAGCGCGCCGGGCTGAGCGGGCCGCTGCCACGCGTGGAGGTGGTGCCGCTGGCGGGGCTGCCGCGCAAAGCGGCGCTGCCGCAGTTGAGCGCGGCCGAGCGCGCGCAGTTGCACAGCCTCTGCCACGCGGGCGAATACGTGATGTTGGTGAGCACGCTGGAGCCGAGAAAAAACCACCAGCTGATGCTCGACATCTGGCGCCAGTTGCACCTGGAGCGCGGCGCGCGCTGCCCGCGGCTGATCTTCGTGGGCATGCGCGGCTGGGGCGCGGAGAACATGATCCAGCAGATGGGGCAGATGAACGCGACGCGGGACGGCAAGATCGAGTGGCTGCAAGGCGTGGGCGACGATCTGCTGATGCATTTGTACGCGAACGCGCTGTTCGCGGTGCTGCCGAGCCATTACGAAGGCTGGGGGCTGGCGGCGACGGAGGCGGCCAGCTTCGGCAAGGTGTGCGTGACGTCGAACAACAGCGCGCTGAGCGAGGCGACGGGCGGCTTGTCGCCGAGCCACCATCCGCTGGATCTGCCCGCGTGGGAGCGCGAGATCCGGCGCCTGATCGACGAGCCCGAGTATCGCCAGGGGCTGGAAACCCGGATCGTGAACGGCTTCGTCCAACGCACGTGGGACGATTTCGGCCGCGAATTTTCGACGAAACTGCTTTGACCGACGCCATGCGAGAACACGCCGCACGAATTCTGCAGGTTACCCCTTATCCGACGATCGATCCCCGTCACGGCGGCCAGATCCGCTCGGCGCAGATTGCCGCCGAGTTGCGCGCGGCCGGCTACGAGGTCAAGAGCGTCGCGGTGTATGTCGCGGACGATTATCCGCAGGCGGGCGAGGACGACATCGCGTTCGATTCGAAGTCCGAATACTGGCATGACGATCTGCCGTGGCTGTCGGATTACTACAGCGGGGTGTTCGGCGCGCGCGACGCGAAAGCGTCGGCGCGGCTGCAGGCGGTGATCAATGGGTATCGGCCGCAGGCGGTGGTGGTCGAGCAGCCGTGGCTGTTCAAGGCGGTGCAGCGGGTGGCGCCGCCGGGCACGAAGCTGATCTATTCGTCGCAGAACATCGAGTGGCGGCTCAAGGACAAGCTGTTCGCGAGAACGGGCCATCCGCAGCGGGAGACGCTGATCGAGGCGATCCGGGAGATGGAGCACGCGGCGGCGCGCGACGCGCATCTGGTGGTGGCGTGCACGGAGTCGGACCTGGCGTATTACCGTGACGTGTCGGGCAAGCCGGCCTTCAACGGCGTGGTGGCGGGCAACGGGGTGGAGCCGTTCTCATGCACGCCGCAGCGGGTGGCGGAGTGGCTGGCGTTCTTCAGTCGGCCGATTCCGGTATTCGTGAGCAGTGCTCACTTGCCGAACGCGCAGGGATTCTGGGACATGATGGCGCCGGGGCTGACGTTCCTGCGCCCGGACGAGGACATTCTGGTGGTGGGCGGGGTGAGTTCGATCATCATGCAGGCGCCGGGCTACCAGCGGTATGCGGACGTGAACCTGAGCCGGCTGAACATAGCGGGGCCGCGGGAGAAGACGGAGCTGCAGGCGCTGGTGCGGGCGAGCCACGTGGTGCTGCTGCCGATCACGGATGGGGAGGGCTCGAATCTGAAGACGGCGGAGGCGCTGGAATCGGGCTGTCCGATCGTGGCGACGAGCAAGGCGTTTCGCGGATTCGAGGCGGCGATGTCGCTGCCGCACGTGCAGATCGCGGACAACGCGCGGGATTTCCGTGTGGCGGTGCGGCGCGCGCTGGACCGGCCGAGGAAGACGGATGCGACGCCGCTGGAGGTGCGCTCGAAGTATTACTGGAAGCATCAACTGAAAGGTTTCGTCGAGGCGATGCGCCCGCTGTCCGAAGCCAGGGCGACGGCAGCCAAGGCCAGCGCAGCGGCCGCAGTGCGTTGACGCAGCACGGGCTCACGCTTCCTGCCGCATCGTGCGGCAGGAAGCTTGGATTGATAATGGATGAACCACGACACGAAGGGTTGATATGAATCCTGTTGCTGTTATTACCGGAATCACTGGGCAAGATGGCGCTTACTTGGCTCAGTTGCTGCTGGACAAGGGGTACGTGGTGTACGGCACGTATCGCCGTACCAGTTCGGTCAATTTTTGGCGCATCGCGGAGGTGGGGGTCGAAGGGCATCCGAACCTGCATCTCGTCGAATACGATCTGACCGATCTGAGCGCGAGCATCCGGCTGCTTCAATCGACGAACGCGACCGAGGTGTACAATCTCGCCGCGCAGAGTTTTGTCGGCGTGTCGTTCGACCAGCCGGTCACCACGGCGGAAATCACCGGCATCGGCCCGTTGAATCTGCTCGAAGCGATCCGGATCGTGAATCCGAAAATCCGCTTCTACCAGGCGAGCACGTCGGAAATGTTCGGCAAGGTGCAGGCGATTCCGCAGACGGAAACCACGCCTTTCTACCCGCGCAGCCCTTACGGCGTCGCCAAGCTCTATGCGCATTGGATCACGGTGAACTACCGTGAGAGTTACAACATCTTCGGCAGCAGCGGGATTCTGTTCAATCACGAATCGCCATTACGTGGCCGTGAGTTCGTGACGCGCAAGATCACCGATAGCATTGCGAAGATTCGCGTCGGCAAGCTCGACGTGCTGGAACTCGGCAATCTGGATGCAAAGCGTGATTGGGGATTTGCCAAAGAGTACGTCGAGGGGATGTGGCGTATGCTGCAGGCGGACAAGCCCGACACCTACGTTCTCGCGACGAACCGGACCGAGACGGTGCGGGATTTCGTGTCGATGGCCGCGCGCGCGGCGGGTTTCGAATTGGCTTGGGAAGGAAAGGATATCGCCGAGGTGGGCGTGGATATGCGTACCAACAAGCCGATTGTCCGTATCAATCCCAAGTTTCATCGGCCTGCGGAAGTCGATCTTTTGATCGGCGATCCGGTCAAGGCGCGCCGCGAACTCGGCTGGGAGCCGAAGACCACGCTCGAGCAGCTTTGCCAGATGATGGTCGACGCAGACATCCGTCGCAACGAAGCCGGCTTTTCGTTCTAATGCATGGCAAAAATTCTCATTACTGGGATCGGCGGCTTTACCGGCCGCTATCTCGCCAGTGAACTGGTGGCGCGCGGACACGAGGTCTGCGGCATCGCGCATCGTCCGATGCCCGAATCGGCATTTCGCGTCCACGCGTGCGATTTGCTCGACAGCGATCGTTTGACCGACATCCTGAGCGCCGAGCGGCCGGAAGTGCTCGTGCATCTTGCCGCGATCGCGTTCGTCGCGCACGGCGACGCCGGCTCGGTGTACCAGACGAATATCGTCGGTACCCGAAACGTATTGCATGCGATCGACGTGTCCGATGCGCAGCCGAAATCGGTGATCGTCGCAAGCAGTGCGAACGTTTACGGCAATGCGACCGAGGGTGTGATCGACGAGCAGGTCATGCCGGCGCCTGCGAATGACTACGCGGTCAGCAAGCTGGCGATGGAATATGTCGCGAAGCTATGGGAAGGGCGGCTGCCGATCACGGTCGTGCGGCCGTTCAACTATACGGGCGTCGGGCAAGCGCACAATTTTCTGATTCCGAAGATCGTTTCGCATTTTCAGGATCGCGCGCCCGTGATCGAATTGGGCAACCTGCACGTGGTCCGCGATTTTTCGGACGTTCGGGACGTGGTCCGCGCATATGCGGCCGTGCTCGAAGGCAATCATGCCGGGCAGACATTCAACGTGTGCTCGGGCGTGGGCACGTCGCTGCAGGATGTGCTCGCGATGGCGAGCGACATCACGGGCCATCATCCGGAGGTTCGGGTCAATCCCGCATTCGTCCGCGGAAACGAAGTGCACAAGCTGATCGGCAGCAATGTTCGCCTGCAGCAGGCGATCGGCCCGATTCAGCCGATTGCGCTGCGCGATACGCTCGAGTGGATGCTGGAGCATCGTTGGTGAAATTGGTGCTCGGTGTCGATGCGGTGGCCGTGCCGCTGACAGGCATCGGGCGCTACGCGTGGGAACTTGCGCGTTACTACGCCGCGCACCGGGACGCGATCGGTTCCGTGCGCTTTTATGCGGGCGGCCGCTGGTTCGACGATCCGGCGCATTTGTTGGACGAAGCTTCGCCGCGTCGCAGGAGGCGCAAGCTGTTTCGTGCGCCGGCGATGCTGCGCCGCTGGAATGAGCAGCGGCGAATGGCGGGCAGCTTGTTTCATTCGCCGAATTATTTCCTTCCTCAATCGGTCGAGCGGGGGATCGTCACCATTCATGATCTCTCGGTGTTCAAATATCCGGAAACGCATCCGTCGGAGCGGATCAGGCAGTTCGAGAGCGGCTTCGCATCGACACTGAAGCGTGCTGTGCATTTGATTACGGATTCCGAAGCGATTCGCGCCGAAGTGGCGGCATATTTCGGATGGCCATCCGATCGGATCACGGCAGTCCCGTTAGGGGTGCCCGACGGTTTTCGCCCGCGTGCAGCCGGCGAACTGGCCCAACCGTTATCCGAGCTTGGATTGCAGCCGGGCGCTTATGGCCTGTGCGTATCGACGCTCGAGCCGCGCAAGGGGATCGACCGGCTGATCGCCGCCTATCGCGCATTGCCTCACGCATTGCGCGCGCGCTATCCGCTTGTGCTGGCGGGAAGCAAAGGGTGGCTCAACGACGAGCTGATGACCGACATCGAGTGCGCTGCCCGGCAGGGATGGTTGCGCTACGTGGGTTTCGTCCCGGAGGCATCGCTGCCGATGCTTTACGCAGGCGCGCGCGCGTTTTTCATGCCGTCGTTCTATGAAGGATTCGGGCTGCCGGTGCTGGAGGCGCTCGCCTCCGGTGTGCCGACGCTCACGTCGGATCGCTCGTCGCTGCCGGAGGTGGCGGGCGGCGCCGCGTGGCTCGTCGCGCCGGACGATCATTCGGCCTTGTTACAAGGCGTCGAGCATGTGCTGTGCGACGAAACCTGGCGCGCGGCGGCTGTGGAGCGCGGTATCGCAGTGGCGGCGGGGATGACGTGGGAGCGCTGCGCACGCGGCACGCTCGCAGTCTGCCGTCGTTTCGCGTGATGGGTCAACGACGCTCGCAGGCCACCGTTTCGACGATGAGTGCTTCCAGTTGTGCGGCGCTGGCTTTCCACGTCAATGGAGCCAGCGCGTTGCTGTTCTTTGCCGAACCGTTTCGCAAGTTCGTGAGCCAGTCGCGCAGTTGCCCGCTCAGCGTGGTGCTGTCGTCGGCGCGGAAGTAGACGGCGTTTGGGCCGGCGATTTCGCGGAATACAGGAATATCGCGCAGGAACAGCGGAATGCCGCAGGTCGCGGCCTCGATCAGCGGCAGGCCGAAACCTTCGGCTTCGGAGGCGGCGAGCAGGCCGTGCGCATGCCGATAGAGCCACGCAAGCTCGGTATCGGTAGTCTCGGTCAGCCAGAACAGCCGCCGCCCGAGTTCGCGATGGCCGTGCAGACGCGCCGCAATGGCTTCGACATGCCAACCGCGTTGTCCGACGATGACGAGCGCGGTGTCTTCGCCCGCTTCCCATAGCGACTGGAATGCGTCGAGCACGAGTGCGTGCCCTTTTCTCGGCTCGACGGTGCCTACCATCAGGACGACTTTCGCATCGGCGGGCCATTGCGCGGCGATCGCCGGCGCTTCGGCGAGATCGGCGGCGACGGGAAGATTGGCGCCCAGGTGAAACCAGCGCACGAGCGGCGCATTCGTGCGCAATCCGAAGTGATCGCGCATGTAATTTTCCGTTTCATTCGCCACAGCGCTGGAAATGCAGAAGAGCGCGTCCGAATGCACGGCCAATGTGGACAGCCAGCGTCGGAACGAGCGGCTCGCGCGGCGTGTGAACCAGTCAGGGCGGAATACCGGCAGCAGGTCATAGACGACGAATGCGAAGCGTACTCCGCGTGCGCGCCATTGGAGCAGGTCGAGTTGACGGCTCGGAAGAATCCGGCTTGTCAGGTCCAAGCCCAGAAAGACATCTCCCGCGGCCGGCTGCACCGGCTCGTCGTTGCGCGGGCCGGGCGTGCCCGTCAATTTGGCGAGGTAACGGTCGGCATATCGATAGCGATGGCGCCGCGTCGCGCGCACGGCGCGCACGTCGAAGCCCGGCGGCGGCGATTCGAGCAACTGGAGCAGCAGGTTGCGCGTGACGCGTTGAATGCCCGTGCCCGCATCGTGCGAAGCGATGATCGACACGTCGACGAACAGCGTGCGGCGTTGTCCATCGGCAGCCGCGAGCATCGGCGTGATAGCCGAGACGGCGCGCCGTGCGGCGCCGGCAAACGCCTGTCCGCCCCAGGCAGCGGCATATTGCGCGGCTGCAGCCACGCCAATGCGCAGCGGCCGCACGCGCGAGGATGGCTGGCGCACCGGCACTCGGTTCACGTGCTCGCGGGAAGGGGCGGGATGTGCCGTACCGTCACGCGGCGCTTTTCTGATAGAACTCGTAGGCATGCTCGACTGAATCGAACGAATGCAGCCTGCCGTCGGCCAACACCGAAGCGCGATCGCAATGCTGCCGGATGTAGCTTGCATCGTGGCTGACGATGATGAGCGCGCGCTCCTTGCGACGAATGAACAGCTCATGGTGACATTTGTCGTGAAAGCGGCTGTCACCGACGGCGACGATCTCGTCGATCAGGAAGCAGTCGAATTCGATCGCCATCGAGATCGCGAACGCCAGACGCGCGCGCATACCGGCCGAGTAGCTCTTGACCGGTTCGCGCAGGTAGTAGCCCAGCTCCGAGAATTCGAGGACGAACGGTTCGGCTGCTTTGGGATCGGCGCCATAGACGCGGCAGATGAAACGCAGGTTGTCCATGCCGGTCAGGCTGCCTTGGAACGCGCCGCCGAACGCGAGCGGCCAGGACACGCGCATGCTGCGATGGATGCGGCCCGACGTCGGCAGCTCGGCGCCGCTGATCAACCGGATCAGCGTCGATTTGCCCGCGCCGTTGCGGCCGAGAATGCCGACTTTTTCCCCCGGCTTGACGCGAAGGTCGATCTGATTCAGTACGCGGCGCCTGCCTTGCCGCGTGTGATAGTCCTTGCAGACGCGTTCAAGCTCGATCATTCCGGTTCCACCCTCCTGCCCGTGTCGCGAACGAGATACAGGCCGACCAGCAATAGAATTGCGTCGCTGAACACCATGTATTGGACACTATAGTACGGCGTCACGAGCGAGCCGAAGTATCCGGCGCGCAGCATCTCGGAGCCATGCACCATCGGCAGCAGCAATACGTAAGGCTGGAATTTTTGAGGAATCCACGACACCATGAAGACCGACCCGGACAGTGGAAAGAGCAGGTACGAAACGGTGTGCCAGACCCGCTCGATCGCTTCGCTGCGCTCGGACAGCGCTCCGATGATGAGCGCGAGGCTGCTGCCGAACACGATGAAATGCAGCCATCCGCCGAGCACGAGCAGCACGTCTTCGGGCGGCTTCATCATGCCGACGGTGATGAAAAGAATCGTGAGAAATGTAAACGACATCGTCGCGCCCCCGATTTCCAGCAGCAGGCGGGCGAAGAAAAAATCGAGCACGCGCACGTTCCGGTGATAGAGGAGCGCTTGGTTCGGCAGGATCGCGAGCGCGCAGCGGTTCGCGCAATTTCGCCACAGCAGCACGGGCGAGTAGCCCGTTACCGCGAATGCGGTGACGGGCAGCGACGAGCCGTGCGTCATTTTGGTGACCGTCCAGAGCGTGAGCACGCCGACCGTGAACATCATCGGCTCGAAGAACATCCACAGAAAGCCGATGTTGTGCCGGCCGAATCTCGTCAAGATCTCCCGCATCAGCAGCGCGCCGACCACGCGCGTCTGGATTGCGATCGAACGTGACAGCGGAGTGTCGTGAGTCGCCATTGCCGGGCGCGCTCAGTCGTGGTGCTCGCGCACGCCGGCGAGCAGCAGGCTCAGAATACCCCACGCGATCATGCCGAGCGCGAACACTTCGAAGATCGATTTGAGGCGCTTCGGCTCGATTGCGATATCCGGCGTGTTGGGATTCACGAGGCGCTCGAGGTAGAGCTGCTGGCGCTGCGCTTCGCCGCGTGCGGTTTCCATGGCCGTTATCGCGGACGCAAGCTGCTTGTCTGCGACTTGCGAGTCGAGTTGCAGCCGCGTATAGCTCGCGCTCTTGTTCGACAGCGAATTCTTGCCGCCCGCGACGCCGCTCGCCGATTCCCGGATCTGCCGCTCGATTTCCACGATGTTGTTTTTGAGCACCGAGATCTGCGGGTTCTGCGGCGCAATGACCTGAAGCTGGCGCAACTGGGTCTGCGCGTTGAACAGCTCAGTCTGTAAGCTGGTGACCTGCTGCAATTGCAGTGCCGATTGCTTGTCCGGATCGAAGACTGCATTCGAATTGCGGTACGCGGCGAGTGCGACGGCTGCATCCTTCGCTTTCGCGGCAGCCAGATTGACCTGGTTTTGCGCGAAACTCACCATGTCGTGGGCGGCCCGCTGGTTCAATCTGTTGACGAGCTGCTCGCTCAAGCCGAGCAGCTTCGAGTTGATCGCGTATGCGTCGTTGGGCGTATAGCCGCGCACCTTCAGCGTGGCGATACCCGACGACGAATCGAGCGTCACCGACACGATTCGCTTGTCGTAGTACTTCCATAGCGATTCGAAGCTGTTGTCGAGCGACGCGTTGAAGCGGCTGATCAAGTCGCCTTGCTTCGAATAGGCGTCGAGCACATAGTTCTGGCCCAGCTCGCGCAGCGCGTCGCGCGACTGGATGTAATCGATGACGGAATACGTGTCGTCCTGCTCGCGCACGAGCCCCGTGCCTTGCAGCAGCGCGCCCATCACGCTCGGCTGGGCGGCCCGCTGGGCGCTTCGGACCACGAAACGCGATTCGGACACGTAAACGTCTGACGCGATGAGGCCGTAGTAGAGGGTCGCGATGACGGTGGGGACCGCCACCGTCAAGACGAACAGTTTGTCGAGTCGCTTGATCCGCCCGAGAACGCTTGCGTTCGCGCGCTTTTCGGTCGTCGGGACTGAGGATGCGTTGCCAGATACGTTTTCCAACTTCCCTTCCATCCAGGCTGATTGGCTCTTTGCATTCTGTCAAAAGACACAATTACCTTTCGACTTAAGAGCGGATTCGATCAAATGGCACGGTCATGCAACGGGTATAGCGCAAATAGACGTATTGTCTTCGCCTGCTTGATCGCTTTGTCGCATTGAACCGCGAACGGATGACTTCCGGCAAGTACGTTTTTTCTACCGGCGAGGCCGGCAGGTCACTGGGCGGCTGATTATAGCCAGCGAGAATGAATCGTGCCATCGCATGGGGCGCTTCGTCAGATTTGTGCAATACGCGATAGATCATTCAGGACATCTGTTTTGCTTTTTTTGGCAGGATGCTATATTCATTTTGCTCCCGAAAAGAGGAGCAGCCAAGTGCCAGCGTTAATATTCATAAAAGGTTCGTTTCGAGGGGCGGCGGCGATTTTTCCCTCGAGCGGGTCCATTTCGTCGGTTGACTTTTTTCGATGGCTCGCTCATTTCTTGTGCTGCAGGGAACGGCTTCGCCGTTTTTTAGCCGGTTGTCCGAAGCTTTGTCCCGGCGGGGGCACGCGGTGCGCCGAGTCAATTTTTGTGGCGGCGATCTTTTGTACAGCGGAGCGGGTGCGGCTTGGGATTATCAAGGCGCGCTCGACGAACTGCCCGACTGGTACTCGCAAGCAGTCCGAACGGAGGGGGTGACCGATGTCATTATGTTCGGCGACTGTCGCGAGGTTCACCGGCCGATGCATCCGATCGCGCAGGCATGCGGCCTGCGCATGCACGTGTTCGAGGAAGGTTACATTCGCCCGCACTGGCTGACGCTCGAGCGGCACGGCGTCAACGGCCGCTCGCTGCTGCCGCGCGACCCTGCCTGGTATGTCGAGCAACGGGCCGTCACGCCGCCGAGCCAGCCGGGGCGGCCAACCGGTTACAACCTTTACGAGCGCACATTCCACGATATCCGGTATCGTAGTGCAAACGCGTTTTATGCAAGCCGCTTTCCTCACTATTGCAGCCATCGTCCGAGGAACGGCTTGGTCGAATATGCAGGTCTTGCGATGCGCGCGCTGCAGTATCGCCGCCATCGCAGTAAAGCGGAGAAAGTGACGCAGGAGTTGCTGGGTACGCAATGCTCCTATTATTTGTTTCCGCTGCAACTGGGCTCGGACGCGCAGATCGTCGTCCATTCGCCGTTCGACGGCATTCGCGACGCGATCGGGCGGGTGATGCGCTCGTTTGCACGGAATGCGCGTTCCGATGCGTTGCTTGTCATCAAGAACCATCCGCTCGACACGGGATTGATCGATTATCGGCGCTTTACGTACAAGCTCGCGGCGGAACTCGGCATCGACAGGCGCGTGCGCTTCATCGACTCGGGCCATCTGCCAACCCTGCTCGAGCATGCGGCGGGCGTCGTGGTCGTCAACAGTACGGTGGGATTGTCGGCATTGCATCACCGCCGCCCGCTGATCGCGCTCGGCGCGGCCGTGTATGCGCTGCCGGGGCTCACGTGGCAAGGCGGTCTCGAGGATTTCTGGACGCAGGCCGAGCCGCCCGACATGACTCTCTATCACGCGTTTCTCGACTACGTCATGCATCACACCCAGATCAACGGCGATTTCTACACGCGTACCGGCATCGAAATGGCGACGGCGGGCGCGCTCGAGCGGCTGGAGGCGGCGCGTGACTAGCGGCGCGCCGCGCCACGTCGTCATCACGGGTGCAAGCTCGGGGCTCGGCCGCGCGCTCGCGCAGGCATATGCGGCGCCCGGCGTCGTGCTCGGGCTCGTCGGGCGCGATGGCGCGAGGCTCGACGAATGCGTGGCAGCGTGCCGCGCGCGCGGCGCGCTCGTCGTCGCCGGACAGTTCGATGTGCGTAACGACGGGGAGGTCGACACGTGGCTCATCCAGTTCGACGAGCGCTACCCGATCGATTTGCTGGTTGCGAACGCGGGCGTCGCGAGCACGCTCGCTTCGGCGGCCGACTGGGAGACCTTCGAGCGCATCGCCACCGTCGTCGATACCAATTTTTATGGCGCACTGCGTACCGTGTTGCCGGTTGTCGCGCGGATGCGGTTGCGCCGGCGCGGCCAGATCGCGATGGTCAGCTCGCTGGCCGCATTGCGCGGGATGGCGATTTCTCCTGCTTATTGCGCGAGCAAGGCGGCGATCAAGGCTTATGCGGACTCGGTCCGGCCGTTGCTCGCGCGCGATGGCGTCACGCTGTCGGTGATCCTGCCCGGCTTCGTGAAGACCGCGATGAGCGATGTCTTTCCGGGCGATAAGCCGTTCTTATGGCCGGCGGACAAGGCCGCCGATCACATCCGGCGCCGGCTCGCCGCGCGGCGCGCGGAGATTGCGTTTCCGGGGCTGTTGTCGCTCGGCATGCGCTTGCTGTCGGTGCTGCCCGCCGCGCTCGCGGACCCCATTCTCGGCCGGCTGTCGTATCTACCGCGCGAGGAGCGCTGAGATGAGCAGCGGGCTTGCGTTGGCGTTGACCTTTGCAATCGCACTGTCGTTCGTGCTCGATGCGCTCGCGATACCGCGCGCGCCGTGGCGCCGGCCGTTGCCTGCCATCGCATTACACGTGCTTGCCGTCGCGTTCTTCGGCGTATGCGTGTTCGCCGTCACCGCGCGCGCGTGGTTTTCTACTTTCGTCGCGCTTGCGCTCGTCGGCCTACTGGCAGCCGTTAGCAATGCGAAGTACGAATCGTTGCGCGAGCCGTTCGTATTCACCGATTTGAGCCTTTTCAGTCAGCTTTTCGCGCATCCGCGCCTGTATTTGCCTTTCCTCGGCGCCGGCAAGATCGCCGCGATCGCAGTCGGCGTCGCGCTGCTTGCGGCGGGATGCATAGCCGAGCCGCCGGTGGCGGCGCGGTCGTTTGCCGGCGTGCTGGCGGCGCTCGCCGCGTGCCTGGCGTGCGGCGTCGTGCTCGCGAAGCGTCTGACGCTCACGCTGGATGCGAATGTCGATCAACGGCGTCACGGTTTTCTCGCCACGTTCATCGCCTATCTGCTGAACGGGCTGCGGCCGGCGACATTGCGCGCGTTCGAGCGCGCGGCGGCGCTAAGCCCGTTCGCCGACGGGCAGGCCGCCGGCTACCCGGACGTGATCGTGATTCAGAGCGAGTCGTTCTTCGATGCGCGCCGCGTGATCGCAGGCATCGAGCCATCGATCTTCACGCATTTCGACGCCGCGCAGCGCGAGTCACACTATTACGGAGAGCTTACGGTTCCGGCGTGGGGCGCAAATACGATGCGTTCCGAGTTCGCGATGTTGACGGGGCTGGCGTCCGAGCGTCTCGGCTACGCGCGCTTCTATCCCTATGCATTCGTGCGCCGCGCGTGCGCGTCGCTTGCAGGCTGGTTTCAGCGTTCCGGCTATCGGACCCTCGCGATGCATCCTTACTACGCGGATTTCTTCGGCCGGGATCGCGTGTTTCCGCTCATGCATTTCGAGCGGTTCGTCGATATCCGCCACTTCGAGGACGCGCCGCGAGCCGGCCCGTATATTGCCGATCGCGCGCTCGCCGATGCGCTGATCGCGGAACTCGACGCGCCGCGGGACAAGCCGCTCTTCGCGTTCGCGATGACCATGGAGAACCACGGGCCGCTGCATCTGGAGCCGGTCGAGCCGGGCGAATCGGGCCGGTATCACACGCTCGGCGATGGTCTCGCATGGCGCGATTTGACGGTTTACTTGCGTCACGCCGCAAATGCGGATGCAATGATCGGGCGGCTGCTCGATCATGTGCGAGCCCGACGGCGGGATACGGTCGTTTGTTTTTACGGCGATCACGTTCCGGCATTGCCACATATTTTCGATAAGCTAACGATTGCACCTGAACGCAGCGACTACTTTATCTGGCGGAATTTCGGAACGCCGGCCGCCTGCCGACGAAATGCGCGTGTCGAAGAACTCGGTTCGATGCTGCTTCAAATGATCGAAGCCTCGCAAGCGAGCAACCCCACTGCAAGTGCATCGGAAAATACGACGCAACGATGAACGTAAAGATTGCAATTGTCGGGATGGCGTGCCGCTTTCCCGGTGGCGTGCAAAATCCGGACGAGTTCTGGAGGCTGCTACGCGACGAGCGCGATGCCGTTACCGAGGTGAGTGCACAGCGCTTGGGCACGGATTTCTATTGGCATCCGTCGAAGCGCGAGCCCGGCAAAAGCTACACGTTTGCGGCTGGCGTCCTGGAAAATGTTGCCGATTTCGATGCGGCTTTCTTCGGCATCTCGCCGCGCGAGGCGACGCAGATGGACCCGCAGCAGCGGCTGCTGCTCGAATTGGCGTGGGAGGCGTTCGAGGATGCCGGCGTGCGGCCGGCCGACATGCGCGGGCGCAATTGCGGCGTGTACGTCGGCGTCGCGAGCCCGGACTACGGCAATCGCAGCATGGACGATCTGAGCGCGGTCGATCCGTATTCGGCAACCGGCAATGCGCTTAGCATCGCGTCGAATCGCGTTTCGTATCTGTTCGATTTGCGCGGGCCCAGCATGTCGATCGACACTGCGTGCTCGTCGTCGCTCGTCGCGTTGCATCAGGCGGTCAATGCGCTGCAGACGGGTGACGCCGAACTCGCACTGGCGGGCGGGGTGAATCTGCTCGCGCATCCGTTCGGCTTCGTCAGTTTCTCGAAAGCGTCGATGCTGTCGCCGCGCGGCCGCTGCCGCGCATTCGATGCGACGGGCGACGGCTACGTGCGTGCCGAAGGCGGCGCGTTCGTTCTGCTCAAGCCGCTCGATCGCGCGCTCGCCGACGGCGACACGATTCATGCCGTGATCGCGGGCTCAGGAGTGAACTCGGACGGCTATTCGCCTGGCGGCATCAGCGTGCCCAGCGCGGCGACGCAGGGGGCGCTGCTGCGCGACGTGTACCGGCGCGCGGGCATCGATCCGCGCTCGCTCGTCTATCTCGAGGCGCACGGCACCGGCACGGCGGTCGGCGATCCGATCGAGGCGCGCGCGCTGATCGACGTCGTCAGCGCGCAGCGCCCGGACGACGATCCGCTGCTGATCGGCTCGGTGAAGACCAACATCGGCCACTTGGAAACGGCATCCGGCATGGCGGGGCTGCTGAAGGCCGTGTATTGCCTCAAGCATCGTGCGATTCCGCGCTCGCTGCATTTCGAGACGCCGAATCCGAACATCGATTTCGCCGGCGGGCGGCTGCGCGTGGTCGATCGCTACACGCCGCTCGGCGAGCGCGATGCGCCGCTGACGATCGGCATCAATTCGTTCGGCTTCGGCGGCACCAATGCGCACGTGGTGTTGACCGAGGCGCCGGCGCGCGCGAAGGAACCCGCCGCATCGATGACAGTGATCGAGCCGGGCGACGCAAGCCCGCATGCGGCGAATGCGCCCGCGCCGCTCGTGCTGACCGCGCGCGTGCCGCAGGCGCTCGCCGCGCTGGCCGCGGATTATCTGCGCCGCCTCGAAGGCGGTTGCGCATGGCAGGCGCTTGCCGCAGGGGCCGCGCGTCGCCGGCAATGGTTCGACGCGCGCGCGGTGGTTGCGCCGTCGAGCGTCGCGGCGGGCCGCGAAGCGCTCGCCGCGCTCGCGGCCGGCGCGTCGACGCCGGCATGCGTGGCGACGGCCCACACGCTCGAGCACGGTCACGACGCGCGCGTCGCGCTCGTGTATTCCGGCAACGGCTCGCAGTGGGCGGGAATGGGGCGCCAGCTTTACGACGAGGACGCGGTATTTCGCGATGCGGTTGCCGAAGTGGACGCGCTTTGGAGCGCGGACGGCAGCGCGTCGCTCGTCGGCGTGCTGCGCGCGGGCGCGAGCGCCGAATGGCTTGCCGCCACCGAGCACGCGCAGCCGCTGTTGTTTGCGATCCAGGTGGGCATCACGCGCGTCATCGACGCGCACGGCGTGCGTTTCGAAGCCGTCACCGGCCACAGCGTGGGCGAGATTGCCGCGGCTTGGGCGGCGGGCGCGCTGACGCTTGCCGATGCAGTGCGGGTCATCAAAATCCGCAGCCGCGCGCAGGCGCTGACCCGCGGCAGCGGGCGCATGGCCGCTGCGGGCCTCGACGAGGCGGACGCGCGCGCGCTGATCGGGCGGCTGGGGCTTGAGCCGAGCGTCGAGATCGCCGGCGTGAACAGCCCGCAGGCCGTGACGCTCGCAGGTCCGCTCGATGCGCTGCTGGCCATCGACGCGGCACTGCGTGCGAGCGGCCAGTTCTTTCAGCTTCTCGATCTCGATTACGCATTCCACAGCCGGCAGATGGAGCCGATCAAGCCGGTGGTGCTCAAGCAGCTCGCGGACCTTGCACCGCGCGCGGGCTCGGGCGGCTTCGTGTCGGCCGTGACCGGCGAGCGCCTGACGGGCGACGCGCTCGGTGCGCAATACTGGTGGCGCAATATTCGCGAGCCGGTCCGCTTTAGTGACGCGATCGCCTGTATCGCGGCGAGCGGCGTGCGTCTGTTCATCGAAGTGTCGCCGCATTCGATCCTGCGCACCTATGTGAAGCAGACGCTCGCCGCGCTGAAGCTGCCCGGTACGACGCTGCCCACGCTCAAGCGCAACCAGGACGGCGCGCAGATGTTGCGCCAAGCGGTTGCGTCGGCTGTCGCCCATGGCGCGCCGGTCGATCTGGATCGTTTCGTGCCCGACGCGCCGCGCGTCGCATTGCCGACCTATCCCTGGCAGCGCGAGCGCTATTGGCTCGAATCGAGCCCGGAGGGCTGCAACCTCGTCAATCGCCGCCGCGAGCATCCGCTGCTCGGATACCGGCTGAGCGGGCCCGCGCTGGCGTGGGAAAACGAGCTCGATCCGCTGCGCATGCCGATGCTTGCCGATCACGTCGTCGATGGCGGCGCGACCTTTCCCGGCGCGGGCTATGTCGAAATGGCGCTGGCTGCCGCCCGCGCGTTTTTCGGCACGCCGGATTGCGCGCTCGAGCACCTCGAGATCCGTGCGCCGGTAGTGTTCCAGGGGCAGCAGACGAAATGCTTCCGCTTCACGATCGAGCCGCGCACGGCGAGATTCCGGATCGAGACGCGCGACAGGATGAGCGATGCGCCGTGGGTCGAGAATGTCGTCGGCCGCCTGCTCGAAAGCGGCAATACGCTCGATGCGTCGAGTGCGGTGCCGCGTGGCGAAATGGAGCGGCTGCTCGCGCGGCCCGATGCGGGCGCCGCGGCACTGTACGACGCGGCGGCGGCGCTCGGGCTTGCGTATGGCCCGGCGTTCCGCTGGGTGCGCGCGGTGCGGCTGGCGGGCAACACGTCGCTCGCCGATGTCGCGGCGCCGCCAGCATGCGGTGATGCGCTCGAACGGGCTGACTATCTGCTGCATCCGGCCTTGATGGACAGCGGGTTCCATCCGCTGTTCGCGCTGCTCGCGCAGCGTGCCGCCGAAGCCGAAGCTGGAGCCCGAACCCAGGCCGACGCAGGCACGCTGCCCGCGGCATACGTGCCGGTCCATCTCGGCCGTATCGATTACCTGCGCGGCGACGCGATCGTGCGCGTGCTGGCGCGCATCGAGCGGCGCAATCCGCATTCGATCGTCGCGTCGTTCGAGTTTCTCGACGCGGCCGACGCGATCGTCGCCCGGCTTGCCGGATGCCGCTTCAAGCGTATCGATCTGGTCGCGCGGCGGCTCAATCCGCCCGCGCGCTTTGTCTATGCGCTCGACGCGAAGCCGCTGCCTTCCACATTCGATGCAAGCGTGCTGCCCGCGCCGGCGCTGCTCGTCGAGCGCGCGCTCGCGTCGCTTGCGTCGCGCGAGGATTTCACGCGTCGCACGCGTCACCTGACCGAGATGCTGCCGCTTCTGGACGTGCTCGCGAGCGGCTACGCGCTGGCGGCGCTCGATGCAACGGGCGCGTTCGGGCAGCCTGCGCCGTTGGCGGGCGAGCGCGCGGCGCTCGTCGCCCGTCTGGCGGCGATGCTGGTCGAGGACGGGCTCGCACACTGGGACGGCCCACGGCTCGTGCGCAATGACGCATCGTGCGCGCTGCTGCCCGCGCTCGACGAACTTTGGCGCGGCTTGATCGCCGAGTCGCCCGGCCATGTCGCGGAGCTGACCTTGCTCGCGCACTGCGGCGCGACGCTGCCGGCCGTTTTGCGCGGCGAAGCGGCGTCGCGCCCGCTGTCGTCGACGGGCGACAGCCTCGTCGATCACTTCTTCGACGCGTCGCCGACCTGGAGCCACGCGCACGCGCTGCTGGCGGCATGCGTCGACGAGGCGCTCGCGACGTGGCGGCTGCCGCGCCGGCTGCGCGTGCTCGAGATCGGCGATCCGGGCCGCGACGTGCTGCGCCCGCTCGGCGTCGTGCCCAGCGCGGTGCGCTGCGATTACACGATTGCCGGCACGCCGCGTCAGCTCGCAAGCTTCGATGCGCATGCGTACCCGTCGGTACAAACGATCGCGCTTCAGACCGGCGACGCCTTCGCATTCTCGACCGATGACCGCACGCCGTTCGACATCGTGGTCATCGACCGTGCGCTCAGCGCGCGGTCCGATCCGCTTGCCGTGGTGACGGTCGTGCTCGAGCGTCTGGCGCCCGGCGGCATCGTCGTCGTAACGGAACAAAGCGGCAGCCGTTTCGCCGATATCGTGTTTGCCGTCGTTTCGGGCGGCGCGCACGCGGCCGGCGCCACGTCCGCGTCGCCGCTGCCGTGCGCCGCGCCGGGCGAGATCGAATCGTTGCTCGCGCACGCGGGTTTCATCGACGTCACGCGCTATCTCGAACAATCGCTCGATCTCGAAGGCGTGCCGACTTTCATCGTCGCGCGCAAGCCGGCGGCGCGGGTGCATGACGATCGCGAGGCGCTCGATGGCGCCGTGTGGGACAGCCTCGATACCGCTGCCTATGCGGAGCGCTGGCTCGTCGTGACGGGCGACGACAACGATGCGTGCGCGGCGCTTGCGAGCGCGCTCGTGGGCACCGGCTGCTACGCGCAAGCCGTGCCGCTCGAGCGCGTGGCGGAAATCGTCGCGCTTGCATCGCCCGCGCAGCCGCATCACCTGGTGTTCGTCGCGCCCGACGCGGCAGTGGACGACGATGCCGACGGCGGCGAGCTGATGCGCGCGCAGCAAACGGGCGTCGTTTCGCTCGCGCGGCTCGTGCGCGAGCTGTGCGTCGTCGATGCCACCGCGAGCGCGAGGCTGTCGGTCGTCACGCGCGGCGGCGCGCCGTTCGAGGCCGAAGGCGCGCCGCTGAATCCGGCGCAGGCCGGGCTCTGGGGGTTCGGCCGGGTGCTCGCGAACGAGCATCCGGATCTGTCGTGTCAACTGATCGACGTGCATCCCGCGCTCGAATTGCCGCTGGATGCGCTGGTGCGCGAATTGCTCGCGAACGACGACGAGGAGGAAGTGCTGCTCACGCCGCAGGGCCGTTTCGTGCCGCGCATGCTGAGCGCCGCGCAAGCCGACGCGCGCACCGATACGCTCGGCGTGCGTCCGGCCGCCGTGCTCGCGTTCGATGCGCCTGGGTCGCTGCGCAATCTCGAATGGTTCGCGCAGCCGCCGCGCGAACTCGAGCCCGACGAAGTCGAGATCGAACCGGTTGCGACCGGCTTGAATTTTCGCGACGTGATGTACGCGATGGGCCTGCTGTCGGACGAGGCGGTCGAAGCGGGCTTCGCCGGCGCGACGATCGGCATGGAGCTATCGGGGCGCGTCGTGCGCGTCGGGCGAGACGTCGACGGATTCTCGGTGGGCGACGCCGTGCTCGGCTTTGCGAGCGCGGCATTCGCCACGCGCGTCAGGACGCGCGCCTCGGCGCTCGCGCACAAGCCGTCGCAGCTGTCGTTCGAGGAAGCGGCGACGATTCCGACGACGTTCTTCACCGCGTATTACGCGCTCGCCGAACTCGCGCGGCTGCGCGCTGGCGAGCGGGTGCTCGTGCATGGCGCGGCGGGCGGCGTCGGCATCGCGGCGATTCAGATCGCGCGTCACCTGGGCGCGGAGGTGTTCGCAACGGCGGGCAACGACGAGAAGCGCGAGTTCGTGCGTCTTGTCGGCGCGCATCACGTCTTCGATTCGCGCAGCCTGTCGTTTGCCGACGAGATTCTCGCGCTGACGCACGGCGAAGGCGTCGACATCGTGCTCAATTCGCTCGCGGGCGAGGCGATGGTGCGCAGCATCGACACGTTGCGCCCGTTCGGCCGCTTCCTCGAACTCGGCAAGCGCGATTTCTACGAGAACAGCCAGATCGGTCTGCGGCCGTTGCGCAACAACATCAGCTATTTCGGTATCGACGCCGATCAACTGATGAACGCGCGGCCGGATCTCACCGCGCACCTGTTCGGCGACGTCATCGCGCTGTTCGAGCAACGCGCGCTGCATCCGCTGCCGTATCGCGCCTTTCCGGCTTCGCGCGTCGAGGATGCGTTCCGCTATATGCAGCAGGCGCGGCAGATCGGCAAGGTGCTGGTCACTTACCCCGCGGGCACGCCGGCGCCGACGCGCAGCAGCGCGCTGGCGCCCGGCGAGCTGCGGCTCGATCCGGCCGCGGGCTATCTGATCGTCGGCGGCACGGGCGGCCTGGGCTTTGCGAGCGCGCGTTGGATGGTGTCGCGCGGCGCGCGGCACCTGACGCTTGCGAGCCGCGGCGGCACGCTCGAGCCGGCGCTGCGCGACGAGACGGCGCAGTGGCGCGATGCGCTTGGCGTGCAGGTGCACGTCGTCTCGTGCGATGCGACCGATGCGGCGGCGCTCGCGCGCGTGGTCGGCGAAATCGGCGCACGCGGCACGCCGCTCAAGGGCGTGCTGCACTCGGCAATGCAGATCGACGACGGGCTGCTGCGCAATCTCGATGACGCGCGTTTCAACGCGGTGCTCGCGCCGAAGGTCGCGGGCGCGTGGAATCTGCATCGCGCGACGCGCGATCTCGCGCTGGATTTCTTCATCGTCTATTCGTCGGTGACGACCTATCTCGGCAATCCGGGGCAGGCAAGCTACGTCGCCGCGAACAGCTTCGTCGAAGCGCTCGTGGCCGCGCGCCGCGCGGCCGGACTGGCGGGCACGGTCATGGCGTGGGGGCCCGTCGACGACGTTGGCTTCCTCGCGCGCAACACCGGCACGCGCGACGCGTTGCAGGCGCGGATCGGCGGCGTGTCGATCACGTCGGGCGAGGCGCTGGCCGCGCTCGAGCGGGTGCTGTGCGCGGGCGAAGCCGGCGAGGCCGTGGTGCGGCTCGACTGGCAGGCGGTGTCGCGCGGCATGCCGGCTGCCGGCGCGCGCCGGTATGCGCTGCTGCGGGCGTTCGGCGCGAGCGAGCCCGCGCGCGAAGGCGGCACGCGCTTGCGCGCGCAAGTGCAGGCACTGGCACGCAACGACGCGATCGGCACCGTCGAAGACAATCTGCGCGCGCAGATCGCGCGCATCCTGCATCTGTCGCCCGACCGGATCGCGCTCGATCGGTCGGTGCTCGATCTCGGCATGGATTCTCTGATGGGCATGGAGCTTGGAATGGCGATCGAGGAGACGTTCGAAGTCAAGCTGTCGGTGATGGCGATCGCCGATGGTGCGACCGTGCATTCGCTGGCCGAGCGTATCGTCGATCTGATTGCCGGCGCGGCTAACGCGTCGGCCGCGTTCGACGGCGAAGCGGCACGTCGCGCGTCGCTGGTCGAGCAGCACGGGCTCGAAGGCGCTGCGCGCGACGCAATGCTGAGCCCAGCCGGCGGCGCCGAGCCTGCGGGCGCGGCGGCAGCAAGTGCGCCGAATCCGCTTGCGTTGACCGCATGAGCGCGCCGGCCGGCTGGCAGATGCGCGAGGGCACGCTCGCGCGCGAGCTTGCCATCGCGGGACGCGGCCTGCACACCGGGCGTCGCGTCAACGTTCGGATTCTGCCCGCCGACGCGCGCGCGCACGGCGTCGTGTTCCGCCGCCTCGAAGGCGGCCGGGAGCTGGCGACGCTCGCTGCCGATCCGTCATTGAGACGCGCGCAGCCGCTATGCACGATGCTGCGCAATGCCGACGGCGTCGGCGTGCGCACCATCGAGCATCTGCTCGCGTCGCTGCTCGCGTGTGAGATCGACCATGCGACCGTCGAGCTCGATGCGGAAGAACTGCCGATTCTCGACGGCAGCGCGCAGCCGTGGGTCGATGCGCTGCGCGCCTGCGGCCGCGCGGCGCTGCCCGCGCCGAAGCGCTTCATTCGGGTGCTCGAGCCTG
Organism: Burkholderia singularis; assembly: GCF_001718875.1. Taxonomy (NCBI): domain Bacteria; kingdom Pseudomonadati; phylum Pseudomonadota; class Betaproteobacteria; order Burkholderiales; family Burkholderiaceae; genus Burkholderia; species Burkholderia singularis. Next base: position 1,080,464 of record NZ_CP013448.1, read on the forward strand.
TCGTCGAGGCGCACGGCGCCGGCGCGGCACGGCGCGAGATGCGCATCGAGCCCGCCGAGCGCTACGAGCTTAGCGTGCGCAACGATCTGAAAGGCTTCGGCGACATGCACTGGCACGGCGTGCTGACGCCCGACGTGTTCGCCACGCAGATCGCTCCGTCGCGATCTTACGGGCGCATCAAATGGGCGATTCCGGCGATCGTTGCCGGTTATCTGCGCGGCGTGCCGATTCTGCGCGGCGCGCGGCCGTCATGCACCGCGTCGATCATCGGCAAGCGCGTCGTCGGCGGCTTGCGGCAACCGGACGAATTCGTCCGGCACCGCGTGCTCGACCTGATCGGCGATCTCGCGCTTGCCGGCGCGCCGTTGCTCGCCCGCGTATCGGCATGGCGGCCGAGCCATGAGATGAACTTCCGGCTCGTCGAAAAGTTGCTGTCGACGCCGGGAGCATGGGAATGGGCGGAGTTCGTCGCGTAATATATGAACTTCACTCACGAGACAGGCGAACGGTTCAGATGGGATTGGGAGATCACCTGCGCCAGCAGCTCGCGGCGAAAGCACTGAAGCGGCAACTGGATCGCGTGTCCGACGATGGCGGCGCGCGTCGCGCTTTGCCCACGTCCACCGCGCATGCGACGGGCGATCCGCGAAGCTGGTTCGAGGCAATGCCGCAATATCAGCAGGTGAAGCTGATTCGCGAGATGGGCGAGAAGCTGCGTGTGGCATCGCCGTTCTTTCGCGTGCACGACGGCGTGGCTGGCGCGACGACGCAGATCGGCGGTCGCGAATACGTGAATTTCGCGAACTACAATTATCTCGGTCTCGCGGGCGATCCGGCGGTGTCGGCGCGCGCGAAGGAGGCGATCGACCGCTACGGCACGTCCGCATCGGCGAGCCGGATGGTCGCGGGCGAGCGGCCGGTGCAACGCGAACTGGAGCAGGCGCTTGCGTCGTTTTACGAAACCGACGACTGCGTCGTGTTCGTGAGCGGGCACGCGACGAACGTGACCGTGATCGGCTCGCTGTTCGGGCCGGGCGATCTGGTCATCCACGATGCGCTCGCGCACAACAGCATCGTGCAGGGCGCGCAGTTGAGCGGCGCGAAGCGTTTGAGCTTCGCTCACAACGATTGGCGCGCGCTCGACGCGCTGCTCGCGCGCGTGCGGCGAGATTACCGGCACGTGCTCATCGCGATCGAAGGCCTCTACAGCATGGACGGCGACTTGCCCGACCTCGAGCGGTTCGTCGAGATCAAGAAGCGTTACGGCGCGTTCCTGATGGTCGACGAAGCGCATTCGCTCGGCGTGCTCGGCGCGACTGGCCGTGGCATACGCGAACATTGCGGCGTGCCGTCCGACGAGGTCGATCTGTGGATGGGCACGCTGAGCAAGGTGTTGGCCGGATGCGGCGGCTTTATCGCCGGTTGCCAGCCGCTCGTCGATATCCTGCGCCATCTCGCGCCGGGCTTTCTTTACAGCGTCGGCCTGTCGCCCGCGCTCGCGGCCGCGTCGCTCGCCGCGCTCGGCAAGCTGCAGGCCGAGCCGCAACGCATCGCGACGCTGCGCGAGCGCGGGCTGCAATTCCTCACGCAGGCACGTGCGGCAAAGCTCAATACCGGCACGAGCGTCGGCTACGCGGTCGTGCCCGTCATTACCGGCAGCTCGATTAAGGCCGCGCAGTGGGCGAATGCGCTGTTCGACGATGGAATCAACGTGCAGCCGATCTTCTATCCGGCCGTCGAAGAGCGGACCGCGCGCTTGCGCTTTTTCATTTGCTCGACCCACGAGCCCGAGCAGATCGATCGAACGATCGCGGCGCTCGTGCGGCTCGCGCGCTGAATGCCGGCGCGATGACCAAACCGTTGGAGCGCGGGCGTGCCGCGGCGAGCGGACAGGCCGGCCGGCTATCGCCGGCGCGGCTTTTTCGCGCCGCCGTTGCGGGCGACGCGGGCGCATGCGCGCCGCTCGTGTTCGCGTCAGGCGTGCGGGAGTTCAGCTTTTTTCTCGGTGAATCGCCCGAGCGATGCATCGGGTTTTTGAAATTTGCGTTTGCGTCGGAATACGGACGGTTCTCGTGGCGGCGTCATTACGTCGCCGTCACGGAGAGCGGCGACGTCTGCGCGGTGCTGGCCGCACATGACGGCCGCAAAACCCGTTTCGACGATCTGCATGTCGCTTGGATGTTGCTGCGTTGGTTCGGCCCGCTGCGCACGGTTGGCATGCTGCTGCGCGGGCTCGTGCTGGAAAGCGAGTTGCCGGCGCCGAAGCGCACGCAGACCCTGATTGCGCATTGCGCGACCGACGAGCGCTGGCGTGGCTGCGGCGCGTTCAGCGCGTTGTTCGACGATGCGCGCTCGGCGGGTCTGTTTGGCGCCGAAGCGGGCAGGGACGTAGTGCTCGATGTGCTGGTCGATAATGTTCGCGCTCGCGGGCTTTACGAGCGTCTTGGCTTCGTCGCGATACCCCGGACGCGGGCGCGGTCCGCGCGATTGCCGAAGGAACTGGCATCGGTTCGAATGCGCTTCGATGCCGGCGGCGATGCTCGATGATGGCCGCGCGCGGCGATTGTCCGCTATGCCGTTAGCCCGGATGGCTGCGGCTGCCGACAGCGGGCGTTTGCGCATGAGAAAAATATCGATGACGCTTGAAGCCGGCGCAGCGTCGGCGCGCGTCCGCTATCGCAGCGCTTGCGCGCGGCTGGAGCGACAGCTTAACCGCCCGGCGAACCGTCGCCGAAAATCGGTGGCGCCGAACGTGAGGATCGCTTGCACCGGTGCCGAGCAACTCGGCGATACGTGCGCTGCTCGAAACCGGACAGGCGGCACCGTGCATTGCAGCGCTGCATGACACGCCCCCGCGCTCGATGCGCATCCGGCCCGGCCGTTTGATTTTCTCTAAGAGACGATATGACTTTCGATGCTTCAACGTTCGTCGTGCATGACGTCGAATGGTTTCCTGTCGTTCGGGTGCAATCGGAGGCGATTCGTCCGGGTTACGCGGTTCAGTGGGTGGCGGAAATGAATGCGCTGATCGCGCGAGGCGAGCCGTTCGCCGTGATTTATGTCGGCGCGCAAAGCGATGAGGCGCATGAGGATCGCAAGCGGCGAGGCATCTGGCTCAAACAGCATGCGGACGCGCTGGCCCGTAGCTGCAAGGTGCTCGTCACGGTCGAGGCGGACGATGTGTTGCGCGAGGTCGCGCGCGTGAGCGGCAGGGGCGTAACGCGGGCGTCCGGCATTCCCCATCGGGCGGTCGCGAATTGGAGCGACGCGCTCGATATCGTGTCGTGCCGCGTCGAAGTGAATTGAGGGGTTTTACGGCGCGGAACGGAAATGAAAAAGGGTCTCCATAGGAGACCCTTGTACATCTTGGTAGGCCGTACTGGATTCGAACCAGTGACCAACGGATTAAAAGTACGATGAATTGAATGTACACCTTTGATTTATAAGGATAATCTGATGGCCGCATCTGACCGCGAATCGGATCAGGCAGTTACATACCCCACGTTTCCCCCCACGGCAAAGCCGGTTCCTGTAGGGGCACATGACACAGCCGCACAGCGAGCTTGGGAGCACTTCCAGGTTCAGCGCGGCATCGACCGCTACCGCAGGACCCTCGTCCGCGAGAAAGAGGACGGCACGGTGACTTCCCGAGACCTCGGTGAAGTCCAGCATGGTCAGCGCATCGCATCGGAGCTGATTGGCCCGATGGTGGAGGCAGTAAAAAAGGCTCAGGCCGACTACGCCTCCAAGCTGGAAGACCCGAGCACGAAGCGTATCGCGGACGCCCAAGCGGTGTTCGGGGCGCTCGATGCGGAGACCATTGCGGCTTGTGCCGTCCTCACGGCCTTGGCGAACCCGGTAGGCGCCGGCTGGACCAGCGTGCGAGTCGCTTGCGCCGCTCGCCTGCGCCACGAGCTGGAGTACCAGGAGTGGGCACGGGCTGAAAAGGAGGTGGAAAAGTATCGCAAAGAGCACGCCCTAGATGGCGTCAACATGTTCAAACTGATGTTGCGCCGGAACAACGGCGAGGTCGATAAACGGGTGTTCGACAAGTGGTCGAAGAAGACCCAGACGCTCGTGAAGCTGGACTGGACTCACGAGCAGAAAGTCCACATCGGGGATTCGGTGATGGCGCTCCTGGTCGAATCGAACGGCTGGTTCGAGGTGAAGGAGCAGCGCGAGGAGGGCAGCAAGTGGCCCAAGCTGGTCTTCGGGATGACCGAGACCGCCCTGGCTCTCACCGAATCCCTCCAGGAGACCTGTGAGCTGCAACGTCCGTTCTTGGCCCCCATGATCTGTGAGCCGCAGGATTACTGCACCCAAATATAAAGCGAGTCACTTATAATCACGGGCGTCACATGACGCTCCCATGGCCTTAGTGCATCCAAAAGTAAAGTGAGTTATTGACATGAATACCGCTGACCATCGCCGCGCCACGCTGACCGTGGGCGACAAAACCATCGACCTGAAGCTTCCGGTGCCCGTGCGAGTCGGGGACCCCCAGTACGAGCAGAAGCTGGCTTTCGCCGTCGCGGAAGCTGTCCTCGAACACTTCGACCAGGAAGCGAAATGAGCCGAATCCAGAAAGCCCTGAATGACCTCGCAACCAGCCGCAATGCTTCGTTTGTAACGAAGGCGACGGGAGCGCCCGTCGAACTCTACGACGACGGAGCGTCGTTTGCGCCTATCCAGGTGACTACCGTCGGCCACTGGTTCACCGCTGCTGACCTGCGCCACGCGGCGAAGCTGTTCAAGAAGCTGGCCGACCAGCTCGACGCCGAAGGGCGCAACGAGTAACACTCCATGCCCATCCGGGCACCCCGAAGACGCTGACTGGAGACTGCAACCATGACGAAGCTGCAAGGCGGCTACCTGACTCTGAAGACCGACGCCGTGAAGTCCACGGAGTTCGCGAACGCTCACACCGCTGCTCTGGACGCCCCGCTGAAAGGGGCGCATCTGGAAGCCCTGAACCATATCCAGAAGACCCGCTGGCGCATCAATCGGGACGTACTTAACGTCGCGTTGCAGTGCAAGGCGCAGGGGCTGGAGGTCTCGGGCTTTCCGAGCAGCGACGAGCTGGCCTTACCGGAGTACCCCGCCTATCTGGACAAGAAGTCCGACGAGTTCAAGGCGCATATCCGCGAGCGCGAGCGTATCCACACCGAGAACGCCCGCAACGCCGGAATGCGCCTGAAGCTGTGGGGCATGCTTCAGATGGCCGAGGAGCTGGCGGACTTTCCCGCGCTCTGGTTCCCGCACTACGCCGACTTCCGTGGGCGCTTCTATCCGCGTCCGCAGGACCTTCACACGCAGGGCGATTCTCTGGTCAAGGGCCTCCTGGAGTTCTCCGAGCCGGTCGCGCTGACTGACCGGGGCTGGTACTGGATTCGCGTGAACACCGCGAACTACTTCGGCCAGGACAAGCTGCCTATTGAGGAGCGGGCGCAGTGGACGATGGATCACCTGGAGGGCATCCTGGCCGTTGCCACGGACCCGCTGGACGACCACAAGGCGTTCGAGTTCTGGAGCACCTGCGACTCCCCGTGGGAGTTCCTCGCGGCGTGCCTGGAAGTAAAGCGAGTCGCTGACTTCATGCTGGCGAACGGGACGTGTGAGGGCTTCGAGTCCCGCATGGTCTGCCGCTACGACGCGACGTGCTCCGGTATCCAGCATCTCGCGGCTCTCATGAAGGACGAGAAGTCAGCTGTGCGCGTCAACGTGCTCCCCACGGGCAAGCGCGAGGACATCTACAAGGCCGTGTGTGAGGTAGTGGCCGCTGAAGTGCAGCGCGACGTGGTGAATAGCGCCACGATGGCTATGGCGTCCCTCTGGATCGGTAAGGTGGAGCGTAAGACCGTGAAGCGGGCCGTTATGACGACCCCCTACGGCGTGTCCGAGCGCGGCATCCTGACCCAGTTGGTCCAGGACGGCTTCGCGGACCACATCGAGAACGGGAAGGAGCGGTACGCCGCCGCCGAGTACCTGACGCAGAAGATCGTCGGTGCGCTGGACGAATCCATTGAGGCTCCGCGCCGCGCGATGGACTATTTCCGCTCGGTAGCCGTGTTCCTGGAGGAGCGCGGACTTCCTTTGGTCTGGGACACGCCGAGCGGGTTCACGGGAAAGCAGGCGTACTACAAGACTGCCGAGAAGCGTATTCGCACACTTCACGGCGATGTCACCGTGCGCTTCGAAGAACCCGCAGCGGGCTTCAAGCCGGGCAAGCAGAAGCTCGGCGCGGCTCCGAATGTCGTCCATTCGTTCGACGCGGCCCACCTTGCCCTCGTGTGCGTCGAGATGAAGCACCGAGACGTCCGCGATCTCGCGTTCGTTCACGACTCCTTCGGCTGTCACGCCCAGAACAGCGACCTTCTTCTCGAAGTCACCAAGCAGCAGTTTGTTGCGCTGTACAGCGGCGATACCCTGGAGCAATGGCGACAGTCCGTCATCAAGCACTCGGGGTGCCCGGACATCCCTGAAATTCCACCACTCGGCAACCTGGACGTACAGCGCGTCCTGGAATCCGAGTTTTTCTTCTCGTGAAGTAAAGCGAGTTACTTATAACTGAACAAATCACCTGGACGACGCAATGCAGACCTTCAAGAAACTCGCATACACCGACTTCCACCAGATGAAGGCCGCGCTCGAAGCGGGCACGGTTTTGCGTATTAAGGACGGCGCAAAGAATCACCGCGTGACCCATATCGTGCCACTCGGCTCCGGTAAGACATCTAGCGTGTACTACGACGACAACGGACGCCACTACGGCTACTTCAACCCGGACGGCTCCAACGACGCCAGTGATGCGTTCATCTACGTGGAGTCCATGGCTCCGAGCCTGGCCGATCAACTCAAAGGCAAGCTGACCGCAGCTACGGTGAACGTTGCGGCCGTGGCCGCCCCCGTGATGCCGTTCCTCGAACGCTTCATCGCAGGTACAGCGTTCCATACGCCACATACACGTGAGGTCGTGGTGGGCGTGGCATTCGAGCGGGGCCACAACCGCCTCAACGTGACGCTGCGCGACGAGAACGGCAAGGAGCGCGTGACGCCCCGCTACAACCTCGACGGCACGCACAAGTTCCGCCCGGAACGCAACCTGGTCGCAGGCAAGCTCCCGCCGAAGCTGGTGGAGCGCAAGGTCTTTATCTACCGCCACGCCTACAACGGCTCGTTGTTCGTGATCCGCGACGGCGAAGTGATTCCGAACATCCGGGGCATCTCGAACGCGACGAAGGTGGGCGAGACGACGATCCGCGAACCGCAATAAACCCCGCACAGGGTGATGACCCTGACAACCCTCCTGGCCCGCGCAAGCGGGCTTTTTCACATCTATACCTAGCACACACATGGCAGAAGCAAAGAAGAAGTCCAAGATCGTCGGAAAGTTCGTGACGCCGAAGGGCGTCTTCCAGTACGCGTGGCTCGACAAGCCGGACAACTCGGAATACGGGAAGGGCAAGTACAAGTGCGCGATCTTGCTGGAGCAAGGCGTCAAGGAGAACGACGAGTTCGCCAAGAAGCTGAACGACCTCCACAAGGCCGCACGCGGCAAGAACGACGCGAAGCCTGCGAAGGACGGTTCGGCGCTGGCGGACGAGGCCGCCGAGGAAGGTAACGACAAGAAGGAGCGGCTGCGCGGCTTCTGGGTCATCACGGCCAAGTCCAAGCAGAAGCCCGAGCAGAAGGCGGCAGACGGTAAGACGAGCCTGAAGGAGACCGCAAAGAGCGGCGACTTCGGCCGCCTGTCGGTTGCCGCTGCCGAGTACGACACCGGCAGCAACAAGGGCGTCACGCTGTATCTGAACGGCGTCAAGCTCTTGGAGCGCCGCGCTCAGTCGGACCTCGGCTTCGAAGACGAGTCGGAAGACTACGAGAACGATGAAGGTACGCCGTCGCTGAACGAAGACGAGTCGGACGATTCGAGTGCTGCGGGTGACGACAAAGACTTCTAATGTACGCGTGGACGTGGTGCCTGTACCGGCTCCGCGCCCACGCGTGACGAAGTTCGGCAGCACCTATATGCCCGCTGCGTACAAGGTCTATCAGAAGGCCATCGCGGCGGCGCTTCCCAAGCTGGACTTGCAATTCACTGGCGAACTCGAACTGACCTTGGAGTTCATCTGTAAGCCCATCGCGAAGTCGAAGTACACGACGCCGATGGGAGACGTGGACAACCTCGCGAAAGGCGTGATGGACACCCTCACCGATGAGGGCTGGTGGGAAGACGACCGCCAGATCATGCAGCTCGCAGTCCGCAAGCGCTTCCCCGAGCAGGGCGAAGACCCACACATCCGCATCTTTATCCGAGAACTCACATGATCCAGTTCCTCCTCAAGCTCCTCGTCAAGTTCGCCGCCGCCCTCGAAGCTGCCGCCGAGAAGGAGCAGAAGAAGTGCGAGGCCGCACTCGCTGCTGCCGCAGCAAAGGTGACGCAGGCCAACGCACATCGCGCGGCGACGCGTCAGGCACGACAAGTCGCAGCAGCGCTGAAGGATGTCGTCGCAGGCCCGGCCGCGTCCCAGGCACCGCAGCAGTAATACCGGTCTCGACGGCACCGGACACCGAAGCCGTCGTCTCTCACTCCACCCACCATGAAAGACACGCAGACCATGAAACTCACCCCGCAAGCGCAGATCGTCCTCCGTCACCTCCAGTCGGTGGGCAGCATCACGAACGTCGAAGCAAATGCCGTCCATCGCGTGCGTTCGCTGTCGCGCCGAATCACCGAAATCCAGGACGCCGGCTATCGGATCAACAAGGTTCGTCGCCGCGATTGCACGGGCCAGCAGTACGTCCGCTACAGCCTGGAGAAGTGATGCGGCTTGAACACCACACGTATCGCGCGGTAAGCAACGGCGACGAATCGTCGTGCGCCGGATGCGTATTCGATCTCAAGAACGACAACATCGGCTGCGTAACTCACGCCTGCTCGGGATTCGAATGGCCCGAAGACGACCCGCTCCACGACGCCAAGAACATCATCTGGATCAACCCGCAATGAATCGACCCTACGGAAAACCGAAGGACCGCTACATCGCGGCCGCGCAGACGGCTGGCCTGTTGGTGGCACTGCCGTTCGCTGTCACCTGCCACGTGGTCACGGGTTGCGTTCGCGCTTTGAGCGAGATCATGGAAGACCTGCGCCGCTGCTTCGAAGGCGGCTTCGTCCATACAGTCCGCAAGGTCCACTCCGAAATGATGGACCACGCCTCGGGCAAGCGTGCCCGCCGCGAACGCCTGCGCAAACAAGGCCAGTAATGCGCCGCTACCGCGATGTCCTGGTCCAGCCGGGATGCTCGCTGGATCAAGCACTGGAGGCCGGCGACTACGCCTTGGCCGCCCGAATCTACGAGGAGTGTGAGGTCGAGTTCGCCCGCTCCTATCCCATCTTCACCGCATACCCGAAAGCTGACGAATGAAGAAAGCACAACAACCGACTGTCACCCTGAAATTCCGTGGCTACTTCGCCGCGAAGACTGGCACTGACCAGTGGTTCCTGCGCGGTCGCGGCGAGCGCCGCGTGGTCACGCATAGCGAACTCCTCAACGTCGTCAACGCGCGTCCGAAGCGCAAGGGAAGTGCGCGATGAGCGTCATGTATCTGTCGCGATTCCACGTCGAGTCGCCTAACGGCCTGACGTTCCGTGGCCCGTACCGCAGCAAAGGGGCATGCACACGTATCTTGCGCAGCCTCCAGGCGTATCACGACCGACTGAAGGCGGCGGGCCATGTGACGCACGAAGATTTCTCGAAGTACCGGATCGTGGAGACGCGATTCGTCTACGAGCGGACGATCACCCACGAGCCGAAACTCTGATGCCCCACACGCACGAATCCGAATCCAACCTCGTGTCGAAGGGTCCGTGCGACAACTGCGGATCATCCGACGCCAACGCGGAGTATGACGATGGACACACCCATTGCTTTAGCTGCGGACACACTGTTCAACCGGGAGGCGCTAGATCGGTACATCGAACGGACGAACAGTCCGACCTACGTGAAACCGGTCTTTTGCGCGGTGAGTATCGCGCCCTCGGAAAGCGCGGCATCGCAGAAGAAACCTGCCGACGCTACGGCTACTTCGTTGGTGAAGACCGCGACGGGGTCCCTGTCCAGATCGCGACGTACTGCGATTCCGCTGGAAGCCCGGTAGCGCAGAAGCTACGCAACGCCGACAAGGACTTCACGGTTCTCGGCAAGCTGAAGCACGCGGGCCTGTTCGGGCAGCACCTGTTCCGCTCGAAGGGCAAGCGTGTCATCGTTACGGAAGGCGAGATCGACTGCCTTTCCGTGGCGCAGGCGTTGTCGCTGAAGTGGCCGGTGGTCTCTGTCCCCAACGGGGCGCAAGGCGCGGCCAAGTCGCTCGCTGCACAGCTAGATTGGCTTTCGGGTTTCGAAGAGATCGTTCTCTGGTTCGACAACGACGAGCCGGGACGCGCGGCGGTTGAGGCATGCGCGACGATCCTGCCTCCGGGGCGCGTGAAGTTCGTGACGACGCCGTTCGACCTGAAGGATGCGAACGACCTATTGCGCGAGCACGGCCCCACGGCTGTCGTGAACGCGACCTGGGAAGCGAAGGACTATCGCCCGGACGGGATCGTAGGTAAGGACGAGCTGACCCTGGAGGTGCTCCTGGAGCCTGAGCCTCCCGGTTGGTTGACCCCGTACCCCGCGCTCAACGCACTTACGAAGGGCATTCGTCCGCGCCAACTCTGGCTTCTCACCGCCGGTTCAGGCGTAGGCAAATCCACCGACGCTCGCGAGTGGGCGTACAAAGCGCTGCTTGACGGTATGAAGGTCGGGATGGTGTTTTTGGAGGAGTCGGTCAAAGACACGGCGAAGCACCTGATTGCGTTGGACAACAACGTCCCGGCATCGGAGCTTCGCGACGACCCAAAGATGCTTGCGCCCGAGCAGTGGGCTAAGAGCCACAAAAAACTCATCGCTCACGGTCGCTATCTCGCGTATGACCACTTCGGCTCCGTAGATGGCGACAACTTGATCGGCAAGCTCACGTACCTCGCGGCGCAGGGGTGCAAGCTGATCTTCGTAGATCACCTCTCGATCGCTGTGTCCGGCTTGGACATGGAAGAGGGCGAGCGTCGAGCCATCGACAAGCTCATGACGAACCTGCGTTCTCTCTGCGAGCGACTCGACGTTTCAATCATCGCGATCTCGCATCTTCGCAAGACAGGCGGCCAGGGGAGATCGTTCGAAGAGGGCGGGCAAATCTCGCTCGATGACCTGCGCGGCTCCGGTGCCCTCAAGCAGCTCAGCGACGTTGTGGTCGCCAAGGAGCGCAACCAGCAGGCAGAGGACGGCGAGTCCGACTATTCGGACCTGCGTCTCCTGAAGTGCCGCTACACCGGACGTACCGGTCTTGCGGATCGCCTGAAGTATGAGCGGAAGACGGGACGGCTCCGGCCCGTACCGCGCGATCAACTGGAAGTTGATGAGTCAGCGGAAGCCGAAGGGGAGTTCTGAACTCTCCGTCGCACGAACGCTGCTCCGAAACTCCAAGTACCGCGCCAAGCGTGACGGCCTTCGCCACACGCTAACCCTCTCTGACATTGCTGTGCCGTCGCATTGCCCCGTCCTAGGTGTGCGACTGAAGACCTCCTCGGGACGCGCTGGTCCCAATTCCCCCTCTCTCGACCGCATTGATTCCTCCAAGGGCTACGTCCCAGGGAACGTCGTGGTCGTGAGCTGGCGGGCGAACGAGGTCAAGAAGGACGCCTCCCTCGAAGAACTGGAGCGCATCTGCTCCTTTTACCAACACATCGCTGACCGGAAGACATGACCGAAGAAGTTCTCGTTGACAAGCAGTTTCAAATCCATCGCCACGCGACCGTGACCGACACTCAGCCGTTCGTTAAGGCGATGAAGTCCGCAGCGGAACGCGCCTACGCGGTCGCGTATGCGGAGAAGCGGACGCCGGTGATGGTGGAGATCATCGTGTACGTCGCTCCCGAGCAGGGGGCGTGATGAAGCCAACCTCCCTGCTGGCCTGGGACTTAGAGACGGACGGTCTCCTCAATGAGCTGACCCGAATCTGGGTGATGGCTATCGGGGAGGTCGGCACCGATGAAGTCACCACGTACACCGACCACGATCCGAACTACCCGCCGCTCTCGGAAGGCGCAGAACGCCTGCGCAAACACGTCGAAGCGGGCGGGCTGACCGTGGCCCACAACGGCATCAACTTCGACCGAAAGGCATTGCTGAAATGCACGGGCCTGGACATCCCGTACACGTCGATTCTCGACACGCTCGTGATGGGCCGCCTTGCGGAACCCGAGCGTCTCGGCGGCCATCGCCTCGAATCCTACGGGATCGAGATGGGCATCCTGAAGGGGACGCACGACGAGTGGGATCGCTACTCCGAGGAGATGCGGGCCTACAACGCCCAGGACATCGTAGTCACGAAGGCCCTATACGAGAAGCTCCAACGTGTCCGAACCTGGGGCGAGTCCTGTGACCTCGAACACACCGTTGCGTACCTCATCGATCTCCAGATGGAGAACGGTTTCCCGTTGAATATGCGCGAAGCCATGACGCTCGCGGCGGAACTATGGGAACGCCGGGACGGCTACTTGGCCGAGATGCAGCGCGTGTTTCCGCCGATCTACGTCAGCGCGGGCGTCGCGACGCCGAAGCGGTCGCAGAAGCGCAACGGATTCGAGTACACCGCCGGTGCGCCGTACACGAAGATCGTGCTCCAGGAGTTCAATCCTGGCTCCGAGTATCACGTCGCCAACCGCCTGAAGAAGAAGTACGACTGGCGAGCGCCGCTCACGGAGAAGGGCAACCCCAACATCACTGAAGCGGTCCTGAAGAAACTGGACTTCCCGGAGGTTCAGCCGCTCCTCCACTTCGCCCGCGTCGATAAGCAGTGGACTCAGCTCGCGGCTCCGCCGAAGAAGAACGGCACGGGCGGCGGATGGATTCACCACGCCGACGAGAATCACCGTGTCCACGGGTACGTCAATTCCAACGGCGCAGTGACTGGCCGGATGACGCACTCGCGCCCGAACTCCGCGAGCATCGACAAGGAGATGCGCCACATCTGGGTTCCACGCGAGATGTGGAAGATGGTCGGGTGCGACGCCGAGGGCTTGGAACTCCGTGTCCTCGCACACTATCTGGCTCGCTACGACGGCGGAGCGCTCACACGGGCGCTGCTCGACGGTGACAAGGCGCTCGGCACCGACGCGCACTCGATGAACCGGCAAAACACCGACCTGTTCTCGCGAGACGGTGCAAAGACCCTGCTGTACGGCGCTCTGTACGGCGCAGGCGACGAGAAGGCCGGCAACATCTGGATCGCGGACTGGCGGACTAGCGGCAAGCCCGTTTCGGAATGGCCGTCCTGGTGTCACGTCAACGGCAAGCTGAAGCCTGCTAAGGCCATCGGCAAGGTGGTCAAGGCGAAGCTGCTCGATGGTATCACTGGGTTCCGCAAGCTGATCGCTGACATCGAGAAGGCTGCGAAGTCGCGCGGTTGGCTCAAGGGCATCGACGGTCGCCGCATCCGCGTGAGGCACGCCCATGCCGCGCTGAACACCCTTCTCCAAGGGACGGGCGCAATCATCATGAAGAAGGCCCTCGCGATCTACTGGCATGAGATTACCGAGGTACATGGCCTGGTTCATGGCCGGGACTTCGGATTCCTGGCGAACGTCCACGACGAAGTACAGCAAGAGTGCCTGCCGCAGTACGCGGAACTCATCGGCACGACTTTCAAGAACGCGATCACCAAAGCAGGCGAGCACTGGAATTTCCGCTGCCGTCTCGATGGTGCTTTCGACATCGGAAACAACTGGCACGAGACACATTGATGCTAACAATCCGTGACCTTCAAAACCTCATCACCGAGATTCGCAACGTTCTCCCGGACGCAGTGATCTCTGGTGGTGCCCCACGTGATGTCTACTTCGATAAGCCGGTAAAGGATATCGATGTGATGACGTCGCGTATCGGACACTACTGCGGCGGAGATGCCGACGTGCTGACATCGTTGGCCCGCGCGGTAGGTGGGAAGTTTCACTACGCGGGGCCGCAGGACCCGTCGGGCGACGCACAATTCGAGTACGAGATCGAGATGCCCAACGGCATCCCGCGTCTCAACGTGATTTCCCTGGAGAACTTCGAGATCACGGACCCCATCGAGAACCTGTTCGACTTCGACTTCGGTCTGTCGCAGATCGCCGTGCTCCCGAGCGGCGTCCTGATGACCCCGGCGTTCCTCCATGACCAAGAACTTCTCCACATCACCTACATGGGTGACAACGACAAGGCGTCATGGCGTATCGACTCGTCTGCCAAGCGCCTGAAACGCTTGAAGGAGAAGTATCCAACGTGGTTTTTCCGCAACTGCGCGGGCCTCGAAGCGAGGGCTGTGTGATGACTGAGTTCGACCTGAAGAAGTTCAAGGACGCGCTTACGTCCACGGACGACCCCATCGACGTGCTCGACGACCTGGACGAGTTCGAGAAGATCGCGGCCGAGCCGTGGGAGGCGGATCACAAGTATCAGTCCCGCACGACCGTGTACCGCCACAAACCATCGGGCAGGTTCGTTACCGTTGCGGAGTCTCGTAGCGGCAGCTACTGGTCGGACTACGACTACACCGTGCCGATGCTGGCCGAGGTCGAGCCGCAGGAGATCACGAAGACCGTCTATCACTCGAAGGGTGATTGGATTTGACCATCGCCCTTATCGACGGCGACGAGGCCATCTACAAGGCCACTGTCGTCAAGGTCGAGGAGACCGACTGGGAGGCCGAGACGGTCATCGACCGACCCCCGACCTTTAAGGAAGCGAAGGTCAAGTTCCACGAGATCGTCCGCACATGGTGCGACGCCGTGGACACCGACGAGTACATCGTGTGTCTCAGCCCCCGCGAGCGCTGCCTGTTCCGGCGCGGCATCTACGTGCAGTACAAGGGTGCTCGCGGCGAGAAACCCGAGCAGTACAAGCCGCTGGAAGACTGGGTGTTCGCCAACGAACGCATCCAGTGGTATCCGGGCCTGGAGGCCGACGACGTGATGGGCGTGCTCTCGGGCGAGAACACGGTCATTTGCTCGAACGACAAGGACATGAAGACCGTTCCGGGCCGCCTGTATATCACTGGCAAGCAAAAGCTCGTCACGATCACCGAGACCCGCGCTGACTGGCAGTGGATGTACCAGACGCTCATGGGCGACTCCACGGACGGCTTCGGCGGCTGTATCGGCTGCGGCCCTGCCGGTGCCGAGGCCGTGCTCGAAGGTTGCCGCAACCTCCCGGAGATGGCGCACAACGCCTTGCTCCGCTACCTCGAACAGAAGAAGGGCAAGTACAAGGCCGTCACCCAGAACCGCCAAGACTTTCGGTGCATGGCGGCGCTCGCCCGCATCCTTCGACCATCCGACTACAACCCGGACTCGGGCGACGTGCGATACGCGTTGCCCGGCCTCAACGACATCTCGTTCAATGCAAAAGTCCTCGCAAAGTAGCGGCTACGTTCCGCTGACCCTGCACACGCTCACCGGTGCCTCTGCGGCGCAGGAGGACGTGGTGAATCATCCGAAACACTACACGTCGCATCCGAGTGGCATCGAGTGCATCCAGATCACGCAGCACATGGGCTTCAACTTAGGCAACGCCCTGAAGTACATCTGGCGCTGCGACCTCAAGAACGATGCTATCGAGGACCTGAAGAAGGCGAAGTGGTACATCGAGTGCGAGATCGCCAAGCGGGAAGCGCAGACGGTCTGATGTTGCCGCTGTCCTCGTGGGCGACCAAGGCCGTCGCCGGGGTTCTCCTAGCGGCCGGCCTGGTCGTCGCCGCGCTGTCCTATCGCGCCCACGTCTATAGCGCTGGCTACGCGGACGGACAGAGAACCGAGCAACAGAAGCATGCCTCGGAACTCGCGTTCGCCCGCAAGACGGACCAGCTCATCTCAGACAAAGCGGAGGCCGACCTCCGCGCCAAGCTCAAGGAAGAAACCGATGCGCACAAAGCTCGCACGTCTCAGTTGGAGACTGCGCTTGCTGCTGCTCGCGCCGATAGTGTCGGCCTGTCTCAGCAGCTTACCCGCCTGCACGACGCAGCCGTCAGCGGTCGTCCGGGACCTGCCCGCGATGCCCCCGGAGCTGGCGCGACGACCGCTCCCGCTGAAGCCTCTTACACCCTCGCGGACCTGATGCGGAATGACGAAGAAAATTACGCAATTTGCCGCAAGAATTCTGCGCAGCTTGAGGCTTTGCAGGACTGGTACGAGCGCCTCCGGGCGGGCAATTCAGGGAGCGCGGAATAACTCCGCACATGGTAGAGGGTCCCTATATTCTCTTAGACCTCTAAGAGAAGGGGACGAGGAAAATATCCCGGCCGATTGCCCTAGCTCGACGGATCTCCGTACCGTAGGCGATTGGCTCCTCTCCCAATACCCCCTGAGCAGCTTGGTGGACCTCGTGCATGCACGCGATTACCAGGCCGCCCATGAACTCGTCGGTGCCCACGATGCCATTCAAGCCATCTTCCAGTTGGCGGATGACGTGGACGAGGCCCAACGGGGCGCAGACGCGGCGGCAGCGGAAGCGGGCTTTTCGTGAACTTCACGCCTTCTTGGGCCGTTGCGGCTATCCGTTTCATGCGGATTGGCCTCTCCGTCTACTGCGCCGCTGCGATCTATGGACTCTCCGTAGCAGTGATGGCATTAAGGCTGCGGTTTGGCTGGAGCGATTGGGCGACGGACGCGCAGCGCTTCACCTATGCGCCGCCCGTGACGCTCGCGGACTATGGGTTCGCCCCCGCGTCCTGCGCTCTCTCAGCGACGGCGCCCGGACTGTCGGGTACGTCGTCCTGACGGCCAGCCCGCTTCCCCAACACACCCCTTACCTGGAGCGGCTTGGCTTCTCCAGGGAGGGGACGAAATACCACCTGTGCCTCTATGAGCAAACCCGACCTCCCCAAGACTCCTGACCCGCCGCAACCGGACGCCCCGGCCGCCCGACTGATTCAGCCGGTCGAGGATAGCCCGGTGACGGCGGCGAAGAACAAGACGAACCTGCGCCGTTATCTGACGGCTGGCCCGTCGCAGAACCCCACGCAAGGGGTGGGCGTCAATCTTTGACGATGAAGCTCCAGGACCGGTATCAAGAACTGGTCCCGGACCGTGATGCTCACTGGCGACGCGCTCAAGCGTGCGCTGCGCTCACGGTGCCTTCAGTTTGCCCTCCGCAAGGGCAGACCCCGCAACAAGTTCTCCCGCAGGCATACACGTCCTTCGGGCACCGAGGTGCGACCAACGTTGCTTCGAAGCTCATGATGGCGTTCATGCCTCCCGGCGATTCGGCGTTCAACATCGAGGTCTCGACCAAGGTGTTGCTGCGCGAGGGCATCCTATCGCCTCCGCCCGAGATCATCAAGGGCCTCGCGCAGTGCGAGCAGCTCATCAATGCGAAGATCGAGGCGCTTAATTGGCGACGCCAAACGTACCTGTCGCTCCTACACCTCGTGGTCGCGGGAAACGTCTGCGAGTACATCCAGCCGGACGGACGCCTCAAGCTGTTCTCGCTTTCGCAGTACGTCTGCGTCCGCGACTTCAATGGCCGCACGATGGAGATCGTTACGGCCGAGCGCCTGAAGGTACGCGAGCTGACACCGGAGTTGCGCAAGCTTACCTCGAAGAAGGAGCACGAAGACGTTTCGTTGTACACGCGCTTCGTGTATGTGTCCGAGGATGTCTACGCGGTCCAGCAGGACCTCGATGACGTATCGGTGACCCCGTACAAAGAGCATAACGGGCTGATGCCCGCGAATGCGCTGGCGTGGGAACTGGTCCCCGGTGAGTCCTATGGTCGCTCGCACGTCGAGCAGAACTACTCGGACCTCATCGCACTCGACAAGACCTCGCAGCAGCTCCTGGAGTGCGGTGCAATCGCCGCACGGAACCTGATCTTCGTCGCGCCGAACGCGGCAGGCGGAAACCTGCGGAAGCGAATCACGGAGGCTCGTAACGGCTCGGTGATCTCCGCACGTGGTGGTGCGCAAGGCGATGTCCAGCCATTCCAGTTCAACAACACGGCGGCGATGCAGGCGCTCAACATCGAGAAGCAGGACCTCAAGCGCGACCTTTCCGTCGCTTTCCTGCTCACGAATGACCTGCGCCGAGACGCCGAGCGGGTGACCGCCTACGAACTCCAGATGCTCGTTACCGAGATTGAGCAGTCCTTGGGTGGCGTCTATTCGTACCTCGGCCCCGAGATGGTCGGCTGGCGACTGAAGAAGCTGGTCGCCCAGATGCAATCGAAGGACGAGCTGCCCTCCATCGGCAAGGACCAGACCCAGATCACCGTGACCACCGGTCTCGCAGCTCTCGGCAAGGACGCCAAGCTAAAGAAGGTTCAGTCGTTCCTCTCCCTCCTCAACGAAACGCCGCAAGCGTTCCAGCAGACGGCCGCTGGCTACGTGAAGTTCGACACGATCCTCACGCCTGCCGCCGCCGCGCTCGGCTTCCCGCAGTCCATCAAGACTGCGGATGAAGTCGCGAAGGAACAAGCTGCCGCTCAGGAGCAAGCGATGCAGGCCGATATGGCACGCGCCGCTGCCGGTCCTGTGGCGGGGCAGATTGCGGCTAACACCCTTGCACCGGCCCAATGACCGACATCATCAACCCGAATACCCCGGCGACGCCGGGGACCCCTGAAACTCCCGCGCTCGTCCCGGACTCTCCGGAATATCGCGCGGCCATGATCGCAGCAGCGGACGCGTCGAACGGCGTCACGCCATCGGAGCCTGCCCCGAAGACCGACGATGCGAATCCCGCAACCACGGCAAACGTGGACCTGAACGCGCCGACGCCGAAGCTGACGGACGCGCCGGCGGGCGAGACGAAGCCGGAAGGAACGGAGAACGCAACGGAGAAGAAGGACGGCGAGGGCGATGCTCCCGCCGCCTACGACTTCGCCAAGGCGTTCGATGACGGCTCGTTGGTCTCGGAGTTCAATTCCGAGAAACCGAGCGAGGTGCTCATCGACGGCATGGCGAAGGCTCTGGGCGTCTCCAACGAGCAAGTGCTCCAGATGCAGGCGCAGTTCCGCGCAGGCCAAGCGGCACTGGTGCGCGAGGCCGAGACGAAGCTGTTCGAGGCTGCTGGTGGCCGCGACGAGTTCAACGCGGTTATCGCGTGGGGCCAAAAGAATCTGTCCCAGGACCAGAAGGTGTTCTACGAGAACCTCCTGAACGGCCCGGACGCGGCGTCGGCTATCGGCATCCTGAAGCAGAAGATGCAGGCGTCGGCCGACCCGAGCCTCGTGAACGTTAGCGGTCGCACCACGCCTGCGGCGGTTGCGTTCCGCGACCAAAGCGAAATGATGGCCGCGATGTCCGACCCGCGTTACCAGACCTCCGAAGCGTACCGCCGCGAGGTCGCAGAGAAGCTCCGGCACTCCCGCTTCTAATCGATCACCGGATCGTGAGCAGCATTGGTGACTGCAACGGACTGTAAATCCGTCGCCCCTCGGGGCAGCTAGGTTCGAATCCTAGACGATCCACCACTTCCTCCCTCCGCCGTCCCCGTTCGCGGGACGGCAAACCTCCTCTATCTCAAAGACAATCAATGTCGTTCTCGAATAATCCGGGCAATCCGGTTGCGTTCGGTCAAGGCCAATCGGCCAATGACGAGCGCTCGCTGTTTCTGAAGATGTTCTCGGGTGAAGTCCTCACCGCATTCACGGCCGCGACGCTCACGAAGGGCAAGACGCGTGAGAAGAACATCACGTCGGGCAAGTCGTATCAGTTCCCGCGTACCGGCACCTCGACGGCGGAGTACCTCCAGCGCGGTCAGGAGATGCTCGGGAACCCGTTCGCGACGGGTGAAGTGGAAGTCACCATCGACGGCCCGCTGGTCGCTCACCACGCCCTGTGGGACTTCGACGTTGCGATGTCGCACTTCGACGTGCGTGGTCCGATGACGACCGATATGGGGCAGGCGCTGGCTCGCATGTACGACCAGAACAACTTCCGCCAGATCGCGCTCGCTGCGCGTACCGCCGCAGTGGGCGAGTTTCCGGGCGGCGACCGCGTGATCGACGCGTCGCTCGCGGCGTCGGGCGACAAGCTGGACGGCAACGCCTGGATGGACGCGATCCGCAAGGCGAAGCTCCTGAAGCAAAAGAAGAACCTGCCGAAGGGCATGCCGTGGTACATGGTCGTCACGCCGGAAGTGTTCGACGCGATCAAGTACGCGAAGAACTCGGCGGGTCAGTACGTCAACCTGAACTCGATGATCCAACTGGCGACGGCCGGCACCGGTGCCGTCCCGACCGAGGCTATCCGCTTCGAGGGTGTCCTGATCTTCGACTCGAATCTGATCCCGCAAAGAGACGATACGGCGAACACGAAGGTGTTCTCGAAGTACCGCGCGGATTTCTCGAAGACCTCGGCGCTCATGTGGCAGCCGGAAGCGGTAGCCGTACTGACACTCATGGGCATCTCGACGGAAACCACGCGAGACGTTCGTCGTCAGGAAGACTTCATCGTGTCAAAGCAGGCCGTGGGCCACGGCACGCTCCGCGCCGAGTGTGCGGTGGAATTCGCCACGGCATAACCCCTTGGGGGATCACTGGAATTTTCTAGTGGTCCCCATTTTTTTTGATTCTTTCGCAATGGCTCTTACCCGACTCCAAGCTGTCAATCGCATGCTGACGGCGGTAGGTGAGTCCGTGATCCTGGTAGAGGTCGCGGGCGCTGGCGACTACGCCAACTGTTCTGACATCCTCGATCAAGTCACCCCGGAGGTATTGCTCAAGGATTACAAGTGCAACACGGAGACTCGCACGCTGGTCCCCGACGCAGACGGCCACATTGAGGTTCCTCCGGAGGTCCTCAAGGTGGACCCGGTGGACCCGTATCTCGACGTGACGTTCCGGGCGGGCCGACTTTATGACCGTGCGAATGCCACGGACGTATTCACTGCCCCAGTAGAGGTCGAGGTCACCCTCGGCCTCCGCTTTGAGGACATTCCGTTCTCGCTGCAACTGGAGATAGTGACCAAAGCCGCCCGGCGCTACCAGAAGTTCTACGTCGGCTCACAGACCGCAGACACCTTCCTGAAGGAAGACGAGGCTGTCGCCGCGTCCATCGCGGAGGATGCTGAGGCCGACACGGAGGATTACAACCTCCTGGAAACTGCCGAACTGTCCTGGCTCCGCCGCCGAACCTTCAACAACGGAACAATCAACTAATGCCGATTGACGGCCTGCTGCAACCCCGCATCGGGTCGTTGCATGCGGGCGTGAGCCGTCAAGCTCCGCTCCTCCGGTCTCCGTCCCAGATGGACGAGATCATCAACTTTCTACCTTCAGTCGAGATCGGTGGCCTCGCTGATCGCGTGGGCACCACCTGTATCGCAAACATCGCGGCGGCACCGTACAAGTCCAACGGAACGTATATGTTCCGAACGACTGATGGTCAGCGCTGGCTGTTCATCCGTCGCGCTGACCAGGGTTATCCTGAGATTCGCAGCCTCGACAATGGAGCTGCGGCGGCGGTCACTGTCGGGCCGTTCGCGCAGAACTACATCAACTCGGCGTCGGAATTGAAGTTCCTTACGCTGGCCGACACGACGCTCGTGCTCAATCCGAGCGTCACCACGAAGTTCGCAGCGCCATCCGTCGGCATAACGAAGACGCGCGCTTATGCTGTGATTCGCAAGTTACCAGCGAACTACCAGTCGTTCTACCTGAATTCCGACGTAGGCAGCGCCGTGCAGTTGTACGACGGACGATCCGCTACGCAGTCCCGCGAGTGGGTCGCGCAGAAGCTCATGGAGCAGTGCATCGCTCGCATGCCCGGTCTGACGTTCTGGCGTGTAGCCAACGTCATCAAGATCGAGGGTCCCGAGAACATTATCGCGACACTCAACGGCGGCAACGACTGGGACGAGACGGCGTTCGTCCTCATCAAGGGACGCGTCAGCGCAATCAATGATCTCCCGGCCCAAATGTTCCACGGCGAGCCGATCCTCGTCGATCTTGGCAACGGTGACGCGAAGTCGTCCTATTGGGTCACTTACGACCGTGCGACGAACTCATACAAGGAAACGTCATGGCTGGACAATTTCGCCACGTCGGGCAACTGGGATAAGTCCACGATGCCCATGCGGATTCACCAGACTGGCCCGAACTCATTCGAGATTCAGCCCATCGACTGGGTGCCGCGTAAAGCGGGAGACGACGACAGCAATGCACCCGCACCGTTCAAGGATGCGTCCATTACGGACATGGCCCTGTGGAAAGGACGGCTGTGGTTCTCGTCTTCCTCGTGGGTCGTCGGCTCTCAGCCGGACGACCTGTTCAACTTTTGGCAGAGCAGTGCGTGTGAGGTCGTGGCATCCGACCCGGTAAAGGTTCAGGCGGAAGCAGACCTCGGCAACGTCAACCACCTCGTAGGGTTCCGCGACGACCTCATGGTTTTCATGCGAGGGGCGCAATGCGCGTTGGATGGCTCGCAGCCGGTCAAGCCCGACACGGCGGCTCTTGGCGTTGCGACGCGATACAACGTGGACGACGCATGCCCACCGGAAGTTGTTGGAACAGTGCTGCTTTACACCGGTTCACAAGAAGGACACTCCGTCCTTTGGGAATACCAGTACGAGCAGGCCGTCCAGAACAACTACGCGGAGGACCTGAGCAAGCATATTCCGCGCTACTGCCCTGGCAGCATCCGACGCATCGTGGGGTCGGCGCAGTCCGGACGTGCATTCCTCTGGACGCACTTGGACCCGGCCACGCTGTATGTGCAAACTTCTTATTGGAAGGGTCAGGAGCGTGCGCAGAATGCGTGGTGCAAGCTGAACTTCGCGCACGTCACTTCCATCTGGCATCACTGGGTAGACGAGGGCGCGTTGTACGTCCTCGCGCAGACCAGCATCGGTTATCTATCGCTGCTGTCCATGCCGGTCGACGCGAACCTGGGCGAGAACCCCAACATCGACTTGCGGCTCGACATGCGGCAGCCGATTCAGGTTACCTGGAATGAGGCGCGTAGCCGGAGCGAGGTGGCCCTCCCGGACGGCTACTACCAACACGACGGCCTCGTTGTATGTACGCCGGACTCTGGCGGATGGTTTGCAGAACACCCGATCACGAAGGTCTGGGACGGTAAGCAGTGGATTGGACACTTTCCCGAGACGACACGCGCTGGTCAGAGCTACATCGGCTTGCGGTTCGCGCGGTCGTTCCGCTTCTCGCCTTTCTATCCGAGTGTCGGTCAGTCCACGACTCCGATGGGGCGCTTCCAAGTCCACAAGGTCCTCCTGGACTGCCTGCGCTCCGGTGACTTCACTGCAACTCTCTCGCGGCCTGACCGCGTAGACATGATTGTCCAGCTCACACCGCGAATCGTAGGCGATGTGCTTGTTGCGAATGGCGGGGAGGACAAGACCTACGCGATTCCTTTCAACAGCCAAGGAAACAAGGCGACCCTCACGGTTACCACGGACTCCACGGCTCCGATGGTGGTCACTGGGTACACCTTGGCGGCTCGTTACTCGAATCTGTTCGCTAACGCATGATCCTCACCCCCGCAAAGACTCACCATCTCGCAACGCTCGCGGCGAATCTCCGTGCGTGCGACCGCGCGGAGCTTCACCTGTCCATTGGCGACTCGGACCCCTACGAGCACATCCTCAGATTGTGGCTCGACTGCGACCGCTGCGAAGCGATTCTCACGGATGCGGGCGTGGTCGCGGGGACGTGGGGGACGAGTCCTGGCCCCTCCGATGGGGTCGGCCTTATCTGGATGCTCGGGACGCCTTCGATTAACGCGGTTGCGCTCCCGTTCCTCCGCGCGTGCCTCGGCCGCATAGACCAAGCGCACGCCACATACGACATCCTCGCCTGCACTCCGTGGCGCGAGAACACCCTCCACCTCGCGTGGCTCAACTGGTGCGGATTCACCGCATTCGATCCGGGCCACGGCCCATTTATCGGATACACGCATGTGCGGTCCAGCAGCAGTGCCACTCGTGATGCTCGCCGTAACGGCAGCGAGCGCAGTGGTGCAAAGCCAGATGCAGAACCGGTCGATCGAGGCGCAAGCCGAGTCGGCTAACAAGAACCTCGAAATGTCGTACCTCGCTGCGCAGGATAACCAGCGAGCGCTCGATGAGCAGGCATTCGAGCAGCGTACCGATCGCGCCCGCGCGGCGGCGCGTCAACTTGCCCAAGCCCGCGTCCTCGCGGCGCAAGGCGGCGGCTCACTCGCGGCTATGGCGGTGAACATCACCGGCGCGGAAGCGGATGACTTCTCGCGCATCGACGCGAGTACTGCGAATCAGCAATCCACGATCCGCTCGCAGATGGGTGCGTCGGCCGTCTCCAACCAGAGCGCGATGAGCGGCTTCGCCGCGCAAGGGCGAGCGGGAGCGGTCGGGGCCGGCGCGGCTATTGCGAACGCGGCCGTTAGCGTTGGCTCCATGTACTACAGCAACGTGCAACAGGAGAACACTGCCAAGGCGCTCCGCTCAAATCGCCCGTACCTAACCGTAGGGAATTAAATGGCAGGCCAACAACAACAAGCATTTCGCGACCAGCGTCTTCCTTCCCTCGATGTAGTGGCGGCCCCGAGCGTACAAACGACGCCCGCGCATTCGGTCGCCGCTCGCGTGGATGCTTCCGGGGAAGTGTCCGCCCTCAACTCGCTCGCCAACTCGTTCGGCAGCTTCTTCGGCAATCTACAAGGCGATCTCCAACGCATCAACGCGGCAACTGAGTCCGCGCGAGTAGCGGACATCCACCAGGAAAATGAAGCGCTCGCGAAGAAAGCTCAGGCTGACCAAGCTGCGGGCCGCGCTCCAAACCCGGAACACGCGAACCGCGAGTCGTACTGGAACGCGTATCAGCAATCGTTCGCCCAGAATCAAGCGTTCGCGATGCAGCAGGAGCTGAGCAAGCGCCTCCGCGAGATGCCGCAGGACGGCTCGGTCAACCCCCAGGACGTAGCCAAGGAAGTCTGGAAAGACTTCTACGGCGCGGGCACCGGGGACCAGGACTTCGATTCGGCACTCGTAGGGCGCTTTGCGCCTGCCGCGCAGACGATGGTGGCGCAAGCGACCGAGCAGGTAGCGCAGACGCAGGAGCGGAACCAGGCGCTCGAGATTCAGAACAGCGCCAACGCGCAGATCAACTCGCCGCAGGGTCTGTCTGAAGCGGGCTTCGCCATGCTGGAGCAACGCACGCTCGCGCTCACACGCGGCGACCAGCAGCTCGCGGACAAGATGATCGGCAGTTTCATGGGCAGCGTCCGCAACAAGACGCAGGCCCTGGGTCTCCTCAACGTGCTGGAGAAGTCGGGGTGGGCTGACCGTAATCCGGTCGCATACGACAAGATGTCCGAGGACGCAGTACGACAGATTCAGACGATCAAGTCCGTCCAGGCGGCTGAGGAGGTCGATGGTGTTCGGCTCGCAGCTATCGCCCTCAAGATGAACCCGAACGCGACGCCGGAGGACTGGGCGCGACTGGTCTATCAGGCACACCGTGTAGACGCGAATCACGGCGTCGGCCTGGACAAGTTCGGGCCGGTATTCGCCGGTCTGGAGGCTGCCGCGAAACAGAAGGCGGTCATCAATTACATGGGCCTCGCGGAGCGCGGCGTGAACGGCACGCACAATATCCACACCATCGCGACGCTGGCGGGCGTAGACCCGGCCGAGGCGGTCAAGAAATCCTACGACCCGTACATGGTCCAGAAGCTGCGCGAGGACGGCGGCGCTCGATTCCCCGCGCTGCTGCAATCGATGCAGAGCAACGCAGGTCTCCCTGACCCGCTTGCGTCGGACCAAGCCGGTTCGGAGTTTGTGGGATGGGTCACTGCGCCTGGTATCCGGGACATCTCGGATGGCACGATGCCCCCGCGAATCCAGAACGACCTCCAGTCCGCCATCAAATCCGGCGACCCTGACCGTGCCGCACGAGCTTGGCGCATCATGGACCGCATCCACGACGTAGTAGGCGATCACGCCTTCGGCCAGTACCTAGGCAAGGATGACGAAGCCGCTGCAATGTACTGGGGCGTGAAAGCGACCGCCCCGACGAACGGCGACGTGTCGCAGGTCTACAAGAGCATTCGCGACGGCGGCATGGATGCGAAGGTGCTGGAGAAGATCGGCAACGGCGGCAGCATCAATTGGGAGCCGCTGCTTCCAGGGAAGAAGCAGTCCGACGTGGACGCCGCAGTCAACAAGGCGATGTCGAAGGCGATGCTCGAAGACGTTGGGCGCAAAGGTCTCATCTGGAACCCGGCGACGTCGATGTCCTCTGATCTTCGCCAGCAGTTCCAAGGCATCGTAATCAAGCAGCTCATGGCGCAACGGGCCAACGGCAAGGTGGACTTGGACACCGCGGTCGCGAACGCTGCCACGGTTTTCAAGGGCACCCGCATGGCAACCGTCGGCATGAACGGGACGGTGAAGATCATCGAGGACCCGTTCGGCGGTAAGGGTCGCGCTGCTGGTTCGCCGCTTAACGCAGCGCCGGACCACCCGTACTCGATCACCAAGGGCTACGCCCCGATTTATTCGTCGTTCCCGATGGCGAACGCCGCCAATGCGGAGGAGGACCCGTTCAAGACTGCGCAAGACGACTTGGGAAGCCTCAGCAAAGCGTTGCCCGGCATCGTTCCGGATTCCGCAGGGCTTTCGCTAAAGCGCCCGGACCGCACTGGGCTGTCAGAGATTCACGACTCACTGGACAACCCGATCATCCTCCACGTCGGCCAGAAGCTCGCCATTCGTAACAGGAAGGCAGCTCCGGTCAGCGCTACCGGCGCGGCGACTCCGGACGCAGCAGGCGGCGCTACAGCGCTCGGGAAGGGACCCAGTGTGGGCGACCTCGTGCAAGGCGAGGTTCCTGCGGACCCGAAGGCGGCGGCCCAGTTCTTCAAGGACAACCTGCCTCCCGGTGTGTTCGCGGTCTATGACCGGGACCTCAACCAGTACACGCTCAACTACGGCTTCCATCTGAAGGTCGGGCATGTCGAGGCCGAAGCCATCCGCGCTCAGAAGGCCAAGGACTTCGAGGCGACGCAAAGGGAGCGCGAAGCCATCAAGGCACACAACGCAAATCCGCTGTTCATTCGATGACAGATTCCCTTGATCAAGGGTCGGCTCTTCCGGCTGACCCATCACTCGATCCTGCGCAGATCACGCATGACGCTCTCCAGAACATCATCGATAGCAAGACGATGAACGGGGAGCTGCGTGTTCAGCGACAGGTTGCAGACCAACCCGCGACGGCAGGCTCTCTCTGGGACCTCCCGTCGTTTTTCCAATATCTGAAGGAGAACACCTCAGTGGTTCCCCCGTTCCCCGGGGCCGATCAAGACGGCAACGGTTGGTTCCCCCAGGCAGACAAGGCCATCGGCGGCACCGAAGGTTTCGAAGGTCGTGCCTATCACGGCGTCTATTCGCCCCTCCGGAAACCCGGCGACATCTTCGTGAAGCCGGGACAGGTCACGCCGCAGACGACGAGCGAGGTCTCCATCGGCTACGGCTACAACCTCACCGGCAACCGAGACTCGCGCCAGGTCTTCCAGAAGGTGCTCGGTATTGACTCGTCCGGCTACGACAAGATCGTGAACGGCGTAGCCAGCATCACGCCGGAGCAAGGCATGAAGCTGCGGCAGTACATGATCTATCAGGTCAATGCACAACTGGATCACCTGACCGGCAACAAGCCGCTGACCGATTACCAGCGGGCAGCGCTGGTGTCTATGCTCTACAACTTCGGCTACGGCAACTTCAAGAAGACCGGCATTCCCGATCTTGTGAAGCAGGGCGCGGACCCGCAAGCGATCGCGCAGAAGATTCGTTCGGCTTCTTCGAGTCAGAAGGCGCTCCAGGCGCGGCGCAATGCAGAGGCCAATCTGTTCCTCGGCGTGAAGGGCGCAGCGGTGCAGGTGGCGTCCACGACCTCCAACTACACGAAGTAACACCTCCCGCTTCGGCGGGTCTCTCACACTATGGCAGACACGAACAACACCCCCAACGTGGTCGAAGCGGTTCCCGCCTATTCCGGCGTCCCGCTCAAAGCAGCGCAGACGGGCTACGTGCCCGAGGACATCGAGTACGCGCATCTGAACCGCCCGGACACGATGGACGTGGCTGCCGCGACGTGGCGCTCCAGCACACTTCTGGGGCAGCTCATCAACAACTACCACGACGACGACATCCGGGCGCAGGCTGACCCCACGTTCAATCCCTACGCGTTCATCGAGCAGAACAAGGACCAGTACCAGGACCTCTTGCCGCTCGTTACGGGCGGCTCGATGACCTTCGAGAACATCGATTCGAAAGCAGCGTTCGAGGCGTGGGCGGCGGCGCAGCGCCGGAACCTCAAGGATCGCGAGACGCTGGCTGCCGCCGATACTTGGCAGTCAGTGGCGACCATGCCGGTCGCCATGCTCGACGCGACGCTGTTGCTCGGCCCGGTCGCCGAAGGCGCAGGTGCTCTCGCGTCGGCCAGGATCGGGTCCGGTCTGTTGGCTGGTGCGGTGCGCGGCGCAGTCGCCGGCGGCTCGGAGATCGCGTTGCAGCAAGTGGGCGTCTCGGCGCTCAACGACGCGCAAACGGCTGAGGAAGCGTTCATGAACATCGGGGTCGGCATGACCCTAGGCGCTGGACTCGGTGCGATTTTCCGGCACGCCAAACCTGACAACCCGCTCGTCGCGGGGCACCCCGACAATCCGCTGCACCCCGACAACCTGGACCGCCCGATCCCGATCAACGAGCACCACATCGGGCAGATGCCTGACGAGGGCATGACATTCGGTGCAGACTCCATCGGCGCTGCGCGATCGACGGCCGACACCGATACGCTCATAGCTACATCGAAGAACCCCATTGCTCGGGCGGTGGACTGGGCGACGACGCTCGGAAAGTACACGCCGCTGCAACGCCTGGGAGGCTATTCGAATTCGCTCACGCGAGACACGATGCTGCGCTTGATGGACACGGGCGGCCTGTTGACTCGTGCGATGGCTGAGGGCAAGTCCACAGGCCTCGAAGCGGAGACGCTGAAGACGATCTACGAGCAGCAGATGGGTAATGTGCGGCGCAAGGTCTCCTCGGTCTACGCAGCGGCGAACGCCGACTTGGGGCAGTCCGGGGCGCGAACCGGCGTTGGCAACGTGGTCAACACGATCACGCAAGGGTCCAAGGATATCAATGCCGTGTCGCAGACCACGTTCAACGAGGCGATCTCGCTGATCCAGCGCGGCTCGAATGCACGCGCGTCCAACGACGTGATTTCCCAGGCCGTCATGGACAGGCTGACGGCGGACGGGCTTTCGCTGGAGCAGGCGAAGCTAGTACACCTGCGCGTCTACGAGGCCGAGAAGGTCTACCACGACGCTTACGAGTCGATGAAGGATGAGGCCGTCAAGCACGGTCTCCTTGATCCGGAGAACCTCGTAGAGGGTCGATACGGGATGCCGCAGCGCTGGATGCGGAACGCGGTCGATGAGAACGCCGAGCGGCTCAAGGCATTCTTCATGGAGCACCTGGAATCCAAGCCGACAGACGACTGGCTGCGCGAGAATGGGTTCATCGCTGACCCGGCGCGTCCGCGCGTCGAGGGCGAAGAACCGCTACCGGCGTCCTGGGACGAACTGAAGAAGTCCGGGGACGACACGATGGTCAATTCCGTCCTCCGCCAATGGGCCGGTGAGCAGCAGGACTTCAAGAATCAGTACCTGCTGTCGAAGCTCGCGGATTATCAGCAGCGCCAGCTCAAAGCGCAGGACAAAGCAGCAACCGTCCTGGACTGGCTGAAGGGGACTGAGAAGGACTGGCGTGACGCGAAAATCAAGGAGATGCGCGTGGCGGCTCGGGACATCGAGCGCCGAGCCGTGCTTCGTTCCGTGGCGTCCGCCCAACTCAGGGCGCAGCGGGCGAGCGACGCCATCGAATCGGCGCTCCATCGCCTGGGCGGCGACGAGGCCGCTTTGGGCGACATCCAGCGGCAGCTGGTCGAAGGCGGTTACGCGCTGGATGATGCAGCGACTGCGGTGGCGAAAGCGCGTGCGCGTCATGCTGAGGCGCTGAAGGCAACTGCTGACGTAGGCGAAGCAAAGTCGCTCGTTGACGCCTTGAAGGCGAAGGGCGATTCAATCCTCGCTGAGAAGCGAGATGTCCTGGGGGAACTCAGGGATGTCTCCGCGAACCTCGAAGGGCGCGAACTCGCCCGAGCCAAGAACCCGCTCAATCAGCAACGAGCAGCGCTGCACGCCGAGCGAACCGCGAACCGGGCGGAGATTCAGAAGCTCCGTCAGGAAATCCGCGATGCTTTGGCAGAGCGCTCGGCTGCTCAAGGCGATCTCCGGGTAGCCAACGCAACCTTCGACCGCCTGGCACAGCAACAGGCGGACATGCGGCGCTGGCACGACGCGGCAGCGAAGGAGGTCAACACCATCATCGAGAACGAAGCCGAGTCCCTGTTGAATCCGGGACTGCGCAAGGAGGTCAACGACCACCTTGCAGCGGTCGCGGAATTGAAGAAGGCGTTGAACGAAGCGCGGGACGCGCGACGCTTGGCGTTCGATGTCATGAAACTCACGGGCATGGAGGCGCGGGCTGCGGCGAAGGCTGCTGACCGCGCGACGCGTCAGCTTCGGCAAACCGCGTTCGAGGCTAGGAGGGGTGTCGCCAACGCGTCGCCGCTCACAAAGTACGTAGACGACCTCGTGAATTCCCTGCGCGGCACGGACCGAGCGCCGCGCGGCATTCTGCTCGACAAGTCGCCAACCTCGGGTCGCCTGAAGGAACGCCAGTTCCAGTTCAGCTTCGAGGAATACAACCGCCTCGTTGAGGATGGTTTCCTGGCTGGCAATGCCGACGACGCATTCCAAGGCTATATGAAGGACCTGGGCGGTCAGCTTGCGGCGCATCGGGCGTTGGGCGGACGAGGTATCGATGACATCCTGCGCGAAGTGCAGGACGACTACGATGCGCTCATCGGTAGCACGACGGACCCGAAGCAACGGGCAGCGTACCAAGCAGAGAAGGCCTCGGCTCTGGAGGATGTGCGTCACGCCCACGACCGCATACTCGGCAAGTACGATGTCAAGGACCACAACGGCGTCGTGTGGATTGCGGATCGCCTTCGGCAGATGGGCGTCATTCGATACATGGGCGGCTTCGTGTTCTCTGCCATTGGGGACTTGGCTTCAGCCGCACTGACTGCCAAGGGTTCCATCATCAAGACCCTCGCGTTCAAGGGAGCACGGGACTATCAGTACATCCTGAAGCAGGCGGCCAAGGGCGATAAGGACGCGCAGGGGCTGGAGATGATTCTCGGCTCTCTGGAGACTGGCGCACACCTGAACTCCTCAGACCGTGCTCTCGGGCGTGGCGAGGCCGAGGGAATCCTGGGCTTCGGCACGGGGCGCGTGCGTCAGGCGACGCGTGCTATCGAGACGGCCATGAACACGATGGCCGACTACGGAAACAAGCTGTCCCTGATGAAGTCGTGGTCGGACAACATTCGGCGCACGGCCGGACTCGTCCAACTCGCCAACATCCGCAGGTGGGTCGCGCAATACGACAGGCTCGACAAGAGCAGGGTTGCGCAGCTTGGCGCACTCGGCATCGGGGAACCGGAGGCGAAGCGCCTCAATGAGCTGTTCTCGAAGTACGGAACAGAGCAGCGGCGCGGCCTGTTCTCGCCGGGCATCTCGAAGTGGCTCAATGAGCGCGACGGCGACCACATGAAGTACGTGCTGGAGTCTGCACTCATCAAGGCGCAGAAGCGAGCATCGTACACGTCCGGCTACGGCAATCAGCCGCTCCTGATGGACAAGTGGTACGGGAAGATGTTTCTCCAGTTCCAGTCGATGGCGATGCAGTTCTCCAACAACTTCATCCGAGCTGGTGTGCAGCACGGATTCGTCACCGGCGACCACATGCGCTTCGCGTCGGCTCTCGGGACGGCGTTGGCGGCCGGCGTGCTCATGAACGTCATCGCGACGTTCCGCAAGGGACAGGACATCTCGGAGCAGGATCCGCAGCAGTTCGCGTACAACGTGATCCAGCGTTCGGGTCTCCTCGGTATGGCGGGTTCTTACACGGACGCCGCAGTGAAGCTCGTGGACCCCGTGCTGAACGATCACCTCGGCTGGACGCTCGGTGGCGGCGCATCTAAGTTCTCGCAGAACTCCTGGCTCGCGAACCTCATGGGGCCGTGGAAGGGCAACGTCGAGACGCTGGAAAGCATCGCCGCGAACTCGTTGAACGGCGACTTCGACAAGGTGGGAAAGAAGGCGCTCCAGCTCGCGCCGTTGAATCAACAACTCCAAATGATCGCAAGGATGATCTCAGCAGACCAATGACCTTTCCGACGACGTACCAGACGGACGGCACCACGACCGTCTGGGAGTTCGACTGGCCTTATCTGAATCGGTCGGACGTGTTCGTAACCGTCAATGGCGCGGCACGAAAGTTTTCGTTCATTGACGACCACACCATCAAGTGTGCAGACCTGTATGGGAATCCGTTCCCTGCCGGTTTGCCCCTTGTCATCAATCGGTCCACGCCGGACCTCGTGTCGCTCGCGGAGTTTCGGGATGCAGCGAATCTCACTGCGGAAGACCTCAACCGCGCAAGGCTTCAGTGCCTATTCCTAATTCAGGAGCGCAGCGGCGGTATGACCGGTGCCGTGGGCACTGTGATCTCGAACCTGACCAATGAGATCGAGACAATTTCCGGGGCGCTTAACGATCTCTCGTACATCCAAGGCGTCCTTGAAGCTGGCCTGGGTCAGTTTGACGGCTTGAACAGTAGACTCACGAAGGTCGAGAACGGCGCTCAGGCACTGCTCGACCAGATTCAGCAGGAGATAGACGGCCGAACAGCAGGGGAGTCTGCGCTATACCAGCGCATGGACGCAATGGACCTGAAGGTTGGCAACCTCTCAGCCGCAGTCCGCTCGGACATCACGCTTCTACAAACAGGGAACGAGATTCTCGCGGCGAAGACGGATCAATTGTCGGCACACCTTGACGCTCTCGACTCACTAGACGGTAGCGAGGAACTCGCCGCGTCGGTCATTTCCGCCGCCATTACGCAAGTAAAGCAGGACGCGGTTTTGGCGCGGAAGGTGGACACGCTTGAGGCAAAGGTGAACCATACTCTCGATGGCAAGCTAACCGAAATTTCGGCGCTTGTTCAGACTGAGCAAGAAGCCAGGGTTAAGGAAGATGCCGCGCTTGCGTCCCAGATCACGACGTTGCAGTCGCAGATTGACGGCAACCTTGCTCTGGTCGTGCAGGACATGCACACGCAAATCGACGCGACGAACGGCAAGGTTTCTAATCTGGAGGCGCAGTACACGCTGAAGGCGCAAGTGAAGCGTGACGATGGCACGATCGTTATGGGCGGGATCGGCATCGCGGCGACGGCAAACAACGACTACGTTGGTTCGAAGATCGCGCTAATGGCGAACGGCGTCGTTTTCTGCGATCCAAATAATGCAAACGGGCCGCTCGTCCCATTCCTCGAATCTGGCATCGTGGACGGCTCTCCGACGCTCGTGGTGCCTTCAGTCAGGGTAGGGGATAAGACGCTGCCGGGTCGTGTTCTGGTTGACGGCTCAGTGGAGGCCAGAACCATCAAAGCGAACTCCATCACGGGCGACAAGCTCGTGGCGGGTTCTATCTCGACTGACAAGCTTCAAGTGGGCCTCGGCGTAAACCTGCTCAAAAATTCACGCCTGATGAACCTACAGGGCTGGTACACATGGGCGGGCAATGGAGGCTCAGGCGACTTGGGCCTGGACAACCCGGACTGGACCGTAGCAGGGGGGCACACGATGTACGTGTACTCCAGGGGCCAATGGGGTGGCACTGATCCCAATGGTCCGCTGGTGGGCGTGTACACCGACCTCGTTCCTGTTATCGGTGGCAACTTCTATGAGTTTTCTGGCTACGTGGGCATACATCGCTGTGCCGCTAACGTTGGCGTAGAGTGGTGCGATAGCAATGGGGCCGTCATTGGCTTCGCCGGGTTTGGCTCAGTCGGTACTACGACCACCGTGGGACAGGCTGCCGGGGGCAAGGCACTTACCGGTTACGTCCGTATCGGCGCTATCGCGCAGGCACCATCGAATGCAGCATCTGCGCGGCTGCAATTCCACAAGGGCATGAACGTAGCGCCCGCTGTGGACTCGTGGCTGTTCATCACGCAACCCATGTTGGCCGAAACGTTCCCGAGTGCGACGCGTCTGTCGCCATACTCGCCTTCTGGCCTTGGGACTTTAATTACACCCGAGGGAATTTCTACGCCGTCCCTGTCCGCGCTGTCTGCAAACATCGGCTTGCTACGTACCTCTGCCTCTGGGCAGCGCATGGAGATCGACAGTCAGCAGGTTCGCGCGTATGACGGCAACAATGTTATGCGTGTTCGCCTAGGTATTTGGTAATGGCGGCAGGTCTACAGATTTGGGATGCGGCAGGAAACCTTGTGTTCGACGCTACCAAACGCTGCGGGCGTGTGATTTCGCTCCAGCGAATCAGCGGTGGGTCTGGGGCTTTCGTGGACGGCCGTTTTGCGCAGGGACAAGCGTTCGCGTGTTTTCAGCCTGATTTAATTCCGTGGGGTGGCCTTAGCGTCTATCCAAATATCTCTATTTTGGGGGATACCATTTCTTATTCATACCCTGCGGGTAATGCGACACCTGGTTATTTGCTGATGGGGGTCTACTAGTGTCGGGCTTCCAAGCGTGGACCGATACGGGCTTCTATCAGATCGACGGGGACACGATCAACTTTGGTTTCAGGCAGCGCACGACTCTGACTACGGTGCCCAGTGACGGAAATAATTCCGCTCAGTTCCATTGCAACTGCACGTACCAATTTTCGGCAGCTAACCCTATTTTGGCGGTGTACGCGCCTGGGACTCCGGTGGCTCTGCTCGCGCTCCAGGTTCAGGGCGGCAACTCGTGGGTTGCGACCTTTTGGTCCTGGCAAGCGACGACGTTTGAGGTGTACGTGTTCGACCGGATGTCCAACTGCCCAGTATCAGGCCCCAACTGTGGACTCCAGTGCTGGAGCGCGTCGGGTGAACTGGTAGCGGATACGCGTATTCCGTTCCTAAACGTGCTCGGGTTTGCGCAAGGGAACCTGCCGCCAATAAATACGCAGCAACCCGAGGGAATTTATCAGCGGACTCAATATACCTACGGAGTATCGAAGATCGCCACGGTCTTCGGGATGTCATCGTGGCAGTACGTGACGCGCGGGTACACCAATCCAGAGATGAGGCTCGGACGTGTCCAAGGGCTGATCTCGTGTTGGCTGCATGCTGGCGGGACCGCCTACATGTGCGCCGTAGCCCAAAACAGCAACGTCCTCCCTATCGACAACGTAGTTATCAACCCTTCTCCGTCCTATTGGTCGGGGCTTATCGTGGACGTTTCTTACCTCTAAAGCATGGCATGGTATTCAACGGGGACCGTCTCGGTGACCAACGGCTCGAACGTTGTCGCTGCTGAAGGGACCCAGTTCATTACGAACGTGAAGTCCGGTGACATTTTCGCTGTCGTCAACGATGGTCATCTCTACGAGATTGACCAAGTAATTTCCTCGACTCAATTAACTCTCAAGCGGCCCTATGCGGGTACGGATGGCACGCGACTCGGTTATGACGTCATCCCGTCCGCATCCTTCCTGAAGACTCTAGCGAGTCAGGTGGCAGACTTGCTTTTGTTGTACCAGACGCTCCCGCAGACGGTATCGGATTCAGCTACCGCTGCGACTAATGCTGCGACGGCCTCGGCTGCTTCGGCTATTACCGCAGAGAACTCCGCGACGGCCTCCGGTTCTAGCGCGGCGGGTGCTGCATCGTCGGCCGCTGCTGCTGCGCAGTCGGAGTCGAATGCGAGAGATTCTGCGGCCAGTGCTGCGCAATCAATGGCTGCGGCGGCTGCCAGCGCATCGAATGCTAAAACATCCGAAGTCAACACTGTGGCGGCGGCCAAGAGTGCGGCAAACTCTGCCAGCGCTGCTTCCGCTAGCGCTGCGGACGCGGCAGCAACTCTTGCAAGCGCGTTGATCCGGGAAAAAAATCTGTCGGACATCGCGGACAAGGCAGCCGCCAGAACTAACCTGGGCCTAGGGACCGCCGCGACATACGGTACGGGCAACAGTGGCGATGTTGTGCCCGTATTGAGCGCAAAAAACACTTGGGCCACGCTACAAACATTTAAGGAGGGGGCCACCCTTGGTGGCGATCTAACTTGGAATGCGTATGGTTCAAACGGCATCGGTAATGGTACAGGGGACGGTGCCTCTTATAGCACGTACAACCTCAAAATTCGCGCATGGTGCGGTATAGGCATATCTGACCACCAGGGGAATATCAACGGTTATTACGATGCACGGACGGGAAAATGGGATGTGAAAGGAGGCTTTTACGTTGACGGCGCTCGCGTGTGGGACAGGACAAACCTTACTCCGCTGGACCTAAACACTGGTGGTATTCTCAAAGGTAGTCTCGCGTTTGGCCAGGGTGTGAGTGCTTCAGATGCATCATTCTTATATAACGACACGGGCCAACGGAATTTTGTGATACGTGTCGGCCCGAGTTCGGCTTATATGTATACCGTCATTGATGCAGCGGGAAACGTGCAGGTTCCTGGGCGGCTCATGGCGCAAGGGGGCACTAGCCAAACGGTGGCTAACTTCGGCTACCTCAACAATGGTGGGACTGGCGTGATTGCGAGCAGTAATACCCTTTGGGTCGGACTGTACGCCCCAAATAGTGGAGCTATGGCGCAACAGTTCTGGACCACATCCGATGTGCGCCTGAAACGGGACGTAACTCCAATCCCCGAGGAGTATGCGCTCCGCTTTGTCCAAGAAGTCAATAGTTACTCCTTTAAGAAGGGCGACTCGGATATCGTCCAGCGCGGTTTCCTTGCGCAGGAAGTTGGCGCGGCTGCGAGTGACAATGGCGTCGAGATGTTGAACGCGACGCCTGATGAAGACCCCAACCTCATAGAGATGGTAGACCGTGATGGCTTCGTTTCTCCCGCTGGTGCGGCTCTTACAGTGGACTACACCCAGATCATCCCTATACACGCAGTAGTTCTAAAGAACTTGCTGCGCCGCGTAGCAAATCTTGAGGCGGAGCCCGCCTCCGTGCATTGTCAACAGCAACTTAGAAGTGACCCACTTGGGCCGTTGTGCAGCACATTAGATTTGACCCACCTGGGTCACCAAGTTGATGCCCAGCATGTTGCGTGACCCTGGGTCAGCGCCAGTTGCTGGCCATCGGTTTCGCCTGACCCAGGGTCAAACGATGTTGCTGATCATCACTTACGCGTGCATCTCCAGTTGCTGTTCAGCATGTCACTACCCTTTCTTAATTCACCTTAACATCAATATGGCAGACAAGAAACTAATCTGGACCAAGAACGATCAAGTCTACGCGATCACGTTCCCTGGCGAGCGTACTGACAGTACCTACGGTACATTGGCGGCCGAAGTAGACTTGGACTTCCCGGTCGGCGTGGGCGACATTTACCCGCCGAAGGAAGCCTCGGCTGACACGTTGGGCGCGAAGAAAGCGACGAAGAAGTAATGACCGACCAGTTCACCTTTCGCCAGTTCCTCGCGGTACTGATCGGCATGGGCGTCATCATCGGCCTTGGGAAGCTGCTGGCTTCCAACGAGAAGTTCACGTGGCGGCTTGCCATCGGCCGCTCCATCGTCAGCGCGGGTCTTGCGGTTGCCGCTGGCTCGCTACTGGCATTCATCCCAGGGATGAGCCAGATGGCCGTCATCGGTCTCGCAGCGGCCTCGTCGGTGCTCGGTGAACAGTTCCTGGAGAAGCTCATCCACCTCCGGGCGGGCGGCTCCGGCAATTGAGCGCTGGCCGTCCCGAACGGCTTAGGATTCTCGGGCGGTACTTCGGCATTGCGCCGACGCCCGACGAGCACGATGAAGCCGTCTACGGCCTCATGGACCAGGACTCCCGGACGATCTACATCACGGACGGGCAGACTGGCTTCGATGAGGTCGATACAACCCTCCACGAAATCATGCACGCAATCCGCTTCACCCAAGGCCGTGAGTATGGCGGCGAGGTTGAGGAGGACTACGTGCGCTCCCTGGCAACGGGGCTTACCAACGTATTCCGCGACAACCCCGGACTCGTCCGGTGGATCACGACGACACTCAAACACGACAAGACGTGAGCGACAAGCGCACGGCCATCCAGGAGAAGTTCGAGCAATGCCTCCTGGATGGTCTGAAGGGCCAACCGGTAACGAACAAGGATGGCCCTGTACTCGACCCGACCACGGGCGAGATTCTGATGAGTCCCCCGGACTCTTCGTTTCTGTCCGTTGTCCGGGCGTATCTCAAGGATCTTCTGAATCCGCAGGAGAAGGAAAAGGTCCCGCAGACCGGCAAGGCGCAGGGCATGCTCGCTGCGTATGAACGCAAGCTGCCGTTCGGTGCGCGTCCGAATTGAGCCGACCGTGGTGGTGGCAGACCGATGACCCGATTCGCGAGGACTTCCGAAACCTCCTCGCGCTCATCTGGGAGCATCTAAGTCTGCCCGAGCCGACCCCGGCCCAATACGACATCGCGTACTTCCTGATGTTCGGATGGGCCGGGTACGGCATCGACGCCGAGGGCAACTACTTCGAGTGGTTCGGTCCCGAAGCAGAGGAGCCGGATCGAACTGGGTGTGTCCGAATGGGCGACCCGGACGACCTGTTCCGCGAAGACATCATTGAGGCGTTCCGAGGTATCGGGAAGTCCTACGTGACCTCGGGCTTCGTCATCTGGCGTCTATACCGCGACCCATTTCGCGAGAAGATTCTCGTGGTCTCAGCGTCGGGCAACAAGGCGAAAGAGTTCGTCTCGATGACGAAGATGATCCTGATGAACATGGACATCTTGCAGCACCTGCGGCCAAGAGATGACCAGCGCGATACGGCGATCTCCTTCGACGTGAATGGGGCCTCAATCTCCCAATCTCCCTCCGTGCGAAGTGTCGGTATCACCGGACAGATCACCGGCTCCCGAGCCACGCTGATCGTAGCTGACGACATCGAGGTCGTGGACAACTCGCGAACAGAGGACGCACGCGAGCGTCTGCTTCACAAGACGAACGAGTTCGCCGCGATCAAGGTCACCGGCGGGGCAGACGTGATCTACCTGGGTACGCCGCAGACCGAGGAGTCGATCTACACGAAGCTGATTCGTGAGATGGGCGCTACCGGCTGGATTCTCCCGGCGCGGTATCCGATGGCGGACAAGCGCCAGTCCTACGTGTTCAAGCGCGAAGGGATGGACGACTTGGACTGCCTCGCGCCTCGTGCGCGTCGAGTGGACCTGGATGACAGCATCCAGTGGAAGCCCACGGACCCGGAGCGATTCAACGAGATTGAACTCCAGGCGCGTGAGGCCAAGGGCCGGTCGTACTTTGCCCTCCAGTTCCAGCTCGACACTTCGCTCTCGGATGCCGAACGCTATCCGCTGAAGCAGGGTGACCTGATCGTGATGGCCTGCAACCCGTTCAAGGCACCGCAGATCGTTCAGTGGGGGCACGACTCCAACGGACGCAACCGCCGCATCGACCTGAAGAACTTCGGGTTCACGGGAGACCACTGGGTGGCCCCGCTGTTCGTGGACACCGAGTGGCGCGAGTACGAGCAGTCGCTCCTATTCGTTGACCCCTCGGGACGCGGGAAGGACGAGACCGCCTGGGCCATCGTGAAGACGCTCAACGGCATGCTGTACGCCGTGGCGACCGGCGGCGTCTCCGGCGACCCCGGCACGGCGATGGCCGAGATCGCGGTCGCGGCGAAGACGCACAAAGTCCACGAGATCGTGGTCGAGCCGAACTACGCCGGTGCAGTCTGGATCAGCGCGTTCGAGCCGATCCTGGCGAAGCTGTGGCCCGCCGAGAAGCCCGGCGATACCTCGGGCTGTACCGTGCGGGAGGCGGAGTGGAGCCGCACCCAGAAGGAAGTCCGGATCATCGAGACGCTGGAGCCGGTCATGACGACACACCGGCTGGTTGTGGACGAGTCAGTCGCGGCGGATGGCGTGCTGATGTACCAGTTGACTCACGTGACCCGCGAGCGCAACTGTCTCCAGCATGACGACCGCCTGGATGCTCTCGCCGGTGCCGTGGCCGAACTGGTCAACACGCTCCGCGTCGACGTAGATCAAGCGGCCCGTGAGATGAAGGAGGCCGAGGAGGATGCCCTCCTGGAGGAGTTCATCGAAGGGTGTCTGCGAAATGCTGCGGGCGATTACTCGCTGCGTACTTTCGACGGGGAGCTGGTTCACCAGCACACCGACCATTACCACCTCTGAAGGTCACGGGCCGTCTTGTAGCTTCAGGACGGCTCGGACTTTCCTCTGCCGCCGAGCATTGCCCATGCGATCACTCCGGCCGTAACGACGCCGACGCCTATCGCGTAACGCGCGAATACGTTGTCACCGAATCCGATCGGCAAAACCGCAAGAAGGACGACGCCCAGTACCCAGACTGCGATGTATTTCACATGGCCCTCCGAAGGTTATCGAGCGAGCATGCACAAAGCAGCGGTGTGGGATGCGTAAAGCAGTGGGTCGTCTTCTCCTGCGGCTTGTCCGGTTTGCACCTGTTCGAGAATGAAACCGAGCTTGCGTGCGCGAGCGCCGGACGCCTTTGCTGCTTCGGCTTGAAGCTGCTGTACGGTGTATGTGCCGGCCGCGAGTGCCACTGCTACCTTGCCCGCCATCGCGCCAGTGCTGCTGCACTCCGCCACGTCGTCAACGCTGGCGATTGCGGCCTCCCCAATCCCCGGAAAAGCAGCCGCCAAGCACGCGACGAGCGCAGCAGCCGTAGTGATTTTTCTTGGTGTCCTCGTGGTTGTCATTGTTGTCCTCGTAGCGTTCGAGGCGGGCATCTTACACGATGCCGCTGGTTTGGTATTACGAAAGCGCAGCAGCCCGTCCTGGGCCTTCCTGGCGCGTCCTGGACATCTCGGGAAGTGACGGGAGTCCACGGGAAGCGCAGGCTCATTTTTGTCCGGAAAATGCGCGACAAGGTGTTCCCGGCCGCGCGAGCCAAAATCCCCCCATGCGGCCCCGAGCGCTTCTCTGGCCGGATGAAGCAATCCCGGCACGGCCACGGTAGGGCGTGGCGGCACCCTAGACCCCACGAAAGGCCCCACGTCGCACTAGCGGCGCTCGATAACTCATTGATTCATAAGGCGCTACGCGCAACGGCCATCGGACTAGGTAGACGGTGGCCCAGTAACGGCGGACGGCACGGGCCGTCACGGGCTGCCCTGAGCAGCACGGGCGTCACTGCGCCGCGCTCGCTTTCATTCGCACGCGTGTGCTTACGTGCCTCTGCTTTTTTGTTCTCTGCGCCGCTCGCGCTTCGCGCTCGCTCACACGGGCGAGCATGGGCCGTCACGGGCCATCACGGACACCCGATTAACTCAGCACAAGGTGATACCGCCGGGGAGCCTATGCCTCTATAGGATGTCTCTGAGACCGCCTAGGCCGCATGGTTCGCCTGTGCTGCGCTTCGCTTGTCGCTGTATGCCGCAGCCCTGACTCATCCCTTGCTATCCGGTGACTCACGGAGAGTCACGGGCATCTACGGGGGACACAAAGACCCCACAATGCAGTCAACAAATAAAGCGAGTGATTGACATTACATCGCTTCACGTTCACTATTCGACCTACCGAAGCGCACGACGCGCTGACGGATAGAGCGAATCACTGACGTTACGACGGAGTTAGAATGAGTCAGACAACATCGCAACAGGGGAAGCCCTTGGATATTCTCAAGACTGAGGCGGAGATTGCCAAGCTGCAAGTTGAAGCCGGTAAGCTGCTCGCGGAGACACAAAAGCTGAACCGTGAAAGCCGGTGGATGCCGCTGGTGTACGGGGCGGCGCTGGTGGGCGCGGCGACGGCGATTGCAAAGCTGTTCGTACACTGAGCCGGGTCGGGCGGGCATCGGTTCGCCTGTAAATAAAGTGAGTCAATGAGATGAAAATTATGGGGCGAGTCGCTTACATTGCGACGCACGGGGAATCCCCGCTAATTCGGGGCCGCGCAAACCGCATTTTGCGTGAGCGCTACGGTGTCTGGTTCCGCCCTAGCTGGCGTGCGGCCGTTGATCCGGTCTGGTTGAGCACATATTGACCGGGGCATTGATGGACGCACAACAGATAAAGCAGTGGGCAGCGGGTTGGAATGATGCAATGAGCAACCGACCGCCGTGCGGTGATTCTCTGGCGTATCGCGCCGGGTATTTTGAGGCTATCAAGTGAAGCGAGTGAATGATATGGAAAAGTTTCTCATGATCGATGTAGACGGCCACGGCCGCACGTGCCCGCGCATACGCCGCGCAAATCCGCGATGCGTTCGGATGGCCGGTCGCGATTGACCTTACGGGCGAATGAGGAGGAAGGGCGATGAGCAATGCTGAACTGTTCCAGCGGCAGACGTTGATTCCCGTCGAGCTGGTTGAGCCGTTGACGCTCGAAGAGATCGCA
This sequence comes from Burkholderia singularis, assembly GCF_001718875.1. NCBI lineage: Bacteria > Pseudomonadati > Pseudomonadota > Betaproteobacteria > Burkholderiales > Burkholderiaceae > Burkholderia > Burkholderia singularis. Next base: position 1,123,030 of record NZ_CP013448.1, read on the forward strand.
GATGTTATCGAGCTACCGGCGGCGCAGGACGCTGACCAGTGGGCAGTGTGCGCCCGCTAGTAAAGCGAGTTGATGAGTCGAAAGGACGAAACCCGGAGCATTCCGGGTCCGCACGTCAGGCGTGCGCTGATGAGTCCACTAGCAACGAAACGGAGTAGAGCATGACCGACATTACGAGTAACGACGACATCATCGACGTTCGCGACATCACGGACCGCGTTGAAGAGCTGCGCGAATCGCGCGAAGAATACGACGAGCAGCACGGGGCCGGCGCATGGGCAAAGATTGAGGATGGCGAACCGCAAGAGCTGGAAGCGCTTGAATCGCTGCTCGATGACATCCGGGGCTATGGCGGCGATCACCAATGGGAAGGGGACTGGTATCCGCTCATGTTGATTCGCGACAGCCACTTTGAGGAACACGCGGTGCAACTCGCGGAAGACATCGGAGCAATCGACAGTAGCGCGAAGTGGCCGAACAACTGCATCGATTGGGCGCAGGCTGCGCGGGAATTGCAACACGACTATTCAAGCGTCGAGTTCGACGGCGTGACGTACTGGCATCGGTAAGGGGACCACGATGCGCGTAACGATCAAGCTTCAGGGCGAAGCGAACGCACAGGCGCTATTCGACGTCATGCACGGCCGCGCGGTCTGCTGGAGAGAGGGTAACCGCGGCGGGTGGCAAGAGATCACGTTCGATCACGAAAGCGTTGAGGAAGCACGAGCGCACGTTCGCGAGCTATTCCCGCGCCTCAGATTTTCGGCGTCGCGGTGGATTTAGTGCGCCCGCAAGTAAAGCGAGTTACTTAGGTCGAAACCCCTTCGCGGGGTCTAGCGGTGGTGCCGCTACTGACGAGACCAATCAAACGGAGCACGGCAATGGTTCGCCTTTCCACACTCAAAACTGAGTTTCATTTCGCGGGGTTCGCTTGGCCCCGCCACGTCGCATGCATGCCGAAACGGTTTGCGAGCATTGCCGAACGCGTCGCGTACCCGTGCGGTGAGTATTACCACACGCCGAAACCGAATAGCACGGGCAAAGGCTTCTATCTCGAATCGGACGGTATGCCGGCCTTGCGCTGGACATGGTGCGACGAGATCGACGGCGCGAACATCGAGCATACGGGATGGTTCACGGACGAACACGGCGACGGCAACACAATACGCGGCATTGTTTTCCGCTTGCCTCACGGTCGCGGCTTTCTGCCCGGTTGGTCGATGGGCGAACGTATGGCGAGCGAAATCGAATATTCGCACGTATACGACGACGAGCGCGACGCGGCCCGCGCGGCGGATGACATGGCCGAACGCGTATCGGAACGCGAATGGTCGGCACGCGACGACGAACAGGACGGGGAGTAACGGCCATGCTTACAGCAGATCAAATCGACACGGCCGCGCGTCATTTCATCATCGCGGCAATTTGGGCGGATTGCCCGGAAGGCACGCGCCCCCGCGCAACGCGCAAGGCGCACGACACGGCCGCCGCGTTCGTCCGGCGCTTCGCTGAAGCGCACCCGGATATGTGCGCCGCCGCGATGGAATGCGAAGGCTACGGCACCCATCCGGACGCGGGAAGCCCGGCCGCCGCATTCGGGCACGACCTGTTTTTGACATGTGCCGGTCACGGTGTCGGCTTTTCGGATCGGCGGGAACTGCCCTTCGAACTGCGCACGTGTCTGGATAACGCGATACGGCGCGACTGGCGGCGCTGGTATCTCGCGCCGCAGTTCTATCGCGGCTGGCTGTACCTGCACGCGGGCGCATGATTTCTCGTCTAGAATTTTGGGCCGCGCCGCGAACGCGGACAAACACGCGCATCCCCGCGCTTCGTTTTTCTGAGGGGGGCGGCGGGGGAGCTTTCCTACATGTCCGGCGCAAAGCGCGGGTCCCCGATGCGCCGTTCCCGAACAGCCTGAGCCCGCCCAAACCATCACGCGGATTAACTCCGCACAGGTTGACCTCCCTGGGCCGCCTACGCCTCTATAAGACCTCTTAGAGCTGTCGTCCGTACCACACGACCCGCCCGATGATTGAGAAGTCCCGTTGATCTTCGGGGCTATTTAGCGTCACTTCGTAGGGTGGGTAATCCGGGTTTGCAGAGATCACCCGGATTGTCGATGACCCGATCCATTGGAGACGTTTGACCAGAATTTGCCCATCAAGCCTTAGCACGTAAATGCCGTCTTGTGGAGTCGTGTGAGCGTGATTGATGAGGATGTTGTCGCCTTCGTGGAGTACCGGATACATGGAGTCCCCATGGACACGTAGGACGCTTAGGTCCTTTGGGTCCGCATGGAGATAGTGCTCAACCCAGTGACGCCGGAACGCCATTGTGAAACGCGCCTTGCCTTCATCACCTAGCCAGAAGCCTACGCCAGCCGAAGCCTTCACGTCGTAGCGCGGGACATACACGAACTCATTGGCCGGGGTGTTCGTTGCCGGTTTGCTACCGGTGGAGCTACCATTTGGTAATTCATCTCGGCCAAGCAACCAATCAATTGATTTACTCGTTGCGTCAGCGATAGCGATGAGTCCCTCTGCCTTCGGCACACTTCCGCGCTTAATCGTTTGCAGGGTGCCATCTGTGATGCCGACGCTACGACCCCAACTGTAAAGGTTGTCGTGGCCTATTGCTTCGTAGAGACGTTCCAGGAATATCGCAGCGGGAGCTACGGCGTGCATGACTTCCTCCTGCCCGCTCGGGCGTGAATCTCGCGCGATTGTACGTGAAGCAAGGAACCATTTGGGAGTTTTCAATCGATAAAATGTTGCTATAAGTTACCGAAAGGTAATTATGAGATACCATTTGGGAGTTTGCAAACGATGTCTTACTATCTCCCAACGGCCATGAGTCGTCAGTAGTGAGTAACCTGAGAGGATGACGTAAAGCGAATTGCTTATACGTTTTCATAGTACAGCGTATTGGTGTACATTAGCGAACTCTAACAACCTTGCGTTACTGGAGTTTCGCCATGACCATGAAAGTTGACGAGTCGACAACAAAGCTTCGCACGCGCTTCGGCCAGTGGTTGAAGGCCAAGCGCGAGGAGACCGGGATGACGCAGCTCGAAATGGCTGTGCATCTCAACTACGGATACCCCGTGTTCGTTAGCCAGGTCGAGCGCGGTGCCTCCCTTTTGCCGGAACACGATATCCGGCAGTGGGCGGAGTTGCTTCGGGTCGATTCGGCGGAGTTCGCAAAACAGTACCTGTACTACTGCCGGCCGTTTGTGTACGAAGCCATGTATGGGAAAGACCCTTATGCACTTGAAAAACTTCCGCGAAGCGGAAAAACAATCAAACCAGCACCAAAGAAGTCTGCTCGAAAGTCTGCATAGACGGGCGAGTGAAGCCTTGGCCGCCGCCTGCGTCGGTGAGTATGTCGAAGACATACCTGGCTGGCCGTGGTTTTCAGTAGTTCTCGGGGACCTCGAACTGACGGTCTCTTATTATCCGACTGATGACAGCTATGTCATCCGCACGTCGGACTTCCGCATGATTCTCAGTGCGCCCGCAGAGCACGGTAGCGGCCCTGTGTGGGCATGCCTCGAATCCCTGCGCGGCGGGGCGCAGCCTCTGTCCCACGGGGAGGGCGTATGACGCTGTACAAGCGGCCTGATTCGGAAGTGTGGTGGTACGAGTTCGTCGTTAGCGGCAAGCGCTACCGGGGCAGCACGAAGACCACTTCGAAGCGCGATGCGCAGGCAGTGGAAGTCGACAAGAGACGTGAGGCGCTTGAGGATCAGCGACTCGCGCGGGACGGGGTGAAGCGGCTCACACTGCATCAAGTAGCCGAGAAATGGCTCGCTGCATCCGAGATCACTCACCGAGACCACAAGAACAACACGAGCCGCGTCCGCAAGCTGTTTGGGGACGAGCTGGTCCAGGTCGGCCGGGTCTGGGAGCTGGTGGAAGGGAAGCGCTATGGCCTCGCCAAGACGCTAATGGTGCACGAACTGACTCAGGGTCATCTGGTCGAGCTGAAGTCGCAACGCATGACCGAGGGCAACTCGCCGGCAACGATCAACCGCGAGATCAGCCTCGTTCAGACGCTCATGGGATACGCGGCAAGCCTGAATGTCGTGATGCCGTCCAAGGCGATCATCTGGAGCGACCGCCGGAACCGCGCGGCCAGCCTGAAGATGAAGGAGTCGAAGGGCAAGCTGCGATGGCTCACGCTGGAGGAGGAGGCGCTCCTCCTGAAGGAGCTGCGGAAGTGCGTGCGTCCCGACGACGTGTCAGGACTGGACAACCTGGACCTCGTGACGCTGCTGCTCGACACCGGGGCGCGGTACGAGGAGATCGCCGGCCTTCGTTGGCCGCAGGTTGACCTCGATGCGGGCCTTCTGTACCTGTACCGATCGAAGGTGGACAACGAGGGCGGCTTGCGCCTGACGCGGCGCTCGCTGGACATCCTGAAGCGTCGTAGGGACGATGTGCGGCCGAAGTCGTACGTCTTCCCGGCGCAGGAGATAGCGGGGCAGGGGAAGACGCGGTGGGCGGATGGTGACGAGTGCCGAGGCCATGCTACCGGCGCGATCCAAGCGGCCATCGACGCCTGCGGTCTCAACGACGACCCGTCGCGGGATCGCGTGACGCCTCATACGTTCCGGGACACGTTCGCGTCCCGGCTGGTGCAGAAGGGCGTCTCGCTGGTGAAGGTGCAGCACCTGCTCGGGCATGCCAACGCAACGATGACGCAGAAGTACGCGCATCTCTGCCCGGACAACACGGGCCGCGAGGCCGCCGACATTCTGGACAGTTTGCACGCTGATTAACTCAGCACAGGGTGACGACCCGAGCGGACACCCGCGTCGCAGTTCGCGGTTCGTTCATATTGGTATCGGTTAGAAGCGGTCTGATGGCAGAATTCCCGCTTACACCGTAACGTGGCACGAACCGAACTCGCACATTTATCCTATGCCGCTCGACCCTGAATCGCTGTACGTTCAACTTGGCCGACTCATTGAGACTATGCCCGACTTGCAGGCACCCGTGACGGCCGACACTAGCATGTGGTTAGGAAGGGCGGTCGCCCTTGTGGAGGAATCTGGGGATTTGATCGATGCGGTCGCGCTTAAGGGCGCGGGCGACAGTCTGGACTCGGTCCTGCGCCAGAAACACGCGGGAAAGATCGTCGCCGTTCTTCATCGTGCTCTTGCGCGGGCGGAACTGAAAGTGTCCGCGGCGACGACCGGCGCGTTTATTCCGGTAGGCGAGTCGTTCACAGCAATCGCCAAAATATCGAAGATCATGTCGGCTACTGATTCCAACGTCCTCATTGTCGACCCTTACGCTGACGAGAAGGTTCTGACCGACTATGCGGTGTTGGTTCCTGAAGGTAAGCGGGTCCGCGTGCTGTCCGACAAGCGAACCGTAGCGTCGGGGCTGCGGCCAGTGGCTCAACGATGGGCGGAACAGTATGGCGCGGGCAGGCCCGTCGAAGTACGACTCACGGCGCGGGGCCTGTTGCACGATCGTCTAATTGTCGTGGACGATGCGCAGGTGTGGACCCTTACCCAATCCCTCAAGGACTTTGCAGCGCGTTCGCCCGCTACCATAGTGAGGGTCGACGCGGGCACCGCTTCACTCAAAGTCGAGGCCTACAACACCATTTGGGGCGAGGCCACGGTCGTCGTGTGACATCGAAATGCGGCGTCTGCTACGCCGGCTGGCCGGGGTAGTAGCCCACGAGGGCGAACAGCGCAGTAAATTCGTACTGGCAGTCCTCGCAGATGTATTCCTGATGGACGGTGGCGCTGCCAACGGCGCAGGCACCAGCAGTTACCTTCGGGGAATTACAGGCGGGGCAGATGGTTTTCAGTGAAGCAGCGACGAGGGAGCGCCAATCATCGGGTTCGATCACGGCTGCCTCGCAGAAGGAGGAAATAACTCAGCACAGGGTGACGACCCTGTACGCCGGGGCTTCGGAAGTGATCCGAAGGTCATGGGTGCGCGATGCACCCACTCCCCACAACTGGCACCACGGTAAAGCTACCCACGGTAAAGCTACCCACGGTAAAGTGACTCGCTTTATATACTCGTGGTAACATCATGAATCTACTTCTAATTCTTTGGTAGGCCGTACTGGATTCGAACCAGTGACCAACGGATTAAAAGTCCGCTGCTCTACCAGCTGAGCTAACGACCCAAAGAGGCAAAATTATAGCGGCCGCTTTACAGGGTTGTCAATAAATTCGATCGTCGCGAACCGCATTTTTCCGCTACTTGACCGCATCCAGCTTGCTTTGCGCAGCCTGTGCGGCATCCGTGCCCGGGTATTGCGAGACGACCTGCTCGAGCGTCTTCTTCGCAGCGGCTTTCTGGCCTTGTTCGATCTGGTTCGTCGCGATCGCGACGAGCGCGTCGGCCGCCTTCGGATGCTGCGGGTAGTTCTTTACGAGGTTTTGCCACGTCGCGCTCGAGCCACGGTAGTCGCGAAGTGCATACTGCGCGTTGCCGAGCCAATATTGCGCGGTGGGCTGATAGGGGCTTTGCGGATATTTCGCGATGAATGAGCGAAACGAAGCCGCCGCGCCCTTGAAGTTGCCGTTGCGAAATTGCTGAGACGCGGCGTTGAACGCGTCCGTTTCCCCCGGCTGCACCGTGCCTTCGACGCCGTCCACCGTCTTTTGCTGCGGCTCGAACTTCTTGAGGCGCGCGTCCAGATCGGTGTAGTACTCCTTCTGTTGACGCTCGAGCGTCGTCAGGCGGTTCGTCAGATCCTCGTTTTCGCCACGCAGCGTCGCGACCTGCTGATTCAGTTGGTCGAGACGGCCTGACTGGTCGAGGATCGTGCGTTGTGCGGCCGACAGCTGACTCGTCAGGTTCTCGGTCTTGCTGCGCAGGTCGAGCACCGCGCGGCGGGCCTCGTCATCGTCGAAAAGGCCGGCATGAGCCGGCGCAGCCGCAAGAGCCGCGCCGGCCATGCACAACGAAGCGGCGGTGTGCATCCAGGAAAAACGGTGCGTCATACAGCGATTCTTCCGTGACTTACTGTTGATAGACGAGGTCCGCGCGGCGGTTCTGCGCCCACGACGCTTCGTCGTGGCCGAGCGCCACCGGCTTTTCCTTGCCGAGGCTCACGGCTTCCATCTGCGTATCCGCAACGCCGAGCAGCGACAGCGCGCGGCGCACGGCTTCGGCCCGCTTCTGGCCCAGCGCGAGGTTGTACTCGCTGGTGCCGCGCTCGTCGGTGTTGCCCTGGATCAGGACGTGGCGCTGCGGGTGGCTCTTCAAGTATTGCGCGTGTTGTTGCAGCAGCGGCTGGTACTGATCCTGCACCGAATAGCTGTCGAAATCGAAATAGATGCTGCGCTTTGCGAGCGGGCTGTTCGGATCGTTGAGCGGGTCGACGGTGACTTGCGCGACGTTTTCCGGATTCGTTTGCGATGCGTTTTGATTGGCGTTTTCGTCGACCTTCACGCCCGACTTACACGCGGCGAGCACGCCGATCGTTAGCATCGCGAGCGCAAGACGAAGTTTTTTCGACATCATATTGATTCTCCTTGTGGTTATTGCATGAAGGGTCCCCAGGACGGCTCACGCACGCCGCCCTGAATGGACAGGATCTGCGGCGGCGCGCTGCCGTCGGAGGGGACGGCAGCAAGTACGCTGCGGCCGCCCGACTGAGTGGCGTACAGAATGTACTGGCCGTTCGCCGCAAAGCTCGGCGACTCGTCGCGCGTCGTGTTGGTGACGGCGTTCGCCGCCCCTGTTTGCAGATCTTGGACATACAGCTTGAAGCCCCCGCCGGTACGCGAGATGTACGCGAGCAGCTTGCCGTCCGGGCTGACCCGCGGGCTTGTATTGTAGCTGCCGGTGAACGTCACGCGCTGCGCCGCGCCGGCGCTTTCGCCTTCGGCCGGCATTCTGTAAATCTGCGGTGCGCCGCCGCGGTCGCTCGTGAAGTAGATCCACTTGCCATCAGGAGAATAGAACGGTTCGGTGTCGATCGAGCCGCTGCGCGTGAGGCGCTTGAGCCCGCCGCCCGACGCATTGACCGAATAAATCTGCGTGTTGCCCGTGAGCGACAGCGCAACCGCGAGCGTCTGACTGTCCGGAGACCACGCGGGCGCGCTGTTATTGCCTTTCTGATTCGAGATCACGTAGCGGCGGCCGGTCGGCAGATCGTGAATGTAGACGACCGGCTTTTTCAGCTCGAACGACACATACGCGACCTTGGTGCCGCTCGGCGACCACGCCGGCGAGATGATCGGCTCCTTGCTCGTGAGCGCGGGAATCGGATTTTGTCCGTCGGAGTCGGAGATCAGCAGCCGGTACGAATTGCCGGTGCGCTGTACATACGACAGGCGGGTGTTGAACACGCCGCGCACGCCGAGGAGCTTTTGATAGATGTAATCGGCGATCTTGTGACCGGCCTTGCGCATCGCTTCGCCGTCGTTCGACGCCGTCAGCGACAGGCCGCCCAGGCTTTGTTGTTTGACCGTGTCGTACAGGATGAAGTTGACCTTGTACTGGCCGCCCGATTCGCGGGTCACGCTGCCCGCGACGAACGCGTTCGCGCCTTTCGCCTTCCATCCGCCAAAGTCCGGCGACGCCGTTTCGGGCACGGGCGTACTGCCTGCGTCGACGTTCGTGAATTTGCCGCTTCTGGCCAGATCGGCGCGCACGATCGACGTGACCTGCTGAGGCAGGCTCGCTTCGTTGACGAAATTGGCGGTGGCGATCGGAAACTGGGTGGAGCCGACGCCCGTGATCAATACGTTCACTTGCGCGTGGGCGCCGGCGCCCGCCGCGATCAAACACGAGGCCACGAGTGCCCTAAAACCTAGCTTCGTCATCAAACTCATGCTTCCTGTTCCCGTATGTGCTTGCTTGCGCGAAAGACTCAAAGATACCCGATTCGTTCCCGTCGCGACGGCGCGAGTGTACGCGTAAATACGTCTATTCCGCCGCCCTGAAGGTAATCGTAATCTGGCTGGGGGTTTGGCCGTTGGTGTCGGGCGGCAGCGGCACCGATGCCTGGATCGCGTTGATCACGGCCTGATCCCACCCCGAATTTCCGCTGGAACGGCGAATCGACGCGCTGAGCACGTCGCCCGACGGCGTACAACGAATCGAGACGACGGTGACGAGGCCTTCGCGCTCGCCGCCCCAAACGATGTGCGGCTTCACGCGCCGCCGTACCTTGTCCGCGTAGCCGGGGGACGCCGCGGTGCCGCCCGAGCCGGTGCCGGTGCCGCTCTTCGCGAGCCCTTCGCCGCCGCCCGAGCCGGCCATCCCTTGCAGTTGCGCGAGGCGGGCCTGCCGTTCCTTGTCGAGCTTCGCGCGCGCCGCCGCATTCGCCTTGGCCGCCGCCGCGGCCTTCGCCGCTTTTTCGGCCTCGGCCTTCTTCTGGGCGGCAAGCTGCTCCTGCTTCTCTTGCTTCTTCAGCTGCTCGAGCTTTTGTTGCTCGAGCCTGCGCTGCTGTTCCGAGGCGAGCTGTTGTTGCTTGAGCTTGTCGGCCTGCTTCTGCTTCTCGCGCTCCGCCGCCTGCTGGGCGGCAAGCTGCGCGGCTTGTTGGGCGGCAAGCTGTTGTGCCTTCAGCCGCTGCCGGCGCTGCTCTTCGAGTTGGGCTTCGCGGGCCGCGGCCTGCTGTGCGCGCCGCCTTTGCTGCAACGCAATATCCGCTTCGTCGTTCTTGACGGGCTCGGGAGCAGGGGCCGCCTTCACGGGTGGCGCGGGGCGCGGCACGGATGTGTCCGGAATCTCGGTCCAAAGCTCGGCCTGCGCGCCTGCGGGCGTGCTGTTTGGCCACTGGATGCCGTGATAAAGAAAGAGCGCGAGCAAAACATGCATCAGCGCCGCGAGCAGGAACGCGCGGCCGGTGCCGCGTTCGCGCGGCGGCTTGTGCGGATAGGCGGCGCGTGGTTGGCTCGACATCATTGCGATTTGACGAGCAGGCCGACGCGCTTCACGCCGCGCGCCTTCAGATCGGACATCACCGACATGACCGCGTCATACTGAACCGTCTTGTCCGCCGCGATCACAACCGGCTGATCCGGGTGATCGGCTTGGCGCGACACGATGAAGCTGTCAAGCTCGGCTTTCGTCATCGCATCTTCCTGCGACGCGCCCGATTCGCTCTTGTAGCGAACGCTTATTTTGCCGTCGGCGCGGATGTTGACGACGACGGGCGGCGTCTGATCCTGCGGCGCCGCATTGCCGACGGTCGGCAGATTGACGATCGACGGCGCGACGAGCGGCGCCGTGACCATGAAAATGACGAGCAGCACGAGCATCACGTCGATGTATGGCACGACGTTGATGTCGGCCATCGAGCGGCGCGAGCGGCCGCCGCGCATGCTGGAACGAATGGGAGTGCCGGCCATCGCGTGCTCCTTATTGCGCTTGGCGCTGCAGGATGTTCGAGAATTCTTCGATGAACGTCTCGAAGCGGATCGCGAGGCGGTCGATATCGTGCGCGTAGCGGTTATACGCGACGACTGCCGGAATCGCGGCGAACAGGCCGATCGCGGTTGCGACGAGCGCCTCGGCGATGCCGGGCGCGACGTTCGCGAGCGTGGCTTGTTGCACGTTCGCGAGCCCCCGGAACGAGTTCATGATCCCCCAGACGGTGCCGAACAGACCGATATACGGGCTGACCGAGCCGACCGACGCGAGGAACGACAGGTTGGATTCGAGAACGTCCATTTCACGCTGGAATGATGCGCGCATCGCTCGGCGGGCGCCATCGAGAAGGAGTGTCGGATCGCTCAGGCGCTTTTCCTTCGCTTTGAGGAATTCCCGCATCCCCGATTCGAAGATCCGCTCGAGCGCGCCGATCGTGTGACGATTGTTTGCCGCGCTCTGGTACAGCGCCTGCAGATCGCCGCCCGACCAGAAGTCGCGCTCGAAGCGCTCGGTTTGCGCGCGGGCGCGGCGGATCGCAAACCATTTGCGGAAAATGAAGGTCCACGACATCAGCGACAGGATGAGCAGGAGCCCCATCACCGCCTGAGCGAGCACGCTCGCATTGAGGACGAGGGAGATGATCGACAGGTCTTGAGCAGTGTTCATAGAGGTTTGATTAACGTCCCCTTCGGGGAGGGCCTGACCAGGGTGCCCGGCCGGAATATTCCGGCGGCGCGCTGCAGGGCCATTCGGTTTGGCGCGCCGCAGGCACCCCGCCGAACCTAGCTTAGTAGCGGGTCACGGGGGTGAAGTTCATCGGCAGTGTCTAAACGGCACCCGGGCGCTCGGCGTTGACACCGCCGCCGCGCAGGCCGCGCGCGGCCGGCCCCCGCTTGAGCGCCTCGAAGACGGGCGGCGGGATCAGGCTCGATCGGAACACGGTGCGATCGACGCAGGCAATTCTCACCTTGGCGGTGACGAGGAGCATATCGTCCCGCCACGCCTGTTGGGTGAACGTCACCGATGCATGGCCGAGCCGGTCGATCTTGCAGGTGATCGTGAGCGCGTCGTCGAGCCGCGCCGGGGCGCGGTAGTTGAGCGCGGCATCGCAGACGACGAAGATCGCTCCCGTCTCGTCGGCGACGCGCCGTTGGTCGACGCCGCACGCACGCAGCCATTCGGTGCGCGCGCGCTCGAAGAATTTCAGGTAGTTCGCGTAATAGACGACGCCGCCGGTATCGGTATCCTCGTAGTACACGCGAACGGGCCACACAAAGTCTGGCGCTGCGTCTGGCTGTTGGGTGGGCTCAATCATGGCGCGCATTCTACCGGAACGGCGATTTCGATTCGTAACGGTATGTCGTCGCGCGGGGCGGCTTTGCGGGCCCCCGCGCGCTCGACCCGGCTCAGCTCCGATGAACGGTCAGCCCGGCAGGGGCTTGCGCGACCGGCATCATCTCGATCGTGTTGATGTTTACGTGCGCGGGGCGGGTGGCGATCCAGTAGATCGTGTCGGCGATGTCCTGCGCGGTGAGTGGGGCGACGTTCGCATAGACATTTGCCGCCTTTGCGTCGTCACCACGATAGCGCACGTTCGAGAATTCGGTGCCGCCGCAGAGGCCCGGCTCGATATCGGTCACACGCAGCGGCGTGCCGACCAGATCCGCGCGCAAATTCAGACTGAACTGGCGTACAAACGCCTTGGTTGCGCCGTAGACGTTGCCGCCGGGGTACGGATAGCTGCCCGCGACCGAGCCGAGATTGAAGATATGGCCGCGGCCGCGCTCGATCATGCCCGGCAACAGTGTGCGCGTGACCGCGACGAGGCCCGAGCAGTTCGTGTCGATCATCGTTTGCCATTCGTCGAGGCTTGCCTTGTGCGCAGGCTCGACGCCGAGCGCGAGGCCTGCGTTATTGACGAGCACGTCGATCGCGCCAAACTCCGCGGGCAGCGACGCCGGCACGGCTTCGACGGCCGCCCGGTCGCGGACGTCGAGTTCGAGCGGCAAAAGCGCGTTGCCTAGCTCGGCGGCAAGCGCGTCGAGACGATCCTTGCGGCGCGCGGTGGCGACGACGCGATGGCCGCCTTTGGCGAAGATCCGGGCGATGGCGGCGCCGAAACCCGCCGACGCGCCGGTGACGAACACGATCATTGCTGCTGCTCCTTGATGGACGCTTGGGACGCTTGCTTGGTGGAACACGCTAGCCTACTGGCATTGCGGCGGTGCGACAAGGCCGGGATGCGCCAGACGCGCGCCCCGCGCAGACCGGGCTGGCGGTGCCAATCAATTTGCCCCTTTTTTTGGCCGGCATGGTCCGGCAAGCTCCGTTTGGTTGCCTATTCACCGTGCATCCAATAAACTAATGCGCTCAATATCTCCCTGCGTGACTGGCGATAAGGCCTTTCGGGGCCAAGGTGGAGCGTCCCACCGTGAAGCGCGGGGTTCGCTTTTGCCGTTCGCCTGGGCAGCCGTTGTGCGCCGTGTCGCGTGCGCATCGCCGGTGGCTGTCCTGCCTCGCGTTCCACGGAATCCTCCGCTACGTCGAGCTGGCTCTCCACCGTGTCGAGCTGGCCGGGCGACATATTCGGCCATTTTCGGTCAACCTGTACACACTTAACGGAAACCGTATGTTTGACAGAGCCCAGAGCACCATTGCGAATGTGGACCCCGAAATTTGGCAAGCGATTCAGCAAGAGAACACTCGCCAGGAAGAGCATATCGAGCTGATCGCTTCGGAAAATTACACAAGCCCGGCCGTGATGGCGGCGCAGGGCTCGCAGCTCACCAACAAATATGCGGAAGGCTATCCGGGCAAGCGCTATTACGGCGGCTGCGAGTACGTGGACATCGTCGAGCAGCTTGCGATCGATCGTGTGAAGCAGCTTTTCGGCGCCGAAGCCGCGAACGTGCAGCCGAACTCCGGCTCGCAGGCGAACCAGGGCGTGTTTTTCGCCATGCTCAAGCCGGGCGACACGATCATGGGGATGAGCCTTGCGCACGGCGGCCATTTGACGCATGGCTCGCCGGTCAACATGTCGGGCAAGTGGTTCAACGTCGTCAGCTATGGCCTGAACGAAAGCGAGGACATCGACTACGCCGCCGCGCAGAAGCTCGCTGAAGAGCACAAGCCGAAGATGATCGTCGCGGGCGCGTCGGCGTTCGCGTTGAAGATCGATTTCGAGCGTCTCGCGAAGATCGCGAAGTCGGTCGGCGCTTACTTGATGGTCGACATGGCGCACTACGCGGGGCTGATTGCCGCGGGCGTCTATCCGAACCCGGTGCCGCACGCCGATTTCGTCACGACGACCACGCACAAAAGCCTGCGCGGCCCGCGTGGCGGCGTGATCCTGATGAAGGCCGAATACGAGAAGCAGATCAATTCGGCGATCTTCCCGGGCATCCAGGGCGGCCCGCTGATGCATGTGATCGCGGCGAAGGCCGTGGCGTTCAAGGAAGCGCTGTCGCCTGAGTTCAAGACGTATCAGCAGAAGGTGGTCGAGAACGCACGCGTGCTGGCCGACACGCTCGTAAAGCGCGGCCTGCGCATTGTGTCCGGCCGTACCGAAAGCCACGTGATGCTCGTCGATCTGCGCGCGAAGAACATTACCGGCAAGGCGGCGGAAGCGGCGCTCGGCGCGGCGCACATCACGGTCAACAAGAATGCGATTCCGAATGATCCGGAAAAACCGTTCGTGACGAGCGGTATCCGTCTTGGCTCGCCGGCGATGACGACGCGCGGCTTTGGCCCGCAGGAGGTCGAACTCGTGGGTAATCTGCTCGCCGACGTGCTGGAGAATCCGGAGGACGAAGCGACGATCGCGCGTGTGCGTGCACAGGTCGCCGAGCTGACGAAGCGGTTCCCGGTTTACCGCTGATCGGCCATGCGCTGCCCGTTTTGCCGGCACGACGACACGCAAGTAGTGGATTCTCGCGTGTCGGAGGACGGCGCCGCGATACGCCGGCGCCGCCGCTGCTCGGCCTGCGATAAGCGTTTCACGACGTATGAGCGGGTCGAGCTGGCGTTGCCTGCCGTTGTGAAGAAAGATGGCAGCCGCACCGAATTCGATCGCCGCAAGATCGTCGCAAGCATGCAACTGGCGCTGCGCAAGCGTCCCGTTGCGGCTGACGCGATCGACGCGGCGGTCGCACGCATCGAATATCAATTGCTCGCATCCGGCGAGCGCGAGGTCCGTAGTGAAAGGCTCGGCGAACTCGTAATGAACGAGCTGCGCGCTCTCGATACGATTGCCTATGTGCGTTTCGCGTCTGTCTATCGGCGGTTCGAGGACGTGTCCGAGTTCGCGGACGTGATCGAAGAATTCCGGCGCACGGCGCCCGCGAAGCCGCCGCGCAAGCGTTGAGCTTGCATATTTCCTTTCCTTTTTCATTCCGTAATCCGTCCGTTTCTTGTGTGCATTGCCCGGGCTTATCGCGCGGCAACCATGCTCGCCTGGACGATTGTCGTTCGCGTCGCCATGACGCGCGACTCGGCCAATCGGCAGATGGTATGCATGTGCACGTACCGGTAGAGTCGACGCATTGGATTGACGGAGGCGCACGATGCAGGCGGGCAGCAACTGGCGGGTAGCGGCGGGATTTACGCTCATCGAGCTGATGGTTGTGCTTGTGCTGATCGCGCTCGCCACGACGTTGACGGCATCGACGCTCTCCGGAGCGCGAATGCGCGATCGGGTCGAGGCGCGCGCTCGCATATTCGGCGCGGCGTTGGCTTATGCGCGTGCAGAAGCGTTCAGACTCGGCACTCGCGTCGTGCTATGCCGGGCCGGCACGGCAGCCGGATGTATCGCGGCGGGCCGGCCCTGTAACGATAGTGCGACCGATTGGTCGTGCGGCTGGTTGGTGGTCGTTGCGGATGGCGCTCGCGGTACGCGCGTGCTGCGGCGTTTCGCGCGCGATTCGCAGGTGGCCGTGACGGGTGCGGGCGGCGACATTGTGTTCACGCCGCCGGCAGGACAAGTGATCGGCGGTTTTCGGAGTTTCGAATTTACGCCACACGATGCATCGGGCGTATGGCGCGGCGAGCGCTGGCTGCGTTGTTTGCGGATCGCGTCGGGCGGCCGCGTGCGGATCACGGAGGGCGGTTGTGGAGCGCCGGCGTGAAGCGCCGCCGTATGACGCGGGGCGGCTCGCTGGTGGAGGTGACAGTCGCGTCGGCACTGCTTGCGATGGCCGCGCTCAGTGTGATTGCCGCATTGCTTGCGGCGATACGCAGCGAGCGTGATGCCGTATATCGCGAGCAGGCATGGCTTCTCGCCGATTCCTGGGCTGAAACGGCCCGGTCTGTCGGACCGGCGGGCATTGACTGGCAAGCAGCGGTGACTGCGTTGCCGCATGGCAAGTTGGCGCTTGTCGGCGCGGGCGGCGGCATGGCGACGCTGCGAATCGAGTGGGCCGGTGCACAGCCGGCAGCCGAAGGTCCATCGAGTTGCACTGGGGTTTTTGTAACGGCGGGCGGCGTGCGATGTGTGGCGCTTGCCTTTGCGACTGCGGGCGGCGGATGAATCGGATATCGCATTGGCGCGCCCATACGTTGATCGAGGCAATGGTCGCGATGACGCTCGGTTTGCTGATTTTGCTAACGGCGGTGTCGCTTTATCGCGTCCAACGGGCAGCGTATGCGGCGGCGGCGGATGCCGCACGGATGCGCGATTCGGCGCAAGCGGCGCTTGTGTTGCTCGCTCAGCAGATTCAGATGGCCGGTTTCGTGCCACTTGATGCGCACGATGTGCTGCCGGCGCCTGGACTCTTCGGATGTGTGCGGGCACGGGCTGTCGGTGCGGATACTCAGCCGGCATGCGATCCGCTTGCGAGTGGCTCGGACGGGCTCGTCGTGCGCTACGTTGGCGACGGCGTGTCGACGTGGCTTACGGTAACCGGCCAGGCGACGGATTGCCTCGGTCAGGGTGTCGGTGCGGCTGATGCGAAACCGTTGATCGTCAATCGCTTTTACACGCGTGTCAGCGCGTCGACGGGCGAGCCTGAGCTGTATTGCGAAGGCAGCGGCAGGCGCGGGCTTGCGCAGCCACTCGTCGAAGGTGTCGAGCGATTGTGGTTGCGTTACCGGTTGCGCGGTGCCTCGGAGTGGGTTGATGCATCGGCGCTGTCTGCTTCGGCCTGGGATAGCGTCGCAGCCGTTGCCGTCTGTATTGAGGTGCGCGGAAGGCCGACTGGCCGTGCGGCGCGCTATGTCGACTGTTCGGGACGAGCAGTGGTGGCCACGGATACTCGAGCAAGGCTCGTATTGCGCCGTTATGTTGCGGTTCGCAATCGGAGGAACGGATGAGTGCTTCATCGGCGGTTGTATTGCCATCGAACCGAACTTCGGTAAGCGCCGAATGCTGGCGCATGCGCTGTGCAACCAAGCGGTGGGCGCGTTGCGGATATCGTTCGCGGGGCGTCGCGTTGCCGGGCGTGCTGGCCGTGACGGCTTCGCTTGCCGTGATGTCGTCCGCATGGTTCGAAATCGCGGCGACGGAAATGCGGCGCACGACGAGTCTTGCCAGCCGGTTGATTGCTTTTCATGCAGCCGACGCGGCGCTCGATGCCTGCGCCGATGCGCTGCTGAACGGCACGGCCGCCCACGATGCCGCGCCAGCGGAAGACGCTGCCGGCGAGCCGGCCGAATGGCGAAGCCCAGGCGCGTTCGACGGTAGCCGCGCATTCGCGCCATATCCAAATTGGCCTAATGCAGCACAAGCGCCGAGCTGTGTGATCGAGGCGTGGCGCCTGCCCGCGCGGCCCGGTGCGCGCGCGTATGTCGTGACTGCACGGGGTATCGGCGCGACGCGGGATACGGGCGAGTGGCTGCAACTGCAGATCGTTGTCGAGCGCGGGCGGGTCGAGCGTCGGTGGCGGCGAGTCGTAGGTAGGCCGGCTTAGTGCAGAGGGGCGATGTCGTCAACGAAAGGTGCCGCGAATTGTCGCGGATTCTCGCTGATTGAAGTGATTGTCGCGCTTGCGATCGTGGCGGTGCTCGCGGCATTCGCAATTCCATCGTATCGGCGTCACGTCGAACGAGGGCATCGGTTGAGTGCGGTCGCCGCGCTATATCGCGCGGCGCAATATGTCGATGCATTCGGCGAAACCTTGCCCGCCGCATTGCCTGACGGGTTGAGTCGGGCACCTGAAACAGGTGGTGCGGTCTATTGGCTGAAAATGACGGCCGAAGAAGCGCACGGCGGATACGCGCTGGAGGCGGGCCCGGCGACGAATGGCCCGATGCGCGACGATGGTTGCGGTGTCTTTGTGCTGTATGCGGACGGCACGCGCGAGAATCGCGCAATGGACGGCGCAGCCGGGCAGCAAACCTCCGGTGTGGGGGCTTGCTGGTTGACGAATTGAGTGCTCGATAGGATAGGCGAATGCCGACGGGGCGAGGCCAGACAACCAGCGCGACTGCGAGGCGAAACAACGGGGATATGCGCGGCCGGAGCGCGGGCAGAGATAGAGATGGCGCGCGCGGGATGGCTATACCGCAGGCACTGCATGGCCGGCCGATTCCATGCGAAGTGCCAGACGCGAAAGTGCCATTCGGTGATCCCCGCTACCTGCCCACGCGTTACGATTTGCGGTTCCGCGTCTGCGAACCGGATTGCCGGTTATCGCTTTTCATCTGCTTCCAGATTCGATAAACATTCCACAGGGCAAACCCGACGGCGCCCCATTTGAGCGCGGGGCGCGCGCTCACGCGCAGCAATGTTCGTGCGGGCTTCGCAAGCAGGATCGAGGCGAGCGAACTCAGCAGCGGATATTGATTGACGAGCGCGCCCAACACCGTATTGACGTTTCTCGCCGATTTGCCGAACACATTCGCAGACAGGCCCGGCACAATCAGTTTCAGCCATTTGAACTGCGTGACGGACTGACGCAATTCGGCGCCGGCGTGGGCGAATTCGGCGCGCTCGGCGCCGGAGCGCAGCAGCAGCAATTCCTTGCGCAGCGCCCGGTGCTCGGCGGCACTGATGCGTCGCTTGTGCGAGGCGGTGCGAAATCGTGGGTCCGTAGCGGAGTGGCTCATGGCGCGTGACAAAATGGAGAAGGGCGGAACCGAAAACAGAACGGAAAACGAATGCCGGCGTTCACGGCTTGCCGCGGAACAGCTCGCGGTCTTTTTCCAGTTCGTTCAGCGTGGCATCGAATATCGCCGGCGCGTTGCGCAGCCCGGCGCGCACCTTCAGCACGCAGACGAGCGCGCCAAACGCATAGAGTCCGGTAATGGCGGCGAGCGCTTGCCAGCGATAGCTATCCCAAAACACGATCGCGACGAGCGCCGTGAGGCTGACGAGCGCCATTGTTGCGAGCGTCATTGCGGCGAGTCCGAGAAAGAGCATGGCCAGCAGGCGCTCCTTCTCCTCGGCGATCTCGATGCCGACGAGTTCCAGCCGGGTCTGCAACAGTGCGAACGCGGAACCGAGCAGGCGGCGCAGCGGCCCATGCGATGAGGTTTCTGTCGTCATGAATGAAGTGCGTGCCTATGAAGGACGGCGGTGCGCTACGGCACCGCCCGGTGCGCCGCATGGGCGCGAGCGGGATCGAGCCGCCCTTGGAGCCGTGCCGATGTTACTTGCGGTTGATCAAAAGGCCGATCAGCACGCCGACGCCGGCTGCGATGCCGATCGATGTCCAAGGATGCTCGTGCACGTAGTCGTCGGTGGCGCGTGCGGCCTTCTTGCCTTTCTCGACCACAACCACCTGGACGTCGGCCGCTTTTTCCTTTGCCTGCTTCAAGCGCGTGAGCGCCTTGTCGCGCAGTTCGTTCGCGCGATCACCCGTGCTGCTTGCGGCCTGTTTCAGCAAGTCTTCCGCATCCGCGAGAACAGTTTTGATATCCGACATCAGTTTCTCCTTGTTGACTTCCGACATTGCGACTCCCTTCTTGCTTGGGGGCGCGGGCCCGGTACGGGATCGCAGCAAGACCCGCGCCTGTGTTCGGGCGCGGCGTCCCGTCGCAGGCGGCGCAGGATCGCGCTTGGCTAACATGGTAAACGACTTGCGATCACTTAGAGAGACGCTCCGGAACGAAAAAGTTTCCAAAATAGTCAAACCGCACCCGGCAAAAATGATAAAAAGGAATGAATATCTGACGGAATAATCGTTTTCGCCGGATGCCTCATCCCTTAACCTGAAGGCTTGTCCGGGCATATCCTGTGCCTGGGCGCCCAATCCATGCTAGATCAAGGAGCTGCAATATGAGTCTGCGTCTTGGTGACCTCGCGCCGGATTTCGAACAGGATTCGAGTCTCGGCCGCATCAAATTCCATGAGTGGCTCGGCAATAGCTGGGGCGTGCTGTTTTCGCATCCCGCCGACTACACGCCCGTTTGCACGACGGAGCTTGGGCTGACCGCGAAGCTCAAGGGCGAATTCGACAAGCGCAACGTAAAGGTGATCGCGCTGTCGGTCGACAGCGTCGAGTCGCACAAGGGCTGGATCGACGATATCAACGAGACGCAGGCCACGAGCGTCGGTTTCCCGATCATCGCCGACGCCGACCGCAAGGTGTCGCAGCTCTATGACATGATCCATCCGAACGCGAACGAAACGCTGACCGTGCGCTCGTTGTTCGTGATCGATCCGAACAAGAAGGTGCGCCTCATCATCACGTATCCGGCGAGCACGGGCCGTAATTTCGACGAAGTGCTGCGCGTGATCGATTCGCTGCAACTGACCGACAACTACAAAGTGGCGACGCCCGGCAACTGGAAGGATGGCGACGACGTCGTGATCGTGCCGTCGCTGCAGGACCCGGACGAACTGAAGCAGCGCTTCCCGAAAGGCTTCAACGCGGTGCGCCCGTATCTGCGCCTGACGCCGCAGCCGAACAAATGACCGGCGCGCGCCGTGTGTGGTTTGGCATGGCGTGATTGTCGTCTGACGAAAAGCCCCGGCCAGCAGTGCCGGGGTTTTTGTTGGCGAAGCGAGCGGCGGTTTCGATGCCGCCCGTGCGACGGGCAGTGGAGCGGGCTCGAACCCAATCCATGAAGCGATGAAGCGTGCGCGTGACCCGTGCGGGCGAACAGTGCTTGGTTGCCACCGAAGCCGCTCGCGGCGAGCGCCGGCCAAGTCGGCGCGTTGCGCGGCCGGTATCGAGATGGGCCGCGAGCCGCTCAGAAGAATGCTTGAATGCCGGTTTGCGCGCGGCCGAGGATCAGCGCGTGGATATCATGCGTTCCCTCGTAGGTGTTCACCACCTCGAGATTGACCAGATGCCGCGCGACGCCGAACTCGTCGGAAATGCCGTTGCCGCCCAGCATGTCACGCGCGAGCCGCGCAATGTCCAGGGCCTTGCCGCACGAGTTGCGCTTCATGATCGACGTGATCTCGACGGCGGCCGTGCCTTCGTCTTTCATCCGTCCGAGACGCAGCACCCCTTGCAGGCCGAGGGTGATTTCGGTCTGCATGTCGGCGAGTTTTTTCTGAATCAATTGATTGGCGGCGAGCGGGCGGCCAAATTGATGCCGATCGAGCACGTACTGGCGCGCGGTGTGCCAGCACGACTCGGCCGCGCCGAGCGCGCCCCACGCGATGCCGTAGCGTGCCGAGTTCAGGCACGTGAACGGGCCGCGCAGGCCGGTGACGTTCGGTAGCCGGTTCTCTTCCGGCACGAACACTTCATCGAGCACGATCTCGCCCGTGATCGACGCGCGCAGGCCCACCTTGCCGTGGATCGCGGGCGCGGTGAGCCCCTTCCAGCCCTTTTCGAGAATGAAGCCGTGGATCGCGTCGCGGCCGTCTTCGTCGAGCTTCGCCCAGACGACGAACACGTCGGCGATCGGCGCGTTCGTGATCCACATCTTCGCGCCGGACAGCGAATAGCCGCCTGGCACTTTCGTCGCGCGCGTCACCATGCTGCCTGGATCGGAGCCGTGGTTCGGCTCGGTGAGGCCGAAGCAGCCTATCCATTCGCCCGTCGCGAGCTTCGGCAGGTATTTCTCCTTTTGTGCGTCGGAGCCGAATTCGTGGATCGGCACCATCACGAGCGACGACTGAACCGACATCATCGAGCGATATCCCGAGTCGATGCGTTCGATCTCGCGTGCGATCAGTCCGTAACTCACGTAGTTGAGGCCGGGGCCGCCGTACTGCTCGGGGATCGTCGGGCCGAGCAGGCCCAGCTCGCCCATTTCGCGAAAGATCGCCGCGTCGGTGGTTTCGTGGCGGAACGCTTCGGTCACAC
Source organism: Burkholderia singularis (assembly GCF_001718875.1). Classification (NCBI taxonomy): domain Bacteria; kingdom Pseudomonadati; phylum Pseudomonadota; class Betaproteobacteria; order Burkholderiales; family Burkholderiaceae; genus Burkholderia; species Burkholderia singularis. Next base: position 1,144,589 of record NZ_CP013448.1, read on the forward strand.
GCGGTGCGAGCTTGCGTTGCGCATAGGCGCTCGCGGCGTCGCGGACCATCCGCTCGTCGCCGGTGAGCTGCTGATCGAGTAGCAGCGGATCGTCCCAATGAAAGCTTGCAGCGGCCATCGCGATGTCTCCTCACTTGACTGAAGTTCTGCTGTGCGGAACAATGTTCTGCATTTCGGCCTCAGTGTACCATCGCATGCATGTTCCGACCATCGATGACGATGCGCTCGATGCGCGCAAGTTCGTCGTCGCGCTTGCGCGCGGGCTCGATCTGCTGCGCGCGTTCCGGCCGGGCGAGACGATGCTCGGCAATCGCGATTTCGTCGAGCGTACCGGCCTGCCGAAGGCGACCGTCAACCGGCTTGCCTATACCCTCACCGTACTCGGCTATTTGCGTTACGACGACACGCTCGGCAAATATGCGCTCGATGCAGGTGTGTTGTCGCTCGGTTATGCGCTGCTCGCGGGCTCGGATACGCTCGCGCTCGCTCGGCCGCACATGCAGGCGCTGGCGCGCGAGATCGGCGCGGCCGTGTCGCTGGGGTGCCGCGACGGTCTCGACATGATCTATCTGGAGACGATCCGTAGCGAGACGGCATTGACGCTTGGGCTTGCGTCGGGTTCGCGATTGTCGATGTTGACGAGTTCGATGGGCCGGGCGTATCTCGCCGTACAGCCGCCCGATGTGCGCGCGGCGCTGTTCGCCGAGCTGCGCAAGGCGGCGGGCAAGGGGCGGGCGGCGGCCGCGCTCGTCGAGGCGGCGCAGCGCGCGGTCGACGCGTTCGCCGTGCAAGGCTGCTGCTATTCGTTTCGCGACTGGCACGCCGATGTGAATGCGGTCGCGGTGCCGTTTCGCGAACCGCGCGAAGGGCGCTGGCTGATCCTGAGTTGCAGCGGGCCGGCGTCGTCGATGGGCGAGGACGTGTTTCGCGACCGGATCGGGCCGAAGTTGAAGGCGCTTGCGAAGCGGCTTGGGCCCACCGCATAGCAGGCCGGCCGTTTGCGGTGCGAGGCGGCGGCTTGCGCCGAATGCCGGGCGGCCGGGCGGATGGCGCGCAGGGGGGCGCGTTTACGGGGGCGTCGACGGTGTTACGTCAGTCGCGTTGCGCCGTCCTATTTATGCATGCGTCGTTGCACGTGAACTCGGGCTGTCGGTTGCCGCGCCGCACCGGTGCGCATTCCGGTAGCTAGTTGCCAGTTGCCAGTTGCGGTCCGCCGATGGTGCCCGTTGCCTGAAATCGGTTGTAATCTGAACGCCGCAGCCCCATTGCGGCGCGATCGCCGCAGCAAAATATGTGTGCAGGAGATCGATGATGCCGAGTTTCCAACCGTTGACGGGCGGTTGCGCATGTGGCGCGATTCGCTATCGGATCACCGTCGAGCCCGCGAGCGCCGGCTTTTGCCACTGCCGGCTATGTCAGCGGACGACTGGCGCCGCCGTGCTTGCGTGGGCGTCGGTGCCGATTGGCGCATTCGAATACGTGAAGGGCGAGCCGCGCGTGTACGCGTCGAGCACGTGGGCCGAGCGGCGTTTCTGCGTGCAGTGCGGCACGCAGCTCGAATATCGACGGTCGAATGCGCCCGAGACGGTCGAATTCAATTACGCGACGCTCGACGATCCGTCACGGATTCGCCCAGGCGCGCACACCTGGTACGCCAACCGTGTGCCGGGACTTGACGTGGCGGGCAGCCTGCCGGTGTTCGACGGCGGCGACTGATGCGCGGCGCGACGTGGGCGGCCGCGCATCAGTCGCCCGTTCTTCTGCTTTTTCAAACCGCAGCCGGGTGCGAGAACACCGGCCCTTGCACGAGCCTCACGTCATATTGGCGCAACAGCTCGAACTGCGTTTCATCGACGACGTGATCGAAGATGAGCGGAATGTGCACGCGCTGCGCATAACCGACGAGCGCCTTCACCATGCCTTCGCGCAGCGCGGCAGACGCGTCCATTTTGATGTAGTCGGGGCGCGCCATCTCCGATTCGACGGCGAGAATGCGGCCCGGATCGGGCAGCTTGTCCGCGACCTTGAATCCGTAGTGCTGATAGCTCTTCGTCAGATAGCCGAGAAAGGTCTTATGTGCGACGGCCGCGGCCGGCAGCTCGATCACGATGCGCTCGGGGCTCAGGCCGAAGCTCTCGAGCACGCTCGAGAAATGCTTGCCGTGGTCGTACTTGACGCTCTTTAGCAGCCGTTCGTGCACGCGCAGGAACAGCAGCCCGTGCCGCTGCGCGCCGAAGAAATTGATCGCATGCAGGCTGCGCGCGAGCCGGTCGAGCGCGACGAGCGACTGATCGTCGGCCACCGCGTCAAACGGATCGAACGGCGCGCCGCCCATCTGCGTAATGGCCTGAAAGCCTAGCTCGTCGCCGTAGCGCTCGATCGCGTCGGTGAGCGACGCCGATTGCGGCGCGCCCGGCATCGACACGTCGTAAATCGGCTCATACGCGCTTTCGAGACGCGCATCGCGCAGCTGCGCATACGCGTGCGCGCCGTGCGCGTCGTCGTCGAGCGCGAGGTGCTCGCGCAGAAACGGCAGCTTGCCCGCGCGGGCGACGAGTTCGGCAATGGTGGGCGGAACCATGGACTCCGGATGGAAGAAAGGCGGCCGAATCGGCCGCCGTCTATACGAATGATAGTAGCAGCGCCGCGCCTGATTGGTTGCGCGATTTGCTCATATCGATATCGGGCCTGGCCGGGGGATTAGGGTATACGTTAATTTCACTAATCGAAATCGATTGTACTATTCGTAATCAATGGGTCGCCCATCGGGAGACCAGACGTGTGGTTCTGCCCACTACGGATCGAAGCGGCGCTTTTGCCGAGCGGAGCAAGGAGAGGAAAGATGGCCGGTGACAAGACATTCGCCTCGCAGGCGGATTTGACTGACAAGCAGGTGACGTTCGAGCGCCTGTCCGAGCATGCTTACGCTTACACCGCCGAAGGCGACCCGAACACCGGGATCATCATCGGCGACGATGCGGTGCTCGTGGCCGATACGCAGGCGACGCCCGTGATGGCGCAGGACGTGATCCGCCGCATTCGCGAAGTCACCGACAAACCGATCAAGTACGTGCTGCTCACGCACTACCACGCGGTGCGGGTGCTGGGCGCGTCGGCGTACGGCGCCGATCACGTGATCGCGAGCCAGGACACCTACGACCTGATCGTCGAGCGCGGCGCGGCCGACATGAAAAGCGAGATCGAGCGCTTTCCGCGGCTGTTCCGCTCGGTCGAGTCGGTGCCGGGCCTGACGTGGCCGACGCTGACGTTCAAAGGCGAGATGACGCTCTGGCTCGGCAAACTCGAGGTGAAGATCCTGCAGTTGGGACGCGGGCACACGAAGGGCGACACGGTCGTCTGGCTGCCGCAGGAGAAAGTGCTGCTGTCGGGCGATCTCGTCGAATATGGCGCAACGCCGTATGCGGGCGATGCGTACTTCGAGGACTGGCCGCATACGCTCGACGCGATCGCGGCGCTCAAGCCGGAGAAGCTCGTGCCGGGCCGCGGCGCGGCGCTGAAGACACCGCAGGAGGTCGCCCTCGGGCTTGCCGGCACGCGCGCGTTCGTCAGCGAGCTGTATGCGAGCGTGAAGGCGGGCGCGGCGGCGGGCAAGGATCTGAACGCGCTGTACAAGGAAACCTACGCGGCGCTGAAGCCGAAATTCGGCGAATGGGTGATTTTCGATCACTGCATGCCGTTTGACGTGACGCGCGCGTTCGACGAGGCGACCCAATATCCGCACCCGCGGATCTGGACGGCCGAGCGCGACAAGGACATGTGGCAAACCCTCGAAGGCTGAGCGCGGCGACCATGAGCACCGATTACCAGACGCTGAAGTTCGGTTGCCGGCCGCGCGCCGAATACGCCGACGCACTCGCGCCGCATCCGGTGGTGGTGGTCGGCGCGGGGCCGGTCGGACTGGCGGCGGCGATCGATCTGGCTCAGCGCGACGTGCCCGTCGTGCTGCTCGACGACGACGACACCCTCGCGACCGGTTCGCGCGCGATCTGCTTCGCGAAGCGCACGCTCGAAATTCTGGACCGGCTCGGCTGCGGCGAGCGGATTGCGCAAAAGGGCGTGGGCTGGAACGTCGGCAAGGTGTTCCTGCGCGACGAGCTGATCTACGCGTTCGATCTGCTGCCGGATGCGGGATGCCAGCGGCCCGCGTTCGTCAATCTGCAGCAATATTACGTCGAAGGTTATCTGGCCGAGCGTGCGAGCGAGCTGCCGAATCTCGATCTGCGCTGGAGGAACCGCGTGACGGGCATCGGGCAGACGGCCGATCACGTGACGCTCGAGGTCGAGACGCCCGATGGCCCGTACACGCTGCGCGCGCGATACGTGATCGCGGCCGACGGCTCGAAGAGCCCGCTGCGCGCGATGATGGGGCTCGACAGCCGCGGCCGCACGTTCAAGGACCGCTTCCTGATCGCCGATGTGAAGATGAGCGCACCGTTTCCGGCCGAACGTTGGTTCTGGTTTGATCCGCCGTTTCATCGCAACCAGTCGGTGCTGCTGCATCGGCAGCCCGACGGCATCTGGCGGATCGACTTCCAACTCGGTTGGGATGCCGACCCGGTCGCGGAGAAGGCGCCCGAGCGCGTGATCCCGCGCGTGCGCGCGTTGCTCGGCCCCGATGCCGAGTTCGAACTCGAATGGGTCAGCGTCTATACGTTCCGTTGCCAGCGGATGGACAGCTTCCGGCATGGCCGCGTGCTGTTCGCGGGCGATGCGGCGCACGGCGTGTCGCCGTTCGGCGCGCGCGGCGCGAACAGCGGCGTGCAGGATGCCGACAATCTGGCGTGGAAGCTCGCGCTCGTGCTAAGCGGACGCGCGCCCGATGCGCTGCTCGACACCTACGCGACTGAGCGCGAATTCGCCGCCGACGAGAACATCCGCCATTCGACGCGCGCGACCGATTTCATCACGCCGAAGTGCGCGATGTCGCGCACGTTTCGCGACGCCACGCTCGAACTGGCCCGCGATTGCGAGTTCGCGCGCGGGTTCGTCAATAGCGGGCGACTGTCGGTGCCCGCGGTGCTCGCCGATTCGCCGCTCAATACCGCGGATCGCGCGGGCGACGCGTTCGACGGCGCTCCGGTGCCGGGCGCGGTCGCGATCGATGCGCCCGTCGTCGCGCGCGGCGAGCCCGGCTGGCTGCTGCAGCATGTGCGGGGCGGCTTCTCGGGCCTCTGGTTCGGCTCGATCGACGATGCGCAGGCGCTCGTCGAGTTGACGCGCGATCAGGCGCTGCCCATCGCGCCGGTGCTCGTCGTGCCGCGCGCGCAGGGGCGCGCGGTGCCGGGCGTCGATGTGATCGAGGACGTCGACGGGCTCGCCGCGCAGCGCTACGACGCGCGCCCCGGCACGTTCTACCTGCTGCGTCCGGATCAGCACGTGTGCGCGCGCATGCGATCGGCGGATGCGCGCGCGGTGCGCGCCGCGCTGCTGCGCGCGATCGGCGCCGCGTGAACATGCTGCCCCGTCATACTAATGGAGACAGGAGGTACCCGATGCGCCATCTCGACACCCGCCCGCGTCTGGCGGACCCGGACGCATTCTACGAAGCGCTGATCGACATGCACCGCGATCTGTCCGACGACGAAAGCCAACGCGTCAACGCGAAGCTGATCCTGCTGTTGGCCAACCAGGTCGGCGATCTCGACGTGCTGCGCGAGGCGATGGCGCTCGCGCGCGGCGGCGCGCATGCTGTCGCGGCGTCGCCGCTTGCCGGGGCCGGGCGGGCAACGCAATGAGCGCGCGGGCACCCGAGGCGGCGCGCGTGCTCGAAGTCGAGCGCGTGATCGACGGCACGCACCATCGCGCGTTCCACGCGCTACTGCTGACGCTGTGCGGGCTGAGTCTCGTGCTCGACGGTTTCGACGCGCAAGCGATGGGCTATGTCGCGCCGAGCGTGATCGCCGAATGGGGCGTGCAGAAGCAGGCGCTCGGCCCCGTGTTCAGCGCGAGCCTGTTCGGGATGCTGATCGGTGCGCTCGGCTTGTCGGTGCTGGCCGACCGGATCGGCCGCCGGCCGGTGCTGATCGGCGCGACGCTGTTTTTCGCGGCGACGATGCTCGCCACGCCGTTCGCGCCGACGATTCCCGCGCTGATCGCGCTGCGCTTCGTCACGGGCCTGGGGCTCGGCTGCATCATGCCGAACGCGATGGCGCTCGTCGGCGAATGCAGCCCGGCTGCGCATCGCGTGAAGCGGATGATGATCGTGTCGTGCGGCTTCACGCTCGGCGCGGCGTTGGGCGGTTTCGTCAGCGCTGCGCTGATTCCCGCGTTCGGTTGGCGCGCGGTGTTCTTCGTCGGCGGCGCGGCGCCGCTCGTGCTTGCCTTGGCGATGGCCGCACGTTTGCCCGAGTCGCCGCAGTTTCTGGTGCTGCGCGGCCGACAGCGGGCGGCGCGCGCGTGGCTCGCGCGATTCGCGCCGCAACTGCCGCTCGCCGCCGATACGATGCTCGTCGTGCGCGAGGCCGCGCCGCGCGGCGCGCCGGTGGCCGAGCTGTTTCGCGCGGGGCGCGCGCGCGTCACGCTGCTGTTGTGGGCGATCAGCTTCATGAATCTGATCGACTTGTATTTTTTATCGAACTGGCTGCCGACTGTGATCCGCGATGCGGGCTATGCGAACGAGACGGCGGTGGTTGTCGGCACGGTGCTGCAGACGGGCGGCGTGGCGGGCACGCTGTTGCTCGGCTGGTTGATCGAGCGGCACGGCTTCGCGCGCGTGCTGTTCGCCTGCTTCGCGTGCGCCGCGCTCGCGGTCGGCCTGATCGGCCCGGTCGCGCACGTGCTGCCGTTGCTGCTCGCGGCGGTATTCGTCGGCGGGTTTTGTATCGTCGGCGGACAGCCGGCCGTCAATGCGCTCGCGGGCCATTATTACCCGACGTCGCTGCGCTCGACGGGCATCGGCTGGAGTCTGGGCATCGGCCGCGTCGGTTCGGTGCTCGGCCCGCTCGTCGGCGGGCAGTTGATCGCGCTGGGCTGGACGCACGACGCGCTGTTTCACGCGGCCGCGGTGCCGGTGCTGGGCTCGGCGATCTTCGTGCTTGGCCTCGCGGGCGTTGCGCGCCGGCGCGATCCGGCCGCGCCGCATGTTGCCTGAATGGAGAAAACGACCATCATGACGCTGGATTTTTCGAAACCGGGCGAGGCCGGCTATCAGAGCGGCTTCGCAAACGAATTCGCGACCGAGGTGCTGCCGGGCGCACTGCCGCATGGGCGCAATTCGCCGCAGCGCGCGCCATACGGACTTTATGCGGAGCAGTTGTCCGGCACCGCGTTCACTGCGCCGCGCGCGCACAACCGCCGCTCGTGGCTGTACCGGATTCGGCCCGCGGCCATGCATCGGCCGTTCGAATCCGTGCCGGGCGAGCGCCGGGTAATCGCCGATTTCGCCGATTCGCACGACGTGCCGCCGACGCCGCCGAACCAGTTGCGCTGGGACCCGCTGCCGATGCCCGCGCAGCCGACCGATTTCGTCGACGGCTGGGTGACGATGGGCGGCAACGGCTCGGCCGCGGCCATGAGCGGCTGCGCGATCCATCTGTACGCGGCAAACCGCTCGATGCACGAGCGCTTTTTCTACAGCGCCGACGGCGAGCTATTGATCGTGCCGCAGCAGGGCCGGCTCTTCATCATGACCGAGCTGGGGCGGCTTGACGTCGAGCCGTTCGAGATCGCGGTGATTCCGCGCGGCGTGCGCTTTGCGGTCGCGCTGCCGGACGGGCAGGCGCGCGGCTATATCTGCGAGAACTTCGGCGCGCTGCTGCGCCTGCCGGATCTCGGGCCGATCGGCTCGAACGGGCTTGCGAATCCGCGCGATTTCCTGACGCCGCATGCGTCGTATGAAGACCGTGAAGGCGCGTTCGAACTCGTCGCGAAGCTCAACGGCCGTTTCTGGCGCGCCGAGATCGGCCATTCGCCGTTCGACGTCGTCGCATGGCACGGCAACTATGCGCCGTACAAGTACGACTTGCGGCGCTTCAACACGATCGGCTCGATCAGCCACGATCATCCGGACCCGTCGATCTTCCTCGTGCTGCAGGCGCAGAGCGACACGCCCGGCGTCGATACGCTCGACTTCGTGATTTTCCCGCCGCGCTGGCTCGTGGCGGAGGACACGTTCCGCCCGCCGTGGTTTCATCGCAACGTCGCGAGCGAGTTCATGGGGCTCGTGCACGGCGTCTACGACGCGAAGGCCGAAGGTTTCGCGCCGGGCGGCGCGAGCCTGCACAATTGCATGTCGGGGCACGGGCCGGATGCGGACACGTTCGAGAAGGCGTGCGCGAGCGATACGGCCAAGCCGCACAAGGTGGCCGACACGATGGCCTTCATGTTCGAGACCCGCACGCTGATCCGTCCAACCCGCTTCGCGCTCGAGAGCGCTCAGTTGCAGGCGAATTATTTCGAATGCTGGCAAGGCCTGAATAAACACTTCAATCCGGAGCGTCGATGAGCATCCAATCCGATCAACAGAGCGAAATGCTGCACGCGGCATGGCAGGCAAGCATCGATCCGGCGCGTAAAAGCTGGCTCGATTCGGCGAACGATCCTGCATGCGATTTTCCGATTCAGAACCTGCCGTTCGGCATCTTCAGCGACGTGCGTTTTTCGACGCGCCGCGCGGGCGTCGCGCTCGGCGACGCGATCGTCGATCTGGCGGCGCTGCAGCGCACGGGCTTGCTGACGGTGCCGGGCGCCGGTTCGGCGGCCGTGTTCGAGCGGCCTTCGCTGAACGATTTCATCGCGCTTGGCCGTGACGCTTGGCGCAGCGTGCGCGTCCAATTGAGCGAGCTGCTCGAGCGCGGCAACGCGCGGCTGCGTGACGACGGGGTGTTGCGCAAGCGTGTGCTCGTCGCGCAGCGCGACGCGACGCTGCATTTGCCCGTCGACATCCCCGGCTACACCGATTTCTATTCGTCGAAAGAACATGCGACGAACGTCGGCTCGATGTTCCGCGACCCGAAGAACGCGTTGTTGCCGAACTGGTCGGAGATGCCGATCGCCTACAACGGGCGCGCATCGTCGGTGGTCGTCAGCGGTACGCCGGTGCGCCGGCCGAACGGGCAACTGAAGCTGCCGGACCACGAGCGCCCGGTGTTCGGCGCGTGTCGCAAGCTCGATTTCGAACTGGAGACGGGCTTTATCATCGGGCGCGGCAATGCGCTCGGCGAGCCGATCGCATGTGCGAACGCGCAGTCGCATGTATTCGGCATGGTGCTCCTGAACGACTGGAGCGCACGCGATATCCAGCAATGGGAATACGTGCCGCTCGGGCCGTTCAACGCCAAGACGTTCGCGACGACGATCTCGCCTTGGATCGTCACGCTCGACGCGCTCGAGCCGTTTCGCACCGCGCAGCCGCAGCAGACGCCGCCGCCGCTCGCGTATCTGCGCGATACGGGCGAGAGCGCGTTCGACATCACGCTCGAGGTGCGGCTGAAGCCGGAAGGCGCGCCCGACGCGACGACGATCTCTCGCACCAACTTCAAGTATCTGTACTGGACGATCGCGCAGCAGCTCGCGCATCACACGGTATCCGGCTGCAATACGCGAATCGGCGATCTGATGGGCTCGGGCACGATCAGCGGGCCGACGAAGGACGCATTCGGCAGCCTGCTCGAGCTGACTTGGAACGGCAAGGAGCCGGTGCCGCTCACCGGCGGCGGCGCGCGCACGTTCATCGAGGACGGCGATGAACTGACGCTGGCCGGTTGGTGTCAAGGCGACGGGTATCGAGTCGGTTTCGGGACGTGTGCCGGCAAGGTTCTGCCTGCGCTGCCGGGCTGACGGCGCGATGACGCGATGACGTGATGACGCGGCGGCGGCCGTGCGTGCGGGGTTCGTGCGCAAGACGCGCGCTTCGCGGGCCGGCGGCGGTATGGGGGCCGCCGGCCCGCATGAGCTTGCAGGGTGGGTGGTGAGCGTTGCGCGCTTCAAGTGGTTGCACGGGCTCGCGCGTCGACGCGCGTCATCACGAAACCGTCAACGCGGCGATGCGGCCGCGCGTCGTCCAATCGTCCGATGTTCCCACAGCGCCGCCGCGAGAAACGCGAGCGCGCCGGCGGCGAGCACGCCGATCAGCGTTTCGCTGCCCCAATGCGCCATCAGCGCGCCCGCGACGAGCGGCCCGCCAAAGCTTGCCGCGCTCCACGACGCCGACACGAGCGCGCTCGCGGTCACGAGCGCCGCGCCGCGAAAGCGCTCGCCGCATGCCACGACCGACAGCGTATAAATTCCGCCCGCCGCCGCGCCGAGCACGAACAGCAATGGCGTGCGCAGCCACGGCGTCGCGACGGTAACTGGCACGAGCGGCAGCAGCGCGAGCACGATACACGCCGCGCCGAGATGCACGCGCTGCCGGCCGAGCCGGTCGGCGAGCCAGCCGAGCGGGAATGCCATCGCGGTGTCGCCGAGCAGGATGATCGACGCGAACAGCACGGCCGCTTCGCTCGCCACGCCGTGATTCATCGCATAAATCGGCATCAGCGATAGCGCAAGCGTGTCGAACAGCGCGAAGAAGCCGGTGCCGATGACGAGCGCGGGCATCTGCGGCAGCACGCGCCGCCAGTGATCGTGCGGCTCGTGATGCGCATCGTCGGCGAGCGGCGCCTGCCGGATCGACGCGAGCGTCGGCAGCGACAGCAGAAACAGCGCGCCGGTGAGCGCGAAGCGTGTGCTCGTCCAGTCGGCGATCTGGCTGACGAGCACCGGGCCCGCCATTTGGAATAGCGTGAAATTGGTCGTGTAAATCGCGACGACGCGCCCGCGCGTCGAATCGTCGGCGAGCTGATTGACCCATGCTTCGCCGATCGTGAAAAGCAGCATCAGCGCCGCGCCGCAGACGATGCGCAGCACGCCCCACACGACGAGATTCGACGTGAGCTGCATCAGGATCGTTGCCGCCGCGAGCACGAGTGTCGACGCGACGATCACCCGGCGCGCGCCGAGGCGCTTCGCAATGCGCGACACGAACGGTACGATCGCAAGGCCGCCGCCGGCTTGCGCGGCGGTCAGCATACCGATGACGTCGGTGCCGTGGCCGGCTTCGATCAGTGCGAGCGCGGTGAGCGGAAGGGTGGCGCCCGTGCCGAGGCCGACGACCGCCACGCTGAGGATGAGCGCGAGAAAATCGCGTGTGACGATGGTTTTCATAACGGCGCAGATGCTACACCGGCCTGCGTGATTGCTCCAGGTTCCGTATGATCGACCCGCGCGCGTGCCGGACGTCACGGGCGATGCGTGAATCGAACCGCAACTGAACCGGATTGGCCCCGCGATGCCTATTTTCGAACCTGTCACGCTGACGACTGCAAGTCTCATGCTTCGCGCGCGCAGCGGCCACGACGCGGTGCGATGTGGGCGCTCGTCCCGCGAGCCGTCGTCCGACGCTTGCGGACCGTTCGTACATCGCGGTCCGCGCGAGCGGTTCGCAGCCGGGCGTGATCAGGCCGGACTCGCAACCGCGCGCCGCTCGAGCGAGGCCGACCACAGCGTCAGCGCGAGCGCGGCGAGCGCGAGCGCCGCGCCCGCCCATGGCAGCTTCGCGAGCGGCACGCCTGCATGGATTGCCGCGCCGCCGAGCCATGCGCCGAGCGCATTGCCGAGATTGAATGCGCCTTGATTGAGCGTGGACGCGAGATTGGGCGCTTCGCTCGCGCGATCGACGATCAAGATCTGCAGCGGCGGCACGATCGCGAACGCAAGCATGCCCCATACGAAAATCGTGACGAGCGCGGGATACGGCGCGTGCATCGTGCTGGAGAACAGCGCGAGCACGATGCCGATCAACGCGAGCGATGCGACGAGCGACGGCATGCGCCGCCAGTCGGCGAGCTTGCCGCCCACCGTGCCGCCGATGGTCAGGCCGAGGCCGAACAGCAGCAGCACGAGCGTGACGTGATGCGGCGTGAAGCCGGTCACGTCCTCGAGAATCGGCGCGATATAGGTGAACACCGTGAAAAGGCTCGCCGACGCGAGCACGCTGATGCCGAGCACCATCAGCACTTGCGGATGGCGCAGCACGCCGAATTCGCGCGCAATGCCGGCCGCGGGCATGTCGAGGTGTTTCGGCACGCACACGGCGAGCGCCGCCGCCGCGACCGCGCCGATGCCGGTGACGGCCCAGAACGTCGCGCGCCAGCCGAACGCCTGGCCGAGCGCGGTGCCGAGCGGCACGCCGAGCACGTTGGCGAGCGTCAGGCCGGTAAACATCAGCGCGATCGCCTGCGCGCGCTTGTTCGGCGCGACGAGGCTGCTCGCGACGACCGAGCCGATCCCGAAGAATGCGCCATGACAGAACGCGGTGACGACGCGCGCGATCATCAACGCCGCATAGCCGGGTGCGATCGCGCAGAACAGGTTGCCGGCGATGAATACGCCGATCAGCGCGAGGAGCGCAGCCTTGCGCGGCATTCGGGCGGTCACGATCGCGAGGATCGGCGCGCCGATCGTGACGCCGAGCGCGTAGCCGGACACCAGCATGCCCGCTGCCGGAATCGATACGCCGAGATCGCGCGCGACGTTCGGCAGGAGTCCCATGATGACGAACTCGGTGGTACCGATACCGAATGCGGCAACGGCAAGGGCAAAGAGGGGTAGGGGCATCGCGGGAACTCGGCGCAGCACCGCGCGCATCGCGCCGCGGGATTGCGGTGCGCGTGACATGCAGGCGGATCGTTGCGATTTTACCTGAGTAAAAACCCTGACGTTTGGGGACGGATCAGAGGGTGCGCGCAGGCGCGGACGGGTGGCCCCAGCCGTTCTCGAACACGCACGCTTCGAGCGGCATGCGCGCCGCCCAGCGTTGCTCCTCGAGCATCGGCCTTGCGTAGAATTCGTCGACATGACCCAGGCACAGCACGGCAATCGGCTTGGCGCCGTCGGGCATTGCGAGCAGCGTGCGCAGCGCGTCGACATCGAACAGCGACACCCAGCCCATGCCGAGCCCTTCGGCGCGGGCGGCGAGCCATATATTCTGGATCGCGCAGGCGGCCGACGCGAGATCCATCTCCGGCAGCGTGCGGCGGCCGAATACGTGCTGCTCGCGTCCGTCGGCGAGCGCGACGACGAGAAGCTCGCCGCATTCGCGCACGCCTTCGACCTTCAGCCGCATGAATTCGTCGTGCCGTTTGCCGAGCGCGTCGGCGGTGGCACGGCGCTCGGTGTCGACGAGCGCGTGAATGCGCTCGCGCAGCGCCGGATCGGTCACGCGTATGAATCGCCAAGGCTGCATGAAGCCGACGCTCGGCGCGTGGTGCGCGGCGCGTAGCAGCCGCGCGAGCACGGCGGGATCGACTGGGGCGGACGTGAAATGGCGCATGTCGCGCCGCTCGAAGATCGCCCGGTAGACGGCGGCGAGCGCGGAGTCGTCGAAACGCATAGGCAGGTGCTCAGCGGTGATGCAGAGTGGGCCGGAAGCTGGAATCGCCGCCACGATAGCAGACTCCGAAGACAGGCCGATAAAAAGCGATGGCTGGCCCGATGGCGGCGGCGGACACGGGCGCCGGGGCGGATGCGCCGCGAGGCGCGGGCTCGGGATGCGGAAAAAATGCGCCGTTTCGGGCTGGCTGAAAGGCGTGGGCAGCGGAGGCGGGCGGGGCGCGCAGTCGAGCATCGATCATGCGATTACGTCGGCCGGGTCAGGCGATTCGTCTAAGAGCGCAAGGACGGTGCGCCGCGCAGGCGTTTGCCGCGAGCTTGCCCGCCTGGCCTGCCCGAACCGTCCGAACCGTCCGAACCGTCCGAACCGCCCGAACCGTCCACGTCGCGAATACCCGCACCTCACTGCCAATCCGCATCGCCCGGTACACCTCCGCGGCGCGCGTTATCCCCGCCGGACGGCGACCACGTTGCACGGCGTGCCGTCCTGCCACGCGCGGATATTCGCGAGCGTCGTTTGCGCGATCTGCGCAAGCGCCTCGCGCGTGAAGAACGCCTGATGGGCCGTGACGATCACGTTCGGGAATGTGAGCAGGCGGGCGAGCACGTCGTCTTGCAGCGGATGGTCGGAGTGATCCTCGAAGAAAAGCCCGCTTTCCTCCTCATAGACGTCGAGCCCGAGATGGCCGAGCTGGCCGCGTTTCAACGCATCGATCAGCGCTTGCGTATCGACGAGGCCGCCGCGGCTCGTGTTGATCAGCATCGCGCCCGGCTTCATGCGCGCGAGCGCGCCGGCGTCGATCAGATGATGCGTGCCGGGCAGCAGCGGGCAGTGCAGGCTGACGATGTCGGATTGCGCGAGCAGCGTGTCGAGCGGGACATAGCGCACGCCGAGCGCGATCAGCGCGTCGTCGTGCGGCGGCAGCGAGTGGGCGAGCACCCGCATGCCGAAGCCCGACATGATCCGCGCGAACACGCTGCCGATCAGGCCCGTGCCGATCACGCCGACCGTCTTGCCGAACAGATCGAAGCCCAGCAGGCCGGTGAGCGAGAAATCGCCTTCGCGGGTGCGCGCGACGGCGCGCGGCAGGCGCCGGTTGAGCGCCAGGATCAGCGCGACCGCGTGTTCGGCGACCGCATGCGGCGAATAGGCAGGCACGTGCACCACGGTGAGCCCGAGCCGCTCGGCCGCCGCGAGATCGACGTGATTGAAGCCCGCCGAGCGCAGCGCGATGACGCGCGTGCCGCCGGTGGCGAGCGTATCGAGGACGGCCGCGTCGAGCGTATCGTTGACGAACGCGCAGACGACGTCATAGCCGCGCGCGAGCACTGCCGTTTCCGCGTCGAGATGAGAGGGCTGGAAATGCAGCCGGTAACCGAACGGCCGGTTGGCCGCGGTGAACGAATCGTTGTCGTATTGCCGGCTGCTGAAAAGAATCACGCGCACGCGTCGCCTCCGCTACAGGTGCGCGCCAGTTTACTGCAGCCGGCTTGAGCCGGACTGCAGCCCAATGTCACTGTAGCCCGACGACGACGTCTGCCCGGCTGCCCGCGCTCGCGTCATGCATGTAGTAATGGCCGTTCGAATCGGATTTCTGGCCGCCGAGGTGGTAGAGCGCATGCTCGACGAAGCTGCGTGTACGCGGCGGCAGGAATTGGCGATTCGGGTAGACGATCGATAGCTGCGTGTCGGGATCGTCGATCCGGTAGTCGCCGAGGAGCCGCGTGAGTTCGCCGCTCTGGAGCGCATCGGCGATATAGCTCTCCGGCAGCACCGCGACGCCGGTGCCGGCAAGCGCGGCGGCGAGCAGCATCGACGTGCTGTTGACCGTATAAACCGGTTGCAGCGAAACGACGTGCGTTTGGTGATCGGGATCGATGAAACGCCAAGTGGGCGCGTGCTGATCGGCGGGCAGCGCGATATACGTGTGGCGTGCCAGATCGTCGGGGCGATGCGGCGCGCCATGCCGCTCGACATAGGACGGCGCGGCGTAGAGCGCGAGTGTGTTGGGCGCGAGCGGATGGCCGATCAGCGTCGGATTGCCGTCGAGATGGCCGCCCGTGACGAGGCCGGCGTCATAGCCGGCGTCGATCACGTCGATTGGCCCTTCGGTCAGCGTGAGCTGAACGCGCACTTTCGGATACTGACGCCGGTAGCTGTCGACGAGGGGCGTGATCCGGCTGGGCGGCAAGAGCCCGGACACCGCGATGCGCAATGTGCCGACCGGCTCGTGCACCGCGCGCTCGACGGACGCCTCGAGCTGGTCGAATTCCTCCAGCAGCGCGCGACAGCCATCCAGATAGCGGATGCCTGCCTCGGTCAGAGACAGATTGCGCGTGGTGCGATGGATGAGGCGTGTGTTCAGATGCGTCTCGAGCATTGCGATCGAACGCGTGACTAGCGCATTCGATACGCCGAGCTTGCGAGCTGCTCGCCGGAAGCTTTGCAGCTCGGCGACACATACGAATACACGCATGGTCTGGATCTGGTTCATGGTTTAGGTTGGCCCATTAAATGATTATCTTGTGTTTTTCTCACCTCCGGCGAAGACATCCCGCAGGCCGTCGGATCGACCCGCGGGACGTGTAAATATCAAATCGTCGAAGGCTGCGTAAATTGTTCAATAGGCTGGTCGCATTAGTCAACTAAATAATTATTTGGCTGAAAATGATATAAATCGGTGCGCATTCACGAGTGCTGGCTTATAAGGCGGCCGGGCGCTTCCTCAAGCCGGCGGGCGGAGCCGGGAAAGGCGTTCGGGACACATCTGCTCCTTATGTTCGGAGGGCGAGACGCGCGGATAACCTATCGGCTCACATATTCGTCAGCGGTGATTTTTACGGATGAATTGCAAAATCATCAAAAATGCATTTCCGAATGCGAACGTAAAGACTTGCTGCGGCGCATCGAATGATTAATGCAAGACTGTCAAAAATTTGAGGATTCGGGTCGCAAAAACCGGTTCTCTTCCATTAATAGTCGAATCGGTTTTGATGACGTTTCGGCCTATTTAGTCCGGATGCAGGTATTTTCCGGCCGGCTTCGGCGAAATGAATTGCTGCGGCGCGTCAAGTCGCAGTGCGCCGCATCCATCCTGTTAGTGATGACAGGATAGAACGCTTGCGTATTGCAACAGTTCAAGGAATGATCGATGAACTCGCTGCTATTTTCCTCTAACGGTTTTTTGCTCTCGCTCCCATGTCCAGCCCCGATCACTCGCCGATTCCCTGCCCTGTCGTCGTTCCGCTCGATGCAATCCTGCCCGAGGAGCCGCTTCTGATGATGGGCGCCGGGCCCGTGCCGATTCCGGCGGCGGTCGCGAAGGCGAATGCGATCGTGATCAACCATCTGGGCGCGACGATGGCGAAGATCATCGAGCAGGTGAAGGAAATGGCGCGCTATGTGTTCCAGACGCGCTCGAAATGGGTGCTCGGCGTCGCCGGCCCAGGCTCGGCTGCGATGGAAATGGCGGTGTCGAATCTCGCGTGGCCCGGCACGAAGGTGCTGTCGATCAAGAACGGCTTTTTCAGCGCGCGGATGGCCGAGATGGCAACGCGCGTCGGCGCGAGCGTCGTGCTCGTCGATGTGCCCGATCGCAAGGTCGCGAGTCTCGACGAGATTGCCGAGGCGCTCGCGCGCGAGCGTCCCGAGATCGTCACGATCGTTCACGGCGAGACGTCGAACACGGTCTGGAACCGCGAGCTCAAAGAGATTGCCGCGCTCGCGAAAGCGGCGGGTGCGCTCGTCGTCGTCGACGCGGTGTGCACGCTGTCGACGATGCCGCTCGATATGGACGCGTGGGGTATCGACGCGGTGATCACCGGCGGTCAGAAGGGGCTGTCGTCGATTCCGGGCGTCTCGCTGATCGCGTTTTCCGACGCCGCGTGGGAGCGGATGAAGCACCGCCCCGAGCCGAACACGCACTGGTGCCTGGACATGGCGCTCGCCGAGAATTTCTGGCACAACGCCGGCTATCACTACACGGCGCCCGTATCAGGCGTGCTGGCGCTGCACGAGGCGCTGCGGCTCGTCTGCGCGGAGACGCTCGAGAGCCGTTACGCGCGCCACCAGCGCTGCTCGCTTGCGCTGCAGGCCGGGGTTACCGCGATGGGGCTCGAACTCTACGCGCCCGAATCGTGCAGGCTGAACTCGGTGGTCGGCATCACCGTGCCGCAGGGGCTGACGCCGGGCCTCATTTGCGGCCATATCTCGAAGCAGCATCAAGTCGAGATCTCGGGTTCGTTCGGCCCGCCGATCGTGCGGATCGGGCAGATGGGCGAGCAGTGCCGCGAACACAATCTGTTTCGCACGCTGCACGCGCTTGGGCGCACGATGATCGATCTGCATGCGCGCGTCGATTTGCCGGCGGGCGTCGCGGCGCTCGAACAGGCGCTGTCCAGCCGCGCGTGACGAAGCGGGCGCTTGCTGCGCGAGCCCGCGGCGCGCCTGTATTGGCGGACGCCGGGCGGCCGATGCATGCGGCCGATGGGTTGCGCGTGCCGCTCAGGCGGCCGCGCCGCTTTCGCCCGTGCGCTTTTGCCGTTGGTGCAGCGCGATCGACAGCGCCACCGCCGCGGCCGCCGCGACGGCCGCGCAGAGGAATACTTGCGGATAGCCGAATGCGCCGGCAACGTAGCCGGCGAGCGGCCCGGTGATGCCGAGTGACAGGTCGAGGAACACCGAGTACGCGGACAGCGCCGCGCCGCGGCTCGCGGGTGGCACCAGCGCGACGGCTTCGACGCCGAGCGCGGGGAAGATCAGCGCAAAGCCGAAGCCGGTCAGCGCCGCGCCCATGAGTGCGATATGCGGCACGGGGGCGAGCCAGAGCAGCAGCAGGCCCGCGGATTCGAACGCGAACGACACGATCGCCACCCGGAATCCGCCGTGGGTCTGGATCGTATGCGCGAACAGCAGCCGGGCGCCGATGAACAGCGTGCCGAACAGCGTCAATGACAGCGCCGCATTCGGCCAGTGGCGCTCCGCGTAATAAAGCGTGATGAACGTTGCGATCGAGCCGAAGCCGGCCGAGCCGAGTGCGAGGCCGAGGCCATGCGGCAGTACGCGTGCGACCACGCTCGCATAGGACATCCGCTCGCCATGCACGAGCGGCACGGGCGCGATCAGCCGCGCGGCTCCATAGCCGGCCGCGGCGAGCGCGATCATCAGCAGGCCGAGCACGGCGGGCGCGAACGCATGCGCGAGTGCGACGCCGACGGGCGCGCCGAGCGCGAGCGCGCCGTAGGTCGCGATGCCGTTCCACGAGATCACGCGCGCGTTGTGCGCGGCGCCGACGCGGCCGATCCCCCAAAGAATCGCGCCCGTACCGACGAGGCTTTCGGCGACGCCGAGCACGAGCCGGCTCGCCACCAGCAGCGCGATGCTCGCGGCCGGCCAGCGTGCGGCGGCGAACGCCGCGAGCAGCAGCACGCCGCTCGCGCCGCTGGCGGCAAGGCCGCGCAGCACGGTTTGCTTCGGGCCGAGCGTATCGGCGAAGCGCCCGGCGAGCGGCCGCGACGCGAGCGTCGCAAAATACTGGATGCTGATTGCCGCGCCCGAGACGATCGCGGAAAAGCCGAGTTCGGCGTGTACGAAACCGGGCAGCACCGCGAGCGGCAGGCCAATCGTCAGATAGCAGATGAACGTGAACGATACGACGCTGACGATTTGCAGCGTCGTCGCGGACGCGCTGCGGGCGAAGGAGTCGGAATCGGCGGGCATGGAAGGGGACGGAACGAAGCGCGCATCGGCGGATGCGAAAATCGGATTCTCACATGGAACCGGTTTGCCTGCATGGACCGTTTAGTTCAATGCATGGCCGCCGGGGCGATATCGCCGCCGCGATATAACGCCCATGCGGGGCCGGCTATGGGTTCGGGAATTTGTCGGTGATAGCGTTGTGAGCGTGACGGTGCCCAGGGTGCCGCGCGGGCCGGCCCGCGTACCCGGAATCGTTTCTTTTTTCATCGAACGACTACGACTGATATACACAGCATGAGCGAGCCGATCCGTTTTTATCATCGTCAGGCGATCCGCGAGGTCAGCGGCGCGGAGGTCACCCGCACGGTGCTCCAGTATCTGCGCGAGGACGCGCATTGCACCGGCACGAAGGAAGGTTGCGCGGAGGGCGATTGCGGTGCGTGCACGGTCGTGATCGGCGAGCCTAACGATGCAGGCGGCGTCGATTTGAAGGCGGTCAACGCGTGCATCCAGTTCCTGCCGACGCTTGACGGCCGCGCGCTGTTCACGGTCGAGGATCTGCGCGAGCCGGGCGGCGCGCTGCATCCGGCGCAGCGCGCGATGATCGAGTGTCACGGCTCGCAGTGCGGGTTTTGCACGCCGGGCTTCGTCATGTCGATGTGGGCGTTGTACGAGCGGCACGTGCAGCGCGCGCAATGCGGCGGGCCGGGCGAAGTGCCGTCGCGCGCCGAAATTGCCGACGCGCTGACGGGCAATCTGTGCCGCTGCACTGGCTACCGGCCGATCGTCGACGCGGCGGTGCGGATGTTCGATGCGCGCGGCGCGCATGAGCCGCCGCGTGCGCCGGCCGACTTCGCCGCGCTTGCGCGCACGCTCGCGACGCTGTCGCGCCGCGGCACGTTTCATTACGAGCACGCGGGCCGCACGTTCGATGCGCCGCGCACGCTCGACGAGCTGGCGCGGCTGAAGGCCGCCAAGCCCGCCGCGCGCCTGCTCGCGGGCAGCACCGACGTCGGCTTGTGGGTGACCAAGCAGTTGCGCGATCTGGGCGATATCGTCTACGTCGGCCAGATCGCCGAGCTGCGCCGCATCGCCGACGACGGCGATTGGATCGAGATCGGCGCGGGCGTGAGCGTCGAGCAGGCGTATGCGGCGCTCTGCGTGCATTACCCGGAGCTTACCGAGATGTGGAAGCGCTTCGCGTCGCTGCCGATCCGCAACGCCGGCACGCTCGGCGGCAACGTTGCGAACGGCTCGCCGATCGGCGATTCGATGCCGGGCCTGATCGCGCTGGGCGCGCGGGCCGTGCTGCGCGGCGGCGAT
Organism: Burkholderia singularis; assembly: GCF_001718875.1. Taxonomy (NCBI): domain Bacteria; kingdom Pseudomonadati; phylum Pseudomonadota; class Betaproteobacteria; order Burkholderiales; family Burkholderiaceae; genus Burkholderia; species Burkholderia singularis. The sequence continues at coordinate 1,164,999 of NZ_CP013448.1, forward strand.
GCGATGCGCGAGCTGCCGCTCGAGGATTTGTATCTGGGCTATCAAAAGAAAGACATGGCCGAGCACGAGTTCGTCGTTGCGCTGAAGGTGCCCAAGCGCACCGGTGCGCGCGCGAAGCTGAAATTGCGCACATACAAGCTGTCGAAGCGCTTCGATTCCGATATCTCCGCGGTCTGCGCGGCGTTCGCGTTCATCGCTGACGGCGACAAGGTGCGCGCGCCGCGCATCGCGTTCGGCGGCATGGCGGCAACGCCCAGGCGCGCGGCGCATGCCGAGGCTGCGCTTGCCGGCGCGGTCTGGGACGAAGCCGCCGCGCACGCGGCCATGCGCGCGCTCGAAGACGACTACGCGCCGCTCACCGACATGCGCGCGACAAGTGCATACCGGCTCGCGACCGCGAAGAACCTGCTGTACCGCTTCTGGCTGGAAACCCGGCCGCACGATCCGTTGCCCGCGTCGGCGGTGAACGTGCGCGCGACGGCGGCGGCCGAGCCGGCCGCATCCTGAGCGGCCGGCACGAAGCGTATGGAGCATCGAATCATGAATCAGCAAACCGAACCTTTCCTGAGCGTGGCTGCCGACACCGACGGCTTCAAGCAAGTGCACGTGTCGCGTCCGCACGAATCCGCGCATCTGCACGTGAGCGGCCGCGCGACTTATACCGACGACATCGCGCTCGTCGCCGGCACGTTGCATGCGGCGCTTGGCCTGTCCGCGAAGCCGCATGCGAAGATCGCGTCGATGCGGCTCGACGCGGTGCGCGCGGCGCCCGGCGTCGTTGCGGTGCTGACCGCGGACGACATTGCGGGCGTGAACGATTGCGGGCCGGTCGTCCACGACGATCCGGTGCTCGCGCCCGGCGTCGTTCAGTATGTCGGGCAGCCGATTTTCGTCGTCGTCGCCACGTCGCACGACGCCGCGCGGCGTGCCGCGCGCCGCGCGCAGATCGAATACGATCCGCTGCCGGCGGTCCTCACCGCGCAGCAAGCGCGCGCCGCCGAATCCTACGTGGTGCCGCCGATGACGCTCGCGCGCGGCGAGGCGGCCGCGCAGATCGAACGCGCCGCGCATCGCGACGCGGGCGAGCTGACGCTCGGCGGCCAGGAGCAGTTTTATCTCGAAGGGCAGATCGCCTACGCGGTGCCGAAGGAAGACGGCGCGATGCATGTGTACAGCTCGACGCAGCATCCGAGCGAGATGCAGCACGTGGTGGCGCGCCTGCTTGGCGTGGCGTCGCACGACGTGCTCGTCGAATGCCGCCGCATGGGCGGCGGCTTCGGCGGCAAGGAATCGCAGTCGGGCCTGTTCGCGTGCTGCGCGGCGCTTGCCGCATGGAAGCTGCAGCGCCCGGTCAAGCTGCGCCCGGATCGTGACGACGACATGATGATCACCGGCAAGCGCCACGATTTCCATTACCGGTACGACGTCGGCTATGACGACGCGGGCGTGATCACCGGCGTCTCGGTCGACATGACGTCGCGCTGCGGGTTTTCCGCCGACCTGTCCGGGCCGGTGATGACGCGCGCCATCTGTCATTTCGACAATGCGTACTGGTTGCCCGACGTGTCGATTACCGGCCGCTGCGGGAAGACGAACACGCAGTCGAACACCGCGTTTCGCGGCTTCGGCGGCCCGCAGGGCGCGTTCGCGATCGAGTACATCATCGACAACATCGCGCGCGCGCTCGGCCGCGATCCGCTCGACGTGCGCCGCGCGAACCTGTACGGCAAGACCGAGCGCAACGTGACGCCCTACGGCCAGACGGTCGAGGACAACGTGCTGCACGAGCTGATCGACGAGCTGGAGGCGACGAGCGACTATCGCGCGCGCCGAGCCGCGACGCGTGCGTTCAATGCGGCAAGTCCGGTGCTGAAAAAAGGCATCGCGCTGACGCCGGTGAAGTTTGGCATCGCGTTCAACGTCGCGCATTTCAATCAGGCGGGCGCGCTCGTTCATATCTATACCGACGGCTCGATCCTCGTGAATCACGGCGGCACGGAGATGGGCCAGGGGCTCAACACGAAGGTTGCGCAGGTGGTGGCGCACGAGTTGGGCGTGAGCTTCGAGCGCATCCGCGTGACGGCGACCGATACGAGCAAGGTCGCGAACACGTCGGCAACCGCGGCGTCGACCGGCTCGGATCTGAACGGCAAGGCCGCGCAGGACGCCGCGCGCCAGTTGCGCGAGCGGCTCGCCGCGTTCGCTGCCGGGCATTTCGGCAACGGCGCCGCGCAGCCGGCCGACGTGCGCTTCGCCTATGACGGCGTGCGGATCGGCGATGCCGTCGTGCCGTTCGACGAGGTGGTGGCGCACGCCTATCGCGCGCGCGTGCAGCTGTGGTCCGACGGCTTTTACGCCACGCCGAAGCTGCATTGGGATCAGGCGACGCTGACGGGCCGGTCGTTTTTCTACTATGCATACGGCGCGGCCGTCTCGGAAGTGATCGTCGATACGCTTACCGGCGAGATGCGCGTGCTGCGCGCGGACGTGCTGCACGACGTCGGCGCGTCGCTGAATCCGGCGATCGACATCGGGCAGATCGAAGGCGCGTTCATCCAGGGGATGGGCTGGCTCACGACCGAGGAGCTGTGGTGGCGCGACGACGGCACGCTGATGACGCATGCGCCGTCGACTTACAAGATCCCGACCGTCAACGATTGCCCGCCGGATTTTCGCGTGAAGCTGTTCGACAACCGCAATGCCGAGGACAGCATTCACCGGTCGAAGGCGGTCGGCGAGCCGCCGCTGCTGCTGCCGTTTTCGGTGTTCTTCGCGATTCGCGATGCGATTGCGTCGGTGGGCGGCGATGCGATCAATCCGCCGCTCACGGCGCCCGCGACGGGCGAGGCGATTCTGCGCGCGGTGCAGGCGGTGAGCGGGGGGCGGGCGCGGTGAATGGGGCGTCGTGCGGCGGCCAGAGGCGCCAAGGTTGCCCGGCCTGCCGCGACTGGGGGCTTAAGGGCGCGCCGCAATCCTGAGGTTGCCGGGTGTGGCCTTGGCGTCGGCGTTGCGAAGCGTTCCGGCCGAGGCTCCTATCCTGGCAGCCCCTGATTTCCGGAAGAACCGGTTTCAGCGAAGATCGTCGGCGTTTGCCTTCCAACCCTCGCGCCGGGCACCGCCATGATGATGAGATCTTCGCTGACACAGTATCTTCGCCGCGCGCCGCGGCTTGCCGCAGCCATTGCTGCTGCCGTTGCCGTTGGCGTAGCCGCCGCGCCGGCCGGCGCGGCCGAATTGCACGTGATGAATTCCGGCGGCTTCACGGCTGCGTACAAGCTGCTCGCGCCGAAATTCGAAGCGGCGAGCGGCAATACGCTCGACATCGCCTGGGGACCGTCGATGGGCGCGACGCCCGAGGCGATTCCGAATCGGCTCGCGCGCGGCGAGCCGGCCGATGTCGTGATCATGGTCGGCTACGCGCTCGACAAGCTGATCCGCGAAGGCAAGATCGATCCGGCTTCACGCGTCGAGCTGGCCGATTCGCGTATCGGGGCGGTCGTGCGCGACGGCGAGCCCGCGCCCGACATCAGCACGCCCGAGGCGCTGAAAGCGGCGCTGTTGCAGGCGAAATCGGTGGCGTATTCGGATAGCGCGAGCGGCGTGTATATTCGCGACGCGCTTTTCAAGCGCCTGGGCGTCGAGGCCCAGGTCGGGCCGAAGGCGACGATGGTGCCGCGCGTTCCGGTCGCCACGAAGGTCGCCGACGGCACGTATGCACTCGGCTTCCAGCAGGTGAGCGAATTGTTGCCGGTGCCGGGGGTGACGTTCGTCGGCAAGATTCCGGAGCCGTTGCAATCGATCACGCGCTATGCGGGCGGCATTCCGGTCGGCGCGCAGCATCCGCGTGAAGCGCGCGCGTTGCTCGACTATCTTGCATCGCCGGGCGCCGCGGCCGATATCCGGAAGACCGGGCTCGATCCGGTTCCCGCGCGCTGATGCACGATGTCCCGGCGCGATGGCGGCGGGGCGCCTCATGGATCGCGGACCGGCATCGCGGGGCGGTTCCGTGACGCAGCCGTATCGGGCGTTTGCGCCGCCGGGCGGCGGCTGGCGACGCCGGCGCGGGGCGAAGACTCGCCGCCTTGGCGGCCCGTGCGCGGCGATGCCAGCCGCGCGTATCGCGGCGCGCGTCGGCGGCATGCCGCTGACGTCGCAGGTACACTCGCGAGTTCAGTTCGCGCGGCGTGCGTCGCGCTCGTTCAAAACGGCAGAGAGATCCATGCAAGCGCATCAACCCTATTTCGACGAACTCGTCGCCGCTTGCGACGCGATTCGCGACTGGCTCGCGGGCGACGCATCCGGGCCCGCCGCGCTCGACGCGCTGATGGCGCATTTCGCGCCCGGCTTCACGATGATCGGCACGGACGGCCATCTCTACGATCACGACGCGTTGCGCGCGCTGTTCGCCCGGCTCGCGGGCCGCAAGCCGGGGCTGGCGATCACGTTTTCGCAGATGCGCGCGCTCACCGTGCTCGGCGAACTCGCGATCGTCAGCTACGTCGAGCACCAAACGGATGCGACGGGTGCGCTGCCGTCGCGCCGGTCGACGGCGGTGTTCGAGCGCGATCTGCGCACGGGGCGGGTGCGTTGGTCCCATCTGCAGGAAACTTTCTGTCACGCTTGATCCGACCGCCGGCTCGATGAGCGTCGATCATGGCGCGCCGCGCCGTCAGCGAAGCACGCCCGCCCGCGACGCACGACGCGCCGTCATGCAAGGCCCGACGGCAGCGTGCTGATCCGCGTGACTTCCTTCGATTCCAGCCAGCTCGGCGTGCGTGCGCAATAGAGCACCATCGGCAGCGCATCCTCGCCCCAGAATAGCTGACGGTTCAGCCAAAACGTCGGCACGCCGAACACGCCGAGCGAGATTGCATCGTCCGTATTGCGGCGCAACTGTGCACGGGTTTCGTCCGACGCGAGCCGCGGATCGTCGTGCGCGATTCCGACTCGTCCGCAGAGTTCAGCGAAATTACCAGGTTCAACCGGATCACGGCCTTCTCGCCAGATGAAGCGGAAAATCTCGCGTATCGCATGGAAGTCGCCATTCAGCAGCGTCGCGAGCAACAGCACGCGCGACGCGTCGAACGGGTGCGCAGGCGGCATCTTGAACGCAATGCCGAGCTGCTCGGCGCGAAAAAGCGCGTGCCGATAAGTGAAAACGCGTTTCGCCGGCACGTCGGACGTCGGGCGCTGGCCCCAGTGACGATGCAGATCCAGCAGCGATACGGGCGTGAGCGCGAACGATACGCGCGGCCACTTGCCATGCTGTTCGAGCAGCAGGTACGAGAACGGCGACACGAAATCGTAAAACCATGCCGGCTGCGAAGCGTCGATGCCGACGGTCATCGAGGATCTCCTGACGGAAGGGACGCAACGGGCGGCGTCGTGTCGCAATGTTACGCGGCGGCGGGGACAAATGCAGCCGTCGCGGGGATGGCCGGGGCCGATACGTATCGGCTCGGGCGTATTGCGCCGCGCTCCGGTGAACCGGGTACTGGCCGGCGCGGCATGGGTCATACGAACGTCACGGATGCTTGTGCCGTTCTTCAGCGGGGCCGGGCCGCGGCGCGTTCGCGAACGGCGCATCGGCGGCGGGCGTGCCGGCGGGCTGCGTATCGCCGTTATCGCCGTTATCGCCGTGCGGCGCAGTGCTATCGCCATGCGGCGCGTCGTGCGCGGGCGGGCTGCCCGCGGCGGCCGGCGCGCCGCTTGCGTGCGCCGGCCGCGATTGCGGCTCGCGTGCGATCAGCCGCTCGCGCACGAAGCCGATGTGCTCGCGCAGTACGTAGAACTGCCCCGCGTAAGCGAGCGGCATCTTCATCCGGTTGACCGCGTTCTCGACGTTATCGAGCCTATCGAGCAGCGCGGCGCGCTGCCGGGCGGTGTGCTCGCCGAGCGCGCCGCGCTCCAGCGCGATCAGCGCACCGTACCAGCGATAGATCCGCGAGCGCACACGCCAGCCGTATAGCGCCGGCACGAGCCGCAGCCCCGGAATCAGCACGACGATGAGCGGCACCACGATAAAGAGCAGCCGGTCGACGAGGCTCGCGACCCAGAACGGCATCTTCCGGTACAGAAAGGTCTTGCCGGATTTGTAATAGCGCGCGGCGTCGTCCGACAGCGGGAAGCTGCTGCGCGTGACGGGCGACGGGAATTCGTCGGCGCGCTGCAGGATCGTCGCGCGATGGTGGACGTCGCGCGCGGCTTCGATGAGCAGATCGGAGAGCGCCGGATGCAGCGTGTCGCGCGCAATCAACTCGATGGTGGGCGACAGCGTGTGGATGTCCGTGGGCGGCAGGTTGGTGCCGGGATCATAGACGCCCATCGGCAGCGTGATTTCCGTCAGATAGGGGAAGCGCCGCGTGTACGCCTCCGCCTGCGTAAACGAATAGAAATGCACGCCCGGTGCGCGAAAGAGTTTCGCCATCACTGGAATCTGCGTCGAATCGCCGGATAGGAACGCGGCGTCGATCCGGCCTTCGGTCAGCGCGCGCGCCGCGTCCTCGCCCGACAGCGGCAGCAGCTCGGTCGGCCCGCCCGGCACGATGCCGTTCATCTTCAACAGGGCCAGGCCGAGTTCGTGCGCGCCCGCGCCCTCGGCGCCGATCGCGAGCCGCTTGCCATTGAACTGCGACAGCCGCTCCACCACGGGGCCGCGGTAGAGTATCGCGAGCGGCACGTAGCCGATGCTGCCGAGCGATACGAGATTCTCGTGCTTGTCCTTACGGTCGATGCCGCTTTGCACGAAGCCGATGTCGACGCGCTGCGCCGGATCGGACAGCCGCGCGAGATTCTCGGCCGAGCCGGCGGACGGGAGCACGTTGAGCGTGACGCCATTTTTTGCAAGGATCTGCTTATATTTTTGCGCGGCAAGCCAGTTCGAACTGCCGGGCGGGCCTGCGGAGATGGTCAGCGATGTCGGCGGCGCGGGCTGCAGGAGGGCGATGGCGAGCCAGATCGCGGCGGCTGTCAGCAGCACGGTCGGCCCGATCGACATCGCGAGATCGCGCCACGACACCGCGACGAAGCGGGCGACGATCGGATGCTGCCGGGAGCGGCGTGGCGGGGTTGGCTTCATGGGCGGGGTGACGGCTGGCGATCTGCTCGCGGCGATAGTACCCGAGTTCGCCGCCATTGCGGCGCTTGGGGCCGCCGCGGTGCCGCACCGCATGCCCGTTGCGCGAATACTTGGCGCACGTGCGGACTGTGGATTACATTGTGCGGGGCCGTCGCGTCGGTGTTCTTATCGCGAACCCGTTGTGCTGCGCCGGCCGTGGTGCCCGTCAAAATCAATCAGAAATCAGGAGAGCATATGAAATCGATCGTATCGAAGGCACTCGGGGGCGTGATCGTCCTGGCGCTCACGGGCGGCAACGTGTTTGCGCAGGCAAGCGACGCGGCGCCGGGCGCCTCGGCGCCCGCGGCGGCTGCGCAAAGCGCGTCGAAGGCAGCCGCCAAGAGCGCGCGGCACGCGAACCGCAAGCTCGGCTACGCGGTGCGCAAGGCGATTTCGAAAGCCAACGGGGTGGATGTGTCGAACATTACCGTGCGCTCGAAAGGCGGCGGCGCCGTGACGCTCGAAGGGTCGGTGCCGGATGCGTCGCAGATCGACAAGGCGGTCTCGGCGGCCAAGAGCGTCGCGGGCGTGACGTCGGTGACCAACAAGCTGTCCGTGCAAATGCAGTGAGGCGGTGACGCGCGCGGGGCGGCAGCGCGCATCCGGCGCGCCGCCGCCCGCGGCGCGCGCTGGCCGGGAGGCGACGGCGTTCGCCGCGGACAGCGCAAGACAACAGGGGGCGGGAAATGACGAGGATCGCAGTCCGATCGAAGCGGGCATGGCTGCTGGCGCTCGCGTGCGTCAGCAGCGCGCTGCTCGGCGCGTGCAACGGCGACGATGGCGCACCGGTCAATACGCAGCCGGATTTCATCGCGGGCAATGTGAGCGTGAGCGCTTACGACGGCGCGAGCGACGATCTGCTGACGGCCGGGCTCGGCAAGACCGGGCTGGGCAGCGCGACGCGGCCCGGCTTCGCGAATCCGGCGCAGCCGAGCGCGGCGGAACTGCGCCGTCTGGCGATCTACACGAACTATCGCGCGCTCGTCGATATGACGCCGAACGGCGGTTACGGGCGCTTCTGGGGACCGAACGTCGATCTCGCGGGCCACGATACGCTCGGCGAAGGCAAGATCCCCGGCACCGAATATCTTGCCTACTCGGACGACGGCAGCGGCCGCAAAAACGTCACGCTGCTCGTGCAGGTGCCGGCGAGCTTCGATCCGGCGAATCCTTGCATCGTGACGGCGACGTCGTCGGGCTCGCGCGGCGTGTACGGCGCAATCGCGACGGCGGGCGAATGGGGGCTCAAGCGCGGATGCGCGGTCGCATACAACGACAAGGGCGGCGGCAACGGCGCGCACGAAATCGGCACGAACCGGATCACGCGGATCGACGGCACGCTCGCGGACGCGTCGAGCGCCGGGCACGCGAGCCTCTTCACCGCGAGCGAGCCGGGTTCCGCGCTTGCCGCGTTCAATAGCGCGTATCCGTACCGCTATGCGTACAAGCATGCGCATTCGCAGCAGAACCCGGAACAGGACTGGGGGCGCGTGACGCTGCAGGCAGTCGAATTCGCGTACTGGGCGCTCAACGAGCAGTACGGCCCGCGCATCGGCGACCGGCACCACGGCATCCGCTACCGGCCCGGCGACATCACGACGATCGCCGCATCGGTCAGCAACGGCGGCGGCGCGGCGCTCGCGGCGGCCGAGCAGGACACGCGCGGCTGGATCACGGCGGTCGTCGTCGGCGAGCCGCAAATCAACGTGCGGCTCGCGCCGGGCGTGACGGTCGAGCAGAATGGCGTGAGCGTGCCGTCGTTCGGCCGGCCGCTCGCCGACTACGCGAGTCTCGCGAACCTGCTTCAGCCGTGCGCGGCCGCCGCGCCCGCGGTGGCCGGCGCGCCGTATCTCGGCACGCTGCCGCTTGCGCAGACGCAAGCGATCCGCGCGCAGCGCTGCGCGACGCTCGCTGCAGCCGGGCTCGTCGCGGGCGCGGACACGCCGAGCCAGGCAAGCGACGCGCTTGCGCAGCTTCATGCGGCCGGCTATCTTGCCGATTCCGATCTGTTGCACGCGCCGATGTGGGATTCGCAGGCGATTCCGGCGATCGCCGTCACGTATGCGAACGCCTACACGCGTTCCGGCGTCACCGACAATCTTTGCAATTTCAGTTTCGCGACGACGAACCCGGCGACGGGTGCGGTCGCACCGGCGTCGGTGTCGCCGATGACGAATCTGTACGGAATGGGCAACGGCATTGCGCCGACCAATGGCATCAACCTCGTGTTCAACGGCGCCGTGGGCGGCGTCGATCATCGGCTGGCGACGCCCGATGCAAGCTTCGCGGGCGCGCTGTGCCTGCGTCAGATCTGGAGCGCGAATCAGCTCGGCATCGGCGCGAGCGTCGATGCGGTGCGCGTCAACGCGAATCTGCGACACAAGCCGGCGATCATCGTGCATGGCAGAAGCGACGCGCTCGTGCCCGTCAATCACGCGTCGCGTGCCTACGTCGCGCAGAACAGCCTGGCCGAAGGCAGCCGGAGCCAGCTTTCGTTCTACGAAGTGACGAACGGCCAGCATTTCGATGCGTTCCTGTCCGCGCCGGGTTTCGATACGCGTTACGTGCCTGTCCACTATTACGATCTGCTCGCGCTGAATCTGATGTGGAGTCATCTGAAAAACGGCACGCCGCTGCCGCCGTCACAAGTGATTCGCACGACGCCGCGCGGCGGCACACCGGGCTCGGCGCCCGCGCTGTCGGCGGCGAATCTGCCGCCGATCGATCCGGCGCCGGGTGCGGCCAATGCGATCAAGGCGAGCGCGGGCGTGATCGACGTGCCGCTCTGATTTTGCTCCGGCGCGCGATTTCGGTTTTTTTCGTTATGCGTTTTGCATTGTCATTGCCGGCCGCGCCGACGGGCGGAATGCCGGTTTTTGCCGGCCGGCCGCCCGGCGCGGATCGGGCTGAATCGGATGACGCGGCGAGCGCCGATTGCCGATTGTCCGAACGCGGCGAGCGCGGTCGGCCGTTTGCCGGGCGCTTGCGCGCCGAAGTGCAGCCCTGAGCGTTCGTCAACCTGAACGCTGAGCTGACCCGCACGCCATGCAGGCCTCCGCCGTCCAAACCCGGCGAGCGGGGGGCGCGGCGATACGCTGCGGTACGCGCCAAATAGCGGGCGGCCTTCGCGGCGGCTCGGCCCGGCCAGCCGCGTTGCAGATTCGGCTCGCGGGCGCTACGCGAGCACCAGCTTCGCGCCGACCGCAACCAGCGTCGCCGCCAGCACCCGCCGTAGCAGGCTTTCCGGCGCGCGCGCCGACAGGTGGCTGCCCGCCACGATGCCGGGCAGCGAGCCCAGCAGCAGCGATGCCAGCATCGACCAATCGACCGAGCCGAGCAGCCAATGCCCGATACCCGCGACGAGCGTGAGCGGAACCGCGTGCGCGATATCGGAGCCGACGATCCGGGTCGTCGTGAGCGCCGGGTAGAGAAGCAGCAGCACGGTCACGCCGATCGCCCCCGCGCCGACCGACGTCAGCGACACGAGCACGCCGAGCACGATACCCGTCACGACAGTCGCGACGAGCGTGCGCGCGGGGCTCGGCGGCAGCGCGCGCGCATGCCGCGCGGCAAGCGCCGCGAGCTGCGGCCGGAACAACAGCGACAGCGCGGTCAGCAGCAGCGCCGCGCCGAGCACGCACTCGATCATCCGGCCCGTACTCTGCGCATGCAACCCGCGCGTATGCAGAATCCATAGCGTGGCGGTGGCGGCGGGCACGCTGCCTGCCGCGAGCCGGGCGGTGATTCGCCAGTCGACCGTGCCTTTGAGCCCGTGCACGAACGTACCGGTGGCTTTCGTGACCGCCGCGTACAGCAGATCGGTGCCGACCGCCGTCGCCGGATGGACATTGAACAGCAGGACGAGAATCGGCGTCATCAGCGAGCCGCCGCCGACGCCCGTCAAACCGACGAGAAAGCCGACGAAGAGGCCGGACAGGGAGTACAGCAGATCGATATGAGGCAACGGCATCGGCGGGGGCGTTAGGCGTTTGAAAGTGACGGGCGGCGGGCTGCCAAGGCCCGCCATTGTCGCAAAACTCGCGCGCCGGCGCCGGAGCGCGCAAAAACGGGCCGCCGGATGGTATCGCGCGCGCGGCGCCGGCTTGCGTTCGACAGGCGCGTGCAAGCGCGGTGTCGCGCCGCGGCTGGCGCGCGAGGTTTCACGCGCGGCGAGGCGCGAATTGCGAACGCCGGGGCGTCGGCGGCGGGCGGGCAACGGGAACCGGGCCGCCGTCGGCCGCGCGTGAGGAGCCGCGGATCTGACGCAGGCAAGTGGCGCGCAGCGTGCGACGTCACCGGGCCGGGTGAATCGCGCGCGGAATAACGCATCGTCCGCCGCGCCTTTGCGTCGGTGAAACAGGCGGCTTCAATCGCCCGGCAGGCGCGCGTATCACCGATCTCCGCGCGAGCCGCTTTGCCATGCCGGTCGCGTCAATGCGCGGTGCTGCGCAGCTCGGCGTCGCCGGCTGTCCGTGCCGGGGCGCGCAGCGCGAACCCGAGACATGCGGCAAGCGCGGCGAAGATCGCGCCGCAGACGAATGCCGCGTGATAACCGCCATTGAGAGCGGATTGTGCCGAAATGTGCGCGGCAGCGAGCGCGTCGGTGCGTGCGGCGGCGATGCTGGCGAGCACCGCGAGGCCGAGCGCGCCGCCCATCATGAACGACGTGTTGACGATGCCCGACGCGAGCCCGGAATCGTTCGGTGCGACGTCGCTCATCGCGGCGAGCAGCACCGGATTGAACGCGATGCCCGCGCCGAAGCCGAGTAGCGCCATGCCGGGCAGCACATGCGCGACGAAGCTGCCGTTCGCCGGAGCCTGGGCGAACAGCGCGAGACCGAGCGCGGCGGCGGCAAGCCCGAAGGCGATCGGCGCGCGGATACCGAAGCGCATCACGATCTTCGCCGACAGCCCGAGCGAGAATGCCGCCATGATCAGATTGGCGGGCAGAAACGCCAGGCCGACTTCGAGCGGCTGGTAGCCGAGCACGCGCTGCATATAGAGCGCGGACAGGAAAAACCACGCGAACATCGCGGCGGCCCACAGCACGCCGATCGCGTTCGCGATCGCGACATTGCGCTTGGCGACGAGCGCAAGCGGCATCAGCGGATGCGCGACGCGCGCCTCGATGCCGATGAACGCCGCGAACAGCGCTGCCGCCGCGCCAAGCAGCGCGATCGTTTGCGTCGACAGCCAGCCGGCTTCGTTGCCGTTGACGACGCCGTAGACGGCAAGCATCAGCGACGCGGTGACGGTGATGGCGCCCGCGACGTCCAGGCGTGCGCCGGCCGCCTGCGCGCGGATTTTCGGCAGCAGCGCGGCGGACAGCGCGTAGACGGCCACGCCGATCGGCAGATTGACGAGGAAGATCCAGTGCCAGCTCAGTGCGCTCGTCAGCACGCCGCCCAACAGCACGCCGAGGCTGCCGCCGCCTGCGCAGACGAAGCCGTAGACGCCCATCGCCTTCGCCCGCTCGCCGGGCTCGGTGAACAAATTCATGATCAGCGACAGCGACACCGCCGAGACCACCGCGCCACCCGTTCCCTGCACCGCGCGCGCGGCGATCAGCACCGCCTGAGATTGCGCGATGCCGCAGGCGAGCGACGCGAGCGTGAAAAGCGTCAAGCCGGCGAGGAATATCCGTCGATGGCCGTACAGATCGCCGAGCCGGCCGCCGAGCAGCAGGCAGCCGCCGAACGTCAGCATGTACGCGTTGACGACCCACACGAGCGCGGTTTCGGAAAAATGCAGGTCCGTGCCGATCGACGGCAGCGCGACGTTGACGATCGTCGAATCGAGCACGATCATCAGCACGCCCAGACAAAGAACGATCAGCGCATACCAGCGCTTTTCACCATGAATGCCGTGCGTCATCGCGCGCGTCTCCTTTGTTTGATACGGAACGCGCAGCATTGTAAGCGGGTTGGGGCGGCCGCTGCTGCCGGTTGCTGACACCCGCACGGCATGCGCGGGCCGCGCCGCGCGACGAACGCGCGAGCCGCGGCGCATGGCGGGCTCGCGCATGTCGCGCGTACTGGGCGCGCCGCTCGGAAGGGCGGCTTAGCGGCGCAACGTGTCGAGCGCCGTGCGGCCGACGGCCGGATCGTCGGTGAAGAAGCCGTCGATGCCCGCGCGCAGGTATGCCTGAATTTCGCGCACCGAGCCGGACGTATTGCGCGCGCTCGGCGCACCGCCGTCCTTCAGCGAGGCGGGCAGGAAATTGTTTTCCGGCCGGAACGTATACGGATGCACGAGCAGTCCCGCCTCGTGTGCGTTGCGCACGTAGTCGGTCGGTTGCTGCAGCGTGCCGTTCGCGTCGACGGGAATGATCGACGTCTTGTACGGGCCGACCGCATTCGCATACGCTGCGATTTCACGCATGCCGCGCTGTGTCGACAGATCGCCATAGGTGCGCGCGTCGCCCGCCTTCACGAAGTCGTATGGCTGCTGCTTGGGCTCGTCCATCAGTTGCACGAGCTTCCAGTTCGGCTGGCTCGCGCCGATGCGGTTCCGGATCGCCTTCAGATTCGCGACTTCGAACGACTGGATGTAGATGGTCGCGTCGCGCGCGGTGTAGGTGTCCTTGCGCAGTGCGTCGATCAAGCGGTCCTCGAGCGGCAGGCCGATCGACTGGAAGTAGGTCGGATGCTTGGTTTCCGGATAGAGGTGGATCGTGCGGCCGACCTGCGTGGACATCTGCTTGGCGAGCGCGATGATCTCGTCGAAGGTCGGGATCTCGAACTGATCGTTGTAGCTGGTGTTTGCCGGACGAAATTGCGCAATCCGCTCGCGCGCGCGCAGCGTCTTGAGTTCGGCGAGCGTGAAGTCCTCGGTGAACCAGCCGGTCAAGCGGACGCCATCGATCGTCTTTGTCGTCTTGCGGCTCGCGAATTGCGGCAGTGTCGACACGTTCGTCGTGCCGGAGATTTCGTTCTCGTGGCGCGCGACGAGCACGCCGTCACGCGTTGCGACGAGATCGGGCTCGATGACGTCCGCGCCGTCCTCGATGGCCTTGCGATATGACGCAAGCGTGTGCTCGGGGCGCAGCGCGCTCGCGCCGCGATGGCCGATGACCTGTACCTTCGCGGCGATCGGGCGCGTGTAGTTCGGGTCGTCGTCGCCGCCACACGCGGCAAGTGTGAGCGCCGCGGCGCAGCCGAGCACGACGGGCGCGCATGCGAACGAGCGTTTGAAGAGCATATCGTCGATCCTGTGAGATGAAAGGGGGAAGAACAAGGAGACATCGGAGCACGGGCATGCCGACACGGGTTGCCGCTGCCGACCGGGATGCGATCCTCGCAGCGAATCATTACATATATATTACTTGTTCTGTCTGTGCTCTTTCGATGCCGGGCGCAGCCTGATAAGCGCGGCTATCAGCGCGGCTGCGCGGCCGGCGGGAGCCGCGCCTCGATGCGATGCGCGGCGGCGTGGCTCGCCGGCATCGGGCAATGCCGAAGGCTCGATGCCGGACGATCAGGTAAACGAAACGAAGCGCGTGCGAGCGCGGCCCGACTTCGACGCAACGTCAGCGCGTGACGATCGCGGCGATGCCAAGCCCGATAAAGAGCGCGCCCGCCAGATAGCGGCCGACGGTCATTGCCAGGCCGCCGGGCGCCGCGCGCTTGCGCAGCGGATGGGCGAGCGCGATGCAGACCAGATCGGCGAGCGAGAACAGCAGATTCGCGGATGCGCCGAGCAGGAAAAGCTGCCAGCCGACATCGAGCGGCGCCGACGGATCGACGAATTGCAACAGGAACGACAAATAGAAGAGCGCCGACTTCGGATTCGATGCCTCGATCAGCGCACTCGACGAGATCACGTTTTTCGGCATCTGCGATGGCGCGCCGCCGGCGTCGGGTCTGGCGCGCACGCGCTGGATGCCGAGCCAGATCAGATAGGCGCCGCCCGCGATGCGCAGCGTGTGATAGAGCCACGGCGACGTGTTCAGCACGACGACTGCGCCGATCGCAACCGCGCCAATCTGCAAGAGCGCGCCGAGATGGATGCCGAGCGCCGACAGCGCGCCCGCGCGCCGCCCATGCTGGAGCGTCAGCGAGACGGTTTGCAGCAACGCCGGGCCCGGAATGAAGCCGAAGCCGAGACAAGTTACGATGAATGCGAACGTAGGGCTCAACGTCATCGGGAATCGCTCGTCGTGAGAGAGGTGTTCGGATGCTCCCACGCATGGGCTCGCAGACGCAACGGCCGAGACGACGGGCTTACAGTATGGCGACGCGGCCGGACAATCGAACGAACCGCAGCGCAAGACGGGTGCCGCCGGGCTCAGAGCCGCTTGTAATGGAACGTCGTCGAACAGGGCGCGCCGTCGGGCATCAGCGCGTAGTTTGGCACGACGCCGACGCATTGCCAGCCGGCGCTCTGGTAGAGCCGCTCGGCGTCGCTGCCCGTTGCCGTATCGAGTACGAGGAGCGTTTTGCCGAGCTCGCGCGCGGTGTCGTCGAGTGCCGCCAGCAGCCGCCGCGCGACGCCCTGGCGGCGCGCGTCGCGTCGCACCAGCATCTTCGCGACGTCGGCACGATGCGGTTGGTTTTCCGGCAGGCCGACGATCATCTGCACGGTGCCGACAACGCGCCCATCGGCCTGCTCCGCGACGAACAGCACGCGCTCGCCGCGCGCGACGCACGCGGCCACATCGCGCCAAAAAGCGCACGCGCGCTCGGGCGCGAGCGGCGCCATGAAGCCGACCGACGCGCCGCCGTCGACGCAGTCGAGCAGCACGTCGGCGAGCGCGTCGACATATGCGGCCGCCTCGTTTGGGCCGATCCGGCGTATGCCGATGGCGTCGATTGCGTCGTTCATCCGGATCGTCCTGTGTGCGCGGCGGGCGCTGATGCGAGCGCGACGACATAACGCGCGGTCTTGCGGCCCGGATTGAAGAAGAGGGTCGGACGATCGATGCGCATCGCGAGGCAGTCGCCGGCCGCGACGCGCCACGTGTCATCGCCAGTCGTGATGTCCATCTCGCCGTCGAGCATCCAGATTTGTTGATGAACGTCGGCGTTGCGCTCGCCGGCATCGTAGGCGATACGTCCGCCGGCGGGGAACCGCACTTCGACGAGCGTGAGCGGCGATGGCATCGACGGCGACAACGTCCGGCGCACGTAGCCCGACGCCGGATCTTTCCAGACCGGCTGCTCGGCCGCGCGCGCGAGCGGCGAGGCGGTTCGTTCGGCGGGCTCGTCCTCGAACAGCGACGCGAGCGGCACGCCGAGCGCGGTGGCGAGCCGCTCGAGCACAACGGCCGTCGGGCTGCTCTGCGCGCGTTCGATCAGCGAGATGTTCGAGCGGCTCACCTTGCTGCGCTCGGCTAGTGCATCGAGCGAATAGCCGTGGAAATCGCGCAATGCGCGCACGCGCCGGGCGATCAATTGGTTGACATTCATGCGGTCTAGTATATTGGAGGAAAATCCAAAATACTAGATTGCGACGGAAAGCGGCTCACGGTATGCGTGGCGGGTCATGCATCAGACCGGGCCATCGATCCGGATTGCGCGCACCGCGGAATGCGTAGCCGCTTCGGCGCGCGATGCGCGCATCCGCGCGAACGTTGCCGCGTTCGATATCCTCGTCACGCATGCCGACGGCGCCAAATCGCCCGCGGGCTTATTGGCTTGCCGCCGCAGCCGCGCCCGATGCGCGCACGACCGGCCATTGCATCTCGCCTTTAATGACTTTCGCGCTGATCTCGAGCGACGACACGTCGCCGAGATTCGGATAGCGCGCCTTCATCGCCGCGATCAGTTCCGCGGCATTCTTGGCCTTGGCCGCTTGCGCCTCGAACGCGATCAGATAGTCGCGCGTGAACTTCACGGCCGCGAGCGAGTAAGGCTTGCTGCCGTCCGGATTCGCGAGGTAGTGGCCCGGCACGACGCGCGCCGGATGCAACGCGGCAATCCGGTCGAGCGTCTCGATCCAGTGGCGGCGCGACTCGGGCGTTTGCGTGTCGGCAATCCACACGTGGATGTTCGCCGCGACGGGAATGCCGCCCACCACGGCGCGCTCGGACGGAATCGATAAGAACGTGCGCTCGGGAGTCGGGCCGTCGAGGCCGACGACGCGCAGCTTATGGCCGTCGAGCGTCAGCGTGTCACCGTCGAGCGGCTGCGGGACAACGAGCGCATGCGGGGCGTTGTCCTTCAGGATCGGCCCCCAGTAGGCGAGCTTGTCGTCCTTGTTGGCATTGATCGCGGCGACCGTTTGCGGTGTCGCGACGATTTTTGCGTCCGGGAACGCGGCCTTGATCGTATCGAGGCCGAAGTAGTAGTCCGGATCGCTATGGCTCACGTAGACGAGCTTGAGCGGCTTGCCGGTTGCTTTGATCTTGTCGACCAGCGCCTGCGCGTCGTTGCGCTGGAATTGCGCGTCGATCAGGATCGCGCCCGTGCGGCCGGTGACGATCTCGGACGAAACGGGAAAGACGCTTTTTTCTCCGGGGTTGTAGACATCGATCCGTAGCGTCGACCGGTTACTTTGCGCATGGACGAGGCTCGAGCCGAGGACGGATGCCGCCGTGACGGCGAGTGCTGCGATGATGCGCAAGGGCATAAAGGACTCCGCGGTAAAAAAGCATGGGTTCGCACCGGCCGCGTGGCGCATGGCGCGCTAGGCGGGTGAGCCGGTGATAGTATCTGCGATACTGGTAGTTACCAGCGGAAACTATAGACGGGGTGGCGATGATGGAAAAGAGCGTACTTGAGAGTCAGCAGGTTACCGGCGAGCAACCGTCGCTGCTCGACGCGCCGCGCGACGGCAACGTTTACGCGGCGCAATGCCCGACCCGGCATGTGCTCGACCGCATCGCGGACAAATGGACTGTCCTGATTCTTGCGTTGCTTGCGCATCGGCCGCTGCGCTTCAATACGTTGCTGCGGCATATCGAAGGCTTGTCGCAGAAGGTCTTGTCGCAAACGCTCAAGCGGCTCGAGCGGGACGGCCTCGTTGCCCGCACGGCTTATCCGACGATGCCGGTTTCGGTCGAATATGCGCTCACGCCGCTCGGTCAGACGCTCGCGGCCTCGGTCTGGCCGCTCATCGCATGGGCGGAGTCGAATATCGGCGCGGTGCTCGATGCGCGCGCCGCCTACGACGAACAGCGGAATGTGACGGCGGTGTAGCGTCGCGCGCGCCGCCCAGCATGTAGGCGCACCCGGCTTACCATTTGCGCGCGGACGTGATGATGTGATGATCGTGGCGCCGGCCATGAAGGTCGCGATGGCGACGCGGTTTCGCGGCAGCGCGCCGCGCGGCTGGCACGGCGTGCGGCGCACGCTGCCCGCAGGCACCGAGACTGGCGCCTCTGCGCACCCGCAGGCAGCGTGCGCCGGTCACGGCAACGCCCCCGCTTGTTCGACGCCGAGCGCGCCGACGAGCTTCGCCGTGATGCAATCCGATCGCGCGGGCCAAGCGCGCGGTGCCGCCGGGTTCGCCGCGCTGCCGCGCGTTTCGGCTAGATCGACAGACAGATCTTGCCGAAGTGCTTGCCCGCGGCCTGATGACGGAATGCTTCGGCAATGTCGTCGAGTGCGAACGTGCTGTCGATCACCGGCTTGATGCCCGTCGCGTCGATCGCGCGCACCATGTCGATCTGATGCCGGCGGCTGCCGACAATGAGACCTTGCAGCTTTTGCTGCCGCGTCATCAGCGTGACGGTCGGCACGGGGCCTGCGATGCCCGTGAGCACGCCGATCAACGCGATGTGGCCGCCGATCCGGCACGCGGCGATCGATTGCGGCAGCGTGTCGGGCCCTCCCACTTCGATCACGTAATCGGCGCCGACGCCGCTCGTTTGTTCAAGCACCTTCGCGGCCCAGTTTGCGTCGCGCCGGTAATTGACGACGTGATCGGCGCCGAGCGTCCGCGCGTGCTCGAGCTTCTCGTCCGACGACGACGTGACGATCACGCGCGCGCCCATTTGCTTTGCGAATTGCAGCGCGAAGATCGATACGCCGCCCGTGCCGAGTACGAGCACGGTGTCGCCGGCCTTCAGGCGGCCGTCGACTACGAGCGCGCGCCATGCAGTCAGGCCGGCTGTCGTCAGCGTCGCGGCTTGCTCGTGCGTATAGCCGCTTGGCGCGCGCGTGAACCAGTGCGCGGGCCGCACGACGGTTTCGCGCGCATAGCCGTCGACGCCGTCGCCAGGCACCGTCGCGAAATCCGCGGTCGTCGGAGCGCCGTCGAGCCATTGCGGGAAGAACGTCGATACCACCGCATCGCCGGGCGCGAACTCCGTGACGCCTTCGCCGATCGCTTCGACGACGCCCGCGCCATCCGACATCGGAATGCGCTTGTCGGCCGTGTTCATTCTGCCGGTGACGACGCCGAGATCGTGATAATTGAGCGAGCTTGCGTGGATGCGCACGCGAATTTCGCCGGCGCCCGGCGCGCCCGGATCGGCGAGCGTGACGCGGGCGAGCTGTTCGAGGCCAGCGGGCTGGCGCAGCATGATGGCTTTCATGTTCCGACTCCTGTGAATGGCGAGCGCACGGTGGTGCGCTGCGAGATCGACGTTGATCGAATTGTCTCGACGTACTTCGATGTGCGCAAGAACGTACAATTAAAGCTGGTACTGTCAATTATGTAGGTATGAACATGCGACCCAAGCGACTGGACAGCAAGAGCGGATGCGATGTCGAAGTGACGCTTTCCGTGATCGGCGGATTGTGGAAGCCCGTCATTCTGTTTCATTTGCTGCGTGGCAAGCGGCGCTTCATGGAGTTGACGCGGCTCATGCCCAATACGACGCAGCGGATGCTGACTTTGCAGTTGCGCGAGCTGGAGGCGGATGGCATCGTCGCGCGCCATGTCTATCCGCAGGTGCCGCCGAAGGTTGAATACGAGCTGACGCCGCTTGGCCAGACGCTCGCGCCGGTATTGATCAGCCTGCGCGAGTGGGGCGAATCGTATCGGGAGCGTCAGACGGGTGCCGTGAACGACCGGCCGGCGTGCGAAGACATTCCGTTGAAGCAAAAGCGGGCGTCCGGCATGGAGAATGCGGCATAGCGCGGCATCGCGCATTGCTTTCGTCGTCGGCCGACGGTCTTTCGGATTGCCGGATAGGCGGGCGGCGCGATCGCAATCGATTTAGATTTTTTGGGAATTTTTGAAATCCTACGAAATCGGATTTGATTGCTCAGATAAGAAATATCGACATTGAATGCGCGATGAGGAGATCGCCATTTATGCAAATGGTTGGTAGCTGGCCGAATGAAAAACAATTAACGACGAATGAAAGAGAGTGAATTTGCGCGTCCGGCCGGCAGAGGTGCGCGTGAATGGTGTCAGCGTGCGATGCCGTATTGGTGGTGAGCTGAGTCGGATGAGCCGTTTTTTTATGAAGTCTCGGTATGTTTGATTTTATTTTTGATGAATTTCTGGCGAGCGGCGTATAGGACCGTGATATGCATTTCATCAGCGATCATGTAACGGAAAATTCATTTGTTACGTTACGCAAAACGTAACGACGCCGGTGGGCGGCGTAAGGGCGATTGTGCCTGCGTGGAGTTGAAACACTAAATACTCTGTTGTTCGGTTTCGTTGGGTGGAATGGTGTGTGGGCGACGGCCGAAATCGGTTGGCATGCTTTGTGCGCGGAGATTCTAGTCGCGACGGCGGCAGCATCCCTTCACACGAGATCACATCAATGAAACATCGCTTCAGGTCGACGGCCATCGCGCTATCGGCCACAGCGGCATTCAGCGCGATGCCGGCGCCTGCCGTTGCGCAACGGACGGGCTTCGGCACGGCCCGGGTTTCGGCCGGTGAACCCGGTAGCGCCAGCTTGGGCGGCGCGTGGGCCGCATCGACCGACGGCGTGCCGGATGTTGCGGCACGCGCTGGCGTTCGCGGCTCGACGGATATGCCAGGGTACGTGCGCGAGCCGGCCGTCGCGTTGCAGGGCGGCGGCCCTTCGGCGGGCGCGCCGGGCGACGCCGTGAGCCATGCCGGCGGCTTGCTTTCGAATACCTCGGGCGACCCGTCGAGCGCGACCATCGCGAGCAGTGCGGCCGCGGCGCAAGCGACGGCGGGTTCGTCGGTGGACGTGCTGGCTGTCGCGGCGAATGCCAGCCCGGTGGCGAATGCGCTCGGCGATGTCATGAACGTGCTGCCGGCCATCAACCCGGCGGGCGTTTTGACGAGCGCGCTCAATAACGTTGCGGAGGCGTTCGGCCGCGTTGGCTCGGGGGGCGGCAATCCGATCGTCCCGATTGCCAATGTCGTGAGCGGCGCGATCGATACGCTGGCGGCCGGCGAGCTGCGCCACTCCGCCGCGGCGGCGCTCGGCGCGGTTGCCCGCGCGTTGACGGGCGCGGGCGGGACGGGCGTCCTGCCGGACACGCAACCGGGCTACGCCGGCTTGCGTACAGCTGCGGACAGTGCAATCTCATTGGGCAGTGCCGCGCTCGGCAGCAGCACTGCGAATATCGCGCGTTCGGCGTTCTCGACGGGAGCCGCCGCGATCGGCAGCGCCATCGATTCGGTCGGTTCGTCGGCCGAAACGGTGCTGCGCGCATTGCCGGGCCTGGGGAGCACGATACCGAAGCCGATTGCGGGCTCAGGTGTGGGGGCGGCGAATCTGCGTGCCTCCGACGCCGCGCCTGCCCCGACGCGGGCAGGCGTTCTGTCGAGATAAAGTTCGCTGGCCGGCGGGCGAGGGTGCCGCGTGACGCGTACGCGCCTTTGCAATGCGGAAGCTAACCCGAGTCAACGGAGTGACACGGCACGGCCGCGGGCCGATGCCGTTTGTTTGCCCGCGCCGATATGGGCTGCATTTGTCTGCGGATTAGAGGGCGGAAGATCGTGCGCGGCGGCTGCTCGCGATAATCCGATCCATCCCTAAGATGCTGTGCGGCGTCCGCACGCAGCGCCCCGGCTTCGCATAGCGGATCGATCCGCATGAGCACCGAGATATGGGTCGACGCCGGGGCGGCAGAAGCCCCCTCTGCGGTTGCAGCGCGGGCGGGTTATTTCGCAGATCCTTGTTCTTAAAAAATTTTCTTCAATGGGGAAGCGCGAGCCGTTGGTTTCCGTGCGCCGTAACCCCTCCGAAATTTCTGCAATTCCCGCTTCTTGAATTTGTCAAAACCCGTCCATATAATTAGCACTCGCTGCACGAGAGTGCTAACAATTCCTGCCGGACGGTACACTGGCCGGCAGTTTCCCAGCGTTCTTCAGTCTCATTCAAGAGAGGAGTGAATATGAACCTTCGTCCGTTGCACGATCGCGTGATCGTCAAGCGCCTGGATCAGGAAACCAAGACCGCCTCGGGCATCGTGATTCCCGATGCGGCAGCTGAAAAGCCGGATCAAGGTGAAGTGCTCGCCATCGGTCCGGGCAAGCGCGATGACAAAGGCGCGGCGATCGCGCTCGACGTGAAGGTCGGCGATCGTGTGCTGTTCGGCAAGTACGCTGGCCAGACCGTCAAGGTCGACGGCCAGGAACTGCTCGTGATGCGCGAAGAAGACATCATGGCTGTGGTCAACGCCAAGTAAGCGTTCACTTAACGGTACATATTCTCAAGAATCCAAGGAGTTAGAAGATGGCAGCTAAAGACGTCGTATTCGGCGATTCCGCTCGCGCGAAGATGGTCGAAGGCGTGAACATTCTCGCCAACGCAGTGAAGGTCACGCTGGGTCCGAAGGGCCGCAACGTCGTGCTCGAGCGCAGCTTCGGCGGCCCGACGGTCACCAAGGACGGTGTGTCGGTCGCCAAGGAAATCGAGCTGAAGGACAAGCTCCAGAACATGGGCGCGCAAATGGTCAAGGAAGTTGCTTCCAAGACCAGCGACAACGCAGGCGACGGCACGACGACGGCAACCGTTCTCGCGCAATCGATCGTTCGCGAAGGCATGAAGTACGTCGCATCGGGCATGAACCCGATGGACCTGAAGCGCGGTATCGACAAGGCCGTTGCTGCGGCAGTCGAAGAGCTGAAGAAGATCAGCAAGCCGTGCACGACGAACAAGGAAATCGCGCAAGTCGGCGCGATCTCGGCGAACAGCGATTCGTCGATCGGCGATCGCATCGCTGAGGCAATGGACAAGGTCGGCAAGGAAGGCGTGATCACCGTCGAAGACGGCAAGTCGCTCGCCGACGAACTCGACGTCGTCGAAGGTATGCAGTTCGACCGCGGCTACCTGTCGCCGTACTTCATCAACAACCCGGACAAGCAAGTCGCTGTTCTCGAGAACCCTTACGTGCTGCTGCACGACAAGAAGGTCTCGAACATTCGCGATCTGCTGCCGGTGCTCGAACAAGTCGCGAAGGCAGGCCGTCCGCTGCTGATCATCGCTGAAGACGTCGAAGGCGAGGCGCTTGCAACGCTGGTCGTCAACAACATCCGCGGCATCCTGAAGACCGTTGCGGTCAAGGCGCCGGGCTTCGGCGACCGCCGCAAGGCAATGCTGGAAGACATCGCGATCCTGACCGGCGGCCAGGTCATCGCGGAAGAAACCGGCCTCACGCTCGAGAAGGCTACGCTGGCCGAACTCGGTCAGGCCAAGCGCATCGAAGTGGGCAAGGAAAACACGACGATCATCGACGGCGCAGGTGAAGCTGCGAACATCGAAGCGCGCGTCAAGCAAATCCGCACGCAGATCGAAGAGGCAACGTCGGACTACGACCGTGAAAAGCTGCAAGAGCGCGTGGCGAAGCTGGCCGGCGGCGTGGCGGTGATCAAGGTCGGTGCTGCGACCGAAGTCGAAATGAAGGAAAAGAAGGCGCGTGTCGAAGACGCGCTGCACGCCACGCGCGCGGCCGTTGAAGAAGGCATCGTCCCGGGCGGCGGCGTTGCGCTGATCCGCGCACGTACCGCGATCGCATCGCTGAGCGGCGCGAACGCTGACCAGAACGCCGGTATCAAGATCGTGCTGCGCGCGATGGAAGAGCCGCTGCGTCAGATCGTCACGAACGGTGGCGAAGAAGCGAGCGTCGTGGTGGCGGCAGTTGCTGCAGGCAAGGGCAACTACGGCTACAACGCGGCGACGGGCGAGTACGTCGACATGGTCGAAGCCGGCGTCGTCGACCCGACCAAGGTCACGCGCACCGCGCTGCAAAACGCGGCATCGGTTGCTGGCCTGCTGTTGACGACGGACGCAGCCGTTGCCGAGCTGCCGAAGGAAGACGCTCCGGCGCCGGGCGGTATGCCGGGCGGCATGGGCGGCATGGGCATGGACATGTAATCGGCATCACGCCGGTTGCATCGAGGAACGCGCGGCGACGCGCGTTCTCCCAAACGAAAACACCCGCGGCGACGCGGGTGTTTTCGTTTGGAGCGGCTGAACGCCGCAGGCCTGAAGCAGAAAGCGGGAAGCCGCAGCCCGGGCGTCCAACGATAGAACATTGCCGGCGCGGCGCGCGCCTTCGTCTCTTCGGCAAGCTCGCGCGGCGCGGTGATCGAGCGCGGGCGGCGGGGCGGCGTCAGCGCGCGCGCTTGCCGATCGCCGACGCCATCGGCGTTTCGTCATCATTGCTGCGCGCCCAGAAAAACCGATCCGGCAGATAGGCGCCCATGCCGGGCCGGAATGCGCCGCGCGCCGCCTGGTACAGATATTCCTGTGCTTCGCGCACCGCTTCCGGCGGCTCCTGGCCGTTCGCGAGCAGTGCGGCGATCGCCGCGCCGAGCGTGTCGGTGATGCCCATCAGCCGGTGCGGCGTGCGTTCCCACAAATCCTGCCGGATCTGGCCTTCCTCGCTGTACAGCGAGTTGACGAGCCGGTGCGAGCCTGTTTCCGTCGCCAGAATGTACTCGCAGCCTTGACTCAGCAAATGAGCCAGCGCGGTGTCCAGATTGGGCGCTTCGGCGTCGCCGTCGGGCTGCGCGAGCGCGAGAAGCGTCGCATGATCGGCAACGAGCAACGTCGTCTGGGGCGCGAGCAGGTCGGCGATCGATTCGCGCAACTCGTCGGCGGCGAGCACGTGCTCGTCGTCGAGCGTGAAATCCGGCGCGAGGACGAGTGGCACGCCGTCGTAGTCGGCGGCCACCTCGGCGATCGCGCTCACGACCTCGGCGCGCGTCGCGGCGCCGATCTTGAAGGCGGCGACGGGCATGTCTTCGAGCAGCATGCGCGCTTGCGCGGCGACGGTGTCGGGATCGAGCCCGGTGACTTCGTCGCATGCGGCGGAGTCGCGCACGGTATAGCCCGTCAGGACGGACACACCGTGACAGCCCATGCTTGCCAGGGTCATCAGGTCGGCTTGCAAGCCGGAGCCGCCCGTCGGGTCGGACAGGCCGAAAGTGAGGACGATCGGAGGGGTGTTGCTGGACATGGAAATGGGGAAAGAAAAAACGGTGAAGCGGGCCAGATGCGCCTGAGATGTGCGTGCGCGCAGCCATTATGAGGCGGAATTTGCCGAATCGAGCTTTTTTTTAACGTGATCCGGCACGCTGGCGCGCTAGAAGGCGGATTGCTAGGCAGCCCGGCGCCGACACGGTACCATCATGGCTCTTTTGAAATCGACGACTTTTCTTTACGCGGCTTAAGATGGAACATAAAAGCTGGATGTGCCTGATCTGCGGTTGGATCTACGACGAAGAAGCTGGGTTGCCGGAAGAGGGGATCGCTCCGGGCACACGTTGGGAAGATGTTCCCATCAATTGGACATGCCCCGAGTGCGGCGCGCGTAAGGAAGATTTCGAGATGGTTCAGATCTGACCGCCATCTCCGGCCGCCCGGTCCCGCGTGAGCGAGGGCGGGCGGTAAGGCGCAACGGCATCGGCGGTCTTCCTGCGCTGCTTGCGGCGCGGCTATGTTTCTGGTGCTGACGCTCGTGCCCACTTTCCGCGAATTCGCATCACTCCCGATCCCGGACGCGTTGCCCAATCCGCGAGGCGGTGCGGTACCGGCTGCCGATGCGGCATTGCAAGCCGCGCAGCAGTCGTTCGCGCGGCGTGCCGATCCGGCCGCCTCGCTTGCCGCGGCGGCCGCCGTGTTGCGCGAAGCGGGCTGGCTTGCGGCCGAGCGCTTCTGCAATGCCCTGGCGCAAGCCGCGCCGCTTGCGTCGATCGAGTTGCAGCCGGTCGAGTTTGAAACGGCGTTGCGGGATTTCCGGGCGGCGGTCGAGAGGCGCAATTTGCGCGAGCTTGCGTGCTCGCCGGTTCTGTTCGAGCACTATCGGGCGCTGCGCGTGCAGGCCGCGGGCGATTTGCGCGCCGACACGCCGCCCGACGCGCTGGCGCTTGCCGGGCGGCCAGTGCCGGCCGCGACGCTGTATCCGTTGTCGGAACATGCGCTCGCGCATTTGCGCGCACGTTACGAGCAGGCATTGCTCGGTGCGCTGCGCGCGCCGCAAGCAGCGTCCAGCGCGGCGCTCGACGGGCTTGCCGATTGCGTGGCCGAACTCGCGGGTCCGTTTCCTTACGATTATTGGCGGCTTGCGCTTGCGTGCATCCGGGTGCTGCGCGCGAGCGGCGGTGTCGAACTCAAGCGTTTTCTCGCGCGCTGCAATCTGCTGCTCGGCGAGCAGGCGCACGGCTTGCGAATCGCGCCCGACGCGCTCGTCAGGCAGACGCTCGCGCTCTTTTGGCGCGATTACGCGTTGTACGGCGCGGCGGCGGAGGACGGCGCCGATGTGGAGCTGCTGCACGACTACGGGTTGACCGTCGCTTGGCATGTTGCGGGGACGCAGGCTTCCGAGGCGTTGTGGGAGGCGGGCGCCGCGCGCGCCGAGGCGGACGCGGTGCGCGTCGAGCCGACGCGTGAACTCGGCGCGGTAGTCGTCAACGGTCATGCATATGAGGATTTTTTGCAAACGGCGGATGCATCGATGAGCGAGCTTACGCTGGATGCGCGCACGGTCGATGCCGGCGCGGCATTGCGCGCGGCGCAGGCCGCGTATCGCGTCGGTTCGGCCGCGTGTGCGCTCGGCCTCGGGCATACGGCGCTGCTCGCCGATGCGCTGGGGCTTGCATGGCGGCGCCGCGCCCATCTCGGCGCCGGGCTTGCGCCCAGCCCGGTGGCCTGCGCCCAGGCGGCCGAAGCGCTGCGTGCCGCGTTGCACAAGATCGCAGCCGGCATGGCGCCGCCCGATCTATCGGCGGCGCGCGCGGCGCTCGCCCATGCATTGTCGGGCTTGGACGCCCCTCCGGTATAAGCTGCGCGGGCCGGGTGAGCCGAGCAGGTGTGTCAAAGTGTGTTACAAGAACCTTGAAGACGCGTACCGAAAAATCGCGAAAGTCGTGGCAGCATGTATTGCGCGGTGCCGGGCAACAGCGCGCGGGACGGTACATCGATGGGTTTCGAACGCGTGATAGAGTGAGTGAACATCGTGTCGACTCGCGCGGCGACCGTGGCGTGCGAGGTCTTTGCTAAAATTCAAACTATGTCCAAGAGTTCCGATCGCATCAATCTCACCAACCAGTTTCTGATCGCCATGCCGAACATGGCCGATCCGACGTTTTCAGGAACGGTGGTCTATCTTTGCGATCACAGCGAGCGCGGTGCGCTCGGCCTCGTCATCAATCGTCCGACTGATATCGATCTCGAATCGCTTTTCAACCGTATCGATTTGAAGCTCGAAATCGAGCCGCTTCTGCACATCCCCGTGTATTTCGGCGGCCCGGTGCAGACCGAGCGCGGTTTCGTGCTGCACGAGCCGGTTGAGGGCAGTTCGTACAACTCATCGATGACGGTCGAAGGCGGGCTGGAGATGACGACGTCGAAGGACGTGCTCGAGGCGGTCGCGACGGGTACGGGCCCGAAGCGGTTCCTGTTGACGCTCGGTCATGCCGGCTGGGGCGCGGGCCAGCTCGAAGAGGAAATCTCGAAGAACGGCTGGCTCACGGTCGAGGCCGATCCGCGCATCGTGTTCGATACGCCCGCCGAGGAGCGTTTCGAGGCGGCGCTCGGTTTGCTTGGAGTCAGTTCGTCGATGCTCTCCGGCGAGGCAGGGCACGCATGAGCGCGGCGCTTGCGCGCGACGCGACGCTTCTTGCGTTCGACTACGGCGAAAAGCGTATCGGCGTGGCGATCGGCAATCGGCTGACTCGATCGGCCCGTGCGCTCGTCATCATCCCCAATCTAAACCGCGAGCATCGCTTCAAGGCGATTGGCGAGCTGATCGCGCAGTGGCAGCCGGATGCGCTCGTCGTCGGCTTGCCGCTTCATCCGGACGGCGCGCCGCACGAGATGACGCAGCAGGCCAAGCGCTTCGGCAATCAATTGAACGGACGCTTCAATCTGCCCGTGAGCTGGGTCGACGAACGTTACTCGTCGGTCGACGCGCGCGCGGATTTGCGCGCGCGCGGCGCGGCCGCGGCGCGCATCGATGCCGAGGCCGCCCGCATCATTCTTCAACAATATCTCGACGAGTTGTCCGACCATCATGAGCTTCATTGATGCCGAGGCGCTTTACCGCGTCCTGCTCGACCAGATTCGCGGCGCCTATGGGCAAGCCGCGTTCTCAGCGCCGCACGGCCCCGTCGTTGCCGGCATTTACAGCGGCGGTGCATGGCTTGCGGAGCGTCTGGCGCGCGATTTGGCCGCGCCGGGCTTCGGCGTCGTCAACGTCGCGCTGCATCGTGACGATTACGCGAAAAAGGGGCTGCACAGTCAGGCGAGTCCGACCTCGCTGCCGTTCGAGGTCGAAGGGCGCCGGATCGTGCTCGTCGACGACGTGCTGTACACCGGGCGCACCGTGCGGGCCGCGCTCAACGAACTGTTCGACTACGGGCGTCCCGCCGCCGTCGAACTGGCGGTGCTTGCCGATCGCGGCGGGCGCGAGCTGCCGGTGGCGGCGCGCTTCGTCGGCGGCACGCTCGACGTCGCGGCCGACGCGACGCTCGTGCTCGAGCGCACCGACGCCGCCGCGTTCACGCTTCGCACCGAGGCGCGCGGCCTCTGAGGCCGCAGCGTCATGCATTCCGGCCGCCCGCGCCCGATTTGCGCGGGCGTGCCGTTCAGCAACACGTTGGAATCACGCACATCATGACGACCGACATTTCCGGCCGCACCGGCACCTCCGCTGCGTCCGCGCCCGCCGAGCGCCATCGCTACGGCTTCCTGAAGGGCAATCCGCAGCTCACGAAGAACGGCGAGCTCAAGCATCTGCTGACGATCGAGGGGTTGCCCCGCGCGATCGTCAACCAGATCCTCGACACCGCCGAGCAATTCGTCAGCGTGACCGACCGCGAAGTGAAGAAGGTGCCGCTGTTGCGCGGCAAATCGGTATTCAACCTGTTCTTCGAAAACTCGACGCGCACCCGCACGACGTTCGAGATCGCGGCGAAGCGCCTGTCCGCCGACGTGATCAATCTGAATATCAACGCGTCGTCGACGAGCAAGGGCGAATCGCTGCTCGACACGATCAACAACCTGTCGGCGATGCATGCCGATCTGTTCGTCGTGCGCCATGCGTCGAGCGGCGCGCCGTACCTGATCGCCGAGCACTGCGCGCCGCACGTGCACGTGATCAACGCGGGAGACGGCCGCCATGCGCATCCGACGCAGGGCCTGCTCGACATGTATACGATCCGCCACTACAAGCGCGATTTTACGAAGCTGCGCGTGGCCATCGTCGGCGATATCCTGCACTCGCGCGTCGCGCGCTCGGATATCCACGCGCTGACCACGCTCGGCGTGCCCGAGGTGCGCGCGATCGGCCCGCGCACGCTGCTGCCTGGCGGGCTCGAGCAGATGGGCGTGCGGGTATTCCACAATCTCGATGAAGGTCTGAAGGGCGTCGACGTGATCATCATGCTTCGTTTGCAGAACGAACGGATGAGCGGCGCGCTGCTGCCGTCCGCGCAGGAGTATTTCAAAAGCTGGGGGCTTACGCCCGAGCGTCTCGCGCTGGCCGCGCCCGACGCGATCGTGATGCACCCCGGCCCGATGAACCGCGGCGTCGAGATCGACTCGCAGGTGGCCGACGGTCCCCAATCCGTGATCCTGAACCAGGTGACTTTCGGCATTGCCGTGCGCATGGCGGTGATGGGCACCGTCGCGGGCAACAGCGACTGACCGCGCGCGGCGGCGCGGGCTCGTACCCGCCGCAGTGCGCCGCGCATCGGACTCGACGCATTCACGCATTCAACGCATAAGCAGACAGCGCATGAAGATTCATATCAAAGGCGGCACGGTGATCGATCCGGCGGCCGGCACCGAACGGCAGGCCGACGTATTCGTCGCGGCCGGAAAAATCGCGGCGATCGGCGCGAGCGCGCCCGCCGATTTCAACGCGGCCAAGACGATCGACGCGACCGGGATGATCGTCGCGCCGGGCTTCGTCGACTTGTCGGCGCGGCTGCGCGAACCCGGCTACGAGCACAAGGCGACGCTCGAATCGGAGATGGCCGCGGCCGTCGCGGGCGGCGTGACGAGCCTCGTGTGTCCGCCCGACACCGATCCCGTGCTCGACGAGCCCGGCCTTGTCGAGATGCTGAAGTTTCGCGCCCGCAATCTGCATCAGGCGCACGTGTATCCGCTCGGCGCGCTGACCGTCGGCCTGAAGGGCAGCGTGATCACGGAGATGGTCGAATTGACCGAAGCGGGGTGCATCGGCTTCACGCAGGCGAACGTGCCCGTCACCGATACGCAGGTGCTGCTGCGCGCGCTGCAATATGCGAGCACTTACGGCTATACGGTGTGGCTGCGCCCGGTCGACGCGTTTCTCGCGAAGGGCGGCGTCGCGGCGAGCGGGCCGGTTGCGTCGCGGCTCGGCCTGTCGGGCGTGCCGGTCGCGGCCGAAACGATCGCGCTGCATACGCTGTTCGAGCTGATGCGCGTGACGGGCGCGCGCGTGCACGTCGCGCGGCTGTCGTCGGCGGCGGGTATCGCGCTTGTGCGCGCGGCGAAGGCCGAGGGCCTGAATGTGACCTGCGACGTCGGCGTGAATCACCTGCATCTGATTGACGTCGACATCGGCTATTTCGATGCGCAATTTCGCCTCGATCCGCCGCTGCGCAATGAGCGCGACCGCGAAGCGATTCGCGCGGCGTTGGCCGACGGCACGATCGACGCGATCTGCTCCGACCACACCCCCGTCGACGACGATGAAAAACTGCTGCCGTTCGCGGAAGCGACGCCGGGCGCGACGGGACTCGAACTGCTGCTGTCGCTGACGGTGAAGTGGGCGCGCGAGGCGGGCGTGCCGCTCGCGCAGGCGCTGGCGAAGATCAGTTCGGCGCCGGCCGATGTGCTGAAGCTGCCGGCCGGCCGGATCGCGGAGGGCGCGGCAGCTGATCTGTGCGTGTTCGATCCGCGCGCGCACTGGTATGTCGAGCCGCGCGCGCTGAAGAGCCAGGGGCACAATACGCCGTTCCTCGGCTACGAACTGCCGACGCAGGTGTGCGCGACGCTCGTTGCCGGCCAGGTCGCTTTCGAGCGCCGTTGACGCGAGCGCCCATCATGAAAGCCCTCCGCAAGGCGCGCCTCGTCCTGCATCTGCTGGCTGGAATGGCGATCGTCGCCATCCGTTTTCGGCGCGCGGCGCCCGCGCGGCGCCGGCAACTCACGCAGCGCTGGACCCTGAAGATGCTGCGGCTCTGCGGGATGCGGCTCGTCGTGCATAACGACAGCGCGCGGCTCGACGCGCGCGCGCTCGTGGTCGGCAATCATGTGTCGTGGCTCGATATTTACGTGATCAATGCGTGGCGGCCGACGCCGTTCGTCTCCAAGGCCGAGGTGCGGGACTGGCCGGTGATCGGCTGGCTGGCCGAGCGTTTGGGCACCGTGTTCATTCAGCGCGAGAAGCGCAGCGAGGCGAAGCGGATCATGCACGAGCTGGCCGCTCGTCTCGGCAACGGCGAACTGATGTGCGTGTTTCCGGAGGGCACGACGTCCGATGGACTCGGGCTTTTGCCGTTCCATTCGAATATGTTCCAAGCCGTGGTCGAGGCCCAGTGCGCGGTGCAACCGATTTGCCTGATGTATGAGGATGCGCACGGGCGTCAGTCGCTGGCGCCGGCGTATGTCGGTGAACTGTCGCTTGGCAAGTCGCTCGACCGGGTATTGGAGAGCGGGCCGCTGACCGCGCATCTGTACGTCGGCGAGCCGATCGCGGCGACCGGCGACCGGCGCGAGATGGCGGCGCGCGCGCGCGCCGCGGTCGCGCACGCGCTCGCGCAGATGCAGCGCGACGCCGGCCGGCCGCTCGATGCGGAGCTGGCGCGGCTGCGGGACGCGGCTTATCCGGCGGGCGCGCAGCAGGGCGGCAGCGGGGACGCGCAAGGAATCGACGCCGGCGGCGACGTCGGGGCGGTGCCGCGTCGAGAAGGGGGGTAGGCCGGCGGCGCTCATACGGAGTTTCGCTTATTCCTTTGCGGCGCTGGAGCGCTCGCACGCGACCTGCATGACTTCGCGCGCGCTCGGATCATGGGTCAGCCGCACTGCCGACAGCCGGTTGCCCCATACGCATCCCGAGTCCAGCCCCACCAGGTTATCGCGCAGCATCAGGCCCAGCGCAGCCCAATGACCGAACACGACCGTGACTTCGGCCGTTTTGCGTCCAGGCACGTCGAACCAGGGCAGATAGCCGTCGGGCGCCGACGAAGGGCCGCCGTTCGAGCGGAATTCCATCGCGCCTTCGGCAGTGCAGAAGCGAATCCGCGTGAACGCGTTGAACGCGACGCGCTGCCTTTCCTTGCGCTTCAAATCCGGGCGCCACTGATTGGGCTCGTTACCATATAGTTCGCACAACGTATCACGCCAATTCGGTGCCCGAAGCGCCCGTTGCAGTTCGTCGGCGAGTTCGAGCGTGAGCGTTGCGTCCCATTGAGGCAGCACGCCCGCATGCACCATTAACATCCCTTGCTCGAAATGCGCGAACGGCCGATGGCGAACCCATTCGAGCAACGCGTCCGCATCGGGTGCATCGAGGATTTCGCCGATCGTGTCGCCCGGCTTCGGAGAACGGATGCCTGCCGCGACCGCGAGCAGATGCAGGTCGTGATTGCCGAGCACGGCGACCGCGCGCTCCCCGAGCGCGGCGATTTCACGCAGCGTTGCAAGTGACGCCGGGCCACGGTTGACGAGGTCGCCAGCGAACCACAATGGGGTATCGGCGGATGGCGCGAGCTTGTCGGCGAGCCGCCGATAGGCGGCATGGCAGCCCTGGATGTCGCCGAACGCGACGGGAGCGGGGCGAGAAAAATTTGTCATTGTTTGACGTTTGTAGCGAAACGGAAATCGACGGTAACACAGGAAATCGTGTTAATCAGAGTAAGCGCCGCGCGAAGAAAATTTGATGCGTAACCCTTTTTCATGGGGAAAGTATCTCGGGTTTGCGACAATTGAGAGAACGTTTGTCAAGCTGTTTCCAGATGTCAGAGGGATGTTTTTTGACTTCCGCGCCCGTATAATTATGGCTTTGTAGGGCAGTAGCGGTAGTGCGCTGCCGAACTTGGACGTGCGGCTCGAAGAACTGCGCGACCGCAACCGGCGGTTTGACTTGAGCGGTCTGGCACGAAGACGCACGCCATGCTGCATTAGCCGGTTGTTCGACCGACTCCCAATTTCAGCAAAGGAATCCCATGATATTGGTAACGGGCGGCGCCGGGTTTATCGGCGCCAACTTCGTGCTCGACTGGCTGGCCCAATCCGACGAAGCGGTGCTGAACGTCGACAAGCTGACGTATGCGGGAAATCTCGGCACGCTGAAATCGTTGCAAGGGAATCCGAAGCATGTGTTTGCGCAGGTCGACATTTGCGAGCGCGCCGCGATCGATACATTGCTCGCGCGGCACACGCCGCGCGCCATCGTCCACTTCGCCGCCGAAAGTCATGTCGATCGTTCGATTCATGGACCGGCGGATTTCGTGCAGACGAACGTAGTCGGCACCTTTACGTTGCTCGAAGCGGCTCGCCAATACTGGAATGGGCTCGGCGCCGACGCGAAAGCCGCGTTCCGGTTTCTGCATGTGTCGACGGACGAAGTGTTCGGCTCGCTGTCCGCGACCGATCCGCAGTTCTCCGAAACGACGCCGTATGCGCCGAACAGCCCCTATTCGGCGACCAAGGCGGGGTCCGATCACTTGGTGCGCGCTTATCATCATACATATGGGCTGCCGGTGCTGACGACAAATTGCTCGAACAACTACGGCCCCTATCAGTTTCCAGAAAAGCTGATTCCTCTGATGATCGCCAATGCCCTCGCGGGCAAGCCGTTGCCCGTCTATGGCGACGGCCAGAACGTGCGCGATTGGCTTTATGTCGGCGATCATTGCAGCGCGATCCGCGAAGTGCTCGCGCGCGGCGTGCCGGGCGAGACGTACAACGTCGGCGGCTGGAACGAGAAGAAGAATCTGGACGTCGTGCATACGTTGTGCGATCTGCTCGACAAGGCTCGGCCGAAGGCTGCCGGTTCGTATCGAGATCAGATCACCTATGTGAAGGATCGTCCCGGTCACGATCGCCGTTATGCGATCGACGCGCGCAAGCTCGAGCGCGAACTCGGCTGGAAGCCGGCCGAGACGTTCGAGACGGGGCTGGCGAAGACCGTCGATTGGTATCTCGATAACCAGGTGTGGGTCGACGAAGTGGCGTCGGGCGAATACCGCAAATGGGTCGAGACAAACTACGCGCAACGCGCTTGAGGGCATTCGCGATGGCACGTAAAGGCATCATTCTCGCCGGCGGGTCCGGCACGCGGCTATATCCGATCACGCATGCAGTGTCGAAGCAGCTGCTGCCGGTCTACGACAAGCCGATGATCTACTATCCGCTGTCGACGCTGATGGTGGCGGGCATCCGTGACGTGCTGATCATCTCGACGCCGCAGGATACGCCGCGCTTCGAGGCGATGCTGGGCGATGGCAGCCAGTGGGGAATGAGCATCCGCTACGCGGTGCAGCCGTCGCCGGACGGGCTCGCGCAGGCGTTCATCATCGGCCGGGAATTCGTCGGCAACGATCCGTCCGCACTGATTCTCGGCGATAACATCTTCTACGGCCACGATCTCGCGAAGCAACTCGAGCGGGCGTCGGCGCAGCAGGCGGGCGCGACGGTGTTCGCATATCACGTGCACGATCCGGAGCGCTATGGCGTCGTCGAGTTCGATCGTGAATTCCGCGCGCTGTCGATCGAGGAGAAGCCCGCAAAGCCACGTTCGAACTACGCGGTGACGGGGCTGTACTTCTACGATAACCAGGTGTGCGACATCGCGGCCGACATCAAGCCGTCAGCGCGCGGTGAGCTGGAGATCACCGACGTGAATTCCTGCTATCTCGCGGCGGGCACGCTCGATGTCGAGATCATGGGCCGCGGCTACGCGTGGCTCGATACCGGCACGCACGATTCGCTGATCGAGGCCGCGACGTTTATCGCGACGCTGCAAAAGCGCCAGGGGCTCGTGGTCGCATGTCCCGAGGAGATTGCGTACCGGAGGCAGTGGATCGATCAAGACCAATTGCTCAAGCTCGCCCAGCCTTTGTTGAAAAACAGCTATGGCCAGTATCTGAAAAACATTCTCACGGACCAAGTCGCATGGCCATCCAAGTAACGCCCACGGCGCTGCCTGAAGTCAAGCTCATCGAGCCGAAGGTGTTCGGCGACGCGAGAGGCTTCTTCTTCGAAAGCTTCAATGCGGGCGAATTCGCGCAGCGGGTGGAGGCGGGCGTCGAGTTCGTCCAGGACAATCATTCGCGCTCGGCGAAGGGCGTGTTGCGTGGGCTGCACTATCAGATTCAGCATGCGCAGGGCAAGCTCGTGCGCGTTGTCGAAGGCGAAGTGTTCGACGTCGCGGTGGATATCCGCAAAAGCTCGCCGAACTTCGGTAAATGGGTGGGCGTCATGCTGTCGAGCGGCAATCATCGGCAGCTATGGGTGCCGCCTGGCTTCGCGCATGGCTTCGTCGTGTTGTCGGAGTCCGCGCAGTTCCTCTACAAGACTACCGATTACTGGTATCCCGAATTCGAGCGAAGCATCGTGTGGAACGATCCCGCGATCGGGATCGAGTGGCCGATCGATTTCGAGCCGTTGCTTGCCGCGAAAGATGTGGCTGGCGCGAAGCTGAGCGACGCGGAGGTTTTCGCGTGAGGATTCTGGTTACTGGTCGGAACGGGCAAGTCGGATGGGAATTGTGTCGAGCGCTCGCGCCGCTTGGCGACGTCGTCGCGTGCGGTCGCGAAACGGCCGACCTGTCCAAGCCCGAGACGCTGGTCGCGCTGGTCGCATCCGTCAAGCCGGACGTCATCGTCAATGCGGCAGCCTATACGGCGGTCGATCTGGCGGAGGAGCAGGAAGCACTCGCTCATCGGGTGAATGCGGAATCGGTCGGCGTGCTGGCGCAAGCCGCACGTGCGCACGATGCATTGCTTGTTCACTATTCGACCGACTACGTGTTTGACGGCACCTCTGGTGTTCCATATGTCGAAACCATGCCGACCTCGCCTGTCAATGCATATGGTCGAACGAAGCTCGCCGGCGAGCAGGCGATCGAAGCGGTTGCGGGTGACTGGCTGACGTTGCGCACGACATGGGTTTACGGCGCACGCGGCCGCAATTTTCTGCGCACGATGCTGCGTCTATCGCATGAACGCGATACGCTGCGCGTCGTCGCCGATCAGATCGGCGCGCCGACGTCCGCACGCATGATCGCGGACCTCACGGCGCACGTGGTCGCCCACGCTCAGCGCGAGCGCCGGGCCGGCCAGTTCGAATCCGGCCTCTTTCACATGACCGCGGCCGGCGCGACATCATGGCACGGGTTTGCATCGGCGATCGTCGACGCCGCACGTGCGGCGCGCGCCGAAGCGGTCAAGACGGAAACCGTCGAGCCCATTTCGTCCGACGCCTATCCGACGCCGGCGCGCCGCCCGGCTAATTCGATTCTCGACAACGGAAAATTCGATCGGCGGTTCATGCTCCAGCGACTCGATTGGCGTCAGGCGCTGGCGCTCGTGATCGACGATCTCGGGCTCGAGGATCGCTGACGCGCGGTTTCGCAACAGGATGATGGGTTTATGCAAATGCGCAATCGGCTGCTGAGTTCGCTGCGGCCGCATGCCAGACGAATCGGGCGCAAGCTCTACCAGGCCGTCCCGCTCAGTTCGCGCAACAAGGCTCGGTTGACCAACGCCGTATTCACGCTGGCAGGATCGTTGTTTGAGGGCACGGTCTATTACGAGACGTGGAAGCGGCAAAATGCGCCGCTTCAACAAGTGCTTGGCCGAGCGCCGCTTGCCGAGGCGCAAGAAATCGACGCGGTGCTGGCGAGCCTGCGATTTGCCGAAGTCGATGCACCGAAGGTTTCGGTCGTCATTCCCGCCTACGGCAATCTTCCTTATACGCTGTCATGTCTGCGATCGATTGCGGAGCATCTGCCGGCCGTGCCGATCGAAGTGATCGTCGCGGAGGATGCATCGGGTTGCCAGCAGATCCTGCGCTTGCGAAACGTGCCGGGGTTGCGCTTTGTCGAGAATCCACAAAATCTCGGTTTCGTGCGCTCGTGCAATCGTGCGGCGACGTTCGCGCGCGGCGAGTACCTGTATTTTCTGAACAACGACACCGAAGTGACCTCCGGCTGGCTCGACTCGATGCTCGCGTTGTTCGCCACCCGTGCGGATTGCGGCATGGTGGGCTCGAAGCTGGTCTATCCCGACGGCCGCCTCCAGGAGGCGGGCGGCATCATGTGGAAGGACGGTTCGGCGTGGAATTTCGGCCGGCTCGATGATCCGTCGAAGAGCGCGTACAACTACGTCAAGGAAATCGATTACGCGTCGGGCGCTTCGTTGCTGTTGCCGAAGCAACTGTTCGACGCGCTCGGCGGGTTCGACGAACGCTACGCGCCGGCCTACTGCGAGGATTCCGATCTTGCGTTCAAGGTGCGCGGCGCGGGCAAGAAGGTGTACTACCAGCCCGAATCGATGATCATTCACTACGAAGGCGTGTCGAACGGCACGGACACGAGCACGGGTATCAAGGCCTATCAGGTCGAGAATCAGAAGAAATTCCGCGAGCGCTGGCACAACGTACTGAGCCGCGAACATTTCGACAACGGCACGCATGTCGGCGCAGCCCGAGACCGCACACGCCACCGCAAGACACTGCTGATCGTCGATCACTATGTTCCGCAGCCGGATCGGGATGCGGGCTCGAGATCGCTTGTCTGCTTCATTCACGTGTTTATCCAGATGGGATTCAACGTGAAATTCTGGCCGAGCAATATTTGGTATGACGAAGCATACGTGAAGCCACTGCAGCAACTTGGCATCGAAGTGTTCTACGGTCCGCAGTTCATCGACGGCTTCGACGAGTGGGTCCGGCATGCCGACCAGGCGATCGATTACGTGTTCCTGAACCGGCCGCACGTGTCGAAGGCATTCATCGCACCGCTGCGCAAGTACGCGCCCAAGGCAAAGCTGCTGTACTACGGACACGATCTCCATTTTGCCCGTGCGCTGAAGGAGTTCGAGGTCTCGGGCAATACGCGCCTGCGCAAGGATGCCGAAGCAATGCGCGCGCTCGAAATGAAGATTTGGCGAAGTGTCGACGTCGTCTATTATCCGTCGGACGACGAGACCGCAGTGGTCAACGAAATGGCGCCAGGCGTGAATGCGCGCACGTTGCCGCCTTACTTCTTCCAGCCGAGGGCGGCGTCCGCCGCCAGGCCGTATGCGCGCGAGCGCAACCGCATCATCTTCGTCGCGGGGTTCGGGCATCCGCCCAACGTCGACGCGGCAAAGTGGTTCGTGAGCGATATCCTGCCGAGAATCGTTGAAGCGGTGCCGGACGCGGACCTGATGTTGATCGGCTCGAATCCGACCGACGAGGTGAAGGCGCTCGCCGCATCGAACGTTACCGTGACCGGTTACGTGACCGACGAGCGGCTCGCCGAGTTGTACGACGGCGCGCGCGTCGCGGTCGTGCCGCTGCGCTTCGGCGCGGGCGTGAAGAACAAGGTGGTGGAGGCGTTGAATTTCGGCGCGCCGCTCGTGACGACGCCGGTGGGGCTCCAAGGGCTGCCTGGGCTCGACGAGCTGGTGCCTGCGACGGACGATCCGGCCGCATTCGCGCAGTACGTGATCGATTTGATTCGCGACGACGCCCGCTGGCAGGCGCTTTCGGATGCGGGACGCGCGTATGTGGCGAGTCATTTTTCGAGCGACGCGATGCGCGATGTGTTCGCACTCGACCTACAAACGAACTAGCGATGACCCCGATGAGCATTGGTCAGAAGAAGGAAGCCGTGCGCGCTCGCGCGCCGCTGCGTCTCGGGCTGGCGGGCGGGGGGACGGATGTTTCCCCGTACTCCGACGATTTCGGCGGACTGGTGCTGAACGCGACGATCGATCGATATGCATACGCGACGATCACGCCGTACCACGATGGCATGGTGGAACTCGTCGCCGCGGACAACTCCGTGGCGTGGAGTGGCCCGATGGCCGCGCCGTTGAAACTCGTCAAAGGGCTCGAGTTGCATGTCGGCGTCTACAACCGGGTGGTCCGCGATTACAACGGCGGCAAGCCGCTGGCTGTCCAGGTGACGACGCACTCGGAGGCGCCGCCCGGATCGGGGTTGGGCTCGTCGTCGACGATGGTCGTGGCGCTGCTGCATGCGTTCGTCGAATATCTGCAAATTCCGCTCGGCGAGTATGAGATAGCGCACCTCGCATACGATATCGAACGGGTTGATCTGGCGCTCGCCGGCGGCAAGCAGGACCAATATGCGGCGGCATTCGGCGGCTTCAATTTCATGGAGTTCTACAAGGATCGCGTCATCGTCAATCCGTTGCGTGTGAAGCAGTCGGTGCTCGCTGAACTGGAGTCGGCGCTTGTGCTGTTTTATACCGGAGTGTCGCGTGAGTCCGCCAAGATCATCCAGGAACAGACCGAAAGCATGAAGCGCGGCAATGCGGTCTCGGTGGAAGCGATGCATCGCGTCAAGCAGGAAGCGCTTCGCATGAAGGAGGCGATTCTCAAGGGCGATTTCGACAGCTTTGCCGAATCGATGCGCCTGTCGTGGGAATCGAAAAAGAAGATGGCGACCAGCATCAGCAATGCGAACATCGATGCGATCTACGACGCCGCGATCGCGGCGGGCGCGAGAGCCGGCAAGGTGTCGGGCGCGGGCGGCGGCGGTTTCATGATGTTCATCGTCGATCCCACGAAGCGTCCGAACGTCATCCGCGCGCTCCAGCCATTCAACGGCCAGGCATTCACTTGCAATTTCACGAAACACGGGGCCTATTCGTGGAGAACATGATGAAGGATGCGATTCGTCGCGAAATCACCAAGGCCGTCGACATCTTCACGGCCATCCGCGCCGACGATGCGTTGCTCGACAAGGTGGCCGGTTTTGCCCGGACGATCGTGCGCGCATTCGAGTCGGGCAACAAGGTGTTGATTGCCGGCAACGGCGGCAGCGCGGCGGACGCGCAGCATATTGCCGGCGAATTCGTGAGCCGCTTCAATTTCGATCGCCCCGGATTGCCGGCTTTTGCGCTGACGACCGATACCTCCGTGATGACGGCGATCGG
Organism: Burkholderia singularis; assembly: GCF_001718875.1. Lineage (NCBI taxonomy): Bacteria > Pseudomonadati > Pseudomonadota > Betaproteobacteria > Burkholderiales > Burkholderiaceae > Burkholderia > Burkholderia singularis. The sequence continues at coordinate 1,205,545 of NZ_CP013448.1, forward strand.
CAACGATTACGGCTATGAGAAGCTGTTTTCTCGTCAGGTTCAGGCGGTCGGCGTGAAGGGCGACGTGTTCTGGGGCATCTCGACATCGGGCAAATCGCCGAACGTCCTGCGTGCGATGGAAGAGGCACGCAACAAGGGGCTTTACGTCGCCGGATTCACCGGCGAGCACGGCAATGCGATGCGCGAGCTAGCCGACGTGTGTATCGAGGTGCCGTCATGCGAAACGCCGAAGATCCAGGAAACGCATATCCTGCTCGGACACGTTGTGTGCGGCCTCGTCGAATCCGCAGTGTTCGCCCGCTCATGACGCCCGCGATCGTCCTTGCTGGCGGGCTGGGAACGCGGTTGCGCAGCGTCGTTCCCGATCTTCCAAAGCCGATGGCCGATGTCGCCGGCAAGCCGTTTCTCTGGTGGATCCTGCGGCGTCTCGAACGACAGGGGCTCACTGACGTCTATCTGGCGGTGGGCTATAAACGCGAAATCATCGAAAGCCATTTCGGCGAGACGTTTGGCGCGCTCAGGCTGCATTACGTCGTCGAAGACGCGCCGCTCGGCACCGGTGGCGCCATTGCGAAGGCGATGGCCCGCGTCGACGCCGAATCCGCTTACGTGCTGAACGGCGACACGATGGCGATCGTCGAACTGGCCGCGCTGTCGGCGGCTGCGGCGCAGCCCGGCGTGGATCTCGCGATGGCGGTTGCCGAATTGCCGGACGTGTCGCGCTATGGCGCGGTGGATTTCGATGCGATGTCGCATCGGGTGATCGCGTTTCGCGAGAAGGGGCGGCAAGGTCACGGCTTCATCAACGCCGGCGTCTACCTGCTCAAGCGTGAGCCGTTCCTGCGGCGCGTGCCCGGCGAGCGCTTTTCGTTCGAGCAGGATTATCTTTACGCATGCCTGCCGGAGCTACACGTTGCCGCGGTGCCGAGCGTCAGCGAACTGATCGATATCGGTGTGCCGGAGGATTACGCTCTTGCGCAGACGCGCGTGCCGGCAATGGCGAGCGACAATGCCGAGTAATGCGCGGCGGGCGCTGTTCCTGGATCGCGACGGCGTCATCAACGTCGACATTGGCTATCTTCACCGTCCCGAAGATTGCGTGTTCATCGACGGCATATTCGAACTCGTTCGCCGGGCGGGACATGCGGGCTACGACGTGTTCGTCGTTACGAATCAGGCGGGCATCGCGCGCGGATTTTACTCGGAAGCGACGTTCGCCGCCTTCACTGCGTGGTTGCTGCAGCGATTCGCGGCCGAAGGCGCATCCATTACCCAGGTGTATCACTGCCCTCATCATCCGACGGCTGGGCTGGGCGAGTATCTGACGACATGCACGTGCCGCAAGCCCGCACCGGGAATGTTGATTGCCGCCCAGCGCGAGCACGCGATCGACATGGCGCGATCCGCGATGATCGGCGATTCCGTCACAGACATGGCTGCTGCTGCATCGGCAGGCGTCGGTGCGCGCTATCTGCTTGGTCCTACGGCGGCGGCGAACGCGGACGAAGGATTCGTGCGAATCGCGAGCTTGTTCGATGCGATCGAGCGATTGGGAATTTGAGCGGAAAAGCCGGGCGGCGGGCCGCGTTCATCCTTTTGCCGGATGTTTTCGACAGAGGCGGCCGCGACGTGCGAAAGCGCTTGCCGAAACCGCCTTCGAATTCATGACGGCAGGGTATCGGCCTGCGCAGGCGCTGCGGAGTCGACGGACAGCGAGATCTGCCGCATCGGCAAGCCGATCAGGCCGGTTGAAGACGACGCGGCTTCCGACTTGAACACGTAAGCGTCGTGTTGGTGCCGCAGCGTTTGATTACCGGTCGCTCCGGCGTCCGCGACGATGACGTCGATCGCATAATCGCCCGGCGCGAGAATTGGCATTTCGAATGTGAATTCCGCTGCCAGGTGTCCGTGATTGATGAGATCGATCGGATGATGGTACGACGCCCAATACGTGTGATCGCCGAACAGCATGCGCCCGAGCTTGTCCTTGACGACGAACGCAACGACCGCCTCCGACACGCGCCGGCGTACCGACGCGTCGATGCGAAGCGTCGCGATTTCTCCGCCGGCCGTCCAGAGCAGCCGGCTGCCGTCTTCCTTCGTCAGTTCGACGGAATGGACGATCGCGTTGTCAACGTGCGACGAATCCGCTCGTTCCGGGTCGAGCGTGAAGCCGCTCGCTGCCGTATCGTGGCACGGGAACTGGCTGCGTTGATCGTACCGATCCTCTTGATGCGCGGCGGGTTGGACGGCAAGCGCAGCGGTGGCGGACGCGGCGATATTGCTTCTGCCTTGCTGTGCTTCGTAGAATGCCTCGAGATAGCGGTTGCTGACGGCTTTCGGGTCGCCTTCGTCGATGATCTTGCCGTGATCGATCCAGATCGCCCGCGTGCAAAGGCTGCGGATTGCCGCGGAATCGTGGCTGACGAACAGAACGGTGCCGCTTTGCATAAACTTGCGCAGAAACCGCATGCACTTTTGCGTAAAGAACGCGTCGCCGACGGCCAGCGCTTCGTCGATCACCAGAATATCCGCGTCGACGTGCGCGATCACCGCGAACGCGAGCCGCACGAACATCCCGCTCGAATAGGTCTTGACGGGCTGATCGATGAATTCGCCGATATCGGCAAACGCCTCGATGGCCGCGAAGCGCTCGTCGATCTGCTCCTGCGTTAGGCCGTGCAATTGGCCGTTCATGTAGACGTTCTCGCGCCCCGTGTACTCCGGATCGAAGCCGGAACCCAGCTCCAGCAGCGCGGCGATGCGCCCGGTCGTGCGGATCGTGCCTTCCGTCGGCGACAGCGTTCCGCAGATCATCTGCAGCAGCGTGCTCTTGCCCGAGCCGTTGCGGCCGATGATGCCGACCGTTTCTCCGCGTTTGACCGTGAAATCGATGTGGCGCAGCGCCCAGAAGGTACGGCCCGCGTTGTCGGCGCGGCGATGCAGCCACGATTTCAACGAGGCGGCCGGGGCCAGGCGCGCGGCGAAATTGAACGCGAGCTGGCGCAGCCGATCCGACGGACGATCGTAGGTCTTGAAACCCTTGCTCAGCGATGCGACCTGAATAACGTGCTCAGATGACATCCGCAAACCCTTTTCGCGTCTTCTGGAACCATGCGAAGCCGATCCATGCGACGATCAAGCTGACGGCGAGATACGAGCACCACATCGTCCAATCGATCGATTTCCCCCAGATCAGCACGTTGCGGCTTTGTTCGATCGGGAAGGTCAACGGATTCCAGTACACAAGCGCTTGAACGCTCGGCGGCAGCGATGACACCGGAAAGAAGATCGGCGAGAGAAACATCAGCGCCGTCACGAAAATGCCGATCGTTTGGCCGATATCGCGCAGATACACGCCGGTGGCCGACAGAATCCAAGAAATGCCGAGAATCAGCAAGCAGAGCGGCGCGAGAACGATGGGCAACATCAGCGCCGTTACAGGCACGCTGCCTTGTATCAGGAATTCGGCGATCAACAGGATCGTGATGCTGACGAATGCGTGAAAGAGCGCCGACAGCAGGCAGATGCACGGCAGAATCTCGAGCGGGAAGACGATCTTCTTCACGAAGTTCGTGTTGACGAGAACGATCGACGGCGCGCGATTCACGCATTCGGAAAATACGTTGAACATGATCATGCCCGCAAAGAGCACGACGGCGAATTCGCCGTGCGATCCCGGCGTCGATGCGTTGCCCCAGCGAGATTTGAATACGCCGCTGAACACGAAGGTGTAGACGCTCAACATCAAGAGCGGGGTCAGCATCGACCAGAGGATGCCGAGCGCGGACCCTTTGTAGCGGCCGACTGCGTCTCGCCGTGCGAGGTCGAGCATGAGCCGGCGATTCTTCACGAGCGATGTCAACAGGTACATCGGCGAGGCACTAAAGCTTTGCATGGGTGTGCGGGCAAGTACAGCGTGGTGGTACGAGAGATGAGCGAATTGCGGGCTGCCGCGGCATGGACGCCGCGACGAAGACGCGGCGTGCGCCCTGGGCGGCCGAGCGCAACCGCATTATCTCATAGAGGTTTGGACCGTTTGCTGCCGCATGACCGCGCCGCGGATTCGCGGCATCAGGTGTAACAGAATGTTTGCAGTCCTTCCTGCGCGCTGTACTCGCAGTGTTTCACCACGTTTTGTGGCAGCTGATTGCGCCATGCTTCGATGCGATCCGGCATGAACGGCCGTGCGAGATTTTGATGGCTCGGATTGGCGCGCAATTCGAGGCCGCGCTGGTTCGCGTCGAGCATCGATTCGAGAAACGGCACGTTGAGAAATGCCGTGAGGCGCTTGATGGTTGCCTCGGGCTGGGAGACGAAATCCTCGTAGCGTACGAGGAGGTAGTTCGGTTTGTCCTTGAGCGCGTGATACAAATGCAAATTAGTGTAATTCCAGATTCGCGGGAAGCATTCTTCGATATCGGCGGGTGCCCAGTCCACGTTGAGCAGGGATGCGACCGAGCCCCGCACGTCGCGGACGATGTGAACGAACTTGATCGAGGCGTTCAGCAGTCCGACTTGTTCGAGCTTGCGAATCGAAAGCAGGTCGTCGGGCGATTTGTCGCCGCATTCCCGCTTGCCGAGTCGGCGGGCGAATTCGCCGTAGAGCGCCTGAAGCACGCCGGCGAGTGAATGAGGCGCCGACTGGATGACGTCGACGATCTCCGCTTTCGTAAAATGGGCGCCGAAAACGACCGGGAAATCGTCGGACGCGACGAGCGAGCGGGCGATGACGTCGGCGGCCTCGTCCCATTGGGAAATGCTGCCGGCAATATGCGCACTCGTGCTGATCAGGGTCGTCTGCATCGGTATGAACAAATCCGGATGCAGGTTAAGCGTTTCCTTGAGTAATGTCGTGCCGGAGCGGGGTGAGCCGAAGATGATGAACATGGCTGAACAACCTTGCGTCGGGATCGAGAAGGGCGCGCAGCGGCATCGCCTCGCAGTTGATTCGTACATCGACACGGTGCGCGCCGTTACGTTCGGTAACGGCAGGAGGCGGCGCGGCGTGCGGGAGCCCAATGCCGCATGAAGTATACTCAGCACCGATCCATCGACGGTTTGTTAAAATAATCTGTTACACCTGGCTCAGACGAACCGGGTTCTTTTGTGGTCGCGAGGCGATCGCGTCTTCCAGGAAGTGGCTTTGATGTCTAAGCAGATTGTCATTCGCGCGTCAAGGGTGGCAAAGGGATTCCGTTCGTACGATCTGCCGGCGAATCGGCTCAAGCAAGCCGCATTCGGCGCCGCGAGCCGCGTGCTGCCCGGCGCATCGCGTGAGTACGCGCGGGCCAAGGCGGCGTCATATGGCAGTGTCTTCTGGGCGCTCAACGACGTCAGCTTCACGGTCGCCAAGGGTGAAACGATCGGCATCATCGGGAGAAACGGCTCCGGGAAAAGCACGTTGCTTCAGATCGTTTGCCAAACCTTGAACCCGAGCAGCGGTTCGATCGAGACGGTAGGCAGAGTCGCGGCCCTGCTCGAACTGGGTTCGGGATTCGATCTCGAATACACCGGCCGCGAGAACGTTTATTTGAACGCGCAGTTGCACGGGCTTACCCGCCGCCAAGTCGACGAGCGGCTCGACAAGATCATCGAGTTCGCCGACATCGGCGAGTTTATCGATCAACCCGTCAAGACCTATTCGAGCGGGATGTTCGTGCGCCTTGCGTTCGCGGTGATCGCGCATGTCGATGCCGACATCCTGGTAGTGGACGAGGCGCTGGCCGTCGGCGATACGTTCTTCAATCAGAAGTGCTTGCGATACATGGATCAGTTCCGGAAAAAGGGAACTATCCTATTCGTCAGTCACGATACGTCGACCGTGAAGAAGTTGTGTTCGCGCGTGATCTGGATCGACAAGGGGGAGGTTCGCCTCGAGGGCGATCCCGATGAGGTCTGCGAAGCCTATCTGGATGCTTATTTCGATACCGCTCCCACGGTGCCGGACGATGGAGCGCGGCCGGCGCCCAAACGCGCGGCGCTTGCCGCGCCGGTCGACGCGGCGCGCGATACACGCCTGGCGACGATCAATCGGACGCCTTATCGCAACGACATCGAGATTCTGCGTTTCGAGCCGCATGCGGCGTCGTTCGGCAGCGGTGCGGCGCGTATCGTCGACGTCCGGTTCGTCGACCGCGAGAATCGGCCGCTTGCATGGGCCGTGGGCGGGGAAGACGTCACGCTTCGCGTGTCCGCATTCATCAATGAGGACGTGCGCTCGCCCATCGTCGGATTTTTCTTCAACGATCAGCTCGGGCAGCCGCTATTCGGCGAGAACACCTATCTGACGTATCGGGACAAGCGCGCGTCGTGCGGCGCGGGCGATACGCTCGTCGCGAGTTTCTCGTTTGCCATGCCGGTATTGCCGGTTGGCGAGTATTCGGTCAACGTCGCCATTGCCGATGGGACGCAGCAGGACCACGTTCAGTTGCACTGGATTCACGACGCGTTGCCGATACGCGTGCATTCGTCGAGCGTCGCGAATTATCTTCTCGCCGTGCCGATGCTGCGCGTCGGCGTGTCGGCCATAGCGGCCAACGCGTAAACGGCGCGATTCATATGTCAAACGATTATTTGAAAAATCTGGAGGACACGTTGTCCCCATCCGGCAAGGAGCAAGGAAACATGTCCGAGCACAACGACGATTTGGCCTGGGACGGCGAACGATACATCCCCGGTATGTCGGCGCAGATCGAAGTTGAGCACATGCATCGATATCTGGTCGCGCGCAAGCTTGCTGCTGGCCTGCGCGTGTTGGACATCGCGTGCGGCGAGGGCTATGGCTCGTTTGCGCTCGCGCAAACGGCGGCCTCCGTGGTCGGCGTCGATATCAGCGAGGAGGCCGTTCGCCATGCGGCGGCCACTTACGGTCATCGCACCGGCAACCTCGAGTTCATCGTCGGATCGGCTGCCGACATTCCGCTTGGCGACGCGAGCGTCGATCTCGTCGTGAGCTTCGAGACCATCGAGCACCACGATCAGCACGAGGCGATGATCCGTGAGATCAAGCGCGTGTTGCGCCCGGGCGGACTCCTGATCATTTCGAGCCCTAACAAGCACGAATACTCGGATGTGACGGGCTATTCGAACCCGTGGCATGTGAAGGAACTCTATCTCGACGAATTCGAATCGCTGTTGCGCACGCGGTTTTCGCAGGTGGCGCTTTACGGTCAGCGGGTCGTGACGGGATCGATGCTCGCCGGACTGGAGCCGCGGGAAACCGGGGTGCGCACGCTGACGCATGAAGGTCCGGGCAAGGATTCGGAGCATGTCGGTGTTGCCCGCCCGCTGTACTTCATCGCGCTCGCGGCCGACGTCGCGCTGCCGGCGCTCGACGCCACGATGTACGAGGCCGTTGCCGGCGCGGGCGAATCCGCCGACAGCGCGCGCATCGAATGCAAGATCTATTGGCAGACGGATGTCGACGACAAATGGTCGGAACGTCACGCAATGGGCTGCCACGTGCTGGCCGACAATACCGAACGCGTCGCGCGTCTCGAGTTGCGAGAGCCGTCCACCGAGTTGCATGTCCGCAGGCTGCGGTTCGATCCGAGCGATCGTCCGGGCGTCGTCGAGTTGCATGCGGTCGATTTGCTCGATGCGGACGGCCGCACCGTGTGGTCCTGGCATGACGACGCGGACGCGGCGCCCGAGATATTCGGCGCGCATCGGCTCGGCAGCGGGTGGCCCATCACGCTTGTCGTGCCCGGGAGCAACCCGTGGTTTGAAATACCCGTGCCGGAACGCGTGTTGAGCCGCATCGCGAACAACTGGGCATTATCCGTTCGATTCGTCGTGCGCTCGGAAGTCGAGGCGATCGCTGGTCTTGCGATGGCGTCGCAGGCGGAACTGGACATGTTGAAGGCGCGAATCGGCGAGGCGATGCAGCTGCTCGGCGCGCGCAAGGAGTCGCAAGATCGTGCCGAGTCTTCCACGGCCGATGCCGATATCGACCACATGCTGCGCAGATTGTCCGAGCTGACGGATCTGTTTGCCGTCACGGAGCGCTCGCTGCGCATGCGCTTCGGAAAGGCGCTCGACGAGAAGAATGCGCAATTGGAGGGGGTGAGCGCTCAACTCGCCGACAAATCCGAACGGCTGCTCGCGCTCGAGCGAGAGCGTGAGCGTATCGTGAACGAGCATTTTCGCGTCGTCGCCGAATTAGGCCGCCGCAACGGTCAGATTCACGACGAAGCGCGGCTTCGCGAACTCGATGCGCAAATCGGCGAGATTCTTTCGAGTACGTCTTGGCGTTTGACCAAGCCGTTGCGCTTTGCCAAGCGGATAATGCAGGGCGGCGAGGCGCGCTCGGCCGCGATCCGATCGGCGGGCAAGCTCGTGTATCGCAGATTGCCCATGCCGGCGCCGTTTAAGCGAAAGGTCAAAGGCGCTTTCTTCCGATTGCTGCCGGGGCTGTTTTCGCACACGCGCGCCTATCAGGAGTGGGCCGCGTTGCGCAGCCGTCTGCGAGAGGAGGCGGCAAATCGGGCGAGCGCCGCTCAGGCCGCTCGCGCGCCCGAGCCAGCGGTGCCAGCAGCTCCGGCGACGCAGACGAAGACGTCCGCTCCCAGTGAGTTCCCGGTCACGGCCGTGACGCCGTCATCCGATTATCAGGCTCATCCGCCGAGCCCGCCGCGACAAGTGCCGGTGCGGGCGATCGCCTACTATTTGCCGCAGTTCCATCCGTTTCCGGAAAACGACGAGTGGTGGGGGCGCGGGTTTACCGAATGGACGAATGTCACGCGTGCGGTGCCTCAGTTCGTCGGCCACTATCAGCCCCACTTGCCCGGAGAGCTGGGATTTTATGATCTGCGCATTCCTGCCGTGCAGCAGCGGCAGGTCGAGCTTGCAAAGGCGGCGGGCCTTGGCGGCTTTTGTTTCTACTTCTATTGGTTTGGCGGCAAGCGCCTGATGGAGGCGCCGATTCGACAATACCTCGATCATCGGGAATTCGATCTGCCGTTCTGTCTGTGCTGGGCGAACGAGAACTGGTCGCGGCGTTGGGACGGCCTCGATCAGGAACTGCTGATCTCGCAGCATCATTCGCCCGAGGACGATATGGCGTTCATCGAGCACATCGCGCAATACATGCGGGATGAGCGCTACATCCGCATCAACGGCCGCCCGTTGTTGCTCGTATATCGTCCCAATCTGCTGCCCGATGCGCGCGCGACCGTCAAGCGGTGGCGCGATTGGGCGCGCGCGAACGGCCTGGGAGAGTTGTATCTCGCTTATACCCAGTCGTTCGAGAAAGCAGACCCGCGCGAATATGGGTTCGATGCGGCGATCGAGTTTCCGCCGAACAACAGTCAGCCTCCGTCGAAGGCCGACAGCGTCACGTTGATCAACCCGGAGTATTCCGGCTACATCATGGACTGGACGCATTTCGTCGAGCGCAGCCGCGCTTATCCGGACACGGAATACCGGCTGTTGCGCGGCGTGACGCCTTCGTGGGACAACGAGGCGCGCAAGCCTGGGCGAGGCGCGGTATTCGTCGGTTCGACGCCGAAGCTATACGAGGAGTGGTTGTACAACGCCGCGACCGATACCGTGCAACGCATCGACAATCCCGATGAGCGTCTCGTTTTCATCAATGCGTGGAACGAATGGGCGGAAGGCGCGCATCTCGAGCCGGATCGCCGATACGGCTATGCGTGGCTGCAAGCGACCCGCAATGCATTGACGCAGGCCAATCGCAACGCGGCCACGCGTCGCGTGCTGGTGGTTTCGCACGACGCTTACGCGCACGGCGCCCAGTATCTCGCGCTGAATCTTGTCAAGACGCTGACGACGGATTTCGGCATCGAGGTCACGACGGTGCTGCTCGGCGAGGGGCCGCTGAAGGCCGAGTTCGAACGCTGGGGCATCGTGCATGATCTGTCCGGAGTCGATCCTGAAGGCGACGAGGCGCGCGGCTTGGCCGACGAGCTTGCACAGCAGGGTTTCCGATTCGCGATCTGCAATACGACGGTTTCGGGATTGTTCGTCGGTACGCTGTCTCGCAGCGGCGTGAACTGCATCGCGCTGATTCACGAACTGCAGGGAATGCTGTCGAAGTACAAGCTCGAGCGGCACGCCGCCGAGATCGCGGAGCACGCGCGGGCTGTCGTGTTTCCCGCGGAGATGGTGCACCAGTCGTTTGGCCGATTTACCCGGCTGAACGATCGCAACGTGCGCGTGCGGCCGCAGGGGCTCTATAAGCGAAACCGTCTGCGCCACGATATCGAGCGGGCGCGTTCGATGTTGCGCGAGCGGCTGCGTTTGCCGAGCGGCGCAAAAATCATGCTGGGCGTAGGCTATGCCGATCTACGCAAAGGTGTCGACCTGTTTGCGCAAGCCGCTGCCGCATTCGCCGACCGGGACGATGTCTATTTCGTGTGGGTCGGACACTGGGACAGCGACGCGAAGGCCAAGGTCGACGCGCTGATTGCAAAGCATGGGTTGACGGACAGATTCGTCGTGACCGGGCTCGAATCCGATACGGATTTCTATTACGCGGGGGCGGACGTTCTCGTCCTGACGTCGCGCGAGGACCCATTCCCGTCCGTCGTGCTCGAGGCGCTCGAGGTCGGCGTGCCGGTCGTCGGCTTCGAAGGTGCGAGCGGCAGTTGCGATTTGTTGAAGCAGGGGTGCGGCGTCGTCGTGCCGTTCGAGGACGTGGACGCCCTTGCCCGCGCGCTGCGCGAATTGATCGAGCGGCCCGAGCATGCAAGGGAGCTTGGTGCGAAAGGGGCGGCGATCGTTGCCGAAGCGTTTTCGTTCCGATCTTACGTATTCGATCTGCTCGACATGCTTGGCTGCGGATTCAAGCGCGTGTCGGTGGTCGTGCCGAACTACAACTACGAGCGCTATATCGGGGAGCGTCTGAATTCGGTATTCGAGCAGACCTATCCGGTCTACGAACTGATCGTGCTCGACGACAATTCGTCCGATGGCAGCGTGCGCGCGATCCGCGAGCAGCTGGCGAACCGGAGCGTCGACAATCGCTTGATCGTCAACAGCGTCAATTCAGGTTCTGTGTTCACGCAATGGAAGCGTGGCGTCGAACTCGCGCGCGGCGACTATGTGTGGATTGCCGAAGCGGACGATCTGGCCCAACCCGAATTTCTCGAGACGGTGATGGCGGGATTCGAGGACGAGCGTACCGTGTTGAGCTACTGCGAATCGAAGCAGATGACGGAGTCGGGCGAAGTCGTCTGCGAGCACTATCGCGACTATGTGGCCGACATCTCCAGCGTCAAATGGAATGCGTCCTACCACGGCGCCGGCGCGGACGAAATCGCCGGCGCGCTGGCGGTGAAAAACACCATCCCGAACGTCAGCGCGGTCGTGTTCAAGCGGTCCACGCTCGACGAAGTCTTGCAGCGCCACTTCGACGAGATCCGGCAGTTCCGGGTCGCGGGCGACTGGATGGTGTATCTGCGGGTCGTCAGCCAGGGCATGATCGCATTCTCGTCGAATGCGCTGAATCTGCATCGCCGGCACGGCAGCAGCGTGACGATCGGTGGAAATGCCGAAGCGTTGCTCAAGGAGATCCGGAGTATTCAGCTCTGGGTGCGGCAGCATCACGCGATCGGCGCGTCGGTCGCCGAGTTGGCGGATCGGTATATGCAGCAGCTTTGCGAGCAATTCAACGTCGACGCGCGCGTGCGCGACGAGCTGGTTCACTGACGCGTGAGCGAGGCGCGCGCGGGGGCGGCGCCGCCCCTGATTGGCCGCATCGGCTTTCAGGCCGTGAGGCTGCCGGTCCCGCGCCGACGAATGGCGCGGATCACCGCCTTGCCGAGATTGTTGCCCGGCGTCTCGACGAACGTGTAGGTGAACCACGACAGCGCGGTGACGACAGCCACGCCGGCCGTCACCGACAGAGCATAGGCGAGCGTCACGTAGGGGATGCGCGCATAGATCGCCGCGAACAGCTTGGACATCAGGAACAGCGTCGTTGCATGGCTCAGGTAGACGGAGTAGCTGATCTTTCCGTAGAAACGCGTCAGCGGGTTGACCAGCGCGGCCGGCGGCTTGATCGCCAAGCCAACCAACAGCATGCCGTAAATGACGGCTTCGATCGTCAGCCCTTCGAGTTCGCCGATTTGGACGAAACCGTATGCGAGGGCAAGCAGCAACGCGACGGCGGCGGCGACCAACAATTCACCGATTCCATATCGCCGTGCGCGTTCGATATCGAGCAAGCCATATACACGATAGACGACGATGCCGAATGCGAATGTCGGCAAGTGGCGCAGCAGGCTGAAATTGTAGTACGTGGCGGCAACGGCCGGGTCGGATATCAGATGCGGCACGAGCGCATGCCAAAAGGAGCGCACGAGCAGCGCGGCGAACAAGAACGCCAAGGCCCGGCCGACGTTGCTCGCGTAGCGGAACACCGCCGGGAAGAATACGTAGAAAAGCATTTCGACGCCGAGCGTCCAGCTTGCCCAGACGAAGCCTTGCTCGTGACCGGGGCTTAGGTTGAATACGAAGAACAGGCTACGCAGGATCTCCGCCGGCGAATGGACAGCGCCGAATATGGCCTTGTCGCGGATGCAGTACAAGACCATCCAGACATAAAAAAGCGGAGCGATGCGAAAGAAACGGCGCAGATAGTAATTGAGAAGCGGTGTCGATTCGTCCTGCTTGCGCGTGTCCATCGACAGGCAGAGCGTAAACGCGCTGACGACGAAGAAAAGCGTGACGCCCGAGCCGCCGAGCCCTGTAAACGGCGCGAGCCATCGAGGCGCCGCTGCCGACGGCGTCGTGATGGGCGTGAAGTGGTACAGCAGAACATACAACGCGGCAAGGCCGCGCAACGAGTCGATAAAGCCGAGCTTCGGGGGGGTCATCGTCCAATCCGACATAGGTGCATCGGGTATCATAGCATCGCGATTCGGCGGCGCCGGCGCGGCGGGCGCGGCGGGCCACAGTGGTAGAATGCGGCGCGCTCTCGCGGTGTGGGGCGGGCGTAGACCGTGCGGGCGGCGGCTGCGCCGACAGCTCGCCGCGGCGTCCCCGCGGCAAGGGCGCTATGCACGGCCGTCTGGTTCGACCTCCGAAGCATATCGGCCGATACGCAAGCCGCGCCGGGTAGGCCAATCGCTTTGGCAAACGCACGATAATCGCCGCAGGCCCCAATGCAATGGAGCGCCGCGGCGGGCAAGCGCAATCGCGCCGATGATTTCCGCCCTTATTGAAGGTTCCGTCAGCACGTGGCATCCCATTTCGTCGAATCTCCGTCTCGCCGTTCTCCACCGTCCAGCGGCGAAGGATTATCGATTTCGGTCGTGACGTATTACCCTGACCGCGCGCAGATTGTGCAAACCCTGACCAGCCTGATCTCGGCGTGCGAGTGCCTGCAAGCAGCCCGCCCCGGCATCGCGCTCGACATCTTTCTCATCGACAACGGCGGCTTGCCCGATCTGTCCGAGCGTCTCGGAGCGCTCGCCCGTGCGGGCATCGGTTGCACGCTGATCGCGGGGCACGGCAACGTCGGATATGCACGCGGCCATAACCTCGGCATCGAACGCGCGCGAAGCCGCTATCATCTGGTGCTGAATCCCGATATCGATCTCGAGCCCGATGCGCTCGTCCAGGCGCTCGATTTTCTCGACGCGCATCCCGAGGCCGGGCTGTTGTCGCCTCGCATCTATGACGGCGAGCGCCATCTCCAGTATTTGTGCCGCCGCTATCCGGCGCTGCTGGACCTGTTCGTGCGGGGGTTTCTGCCGACCTCGCTGCGCCGGCCGTTCGCGCGCCGGTTGTCCCGATACGAGATGCGCGAATGCATCGACGAAACGCAGATCGTATGGGATCCGCCGATCGTCAGCGGCTGTTTCATGCTGTTTCGCACCGAGCTGCTCAAGCGGCTGCGAGGCTTCGATGCGCGCTATTTCCTGTACTTCGAGGACTATGATCTGAGTTTGCGCGCCGCGGAACTCGCGCGCATCGCCTATGTGCCCGCAGTATGCATTCTCCATCACGGCGGAGGGGCGGCGCGCAAGGGATTCGCGCACATTCGCATGTTCGTTGCGTCGGCATTCAAGTTCTATAACCGATTCGGCTGGAAATGGTTATGAGCCGAGTCGTCGTGACTGGGGCGAACGGATTCGTCGGCCGCGCCTTGTGCCGTGCGTTGCTGGCCGGCGGACATATCGTGACGGGGCTCGTTCGGCGGACGGGCGAATGCGTCGAAGGCGTGCGGGAGTGGGCGCACGACGGCCGCGATTTTGCCGGACTCGCCGAGGCGCGATGGCCGGATCTCGATTGCGTTGTGCATCTGGCCGCGCGGGTGCACGTGATGAACGACACGGCGGCCGATCCCGAAGCGGCTTTCCGCGCGACGAACGTCGAGGGCTCGTTGCGCGTGGCCGAAGCCGCGCGGCGCCACGGCGCGCGTCGCTTCGTGTTCGTGAGCAGCATCAAGGCGATTGCCGAAACCGATGGTGGCCGGCCGTTGCGTGAAGACGATCCGGCATTGCCGGACGATCCGTATGGCCGATCGAAGCGCGATGCGGAGGCGGCGCTGCGGCAGTTCGGGCAAGCTTGCGGTCTCGACGTCGTGATCGTGCGCCCGCCGCTCGTCTACGGCCCCGGTGTGCGCGCAAACTTCCTGCGGATGATGGACGCCGTGGCGCGGGGCATACCGCTGCCGCTCGGCGCGATCGCCGCGCGGCGCAGCATCGTCTACGTCGACAACCTTGCCGATGCGCTAGCCCGATGTGCGATCGATCCGCGCGCGGCGGGAGGCTGTTTTCATGTCGCGGACGACGATGCACCGTCGGTTGCCGCGCTGCTGCGTATGACGGGCGAGGCGATCGGCCGTCCGGCGAGATTGCTCCCGGTGCCCGCCGGCGTGTTGCGCGCGGCTGGCAGGCTGACGGGGCGTACCGCGCAGATCGATCGTCTGACGGGAAGTTTGCAACTCGATACCGGCCGGATCAAGCGGGTGCTCGACTGGCAGCCGCCGTTCACGACCTGGCAGGGTCTGGCAGCGACGGCGGCTTGGTACCGGGCGCGCAATATCGAGAGCTAGGGGGCATGCATTTCACCATGGCAACATCGTTGGAAACCATGGCGGTGGCGGGCATTGCCGCCATTTCGTCGACGCTCGTCTTGCGCACGCTTCTTGCCACTGGGTTGGCCTGGCGGCTTGCGACCGACATACCCAACCACCGCTCGCTGCATTCGCGGCCGACGCCTCGAGTCGGCGGATGGGGCATCGTCCCGGTGTGCATCGCGGCAATCCTGTTGCTTGCGCCGCGGCTGTGGCTGATCGCGGTTGCGGCAGCGGCGCTCGCCGCGTTATCGCAGTTCGACGACAGGCGCGGCTTATCCGCCCGCGTGCGCTTTGCCGCGCACCTGGCCGCCGTTGCCGCGCTGCTGTTCGCGTATCCGGCCGCCGCGCCATGGTGGCTGCTCGGAAGCATCGGCTTCGTAATGGTCTGGCTGATCAATCTGTATAACTTCATGGATGGAGCGGACGGCCTTGCGGGCGGTATGGCGCTGTTCGGATTCGGCGCTTACGCGGTGGCGGCACAGATCGGGCCCTCCGGCTCCGCGGATTTGGCCGTGGCCGGCGCGGCGGTTGCCGGAGCGGCATTCGGCTTTCTGCTGCTGAACTTTCATCCGGCGAAGCTGTTTCTTGGCGATGCCGGTTCGATTCCGCTCGGCTTTCTAGCCGGAGCGCTGGGTTTTTGGGGATGGCGGACGGCGGTTTGGCCGATATGGTTTCCCGCGATGGTATTTGCGCCTTTCATCGCCGATGCATCTGTAACACTCCTGAGACGTTTGTTACGAGGCGAACGGTTTTGGCAGGCGCACCGCGAGCATTATTATCAGAGAATGGTGCGCTCCGGGATCGGTCATGGGCGTACTGCCGTATATTGGTACCTCGTCATGCTCACAGGCATAATACTTGCCTTGTGGGCGCTGAATTGCGACGCGCTGCTTCAATGGCTTCTATTTATCGCGTGGTACGGCGTTCTCGCGTGTATCGGCGTTGCGATCGATAGGCGCTGGCGCGAGGCTCTAGCCGACGCTGAAAACAACTCATGAGGTTTCCTGCCGATGTTGCGACGCAAAGCATCATGGCTTTCGCTCAGTGCTTTTCTGTTCGATCTGGTGGCCGTCGTCGCCACCTGGTTGCTTGCCTATCTGGTCCGATTCAACGGTAGCGTCCCGCCGGAGTTCCTGCACGGCTCGCTGAGCGCGCTGTCGTGGGTGCTGCCCGTCTACGCGCTGATGTTCCACGTGTTCGGGCTGTATCGGGGCCTGTGGGTGTTCGCTAGTCTGCCCGATCTGATGCGGATCTCGAAGGCGCTCGCGGGCGGCGGCATCATCGTGATGATCGGTGCCGTGATGTTCCAGCCGACGCCGATTATTCCGCGTTCGGTTCTGCTGCTTTCGCCATTGCTGCTGTTTCTGATCATGGGCGGCGCGCGTGCGCTCTACCGTGCCACCAAGGAGTTCTACCTGTACGGCGGCCTCGTCGGACAAGGCAAGCCGGTGCTCGTGCTCGGCGCCGGCACGGCCGGCGCGAACCTGGCGCGCGAGCTGTCGCGCTCCGGCGAGTGGCGTCTTGTCGGCCTGCTCGACGACGATGCGACAAAGCAGGGCCGTGAAGTCTACGGCTACAAGGTGCTTGGTCCGATCGGCGATCTCGCGCACTGGACCGAGACGACCAAGGTCGAATACGCGATCATCGCGATTCCGTCCGCGCCGGTCGAAGTGCAGCGCCGCGTCGCGACGCTGTGCGTGCGGGCAGGCGTGAAGGCGCTGGTGCTGCCGTCGCTGAAGGCGCTGATGCCGGGCCAGGGCATTCTGTCTCAAATTCGCCAGATCGACCTCGAAGACCTGCTCGGCCGCGACGCCGTGACGATCGACACGCCACACGTCGAAGCGCTGCTGCGCGGCCGCGTCGTGATGGTCACGGGCGCCGGCGGCTCGATCGGCTCGGAACTCTGCCGCCAGATTCTGAGGTTCCAGCCCGCGCAACTGATCGCGTTCGATCTGTCCGAATATGCGATGTACCGGCTCACGGAAGAGCTGCGCGAGCGCTTCCCCGATCAGCCCGTCGTGCCGATCATCGGCGATGCGAAGGATTCGCTGCTGCTCGATCAGGTGATGTCGCGTTATGCGCCGCATATCGTGTTCCACGCGGCCGCTTACAAGCACGTGCCGCTGATGGAGGAACTCAATGCGTGGCAGGCGCTGCGCAACAACGTGCTCGGCACCTATCGGGTCGCGCGCGCGGCGATTCGTCAGGACGTCAGGCATTTCGTGCTGATTTCGACCGACAAGGCCGTCAATCCGACGAACGTGATGGGCGCGAGCAAGCGCCTGGCCGAGATGGCGTGCCAGGCATTGCAGCAGACGAGCACGCGCACGCAGTTCGAAACGGTGCGCTTTGGCAACGTGCTCGGCAGCGCGGGCAGCGTGATCCCGAAATTCCAGCAGCAGATCGCGAAGGGCGGCCCGGTGACGGTCACGCATCCGGAGATCACGCGCTTTTTCATGACGATTCCGGAAGCGTCGCAATTGGTGCTGCAGGCGTCGAGCATGGGGCAGGGTGGCGAGATCTTCATTCTCGACATGGGCGAGCCGGTGAGGATCGTCGATCTCGCGCGCGATCTGATTCGTCTGTATGGCTTCACCGAGGACCAGATCCGCATCGAGTTCAGCGGCTTGCGTCCGGGCGAGAAGCTCTACGAGGAACTGCTCGCCGACGACGAAACGACTACCCGCACGCCGCATCCGAAGCTGCGTACCGCGAAGGCGCGCGAAGTGCCCGACCATCTGCTCGACGAATTGCTGCCGTGGCTGATGCAGCACCGGGTGCTGAGCGACGACGAGGTGCGGCGCGATCTGCGCCGCTGGGTGCCGGAATATCAGCCGGCGGTCGGCCCGACGCTGCAGAGCGTGCCGCCCGCCGCGGGCCGCGCCGGCAGCCGTGGCCGGGAGGCGTGAGCGGGCCGTTGTCGTTCAGGCTGCGAGAGGTGGGTCGTCGCAGGCGGTACGCCGCAGCGGGCCGGGGCCGCGCGAGGACGCAGCCGGTGTCGCGGCAAGGCAATCGCTGAGCTGGCCCGGCTATTCGCAGGCGGGTGAATCATCGACGTAAAAAAGCGCGGGCAGGATTTTCTGCCCGCGCTTTTTTGTCACTGTTTCGGCAGATGCTGCTTGCGCACGACCATCCAGCGCGGCGACTTGAAGCGCACGATGCTCATGTACAGCCATACGTAGGTCACGGCGAACACGATCACGAATGCGAACAGATGGATCGTGTGCTGCCAGAAGAGCGTCGCGGGAATGATCGCGATCAGACACAGCAGCCACAGATACGGCGACGTCAGCGAGTTCCGGCGCGTGAGTTCATGCGCGGCGCGCGTGCCGACCGCCCAGCGCATCAGCCGCTTGTAGATCAGCATGTGCAGATGCACGCCGTCCGGGATGCCGGGCGACATGCCGCGCACGAATTTCTTCCGGTAGATCGAGAAGCAGGTCTCGAAGATCGGATACATGAAGAGCAGCACCGGATACCACGCGGACACTTCGCGGTGCCGCATCACGAGCGAGATCGAAAGCTCGGCGAGCATGAAGCCGATGAAGTAGGCGCCGCCGTCGCCGAGGAAGATCAGGCCGGCCGGGAAATTCCAGATGAAAAATCCCATGATCGCGCCCATCATCACGAACGACGCGGACATCACGACCGGATCGCGGACCTGGAACGCGACGTAGGCGAGCGAGGCGAACATCATGAACGTGACCATCGAAGCCAAGCCGTTGAAGCCGTCGATGATGTTGACCGCGTTGGCGAGCGCGGCGACCGCGAGCACCGTGATCGCGGCCGAAATGGCGGCGTAGCCAAGCAGGAAATCCAGCGGCGGCACGCTGATGCGCGTGATCGCGACGCCCATCAGCACGAACGCGAGCGCCGCGGCCGCCATCGTGCACACGAGGCGCGCGGCGGGCGTGACCTTTTTCGTCAGATCCTCGATCAGTCCCGAAGCGAAAGCGGGCAATCCGCACGCGGCGAGCCCGAGGATGCTGCCGGCGATGGCCGGATACTTGCGCGACAACAGCGCGGTGCCAACCGTCAACCCGAGCAGAATGCCGATGCCGCCGACGCGCGGCACCGGCCGCGCGTGGAATTTCTGCACGCCGGCAAGATCGTTGTCGATCGAAAATTTCTCGTGCAGATGCGCATAGCGGACGATGAGCAGCGTGACGAGAAGCGAGACGATGAAACCGGCGGCGAAACTGAGCATGAGCGTGCCCGCGAATTGGACAGCGGATTATACAAAACCCTTGGGGTTGTTCTCCTGCCATCGCCAGTGGTCGGCGCACATGCGCTCGAGATCGTACTCGGCCTGCCAGCCGATGATCTGCTTGGCGGCGGCCGGGTTCGCGTAGCACTCGGCGACGTCGCCCGGTCGGCGTGCAACGAGTTCGTATGGCACCGGTTTGCCCGAGGCCGCCTCGAATGCGCGCACGACTTCGAGCACGCTGTAGCCGCGGCCCGTGCCGAGATTGACGGTCAGGCTCGCATCGCGCTTGTCGAGCGCGTCGAGCGCGGCGATGTGGCCGCGTGCGAGGTCGACGACGTGGATATAGTCGCGCACGCCGGTACCGTCGGGCGTCGGGTAGTCGTTGCCGAACACGCGCAGTTTCTCGAGCTTGCCGACCGCGACCTGCGCGACATACGGCATCAGATTGTTCGGAATGCCGGCCGGGTCCTCGCCGATGAGGCCGCTCGCATGCGCGCCGACCGGATTGAAATAGCGCAGCGTCGCGACGCGCCATTGCGGATCGGCGATTTCGACGTCGCGCAGGATCTGCTCGGCCATCAGTTTGGTCTGGCCGTATGGGTTGGTCGCCGACAGCGGGAACGATTCGTCGATCGGCGAGCGCTCGGGCACGCCGTAGACGGTTGCCGACGAGCTGAACACGATGCGCTTTGCATTGCGCTCGCGCATCACGCGCAGCAGCGCGAGCAGGCTGTCGAGGTTGTTCCGGTAGTACTCGACGGGCTTCGCGACCGATTCGCCGACCGCCTTCAGCGCGGCAAAATGAATCGCCGCCGTGATCGGGTGCGCATCGAACACGCGCTCGAGCGCGGCTTCGTCGCGCACGTCGATTTCATGGAACGCGGGCGTCTTGCCGGTGATCTGCGCGATCCGTGCGATCGCTTCGCGCTTGCTGTTGACGAGGTTGTCGGCGATCACGACGTCGTAGCCGTAATCGAGCAGTTCGACGGCGGTATGGGATCCGATGTAGCCCGCACCGCCCGTGACGAGGATCGTGCCCTTCGTGCTCATGCTGGTTGCTCCGTCAAAGTGTGACGCCCGTCAGGGCGGAAATGGTTTGATGATAACGCTCGACGACTTTCGCCTCGTCGAACTCGCGAGCGACCTTTTGCCGGCCGCGCTCGCCCATCGCGCGGCGCTCGGCCACGCTCATGTCGAGCATGCGCGCGAGCGCGGCGGCAAGGCTCGCGCTGTCGCGCGCCGCGCACAACAGGCCCGTGACGCCGTCGTCGACGACGTCGCGGCAGCCCGGCACGTCGGTCGCGACGATCGGCCGGCCCATCGCCGACGCCTCCATCAGCGTGCGCGGCACGCCTTCGCGGTAAGACGGCAGCACCACGCAGTCGGCGCGCGCGATGTACGGGCGCACGTCGTGAGTCTCGCCGAGATAGTCGATCACGCCGTCGCGCGTCCATGCATCGACGTCGGCCTGCGAGATCGCGCTCGGATTGTCCACGCCGACCGGGCCGAGCAGCGCGAAGCGCGCATGTGCATAGCGCGCGCGCAGCGCGCGCGCTGCATCGACGTATTCGCGCACGCCCTTGTCCCACAGCAGGCGTCCGATCAGTACGAACGTGAAGGTGTCGCGCGCGGGCAGCGGCGCGAGCGCGAACTGATCGAGATCGACACCTTCGCCGTGCAGCAGCCGCGCGCGCCCGGGATGCGCGAGCAGGCGCTCGCGCTCGAACGTGTCGAGATCGTCGCGGTTCAGGAACCAGACCTCGCGCGGGAAACGGAAGGCGAAGCGGTAGAGGCGCTTGGCGATTTGAGCGGCGCGGCTGGGCTGAATGAACACGTAACCGAGGCCCGTCGTCACCGCGACCGACGGCACGCGTGCGAGCCGCGCCGCGATCGAGCCGTAGATGTTGGGCTTGATCGTGTAATGGAACACGAGATCGGGACGGATGTCGCGATACGCGCGGTACAGCGCGCCGAGCGTGCGCAGATCCTCGCGCGGGTTCGTGCCTTTCGATGCGATGGGCAACTCGACGTAGCGGCAGCCCATCTGCACCAGCAGCTCGGCGGTGCGATCGCGCGGCGCGAGCACGGTGACTTGCACACCGCGCGCGGTGAGCATCCGGATCAGGCCGTGCCGATATGTGTAGATCGCCCATGCGGTATTGCAGACGAGGACGATGCGCAAGGCGGCGGGGGCGTTCATGAGCGTGGCGCGGCGTCGGAACGGCGCGTGCGCGCCGATGCCGCGCGCGCGGGCAGTGGACGAAGCGTGCGGCCCGGGCCGTCTGAGGGCGGGCACGCCGAGCTGCCGGAAGGCCGGGGCCGAAGGCTGCTTGCGTTGGGCAAAGATGAGGCGAATGTCATGTCGGGCAAAATTACGGGGCGGCGCGTCACGCTCGCGCATGCCGCGCGAACAGCCTGCGCTTGATACGCTGCAACAGCGTATACGGCGTCACGAAATGCAGCAGGTTCTTCGCGAGGCCGAGCCAGTCGCACGGGTTGAGCGCGTCGAAGTGGCGCACGACGAGGGCGAGCGTCGACACAATCTGCCGGCGTCGCTTGGTCGCGCTGATGCCGCCCTCGTTCAATTCGTAATACAAACCGAGTTCGGGTAAATTCGCGCAATCGTAACGTTCCATCAGCCGCAAGAAAATATCGAGATCCTCCGCGGCGCGATATTTAACGCGATAGTTGCCTACCGCACGCACCGCGTCGATATCGAGCATCACCGAAGGATGCACGAGCGGCGAGCGCAAAAAGCGCGTGCGGCGCAGCGCGGCGGGCTCGGCGGGCGGGGTCAGCATGAAGAGTGCCCGGCCGTCGCGCGAGACCACCTGCGTCCACATCCCGACGCACGCGACGCGCGGGTGCGCGGCGAGATACGCGCGCTGCTTCGCGAGCCGGTGCGGCACGGCGAGGTCGCCTGCGTCGATGCGCGCCGCGTAACGGAAGCCGCGCGCGGCGAGCGCGTCGATGCCGGCGGCGAGCGCGCGCTCGATGCCGCCGTTTTGCGGCATCCGCAGCACGTCGATCGACAGGCCGGGCAGCTGCGGCGCGACGATCGGCGGCGTGCTGCCGTCGTCGACGATGAGCACGCGCACGCCCGCGTCCTCGCGCAACGACGCGAGCGTGCGCACGAGATCGTCCTGAGCGTTGTAGGCGGGGATCAGCACCGCGACGTCGTCGAGCGAGCGGGCGGCGCCGTGCGTATCGGGCAAGTCGGGTGCGGGCGTCATGGGCGCAGCTTCAAGCGGATATAGTAGAAATTGACGGCCGCCGCGGCGAGATAGCCGGCCGCTAGGCCGGCGAGCGCGCCGTGCGGCCCGGCGCGCTCAATCGCGATCAGATTGACGAGCGCCGCGAGCGCCAGGGCGATCACCCATTTCGCGAGCAACACGAATTTCGCCTGATATTTGAGCACGACGAGATTGCTGATCGCCTCGATGCCCGCCGGCACCGACAGCCACACCGCCCAGCGGAAGATTTCGACCGCGCTGTCAAAGCCGGGCCCGAACACCTTGCGGATGATGAAACCCGCGAGCAGGTCGAGCACGAGCGCGCCCGAGATCATCAGCGCGGCGGTCATGCCGACGAGCCGCCGGATGTTGCGGGCGAGCTGCGCGGCGTCGTGCACGCGATAGACGAACGCGGGCGCGATTGTCTGCGCGAGCATCAGCGCGAGCGTGATCCAGTTCTCGTTCAACTGCTGCGCGGCTGCATAGCGGCCGAGTTCGGCGAACGTCACGTAGCGCTCGAGCATGAGCCGGTCGAGCTTCAGAAACAGGTACATGCAGACGAGGCCGAGCCAGAACACGGTGCCGGTCGTCGCGAACTCGCGCACGAGCGGCCGCTCGATGCGCCAGCCGAGCACGCCGCCATGCTTGGCGCGGTAGTACGCGATCAGCGCGCCCGCGATCAGCGCGGCTTCGAGCGCCCACAGCCAGCCGAAGCGCGCCGGCGCGACGCTCGCGCGCACCAGCAGCCAGACGAGCGCCATTTTCAGGAGCGCGGCCGCGATGCTCGCGACGAGCTGCGGCTTGCTGTAAGTCATGCTCTGCAGCCACGCGTTGACGACGCCGACAAACGGCTCGCGCAGCGCGAGCGTGAGCGCGAGCCCGGCGAGCATCGCGCCGACGAGCGGATCGAGCGCGCCCGCGGCGATTGCCGCCCACGTGAGCGCGAGCGCCGCGACCGACACCGCGAAGCGCAGCGCGAACGCGCTGCCGAGCACGGCGCCCAACTCCGCGCCGCTGCGCTGGACGATCGTGGGCACCAGGATTTCGGCGCCGCATACCCACGTGAGCGGGGCGAGCACGAGCAGCAGCGTGTTCGCGTACTGCCATTTGCCGAACGCGTCCGGACCGAAATAGCGGGCGAGCAGCCCGCTCACGACGATCGCGACGCCGATTTGCGTGACGCGCTCGATGCCGAGCCAAGCCAGGTTGGCGACGGCTCGCCCGACCTCGGGATTGGCGATCCGCTTCAGCATAAAAGAATTGAAAAGGAAACTGTATCCAAGATCACCGAACGCGCTGTATTAATGAACGGTTTTGCTGCAATGAAGCAACTAGGCATTAGAATGAGATGATCCGTTAGTGCGATCGGCTTGCCGCAAACCTGCGATTATAAATTGTCCGGGGTTCGCGGCAGCCGGCGCCAGATGTTCCGTCCGGGGCGGCAAATTTTTCCAATGCAAGACTGAGAGTGAATCGATGATTTCCCAATCCATTTTCAAGGCATACGATATTCGGGGCGTGATCGGCAAGACGCTCGATGCCGACGTCGCTCGCGCGATCGGCCGTGCGTTCGGCAGCGAAGTGCGCGCAGCCGGCGGCGACGCCGTGGTGATCGCGCGCGACGGCCGCCTGTCCGGGCCGCAGTTGTCGGCCGCGCTTGCCGACGGGCTGCGTGCCGCGGGCGTCGACGTGGTCGACGTCGGCATGGTGCCGACGCCGGTCGGCTACTTCGCGGCAAGCGTGCCGCTCGCGCTCAAGGCGGGCGAGCGCCGGGTCGATTCGTGCATCGTCGTCACCGGCAGCCACAATCCGCCCGACTACAACGGCTTCAAGATGGTGCTGCGCGGCGCGGCGATCTACGGCGAGCAGATCCAGGCGCTCTACAAGCGGATCGTCGACGAGCGCTTCGAAAGCGGCAGCGGCGCTTACGAGCAATACGACGTCGCCGACCAGTACGTCGAGCGGATCACGAGCGACATCAAGCTCGCGCGGCCGCTGAAGCTCGTGGTCGACGCGGGCAACGGCGTGGCCGGCCCGCTCGCCACGCGCCTGTTCAAGGCGCTCGGCTGCGAGCTGGTCGAGCTTTATACGGATATCGACGGCAATTTCCCGAACCATCATCCGGACCCGGCGCACCCGGAGAACCTCGAGGACGTGATCGGCAAGCTCAAGCAAACCGATGCCGAGATCGGCTTCGCGTTCGACGGCGACGGCGATCGCCTGGGCGTCGTCACGAAGGACGGCCAGATCATCTATCCGGACCGTCAGTTGATGCTGTTCGCGCAGGAAGTGCTGTCGCGCAATCCGGGCGCGCAGATCATCTACGACGTCAAATGCACGCGCAATCTCGCGCACTGGGTGCGCGAGAAGGGCGGCGAGCCGCTGATGTGGAAGACGGGCCACTCGCTCGTGAAGGCCAAGCTGCGCGAGACCGGCGCGCCGCTGGCAGGCGAGATGAGCGGCCACGTGTTCTTCAAGGATCGCTGGTACGGCTTCGACGACGGCCTCTACACCGGCGCGCGGCTGCTCGAGATTCTCGCGCGCGTCGCGGACCCGAGCGCGCTGCTCAACGGCTTGCCGAACGCGGTGTCGACGCCCGAGCTGAACCTGAAGCTCGAAGAGGGTGAGAACGTGAAGCTGATCGATGCGCTGCGCGCGAACGCGAAGTTCGACGGCGCGGACGAGATCGTGACGATCGACGGGCTGCGCGTCGAGTATCCGGACGGCTTCGGCCTCGCGCGCTCGTCGAATACGACGCCCGTTATCGTGCTGCGCTTCGAGGCGACCACCGCCGATGGGCTCGCACGCATTCAGGACGATTTCCGCCGTGCGCTGAAGGCGGCCAAGCCGGACGCGGACCTGCCGTTCTGAGCGACGGCGCGGCGCGCAACCACGGTTGCGCGCCGCGCTTGCGCTTTCGCAAGCTTTACCGACAAAAGCGGCGACGCCAGCGGGCGTTCGCCGCTTTTTGTCTATGTCGGCCGCCGGGCGCGATAAAATCCGTCCTTTCGGCCTCGAGCCGGCCTTCGCCGGCTTTGTTTTCAGCGTGCAAAAAATTCTGATCGTGCGCGTGTCGTCGTTGGGCGACGTCGTGCATAACATGCCGGTGATTGCCGACATCCGCCGGCATCATCCCGATGCGCGGATCGACTGGCTCGTCGAGGAGGGATTCGCCGATCTCGTCGGACTCGTCGACGGCGTGCGCAACGTGCTGCCATTCTCGTTGCGGCGCTGGCGCAAGCGGCTCGGCTCCGTCGCGACGTGGCGTGAGATCGGCGCATTCAGGCGCCGGCTTGCCGAGGAGCGCTACGACCTCGTGATCGACTGCCAGGGGCTTATCAAGACCGCGTGGGTCGCGAGCTGGGCGCGCGGCCCGCTCGTCGGCCTTGGCAACCGCACCGACGGCGCCGGCTACGAATGGCCAGTGCGCTTCTTCTATCGCCGGCGTGTGCCGATCGCGCCGCGCACGCACGTCGTCGAACGCTCGCGGCAGCTCGTCGCGGCGGCGCTGGGCGTTCCGGCGCCCGCGCCCGGCGATCCGGTCGATTTCGGGCTGAACACGGCGGCCGCGTCGCGCGCGCTCGCCACGCTCGATCTGAACCTGCCCGTGCCGTATGTGGTGTTCGTGCATGCGACGTCGCGCACCGACAAGCAATGGCCCGACGACGCATGGCTGGCGCTGGGCGAGGCGCTCGTGCGGCGCGGCATGTCGCTCGTGCTGCCGTGGGGCAGCGACGCCGAGCGCGCGACGAGCGAGCGGCTCGCCAACGCGTTCGGCGCGGCGGCCATCGTGCCGCCGAAGCTGTCGCTGCCCGCCGTGGTCGGCCTGATCGACGGCGCGGCGGCGACGGTCGGCGTCGATACGGGCCTCGTCCACATCGCGGCGGCGCTCAAGCGCCCGACCGTCGAACTGTACAATTTCGCGACGGCTTGGCGCACGGGCGGCTACTGGTCGCCCAACGTCGTCAACCTCGGCACGGCGGGCGCGCCGCCGTCCCTTTCGCAGGTGAAGGACGCGCTCGCGTCGTTCGGCTTGCTGTAATTCTTGACGCGATCTCATGAGCGAATCCCAGATCATCCATATCGACTCCGCCGACTGGAGCGGCCAGCGCTTGTCCGTGCCGCGCGAGCAACTGCTTGCCGCACTCGAGGACGGCAAGGTGCTGTTTTTCCCGCATTTGCGCTTTCCGATCGACGGCGGCGAGGAAGCGCTGCTCGATCCGGCGCTTGCCGATCCGAAGCGCAAGAACATCAGCCTCGCGCCGATGGGCGGCGCGCTCGCCGGCGTGATCGGCGATGCGGTCACGCAATCGGCGGTGCGCGCGCTGGTCGCGCGCTTCGCGCAGCATGCATGCACGCTCGTCGACGGGCTGTTGCCCGAATACCGCGGCAAGCTGCGCGTCGCGCCGACGAGCCTGCGCCTCATGCAGGTCGAGACGCGGCAGACGTCGTGGCGCAAGGACGACAGCCGCTTGCACGTCGACGCGTTTCCGTCGCGGCCCAATTACGGCGAGCGCATCCTGCGCGTGTTCACGAACGTGAATCCGGCAGGCGTGCCGCGCGTGTGGCGCGTTGGCGAGCCGTTCGAGGACGTCGCAAAGCGCTTCTTGCCGCGGATCAGGCCGCAACTGCCGGGCTCGGCGTTTCTGCTCGCGCTGCTGCGCGTGACGAAGACCAAGCGCAGCGCGTATGACCATCTGATGCTGAACCTGCACGACTGCATGAAGGCCGATCTCGACTATCAAAGAACGAGCCCGCAACAAACCATGCCGTTTCCGCCCGGCAGCGTATGGGTGTGCTTTTCCGATCAAACGTCGCACGCGGTGATGTCCGGCCAGTTCATGCTCGAGCAGACGTTCTTTTTGCCCGTGGATTCGATGGTGCGTCCCGAGCGCGCGCCGCTCGGCATTCTCGAACGTTTGACGGGCAGGACGCTCGTTTGAGCGCGCGCGACGTTTCGGCGGGAGCGCCCGGGCGATGTTGAGAGCGATCTATCGTGTGCTGTGGTGGCTGATCGCGCCGGTCGCGGTGTTGCGTCTGCTATGGCGCTCGCGGCGCGAGCGCGGCTATCGCGAACATATCGGCGAGCGCTTCGGCTATGGGCCGGGGCGCGCGGGCGCGCGCGGCGTCGACGAACGCACGCCGATCGTGTGGGTGCATGCGGTGTCGGTCGGCGAGACGCGCGCCGCTCAACCGCTGATCGATGCGCTGCTGCGCGCGCGCCCGGATGTGCGCATCCTGCTCACGCATATGACGCCGGGCGGCCGCGCGACGGGCGAGCAGCTATTCGGCTCTCGCGTGCTGCGCTGTTACCTGCCTTATGACCTGCCGCTTGCGGTGCGGCGTTTTCTGAGCACATGGCAGCCGTCGCTGGGCCTCGTGATGGAGACCGAGGTGTGGCCGACGCTGATCGACGAATGCCGCCGTGCCGACGTGCCGCTGGTGCTGACGAACGCGCGGATGTCGGCGCGCTCGTTCAAGCGCGCGGCGAAGTTCGGCGCGGCCGTGCGCGACGTGTTCGGCGGTTTCTCGCGCGTGCTCGCGCAGAGCCCGGCCGATGCCGAGCGGCTGAATGCGCTCGGCGCGCGCAACGTCGCGGTGCTCGGCAATCTGAAGTTTGATATGGCGCCGCCGCCCGAGCTTGCCGCACGCGGGCGCGCGTGGCGCGCGGCGATCGGCAACCGGCCGGTGTGGATTGCGGCGAGCACGCGCGAGGGCGAGGAAGCGCTCGTGCTCGATGCGTTCGCCGCGATGAACACGCCCGGCGCGCTGCTGGTGCTCGTGCCGCGCCATCCGCAGCGTTTTGCCGAAGTCGCGGCGCTCGTCGAGCGTCGCGGGCTGCGTTGCATGAGGCGCACCGAATGGGCGGACGACGGCGCTGCCGCGGCGGCCGGCCGGCCGGCCGCCGCGCCGCTGCCGGCGGATGTCGCGGTGCTGCTCGGCGATTCGATGGGCGAACTGGTGGCGTATTACGCAGCCGCGGACCTCGCGTTCATCGGCGGCAGCCTGCTGCCGCTCGGCGGGCAGAATCTGATCGAAGCGTGCGCGGTGGGCGTGCCGGTGCTGATTGGGCCACACGTGTTCAATTTCACGCAGGCGACGGCCGACGCGGTCGCGGCAGGCGCTTGTGTGCAGGTGCAGGATACGGCGGAGCTTGCGCGCACGGCCGATGCACTGTTTGCCGACCATCCGCGCCGCACGGCGATGGGCGCGGCCGGCGCGGCGTTCGCCGCGCGGCACCGCGGCGCGACCGCGCGCACCATCGACGTGCTGAGCGCGTTGCTGCCGCCGCCGTGTGTCGCAAGCGCGGCCGGCGGCGATGGCGGCGATGTGGCCGGTATCGACGAAGAGGCGGGCGGGCTCGGCGCTTGAGTGCCGCAGGGCGGCAGGCTATCGCGCGGATGCGTGGCGGCTGTCAGCCCGGCTCCAGCTTCCGCGCCGGCCGTCGCGCGCGGCCGCGCAGCTGTGGCTGCTGCCGCGCACGCCAATGGGCGCGCCGTTGCCGGACGTCAGACGCTCAGCAATCCTTTCTTCTCGATGAACGCGATCACGTCGGCGACGCCGTCGAGCGCCTTCAGATTGCACATCACATACGGGCGCTCGCCGCGCATTTTCTTCGTGTCGGCGGCCATCACGTCGAGATTCGCGCCGACGAGCGGCGCGAGGTCCGTTTTGTTGATCACGAGCAAATCCGATTTCGTGATGCCGGGCCCGCCCTTGCGCGGAATCTTTTCGCCGCCCGCGACATCGATCACGTAGATCGTCAGATCGGACAACTCCGGGCTGAACGTCGCGGCGAGGTTGTCGCCGCCGGATTCGATGAATACGATGTCCGCCTGCGGAAAACGCGCGAGCATGCGCTCGACGGCTTCGAGATTGATCGATGCGTCCTCGCGAATCGCCGTGTGCGGGCAGCCGCCCGTCTCGACGCCCATGATCCGCTCCTCCGGCAGCGCGCCCGCGATGGTCAGCAGCCGTTGATCCTCCTTCGTATAGATATCGTTCGTGATCGCGACGAGGTCATAGCGATCTCGCATGCCCTTGCAGAGCATTTCGAGCAGCGTCGTCTTGCCGGAGCCGACCGGGCCGCCGATGCCCACCCGCAACGGCGGAAGTTTTTTCGTGCGGCGGGGCGCCGTGGAGGCGGGAACGTTTGAGGCAGGTGTGTTCATGATGATCGGGATGCTTGGGCGATTCATGCGAACCGCGGCTTAGGAGCGGAACAGGCGCGAGTATTGCGATTCGTGGCGAGCCGACAGAATGCCGAGCTGCGGTGCGAACGTGTTGATCGCGGCAGGCGGCGTCGCGAGCGCGCGGCGCACGGCGTCGCGGATCGGCTCGCGCAGCGCCGCGATGATCTTCTGGCCGGCCAGTTGGCCGAGCGGCACCGCTTTGATCGCGGCGGCCGTCTGATTCTCGATCCAGCCGAATGCGTAGGCGGCGAGCGTCGCATCGGGGCTCGCGCCGTGCGCGGCGGCGGCGAACGCGAACGCGCTCGGCAGTGCGATGGGCGACAGGCGCGCGAGCGTCGCACGACGTGCGGCATCGCCCCATTCGAGCGACACGCAAAGCTGGGCGAGCGACCAGCCCATCTGCTCGGTTTCGCGACGCAGTTCCGCCGATTCGCGGCTCGCGACGAACTCGTCGTTCGCGGCGGCGAGCGCATCGGCATCGTGCTTGCGCCAGCGTTCGAGCTGATGCGCGAGCAACGGCAGTTCGCCATGCGCGAGCACGTCGGCGAGGCCGCTTGCGATCCAGTCGCGCACGCCGTCGGCATCGCGGATCAGCGCCGTATCGAGCGCGGCCTCGAGCCCTTGCGAATAGCTGTACGCGCCGATCGGCAGCGCCGGCGATGCCAGATGCAGCAGCGCGACGAGTTCAGTCGTGTCGATGGCCATGAGCGTGTGCGCAGGAAGGACCATGCTGGTGATCGTGATCGTGATCGTGATCGTGATCGTGTTCGTGCGAGTGCGAGTGCGAGTGCGAGTGCGAGTGCCCGTGGTGCTCGCCGTACACCTGCTGCGCGAGCGCGTAATCTTCGGCAAACGTCGCATCGTGGCCGTGCCGGTGCCCGCCGCCATAAGCGCCGGCTTCGGGCTGGAACGGCGCGTGCGTGCGTTCGACCGTGGTTCCGAGGCGCGTCAGCATGTCGGCGAGCACGGGATCGTATTCGAGCTTCAGATAATCGGCGCCCACTTCGATAGGCGTATGCCGGTTGCCGAGGTGATAGGCGGCGCGCGTGAGCGTCAGGGTATCGGCGGCGCGCACGACGAGCACGGCTTGCGCGGCCGCGGCCACGCGCACCAGCGCGCCGTCGTCGGCGACGAGCACGTCGCCGTCGGCGAGCACCGTGCCGCGCGGCAGCACGAGCGCGATTTCCTCGCCGTTGTCGAGCGTTGCGGCGAGCCGGCTCTTGCAGCGCGCATCGTAGGTGAGCGTGAGGGTCGGCGCGCGCGCGACGAGCGACGCAGCAAGTTTCACGTGCGGGGCGATACGTTTGTCGATCGTGCGCATGGTCGGTTATTCAGGACTCAAAACAGGAAATAGCGCTGCGCCATCGGCAGCACGTGAGCCGGCTCGCAGGTCAGCAGCGTGCCGTCGGCGACGACGTCGTAGGTTTCGGGGTCGACGCTGATCGCCGGCTGCCATGCGTTGTGGATCATGTCGCGCTTGGTTACCGTGCGGCAGCCGCGCACCGGCACGAGCCGCTTCGCGAGTCCGTAGCGCTCGGCGATGCCCGCATCGAGCGACAGTTGCGACACGAACGTGAGCGACGTGCGCGCGAGCGCGCCGCCGCGCGTGGCGAACATATCGCGGTAGTGGACGGGCTGCGGCGTCGGGATCGACGCGTTCGGGTCGCCCATCTGCGCGAGCGCGATCATGCCGCCCTTGATGATCATCGCGGGCTTCACGCCAAAGAACGCGGGCTCCCAGAGCACCAGATCGGCCCACTTGCCGGGTTCGATCGAGCCGACTTCGTGCGCGATGCCGTGCGTGAGCGCCGGGTTGATCGTGTATTTCGCGACATAGCGCTTCGCGCGGAAGTTGTCGTGGCGCGGGTTGTCCTCGGGCAGCGCGCCGCGTTGCACCTTCATCTTGTGAGCGGTCTGCCAAGTGCGCACGATCACTTCGCCCACGCGGCCCATCGCCTGCGAATCGGACGACAGCATCGACAGCGCGCCGAGATCGTGCAGGATATCTTCGGCCGCGATCGTCTCGCGGCGGATGCGCGATTCGGCAAATGCGAGATCCTCGGCGATCGACGGATCGAGGTGATGGCAGACCATCAGCATGTCGAGGTGCTCGTCGAGCGTGTTGATCGTGTACGGGCGCGTCGGATTCGTTGACGACGGCAGCACGTTGGGCTCGCCGCACGCCTTGAGGATATCGGGCGCGTGGCCACCGCCCGCGCCTTCGGTGTGGTACGTATGGATCGTGCGGCCCTTGAACGCGGCGAGCGTTGCCTCGACGAAGCCGGCTTCGTTCAGCGTGTCGGTATGGATCGCGACTTGCGTGTCGGTGTCGTCGGCAACCGTGAGGCAGTTGTCGATTGCGGCGGGCGTCGAGCCCCAGTCTTCGTGCAGCTTCAGGCCGATCGCGCCGGCTTCGATCTGCTCGATGAGCGGCTGCGGCAGGCTCACGTTGCCCTTGCCGAGAAAACCGAGATTGACCGGCCAGCCGTCGGCCGCCTGCAACATGCGTTCGAGATGCCACGGGCCGGGCGTGCAGGTGGTCGCGTTGGTGCCCGTTGCCGGACCCGTGCCGCCGCCGATCAGCGTCGTCACGCCCGAGGCGAGCGCTTCGTCAATTTGCTGCGGGCTGATGAAGTGGATGTGCGTGTCGATGCCGCCCGCGGTCACGATCAATCCTTCGCCCGCGATGATCTCGGTGGCCGCGCCGATCGCGATCGTCACGCCGGGCTGGATGTCCGGATTGCCGGCCTTGCCGATCGCGGCGATGCGGCCGTGCTTGATCGCGATATCGGCTTTCACGATGCCCCAGTGATCGACGATTACCGCGTTCGTGATCACGGTATCGGCAACGTCGGCCGCCACGAGCTGCGATTGGCCCATCCCGTCGCGGATCACCTTGCCGCCGCCGAACTTCACTTCATCGCCGTAGACCGTGTAGTCGCGCTCGATTTCGATCAGCAGATCGGTATCCGCGAGGCGGATGCGGTCGCCTGTGGTCGGCCCGTACATTTCCGCATACGCGCGGCGGCTCAAGCGTAGTGTCATGTTGCGAATCCTTGCGTTGCTTGGATGTTCCGGAAAGGAGGGGCCGCGCGTCGCATGCGGTGCGGCCACGGCGTTCAGAGCGGCCCCATCACCTTGCCCTGGAAGCCGTAGACTGCACGCGCGCCCACGAGCGCGACGAGTTCGACCGTGCGCGCTTGGCCGGGCTCGAAGCGCACCGCGGTGCCGGCGGCGATGTTCAGCCGGAAGCCGCGCGCGGCTTCGCGATCGAACGACAGCGCGTCGTTGGCTTCGTGGAAGTGATAGTGCGAGCCGACCTGCACGGGACGGTCGCCCGTGTTCGCCACGACCAGCGCGATCGTTTGACGGCCCGCATTCAGTTCGTGCTCGCCGTCGTCGGTGAGGATTTCGCCGGGGATCATCGCAGGCTCACGCAATCGGATGGTGGACGGTGACGAGCTTCGTGCCGTCGGGAAAGGTCGCCTCGACCTGGATATCGGGAATCATTTCCGGCACGCCTTCCATCACGTCGTCGCGCGTGAGCAGGGTGGTGCCGTAGTGCATCACCTCGGCGACGGTCTTGCCGTCGCGCGCCGCTTCCATCAGCGCGGCCGTGATGAACGCGACCGTCTCGGGATAGTTGAGCTTGAGACCGCGCGCGCGGCGACGTTCGGCGACGAGCGCCGCCGTGAAAATCAGCAGCTTGTCTTTCTCTCGGGGAGTCAGTTTCATGAAAGAAACATTTTGGAAAACGTAATATCTGGATGGTGAATTTGGCGCTCACCGCGCGGTTATCGTAGCACCGCAACTGGGCAAATACGCAAGCAGGCGCGCAGGTAAGTCAGCAAGGCGTGTGCCATGCGATTTTCGGGCGGTGCGATGCCGCAAACCGGTGCGCCGCGCACCGTCATGGGGTATTTCGCCGAAAGGCGTGTGTCAGAATCGTGCGGCGCGCATCAGGTTTGCCAAAGCCGCAACGGCATCGCGTCGACGCCGTGCACGAGCGGCCGCAGCACGAGCCATTGTTCGATGAACAGACGCTGCAGCGCCTCCATCGAATGCGCGAGCGCGCGGATCAGCATCGTGCCGGGCGCCACGCAGGTGACGCCCGCGCGCAATGTGTCGTCGAACGGCAGCGTGGGGGCGATCGTCTCGGCGAGTGCGTCGGTGCAAGCCGCGCCTAACGCCCATAGCGTGCCGTAGACACAGAAGCCGTCGAGCCCTTGTGGCGCGGTGCGCAGCGGATCGGCCGCATCGAGGC
Source organism: Burkholderia singularis (assembly GCF_001718875.1). Taxonomy (NCBI): domain Bacteria; kingdom Pseudomonadati; phylum Pseudomonadota; class Betaproteobacteria; order Burkholderiales; family Burkholderiaceae; genus Burkholderia; species Burkholderia singularis. The sequence continues at coordinate 1,239,494 of NZ_CP013448.1, forward strand.
GCGCACGCTCGATCCATTGCGGCTTCCCGGATGGCCCGATGAGCGTCGAGATCGACGCGATGCGGCCTGCCGCCCAAGTTTCCCCCGCCGCCTGACGGCCGAGCTGCGTCGCATCCCAGCCGAGCGCACTCGCGCCGGCGCCAAGCGTCAGCGCGAAATCGAGCGACGCGTGCGCGGCGTCGAAGAACAGGTTGTTTTGCGGCAGCCAATCGAGCCTTGCGTGTGCGCCGACCTCGATTGCGATCCGCTGCCGCGCATCGAGACCGTTCGACTTGTACCACTTGGTCGCACCGGGCGTGGTCAGCACCGCATGCGTGCCGGGCGCGAGCCGAACGTCGATGTCGAGCGTGTCGCCGCCGGCAATGCCGCCGGGCGGATGGACGATCACCGCATGGCAGATCGCGTCGCCTTCCGGGTAGAGCGCGCGCTGAACGCGCAGCGGACCCGCATGCCGCCGATGGACGAGCGCCGTGCGCGCGCCATGCAGTTCGAAGCCAAGTTCGAGACGGGCGTGCCACGCCTTGGCGGCAGGGCGGGCGAGCGTGGCATGAGGTTCGTGGGCGGACATCGTCAGGCGCGGAAAAGGCGGGCGCACTCATGCTACAGGATATCGGCCGCACTGCGCGAGCGCATCGGCGAGTGCGTTCGGCCGCACTGTTCGGCCGTGCGGGGGCGGCCCGGCCCGGTTGCTTCGCCGCACGCCGGAAAACCGCTCGAACAATCGGCTCAAACCGCGATCATCTCCCGCACGCGATGCGCGTCCATCTCGCTGCCCGCGCCGCCCGCGACGATCTCGCCGCGGCTCATCACCCAGTAGCGATCGGCAATCGAGCGCGCGAAATCGTAGTACTGCTCGACGAGCAGCACCGTCATCCGCGTTTCGTCGACGAGTTGCCTGAGTGTGCGGCCGATGTCCTGAATGATCGACGGCTGGATGCCTTCGGTCGGCTCGTCGAGGATCAGCAGTTGTGGCTCACTCATCAGCGCGCGGCCGATCGCAAGCTGCTGCTGCTGACCGCCGGACAGATCGCCGCCGCGCCGTGCACGCATATCCTTCAGGACTGGAAATAAATCGTAGATTCGGTCCGGCACCTTGGAAGGTGCTTGGCGGCTTGCCGCGCCGACGAGCAGATTTTCCTCGACCGTCAGCCGCGCAAAGATGTCACGGCCTTGCGGCACATACGCCAAGCCCGCGGCGACGCGCGCATACGGCGGCAGCGAGCCGAGCGGCTTGCCGCCCCATGCAATGGCGCCGCTTTTCGCGGCGACGACGCCCATCACACAGCGCAACAGCGTCGTTTTGCCGACGCCGTTGCGCCCGAGCAGCACGGTCAGCTTGCCGTCGTCGGCGGTGAGGCTCACGTTGCGCAGGATATGGCTGCCACCGTAATACTGATTCAGTGATTCGATCGTCAGCATCGCATCATCGTCCGAGATAAGACTCGATCACCGCTTCGTCGCGCTTGACCTGATCGAGCGTGCCTTGCGCGAGCACGGCGCCTTCGGCCATCACCGTCACGCGGCCGGTATCGCCCGCGAGCGCCGCGACGAACTCCATGTCGTGCTCGACGACCATCATCGAGCAACTGCCGCGCAGCGTGTTCAACAGCTCGGCGAGCATCATCGTTTCGTGGTCGGTCATCCCGGCCGCCGGTTCGTCGAGCAGCAGCAGCGCGGGGCGCTGCATCAGCAGCATGCCGATTTCGAGGCGCTGCTTCTGCCCGTGCGACAGCTCGCCCGCGAGCCGGTACGCGCTGTCCTCGAGCTGGATCAGCGCGAGCGTTTCCTCGATGCGCGCCTGCGCCGCGCGCTCGAGCCGAGCGCGCAGCGACGCGAACCAGCGCTTGTCGGCCTGCATCGCGAGTTCGAGGTTCTCCCATACCGGATGCTGCTCGAAGACGGTCGGCTTCTGGAACTTGCGGCCGATACCCGCGCGCGCGATCTGCGGTTCGTTCATCCGGGTCAGATCGAGGGTCTGGCCGAGGAATGCGCAGCCCGAGTCGGGACGCGTCTTGCCGGTGATCACGTCCATCATCGTCGTCTTGCCCGCGCCGTTCGGACCGATCACGCAGCGCAGCTCGCCCGCGTCGATCGCAAGCGACAGCTTTTTCAACGCGCGAAAGCCGTCGAAGCTGACTTCGATGTCTTCGAGATACAGGATCGTGCCGTGCGAGGTATCGATCGCGCCCGGCTCGACGACATGCGACAGCGCCGCGGTGCCGCTGACGGCGCTCGGGCCGGCGTCGCCCGCCTGCTTGGCGCGGCGCGGCCGGATCATGCGCGGGCTCATCGGCTCGCTCCTTTGCGCGCGAGCGCCGCGCCCGCGCCCATGATCCCGCGCGGCAGCACGAGCGGCACGAGCACGAAAATAAGGCCAAGGAAGAACAGCCAATATTCGGCGAAGTAAGCGGTAAACAGGCTCTTTGCACCGTTGACCGCGAATGCGCCGATGATCGGACCGATCAGCGTGCCGCGCCCGCCGACGGCCACCCAGATCGCCATCTCGATCGAATTGCCCGGCGACATCTCGCTCGGATTGATGATGCCGACCTGCGGCACGTAGAGCGCGCCCGCGATCGCGCACAGCACGGCCGATACGGTCCACACGAATAGCTTGTACGCAAGCGGGCTGTAGCCGACGAACATCAGCCGCGTCTCGCCGTCGCGGATCGCGGTGACGACGCGTCCGAGCTTGCTCACGACGATCGCGCGCGCGGCGATGAACGACGCGGCGAGCGCCGCGAACGTGAGCAGGAACAGCGCGGTGCGTGTGCCGGGCGACGTGATCGCGAAGCCGGCGATCCGTTTGAAATCGGTGAAACCGTTGTTGCCGCCGAAGCCGGTTTCGTTGCGATAGAACAGCAACATCGCAGCGAATGTCAGCGCTTGCGTGATGATCGACAGATACACGCCCTTGACGCGCGAGCGGAACGTGAAGAAGCCGAACACCCAAGCGAGGGCGGCGGGCACCAGCACGACGAGCGCGAGCGCATACGCGAGGTGCTCGGTGCCTTGCCAGTACCACGGCAGCGCATGCCAGTCGAGAAACACCATGAAATCGGGCAGATCGCTGCCGTATTTGCCGTCGCGTCCGATCTCGCGCATCAGGTACATGCCGATCGCATAGCCGCCGAGCGCGAAGAACAGGCCGTGCCCGAGGCTCAGGATGCCGCAGTAACCCCAGACGAGATCGAGCGCGAGCGCCGCGATCGCGTAGCACATCAGCTTGCCGCCGAGCGTCATTGCGTAGGATGACAGATGAAATGCGCTCGATTCAGGCACGACGAGCGCGGCGAGCGGCACGCCGATGCCGACCGCCACGCACAGCGCGACGAGCGCGAGCCACGCGCGCCGCGGCAGCAGCGCGGCGCGCGGCGGCAGATCGAGTGTGAAGCGCGGCGCGCTCGGCGGCGTGATCGGCCCGGCAGCCGGTTCGGCGTGGGCTTGCCCACTCGATCGCGGGGCGCTTGCCGCGGCCGTGGAAAACGATTGAGTCGTCGAATTCATGTCGTCACGCCTCCGCGCTTCGGCCTTTCGGCGCAAACATGCCCTGTGGGCGTTTCTGGATGAACAGCACGATCATTGCGAGCACCGCGATCTTCGCGAGCACCGCGCCCCAGAACGGCTCGATGGCCTTGCCGACGAGCCCGAGGCCGAAGCCGCCAAGCACGGTGCCCGCGATCTGGCCGACGCCGCCGAGCACGACCGCCATGAACGAATCGATGATGTAGCTCTGGCCAAGATCCGGGCCGACATTGCCGATCTGCGACAGCGCGCAGCCGCCCAGGCCCGCGATGCCTGCGCCGAACGCGAATGCTTGGGAATCGACACGCGCGGTTTTCACGCCGACGCACGCGGCCATCTGGCGGTTTTGCGTGACCGCGCGCATGAACAGCCCGAGCCGCGTCTTCGTCAACACGGCCCATGCGATGCCGACGACGATGAGCGAGAACGCGAGAATCGCGAGCCGGTTGTAAGGCAGGATCAGGTTCTGCATGACCGCGACGCCGCCGCTCATCCATGCCGGATTGGTCACCTGAACGTTTTGCGCGCCGAAGATCGTCCGCGTCGCTTGGATCAGGATGAGGCTCACGCCGAACGTCGCGAGCAGCGTTTCGAGCGGGCGGCCATACAGATGCCGCAGCACGAGCCGCTCGAGCGCGATGCCCACCGCGGCAGCCGTGACGAACGACGCGGGAATCGCAATCAGCGGATACCAGTCGAACGCACCGGGCAGATAGTGTTGCACGAGCGTTTGCACGACGTAGGTTGCATAGGCGCCGATCATCAGAAATTCGCCATGCGCCATGTTGATCACGCCGATCAGGCCGTAGGTGATCGCGAGTCCGAGCGCCGCAAGCAGCAGCACGCTGCCGAGCGAAAGCCCCGCGAACAGCGTGCCCGCGATTTCGCCGCGGCGCTGGATCGCATACAGCGCGTCGAGGCCCTGCTGCGCGGCGGCGCGCACCTGCGCGTCGGGCTCCGCATCGCTTGCGTCGGCGCGCTTGGCGACGAGCGGGCGCAATTGCTCGATCATGTCGAGATCGTTGCGCGCGGCGACGAGCCGTACCGCTTCGAGGCGTCGCGCCGGGTCCGCGTCGTGCAGCGCGGCGATCGCCCACAATGTGTCGAGGCGGCGCTTGAGCGCCGGATCGGTCTCTTTCGCGCGCGCCGCGTCGATCATCGGCTTGACCGACGCGTCGGGATTCTTCAACAGCGCATCGATCGCGTTGCGCCGCGTGGCGACGTCGGGCGATGCCAGATCGATACCCGACAGCGCATTCGCGATCTTCGTGCGAAGCAGATTGTTGAGCGTCACCGGTTGCGCGTCGCCTGCGGGCGTGCCCGCTTGCGTGAGCACGTCGCGGGTGCTGCCGTCGCCGGCCTGAATCAGCAGGCGGCCCGCGTCGGTGGCCAGCGCATTGCCGTCGGCGAGCGCGTGCAGCAGCGCGACGGCGGCGGCACTGCCGTCGGCGGCGAGATGATCGATCGCGGCGAGCTTCGCGTCGAAGTCGTCGCCGGCGAGCGCGGCGACGTCGGCATTCGCGAGCGCGAACGCCGCGCAAGGCGCGGCGAGCACGAGCGCGCCGCAGACGGCGAACGCCGCGGCGGTGCGCACGGCAAAGGCGCGCACCGCGCGGCTCAAGGGCGTGAGCATCAGCCTGTCCTCATGAATGAAAAGAAAATCCGCCGTGCGGCCGTGCGCCGTGGCGCGTCGGCGCGCGCAAAGCGTCCGCATGTAGCCACGGACGCGCCGCCCGCGAAGTACGTCACGCGAGCGCCGCCGCGCGCCGCCGCAGAAATGCCGGAATCGAGCCGATCACGTCGGGCTTGCCCTGATTGCCGGCGATGTACGGGCTCCAAGGCTGCGCGCGGATCGCCGTCTTGGTCTTCCAGACGACGTTGAACTGACCGTCGCCGCGAATTTCGCCGATCATCACCGGCTTGTGCAGATGATGGTTGCCGTCCATCGTCAGCGTGAAGCCCGACGGCGCGGCGACCGATTGCCCGATCATCGCGGCGCGCACCTTGTCGACATCGGCGCTCTTGGCTTTCTCGACCGCCTGCTTCCACATGTGAATGCCGACGAAGGTCGCCTCCATCGGATCGTTGGTCACGCGCTTCGCGCCACCGGGCAGGTTCTGCGATTGCGCCCACGCGGCGAACTGGTCCTTGAACTTCGCGTTCGCCGGCCCCTTGACCGACATGAAGTAATTCCACGCGGCGAGATGGCCGACGAGCGGCTTCGTATCGATCCCGCGCAGCTCCTCTTCTCCGACCGAAAACGCGACGACGGGAACCTCGGCCGCCTTGATCCCCTGATTGCCGAGTTCCTTGTAGAACGGCACGTTCGAATCGCCGTTGATCGTCGAGATCACGGTGGTCTTGCCGCCTTGCGCGAAGGTCTTGATGTTCGCGACGATCGTTTGATAATCGCTGTGGCCGAACGGTGTGTAGACTTCCTGAATATCGGCATCCTTCACGCCCTTCGATTTCAGGAAGGCGCGCAGGATCTTGTTGGTCGTGCGCGGGTAGACGTAATCGGTGCCGAGCAGGAAGAAACGTTTCGCACCGCCGCCCTCGGCGCTCATCATGTATTCGACGGCGGGAATCGCCTGCTGATTCGGCGCGGCGCCGGTATAGAACACGTTGCGCGACATTTCCTCGCCTTCGTACTGCACCGGGTAGTAGAGCAGGCCGTTCAGCTCCTCGAACACCGGCAGCACCGATTTGCGCGACACCGACGTCCAGCAGCCGAACACGCACGCGACTTTGTCCTGCGTGAGCAACTGCCGCGCCTTTTCGGCGAACAGCGGCCAGTTCGACGCGGGATCGACGACGACCGGCTGGAGCGGCCGCCCGAGCACGCCGCCGTTTTTATTGATGTCGGCAATCGTCATCAGCGCGGTGTCTTTCAGCGAAGTCTCGGAGATGGCCATCGTGCCTGACAGCGAATGCAGGATACCCACCTTGATCGGGCCTTTGCCCGCGTCCGCCGCGCGCGCGAACGGGCTGCGACCCGTGAGGGCGAGCGCGCCTGCCATCGACCCGAACTTCAAAAGACTGCGACGTTTCATCGAGTTCCCCTTGCCGGTTGGAGTGGTGTGGACGCACGCTCGCGAGCGTGCGGCGCGTCCGATTACGCAAGGCATGTGCCAGATCGGCCCGGCGTGCGTGCGTGCCCGTCGGCGGGGCTTGCTCGCGTGCGGCGGTGCGTGTGCGCACGCACGCGGGCGCGGCATGGTCCGAAGCGGTGCAGCGCGGCGCGCGCGCGTGCTGCATGGTTGTGCACCGGGCGGGGCGTGCTTACACTCTCGACGTGCCTGCCCAATCGTTTTTGCCGTGCGTGGCTGCGGCCGGCTTGCCGGGCGCGTGATCCGCTCGCGCGGCGCGGCCGCGTGCCCATCATTCGAACGATTCTCCAAGGAGCCTTTGATGACCGAGCCTGTTTCGCAGACCCCCGATCTTTCCGCGTTCTGGATGCCGTTCACCGCGAACCGGCAGTTCAAGGCGGCACCGCGTCTTTTGGTCTCGGCCAAGGGGATGTATTACACGTCGCACGACGGCCGCCGGATTCTCGACGGCACGGCCGGCCTCTGGTGCGTGAACGCGGGTCACGGCCGCGACGAGATCGTCGCCGCGGTACAGGCGCAGGCCGCTCAGATGGACTTCGCACCGACGTTTCAGATGGGCCATCCGAAGGCGTTCGAAGCCGCCGCGCGGATCGCGCGCCACACGCCGGGCGACCTGAAACACATTTTCTTCACCAACTCGGGCTCGGAAGCGGTGGATACCGCGCTCAAGATCGCGCTCGCGTATCACCGCGCGCGCGGCGAAGCCCAACGCACGCGTTTCATCGGTCGCGAACGCGGCTATCACGGCGTCGGCTTCGGCGGAATCTCGGTCGGCGGGATCGCGCCGAATCGCAAAGCCTATAGCGGTGCGCTGCTGCCGTCGGTCGATCATCTGCCGCATACACTGAATCTGAACGAGGCTGCGTTCTCGAAAGGGCAGCCCGCCTGGGGCGCGCATCTCGCCGACGAGCTTGAGCGGCTCGTCGTGCTGCACGACGCGTCGACGATCGCCGCGGTGATCGTCGAGCCGGTCGCGGGCTCGACAGGCGTGCTGATTCCGCCGCAAGGCTATCTCGAACGGTTGCGCGCGCTGTGCGACAAGCACGGCATCCTGTTGATCTTCGACGAGGTGATCACCGGCTGGGGGCGGCTCGGCGCGCCGTTCGCGTCGCAGTTTTTCGGCGTCACGCCCGATCTGCTGACAATGGCCAAGGGCACCAACAACGCGGCGGTGCCGATGGGGGCGGTCGCCGCGAGCGGCGCTATCCACGACGCGATCGTGGACGGCGCGCCCGCCGGGATCGAGTTGTTCCACGGCTACACGTATTCGGGACATCCGCTCGCGGCCGCGGCCGCCGTCGCGACGATCGATCTGTACGAGCGCGAGGGGCTGCTCACGCGCGCCGCGCAGGTCGCACCGGTGTTCGAGCGCGAGATCCACAAGCTGAAGGATGCGCGCCACGTGATCGACGTGCGCAATCTCGGCCTCGTCGGCGGCGTCGAACTCAAGCCGCGCGACGGCGCGCCCGGCGCACGCGCTTACGAGGTCTTCGTCAAATGCTTTCAGAAGGGCGCGATGGTGCGCTACACGGGCGACATCCTCGCGTTCTCGCCGCCGCTGATCGTCGACGAGGCGCAACTCGTCGAACTGTTCGCGATCGTCGCCGAAGCATTGAAGGAAACGGAGTAGCGCGGCGGGCGCGGCAAGCGCCGCATATCGGAGGCGGCGCCCGCCGCGCTTGGATCGCTCGCGCGGCTCGATTCGCGTGGCCCGGGCGTGCGTTGCTTCGGTTATCGCCGCGTGCCGCTTCGGCTCAGCCGCTCAGTAGCGCGGCACCGACGGATCGACGTCGCGCGACCACGCGTCGATGCCGCCTTGCAGGTTGTAGAGTTTCGTGAAGCCGCGCGATTCGAGAAACATCGCGACCTGCGCGCTGCGCATGCCGTGATGGCAGACGCAGACGATCTCGGCATCGTCGTCGAGTTCTTCGCTGCGAGCGGGAATCTGCTGCATCGGAATCGACACGCTGCCGTCGATCTTCGCTGTTGCGACTTCCCACGGCTCGCGCACGTCGAGCACCACAGGCGCCGCGCGCGACGTGTCGCGCAGCCATTCGGCGAGCGCGGAGGCGGTGAGGATCTGCATCGTCGGCCGCCGGCTCAGAACTTGAAGCGCGACGGCTCGATCGCGTTGACGAGGTGATCGACGTAGGTTTCGAACACGTCGGCGACGCGGTACTGCTTGTCGTCGATTCGCGTGACGATTTGCGCCTTCATCACCGGCCGGCCGCCGACGAAGGCGGCCAGACGGCCGCCGACCTTCAGTTGCTCGAGCAATTCCTGCGCAATCGCGGGCAGCCCGCCCGACACGCAGATCACGTCATACGGCGCCTTCGCGGGCCAGCCGCGCGAGCCGTCGCCCGTGGCGACCTCGGCATTCGTCACGCCGTTGTTCTTCAGATTGTCCTCGGCGAACTTGGCGAGCGCCGGGTCGATCTCGACCGTCGTCACGAATTGGCCGCGCGCGGCGAGCAGCGCCGCCATGTAGCCGGAGCCCGCGCCGATTTCGAGCACGTTCTCGTGCTTCTTCACCGCAAGCTCTTGCAGGATGCGCGCTTCGACGCGCGGAAACAGCATCTTCTGGCCGCCGGGCAGCGGCAGTTCGACGTCGGCGAATGCTAGGTCGCGGTACGCGGCCTGCACGAAGTTCTCACGCTTGACGACCGACAACAGGCTCAAGACGTCCTGGTCCAGCACATCCCAGGGGCGGATCTGCTGTTCGATCATGTTGAAACGTGCTTTTTCGATATTCATCATGGGGTCATGCAGCCTGAACGGCCGTGGGCGGGGGACGAAAAACGGTGGAATTGTACCAAACGGGGGCGAGATCCTGCCGCGAACCGGTTGCGGCCCTAGCGTTTGCTGTTCTTGATTTGCGCCTCGAATGCGAGATCGAGCTTGCTGGCCTTGCGCGGCTTTTTCGGGCCGAACTCGTCGACGAAGGCGACGAAGGCGTCGAGCGGTAACGGCGCGCAGAGCTTCTCGGCCGCGCCGCCCGAGCGGTCGACCAGATAAAACAGGCCCCCGGGCATGCCGACTGCCGTGTACTGCGGGTTGCCGCTGCGGGTTTTCAGGCGTTCGACCGCGCGGGTCGCTTGCGTCGTGCGCATCGTGCGTCGGAAACGGAAAGTGCGGGAAAACCGTCACTTTATCAATAACGGCGGCCGAATGCGCGCGGTGCGCAGCATATTGCGTTGCGCGGCCGGCGGCGCGTCGCGCGCGGCGCCGTTGCCGCTATTCGGCCACATCGGGTCAGACGGTTTTCGAATAGCGCGCGTCGTGCGCGCCCGCTAGGTACGCGTCGAACGCCATCGCGACGTTGCGTACATACAGCCGCCCCGGCGGATGAATCGTCAGACGATCGCTTTCGATCGACAGCAGGCCGTCGCGCTCGAAGCCGCGCAGCGCGTCGAGTTCGTGCGCGAACTTGTGTGCAAAGCGGATGCCGTATGCGGCGTCGAACGGCGCGTATCGCAGCACCAGATTGCACATCAGATGCGTGATCACGTCGCGCCGCAGCCGGTCCTCGGCCGTGAGCCGGATGCCGCGGGCGATCGGCACGCGCCGTCGCGCGAGCGCCGCGCCGTAGCCCGGCAGATCCTTCGCGTTCTGCGCATAGACGTCGCCGACCTTGCCGATCGACGACATGCCGACGCCGATCAAATCCGTATCCGCGCGCGTGCTGTAACCCTGGAAATTGCGCTGTAGCGTGCCGTCGCGCTGCGCGCGCACCAGCTCGTCGCCCGGACGCGCGAAGTGGTCCATGCCGATGTAGACGTAGCCCGCCTGCGTCAGCCGCTCGATGGCAGTGCCGAGCAGCGCGAGCCGCGTCGCCGGCGGGGGCAGCGCGGCGGCATCGATCTGGCGCTGCATTTTGAACAGGCGCGGCAGATGCGCATAGCCGAACACCGACAGCCGGTCCGGCGCAAGTTCGACGATCGCGTCGAGCGTGCGCGCGAAGCCCGATACGCTTTGATGCGGCAGCCCGTAGATCAGATCGACGCTGACCGATTGGTACGCCATCGCGCGGGCCGCGCGGATCAGCTCGGCCGTCATCTCGAGCGGCTGCACGCGATTGATCGCGAGTTGCACCGCGGGGTCGATGTCCTGCACGCCGAGGCTCACGCGATTGAAGCCGAGCGTGCGCAGATGCGCAAGCGTCGCGCTCGACGCGGTGCGCGGGTCGATTTCGATCGAGAATTCGCCCGCGTGATCCGGCGCGAGCGTGAAGCGTTCGCGAATCGCCGCCATCAGCTCGGCCGTCTCGTCGTCCGACAGGAAGGTCGGCGTGCCGCCGCCCCAGTGCAGCTGCGTGACGGTGCGCGCGGGATCGAAGAGCGCCGCCTGCAGCGCGATCTCCTGCTTCAATTGATCGAGATACGGCCGTGCGCGCTTGCGGTTGCCGGTCGCGATCTTGTTGCAGCCGCAATAGAAGCACGCGGTCGCGCAAAACGGGATGTGAAAATAAAGCGACAGATCGCTCGTCGACGCGCCGGGGTCCGCGGCCGCGCGCACGTAGTCGGCGGGATCGAAATCGTCTCGAAATTGCGGCGCGGTGGGGTAGGACGTATAGCGAGGGCCGTTCGCCGAATATTTGGCGAGCAGGTCGGGGCGCAACAGCGCTTCGGTCGGGTTCGGCGGCGTCATGGGGAAGGCTCGGCTCGTGCTCTCTGACGTCAGCCAGTATATAAAGCGGCGATTTCATCGAATTGTGTAATAACGTCGCAGCCGCCGATGGCACAATACCGCTTTGCGTGAGCGCGCCTGTAACCGGCGTGCTCGATTGTCGTCGATGTTTTTCGGATACCTGATGTGATGACGGGCGAAGTTGCCGAGCGTTCGGACCAGATAACCGCGCATGCGTGCCGGCAGGGCTGCGGCGCGTGTTGTATCGCGCCGTCGATTTCGAGCCCGATTCCCGGCATGCCTGCCGGCAAGCCGGCCGGCGTGCGCTGCGCGCAATTGCTCGACGGCGAGCGCTGCGCGATCTTCGGCCGTCCGGAGCGGCCCGCGTGCTGCTCGGGCCTGCAGCCGAGCGACGAGATGTGCGGCGCGTCGCGCGCCGACGCGCTTGCGTGGCTCACCCGGCTCGAAGCGGCAACGCAGCCTGCCGCGCCGCCGCCGGGCCGTTTGCGTCAGCAGGAGAGTCAAGCATGACCCACACGAGCGCGCCGGGACGGCGCAGCTTTCTGATTGCCGCGTGCGCGGCCGCGGGCGCAGCTGTGTCGCTGGCCGCGTGCGCGTCGACGTTTCCGTTTGTTCCGGACCACTACACGTTTTCGCAAAGCGACGTGCAAAGAGCGGTTGCCCGCAAGTTTCCGTATCAGAAGACGGTTGCGCAGGTGGTCGACGTCGCGCTGGCCAATCCGGTCGTCGGGCTGCAACCCGAGCGCAACCGGGTCGCCGTCAAGCTCGATGCGCGTTTCGCGAGCCCGTTCCTGCGCGAGCCGGTCAACGGCACGTTCACGGTGTCCGGCCAGCTCGCCTATGACCCGCCGAGCCGTTCGGTCGTGCTGAAGGCGCCCGCCGTCGACAGCGTGAACGTCGACGGCGATGCGCAAGCCTACGCGCAGCAGATCAGCGCGGCGGCAGGGTTGCTTGCCACCCGCGTGCTGACCGATTACCCGATCTATACGTTCAAGCCGGAGCAATTGCAATTTGCCGGTGTCAATTACGAACCCGGTACAATCACAATCCTTACAAACGGCATACGTGTGGCGATCGTCGAAAAGTGACATCGCGCCGCGCGCGGCCGACGTGGCCGCGGCGGTGCAGTGGCCCCGTCCCGCACACTACGAGAGAGGTCACGAATGGATTGGGTATTGATTGTCAAGGCGCTGGTGCTGGGCATCGTCGAAGGATTGACGGAGTTTCTGCCGGTATCGAGCACGGGGCATTTGATCGTCGCGGGCAGCTTTCTGCATTTCCATGCGGAGTATGCGAAAACGTTCGACGTCGTGATTCAGTTTGGCGCGATTCTCGCCGTTTGCTGGGAATACCGGCGCAGGATCGCGAACGTCGTGACCGGATTGCCGACTCAGCCTTTGGCGCGGCGTTTCGCGTTGAATGTCGTGATTGCGACCGTGCCCGCGGTCGCGCTCGCGCTGCTGTTCGAGAAGACCATCAAATCGGTATTGTTCGCGCCGGTGCCGGTCGCGGTTGCGCTGATCGCGGGCGGCGCGGTGATCCTCTGGGTCGAGGGACGGCGCGACCGCGCTGCGCCCGCACGCGTGCAATCGATCGATGCGCTGACGCCGCTCGATGCGCTCAAGGTCGGCCTCGCGCAATGTTTCGCGCTGATACCGGGCATGTCGCGTTCCGGTTCGACGATCATCGGCGGCATGCTGTTCGGGCTCGAGCGGCGCGTCGCGACCGAATTCTCGTTCTTTCTCGCGATTCCGGTGATCTTCGGCGCGACGCTTTACGAAACCGTCAAGGATTGGCGTGCGTTCGACGCCGATTTGCTCGGCCTGTTCGGCATCGGCCTGATTGCGGCGTTCGTCAGCGCGTTCGCGTGCGTGCGCTGGCTGCTGCGCTACGTTGCGTCGCACGATTTCACGCCGTTCGCGTGGTATCGGATCGTGTTCGGGCTGTTCGTGCTGCTCGTCGGATACAGCGGCTGGATCGACTGGGCGTGAACGCTCAGCGTCCGCGCTTTTTGAACACCAGATCCCATACGCCGTGCCCCAGCCGCAGGCCGCGGCGCTCGAACTTCGTCACCGGACGATAGTCGGGGCGCGGCGCGTAGCCGTCGGCGGTGTTGTCGAGCGAGGGGTCGGCGCTCAGCACGTCGAGCATCTGTTCCGCATAGTTTTGCCAATCGGTCGCGCAATGCAGGTACGCGCCCGGCTTGAGACGCGTCGCGAGCCGCGCGACGAACGCCGGCTGGATCAGCCGGCGTTTGTGATGGCGCGCCTTGTGCCACGGGTCCGGGAAAAAGATGTGAACGCCGTCGAGGCTTTCGGGCGCGATCATCTGCTCCAGTACTTCTACCGCGTCGTGCTGAACGATGCGGATGTTCGCGAGCTGCTGCTCGCCGATCAGCTTCAGCAGTGCGCCGACGCCGGGCTCGTGCACTTCGACGCCGATGAAATCTTCATTAGCGCGCAGCCCGGCGATTTCCGCCGTCGACGCGCCCATGCCGAAACCGATTTCGAGCACGCGCGGTGCGCGGCGGCCGAAGATCGCGTCCCAGTCCGGCTGCGCATTCGCATACGGGACGACGAAGCGCGGACCTAGTTCGTCGAGCGCGCGGCGCTGGCCGGTCGATACGCGGCCGGCGCGCGTGACGAAGCTGCGGATGCGGCGCAGACGCAGCGGGTTGTCGGCATCGGCGGCGGGCGTGGCCGCTGCGGCGTCGGGGGCGATATCGTTGGCGTCGTCGTGCGGCGTGCCGGGAGGGATCGGGTCGTCGTGAATCATCGTAGCGGTGAAAGCGAAGCGGGCAGCCGGGCCGGTCTGCGCCGGAGTTCGGAAATACAAAAAAGCCGCCTTCGACGAGGCGGCTTCGCGATGCCACGGCTGCGAACGGATTGCGCTCAGGGCTGGAAAAGCAGAGCGGGCGAGGGGAACCGAACCTAACCCCCGGCTCTTCGATTTAAAACCGTTCTACAGGAACGGGCCTATCTGTATGGACTACGTTCTGGGCTGAATTATCGCACATGTGCAGCCGCGAGGTTGCGCGGGCGTTCAGCGGGGGACGACGGTTGCTTGGAGTACGAACGTAACGGGTAACGGTACGTTGGGCCTGGTACTACATTGAATATCGCCATCGGCGAGGTACTGGGCAAAACTGCGCTATGTCACACCGGCGCCCAGTTGGCCGTGTTCCTCATCGAGGTGAGATTGGCACTGCTCGTTAGAAAGGAGATTCACGTTAATTGCGACAACGTGAGCAGCCACGAGACCGACGCAGTTCAAGTTTTCTGCTAGGCCTCGCGAGGGTCTCGGTACATTACACTCCCACGTATATTCGTCACGGCTCAATCAGGTCGAGAATTGGTTCGCCTGCATCCAGCGAGACGTCATTACGCGGGACGTACTTACCCGCACGAAGGATATCGACAAAAAGCTCATGCGCGACATTCGCAGGTACAACCGGCAGGCTGCTCCGTTGAAATGGAACACCGATTCTTCGCATCGCATCCGGTACGACTCGTCTGTTTCAGTGGACTAATGTCCACCACCAGTCGATTGACGGAATGTGCCGAGGGGGAGATACAGGAAGGTCGAGTGCGTCGGCCACGGGGATTTGAATGCTGTCGGCTCTAACGTATGGCGCGTTCGTCGTGCCGAGAAATTGAGGGCTTCCCGGTGCTGCATATCGAGCGCATGTGCTGCCGAATACCAGATTTCCGCTGATGATGTCTTCGAGTCCCTTGAAATATATATCGAGTCGATTACCGAAGGATCGCCGGCATTTCGCTTTCAGCGCTAGATAGCAGCGCATGCACTGGTTTCTCAGATCGAGCGCTTCCAATAGCGCGGCGTGTGTGTCTTTACTGCCGCGTGAATGCATAAGGATATCGATCATGCTCGGAAACGCGGCACAGCCGCTTTTTTCCTTGTGATGCGAATAGAGGTCGTTGTCGATGACGAGCACGAATAATATGCATTGTGTTAGCGCCTGAATCTCAGGGCACGCGCGTTCAGCCGGCGTCAGCTCCACGTTGTTGACGCATTCCGCCAGCGCGTTCGCCATGTACATGCCGGAGTTTGCCGTTCTGATTGCACAGTACGTATTGAGATCAGGAGTCTGTTTCATGTTCGTATACGCGACTTCCCATGCAAGGCCTGACATGAAATGGCTGGTGGCGCACATCAAGTTGTGGATCTGTACGGAGGATGCCCACGCGGAAATTCGGCTTTTCACGTCGACTAGGGCCTTGGCGATGCGATAGTCGCGATCGAATCCGAAATCGGAAGGGCAGAGGTAGTTTGACGTGTCGCAAATGTATCCGATGGACTTCAGAAAATGCGTCATCCCGGGGAGATCATTACTCAACGGCCCGTTTTCCACAAAATCGTCCAACAGGCAATTCCATGCGGCAAAATCAATCAAATCCCGCATCCGATCGGCCGCGATATCCGGATAGCAGCACATCATGTAATGTGCGCCTACGCTGGCCAGCGCACGTGCGTGGGCATCGCTTCCAACGAGGCCCGATTGAATCATCCATTCCGATGTCTGGGTGATGTGTGCGTCAACTGGCCGGATTTCCCGCAAAGGAAACGGGCAGAGTATCGACGCTACAGTTTGAGTCGAAGGTGTGACCACCGGATTTCCCTCCTGCGTAGAGTCTGCGGTATGTTCTTAAAAGGAAATCGCATGGCACCGTGGCAGCGGCACGCGTCGAAACGAGTCGAAGCGGGCGCGCGCACGGGTTGCGCGACGCTTAGAACAGTCTGTACAAGACGCGTTTGACCATTTCTCTCAAGAAATGTGCCTGGATGCCGAATGGCGCAAGCGCCGCCAGCGCTTCGTTGGCGAGTTGCCGCGCCCAAGCGCGAGACGCGTCCAGACCTAACACCGTGACGTAGGTCGCCTTGTTCGCTTGAGCATCCTTACCGGCGGTCTTACCGAGCGCTGAGGTGGTGGCGGTCGAATCGAGGATATCGTCGACGACCTGATAAGCGAGCCCGAGACGATCACCGTATTCACTCACGGCGGGCCAAGCCGCACTGAGCTTCTCTCCGGAGGCGGGGCCACACAGCACCCCCATTCTGACGGCGGCCCGTATTAACACACCGGTCTTCATCCGATGCATTTGTTCAAGTTCCGTTCGATCGAGATGTGTACCAATGCTCGTCAAATCGATGTATTGCCCGCCGGTCAGGCCCGATGAGCCTATTGACGACGCCAGTTCGCGCATCAGCGTGACACGGATGTCCGGCGGCAACGGAACTTCGCTCAGTGTGTGAAACGCCTGCGAAATGAGGCCGTCGCTTGCGAGGAGCGCGGTCGCAACATCGTACTGTTTGTGCAGAGACAATCGGCCGTGTCGCAGGTCGTCGTTGTCCATTGCAGGCAAGTCGTCCTGAATCAACGAAAATACATGGATCATCTCGATCACGGCAGAGACCTGCGCCAAAGCCTCACACGAAGCCCCGACCAGTTCACCCGCCGCGTGGCAAAGTAAGGGGCGCAGGCGTTTTCCGCCGCCAAACATTGCATATCGCATGGCGGCGTGCAGGATGGAAGGCTGCGCATCGGCTGACGGCAAGAGGCGATCGAGCGTGGTTTCAGTCTGCCGGATAGCCGTCTTCGTCCATCCGTCGATATCGTCAAACGACGTGCTCGGTGAGAGGCCGGCGGTTTCGACTGCGGGGCCGTGATCGTCCCGCTCGGCGATGTCGGAACTCATGGCGGTCTCCTGGAAAGATGCGGTGAGGTAGTGAATGCGTCGACGCAAAGAGGAATGCTCGGCATCGGATGCGAATCCGGTTTTATGCGCCGTGGCCTTGGTGCGCGGCCGACGTGGGCTATTTCACGGCCGTCATGCTGTCGACGATGATTCGGGCGAAGATGCTCGGGTGGAGCAGGTGATTCGGGGATTTCGACATATGAATGACCTCGAGTTGAGTTTGCCTTGCCCGATGGTTCGATGCGGATACGCGCGCCACTCCTGCGCCGTACCAATGCATGATCCGCGTCAATAGCGTCCGTTCTCCTTCGGTTTGCGGGAAACGCATGTCTTCAGACGTTGCCATGCTCCACGAGGGGCGTATGGCCGACACGAATTGCGATTGAATTTCCCGTGTTGAGCAGTGGGCTGCAAGCCATCGTGGAACGTGGCGCTCAAGCGTGTGCGCCTGCTTTGCGCACAGCGTCATGCCTTGGCCGAAAAAAGGGTTGATGCTGCAAAACGCGTCACCAATGACAATCAGCCCATCCGGGAAATCTTCGAGCCGATCGAAGCGATTCCATCGGCTGCCTGGCATCCTGAATCCCGACACGCCGGTTCCCGGCTCGGCGTCGCGAATGCGCTCGTATATGTCTGGGACGGGCAGTGTGCGCATGAATTCGACGAATTCATCTGGATCCGGATTGGGAAACGATCCGAACCAGCCGCCCGCGGACACCATCCATTGGTCTCCCTCGATAGGCAGCATGAGCCCGATGCGCATCTGCTCGGGTGGTGTCGGCCAAATTACCACGGCCGGCCAGTCTCGATGTTCGGGGCGCCGCCGATAGATTCTCGATGCATATCCCAGATTCGTCTTGACCAACATCTGTTGCGGCTCGTCGATTCCCGCAGCCGATAGCCAATTCGCCATACGGGACCCGCGGCCGCTGGCATCGACGACGAGTGCACCATACAGCGTCGCGATACTGTCGTCCGGCTTCGATATCTTGACGCCAGCGACGCTCAAACGGCCGTTCGTCCTTGAAATAATCAAATCCGTGACCGCAGTGTTCGATAGAACATCTACCTTTGAATTTTTGCGTATCCGACGGTGAAATTGATTGTCGAGAAGGCGCCGGCTGAAGAACACCGAATGCAACTCGCTGGCGTACTGTTTCTTCCAGCGTCCGTATTGGAACCATCGGACGTCATTGATCAGATCGGCTGTTATCGCGCCGGCGCGTGTCAGATCTTCAGTCAAGCCGGGGAAGATTTGTTCCATCAGGCGTTGCCCTTCGAGCAGGAGCACGTGCGTGTGCTTTTCCTGGGGCACGCTCTGCCGGTCGCTCGTGTCGTCGTCGAAATCTCCCTTTTCGATTATCGTTACCGTAGTGAAATGGTGCGACAGTACTTCAGCCGTTAGACAACCCGCAATGCTGCCGCCGATGACTATCGCATGATCGTGCTTGTGTGCTGACATAACAGAAGATGAACGAGTGGATCGGTATCGAACGCGCTAAGCGCGATGTGCGCAGCGGATTCTCGAAGGACGGCGGGCCGAATCGGCCGACGGGCGTCCGAGTGGCCGGAACGCGCCGCTAACCAAGCGGAGGAACCCAGACCGGGATGCCGGGGCCTGGTGTGGTCGGAATGGGCTCGCCAATCGGTTCGTCCGTTTTCGGATCGAATACGACCACCTGTCCGGAACCCAGCAGACCAAAGCCGATCCAGACGTTTCCTAGCAGTGCACCGCCCGTCGGGTTCTTTAGGAACGACAACGAGGGGCCCATGTCTGTAATGTAGCCGCGCGAGCCGTCCGCGCTGAACGCGACGCCTGTGGTGGAGCCTGCCGTTTTGATCTTTGCGATGACCGTATCTGTCGCAACGTCGATCACCAGCACGCCGGACTCGCCGAGCAGCGTGACGTAGAGTTTTTTGCCGTCGGGCGCGAGCGTCGATGTGAACGGCCATGGATCTGTCGAGCGTTGTGATGCTTCGTCGCCCGTTGGGATCTGCTTGACGAGCGTCCAACTCGGCAGATCGATGACGCTAATTGCGTTCACGGCATCAACATATAACTTTTTGCCGTCCCGCGTGAACGTGAACCACGCCGGTAATGTTCCGCCGATCTTGATCGGTTTGCGTATGGTCTTTCCCGTTTGGACGTTGAACGAGCCAAGTTCGCCGTTCGCGAATCCGACATACAAGTGCCCGTCGGGACCTTCGATTGCTGCGACCGGGACATCGGAAAACGAGAGTCGGCGGACGACCTTGTCGCTATCGGTGGCGACGACTTCGACGCTGTACGTGCCTTGCGGCAGATAGATTTCTTTGCCGTCGTTCGAGATCGAGGCGCCGAGGGGAACGCTCGACAATTGAATCGATTTGACGCTGCCAGTCTTTCTATTGACGGCAGTGATCGTCGGCGGAATCAGTCCGAAATTGTCACTATAAATCTTGTTTCCATCTGGTGTCGCAACTAGTACTGTTGGCCTGCTGCCTAGCGGAAGGACAGGGATATCGTTGATCGGGATGCTTCGAATTATTTTGGATGTTTTGGTATCGATTACACTGATTTTGTTGTGATGCGCCTCGGGGACATATAACTCTCCATTAGGACCAGACAGGCTTGCCGTGTGTGCGGGCGCAGAGGCGATGATCGATAAAATGGATAGCGCATGTATGATAAAAATACGGTACGCCGAGCATCTCGAATGCATGTCATTTCTCTCAGGAAGGTTGAAATTTGGTGTTGTGTAATCAAATTAACACATAACAAGCATGCCTAACAATAGGACTTATAATTTAATGATGGTGGATATTTTATAAGGCGTTTGATTTTATTTTCGAGTCGATATAAGTTTCAAATTAAATATATCTTTTTCGTGGGCTGCCTTCGGCAATCGGCAAACTGGAGTGGTTATGACACTCATCGCCAAAGCGATTGCTCGGCGCGATAGCGCTTGCGACCCTGAAGGGAATAAGACGCTGGCAGAACTGGTGCAGCAGTACGACGTCCATCCAAATCAAATCACGGAATGGAAAAAGCAGTTGCAGGAGCGCGTGGCGGAAATATTTGGAGCGAACACAACAGACCTAGGCGAGCCGCCCGTGGATATCAAGGTGCTTCACGCAAGGATCGAGCAATTGATGTTGGAGAACGCTTTTTAGAATAGAAAGCGCACTCAGCAAGGTGGAGTATTGAGCGCAAGGCAATGATTGACCACGAATACGCACTGGCTGCCGTACAGCGGGTAGGCTCAGTGGATTTTTCCGCTCAAGCGTCTATTGCAAATCGCGGTCGGTCAGCGAGACGGACCCCACTTTCGAGCGCGCGCATGCTGGCGCGTCTGCTGTGCCGAGAAAGTATCAAGATGGGACATCGGCACGTGGCACGCTGATGAAGCGTATGGGCATCGAAGTGCAGTATTGCAAACCGAATACGAACCGCCGCGACAAGTAGCACAAGATCCGGCCGTATCTACTTTGGGGATGACGATCAACCGCGCCAATCAGGTGTGGGCATTCGACACCAGCGACATTCCGGCGGCGCGAGGCTTCGTATATTTGACGGCTGCGGTAGCCTGCGTTAGCGGCAGGGTATTGGCCCATCGAATGGTGATTACGCTAGAAGCAGTCCATGCGGTCGGAGTGTTGGAAGGGACCTTCTCAAAATATGGGCAGTCGGAAATTGCTAACAGCGACCAGCGCAGTTAGCTCCCTGCAATCGCCACTACGGACGCAGTGCTGGATCGAGATATCAGACTGTTCATGGGGCGGCAAGGGAGCTTGGCGCGGCATCGTGTTTGTCTGACGAAGTGCCAAGTATAAGGAACCTCAAGGCATATGAGCCGGCCAGCCATGCCCGGCATTCGTTCGGTGACGACATTACCTTGTACAACCCGAGACGATCTTTTTCAAATCTGAAAGATCGGATGCGAGGTGAGGTTTACTTTGCGTCACTGCTTGCGATCAAATCGGCAGCATGAACGCCCCGATGGTCATACTTAAAAATCTCGGTAATCCAACGGCGTGACAGCACAAATGCGGCGCAGGCGGATATATCAATATCGCCCTCCTAATGGAGTATTGCCGGAGCAGGTTGATTCCGATCGTTTAGAGCGGTGCCATCTGCCACTCCCAGCAACAGCTCAACTTAATGGAGGAAGCGCGCCGCCGGTACGCCAATCTACAAGCCGTCCGGTTCCCGACCGCGCGTGTCACGGTCGGTTTTCAGGTGACGGCACAGTTCTGATGATGAAGGCGCAAGCACATACTCGGCCTACTGTCGTTGGAGACGATGTCGGCGAGGATTGAGAGGCGAAGCGCCGCGGATGCGTCAGCGCCGTCCTGTATACGCTTTCGTTTCAGGCGCCGAAATTCTACGAGAAGCAGGGCTACAAGGTTTTCGGCGAGGTGCCGTGCCTGCCGGCGGGCACGGCACGCGTCTTCCTGGTTAAGACGCTGTGACTGAATGCGGGTGAGCGCAGGAGAACGCGACGAGCCGCTCCTGCAGCGACAGCGTGCGGTCGGCGATCAATTTTTTCCAGTCGGGGATCCGCATATCGATCTCGTCGTAGACGCGGTCGATCGGCGTTTCGTTGCCAGGGAAGTAGCGGTACAGCAGCGGCCGGGTGACACCGATCTGTCTCGCGTGCTGCCGGGAAAGCCATGCGTCGCGAAGTGCTAGATCGCCTTTTCGACGCTCTGCCGCTCGCGCGCCTCCGGCACGAGCCGCCGGCCTGGCGGGACGGCATTGCCGTCGGCGTCCGTTCCGCGTTCGCGGGCCGGCGTACTGCGTTTTCTTTCCGTCATGCATGCGCGCCCGATGGCGCGCATGCTTAAACTATCGAGCGAAAAATAGCACGATTGCGGCATGGAATACGGCGCGCGACCCGGCCGTTGCCGTCGCGCGCTCCGTTGCGGGAGCGTCGCCGTTAAGCCGCACGTCCGGTGCGCGAGCGGGGCATTCAGAAAAATTCAGCCCGCCGCCATGACATTCAGGCCGGCCTTCACTAGTCTTGCTCCCGAACTGCCGCATCGGCCGGACGCCACTCGGCAAGCCGGACCCGCCGGCGAAACCGGAGCGAAACATGCGTTATCTGATCTCGTCGCGCGCCGCCATTGCCGGCGCAGTCGACATATTCCAGGAAGCCGGGTCATGCCGACGCAGCAAGTAACCGCGCGCACTGCTGCCGCGCCGGACCGCGTGCGTGGCGAGGACGTGTTTCTCGCGTCGATCGCCGGCTATGTCGACACGCTCGGCTTCGTCGCGTTGTTCGGCCTGTTTACCGCGCACGTGACCGGCAACTTCATCCTGATCGGTTCGGGTCTGGCCGGCGTCGGACAAGGTCTCGCGATCAAGTGGCTCGCGTTTCCGGCTTTCATTGCCGGCATCGTCGGCGCGCGCATGCTCGACCATCGGATGCGCTTGCTCGGTCATGGCGCGCGGGCACGTGCGTTGTATGCGCTACAGGCGATGCTGCTGGCCGGATTCATGCTGGCCGGCGTGATCGCCTCGCCGATCGCCGACGCCGACGCGCCGCGCACGATTCTATGCGGCCTGCTCGGCGCCGCGGCGATGGGCGTTCAGAACGCGCACGCGCGGCTGACGGCACGCTCGGTGGTCGCCAACACGGTGATGACAGGCAATGTCACGCAGGCGGTGATCGACGCGTTCGACTGGCTCGTGCCGCTCGCCGCGCCGTCCGAACGGGAAGCGGCGCGCGCGCGCCTGCGGCGCACGGTGCCGCCGATCGCCGGTTTTGCGCTCGGCGCAGGCGCGGGGGCGGCCGCGTATCTGTTCGCAGCGTTTTGGGCGCTGGCGCTGCCGCTCGCGGTGCTGTGCTTCCTCGCCTATCAATCCGGTCGGCCCGACGAGCGGCCGGCGCAACGCTGAATGCGGGCGCGGCGTGCTGCCGCGCTTGTCACTTTCAAGGAGAACTCGATGATTGCAGTGAAGTTGCAACAGGTGCTGCGGATGACGGCCGTGTCGACGGCGATGCTCGGTGCATTCCTGGCGAGCGCGCCGGCCCATGCGGATGCGACGCGCCTGGACCAGTCGTCGTCCGCACGGGCGCCGTCCGTCGCGGTCGGTCCGCAATACGATACGACGCACGTGTGCGTCGCGCCGGAAGATTTCGATCGCTTCACCGACAGCTTCGTCGCGACGTTCGGCGGCAAGAAGTCGCAGCAGGGCGTGTTTCAGGTCACGCCCACGCCGAGCCAGACGATGTCGCAGCTCGTGTTCACGCCGGCCGGCACGATTTCGGTGTTCGGCTTCAAGACGCCGATTCCGTATCCGTTCTGCGCCGAGCGTACCGGCTATCTCGTCACCGACATGGACGTCGCGATGAAGTCGGCGCGCGCGCACGGCGCTGACGTGATCGTCGACACGTTCCCCGATCCGATCGGCCGCGACGCGATCATTCGCTGGCCGGGCGGCGTGAACATGCAGTTGTACTGGCACACCCAGGCGCCGCACTACGATCCGCTGCAGACCGTGCCGGAAAACCGCGTGTACGTGTCGCCGGAGAGCGCGAACAAGCTGGTGCGCGACTTCGTCGCGTTCTCGCGCGGCAAGGTCGTGTCCGACGTGCGCAAGGCGCCGGGCATCGAGATCGGCCGGCCGAACGATACGTATCGGCGCATCCGCATCGAATCGGGTTTCGGCAAGATGACCGTGCTGGCGACGGACGGCCATCTCCCTTATCCGTTTGGCCGCGAGATGACGGGTTACGAAGTGCCGGATCTGGCCGCGACGTTGAAGCAGGCGCAGGCCGCGGGCGTGACCGTGCTGGTGCCGACGTTCACGTCGGACGGGCGCGATGCGGCGCTCGTGCAGTTTCCGGGCGGTTACGTCGCCGAGATTCACGCGCGGGCGAAATGATGAGGCGCCGGGCGATGGGGCGATCGTGGCGCAGCGCGCTGCCGGCCGCCGTGCTGGCAGGCGGCGTCGCGAGCTACGCGGGGATGGCGGCCGGTGCCGACGCATCCGCGGCTCCCGCTGCGGCGGCTTCGGCGGCCGGCACGGCATGCACCGCAAAGCGGCCCGCGCCGTTGTTCAACCGCTGGCAGGAAGACTGGTCGGTGCTCGCGGACCCATGCGTGCCGCGCAAGCCGCTCGACGCGCTGAAGTACATCCCGCTGGGCGGCGATCCGTCGACTTATCTGTCGCTCGGCGCGAATCTGCGCGAGCGCTTCGAGCTGAACAATGCGCCGCTGTTCGGGCTCGGCGCCGCGCACGACGACAATTACGTGATCCAACGCGCGACGGTGCATGCGGATCTGCGCTACGCCGGGCATTTTCAGGCGTTCGTCCAGTTCGTCGACGCGCGGCCGTTCGGCAAGGATACGGTCGGCTCCGTCGACAGGAATCGGCTCGATATCGAGCAGGCATTCGTCGCCTATGTCGACCAGCTCGGCGGCGGCACGTTCAAGACCCGCATCGGCCGGCAGGAGATGGCGTTCGACCTGCAGCGGTTCGTGTCGGTGCGCGACGGGCCGAACGTGCGCCAGGCGTTCGACGCGCTGTGGGCGGATTACGAAATCGGCAAGTGGCGGCTCATCGGCTACGTGTCGCGCCCCGTGCAATATCGCAACGATGCGGTGTTCGACGACGCGTCGAACCGGCACCTGAGATTCGACGGCGTGCGCGTCGAGCGCAACGGCACGGGCCCCGGCGACCTGTCGGCCTACTGGTCGCGGTATACGCGCGACAACGCGCGCTATCTCGACGGCGCCGGCACCGAGCGGCGCGACGTATTCGACATGCGCTACGCAGGCAAATCCGGCCAGCTCGACTGGGACGTCGAGGCGATGCTGCAGACGGGGCATATCGGACAGGACACGATCGGGGCGTGGGCGTTCGGCGCGCTGGGCGGCTATACCTTCGCGAAGGCGCCGGGCACGCCGCGTATCGGCCTGCAGGTCGATGGCGCGTCGGGCGACAAGCATCCCGGCGACGGGCGCATGGGCACTTTCAACCCGCTATTCCCGAACGGCTATTACTTCACGCTGGCCGGCTACACCGGTTACAGCAACCTGATTCACGTGAAGCCTTCGCTGACGTTCAAGCCGTCGAGCAACGTGACGGTGCTGACCGCGGTCGGTTTTCAGTGGCGCGAGACGACGGCCGATGCGATCTACGGACAAGGCATGTCGGCGGTGCCCGGCACGGCCGGCAAGGGTGGTTCGTGGACCGGCATGTATGCACAGGCTCGCGTGGACTGGTTAGTCAATTCGAACGTCGCGCTGGCGGTCGAGGCCGTGCACTTTCAGATCGCCGATTCGATACGCGCGCTCGGTGCGCGCAACGCCGACTACGTCGGCATGGAAGCGAAGTTCGGCTGGTAGCGCACGCGGCACGCGGCACACGGCACACGGCACGCCGCGCGGCTCAACGCTGCGCGCGTGCGAGCGTTTCGACAAAGTCGATGAACGCCGATACGCGTTTGGAGCCGCGCTGATTCGGCAGGTAGAGCGCGGTCACGACCGAGCGCGCCGCATCGGGCATCACGTCGAACGCCTCGAAGAGCCTGCGCAGGCGGCCCGACTGGACGTCGGCGTCGACCAGCCAGTCGGGCAGCAGCGCGATGCCCGCACCGTCGAGCGCGGCATCGCGCAACACTTCGATATGGTTGGATTTCAGCCGCCCGGCGACGAGCACTTTCTTCGTGCCGTGCGGGTCGGCAAAGGTCCAGGCCTGCTGGTCGCCGCCGAAGTGAAAGCGCAGGCATTCGTGGTCGACCAGCTCGCCCGGGACCACCGGCGTGCCGCGCGCATCAAGGTAGCCGTGGCTTGCCACCACATAGCGCTGGAACGTGCCGAGCTGCCGTGCGACGACTTCCGCGGACGGCGCCGCTTCGCCGAGCCGGATCGCGACGTCGATCCGGCCGGCGACGAGATCGACGCGTTCGTCGGTGAGCTGCAGGTCGAGGTCGAGCTTCGGGTAGCGTGCGAGGAAGGCGGCGACGTGCGGCGCGATCCGGCGCATGCCGTATGCGACCGGCACCGAGACGCGCAGCGGCCCGGACGGCTCGCCGCCGCGATCGGCGACCAGCGCATCGGCTTCCGCGAGTGCTTCGAGCAGCCGCTTGGCGCGAGCGTAGTACACGGAGCCTGCATCGGACAGCGTGACCTGTCGCGTCGTGCGGTTCAGCAGCACGGTGCCGAGCGATGCCTCGAGCGCGTCGACCGCGCGCACGACCGACGACGCCGCAAGTTCGAGACGTCGTCCCGCGCTCGAGAAGCCGCCGGCTTCCACCACTTCCACGAACGCGCGCAGCGCGGAGAATTTGTCCATGTCATCGCCTTGGTGCGTGTCGCAACGATGCGTTGCGCGCGGCGTCGTCAGCGGGACAGCTCGCGCCGCCATGCGCCCGGCGGATGGCCGACGATGCGCGCAAAGACGCGGTTCAGATGGCTCTGATCCGCAAAACCGCACGCGACCGCGATTTCGGCGAGCGTCATGCCGGTCGTCTCGATCAGTTGCCGCGCGCGGATCACACGCTGTTCGAGCAGCCACTGATGCGGCGTGCGGCCCGTCGTGCGGGAGAAGGCGCGGATGAAATAGCCGCGCGACAGATCGCATGCGCTCGCGATCTCCTCGATCGACACGCCGAGATCCGCCTTTTCCACCAGCAGCTCCTTGGCGAGCGCGGTCTTGGCCGGCGACAGCCGGCCCTTGCGCTGCAGGTCGCGCGCGCACGCGTTGCCGTATTGGCGCGCGAGATGCGTGCCGATCGCGAGCCCCATCTGCTCGACGAACAGCGTGTTCAGCGCACCGGGCTCGTCGAGGCGGTCGGCTACGGCGTGCGCGAGATGGCCCAGCACCGCGTCCTGCACGTCGGGTGCGCAGCTCAGGCCGCCGATTTCCGTGCCGCCGTGCTCGCGGCCCAGGTCGTCGAGGTAGCGGTGCGACAGCTCGACCAGCACGAAGTCGAATTTACCGTACAGATCGGCGCGGAAATGCCGGGAAAAGTCGCGAATGTAGATCGAGTTATGCTGAAACCGCCGCTCGGATTTGCCGGCTTTGCCATAGATCGTGCGTCGGTGCCCGCCGTTGAGCGATACGCCGATCAGGAAGCCGCGATCGCTGGCCGCCATCTCGATGCGCTCGAATTGCTCGTCGCGCATGCATTTGCGGTGCAGCGTCAGGCCGCCGGCCGATCTTTCGATATCCTTGGTCAACAGGCTCGAAATGCAGCCAAGCGTATCTTTCGGCGGCGCCGCCGGCAGTGCGGCAACGGGATTTGGCATGGCGGAACAATCCTTCGGTGGGTGGACGGCACGCGAGCATTTTTACGCGCAGTTTATACGACGCGCCCGGCACGCCCACGATAACTTGAACAAATGTCCGTTCGCTGACCGAACGCTGGTCGCGAAGGGGCCTATGCCGCGCCGGGCTCGCCCGGCATGCGAATCCGCCATTCTGAACGAAGTTGCTCCATTGATGTTCACGCCGCGTGTGCCGGGTGGCGTGCGTTTGCGGACGGCGTCAGCGCATTTTCCTTCAAGATTTTTATTGATGCGGCGCGTACACTCGGCCCACTTTTTGAGATTTTGCGTCCGGCGGCCGGGTTGGCCGGATGCGGACTCCCGCTCCAGTGAACGGTCGCGTTCACATGGCGGTCATCGTGGGGAACCTGGAGGCGGCCATGATCCAGATCGGGACGTTATCGGTGGATTTCGAGCAGCGCGATATTCGCTGCTACGGCGCGTCGCTGCGCATCGGCGCGCGCGCGCTTGACATACTGGAAGTACTGTATCGCGCCAACGGTTCCGTCGTGTCGAAGGACGACATCATGGATGCCGTCTGGCCGGGCCTGATCGTCGAGGAGAACCGGCTGCAGGTCCATGTCGCGACCTTGCGCAAGGCGCTGGGCACGAACCGCGACCTGATCAAGACGGTGCCGGGCCGCGGCTATCTGCTGATCGCGCATCCTGCCGCCGCGCCCGAGGTGGCGCCGCGCGCGGCCGCGTTGCCGCCCGACGCCGCCGCGGCGGCCCGTGCGGTCCCGCTCGTGGGTCGTCAGGCCGAGATCGAGCAGATCGTCGGCATGATCGAACGTGCGCCGGTCGTCACGCTCGTCGGCGCGGGCGGCATCGGCAAGACGAGCCTGGCCGAGCGGGTCGCGCACGAGCTGCGCGGCCGGTGCGGCGAGCGCGTCCTGTTCGTCGCGCTGGCGAGTGCCGCGACGCGCGACGACGTGCTGCTCGCGATTGCCGCCGAACTCGGGCTCGACGCGGCTGGCGTGCCGGACGCCGAGCGGCTCGCCGATGCCTTCGTCGAGTCGCCGGGCCTGCTCGTGCTCGACAACGCGGAGCACGTCGTCGATCTGGTTGCCGACCTGGTCGACACGCTGACCTCGCGCGCCACGGCGCTGCGCGTGCTCGTGACGAGCCGCGAGCCGCTTCATATCTCGGTCGAAGCCGCGTTTCGCGTCAGTCCTTTGGCCGTGCCGGACGGCAATGCATCCGTCGACGAGATGATGCGCCATTCGGCCGTCGAGCTGTTTCTGGCGCGGATTCGCGCCGCCACGCCCGACTGTGCGGTCGATGCGGCCGGCATCCGGCTGATCGGCGATATTTGCCGCCGTCTCGACGGGCTGCCGCTCGCCATCGAACTGGCTGCCGCGCGCGTCGCGACGCTCGGGCTCGAGATCGTCGCGTCGCGTCTCGACGACCGGCTGAACCTGCTGACGGGCGGGTTTCGATCGGCGTTGCCGCGCCACCAGACGTTGCGGGCGACGTTCGACTGGAGTTACGTGCTGCTGGATGCGCCCGCCCGGGCGCTGTTTCGCCGCATGGCGTGCTTCATCGGCCCGTTTACGTTCGATGCCGCGCGCGAGGTGGCAATGGATCCCGGCATGCCGGCCGCCGAGATGATCGCAGTGCTCGGCGAACTGGTGGCGAAGTCGCTGGTGAGCGTGGAGTTCAATGGCGCGCAGGTGCGCTACCGGTTGACGGAATCGACCCGCGCATACGCGCTCGAAAAGCTGCACAACGAGGGTGAATTCGAATCCATTGCCGAGCGGCATGGCCGCTACGAACGCGGACAGGGCGAGGCCCGGAGGCAGATGCAGGCGCAAACCGCGGATCTTGCGGACCTGCGTCTCGCCGCGGGCCCGCCGGCGCGGCGCGCGCCCGCGGCGGCCGAGCCGCCCGCGCCGCCCGCGCCGGAAGCGGACGCGCTGGCGCTCGCGCTGCTGGAGCCGGCGCGGATGCGTGAATGTTCGACACCGGCGCGCCGCGCACTCGACGCAATCGAGGCGGGCGCAACGGCGGGCGTCGACGCGGCGTGTGAGATGCGCTTGCGCGCGGCCTACGCATCGGCGCTGTTGCATACCGATGGCGATACGCACACGGCCGCCGCGATGTGGGACCGCACGCTCGCCGTGGCGGGCCGGATCGGCGACGACGCGTTCGACGCATGCGCGCTGGTCGGGCTGTGGAACACGATGCTGACGCGCTCCGACATTCATGAATCGTTGCGCTATGCGACGCGTTTCGAGCGCGCCGCCGAGCGGCGCGGCGACCGGTCGCGGCGACTGTTGGCGAATGCGATGGTTGCGACGTCGCTCCATTATTTCGGCGAGCACGCGCAGGCACGCGAGCGGCTGGAGGCGGCGACGGCCGAGCTGGCCGAGGCCGGAGAGCCGCCGTGCGCAGAGGCGGCGCTGAGGATCGACGTCGCGACGCTCGGCCGAACGATGCTGGCCCGGCTCGTGTGGATACAGGGCGATCCGGAATATGCGATGCGGCTGGCCGCGCAGGCGCTCGAGCGTGCGCGCCGTGCCGGGTCGGCACCGGCGTTGTGCGTCGTACTTGCCGCCGCAGCCGTCCCGATCGCATTGCACTACGGCGATCACGACATGATTTCCGACTATCTGGGGACGCTGCGCACGACCGCGCAGGCGCACGGGTTCGACATCTGGCTCAGCCACGCGGAATGTTTGGCCGGACAGTTCGACATGCAGGCCGGGCATCCCGGCGCCGGCCTCGCGCGGCTCGAGCCCGCACTGCGGCGCGTCGAGGCGAGCGGATTCCGGCGCCTGCTCGCGCCGTTGATCGTCGCCTACGCGGAAGGGCTGACGCGCACGGGCCGCGCGGCCGAGGCGCGCACGAAGCTCGACGCGACGCTCACGCGCTGCCGTGCGCACGGCGAGCATCTGTTCGTGCCCGAACTGTTGCGCGCGAAGGGGCTGGCGATGCTCGAGCAGGCCCGCACCGCGGATGCGGACCTCGCGCTCGCCTACGAAACCGACGGGCATCGTCATCTGCTGACGGGGATTCATACGGCGAACGCGCAAGGCGCGGCCATGTGGGCGCTGCGCGGCACGCTCGATCTCGCCGATCATCTGATCGAGCGCGGGCGGATCGGGCAGGCTTCGTCGCTGGTCGCCAACCTGCCAGGGTATTTCGATCCGCAATCGCGCGCGGTGGATGTTCGCCGCCTCGCGCGCGTGCAGAACTTCGTTCGCCCGGAGCCGGTTCCGTCGTCGGGCCGAACGCGCATGCTGCGCGCGGGGGCGGATGCGATGCAGTCGGTGGCATAGCGGCGTGCCCGGCCTGCTCAGGACGACGCCGCGCCAACGCGCCGCGGCCCGTCGGTCCGATCGTTCAATGTTCAAGGGGGAGTGGATGGTCCGTGTATCGTCAAACCGCAGGCAAGCGGCGTGCGGCTGCATGCCTGCTTTCGGCGCGAGCGGGGAGGTCTGACGGTGCTTAAGGCGACGCAATCCGCCGAAGCGGCGGACCTCATCGTATGGAACGGCAAGATCGCGACGCAAGACGACCGGCGCTCGTTCGTGACCGCGCTCGCGGTGAAGAACGGACGGATCCTCGCGACCGGCAGCGGCCACGAGGTGGTACGCCATGCGTGCGCCGACACGCTCAGCATCGATCTGAACGGCCGCACCGTGATCCCGGGGCTGAACGATTCGCACCTGCACGTGATCCGCGGCGGCCTGAATTTCAATCTCGAACTGCGCTGGGACGGTGTGCCGACGCTCGCCGACGCGCTCGGCATGCTGCGTCGCCAGGTGCTGCGCACGCCCGCGCCGCAGTGGGTGCGCGTCGTCGGCGGCTGGACCGAATTCCAGTTCGCGGAAAAGCGCGGGCCGACGGTGGCCGAACTCAACGCGATCGCGCCCGATACGCCGGTCTTCGTCATGCACCTCGGCGACAGCGCGATTCTGAACGCGGCCGCGCTGCGCGCGATCGGTTACGGCCGCGAGACGTCGGCTCCGCCGGGCGGCGAGATTCAGCGCGACCGCCTCGGCAGGCCGACCGGCATGCTGATCGCACGCCCGGACATGGCGATCCTGCATGCGGCGCTCGAGAAGGCCCCGAAGCTTGGCCACGACGACCAGATGAACTCGATGCGCCACTTCATGCGCGAACTGAATCGCCTCGGCGTGACGAGCGCGATCGACGCCGGCGGCGATTTCCAGGCCTATCCGGACGACTATGCGGCGATCGTCGCGCTCGCGAAGCGCGGCGAACTGACGGTGCGCATCGCATACAGCCTGTTCGTGCAGCACGCCGGCCGGGAACTCGACGACTACGCGCAATGGATGACGCTGGCCAAGCCCGGCGACGGCGACGCGTTCCTGCGGATGAACGGCGCCGGCGAACTGCTGGTGTATTCGGCCGCCGATTTCGGCAACTTTCTCGAACCGCGCCCCGATCTGCCCGCCGCGCTCGAAGCCGAACTGGCCGCCGTGGTGCGGCTGCTGGTGCGGCACCGCTGGCCGTTTCGGCTGCACGCGACATACGACGAATCGATCGGGCGCTTCCTGAACGTGCTCGAAGCGGTGAACCGCGACATGCCGTTCGACGGGCTGCGCTGGTTCTTCGACCACTGCGAGACGATTTCGGACGCGAACATCGCGCGCATCGCCGCGCTTGGCGGCGGCGTGACGGTCCAGCATCGGATGGCGTTCCAGGGCGAGTACTTCGTTGCGCGCTACGGCGCGCAAGCAGCCATGCGCACGCCGCCGATCAGCGCGATGCTCGCGGCCGGCCTGCCGGTCGGCGCGGGCACCGACGCCACGCGCATTGCGAGCTACAACCCGTTCGTCTCCCTGTACTGGATGGTGTCCGGGCGCACGGTCGGCGGCACGACGCTTTATCCCGAACGCAACCGGCTCAGCCGCATGGAAGCGCTGCGCCGCTACACGGTCGGCAGCGCATGGTTCTCGAGCGAGGACGATCGCAAGGGCGCGCTGGTGCCCGGGCAATACGCGGATTTTGCGGTGTTGACGGACGACTACTTCACGATCGACGAACCGCGTATCAAGTCCCTGTCGTCGGTGCTGACGGTCGTCGACGGCAAGATCGTGCATGCGGACGGCGAGTTCGCGCCGCTCGCGCCGCCGCCGCTGGCGGTCAGCCCCGCGTGGTCGCCGGTGGCCGAATTCGGCAGTGTCGGCCTGCGCGCCCGCGCCGAGCCTGCGCCGCTGCGCGCAACGGCCGGCCGTCGCCCGGATCGCGCGTTCGCGCGCGTGCAAGGTCGTTTTGCGCAGCGCCTGCGGGCGGCCGCGATGGAAGCCGTCGAGCAGTGCGAGGCATTCGGCCTCCCGAGGGCCGCTTTTTAGGACAGCTTGAACCGGCGGCGCTGCCGGCTGTTTCGCCGCGTGCCGCGCGGCGCGACGAATGAAGCATTTTCGGCCTCCGGCAGGAGGTAGAAGGAGACGAGATGAGTTCTGCGCACACGTGCGCACCGGCCGAAGACGAAGTCGCCGGCGTTCGCATTCCCAGCACGCCGATGGCGCTCGAAGCAGTGGAAGCGGCACGCGCGTCGCTGCCGCGGGCGATCGTCGATCATGCTTGCCGCGTGTTCGTCCTCGCGTCGCTTGCCGTGCGACGGGCGGGCGAAACTTGCGATGCCGACGCGCTGTACGTGGCCGCGATGTACGCGAACATGGGGTTGAGCACGGCGTATGGCCGCTCGAACGCGCGCTACGAACTCGATAGCGCCGATGCCGCGCAGGCGTTCCTGCTGCGTCATCAGATGCCGCAGCGCATGCGCGACGACGTGTGGTGCGCGATCGCGCTGCATACGACGCCCGGCGTGGCCGCGCGCGTGTCGCCGCTCGCGCGTGCACTGGCGTGCGCCGTATCGACCGACCTGATGGCAACCGGCCTCGACGCGTATTCGGACGACGAACGCCGCGCGTTGCTCGCCGCCTATCCGCGTGGCGACGGGTTCGCCGACGCGTTCCTCGACACGATCGCGCGCGGGGTCGCGCACCGGCCGGCGTCGACGTTCGGCACCTGGAGTGCCGATGTGCTCGAGCGGGCCGATCCGGATTTTCATCGGCCGAATTTCTGCGGACGCGTGCTGGGCGCGCGTTGGAAAGACGCTTGACGGCGTGCGCGCGCATCCGGAAGACCGGCCCGGGCAAAGCGGCCGCCCGGCGGCCGCCGAGGCGGTCACGCGTGCCGACCCGCCGCGTCGTGACGCGCATAGTCGGCGTAGCCCGCGCGGTGGCCGCCATATCAGCCGGGCGTTTTCGGCTCGGCCAGCAGTGCATCCGCTGCGAATCAGGCCGATCGGCTGGCCGCCCGACAGGGTGCGCGAGCGCGTCATCGGGCCCATCGCGACGCGGTTGGGAAGCGCGAGGCCGCGCAGATCGTGGTTGCCGTGGTTGCTGAGCACGCAAGACATGGCGGATGCCTTTGGCGTGAAACAGGGCCATGCCGCAATCCGTCCGGCTGCGGCCGGCGAGCCCTGCGGGAAGCCGGCCGACGTGCCGGCGGCGTTCCTGCGCGCGAGCGGTCGATATCCGGCTCGCGCGTGAACCGGTGCCGGCGCCGATTCAGGTCCGGGCGTGGCGTTGCGCGTGCGGCAGCCCGATCGCGAGGTAGTGCGCGAGCGCGACGATCGGGAACGCACCGGCGACGGCCGCGACGAGCGGCCAGCCACCCTGTTCGTAAAGCGGGCTCGCGAGCGCCGAGCCGATCGCGCCGCCGACGAAGATGCTGGTCATGTAGAGCGCGTTCAGGCGGTTGCGGCTCGCCGCGTGCAGCGCATAGATCTCGCGCTGGCCGAGCACCATGTTCATCTGCACGGCGAAATCGAGCACGATGCCGGTCACGACGAGGCCGTACAGCCCCGCACCGTGAATCAGTGCCACCGCATACGCAATCGCACCCGCGACCAAAGCGATCAGCGTGGCGCGCACCGTATGGCCGGCATCCGCGAGGCGGCCCGCGACCGGCGCGGAAGTCGCGCCGATCGCGCCGACCAGCGCGAACAGGCCGATCGCGGACTGCGACAGCCCGTAGTGACGCGTGAGCTCGACAGGCACGGCCGTCCAGAACAGGCTGAACGACGCGAACATCAGGCCCTGATAGAACGCGCGGTGGCGCAGCACGGGCATCGTGCGCACGAGATGCAGCAGCGAGCCGATCAGCGCGAAATAGCTCGCGCGGTGATCGGGCTGGCGCGACGGGATGGTCAGCGCGAGCACGGCCGTCACGAGCGTCATCAGCACGGCGGCGGCCGCGAACACGAAGCGCCAGCCGAACGCGTCGGCCACCACGCTCGACAGCGGGCGGGCGAGCAGGATGCCGAGCAGCAGCCCGCTCATGATCGTGCCGACCACCCGGCCGCGCGAATGATCGGGCGCGAGATGCGCGGCGAGCGGCACCAGGATCTGCACGGCGACCGAACTGAAACCGATCAGAAGCGAGATCACGAGGAACGGCCCGGGCGTATGCACCATCGCCGCCGCCGCGAGGCTCACGATCGACACGACGGCCGTGACGATCATCAGCTTGCGGTTTTCGAGCAGGTCGCCGAGCGGCACGATGAAGAACAGGCCGAGCGCGTAGCCGATCTGCGTCAGCGATACGATAAGGCTCGCGGTGTCGCCGGACATGTGCAGGCCGGGCGCGATGAGTTCGGTGATCGGCTGCGCGTAGTAGAGGTTCGCGACGATCGCGCCGCAACTGAACGCGAAAAGCAGGATGAGCCCTTGCGTGAGCCTGGGAGCATGCGCGTGGGCGGCATGCGCGAATGAATCTGCTGACATGATCGATTCCTTGAAAAGAGAGGCCGGGTGCCCGTCGGCCGGGCGGTCATGGCGATGGCCATTGCGGCGAAGCGGGCCCACCGCATGGATGCCCATCTTATTGATCGGTCGATAACGGCAGAATGCGTCCGGCGCGCAATCGAGCATTGCGCGGTACGCAAAGGGGCGTGCGGAGCGTTCGACGCGGCGCGATGCCACGCAAGCGCATTGCCGCATTCAGCCGCGCTTGCGTTGCAGTGCCGGGAGGTGCTCGAACAGGCCCGCGAGCCGGTCGACGAATACCTTGGAATACCTTGAACTTGACGGGGATGCTGCGATTCGGCGGGATGCAACACCGGGATCGGCCGCGGCGGCATATTGGGCAGCGCGTACAGCGGGATCGCGTGGCGATCGCCGTCGCTCTATGGTTGCGGCATCGGCGTCGACGGCGCGCAGACGAACGGCGGCTCGGGCATCCGCGCGGGCAGCAGCCTGCCGGCATTGCCGGGGCGCGTGGTGCGCGCGGCTCCACGACGCGTATTGCCAGTCGACGATGCGGCCGCTCGCGTCGAGCGACGCGTTGAATGAACCGGGTGACCATCGCCGGCGTGAAGCGGTTCCGCGCGCGTTTCCACTCGCGCATCCACTGCACGCGAATCGGCTTGCCGGGCATCGCGGCCGCGATGAATGCCGGATGCGCGGCCGCGTCGTGCTTGTGTCGCCCGGCGCGGCCTGACGGCCTGAGAAATCCTGCAACGGGTAATCCGGCGCGTCGGCGTGACGGCCGCGCTTACGCCTTCAGGAATGCGAGGAGCTCGGCATTGATCCGGTCGGCGTCGATCACGCACATGCCGTGCGCGCCGCCAGGGATGACCTTGAGTGTCGCGTGCTTCACGATCTTCGCGGACAGCCGTGCCGAATCGTCGATCGGAACGATCTGGTCGTCGTCGCCGTGCAGGATCAGCGTCGGAACGTCGATCTTCTTCAGGTCCTCGGTGTAGTCGACCTCCGAGAATTCCTTGACGCACAGGTATTGGCCATACGCGCCGCCCATCATGCCCTGCGCCCAGAATGCGTCGATCGTGCCTTGCGACACCTTGGCATTCGGACGATTGAAGCCGAAGAACGGCATGGCGAGATCCTTGTAGAACTGCGAGCGATTCTCGGCGACGTTCTTGCGAATCCCGTCGAATACGTCCATCGGCAGGCCGCCGGGATTGGATGCCGATTTCACCATTTGCGGCGGCACCGCGCCGATCAGCACGGCCTTCGACACACGCTGGGTGCCATGGCGCCCGATGTAGTGCGCGACTTCGCCGCCACCGGTGGAGTGGCCGACGAGCGTGGCCTCGCGCAGATCGAGCGCGTTCATCAGCGCTGCGAGATCGTCGGCATACGTGTCCATGTCGTTGCCATGCGACGGCTGGCTCGAGCGGCCATGACCGCGACGGTCATGCGCGATCACGCGGTAGCCGTGCTGTACGAGGAACAGCATCTGCGTGTCCCACGCGTCGGCGCACAGCGGCCAGCCGTGCGAGAAGACGACCGGGCGGCCGCTGCCCCAGTCCTTGAAGTAAAGCTGCGTACCGTCTTTCGTGGTGATCGTATTCATCGCATGGGTTCCTTGATGGTCAGAAGCAGCGCGTTTGGGGGCGGCTGCGGCGGCCGGCAGCGCAGCGGCCGCAACGGCGGTCGCGCCGGCAAGCAGCATGTCTCGGCGACGCGCCGAGGCAACGGCGTCGGTGTCGGTGGGACGCATGGGGGCTCCTTGAACGTGCGGTACAACAATGCCGCGTTGGTTGAATGGCGGTTCGCCGTGCCTGCATGCGGCAATCGCACAGGCAGCCGGCGCGCCCGCGAACGTAGCGAGCGAATGCCGACGGCAGCCTATCCCGCGACCATGCGTTTTGTACTGAAATCGCGCTGAATTGTCATGAAGCCGGACGCGGCGCACGATGCGCGCCGCGCCAACCAGAAAAATTAAGCCCGGCATCAAGACTCTTCAGCGGCAGCCCGCTATCGTCAGCATCAGATCATTCCGTCGTGGGCCCTTGTCGGGCCGCGTCGACGGATGATGATTGCGATGCGGGCCTGGCGAACCATCCGGCCTGCGCCGTTTGTCAGCACGCGCCGCCACGGACGCGTTCAATGGCTGGGAGCACGGGATGGCGCTCGCCATCCCGCCGTCAGTCGTGAGCCGCTGTGTGCCGTCGAATCATCGACGCGCGCCACACTGCCGAAAGCGCCGTGCCGAATCTGAATCGTTCTGAATGGAAAAACCGACCGTCCGTCACACCGAGAATCGTTTCGCGCGTGCTTTGCAGCCACTTTTACCGGATTGCGATCGCAAACGATGCGGCCGGCGGTGTCGATTTACCGGATCGGAAAATAAATTCAGACGAAACGTCTGTTTCCGCTCATGAGGCGGATTCACGCGTCAACGCTTATTTCGTGCATTGAAAGCGCGGAAGGCGAGGGCGTGCATTGTTATGCGCGATGCATTTTTACGCTGATGTGTCTCGGCCCGTGGTTTTCGTCGATTCAAGAAATTTGTTCTTTGAATTCTGATAATTTGAATCATTAAACGCGGTAAATGCCGTAGCATGGGCGTCGAACCGGTGTCATTTTTGACAGGGCATCGATGAATGAGATCGATTAAACATTCCCATGATCCGGATTGGAAAACTTCATGTTTTTCTCGACAGGCGTGAGATTCGCTCGGACGGAAAATTACTGCGCATCGGCAGTCGCGCATTCGAAATTCTCGAACTGCTGATTCGGGCAAACGGCGCGCTGGTATCGAAAGACGAAATCATGCAGCGCGTGTGGCCGCACACGGTCGTCGAGGAAAACAACCTGCAAGTGCATATTGCTGCGTTGCGCAAGGCACTGGCCGGCGACCGCAACATGATCGTCACGGTGCCGGGGCGCGGCTATCGGCTGGTTGGCGGCCACGTCGACGATACGGTACCCGTGCGCACCGCCACGTCGCGCCTCTCGGCCGCGCCAACCGTGCTCGTCGGTCGCGAGCAGACCGTCGCCGACGTCCTTGCGGCGCTCGGCGCCGCGCGCGTCGTGACGCTGGTCGGTGCGGGCGGTATCGGCAAGACGCGGGTTGCGCTCGAAGCGGCGATGCGGGCCGACGCAAGCTTCCCGGACGGCGCCGCGTTCGTGTCGCTGGCCACGGTGGCGTGTCCGCAATTCGTGCCCGACGCGCTGGCGGGTGCGCTCGGCATCGCGCGGCCGGGCGGATCGCCGACGCTCGACTCGGTACTGGCCAGCGTGGCGCAGCGCCGGATGCTGCTGGTGCTCGACAATTGCGAGCATCTGCTCGATGTCGCCGCGCAAATCGCAACCACACTCACGGAATCGGGCGCCGGATTGTGCGTGCTCGCGACCAGCCGCGAGGCACTGCGTATCCAGGGCGAGCGACTGTATCCGATTCCGCCGCTCGATGTGCCCGGCGAAGGCGCCGATGATACCGAGACCCTGGGCGCAAGCGCGGTGCAATTGTTCTCGGCGCGCGCGCGCGCCGTCGACCCTCGCTTTCCGCTCGACGAACACAGCGTGTCGTTGATGGCGTCGGTATGCCGGCGTCTCGACGGTCTCCCGCTCGCGATTGAACTGGCAGCGGCACGTGCCGCAGTGCTCGGCATCGATGTGCTGGCAGCCCATCTCGACAACCACTTCAGGTTGCTGACCGGCGGTTTTCGTACCGCGTTGCCGCGTCATCAGACGCTGCAGGCGATGTACGACTGGAGCTACCGTTTGCTTGGAGACGCAGAGCGTCTGTTGTTGCGGTGGCTCGGCGTGTTCCGCGACAGCTTCTCGATCGACGCGGTGCGCGCTGTCGTCGGAACGCAGGGGTTGGCCGATGCGGATCTGCTCGATACGATCGCCAGCCTCGTCTCGAAGTCGCTCTTGAGCGTTGACAACGCGCCCAGCGCGCCGCGCTATCGGCTGCTGACCACGACGCGCGCCTACGCGCTGCAGCAGCTTGAGAACAACGGGGAATGCGCGGCCGCGGCACTTGCGCACGCGAACTATTTCCATACGCTGTTCAGGCTCGCACCCGCCGGGCGCGACGGGCCGAACGCCGAGTCGCGGCTCGACGTGGTCCGGCGCGAACTCGGCAATTTGCGCGCGGCGCTCGACTGGGCGTTTTCGCCGAGCGGCAATGTGGAAGTCGGCATTGCGCTGGCGGCGATAGCGGTTCCGTGCCTGTTCGGCTTGTCGCTGGTGGATGAGTGTCGCGAACGGGCGCGCGCGGCGCTCGATGCGATGCGCAACACGGACGACCCGCAAGCGCGTGGCGACGCGCGCGTGCGTCTGCTGGCCGCGTATGCCGCCGCGCTCGCCCATACCGCCGGACAGACGCAGGTCGTGCCCGACGCATGGCCGGAAGTGCACGCGCGCGGGTTCGAGGTGGGCGACGGCGAGCCGCTGTCGGGCGGACCGTAACCGCGCGCGCTTGCCGCGAATAGCGGTGCTGGCCGATGCACTGGCGGCCCGCGTCTTCGATAAAGGTGCCGCGATCTATGCGTCGAATTCCGATACGCGCGTGCCGACGATCGTCGGCTCGGGCGTCGCGCCGGTATTCGTGCCGGGTGGGACGGGCGACAGGGAAGTCAGGCGGATGGCGCCCGGTGACGCGATCGGCCAATCGGCCGTGCTGGCCCGTGCTGGCCGATACGCAGCTTCATGCGAGCGTCTACGCGGTGACCGCCGTGACGGCTATCCGTTGAGCAGCCGTGTCCTGTCGCCGCTGATCGCGCGCAAACCCGAACTCGGACGGCGATGTGCGAATCCCTGGCCAAACACATCGCGACCGAGGAGAGAATGATGATCCCGCCGGCCGAGAGCGCCCATGCATCGTTCAAACTGATCGAGTGGCTTGGGAAGGCGATGAGGCGTCTTCACGATTCGCTCGCTTGACGCGGCGCGCAGGCGCCGTCTTGCCGCGAGGCGGGCGGTTCGGCCGGCGCGCGACGAACCCGTGCGGCCGAATCAGGCGAGCGCGGTGAACCGGTCGACGAGATCGGCGTGCGCGAGTTGCTCGGCCCACCAGTGCAGCGCGCGTCCGGCTTCGTCGCCGCGCCATGCGATATAGCACTGCGTCGTGTCTCGCATGCCGGTCACCTTGCGCGCGACGAGCTTGCCCTGCGCGATCGCGCGCGCCGCGATGCAATCGGGCAGCGTGCCCACCGCGAGTCCTTCGCACTGCGCAGCCAGCTTCGCGGCGAGGGTGGGGACCGCCAGATACGGCTGCCCGGCGTCGATGGCGATGGAGCGCGGCTGCAGTTCGCGCGAGGTATCGCTGATGACGGCGCCGCGATACGCGACGACCGACGCCATCGACAGCGGTTCGGGCAACGCCGCGAGCGGATGGGTCGGCGCGATCGCGAACACATGCTTGAGCGTGCCGATCGGCCGCGCGACGATGTCCGGCAGTTCCGGCGGCTCGCCCGTTGCGCCGACGACGAGATCCGCGCGGCGTGATATCAGCGCATCCCAAGTGCCGCCGAGCACTTCGGTGGACAGACGCAATCGCGTGTCCATCTCGAGTCCGTAGAACGTGTGCACGTAAGGCCACATCGCGTCGAAGGGCAGGATCTCGTCGATGCAGATGCGAATCTCCGTTTCCCACCCTTGCTGTGCACGCTGCGCCTTGAGTTCGAGTTGTTCGGCCGCGCGCAACAACCGTCGCCCTTCTTCGACGACCACGCGACCCGCGTGCGTGAGCTTCGCACGGCGCCCGCTTCGGTCAAACAGGGCGACGTCGAGGTCGCCTTCGAGCTTTTGTACGAGATAAGTCAGCGCGGACGGTACGCGGTGCAGAAGCTCCGCGGCTTCCGCGAACGTGCCGGTGCGGTCGATCGCGTCCAGTGCCTCGAGCGCTTCGAATGACAGCTTCATGTTGAATTCCACGGTGGCATCGGGCTGTCATGTTATCGCCAAGCACCGTTTGGACCAACACGATTTTCAGAGCAATTCGTCCGGGTGCCGACTGTGTCGGGATATCGGGTTGCCCGTGCGTCGGCATCACCGAATCTGGTCGATCCGGATTCGGGATGCTTCACGCCGGCGTCGATCGGTGTTTCTTCGCGGCGGCATCGGATGCGTGGGCGCCGGGCAGCGGGCCGAACATGTGCTGGCTGCATTTCGCGTCGCTCCATGCGGTACGCAACCGGATCCCTGACAGCATCCGGCGCGCGATCGGCAGGATCTGTTCGCCAGCAAGAATGCCGAGCAGTCCTGCCAGCGCGATCGTGGGGGGAGCCGGTGACGGCACGCCGATCAGGTAGTAGACGGCGCCAGCGAGAATGCCGGCCAATAGCGACGAAATATACGGTTTCATGATTGAGATTCGAGTAAATGACAACCGCGTGAGGAAGACGAATATGAATGAATTCCGATCAGGCAATGATCAGGAAGTTGCGGCCAGCGTATCAAATCTTTCCGCGTGCAGGAACGCGGTTCAATGGTTTTAAGATCTTTTAAGGCTTTGCTTTGGGGATTTTATTAATCAAAACGATTAATTGGCGATACGATCCATTCGCGTGTTGAATGACAACCGCTGGCAGGCCAACCCTCCGGCACTGCGCATTGGGCGCCTCCCGGTTTGTCGGCGAGGCAGGCTCTCTTTTTTTCGCACCAAAGGACATGACCGTCATGAGCAATCCGAAGCTTGAAGTACTGACTCCCCATAACAGCCAGCTGATCTTCATCGACCAGCAGCCGCAGATGGCATTCGGCGTGCAGTCGATCGATCGCCAGGTGCTGAAGAACAACGTCGTCGGGCTCGCGAAGGCTGCGAAGGTGTTCAACATCCCGACCACGATCACAACGGTTGAAAGCGAGAGTTTCTCGGGCCACACCTTTCCCGAGCTGCTCGACGTGTTTCCGAACCAGAAGACGCTCGAGCGCACGTCGATGAACTCGTGGGACGACCAGAAGGTGCGCGACGCGCTCGCTGCGAACGGCCGCAAGAAGGTGGTCGTCTCCGGCCTGTGGACGGAAGTCTGCAATACGACGTTCGCGTTGTGCGCGATGCTCGAAGGCGACTACGAGATCTACATGGTCGCCGACGCATCGGGCGGCACGTCGAAGGATGCGCACGATTTCGCGATGCAGCGCATGGTGCAAGCCGGCGTCGTGCCGGTTACGTGGCAGCAGGTGCTGCTCGAGTGGCAACGCGACTGGGCGCACCGCGAGACCTACGACGCGGTGATGGCGATCGCGAAGGAACACTCGGGCGCATACGGGATGGGCGTCGATTACGCGTACACGATGGTCCACAAGACCGCGCAGCGCACCGCGACGCCGCACGAGTCGATCCCGCCGGTGCCGGCGAAGTAACGCGGGCCGTTGCGGCTGTCGGTGCAGCGTGCTCCCGGCGGACACGTGGCATCGGCGATACGGAATCGCGGGCGCCAGATCGTGACCGATTCACGAATGCCGCCCGCCGCATGTTTGCCAGGGCGTACAGCCTGCATTCCAACCTGTCCGAGAAAAGATGATCGTATGGAACCTTATGTGGCTTCCCTTGGCGCGGGCTTGCTGATCGGCGTGATTTACAGCGCAATCAAGGTGCGGTCTCCGGCGCCGCCGCTGATCGCCCTTGTCGGATTGCTCGGCATGGTGATCGGCGTGCAGGCGATCCCCGCCTTGAAACAGCTCTTTGGTTTTTGATCAAAACGAGGTGACGCATATGACCGCAACCGAGTCCCAACCGGATCTCATCCTGCATAACGGGCGTATCACGACGCTCGATCGTGCGAATCCCGTCGCCGCCGCCGTCGCGATCAAGGACGGCCGCTTCATCGCGGTGGGCGGCAACGCGGATGTGATGCCGCTCGCGGGCCGTGCGACGAAGATCGTCGATCTCGACGGCCGCACGGTGCTGCCGGGGCTGATCGACAACCATTGCCACCTGATTCGCGGTGGCTTGAACTACAACATGGAACTGCGCTGGGATGGCGTGCCGTCGCTCGCCGTCGCGATGGATATGCTGCGGCGGCAGGTCGCGATCACCCCTGCGCCGCAATGGGTGCGTGTGGTCGGCGGCTTCACCGAGCATCAGTTCGCCGAGAAGCGCCTGCCGACGATCGACGAGCTCAACGCGGCCGCGCCCGATACGCCGGTGTTCATCCTGCACCTGTACGATCGCGCGCTGCTGAATGCGGCCGCGCTGCGCGTGGTCGGCTACACGAAGGACACGCCCGAGCCGCCGGGCGGCACGATCCTGCGCGACGCCGCCGGCCACCCGACCGGGTTGCTGCTCGCGAATCCGAACGCGACGATCCTTTACGCGACGCTCGCGAAAGGCCCCAAGCTGCCGTTCGAATACCAGTACAACTCGACGCGCCACTTCATGCGCGAACTCAACCGGCTCGGCGTGACGGGCGTGATCGACGCGGGCGGCGGTTCGCAGAATTACCCCGACGATTACGAAGTGATCCGCAAGCTGCACGACGCGGGCGAGATGACGGTGCGCA
Source organism: Burkholderia singularis (assembly GCF_001718875.1). NCBI lineage: Bacteria > Pseudomonadati > Pseudomonadota > Betaproteobacteria > Burkholderiales > Burkholderiaceae > Burkholderia > Burkholderia singularis. The sequence goes on from NZ_CP013448.1 coordinate 1,282,996, forward strand.
TCGCGTACAACCTGTTCACGCAGAAGCCGAACGCGGAGAAGGAAGACTTCGTGAACTGGACGAAGAGCGTCAAGTATCACGACGGCACCGACTATTTTCGCAACAACGGCGCGGGCGAGATGCTGGTGTTCTCGGCGGCCGACTTCGAGGACTTCCGCGTCGCGCGCCCCGATCTGCCCGCGCAGATGGAAGACGATCTCGAAGGCGTGGTGCGCGTGCTCGCCGAGAATCGCTGGCCGTGGCGATTGCATGCGACTTACGACGAAACCATCAGCCGCGCGCTCGACGTGTTCGAGAAGGTCGACAAGGACATTCCACTCGAAGGATTGAACTGGTTCTTCGACCACGCGGAAACCGTGACCGAAAAATCGATGGATCGTATTGCGGCATTGGGCGGCGGCATCGCGGTGCAGCATCGGATGGCGTACCAGGGCGAGTATTTCGTCGAGCGCTACGGCGCGCAGGCGGCCGAAGCGACACCGCCGGTGGCGAAGATGCTGTCCAAGGGCATCAAGGTTTCGGCGGGCACCGACGCGACGCGCGTCGCGTCGTATAACCCGTGGGTGTCGCTCGCATGGCTCGTGACGGGCAAGACGGTCGGCGGTCTCAGGATGTATCCGCAGCGCAACCTGCTCGATCGCGAAACCGCGCTTCGGATGTGGACCGAGTACGTGAGCTGGTTCTCGAACGAGGAGGGCAAGAAAGGCCGCATCGCGGTCGGGCAACTCGCCGACCTGGTGGTGCCGGATCGCGATTTCTTCGCATGCGCGCAAGACGATATAGCGGACACGACGGCGTTGCTGACGGTGGTGGGCGGCAAGATCGTGTGGGGCGCGGGCCCGTTCGCGTCGCACGATGCGCCGATTCCGCCGGCGATGCCGGACTGGTCGCCGGTGCGCGAGTACGGGGGGTATGGCGGTTGGGGCGCGGCACAGCGCAACGGCGCACCGCTGCAGCGCGCGGCGGCGGCGGCGATGTGCGGCTGCGACAGTGCGTGCGGCGTACACGGCCATGCGCATGCGGGCGCGTGGGGTCGCGCGCTGCCGACGTCGGACGCGAAGGGCTTCTGGGGCGCGTTCGGTTGTTCGTGCTGGGCAGTCTGACATGACGACGACAACCGGCCGATACAGCCCCGCATGGATTCGTGCGCTGCTTGCGCAGCCGTGGGCCGGCGCGCTGGCACGCGTTGCGCTGGTTTCCGCGTTCCTGATCGGAGGCGTCAACAAGGCGTTGCATTTCGGCGATGCGGTCGCGGAGCAGGCGCATTTCGGCCTGCACCCACCCGCGCTCTGGGCTGCACTGGCGGTTGTGGTCGAGATCGGCGGTTCGCTGTGCGTGATATTTCGCCGGTTCACCTGGATCGGCGCGGGCGGGCTCGGCGTGCTGACCGTCGTCGCAATGGCGGTGGCGAACGACTTCTGGAATCAGGCGGGCGTCGCGCGCTTCATGGCGCTCAACAGCTTTTTCGAGCATCTCGGGCTGATTGCCGCGCTTGTCCTCGCCACCATGCTTGACGATGTTGGAAACGGGGCGGCGGGCCGCCGCACGTGATCGTTTGTCCGGCAGATTGAAACGAGCAGGGCGTCCGATCGCGACCGGCGGATGCGAAATGCAAGTACCTCGACGAATCGCTCGACAGTCGCTGTCCGCCGGTCGCGAGCATCGAACGGCTTGTTTGCGTTCGGTGCCCGGCCGCCGGCCGATTGTCCAGTTCACAACGAAGCCTTCCAGGCCGCCGATCAACCGCGATGAATAGGCGATGATGCCCGTGGGGCGCCATCGCGCGACGATCGCGCGATGGCGCGGCATGTGTTCGTCGAACTCGTCCACCGCGTGGCCGGCGTCCGGTGGGAGGTCGCAAGATGACGCATGAAGCGCTCGAAGATGGCTTCGTGTTGGACGACCGATCGCGGAGAGAATGCGCGCCGGGCGTCCGGCGCTCGCTCGACGCGAAACCGGCCGCTCAACAAGGATTTCGATGGATTCGGCGGGAGCACTGTCGAAGAAAAACCTTTATCGACAGCCGATGATGGAAATCGGTGAATATCTAGGAAGCTCGGATGGAGCGGGCGATGGGAATCGAACCCACGTCATCAGCTTGGGAAGCTGAGGTAATGGCCATTATACGACGCCCGCAGAGCGCTGAAGTATAAGGCATTCCACCTCCCCGGGCAACTTTGTGCGCCCCGCCATTGCCTTAATTGCCGTTCCGCAGCGCTTCGCCAATCACTTCGCGGGGAGTGCGCGGCCGATATAGCCGCCCGACACCGCGTCTCGAACCGCTCGCGCGCATGCCGAACCGCCTTGCGTCGCCGAGGCGGCGACGCGTGCCATGTGCGCCGCGCTCGCGGGCTGCTTGCGTGTGCCGCAAGTCATGAACCGCAAGTCATGAACCGCAAGTCATGAACCGCAAGTCATGAACCGGTTAGACATCGCTATCGAATGGGCGGTTTTCGTCTTCCGTTCTTTTCCCGGTCACGCAGCAACGCGCAAGCGCCGGTGGCCGTTGCCGAGCGCGGCTTCTTTGCGGGTCCGCTACCGGTTCCCGGGCCGCTTGAGTTTCTTGCGGGCTTGCTCGGCCTTGGCTCTGATCACGCAATCGTCGGCGTGATCGTTGACGATGCCCATCGCCTGCATGAACGAATAGACGGTGGTCGGCCCGACGAATTTCCAGCCCCGTGCCTTCAACGCCTTGGACAGCGCGATCGATTCGGGCGACGTCGACACCACCGCCTGCGCTTTTGCGCGCGGCTCGGCAGGGCGCTCGTAACGCCAGACGAACGCCGCGAGCGATCCCTCCTGCTCGATGAGTTCGCGGGCCCGTTGCGCGTTGTTGATCACCGCCTCGATCTTGCCGCGATGGCGGACGATGCCTGCGTCGGCGAGCAGGCGGTCAACGTCGCGCTGGGTGTAGCGTGCAATCTTGTCGAAGTCGAAGTGATGAAACGCCGCGCGGAAATTCTCGCGTTTCGCCAGGATGGTGCGCCAGCTCAGCCCGGACTGGAAGCTTTCGAGGCACAGCTTTTCGAACAGGTGGCGATCGTCGTCGACTGGAAAGCCCCATTCGCTATCGTGATACGGAAGAAACTCGGGGGCGGCGTTGCACCAGCGGCAGCGCAATTTTCCGTCGGGCCCGGCGATCGTCATGGTCATGAGGATTTCTCCCGATTCGGGAACGTATGATTTCGGTATCCGCGATGATAGCGTCGATTCGACGCATGTCCAGCTTCGGCCGGTCGCGCAGGCCGCGTGACCGGCGCGCGTTCGTTTGTCTTTGGTTCAACATGCCGGTTCGCTCGCCGCGTGCGTTGGCCGTGCTCCGTACATCGTGCTTCGGCGGCGGGGCGTAGTGCGATTGGCAGGCACGTGGATCGCCGCGCATCGTCGAGCGGGGGCGCGGGCGGACGGAGCGGCCCAGCCCGGTATGGTGGCGGCCATCGATGCGGTGCGCGGGAGGCGGACGTATGATGACGAGTTTCTCGCGCTCGAGCGCCGGTTGCGTCGGCGCGTCGAAGCCCGACGGGTGTCTACGTCTACCGCTTCATTCAACGCCAGATAGGAGCAGCCTTGTTCTATTCGATCGCAGCCATTTTCGTCGGCGCCGGGCTCGGTGCATTGTTGCGCTGGTTTTTGAGCCTCGGCCTGAATGCGATCTTTCCCGCTATACCGCTCGGCACGCTCGCATCGAATCTGATCGGCGGCTATCTGATCGGCGTCGCGATCGCCGTGTTCAGCGCGAAGGCGGGGTTGCCGCCGGAGTGGCGGCTGTTCGTGATCACGGGTTTCATGGGCGGCCTCACGACGTTTTCCACTTACTCGGCCGAAGTGATTTCGCATCTGACGCAGGGTGAACTCGGTTGGGCGTTGGCCGTTGCTGCCCTACACTTGATAGGTTCATTCACGTTGACGTGGCTCGGCATGGCGAGCGCGCGAGCGTGGCTCGTGCCGGGCTGATCCGCCGTAGGCGGGGGAGGGGGCGATGAACGGGATCGCCTGCGAGGCGCGCGCGCAAGATCGGGTCTTGCTGCGCTTTTATGTCCATGAGGATCATCGTCTGCACTGGAAGCCGCTCTGGGAATGGCTGCTCGACGAGGCGAACCGGATGGGCATCGCCGGCGGCTCGGCATTTCGCGCGATCGCGGGATTCGGCAGGCACCGGATGCTGCACGAAGCCCGTTTTTTCGAGTTGCAAGGCTCGCTTGCGATCGAAGTCGAATTCATTGCGACCGACGACGAAGCACGGCAACTGATCGAGCGCGTATCGCGCGAGAAAGTGCGGCTTTGTTACGCGACGATTCCGGTGCGCTTCGGCGTGATCGACAATCTCGACGAAGGCGCCGCGCCGGCGGCGCCCGCCGGCGCGCGATGATGCCGCCGGTGCCGGCGCGCGCGGCCCATCAGATGCCGAACAGCGTCAGCGAAACGGCGGCGCGCGTGACGATCATGATCAGCACCTGGACGATCACGAACAGCAGGAGCGGCGACAAGTCGATGCCGCCGAGATTCGGAATCAGCCGGCGCAGCGGATTCAGGAGCGGCGCGGTCAGTTGATAGAGGATTTCCATCGCGGGCGAGCGCGGATTGAGCCACGACAGCAGCGCCATCAGAATCGTCAGCCACAGCACGAGGTTGAGCGCCCACTTCACGACCGTCAGCAGCGCGACGATGACGAGCGTCGGCGCGATCGACAGCGCGTCGACCCCTGCCATCGACACCATCAGCGTCACATAGACGAGCGACGTGATGACGGTTGCGGCGACGCTCGCCCAATCGATCCCGCGCACGCCCGGGATGATATGCCGCAGCGGCAGCACGAGCCAGTTGGTCGCTTGCAGCACGGTCTGCGTGACGGGGTTGTACGGCGGCACGCGCACGGCTTGCAGCCAGACGCGCAGGAGCAGCGCCGCGCCGAACAGCGTGAAGACGGTATTGAGCAGAAAGCGGGCAATCTCGCCGAACATCGTTGGAATCCTTTTCTGGGTACAGGCAGTCGGGTAGCGTGCCGGCGCCGTCCGCGGACGGCGCGCATCGGGCGTCACCTTATCACGGCTCGCCGTCTGCGGGGCGGGTGGCGGCGCGCTCCGGCGCGAGCGATGCGGTGACGGCGCGCTCGATCGCATCGAGCGATGCGGGCGCAACGGACGACGGTGTGCGCCGCCGCGCAAGCGCGAGCGCGCGGCGGGTATGGAGCGCGTAGAACGTCGCGTGATCGCCGCCTTGCGATGCGAGGCGCGCGAGCTGCCGCGCGACGACACCGGCGTCGCCGCGCGACACGGGGCCTGACAAGGCGTTCGCGAGCCCCTTGTCGCGTGCGGTTTCGAGCGTGCCGGCAAGCATCGGCAACAGCGCGCGCAGCGCGTCGTCCTCGGCCAGGCCGAGCGTGCGCCACAGCTCGACGCATTCGGCGAGATTGGACAGCGTGAAGCTTGCCGCATAGTGGGCGGCCGCGTGATAAAGCATCCGGTCGTCCGGCGTCAGTTGGCCCTGTGGAAATGGCAGCGGATGGCAGCCCAGCGCGGCGGCGAAGGCGGTGAGCAGATCGTTCAGCGCGCCGTCGGCTTCGATCGTTACCGAGCAGCCTTCGATGCGCGTGAGGTCGGCTTCGCCGCCGCCGAACAGATAGAGCGGGTGGAAGCTGCCCGTCGCGGCGCGTTGCGCCCGCGCGGGCGCCAACAGCGCGAGGCTCGATGCGCCGCTGCAATGGACAAGCGCTTGCCCGTGCGCACGGTCCGGCGCGAAACGCAGGCTGGCGGCGACCTCGGCGAGCGCGTCGTCGGGCACGCTCACGAAGATCAGCTCGGCGTGGTCGACGACCGCTTGCGGCGAGTCCAGCGCAGCGCAGCGAACGGTTTGCGGCGCCGCTGGGCGGGCGTCGGCCTGCGCTTCGCGAGCGGCCGAATCGATGTCGACCAGTTCGGCCAGCGCCGCGGCCGACGCGGCCGAGCGGCTCGCGATGGCGGTGACGGCGTACCCGGCGCGGGCAAGCCGGCGCGCGACGCAGCGGGCAAGCCGGCCTGCGCCGATGAAGCCGATGCGAGGCGAGGCGGATAAGGGCATGGCGGCGGGTCCTGAGGTTGGGGCGGCGCAATTCGTCAGTATCGCGTATTTGGGGGCGCACGGCGTGCTCCCGCCCCAAAATCGGTGTGGCTGCCGGAGCGGAATCCGTCTTTTGCCGGCAATGTGCTGTCTCTAATTTGTAATCGTTCATTACCGGCCGCGCAGCGCCCGGCGCGGCCGCGCCGCGCGCGCCTGCGCCGATCGCCCGCGATTCGCCGAACGGCCGACGGGCCGCCCGCGCGGGACGTTTCACGACGCCGCGCGAACCAACGCCGGCCCGTTTTTCGAAATTGCAATTTGCAACAAATGGTCGTGGCTCGTGATACCGGTTTTCGCTACATTCGTCGCATGCAGCAAGCTACCTTTGCTGTCGATGCGGCCGGCGCCCGATGCCTGTCGCCCAGGAGAACCAAAGTGAAAAAGCTCGTTCCGTTGATCGCCGCCGCCGCGCTGGGTCTCGGCATCGCGGGCGCCGCGCACGCGCACGTGTCGATCGGCGTCGGCATCGGATTGCCGCTCGTCGCGCCGGCGTATCCGGTTTACGCCGCGCCGCCGCCGCCCGTCGTGTATGCGCCGCCGCCCGTCGTCTACGCGCCGCCGCCCGTTTATTACCCGCCGCCCGCGGTCGTGGTGGGCGGCTACTACGGGCGTCCGTACTGGCATCACGGCTATTACGGCGGCTACGGCCGGCCATACTGGCGCCGTTGACGCCGGTCGGCCGGCGCGCCCGGCAGGCGGCGCGCCGCATGACGGCGCGGCACGGAGCGATTCGTGCCGCGCCGTTCGTATTTCCGGGCAGCAAAAGCCGGGTGAAGCTGGGACAATATTCGCTTCATTCCAACCCATCGCCTTGCCGCGCCATCGCCCATGTCCACTTCCCCCACCTCCGATTCCATCGTTCTTCCCACCTATGACGACGTCACCGACGCCGCGGCCCGGCTGGCCGGCGTCGCGCATCGCACGCCCGTGCTGACGTCCCGCACCGCCGATGCGCGCACCCGCGCGACGCTATTCTTCAAATGCGAGAATGTTCAGCGGATGGGCGCATTCAAGTTTCGCGGCGCATACAACGCGATTTCGCATTTCGATGTCGAGCAGCGTCGCGCCGGCGTGCTGGCCTATTCGTCCGGCAATCATGCGCAGGCGATTGCGCTCGCCGCGCGGCTCGCGGGTATCTGGGCGACGATCGTGATGCCGCAAGATGCGCCCGCCGCGAAGATGGCGGCGACGAAGGAGTACGGCGGCGAAGTGATCACCTACGACCGTTATACGGAAAGCCGCGAGGAGATTGGCGCGCGGCTTGCCGACGAGCGGGGGATGACGCTCGTGCCGCCTTATGACCATCCGCATGTGATCGCGGGGCAGGGGACGGCGGCGAAGGAATTGATCGACGAAGTGGGCGGGCTGGATATGCTCGTCGTTCCGGTGGGCGGTGGCGGATTGATCGCGGGCAGCGCGTTGTCGGCGGCGGCGCTCGCGTCCGGCTGCAGCGTGATCGGCGTCGAGCCGCAGGCGGGCAACGACGCGCAACAGTCGCTGGCGCGCGGCGAGGTCGTGCATATTCCGGTGCCGCGCACGATCGCGGACGGCGCGGCGTCGACGCATGTCGGTGCGCACAACTTTCCGATCATCCGAAAGCTCGTCGAGCGAATCGTCACGGTCAGCGACGCGCAGTTGGTCGACACGATGCGCTTTTTCGCCGAGCGTATGAAGATGGTCGTCGAGCCGACCGGCTGTCTGGCGGCGGCGGCGGTGCTGGATGGCGTGCTGCCGGTGGCGGGCAAGCGCGTCGGCGTGATCCTGAGCGGGGGCAACGTCGATCTCGCGCGCTACGGCGAGTGGTTGCGCGGGTGAGCGGTGTGCCGGGCGCGGCGGGCTTGGCTTGGCGGCGGGGGAACGCGATCCCGGCGAAGCGGCCCGGCCGCCAGCCGGGCGGCCGCATCTGACGCCGCGGCGTCCCAGGCGTCCTGCATGCCGCTGGGCCGCTTGCCTGCCGCGTTGCGGCCCATGCAAATCCCGCCGCTGTCAGGCGGTGACGTTCGGAATCAAGTCGCGAGCGCCGCCCGCGATCGCGTCATACGAGAAATAAGCGGACAACAGCGCCGATATCAAATGGCACGCCAAATGGCACGCGCATCGGCCCTCTGTCCGCGCGCTTTTCGTCGTCCGGGCTCATTGCGCGATGACGGCACAAAACGCTACGGCAGCCGCGGCGTTCACGACAAGCCGATTTCGGTCCACAGCCGATCGACGCGCGCCTTCACGGCGGCGTCCATCTCGATCGGCCGGCCCCATTCGCGTTGCGTTTCGCCGGGCCATTTATTGGTCGCGTCGAGGCCCATCTTCGAGCCCAAGCCCGCGACGGGCGAGGCGAAATCGAGATAGTCGATCGGCGTGTTTTCGACGAGCACGGTGTCGCGCGCCGGATCGACTCGCGTCGTGATCGCCCAGATTACTTCCTTCCAGTCGCGCACGTCGACGTCCTCGTCGACGACCACGATGAACTTCGTGTACATGAACTGCCGCAAAAAGCTCCAGACGCCGAACATCACGCGTTTCGCATGGCCCGCGTAGCTCTTCTTCATCTGGACGATCGCCATCCGGTAGCTGCAGCCTTCGGGCGGCAGGTAGAAATCGGTGATCTCGGGAAACTGTTTTTGCAGCAGCGGCACGAATACTTCATTCAGCGCGACGCCGAGCACGGCCGGCTCGTCAGGCGGTTTGCCGGTGTAGGTGGTGTGATAGATCGCGTCGCGGCGCATCGTGATGCGCTCGACGGTGAACACCGGAAACCATTCCTGTTCGTTGTAGTAGCCCGTGTGATCGCCGTACGGACCTTCGAGCGCGTGTTCGTAGGCCGCCGCCGGGCCGGTGGCCGGCCGGGGCGGCGCGCCGGCCGGCGCGGGCGCCGCGCGGTCCGGCTGCGGGTGGATGAAGCCTTCGAGCACGATCTCGGCGCGCGCGGGCACCTGCAGCGTGTCGACGCCGGGCGTCACGCACTTGGCGAGTTCAGTGCGCGCACCGCGCAGCAGGCCCGCGAACTGGTATTCGGACAGCGTGTCGGGCACGGGCGTGACCGCGCCGAGCGTCGTCGCCGGATCGGCGCCGAGCACGACGGCGACCGGGTAGGGCTGGCCGGGATGGCGCAGCGCGAACTCGCGGAAGTCGAGCGCGCCGCCGCGATGCGCGAGCCAGCGCATGATCAGCTTGTTGCGGCCGATCAATTGCTGGCGATAGATGCCCAGATTCTGGCGGGTCTTGTTCGGCCCCCGCGTGACCGTGAGCCCCCACGTGACGAGCGGCGCCGCGTCGCCCGGCCAGCAGGTCTGGATCGGCAGTCGCGCGAGATCGACGTCGTTGCCTTCCCAAACGATTTCCTGGCACGGCGGCGCGGATACGGTTTTCGGCCCCATATCCCAGACGGCCTTCGCGAGCGACAGCAGCTTGCCGGCGTCCTTCAGGCTTTTCGGCGGATCGGGTTCCTTGAGTGCGGACAGCAGCCGGCCGATGTCGCGCAGCGACGCGAGCGCGGCCTGGTCGTCGGCATCGACGCCCATGCCGAGCGCAACGCGCCGCGGTGTGCCGAAAAGATTGCCGAGCACCGCAAACCGATAGCCGGGCGGCGCGTCGAACAACAGAGCGGGGCCGCCCGCGCGCAGCACGCGATCGCAAAGCTCGGTCATCTCGAGCACGGGCGATACGGGTTGCGTGACGCGCCGCAGCTCGCCGAGCCGCTCGAGGTTGTTCGTGAAATCGCGTAAATCTTTGTATCTCATGAAGAATATCCGGGCCGCGCGCGGCAGGCGGCGGCGGTGAGGGCGGGCGTCGGGTCCGCCTGGAAGCGAGCGCCGATTTTACCCGGCCGAACGGTCAGCCGCCCGAAATCTCAAAAAATGGCGGCGGATCGGGATGCCAGACGGCAAGCGGCATCGGCCGCAGCGCGCTGTTAATTCATTACTTTTTGTTATGAAAATCTATTTCTATAGTGTTGACGATCTATAAAACCCTGCTAGAATCCGCTCACATTGGTTGCAGGCTCAAGTTTTTTGAACCAATCCATCCCCGGTCCTATAGACGCAACGCGTCTCCGTCGGCCGACACCTGCACGGTTTTTCGACGGTCTGTTTGTTGCCCTGGCCAGCGCCCAGTCAGCGCTGGCTTTTTGCGTGGGAGCCACCGCGCGTGTGCCCGCCTCTGTGCGCAGGCCCAATTCCGCCGTGGCCCCGGACGGTACTTATACCGTCTCTCCGATACCGATGCGGTCCAACCAAGACGCTCGGTGTCTTGATTCCGCGGCAGCGCGTCACGTCTCGCCATCTAGAGCCGAGCGAGCCGCAGGCGTCATGCTCATGGAGGATCTGAATGAATGCTTGGTTATCGTGGCGCCCCAACGAGCGGCATGCGCAGATGTTGCGCGTTGTGCTGCGTCGTGGGACGCGTGTCAGTCACCATTTGTTTAGCGTCGTCGGCTGCTGCGCGGTGGCGGTTTCGCTCGCGCTATGGCTGCTGCCGAACGTGCGCGGCACGTTGGCGGCGAAGCTGATGCCTTTTGTGTCGGCCGCGGTCGAGGCCGGCCCGGCACGGCTGCTTAGCGGCCATCCGTTGCCGTCGTTCGGCCCTTCGGGCGTGAACGAGAACGAAGCGATGGTTCGTGCGCAGACGGTATCTGCCGCGCCGGCCGTGGCAGCCGCTGCGAGCCCGGCGGACGCGACGTTCGATGCGGTGCGCAATGGCGTGTCGCCGGTGTCGCTCGCGAAACTGATCCCGGCGCAGCGCGTTGCCGCCGATGCGCGCGACAATCGCGCGCTCGTGTCCAATCGCGAGCAGGCGCTCGTCGCGACTTATCTGGCGCGGCGCTACCGCGTTGCGCAGGAGCCGCTCGGCCAGCTCGTGAAGACGGCATTCGAGACGGGCCGGGAAGTCGGTATCGATCCGCTGCTGATTCTGGCGGTGATGGCGATTGAATCAGGGTTCAATCCGTACGCCGAGAGCGGCGTCGGCGCGCAGGGCCTGATGCAGGTGATGTCGAAGGTCCATTCAGACAAGTTCGAGTATTTCGGCGGCACGGGCGCGGCGCTGCAGCCGCTCGTCAACATTCAGGTTGGCGCGCTCGTGCTGAAGGATTGCATTGCGCGCGGCGGCTCGGTTGCCGGCGGGTTGCGGCTGTACGTCGGCGCGACGTCGGCGGATGACGGCGGCTATGGCGCGAAGGTGATTAGCGAACGCGATCGGCTGCGCGATGTCGCGCGTGGGCGCAAGGTGCCGATCTTCACGCCGCAACAGCCTGCGCAGGGGGCGGTGACGACGGTGGCGGTGTCGGCGCCGGGCGCGACGGGCGGATCGCAAAAACGCGTGCACGCGACGCTCGACAGCGCGCACCCGCTGACGATGAATTCTGCTGCCGCGTCGAAGGCGCAGCCGCAGGATGACGATGCCAGTGTCGACACGGCGGCGAAGCACGATCCTGCTGCACCCGATCTTGGTACCTGACTCGGCGTCTGGGCGGATCGCCACTGTTCCGGTTCCGGCGGGAGCGGTTGAGGATAAAGAATGAGAAAAGGCCGGGCCACGCTTTCAGCGGGCCCGGCCTTCTTGTATCCGGCCAGACCGTTTTCCGGGCGAACGGCTGGGAGCGTCCGTTGTTTGGCAGTGCCGAGCGGCGCCCGCGCCGTGCCGCGTCGGGCAGTGCAGTGTGGTGTGATGCGGCGCGGCTCGCGCGACGCACCGCTGAACACGACCGGGGCGGTGCGCCCGAGCCCAGCGCGCCTGCCGGATACGGCGCTTCGAGCCCATTGGGTTAACGTTTCGTTTGCACAGCCTCTGCATGGCGCCAGTGCAATCTGGCGCGGCGCGCGGCGTGGTGATTACCCGCCAAACAGCTTGCGTAGCCGCTCGATCGCTTCTTCCAGCCGCGCATATGCGGTTGCATACGATAGCCGGATATAGTCGCGCGGCGCGTGGATGCCGAAATCCATGCCGGGCACCAGCACCACGCCCGCGTCGTGCAGCATTGCCTGCGTGAGCGCGGCGCTGTCGCGGGCCGCCGGGTGCGCGACGCCGCCGCATTGCGCGTAAACATAGAATGCGCCATCCGGCATCACCGGCACTTTGAAGCCGACCGATTCGATAGCCGGCACGATGAAGTCGCGGCGGCGCTGGAATTCGGCGCGGCGCGCTTCGTAGATGGCGAGCGTATCCGGCTCGAAGCACGCGAGCGCTGCATGTTGCGCGAGCGCGGAAGCGCAAATGAACAGGTTCTGCGCGAGCTTCTCGAACGTGGCGACGAGCGCCGGCGGCACGACGAGCCAGCCTAGCCGCCAGCCCGTCATGTTGAAGTATTTCGAGAAGCTGTTGACGGTGACGACGTCGTCGCTGAACGACAGCGCCGATACCGGTGCGCCGCCGTAGCTCAATCCTTGATAAATCTCGTCGACGATCGCAAAACCGCCGCGCGCACGCACCGCGCCGATGATCCGGCCGAGTTCGCCGGGCGCGAGCGACGTGCCCGTCGGGTTCGACGGCGACGCGAGCAGCACACCGCGCGTGCGCTCGGTCCAACGGGCGTCCACGTCGCGCGCGGTGAGCTGGAAGCGCGCTTCGGGGCCGCTCGGCACGAGGATCGCGCGGCCCTCGGCCGTTGCGACGAAGTGGCGGTTGCACGGGTATGAAGGATCGGGCATCAGCACCTCGTCGTCGCGGCCGACGAGCGCGACGCAGGCGAGCAAAAGCGCTGCCGACGCCCCCGCCGTGACGACGACGCGCTCGGGCTCGATCGCGAGCCCGTATGCGCGCGCGTAGTGCGCGGCGATCGCTTCGCGCAGCGGCGCGATGCCGAGCGCGCTCGTATATTGCGTGACGCCGCGGCGCAACGCGGCGGCGGCCGCCTCGACGACCGGCTCCGGCGCGGTGAAATCCGGCTCGCCGATGCTCATGTGGATGATGTCGCGGCCCGCGCGCTCGAGCGCGGCGGCTTCCTTGACGATTTCCATCACATAGAACGGCTCGATCGCATCGACGCGCGACGCAAGCCTGACGGGCGAATCGGTAGCGGTGTTCATCGTCGGATAGAGGCGGTTACAAAAAGGGAGCGGGCGACGCAGGGCCGCAGCGGGAAACGCCCGCGGCGGCGGCGATGCGGTTGCATGAACGCCGCGCGCGGCATGGGCCGGCAGGCGGGCGCACCGGCAGCCGATCGCCGCGCCCGCCGGGCGCATTACGACGGGTCGCGCCGCGCCTGCGTTTCGGTCGGCCGCAGCTTGACGGCGAGCTTGTCGAGCACGCCGTTCACGTACCGGTAGCCGTCCGAGCCGCCGAACGTCTTCGTCAACTCGACCGCTTCGTTGATGATCACGCGATACGGCGTTTCGATCTGGTGCGTGAGTTCATACGTCGCGATCAGCAGCACCGCGCGTTCGACGGGCGAGAGCTGGTCGATCGGGCGATCGAGGTTCGGCGAGAGCGCGTCCGAGAGCGCCGCGTGTTCGCGGATCACACCGTGCAGCAGGGTATCCAGCAGCGTTTTGTCGGCCTTGTCGTAACCCAGCGCGCCGCGCAATTGCGCGTCGATCTCGCCCGGCGCCGCATTCGACAGCAGCCATTGATACAGGCCTTGCGTCGCAAGCTCGCGCGATTGCCGGCGGGCGCTCTTCTTCATGCGCGTTCCTCTTCGTCGTCTTCTTCGTCGTCCTCGTCCTCTTCGTCATCGCTGAGTTGATCGAGCGTGATCGTGAGATTGGCCATCTCGACGGCAACGCGCGCGGCGTCGCGACCCTTTTCGGTCATCCGCGCGATCGCCTGTTCGTCGGTGTCGGTCGTGAGCACGGCGTTCGCGATCGGCGTGTTGAAATCGAGCGCGATGCGCGTGATGCCCGCGCCGCTCTCGTTCGACACGAGTTCGAAGTGATACGTCTCGCCGCGGATCACCGCGCCGAGCGCGATCAGCGCGTCGAACTGGTTGCTTTCCGCGAGTTTTTGCAACGCGAGCGGAATCTCGAGCGCGCCCGGCACCGTCACGAGCAGCACGTCCTCGCCGGCAACGCCCAGCCGTTCCAGTTCCTCGACGCAGGCATCGGCGAGGCCGTTGCACACGGGTTCGTTGAAGCGCGACTGAACGATGCCGATACGCAGGCCGTCGCCTTCGAGATTCGGTTGATATTGTCCGATTTCCATATTTTTTCCGTAAAGTGGATGAGCGGTGTGATTGACTGCAGCGCAGGCTGACGACAAGTACGGCACGAAAGCCGTGACAAAACCGTTACGCGCCGCCCGGCATCGGCTCGAAGCCGACGACCTCAAGGCCGTAGCCGGACATGCTGCCGAGCTTGCGCGGATTCGACAGCACCTGCATCTTGCCGACGCCGACATCGCGCAGGATTTGCGCGCCGATGCCGAACGTCTTGAAATCGACCGGCCGGCGCTTGAGCGCGGCCGCCTTCTCTTGTTCGTCGAACGCGAGGAACACGTCGACGAGGTGCTCGTTGGTATCGCCGCAATTGAGCAGCACGATCACGCCGCACTCGCGCTCGGCGATCGCCTTCATCGCGGCGTGCAGCGTCCATGAGTGGGTCGACACGCCGGTTTCGAGCAGATCGAGCACCGACAGCGGTTCGTGCACGCGCACGAGCGTGGCTTCGTGCGACGCGGGCGTGCCGCGCACGAGCGCGATATGCGGCGAGCCGCTCGGATGGTCGCGGTACAGCACGGCCTTGAACGCGCCGTGCGCCGTTTGCATCGTGCGCTCGGCGACCCGTTCGATGATCGATTCGGTGCGGCTGCGGTAGTGGATCAGATCGGCGATCGTGCCGATCTTCAGCCCGTGCTCGCGGCCGAATTCGATCAGATCCGGCAGGCGCGCCATGGTGCCGTCATCCTTGATGACTTCGCAGATCACGGCCGCGGGCGTCAGACCCGCGAGCGCGGTCAGGTCGCACCCCGCCTCGGTGTGGCCCGCGCGCACCAGCACGCCGCCCGGCTGCGCCATGATTGGGAACACGTGGCCGGGCTGGACGATGTGCTCGGGCCGCGCGTCGTGCGCGACGGCGGCGGCGATCGTGCGCGCGCGGTCAGCCGCCGAGATGCCCGTCGTCACGCCTTCGGCGGCCTCGATGCTGACCGTGAACGCGGTGCCGTATTGCGTGCCGTTGCGGTACGTCATCAGCGGCAGGTTCAGCAGCTTGCAGCGCTCCTGCGTGAGCGTGAGGCAAATCAGCCCGCGGCCGTAGCGCGCCATGAAATTGATCGCTTCCGGCGTGACGAATTCAGCGGCGAGCACGAGGTCGCCCTCGTTTTCGCGGTCTTCTTCGTCGACCAGGATCACCATCCGGCCGGCTTTCAGCTCGGCGATGATGTCAGGCGTGGAGGCGAGCGTCATAAAGGGATGCATGAAAGGGAAAGCGCGTATTTTACGCCACGCGCGGCGGGTTATCGCCTCGGATGGTGCGACGGCCCGTTGCATTGGCCGAACGGCCGGTGCGGCCGGGCGCGGACGAATCCGCGGGCGGGGTGCGGACCCTTGCATTCCGGGGGAGGCCGGATGGCGTTGCGGCGCGGCCTGGATCGGCCGCGCGGTCTCCGGCCCAGCCTGGTCCGGGTTGATCTGGCCTTGCCTGGCTTGGCAAGCGCCCGGCTTACAATGTTCGTTGCCGCGCGATGCGCGGGCCTTGAACATGACAATCTCCGCCGATGCCTGAACCACTCCGCACACCGCTCGACGCGCTGCTCGCCGATATTCGCGCGTGTCGCGCCTGCGAGGCCGAGCTGCCGCTCGGCCCGCGTCCGGTGCTGCGCGCGCGGCGCGACGCGCGCATCTTGATCGTCGGGCAGGCGCCGGGCGCGCGCGTGCATGCGAGCGGCGTGCTGTGGGACGACGCGAGCGGCAAGCGGCTGCGCGAATGGCTGGGCGTCGATGCCGGCACGTTCTACGACGCGTCGCGTTTTGCCATCGTGCCGATGGGATTTTGCTATCCGGGCCGCGGCGCGAACGGCGACAATCCGCCGCGTCCCGAATGCGCGCGGCTGTGGCTCGACCGTCTGCTCGCGGAACTGCCGGCGATCCGTCTCACGCTGTTGATCGGCCAGTATGCGCAGCGGCATTTCCTGCGCGACGCACGCCGGGCGTCGTTGACCGAAACCGTTCAAGCGTGGCGTGAATACGGCCCGGCGGTGCTGCCGCTGCCGCATCCGTCACCGCGCAACCAGGCGTGGTTCAAGCGTCATCCGTGGTTCGGCTCCGATGTGCTGCCGGAATTGCGGCGGCGCATCGCGCGGCAGCTTGGCGGGCCCGGCGGCTGATTCCGGCAATCGATTTACCGGGAAGGCTGGCCGCCGGCCGCGGAGGCGGTGGCCAGCATCCGCTCCACATACCGCGCGATCAGATCGATTTCGAGATTGACCTGCGAGCCCGGCTGCAAATGCTTGAGCGTCGTCACCTCGACCGTATGAGGAATCAGATTGATCGAGAATTCGCAGCCGTGCGCTTGATCGTCGATCGCGTTGACCGTGAGGCTCACGCCGTTGACGGTGATCGATCCCTTGTATGCGAGATAGCGACCAAGCTCGCGCGGCGCGACGATGCGCAGCTCGTGCGACTCGCCGACGCGCGCGAAGCGCGTGACGACCCCCAGCCCGTCGACGTGCCCGGACACCAGATGGCCGCCGAGCCGGTCGTGCGCGCGCAGCGCCTTTTCGAGATTCACGTCGCCCGGCGCGGCGAGGCCGACCGTGCGGTTCAGGCTCTCGCGCGAGATCTCCACGTCGAACGTGTCGGCCGTTTTCGCGATGACGGTCATGCACGCGCCCTGGATCGCGATGCTGTCGCCAAGCGCGACGTCGGCCAGATCGAGCGCGCCGGCGCGCACGGTGGCGCGCACGCCGGCCTCGGGTTCGGCGCCTAGCGGCGCGATCGTTTCGATGCGGCCGACTGCCGCGACGATTCCGGTAAACATTTTGGTCGGTTTCCGTTGTCAGAGAGTGGAGGGCGCAGCGGCGTGAGCGCCGACGAAACGCGCGAGCACGCGCAGGTCGTCGCCGATGCGCTCGACGCTGTGAAATGCGAGCCGCGCGCGGTCCGCGAGCGACGCGGGCCCGGCGAGATCGAACATCGATGCCGCATCCGCGCCGAGCAGGGTCGGCGCGACGTAGACGAGCAGTTCGTCGACGCAATGCTCGCGCAGCAGCGAGCCGTTCAGCTTATGGCCCGCCTCGACGTGCAGCTCGTTGATCTGGCGCTCGCCGAGCGCGGCGAGCATCGCGGGCAAATCGACCTTGCCGTGCGCGTTTGGCAGGGGCACGATCTCGGCGCCGCGCGCGCGCAGCGCCTGCGCGCGCTCTTCGCGCTGCGCGTCGAGCGCGCCGCAGAAAATGACGGGCGGCGCGTCTTCGAGAATGTGCGCGGTGAGCGGCACGTCGAGGTGGCTGTCGACCAGCACGCGCCGCGGCTGCCGCGGCGTGTCGACGCCGCGCACGGTGAGCCGCGGATCGTCTTTGCGCACGGTGCCGATGCCCGTCAGAATCGCGCAGGCGCGCGCGCGCCACTGGTGGCCGTCTGCGCGCGCGTCTTCGCCGGTGATCCATTGGCTTTCGCCGGATGCGAGCGCGGTGCGGCCGTCGAGCGACGCGGCGGCTTTCATCCGCACCCACGGCCGGCCGCGCGTCATCCGCGACACGAAGCCGACGTTCAGCTCGTGCGCGTCGTGCGCGAGCAGGCCGCAACGCACGTCGACGCCCGCATCGCGCAGCATCGCGAGGCCGCGTCCGGACACCTGCGGATTCGGGTCTTCCATCGCGGCGACCACCTTGCCCACGCGCGCGTCGATCAGCGCATGCGCGCACGGCGGCGTGCGTCCGAAGTGGCTGCATGGCTCGAGTGTCACGTAGACGGTCGCGCCGCGCACGTCGTTGCCGCGCGCGCGCGCGTCCTTGAGCGCCTGCACTTCCGCATGATCCTGGCCGGCCGGCTGGGTGAAGCCTTCGCCGATGACGGCGTCGCCGTTGACGATCACGCAGCCGACGCGCGGATTCGGCGTCGTCGTGTACATCCCGCGCGCGGCGAGCGCAAGCGCGCGTTGCATGTGGATAAAGTCCTGTTCCGAAAACATGGGCGCGTCCTGTGGTTCGAGCGGCCGCGCGCTCAGCCGGCGAGCACCGCGAACGCGCGGCGGGCGGCGGCAAGCGTGGCGTCGAGCGTCGCGTCGTCGTGCGCGCTCGACACGAAACCCGCCTCATAAGCGGACGGCGCGAAATACACGCCTTCGTCGAGCATCAGGTGGAAGAAGCGCTTGAAGTGCTCGATGTCGCTCTTGGTTACGTCGTCGAAGCGGGTCGGCACGCGCTCGGTGAAGTAGAGGCCGAACATCGCGCCGATCGCATCGGCCGAAAACGGCACGCCTGCCGCGTGCGCCTCGGCGGCGAGGCCGTCGGCGAGGCGGCGCGTCTTGTCGGCGAGTGCGTCGTAGAAACCGGGCGCCTGGATCAGCCTGAGCGTCGCGAGCCCCGCGGCGACCGCGACCGGATTGCCCGATAGCGTGCCGGCCTGATACACCGCGCCGAGCGGCGCGAGTTCGGCCATGATGTCGCGGCGGCCGCCGAAGGCGGCGGCGGGCATGCCGCCGCCGATCACCTTGCCCAGGCAGGTGAGATCCGGCGTGATGCCGTAGTGCTGCTGCGCGCCGCCGAGCGCGACGCGAAAACCGCACATCACTTCGTCGAAGATCAGCACGGCGCCGTGCTTCGTGCACAGCGCGCGCAACGCGTTCAGGAATTCGGGCGTGCCGCGCACGAGATTCATGTTGCCCGCGACGGGCTCGACGATCACCGCGGCGATTTCATCGCCGAACGCGGCGAACGCTTCGTTCAGCGCGGCGACGTTGTTGTATTCGAGGACGGTGGTGTATTTCGCGATGTCGGCCGGCACGCCCGCCGACGTCGGGTTGCCGAGGGTGAGCAGCCCCGAGCCCGCTTTCACGAGCAGGCTGTCGGCGTGCCCGTGGTAGCAGCCCTCGAACTTGACGATCCGGCTGCGGCCGGTGAAGCCGCGCGCAAGGCGCAGTGCGCTCATGGTCGCCTCGGTGCCGCTCGAGACCATGCGCACCTGCTCGATCGACGGCACGAGCTTCACGATTTCCTCGGCGATTTCGATCTCGGCCTCGGTCGGCGCGCCGAACGAAAAGCCGTCGGCAAGCACGCGCTGGACTGCGTCGAGCACCTCCGGATGCACGTGGCCGACGATCATCGGCCCCCACGAGCCGATGTAATCGATATAGCGCTTGCCGTCGGCGTCCCAAAAATACGCGCCTTGCGCGCGCTTGACGAAACGCGGCGTGCCGCCGACCGAGCGGAACGCGCGCACCGGCGAATTGACGCCGCCCGGATTGGTTCGTTGCGCGCGTTCGAAGAGAGTTTGATTGTTCGACATGAATGGGACCTACGACAGAGAGGGCCGTGCGCGCGAGCGGCGGGGCCGCGGTTCGCGTCGGACGGCGTATCGGGGATGGCTATGCGTTGACCGCTCGATTGTACCTAAGACGCGTGCGGCGCGAGTCCGGCGCGGGCGTGGCGGTTTGGCGCGCCGGGGCGTGCGGGTGACGCGCCGTGTGCGGCGCGCGGCGGACGATCGCGCTCGTGCCGATGCGCTGGCAGGGGGCGCGGGAGGCGGGGCGGGCATAAGCGGGCGCGGGCGGGCAGGCCGGAACCGGATCGGTATGCGCACGCTTGTGCGTCGCAAAGGCGGCGCGCGGAAGGGGGGAGGACGGCCGGGGCGGCGGCCCGCGGCCGCTCGGCGGCGTCGCTGCCGTCCGCCGCCCGTGCGTGCGGCTACGCGCGCCGCGGCGGCTTGCGCTTGCCGGTCAGCTCGGCCCAGCGCTTCTCGAGGGGGCCCTCGACCATCGGCTTGATCGACGTGCCGGAGGTCTGCGCGTCCCAGGTCTGCACTGAATACGGATGCGTGCGCAGCGCGTCGCGCGCGATCACGACCTGGCGATGGCCGTCGACCAGCCAGTCGTAGACGAAATCGATGCAGAGCCGGTAACCGCGCTTGGTCGCCGAATCGGGCACCTCATATGGCGCGCGCGTTACGTAGCCGGAGCCGAACACGCCCTTGGGCTCTTGCGCGACCCGGTGCAGAAACACGCGGTCGCCCGGCAGGATGCTGCGCGAGAAGCCGCAGCCCCAGACGTCGGCCACCGCTTCGCCCGCCTGCACGCGCGCGGCAAACTCGGGCAACTCGGGCCACGGCCATTTCTTGGGGCTCCAGATCAGCAGGAAGGCAGTCATGTCGGCAATTTGGCGGGCGGGCTGTCGGACCAAAGTGAGAAGCTTAACCGAAGCGCCGAAGTGGCTCGCTTACAATCGGGGGCCATGGCGGCGCGGTCGGCCGCCTTTTTCGTCGTTGTCTTGCCGGGCTGGGCGGACCGGGCGTGCGCAACTGCTCGCGCGTGCGCGGCCAATGCGGTTCGGCTGCCCCTTTTCCGTATGGAATTCCGATGCGTCACGTTTCCCGAGGCCGACCCGACGGCCGGCTGATCCTGTTGCTCGGCGCGCTTGCCGCGTGCGGGCCGATTGCCACCGATATGTACCTGCCGAGCCTGCCCGCGATCGCGGCGGGCTTCCAGGTGAGCGCCGCCGCCGCGCAGCGCACGCTGACGAGCTTCATGGCCGGCTTCTCGGTCGGGATGCTGCTCTATGGTCCGCTGTCCGATACCTACGGCCGCCGGCCGGTGCTGCTCGGCGGCATTGCGCTGTTCACGCTCGCGAGCATCGGCTGCTTCGTGGCCGCGTCGATCGACCAGCTGATCGTGGTGCGCTTTCTGCAAGCATTAGGCGCGGGCGCGGCATCGGTGCTCGCGCGTGCGATCGCGCGCGACGCGCACGAGCCCGCCGACGCGGCGAAGGTGCTGTCGATGGTCGCGATCGTCACCGCGATCGGGCCGCTGCTCGCGCCGCTCATCGGCGGCCAGGTGCTGCGCTTTCTCGGCTGGCGCGGCGTGTTCGTCGTGCTCGCGCTGTTCGGCGCGGCGTGCGCGGCGGCCGCGTTTCTGCGCGTGCCGGAGACCTGGCCGCGCGACAAACGCGGCGGCGCGGGCGTGCTGCGCGCGTTCGCCGCGTATGGGCGCATACTCGCCGATCCGCTCGCGTGGGGCTACGTCCTGTGCGGCGGCATGGCGTTCGCGTCGATGTTCGCGTACATCACCGCGACGCCGTTCGTCTACATCGAGCATTTCCACGTGTCGCCGCAGCATTACGGGCTGCTGTTCGGGCTGAATGTTGTCGGCATCATGATCGGCAACTTCGTGAACACGCATTTCGTCGGCCGCGTCGGCTCGCTCGCGCTCATCGCGGCCGCGGCGCTCGTGAGTTGCGTGGCGTCGCTCGCGGTCGCGTTCTTCGCGATCACCGGGCTGGGCGGGCTGTGGTCGATCGTCGTGGGGCTTTTTTTCGTCGTCGGTGTCGTCGGCGTGCTGTCGGCGAACTGCACGACCGAACTGATGCACCGCTATACGCGCAACGCCGGCGCGGCGGCTGCCGTGTTCGGCGCGATGCAGCTCGCGCTCGGTGCGCTCGCGAGCGTCGTGATCGGCGCGCTGTCCGACGGCTCGCCGTTCGCGATGGGGGTGACGATCGGTGCGACGGGGCTGCTGTGCTTCGCGGGGCGCGTGCTCGTGCTGCGCTGGCACGGGCGGCCGGTGAAAAACGCGGGGTAGGGGCGCGGCGGCAAGGGTTTGCGCCGGCGGGGGCGAGCGGCCGAAACGGCCCGCAAGCGCATAGCGGCAAATGGCAAGCAGCAAGCCCCTTTTTTACGTCGGGCCGCGGGCAATCCAAAAAAAACAGCGCCGCCGGAGGTCATGCCGGCGGCGCTGTTTCCGCGTTCGGCGCAACGCGTTGCGCGCCGAGCGGCCGCGCTAGTCCCGCGCGACCGGCGACGCGCCGTGGCTCAGCCAATCGAGCACGTCAGCGCTTTCGTCGTCCGCCTTCGCGCCCGCGCGCGCCTTCGCGCGCGCCATCGCTTCGGCGAGTTCCGCATTGGGCGTGGCGCGCCGGATCGCGACGCCGACCGCGAGGATATCGATGATCACGAGATGCAGGATTCGCGAGATCATCGACAACTGCGATTCGCGCATCTCGATGTGATCGGTTTCGAGCGCGACGCTCGCGCGCTTGGCGAGCGGCGTGTTGCTCGACGTGATCGCGATCACCTTCGCGCCCGCCTGCATCGCGACGTCGAGCACGCGCAGCAGCTCCGGCGCGCGGCCGGATTTCGACACCGCGACGATCACGTCGCCCTGGCCGAGCAGCGCAGCCGATGCGGCCTGCATGTACAGATCGCCGTAGGCGATCGTCGGGATGCCGAAGCGGAAGAACTTGTAATGCGCGTCCTGCGCGACGATGTTCGAATTGCCGAGCCCGTAGAACTCGATACGCCGCGCGTTGTTCAGCAGATCGATCGCGCGCTCGACGTCGCCGAAGTTCAGATGCTCGCGCAACTGCAGGATCGCGGACACGGTGTTGTCGAGCACCTTCGCGCCGAAATCGGTCGCGGTGTCGCCCAGATGAACCTGGCTGTGGCTCATCGGGATCGTGCCCGTCAAGCCCGTCGCGAGCTTGAGCTTGAAGTCCGACAGCCCCTGGCAGCCGAGCGAGCGGCAGAAGCGGATCACGGTCGGCTGGCTCACGTCGGCCTTGCGCGCGATATCGACGATCGGATCGTTGATGATCGAGCGCGGATGGTTGAGCGCGAGATCGGCGACGCGGCGCTCGGCGGGCGTGAGCGCATCGCGCATTTGCCTGATGCGCTCGAACACGGCCGACGACGCGCTGCCCGAGCGGTTCGACAACTGCTCGGCGAGAATCGCCGATACGCCGAGAAAGGCCGGATAGTCGGCGGTGATCAGATAGGTCGGGATGTTCGCGAGGTACGTGTCGAAGCGGCCCTTGGCCTCGAAGCGTTCGCGAAACGACGAGCGCATGAACAACTCACCCAGTTTCGGCACGACGCCGCCGCCGATGTAGACGCCGCCGAGCGCGCCGAGCGTCAGCGCGAGGCTGCCGGCGAACGAGCCGAGAATCCCGCAGAAGCATTCGACTGCTTCGAGCGCGAGTGCGTCGCCCGCGTGCGCGCGCTCGACGATCTCGGCGGTGTCGACGCTCGCGGCGATGCGCTTCTTGTCGCGCGCGGCGAGCGCGCGATAGACGATCTCCATGCCGGGGCCCGCGCACACGCGCTCGAACGACACGTGCTGAAACTTCTTGCGCGCGTACTGGAGCACGAGATCCTCGCGCTCGTCCTGCGGCGCGAACGACGCGTGGCCGCCTTCGCTGCCGAGCGCGATCCAGCGGTCGTCGGCCGGAATCAGGCCCGATACGCCGAGCCCGGTGCCCGGTCCCATCAGGCCGATCACGCTGTTCTGCCGCCGCGTGCCGCCGCCGACCTGCAGGCGCTGCGCGTCGGTCAGGCCCGGCAGCGCCATCGCGAGCGCGGTGAAATCGTTGACGACGAGCAGCGTGTCGAAGCCGAGCGCGCGGCGCGTCGCCTCGATCGAAAAGCTCCAATCGTGATTGGTCATCTGCACCTGATCGCCGTCGACCGGGTTCGCGATCGAGATCGCCGCGTGATTCACGCGATTGATCTTCACGTCCTTCAGATACTTGCGGATCGCGTCGGTGAGCGTCGGATAGTCGGCGACCGGGTAGACGCGAATCTGCTCGATTTCGCCTGCGGCGGTTTCGAGCGAGAAGCGCGCGTTGGTGCCGCCGACGTCGGCCAGCAGGCGCGGGCCGTCCGCGTGCTGGTTCGCGGCGGCGGCTTTAATTTGCGCACCAGTAGACATCGAGCTTTGTCCCCTTGTCGTTGGCCAATTGCGAAATCGCGTTCTGTTGCGGCGCGGCGGCGGCTTCGAGCACCTCGCGCTTGCGCTTGCCTGCGATCAGCAGGAACAGACGATCGATGTGCTTGAGCGCGTCGAGCGACAGGCTCACGCGCGCATGCGGCGCGGCGAGCGGATGCACGGCGACGAAGCGCTCGGGCGTCGTGGTCGCGTGCGTCCACTCGGGCGCGTCGGCGAACAGCGACGCGGTGTGGCCGTCCTCACCCATGCCGAGCACGGCGACGTCGGGCAGCGCATGCGCGGCGCTCGCGTTGAGCGCCGCGATCCGCGCATCGAGCGTCTCGCGCGTATCCACCAGCGGCGCGAAACGCGCGCCGGCGGCGGCGTTTTGCAGCAGCGTCTCGCGCACGAGCTTCGCGTTGCTGGCCGAGTCGGTGTCGGGAACCCAGCGGTCGTCGACGAGCGTCACGTCGATGCGGGGCCAGTCGAGCGCCGCGTTCGACAACGTTTGCAGGAACGGCCGCGGGCTCGTGCCGCCCGATACCGCGAGCGTCGCGCGCGCGCGTTGCGCGAGCGCGGCCGCGAGCGCTTCGCCCACCGCGCGCGCCAGCGCGTCGGATTGAGCGCTCGGGGTCTCGAAAGCGTGAATCTCGATCACTTCTCCTCCATCCAGACTGTCTTTATTGAATTCATCGAATTGTGCGGGACTGCATTGATGCGGGTCGGCGCGGCGGCGGCCGGCGAAGCCGCGCCGCATTCATCAGTTTTCTTCTTCGAGCCAGCAGGTGCCGTGCTGCGCGAGCATCGCGCTCGCGGCGGCGGGGCCCCAGGTGCCGGCCGCATACGGCTTCGGCGGTTTCATCGAGCGCGCCCACTCGTTGAGGATCGGCTCGACCCAGCGCCACGCGGCCTCCTGCTCGTCGCGACGCACGAACAGCGCGAGGCGGCCGTTGATCACGTCGAGCAGCAGGCGCTGATACGCCTCCATCTGGCCTTCCTTGAAGAACTGGTCGAACGCGAGATCGAGGTGCACGCTCGCGAGGTTCATCCCTTCGCCCGGCTGCTTCGCGAGGCAGTACAAGCGGATCGACTCGTTCGGCTGCAGCCGGATCACCAGGCGGTTCGCGCCCGCGCGCAGCGCAGTGGGCCCGAGCGCGGAATGCGGCACCGGCCGGAAGTTGACGACGATCTCGGCGACGCGGTCGGCCAGGCGCTTGCCGGTGCGCAGGAAGAACGGCACGCCGGCCCAGCGCCAGTTTTCGATCTCAACCTTCAGCGCGACGAACGTCTCGGTCTGGCTATCCGGCTTCACGCCGGGTTCGGTCGCATAGGCCGGCACCTGCGCGCCCTTGATCACGCCGGCGTGGTACTGGCCGCGCACCGCGACCTTGCCGATGTCGCGCTGATCGACGGGCTTGAGCGCGCGCAGCACGCGCAGCTTCTCGTCGCGCACCGAATCGGAATCCATCGAATGCGGCGGCTCCATCGCGACGATCGACAGCAGTTGCAGCAGGTGGTTCTGCACCATGTCGCGCAGCGCGCCGGTATTGTCGTAGAAATCGCCGCGCGCCTCGACGCCCAGCTCCTCGGCGATCGTGATCTGGATGCTCTCGACCCATTCGCGGCGCCACAGCGGCTCGAAAAGAGCATTGCCGAAGCGCAGCGCGAGCAGGTTCTGCACCGGCTCCTTGCCGAGGTAGTGGTCGATCCGGTAAATCTGCTCTTCGGCGAAGATCTCGCCGACCGCGTCGTTGATCGCATTCGACGAACGCAGATCGTAGCCGAGCGGTTTCTCGAGCACGATGCGCGCGCCCTCGTTGAGGCCCACCGCGGCAAGCGCGTTGCAGATCGGCACGAACAGCGACGGGCCGGTCGCGAGATAGAACACGCGGATGCCCGACAGCTTGTCGACCGCGTCGCGCAGCAGCGCGTAGTCTTGCGCGCGGCTCGCGTCGAGCTTCACGTAGACGATCCGCTCGAGGAAGCTTCGCCAGACCGCCTCGTCGAACGCGCTGCCGGCCGCTTTGGCCGCGTGCGGCTTCACGTGCTCCTCGACCCAGCCGAGGTAGGCGTCGCGATCGGCCGCGCCGCGCGCGACCGCGACGATCCGTCCGGCTTCGGCCAGCATGTTCGCGCGGTGCGCCTCGAAGAGCGCGGGGAGAATCTTGCGCATCGACAGATCGCCGGTGCCGCCGAAGAGAACGAAGGTGAAGCTCGAGTCGGTATGCATGTGTCTCCCACGGATTCGGGCGCCCGCGATGCCGTGCATCGTGGGCCGTAGTGCGATAAAAATATTTTTGACACTGAATTGTAGTTTAACTACAATCCGGCGCAAGGGGTAGCACCTGAACGAAGAAAAGAAGCGCACGGCATGAAGAGGCGCGAACTTCGGACGGGGCGTGCGGCGGATGTATGCCGCACGTCGGATGTTATCGGACATTGATGATGCGCATATGTGCACGTTGCTGCCCCTGGGGTGCACGCCTGGCGGTGGTCGGGCAGCGCAACCGGATAGCCCAGGAGGAGACAGTCGTTGAAGCTCGAGTCAGCACTCAGCCTCTGAGAGCCCGCGGCCGGCATCGGCCCGCACGCCATGCGTCGGCCTGTACCGCGTGTGGCGCGTCGTTCGCGGCTCGATTCCCCGTGTCTTCTTTCCTGTGCCGTTTGTTTAGTGCCGTCGTTTGTGCGGCGACCTAGCCAATAAGCCGGCTTTCGCGCGTTCGGCGCGATCGAAAGTCCGACGAGTGGATGACCCAAACTGGAGGAGATAACTGATGAAAGTTCGCGCGATCATGGGCGCGTTGTGCGCCGCAGGTCTGATGTTCGGCGCCGCCGCGGCGCAAGCGGCCGAGAATGTCACCGTGCTGCATTGGTGGACGTCGGGCGGTGAATCGAAGGCCGTCGGCGTGCTCAAGGACGATCTGCAAAAGCAGGGCTACGTGTGGAAGGATTTCGCGGTCGCGGGCGGCGCGGGCGCCGCGGCGATGACCGCGCTGAAGACCAAGGTGATCAGCGGCGACGCGCCGTCGGCCGCGCAGATCAAGGGGCCGTTGATTCAGGAATGGGCCGATCAGGGCGTGCTCGTCGACATCAACGCGGCAGCGGGCGACTGGAAGCAGAACCTGCCGGCCGAGATCGACAAGATCATCAAATACAAGGGCAATTACGTCGCGGCGCCGTTCTCGGTGCACCGCGTGAACTGGCTCTACATCAACAAGGCCGCGCTCGACAAGGTCGGCGCGAAGCCGCCTGCGACGTGGGCCGAGTTCTTCCAGGTCGCCGACAAGCTGAAGGCCGCCGGCATTCAGCCGGTCGCGATGGGCGGCCAGCCGTGGCAAGATTTGACGCTGTGGGAGGACGTGGTGCTGTCGCAGGGCCCGGCGTTCTACAAGAAGGCGCTCGTCGATCTCGACCAGGCTACGCTGACCTCCCCGCAAATGCTCGACGTGTTCAACACGGTCCGCAAGATCCAAAGCTACTTCGACTCCGGCCGTAACGGCCGCGACTGGAATCTCGCGACCGCGATGGTCATCAACGGCCGTGCCGGCATGCAGTTCATGGGCGACTGGGCGAAGGGCGAGTTCGAGGCGGCCGGCAAGAAGGCGGGCAAGGATTACATCTGCGCGGCGGTGCCGGGCACGGCGAACGCCTACACGTTCAACGTCGATTCGTTCGTGTTCTTCCAGCAGAAGGGTCAGAAGGCGGCGACGCCGGGTCAGATCGCGCTTGCGAAGACGATCATGACGCCCGCGTTCCAAGAGCAGTTCAGCTTGCTGAAGGGGTCGGTGCCGGTGCGCCAGGGCGTGAAGATGGACAAGTTCGACGATTGCGCGAAGAAGTCCTACGCGGACGGCCAGGCGGCGATCAAGTCCGGCGGCTACGTGCCGTCGCTCGCGCACGGCATGGCTCAGAGCGACGCCACCGCGGGCGCGATCACCGACGTCGTGACGAAGTTCATGAACTCGCAGCAGGACGCGAAGAGCGCGGTCGCCGCGCTCGCGAAGGCCGCGAAGGTGAAGTAACGAACGGTGCGCAAGCCCGGTTGCGCCGATCTTAGCGCGCCGGGCATTGCGCGCGTCGCATGTGCTGCAAACGGGCCGGTTGCCGGCTCGCGCCCTATCCGCTGTCCGCTTGCGGCGTCGCGCCGCGGCGCCGGCGATCTTGCTCCAGGAGTCGAAACACGTGGCTGCCCCACTTGGCGGAAACGGAACCAGCGCGGCCGCCGCACGCCGCACGTCGCCGCTGTCGGCGCTCGCCGACCGCTGGATTCCGAAACTGGTGCTCGCGCCCAGCATCGCGATCGCACTGGTGTTCATCTATGGCTTCATCGTCATCACCAGCTATCTGTCGATGACGAATTCGCGACTGCTGCCGAACTACACGTTCGACGGCTTCGGCCGCTATTCCGATTTGTTCGGCAACGACGTCTGGTGGACCTCGGCCGCGAACCTCGGCTGGTTCGGCATTCCGTTCATCGTGATCTGCGTCGTGCTGGGCCTGTTGCTCGCGATCCTGCTCGATCAGCAGATCCGCAACGAAGGCGCGCTGCGCGCGGTGTTCCTGTATCCGATGGCGCTGTCGTTCATCGTCACCGGCACGGCGTGGCAATGGATTCTGAACCCCGGCCTCGGCCTCGAGAAAGTGATGCATGACTGGGGTTTCACGAACTTCTCGTTCGGCTGGCTCGACGATCCGGACAAGGCGATCTTCTGCGTCGTGATCGCGGCCGTCTGGCAATCGACGGGCTTCGTGATGGCGCTGTTCCTCGCCGGGCTGCGCGGCGTGGACGGCGAGATCTTCAAGGCCGCGCAGGTCGACGGCGCGACGCTGCCCACCATTTACCGCAAGATCGTGATTCCGAGCATGCGCCCGGTGTTTTTCTCGGTGCTGCTGATCCTTTGTCACATCACGATCAAGACCTTCGATCTCGTCGTCGCGCTGACGGCGGGCGGGCCGGGCACGTCGTCGTCGCTGCCTGCGATGTTCATGTACACGTATTCGTTCAATCGCGGGCAGCTGGGCGTCGGCGCGGCATCGTCGGTGATGATGCTCGCCACCGTCGTCGCAGTGCTCGTGCCGCTCATGTATCTCGAATCGAGGAGCACCCGCAATGCAGCCTAAGATGACGATCGGCCGGGCTGTGATCTACGCGGCGCTGATTCTGTTCGCGCTGTACTTCCTGTTCCCGCTGTACGTGATGCTGTCGACGTCGTTCAAGGATCTCGACCAGTTGCGCACCGGCAACCTGCTCACGCCGCCGTCCAACTGGACGATCGCGCCGTGGGTCAAGGCATGGAGCGAGGCGTGTACCGGCGTGCGCTGCGACGGGATGAAGCCGTTTTTCTTCAATTCGCTCAAGATGGTGATTCCGGCCGTGCTGATCTCGTCGCTGATCGGCGCGTTCAACGGCTACGTGCTCACGCACTGGCGCTTTCGCGGCGCGGACGCGTTCTTCACGATGCTGCTCGTCGGCTGCTTCATCCCGTTCCAGGTGATCCTGCTGCCGATGGCGCGCCTGGAGGGCTACTTCGGGATGGCGAACACGATCCCGGGCCTGGTGTTCGTGCACGTCGTCTACGGCATTGCGTTCACGACGATGTTCTTCCGCAATTTCTACGTGAGCGTGCCGGCTGAGCTGGTGAAGGCCGCGCGCATCGACGGCGCGGGCTTCTTCACGATCTTCACGAAGATTCTGCTGCCGGTGTCGCTGCCGATTTTCATGGTGTGCGTGATCTGGCAGTTCACGCAGATCTGGAACGACTTCCTGTTCGGCATCGTGTTCTCCGGCGTCGATTCGATGCCGATCACGGTCGCATTGAACAACCTCGTCAACACGTCGACGGGCGTGAAGGAGTACAACGTCGACATGGCGGGCGCGATCATCGCCGCGCTGCCGACGCTGCTCGTCTACGTGCTCGCCGGGCGCTACTTCGTGCGCGGGCTGACGGCGGGTGCGGTAAAGGGATGACGCGGGCGCGGCCGGCGCCGCGCGGCGATACGAGATTACGAGACACGACGCGGCGCGCGCGCCGCACTGAAGACAGAGGATTCACAGCATGGCAAGCCTTTCCATCCGTGACGTGTACAAGACCTACCCGAACGGGGTGCCCGTCCTCAAGGGCGTCGATATCGATATCGAGGACGGCCAGTTTCTGATTCTCGTCGGCGGCTCGGGCTGCGGAAAATCGACGCTGCTCAACATGATCGCCGGGCTCGAAACCGTGACGAAGGGCGAGATCCGGATCGGCGGGCAGGTCGTCAACGATCTGTCGCCGAAGGATCGCGACATCGCGATGGTGTTCCAGTCGTATGCGCTGTATCCGTCGATGACGGTGCGCGACAACATCTCGTTCGGCCTGAACATCCGCAAGGTGCCCAAGAGCGAGCAGAAGAGTATCGTCGAGCGCGTCGCCGCGATGCTGCAGATCGAGCATCTGCTCGATCGCAAGCCGGGCCAGCTCTCGGGTGGCCAGCGCCAGCGTGTCGCGATGGGCCGCGCGCTCGCGCGCGATCCGTCGCTCTTCCTGTTCGACGAGCCGCTGTCCAATCTCGATGCGAAGCTGCGCATCGAAATGCGCTCCGAGATCAAGCTGCTGCATCAGCGCCTGGGCACGACGATCGTCTACGTGACGCACGACCAGATCGAGGCGATGACGCTCGGCGACCGGATCGCGGTGATGAAGGACGGCGTCGTGCAGCAATTCGGCGCGCCGCAGGAAATTTACGATTCGCCGTCGAACCTGTTCGTCGCGGGTTTCATCGGCGCGCCGCCGATGAATTTCATCAACGGCAAGCTGGTCGAGCAGGGCAGCGGCGTCGGCCTCGAACTCGACACGGGCGCGATGCGCGGCGTGCTGCACCTGCCGTTCGACGCGAAGCGGATGAACGGGCACCTCGGCCGGGACGTCATTCTCGGCCTGCGGCCCGAGCGGATCACCGATGCGCGAAGCGCGCACAACGGCGAGGCATCGTCGCTGCAGCCGATCGACGTGACGGTCGACGTGACCGAGCCGACCGGCCCGGACACGCACGTGTTCGCGCAGGTCAACGGCAAGCGGATCGTGAGCCGCGTGCATCCGGCCGCCGATCCGAAGCCGCAGCAGAAGCTGTCGCTGCTGTTCGACGTGTCGAAGGCGGTGCTGTTCGATCCGTCGACCGAGGCGCGCATCGCGTGATGCGCGCGCGGCGCCGCCGTGCCGCGCGAGGCCAGCCTGCGTTCATGACGAAGGGCCGTTGTTCCGGCAGGAACGAACGGCCCTTCGCGTTTTCGCGTGCATGGCCCCTCAGTGCGGCAACCGGATGTCGAGCTTATAGGTGACGAGCCGCGCGGCGAGGATGAACGCGGTGGCGGCGAGCACGCTGTAGACTGGATCGAGCTTCAGCTCCGCCAGCAGCAGATAGAACCAGCAGCCGACGAACGCGCAGGTCGCATACGGGCGCGAGTCGCGCAGGATCAGCGGGATGTCGTTGCACAGCACGTCGCGCAGAATGCCGCCCGCGACGCCGGTGGTCACGCCCATCATCGCGGCGATGAAGCGCGGCATCTCGGCGTCGAGCGCGATCGACGTGCCCGAGATGCTGAAGATGCCGAGCCCGACCGCGTCGGCGACGAGCAGCGCGCGTTCGGCCGACAGCCGCGACATCATCCGCAGCACGATCGGCGCGAACATCGCCATCGCGAAGATGGCGATCACGTAATCGTCGTGGACGACCCAGTAGAAGGGCCGGCGCTCGAGCAGGATGTCGCGGATGGTGCCGCCGCCGAACGCGGTCGCGAGCGCGACGACGAACGTGCCGACCGAGTCGAGCCGGCTCTTGCGGGCCTCGATGAAACCGGAGATCGCGAACGCGAGCGTGGCAAGCGCCTCGAGTACGGTGATCGCCAGCGTCAGCCTAGGATGCGGCACGCGGCCCCCGCTCGCCGCCCACGCCGGCCTGCCGCAGCAGCACGAGCACCGCGCCCGCGCCGCCGTCGTGGCCGCGCGCTTCGCAGAATGCGATCACCTCGTCTTTCTGCACGAGCCACGCGCGCACCTTGCCTTTGAGCACCGGTTCCTTGCCGATCGAGCCCAGCCCCTTGCCGTGGATCACGCGCAGGCAGCGCAGCCCCTTCTTCGCGGATTCGCGGATGAATTCGGCGAGCGCCTCGCGCGCCTCGTCGCGGCGCATGCCATGCAGATCGAGCTGCGCCTGGACGATCCACGCGCCGCTTCTGAGCTTGCGGACCACGTCGCGGCTCAGGCCGGGGCGGTGGTAGTACAGCGATTCGTCGGCGTCGAGCAGCGTCTCGGGATCGAATTCGTCGGACAACGTGGCGTCGAGCACCGCCGCTTCATCCTGCCGCGTGTGTTTCGGCACGGGCGCGGGCGGCGTGCGGCCGCCTGCGGCGCGCTGCGGCACGGCGAGCGGCTGGATGTCGCCGATTTCGCGGCGGAACAGATCGGCATCCGCCGCGGCTTCGCGCGCGGCCTGGGCGGCCTGCGCCTGCGCGCGGGCGCGTTGCTCGGCTTGGCCCTCGAGCGTGGCGCGCAGCGCGCCGAGCCCGGCCAGCCCCTGGCCGCGCAGCGCGGCGGGCGGCGGCGGGCTGGCGGGTGCGGGCGCTGGCGCCGGAGTGGCGGGCCGGGCGGCGGCTTGCCGCTTCGCGGGGTCGCTGGGATGGGGCTGGTTCTTCGCCATGATCGTTCGGATGCGAGAGGGCAGCGTGCCGCCGCCGGGCATGAAAAAGCCGCTGCGCGATGCACAGCGGCTGGCGGCAGGGGCCTTGAGCCTTGAGCGGGCGGCGCGCGACGACGCCATTGTAGCGTCGCGCACCGCCCGTTATCGTCACTTGCGGTCGTGCAGGCTTTCGAGATAGCGCTGCGCGTCGAGTGCCGCCATGCAGCCGGTGCCCGCGCTCGTGATCGCCTGGCGGTAGACGTGATCCTGCACGTCGCCCGCCGCGAACACGCCCGCCACGCTGGTTGCCGTCGCGTTGCCGGCAAGGCCGCTCGACGTGATGATATAGCCGTCCTTCATTTCGAGCTGTCCGTTGAAGATATCGGTGTTCGGCTTGTGGCCGATTGCGATGAACAGGCCCTGCACGGCGACATCCTGGGTTTCGCCCGTCTGCGTGTGCTTGATGCGCACGCCGGACACGCCGGTGTCGTCGCCCGTCACTTCGTCGAGCACGTGATTCCACTTGATCTCGACGACGCCTTCCTTTTCCTTTTCGAGCAGCCGGTCGACCAGGATCGGCTCCGCGCGGAACTTGTCGCGGCGGTGAATCACCGTCACCTTCTTCGCGATGCCGGTCAGATACAGCGCTTCCTCGACGGCGGTGTTGCCGCCGCCGACCACGGCCACGTTCTGATTCTTGTAGAAGAAGCCGTCGCAGGTCGCGCAGGCCGACACGCCGCGCCCCATGAACGCTTCTTCCGACGGCAGGCCGAGGTATTGCGCGGACGCGCCCGTCGCGATGATCAGCGCATCGCACGTGTATTCGCCGGCGTCGCCGATCAGGCGGATCGGCTTTTCGTGCAGCTTCGCCGTGTGGATGTGGTCGAACACGATTTCCGTGTTGAAACGCTCCGCGTGCGCGAGAAAGCGCTGCATCAGCTCCGGCCCCTGGACGCCGTTCGCATCGGCCGGCCAGTTCTCGACGTCGGTGGTCGTCATCAACTGGCCGCCTTGCGCGATGCCCGTGATCAGCACGGGCGACAGGTTCGCGCGGGCGGCGTAGACGGCCGCCGTGTAGCCGGCGGGGCCGGAACCGAGAATCAGGACTTTCGCGTGTTTGGGCGTGGACATGAGGATGATCCGTAAAAAGCGGCCGGCCGGATGACGCTGGGCGGCACGATGCGAGCGGGATAGCGTCGCAGATGGGGGCAAAGAGCGCATTATAAAGGCCTGCCCGCCGTGCCGCCGCAACGCGTTTTCAATCGGCGCGATAGCGTCGCCCGGGCCTCACGCGCGACGCACGCGTTACCGTCATTTACACTTGGCCGGGCAGTGCAGCGTTTACAATAGACCGAATCGAACGATCGGCGGCCCGCACCCGGTGTGACGCCGCCTCATCGCCTTCTTGACGGATTCATGGCAAAAGCTCCTTATACCGCGCAGGCCCAAGCGCTGCCGCATCGCATGTCGCGCCTTCTGGTCGAGATCCGCTGGA
This sequence comes from Burkholderia singularis, assembly GCF_001718875.1. Classification (NCBI taxonomy): domain Bacteria; kingdom Pseudomonadati; phylum Pseudomonadota; class Betaproteobacteria; order Burkholderiales; family Burkholderiaceae; genus Burkholderia; species Burkholderia singularis. Next base: position 1,317,019 of record NZ_CP013448.1, read on the forward strand.
TCCTGCAGGTCGCGCTGCTCGCGTTCCTGCTCATGGCGCTCTTGAGCTACAGCCGCAGCGACCCGAGCTGGACGCACGCGGCGCAGGTCGATCACATCGCGAACTGGGCGGGACGGGTCGGCGCGTGGACGGCCGACATCCTGCTGCTGTTGTTCGGGCTTTCCGCCTATTGGCTCGTCGTGCTGCTCGGGCGGCGCGTGGCCGCGAACTATCGCCGCATCACGCGGCACGAGACGCTGACCGACGAGCCGGAAAAGCCCGAAAAGTCGATCGGCTGGCTTGCCGAAGGCTTCGCGTTCGTTCTCGTGCTGCTCGCGAGCGACGGTGTCGAGGCGCTGCGCATGTGGTCGCTGAAGCTGCCATTGCCGCGCGCGCCCGGCGGCGTCGTCGGCGAGACGATCGCGCGCGGCGTGTCGCACGCGTTCGGCTTCACGGGCGGCACGCTCGTGCTGCTTATCGCGCTCGCGATCGGGCTGTCGCTGTATTTCCGCTTTTCGTGGCTGTCGGTGGCCGAGCGCGTGGGCGGCGCGATCATCTCGGCCGTCACGCTCGCGCGGCTGCGCCGCGAGGCCGAGCGCGACCGCAAGCTCGGCGAGGCGGCGGCCGTCAAGCGCGAAGGCAAGGTCGAGGAGGAGCGCGTGCGTATCGAGGAGCACGAGCCCGTGACGATCGTGCCGCCCGTGGTCACGCCGGTCAAATCCGAGCGCGCCGAGAAGGAGCGCCAGCAGCCGCTTTTCACCGACTTGCCGGGCGACTCGACGTTGCCCGCGATCTCGCTGCTCGATCCGGCAAGCGCCGCGCAAGAAACGATCTCCGCCGATACGCTCGAATTCACGTCGCGCCTGATCGAGAAGAAGCTGAAGGATTTCGGCGTCGAGGTGAGTGTCGTCGCCGCATATCCGGGGCCCGTCGTCACCCGCTACGAGATCGAACCCGCGACCGGTGTGAAGGGCAGCCAGATCGTCAATCTGTCGAAGGATCTCGCGCGCTCGCTGTCGCTCGTGTCGATCCGCGTCGTCGAGACGATTCCCGGCAAGAACTACATGGCGCTCGAGCTGCCGAACCAGCGCCGCCAGACGGTGCGGCTGTCGGAGATCCTCGGCTCCGAGGTCTACGCGGACGCGCCGTCGATGCTCACGCTCGGCCTCGGCAAGGACATCGGCGGCAAGCCGGTGTGCGCGGATCTCGCGAAGATGCCGCACTTGCTGGTTGCCGGCACGACCGGCTCGGGCAAGTCGGTCGGGATCAACGCGATGATTCTGTCGCTGCTGTACAAGGCGAGCGCCGAGCAGGTGCGGCTGATCCTGATCGATCCGAAGATGCTCGAAATGAGCGTCTACGAAGGGATTCCGCACCTGCTGTGCCCGGTCGTCACCGATATGCGCCAGGCGGGCCACGCGCTCAACTGGACGGTGGCCGAGATGGAGCGCCGCTACAAGCTGATGAGCAAGCTCGGCGTGCGCAATCTTGCCGGCTACAACAACAAGATCGAGGATGCGAAGAAGCGCGAAGAGAAAATTCCGAACCCGTTCAGCCTGACGCCCGACGATCCGGAGCCGCTCGGCCGGCTGCCGAATATCGTCGTCGTGATCGACGAGCTTGCCGATTTGATGATGGTGGTCGGCAAGAAGGTCGAGGAACTGATCGCGCGGATCGCCCAGAAGGCGCGCGCGGCGGGCATTCATCTGATTCTCGCGACGCAGCGCCCGTCGGTCGACGTGATCACGGGCCTCATCAAGGCGAACGTGCCGACGCGCATCGCGTTCCAGGTGTCGTCGAAGATCGACTCGCGCACGATTCTCGATCAGATGGGCGCGGAATCGCTGCTGGGCCAGGGCGACATGCTGTATCTGCCGCCCGGCACCGGCCTGCCCGTGCGCGTGCATGGCGCGTTCGTCTCGGACGACGAGGTGCATCGCGTGGTCGAGAAGCTCAAGGAGCATGGCGAGCCGAATTACATCGAGGGGCTGCTCGAAGGCGGCACGGCCGATGGCGACGAGGGCTCGGCCGCGGCCGGCGGCGACGCGAACGGCGAGGCCGATCCGCTGTACGACCAGGCAGTGGAGATCGTGATCAAGAATCGGCGCGCGTCGATCTCGCTCGTGCAGCGTCATTTGCGCATCGGCTACAACCGCGCGGCGCGCCTGCTCGAGCAGATGGAGCAATCAGGGCTCGTTTCGGCGATGTCGTCGAGCGGCAACCGCGAAATCCTCGTGCCCGCGCGCGACGCCGAGTGAGTTCGCGCCGAGGCTGCCGCCCGGGCGCTTCGGCCTTCTACGGAGAAAACCACAGCATGCAGGATCAGTCGTTGGCAATTCATTCCGGCTACACCGGCTACACCGGCTCGCCGCGCGCGGCGCGGCGCGCGTTCGCGCGCACGGTGCGCGCCGCGCTCGCGGGCGCGGCGCTCGCGCTTGCCGCGTCGCACGCGTTCGCGAGCGGCACCGAGCAATTGAAGGCGTTCGTGTCGAAGGTGCGCGGCGCGAAGGGCGAATTCATGCAGCAGATCGTCAAGATGCCGTCGAAGGCCGCGAGCGGCGCGGCGCCGAGCGTCAAGCCCACCGACAATTCGAGCGGCAGCTTCGAGTTTTCTCGGCCGGGCAAATTCATCTGGTCGTATCAGAAGCCGTATCAGCAGGTGCTGCAAGCCGACGGCGACAAGCTTTACGTGTACGACAAGGATCTGAACCAGGTCACCGAGCGCAAGCTCGCGGGCGCGCTCGGCGCGAGCCCGGCCGCGATCCTGTTCGGCAGCAACGATCTCGAGAAAAACTACACGCTGCGCGACGCGGGCGAGAAGGGCGGAATCGACTGGCTCGAAATGTTGCCGAAGGCGCAGGACACGCAGTTTCAGCGCATCGGCATCGGCTTCAAGAACGGCGTGCTCGCCGCGATGGAGCTGCACGACGTGTTCGGCAACGTGACGCTACTCACGTTCACGAATATCCAAACGAATCCGCCGTTCAAGGCCGACGAGTTCAAGTTCGTCGTGCCGAAGGGGGCGGACGTCGTCAGCGGCTAAGCGCTCTTGCGCTCGCGCCGATGCCCGCCGGGCCCGCCAGCAATGGCGGGCCCGGTTCGTTTCGGGCGGCGCGCCGAAGCAGCCGCGCCGCGCATCTTGCATGCGGCTGTCATAATGTTCGATCGGGCGGCGCATGCGCGCCGCCACCGTTTTTCGTGGGAGCGAAGGTCATGTCGGACCTGTTTGCAGTCGAACCGCGCCGGCCGCTCGCCGAGGCGCTGCGCCCGAAAACGCTCGGCGACGTGATCGGGCAGACCCATCTGCTCGGAGAGGGCAAGCCGTTGCGGCTTGCGTTCGAATCGGGCAAACCGCATTCGATGATCCTCTGGGGGCCGCCCGGTGTCGGCAAGACGACGCTCGCGCGTCTTACCGCGCTCGCGTTCGATTGCGAGTTCATCGCGCTGTCCGCGGTGCTGGGCGGCGTGAAGGATATCCGCGAATCGATGGACGCGGCGCGCGACACGCTCAACCGCACCGGCCGCCACACGATTCTGTTCGTCGACGAAATCCATCGCTTCAACAAGGCGCAGCAGGATGCGCTGTTGCCGTTCGTCGAATCGGGGCTCGTCACGTTCATCGGCGCGACGACCGAGAATCCGAGCTTCGAGGTGAATTCGGCGCTGCTGTCGCGCGCGCAGGTGTACGTGCTGAAATCACTGACCGACGACGAACTGCGTCAGCTGCTCAAGCGCGCGCAAGACACCGCGCTCGCGGGCCTGACGTTCGACGAGCGCGCGGTCGACACGCTCGTCGGCTATGCGGACGGCGACGCGCGGCGGTTTTTGAACCTGCTCGAACAGGCGCAGACGGCGGCTTCGTCCGCGGGCGTGACGACGATCGACGCGGCGTTCGTCGACAGCGCGATGACGATGAACGCACGCCGCTTCGACAAGGGCGGCGACAATTTCTACGATCAGATATCGGCGCTGCATAAATCGGTGCGCGGTTCGAGTCCGGACGGCGCGCTGTATTGGCTGTGCCGGATGTTCGACGGCGGCGCCGATCCGAAGTATCTCGCGCGGCGCATCGTGCGCATGGCGTGGGAAGACATCGGCCTTGCCGATCCGCGCGCGATGCAGATCGCCAACGACGCGGCCGAGACCTACGAGCGGCTCGGCTCGCCGGAAGGCGAGCTGGCGCTTGCGCAGGCGGTGCTGTATCTCGCATGCGCGGCGAAGAGCAACGCCGGCTACAACGCGTTCAACGAAGCGATGGCGTTCGTCAGGCAGGACAAATCGCGCGAGGTGCCGGTGCATCTGCGCAATGCGCCGACCAAGCTGATGAAGGAGCTGGGCTATGGCCACGCGTACCGCTATGCGCACGACGAGCCGAATGCGTATGCGGCGGGCGAGACCTATTTGCCGGACGGCATGCGCGAGCCGCGCTGGTACAAGCCGACGCCGCGCGGTCTCGAAGCGAAGATCGCCGACAAGCTCGCGTGGCTGCGCGAGCTGGATCACGAAGCGGGCAAGCAGGACTAGCGCGCAGCCATGCCGCGGGCCATGCGGCAACGAACCGGTCCGCGGCCCTCGGCCCTCGGCCCTCGGCCGGCAACGGCCGGGCCGCGATGCAGGGCGCGGCCGCGACGGGCCGCCCGCGCCGTCCGGTCACCGGCGCGCGGGCGCTGTGCGTTAAAATCCCGGTTTCACTCAACGAATCTTCGTCCCCCCATGCTCGACATCCAGTTGCTGCGTAAAGACCTCGATGGCGTCGCCAAGCGCCTCGCCGATCGCGGCTATACCCTCGACGTCGCCGCGTTTTCCGCGCTCGAAGCGCAGCGCCGCGCGATCCAGACCCGCACCGAGGAGCTGCAGGCGCGCCGCAACAGTCTGTCGAAGCAGATCGGCGCGATGAAGGGGCGGGGCGAGGATACGTCGGCGGTGATGGCCGAAGTGAGCGGCATCGGCGACGAGATGAAGGCTTCGGCGGCGAAGCTCGACGAAATCCAGGCGCGCGTATCGGAGTTGATGCTCGCGATGCCGAATCTTGCGCACGAGAGCGTGCCCGTCGGCCAGGACGAGACCCAGAATGTCGAGGTGCGCCGCTGGGGCGCGCCCCGCCAGTTCGATTTCGACGTGAAGGATCACGTCGACGTCGGCACGCCGCTCGGTCTCGATTTCGACACGGGCGCGAAACTGTCGGGCGCGCGCTTCTCGGTGCTGCGCGGGCCCATTGCGCGGCTGCATCGCGCGCTCGCGCAGTTCATGATCGACACACACACGCAGCAGCACGGCTACAGCGAGACCTACACGCCTTACATCGTCAACGCCGACGTGCTGTACGGCACCGGCCAGCTGCCGAAGTTCGCCGACGACATGTTCCGCGTCGAGCGGGGGGGCGACGAGAACGCGGCATCGCAATACCTGATCTCGACGTCCGAGATTTCGCTGACGAACACCGTGCGCGACTCGATCATCGACGCGGCGGCGCTGCCGCTCAAGCTGACCGCACATTCGCCGTGCTTTCGCTCGGAGGCCGGCTCGTATGGGCGCGATACGCGCGGGATGATCCGCCAGCATCAGTTCGACAAAGTCGAGATGGTGCAGATCGTCGCGCCGGAGACATCGTATGCCGCGCTCGACGAGATGGTCGGCCACGCGGAAGCGATCCTGCAGAAGCTCGAGCTGCCGTATCGCGTGATGGCGCTTTGCACGGGGGATATGGGATTTTCGGCGGCAAAGACGTTCGATCTCGAAGTGTGGCTGCCGGCGCAGAACACGTATCGCGAGATCTCGAGCTGCTCGAACACGGAGTCGTTCCAGGCGCGCCGGATGCAGGCGCGGTTCCGGAATGCGCAGGGCAAGCCGGAACTCGTGCATACGTTGAACGGCTCGGGCCTCGCGGTCGGCCGCGCGCTTGTCGCGGTGCTGGAGAATTACCAGAACGCCGACGGCTCGGTGACGGTGCCGGTCGCGCTGCGCCCTTACATGGGCGGGCTCGAGTTGATTGCCGCGCCGGCCGCGGGCGCAAGCGCGGGTTAAACGGAGAAGGAGTCGCGGCCTTGAAATTTTTTGAGGAAAGGCTTGGAAAGCTGCTGCAAGTTGTTCTATAATCTTCGCTTCGCCGGGGCGACCTACCGGTGAAGCTGAAAAGGAAAGGTGGCAGAGAGGTCGAATGCGCCGGACTCGAAATCCGGTATACGGTTATACCGTATCGTGGGTTCGAATCCCACCCTTTCCGCCAGAATGCATGCAGCAAGGAAAAAAGCCGGCCTAGCCGGCTTTTTTCTTTTCTGAGCACGCCATTTCCGGTGTACATGGCGTGCCCGAATTGTGACCGCATCGGGGCTCGGCAAGATGGGCGTACCGCAGCACCATCTCATCGCTCGGCCATCCGCCAAGCTCCATCAGCCGATTCAGCGGCGTGCCGTTTTGGACGTGCCAACTCGCCCAGGTATGTCTTCGTCCGTGGAAACGGAAGTTCGTGATGCCGGCGCGCTTGCATGTGGCACGCCATTGAACCGAAGCCCACGCCGTCAGAATTTCACCACTTCTCATGAAGACATGCGTTTGATGCTTCCCAATCCGGCGTCGAATCGTGTCAAGAGCCTCGGCCTTCACAGTGGAACGCGATCGGCCGCTGCGCTTTCGCCTGATCGGGATGAATCCACGCCCGGTGCTGGACGAGATCCACCCGACTCCATTCGAGCCCGAGGATGTTCGCTTGGCGTAGCGCAGTCGCGCATCCGAAAATGGTTGCGTCCCGCATCCAATCAGGGCAAATCGCAGCCAACAGCCGGTGTGCCTCTCGCGCGTGACGCGCGATGGCGGCACGCGCGTGTTTGCGCGGCAAACGCGTACCGACCGCCGATACGCGATCCCGTTGTGTCTGTGTTCCGGGGCGCATGGTTGCCGCGCCCGCGTTCGTGCTGAGTCGCGGGTCGATGTAAGCGCGGCCGTCGCAACGCATATCGGCATGACGATCGCCGCATATGGGCGGGCAGCGGCGCCAGTCATGCATGCGGCGCGTGAGCGACGGTGTCGAGCGGATTGGCGGGCCTACCGGCACCGGACGGTTGCGCAGCAACGGAACAGCCCCGAGCCGATGGCCGATTTTTGAAGCGAGTTCCAGCTGGTTTGGTCGATGATTTTAATTTCGATTTGATTCGCGCGTGAAAACGGTTCGTGCGATGAAATGAGAATGAATGCTCGCGAATCAAACGGCTTGGCCGATCAGGGGAGTCATGAAATTGGCGGCTGCGGCAGGCGTGCATATAAGAAAAATATTCTGCACGACGATACGCGTAAATATCCTGATGCCGATTCATGGGAAATTGAAATACAAAAAAATATTGCCATTCTCAAAATCATGGTTTTCTTCATTGAAGCGGATTTTTTTGACAACGAGAATGCGGCGGAAAAACAGTTTCAGCCAGTGTTGCGAATGAAGCATTCTTTTCGAATAGACGGATAAGCGTGATGCGATGTCGGGAAATAGATTGCGATTGGTAAGGGAATTGAATGGAATGGCGATGCCGATTAATTGGCGGACACGGCGGGGATCGACGTCGAATGGCGCAGTGATGGCATGAATCGGAGGCGTTTGCATGAATCGTGAAATCCGGGCGCGTTGCAAGGAGAACAAAGGCCGGTGCCGATCATATCGGGCTGCGGCGAGGCTGGCGCGTGCTCGCGGGCCGCGCCGAAGTCTGTCGCGCCCAGCCGTTCAACGCAGTGCACGGTTACCGCAAGAGCGGGCAGTATCGGTCGACTCGATGCCGTACCGCCTTTAGCGGGCGGTGACGCAGGCGAGTCCGGCGCGTGGGCGGCCGATGCGATCCCGGCTATCGGGCACGATGCGTTGATCGTCCGGTCGAGGCCCGCCGGATGTACCACCGGGGGCGAGCACGAGGCGGCTGGTGTGAATGCCGCGATCGGCCAGCGCGCGTTCGCAGGTGCAGCATGACAGCGCGTCGATTTGCAACGGAACATTTTGTTCTTTGCGGGAACGCGGGCTTAGCCGGTTTTAGCGGCTTGGCAGTAATTCCAAACGAGCGTTCGGCAACGCGCGCGGCACGGCTTTCAAGCATGCGGGACGCATGGCCGGATGGACTGGCGGGCCTGGTGCGTCAATGCATGGGGCAATAGCCGGCGGTATCGGACGCCGCGCACGGGAATTGGAAAATCGAGCCGGCGCAGTGCCGGCGGGAGACGGGCGGCTCACGGAAATGGCGCATCGCAGCGAGGCGCGCGTTGCCGGGCAATATCGGATGGATTGTTAAAGAAAGATAAGTCGGGGGATGAGAAGTAAAAATCCGCTGGACAAAAAGGACCGTTTTTGTCGGTTCAATAAAACTCGCTGCGACCTCTCGATAAATCAATTGGATAGCGAACCCGTCAGCGCTCGAATCCTACTGTGATACAAACGGTCGTTTTTTTCCGTGCCGAGCGCGTTGAGCGGGGCTTTGCCATGCACGGAAAGATACGCGTGAAGACCGCCTTGGACCAGGGCGAAAGCGCGGGCGGCCGAATGCTGAGAGGGCGGCAACGAATATGGAATGAAGTGAGGGCTGGCGCGTCATGCTGCGCGTCAAATCAGCCGGATGCAATACGCGGCGCACTTTGACGGCGCGAATTGATATCGCGGCGAGTCCGAATCGGTCTTCGATCTCTGGGTTTCTCCTTGTTTGACACATGACGCGTTCTGTCCGGGTGGGCGGGATGGGCCGTGTTGCGCATGAAAGCTGAGCAGAAGTTGTCTTCTTCCAAGAAACGGGGGTGGGGCGATGGGACCGTGGAGCTTGAGGGCGGTGATGTGGCTGTGCGTAGCGCTCGCGCAGGCGTACTGGTGGCGCATGACCGCCGTGTGGTGGGCGCGTCATGCTTGCCGGACGGCAAGCGGGTGGCAGCGTGGCCGGGATTGGTGCCGGCTGCGCCGAAGCGTGAAGGCTGAGCTGTGCCGGGTATACGCGCGGGGTGTCGCGCGAGGCATGGGCGGGCAGGCGGCGGGCGAGCCAGAGCATGGCGCGACAGAGGATGCGCGGGCGTGGTCGGTGTGGCTGGCGTGGCTGTCGTTATCGAGCGGCTGGTATGGGCGGTTGCTGTCATGGGTGTACGGCTGACCGGGTGATTAGCTGAGTGACTGACCCAAGGGTCGAGCGATGCGCCGGTGGCGATGCAATAAATTAAGTAATCCAAAATAAATGAGGATTGCCTTAGATGGAACGGAGTTTGATCAAGTGCCATTGAGAAAAACGCAAGAGGATACAAACGAGATGAACAAAAAACGCTATCGATTGGTTTGGAGCCGTCGGCTGAACTCGCTGATTCCTGTCGCGCGGACGCAGGCAGCGGTGCAGCGCAAGGCAGGGCAAGTGCTGTGCACGGGGGAGCCCGCGGGCGCGAAAACGGCTTTGACGGTGATGGCGGCGTTACTGCTGCTGCCGGCGACGCGGGCGCATGCGTACAACTATGCGTCGGGCGGGGTGGGCGGCACCGACAACTCGTCGTACAGCTCCAGCGCGTCGTCGGGAGGCGCGTTCCCGGCGACGTCCGGCGTGGACGGAACGAACTACAACGAGGCGTTCGGTTTGAACACGACGGCGAGCGGCGGCTTTGCGCTGTCGATCGGCGATGGCGCGAATGCGAACGGTGAGAAGGCGACGGCGGTGGGTGGGGCATCGGTAGCCAGAGGCCAGAACGCGGTGGCATACGGTGGCGCGTCGTATGCGAACGGGACCGACGCGACGGCGTTGGGCGCGCAGAGCACCGCAGGCGCCGACGGAACGGTCGCGGTGGGATCGACGGCGACGGCGGGCGCGGGGCTGGCGGTGGCGCTGGGCAACGCGGCGGTGGCGAACGGCGAGCACGCGATCGCGCTGGGGCCGTCGTCGATCGCCAGTGCGACCAATGCGCTGGCCATCGGCAATCAGAGCGTGGCGAGCGGCGAATCGTCGACGGCGCTCGGGCTGCATTCGAATGCCGGCGCGTCTATGGCGACGGCGCTGGGGATGTGGTCGACGGCATCGGGAATGTCGTCGACGGCGCTGGGGGCGGCGAGTACGGCGGGCGGTTCGGGCTCCGTGTCGATCGGCGCCGGCGCGGTGAGCGCGACGGGCACGGACGGCGCGGGCAACGTGGCGATCGGCCAGAACAGCAAGGCGGACACCAGCGGCGGTGGATTCGGCGCGATCGCGGTGGGGCCGTCGGCGAGCGCGGGGACGCCAGGCTATACGGGCGCGATTGCGGTGGGCTTGCAGGCGTCGGCGCAACAGAACGCGCTGGCGATCGGCACGCAGGCTTCGGCGAGCGGGCTGGGCACGGCGTTGGGCTGGGGCGCGAGCGCGAGCGCGGATAACGCGACGGCGCTGGGCGCAGGCGCGAAGGTTTCGACCGGCAACTCGGTGGCGCTGGGATTGAATTCGGTGGCCGCTGCCGCTGCCGTGCCGGTGGCGAGCGCGGTGGTGGGCAACCGGACTTACGCGTTCACGGGCGGGCAGCCGGTGGGCGTCGTAAGCGTGGGCGGCGTGAACAGCGAGCGGCAAATCGTCAATGTGGCGGCGGGCCGGCTCAGTGCGGCGAGCACGGATGCGGTGAATGGCAGCCAGCTGTATGCGACGAACCAGGCGGTCGATACGTTATCGACGTCGACGTCGGCGGGCTTGAGCACGTTGTCGGGCCGGCTGAACGTGACCGATTCCCGTGTGACGTCGCTGTCGACGGCATTGTCGAGCGGGCTGAGCGCGATGGACGGGAATGTGAGCGCGCTGTCGACGGGGCTGAGCACGCTGTCGAGCGGCCTGAGCGTGACCGACGGGAAGGTGGCGTCGTTGTCGACGGGGCTGTCGAGGCTCGACAACACGGTGAACGCGCTGTCGGCGACGCTTGGCTCCACGACGTCGGGCGCGACCGGTGCGGGCAGCACGGCGTTCGGCACGGGCGCGAGCGCGTCGGGCGATTCGGCGGTGGCGGTGGGCGCGCAGTCGTCGGCTTCGGGCGCGCACAGCACCGCGATCGGTACGGGCGCGACGGCCTCGGGCGTGAACGGGATCGCGAGCGGCTATCAGGCGAGCGCGTCCGGGAACAACAGCGCGGCGTATGGCGCGGGCGCGACGGCCTCGGGTGCGAACGGGATCGCGAGCGGCTATCAGGCGAGCGCGTCGGGAAACAACAGCGCGGCGTATGGCGCGGGCGCGACGGCCTCGGGCGTGAACGGGATCGCGAGCGGTGATCAGGCGATAGCGTCGGGAGAGAACAGCGCGGCATATGGGGCGCACGCGGTGGCGTCCGGGGCGAATGGCAAGGCGGATGGGTATGGCGCGACGGCGTCAGGGGACGGCGCGACGGCGCTGGGCGCGCATGCGACGGCGAGCGGACGCCACTCGGTGGCGCTGGGTTCGGGTTCGACGGATGACGGGCGCGGTGACGTGGTATCGGTGGGCAGCGAGGCTCACGCGCGCCAGATCACGCATGTGGCCGCAGGTGAGGCGCCGACGGATGCGGTGAACGTGGAGCAACTGAACCAGGGCATCAGCCAGGGCGTGAGCCAGGCGAATGCGTATACGGAAGGGCGGATTCGCGATGTGAACAACCGGCTCGACTCGCTGGGCCGGGATGCGGACGGCGGCGTGGCGGCGGCGATGGCAATCGCGGGTTTGCCGCAGCCGACGCAGCCGGGGATGAGCATGGTGTCGGTGGCGGGAAGCGTGTACCGGGGGCAGTCAGGGCAGGCGATCGGCGTGTCGCATGTGACGGCGAACAACCGGTGGGTGGTCAAGGCGGCGATGTCTGTGAACACGCGCGGAACTTACGGCGCGGTGATTGGCGGCGGTTATCAATGGTGATGCGAGCCGCGTTTGCTGCGCGGCGCCAAGCGCGCTCCGGGTCCGGGATACGCGATAACGAGGTGACGACGATGAAGCATGCAATCGATCAACGCTGGGAGCCGCAGCCGTGGGGCAAACGCCCGGCTTCGGCCGGACGCAGCCTGGTGGCGGCGCACGCGTTGCAAGCCGGGCTGTCCGGCATGTCCGGGCGGCGCGATCCGCTGCGGCTGTCGCGCATGGCGCTGAGCATGGCGGCGGCGCTGGGCGTGGGCCTGACGATGCCGGCGGCACGGGCGGGCAATGTCTTTAATTGCGCGGGCGCGGGGCAGTCGGGCTGGTTCAGCGCGATCGCCGGTTCGGGCAATGGCGCTTGGACGAACGGCGTCTCGGGCGGCGGCGCGGATAGTTGCAATGGCGGCACGGGCATCACGATTCAGGAAAACAACGGCACCGGCGGCGTCGGCGCGGGCCAGGCGTATGTCTGGGTCGGGCAGACCGGCTACAACGCAGCCGGCTCGGTGACGCTTTATGGTCCCAGCGGCATCAATCTGCAAGGCACGACGTCCCTGAACGGCAACAAGATCACGAAGCTGCAACAGGGCGTGCTGAGCGCGTCGAGCATGGATGCGGTCAACGGTGCACAGCTCTACCAGACCAACCAGAACGTGGCTGCGCTGGCGGCGTCGCTGTCGTCGAGCCAGACGCACTTCGTCAGTATCGACGGCGACGCGCAGCAGGGCAATTACGGGAGCAACGGTGCGAGCGGGTATCACGCGATCGCGATCGGGCCGAACGCGCTGGCGGGCGGCAAGCAGGCAGTGGCGCTGGGCGATGGGGCGAACGCGGGCAACGAGGCGTCGGTGGCGATCGGCCGCGCGGCGTCGGCGAGCGGATTCAACCAAGGCGTGGCGATCGGCGCGAGCAACACGACGGATGGCGGCGTGAAGCCCGCCGATCCGAAGCAGGGCGGCGGCCTGGTGGCGATCGGCCAGCAGAACACGGCGCGCACGCTCAATAGCGATCCGTTCTCCGGCGGCGGGATCGTGGCGCTGGGGCAGGGCAACACCGCGCAAGGCCAGGGGGCGGTGGCGATCGGTCACGCCAACATGGCGACGGCTGCCGGCGCGATCGCGGTGGGCGACACGGCGATGGCGATGCAGGCGGGCGGCATCGCGCTGGGCGTGAACGCGCGGGCAGCACGTGCGAACGACGTGGCGCTGGGCGCCGGTTCCGTCACCAGCGCGCCGAACCCGTTTGCGAGCATCGTGCTGGGCGGCATGACATATGGCTTTGCCGGCGGCAATCCCGCGAGCGTGGTGAGCGTCGGCGCACCGGGGGCCGAGCGGCAGATCACGAACGTGGCGGCGGGCCGATTGAGCGGCAACAGCACGGACGCGGTCAACGGCAGCCAGTTGTACGCGGCGATGCGGGCCATCAACACGCTGTCGACATCGACTCAAACGTCGATCGTCAACCTGACGAATCAAGTGGGCTCGCTGTCGACGGGACTGAGCGTGACCAATGGCAATGTCAGCACGCTGTCGTCGAGCCTGTCGACGACCAACAACAACGTGGCGACGCTATCGACGACGGTGCAGAAACTGGGCAACACGACGGCGGCGGTGGCGGACATGCGCGGCGACGGTTCGGACAAACCGGCGGTGACGCCAGGCTCGAACTCGGCGGCGATCGGCGCCAGATCCAACGATGACGGACGCAGCAACGTGGTGTCGGTGGGCAATGCGACGCAGCAGCGGCAGATCACGAACGTGGCGGCGGGCACGGAGCCGACCGATGCGGTGAACGTGGATCAGTTGAACCAGGGCATGAGGCAAGGCGTGAGCCAGGCGAACCGCTACACGGATCAGCGTATCGACGCGGTGAGCCAGTCGCTGCATGACTTGGCGAGGGGAGCATACGGAGGGATCGCGGCGGCGTTGGCGATGCCGAACCTGACGCCGTCGGGGCCGGGCCGCACGGTGGTGGCGGTGGGGATGGCGAATTACAAGAGCGGCAATGCGGCGGCGGTGAGCGCGACGTACCGCTCGGAGAACAGCCGGTGGCTCGTGAATGCGGGGTTCGCGACGACGAACTCGGGAGACCGGGGCGTGCGGGCGCAGCTCGGGTACGAGTGGTGAGAGGGTAGGGATCGATCACGCAACAGCGGGGCGCTCATGTAATTGATTAGGTATCCATAAAAATGAATGGGGCAAGGAAAGCAGGGAGGGAGGGTAGCCAGAAGCCAGTGAATGAATACGCAAGGTAGTCAAACAACGAAGCAAGTCGAGCGGACGGGGTGAAAGCGGTCTTGATGGCGGGGCGTTGGGCAAACGCGCCTGCCCAATCAGGCGGCTCGATGGGAAACGAGCAGGACGTCGTCCTGATTGGATAGGTGAGGAATGCATGAATAGAGCATATCGAACGGTTTGGAACGAGGCGCTGGGATGCTGGGTGGCAGTGTCCGAGTTGGCTCGGGCAAGAGGGAAAAGAGTGTCGCCGGGAGTGGTGGGCACGAGCGTCATTGGTGCGTGGCATCCCAAACTGACTCAGATGGCATGGTGTGTGGCCATGGCAATTGGCATGGGAGTCGCATGTTCCGCAGCTTGGGCAGGGACGATTTTTAATCACGACGGGAAAAATAATGTTGTAGCTTCACCGCCGACTAATGGTTCGTATGGCGGAATTTATTATTGGACTGGATGGGCGTCGCAACCGGGAGCGTGGCAATACGATTCTACGACTCATTGCATGTTTAATTGCAGGCAATTTCCTGGCGCTCCGGTAGGAGGGTATTCTTATTATTATGGTAATTACAGTGTAAATTTAACGGAGGGATTGGGGGCAGGGACGGTCGATGATTACAATAAGGGATTGATTTCCGGGCTTAACAATGCATATGCATATATAGAAATTGCCAATGTCAATGGTAATCTCGGTAATTTTCATGCAATTTATGTAAATGCTCGTGGGACTATTAAATTGGATGGGGAAACATCCCTGTCCGGAAAAAAGATTATCAATCTTTCCCCAGGATATATCGCCAGCAATTCATCCGATGCGGTAAACGGGAGCCAACTGTTTTCTCTGTCGACGGCGATCAGCTCGGCCGTCAGTACCGCGCTCACGGATATCGCATCGCTGTCCACTGGCATCAGCACGGTTTCGTCGAGCGTAGGCACGTTGTCGACGGGCCTGTCCACCACGGACAGCAACGTCGCGTCGCTGTCGAGTGCGTTCAGCACGCTGCCGGCCACGTTCGGCTCATTGTCGACACAGTTGGGCGCGGTCAACGTCGGCATCGGCTCGCTGTCGACCACGCTGTTGAACACGGCTCAGTACGACGACGACACTCATCGCTCCGTCACGCTCGGCCACGCGGGCGCGAGCGTGACGCTCGCCAACGTCGCGGACGGCGGCAGCGCGACGGACGCCATCAACGTGAAGCAGCTCTCGGCGTTGTCGACCACGCTGTCGACGGGCATTCAGCCGTTGCAGGGCAGCGTCGATTCGGCGGCGAATACGTTCGGCGGCCTTGCTGCGGGCTTCGCGACGGTGTCGACGGGCGTCTCGACGCTGGTGGTCGGCGTCAATTCGCTGTCGACCAGCACCTCGACGAGCCTCGGTTCGTTGTCGACCGGGCTCGTCACCATTCACAGCGGCATCGGTTCGTTGTCGACGGGCTTGATCGCGGCCGGCAGCAATCTTGCGTCGCTGTCGAGTTCGGTGTCGTCGTCGATCGACAAGCAGCACTTCGTCGGCGTCAACGACGGCGGCACGGTGCAGAGCAACAACGCAAACACGGGCGCGGCCTCGGCGAGCAATGCGATTGCGATCGGGCCGGGCGCGGTGGCGGGCCAGACCGGCCAGGTGGCGTTTGGCCACAACGCGCGGGCGAGGACCGCGAATTCGGTCGCGCTCGGCGACAACGCGCTCGCGGCCGGCTCCGCCGTGCCGGTGCCCGGCGCGCCGGCGGGCGGCATCGCCTACGGCGGCTTCGCCGGCAGCAACCCCGCGGGGCTCGTCAGCGTCGGCAATGCCAGCGAGCAACGGCAATTGACCAACGTCGCGGCCGGCCAACTGACGCAGACGAGCACGGATGCCATCAACGGCAGCCAGCTCTTCGGCGTGGCCGTGGCCACCGGCAATGTGTCCACCACGCTGTCGACGGGTTTGTCCACCGTGTCCAGCCGGCTCGGCTCGGTGTCGACCGGACTGACGAACGCGCAGGCCGGTTTCACGTCGCTGTCGACGTCGATCTCGACCAATCTGGGCTCGCTGTCGACGGGGGTGGTCAACGCGGACAACACGGCCAACACGTTGTCGACGGGCCTGATTCAGACCAACAGCACGATCGCGTCGTTGTCGACGGCCGCGCTGCAACCGTTCCCGAATCATTACACCGGCACCAACGACGGCGGCGTGCGGCAGCGCAACTACTGGAACGACGGCGCGTCGGCGGCCAACACGGTCGCGATCGGGCCGGGCGCGGCGGCGAGCGGCGCGCGCGCGATCGCGCTGGGCCAGAACGCGCTCGCGTCGGACCCGGATTCGGTGGCGCTGGGCGCGAACGCGGTGACGCGCGCGGCGGTGCCGACGGCGAGCGCGCAGGTGGGCGGGATCACGTATAGCGGTTTCGCGGGCGCGTCGCCGGGCGGCGTGGTGAGCGTGGGAGGCGGCACGGTGGGCGGGCAGGTGGTGACGCGGCAGATCGTCAACGTGGCGGCCGGTCAGGTTGCGCAGACGAGCACGGATGCGATCAACGGCAGCCAGTTGTATGCGGTGGCCAATGCGGTGGCGTCGCTGTCGACGGGCGTGTCGGCGGCGGCGAGCCGGGTGGCGTCGCTGTCGACCGCCATCGGACGGCAGCAGGGCTACACGGCCGGCGATCCGACGAACACCGCGACGGGGCGAGGCTCGTCTGCGACGGGCGGCGGCAGCACGGCGTATGGCAGCAATGCGAGCGCGTCGGGCGCCGGCAGCGCGGCGTATGGCTCGAGCGCGACGGCCTCGGGCACGAACAGCGCGGCGATCGGCACGAACGCCACGGCGTCGGGCGCGAACGGCGTGGCGACCGGGGCGGGCGCGGTGGCATCGGGCGTGAACGGCAATGCGGACGGTTACCTGGCAAATGCGTCGGGCGACGACAGCACGGCGCTGGGCGCGAACGCGCGGGCGTCGGGGGCCAATTCGGTGGCGCTGGGCGCGGGGTCGGTGGCGTCGGAGGCGAACACAGTGTCGGTGGGTTCGCCCGGTCATGAGCGCCGGGTGACGAACGTGGCGCCGGGGCTCGACGGCACGGACGCGGTCAACATGAACCAGCTATGGGCGGTGCAGGGCAGCGTCAACGACGTGGCGCGTCGCGCGTACTCGGGCGTGGCGGCGGCGACGGCGCTGGCGATGATCCCCGGGGTGGACGCAGGCAAGCGGGTGTCGATCGGCGCGGGGGTGGGCTCATACCAAGGCTACCTGGCAGGCGCGGTGGGCGTGAACGTGCGCTTCTCGAAGCAGCTCGGCATGAAGGCCGGGGTGGGGATCAGTTCGTCGAGCCAGACCTATGGCGGCAGTGTGACGTACCAGTGGTGACGGGACCGGAAGCGGAACGAAGCGAATCGAAAGCATGAGGAATGGTCCCGCTGGGACGAAGAGGAAAACGCAATGAACAAGGCATACAAGACGGTATGGAATGAAGCGCTGGGCGGCTGGGTGGCGGTGTCGGAGCTCGAGCGCACGAAGGGCAAGGCCACGCGCGGCGGGTGCGCCGCGGCGCAGACGGTGGATGCGGGCGACGGACGGCGTGCGCCGCGGCTCAAGCATCTGGCGGTGAGCGTCGCGGCGGCGACCGGGTTGAGCATGGCAAGCGCGGGCGCGTGGGCGGGCGACATCGTCAACTGCTCAGGTAACACTGGAACCGGTAGTATGAATGGCGGCCAGTGGGTATCCACTGCCGGTAACGGGGTGGCCACCGGATGTAATGGCGGCACGGGCGTTGGCATCGCGAGCGGGAATCAATATTTACAAATCGGTCAGATCGGGAGCAATGCAGCTGGTTCGATCACGCTGTACAGCCCGGGCGGCATCACGCTGAACGGCACGACAGACCTTAATAAACACAAGATCACCGGTGTCCAAGACGGCCTCATCGGCGCGAACTCGATGGACGCGATCAACGGCGGTCAATTGTTCAAGATCACCGGCAGCCTGGCCTCGATCTCGACCGGCCTGCTGAACTCCTTGTCGACGAGCCTGTCGACCGCGCAAAGCGGGGTGAATTCGCTGTCGACGGGGCTGGTGGCGACGAACAGCAACCTGGCGTCGCTATCGACTTCGGTGGGTAACGGCATCAACTCGCTGTCGACGGGGCTCGCCGGTGCGCAAACGAGCATCGGCTCGCTGTCGACGGGCCTGTCGAACGCGGTGCAATACGATCCGAACTCGAACCGCACGCGCGTGACGCTCGGCGGCGCGAGCGCGACGGCGCCGGTCAAGCTCACCAACGTCGCGCCGGGCGTCAACGCGACGGACGCGGTCAACTTCGGCCAGTTCGGTTCGCTGTCGACTTCGGCGTCGACGGGCATCTTCACCGTGCAATCGCGCGTCAACTCGCTGTCCACGGGCTTTGCCAGCGTCAGCACCGGCATCAGCACGTTGTCGACCACGCTGGTGGGCGCCAATAGCACGCTCGGTTCGCTGTCGACCTCGACCTCGACCAGCGTGGGCGCGCTGACCACGAGCGTGACGGGCGCGCAATCGGGCGTCAATTCGCTGTCCACGGGCTTGGCGAATCTCAACAACGGCCTCGCGGCGATTTCGAGTTCGGTGCCGCACTACGTGAGCGTGACCGGCGATGGCACGACGACCCAGGGCAACTATGCGAACGACGGCGCGCGCGCGCCGAACTCGGTGGCGATCGGCGCGAACGCGGTGGTCGATGCGAGCGCGGCGGGCGGCGTGGCGCTGGGCTACAACGCGACGGCGGGCCACGCGGGCTCGGTGGCGCTCGGCTCGAACGCGGTGACGGCGGCGGCCAGGCCGACGGGCAACGCGCCGATCACGATCGCCGGCATCAGTTACGGCAGCTTCGCGGGCAACAACGCGACGCAGGTGGTGAGCGTGGGCGGCGGCGTGGTGGGCGGCCAGGCGGTGACGCGGCAGATCACCAACGTGGCGGCCGGCCAGCTCAACGCGGCGAGCACCGACGCGGTCAACGGCAGCCAGCTCTATCAGGTTGCGAGTGCGGTGGGCACGCTGTCGACGTCGGCGTCCACGGGCATTGCGACTGCGCTGAGCGGTGTCGGCTCGCTGTCGACGGGAATCGTCGGGCTCAACAGCAGTATCGGTTCGTTGTCGACGTCGACGTCGACGAGTATCGGCGCGCTGTCGTCGCAGCTCACGACGGTCGACAGCCGGATCGGCTCGTTGTCGACGGGGCTGACGACGACCAACAGCAATGTCGCGGCGATCTCGACGTCGCTGTCGGGCTCGCGGCATTACGTGAGCGTGAACGACGGCGGCACGCACGTGGGCAACTACGACAACGTCGGCGCGCAAGCAGCGAACTCGGTCGCGATCGGACCGAACGCGGTGGTGAGCGCGAGCGCGTCGGGCGCGGTGGCGCTCGGTTATGGCGCGTCGGCGGGCGATGCGAATGCGGTGGCGCTGGGCGCGAACGCGGTGACGCGCGCGGCGGTGCCGACGGCGAGCGCGCAGGTGGGCGGGATCACGTATAGCGGTTTCGCGGGCGCGTCGCCGGGCGGCGTGGTGAGCGTGGGAGGCGGCACGGTGGGCGGGCAGGTGGTGACGCGGCAGATCGTCAACGTGGCGGCCGGTCAGGTTGCGCAGACGAGCACGGATGCGATCAACGGCAGCCAGTTGTATGCGGTGGCGAATGAAGTGGCGACGCTGTCGACGACATTGGCCAATACCAACGTGACGCTCGCGTCGATCTCGACCGGCGTTGGCGGCGGCGGTGGCGGCGGTGGCGGCAACAACGGCGGTGGTAACAACAACGGCGGTGTCGGCGGCAACGGCAACACGGGTACGTCGCAAGGCGGCGGTTCGAGCGCGTCGGGCAATGGCGGCTCGTCGTATGGCAACAACTCGACGGCGTCGGGCGACGGCAGCTCGTCATACGGCTCGGGCTCCACCGCGTCGGGCACGAACGGCACGGCGATCGGCAGTCATTCGACGGCGTCGGGCGACGGCAGCACGGCCGTCGGCGCCGGGGCGGTGGCCTCGGGCGTTCACGGCAAGGCCGACGGTTATCTCGCGACGGCCTCGGGCAACAACAGCACGGCGTTGGGTGCGAACGCGACGGCGAGCGGGGCGAACGCCGTCGCGTTGGGCGCGGGCTCGATCGCGGATCAGGACAACACCGTGTCGCTCGGCTCGCCGGGCCACGAGCGGCGCTTGACCAACGTCGCGCCGGGCATCAACGGCACCGACGCGGTCAACATGAACCAGCTCAACGCGGTGCAGTCGAGCATCACCGACGTGGCGCGCCGCGCGTACTCGGGCATTGCGGCGGCCACCGCGCTGACGATGATTCCCGAGGTCGATCCGGGCAAGAAGATCGCGGTGGGCATCGCCGGCGGCGGCTATCAGGGCTACGGCGCGAGCGCGCTGGGCGTCAACGTGCGGCTGACCGAGAACATCAAGATGAAGGCCGGAGTGGGGATCAGTGCGGCGGGACAGGCTTACGGCGGCGGGGTGTCGTACCAGTGGTGAGGTCCGCGCGCGTGATCCGCGAGGACGGCGCTTTGCGCCGTTCCCGCCCGGCGGCCGGGCTGGCCCGATCCGGCCGGCTGCCGGCGCAGCCGGTTGTTGCCCCTTCATTGAGGACGCTTTTTTTTATGAAACGACTTATCCATCCGATGTGGCTGATCGTCGCGTCGCTTGCCGCGCTTACGGCCTGTACCAGTGCGTCGGGGCCGACGTTCAATGCTTATACGCTCACGGGCGCCGACGGCGCGCCGACTTACCAGGTGACCTGTCACGGCCTGCTCGAAGGCCGCTCGGTCTGCGAGCAGCAGGCGCAGCAGATCTGCGGCGATCAAGCGGTGCGCGTGGTCGAGGCGATCGCGGGGCTTGGCCAGACGCGCGGCGGCGAGGCCGATGCCCGCATTCTCACGTTCCAGTGCGGCGCGGCGCCCGCACCCGCGCCGATAGCGGCGGCCGCCGTCTTGGTCGAGCCGCAGCAGACACCCGCGCCGCAGGCCGCGCCGCTCACGGCGACCGTGCACTTCGCGACCAATCAGGCGACGTTGTCCGACGAGGCCCGCTCGCGGCTGGATGCGCTGCTGGAGCAGGTGCGCAGCGCGCCGGTGAGCGGCGCGCGCATCGACGGCTATACGGATTCAACCGGACCGTTGCGCATCAACCAGTCGCTGTCGACCGCGCGTGCGCAGGCCGCGGCGCGGTATCTGCGCGAGCGTGGCGTGCGCACGCTGCAGGTGCGCGGCCATGGTCCGCATGATCCGGTGGCGGACAACCGCACCCGGTCCGGCCGAGCGCAGAACCGGCGTGCGGACGTCGAGTTGCGGCCATGATCCGCGGGCGTCTGAGCGCGATGGCGTACCCCGACCGCTGGAAGATCCACCTGCTCGGCAGCAGTCTCGCGACTTGCTGGATCGATCTGGCGCTCACGCACGCGGCTTGCCGGCAGCCGTGGCTCGCGCAGTTGACGCCGGCGGCGCACGCCGCGCTCGTCGGCGGGCTCGGCGCGCTGGCGGTGCTCGCGTTGCCGATGCTCGCCGCGCGCGTGCGGCCGCGCTGGCCGTTCGAAGGGGGAGTGAGCACGGCATCGCTCGCGCGCGGCCGGCTGCTGGGCGTCGCGCTTGGCGTGGTGTTGAGCCTGCTGTTTCGTGTTTCCAACTGAACCATGGCAACCGTGATTGAATCGATTTCCTCTGCCGCGCCCGAGGCGTGGTCTGCGTTCGCCGAAGCGGCGCTCGCGCAAGGCGACCTGGTAACGGCCGCGCTGCTGCTCGACTCGCACGACGCCGCCCACGCGGCGCAGCCGGACGTGGTGTTGCTGGCAAGCCGCGTGCTGCGGCTGCGCGGCCATTATCCGGACGCGCGCACGGCGCTCGAGCGCGCGCTCGAACGGCATCCGGACCATGCCGGCTTGCTGGTGGAGCGGGCCCGGCTCGCCTGCGCGCAGCGCGATGCGCAGGACGCGCTCGACTGGTTCGAGCGGGCTTGGGCGCAGACCGGCGAGTTCGCGGCGTGGGCGCCCGAGTGGCTCGACCTGCTGATTCAGTCTGGCCGCCACGAGACGGCGCTCGCCGTCGCGCAGACGCACGCCGGGCGCGCGCAGGACGACGCCGACGCGTGGTTCTGGCTCGGCTACGTGCAGCAACTGAATCAGCAGCATGCGGCGGCGCTCAACGCCTATCACCGCTGCGCGGGGCTCGCGCCGAACCGGCCGATGTTGCGCAGCAACCTGGCCGCGCTGTACCTGGACCAGCGCGATTACGCGGCGGCCAAGACCCAGCTCGACCTGGCGCTGAAGGCCGATCCCGGCAACGCGCTCGCGTGGGCGAACCTGTCGGTGCTGTGGCTCAAGCGCGGCGATCCGGCGGCCGCGCGCATCGCGGCCGAGCGTGCGCTCGCGCTGAATCCGCGTCACGCGATTGCATGGCAAGGCTATTCGAACGCACTCAAGGAACTGCAGGACTGGACGGCGGCGACCGAAGCGATCGAGCGTGCGTGCGCGCTGGAGCCGCAGCACGCGTCATACCGGTGGTCGCTCGCGATGCTGCAGCTCGTGCGCGGCGACTATGCGAACGGCTGGACGCACCACGAAGCGCGCTGGCAGGGCTCGCCGGAATTGCGCACGGTGCAGTTGAACTGGAGCGCGCCGCGCCTGGCCGATCAGGATGTGGCGGGCAAAACGGTGCTGGTGTGGAGCGAGCAGGGTTACGGCGACGTGCTGCAATTCGCCCGCTTCGTGCCGGCGTTCGCGCAACGCGTGCGCGAGGCGGGCGGCGAGGTGGCGTATTGCACGTTTCCGAATCTGCTGCCGCTCGTCTCGCGCAGTCTCGCGGGCCGGGTGGAGCAGATCGCGCCATCGCTGCCGCAGGCGATTCCGCCGCACGATTACCAGCTTCCGCTCGGCAGTCTGCCGCTTGCGCTGGACGTGTCGCTCGACGCACTGTCCGGCTATGCGCCGCCCTATCTGAAGGCCGATGCGGCGCAGACGGCGCGCTGGCGCAACCGCTGCGCGTCGGCGGGCGCGCGGCTCAAGGTCGGGCTGGTTTGGAGCGGCAGCCGCACGCATCAGCGTAATGCGCACCGGTCGGTGCCGCCGTCGGCGCTGGCGCGCGCGCTGGCGGGCATCGAGCAGGTGCAGGCCTACAACCTGCAGGTGGAGGCCACGCGCGCGGAGCTGGAGGCGATCGGACGCGGCGGGCTCGCGCTGATCGATCACACCAAGGCGTTCAAGACCTTCGACGAGACCGCGGCGTTCGTCAGTCAACTCGATCTGGTGATCACCGTGTGCACGTCGATCGCGCATCTGGCGGGCGCGCTGAACGTGCCGACCTGGGTGCTGCTGGATGTGAATCCGCATTGGGTGTGGCTGACGGATCGCGACGACAGCCCGTGGTATCCGTCGATGCGGCTGTACCGGCAGCCGGCGTTCGGCGCGTGGCAGCCGGTGCTGCAGCGGCTCGGACGGGATCTGCGCGCGCGGGCGGCGGCATGCGAGACGGCGCCGGACGCGGCAGGCACGACATGACGCCCGCGCCGCGCAAGCCGGGCCATGACGACGCGCAGCAGCAACGGGGCTTGACGGACATGAAGGACGTGGGCGTGCCGCGCCGCGTGGCACGCCCGCTTGCCGGGCTCGACTGGCGCGCGGAACTGGCGACGGCCTGCCGCTGGGCGGCGCCGTGGGTGATCGCGTCGCTGGTCGTGCTGGCGTTGTACGTGGGCTTGCATGCGTTGCAGTGACGCGCGGCGGCGGTCACGCGCCGTGCGGCACGACGGCAAGGATGGTGCGGCGCGAGCGCGCGCGGTGGCGCGGGAGTTGCCGTGGCATGAGCGGCGGCAGGCAAAGCGTGGTGTTGGAGCAAGCGGTGGCCGGAAGGTGGAAGGCAGCGGGTAGAAGCATGGCGGTGGCAGTGAGGCAGCAGCCGGCAGCGGCGCGCAAGCCGTCGTGATGCGAGCGGCGGCACATGTGCAGGAGCTGGTAGTCGAGCAACAAACGGCAGAAAGCCAACGGGTAGCCGTGACGTCAAAGCCGCGCTGAGGCAGGCGGCAGCGGTGCGGCGCAGGCAGTGCCGACGCAGATAGCGGTCGTGACGTAAAAGGCAGCGGTAATGGAAGGAATGACGGTGACGCAAAGGGCGTGGCGAGCAGCCGCCGATAGGGCGAGCGGCACGGGGTCGATGACAGACAGTGCATGGGGACACGGCGCGCGACGCGCTGGGG
This sequence comes from Burkholderia singularis, assembly GCF_001718875.1. Classification (NCBI taxonomy): domain Bacteria; kingdom Pseudomonadati; phylum Pseudomonadota; class Betaproteobacteria; order Burkholderiales; family Burkholderiaceae; genus Burkholderia; species Burkholderia singularis. The sequence continues at coordinate 1,341,237 of NZ_CP013448.1, forward strand.
AGTGGAGTGCATGAAGGCGGATCGCACAGCGGACGGCAACGCTGTCCAGCAGCAGGGAGAGCTTCATCAACGCGCATGCGAGGGCGGCGAGGCGCGCGGGCGGGCGCCGTGCCGGCCACGCGCGCGCGTGGCGGACGACGCGCACGTAGGCGTGGGCGCCGGCGGTTCCCCCGACATCTGGGCCACGGTGTGCCGCACGCTTGCGCCGTTTGCGGTCGCACTGCTGATCGCCTTGGGTTTGTATGCACTGCTGCATTGGCTGGTGTCGTAGGCCCGCGCGGCGGCGCGCCCGGTTCGTTCGCGCGGTCATCGCCGCCCTCTGGCTCGCCACGCTCGCCGGCTGCGGCGTGCTGGGTTGCGGGGCGAGCGCGACGAACGGCGCCGCGGCGGGCGGCTGTCAGCTCGGCACGCGTTTTTAGATGGGGAGTGTCCGGCCGCCCATGCGCGGACGGATGCGCATGCAAGAAGGAGCCAACGATGATGATAGACCCGTATGAGGAGCTGCTCGCCAAGCGCGCGCAGCTCGATGCAGAGATCGCCGCGGTGCGCGCCACCCGGCGGCGCGATATCACCGAACAGATTCTCAAGCTGATGCGCGAGTACGAGATCAGCGTGCAGGACCTGGACGACTGGCTGGCCGCCGAGGAGAGCGGGGACCGCCGCCGGCGCCGCGTCGAGCCGCGCTACTGGGACCCGAAGACAGGGGCCACCTGGTCCGGGCGCGGCAAGCGGCCGCGGTGGATGGCCGGCCACGATCCCGAGGAATTCCGCTTAAAGACGCTCGCGCAGCAGGCTGGCGACGCCGGGGGGCTCGGCGATGCCGATGCTGATGCCGATGCGGCCGACGGGCCGCACGACTCCACGCCTGAACAGGAGCATTGAACGATGCCGAGCGCGATGATTCAACGCTGCAGTGCCGAGGTGATCGGCACTTTCTGGCTGGTGTTCGGCGGCTGCGGCAGCGCCGTGCTGGCGAGCGTCTATCCGGAGACCGGCATCGGCTTTATCGGCGTGTCGCTTGCGTTCGGCTTCGCGATGCTGACGATGGCCTGCGCGCTCGGCCCGGTGTCGGGGGCGCACCTGAATCCGGCCGTGAGCTTGGCGCTCGCGCTCGCCGGGCGCCTTGCGCTGCGCGATCTCGTGCCGTATCTGATCGCGCAGCTGGCCGGCGCCTTGCTCGGCGCGGGCGCGGTCTATCTGATCGCCGCAGGCAAGCCCGGCGTCGACGTGCTCGCCAGCGGGCTGGCGGCCAACGGTTACGACGCGCGCTCGCCGGGACAGTATTCGATGGCCGCCGCGTTTTTTACCGAGACGGTGTGCACGGCCGGCTTCGTGCTGGTCGTGCTGCGCGCGAGCGCACGCAGCGCGCCGGTGGCGGCGGGCTTGGCGTTGGCGCTCGCGTATCTGATCGCGATGCCTGTCACGAACGCGTCGATCAATCCGGCGCGCTCGAGCGGGCCCGCGCTGATCGTCGGCGGCGACGCGCTCAAACAGTTATGGCTGTTCTGGTGCGCGCCGGGCGCGGGCGCGGTGCTCGCGGCCGCGCTCGATGCGCTCGTGAGCGGCGGCCGGCGCACGGCGGCGGGCCGGCGCGTGCGGATCGGGGCTTGAGACCATGCGTATCGGACTTTCCGTGCTCACGCACGCCGGTCAGAATCTCTGGGAGAACGGCATCGGCCAGAACATCCTGTTTCTGGCCGATCTGCTCCAGCAGATCCCGTTCGTCGAGGCCGTGCTGCTGCTCAATTGTGGCGACCAGCCCACGCTCGCCGCGCAAGCCGACGCGCGCGCGCGCGCACTGCCGCTCGTCGCGCCGCGCGAGGCGGGCGACGCGCTCGACGTGATCATCGAGATGGGCGGCGGCCTGGACGTCGCGTGGCTCGATCTGATGCGCGCGCGCGGCAAGCGGGTCGTGTTCCACTGCTGCGGCCAGCCTTATGTGAACCTGGTCGAGCCGATCGTATTCGAGCGGCCGAACTATGCGGCGCGCTACGACCGTTGCGATGCGGTGTGGTATCTGCCGAAGGATGCGCGGCATGCGCCGCTGTTGCGCACGCTGTATCGCTGCGATGCCGAGCAGGTGCCGTATCTGTGGGACGCGCGCTTCGTCGCGGCCCGCGCGGCCGAGATCGGCGCGCTCGGCCTGCGTTATGGCTACGAGCCCGTGCGGCGGGGGCTGCGGGTGGCGATCTTCGAGCCGAACGTGTCGGTGGTCAAGGCCGCGTGCGTGCCGATGCTGATCTGCGACGCCGCGTATCGCGCCGAGCCCGACGCCGTCGAAGCGATGCACGTGCTGAACACGCTGCACATGACGGAGCATCCGACGCTGCTGCACCTGGCGCACTCGCTGGATCTCGTCAAGCAGCAATGCGCGGTTTTTCATGGGCGTCACGACGTGGTCGGCTTCCTGGCGCAACATGCCGACGCAGTGGTCTCGCATCAGTGGACCAACGCGCAGAACTACAACCACCTGGATGTGCTGTACGGCGACTATCCGCTGATCCACAACGCGGCGTGGCTGCGCGATGCGGGGTATTACTACCCGGACTTCGAGATTGACGCGGGCGCGCAGGCGCTGTTGAGCGCGGTGCACACGCACGCGCGCGGGCTTCAGACGTACCGGGCGCGCGCGCGCGACGTGTTCCGGCAGGTGGACCCGCTCGCGCGCGCCAATCAGGATGCCTATGCGCGGGCGTTGTGGCGGCTCGCGCCGCAGCGGGCGGGAGGAGCGCGTGCGGCGGGCGCGGCGGACGAGCCGCCGCACGCCGGCGCGGCGAACACGGCGAACACGGCAAACACGGCAAACACGGCAAACACGGCAAACACGGCAAACACGGCAAACACGGCAAACACGGCAAACACGGCAAACACGGCAAACACGGCAAACACGGCAAACACGGCAAACACGGCAAACACGGCCGGCCCTGCGCCCGCATCGCCCGCTGCGCGCGGCGCCCGGGCCACCCCGGCGCCGGGAGGCTCGGCATGAGCGCGGCCGTGCTGCCACGCCGCGTCGGCGTGTCGATCTTCGTGCGCCAGGGGCAGCAATCGCTGTGGGAAAACGGCATCTTCCAGAATTGCCTGTTCCTCGCGATGCTGCTCAAGCGCATTCCCGGCATCGAACAGGTGTGTCTCGTCGCGGGCGGCGGCGACGGCACGCTCGACGACGCGCGGCGCTTTCTCGCCGACGCCCCCGTGCCCGTCATCGGTATGGCCGACGCCGCGCACCATCTGGACTTGATGATCGAGATGAGCGCGCAGCTCGATCGCCATTGGGTGGCCGCGTTTCGAGACGCGGGCGGCAAGATCGTCTCGATGCGGGTCGGCAACGACTACGTGATCGACATCGAGCGCATGATGTTTCAGCTCGAGCCCGGCTTGCTGATTACCGGCGCGCCGTATCACGCCGTCTGGACCCTGCCGGAATACGAGGTGAGCTGCGCGCCGTATTTCGCGCATACGTTCCGCGCGCCCGTGACGATCGTCCCGCATTTGTGGAGCCCCGTGGTGCTCGAGCGTGCCGCCGCCGCGCTGCCCGCCGATACGCCGTTCGGCTATCGGCCTGGACGCGCGCGCTGGCGAGCGGGGATCTTCGAGCCGAACCTTTGCATGGTCAAGACGAGTTTCGTGCCGGTGCTCGGCTGCGATGCCGCGCACCGGCTCGCGCCCGAGCGGCTCGACAGCGTGCACGTCTTCAACGCCGCGCATCTGGGCGCGCGCCCGGGCTTCGCCGAGTTCGCCGCGAGCCTCGAGCTGGTGCGGCACGGCCTGGCGTCGTTCGAGCCGCGCTATCCGTTCTATCAGGTCGCGGCTTCGCGTATCGACGCGGTGGTCAGCCACCAGTGGGAGAACGCGCAGAACTATCTGTATTACGAAGCGCTGCACGGCGCTTATCCGTTGATTCACAACTCGCCGATGATCGGCGCGTGCGGCTATCGGTATCCGGAGTTCGACGTCGAAGCGCTCGGCAGTGCGCTGCTGCGTGCGCACGCGGAGCATGACTTGAATTTGGACGCCTATCGCCGCACCGCGCAGGCGTTTTTACGCACGCTGGCACCGGAGTATGACGCGAATATCGCCGCGTATCGCGCAGCGATCGCCGCGTTGTATTACCCGCGATGAACGCGCGGCGGCAGGCAGCACGAATGAAATAAGCAGCACGCAGACAGCACACAACCCGCGGCGTCACGCGACGCCGCATGCTCGACGGGGGAGTCGCGATGGCAACGGGATGGGCGGTCGAAATTCGGCACAAGGACAGCCTCGCGCGGCAAGTCGCGCGAGGCGCGCAATTGCGTGTGCAACTGAACGCGACGGCTGGCGGCGGCGACGCGCGGCCGGCCCTCGATGCCGAGCCGGTCGAGGCCGAGCTGATCGATGCGCCGAGCGCGCTCGCGGCACTCGCGCGCCGAATCGGTCTGGCGCGCCCGGTGCCGCGTCCGCCCGCGCCGGGCGCCGCGCCGGTCGTCTGGCGCCGCGGCGCGCTGCGCGAACTCGAGCGCTGGCTGACCGCTTGCCCGGCCGAGCGCGATTCCGTTTGGTGCTTGCGCCAACTGGATGCGGTGCTGGCCCTGATCGCCCGCTGGCCCGCGTTCTATCCGCCTGCCCCTGCCGCCGGCGTGCGCCGTGCCGAGCCGGTGCCCGGCTGCCTGCTCGATTACCGCGTGCGCGACGCGCGCATCGAAATCCTGGCCGTCATCGACCCGGATGGCGCGTGCGCAATGGGCGAGCGCGAATGAAACCCCGCCTGCGGCCTCGGGCGAGGCCGCAGGGCGTTCGTCGATGGATGGCATGACCTCAAGCTCAGGAGATGACTGTGAAACACACCCGTTCACTCGCTTTGGCTTCGCGTCGTTTTTTTTGCTTCGCCCGTTGGGCCGCCGCTGCGTGCGTTGCACTGGCCTCGGCCTGGAGCATGCCGCCCGCGCACGCGCAGACCCCGCCCGGCACGTCCGCCGATGCGCTGATCCGCGACGCCGACGCGATCGTCAAGCAGCTCGACGCCGCGCAATACGACGCGGTCTGGCGCGGCATGGCGCCGTTCGTGCATACGCAGATGAAGCAGGCGCAATTCGTCAAGCCGATCAAGCAGGCGCGCCAGGCGATGGGGCCCGTGGCGCAGCGCGGCTGGTCGAACGTCGCGCGCATCGCGTTGTCCGGCTCGCAGGGCGCGCCCGAAGGGATGTACGCGAACGTCGATTACGTGACGACGCTCGCGAGCGGGCAGGTCGTCTTCGAGCAATTGAGCTTCCGGCTCGAGCCCGACGGCCAGTGGCGCCTGACGGGCTACGTGCCGCGCCGGCCCGCGCCCGCAGCCGCGGCGCAGCCCGCCAGCTCGCCCGCCAGTCAGCCGCGTTCTTGAGCCGGGGCCGCCATGTCCTTCCCGCATACGGACGCGATGCCGTCGACCGATGCGTCGCCCGGCAGCCCGCGCGGCGGCGGGCGCCGGGCCGTCGTGTGCGGTGCGCCCGTCGCGCCCGATCCGGCCGGAGGCAGCCGATGAAGGTGCTGATCGTCGGCGCGGGGCTGTACGGCGCGGTCTGCGCGCACGAGCTGACGCGGCGCGGCCATCGCTGCACGGTGCTCGACAAGCGCGAGCACATCGGCGGCCATGCGTACACCCGCTATCACGCCGATGTGCGATGTCACGAGTATGTATATGGCGCCCCTGTGTTTCATACCGATGCCAAGCCGATTTGGGACTACGTGAACCGCTTCGCCGAGTTCCGGCCATACGAGCATCGCGTCAAGGTCGCGCATGGCGCGCATCGTTACAGCTTCCCGATCAACCTGATGACGCTGCAACAGGTGTTCGGCACCAGCACGCCGCGCGACGCGCACGCGCGCCTCGCGGCCGAACGCATTCCGTGCGCGGCGCCCGAGACGCTCGAGCAGGCCTGTCTGGCCACGCTCGGCCCGACGCTGTACCGGCTCTTTATCGAAGGCTATACCGTCAAGCAGTGGGGCCGTCATCCGGCCCAGCTGCCCGCCGCGTTCACCGCGCGCCTGCCCGTGCGGCTGAGCTTCGACGACCGCTATGTCAGCGACCGCTATCAGGGCCTGCCGCTCGACGGCTACACGCCGATGATCGCGCGGATGCTCGCCGGCAGCGACGTGCACCTGGGCATCGATTTCCTCTACCGGCGCGACGACTGGCTCAAGCGCTACCCGCGCGTGATCTACACGGGCCCCATCGATGCGTTTTTCGACGAGCGTTTCGGCCCGCTCGCGTACCGCACGCTGCGCCTCGAGCGCGAGGTGCTGCCGGTGGCCGATTTCCAGGGCGCGCCCGTCGTCCACTACGCCGAATCCACCGTGCCGTACACCCGCATCATCGAGCACAAGCACTTCGACGCCGAGGGAGCGGGGGCCGGCGCGGCGTCAACCGTGTTGCCCGAGGTGGTGCCCGCCGGATGGTCAGGCGCCCCGGCCGCCGCGCCCGCCACCGGGCGCACGCTGATTACCCGCGTCTATCTGCAGGCCCGTGAGCCGGGCCAAGCGCCGGACTATCCGGTCAACGACGCATGGAACACGCTGCTGTCGCAGCGTTACCGGCAGGCGGCCGAGTCGCTCGCCGGCCATGTGCACTTTGGCGGGCGCCTGGCCGAGTACCGCGACTACCGGATGCATCAGGTCATCCGCACCGCGCTGGCCTTTTGCGCGCGCGCGTGACGGCTACCCAGGCGCCCACCATGAGCCGCGATACTTATCCGCCCCATCCGCTGATCGACCTCGACTGGATCCGCGACGCGAGCGGCCGCCCCGAGCTGTCCGCGCGCGAGTGCCTGCTCGAGCAGGACGCCGTCGGCCCCAATGCGCTGTTCGATCCGGACTTCTATCGGCATGCGTATGGCGCGTCGATGCCCGACGGCATGCATTGCGTCGAGCATTTCTGCGGGCAGACGCGCGATGCGCCCCGCGATCCCAATGCGCTGTTCTCGGTGAGGCAATGGCACGACGCGCATGGCCACGCGCTGGCGCCCGCCCGCTGGCGCGCCGAGCTGTTCGGGCTGCTGGGCCGCGAAGCCCGCTTCGCGCGCGACGAGCTGGCGCGCTTCAAGGCCGGGCAGATCGTGCTGCACGATCAGCGCGTCGGCCCGCCGCCCGAGGCCGGTCAGGCGATCGTGCTGTTCGCCCATCACGATACCCACGGCGACATCGCCCCTTATGTCTACGATTATCTCGACGCGCTGGCCGGGCAGGACACCTGCCTGCTGTTCGTCACGCAAAGCGCCCCGCTCGCGCCGGCGGCGCACGCGCAGCTTGCACGCCGCGTGTGGCGCATCGTACAGACCCGCAACCGCGCGCACGACTGGGGCCTGTATCACGTCGGCCTGCGGCTGCTCGAGCGCGACGGCTTCACGCCGCATCATCCGCTCGTGCTCACCAACGACAGCGTGGTCGACACCGTGAACAGCCTCACGCCGCTCTTCGCGCGGGCCCGCGAGAGCCACGCCGTGCTCACCGGCGCAATCGACGGGTGGTTGTACGACGGGCATTTGCCGTCGTTCTTTCTATACTGTTCGCCGCAACTCGTGCAGTGCGCCGCGTGGCGCGACTTTTGGGCCGCCTGGCGGCCGCTGCAGGAGCGCGCCGGCGCGCTCAACGGCTGCGAGCACGGTTTCTCGCGTTTCATGCGCGCGCGCGGCGTACCGATGCAGGCCGTCTGGACCTACGAGCAGATCCTCGAAGCCGCCGATCCGGCCCGGGCTCACACGTGGCGCCGCGCGCGGCTCGAGCGCCACGGCGACACCGATCCGTTCCATGCCCTGTGGGATGTGATGCTCGAATGCGGCTTTCCGCTGCTCAAGCGCTCGGTGTTCACCGCGCCGCTGAACGCCCACCATCTGAGCCATATGACCAACGTGCTGAGCCGTCTCGTGTCCCGCCGCCGGGCGCGCACCGTCTCGGGGGAGCGTGCTTGATGGCCGCGTTTCCGATCGTGCCGGGCGCCGCGCCGCGCGGCGATGAAAGCGAGGGGTGTGGCGCGCCGGCCACGTGGCGCTGGCCCGGCCTGAGCGCCGCATCGTTCTGGCTGCCCGAGCATGACGGCGTCGGCACCGCGCACGAGTACGCGCCGTTCGTCTTCTGGCTGACCGAGGCGATGGCGCCGCGCACCCTCGTCGCGCTCGGCGCGCGTCAGGGCCTGACCTATCTGACCTTCTGCCAGGCCGTCGTCCGCCTGAATCTCGCGACGCGCTGCTATGCCGTGGGAAGCGGGCCATGCGACCGCGACGACGACGCGTGCGCCCAGCCCCTTCACACCGAGCAGGCCCGCGCGCTGCTTGCCGCGTTCCACGACACGCACTATGCGGCGATCTCGCGCCGGCTGCCGATGGGCGCGGACGACGCGTTGCCGTATTTCGCCGACGGCGAAGTCGACCTGCTGCATCTGGACGGCCGGCCCGACTACGACGCCGCGCTGCACGACTTTCGCGCGTGGCTGCCCAAGCTGTCGGCCCGCGCCGTGGTGGTGCTTCACGACATCCACCGGCGCCAGCCCGGTTTCGGCACGTGGCGGCTCTGGCAGGAACTCGGCGCGTGCTATCCGTCGTTCGCGCTGGCGCACAACGACGGCCTGGGCGTGCTCGGCGTCGGCACGCAGCCGCTGCCGGCGCTCGCCGAGCTGTTTGCCGCCGACGCGGGCACTCGCACCGCGCTGCATACGATCTATGCGCGCCTGGGCAGCGCCGTCAGTCAACGGATCGTCATCGATGCGCTGGACCTCGAACTCGCGTCGCGCCAGGACGAATTCGAGCGGCTGCGCCACGACGCCGGCACCGCGCATCGGCTGGTGAGCCAGGCCGAGCGCGAACTGCATCGCCGCAATTTGGACGTGGCCGCGCTGCGTGAGCAACTCGTGCGGCACTTGGCCGAGCAGGCCCAGCAGGGGGCGGATTTGCGGGCGCGGTTGGCCGAGCGGGACGCGCGGCTGAGCGCATGGGGCGCGGAACGCGAGCAGGCTGCGCATGAGCGCGCGCGGCTGCATGCGCAACTCGCCAGCCAGAGCGAGGCGCTCGCCGAGCTGGGCGCGACGCGCGCGCGGCTGCGGCAGTTGGAGGTGCAGTCGCAGCAGATCCAGCAGACCTATGAGACGGCGCTGGACGACGCCCATCGCGCGCTGGACGCCGCCGAGGACCGGCAGCGGCGCATGCAGGTCCGCATGGCCGAGCAGGGCGCCGCGCTGGCCGTGCTGCGCGCGCGACTGCGCGCGGCCGAGGCCGCTTCGGCGCGGCAGGTGATCCGGCGCTGGCGTGCCGCGCTCGCCCGGCGCTTTGCATGCCTGCGGGCCGTGGCCGCGCCGTCGCGGCAGACGTCCCGATGAGCGCGGCACGGTTCTCCGGTTGGCGCATCGGCATCACGATCGGCTTGCGTGCGCCGGACGAGAGCCTGTGGATCAACGGCATCAAGCAAAACGCGCTCTATCTGGCCAAGCTGTTGATGGCATCGCCGCGCGGCCATCGGGTCACGCTCGTCAACACCACCGAAGTGCCCATCACCGACGCGCTGCCGTGGGACCGCCGGGTATTCGACACGCGGCCGTGGTCCGACGCCCAAGACGCGCTCGACGTGCTGATCGAACTCGGCGGGCAGATCGGCGGCGCGCAGACCGCGTATCTGAAGGCGCGCGGCGTGAAGCTCGTCAGCTATTGCTGCGGCGTCGAATATATCAACGCGATCGAATCGATTCTGTTCGGCCGGCGCTTGTGGGACGGGCTCTGGATCAACCGCGATTACGACGAGGTCTGGGCGATCCCGCAGATCGCGCCGTCGTCGCTGCCGTTCCTGCAATCGCTGCGGCGCTGCCCGGCACGCGTCGTGCCGTTCGTGTGGGACCCGCTGTGCGTGACCGAGCGCGCCCGCGCGTTGCCGCACGCAGGTGAGTATCGGCCGAGCGGCGCGCGCGCGAAGCGGCTGACGATCATGGAGCCGAACCACGACGTCGTCAAATGCTGCGTGTATCCGTTGTTGATCGTCGACGAGGTATTCCGGCGCGACCCCGATGCGATTGCCTTCACGCACGTGACGAACGCCGAGCATCTCGCCACGGGCAGCCCGGAGTTCGTGATGCTGATGGGATATCTGGAACTGGTGCGCGCGCAGCGCGCGAGCTTCGTGGGGCGTTACGACACGCCGACGTTTCTGGCGCGGCATACCGACGTGGTGGTCTCGCATCAATGGGAGAACCCGCTGAATTACTTTTACTTCGACGTATGCTGGCAGGGGTATCCGCTGGTGCACAACGCGGCGCTGGCGCCGGATTTGGGGTACTACTATCCGGGCAATGACGTGCGCGAGGGCGCGGCGGCGCTCGAACGCGCGCTCGGCGAGCACGATGCGCGGTGGGATGCGTATGCCGCGCGGCAGCGCGCGCTGCTGCGCCGGTATACGGCCGAGAACCCCGCGCTCGTCGCCGAATACGATACGCTGCTCGATGCGCTGATGGCCGCGCCCGGCCGCCCGCGGCGGCGCACGTGACTTTCGCCGCAGTGCAGGGGCTTTCGCGTGGCGGCTTTCCTGTGATGAATGGAGCACTTACATTGCTGCATCGACATAACGGAAGAGGTGTGATTCAACGCGGGAATTTCTTTGATTCAACGGTATGTTCGAGCGGACGCCAGGGTGTTTGCAGGTCGGAATCCGATGCGACGGAACGTACTCGTAGGAAGGCAGTGCGATGGAGATTTCATGAAAAAGAATTACTTAAAATATCTGACGATTTTGGGTTTTTTGGTTTTTGATTGCGTGCATGCCGATGACCCTACTGAGAAAGAGGCACGCGGCGCTGTCGACCGTTCATTCGACGAAATAAATAAAAGGATAAATCGCGATTTCGAGCCGGGCGAGGTGCCGCGATCGGTTCCTCCGAAAACGAGTGCGGAGCAATTCAACGACGATCGCAGGCGCGCGTGCAGTCGCGCCAAGCCGCCGTGCAGTCCGTAAGACCGGCAGCGATGGAGCCGGCACGCGCCGACGGCGTGACGATACCGGCTCGCGTGAGCCGCGCTGTGCCTGCGGCATGTCCGGTGACGGGAACACCGGACGATATCAATTTTCCGGCCGGATGCAGCCGTGCCGGCATGACTTTTAATTTACAAAAGAAATGAGACATGAATTCATTTAAAAAATTTTCCGATGGAATCGCGCAAGGCGGGAAAGACGTTTATCGCGGTATCGAGGAAATCGCAATTTCAACGATCAGCGGTATCGAACATAACGTCGAAGGAATGTTCGACGTGCTCAATGGCCTGCTGCACGGCGATTTCAGACGTGCATTCGCCGATCTCGGCGCGACCGTGCAAAACGGGGTGCGCAATGCGGAACGCGCGGCCGGCGCAGTGGTGCGCACCGCCAGCGCGTTGGTTACGGCCGTCCCCAATGCGGTGCTCGATGCGGTGAGCCCGGAGGCTGCGCGCCTCGTGAAGAAATGCCAGCGAGGTATCGAGAGCGGCATCGAGAAAACCGTAAGCGATATCTACGAGGCCGGCGGCGGCGTGGCACGGGGTATGTTCCGGAGCGTGACCGATATGGCTCGCGGGCGCACCGCCGATTGGCTGGAAAACGGGATCACTGTCCTCGGAAATGCCGCGATGCTGGTTTCGTTCGCGTCGCCTGTCCGCCTGGCGGGCGCGTTCGTCGCGAATGTCACCGAACAAACGCTGGCGAGCATCGGCAGGCGGGGAGGCGCGGGCTGAGAGCCCGGCGCAATGGCGTTCCGATATCGGCAAGCATTTCGTTGCCGCATTCGGATCGCCTTTGACCCGACAAACCGCGCAAGCGGATGCCGCGGCCGCGGCACCGGCGGAACCGGTGTGCCAAGCTGGAGCGCCGCCATATGGACGACGGGTTGGAGAGTATGCGGAGGCGACGATGCCAACCCGTCAGGTTCTTGAACATGCGAAACGGTTCACTCTCGACATGGGCCGTCACCGCCGGCGAATGTGCGCGTTATCGCTTTGTACGGGGAATGGAATTGCCGACTCACGATCACCGGCGGCTTCGAATCATGACGAATCGACAGGAATGCACGGGTTTGCGGCGAGGATGTCGAATTCGACAATTTAATTCGATGAACGACGAATTTATTCGGCCCGTTTTTTTATTGAATCATTCGAGCGGCCGAATGACGCCCTGCGGCAAATTCAGCAACGTGACGCAGACTGCGCGTTCGTGCTGCGTTGGGGTGCGAGGCGCGTCCATCGCCTTGAACAACAGGGGCATCAGGAAGTACGCGCTAGATGCGTGCGGCGTCAGTTCTTTGCATAGACTCCACAGACATTCCAACGTCGGCGCATGATCCGTTCCTTTCAACAGGCCCCTGAGTCGGACCAGATTCAGGCAGGCGTGCGCTCCGTGGTTCAGCAATACGTCACGGCACGCATCGGTGAACGAGCGATCATCCAGCGCGCCGATATCTTGGAGCAGCGCCGTCGACGACGACGATTTTTCCGGGGCATCGTCCGCATTCCGAAATATCGAGAGCAGTTTGAGCGGCCTGCGTTGCTCCTGACCTTGCTCCTGTTGATTCGGATTGCCGCCGGCGCCGTCGCTTGGCGACGGCGCATCGAGGCCGTCGCGCCACTCGAGTTCGAATTCGTTCCAACATTGCTCGTCGAAATTGTCGGCCGCCTGTCTAGTGCGCCGGCGAGTCAATTTGTTGACCGCTTTTCCAGCGCGCGCGGCGCTCGTCGACGATCTGCGCAAAGGTTCGCGCCCATATGAGAACCGGATGCTGTTTCGGTACAACGTGAAGAATTGAGCGTGATTGGGCACGCCGCCGACGTCGCGTTTGTAGTCGGTTCGTCCGGCATGTTCGCAGTACGCCGGGCGGCTTGTCTGGATACGAGTCATGACGGAATCGCGGTGCGCATGATTTCATTGGCCAAGCGCAGGATGGCCGCGCATGCCAAGGGTGCAGTGATGACGATCGCGAGCATGACCGCAATCAGTTTTGCCGCATGTGACAAGGTCTGATCTTGCATGGACGTGATGGCCTGCAGGAAAGAAACGGTCAAGCCGACCAGCGCCGCAACGATGACGGGCGGCAGCGAAATAGCCAGGCACAGGAGCATGCCTTCGGTGGTGAAGCGCGTGAGTGTATGAATATCCATATCGGACCCTTCAGCGTGGGGCTGCCGACGAATGCTATCGATAGGTCAATATCAGGCCATGAACGAGCGTCGACCAGCCGTCCATCACGACGAACAACAGCAGCTTGAACGGAATCGCGACATTGGTGGGCGTGACTTGGTTGAGTCCCATCGCGAGCAAGATGTTGGCGATGGTCAGGTCCACCACGATAAAGGCGATATACAACAGGAAGCCGATCTTGAAGGCGTCTGCCAGTTCCGTCAGCGCGAATGCCGGAGCGAGAACGATCAGATCGTCTTCGCGCAGCTTGTCGGCTTGTTCCTTGGGCCATATCGCCGACGCCGATCGCAACAGAAAACGCTTTTCGCGCTCATGCGCGTGCTTTTTCAGAAAGTTGCGAAACGGCTCGCGCGCGGCATCGAACGCTTGTATGACCACCTGTGTCGTCGGCATGCCGGTTTGCCGGTTTTCCAGCGTTTTTGCCGCAGTCATGCCGATCGGCGCCATCACGTAGACCGACACGAGGATGGCGATGCTGTTGATCACCATATTGGGCGGCACCTGCTGCACGCCGAGCGCGTTGCGCAGCAGCCCGAGCACGACCACGATCTTCGCATACGAGGTGACGATCATCGCAATGAACGGCAGCAGGCTGAGCGCGATGACGACGAGCAGCAGCCCTGTAACATCAGTCAGTTGAAACATATTCGGATGCCATCCGCAGGATTCGAACACCGAGATGTTCTCCAACGGTCACCATTTCTCCATAGCCGATCGTTTGCCCATGTGCGACAAGACGCAATTGGGCCTTGTCGACCGAGGTTTCCAGCTCGATCACATAACCGCTTCTCAATGAAGCAAGTTGAGTAAGCGAGAGTTTGACGATATCGACTTCGAATTGAACCGGCACCTCCAGCTCTCCAATATGGATCAACTCGTCGGCCGAGCCGGTGAGATCGGATTCGGATGCGTCGGACATGACGGGCTCCTTGATAAGCACGAGAGATTGTCGATCGAACTCGACGGCGGCACATAAGCGGACGCACCCCGGCGCTCCCCAAGCGGCCGTTGCGAAAACGCTCGCACGGGGGGCGCCGGACGCATCAAGTAATTTGGCATTCAACGACGGATGCAGCGCGCGCAGGATCACATCGCCCGGTGCGAGCGCACGCAACGTATCGTATGCAAGCGGCTTGACGCCGATGATGAGCCGCCCCGGCAGACGCAACGAACCGAGCCGGGCGGCAGATAGCGGGGGGGCCAGCCGTTCGAGCGCCTGTATCGTTTTGTCGGTATGCAGCACGAATTCGTGGCTGCGCCCAAGCGCCCGGCATGACAGTCTCAGCAAAGAGCGGCGGTCATGCTCGCCGGCCGGCGCTTGCCGGCGTATCGCATGCACGCGCGGATGGTTCAAGCCGCATGGCGCCAGCAGTGTCAGCATGGGCTCGAGCAACGCGCGCGCGAGCGCTTGCCTTAAATCCGATCGAGCCGATTGCGCGTTCGGCATCGCCTGTTGCGGGGTGCCTGCGGTGCCGGCGCGTGGCGTCGCAGCCGTTTCATATGGCGGCTCGTCGGTTCCCACGGCCGCAGCCAACACCAGATATGCGTCCAGATCGAAGCCGACGGATACCGTCAACTCGCTTGATTGCACGCTGAACGAAAGCCGTGCGAGCGCCGGGTGTTGCCATTCGGGCAACCGATCGAGCGGTTCGATGCTCAGATGCGCGATCTCGCCGCGCGCCTCTATATACGCAATCAGTCGCTGGTTGCAGAGTATGCGCGTGATGTTTGCCATCGACGAATCGATGGCGGGCAGGTTCAACGGACGGTGTTCGACGCCGGCGATCCTCGAGAAGCGCGGCAGCGATTCGAATTCAGCGGACTGTGCCGTTTCGATGGGCGATTCGATGGGCATTGGCGATGACCTCATTTCGTCCGCCACGGCCTCAAGGCTTCCGGTTTTTGCTTTCGAAGCGTCGAACCAGGCCAATGCAAGTTGGTTACCATACGAAAATCTCGATTTGGCGCGTTTCACCGCAAGCGCGTAGCGTCTGATCAAGCTCACGTTGAAGTGCGCCGCTATGGTCCAACAGTAACTGTTTTATTTGCGATACCGAAGTATCGAAGCGAAGTTGCACGAGGATTGGCGAAAACGACAGCGTCAGCCGGGTCGGTCCGAAATAATCTTCATCCAGCGGAAAATGAATTTGCCATTCGCCGAAATCTAGCGTGGCGAGGCCGTTGTAAAGCGATGCGATATGCTGACCGAGTTTCGCGACGGCGGCTGCAGGAATGATGCGCCGTTGGGCGATGTCGGTTTTTTTTGCCCGCCGATCAGAAGAACCGGCACTGGCGCAGGCATCGGGGCCGGAATCGGTATCGGCACGATAATCGTCGGTATCGTCGTTGCCGTCGGCAGGCGGCAACGAGTCGGCGGCCAACGTTCCGTCATGGGCGGCGGCCTGTTGCGGTCGCAACTGAATCGGGCCGGATGCCTGACCCGCGTTCGAAGTGCAACGGCGCCGTGAGCGCTCCCAGGCAACCAGGGTAAGACGATTCTCCGCGGACGCGGGTTTTCGCGGCCCGGAGCCGGCTAAGAGACTGCCAGGCTCCTGGGCCGCATCGGATTTACGCCGAGCGTGCGGTGCGCCGATGCGCTCCGCGATATGGTTTGCCATCCTACGTTCCGCCTTAAATGGTGACCCGGCCGAGCGGCTTGAGCTCGATCTGCTCTCCAAGCTCCTGGTACGAATAAACCGACAGCCACGGCAGCCTCGTTTCGATCATTCTTCGCACATAGCGCCGGATATCCATCGAGGTAACCACGGCAATCCGGTTGCGAGGCGAATCATGAATCAGCGATTCGACCTTGTTGACCAGGATGTTGATTTCGTCGGGCGGCAGCGCAAGATAATTGCCGGTCGGGGTTTGCTTGATCGATTGCCGAATATGTTGTTCGACAGGCAAATCGAAAAGTACCGCGCAAAGCGCAGGCTCTCCATTAGCCGCTTGATGCGCCAGCAAGTGAGACATGTCGCCGCGCACGTACTCGGTGAGCATCAGGAGATCCTTCTCCTTGGGGCCCCATTGAATGAGGCTCTCCATGATCGATCGGACGTTGCGGATCGGAACCTGCTCTTCGAGCAGCCGGCGGAACACTTCCGCGATACGTTGCGGCGCAAGCACCTTTTGAACTTCGGCTACCAAGCCGGGATAGTCGACCGCAGCTTGATCCAGTATCCATTGCGTCTCCTGAACGCCTAGAAACTGCGGTGCATGATGTCGAATCATCGCAATGGCTGCATGGGCGATCACGCGTTCGATGCGCCACACTTCCGCCTTGGGTGGCGCGGCGCGTTCGTCTGCCCAGCGCGTTGGCGCGCCTGTTGCGTCGATCGGCCCGAACGTTTCCGCGTTCGGCGCCGGCGGCGTTGCGTCATTCGTCGCACTCAACGGGTGATACGGCGCGCATCGTTCGGGTTCGGGCAGCATGACCTTGCCTGACGGAAGATCGATCTTCAGCTTGGGCACATCGTGTACGAGAATTTCGCCAGTGGCTTCGGGCAGTGCGGCGTGAGGCCACATCGCAATGCCGGGAAACGGCAGCCCCAGTTCCTGTTGCAGATGCGCGCGCTCAAGTGCGAACGCACGCTCGAGTGCGGGCATCGCCAGCCGGGGGGCCACGTCCGGCGAAAGGCGAATGCCGATCGGGCACGCGAAGGGCGGAGCGCTGGTCAGGATGGCAGGCATTTCGCTCTTCGCGCCTAGGCGTTGCATCGATTGCAACGCGTCGGATTCGGTTCCCGGCGCGCTGTGCGGATGTTTCGCATTGAGATGATAGGCGGCGATTGCGAGAATGGCGGCGAGCATCACGAAGAGCAGGGACGGGAATCCGGGCACCGCGGCGAAGCCGAGCAGCAGCACCGCGGTGAAGTACAGCGCGCGCGAATTCGACGTGAGCTGCCGGCCAATATCGTCGCCGAGCGAGCCGGCACGCGGCTGGCTTTCGTCCACGACGCGCGTGGTCATGACGCCTGCGGCCACCGACAGAAGCAGCGACGGAATTTGCGAGACCATCGCATCGCCGATCGATAGGACAGAGAAGCGATTTGCCGCTTCGCCCGTCGTCATGCCGTGATAAACGACGCCGACGGCAATGCCGGCAACGATATTGATCAGCGTGATGACGAGCCCTGCGATCGCGTCACCTTTGACGAATTTCATCGCGCCATCCATTCCGCCATGCAGTTGGCTTTCGATGGCGAGCAGCGCGCGTTTGCGACGCGCTTCGTCGGCGGTCAGCAGATTGGCGCGCAGGTCCGCGTCGATACTCATCTGCTTGCCGGGCAACGCGTCGAGCGTGAAGCGCGCACCGACTTCCGCCACGCGCTCTGAACCTTTCGCAATCACGATGAATTGAACCGTCGCGATAATCACGAACACCACCAGCCCGACGACCAAGTTGCCGCCGACCACCAGCCTGCCGAAACTTTCGATGATATGTCCGGCGTCCGCCTTGAGCAGAATGGATTTGGTCGACGCGATGTTGAGCGACAGGCGGTACAGCGTGGTGAACAGCAGCAGCGCGGGAAAGGCCGATAGCGACACGATATTGGTCACATACAACGTGACCATCAGAAGCGTGACGCTGAGCGTGATATTGATGCCGAGCAAAATGTCGATGATCGCGGGCGGCAGCGGCAGAATCATCAGCGAGATGATCGCGACGATCAGCAGTGCGACGCCGACTTCGCCACCGGCCGGAAGCTTGAGTGATTTGAACATAGGTGTTCGGTTTTCCTGCGGAATCAACCGCCGTTATGCGCGATGCCGGCATCCGGGCCGACCGTTTCGAGCCAGTGCAGGATGGTGGCCACGGCCTGGAACAGCGATTCCGGAATGGGTTCGTCTATGCCGACTTTATATAGCTCCCGTGCCACTGGCGGATTGCCGATGATGGGCACGCCGGCTTCCATTGCCACACGCCGCAGTTGCGCGGCGCTTTCGTCGACGCCCTTGGCCACCACGCGCGGCAATAGATCCTCTGGTGGCCGGTAACGCACGGCCACCGCGTAATGGGTGGGATTGACCACCAGCATGTTCGCGGTTTCGACTCGCTTGGACGGCGGAGGCGAGGAAACCAGCGCGCGCGCGAGGCGGCGGCGTTCCCCTTTGATCAGCGGGTCGCCTTCCTCATTCTTGAACTCGCGCTTGACCTCGTCCTTGCTCATCTTCATTTCTTTGATGAACATCGCGCGCTGCAATTTGATGTCGACCACGCCCACCAGGACGAAGACGGCGGCAGCGATCATGAACAGCCTGAGCGAGATATGCCAAAGCAACGAGGGAAGTTCGGACAGCGGCTGGTACAGGAAGCCGGCGATCAACGGAAACAGCCCTTCGATACTTTTCCACATCACGATGCCGATAATGGCGGCCTTGATGACCATCTTCACGAAATCGAGCAGCGTGCGCATCGAGAAGATCCGCTTGAGCCCGCTGGCGGGATTGACGGCTGCGGGGTTGGGCGTGACCGGTTTCATGGATATCTGCAGGCCGACCTGGGCGGCCGAGACGCCGATCGAAGCAAGAACGGCGACGGCGACGCAAGGCACGGTGGCGATGAGCATGAGTCCGGCCAATTTATAGGTCTGCGCGAGAATGTTCGCCAACGAGTGATCGCCGTCGATGAAGCCGATCGGTATTTTCACGATGCTCCGAAACGTATCGCCCAGATGATCCGTCATCACGATCAGGAGCACGATCGTTGCCGATAGCGTGACCGCCTCGGTGAAGTCGCGGCTATTCGAGACCTTACCTTCCTTGCGGCTGTCGCGGAGTTTTTTGTCGGTTGGTTCCTCGGTTTTTTCGTCACTCATCGACTACCTGTCCAAGGCTTGCTTATCCATTTCGTCATGTTCGTTTCGCGCATTCGCGAGAGCGTGTTCGTCGCCGGTGTTGGGAGGTCGCAGATGCATTTGCCGATTTCGAGCGACGCATTCGCATCTCGACGGACTAACGACAGGCAGGCGGCGTGGATGAAATCCACGCCGCGCGCCAGTCATGGAGCGCCGAATCGGCTTGAGCGTCGCGCTTGGGCGTATTCGCGATCATGTGCCGATATCGAGCTCCATCCTCCCGTTTTTTTTAGTTCGGCAACATTGCCGGAAAAGAAGGGTCATGCGGCCGCCGCGAGCGGCTTGGCATTGTCCATCTGTTCGCCATTGCTGATGTCCTGCATGGTGACGAGATCGATGATGCGGCCGTCGGCGGTCATTTGCAGGTTATTGCGCGAGGTATTGGCATAGAAATTCTGTGCGATTTGCTTGCCGTTGCCACGCGAGAATGTGACGCTCAGATCACCGCCGCCCTGGAGGTTGCTCACGCGCGCAGACGCATTCTGATCGACTACGTCGAAATCCTTGACGCGATATTGGCCCGGATGGGTCGGGTCCGGTACGGTATTCATCAGTATGTGCGAGCCGTCCGGCAGTTGAATTCCTCCGGAGCCCTTGAACGTATTCCCTTTGCCATTCGCATAGGTAATATGAGGATCGCCCCAGACGTATGGCATTTTTTTGCCGTCGGGGCCGTAGATATTGATGTAGGAGTCGCCGTTTGCGTTTGCCGGCTGATTGGCTTCGATGCGATAGCCGCCATGCGTCGTCATCGAGGCCGAGCCGCTGTAGCCGTTCTTTGACGGTTTCAGCGAGAGCGACGATTGAATTTCCGGCGTGCGGCGATCCGGAGCGCAGCCAATCGGAGCGGGCGATTGACCAGGGCATGCCGGGTTCGCCGGGCGGTTCGCGCCACAGTCACAATTGCCCCGACCGTTTCCGTTATAAGCGCTGGTCGACAATGAGCCTTGTTGAGCGCCAAACGGCGAAGCCGGCAGGTTTTGCCCGTTGGTTGCGCCGTTTGCCGGCGAGCCTTGCTGGCCACCAAACAGAGACGGCAGCGAAGTCGCACCGTCTGCGGGATTATTGGCCGGAGAGTTCGCTTGAGCGCCAACCGGATTCGTCGACGGGGGTTGCCCGTAGCCAGCACCGTTCGCCGGTGAACCCTGAGCGTCACCGGCCGTGTTGGGCTTGAATCCGTTCTGCTGCATTTGCGACATGTAGCGGCCGATGAAATAGGCCAGTACACCCAGCATCATCATCTGGCTCGGCGAGATCTGCGATGCATTGCCGAAATTCGCCGAATTGATATTTGGAAAATAGTTTGTCGATGCCGTTGATAGATTATCCATGATAAGGTCCTCGAGATAGATTCGCAGTGCTGAAATTGAAAACGGTCAATATCAGGCATGGATTTGAATCAGGATAGAAACCGCTCACTCGTCCTTTCAAATTTGCCGATAACGTCCGCTGGCTGCATGCCGGCGGACGCGGTACGCGTGGTTCAGGAAGCCATCGAATCGGACAGGTTCACCAGAAGACTGATGAGGTCGTCCACGGCTGCGGGATTGGTGGCGCCGATATCGGAACCATATGCTTGAGACGTGGATAGACTAGTTCCGATGCCGGTGCCGGAAATTTGCGAAGCGGAGCCGCCGGCGCCGATGCTGGTTTGGCCAGCTTGTGAAGCGGATGGACTGATACCTGTTCCGGGCGCTTGCGACGCGGAGCCGCCTGCCCCGATACCGGCCGCATAGGCTCGCGATGCCGAACTGCCGATACCCACCGCCGGAACCTGCGAAGCGGAAGCTCCAGCACCCGGCCCGATACCTGTGCCGGGAACGAGCGACGCGGACGGACCGGCGCCGGGCGTGACACTGGGCTTGTACGATGGCGGAGCAGCCGTCGGCGCGGTGGCTCCAGGCCGAGGCGCGGCGATAGCCGGGGCGGTTCGAGCCGGATTGTTTGGTGCCGCGCAAATCTGGGGCTTCGCCCCTTTGCACACGTTGCGGCAAGCCGTCTGACACTGACGATTGCACTGTTTCATCTGCGGACCAGCCGCGCCTGAGCAGCGAGTAGAACTGGCCTGGCAGGATGAGCGAACGCCATTGCATCTACCTTTACCCATTATCGAATCTCCAAAATTGAAACAACTGGGTTGCCAAAAGCCAGTTCCACCGGATCGAGTCTCGCTAGACGGGAAACTCAGCCCGCCACTGGAGTTTGGGCGCCTGTGGCGCCGTTGTTGGTCCCGAGGCTTTGAACCGCCGATTGCACGGCTTGCATGACGGCCTGCACGAGTTGCTGTATGGCCGGCGAAGACGCCGCATCCTGTGCGGGAGACTGAACGCCGTTTGCTTGAGAAGCCTTGGAGCAGTTACACATATCGATTTCTCCGGTTGAATTGAATGATGTGGTTACCGAGCCGGATTCCACGTAATTGATCATAGGGCGAAGAATCGTGATGAAAGAGATGCTCGCGAAATGAATTGCGGTAATCCGAAGCCAGTCCCCGCAGCGTTCGTTGGTTAGGCCGGATGAAGCGCTTGCCGGAAGTAACGAGCTATCCGTTACGCGGCGGCTGACATGGTCCGACGTGTCATGTCTGGCTGAAAGGGCAGCCTTCGGCCGCGGCAGGCCGTAATGACCGAATGCGCGCCGTTCACCCGCGTGTTGTGCAAGCCGAATTAGGGAATCTCTGCAACAGAGGGCGCGGCTCGATCTCGAAGCTCGGCGCGAGGTTTGCGGAAGCTCGTGCGGTGAGCAAGCGGAGCCATGACGATCTCGTGGAAGCGTGCTGAATCGATCGGCAGCGCAGTGGTGCTCGAGGGTAAAGTGTCATGCGCGCAGCCAGGAAAACACCCCGGATGCGATGCCTTCGAACATCTCGTCGCTCGATTCCAAAATATTCTGCCGCCAGTAGCGGCCGTGGCCTGCATAGTGTGCAAGCAGTTCGGCGATGGCTTGCCCGGTAATGCCCATGTCGAATGGGAAGCGCAACGCCAGAATGATTCCGCCGGTATCCGCGTCGAGCCCCAAGTGCGCTTGGTCTTGCGCGTAGATCAGAAGATTGGCTTCCAGCATCAGCCTGAATACCACCAGCGTGCGGCCCGAAGTCATCGTGCCGAAGCTGAAGTTGATATACATCGCATCGAGATCGTGCTCGAAATATTCGAGCCGCACATCAAATCCGTCGACCTCGATGGTGCGTGTCCTGAGGACATGATCGACATCGGTCAATCCAACCGTCTCGCATAATTCCGAGATCAACGTGACATAACGCTCGCTGCTCACTTTCTATCCGATATGGCACTCGTGCGAAAAATATATTCGGTAGTGCCAAGGGTGCAACGCGCCGGCACGTATTTTGTGCCGGACGCATATGAGGAGGTATTTCGTGGATATCCATTCGAATATCCACGAAATACGATTAGGCCGTTATTGACCGCCGACCCGCTCCGTATCGGAGAACGACTTCTTCGTCACTTCCGCTTCCATTTTGTACATATCGGCTTCCGCTTGTGCGGCTGCCAGTTGCTTCTGGAATGCAGTTTGCATAGCCATCGTCTGCATTTGGAATTCCGTCGACTTGGCCATGCTTTGTTGCAGCGATTGAATGTCGTTCACGTTGAACGTGTTGCTTTGGGGGTTGAGATCGCGATTCGTATTGACAGAGTTAGTATTGCGTACCATTTTAATCTCCTTAAAAATAAATGAGCATGACGCTCCACTACAACCTGGCCACCGCGAGTTTCCGGTGGCTGGTATTTTGCCGGGGCGGATCATTCATGTCCGCCTGTCGGTATGCCCGGGCCTTGGCCGTTTCATCCTATTTCTCTCGATGTTGCAATTGCTGGAGTACGCGTGACGCGGCAAAAAATCCACGGTACAGCTTGATGAGGTTGCTGCGATCAAGCTCTGTCGTGCTTTTAGTTTCGCCTATGCGTTGAGCGGTTTCTTCGAGTGCTTGGCATATCTCGCCGATGCGCTGCGAGTTGCCGTCTTGATTCAGGATTTTGGAAATGTTTTCAATTTCCGATGAGTGTGATTCAAGCAATTTGTACATTTTCGTTCAAATCAAGTTGAGTGCCGCCGATGCGGTTCGGTGCGATTGGCGCAGCGAACCAATCTTGTTCGACAGTCGATGCCGAATCGCAACGCGTACTGCGCCGTTCGAACCGCGGGCAGACGTGCCGATCCGATATGGCTATCTGGGTATCGCATTTTCACTTTCCATCGGATCACTGCTGCTGAAGAGATGTTTGACGCCATCGGGGGTTTGGGCAAAGCGCACGTCGTTGGAAGCCAGCATTTCCGAATAAGACGGGATCGGGCGAGTTGTGGCATCCGGGCCGCTGGTTCGTAACACAACGTCCGTGATGTTGGGGCCGAGATCGTCCCGAACGCGAGCGATGGCGGTCTCGAGCGCGGCTTTCTCGAGAGCCGGCCCATTGACTGCGAAACGGGCGTCACCGAGATACGTGACATACGCGCCATTGACACCGAGCATGTCGCCGATGCTGCGGGTTACGTCCTGTGCGATATCGTAGTTGCGCTCGATCGTATTGGTCGAGCTGAATCGATCGAGAATCCTGCGTGCCGCGCGATCATCCGTGTCATTCAATACGATGCCGGATACGGCGATGGTGTTGCCGATTGCCCGCGCATACAGTCCGTCGAGGTGCGCTGCCGCGAGCGCACGGCGGATTTGCTGCGCATTTTCGCTGGTGAAATTGAGCGTCGATGCATGGCTGGCCTCCGCGGTATCGAGCGACAGGCCGATCGTCGCGGATACAAACAACGCACATGTGACGGCTGCGGCGATCGCATGACGATAGAAGCGCGTGCCATGAGCACGCAATTCGTGCGGCTGCGCAAGCAAAGTGGAAAGCAGTTCAACGTCGGACGGCCATTTAGGGGTTTCGTTTCCCACGCATAGCACCGTTTCTCCGAACTGAACCGGCTCGAGATCGGTCAGGCTTCGGATGGGCAGGCCCGGCTCGGCGGTCGCAACGTCAGCGTCCGTTTCGTCGCGCTTCGGCGACACGGTCACGACGCCGTTGGTGTCGACGCGTAAGACCACGTCGTTTCCTTGCCAGTCAATTAACTGGATATCGGCATCGGCATGCGCGCCGATGCGATAGACACCAGGTTCGATACTGAGTTGTGCGCCGGCATGAAAGCCGGTCAATACGCGTAACAGCTTCATCGCCCGTACCAAGTTTTGACAAGTCGCATGAAATCAATAATGCTTAATTTGAACTTGTCTCAAGGTTACGTGATAGATACATCATATCGTCGGCACGATGCGAATTCTTCATAGGCGAGGCGAAACCGTATGACACAGGCGGCTCGCGGAGCTTGTGGCCGATATCGGATAAATGAACGCAAGAGCCGCACGCCGGCTGGTTTGGCGGCTAATGCCCGATCCAGTGCTCGAGCTGCGCGCCGAGCGCCTGCAGCGTCAGTTGGCTGCGCGTTTGGTCGATCACCAGCCCGGCGAACAGGGCGAGAATCAGTACGGTGAGAGCGCCCTTGATTGGCTGACTGAACGTTCCCAGATCCAGTTTTTCCGCCGACTTTCCGATGAACCCGAAGGCAAAGTCCACCAACAGCAGAATGAACACGATCGGTAACGACAGCTTGGCCGTCAGTTGCATCAGCGAATCGCTTTGTGTCAAAACGAACGATTCGAGAATATTGAGTGGAATCGGTTTGATCGCCGCGATCGGCCACCATCGATACGATTCGTATATCGCACCGAGCAGAAACGTCATCCCGCCGAGCGACCAGAACGCGACGGTCGCGATTTGCGATAGTAATGTAGAGGTCGGCGTCGACTGCTCCTGACGCAAAGGATTGCTAACTTGTGCGTTGTTGTAGCCTGTTAGATTGTCGATATAGATGCCGGCATTTTCCACGGCCCAGAATATACTCGACGCGACGAATCCGATCAGAAGTCCGATCAATACTTCGCGGCCCGTCATCAGAAGCGCCGACATACCTTGGATTTTTTGACCCAGCGACAAAGGTTGCCCATAAGCGACGAATGATCCGAACAACATGACGACGCCAGTGCGGACGGAGCCGCTCAAACCATTGGCAATGGGCGGGAACATGAGTGCCGGCACCGCGAACCGGAGCGAGCAAAGGCCGATGACTGTCGCGTACTGAACCAGTAGCGGGCCATAGGGGAAAATGGTCAGCGTATCGTTCATCGGAGGGCCTTTCTGCGGAGTGATCGGGCAACGGAAAGCTCTTCGGCTTCCTCATCAAGCGCATCGTTGGACGCCATTTCGAGCGCGCGTTCAATCGTCTGTAGACGATCGCGGCAGCGATCGATGCGGCCAGTGTTTCGTGCAATTTCGCGAAGCGTTTGAGTAATGGTCTCGGCGGCCTCGGACAGGAGCGCTTCCAGCCGCCGAAATTCTTCGCATTGCATATCGACGCGCTCCGTCAGAATATTCACATAGGTATGGTAATCATTGAACAATTCAGGGTGAAACGCCTGGCCGCCGCTAGTTAGCGCGTCTATCTTGCGGATGTATCTATCCAACGTGTTCCGTTCGTTCTCCAAGCGTTCGCGCTGGGCGTCGCAATGCGCGGCACGCGTTGCATACTCATCGCGCTGCGTTGCAAGCTGCTGGCGCAATTGCCCGTCGTATCGTTGCCCGCGCTCGATCGAACGTTTCAGCGCCCGAATGAGGAGGGCCGGCGCCATCAGTTGCCCGCGAGTGCGAAGAGCAGCTTTTCCGTATCGGATGCGTGTGCGTAGTGTGTCGTGGCCTGACAGAGGAACGCGCGGATGGCTTCGTGTTTCTCGATGGCTTCATCTGCAAGTGCATCGGTGCCCGGTTTGTATTCGCCGATTTGCAGCAACATTTCGACATCCTGATACTTGGCGATGAGTTCGCGCAGGCGGCCCGATGCCTGCATATAGTGCGGTGGCACGACTTGAGGCATAACGCGGGACAGGCTCTTGAGCACGTCGATGGCCGGATAAAAATTCTTCGCGGCGATTTCGCGAGAAAGAATCATGTGCCCGTCGAGGATGCCGCGCACTTCTTCCGCAATGGGATCGTTTCCGGTTTCGTCCTCGGCTAGAACGGTATAGAGGGCGGTGATCGATCCGACTTCGCCCATGCCGGTGCGTTCCAGCAACCGCGGCAATTCGGCGAAGACCGAAGGCGGGAAGCCGCGCCGTGCGGGAGGTTCTCCGGCGGCAAGACCAATTTCCCGAACGGCGCGGGCAAATCGCGTCAATGAATCCATCATCAGCAGCACGCGTTGGCCGCGATCACGAAAATACTCGGCGATCGACGTTGCCACGTATGCGGCCTTCGCTCGCTCGGTCGGCGAGCGATCCGACGTTGCGCAGACGACGACCGAACGCTGCATGCCTTGCGGGCCGAGAATCAATTCGACAAACTCGCGCACTTCCCGACCACGCTCGCCAATCAACGCGATCACGTTGACGTCGCAGGCGGTTCCTCTGGCAAACATGCCGAGCAGCGTGCTTTTCCCGACTCCGGCAGGAGCAAAGATTCCCATCCGTTGTCCTTCGGCCAGCGTCAGAAGCGCGTCCACGGCGCGCACGCCGGTGGGCATCGGCATTTCGATCATGCGCCGGCTCATCGGTGGAGGCGGTGAGGTCAGGATCGGACGCAGCGTCGCGGCTTCGATCGGTGGTCCTTCGTCGACGGGTTCACCCAGGCTGTCGATTACGCGCCCGAGCAGCGCATCGCCCACTTTCACGGACAGCGGGCGCCCAAGCCCGACGACCTGTGTCGAACGTGAAATATGCTCCAGGGATGCGAATGGCGAGAGCAACGCATATTCGCGCGTGAAGCCGACGACTTCGGCACGTTGCAGCACCGAGCCCTTGGGGTCGCGTAATTCGCATAGTTCACCTAATGACAAATCCACGCCGATGACCTTGAGTAACGTTCCGATTACTTCGATGACTTTGCCGGTGCGGGTGACGGTTGATTGAACGCCGAGTTCCTGTTCGATTTCCGCCGCGAATCTCTCGAGATCGAACTCCTCCACGGACCATGCGGGCTTCATGCGAACGCTCCGTCATCCGCATGCGGCTGCTCGATCATCTGGCTGCCGGAAATATCGGTTGCGGAGATGAACGCGTCGGCAGATTGCCGGACATGGAGGCCCGGATCGGACGTCTCGTCTGCCATCGTGGCGGAGGCAGTGCGATCGACCGCCCGTTTCAGCGCGCGCGATACCGCGTTGCGCATGGCGCGTAACTGCGTGTCGAGACTGGCGTCGACGGTGCCGCAGTCGGAGTCGCAGACGCAACTGCCCGGCGCAAGCCGTTTGTCGATATTGACCGATAGCGATATCGGATAGCCCAGCTCCCGCCAACGCGAGGCGAGGCGATTGAATGTCGTTCGTGCTTGTTCGAAATCCTGAGGATTGACGGCGACATGCAGATAGGTTGCGCCGTCGACCATCCGTTCGACCGTGGATAACGCACGCTCGAATAGCGCATCGTGATTTTGAACATGCACGATCTGTTCGACTGCCGACGTGACGATTTCGGCCAGCCGCGCACACATGCGCTTCTGCATTTTGGTTTGCATGTCGGCAGATGCCGCGACTTGCTCCATCCATTCGGTGCGTGCTTGGTCATATCCGTCGGCATAGCCTTGAGCTATCGCACTTTCGCAATCCCTGCGGGCCGCATCGAGTAATTGCTGGGCTTTGTCCTCGGCCGCTGCGACGATCGATGCCGCTTGCGCATGCGCGTCTGCGAGAAGCGCTTCACGCTGGTCGGCGAGTATGGCATACGCCTGCTCGAGTTCGACCAGTTTGCCAAACGTGTCACGCGCAATGACGTCACCGGTTACGCCGAGGTCGGTATTGATTGTATCAGCGCCGATCTGAGCCGTTGCCGACCCATTGCGTCTTAGCCAAATAACCATGACCATGTTCCAAGCCAGTTGGGCAACTGTGAATACAGCCATGCACTGCCGTTCGCGTCGGTCTTTCCGGGCATGAACGCCGGCGCGCTGCCGTCATGGCCGCCGTGCTTGAGCGCCAGTTGCAGCAGATGGCGATATGACAGACCGTCGTGGCAGCCGTCACGCATGAACAATACGAACCCTTCGTTGGCGAGCGCTTGGGCATCCAACGCATCGATCGGCAAATGGAGGCCGCGATCGGTCTCGAGTGTGTCCATCGGCGGCGCGTCGGCGATGAGCGTTTCGATATGGACGCCTGCCCATTCCGACAATCTGGCCCATACGCGTTTATCGATCGTTCGGCGTAGTTCGATGCGACGGAAAAGAAGTGCGCGCATGCACAATACCTGCAACCCGACGGCGGTCGGCAACATGCTCAGAAGTGCGAGATTCAATCGAGCCGGCGAGTTTGCCGACGTTTCGAGCGCGGGCCGTTGATATGCATCGGGATCGGGATGGATGACATGTGCGGCTTCGGCGAGCGCGCGGGAACAGACATGAAGTGCGTCTTTGCTCGTATGGGCGAGCGTGTGAAGCCATTGTTCGACGATCGATTCATCGACGCCCAGTATGGCCATGTACCAGGAGGGATGTGCCCATAGCGCAGCGTGCGACAGATTGGCCTCATACGTTTCGCGCAGCGCGGCTGCGCGTTCGGATGGCGGGCGGGTCGGTTGGGTCTTCATATGAGTGGAAGAGGCGGGCACACTGTGCGGCCCGGTCTCATCGAATTAGCGTGATCGTATTTTTCGGATGCGCTCGACTAGCGACGAGAATCCGTCGTTCCACCATTTCTTGGAAACAGTGCCCGAGGCTGGTTCTTGGCTACGGCCGGGCATGCTGAACGGCATTCGTGCATCACTACCGGCCGTTTGTCTTAAGTTGGCTGTCAAGCTTCGTTGGATGACGACGAGCGCGACGATCAAACCGATGACCAATATCGCGATCAAGGTGCGATGTAGCCAGACATTGTGATCGGCTGCCGGAGCGGATACAGCATTGGTTGAGGTGTCGACAAGATCCGCAGGCATCGCAATGACGCTCACCTGGTCGTATGTCAGCCCTTCGACGCTGTGCATGACGAGTGTTTTGATCTGTGGGATCCACGCGCGGACATCGGCTCCCGGGCGATATTTGATGAACACCGCCGCCGACGATGGCTTGATGGATTGCGCAAGCGGATCGTTATTCGGCAAGACGATCTGCACGCGGGCGACAAGTACGCCGTCGATTTTCGACAAGGTATCCGACAGCTCCTGAGACGTACCGTAAATAAATCTGATCCGTTCCTCGGTGGGTGTGGATATCAAGCCATCCTTACGGAATAGATCACCGAGGTTATTGAATTTGTTGCGTGGCAAGCCATGTTCGCGCAGTACCTGCACCGCACGCACCAAGTTGGAATCCTCGACGTCCAGCGACCAGGTCTTGCCGTCCGAGGACGGGTATTTCGATGACTCGATTTTCGATTCGAGCAGGACAGCCAGAATTTCGTTGGCGTCTTGCTCCGAAAGGCCCGTATATAGCTCTTTCTTGCACCCAGATATAAAAATAAGTGTTGAAAATATAATAATTGGCAAAATGCGATTACTATATTTAAAAAATGCATTTCGCATGGTTACAATCTGCTCGCGGAAGCGAAGCTATAAATTTGTTTTATTACTGGTTGCGCATCAGCGTGTCGAGCGCCGATTTCGAAGAGTGCACTACCGCGATCTTTACCGACATGTTGGCTTGCACGGTGGCGATTTCTTTCATCATGTAGGCCGAATTTGCTATGACCTCTTTCGTCGTGAGATAAGGAATGGAATGCGATAATTGGTTAATATGATTAACAGCTTGTTGAAGCTGACCATCGTGCAGCTTTGCCAATTTCAGCACAATGGTTCCATTGGATTCGGTCGGTTCTGGCGCAACCATCGGAGCTTGCTGCATCAGCGTCCGAAAGCGCTCGACAAGGTGTGCAGCGGGCGTGTCGATCGGCGTTTGGACATCTTTCCCTATATTTTCGACTGCCGCTTGCAGCAGCTGATCTGTTATAGATCCGTTCATTTGTGTGACTCCACTGGCTTCAGGCTCGCCGGAATGAATACATTGACGCATCCGGCGCGAGTTGCGTTTGCGCCTGCGCCGTATCGGGCTGTTCTCTTGTCACGCCGTCGGTATTGGCGAGCGCAGTGAGCCGCGCGACGGAGTCTGGTACGACAAACTCCGCTCCGTTCTGTGCGGCTTCCACTGCTCGCGTCAAATCGTCTCTTGCCTGGAGCGCTTGCACGAGATACCGGGTGTCGGTGCTCGGAGAGATTTCCAATGCTTCTTCCGCAAAACGTTTCCATTCAGGATCGTTTTTCATCGACAGACAATATGCGAGAAGGGCTCTGGCCTGACCGAATTGAGGAGCCGCATTGCAAACGTCACGAAGTATGTGAATCGCGCTATCCCAGTTGCTGCGCGTCATCTGTAAAACGCCATCCAGCGCGTTGATTTCTGCGACGTGAGGACGCAGCACGTGCAATGCGTCGAGTACCAGCTCGATATCGCTTTCATCAGCAGACAATTTTGGAAAATTGTCGAGCAACGCGGTGGATATCGTTTCGACCAATCCGCCCACGACGCCCGCGGGGCAATCCATATATTCGGGTTCTTGTACAGCCGTCATGGCGAAAGACCTCTTGGTGAAACACGCCGATCAAGCGCCGGCGCGGAATGGAAAAGCCGACTTCGCCTGAACTCTAGCAATCATTGAAAATTACATTTGATCGTTGAGCGAAAAAAAATCTAGCAGTACGAAATTCTGTTTGCTCGCGAAATATTCACAATCTTTCACAAACTGGTTGGCAATTGTGGCTACTTTGAATAGGTATAGTGTCGATCTCTTCGAAGTCCGCATGTTTGAGTTGTAGTTACAGGTGATGAGCGATGTTTTCTATCTTATATTTTCCACTACTTAATATTCAATCAATACGGTCCTGGTCTATTCCAACCGATCACATTGTCGACATGTTGCTCGACGGCCAAATTCTTACGGCCAGCAGAGTATTACACCGTTGTAGCGAAGAGGGAGGGAGTGGTACGCATGCGTCGCGCGTGCTGCAACTGGTTGCGGATTTACAAGTTTGCCTCGGTATGGAAGTGGAGGCCGAAGAGAATTATCAACGATCCCAACACATGATTCGTTCGTCAAAACGGGAATTGCGAGTCACGTCCTGTCGCAATGCCGCATGGCAGGCGCTGTATCGTTATCGGCCAAGTACGGCGCTATCGTGTTTCGCGCGCATCATCGCTTGGACTGAGGACATAGGGTTGGAGCAGGAGTTGGAAGCCAGGTTCGGCATGATCTGCGCACTATACGCTATGGGGCGCGTCGATGAAGTCGCTGAGGCGCTGGGCGTGCTCGAAGAGCGAATTCACGAAAGTCCGGAGGTGGATGAACTCTGGAGGGCTTTGATAGAGGCGATGAGATTCGATATCACCGTTCAAATAGAAATGCACTGTTCAAATGCGCTGAGCGACCATGCTTACTGGCGCTCCGGGCTCGATTCAGTGGACGGCCAGTGGATGCAAAGAAAAGTACCAAGCGTATCGCCAAATGTGTTGCGCGCCCGGATCGAATACGTGCAGAAACTAAGGGAAATGATGAGCGGCGTGTATAGCGCAGCGAGTTCGGCAAATGTTCATTTGTGTTGGGCATGTAAATTAGGAATGCAAAATTATCAAAGAACCGTGCGTCTTGAAATTGCGATGGCTGGCTTGATTGGTAGCGTTCCGCAGATTGCGGAAGCGGTGCTTGAACCGTTGCATCGAGATGGGCAAAGAGAGCTGACGGCCCATGCCAGGCTGGATTATTTGTACTGCACCGCGAAGACTGAACAGGCCCGCGGCCATATAGAAAAGGCGTGGCAGTGGTACAGCCGCTACACTTTGACTGCCATGCAGTGCCTTCGCGAGAATTCTCGATTGGCTCCGCTGCCAAATCGGGCGACGAAATTGAGAACTCCCGCAGACGATATCGACGCCCGGCTGCCCGTTCGCTATCGCCGTGCATATCATTTCATAATTGATAATTTGAATCGAAGTGATTTGTCGATCTGTGAGATTGCTGCGGAAATCAATCTGACGGAGCGGGCTCTTCAATGGGCGTTTCGAAAATATCTCGGCTTGTCCCCGACAGAGTTGATTCGCGATATGAGAATGGAGCGTATTCGGGAAGAATTGCTGAGTGAGCCGACGCGCAATGTATTAGAGGTGGCAAGGCGTTGGGGGGTGCGCAATTGCACGACGCTATTGAATGGCTATCGAAAGCAATTTCATGAAGCTCCTTCTCAAACGCTTGCACCGTGACCATTCATTAAATATTTTAATAGATATACCAAAAATTTTCGGGGAAATCTCATGGCATTGTTGCGAGCCATCGCAGTGGCAATATTCTTGCTCGCCGGTGTGATTTGTGAATCGAATGCAAGGCCGATCCAGTGGCCTAGTAAGACAGTGCATATTTCTGTTGAAGGCAAGGATTTGAAGGATGTGCTGCGCGATTTCGCGGCCAGTCAAAAAATTCCCGCGCAGATTGCTCCAAACGTACAAGGGACCGTCACTGGCCGATTCGATATGTCGCCTCAACGGTTTTTCGACACGCTTGCTGCAAGCTTTGGCTTCGTCTGGTTTTACGACGGCGCGGTATTATCGATCAGCAACGCGAACGAAATGACTCGCCAAGTTATCAAGATGAACTATGCGAACACTCGTCAGTTGGCCGCGACCTTGAAAAAGATGAAGTTGTCCAACTCGAGGTTTCCGGTGACTTATGCTGAAGATGCCCGGACTGCAATCGTTACGGGGCCGGCGCAATATGTGCAGCTTGTGAACGATGTCGCTCGACAACTCGATCAGAGCATAGCGAATCAAGCCGGTTCGGTTGTACGTGTGTTCAAGTTGAATCATGCATGGGCGGCGGATCATAAAGTTCAAATTGACGGCGAAGCCGTTGTCATACCCGGAGTGGCAAACATATTGTCCCAACTTTATGCATCCAGTTCGACGTTGCACAATTCCGGCGATGGGGCGCTTCCGAATGTTGTGACATCGAATGTACGGCGTCTGCGCCAACTGAGTGACGTAAATGGAAGTTCCAGTGGCAATGGGTATCCACCACCGATACCGACGCTTCCGGATTCGCCGGACGGCTCATTGGCAAACTTATTCAGCGGTAAGTCTCCTGCCGCTGGCAGCCCGGATGTCGATGCGGCCGACGGGAAAATTATTGTGAGTGGCGGCCGTGAAGTCGAAAGCGCCAACGAGAAGATGCTCCCGGTAATCGAAGCGAATCCGATGACCAACTCGGTACTTATTCGCGATACGCCTCAGCGTATCGAGCAATATTCTTCGATAATCGAAAAGCTGGATGTTCAGCCTAAACTGGTAGAAATAGAGGCACACATTATTGAAATAGACGATGATGCGCTCAAGCAAATTGGTGTGGATTGGAGAGCGCATAATAGCCATGTCGATGTGCAGACAGGAACAGGCACTCGGCAGCAAAACAGTTATGATGGAAATCTCAACCCGAGTTTTGGCCGAACGGCGGCCGATAATATTACTCTTCTGGATGCCACTCCGGTAGGGGCTTCGATCTCGGCGGTATTGGGCAATGCAGGCCGTTATCTGCTCGCGAGGATCAATGCGCTTCAGCAAACCTCAAAGGCAAAGATAGATGCGACGCCGAAGGTGGCCACGTTGGACAATGTCGAAGCCGTCATGGATAGTAAGACGCGATTCTTTATACCCGTGGCGGGTTATACGGGTGGAGCCTTGTATAACGTATCGGTTGGTACTTCGCTGCGCGTTTTGCCTATGGTTGTGGAAAGCGGCGGCGAGACTAAAATCAAGCTCAATGTGCATATTGAGGAAGGAAGTATTACCAAGGGGGCGGTCAAGGAAATTCCAATTATCAAAACAAGTGAAATTAATACGCAGGCTTTTGTCGGGGAGAATGAAAGTTTGCTGATTGCTGGTTATAAGGTGGAAAAGCAATCGACTGCTGAGTATGGCGTTCCGGTATTGTCTAAAATTCCGCTTCTGGGTGCGTTATTCCGTAGCCGGGATAATGAAAATTCTCGAATGGAACGGATATTTTTGATTACTCCGAAAGTTTTGTCATTCTAAGTGTGGCGATCGTCGCTTTGTGAATCATTGGAATTGATTGTTGGTGGTCGAGAGTTTCGTCTTGAAATTTTAGAATTTTTCTTGCAGCTAAACTGAATGCGCGCTCGCGGCAATGGCGTTTGTGGTGCATTTTCGATGGCCAAAGTCGAGATGGAGAGATTCAAAGACGTCGATTGTTCGATCGAAGCCGGCATTGAATTTATTCCGGTATCGGCGACGTCCGTTATCACTGATTTATATGCTGTTCGAACGTATGGATTGGTCATGGTGATGTTGAAGTTGCGCAAATATTTCAGGAGATGCTATGTCTTCGAAAATATCAGCTTTGCGTTCCCATGACATCCATTCGGTAGCCGTGTCCGTACACGGAAACGAGCCGGACTCCATTTTCCGGGCGTAATTTCATCTTGAGGCGGATTTTGGCGACGTGTGTATCGAGAGATCGGGAAACAACGCTACCACCATACCCCCAGATCACTGCCATCAAATGCTCTCGAGTGAGAATTTCGCCGGCATGCCGAAAGAATAATGCAGCGACTTTGAATTCCTTCGGCGTGAGTAAAATGGGGGCGCCGCGATAGTAGCAAAGTCTATTGGCCAGATCAATCAGATAATCGCCGATCATTATCGATTGATCCGCTGATTTTCTCCTTTGCCGGGATCGACTCAACTGAACGTTGATTCTCGCAATGAGTTCGGTTTCGCCGAATGGTTGAATAATATAGTCATCGGCTCCGGCAGCCAATATTTTGCTGACGTAATTTTCCTGATTTTGGTGTAATAAAAAAATCACCGGAACATGTGAGCTTAAATTGCTTTTTGCCCACATCAGAACGTCGTAGCCGGTTACAAACGGGGCGTCCCAGTTGAGTAGCAGCAGGTCGAATTTATTTTTCTTTAGCTTTGATATTAACCTTTCCCCGTCTTCGAAGGGAAGGCAGTTGTATCCGTGGGCGAGCAATGTCGACTGAATTTTTTTTATGTCATGTGAGTCGAAATCTAAATATGCAATCTTTGCCATAATAAACCAAAACAATAACACTTTAACGGAAATTTTGATTCCGATCGATGCTTGATTTCTGTGCGACGATGAATCAATAAGGGCGATGCCGATGCGTAGTGGGCGCCGATTGGGAGTGGTTATGAGTTTCGACGTGTTTTGCGTGCTCCTTGATCGGCTTGAACGAATGCCGTGAGTACTTGGTGCATTTTTCGGCGTATTGGCCGATTGATTGAAAAGTATCGTGCCGTGAGGGAAAATGTTTGGATTCAATGGTGCCGTGATGCATGTCTGATTGATATCCTTATTTTCACTTAATTATCATATGTGATGGAGAATGGTGTGCGCTGAAGTGTGCCGTTTTAAAAATTAATATGAAATTTATTGTCTGCCAGAGGTAAGTGGTTTGATTCCAGGAGGCTCGACTCCGATCGGGCATGGCATGAGCGCTGCCGGATACGAACGGATCGAGCATGACAAGAATATTGGTATCGCCCGATTCAAACTCATGCAAGCCGCATCAAATTTTCTGAATGACAGGGTCTTTGCGAAAGCTCGTGTTGCAATTCGTTTCTCGTGCCACTGTACGCAATTGTCCGCGCTATTGTCAATCAGGTTGTCAATGGTTGACGTTTATTTTTTATGATAATGACTGTCATTATAATGATATTTATATGCGGGTATTTTAGGTGGATTGCGGTGTATTGTGGCAATGTTTTGATTGGTTGCTTTAGTTTTGGTCGGGTTGGGTGGGTATGTCGCTATTTGATGTGAAATTTGATCGGGCCGGACGTTGCAAGGCTGATTTTGAATGTTTTCTAATTCGAAACCAGGTGAAATGAATTAATCGGTCGATCGACATCGCGGCATAAGTCAACTCGTAGTTGCGCGGCGAACCGCTTTTACGTGCAACGGTTGGTTCCGTTCGGGCTTGGCTGCTCGGACGTCTACCGGAGTGTCGTCGCCCGGATGCTGGAGAGCCCGCCAACCAAGCGGCGAAGCCTGGGACTCGCTGCACTCGAGGGGCATCGCTCGCGCGGATACGTTGCGTCGCAACATCCGACCTCGGCACATCCTATGTCCCTCCGAAATTTATACAGGTGTTCGAAAATTACGATTTGACTCATGCCCTGCTTTCGGTTGAAGCTAACGGCTTGCTGTCCGAAGGGGGCTGTATCTGCATGAGTTCGATTTTGACTGTTCGTCGTATTGCCGCGGATCAGGGCGGTGTGTATCGCGAACTGCGTGCGGCTTCGCTGCGCGAGCCCTTTGCGAGCGGTGAGACGCCCGAAGCCGAGTTGAGAGTCGATGCGGCCGCTGCGGCAGCGATCGCAGAGCGTCGCGCGTCGTCTGACGAATCGACGACGTTCGTGCTGTATACCGAAGGCCATCCGGCCGGCATGATCGGCGCTTATTTTGACGCCACGCCCGAGCGGCGCGCGTTCGTGAGCGAGTTGTGGGTCGCGCACGCGGTGCGTCACCTGCGCGGCGGCGTGCTGCTCGTCGATACGGCACGCAATTGGCTCGCCGAGCGCGGCGCCGTCGAGGTTTATGCGTGGATTGCCGATCAGAACCGTGTTGCAATCCGCTTCTATGAGCATGTCGGTTTTGCCGATACCGGCGAGCGCGCGCCGATCGCGCGCGTGCCTGGCGCGCTGAAATCGCTGTTTGTCTGCCGCCGGCGCGTGTAAGAAAGTACCTCTCGTGCGCGCGATTCCCGAGCCTTGCGGCGCCGTATCCCGGCGGGGCGCCAACGGCGGCGCCGGGCCGCGCGCGCCCGAAAATATGGCCGTCTGCGTGGACCCCTGTAAAATACGCAAAATTTTTTTGCAGAACGTCCATGTCGCTAAAAAAATCGCCATTCTTCGAACTGCGCAGCGGTTCGGTCGACACGTTGCTGTTCATCGTGAAAACCACCGATCTCGATGCGCTGCGCGCCGAGTTGGTCAAACGTTTCGAAGCGACTCCCGAATTTTTTGCGGATGACGTCGTTGCGATCGACGTGCGCCGGCTTGCGGACGGCGAACGCGTGCCGCTCGACGCGATCCGCCAGATGCTGAACGACGTGAGGATGCGCGCGGTCGGCGTGGTTGCGCAGCATGCGCAGCACGCATGGGCTGCCGACGCTGGCTTGCC
Source organism: Burkholderia singularis (assembly GCF_001718875.1). Taxonomy (NCBI): domain Bacteria; kingdom Pseudomonadati; phylum Pseudomonadota; class Betaproteobacteria; order Burkholderiales; family Burkholderiaceae; genus Burkholderia; species Burkholderia singularis. The sequence goes on from NZ_CP013448.1 coordinate 1,378,502, forward strand.
GCTGCTCGAGGCGCGCGATCGGCGCGGCGCGGCGCACAAGACCGGCGCGGACGCGCTCAGCGAGGCCGCGGCAGGCACGCTGGGCGAGCCGGCCCAGTCGAACGGGATGCAAGCGGCGGGGGAGGCCGCGCGCGCGGCCGAAGCGGGCTTGCCCGCCGGCGCGGACATGCCGGGGGCGGATGCGGTATCCGCGGCATCCGCCGTCACGCCATACGCGGCGACGCTCGTGATCGACCGTCCGCTGCGTTCAGGACAACAGATATACGCGAAGGGAGACCTCGTGGTGCTCGGCCCGGTCAGTCACGGCGCCGAAGTCATCGCGCAAGGCAACATCCACATCTACGCGCCGCTGCGCGGCCGCGCTCTCGCGGGCGTGCATGGCAATCACGACGCGCGCATCTTTTGCACGTGTCTCGAACCGGAACTGATTTCGATCGCGGGTATCTATCGGACGACGGAGAATCCGCTGCCTGCCGACGTGCTCGGCAAATCGGTGCAGATCCGGCTCGAACAGGAAAAACTGATGATCGAGCCGCTGCGCCTGACGTGATGCGCGGGCGCGGCAAACGGATCGGTCGGTCCTCATTGACGAACACAGGGTAGGTAAATGGCAAAAATCATCGTGGTGACATCGGGCAAGGGCGGCGTGGGCAAAACGACGACGAGCGCAAGCTTTGCCTCCGGCCTCGCGCTGCGCGGCCACAAAACGGCCGTGATCGACTTCGACGTCGGCCTGCGCAATCTCGATCTCATCATGGGCTGCGAGCGCCGCGTCGTGTATGACCTCGTCAACGTGATCCAGGGCGAAGCGAACCTGAATCAGGCGCTCATCAAGGACAAGAAGTGCGAGAACCTGTACATCCTGCCCGCGTCGCAGACGCGCGACAAGGACGCGCTCACGCGTGAGGGCGTCGAGAAGGTCATCAACGATCTGGTGGCGATGGATTTCGAGTACATCGTCTGCGATTCGCCGGCAGGCATCGAGGCGGGCGCGCTGCATGCGATGTATTTCGCAGACGAGGCGCTGATCGTGACCAATCCGGAAGTGTCGTCGGTACGCGATTCCGATCGCATTCTCGGCATTTTGTCGTCGAAGACGAAACGCGCGACGGAAGGCAAGGAACCGATCAAGGAGCACCTGCTCATCACCCGCTACAACCCGAAGCGCGTGAGCGAGGGCGAGATGCTGTCGCTCGACGACATCAGCGAGATCCTGCGCATCAAGCTGATCGGCGTCGTGCCGGAATCCGAGGCGGTGCTGCACGCGTCGAACCAGGGGTTGCCCGCGGTGCATCTGGACGGCACCGACGTCGCCGAAGCGTACAAGGACATCGTCGCGCGCTTTCTCGGCGAGGACAAGCCGCTGCGCTTCATCGACTACCAAAAGCCGGGCCTGCTGCAGCGCCTCTTTGGCAACAAGTAACGGAGGCGCGCCATGTCGATACTGTCGTTTCTGCTCGGCGAGAAGAAGAAGTCCGCGGCCGTCGCGAAAGAGCGGCTGCAGCTCATCATCGCGCACGAGCGGGTGGGCGGCCGTCCGCCTGCCGATTACCTGCCGGCGCTGCAAAAGGAGCTCGTCGCCGTCATTTCGAAATATGTGAAGATTTCGAACGATGACATCCGCGTGAGCCTCGAGCGCCAGGACGACCTGGAAGTGCTCGAGGTGAAGATCGAGATTCCCCAGGCCTGAGGCCGCGCTGCCGCTCTTCGTTGTCCGCCAAGCGCGCGGTGCCACGGCGCCGCGCGTGCCTTACTTCCGGTTGCACTCTCGAGTGCTCTGTAATACAGCCCCGGTCTGCTTTTCAGCTCTTCCGAGCATTGAATGAATGCGCGCGCATCGCGCGCTCATTCACTCTCGGAGGCTGTGATGTCGTTCTCTATTCGTCGTGTTGCGTGGCCGCTTGCCGTCGCCGGTGCGGCCGTTTGCGCGCTCGCGCCGCTTGCCGCGAGCGCTGGGGAAATCGTTGTCGCGCAGGTCGCGCCCGGCGCGATTGTCGAGCCGGCGTCCCCTGAAGTGGTCGTGATCGCGCCGAGCGCGCCGCCGCCCGTGCGCTATGAGATCACGCCGGCGCCGCGCGTCGGCTATGTATGGGATCGAGGCCACTGGCATTGGGATCATGGCCGCTACGTGTGGATAGCAGGGCATTGGCAGGCCGAGCGCGTCGGCATGCATTGGGTGCCGGGGCGCTGGGTGCCGCGCGGGCCGAACTGGGTCTGGGTTGGCGGTCATTGGGCATGAGCGGGAGCGTGCGATGAAACGGACGTTGTTGGTGCTCGCGCTTGTCGCGTTGACGCTGGCCGGCTGCGTCGTGGTGCCCGCGCGGCCGGTGTATTACCGGCCTGCGCCCGTCGTGATCTATTGACGGGGTCGTTGCGGCGGTTCGGCCGAGGCCGGCGTGCCGTCGCGGGCGGGCGGCGGGGCGCTCGCGGCTGGCGCGGTTGCGGCGCGCGGCGTGTTCGTATCGACGGCGCAGGCGGCGGTGTCGGTTTGGGGGGCGGTGCTTGCGTTACCGTCGGCATGGCGGCGGGCGTCAGCGTCAGCGTCAGCGTCAGCGTCAGCGTCAGCGTCAGCGTCAGCGTCAGCGTCAGCGTCAGCGTCAGCGTCAGCGTCAGCATGACAGCCGGCTTCGGCTTCGGTTCGCGCATCCGCCTCGGTTTCGTCGCGCAACGTATCGAGCGGATCGGCGGGCGCCGAGGCGGCATCCACCGGCATCCTGACCGCCGTTATGCCGGCAGGCGCGGCGTCGCGGGCCGCCGCGGCGTGCGCCGGCTGAGGCGGCTTCAGATAGCGCTCGGCGAGCGCTTCATAGAGCGGCGGCACGAAAAAGCGCGATACGCGGCTGGCAATCAATGCGGTCGCCATCAATGAAATCACCAGCGCGTGACCGTTGATCATCTCCATCACGATCACGAACGACGTGATAGGCGATTGCGTGACGGCAGCGAGGTAGCCAACCATCGCAAGCGCGATCAGCATCGGCAGGTGCATGTCGCTGAACACGAAATGCAGCAGGTTGCCGAATCCGGCGCCGATCGACAGCGATGGCGCGAAAATCCCGCCGGGGATGCCTGGCAGGTACGACGCGACCATCGAGATCATCTTCAGGAACGGATACAGCGCGGGCAATTGCTCATGGCCGTCGAGCAGGCCGCGCGCTTCCGCGTAGCCGCTGCCGAACGTCGTGCCGCCCGAGACGAGGCCGGCGAATGCGATCGCCAAACCGCATCCGGCCGCGAATACGATCGGACGCTCACGATATAGCGACAGCAGCCTTGCCGGCAGCCATCGGGCGGTATTTAGCAGCAGCCAGCCGAACAGGCCGCCCGCGATGCCGGTGACGAGCGCCGTCAGCAGCACGGCGGCGGCGAGCGCTTTGGGGAAATGCGCGCCGATTTCGATTGTGCCGAAATACGTGTAATTGCCGTTCAAGCCGAGCGCGATCACGCCGGCGATGATGATGGCCGTGATCAGCACGCCGCTTGCGCGCGCGGAGAAGCTGCGGCTCAACTCCTCGATCGCGAACACGATACCGGCAAGCGGCGTATTGAACGCGGCCGACAGGCCGGCCGCCGCGCCCGCGAGCACGAGCTGCCGCTCGATCAGCGCATTCGAGCGTGGGTAGAAGCGGCGCAGATTGAACATCAGCGACGCGCCGATTTGCACGGTCGGCCCCTCGCGGCCGATGGTGAAGCCGCCGAGGATGCCGAGCAACGACACCAGAACCTTGCCGAACAGAATGCGCAGCGTCAGCAGCCGGGAGCCGAACGCGCCCGGCTGCGCGTGCAGCGTCGCAATCACCTGGGGAATGCCGCTGCCTTCCGCGCCGCGAAAGAAGCGGCGCGTGAGCCAGACCGATAGCGCCGCAATCGCGGGGGTGAGCACGAAAGGCAGCCATACGTAGCGATGCTGGAGAGCGCGGAACGCGTCGTAGCCCCGATCGATAAGCCGCGCATAGAGCACGGCGGTCAGGCCCACGGCGATTGCGCCGAGCCAGAACACGCCATATTGGCGCCAGATACGTTGGGTGCGGCGCGCGAGGGACGGGAAGAGGCGGTGGCGTGGCATGGGCGGCGGCGCTGACAAAATTGCAATTATAGAGAGCGTCGCACGCAGGATTTTGCGTGAGAGGGGGGTGTAATCAAGTTGAAATATGAGCTGAGACCAGCCGCCACGGCTAATCGCGTGTCGCGGGCTGCACGCTTCGCGGCGGAACGGTCGGTGCGCTTGCGCCGCGCAAAGCGCGAGCGCTGCCGAGCTATGCAAGCAGCAGTTCGAGCGCGATGACAGCCGCGATCGCCGTGAGATTGGCCGCGAGCGCTTGGCCTGCGACGCCGAGCCAAGCTCGGGGTTTAAAGCGCGCCGCCAGCAGCAGCGCGCGGCCGAGGGCCAACGCGACGATCAGTACGAGATCGGAATTTTGCAGATGGATGAAATGCATCGCGACAATCCCGTTACGGCCGGAACACAACGGCCGCCCGCCGGTTGCGGCAGGGCCGGCGGGCGCCTGATCGAGTACAGGCGCGCCGGTGCGCGGCGCAAACGCGGACCGATACGGGCGTGACAACGCGGCTGACGTGAAGCGGTCGGCCGGCGAACGATACGGTTGATTTCGCGCCACGCGAATCCGTTTCGTCATGCGCGCGCCGCGCGCCCATTGCGCTCAGGCAAGCGACGTATCGCGCGTCTCGCGCATCAGCAATACGCCGACCAAACTGAGCGCCGCCGCGATCGACACATAGGCGCCGACCCACGCCAGCCCGCCGCGCGCCGCGAGCAGTTGCGCGATGTACGGCGCGATCGATGCGCCGAGAATGCCGCCGAGGTTGTAGGCGACGCCCGCGCCGGTATAGCGGACCGGTGTCGGAAAGAGTTCGGGCAAAAGCGCGCCCATCGGTGCGAACGTCACGCCCATCAGGAACAGCTCGATCGTCAGGAACAGCGCGACGAGCGGCGTCGAGCCGCTGCCGAGCAGCGGCGCCATCGCGAAACCGGACAGCAGCGCGGCGGCCGACCCGGCGATCAGCACCGGCCTGCGGCCGAAGCGGTCGGCAGCGGCGGCGGCCAGCGGCGTCGCGAGCGCCATGAACAGCACCGCGAAGCACAGCAGGCCGAGGAAGCGCTCGCGCGGCATGTGCAGCGTGCTCACGCCATACGATAGCGAGAACACCGTCGAGATATAGAACAGCGTGTAGCAGACGATCATCGCGAGCGCGCCGAGCAGCGTCGGCCGCCAGTGGTGCGCGACGAGCACCGCGATCGGCACGCGCACGCGCTCGTGGCGATCGAGCGTCGCCTGGAAAGCGGGGGTCTCCGCGATCTTCAGGCGCACGTACAGGCCAAGCGCGACGAGCACCGCGCTGACGAGAAACGGAATGCGCCAGCCCCACGCGCGGAATTGCGCGTCCGATAGCGACAGCGCGAGCGCGAAAAACAGGCCGTTCGACGCGAGAAAACCGATCGACGGGCCCAACTGCGGAAACATGCCGAACCAGCCGCGTTTGCCCGGCGGCGCGTACTCGGTCGCCAGCAGCGCGGCGCCGCCCCATTCGCCGCCGAGGCCGATGCCTTGGCCGAAGCGCAGCACGCACAACAGCACGGGCGCAAGCGTGCCGATCGTGTCGTAGCCGGGCACGAGGCCGATCGCGGTCGTCGAGATGCCCATCACCAGCAGCGACGCGACGAGCGTCGATTTGCGGCCGATCCGGTCGCCGAAATGGCCGAACAGGAACGAGCCGATCGGCCGCGCGACGAAGGCGATGCCGAACGTGACGAAGGCGGATAGCGCCTGCGCGGTCGACGAGCCGTGCGGAAAGAACACGGGGCCGATCACAAGCGCGGCGGCGGTCGCGTACACATAGAAATCGTAAAACTCGATCGCCGTGCCGATGAAGCTCGCGAACACGATGCGCCGCTGCTCGCGTCTATCGGCCATGCGTGGCGCGGCGGCAGCGGCGGGCTCGGCTCGGCCGGGGGCCGGTGCCTGAGCTGTTGACGAGCGGATTTGCGACATCGATGTCTCCTTGGATGGTTTTTACGTATCGTTTATGGTGCGTGACGGGCGGCGGCGAATCGCTTGCAAGCCGGCAGCCGGGTGGCGGCTCAGATCCCGGAATCGAGGGGGCCGCATCGCGCGCGGTACGGCGCGGCGGTCCGAGCGAAGCGCCGCGCGAGCGATTCGCTCGCGGCGCTTCGATGCGCATCGCGCGGCGGGCCGATCGGGCCTGCCGCTTGCGCGCGGCCTGGCGGCTAAAACGCGGTGCGGGCAATTATAGCGAGCTTGTCGGGGCCGTTTGGCGGATCGCTTTGGGGCGCGGGTGCCGCTTGGCGGCCTCGCGCGTGCTCATCAACGTCACCGTGCCCAGGCGTTGCGAGCCGCAAGTTCGGCCTCACGCAAAAAATCGCGGCGGGTGTCCAGGCACGCCGCCCGCGCATCTCATGCATGTGTCATATCGCCGCCGCGGCCTTACGCGTTTCGCGTTCAGTTGAGCGTCTGCGCTTGCGGCGACGCGATCGTGCGCAATTGGAATTCGCCGTCGTCGTTGAAGAGCCAGCTTTCCATCAGCTCGACTTCGCCATGGGCGTCGAGGATTCTCGCGGGTGGCGGCGGCAGCGGCGCGGCATGGCGCAGCGACGCGAGCGCGATGCCCTCGGCTTCGTCGTCGCCGTTGCTGCGATAAACCGACGAGTTGACGAGCCGCCCGTTGCGATCGACGGTGAACGAAACGACGACGAGCGAGCGCAGCATCGCTTGCGGCGTGCCGTGCAGCACGTGTTCCGGATTGCGCTCGGCGATGCGCCGCGCGATGCTCATGCGGTACTCCGCCGTGCCTGCCGTGGGCACGCCCGGCGCGGGCGCGCCGGCGTTCGGAGGCGTGATGGTGCAGGCGGTGAGCGCGGCCGCGCAGGCTGCCGCGGCGGCATGTCGCCAGGCGGCGAAGAGGCGGGGGGAGTGTGGCGTCATGATCGCCTCCTCGATGAGCGAAAGACCGTCGATTTCATGATAGGCGCACGCAGGCGCGCATGCATCGGGACAAGCGTGCGGCGGCATAGTTCCGGCGGCCCGGCGTTCGGCCGGGCGCGTGGCTCGGGCGCGCGGTTCGCGTATGCGGCTTCGGCGCGCCGCCCGCACGGGCGGCGCGCGAAATATCCGTGCCGAAACGAAAAATCCCGCCAGGCCGAGACAGCGCGGGCGGGATCGTTCTGGCGGAAGCGGTGAGATTCGAACTCACGGACGGTTGCCCGTCGCTGGTTTTCAAGACCAGTGCCTTAAACCACTCGGCCACGCTTCCACGGGCGTGCATTGTAACCGAAACAGCGCGTGCGGCGAACGTGAAGCAACGGCGTTTTCGCGTGCGCCGCACGCAATGCGTATTGCCGCGCTTATTCGTCGCGCAGAAACAGCGCTTGTAAATCGTTGAGAAAGCGCTGGCCGAGCGGCGTGGGGGCGATGCGCAGATGGTTCCGCGCGAGGAGGCCGCGCCGTTCGGCCTCGGCGAGCGCGGGCTCGATTGCCGTGACCGACATGCCGGTGCACTCGGCGAAGCTGGCAATCGGCACGCCTTCGACGAGCCGCAGCGCATTCAGCATGAATTCGAACGGCAGCTCGCGTGGGCCGACCTCGCGCTCTTCCTGCACGCTGGCGCCGGCCTTCGCGCGTTCGATGAACGTCGCCGGGTGCTTGTAGCGCGCCTGGCGCAGGATCCGGTTCGGAAACGACAGCTTCGTGTGCGCGCCCGCGCCGATCCCGAGATAGTCGCCGAAACGCCAGTAGTTGAGGTTGTGCTTGCATTGCCGGTGAGGCTTCGCATAGGCGGAGACCTCGTAGCGCCCATAGCCCGCCTGCGCCGTGCGCTCGTGCAGCCAGTCCTGCATGTCGGCGGAGGCGTCGTCGTCCGGCACCGCGGGCGGAAATTTTGCGAAGTACGTGTTCGGCTCGAGCGTCAGGTGGTACAGCGACAGATGCGGCGGCGCGAACGACAGCGCCGTTTCGAGATCCACGCGGCACTCGTCGAGCGTCTGGTTCGGCAACGCGAACATCAGGTCGAGATTGAAGTTGTCGAACGTCTTCGCGGCGATCTCGACTGCCGCGCGCGCCTGCGCGGCGTCGTGGATGCGGCCGAGCGCCTTCAGATGCGCTTCGTTGAAGCTTTGAATTCCGATCGACAGGCGGTTCACGCCGCTTGCGCGGAATTGCGCGAACTTCGCGGCCTCGAACGTGCCGGGGTTGGCCTCGAGCGTGATTTCCGCGTCGGCGTCGAGCGGCAGCAGCGCGCGCACGTCGGACAACAGCCGGTCCAGTCCCGCCGCGGAAAGCAGGCTGGGCGTTCCGCCGCCGATGAATACCGTGTGCACGTGGCGGCCCCAGACGAGCGGCAGCGCCGCTTCGAGATCGGCGCGCAACGCATCGAGATAATCTTGCTCGGGCAATGCGCCGCCGTCTTTCCATTCGTGCGAATTGAAGTCGCAATACGGACACTTACGCACGCACCACGGGAAATGCACGTACAGCGCAAGCGGAGGCAGCGACGCGAGCCGGACCTTGCCGGGCGCGGCGAACGTCGCGACGATGCGCGCGCCGTTGGCGGCAGCCTCGCTCATTGCGCCGCCTCGCGCATCGCTTGTTCGAGTCTGCCGGCGAGCGCTTGCAGCGCGAGCGCGCGATGGCTGATCGCGTTTTTCGCGGCGGGTTCGAGTTCGGCCGCCGTCGCGTTGAGCGCTGGCACGAAGAAGTGCGGATCGTAGCCAAAGCCGTGCGCGCCGCGCGGCGTGTCGACGATTTCGCCCGTCCAGCGCCCTTCGGCGACGATCGGCTCGGGATCGTCGGCATGGCGCACGAGCGCGAGCACGCAGCAGTAATACGCGCGCCGGTCGGCCACGCCGCGCAGCTGCTCGACGAGGTACGCGTTGTTTGCCGCGTCGCTCTTGTCGCGGCCCGCGCGCTGCGCGTAGCGCGCCGAGTAGACGCCAGGCGCGCCGCCGAGCGCGGGCACGCACAGGCCGGAATCGTCGGCGACGGCCGGCAGGCCCGTCGCGCGCGCCGCATGACGCGCCTTTTCCAGCGCGTTTTCGATGAACGTCACGTGCGGCTCGTCGGCTTCGGTCACGCCGAGTTCACCTTGCGGCACCAGTTCGATGTCTAGCGGCGCGAACAGCGCGGCGAACTCGCGCAGTTTGCCCGGATTGTTCGATGCGAGGACGATCCGCGACAGCGTTGCGTGCGTCGCTTTGCCCGGCGCGCCGGCATGCGCCGGGCTGTTTTCCCTGGCGTTCGTTGGAGGCGAAGGCTGCTTCACGTCAGACTCCCAGCGCCTGGCGCTGCAGGCGCACGAGTTCGCCGATGCCGGCCTGCGCGAGATCGAGCAGCGCGTTCATCTCGGCGCGCGAGAACGGCGCGCCTTCGGCCGTGCCCTGCACCTCGACGAGGCCGCCCGCCCCGGTCATCACGACGTTCATGTCGGTATCGCACTGGGAATCTTCCGCGTAATCGAGATCGAGCACCGGCGCGCCTTCGTACATGCCGACCGAGATCGCCGCGACGTAATCGGTGATCGGCGAGCGCGCGAGCTTGCCGGCCGTGACCAGCTTGGTCACCGCGTCGTGCGCGGCGACGAACGCGCCCGTGATGCTCGCCGTGCGCGTGCCGCCATCGGCCTGAATCACGTCGCAGTCGAGATGCAGCGTCCGCGCGCCGAGCGCTTCGAGATCGAACACCGCGCGCAGCGCGCGGCCGATCAGGCGCTGGATTTCCTGCGTGCGGCCCGTTTGCTTGCCGCGCGCCGCCTCGCGGTCGCTGCGCGTGTGGGTTGCGCGCGGCAGCATGCCGTATTCGGCGGTGAGCCAGCCCTGGCCGCGATCGCGCAGGAATTCGGGCACGCGCTCGGCGATGCTCGCGGTGCAAATCACCTTGGTGTCGCCGAATTCGACGAGCACCGAGCCTTCCGCATGCTTGGTGTAGTGGCGCGTGATACGCACGTCGCGCAGTTGGTCGGCGCGGCGCTCGCTCGGGCGTGAGGGGGAATGGGTCATCGGAGCCATACGCGTGAGGGAAACCCCGATTTTACCGCGCGCGCGCCGTGCCGACCCGCGGCCGATGCGGGCAAAAATGGGATAATGCGCGTTTAGCGCCCCGCGCCGTGCCAAGCGCCGGGCGCCTCGAATCCTTCAGGGCCGCATGGCCCTTCCAACGACGGGACGAATGATGATCTACAGCATGACGGGATACGCGAGCGCGACGCGTGAGCTTGCGACGGCCGCGGGCAATGGCGGCACGAGCGTATCGGTCGAATTGCGGACCGTGAATTCGCGGTTTCTCGACCTGAACTTCCGGATGCCGGATGACGTGCGCGTGTGCGAGCCGCAACTGCGCGAAATGCTGATGAACAAGCTGTCGCGCGGCAAGGTCGACATCCGGGTCAACCTGCAGCGCGGCGATCAGAGCGTGAGCGCGGGCGCGCTGAACCGCGCGGCGCTCGATCAGCTTGCCGAGCTCGAGCGTGCGGTGCTCGACGCGTTTCCGGACGCGGAGCGCCTGCGCACGGGCGAGGTGCTGCGCTGGCCCGGCGTGCTTGCCGAAAGCGGCGTGAGCGCCGACGCGCTGCGCGACGCGGTGCTCGCGTGCGGCAAGGAAGCGCTCGCCGAACTCGTCGTCGTGCGCTCGCGCGAAGGCGCGCAGCTTGCCGCGATGCTGCTCGCGAACGTGACGGAAATGGAGGCGATCGTCGCGCGCATCGCGCCGCTCGTGCCGGAATTGATCGCCAAACATCAGCAGAAAATCGTCGAGCGGCTGCAGGAGGCGCTGGGCGTCGCGGCGCCGGACGGCAGCGCGCCCGCCGTGTCGCGCGACGAGGCGGCCGAGCGCATTCGCCAGGAAGTGACGATGTACGGCATCCGGATCGATATCGCCGAAGAGCTGTCGCGGCTCACCGCGCACCTGTCCGAGACGCGCCATGTGATCGACAAGGGCGGGCGTGTCGGCAAGCGGCTCGACTTCATGATGCAGGAACTCAATCGCGAGGCGAACACGCTCGGCTCGAAGGCGGCGGCCAAGGAGCTTGCCGATGCGTCGATGGCGCTCAAGCTTTTGATCGAGCAGATGCGCGAGCAAGTGCAAAACCTGGAGTAACGTGACATGACCGATTCTCATCGCGACGGCGCAGGCGCACACGCGCCCGCGCATACGCTGCATGCCGGGGTTTATCCCGGCAATCTGTTCATGGTGGTCGCGCCGTCGGGCGCGGGCAAATCGACGCTCGTCAACGCGCTGCTGTCGAAAGATCCGGCGATCTGCCTGTCGATCTCGTACACGACGCGCAAGCCCCGCCCCGGCGAGCAGGACGGCCAGCACTATCATTTCACGACGGTCGAGGATTTCCGCGAGCGCCACGCGCGGCACGAGTTTCTCGAAAGCGCGGAGGTGCACGGCAATTACTACGGCACATCGCGCGTGTGGATCGAAGAGCAAATGAAAAGCGGTCACGACGTGCTGCTCGAAATCGATTGGCAAGGCGCGCAGCAGGTGAAGAAGCAGTTCCGCAACGCGGTCGGCATTTTCATTCTGCCGCCGTCGCTTGCCGCGCTCGAAGAGCGGCTCAAGAAGCGCGGGCAGGACGAACCGAACGTGATCACGCGGCGCCTGCTTGCCGCGGGCAGCGAGATCGCGCACGCGGCCGAGGCCGAGTACGTCGTGATCAACGAGACCTTCGAGCACGCGCTTGCCGAGCTCGAATGCATCGTCGCCGCGACGCGCCTGCGCTTCGCGTCGCAATATGCACGGCACACCGAACTATTCGTCGAACTCGGCATTCATCTGCCGCATGCCGAGTGACGGATCGAACGGCGCGCATAAGGTAGAATAAGCACCATATTCTGAAGGAACGACCCAACATGGCTCGCATTACCGTTGAAGACTGCCTGAAGCAGATTCCGAACCGCTTCGAACTGGCGCTTGCCGCCACTTATCGCGCGCGGCAGCTCGCGCAAGGTCATACGCCGAAGATCGAAAGCCGCGACAAACCCACGGTGGTCGCGTTGCGCGAGATCGCGGCCGGCCAGGTCGGCGTCGAAATGCTGAAGAAAGTGCCCGTTTAAGGCACGGCCGGATTTCGTCAACCATGTAATCCCCAGCGACGCGCGAACCCAGGAGGCGAAAATGAGCACCGCACCATCGTCCGCCTCCACCGAGGCCACTTCCAAAGCCGTTGCGCCGTCGCCTGCACGTCAATATATCGACGCGGTTCTCGAGCAGTCGTTTCGTCATCTGTTCGGGCCGACCGCGACACCGGAGCAGCCGCGCAAGCACGGCGTCGTTTCGATCGCGAAACTGACCGCCGCGCTTGCCGACTATCTCGGTCCGGACGAAATCAAAGAGGTCAAGGCGGCGTTCCACTTCAGCGACGAAGCCCACCTCGGTCAATATCGCCAGAGCGGCGAGCCCTACATCACCCATCCTGTCGCCGTCGCGGAAATCTGCGCCGGCTGGAAGCTCGACGCGCAGGCGATCATGGCCGCGCTGCTGCACGACGTGATGGAGGATCAGGGCGTTACCAAGAGCGAACTCGCCGAGCGTTTCGGGCCCAAGGTCGCCGAATTGGTCGACGGGCTGTCGAAGCTCGACAAGATGGAGTTCAGAAGCCGCGAGGAGGCGCAGGCGGAAAACTTCCGCAAGATGCTGCTCGCGATGGCGCGCGACGTGCGCGTGATTCTCGTGAAGCTTGCCGATCGCCTGCACAACATGCGCACGCTCGGCGCGGTGCCGATGGAGAAACGTCGCCGCGTCGCGCGCGAGACGCTCGATATCTACGCACCGATCGCGCACCGCCTTGGCCTGAACAACACCTATCGCGAGCTGCAGGACATGAGCTTCGCGAATTTCAATCCGCATCGCTACGCGACGCTCGAGAAAGCCGTGAAGGCCGCGCGGGGCAACCGCCGCGAGGTGATCGGCAAGATTCTCGAATCCGCGCAGCGCGCGATGGCCGAAGGCAAGATCGAAGCCGAAATCAACGGCCGGGAAAAGACGATCTACAGCATCTACCGGAAGATGCGCGACAAGCAACTGTCGTTCTCGCAGGTGCTCGATGTGTATGGCTTTCGGATCGTCGTCGAGCATCCGCTCGATTGCTACACGTGCATCGGCGTGCTGCATTCGCTTTATAAACCCGTGCCGGGCAAGTTCAAGGATTACATCGCGATCCCGAAGGTCAACGGCTATCAATCGCTGCATACGACGCTTGTCGGCCCGTTCGGCGCGCCGATCGAATTCCAGGTGCGCACGCGCAAGATGCACGAGATTGCCGAGGCGGGGGTTGCCGCGCATTGGCTGTACAAGAACGGCGGCGCGGATCTGAACGACGTGCAAAAGCGCGCGCATCAGTGGCTGAAGTCGCTGCTCGATATCCAGAGCGAAGCGGGCGATTCGAGCGAGTTCCTCGAGCACGTGAAGATCGATCTGTTCCCGGATGCGGTCTACGTGTTCACGCCGAAGTCGAAGATCATGGCGTTGCCGCGTGGCGCAACTGCGCTCGATTTCGCGTATTCGATCCATAGCGATCTCGGCAACCAGTGCGTTGCCGTGAAGATCAATAACGAATTGCTGCCGTTGCGTACCGAGCTGAAGAGCGGCGACATCGTTGAAGTCATCACCGCCCCTTATTCGAAGCCGAACCCCGCATGGCTCGGCTTCGTGCGTACCGGCAAGGCGCGCTCGGCGATCCGTCACTATCTGAAGACGATGCGCCTGAACGAGTCGGTGCAATTGGGCGAGCGCCTGGTCGATCAGAGCCTCAAGGGCTACGGCTTCACGCTGGCCGACGTGACGCCCGAGGTGTGGGAGAAACTCGTTCAGTGGACCGGCAACAAGAGCCGGCAGGAAATTTTCGCGGATATCGGCCTGGGCCGGCGCGTTGCAGCGGTGATGGCCAAGCGCATCGAGGTGCTGATGAGCGGCCGCGACGCCGACGACGACGGCTCACGAGCCGAGCGCCAGGCGACGAATCATGCGCCTCCCGTGGTCATCACCGGCACCGAAGGAATGTCGGTGCAGTTGTCGGCGTGCTGCCGGCCGATACCGGGCGACGACATCATGGGCTATATCGGCATCGGGCTCGGGATGGCGATTCATACGACTGCCTGCCGGGTCGCGCGCCGGATTCACCGGCGCGATCCGGGACGTTGGATCGACGTTGCATGGGCGCCGCAGCCCGGACGTCTGTTCGATGTCGCGGTGAAGGTGCTCGTAAAGAACGCGAAGGGGATTTTCGCGCGTGTCGCGGCGGACATCACTTCGGCTGATGCGAACATCGTCCATATCGCGATGGATGACGATCAGACCCATGAATCGACGGTGCTGCGCTTCGTCATTCAGGTGAGTGATCGTATGCATCTCGCCAACGTGATGCGCCGTGTGCGCACCAATCCCGACGTGATGAGGATGATGCGCGAGCGTTCGAATGACGACGCGGTGCATGCGCGCCATGATGGCGGGATGCGAATCGATCGCGAGCGGCAGGACTATTGAGCGTGATCTGGCGCGGCGCCCGCCCGATGGCGGGGCAGGGGTGGTGTTATAAATATCCGAGGCAGGCCGCCGCGCTCCTGTTGAAATCAACGGCGGGCAGGTTCTTGTGTGACGCATAAAAACAAAGGGCCTTCCCGGAGGAAGGCCCTTCAAAAATGGCGCGGCTGGCAGGATTCGAACCCACGACCCCTTGGTTCGTAGCCAAGTACTCTATCCAACTGAGCTACAGCCGCACGCAAAGCGGTACAACTACTTCGAATTGAAAGGGCCTTCCCGGGAGAAGGCCCTGAAAAAGTGGCGCGGCTGGCAGGATTCGAACCCACGACCCCTTGGTTCGTAGCCAAGTACTCTATCCAACTGAGCTACAGCCGCACGCAGAAGCGAAATTATAGCAAACTTCTTTAAAAAGGGAAGTGCCTGAACACAAATTATTGGATAGCGCGATGCGCGTGCCGGTTCGCGTCGCCGCTTTGCCGATCGTGTAACCTTGTCGAATTCTGGTGGATAGCCGTTGAGAGCATCATGAATAAGGCGTTTGTGAAGGAGTCGGACGGAGACGACGAGGATCTCGAACACGCACAGGCGGCGATCCCGCCCGGTGCGAAGAACTACATCACGCCAGCCGGGCACAAGCGCTTGCGTGACGAACTGCTGCATTTGATCGACGACGAACGGCCCGAAGTGGTGAGACTCGTGTCGTGGGCTGCGTCGAACGGAGATCGTTCGGAAAACGGCGATTACATATACGGCAAGCGGCGCTTGCGCGAGATCGATCGGCGGATCCGTTTCCTGACCAAGCGCCTCGATCTGGCCGAAGTCGTCGATGCGAGCCGGCAGGAAAGTACGGATCAGGTGTTCTTTGGCGCGACCGTCGATTACGCGACCGAGGACGGCGCCGAGCATACCGTGACGATCGTCGGCATCGACGAAGTCGATTTGGACCGTGGGCACGTGAGCTGGATTTCGCCTGTCGCGCGTGCGCTGCTCAAGGCGCGGATCGGCGATACGGTGACGCTGATGACGCCGCTCGGTCCTCGGCCTATCGAGGTGCTCGACGTTCATTATCCCGCGCCGGGTGCCGCGTAACCCGCTCGGCGGTATTGCATTCGCAGGCGATAAAAAAGCGCCCCGGCCGGGGCGCTTTCGTTTGTGCCGAAACGCGTGGCTTAGAAGCGATGACGCAGCCCGGCGGTAACGACGACCTGCTTGTTGGTCGACGATGCGCCGCCCGCGCCCAGGACATAGGAGCCGATGTTCAAGCCATCCTGGGTGATGCGCTGGTAGACGCCTTGCAGATACACATCGGTACGCTTCGACAGCGCATACGCCGTTTGCAGGTTGAACTGGTTCCAGCCCGGGTGACGGCCGTCGATATAGCCGGCCGTATAAGTGTATGCGCCGGCGACTGTCCAGGCCGGCGTAATCGCGTAACGGGCATTCACTTCATAGTTGTTGAAGCGCAGGAACGTGCCGTTGAGCGCAATGCCGTTCGCCACGCCCGACTGGCCCGGGCTGATGAAAAGCGCCTTGTTGATCCGCGATTGCGTGAACACGAAGCCGGCCGTCGCCGGGCCATACGTATAGTTCAGGCCGCCGCCCCACACGCGCTGACGCTTGCCGACAAACGTGTAGTCGCCGGTTACGGCGCCCGCCTGGTTATTGATCGTCGGCGTCGTGTCGTTGTTGATTTGCAGGTAGCCGGCGCCGACGTTGAGGCCGGCGTAGCTGTACGACACGCCCGCACTGAATGCGCGGTTGTTCGCGAACTGATTGCTGTTCGAGAAGCCGTACAGGCCGCCGAAGTGCAGGCCGTACCAATCGGCGCTCGTGTATTTGATCGAATTATTGATCCGGAACGAATTGTTCAGGTTGTCATTGTCGAACGGGTGGGCAAACTCGGTGCCGCCGAATTGCGTGCCCGTCAGCGACAGAGGGCCGACGTAGTCGACCACGCTATCGTACTGGCGGCCGAGCGTAAGCGCGCCGTATTGCGTCTGCGACAGGCCGACGAATGCTTGACGGCCGAATTCCCGGCCATTTTGCTTCAGCGCGCCGTTATTGATGCCGAAGCCGTTTTCCAATACGAAGATCGCCTTCAAACCGCCGCCGAGATCCTCGGTTCCGCGCAGGCCCCAGCGGCTGCCGTTGACGGAGCCCGACGTTTCCGACCAGGAGCTATGGCCGCCTTGATTGTTCGTGTACGTGATGCCGGCATCGATCAGGCCATACAGCGTCACGCTGCTTTGCGCGTGGGCGGCAGTGGCGAAGGCGCCGGAAAGAGCTGCAACGATGAGAGTCTTTTTCATTGGGTTTATCTCCGTGTAAAACAGGGCTGATGGCAGTCCAACCTGCTTTTCGAAGCTCCCGGCGATTGAGACGAGAAACAAAGCCGGGGAGGGCATGTTTCGAGCGTGCTTGGCGCTCGTTATCAATCAATGCGGAGTGTAAGAGAATGTTGCTTAAATCCGATGGAATCAATTTAAGAAATATTATGTTTATGTTTCTGAAATAATTGATAAAAGGCCGGTGACCCTTTTCCTATAAGGCTTTGCGGGGAGGTGGGAAAAATCTGACTACAATGAAATGTATCGCGGCGTTGCGTGATGGCGACAATGCGCTGCGATATGCGCGCCGGCATCGCCGGCAACGGCTCATTATTGTCGCTTCGACAATAGAGGTTTGTCAGGACTATGACTAATAAAAGAGAGTCAAGTCGTTATACTGCAGACTCTGCTTACTTAAGCAGACTTTTTCGTTGACGGAAAAGATCTCCAAACCTTTGTCGGCGCGACTTCTAGTCGCGCTTTTTTTTGTGCGCGATTATTGCTCGCGGCGGCGCCGGCGGCGCTTGACTGGTTGAGGGCCCGCGGCTTCGTGAGGCAGCGGCATCGGCGGTTGCGTCCAGTCTTCCATCACGTAATGACGTGCATCGAGGGGTGAAGACAGCAAATTTTGCCAATGATCGCCGTGCCAGGTTGCGTCGAATTCGCTGGCGAGCGTCGCGGACGCAGCGGAAGTGCGCCCCGATAGATTGCTGCGACGCACAATTCCCAGCCGATGGGCGAAGCGTTTGATGCCGTTCAGCATGACGATCTCCTGCTGCTTCAATGCACTGCCCAGCCTTGCAAAAGTTTAGGGCTGCCGCAACCCGGAAAAATACCGATCCAGTGCCGATTATCTCGTTCACGGTAGATTTTTCTTTTTTGAAATTAAATATGCCTGCTAATCCCGGTAATTGTGACAGGTGTTGTTGCGGCTTATTAATTTTCCAGCGCGAGTGTACCGATTCCAGTTGTGTTTCCATCAAGCGGCATAAGACGTCACTAAAAATTTTCTTGACTGCATTGGATTTTCCAATTTATAAAAGCAGCACGCGGGCTCGCGTTGCTTCCGCCATGTCCGTAAGGAGATTGGGGGGTATCGGAGCCTTGTGTGACCGTATAAGGGCGTAGCCCGTGTGTTATTTAAATTTAGTGGGGAACTAGGAATATGGATACCGGTATCGTGAAATAGTTTAACGATGCTAAGGGCTTCGGCTTTATTACGTCGGACAATGGCGGCGAAGATTTGTTTGCCCATTTTTCCGAAATCAAGATGGAGGGCTTCAAAACGCTTAAAGAAAATCAGCGTGTATCTTTCGATGTGAAGACTGGTCCGAAAGGTAAGCAGGCTGCGAATATTCAGGCGCTTTGAACGCCTAAAAACCGAGGGCCGTGCAAGCCCCCGCCGAGGCGGGGGTTTTGATTTTTATGGCGAGTAGAATAGCGCTGTAAGCGCCGGATCTTCGCCGGCGCGTACCCTAAAAACAGAAAGCGCGATCAGCCCGCCCCCTATGACTGCCTTGCCGTTGCACACCCCTGTGATCGACATGCCACTTGCATTCGTCGATCTCGAAACAACTGGTGGCTCGGCCGCCGAGCATCGCATCACCGAAATCGGCATCGTCGAGGTAAGTGCGCAACGCGTGTCGACGTGGACGACGCTCGTCAATCCTCGGCAACCCATTCCTCCATTCATTCAGCAACTCACCGGAATCAGCGACGATATGGTGCGCGATGCGCCAGCCTTTGCCGATATCGCGCCTGCGTTGTTCGAGCGGCTTCGGGGCAGGCTGTTCATTGCGCACAACGCAAGCTTCGACCGGAGCTTTTTGCGTGCCGAATTCGAGCGCGCGGGTTTTGCGTTCGATCCTGACGTGCTTTGTACGGTGCGGCTGTCGCGCGCGCTTTTTCCGCGCGAGCCCCGGCACGGGCTCGACGCGTTGATCGAGCGCCATGCGCTCACGCCGATGGGGCGGCATCGCGCGCTCGCGGATGCGGATCTCGTCTGGCAGTTCTGGCAGGAACTGCACAACGTCGTGCCGCTCGAGCGTTTGCGGGAGCAGGTTGCGCTGGCGACGCGCCATTTCCAGCTCGCGACTGGGTTGACGGATCAGCGTCTGGAAGATGTGCCTGCGGGCTGCGGGGTCTACGCGCTGTTCGGCGACGAAGACGCGCCGCTCTATGTGGGACGCAGCGTCAGGCTACGGCAGCGGTTGCGCGCGCTGTTGACGGGCGAGCGCCGCTCGTCGAAGGAAATGCGGATCGCGCAGCAGGTCAGGCGGATCGAGTGGCGTGAAACGGGCGGCGAGCTTGGCGCGCTGCTCGCCGAAGCCGAATGGATTGCGGCGCTCCAGCCGGCTTTCAACCGGCGGCCCGAGCGCGGCGCGCGCAACCCCGGCGCGGGCGTGCAGTGGCCGTTTGACGGTCCGGTCGCGTTCGAGGAGCGTGGTGCGGTGCGGTTTTTCCATGTGATCGATCGCTGGCGCTATGTCGGCGCGGCGCCCACGATCGATCAGGCCGCGGCGCTCGCAGCGCAGGCAAGCCGTTTGGAATCCGACGCGGGCGGGGCGCCTGCCGTTCGCCGTATTCTGCAGACGCATCTCGCGCGCGGTCTGCAACTGATTCCACTGGCGGGCTCCACCGGCTGCGCTCAGCCGACAGCGCTGGCGCTGCCTGCTGCGCAGACGTGAGATAGCGCAATATCGAATGCATTCTTTTGGTTGGAGTCGTAGCGCGTCAGCGCTTTCCAATTCGCGACGCTGCGCGCGAGGCGTGACGGACAATCCGGTGCATCGCGCAGCGGCGCGACGCGCGCAAGGGCGCTCAGCATAGACTGCGTCAGCCGGTCCAGTTGCGGCCGCGTGCTGGTGGCCAGATCGGGGGCGGGCCCGGTTGGGCCCTGTGTGGCGCGCCAGTTCGCGAACAGCGCATGCTGCGCGGCTTTGCTCGCCGAGATTTGGTCTTCGAAGAACGTGCGGGCGTAGGCGGGATCGACGCCGCTGCGCCGTGCTCGTTTTTCGACGTCGGCGAGGAGCGCTGCTTCGCGCGGCGGGTCCGAGATCGGTTTCTTATTGATCCATTTCCATTGCGCGACCGGCTCGGCGAGCGCGAGGCGCTGCGATACGAGCGCGACGAGATTGGTGAGCGGCGTATCGCCTGCGTCCGCGACGGCGATGCGGGGAGCGGCCATCATGGCGAGACTGAGCGCGGCGGCAGCAAGACTTGAGCGAAGCGATTGTTTCATGGCGACAAATGACGAGGCCAGCCAGTCGGGCCGGTGACGGGAAATTCAGAAGAATAAGCGAAGATGCCGCGCAGCGATGCGGCGCAAGCGGGAGATCAGTGGGCGAAGCGGAAAGGGGGACGGCAAAAACCCGGACCGTTGGAGGGGGCCGGGTTCAGAGTGGAGTGCCGAAGCGGCGACGCAAGGCGCACACGAGATCGCTCATCGGCGCGTGACGGCTGCGATCGCTTGCCGGTGCGAACGTGAGATGAACAACGCGCTTACTTCGGCGCGCACATCTTGTGCTGTTCGTCAAAAAACGCGCGCACATGATCGGGCAACTCGGCGAGAAATTCGACAGCCACAGGCTCCGGGTCCGGGCTCATCACTTTCTCGGGCGGGGGAATGCGGGTCGGTCTCTCGTCCATGATTTTCTCCTTGGGATAAAACAATTATCGATCTCAAGCTCCGGTTCTTGCCAGTAATCAATCGTTAGATTTTGTCTTTGTTGCTTAAACGTTACACGCCGGGGCGCGCGTGAGGAATGGATGCCGGACGCGTGCGCGGATCGGCTTGTTATACTGCGCGCCTCTTTGCCCTGGACTGCGAATGAAACGGTCGACGCGATGGATGAGCCTCGTTTGGCTGGCGCTGGTACTCAACGTACTGTCGCCCGTCATCGGCTATGCGCGCGACGCAGCCATGGCTGTCGCGAATGCGCCGTTTACGCTCGAATTGTGCAGCGCGGCAGGGGTGAAGCGCATCACGATCGCCGACGAAGGCGGCCGGGATACGTCGCAAGCGCATGGCGGCGTCGCGCATTGCGTCTATTGCCCAGGCTTTGCCGCGAACGTGGCGCTTGGCGCGAGTGCGCCCGCATTGCCGAGCTTCGTGCGCCGGTTCGTTTGCGAGCGCCGTAGCGAGCAACCCACCGTTTTTTTGCGCCGCGGCATGCGCATCGCGCAGCCGCGCGCGCCGCCTGAATCCTCGTTGACCTGACCTTTGCCCGCTCGTGTGCCGCGTCCGCGTAAGCGCTTTATTGCGCGCGCGGCGCCTGGTGCCGCCGTTTGGCCTCGTTTGTCGAGGCTGAGCGTGGCACTTGCTCGCGCATGCAGCGCGTCGTCGACCTCGCTTTCAGGATTCGTTTCATCATGCTCAATGTTCTTGCCGCACGCTGCGCGCGCAGGCAACTCGCGGCCGCGTGCGCGGCATCGCTCGCGTGGCCTACCGTTCACGCGGCGGCCAATGACGCCGCCGTCGTGAATTCGCCAGCCGCTTCGCCAGCCACTGCGCCGGCCGCCTCCGCATCCGGCCTTCCGCCCGTTTCGCCGCGTCCGCCAGGTGCTGTTGCAACCCCGGCGGCCGTGCCCACGCGCACCCTCGACGTCGTCACCGTCACCGCGCGGCGGCCGGCGTTTGCCATTGACACGCCGGGCGTCGTCGAATCGCTTACGCGCGAGCGGATCGATTCGCACGTCAACGTGACAACCGAGGATGCGCTGAAATATGCGCCGAATCTGATGGTGCGCAGGCGCTATATCGGCGATCGCAATTCGGTGTTCGCCGGCCGCGATTTCAACGAGTTGCAGAGCGCGCGCGGGCTTGTCTACGCGGACGGTCTGCTGCTGTCGAATCTGCTCGGTTCGAGCTATTCGTATCCGCCGCGCTGGTCGCTGATCCAACCGGACGATATCGCGCGCGTCGACGTGCTCTATGGCCCGTTTTCCGCGCTGTATCCGGGCAACTCGGTCGGCTCGACCGTGCAGATCACGACGCGCAAGCCCGAGCGGCTGGAGGCGTCGGTGTCGACGCAGTTCTTCACGCAGCGCTATCGCGACGATTACGGATATGCCGGCAGCTTCGGCGGCAACCATCAGACCGCGCGCGTCGCGGATCGGGCCGGGCGTTTTTGGTATGCGCTGTCGCTCGACCGGCTCGAGAACGACAGTCAGCCGATGCAGTACGCGAGCCCGAACGCCGCGTACAACCCGAAGCTCGGCGCGAGCGTGCCGGTGACGGGCGCTCGCACCGACGTCGATCCGAACGGCCGGCCGCGCACCATCGTCGGCGCGCAGACGATCGAGCGCACCGAGCAGATCAACGAATCGCTGCGCCTGGGCTATGCATTCACCGATCATGTCGACGCGACGCTTACGCTCGGCCATTGGGAGAATCACTTCCGGCAGCACGGCGACACGTTCCTGCGCGACACGGCGGGCAATCCGGTGTACGGCGGCAACGTGTCGTTCGGCGGGCGCAACTATACGGTGTCGCCCGCGGCATTCGCTGCGCAAAGCGGCGATCAGGAGAACTGGCTATATGGGCTCGGGCTCGACGCGCGGCTTGCGTCGGGATGGAGGCTGTCGATGGTCGCATCCGCATACGACGTGTCGCGCGACGTGCTGCGGGCGTCGTCGGGCGTATCGCCGGCCGGCGCCGGCACGGTGTTCCACGGCGACGGCACGGGCTGGCGCACGGTCGATCTGCGCGCGGAATCGGCCGACGTGCGCGGGCACCGGCTGTCGTTCGGCTATCACTTCGACACCTATTTCCTGAACAACGAGACCTACAACACGCCGGATTGGCAAAGCGCGGTGCCGACGTCGCTCGCCAGCCGCTATCGCGGCAACACGCGCACGCAGGCGCTGTACGCGCAGGATGCGTGGCGTTTCGCACCCGGCTGGCTGGCCACGCTCGGGTTGCGTTACGAGCGCTGGGACGCATATGGCGGCGTGCTTGGCGATGCGAACTCGACGCTCGGCTATGCCGGGCGCAGCGCGAATGCGCTGTCGCCGAAGCTTGCGTTGCAATGGGAGCCTGCCGATGCGTGGCGTTTCAGGCTGTCGTTCGCGACGGGCACGCGTTTTCCGACCGTCGCCGAACTGTTCCAGGGGACGATCTCGAATAACGCGATCGTCAATAACAACCCGAACCTGCGGCCGGAAAAAGCGATCGATTGGGATTTCACCGCGGAGCGTGACGTCGGCGTGGGCGTCGTGCGCGCGAGCGTGTTCCAGAGCGATCAGCGCAACGCCATCTATAGTCAGACGACGCTTGCCGGCGCGGCGACGTACACGAACATCTCGAACGTGGACCGCGTGCGCGTGCGCGGCGTCGAGCTGGCGTTTTCCGGACAGAACGTCGGGCTCAGGGGGCTCGATGTCGATGCAAACGTGTCGGCGACCAATGCGCAGATCCTCGCCGATGCGGCCAATGCCGTGTATGTCGGTGCGCGCTGGCCGCGGATTCCGCGCATGCGCGCGAATCTGCTCGCGTCGTATCGCTTCGACGAGCACTGGATGACAAGTCTCGGCGTTCGCTATTCGGGGCGTCAGTTCAACACGCTCGACAACCGGGACGTGAACCCGAACGTGTACGGCGGCGCGAGTTCGTATGCGCTCGTCGATCTGAAGGCGCAATACCGGTTCGATCGGCACTGGCTTGCATCGTTCGGCGTCGATAACGTGACGGGCCGCCGCTACTACGTGTTTCACCCCTATCCGGGGCGGACGTTTTATGGAGAGCTGAAATGGGCGATCTGAAACGATGGGGGAGGTTCGGCGCGGCATTTGCGCTCGCGTTCGGCGCGCACGCGCACGAGATGCCGATGGCGGCATCGGCGGCCGAGCAGGCGCCCGCGCCGCGTGCGGCGCAGTCGACGCATATGGCGATGCATGCCGCGAGCGCGGACGTCACGCAAAAAACGCCGCTCGCGACCGGTGCCGCGTTCGATGCGCGTCATCGGCTGTGGGTGGCATGGGTCGACGGCGAGCATGTTCAGGTCGCGCATTCGGACGACGCTGGGCGCACGCTGTCCGCGCCCGCGACCGTCAACGCGCTGCCGGAGCCGATCTACACGAGTGCCGAGAACCGGCCGAAACTCGCCGCAAGCCCGGACGGCCGCGCGATTTACGTGACGTGGTCGATGCCGCTCGATGCGCCTTATACCGGCATGGTGCGTTTTTCGCGCTCGCTCGACGGCGGCGCGACCTGGTCGGTGCCGCTCACCGTCCACCGCGATCGGCAGGCGATCACGCATCGTTTCGATATGCTGATGGTCGATCCGCAAGGGCGCATTTTCGTTGCGTGGATCGACAAGCGCGACCGGGTGGCGGCGCAGCGGGCGGGGCTGCCATATGACGGCGCGGCCGTCTACTACGCGGTATCGAGCGACGGCGGCGCGACATTCGAGCCGGAGCGCAAGGTGATGGATCACACGTGCGAATGCTGCCGAATCGCGATGACGGTCGATTCGCATGGGCGGGTGCAGGCCGTCTGGCGCGGCGTGTTTCCTGGCCAGATCCGTGATCATGCGCTGGCGGTGTTGCCTGCGCACGCGGATCGCGCCGTCGAGCCGGTACGCGCGACGTTCTCGAATTGGCATGTCGAGGCGTGTCCGGAGCATGGGCCCGCGCTTGCGGTTACGCCGGACGGCGTGCGGCATCTGGCGTGGTTCAGCGTCGTCGACGGCCGCGCCGACGTGTTTTATTCGCGGCTCGATGCGAAAGGCGTGCCGATCGGCTCGTCTTTCGCATTCGCAGACGATCCTGCGGCGCCGGGCGAACAGGCTTCGCATGCGGCGCTCGTCGCGCGGCGCGACAAGCTTTGGCTTGCATGGAAGGCGCTCGACGGCGACACGATGCGTATCAAGCTACGCCGCTCCGACGACGGCGGCGCGCATTGGAGCGAGCCGCGCACGCTCGCGCAAACCGCCGGCGCAAGCGACAACCCGCAGCTCCTGGTCGATCGCGAGCGTGTCTATTTGTCGTGGCGCACGCGCAATGACGGCTATCGGGTGATCGATGTGGAGGGGCAATGATGAGGCGCGCGATTGCCGTATCGATGGCGTTCATCGCAGGGTGTGTTGCATATGCGGGCGTGGCCGCCGAACCGCCGCCGCGCCCGGCCTCGTTGTCTCGGCTGCTGCCGCTGCGGGTGCCGGACGTCGGGCCGCTTTATGCAAGCGGGCGCGGTGCGCCGCTCGTCGTCGAGGTGTGGTCGCTCGATTGCGGATATTGCCGGGAAAACGTCGCGCATCTCGTCGAATGGCGGCGCGCGCATCCGCACGTGCGGATCGCGCTCGTCGCACTCGATCCGCTCGAAGAGGCGGCGTCGCAGTTGGAACGGGCACTGGCGCAGATGCAATTGCCGGCCGACGTGTTGCAATACGGAAATGCGGAACCGATGCCGGAGCGTCTGCGCGCGGCGCTCGATCCTGAATGGCGGGGCGAATTGCCGCGAACGCTATGGATCGATGCGAACGGCATGCGAAGGGGGAAGAGCGGGCTGCTCGCGCCAGCGGTGCTCGACGGCTGGTTGCGGGATGCGCATTGATTTGCCGCGTTGCGCACCGCGCGGGCCGCTCGGCCGACGCCGGCAAACGGCGCGGGTGATGAGCGCCTGCGCAGCGTGCCGCTGTCGCAGCGGCGAGGACAACGCTGGAAAAGGCCGGCCCGCGCGGACGCGGGCCGGATTACAGCGAAGGGAGGATCAGGCGCCTCGTTTGAACAGCCGGATGACGAACAGCAGGATCACGGCGCCGATGACGGCGACGATGATCGAACCGATAAGGCCGCCGCCCAAGCTGATGCCGAGCAGACCCGCCAGCCAGCCGCCGATGACGGCGCCGACGATACCGACGATGATATCGACGATCAGGCCAAAGCCGCCGCCCTTGACGAGCAATCCGGCGAGCCAGCCGGCAATCGCGCCGATGATGAGCCACGCAATCAAGCCATGTGCTGCCATAGTGGTCCTCTCCTTTGGTGAGTACTCCAAGTGAAACGATACGGGCACCCCGCTGGACGACTCGGCGTGGGCGCGCCGCGCTGCCCCGCAATGTACTTCAATAGGCGGGTCAGGATCGTTAAGTAATGTTATGCGGCCCGAGTCCGATTTGCCAGGGGGTTTTGTGGGCAAGCGAACGTATTTCTTTTTGTAAATAATTGAAAGTTTATATTTATC
Source organism: Burkholderia singularis (assembly GCF_001718875.1). Classification (NCBI taxonomy): domain Bacteria; kingdom Pseudomonadati; phylum Pseudomonadota; class Betaproteobacteria; order Burkholderiales; family Burkholderiaceae; genus Burkholderia; species Burkholderia singularis. Next base: position 1,404,526 of record NZ_CP013448.1, read on the forward strand.
ATCCTTTGCAAGCAGTGCGAAACTTGTTGCCGGCAGGCGGCGGATGGTAAAGACGGCAGAAGTGGCGGCCGGCAGGCGGCTAAATTATCACGAGACGCCCGCTGCGAATCTGGGGTATGACCACAGCCGGCCAGCCGGCCGGAGTGATCATCGCAGATCCGGCCGGTTTGCGGCGCTTGTCCGATCCGTCGAATTCAACAATCCACATGAAAAAAACAATGCTGAATCCGTTTGTCCGTATCGGGTCCGCCTGCGTGCTGGTTGTTCCGCTCGAAGGCTGCGCGACGCGCGGCGCGCCGTCATTTGCACTGTTCGGCGCGTATTTTCCGCTTTGGCTGGTCAGCGCGCTCATCGGGGTCGCGGGCGCGATCGTCGCGCACCGGGTGTTCGTCTCGACCGGCTGGGCTCAGACGGTGCCTTTCCAACTTTCCGTGTGCACCGCGATCGGATTCGTGATCGCCGTGTTTGTCTGGTTGATTGGCTCGGGGCAACTGTCATGAAGCTTGCAGGGGTTCGCAAAAGCGCGCCGAAAGGCCGTCTGATCGCGCTTGCGATCGTCGCGCTCGGCATTGCCGCCATCTGGTATGCATACGAGCGCAGCGTGCGCTATCCGTCGACCGATGCCGCGACGATCGACGCAGATGTCGTGCACGTCGCGACGCCGGTGAGCGGGCGGATCGTCCGACTCGCCGTGCACGAGAACCAGCGGGTTTCGAAAGGCGATCTGTTGTTCGAGATCGATCCAGTGCCGTACCGACTTTCGGTCGCGCAGGCGCAGGCCGATGTCGAGCTTGCGCGCGCGTCGCTCGATTCGCGGCGCAAGGCGATCATCGGCGAGACCTCGAATGCGGCGGTCGCGGCCGAGCAGGTCAAGCGCGCGGCGCACCATTACGAACTCTCCACGCGCACCGTCGAGCGACTCGCGCCTCTGGCCGCGCAAGGGTACGTGCCGGCGCAGCAATTCGATCAGGCGCAGGTGTCGCAGCGCGATGCGGCGGTATCGCTGAAGCAGGCGCAAGAGCAGCAGCGTGCGTCGTCGCGCACGATCGGCGACGACGCCGACGCGGTCGCGACGCTGCACGCGCGCGAAGCCGCGCTCGCGCGAGCGAAGCATGCGCTCGATGATACGGTGGTGCGCGCGCCGCACGACGGCTTCGTGACCGGATTGTCGATCCTGGCGGGCGAGACGGTCGGGCCGAACCAGTCTATTTTCACGCTGGTCGATGCGAGTGAATGGTTTGCCGTCGGCAATTTCCGCGAGACCGCGTTGTCGCGGATCGCGCCGGGCGATTGCGCGACGGTTTATTCGATGATCGACCGCAGCCGCGCCATTCGCGGCCACGTGGTGGGGATCGGCGCGGGCGTCTCGGATCCCGGCCGCGTGGATTTGCCGCGTACATTGCCGATCGTCGAGCGCTCGGTGAACTGGGTGCGTGTCGAACAGCGTTTTCCGGTTCGCGTGAAGCTCGATGAACCCGACGAAAAGCTGGTGCGCGTGGGGGCGAGCGCAATCATCGAGATCCGGCATGGTTCAGCTTGCCGCTGACGTCGCGGCGCCTCGCCCGCGCGAGATTTTGCGGCTGCTCGCACCGTTTGCGGGGCGCTCGGCCATGGCGGCGCGCGTCGCGCTGATCTGCGCGCTGACGGTGCTCGTCACGAGCCTGTACGGCACGCCCGAGGCGGCGATCTCGGCCTACGTGGTGTTCTTCATGAACAAGCCGGACCGCGTGTCGAGCGTATTGACGACGGTGGCGATGGTGCTGCTCATCACGATCGTGATCGGGCTCGTGATCGCCGTTGCGATTTTTTGCGTCGACTCGCCGGTGCTGCGCGTGGCGTGCATGGTCGCGCTTTCGATCGGATTCCTCTATTTGACCTCGGCTAGCAAGCTGCGTCCGATCGGCGCGATTCTCGCGATGGTCGTAGGTTACGGGCTCGACAAGTTGGGCATGGTTCCGTTCGGCGAGGTCGCGACGCGCGCGCTGTTGTATGCATGGTTGATGGTCGCGATTGCGGCCGGCATGTCGCTCGTCGTCAATCTGCTGCTCGCGCCTTCGCCTCGGCGCCTGGCATCCGTGCAGCTCGCGCGGCGGCTGAGGCTTGCCGGCGGGCGGTTGCGCGGCGACGATGCCGGGGCGGCCCGCGCCGAATTCGACGCTTGCTTGCGCGGCGGCGACCAGCAACTGACGACGTGGCTCAAGCTGTCGAAGCTCGAAGGCTCGTCGACGCTTGCCGATGTCGCGGCGTTGCAGCATGCGGTCGCGGCCAGCACGGCGATTCTGATCGCTGTCGATCTTACGGATCGCGAACCGCAAGCGAGGTTGCCGGAGCCGTTCGTCGCGCCGCTGGCGGCGACGCTCGACGAGATGGCCGCGATGCTCGAGCAAGGCGGCTATCCCGTCGACATTCAACTGGCTTTGCCCGATGTCGACGGGTTGCCGCCGCTTGCGCGCATCGTTGCGACGGATCTGCATGCGGCGATCACCGGCTTTGCCGTTGCTGATGCTCAGCCGAGCGCGCAGGGCGGGCCGGCGGGCGGCGCTCTGCCCGAATCGGCGCCGGAGCCAAACGGGCAGACGGAGTTGGAACCGCAGTCGAAACCGGCACCCGCTGCCCGCCAAGGCGGCTTCTTCCTGCCCGATGCGCGTACCAACCCCGATCACATCCGCTATGCGCTGAAGACCACCGCCGCGGCGATGTTTTGCTATCTGCTGTATTCGCAGCTCGACTGGCCGGGCATTCATACGTGCTTCATCACGTGCTACATGGTGTCGCTCGGCACGACGGCCGAGACGGTCGAGAAGCTGACGCTGCGAATCGCGGGCTGTATGGTCGGTGCGCTGCTCGGCACTGCCGCACTCGTGTTCGTCGTGCCGTCGCTCACTTCGATCGGTGAGCTGATGGCGCTCGTGTTCGCGGGCGCGTGGCTGTCCGCGTGGGTGGCGTTCGGCTCGCCGCGTATCGGATATGCGGGTTTTCAGATCGCGTTCGCGTTTTTCCTTTGCGTGATCCAGGGAGCGGGGCCGGGCTTCGATCTGACGCTCGCGCGTGACCGCACGATCGGGATTCTGCTCGGCAACGTGGTGGTTTATCTGGTGTTCACGCGTGTATGGCCGGTTAGCATTGCCAAGCAAGTGGATGCGGCACTTGCGGCACTCGTCGAGCAGTGGCGGCAGCTCGCGCGCGTCGCCGAACCCGCGCAGCGGCGCATACTGGCGGCCGACGCGCTCGCGCGTGGCGGCGCGCTCGCGCAGAATCTCGGTTTGATGCACTACGAGCCGGCGTGGGTGCGGCCCGCGCCCGGATGGATCGCCGAGCGCCGGCGCAGGCTCATGGAACTGGCGGCGCTCGAGGGGCCGGTATTCCTGCTGGCCGAGCGCTCGCGGGGCGACGCCGCGCTCGAGGCACGGCTGCTGGGCCTGTCGCGGAAGGTGGCGCGGCAGCAGGCGGATGCGCGCGCGGGCAGCGACGCGCGCACGCTCGACGGCGCGCCGTTGCCTGATGCAATGCTCGGCTCGTCGCCGGAACGCGGCGCGCCTGGGGCCGGCCACATGCCGCCGCAGACCATTGCGCAATCCGATGGCGACGGCGACGGCACGCGCGCCGCCGCTGCCATGCCGCCGCGCGCCATCGCGCAACCTACGAAAGACGCTGCGGGTGCAGCCGGCGGCCAGCGCGACGCCGATGCGGCAGGACGCCCGATCCAGCCGCCGGACGCCGTGCCGGCGCCATCCACGGCGCATCCGGCGCATCCGGTGCGCGAACCCGCCATGGCCGATGCGTCGCGCGATGCATTGCTGAATCTGATCGACGCGCGGCTTGCGGCCATTGCCGCAGACGCGGGTCAAGCCGCACCGAAGGAGTCCATCGCCCATGCGCCTGCCTGAAGCGCCAACCTTGTCGTTCGTCGCGGCTGTTGTCGCGGCCGCTGCCGGATTGGCCGGTTGCGCGACGTCGTCAATCGATCTCGCGCCGCAGGCGGCCGATCGCCCGTGGCTGCCGCAGACGACGCCCGCCGGCCAGATCGTGCCGGCGCCGCAAAAAGCCGTGCCGGATACCGGGCGCCACGACTACACGCTGCCTGCGAACCACGCGCTCGGCAGCGTCGCCTCGGCGGGCGAGTTCGATCCGGCGCGCACCTACACGTTGCCCGATCTGATCGATCTCGCCGAATCGGCAAATCCGCTGACCCGCATCGCGTGGAACGACGCACGCAATGCGGCGCTCGCGGTGGGGATCGCGAAGAGCGCGTATTTGCCGCAGTTGTCGGTGGCCGCGATGGGGCGTTATCTGAGCGGCCATAGCTCGTCGTCGACCGAGCTGGGCGATTCTGGCGTCGACGCGACGTCGCGCAGCGCGGTGTCGGCGCTGTCGTTGCAATGGCTGTTGTTCGACTTCGGCGGGCGCGCGGCGCGCGTCGAGGCCGCCAAGCAAGGCTCGATCGTCGCGAATATCGCGTTCACCGGGCTTCATCAGCAGGTGATACACGATGTCACCGTGGCGTACTACCGGTATCAGGCCGCGCACGCGCGCGTGCGCACCGCGCGGCAGGCGCTCGACAATGCCGATGCGATCGTCGCGGCCGCGCGCGCGCGATTCAAGCAGGGCACCGGCACGGTGGTCGAAGTGGCGCAGGCGACGCAAAACCGCGCACAGGCAAATCTCGCGTTCGTCGAGGCGCAGGGTGCCGATAGCGATGCTTATCTGAGCGTCGTGTCCGCGCTCGGTATTTCGCCGCTGTCGAAGCCTATGCTCGCGGAGCTTCCGGTGCAGCCGCTGTCGCCTGCGTTGCGCACGTCGGTCGACGAGATCGTGGCCTCCGCGATCGCGCGCCGCCCCGACGTGTTGAGCGCCTACGCGGCCGAGAAGGCGAGCGACGCGAAGATTCGGGCGGCGCAAGCCGAATTCATGCCGAAGGTGTTCATGTCGGCATCGGCGTCGTACAACGCGAGCCGCTCGGCGATCACCGCGCTGCCTGCAATCGGTCAGCAGGCGCCGACCGTCAATCTGAACGGCAGCCGCTACGGCGGCAGCGTGTTCGTCGGCGTGTCGATTCCGCTGTACGACGGCGGGTTGCGCTCGGCCGTGCTGATGCAGGCGCGCAACGACGCGCAGAGTGCGCAGGCGCGGCTCGAGCGCACGAAGGAAGAGGCGGTGCGCCAGATCGTCGCCGCGCAAAACGCGTTGCAGACGAGCCTGGCCTCGCACGAGGCCGCGAAGGCGCTCGTCGACGCGGCGCGCACCAGCTACGACGCGGCGCTCACCGCGTATCGCAACGGCGTCGGCTCGATTACCGACGCCACGCTCGCACAAAGCCAGTTGCTCGTCGCGACAAATGCGTATGTCGACAGCTATAGCGGCGCGTTGTCGGCGGCCGCGGCGCTGGCGCTCGCGACCGGGACGATCGGCGCGCCGCAGTAGCGGCGACAACGGCGCGCATCGGCGGGAAGAGGCGGGAAGAGGCGGGAAGAGGCGGGAAGAGGCGTGGCGCGGACAGCGCGGGCGATGCGCCCGATGGGGAACAGGCGGCTCCGGCATGGAGGCGGGCTTGCGTCCGCATGCCGGTGCTCGCACGCGCGGCGATACGATTCGCCCGCCGCAAGAAAATGCGCGACCGGCTATCGCTTGCCGGCTTGGCCGGGCCGCCGCGACGGCGTCGCGCGGATCGCGCGCCGGCGCCGGCGGCGCGAGTCATTTGTAGTTGAATGCGCCGGGGTGATTTTCGACGCTGCCCGTCAGCTGCGCATAGAGAATCGTTTTGCCGTCGATCGATTCGCTGCCGCCGCCGATGTTGAGCCAAGTCAAGTGCTCGGTATCGTTTTTCGGGGCAACGACGGAAAGCACGCCGTACATGACTTTCTTCTGCGGATCGTAAAGGATCGCGATACGCTCCGAGCCGCAATCATGCGGCTTGCAGCCGCTCATCACATAAGCGTCGTGTCCGTCGAACGACACGGCATGCGCTGGAGTTTCGGTCGCGCCTTTCGTCACCCATGCCGGCAGTCGCTGGCCTTTTTTCATCGCGTCGAAAGCGGATTTCGCCGCGCGGTCGTGCAAGATCGCGCTCAGCGACCACGCATCGGTCTTGGCGGGCGCGTCGGCCCATGCGGCCGGGGCGGCGAGCGACGCGACGAGCGCGGCGGCGGACAGCATTTTGATTCGCATGACTGTATGTTCCCATCAAGAATGTAATGGCTATGGTTTGTGATGGGCGTCGCGTCGAAGTTCCGGTCTGTTTTATGGAGATTTGTTCCCGCGCGCGACTGATCGAGCGGTCCCGGAAAAGAAAAAGGGGCTACAGGCAAAGCGCTGTAACCCCTCGATTCTGTATGGTGCCGGAGATAGGAGTCGAACCTACGACCTTCGCATTACGAATGCGCTGCTCTACCAACTGAGCTACACCGGCAACAGAGAAATGAGATTATAGGGTGCCTACACGGGACTGACAAGAGGGTAGGCGAAAATTTTTTCGTCGGCTGGGCGGAACAGCGTTTTCATCGAATCTCCGCCGCCCGGCTTCCCCGAATTTCGCGCGCGCGGGCAGCGCGGCGTTTTCCGATGACCCGCGTCGCGCTGTCCGTGCGCCGCCTTACTTCGCTTCCTGGTGATATCGCGCGATGCGCTCGACTTCGTTCTTTGAGCCGAGGATCACCGGCACGCGTTGATGCAGCCCCGTCGGCCGAACGTCGAGGATGCGCTCGGTGCCCGTGGTGGCCGCGCCACCCGCCTGCTCGACGATGAACGACATCGGATTCGCTTCGTACATCAGCCGCAGCTTGCCCGGGCGATCGGGCGTGCGCTTATCGGCCGGGTACAGGAAGACGCCGCCGCGGTTCAGGATCCGGTGCACGTCAGCGACCATCGACGCGATCCAGCGCATGTTGAAATTCTCGCCGCGCGGGCCGTCCGCGCCCGCGTTCAGTTCGTCGATATAGCGCTTCACCGGGTCGTACCAGTGGCGCGCGTTCGACGCGTTGATCGCATATTCGCGCGTATCGGCCGGAATTTGCAGGTTGCTTTGCGTCAGCACCCACGAGCCGACCTCGCGATCGAGCGTGAAGCAGTTCACGCCATTGCCTGTCGTCAGCACGAATACGGTTTGCGGGCCGTATACCGCGTAGCCGGCCGCGACCTGTTGCGTGCCGGGTTGCAGGAACGACTGCTCGGTCGCTTGCTGGCCGTCCGGGCAGCGCAGCACTGAGAAGATCGTGCCGATCGATACGTTGACATCGATATTCGACGAGCCGTCGAGCGGGTCGAACACGAGCAGGTATTCGCCGCGCGGGTAGTTCGCTGGGATCGGGAAGAACGTCTCCATCTCCTCGGATGCCATCGCGGCGAGATTGCCGCCCCATTCGTTCGCATCGAGCAGGATTTCGTTCGACAGGATGTCGAGTTTCTTCTGAACTTCGCCCTGGACGTTCTCGCTGCCGGCCGTGCCGAGCGCGTCGCCCAGTGCGCCCTTGCTCACGTTGTAGCTGATTGCCTTGCACGCGCGCGCGACCACTTCGATCAACAGGCGCAGATCGGCGGGGAGGTTATGGGTTTCACGCTGCTGCTCGATCAGGAACTTGGACAGCGTGGTGCGTCGGGTAATGGACATCGAGGGGCTCCGAGAGGCTGAAAAATGCTGAAGATGTTGGGATAGGAATAATTGGCTCGATTTTACTCGCCGCGCCATGCCGATCGGCGGTTTTTCGTCGCGCAGCGCGCCGAATGTGGCGTAACGCGCGCTGTCTGCCGCGGTGGTTCGGACGGCCGCCCGGCGATTCCGGCGCGCATGGCCGGAGCGGGGGCTTGGGCGGATCGCCGCGCCAGGAACGGCGCAGTGGCGCAGGCTGCGGGCTGGCGCGCGTTGGCGGGTCATGGGGGCGGCTGGGGGGCGCCGTTTGCCGGATGCGTGGGATGCGGCGTCGGGACTGCCAGCGGCGTCGCGGGCGTTGGGTGCGGTATCGGACATCGCGCCGCGCGGGCGAATGCGCGCCGTTGGCGGGCGAGGTGCCGCAGCGTGCGAGACGGCGGCCTGCAGGGCGTGCCCGCCGCCCCGTGCCGCGGGATTGCACGGTGCCTGCGCTCCGGCAGGTTTCGCTTCGGGCCGTCGTTGTGCTGACGGGCCCGGATGGGTTCCGATTCGGGCTACCCGGCGCGCTTGCCGCAGCCGGGCCCGGTCCGGGCCCGCTGCGTCAAGCCTGCGCTACGCGAGCGCTTTTTCGACAACCTCGCGCACGTCGCGCGACTGCGCGCCGGCGGCGACGCGCTCGAGCGCGTCGCGCATCGGCTCGCGCAGCGCGGGTATGTAGCGGCGCCACAGCTCGAGCGCGCGCGCGAGCCGCGCGGCGACTTGCGGATTCAACGCATCGAGCGCGAGCACCTGATCAGCCCAGAATGCATAGCCGGAGCCGTCGGGCGCGTGGAACTGCGCCGGGTTCGCCGAGCAGAAGCCGAAGATCAGCGCGCGTGCGCGGTTCGGATTCTTCAGGTTGAACGCGGGATGTTCGAGCAGCTTGCGCACGGTATCGAGCGTCGGATGCTCGGGCGTGCCGCGACGCGTTGCCTGCATCGAGAACCACTTGTCGATCACGAGTGCCTCGTGCTCGAAGCGGCGATAGAAATCGTCGAGCGCGCGCTCGGCCGGCTGGGCGGCCGACGAACCCGCGGCGGCGGACAGCAGCGCGCCGAGCGCGGCCGCGCGGTCCGTCATGTTGTTCGCGGCGTCGTATTGCGCGTGCGCGAGCCGGACTGCGTCGGCCGGATCGTCAAGCTCGGCGAGATACGCAAGCGCGAGATTCTTCAATGCGCGACGGCCGGCGGCGTCGGGCGTCGGCGCGTAATCGCCCGGCGTCGCGTGGCGTTCGTAGGCAGCGAGCCAGTCGGCGCGCAGCGCGGCCGCCAGCTCGCGGCGCACGAACTGGCGCGCGCGGTGAACGGCGGCCGGATCGGCTTCGTTCATCTGGTCGGCGAGATACGCCTCGGACGGCAGCGTCAGCGCCAGCTCGCGAAATGCGGGCGACAGCGCGTCGTCGTTCAGCACGCGCTTGAATGCGGCGACGAACGTGTCGTCGAGCGCGAGCGGCTGCTGGACGGCTGCGCGCGCGGCGAGCGCCAGCAGCGTGCGCGTCGCGAGCCGCTGGCCCGCTTCCCAGCGGTTGAAAGGATCGCTGTCGTGGGCGAGCAGGAATGCAAGTTCGTCGTCGCGATAGTCGTATTCGACGATCACCGGCGCCGAGAAGTTGCGCAGCAGCGACGGCAGCGGCGCGGCGGCGACATCGACGAACGTAAACGTCTGCGCGGTTTCGGTCAGCTCGAGCACGCGTGTCGTGCCGGACGCGGCCGCTTCGCCTTCGAGCCGCAGCGGCAGATCGCGGCCGTCGGCATCGATCAGGCCGATCGCGAACGGAATCAGCAGCGGCCCCTTCCGAGCATCGCGCGCGGCATCGCTGTAGCCTTGCGTGAGCGTGACCGAATAGCGTTTCGCGGCGGCGTCGTATTCGGCGCTGACTGTTACGCGTGGCGTGCCGGCCTGGCTGTACCAGCGCTCGAATTGCGCGAGATCGCGGCCGTTCGCGTCGGCCATCGCGTGGCGGAAGTCGTCGCAGGTGACGGCTTGGCCGTCGTGGCGCTTGAAGTACAGGTCCATTCCCTTGCGGAACCCGTCGCGGCCGAACAACGTTTGGTACATCCGCACGACTTCCGCGCCTTTCTCGTAGACGGTCATCGTGTAGAAGTTGTTGATCTCGACGTAGCTCTCGGGCCGCACCGGGTGTGCCATCGGGCCCGCGTCCTCGGCGAACTGGAGCTGGCGCAGCACGCGCACGTCCTCGATGCGTTTGACCGCGCGCGCGGCGGCGTCGAGGTCGTCGCCCGCGGCCATGTCGGCGGAGAATTCCTGGTCGCGGAATACGGTCAGCCCTTCCTTCAGGCTCAACTGGAACCAGTCGCGGCAGGTCACGCGGTTGCCCGTCCAGTTATGGAAATACTCGTGGCCGACCACCGATTCGATGTTCGCGAAATCGACGTCCGTTGCCGTTTGCGGATTCGCGAGCACGTACTTCGTGTTGAAGATATTGAGCCCCTTGTTTTCCATCGCGCCCATGTTGAAGTCGCCGACGGCGACGATCATGAAGCGGTCGAGATCGAGTTCGAGGCCAAAGCGCTTTTCGTCCCAGCGGATCGAATGGATCAGCGAATCCATCGCATGGCGGGTCTTGTCGAGATCCTGCGGCTCGACCCAGACCTGCAGCAGCTTTTCCTTGCCGGAGCCGGTCGTGATTTTCTCCTCGAGCGCGACCAGCTTGCCCGCGACGAGCGCGAACAGATAGCTCGGCTTTCTGAACGGATCTTCCCATTTCGCGTAGTGGCGGCCGTCGGGCAGGTCGCCCGAATCGACGAGATTGCCGTTCGACAGCAGCACCGGATACCCGGTTTTGTCCGCGCGCAGCGTAACCGTATACGTCGCCATCACGTCGGGGCGGTCGATGAAGTAGGTGATCCGCCGGAAGCCTTCCGCCTCGCACTGCGTGAAGAAATTGCCGCTCGAGACATAAAGGCCGGACAGCGTCGTGTTCGACTCGGGCGCGCACACGCTGTCGATGGTCAGCTCGAACGCGTCGGGCACGTTTTCCACCGTCAGGCCATGCTCGTGCGCGCGCGCGGCGGCATGCGGCGCGCCGTCGATCCATGCGCCGGCGAATTCAAGCGCCTCGCCCATCAGTTCGAGGTGCGGTGCGCGGGCGGCGTCCGGATTGCGGCGCACGCGCATCGTGTTGCGCACGCGCGTGCGGGCGGGCGCGAGGTCGAATTCGAGCGCGACGGTGTCGATCAGGAACGCGGGGCGCGTATAGTCGCTACGGCGGATCACGGCGGAAGGAGCGGCGGTTTCGGACATGGCGATCATGGGTGGTAAGAGAAGGGCGGGCGCTTGCGCGCACGGGCGCGGCGGCGATGAAACGCTCATTGTACAAAGCCTTCGTCCACGCTGGGCGGCCGAACTTTTCGCCCGCGCGGACAGTCTGCGTATTATCGGCGCGACGCCCGCGCGGCGGCTATGATCCGATCATTTCCATCATTGCCGGGCTGCGCTGCCGCCGGCGTGCGACCATCGATCAAGAGGACGAACATGAAACGCTACTCAACCGCCCGCGGCGCCATCGGGTTCGCGGGCGCGACGCTCGTGCTGCTGTCCGGCTGCACGTCTTATGTGACGACACAGGTCACCGCGTTCTCGAGCTGGAACGGCAACGATGCGTCGCGCACCTACGCGTTCAGCCGGAGCGCCGAGCAGCAGAACAGCCTGGAGCAGGCGACTTACGAGCAGCTCGTCGGCAACGAACTGTCGGCCTATGCGTTCAACCGGGTGCCGGCGAAGGACGCGCGCTACCTCGTCGGGCTTTCGTATGGGATCAAAAGCAACTGGGTGAGCGTGCCGCAACCGGTCTATTACGATCCGTGGTTCGGCCCCGGCCCGTATTGGCGCGGCGGACCCTGGGGGCCGTATGGTCCGTGGGGGCCGTTTCCGGCGGGCTATGTGAACCAGACCTACCAGATCTTCGAGCGCACGCTCGACATCCGGATCTCCGAGCGTGCGACGGGCAAGGAGGTCTATAACGTCTCCGCGCGCAATGCGGGCGACGGGGCGTCGCTGCTGCAGGCGATGCCGTACCTGGCCCGCGCGGCGCTTGCCGACTTTCCGCTCGGCAACGGGACGGTGCGCACGGTGCGGCTGCCCGTCGACGCGCGCGGCCCGGCTGCGATGCCGTCGAACGAGCGGGCCGTGCCGGCTCCCGCTTCCGCGTCGGGGGCGGCTGCGGCAGTGCGGTAAGTCAGCACGCTGGCGGCGAAAGGCGAAAGGCGAAAGGCGAAAGGCGAAAGGCGAAAGGCGAAAGGCGAAAGGCGAAAGGCGAAAGGCGAAAGACGAACGGCGAACGGCGAACGGCGAACCAAGGCCGGCGAACCGGCAGCGCGCCGCGCCGGCGCGGTTCGTCACCTGCCGCCCGTTGCGCCGCGCGGTGGCACGATGCGGTGCGGCAGCATGCAATGGCGTGTCGACCGACTGTCCGCCTTGCGGCCCGATCGATCGACACGCATGCCGAAGCAGCGCCGTGCGCCGTCACGCGCCGCCGCGAATAAACGCGAGCGCACCGAGCACGATGAACAGCACGGCGGCGATGACGTGCACGACACGGGTCGGCAGCCGGTGCGCGAAGCGCTCGCCGAGCAGGATCGCCGGCACGTTCGCGAGCATCATTCCGAAGGTCGTGCCGGCAACCACGCCGATGTAGTCCTGGAAGCGCGCGGCGAGCGCGACGGTCGCGATTTGCGTCTTGTCGCCCATTTCCGCAAGGAAGAACGCGACGAACGTCGCGCCGAACACGCCGAGCCGCGAGCGCGCCGCGTTGGCTTCGTCGGCGTCGAGCTTGTCGGGCACGAGAATCCACAGGCCCATTGCGATGAACGAGATTGCGAGCGCCCAGCGCATCACGGACGGTGTCAGATATTCGCCGAGCCATTCGCCGAGCGCGCCGGCCAAGCCGTGATTGATCAGCGTCGCGGCGAGCACGCCCACGATGATCGGCATCGGCTTGCGATAGCGTGCGGCGAGGACGAGGGAAAGCAGTTGGGTTTTATCGCCGATTTCGGCGAGGGCGACGGCGCCCGTCGAGATCAGGAAAGCTTGGGTCACGGCACGAATATCCCAGGGCCTGGTTGAATGCGAGCGACGATCCACCGCGCGCCGGGCCCAATTGCGGCGCGCGATGAACCATCGGTCTCGCCAGGCCTTGCGGGCTGCGTCCGCCATGGCCGCGAGGCCAAGTCTGTTGACGGACGCCTTCGTCACGAATGCGCCGGGCGGCGTGGCATCGAGCGAAGCGGCTACTCCCCAATGAACGGCGCATTCTAGCATGCAGTGCGAAAAGCGAAAAAATAGCGCGGTGCGTTTCGGTTTATCCGTGTTACTGGCGCGACGGTCATGGGGTTTGCCGCCCCGCGACGCAGCGGCCGCGCGTCGCGCCCGGCGCCTAGTCCGCGTCCGCTGCGTCGCGCCGGTGCACGCAGCGCCCTGCCGCATATGTCCGATAAACCGCGCGGTCGTCGCCGAGCAGCGCGAGCGCGAACAGCAGCTCCTCGAGCGATTCCGCGCGCGCGGCGCGGCGCGCGACGAGCGGCGTCGCGGCCGGATCGAGCACGACGAAATCGGCCTCGCTGCGCGGCGCAAGCGTGCCGACCGTATCCGCGAGATCGAGCGCGTGCGCCGCGCCTGCCGTCGCGAGCCAGAACATCTGCGTCGCGCTCAGATGATGGCCCGTCATCCGCGCGATCTTGTGCGCCTCGTTCATCGTCTGCAGCATCGAGAACGACGTGCCCCCGCCCACGTCCGTCGCGAGCGCGAACGCCATGCGCTGCGCGCTCGCGCGCCCGAAATCGAACAGCCCGCTGCCGAGAAACAGGTTCGATGTCGGGCAATGCGCGGCGAGCGCGCCGGTTTCGGCAAAGCGGCGGCGATCGCCGTCGTCGAGGTGGATGCAGTGGCCGTACACCGCGCGCCGGCGCAGCAGCCCGTAGTGATCGTAGATGTCGAGATAGCTGCGGCGCTCGGGGAACAGCTCGGCCGCCCAGCGCACTTCGTCGAGATTCTCCGCGACGTGGCTCTGGACGAACACGTCCGGATGCTGCCGCGCGAGCGCGCCGCACGCGTCGAGCTGCTCGTGCGTCGAGGTCGGCGCAAAGCGCGGCGTCAGCGCGTACATCTGCCGCCCGTGGCCGTGCCAGCGGCGGATCAGCGCGGCGCTGTCGTCATGGCCGGATTGCGCGGTATCGCGCAGAAAGTCCGGGCAGTGGCGATCCATCAGCACCTTGCCCGCGATCATTCGCAGATTGCGCGCGTCGCTCGCCTCGAAAAACGCGTCGGCCGATTGCCGGTGCACCGTGCAGTAGACGAGCGCGGTGGTCGTGCCGCAAGCGAGCAGCGTATCGAGGAAAAACTCGGCGACTTCGCGCGCATGCACGGGATCGGCGAAGCGCCGCTCGGTCGGGAACGTGTAGCGATCGAGCCAGGGCAGCAGACCCGGCGCGGGCGACGCGATCATCTCGGTTTGCGGATAGTGGACGTGCGCGTCGATGAAGCCCGGCACGATCAGCTTGTCGCGCAGCGTGACGAGCGTCGCGCCGGGCGCGAGGCGCGGCGCGAGCGCCGCATACGAGCCGGCCGCGACGACGCGCCCGTCGTCGCCGACGATCAGCAGGCCGTCCTCTTCGAAGCGGGCCGCGTCGTCGAGCAGCGCGGGCTCGCCGTCGAAGGTCAGCAGGCGGGCGCGGAAAGCGGTTTGGGTCATCGTTGGAAATCCAATAGCGATTGAAATCAGAGTTGCGCGACGAGCAGCACGGACAGCGCGGCGACGATCCACATCGCCGGCTTCACGTCGCGGCGGCGGCCGGTGAACAGCTTGAGCACGACGAACGACAGAAAGCCGTAGGCGATGCCCTCGGTGATCGAATACGTGAGCGGAATCAGGATCATCGCGACGAAGGCGGGAATCGCCTCGTCGAGGCGGTGCCATTCGATCTTCGTGATCGACTCCATCATGAACACGCCGACCAGCACGAGCGCGGGTGCCGTCGCGATCGCGGGCACCAGCGACAACAGCGGCGACAGAAACAGGAACGGCACGAAGCAGACGCCCGCGACCACCGCGACGAGGCCCGTGCGCCCGCCCGCCGAGATGCCCGCCGCCGATTCGATATACGCGTTCGCGGGGCTCGTGCCGAGCGGCGCGGATACGACGGCCGAGAACGCATCGACGATCATCGATTGACGGATGTTACGCGGATTGCCGTCGCGATCGCGCAGGTTGCCCGCTTCGGAGATCGCCATGAAGGTGGACAGCGCGTCGAAGAACGCGGTGAACAGCATCACGAAAATGAACGGCCAGTACGCGAACCTGAGCGCGCCAAGCAGATCGAGCTGGCCGATCGCCGAGAAATCCGGCGCGGCGACGAGGCCGTTCCAGTTGACGAGCGTTTTCGTCGCGTGCGCGGCGGGCCAATATGCGCTGCCGTCGCCCCACAGGCGGCCGATCGGGATCGCGAGCAGCGTCGTCGCGACGATGCCGAGCATCAGCGCGCCCGTCACGCGGCGCACGACGAGCACGGTCGTGATCGCGAGGCCGGCGAGGAACGTGACGGTGACCGGGTTGAGCGATGCCGCATGCACGATCGTCACCGGATCGCCGACGATGAATTTCGCGTTCACCAGCCCGATCAGGCTGATGAAAAGCCCGATGCCGCACGATATTGCATGCCGCAGGTTCGGCGCAATCGCGTCGACGACGAGCTGGCGCGCGTTGAACGCGGCCAGCACGGCGAACAGCACGCCCGCCCAGAACACGCAGCCGAGCGCGGTCTGCCACGGCATCTTGCCCGCATGGACCATGACGAACGTGAAGAGCGCGTTCATGCCCATTCCCGGCGCGACGAGCACTGGATTGCGCGCGTAGAGCCCCATCGCGCAACTGCCGGCAAAGCTGACGAGCACCGTCGCGGTGAGCGCCGCCGCGAACGGCACGCCGGCCTGCGACAAGATGCCGGGATTGACGACGATGATGTACATCGCGGTCAGGAACGTCGTGATGCCGGCGACGATCTCGGTGCGCAGCCGCGAGCCGGATTCGCGGATGCCGAAGCGGCGTTCGAGCGCCGAGCGTTTCGCGGGCGCGGCGGCGCCTCGATAGGTGTCCATCGGCACGTTCTCCTTCATGTGTCGTGATGCGGATGCCGGGGCCGGGCGCAGGGCGTTTCGCGCCCGGCCGCCGCGCCCGCGTCGTGCGTCGTCGCCGCCGGCAGCGCGTTCGTTGCCGGCGCTGCGCGCGCGTGGTTCTGCCGTCAGGCCGCGTGCCAGTGCGCGTCGAGCTTGGCGATCAGCGCCGCGCGTTCGTCGGCGGTGACGAACGACGCGTCGAAGCTGTTGCGGATGATCGTGTAGACGTCGGCGTCGCCGAGCTGCAGCGCGTCGACGCTCGCGAAGTAGTTGTCGTTCACATAGCCTCCGAAGTACGCGGGATCGTCGGAATTGATCGTTACCGCGACGCCGCGGCCGAGCAGATCCTTCAGCGTGTGCCGGGTCAGGTCGTCGAACACGCGCAGCTTCAGGTTCGACAGCGGGCAGACGGTGAGCGCGATTTTCTCGCTCGCGAGCCGCGCGACGAGCGCCGCGTCCTCGCTGCTGCGCACGCCGTGATCGACGCGGTCGACTTTCAGCAGATCGAGCGCCTCGGTCACGTACTCGGGCGGGCCTTCCTCGCCTGCATGCGCGACGAGCTTCAACCCGCGCTCGCGCGCTTTCGCGAACACGCGCGCGAATTTCGACGGCGGATTGCCGCGCTCGGACGAATCGAGGCCGACGCCGATCAGCCGGTGCGCGTAGCGCTCGAACAGCGGCAGCGCCGCGTCGAACGTCGCGAGGGCGTCCTCTTCCGGCAGATGGCGCAGGAAGCAGAGAATCAGCTTGCTCGACAGGCCGCGTTGCTCGGCGTCGGCGAGCGCGCGCTCGATGCCGGCCACCGCGGTCTCGATCGGCACGCCGCGGGCGGTGTGCGTCTGCGGGTCGAAGAAAATTTCCGTGTGCGCGACATGGTCGGCGAGCGCGCGCTCGACGTAGGCAGCCGTCATGTCGTGGAAATCCTGCTCGGTCAGCAGCACGCTCGCGCCTGCGTAGTAGATATCGAGGAACGATTGCAGATCGGTGAACGCATACGCGGCGCGCAGCGCGTCGATCGAATCGTAGGCGAGCTTCACCTGGTTGCGTTGCGCGAGCTTGAAGATCAGTTCCGGCTCGAGCGAGCCCTCGATGTGGATGTGCAGCTCCGCTTTCGGCGCGCGGGCGATTTTGTTCTTGAGTAGGGTGGTCATCACGGTATCGTTGGGGTGAGGGTTCGTCGGGGGCTGCGCTTGGCGCGGCTCAGTCCATGCCGGCGTCGGTCGGGCTCGAGCGCGGCGGGGGACTTTCGCCCGCGGCGAACGGGGTGAAAGGCGCGGCCGATGCCGGCCGCGGGCCGGCGCGGCGCGCGTCCACGGTTTGCAGCAGTTGCGCGGCGACCGCGACCGCGATCGCCTCCGGCGCCTTGTCGACGATGCCGGGCACGCCGATCGGGCACTGCATCCGCGCGATCTGCGCCGGATCGATCCCGCGCGCGGCGAGCCGGTGCTCGAACTGCATGCGCTTCGTCTTCGAGCCGATCATGCCGAAGTATGCGTAGTCGCCGCGCAGCAGGATCCGATGCGCGAGTTCCAAATCGCGGGCGTGATTGTGCGTCATCACGACGAAGTACGCACCGCCGGGCGCGTCGTCGATTGCCGAATCGGGCGCGTCGTTCGCATCGAGGGTCAGGTTGCCGATGCCCGCGAGTGAATCGGGCGGCGGGAACGGCGCGTCCCGCTCGTCTACCCAGCGCACGCTGCAGCGCAGCGTCGCGAGCACGCGCACGAGCGCCGCGCCGACGTGCCCCGCGCCGAACAGCACGACCGGGAACTCCTGCGGGGCGATCGTCTCCGTCAGCAGCGGCGCGCTGCCGGTATCCCACAGCAGGCAGTCGGCGTGCGCCGCGCCCGGCGCGGGCTCGCTCAGCATCACGGTATCCGGCTCGGGGCCGAACGATACGCTGCGCACGGTGGCCGCGCCCGCCGCGGTGCGTTTTGCGAGCGACGTGACCCAGCCGAGATCGGCGATGTCGAGCCGCTCGAACGCGAGCACGACCGCGCCGCCGCAGCACTGGCCAAGACTCGGGCCCAGCGCGAGCCGCTCGAGGCGGCGCGCGTGCGGCGTGCGCGCGCCTTCCTTCAGCAGCTGCCGAGCAAGCTCGATCGCCTTCCATTCGAGATGTCCGCCGCCGATCGTGTGGCGCGCGGCATCGCGCGTGACGAGCATCTTGGCGCCGGCGTCGCGCGGCGCGGAGCCGTCCACGCGCGCGACCGTCACGAGGACGGCTGCGTCGCCGTGCGCGAGCAGGTGTTGTAAATCGGCGAGCCAGGGTTCCATCCGGCGTTTCTCCAGAATCAGGGCGTGATGGCCGGGCGGTGGGCGCGTGCGTGAAGGCGCGGCAGCGGGCGCACGGGGTGGCGTTCGGTCGGGATGGGTAGCGTTGTCATGGCGAATCCACGGGACATGGCATGCAGATCAGGCGCGCGTTACGCGGCAGCGGGAACCGGCCCGCGGCGCGCACGTGGATCGCCATCCGGAGAACCAAGATAGCACCGCAAAAAGGCGGTGGTATCGCGCAGCGATGATGCGGGCTATTCGGCGGCGATCATGATGCCGTTACGATCCGCGCGCCGAGCCAAGGTTTCCGGGCGGCGTGCAAAGCGGGGCGCGCGTGTGGCGGCGGGCCGGCGCTCGGGCGCTGCGGCGGCACGTCGGGCGGCATCTTGGCTCGGCAGGTCGGGCGGTACGCATCGGCGAGCCGCCCGGCGGATGCGTCACGCGATCGTGCGCCGTGGCAGTGTATCGACGAAGCATCCGCCCGTCGGCGGCGGCAAGCCGGCGGGCATAGCGAAGCCGAAGAGGCGCGGCGGCGCAAGCCCGATACCGGTTGTCCAAACCCACGCGCCGCCGCCGAGCGTTCGCGCGGGCGGCACGGCAGCGGCTCAACCGCTCCTCCGGCGCGCCACGCCGTGTCAGCGCAGCCGTGCGCGATGGCGCAGCAAGCTGGCGGCAACGAGCACGAGGATCAGCGCAAACCCGATCAACGCCCAGCCCGGCAGCAGGATGCCGAAAATCGGCGGATAGACGGTCTCGCATAATCCGGCGACCTTGAACACGCCAGGCAGCCAGTGCGCGGGCGGCAGGCTGTCGACGATCGGCTGCAACGCGTCGAAGCCGCAACTGAAGCCCGGATTCAATTGCACGTATAGATGGCGCGCCGCCGTGCCGACGCCCGCGGCGGCCGACAGCACGATCAGCAGTTCGAGCGCCGCGACGCCGGTGCCGCTTTTCATTGCCGCGCCGAGAAACGCGAACACCGCGATCAGCACGAAGAAATAGCGCTGGACGATGCAAAGCGGGCACGGGTCCTCGTGCTTCACATATTGCAGGTACAACGCGCCGGCGAGCAGCGCGATGCAGACCAAGCCAAGCAGGACGAGCCGCTTTCGTTCGCGGCGTAGCGGGAGCGCTAGATCGTTCATCGGGGAAAGGGAGCCTTTGAGCGGTCGGGAAAATGAAGGAATGGATTTTAGCTCAGCACCGCGGCCGCGCGCCGTGCCTGGGGGCCGGCGCGCAGCCGGGCGAGCGGAAGATGGGCCCGGCCGGCGGCCGCACTGCGCTGTCGTGCGCGGCGCGGTGCGGCTCCCGGCAACATCGTGCGGCGGCGCGCATGGCGCTTGTCACCGGATCGTCGCAAGCACCGCTTCGACCGCCTGGCCGATCGCGAGCAACGCTTCATCGCGGTGCGGCGCGGCGGCAAGCATCAAGCCGACGGGCGCGGTGTCGCGCGGATGGCACGGCAGCGATAACGCGCACGCGTCGAGAAAGTTGAACGCGCTGGTGTTGCGCAACACCAGCGCGTTCACGCGGGCGAATGCGTCGTCGTCGTGTTCGAGCGCGTCGATTCGCGGCGGCTCGATCGCGACGGTTGGCGCGACGAGTGCGTCGAAATGCCGCCATACCGTGCGGGCCGCGTCGTCGATCAGCGCCGTGCGCTCGGCTATCAGGTCGAGGTAATCGGCGGCGCTCGCAGGCTCGCCTTTCAGGATGCGCGCGAGTACGCGCGGATCGTAGGCGTCGCGATGCTGCGCGAGCAGCCGCCGGTGCCACGCGTATGCTTCGATCGGCGCGAAGCCGAAGCGGTTGATGTCGGGCAGCCGGTCGAGCGGCGCGAAGCGCGTGTCCTCGACGATCGCGCCCGCGGCTTCGAGATGCTTGAGCGCCGCATCGAGCGACGCCGCGACGTGCGCGTCGACGCCGTCCGTCACGTAGTTCGTCAGCACGCCGAGCCGCACGCCTTCGAGCGCGCGCACGGCGGGCACTTGCGGCGGGAGGCCGGCGAGAACCCGGTCGACGAGCGCGCAGCACGCGACCGATACGCCGATCGGCCCGAACGAGTCGAGCGTCGTCGACAGCGGCACGCCGCCTTGCTTCGGGATCCGGCTCGCGGTCGGCTTGAAGCCTGTCAGCCCGCAGAGCGCGGCGGGAATCCGCAGCGAGCCGCCCGTATCGGTGCCGAGCGCGACGGCCGCCATCCCGTCGGCCACCGACGCCGCCGCGCCCGACGACGAGCCGCCCGCGATCCGCTCGTCGCCCGGCACGCCGCGCCGGTACGGCGAGCGCGGCGTGCCGTAGTGCGGATTGAGGCCGACGCCCGTGAACGCGAACTCGCTCATGTTGGTGCGCCCGACGATCACGGCGCCTGCCTGCTTGAGCCGTGCGACGGCGATCGCATCGGCCGCCGCGGGCGGCGCGCCGTCGAGCACGCGCGAGCCCGCGCGCGTCACCTGCCCGGCGACGTCGAACAAATCCTTCACCGATACCGGAATGCCGGCAAGCGGCGACAGCTCGACACCCGCCGCGCGCAACCGGTCGTGCGCGTCGGCGGCCGCGCGGGCGCGCTGCGCGTCGACTTCGACGAACGCGATCGCGCCTTGCCCGGCCGGATCGGCGATTCGCTCGAGCGCGGTTTCGACGAGCGCGCGGCTCGTCGTCGCGCCGCAGGCGAGATCCGCGCCGAGGCGGGCAAGTGGCGCAAAGGGGGCGAAAGTGGTCATGGCGGTATCGGCTCGAAGCGTGGACGAAATACGCACAAGATTACGGACAGAGTACGGACAAGACGGCGGATCAACCGCGGATGGCGCGCGGCCCGACGCGTTCGGCGCGGCCGGAGGTCCGGGAATGCGGCGCGGCTCGCGCATTGTAGAACGTCGCGCGGGCCGGCTCGATTTCGACGCGAACTTGCAACAGCGCGGACGAAAGTCGGCCGGTTTGCCGCGCGTCGGCGGCTCGTTGACGGATAATGAACGCTCGTTGATTCTCCGCGTGACCGACGCATCCGCCCCACGTCATGAGCGAAAACACGCCCGCACCGGCCGGCCAGCCCGGCGTTTCTTCCAACGTATCGTCCTCTTCCTCCGGCGCGTCCGGACCGACGGCTCCACGATCTTCCGATTCTCCCGATTTGTCCGGCAGCCCGCCGCATCCGGCCGCGAGCGTTCATGTCGGCGCCTTCGCCGCGCAGATCGCCGCGGCGCAGGACATCGGCGCGCCCGGCAGCGCGCCGGCGAGCGTCGGCGCCGAGCCGGGCGCGCCGGGCTCGGCCGCCGACGCGCAACGGCCGGTTGCCGCCGAGGCTTCCGGGCCCGCCGGCTCGGCTGCGACTGCGGCAGACGGCGCGGCGCAGCGTTCGTCGGCATCCCCCGCGCCAACGGCGGGTTCGCCGGCGGCCAATCCAACGGCAGCGGATGCCGCGCAAGCCGCCTCGCCGGCGGTTCGCCCGGCGGCGGCTGACCCGGCTGCGGCCAGCGCATCCGGCGCGGCTTCATCCAGTGGCGCGGCTTCATCCGGAGGCGCGGCGTCCGCATCGCCGGCATCGAACGCCGCCGTATCCGGCCCGGCTACGCCCGCGTCGGGCGCGAAGCCCGGCTCGCCGCCCCCCGGCTTCGGCGCGCAGCCCGATTTCGAGACGTCGCGCCCGCCACCGGCCAACGCCGCATCGCCTGCGCCTCCGGCCTATCTGAAGCAAAGCGACACGCCCTGGTCGGTATTCGGCCGGATCGTCGCCGCGCGTGCGCGCCGGCTGTTCGACCGGGCGGGCCAGCGGATCACGCAGCGCACGCTGCGCATCGGCGTGTCGGCGCGGATCTTTCATCCGGAGCCGGGCGCGCCCGGGTTGCGCGGCAAGACGTTGCAATATCTGGAGGAGTCGATCGCGCACTGGGTGATGTCGCGCGACGTGCTGGTGTTCATGATTCCCACCGTCGGCCATCAGGGCATGCTGCATCCGAGCAACATCCGGCTGCGCGATTACGCGAAGCATCTCGACGGCCTCTTGCTGCAAGGCGGCGCGGACGTGTCGCCGCAAACCTACGCGGCCGCCGACGCGCGCCCCGAATGGCCGGGCGATCGCGTCCGCGACATGTACGAGCTGGAGCTGCTGCACGAGTTCGTCGAGTCGGGCAAGCCGGTGCTCGGCGTGTGCCGCGGCTGCCAGCTCATCAACGTCGCGTTCGGCGGCACGCTCTATCAGGACATCGCGAGCGACGTGCCGACGGCGGGCGCGCATGTCAGCGAGCGCTACGACCAGCATCGGCACGCGATCCGTTTTCCGAAAGGCTCGACGCTCGTCAACATGTTCCCTGGCCGGCAGGAGGCGATCGTCAATTCGATCCATCACCAGGCGATCCGCGATCTCGGCCGCGATTTGAACATCGAGGCTGTGTCCGCGGGGGACGGCATCATCGAAGGCATCCGGTATCGCCGCGCGCCGTTCGTGGTCGGGGTTCAATGGCATCCGGAATTCCATCGCGCGGGCGGCCCGGAACTGCTCGATTGCACGCCGCTTCTCGATACGTTCCTGCGGGCCGCGCGCGATACGCGGCTGTAATCGGGCGGAATCGGTATTCGGCAAACGTGCCCGTATCTTGCGGGTTCGCGATGAATATGGCGCGCTCCGATGAGCGCGTGGACGGCGGATCGCATCGTGACGCGATCCGCCGTTTTCTTTTTGAGCGTGAGTCTGCCGTTCGTCGTAAACGTGAAAGATATTCGTCGGCTATTTGTTATTTCACGTTTGCCTACGGCTGCGTGAAAGCATCTACCATGCAACAAGCTCCGGGAAAACCCGTATCAATCTGCACGCTTCTGTCGTTTTCATCGCTTTTCTAGCGTATTTCGTGCATCGATGTGCGTCGTTTTGACACATCCGTCGACGGTTCGCAGTAAGATGACGGGTACGGTGCAGCGCGTTCTCGCGCCTGCACCGTCCCGGCAAGTGCCGGGCAAGAAACACAATGTAATCGCGCCGTTCGCCGCTCGTCGGGTGAGCGGCGCCGCCTTATCGAGAGAGACATGACTTCCGCGTCCCCCGCCCTCCAGCAGGAATCCAAGGCCAGGACCGTGTTCCGCGTTGTCAGCGGCAACTTCCTGGAAATGTACGATTTCATGGTTTATGGCTATTACGCGTCCGCGATCGCCAAAACCTATTTTCCGAACGGCGATGCGTTCGCGTCGCTGATGCTGTCGCTATCGGTATTCGGCGCGGGCTTTCTGATGCGCCCGGTGGGCGCGATCGTGCTCGGTGCGTACATCGACCACCACGGTCGCCGCAAGGGCCTGATTTTGACGCTCGGCCTGATGGCGCTCGGCACGCTGACTGTCGCGATGACGCCGGGCTACGCGTCGATCGGCATGCTCGCGCCGGTGCTCGTGCTGCTCGGGCGGCTGCTGCAAGGCTTCTCGGCGGGCGTCGAACTGGGTGGCGTGTCGGTGTATCTGTCGGAGATCGCGACGAAGGGCCACAAAGGCTTCTATACGTCGTGGCAGTCAGGCAGCCAGCAGGTGGCCGTCGTATTCGCCGCGCTGATCGGCGTGATGCTGAACCGCGCGCTGCCTGCCGAGCAGATGACGGCGTGGGGCTGGCGCATTCCGTTTTTTGTGGGCTGCCTGATCGTGCCGTTCCTGTTCCTGATCCGCCGCTCGCTGAAGGAGACCGACGAGTTTCTCGCGAAGCGCCACCGGCCGAGCATGGGCGAGATCATGAAGTCGATGGTCGCGAATTGGGGCACCGTGCTCGCCGGCATGGGGATGGTGATCATGACCACGGTGTCGTTCTACATGATCACCGCCTATACGCCGACGTTCGGCAAGGAAGTGCTGCATCTGTCGGCGATCGACGCGCTCGTCGTCACCGTGTGCATCGGCATTTCCAACCTGATCTGGCTGCCGCTGTCCGGCGCGCTGTCCGACCGGATCGGCCGCCGGCCGGTGCTGATCACGTTCACCGCGCTGACGATCCTCACCGCGTATCCGGCGATGCAGTGGCTCGTCGGAGCGCCGTCGTTCGCGCGGCTGCTGGCGGTCGAGCTTTGGCTGTCGTTCCTTTACGCGTCGTACAACGGTGCGATGGTCGTCGCGCTGACCGAAGTAATGCCGGCCGACGTGCGCACGGCGGGCTTCTCGCTCGCGTACAGTCTCGCGACGACGATCGGCGGCTTCACGCCGGCCATCTCGACGCTGCTGATCCACGATACCGGCAACAAGGCCGCGCCGGGCCTGTGGCTCGGTCTCGCGGCGATCTGCGGGCTGATCGCGACGCTGGTGCTGTACCGCTCGCCGCACGCGCGCAATCAATACAAGACGACGGGATGACCGAACGGGCGGCCGGGGCATCGATAGGGTCGCCGTCATTCGCGGCAACGAAGGGCGGGGCGCGTGAGCGCCCCGTTTTTTTATGGGCGGCATGGCCATGGGCCGTGCAACGGGCGTCGTATGTGACGGCGAACGCCGCTGGGCCGAAGGGGCGATGCGTGACGGCATGGCGTGCGGCAATCTCGGGCGGCTTGGCCGGCGCCGATGCCTGCGCCGCCGGGATACGCGTGAATAAACAGCGGCACGCCGGCCGCGAACGTCATTCGGCCGCTTGCCGCCCGCGCCGCGCCGCGGCGAGCGATGGCGCGTTGCCGGGCGCGGCCGCGCGTTGGCCGATCTCTGCGGCGATCGTGGCGACGACTTCCTGCCAGCGCCCCGGAGCCGGTTGCCGCACGAGCCGCGCGCCCGGATACCAAGGACAGTCGTCTGCCGTGCTCCACCGCCAGTCTGCCGCGAACGGCAGCATCAGCCAAAGCGGTTTGCCGAGTGCACCCGCGAGGTGCGCGACCGCCGTGTCGATCGACACGACGCCGTCGAGCTTGTCGATCAGCGCGGCGGTTGCCGCGAAGTCGGTCAGGCCGTCGAGCCGGTGGACGCGCGCGGCAGGCGCCGCGTCGAGCCACGCGCGATCGGCATCGGGCAGCGCCGGCTGCAGCACGATCCAGTCGATGTCGGCCAGTGCGAACAGCGGCGCGAGCATCGCGGGCGGCAACGCGCGATTTTCCTGCGTCTGCCGGCTGCCCGACCATGCGATGCCGAACTTGCGTTTCGCGTGCCCGCCGAGCGAGCCGCGAAAGCGGCGGCGCGCGGCCTCGGGGATGTCGAGATACGGCGTGTTCGACGGAATCGCGTCATATTCGAGGCCGAGCGCGAACGGCAGGCTCAGCAGCGGGCAGACCAGATCGGCGCCGCTCGCCTGTTTGGCCGCAACGCTGTCGATGCTGCTCGCGATCACGTTCACGCGCCAGCGCGTCGCCATCGGCTCGATCAGCGGCAGCAGCTCCGGCTGCACTTGCAGGATCAGGCGCGCGCAACGCTCGCGCGCGAGCGGCACGAGCCGCACGAACTGCAGCGTATCGCCAAAGCCTTGCTCGGCGCACACGAGCAGCGTGCGGTCCGGGATCGGCTCGCCTTGCCAGCGCGGCAGCGGCCCGAGGGGCGCCGCGCCCGGCAGCGCGTGGCGCGCTTCGTAGGCGGGCAGGCCGCGTGCGAAGTCGCGCAGCGTAAGCAGCGTGACCGCGCGATGCATTTGCGCGAGCGCGTGCGCGGGATCGAGCCGCAGCGCCTGATCGAATGCGCGCAGTGCCATCTCGTATGCGCCGAGCGCGTGGTGCGCGGTACCGAGATTGAGCCATCCGAGCACGAACGACGGATCGAGCCCGACCACGCGCTCGTAGTGCGGCAGCGCGTCATGATGGCGGCCGAGCGCGGCGAGCGCGTTGGCGAGCCCGAAGCGGGCAAGCACAAGCTGCGGCTGCAGCGCGAGGGCGGCTTCGAAGGCGGGCAGCGCATCCGCGTGCCGGCCGATCGCATCGAGCGTGTTGCCGAGATTGAAATGCGCGGCGACGAAGCGCGGCTCGGCGTCGAGCGCGGCCCGAAAGTGCGCGATCGCGGCGTCCGACTCGCCGAGCGCGGCGAGCGCCATGCCGAGATTGTTGTGGGCGCCCGCGTGACCGGGGCGCAGCGCGAGCGCGCGGCGAAACGCCGCGAGCGCGTCGCTGTGCCGGCCGAGTGCGTTGAGCGCGTTGCCGAGGTTGTTGTGGATCGACGCATCGTCGGGCGTGAGTTCGAGCGCGCGCTCGAAGGCGGCGACGGCGTCGTCGTGCCGCTGTTGCGCCGCATAGGCGTTGCCGAGGTTGTAGTGCGCGAGCGGGAAATCCGGCGCGAGCGTGAGCGCGTTGCGAAAGCGCTCGATCGCGTCGTCGAGCCGGCCGAGCGCCTTGAACGCGTTGCCGAGATTGAGTTGCAACGCAGCGTCGTGCGGGCGCAGCGCGACCGCGCGGCCCACGAGATCGGCCGCCTCGCCGTGCCGGCCTTGCTGATGCCGCAGCACGCCGAACAGATGCAGCGCGTCGGCATCGTCGGGGTTGGACGCGAGCGCGGTGCGATAGCCGTGTTCGGCGTCGCCGAGCCGGCCGGCGCGGTGGGCAGCAAAAGCGCGGTCGAAAGCGGATTCCATGACGCGAGACGGGCAATAAACCGCGTATTTTCCCATACATCGATTCACCTCCGCGGATTCGCCGTCATGTCGCTGCACAGTGGATGTGGCCGGGCAGCGGGCGTAGACTGACGGGTGCCGCGTATCGACGAGGTCTTCATGGCAGTCGTTCCGCTCGCTATTGCTCCTGTCCTGATTGTCGGCGCCGGGCCGACCGGGCTTGCCGCCGCCGTCTGTCTGGCGCGTGCGCGCGTGCCGGTGCGCATTGTCGACCAGGCCGCGCAGCCCGCGCGCCATTCCCGTGCAATCGGCATCCAGGCGAGAACGCTCGAGCTTTTCGAGCAGCAGCGCGTCGTCGAGCCGTTCGTCGCGCTCGGGCATCGCGCCCGCGTGGCGACGCTGTATTCGGGCGGCCAGCAGATCGCCCAGCTCGATTTCGATCCGTTGCAAACGCGTTATCCGTATCTGCTGTTGCTCGATCAAAGCATCACCGAGCGGCTGCTGACCGAGCATCTCGCGAGCTTCGGCGTCGAGGTCGAGCGCAACGTGGCGCTCGTGCACTGCGCCGATCCGCGCGGCACGCTCGAAGTAACGCTCCGGCACGGCGACGGCCGGCAAGAGCAAATGCAGCCGTCGTATGTCGTCGCGGCGGACGGCGCGCACAGCACACTGCGCCGTCTGCTCGATATCGAGTTCGCCGGCCATGCGTTCGAGCAGACCTTCATGCTTGCCGATCTCGACATCGCAACCGGCTGGCCGGACGACGAAATTCATCTGTTTACGACCAGCGAAGGGATCGCCGGATTGTTTCCGATGGGTGGCGGCCGCTACCGGCTCGTCGCCGATCGGCCGCCGCGCAACGGCGCGCTGAACGACGAGGGCGGACCGTCTCTCGAGCTGTGCCGCGACGTCGTGCGCGCGCGCGTGACGCCTGGGCTCGAACTCGGCGGGCTCGCGTGGTCGTCGTATTTTCATCTGCATAGCCGGATGGTCGCGCAGTTGCGCCACGGGCGCGTGTTTTTCGCGGGCGATGCGGCGCATGTGCACAGTCCGGCGGGCGCGCAGGGAATGAACACGGGCATTCAGGAGGCGTTCAATCTTGGCTGGAAGCTCGCACGAGTGCTGATAGGCAACGCGCCGGACCGCTTGCTCGACACCTACCACGCCGAGCGTCATCCGATCGAACGCGACGTGCTGCGGCAAACGGGTTTCGTCACGCATGTCGTCGAAGCGGATCGCGGGCCGCTCAAGCTGCTGCGCGAGCATGTCGTCCCGATCCTGTCGTCGTTCGGCCCACTGCGGGATGCCGCCCGCCGCACGCTGAGCGAGCTTGCGCTCCAGTACCGAAAGAGCCCCTTGACGCTCGAACGCGCGCTCGATGGCGGCCCGCGCGCCGGCGAGCGCGCACCGGACGCGGTCGTGCGCGTGCTCGACGGGCCGCTCGGGCAGGCGCCGGGTGTCGCAACGCTGTTCGATTTGCACGACCCCGCGCATTTCACGCTGCTCGTGCTCGAGCAGCACGCGCCGGGCGACGATGCGGCGGCGCCTGCCGATACGCATGGCCGCGCGCTCGCCGTTGAACTCGGGCGCTCGATGCCCGCTGCGGTGCGCTGCTGGCGCGTGACGGACGCCGAAGGCGACGTCGCGCCATCGCTGGCTGACGGATATGGGCGCACACGCCCGGCGTTTTATCTGTTGCGGCCGGACGGCTATGTCGCCGCTCGCGGCCGGCCGGCATCCGACGCGAGCGCGCTGTTGCGGCACTGCGAGACATGGTTTTCGGGGATGCGGTTGCGAACTTGACCGGCGGCGAGTGGCTCATGCGCGACCACCGGGCGCGACCGCTGCCGGTCGCCACTACGCGGTGATGACCGGTAACGCAGTGGTTCGCGCGCGACGCTGCAATCCGCGAGCATTTGCGCTACGCTTGCCGCTTCCACTCGTACCGTATGAACCGGGGCACTGCTCCGGCATGAGATTCCCATGAAACTCCTGTCTCATCTCGTCATCGCGTCCATTGCGGCGGGCGCGCTCGTCACCGGCGCGAGCGTCGCGTTCGCGCAGAACTCCCCCGGCGTGCCGGGCGGCATCCTCAACGATCAGTTTCGCTTGAATGAGCATCCGCAGATGCAATTCGCCGCATCGGCCGCGACGAAGAAGTATCAAACCGGCAAGAAGTCGGAATTGCGCAAGAAGGGCGATTTGGGCGATCCGAACGGATGCAACCTGAAGTGCCCGATGGATTGACCGTGCGTGCGGCTTTGCCCGGGCGATCAAACGCAGCGGTCGCTCATGCTGCGTTTGCGCTGTCGTTCGCGAGCCGGCGCGCGCCGATGGCCGATTGTTCGACAGTGTGATTCAGGGCGATCGATCGTGCGCCGCGTGGCATTGGGCGGCGTCATGTATGGCTTGGCGTCCGGAGCAGGGTGGCGCGGCCGTCGCGCGTGCTCGGCGTTGCCGGTAGCCGCCGGGCGGGGCTGCCACGCGTATGCGGTGCGCACGCTTGAATAAGCGAAAGCCGCCGATGAACTGAGTTTGTCGAGCGATGGTGAAAATGAAAAAGGCCGGAGTATTCTCCGGCCTTCGGCAAATGGTGGAGCCGGCGGGAATCGAACCCGCGTCCAGAAGCGGTCCACGACCAGTTCTACATGTTTAGTTCTGTCTTTTGATTTAACCGCTGCGACGCGGACGAACACGCTGCGCAACGGCGATTCGCTAGATTTTCGACCCGGGCGTCGCGACGCCGCACGGGCTTAACTGACGTATATGACCTCTGGCGGTATTGCTACCGGTCTTGCGACACTAGCCCGTCAGTGAACTAGGCAGAGGACGGCGGCCCTTAGGCTGCCAGTGCGAACGTATCGTCGTTTGCAGTTACGTTTTTCCCATTGATTAACGAGGTGACGGGTCCTCGACATGCCCTAGCCGCTTCGCAACCCCTGTCGAAACCAGGTCGGCCCCAAACGGATCATCCATTATAGCGTAACCGGCTCAAAAGCTGATGCAGTTCAGCCGTCGTTTCGACGAGATGTTGCGCGCGCCAATCGGCAGGCGCGATATCGTTGCCGCAATAGCCGTATGCGGCGGCGACGGTCGGCATGCCGGCCGCGCTGCCCGCTTGGATATCGCGCAAGTCGTCGCCCACGTATGCGATGTACGCGGGCTCGAGTGCGAGCCGCTGCGCCGCGTACAGCAGCGGCGCGGGGTGCGGTTTCGGATGCGATGCGGTGTCGCCGCTGACGATGCACGCGGCGCGCTCGGCAAGGCCGAGTTGCGCGACGAGCGGATGGGTCAGACGCGCGGCTTTGTTGGTGACGATGCCCCAGCGCACGCCGCGCGCATCCAGATCGTCGAGCAGCGCGCCGATGCCGGGAAAGAGCGTCGTGCGTACACATAGATCGGCCGCGTAATTCGCGAGAAATTCTTCACGTAGCGCGTTGAATTCCGCGTCGGAAGGCGTGATGCCGAACGCCCCGCCGATCAGGCCGCGCGCGCCCGCCGATGCAAGCGGGCGCAATGCATCGAGCGGCGTTTGCGCGGCGCCGCGCGCGTGCTGCATCTTGTTGACGGCGGCAGCGAGGTCGGGCGCGGTGTCGGCCAGCGTGCCGTCGAGATCGAACAGGACAGCTTCGCAGGCATCGAGCGGCGGCGCGTCGTCAAGCGAGGTGGCGAAGGAGGGAGGCGATGCGGACATGGGCGGGAACCGGATGCGGAATGGAATACGCGTGACGGGCAGCGCTTACGCGCTGCGGCGGCACGCGACGAGATAGTTGACGTCCGTGTCGTTCGACAGCGAGAAGCGTTTGGCCAGCGGATGATAGGTGATGCCCTTGAGTTCGACGAGGTCCAGGCCGCTCGCGCGCACGAAGCCCGCAAGCTCCGACGGGCGGATGAACCGCGCGTAATCGTGGGTGCCTTTCGGCAGCATTTGCGCAATGTATTCGGCGCCGATCACCGCAAGCAGATACGCCTTCAGATTGCGGTTCAGCGTCGAAAAGAACACCCAGCCGCCGGGCTTCACGAGCGTCGCGCACGCAGCCACGACGTTCGCGGGCGACGGCACGTGTTCGAGCATCTCCATGCAGGTGACGACGTCATAGGCGCCGGGCTCGCGCGCGGCGAGCGCTTCGGCCGAAATCGCTTCATAGTCGAGCGTCACGCCGCTCTCGAGGCTATGCAGATCGGCTACACCGAGTGCTTCGGTCGACAGGTCGATGCCGAGCACCTGCGCGCCTTTTGCCGCCATCGATTCCGATAGGATGCCGCCGCCGCAGCCGATATCGACCACGCGCTTGCCGGCAAGAGGCGCATGTGCTTCGATCCATGCGAGGCGTACCGGATTGAGGTCGTGCAGCGGCTTGAATTCGGCGTTCGGATCCCACCATTTATGGGCGAGATCGCTGAATTTCTGGAGTTCGTGCGGATCGGCGTTCGTCATATCGGCAAGCAGAGTACGGGGGCGGGCAGCCAAGCCCATCAAGCCCCGAGTATATAAGGGGGCGGGGAGGGCTGCCACTGGCGCGCCTGCGCGAAGCGGGCGCCGGAATAAAAAAGCCCCGCCGAGGCGGGGCTTTGAAGCAGTCGCAACCGTGGGCTTATTGTGCCGGAACGGTCGTCTTCTGCACTTCCTGCGTACCGACCACTTCGACTTCCACGCGGCGGTCCGGTGCGAGGCAGGCGATGAGCTGCTTGCGGTTCTTCTGGCGGCAGGTGTTGCCCGTGACCGGGTTGCGCTTGCCCTTGCCTTCCGTATAGACCTTGCTCGAGTCGACACCCTTGCTGACGAGGTACGACTTGACAGCCTGTGCGCGGCGCAGCGACAGACGGTCGTTGTACTTGTCCGAGCCGATGCGGTCGGTGTAGCCCGTAGCCACGACCACTTCGACGTTCATCTGTTGGATCTTTGCGGCCAGTTCGTCCAGCTTCTGCTTGCCGAGCGGCTTGAGCGTCGCCTTGTCGAAATCGAACAGCGCGTCAGCCGAATACGTGATCTTCTGGCTCGAGATGACCGGAGCCGGCGCGACCGGTGCCGGTGCCGGAGCTTGGGTGACCAGCGCGCCATCGCACTTCGCGTTGGCGGTTGCCGGCGTCCAGAAAGCATCGCGCCAGCAAAGCTCGTTCGTGCCGTTCATCCACACCCATTCGCCCGTGCCATTCACCCAGTTGTCGTTCACGGCTTGTCGTGAAGCCGGCACCGACTGCGCCGACGCCGATGCAGCCATCACTGCGGTAGCTGCAATGAACGCGAGCTTTGAAAGTTTATTCATATTTCTCCTCTCGAAATTGAGATTACCGCAGGTTTACTGCGAGCCTGTAGACGATGACAAGTCATACATTGCTCGGAGTATAACATTGGTGCGGTACAAAAAACGCGGCACCGCTCTGTCTAGACTTCGAGCAGCGTCTAACTTTCAGTGCGTTGGCATTTTGCCATATGGTTCCCTTGCCGCGAAAAAAAATCCTCCCCACCCTAACATCGCTTAGTCGAATGTGGCGCATGTGCAACACCGGCTGACGTATGTTTAAGAAATTGTCAAGTGCATTGATGCAAAGCGGTGGCCATCGATGTTGCCGGTCTGTCGGCGCGTGATTTGTGTTTTTTTGTGCGGGTGCTAAAAAAACGTCCGCCGCGGGCGAACGGAATTTCCGTCTTTCTTATATAGCAGGGAGCGGGTGGGGCCGCATGTTAGAATCCAACGTTACGTCGCGCGAGCGGCGTTTATGCGATAGGCGGTCCCGTCTTCGCCCCGAAACGATACGGATACATGGATCAATTCGCCAAAGAGACCCTGCCCACCTCCCTCGAGGAGGAAATGCGCACGTCGTATCTGAATTACGCGATGAGCGTGATTGTCGGACGCGCCCTGCCGGATGTCCGCGACGGCTTGAAGCCGGTGCATCGGCGTGTGTTGTTTGCGATGCACGAGTTGAATAACGACTGGAACCGGCCGTACAAGAAGTCCGCGCGTATCGTCGGCGACGTAATCGGTAAATACCATCCGCATGGCGACACCGCGGTCTACGACACGATCGTGCGGATGGCCCAGGATTTCTCGCTGCGCTACATGCTCGTCGACGGTCAGGGCAACTTCGGCTCGGTCGACGGCGACAACGCGGCCGCGATGCGCTACACCGAAATCCGGATGGCGAAGATCGGCCACGAGTTGCTTGCCGACATCGACAAGGAAACGGTCGATTTCGGCCCGAACTACGACGGCAGCGAGACGCAGCCGCTCATTCTGCCGTCGCGGATTCCGAACCTGTTGATCAACGGCTCATCCGGGATCGCGGTCGGGATGGCGACGAACATTCCGCCGCATAACCTGAACGAAGTCGTCGATGCGTGCCAATACCTGCTGAACAATCCGCAGGCGAGCATCGACGAGCTGATCGAGATCGTGCCCGCACCGGATTTCCCGACGGCCGGCATCATCTACGGCGTCGCCGGCGTGCGCGACGGTTATCGCACCGGGCGCGGGCGCGTCGTGATGCGCGCGGCGACGCACTTCGAGGAGATCGACCGCGGCCAGCGCATGGCGATCATCGTCGACGAGCTGCCGTATCAGGTCAACAAGCGTTCGCTGCTCGAGCGCATCGCCGAGCTTGTCAACGAGAAGAAGCTCGAAGGGATCTCGGATATCCGCGACGAGTCGGACAAGAGCGGGATGCGCGTCGTGATCGAGTTGAAGCGCGGCGAAGTGCCCGAGGTCGTGCTGAACAACCTGTACAAGTCGACGCAGTTGCAGGACACGTTCGGCATGAACATGGTCGCGCTCGTCGACAATCAGCCGAAGCTGCTGAATCTGAAGGAGATCCTGCAGCACTTCCTGTCGCATCGGCGCGAAGTGTTGACGCGGCGTACCGTCTACGAACTGCGCAAGGCGCGCGAGCGCGGCCATGTGCTCGAGGGCCTGGCTGTCGCGCTCGCGAACATCGACGAGTTCATCGCGATCATCAAGGCCGCGCCGACGCCGCCGATCGCCAAGCAGGAGCTGATGGCGCGCGCGTGGGATTCGGCGCTCGTGCGCGAGATGCTCACGCGCGCCGAAGCCGAGAATTCGGCGGCGGGCGGCCGCGCGGCGTACCGCCCCGACGGCTTGTCCCCGGCGTTCGGCATGCAGGGCGACGGCCTGTACAAGCTGTCCGATACGCAGGCCCAGGAAATTCTGCAGATGCGTCTGCAACGGCTCACGGGGCTCGAGCAGGACAAGATCATCGGCGAATATCGCGACGTGATGGCGCAGATCGCCGATCTGCTCGACATCCTCGCGCGGCCGGAGCGGATCACGACGATGATCGGCGACGAGCTGAGCGCGGTGAAGGCCGAGTTCGGCGATGCGCGCCGCTCGAAAATCGAGCTGAACGCGACCGAGCTGAATACCGAAGATCTGATCACGCCGCAGGACATGGTCGTCACGATGTCGCACGCGGGCTACGTGAAGTCGCAGCCGCTGTCCGAGTATCGGGCGCAAAAGCGCGGCGGGCGCGGCAAGCAGGCCACGCAGATGAAGGAAGACGACTGGATCGAGACGCTGTTCATCGCGAACACGCACGATTACATGCTGTGCTTCTCGAACCGCGGGCGCGTGTACTGGGTCAAGGTGTACGAGGTGCCGCAGGGCTCGCGCAATTCGCGCGGCCGGCCGATCGTCAACATGTTCCCGCTGCAGGACGGCGAGAAGATCAACGTCGTGCTGCCTGTCAAGGAGTTCTCGGCCGACAAGTACGTGTTCATGACGACCGCGCTCGGCACCGTCAAGAAGACGCCGCTCGAGGCGTTCAGCCGGCCGTTGAAGAAGGGCATCATCGCGGTCGGCCTCGACGATGGCGATTATCTGATCGGCGCGGCGATCACCGACGGCGCGCACGACGTGATGCTGTTCTCCGACGCGGGCAAGGCGGTGCGTTTCGACGAGAACGACGTGCGTCCGATGGGGCGCGAGGCGCGCGGCGTGCGCGGCATGCAGCTCGACGAAGGCCAGCAGGTGATCGCGATGCTCGTTGCGGAGGACGAGGCGCAGTCGGTGTTGACGGCAACCGAGAACGGTTTCGGCAAACGCACGCCGATCACCGAGTACACGCGCCACGGCCGCGGCACGAAGGGGATGATCGCGATCCAGACGTCCGAGCGCAACGGCCGCGTCGTGGCCGCGACGCTCGTCGACGCCGAGGACCAGATCATGCTGATCACCACGGCGGGCGTGCTGATTCGCACGCGCGTATCGGAGATCCGCGAGATGGGCCGCGCAACGCAAGGTGTTACACTCATTAGTCTCGATGAAGGCACCAAGCTTTCGGGCCTGCAGCAGATCGCCGAGGCGGATGCCGACGCCGATACCGATACCGACGACGAAGCGGCGGAAGGGGGCGACGCCTGAGTCAGGTTGTGGCTTCGAGTTGCCGCCCGGGCGGTGCGCACGCGAAAAGAGCGTGTGACGCGGCAGGGACGGCGTATAAACTGTGCATATTTCCATGAAGGGAGTCATGATGCAAAAACGATTCAAGCAACTGGTCCTGCTGGCAGCGATGGTTCCGGCGTTCGCGATGGCGCAGTCGCTGTCGAACCAAGCTGCGACGCCGGCGGCCGCTGCTCCGATCGACGCTGACAAGAAGGCGGCTATCAAGGATCTGCTCGATGCGATCGACGCACCGAAGCTCGTGTCGGCGATTGCGAACAGCGCCGAAATGCAATCGAAGCAACTCGTGCCGGCGATCCTGTCGGACGCGCTGTCGGAAAACAAGACGCTGAACGACAAGCAGAAGCAAGCTGCGGTCCCGACGCTGCAGAAGAACGCGGTGCCGAAGCTCGTCGACAACGCCGGCAAGGTGTTCGGCACGCAGCAGTTCACGACCGATGCGATGCAGGCTCAGTACGACGCGTATGCGAAGTACTACAGCACGTCGGAAATCAAGGATCTGACGACGTTCTACAAGAGCCCGACGGGCCGCAAGTTCATCCAGGTGCAGGACCAGGTGGGCCGCGATGTCGTGAACGGCCTGATGCAGAAGTACATGCCGCAGGCGATCAAGGCGACCCGCGACCAGGCCGACAAGGAAGTTGCAGCCGTCAAGCCGGGCAAGTAAGCAGTTTTCGGCCCGCCGGCCGAACCGGACGCAACACCGTCCGGCGTTGGCGGGTTCGGTGTGACAGTGCGATAATGGCCGTTTGCGCGAGCGCGCAAACGGCCATTCCTTTTGCAGCGCGGCTTTTGGCCGGTTTCCGGTCCGCTTGTGCGAGCCGCGTTCCTCCCGAGGTTTTTCACGATGCGCGTCTTTAATTTCTCCGCCGGTCCAGCGGCGCTGCCCGAGGAAGTGTTGCGCCAGGCAGCCGATGAGATGCTCGACTGGAATGGCAGCGGCATGAGCGTGATGGAGATGAGCCATCGCGGCAAGGAGTTCATGTCCATCCATGAGGCGGCGCTCGCCGATCTGCGCGAATTGCTCGGCGTGCCCGCGAATTACCGGATTCTTTTCTTGCAGGGCGGCGGCATCGCCGAGAACGCAATCGTGCCGATGAATCTGCTCGGCTCGCGCGCGACGGCCGATTTCGTCGTGACGGGCTCGTGGTCGCAGAAGTCGTTCAACGAGGCGAAGAAATACTGCACGCCGCATCTGGCCGCCTCCGGCAAGACCGACAGCGGTTATACGCGTGTGCCGGCGTTCTCCGAATGGCGGCTGTCGGATGATCCGGCGTATGTGCATCTGTGCACGAACGAGACGATCGACGGTGTCGAAACGTTCGACATTCCCGATCTCGGCGACGTGCCGCTCGTCGCGGACGTGTCGTCGCACATCCTGTCGCGTCCGCTCGAGATCGCGAAGTATGGCGCGATCTTCGGCGGCGCGCAGAAGAACATCGGCATGGCGGGCGTGACGCTCGTGATCGTGCGAGACGATCTGCTCGAACGCGCGCTGTCGATCTGCCCGTCGGCATTCGAATGGAAGACGGTCGCGCTGAACAATTCGCTGTACAACACGCCGCCTACCTACGCGATCTACATCGCGGGCCTCGTGTTCAAGTGGCTGAAGGCGCAGGGCGGTCTCGCCGCGATCGAGCAGCGCAATCTCGAGAAATCGAGGCTGTTGTACGACACGATCGATGCGAGCGGCTTCTATCTGAACAAGGTCGAGAAATCGGCGCGCTCGCGGATGAACGTGCCGTTCTTTCTGGCCGACGAATCGCGCAACGAAGACTTCCTCGCCGGCGCGAAAGCGCGCGGGCTGCTGCAGCTCAAGGGCCACAAGTCCGTCGGCGGCATGCGGGCGTCGATCTACAACGCGGTGCCGATCGACGGCGTCAAGGCGCTCGTCGAATACATGAAGGATTTCGAGCGGCAGCACGCGTGACGCGCACCGCTCATCAGCACCCTTGTTTGGTTTTCTCATGGACGACGAACTCAATTCCCGGCTCAAGCCGCTGCGCGAGCGTATCGACGCGATTGACGCGCAGCTCATCGCGCTGCTGAACCAGCGCGCGGCGGTCGCGCTCGAGGTCGGGGAAGTCAAGAAGCATTTCAATGCGCCAGTGTTCAGGCCGGAGCGCGAGCAGCAGGTGATCGCGCGTCTGCAGGACATGAGCGCGGGGCCGCTCGCGAGCGAGCATATCAGCGCGATTTGGCGTGAGATCATGGCCGCGAGCCGCTCGCTCGAGCAGATCATCCACGTCGCGTTCCTGGGGCCGGTCGGCACTTATAGCGAACAGGCGATGTTCGAGTATTTCGGGCAATCGGTCGAAGGGCTGCCGTGCCCGTCGATCGACGAGGCGTTCCGCTCGGTCGAGGCGGGCGCCGCGGCGTTCGGCGTGGTGCCGGTCGAGAACTCGTCGGAGGGCGCGGTGTCGCGCACGCTCGATCTGCTGCTGCATACGCAGTTGCTGATCGGCGGCGAGCTGTCGCTGCCGATCCATCACAATTTGCTCACGCAGACGGGCAAGCTCGACGGCGTCAAACGCGTGTGCGCGCATGCGCAGGCACTCGCGCAGTGCCAGCACTGGCTCGCGGCGAACGCGCCGCATCTGGAGCGGCAGGCGGTGGCGAGCAACGCCGAGGCGGCGCGCCTCGCCGCCGACGACGCGTCGATTGCCGCGATCGCGGGCGACCGCGCGGCGACGCACTACGGCTTGCAGATTGCCTACGCGATGATTCAGGACGATCCGCACAACCGCACGCGTTTCGTCGTGATCGGCAAGGAGCCGGCCGGGCCGAGCGGGCATGATCAGACGTCGCTGATCGTGTCGGTAAAGAACGAGCCGGGCGCGGTTTTCAAGCTGCTCGAGCCGCTTGCGCGGCACGGTGTGTCGATGACGCGGTTCGAGTCGCGGCCCGCGCGGGTCGGCACGTGGGCGTATTACTTCTATATCGATATCGAAGGGCATCGCGACGACGATGCGGTGAAGGCCGCGCTGGCCGAACTCGGCAAGAAGGCGGCGTTCCTGAAGATTCTCGGTTCGTATCCGCGCGCGCAGTGACGCGCGCGTCTTGATTTCGTCGCGTTCGGGCCCCGCCCGCGCGCGCATTACTTTGGCTCTCGTCGTGTCAGGCTTCTCTTTCGACAAACTGGTGATTTTCGGCGTCGGGCTGATCGGCGGCTCGCTCGCGCTCGCGCTGCGCGAACGGGCCGCGGGCGGCGCGCGCGAGGTGATAGGCGTCGGCCGCGGCGCGGCATCGATCGAGCGCGCGCTCGCGCTGCGCGTGATCGATCGCGCGGCCATGCTCGACGACGACGCGCAACTGCGCGCCGCGCTCGCGGGCGCGGACGTCGTGCTGCTCGCCGCGCCCGTCGCGCAGACCCAGCCGTTGCTCGCACGGATCGCGCCGTTTCTCGATGCGTCGACGATCGTCACCGACGCGGGCAGTACGAAATCGGATGTCGTCGCGGCGGCACGCGCGGTGCTCGGCGCGCGGGTCGGCCAGTTCGTGCCGGGGCATCCGATCGCCGGGCGCGAATCGAGCGGCGTCGGCGCGGCGCTCGCCGATCTATACGTCGGCCGCAACGTCGTGCTGTGCGCGCTGCCGGAGAATGCGCCGTCGGCGCTGGCGCGGATCGAGTCGATGTGGCGCGCGGCGGGCGCCGACGTGCGCGCGATGAGCGCCGCGCAGCACGATCGCGTGTTCGCGGCGGTGAGCCATCTGCCGCACGTGCTGTCGTTCGCGCTCGTCGAGCAGATTCTCGGCGAGCCCGACGCGGAATTGAAATTCTCGTATGCGGCGGGCGGATTCCGCGATTTCACGCGGATCGCCGCATCGAGCCCGGAAATGTGGCGCGACGTTTGTCTCGCGAATCGCGATGCGTTGCTCGACGAACTCGATGCCTATGCGCGCGTGCTCGCACGGCTGCGCGCGGCGATCGACACGCGCGACGGCGCGGCGCTCGAAGCCGTGTTCGCGCGCTCGCGCGCCGCGCGCGCGACCTGGCGCGAGCGCGGCGCGCCTGCCGCCCGGCCGGCCGGCGCCGCATCCGACGCGCATCCGGCCCGCTTGGCCTCTCCAGGAACAGGATCTCATATGGAACATCTCGATCTCGGCCCGTTCTCCCGCGCGCAAGGCACGGTGCGCCTGCCCGGCTCGAAGAGCATCTCGAATCGGGTGCTGTTGCTCGCGGCGCTCGCGGAAGGCGACACGACCGTGACCAACCTGCTCGATTCCGACGATACCCGCGTGATGCTCGACGCGCTCGGCAAGCTCGGCGTGAAGCTCGCGCGCGACGGCGATACCTGCGTCGTGACGGGCACGCGCGGCGCGTTCACCGCGAAGTCGGCCGACCTTTTTCTCGGCAACGCGGGCACCGCGGTACGGCCGCTGACGGCGGCGCTCGCGGTCAACGGCGGCGACTATCGGATTCACGGCGTGCCGCGGATGCACGAGCGTCCGATCGGCGATCTCGTCGACGGGCTGCGCCAGATCGGCGCGTGGATCGACTACGAGGGCAACGACGGCTTCCCGCCGCTGCGCATCAAGCCCGCGGCGATCGCCGTCGACGCGCCGATCCGCGTGCGCGGCGACGTGTCGAGCCAGTTCCTCACCGCGCTGCTGATGACGCTGCCGCTCGTGAAGGCGAAAGACGGCGCGAGCGTCGTCGAAATCGACGGCGAGCTGATCTCGAAGCCGTACATCGACATCACGATCAAGCTGATGGCGCGCTTCGGCGTGCACGTCGAGCGCGACGGCTGGCAGCGTTTCACGGTGCCGGCGGGCGTGCGCTACCAGTCGCCGGGCGCGATCATGGTCGAAGGCGATGCGTCGTCGGCGTCGTACTTTCTTGCGGCGGGCGCGCTGGGCGGCGGGCCGCTGCGCGTCGAGGGCGTCGGCCGCGCGAGCATCCAGGGCGACGTCGGCTTCGCGAGCGCGCTGATGCAAATGGGCGCGAACGTGACGATGGGCGATGACTGGATCGAAGTGCGCGGAATCGGCCACGATCACGGCAAGCTCGAGCCGATCGACATGGATTTCAACCTGATTCCGGACGCCGCGATGACGATCGCGGTGGCCGCGCTGTTCGCCGACGGCACGAGCACGCTGCGCAATATCGGCAGCTGGCGCGTGAAGGAAACCGACCGGATCGCCGCGATGGCGGCCGAGCTGCGCAAGGTCGGCGCGACGGTCGGCGAGGGCGCCGATTATCTTGTCGTGACGCCGCCCGCGAAACTGACGCCGAACGCGTCGATCGACACTTACGACGATCACCGGATGGCGATGTGCTTCTCGCTCGTGAGTCTCGGCGGCGTGCCCGTGCGCATCAACGATCCGAAGTGCGTCGGCAAGACGTTCCCCGATTATTTCGACCGCTTCCTGGCGCTCGCGAAAGCCTGACGCCCGCCTTTGTTCCGATGAAATCGATTCGACCTTTTTCTCAGACCCCGGTTATCACGATCGACGGCCCGACCGCGTCCGGCAAGGGCACGGTGGCGGCGCTGGTCGCCGCGCATCTGGGCTTTCACTTGCTTGACAGCGGCGCGCTGTACCGGCTCGCCGCGCTCGCGAGCATTCGCTACCAGGTCGAGCCTGACGACGTGCCGGCGCTGGCGAAACTGGTCGATGGGCTGCACATTACGTTCCGCGAAGGCTGCGCGCAGCTCGACGGGATCGACGTGTCCGACGAGATCCGTGCGGAAGCGGTGGGCAACCGGGCGTCGGCGATCGCCGTGCATGCGCCGGTACGCGCCGCGCTGGTCGCGCGCCAGCGGGCGTTTCGCAAGACGCCGGGGCTCGTCGCGGACGGCCGCGACATGGGAACGGTGATCTTCCCGGATGCCGTGCTGAAGGTGTTCCTGACGGCGAGCGTCGAGGCGCGCGCGGCGCGCCGGCATAAGCAATTGATGCAAAAAGGTTTTTCTGCTAATATAGATGACTTGCTCCGGGATTTGCGCGAACGCGACGCACGCGATAGCAATCGCGCGGCCGCGCCGCTCAAGCCCGCAGCGGACGCCAGGCCCCTCGACACTTCGGCGCTGACGATCGAGCAATCGGTCGATCAGGTGTTGCGGTGGTACAAGGAGCTGGGGCAGCCGCCTGAAAAGGGGGCGAAAGCGTAGTAGGTGCTTCGCGCGTTGCGCGCAGCGTGTGTTAAACCCTTAACCCCGTGTGGATTCGCGGGCCGGCCGTCAGCCAAGGCAGCAGCCTGGAGCGGGCGCGGCGAGAATGCGAGACCACGCACAAACCGATTTTTATGTCCG
Organism: Burkholderia singularis; assembly: GCF_001718875.1. NCBI lineage: Bacteria > Pseudomonadati > Pseudomonadota > Betaproteobacteria > Burkholderiales > Burkholderiaceae > Burkholderia > Burkholderia singularis. Next base: position 1,445,698 of record NZ_CP013448.1, read on the forward strand.
ACCTGCAAACCTCCAACCCGAATACCGAATCCTTTGCGGCTCTGTTCGAAGAGTCGCTGACCCGCCAAGACATGCGCGCCGGCGAAGTGATCTCCGCCGAAGTCGTGCGCGTCGACCACAACTTCGTGGTCGTCAATGCAGGCCTGAAGTCCGAGGCTTACATTCCGATCGAGGAATTCCTGAACGATCAGGGCGAGGTTGAGGTGCAGGCGGGCGATTTCGTGTCCGTCGCGATCGACGCGCTCGAAAACGGCTACGGCGACACGATCCTGTCGCGCGACAAGGCGAAGCGCCTTGCATCGTGGCTGTCGCTGGAAAAGGCGCTCGACAACAACGAACTCGTCACCGGCACGATCACCGGCAAGGTGAAGGGCGGCATGACCGTGATGGTCAACGGCATCCGCGCGTTCCTGCCGGGTTCGCTCGTCGACACGCGTCCGGTCAAGGACACGACGCCGTATGAAGGCAAGACGCTCGAGTTCCGCGTGATCAAGCTCGACCGCAAGCGTAACAACGTCGTGCTGTCGCGCCGTGCCGTGATCGAAGCGACCCAGGGCGAAGAGCGCGCGAAGCTGCTCGAAACGCTGAAGGAAGGCGCGATCGTCAACGGCGTGGTCAAGAACATCACCGACTACGGCGCGTTCGTCGACCTCGGCGGCATCGACGGCCTGCTGCACATCACCGACATCGCATGGCGCCGCGTGCGTCACCCGAGCGAAGTCCTGTCGGTCGGCCAGGAAGTCACCGCGAAGATCCTCAAGTTCGACCAAGAGAAGAACCGCGTGTCGCTGGGCATCAAGCAGCTGGGCGACGATCCGTGGGAAGGCATCTCGCGCCGTTACCCGTCGGGCACGCGCCTGTTCGGCAAGGTCACGAACATCACCGACTACGGCGCATTCGTCGAAGTGGAATCGGGCATCGAAGGCCTGGTCCACGTGTCGGAAATGGACTGGACGAACAAGAACGTTGCGCCGTCGAAGGTCGTTCAGCTCGGCGACGAAGTCGAAGTCATGGTCCTCGAGATCGACGAAGACCGTCGTCGTATCAGCCTCGGCATGAAGCAGTGCAAGCCGAATCCGTGGGACGACTTCAGCCGCAACTTCAAGAAGGGCGACAAGATCACGGGCGCGATCAAGTCGATCACCGACTTCGGCGTGTTCATCGGTCTGCCGGGCGGCATCGACGGCCTGGTCCACCTGTCGGACCTGTCGTGGAGCGAAGCTGGCGAAGAAGCCGTTCGCAAGTACAAGAAGGGCGACGAAGTCGAGGCGATCGTGCTCGGCATCGACGTCGAGAAGGAGCGTATTTCGCTCGGCATCAAGCAGCTCGAAGGCGACCCGTTCAGCAACTACGTTGCGATGAACGACAAGGGCTCGATCGTTGACGGCGTGGTCAAGTCGGTCGACGCGAAGGGCGCGGTCATCACGCTGACGGGCGACGTCGAAGGCTACCTGCGTGCGTCGGAAATCTCGCAGGATCGTGTCGAGGACGCGCGCAACGTGCTGAAGGAAGGCGACAAGGTCAATGCGATGGTGATCAACATCGATCGCAAGTCGCGCGGCATCAACCTGTCGATCAAGGCGAAGGATTCGGCCGAGCAGCAGGAAGCGATGCGTGGCCTGCAAGCAGATTCGAGCTCCGCTGCGACCGGCACGACCAATCTCGGCGCGCTGTTGAAGGCGAAGCTTGACGGCCAGAACCAGTAAGCCTCACGAGGTCTGCTGAAGTATGACCAAATCCGAGTTGGTCGCCCAGTTGGCATCGCGATTTCCGCAGCTTGTACTGAAAGATGCGGATTTCGCGGTGAAAACGATGCTCGATGCGATGTCCGATGCGTTGTCGAAAGGACATCGGATCGAAATTCGCGGCTTTGGCAGCTTCGGTTTGAATCGTCGCCCGGCGCGCGTCGGGCGCAATCCGAAATCGGGGGAGAAGGTGCAGGTGCCTGAGAAGCACGTGCCGCACTTCAAACCCGGCAAGGAGTTGCGTGAGCGCGTCGACGGCCGTGCCGGAGAACCGTTGAAAAACGATGAACCGGACGACGGCCAGTGATGCCGATGCCGAGCCATCCAACCAGGCTGAAAGAAAGCGCCCCCCGTGGGCGCTTTTTGTTTGCGCGCTCGATTCGCGCCCCGTGTGGCGGCGCGGACCGAGTCGTTTCTCAAGATGCGTGAAACGGCATCCTTTACAATACGGGGCGCTTCGGCGCGGCGAAGGGGAGTCGCACGCGCCGCCGAATAATCTCAATCAAAGAGAGGGAGTCTCATGAAGGTCATCGTCTGGTTGGTCCGTGTGGTGGTGTTCGTGTTGTTGCTCGTGCTTGCTCTGGCCAATACGCATAGCGCGACGCTGAATTTCATCGCAGGCTACAACTGGCAGGCTCCGCTGATCCTGATCGGGCTGGCGTTCTTCGGCGTCGGGCTGATTGCGGGTCTGCTGTCCGCGTTGCCGTCGGTGTTCCGGATGCGGCTCGAGAACGGCCGCCTGAAGCGCGATTTGCGCGCCGCGCGCGAAAATCCGGCGATCGTCGATCAACCGCCGATGCCGCCCGTCATTTAACGCTCGCTGTTGCCGCGCGTGTCGCGGCACGGCCTTTTGCTACACGTCGCATGGATCTGGATTTCTGGTGGCTGCTCGCCATTCCCGTCGCATTCGCGCTCGGCTGGATAGCGTCGCGCTACGACCTCAACAAGCTGTTGTCCGAGAGCGCGAATCTGCCGCGCTCATATTTTCGCGGCCTGAATTTCCTGTTGAACGAACAGCCGGATAAGGCCATCGACGCGTTTATCGAAGTGGCGAAGCTCGACCCGGAGACGGTCGAGCTGCACTTCGCGCTCGGCAACCTGTTTCGCCGGCGCGGCGAGACGGATCGTGCGATTCGCGTGCATCAGAATCTGCTCGGCCGGACCGATTTGCCCGTGACCGAGCGCGATCATGCCCTTTATGAACTCGGGCAGGACTTCCTGAAGGCGGGCCTGCTCGACCGTGCGGAAGACACGTTCCACAAGCTTGCCGACGGCGACTATGCACTCGGCGCGCAGCGTGCGCTGCTGACGATCTACGAGATCGAGAAGGACTGGAACAAATCGATCGAGACCGCGACGCGGATCGAATCGATGGGCGCGCAGCGCTTGTCGACCGAGATCTCGCATTTCCATTGCGAACTGGCGCAGGATGCGCTGCAGCAAAAGCACGCGGAACGTGCGGCCGGGCATCTGCGCGATGCGCTCGCGGTGAACCCGCAGAACGCGCGCGCGACGATTCTGTCGGGCGACGCGGCGGCCGCGGCCGGCGACCACGCCGCGGCGATCGAACACTGGCGCAGGATCGAGGCGCAGAACGCCGCGTATCTGCCGCTCGTTGCCGACAAGCTGATGAAATCGTATATCGCGCTCGACCGTGCGGCCGAGGGCGCCGCGCTGCTGACCGACTATGCCGAGCGTTATCCGTCGAACGACCTGCTCGACGTCGCATACCAATACGTGTCGCAGATGCGCGGCACGGCTGCCGCGCATGCGCTCGCGCGCACGCAGATGCAGAAGGCGCCGAACCTGTCGGGCATGCTGCATCTGCTCGACGCGCAGATCGCATCGGCCGACGAGCCGCGCCGCGCGGAACTCGAGATGATGCGCACGCTCGTCAAGCAGCGCACTAAAAATCTGCCACGGTATACGTGCCAGAATTGCGGTTTCCGCGCACGCCTGTTCTATTGGCAGTGCCCGGGATGCAGCGGCTGGGAAACCTACGCGCCGCGGCGCGTCGAGCCCGCCGTCGCATAATGGGGGTGGGCGCGGCGCGCCTGCTCCGGGCGGCCATCGGCCGCCGGAACGAATCATCGGAATACTTATGAAGATCACCATCATCGGCACGGGCTATGTGGGCCTCGTCACCGGCGCGTGTCTTGCCGAGATCGGGCACGACGTGTTCTGTCTGGATGTCGATCCGCGCAAGATCGAGATCCTGAACAGCGGCGGCATCCCGATTCACGAACCCGGTTTGCAGGAAATCATCGCGCGCACCCGCGCGGCGGGGCGCATCACGTTCTCGACCGATATCGAGGCGAGCGTCGCGCACGGCGAGATCCAGTTCATCGCGGTCGGCACGCCGCCGGACGAGGACGGCTCGGCCGATCTGCAATACGTGCTCGAAGCGGCGCGCAATATCGGCCGCCACATGGCGGGCTACAAGGTGATCGTCGACAAATCGACCGTGCCCGTCGGCACGGCGCAGCGCGTGCGCGGCGTGATCGCCGAGGCGCTCGCCGCGCGCGGCCTCGCAGGCAGCGGTGCGCACGCGTTCTCGGTCGTGTCGAATCCGGAGTTTCTGAAAGAGGGCGCGGCCGTCGACGATTTCATGCGGCCGGACCGGATCATCATCGGCGTCGACGACGACGCCGCCGGCGAGATCGCGCGCGAGAAGATGAAAAAACTCTATGCGCCGTTCAACCGCAACCACGAGCGGACCATCTACATGGACGTGCGCTCGGCCGAGTTCGCGAAATACGCGGCGAACGCGATGCTCGCCACGCGCATCTCGTTCATGAACGAGATGTCGAATCTCGCGGATCGCGTGGGTGCGGATATCGAGGCGGTGCGCCGCGGGATCGGCTCCGATCCGCGAATCGGCTATCACTTTTTGTATGCGGGCGTCGGCTACGGCGGCTCGTGTTTTCCGAAGGACGTGCAGGCGCTGATTCGCACCGCGAGCGAGCATGGTCATCCGCTCAAGATTCTCGAGGCGGTCGAGGCGGTGAACCACGAGCAGAAGAACGTGCTGCTCGGCAAGATCACGGCGCGCTACGGCGCGGATTTGAGCGGGCGCACGTTTGCCGTTTGGGGGCTCGCGTTCAAGCCGAATACCGACGACATGCGCGAAGCGCCGAGCCGGCGCCTGATCGCTGCGCTGCTCGAGCGCGGCGCGGCGGTGCGCGCGTATGATCCTGTCGCGCTCGACGAGGCGCGGCGCGTGTTCGCGCTCGATCTGCACGGCGCGCCCGACGCGCTCGCGCGGCTCGCGTTTGTCGATGCCGCCGACGATGCGCTCGCAGGCGCGGACGCGCTTGTCGTCGTCACCGAGTGGAAGGAATTCAAGAGCCCGGATTTTTCGCATCTGAAGTCGATGCTGAAGATGCCGGTGATCTTCGATGGCCGCAATCTATACGAACCCGATGCGATGGCCGAACTCGGCATCGATTACCACGGAATTGGACGCCCCCATGTCGAGCCGCATTCGTCAGCCCGCGGATAAGCGCACGGCGCAGGACGCCGTGCCGGTTGGGCTCGTCGTGCCGCGCGCGCAGCTTGCGCAATCGCGCGTGCTCGTCGTCGGCGACGTGATGCTCGATCGCTACTGGTTCGGCAACGTCAACCGGATCTCGCCCGAAGCGCCGGTGCCGGTCGTGCACGTGCAGCGGCAGGAGGAGCGTCTGGGCGGCGCGGCGAACGTCGCGCGCAACGCGGTGACGCTGGGCGGCCAGGCCGGCCTGTTGTGCGTGGTCGGCCGCGACGAGCCGGGCGAGCGGATCGTCGAGTTGCTGGGCGAGAGCGGCGTGACGCCGTATCTCGAACGGGACCCGGCGCTGCCGACGACGATCAAGCTGCGCGTGCTCGCGCAGCAGCAGCAGTTGCTGCGCGTCGATTTCGAGGCCGCGCCGACGCACGAGGTGCTGCTTGCCGGGCTCGCGCGCTTCGACGCGCTGCTGCCGTCGTATGACGTCGTGCTGATGTCGGATTATGCGAAAGGCGGCCTCACGCATGTGACGACGATGATCGCGACCGCGCGCGCGGCGGGCAAGCAGGTGCTCGTCGATCCGAAGGGCGCCGATTGGGACCGCTATCGCGGCGCGTCGCTGATCACGCCGAACCGCGCGGAACTGCGCGAGGTCGTCGGGCAATGGAAGTCGGAAGACGATCTGCGCGAGCGCGTCGCGACGCTGCGCGATGCGCTCGCGATCGACGCGCTGCTGCTCACGCGCTCGGAAGAGGGGATGACGCTGTTCGCCGCCGACGGCGAGCTGCACGTTCCGGCGCTCGCACGCGAGGTGTACGACGTGTCGGGCGCGGGCGACACGGTGATCGCGACCGTCGCGACGATGCTAGGCGCGGGGTTGCCGCTCGTCGACGCGGTGGCGCTCGCGAACCGGGCGGCGGGCATCGTCGTCGGCAAGCTCGGCACGGCGACGGTCGAGTACGACGAACTGTTTCACTGAATCGAACGGCACCGGCGCGCGCTGCGGCGCCGCGGTGCGCACACTCTCATCGGCAGGACGATCATGACTCTCATCGTTACCGGCGCGGCCGGCTTCATCGGCGCGAACCTCGTGAAGGCGCTGAACGAGCGCGGCGAGACGCGCATCATCGCGGTCGACAATCTGACGCGCGCGGACAAGTTCAAGAATCTCGTCGATTGCGAGATCGACGATTATCTCGACAAGACCGAGTTCGTCGAGCGCTTCGCGCGTGGCGATTTCGGCAAGGTCCGGGCGGTGTTTCACGAAGGCGCGTGCTCGGACACGATGGAAACCGACGGCCGCTACATGATGGACAACAACTTCCGCTACAGCCGCGCGGTGCTCGATGCGTGCATGGCCCAGGGCGCGCAGTTCCTGTATGCGTCGTCCGCCGCGATCTACGGCGGCTCGAGCCGCTTCGTCGAGGCGCGCGACGTCGAGGCGCCGCTCAACGTCTACGGCTATTCGAAATTCCTGTTCGACCAGGTGGTCCGCCGCGTGTTGCCGGCTGCGAAGAGCCAGATCGCAGGCTTTCGCTACTTCAACGTGTACGGGCCGCGCGAATCGCACAAGGGGCGCATGGCGTCGGTTGCGTTCCACAACTTCAACCAGTTTCGCGCCGAGGGCAAGGTCAAGCTGTTCGGCGAGTACAACGGCTACGGGCCGGGCGAGCAGACGCGCGATTTCGTGTCGGTCGAGGACGTCGCGAAGGTCAACCTGTTCTTCTTCGATCATCCGGAGAAGTCGGGCATCTTCAATCTCGGCACCGGCCGCGCGCAGCCGTTCAACGACATCGCGACAACGGTCGTCAACACGCTGCGCGCGCTTGACGGCAAGCCCGCGCTGACGCTTGCCGAGCAGGTCGAGCAAGGGCTCATCGAATACGTGCCGTTTCCCGACGCGCTGCGCGGCAAGTATCAATGCTTCACGCAGGCCGATCAGACCAAGCTGCGCGCGGCCGGCTACGACGCGCCGTTTTTGACGGTGCAGCAAGGCGTCGATCGCTACGTGCGTTGGCTGTTCGGCCAGCTATAAGCGTCACGCTGTCTTCTTTAGACTGGGTCTCACGGTCGGCGGCCGCCGGCCGTTCGTTTCTGATGCGAACCCTACGGAGATCCAGATGCTGAAGAAAATTTTCGCGACGCTCGCGCTCGTTGCAGCGGCCGCGCACGGATGGGCCGCCGTCGACGTCAATGTCGCAACCGACGACGCGCTGCGCGGTATCAAGGGAATCGGCCCGGCCAAAGCGAAGGCGATCATCGACGAGCGCAGCGCGCACGGTCCGTTCAAGGACGCCGCCGACCTCGCGCGGCGGGTGAAGGGGATGGGCGGCAAGACGCTCGAGCGCCTTGCCGCCGAAGGGCTGGCGATCGGCGCGGCAGGCACGCGCCCGCCCGCCGCGGCCGCCACGGCGGCGGCAACGGCCGCGCCGCAAAGAGCGGGGGCGGCCAAGAAATAATCCGGTCTGCCGACTATCCGGGTGTGATGCCTCCTTCAGCCGCCGCTGCGGGCGGCGGATTCCCGCGGCTTGCCGCGGGCTTTTTGCATGGCGCGCGTGCGTCTGTCCGCTGGTTTACAATCGATCAATTGTTCGGCATCGGATATACGCGACGTTCATGGCTTACAAAACTATCGAAGACACCATCGGCAATACGCCGCTGGTGCAATTGGTCCGGCTGCCGGACGACGAAATTCGCGCGCGCAACAACGTGGTGCTCGCGAAGCTCGAAGGCAACAATCCGGCGGGCTCGGTGAAGGATCGTCCGGCGCTGTCGATGATCCGCAAGGCCGAGGAGCGCGGCACGATCAAGCCGGGCGACACGCTGATCGAGGCGACGAGCGGCAATACCGGCATCGCGCTCGCGATGGCCGCGGCAATTCGCGGCTACAAGATGGTGCTCATCATGCCGGAGGATCTGTCGGTCGAGCGCCGCCAAAGTATGGCTGCGTATGGCGCGGAAATCATCCTGACGCCGGTGAAGGGCGGCATGGAGTTCGCGCGCGATCTCGCCGATCAAATGCAGCGCGAAGGCCGCGGCGTGATTCTCGATCAGTTCGCAAACCCCGACAATCCGCTTGCGCATTACGAAGGCACCGGCCCGGAGATCTGGCGCGAAACCGAAGGCCGCATCACGCATTTCGTGTCCGCGATGGGAACGACGGGCACGATCATGGGCACGTCGAAGTATCTGAAGGAAAACAATCCGGCGATCGAAATCGTCGGTGCGCAGCCGGAGGAAGGTTCGCGCATTCCAGGCATCCGCAAATGGCCGGACGCGTATATGCCCAAGATTTTCGATAAGAGCCGTGTCGATCGCGTCGAGGGCGTGAGTCAGGCCGCATCGGAGGCGATGGCGCGCAAGCTCGCGTCCGTGGAGGGCATTTTCGCCGGTATTTCGTCGGGCGGCGCATGCGAAGTGGCGCTGCGCGTCGCGCGGCAGGTCGAGAACGCGACGATCGTGTTCATTGTCTGCGACCGCGGTGACCGATATTTGTCGACCGGGGTGTTTCCCGCATGACACGCGTGAGCGATGGGCCGCATGCGCGGCACGCCGCCGGCTTGCATGAAAAAAGCGCCGCTTGCGGCGCTTTTTCGTATCGGCGTGCGGCGGCGATTACGCTGCCGCGCGGCTCGACTTACTCCGATGGCGACGCGGCTCCGGCGGGCGCGTCGTCGCCGGTTGGCGTCGACAATGCGCCGTTCGCCGCCATCTGCGCTTTCACGCGCTCGCCGAGCTGATACACCGCGAGCGCATAAAAGAAGCTGCGGTTGTAGCGAGTCAGCACGTAGAAATTTTGCAGTCCGAGCTTGTATTCGGTTGGACGGCCAGGCGTCGGCAGATCGACCACCAGCACGGGCGTGCTGCCCTCCGACGCGGCGTCGACGGCCGGCTCGTCGAGCGCGAGCCCCGCGCGCAGGAATTGCGACAACGTCCAATGCGGCTCGGGCTTGCCGTCTGCGGCCGCCTGCGCAACGCCACGGCTGCCCTGGTCGGGGGCGATGTTCCAGATCACCGGCCGGCCGGTTTCCCAGCCGTGCTGCTTCAGATAATTCGCGACGCTGCCGATCGCGTCGGCGGAACTGGCGCGCAGGTCGATATGGCCGTTGCCGTCGTAATCAACCGCGTATTCGCGGATGCTGCTCGGCAGAAATTGAGGAATGCCGATCGCTCCCGTATACGAGCCGAGCACCGAGGTCGGGTCGAGCTGGCTGTCGCGCGTCCACACGAGGAAGTCTTCGAGGTTTTTGCGGAACGTCGCCTGGCGGTCTTCGCGGTTAGGCGTGTTGGGGTAGTCGAACGCGAGCGTCGTCAACGCGTCGAGCGTGCGGAAGTTGCCCATGTAGCGCCCGTAGATCGTCTCGACGCCGATGATGCCGACGATCATCTCGGGCGGCACGCCGAATTCCGCCGACGCGCGTTGCAGCGTCGCACGGTTCGCGCGCCAGAACTTCACGCCCGCGTTGATGCGAACCGGATCGAGAAAGCGCGCCTGATAGACGCGCCAGTTCTTGACGGACGGCGTCGGCGCGGGCAGCACGAGCTTCGCGGCGGTTGCCGAATAGCTGACGCGCGAGAAGAGTGCGCGCAGCGCGTTTGCATCGAAGTCGTGGCGTGCGGCCATGTCGGCGATAAACGCGTCGATCTTCGGATTGTTCGCGTAACGCTGCGGGACGATTTCCTCTTCGAACGTCTGAGCGGCCGGCGCGGCCGGTTGCGGCTGCGCTTGCGCGACGGTGGCCGCGGCCGGCGTGGTTTGCGCGGCCGCGATGCCGGCCGACAGCAAAGCGGCGAGCGACAATGCGGCCAACGGCGTGCGAAGGCGCAAGGTGAACGAGACGGAGGATACTGACGGATTGAAATTCATGTCGAAGCGAAGCAGGCTGGCGAACGGACTCGGCGCAGTATAACCGACGCATCCACTATGCCCCGGCAGCGCGCGGCATGACGCGGTTATGGTAAGTTAGGCGCGAATCAAGTATGAAGCCGCGCACGACACGCGGTATCGCACACATCGATCATCACTGAGGGAGACCCGCCGCGCATCCGGCCGCCCGGCGGAATCAGCTTATGACAACGGCCTTTTATACCCACCCCGATTGCATGCTGCACGAGATGGGGCAGTGGCATCCCGAGTCGCCGGCGCGGCTGTCGGCGATTCAGGATCAGTTGATCGCGAGCCGCATCGACGAACTGCTTGCCCATGAAACAGCGCCTTTCGCGAGCGAGACCGCGCTTGCGCGCGTGCATACGCGGGCGCACATCGATTACATCCGCAATCTGATTCCGGACCAAGGGCACGTGACGATCGATCCCGACACGCTTGCCAATCCCCACACGTGGCGCGCGGCGATGCGCGCGGCGGGCGCCGCCGTCGACGCGACGGATGCGGTGCTCGAAGGGCGCTACGACAACGCGTTTTGCAGCGTGCGCCCGCCCGGGCATCACGCAGAGCCCGCGCGCGCGATGGGCTTTTGCTTCTTCAACAATATCGCAATCGCCGCGCGGCACGCACTCGATATCCACGGGCTCGACCGGGTGGCGATCGTCGATTTCGACGTTCATCACGGCAATGGCACCGAAGCCGCGTTCGCGAACGACGAGCGTGTGCTGATGTGCAGTTTCTTCCAATCGCCGTTGTACCCGTTCTCGGGCGTCGATCATCAGGCGCCGAACATGGTCAATCTGCCGATGGCCGCGCGCACGAACGGAATGGCGGTGCGCGAGGCGGTCGAGATGATGTGGCTGCCGCGGCTCGAAGCGTTCCGGCCGCAGATGTTGTTCGTGTCGGCGGGCTTCGATGCGCATCGCGAGGACGACATCGGCGGGATGGCGCTCGTCGAGGCCGACTATGAATGGCTGACCGCGCGGATTTGCGATGTCGCGCGGCGGCACGCGCAAGGCCGCATCGTGAGCTGCCTCGAAGGCGGCTATAACCTTTCCGCGCTCGGGCGCAGCGTGGTCGCGCATCTGCGCGTGCTGGCCGGCGTTTGAGCGCCGCGCGCCGGCGTGTGCGGATTGCGGAATGCCGCGGCGTTTGCCGGGAAGGCCGGACATTCGCGCGCATGCCTCCGAAATTTCGTTGCTTCGAATCCGCCCGAATCCGCTTCGGGGGCGGCGCGCGGCAGGCCCGTCAGCCGCGCTTGGGCGTGCGCGACAGAATCCAGTTGATCAGCGCGCCGATCACGCGCTCGCGATCCAGATCGTTGATCGTTTCGTGATAGCTGCCTTCATAGAGCGTCAGCGTCCGGTCGGGTGAGCCGACGTGCGCGCCGAAATCGCGGCTGCCGTCCGGTTCGGTCAGCTTGTCGGCCGTGCCGTGATAGACGAGCACCGGCAGGCGAAGCGCCGCCCGGCCACGCTCGATTTCCTGCATCGCGGCGAGAATCTCGGCACCGGTGCGCGCCGGCACCGGGCCGTGATGCACGAGCGGGTCCGCGCGATTGGCAGCCACCACCGCCGGATCGCGCGACAGCAGCGCGGCATCGATCTTGAGCGCCGGAAACCGCGGCCAGATGCGGCTGACGAGGCGGCTCGCCGCCAGCATCCAGCGCGGCACGTCACGGCCCGGCGCGAGCGCGGGGCTCGACAGGATCAGCCCGGCAAGCGCGCGCCGGCGGGCGGGCGCGCATTGGATCGCATAGAGCGCCGCAATCGCGCCGCCCATGCTGTGCCCCATGAGGAAAAGCGGCGTGCCGTCGTCGCGCGCGGCGGCGGCGACGATCGCGTCGGCATCTTCGAGAAACGCGTCGAAGCGCTCGACCCAGGCGCGCTCGCCGGGCGAGCGTCCATGCCCGCGCAAATCGGCGCTGACGAGTTCGATGCCCGCCGCATTCAGCCGTTCGGCGAGCGCCTGATAGCGGCCCGCGTGCTCGGCGAGCCCGTGGATGAGCGCCACGCTCGCGCGCGGCGCGCCGAACGATGCCGCGACGGGCCAGCGGTGCGCCGCGAGTTCGAATCCGTCGGCCGTGCGCACGCGCGGCTGCTGTAATGCCGTGCCGCTGGCGGTTGCGGTGCGGTGGCCGGCTTCGGTCGAGGCGGTGGCGTCCATAGGTAGGTCTCCGGAATATGTCGTTCGTCGCCGAGCAGGGCGGTGCGCCGATCATAGACGCCGTTTGCGACGGCCCGCTCGGGCGCGGCCCTCTAATTGCGATTCGTTATGAAAAGGTTGGAATCGATTATTAAGAGATATGTTGCGAATGCGGTAAACTCGCGGGTCGTTTCCCGTATGCGGCGGTCGACTGGCGAGGCCCGACATGAGAGGCCGCGCCGCCCGCCGTTCTGTTTACATGATTGAAATTCGTAATCTTTCGCAACGTTTCGAGGGGCCGCGCGGCTGGATCGAGGCGTTGCACAACGTCAATCTGACGATTCCGCGCGGCGAGGTGTTTGGGATCATCGGCCGCAGCGGCGCGGGCAAGAGCACGCTCGTGCGCACGATCAACCTGCTGACGCGGCCCTCGGAAGGCAGCGTGAGCGTCGACGGGCGCGATCTGACGAGCTTGTCCGCGAGCGAGCTGCGCGCGGCGCGGCGCGACATCGGGATGATCTTTCAGCACTTCAACCTGCTGTCGTCGCGCACCGTGTTCGGCAACGTTGCGCTGCCGCTCGAGCTTGCGGGTGCGAAGCGCGCGCAGATCGAGGCGACGGTGTTGCCGTTGCTCGAACTCGTCGGACTCGCCGCGCAGAAGGACCGCTATCCGTCGCAGATCAGCGGCGGCCAGAAGCAGCGTGTCGGCATCGCGCGCGCGCTCGCGAGCAAGCCGAAGGTATTGCTGTCCGACGAAGCGACATCGGCGCTCGACCCCGAGACGACGCGTGCGATCCTCGATCTGTTGCGGCGCATCAACCGCGAGCTTGGCTTGACGGTGGTGCTCATCACGCACCAGATGGAAGTGATCAAGGAGGTCTGCGACCGCGTCGCGGTGCTCGATGCGGGGCGCGTCGTCGAGGAGGGTAACGTGATCGACGTGTTCATGCGCCCGCATCATGACGTCACGCGCGCGCTGATCGGCGACGTGATCGCGCAGGAATTGCCGCCGGCGATGAAGGTGCGTGTCGCCGAGCGGTTGAAGGCGGGCGCAGGCCATCTGCTGCGGCTGGCGTTCACCGGCTCGGGCGTCGATCAGCCGATCCTGTCCGAGACGATTCGCCGCTACGAGCTGGACTTCAACATCCTGCATGGGCAGATCGACGAGATCCAGGGCCGCGCGTTCGGCTCGCTCGCGGTGCTCGCGACGGGCGAGCCGGGCAAGATGGGGCAGGCGCTCGCGTATCTGCGCGAGCAGGGAGTGGTCGTCGAGGAGCTGTCGCATGTTGAGTGAAATGTTCGATATGTTCGTGCAGTCGTTCTGGGAGACGCTGATCATGGTCGGCATCTCCGGGGCGCTCGGCGCGCTCGTCGGGTTGCCGCTCGGCGTGCTCGTTTATCTGACCGACCGTCAGGGCGTGCTGCGCAATCTCGCGGTCAATCGCGTGCTCGGCGGCGTCATCAACGCGGTGCGCTCGACGCCGTTCATCATCCTGCTCGTCGCGGTGATTCCGTTTACGCGTCTGGTCGTCGGCTCGTCGATCGGCACTGCGGCGGCGGTCGTGCCGCTCACGCTCGCGGCCGCGCCGTTCATCGCGCGGCTCGTCGAGACCGCGCTGCGCGAGGTCGATCGCGGCCTGATCGAAGCCGCGCAGGCGATGGGCGCGACGACGAGCCAGATCGTGTTCAAGGTGCTGCTGCCGGAATCGCTGCCGGGCATCGTCGCGGGGCTCACGATCACGTTCGTGTCGCTCGTCGGCTATTCGGCGATGGCGGGCGCGATCGGCGGCGGCGGGCTCGGCGATCTCGGCATCCGTTACGGCTATCAGCGTTACTTGCCGGAAGTGATGTGGATGGTCGTCGCGATCCTGATCGTGTTCGTGCAGATCGTGCAATCGTTTGGCGATTGGATCGTGCGGCGGTTGAGTCATAAATAATCATCGATGAGCGAAGGCGCTTGCGTGCCGCCTCGCGAGGCGGCACGGCTCGATTCGGTTTCGGAGATCGGAAGATGCGGCGAAGAATGATGCTGAGGCTCGCGGCGGCGCTGGGTGCGGCCGTTTGCGCGACGCTCGCGCACGGGCAGGCGCAGACGACGATCAAGGTGGGCGTGACGGGCGGTCCGCACGCGCAGGTGATGGAGCAGGTGAAGCGGGTGGCGGCGAGCAGCGGGCTCGACATCCGGATCGTCGAATTCTCCGATTACGTGCAGCCGAATGCCGCGCTCGCGGCGGGCGACATCGACGCGAACAGCTATCAGCACGCGCCGTATCTCGAGCAGCAGGTGAAGGATCGCGGCTACCGGATCGTCAACGTCGCGCAGACGGTCACGTTTCCGATGGGCATCTATTCGAAGCGGGTGAAGACGCTTGCCGAATTGCCTTCCGGCGCGCGCATCGCGATCCCGAATGATCCGACCAATGGCGGGCGCGCGCTGTTGCTGCTGCAAAAGCAGGGGCTGTTGAAGCTGCGCGCCGGCGCGGGCCTGAAAGCGACCCGTTTCGACATCGTCGGCAACCCGAAGCAATTGAGGATCGTCGAGTTGGACGCCGCGCAGATTCCGCGCTCGCTCGTCGACGTCGACGCCGCCGCGATCAACACGAATTATGCGATGGAGGCCGGGCTCAAGCCGAAACAGGATGCGATCGCGATCGAAGGGCCGGGCGGGCCCTATACGAACGTGCTCGCGGTGCGCGCGGGCGACCAGGACAAACCGTGGGTCGCGAAACTCGTTGCCGCGTACCGGTCGCCCGACGTGAAGCGCTTTATCGAGCGGCAATATGGCGGCGCGGTGATCGCCGCGTGGTGAGCGCGGCGCGGCGCTCGCCGCGGATTAGAGGCGGCGGTCGAACCCCCGGGCTTGGCGTCCGGGTTTTTTCTCTTTTAAAATAGAACGATCGTTCGCTATTGGCGGCGTATCGCGCCGTGGCGTTAGTATCGGCAGGCGCCGAGCGTCGGCCGCCGTAAATTGAATGGCCGGCTTAGCCGCCGCGCGGGCGAGTCGCGCTATAAAATGGCCGCTGGTCGTATTCGTAACTTTGGAGCGTGTGCATGAAAATCCTGGTGCCAGTGAAAAGAGTGGTCGATTACAACGTGAAGGTCCGGGTGAAATCGGACGGCACGGGCGTCGACATCGCGAACGTGAAAATGTCGATGAATCCGTTCGACGAAATCGCGGTCGAGGAGGCGGTGCGGCTGAAGGAGGCGGGCGTGGCGACGGAGGTGGTCGCGGTGTCGGTGGGCGTCGCGCAGGCGCAGGAGACGCTGCGCACCGCGCTTGCGATCGGCGCGGATCGCGCGATCCTCGTCGAGTCGAACGACGGCGTCGAGCCGCTCGCGGTCGCGAAGATCCTGAAAGCGCTGGTCGACAAGGAGCAGCCGCAGCTCGTGATTCTCGGCAAGCAGGCGATCGACGACGATTCGAACCAGACCGGCCAGATGCTCGCCGCGCTTGCCAATCTGCCGCAGGCGACGTTCGCGTCGAAGGTGACGGTGGCGGACGGGAAGGTGAACGTGGCGCGCGAAGTCGATGGCGGCGCGGAGACGCTGTCGCTGACGTTGCCTGCCGTCGTGACGACGGACCTGCGCCTGAACGAGCCGCGCTACGTGACGCTGCCGAACATCATGAAGGCGAAGAAAAAGCCGCTGGAAACCGTGAAGCCGGAAGACCTCGGCGTGGACGTCGCGCCGCGCCTGAAGACGCTGAAGGTGGCCGAGCCGCCCAAGCGCGCGGCAGGTGTGAAGGTGCCGGACGTGAAGACGCTGGTCGAGAAGCTGAAGACCGAAGCGAAAGTGCTGTAAGGGGAGCGCATAAACATGACGATTCTGGTAATTGCCGAACACGACAACGCAGCGATCAAGGCGGCGACGCTGAACACGGTGGCGGCCGCGCAGAAGATCGGCGGCGATATTCACGTGCTGGTCGCGGGCCATAACGCGCAGGGCGCGGCGGACGCGGCGGCGAAGATCGCGGGCGTCGCGAAGGTGCTGCTCGCGGATGCGCCGCAACTGGCCGACGGTCTCGCGGAGAACGTCGAGGCGACGGCGCTGAACGTCGCGAAGGATTATTCGCACATCCTGCTGCCGGCGACGGCATATGGCAAGAACATCGCGCCGCGGATCGCGGCGAAGCTGGACGTCGCGCAGATCTCCGACATCACGGCGGTCGACAGCGCGGACACGTTCGAGCGCCCGATCTACGCGGGCAACGCGATCGCGACGGTGCAGTCGAGCGATCCGGTCAAGGTGGTCACGGTGCGCGCGACGGGTTTCGATCCGGTCGCAGCCGATGGCGGTAGCGCGCCGGTCGAGAAGATCGAAGCGGCGGCGGATGCGGGCGTGTCGCAATTCGTGAGCCGCGAAGTGACGAAGCTCGATCGTCCGGAACTCACGAGCGCGAGCATCATCGTGTCGGGCGGCCGGGGGCTCGGCAGCGGCGAGAACTACACGAAGGTGCTGGAGCCGCTCGCGGACAAGCTGCAGGCGGCGCTGGGCGCGTCGCGCGCGGCGGTCGACGCGGGTTATGTGCCAAACGACTACCAGGTGGGGCAGACGGGCAAGATCGTCGCGCCGCAGCTTTATATCGCGGTGGGCATTTCGGGCGCGATCCAGCACTTGGCCGGGATGAAGGATTCGAAGGTGATCGTCGCGATCAACAAGGATCCGGAAGCGCCGATCTTCAGCGTCGCCGATTATGGCCTCGTTGGCGATCTGTTCGCGCTCGTGCCGGAACTTGTCAACGAACTGGGCTGATGCATTCGGTGGTGCGCGCGATGTCGGCGCGCGTTGCATCGGCGGGTCGGACATGAACGAAGGGGCGCGGTGAGCGCCCCTTTTCACACCATAAGCGAGAAGGAGAGGAGCAAATGAGCTATACCGCCCCTGTCAAGGACATGCTGTTCGTGATGAAGGAGTTGGCCGGCATCGACGAGGTCGCGAAGCTGCCCGGCTATGAGGACGCCGGTTTCGATACGGCAGCCGCCGTGCTCGACGAAGCCGCGAAATTCTGCGGCGAAGTGCTCGCGCCGCTCAACGTCGACGGCGACAAGAACCCGAGCAGCTGGAAGGACGGCGCCGTCACCGCGACGCCGGGCTTCAAGGACGCGTTCCGGCAATTCGTCGAAGGTGGCTGGCAGGGGCTGCAGCATCCGACCGAATACGACGGCCAGGGGCTGCCGAAGCTGATCGCGACGCCGTGCATCGAGATGCTGAATGCATCGAACCTGTCGTTTGCGCTGTGTCCATTGTTGACGGACGGCGCGATCGAAGCGCTGCTCACGGCGGGCACCGATGCGCAGAAATCCCGCTACGTGCCGAAGCTGATCTCCGGCGAATGGACCGGCACGATGAACCTGACGGAGCCGCAGGCGGGTTCCGATCTCGCGCTGGTGCGCTCGCGCGCCGAGCCGCAGGGCGACGGTTCGTACAAGGTGTTCGGCACGAAGATCTTCATTACGTGGGGCGAGCACGACATGGCGGCGAACATCGTCCATCTCGTGCTGGCGCGCACGCCGAATGCGCCCGAGGGCGTGAAGGGCATTTCGCTGTTCATCGTGCCGAAGTTCCTCGTCAACGACGACGGCAGCCTCGGCGCGCGCAACGACGTGCATTGCGTGTCGATCGAGCACAAGCTCGGCATCAAGGCAAGCCCGACGGCGGTGCTGCAATACGGCGATCACGGCGGCGCGATCGGCTATCTGGTTGGCGAGGAGAATCGCGGCCTCGAATACATGTTCATCATGATGAACGCGGCGCGCTTCGGCGTCGGCATGCAGGGCATCGGTGTCGCGGACCGCGCGTACCAGAAGGCGGCCGAGTTTGCGAAGGAGCGCGTGCAGAGCCGGCCGGTCGACGGTTCGGCCAAGCAGTCGGTGACGATCATTCATCATCCGGACGTGCGCAGAATGCTCGCGACGATGCGCGCGCTCACGGAAGGCGCGCGTGCGCTCGCCTATGTCGCCGCCGCGCATAGCGACATCGCGCACCGTGCCGGCGACGAAGCCGTGCGAGCGAAGCATCAGGCGATCTACGAATATCTGGTGCCGATCGTGAAGGGTTGGAGCACCGAGATGGTCAACGACGTCGCGAGCCTCGGCATCCAGGTGCATGGCGGGATGGGCTTCATCGAGGAGACGGGCGCCGCGCAGTATTACCGCGACGCACGCATTCTCGCGATCTACGAAGGCACGACGGCAATTCAGGCGAACGATCTCGTCGGCCGCAAGACGGCGCGCGATGGCGGCGCCGTCGCCAAGGCGATCGTCACGGAGATTCTGCAGACGGTCGATGCGCTCGGCGGCCATGACAGCCCGGCGTTCGCGGTGATGAAGACGCAGCTTGCGAACGGGGCGCGGGCGTTGTCGGCGGCCGTCGATTTCGTCGTGGCGAACGGCAAGGCCGATCCGAACGCGGTGTTCGCGGGCAGCGTGCCGTATCTGAAGCTCGCGGGCGTCGTGCTGTGCGGCTGGCAGTTCGCGCGCGCGCTGCTCGTCGCGCAAGCGAAGCGCGACGACGATCCGAAGTTCTACGACGCGAAAATCGCGATCGCGCAGTTCTACGCGGAGCACATTCTCGTGCAGGCGAATGCCTACGAGGCGGCGATCACCAGCGCGAAAGGCGGGCAAGGCGTGCTTGCGTTGGCGGAAGATCAATTCTGATTCGCAGCGCGAACCGAGTGGCCGGCGGGCGGCGACGAATTGGCCGGCCAGACAACAAAGGGCACCCTTTGAACGGTGCCCTTTGAACCACACCCCAATGGCGGACATAGATCCAGCCCTTGGGGTGTTTTTCTTGAATTGCCCGTTTTTTGCGCCTTCGCTCGATTGAATCGACGCGAACGAATCGCGCCGCGCGCGCGGCGCAATGCGTTATGCGTAGGCAGGGCGATGCTCGCCGTCCGTCTCGCGCAAATACCGGTGCACCGACAGATCGTCCGCGCGGATCGCCGGCTGCTTGCCCGAGATCAGATCCGCGAGCAGTTGGCCCGAGCCGCACGACATCGTCCAGCCGAGCGTGCCGTGGCCGGTGTTGAGGAACAGATTCGATACGGGCGTGCGGCCGACGATCGGCGTGCCATCCGGCGTCATGGGCCGCAACCCGGTCCAGAACGTCGCGTTCGACGTGTCGCCGCCTCCGGGGAACAGATCGTTCACGCACATTTCGAGCGTCTCGCGGCGCGCTTCGCGCAGTCCCTTATCGAAGCCGACGATTTCCGCCATCCCGCCGACGCGGATGCGCTCGTCGAAACGGGTGATCGCGATCTTGTAGGTTTCGTCGAGCACGGTGGACACGGGCGCTTTCGCCGCATCGACGATCGGTGCGGTGATCGAATAGCCCTTGAGCGGGTAGACCGGAATCTTCACGAGATTCGCGACGAAGTTCGTCGAATACGCCCCGAGCGCGACCACGTATGCGTCCGCGCGCACGATCTCGGTGCCGCTATGCTCGCTGCCGCATTGCACGCCGGCGATCTTGCCGCCCGCGATCGCGAGCGCGTCGATGCGCGTATTGAAGCGGAATGTCACGCCGAGTTGCTCGGCGAGCGCGGCCAGGCGCGTCGTGAAAAGCTGGCAGTCGCCCGTTTCGTCGCCCGGCAGCCGCAGGCCGCCCGTCAGCTTGTGCGAGACGGCGGCAAGCGCCGGCTCGGCCTTTTGCAACTCGCTTGCCGACAGCAACTCGAACGGCACGTTCGCATCGCGCAGTACGGCGATGTCCTTCGCGGCGCCGTCGAGCTGCTGCTGCGTGCGAAATACCTGAAGCGTGCCGCCCGTGCGGCCTTCGTATTGGATGCCGGTGTCGGCGCGCAGCGCCTGCAGGCAGTCGCGGCTGTATTCGGCGAGACGGACCATGCGGCCCTTATTCAAGGTGTAGCGCTCGGCGCTGCAATTGCGCAACATCTGCCACATCCATTGCAGCTGGAAGCGCGTGCCGTCGAGGCGGATCGCAAGCGGCGCGTGCTTTTCGAACATCCATTTGAGCGCCTTCAGCGGCACGCCCGGCGCCGCCCATGGCGCCGCGTAGCCTGGCGAGATCTGGCCGGCGTTCGCAAAGCTCGTTTCGAGCGCGGGGCCGGCCTCGCGATCGATCACGGTGACTTCATGCCCCGCGCGTGCCAGATAATAAGCGCTCGCCACGCCGACCACGCCGCTGCCCAAAATAACCACACGCATAGCTGCTCCAGTTCGAAAACGGCGGATGATGCGCGAGTTGACCGATGGATCCTGCAGTCTTCATCCGACCTAGTTTTTTTCGCTATGGTATTTTTGAGTGTCTAGGTTTTGTTATTGTATTTTTCTGATTTTCAGTAAAAACCGATGAGAACTCAACGTCAGCCAGTACGCGCGCTCGACAAGCTCGACCGGCGCATTCTGAAGCTTCTGCAAATGGATGGCCGGATGGCGATGAAGGATCTCGCCGAGCGGGTCGGTCTGACCGTCACGCCTTGTATCGAGCGGGTGCGGCGCATGGAGCGTGATGGCGTGATCACCGGCTATCACGCGCATGTCGATCCGGCGCAACTCGGCGCGGCGCTGTTGGTGTTCGTCGAGATCACGCTCGACCACAAGAACGGCAACATGTTCGAGCAGTTCCGCCGGGAGGTGATGAAGATCGACGAGGTGCTCGAATGTCATCTCGTGTCCGGCGATTTCGACTACCTGATCAAGGCGCGGATCGGCGAGATGGCCGACTACCGGAAACTGCTTGGCGACATTCTGCTGCAATTGCCGGGTGCGGTGCAGTCGAAGAGTTATGTCGTGATGGAGGAGATCAAGGAGACGCTGACGATCTCGGTCGGAGAATGAGAGTGCGATTGCCCGGGTAGGTCGGCGGATACGAAGCGCTTGGCGCGGCGGATCGAATGCTGTATAAATATACAGTATCGGCGGCCGTGTTCGGTGGCGGCCGTGGCTGCTTCCGAGGGGTGTGATGAGCGATCGATCCGACGTCGAATATCCGGTGGCGCCGCCCGTGCCGCGCAAAGGGCGCGGTGCGGTCGGCAATCTGCAAGGGCGTTACGAGACACTCGAGCGCGAGATGGTCGACGACGGTTGGCAGCGCGGCGAGGACGGCGAGCCGCCGGTGTTGCGCACGCAGGTATTCGAGGAGCGCGCGAGAACCATCCTCACGCGCAACGCGTCGCCGGACATTCCGTTCAACGTGTCGCTGAACCCGTATCGGGGCTGTGAACATGGTTGCATTTATTGTTTCGCGAGGCCGACGCACAGCTACCTCGGGCTGTCGCCGGGGCTTGATTTCGAAAGCCGGATCTATGCGAAGGTGAACGCGGCCGAGTTGCTCGAACGCGAACTCGCGAAGCCTCGCTACGTGCCGGAGCCGATTGCGCTTGGCGTCAGTACTGACGCGTATCAGCCAGTCGAGCGCGATCTGCGGATCACGCGGCAGGTGATTCAGGTGATGCACGATCATGGCCAGCCGTTTGCGGCGATCACGAAGTCGTCGTTGATCGAGCGCGATCTGGATCTGCTTGCGCCGATGGCGGCACGCGGGCAGGTGATGGCGGCGGTCACGATCACGACGCTCGATGCCGAGCTTGCGCGTGCGCTTGAGCCGCGTGCGGCAACGCCCTCCCGCCGGCTCCGGACGATCCGGACGCTGAGCGAAGCGGGCGTGCCGGTCGGTGTGAGCGTCGCGCCGATGATTCCGTTCGTTACGGAGCCCGATCTCGAACGCGTGCTTGAAGCTTGCGCGGACGCAGGCGCAACGCACGCCAGTTATATCGTGCTGCGCTTGCCATGGGAGGTGGCGCCGCTTTTTACCGAATGGCTAGCTGCCCATTTCCCTGATCGCGCTGAGCGGGTGATGGCTCGCGTGCGCGACATGCGTGGCGGGAAGGACTATGACGCCAATTTCAGTACGCGGATGAAAGGGGACGGAATGTGGGCGGATGTGCTCAAGCAGCGCTTTCGGATGGCGGTCAAGCGTTACGGGCTCAACGAGCGGACGCGCGGTATTCTCGATTTCACGCAGTTTCGTGCGCCGCCACGTCCATCCGTCGTCGCGAGGCCGCGGCGCATTGCGGCGCCGGCGGGCGAAAGTCCGCAATTGGACTTGTTTTGAGCATCGATTTCCGCTGCCTTCGGATCTTGGTGCGTCGATCGCGGGTGCGCGCCCGTTATTGCGAAATCTGCTTCGCGGCTTCGACCTGGGCCTCGAAATACGTCTGGAAGGCGAGTGCGAGCCCCGTCATGAGCAGGAATGCGCCGATCAGCAGCGAGAAAATCACAATGAACACGACGCTCCAGCCCGATCGGCTATGCCGGCCGGTGCCGGCATTGAATTGGGAATCCCATTTGTCGTCGGCGCGCAGTCCGTAGACGAGTGCAGCGAGAAACGCCGCGAGCAGCGAAATCGCGCCGGGTAACGCGAGGCCCCAGCCGAGCGTTGCAGTACGCTGCGTCGCCGCGAGCAGCAGGAAGCCAGGGATGCCGATGATCGTTGCAAGTACGTGTGCCCAGCCTGCGAGATCTTTCCAGCCGTACAGATAGAAGCGGTGCGCGCCGAGTGAGCCGAACAGGAAAGCGAGCAGAGCGGTGAGGGTCTTCGATCGGAAGCGAGGCGGCGTGGACGGGCTGCTTGACATGACTTGCCGGTTGAGGGTCTTTCTATGCGAACGCATCCGGGTTGCCGGAGCGCCGCGGCCGGCTGGCATTCTACGCTCAGGGGCGCTTCGTGGTCATGTGATGATTGCGTCAACGGGTCGCGCTCGTGGCGGGAGGTTCGCCATTTGCCATGTCATGTATCGGCGGCGAGCGGTCGTATCGTTGCCGTTTCCGGGCGATTTGCCGCCACCGCCATCGTTCGACGACATCCGATATCCGGTGCGGCCTGGCATCCCAGCTCACAGCCGCCCGCGCAAACGGTGCTGAAGACGGCTGGTCGCGGCGCGCGAAACCAGCGGCGGTCACGAAATGCTGTGGCGAGAACGAGACATTTTTTGCTAAGCGTGCCGCCACAAAAAGTGCGCGAGCCGTCGGCAATAAGAAAGCGGCAAGGGCAAAGCGTATGACGTCAACGTTTTTTGGCTGGTAAGTGTTTGTTGCGCCATCAAATTCGGGCTATAATCTCACGTTTCAGTAGTTTTCGAACCCGGTTTCCCGAAGGAATTCATATGGTCATCATCCGTCTGGCTCGCGGCGGCTCGAAGAAGCGCCCGTTCTACAACATCGTCGCTACCGATTCGCGTAACCGTCGTGACGGCCGTTTCATCGAGCGCGTCGGTTTCTACAACCCGGTCGCGACGAAGGGCGAAGCGCTGCGTATCGCTCAAGACCGTCTGACGTACTGGCAAGGCGTGGGCGCACAGCTGTCGCCGACCGTCGAGCGTCTCGTGAAGCAAGCGCAGAAGGCGCAACCGGCTGCCTAATATGGCTCGGTTTGCCGGAAGTGCCGGCTGCGAGGTGGTCTGATGCCCGGTCACGATTCCGGCGGTGCGAAGCGCGGGCAGCCAGCGCCGTTCGGCGTATTTGTCCGCAAGCCGGTCGGGCGCGCTCCGTCGGACGGAGCGGGTGGCGACCCGGCAGATTCAGAAGCAGTTCGCATCGAGTCGGCGCAGTCTTGGCCGGATGATGCGGTCGAAGTCGGCGCGGTGGTCGATGCATACGGTCTCAAGGGCTGGATCAAAATCGCGGCCCATGCCGGCGCAGGGCGTGGCGGCGACGCGCTGCTGAAGGCCCGCCACTGGTGGTTGCAGAAAGGCGGTGAGCGCAAGTCCGCGCGCATCGTCCAGGCGAAGCCGCATGGGGACGCGATCGTCGCGCATCCGGCGGGCTTGGCCGATCGCGATGCCGCGCTCGCGCTGCGCGGCTTTCGCGTGTTCGTGCGCCGTGGCGATTTTCCGGCGCTGTCCGACGGTGAGTTTTACTGGGTCGATCTGATCGGCCTTGATGTGGTCAACGAGGCGGGCATCGCACTTGGCAAGGTCGCCGATATGATCGACAACGGCGCGCATTCGATCATGCGCGTCGAATATCCGGCGATCGGCAACGATGCTCAGCCGAAAACCGGCGAGCGGCTGATTCCGTTCGTCGGCGTATATGTAAAGGCGGTAGAGCAAGCGGCGGGGCGCATTGTCGTCGACTGGGAAGCCGATTACTGAAATGGACGAAGCCACGCAAAGCGCGATCCAGTTCGATGTCGTGACGCTGTTTCCCGAGATGTTCCGCGCGTTGACCGACTGGGGCATCACGAGCCGCGCGGCGAAGCAGGGGCGGTTCGGTTTGCGCACATGGAATCCGCGCGATTTCACGACCGACAATTACCGTACCGTCGACGATCGGCCATACGGCGGCGGCCCAGGCATGGTCATGCTTGCGAAGCCGCTGGAGGCGGCGATCGGCGCGGCGAAGGCAGCTTTGTCGTCGCAGGGGATCGCGGCGCCGCGTGTCGTGATGATGTCGCCGCAGGGCGCGCCGCTCACGCACCAGCGAGTGATGCGGATGGCGAACGAGCAGGGCGTCGTGCTGCTGTGCGGTCGCTACGAAGCGATCGATCAGCGGCTCATCGACCGCTGCGTCGACGAGGAGCTGAGTCTCGGCGATTTCGTGCTGTCCGGCGGCGAACTGCCGGCGATGGCGCTGATGGATGCCGTTGTGCGTCAGCTGCCGGGCGTGTTGAACGATGCGCAATCGGCGGTGCAGGACAGTTTTGCCGATGGGCTGCTCGATTGTCCGCATTACACGCGCCCGGAGGAGTACGAGGGCGCTCGGGTGCCGGACGTGCTGTTAGGCGGCCATCATGCCGAAATCGAGCGTTGGCGCCGGCAGCAAGCGCTGAAGAATACGTTCGCGAAACGTCCCGATCTGATCGAGCGGGCGCGTCGTGACAAGCTGTTGAGCCGTGCCGACGAGGCATGGCTCGCGAGTCTCGCGAAGGAAGCGAAGGCGCCTTGAGCGCCGCTCGTGCCGTTCGCGAAAAGGCGGTGCCGTCCATGCGTGGGCGGCGCCTGATGTAAATCCATCCTCTATCGGGGCCGAGCCGGGAGACCGGCAGGTGCGAACGCCGACAAGATGGCTATAGGAGTCAGTCATGAATCTGATTGCAAAACTTGAGCAGGAAGAGATCGAGCGCGCGCTCGCAGGCAAGACGATCCCCGAATTCGCCCCGGGCGACACGGTGATCGTGAACGTGAACGTGGTGGAAGGTAACCGCAAGCGCGTTCAGGCTTACGAAGGCGTCGTGATCGCGAAGCGCAACCGTGGTCTGAATTCGTCGTTCATCGTCCGCAAGATTTCGTCGGGCGAAGGCGTCGAGCGCACGTTCCAGACTTACTCGCCGTTGTTGGCCAGCATCGTCGTCAAGCGCCGCGGCGACGTGCGCCGTGCGAAGCTGTACTACCTGCGCGAGCGTTCGGGCAAGTCGGCTCGAATCAAGGAGAAGCTGGTGTCGAAGGATCGCACCGCTGCTGCTGCGCAAGAGTAAGAGCTGTAAGGAAAAAGCACCCGTCAGGGTGCTTTTTTTATTTCGGCGCGACAATGTGGCCATATTCATCGAATAAGAGCTTGCCCTTGATCCGTCGCCCTATCATCGACCCCGAAGCGTTGCCGATCGTCGCGACTGGCGCGGATTTGCCCCCCGTGCCGGCCGAGCGCCTGACGCCGGCGAGTCTGCGCGAGCGGTTCGCGCGGCCGCCCGAGTGGCGGCAGGAGCCGCACGAGTCGCATTCGATCGATATCGAGCTGCGCAGCGCGTCCGTGCTGGTGCCGATTGTCGTGCGCAATCGCAGCCTCACGATGTTGCTGACGCAGCGAACCGATCATCTGAACGACCATGCGGGCCAGATCAGTTTTCCGGGCGGGCGCCACGAGCCGGGCGACCGCGATGCGATTGCCACTGCGCTGCGCGAGGCGCGCGAGGAGATCGCGCTTGCGTCCGAGCACGTCGAGGTGCTGGGTGTGCTGCCCGACTATGTGACGAATACCGGCTTTTGCGTGTCGCCCGTCGTCGCGCTCGTGCATCCGCCTTTTACGGTCCAGGCGGACCCGTTCGAAGTGGCCGAGATCTTCGAAGTACCGCTCGACTTTCTGATGAATCCGGCGCATCACGAGGAGCGCACGTTTCATTGGCAGGGCGGTGAGCGCCGTTTTTTTGCGATGCCTTATCCGCGTGATGCGGGTGGCGGCCGGTATTTCATCTGGGGCGTCACGGCTGGGATGCTCCGTAATCTGTACCGTTTTCTCGCGGCCTAGTGCTCAGTCGCGCGCCTGTTTTGCGCGCCGCCGCCGCAGGTTCGCGAGTGGTTCACGCCGGGCGTGCATCGACCGGACGCCGCGGCGGATGCATGCGGCGAGCCATTGAACACGCGCTGTGCTATCGTTATGCGAAAAATCAATTATCCGTAAACACGGCTTTTCGCATGACTTTCTTCTCGGTTCTTCTTGCGCTCATCATCGAACAGATCCGCGCGCTGTCGCCGAACAATCCGGCCTTTGCGCTGTTTCAGTCTCATGCGGAAACCGCCGCGCACGGCTTTGACGCCGGCAAGGAGCGGCATGGGGTGCTCGCGTGGCTCGTCGTCGTGTTGCCGTGGGTGTTCGCCGTCGCCCTGATCTATTTCCTGCTGTACAAAGTGAGCTTCGTGCTCGCGTTCATGTGGAACGTCGTCGTCGTGTATTTCACGCTCGGCTTCCGCCAATTCAGCCATTACTTCACCGATATCCATCTCGCGCTCAACAACGACGATGTGCCGCGCGCGCGAGACATTCTTCGCGAATGGACGGGTATCGACACGGTCGATATGCCGGTCGGCGAAATCGTCCGTCACACGTTGATTCATGCCGTGGTCGCCTCGCATCGGCACGTATTCGGCGTGTTTTTTTGGTTCGTGCTGCCGGTCGGTCCCGCGGGGGCGGTGCTGTACCGGATCGCGGAGTATCTGTCGCGTAGCTGGCGCGCGCCGGCGGACGAGCGTACTGCGGCGTTCTCGACGTTCGCGCAGCGCGCGTTCTTCGTGATCGACTGGATACCGGCGCGTCTGACCGCGCTCGGGTTTGCGATCGTCGGTAATTTTGAGGATGCGATCTACGCTTGGCGCAATCATACGCGGCAGTGGCCTGATTCGAATGACGGCGTGTTGCTGGCGGCTGGCAGCGGTGCGCTCGGCGCGCGGCTCGCCGGGCCGCTCGCCGAACCGTCGAGTGTCGACGCGCTCGCATCGGGCGATACCGATCCGCTGACGGTCGGCGACGACTGCACGCCGCGCACGCTGCAATCGGCCGTCGGTCTGGTTTGGCGCGCGGTGATTTTGTGGATGCTGTTGCTATTGATGCTGACGATTGCCGTCTGGGTATCGTGACGGCGGTAGGAGGCAAACCTGCCTGGCTGGTCCGATAGGCAAAAAACTGGCTTCGCGCTTCGCTTGAATCGCACCCCAAAAATTGGACGCCCATCCGATTTTTGGGGTGTTTTTCATGAGCCGGTCTGGTGCGGCGTTTTTGCCGCTTCGGGCATCTTCGCGGATCGCGGCCTTCGTCTCGCGGCAATGGCAATGACGGCGGCGACGGCATTTTGCGGGCGATATCGCATCTATCGCATGTCAGCCGTCGCGCGGATCGCGACCCGTGCCGCAGTGCCAGCAGGCGGTGAATTGCGGATCGAGCATCTCGCCGCAGTGCGCGCAGCGCCATGGCGACGCGCCGGGTGCCGGTTCGAGCGAGGCCGCCGCGATCAGCCGCCGCGCCAGTGCTTCGTCGCGCTCATCGTCGAGCCATAGCTCGGGCAGGCACGCATCGAGCGGCAGGCCGCCGAGTGCGCCGCCCGCGTAGCGGTTGTGCAGCTCGCAGCCGATGCCGGCGACATCGAGCACATTGGCCCAGTGCTGGGCAGTGGCGAGATCGGGAGCCTTGAAGCGCATTGCGGAGTCCTCCTGCGTGCGGCCGAAACTCGAAAAGCAGCGAGCCGGCGGCCCGTCGACGGATGCGTCGAACGGGTTGTGCGCGTGGCCGCGCCGGCCCGCGCTTCCGGCTGTCAATCAACGGACGACTTGACTCGCCTCGTGTACGAGCTGCGCATACAGTGCATGACGGGCCGGTGCGATCCGGCCGTCGGCGAGCGCGTCGAGAATCGCGCATCCCGGCTCGTGCAGATGGTGGCAATTATAGAAACGGCAGTGCGGCAGCAGCGGCCGGAACTCGGGGAATGCGCGTTCGAGGCGCCCTTCCGTCAGATGATAGAGGCCGAATTCCTGAAATCCCGGCGAGTCGATCAGCGAGCCGCCCTCCGGCAGCGGATAGAGGCGGGTGAATGTTGTCGTATGGCGGCCGCTGTTGAGCGCCGCCGAAATCTCCCGCGTTGCCGCTTCGGCGTCGGGCACAAGCAAATTGACGAGGGTCGATTTGCCCATCCCGGATTGGCCGAGCAGGATCGTCGCATGGCCGGCGAGGCGCGGCGCGAGCTGCGCGCGCGCGTCGTCGGGCGCGCCCTTGACCGACAGTTCGAGCACATCGTAGCCGAGGGCGCGGTATGGCGCGAGCCGCGCGCGCGCGGCCGGCAGCGCGGCGCCGACGTCGATCTTGTTCAGCACGACGATCGGCTTGAGTTCGTTCGCCTCCGCGGCGATCAGCGCGCGGCCGAGCAGATCCTCGCTGAAATGCGGCTCGGTCGCGAGCACGATCAGCAACTGATCGAGATTCGCGGCGAAAAGCTTCGATTTGAATTGATCGGAGCGGTACAGAAGATTGCGGCGCTCGTCGATGGCGACGATCACGCCTTGATCGGCCGACGTCTGCTCATAGCGCACGTTGTCGCCGACCGCGATCTCGCTTTTCTTGCCGCGCGGAAAGCATTGCAACAGCGGGCCGCCCGTGGCCGGCGAGACGATGTAGTGGCGGCCGTGCGCGGCGATCACGCGGCCTTCGGCGCACTCGCCGCCGCGCGCGGCGGCCTTTGCCGCCTGCTTGGTCGACGCGCGCTTCATGAATGCTTGAGCAGCCGGTCGATGCGTTGCGACGCGGGCGGGTGCGAATAGTAGAACGCCGTGTAGACGGGGTCGGGCGTGAGCGTCGATGCGTTGTCCTCGTAGAGCTTGACGAGTGCGTTGACGAGATCGCGCGGGTCGGTCTGGCTCGCGGCGAACGCGTCGGCCTCGAATTCGTGCTTGCGCGAACTCAGGCTGCCCAGCGGCGTGACGAAGAACAGGAACACCGGCATCGCAAGGAAGAACAGGATCAATGCGACGCCCGCGTTGCTGCCCGACATCGACGGCATCACGCCAAGGCCCGCGTAAAACCACGCGTGCTGCGCAAGCCAGCCGAGGAGCGCGAGCAGCGCGAGGCTCAGCACGAACGACCAGACCATGCGCTTGAGCACGTGCCGGCGTTTGAAATGGCCGAGTTCGTGCGCGAGCACGGCCTCGATCTCGTTGCCGGACAGGCGCGCGAGCAGCGTATCGAAGAACACGATCCGCTTGGCCGCGCCGAAGCCCGTGAAATACGCGTTGCCGTGCGCGGACCGGCGGCTGCCGTCCATCACGAACAGGCCCTTTGCCGCGAAGCCGCAGCGCTTCATCAAGCCTTCGATCCGCGTGCGCAGCGCGTCGTCGGACAGCGGCTCGAATTTATTGAACAGCGGCGCGATGAAGGTCGGGTAGAGCACCAGCACGAGCATTTGGAAGCCGCCCCATACGGCCCATGTCCAAAGCCACCAGAACGACCCCGCCTGATTCATCAGCCACAGCACGACGAACAGAAGCGGCAGGCCGAGCGCGGCGCCGAGCAGCGTATTCTTCGCGAGATCGGTGAAGAAGAGCCGCTTTGTCATCCGGTTGAAGCCGAAGCGCTCCTCGATGCCGAACTGGCGGTAGTAATCGAACGGCAAGTCGATCGCGCCCGAAATCGCGAGCACGGCAGCGACGAGCGCGACCTGCTGGCCGTAGCCGTGGCCGAGCCAGCGCGTGAGCAGCGTGTCGAGCGCGCCGACGCCGCCGAACAGCGTCAGCCCGACGAGGACCGCGGCGCCCGCGACAATCTCGATCATCGCGAAGCGGGTGCGCTCGATGGTGTAGTCGGCCGCGCGCTGATGCGCGGCGAGCGGGATGGTGGTGCTGAATTGCGCGGGCACGCGGTTGCGATGTGCGGCGACGAAGCGGATCTGCCGGGACGCAAGCCACAGCTTGGTGCCCGTCATCGCGACGAGCGCGGCGGCGAAGAGCAGGGTGAAGGTATAGGCGGACATCGAGGGCGTGAGTAGGTATCTATGCGAGAATTATATGTTCTTGTGCACACCGTCCGTTGGCGGGTTCGGCGAGGCGGTCAGCTTTGCCGGCCGGCCGCCGGAACGGCGCGCGGGGCGTTCCGCCATGTGCGCAGTGTGTTTTCGCATTTGCCAATTTCGCAGGATCGACATGACCGATATTTCCGCCGCGGCCGGCCAACCCGCGCTCGTTCGCAATGAACTGAACCTCGTCTGGCTCGATATGGAAATGACGGGTCTGAATCCGGACAGCGACCGTATCATCGAAATTGCCGTGGTCGTGACGAATTCGACGCTCGATATCGCGGTGGAGGGGCCGGTGCTTGCGATTCATCAAAGCGACGAAACGCTCGCGAAGATGGATGACTGGAACAAGAACACCCACGGCCGCTCGGGCCTGATCGACCGCGTGCGCGCGTCGAGCGTCACCGAGGCGGCCGCCGCCGCGCAGATCGAAGCGTTTCTCGGCCAGTATGTGCCGCCCGGCAAATCGCCGATGTGCGGCAATTCGATTTGCCAGGACCGGCGGTTCATGGCGCGCTGGATGCCGGAACTCGAGCGTTTTTTTCATTACCGCAACCTCGACGTCAGCACCCTCAAGGAGCTGTGCCGGCGCTGGCAACCGGCGGTCTACAAGGGCTTCCAGAAGCGTGCGATGCATACGGCGCTTGCCGATATTCACGAATCGATCGACGAACTCAAGTATTACCGCGAGCATTTCCTGATTCAGCCGGCGGCGCAGGCTGCGGCCGGCGGGGCGGCGTAACGCGCCCGTTCGCGCTCGCGTGCGGCGCGCCGCGCCGCACGCTGCCGGCTTGCTGCAATGCGTCATGCGACGAACGTCACGTGCCGCACGATTTCGGGGCGCGTACCGCGCTCTTGGGCCGGAATGCCGCGCAGACGTGCGCATGCGTGTCGACGTAAGGTCCGCCGATCAGATCGATGCAGTACGGCACCGCAGCGAAGATACCGGGCACCTGAATCTTGCCGTCGTCGCCGCGCAGCCCTTCCAGCGTTTCCTTGATCGATTTCGGCTGGCCGGGCAGGTTGACGATCAATGCCGCGTGGTCCGGCGTTTCGCGGATGACCGCGACCTGCCGCGACAGGATCGCGGTCGGCACGAAATTCAGGCTGATCTGCCGCATCTGCTCGCCGAAGCCGGGCATTTCCTTCGTCGCGACCGCGAGTGTCGCCTCGGGCGTCACGTCGCGGCGAGCCGGGCCGGTGCCGCCGGTGGTCAGCACCAGATCGCAGCGTGCGATGTCGACCAGCTCGATCAGCGTGGCCGAGATCGTCTGCGCGTCGTCGCGGATGAGCCGGGTCTCGGCGCGCCACGGCGATGCGAGCGCGCCCGCGAGCCAGTCGGTCAACGCCGGAATGCCTTTGTCCTCGTAGACGCCGCTCGATGCGCGGTCGCTGATCGACACGATGCCGACCAGGAGTTCGTCGGGATGATTACGCTGGGTCGTCATGATCGTCCTCGGCGGCGGGGGACTCTTCATCGTGCGCGTCTGCCGTGGTGCTCGCCGTCTTGATCCATTGGAACAGTTCGCGGAAGTAGCGCGGCGGCTTGCCCTGCTGCGTTTCCTTGCGCGCATTGCGAATCAGCGTGCGGCCTTCCTGCACGTCGGCAGACGGATATTCGCGGATGAACGCGGTGAGCGCGTCGTCGTTCGCGAGCAGGTGCTCGCGGGTGCGCTCGATCCAATGCAGCCGCGCGGTTTCGGCTTTGTTGACGCCGCGCTGCGCGTCGAGCGCGGCGCGCAGCGCCGCCGTCTCGCCGTCGGACAGCGAGCGCATCACGCGGCCGACATACTGGATCTGGCGGCGTTTGCCTTCGTGATCGGTGATCCGGCGTGCCTCGGCGACGGCGTCGGCGAGATCCTCCGGCATCGGCATGCGCTTGAGCGCGTCCTTCGGCAGCTCGACGAGGGCGGCGCCCAGTTCCTGCAGCGCGTGCATGTCGCGCTTCAATTGCGATTTGCTCGGGCGGTCGTAGCCGTGGCCGGCATCGTCGGCGGCGGGCTCGATCGGTTGGATGCGGGTTTTGCGTGTCATGGGCGGCATTGTATCGCGGCGCAGCGTTCGCCGAACCGCGTCAGCGGCGCCGGACCTTGCTATGATCGCGGGATACGCACATTTCGAAACATGCGGGCGATTCGCCCGCCACCGGATACCACGACGATGGCTGCAAACCTCGCCGACGCCCCCGCGCGTCATTTTCCGCATACGCAGGACGAACTGAAAAACATCGCGGCCGACATTCTCCGGCACGCGAAGGCGCTCGGCGCGACCGACGCCGCCACCGAGATTTCCGAGGGCGATGGGCTGTCGGTATCGGTGCGGCGCGGCGCGATCGAGACGATCGAGCACAATCGCGACAAGACGGTCGGCGTGACGGTTTTCATCGGCAAGAAGCGCGGCAACGCGAGCACGTCGGATTTCTCGCCGGCGGCGCTGAAGGATACGGTCGCGGCGGCATACAACATCGCGCGCTTCACCGCCGAGGACGATGCGGCGGGGCTTGCCGAGGCCGAGCTGCTCGAGACCGAGCCGCGCGATCTCGATTTGTATCATCCTTGGCACGTGTCGGCCGACGACGCGGTTGAAATCGCGCGCCGCGCGGAGGACGCCGCGTTTGCGGTCAGCCCGCAAATCCGCAATTCGGAAGGCGCGAGCGTATCCGCCCAGCACTCGCAATTCGTGCTCGCGACGTCGCGCGGCTTCGTCGGCGGCTATCCGTACTCGCGGCACTACGTCGCGTGCGCGCCGATCGCGGGCAGCGGGCGGCTGATGCAGCGCGACGACTGGTACACGTCCAAGCGTCGCGCGGACGATCTCGCGCCGCCCGAATCGGTCGGCCGTTACGCGGCCGAGCGCGCGCTCGCGCGGATCGGCGCGCGCCGTCTCGATACGCGCAAGGTGCCGGTGCTGTTCGAGGCGCCGCTCGCGGCGGGGCTGCTCGGCGCGTTCGTGCAGGCGGTAAGCGGCGGTGCGCTGTATCGCAAGACGTCGTTTCTCGTCGACAGCCTGGGTAAGCAAGTATTCGCGCCGCACGTGCAGGTGGTCGAGGACCCGCACGTGCCGCGCGCGATGGGCAGTGCGCCGTTCGACGAGGAAGGCGTGCGCACCCGCGCGCGCAGCGTGGTGAGCGACGGCGTCGTCGAGGGCTATTTTCTGTCGACGTATTCCGCGCGCAAGCTCGGCACGCAGACGACCGGCAACGCGGGCGGCTCGCATAACCTGGCGCTCAGGAGCGCGCAGACGCAGCCCGGCGACGATTTCGACGCGATGCTGAAAAAGCTCGGCACGGGCCTGTTGCTGACCGAATTGATGGGGCAGGGCGTCAATTATGTGACGGGCGATTATTCGCGCGGCGCGGCGGGCTTCTGGGTCGAGAACGGCGTGATTCAGTATCCGGTCGAGGAAATCACCGTCGCGAGCACGTTGCAGGAGATGTTCCGCCATATCGTCGCGATCGGCGCGGATACGATCGTGCGAGGCACGAAGGAAACCGGCTCGGTGCTGATCGAGCAGATGACGATCGCGGGGCAGTAAGTGCGAGCGGCAGCCCAGCCGCCGCGCCGCAGTCGATAAAAAGCGCCGCTTCGCTTGTCGCGGCGCTTTTTGTTTGCGCTCGAGCGGCGGATTGCGCCGATATCGGCAACGCATGCCCGTTGCGCATGCGCCGGTGAATGCGGGGCGCCGATTCGTCGAACGAATGACGAGTCAACGCGTGCCGGTGTTGTTCAGCCCGGGTGTCTGCGCCGGTAAACGACGAATGCGTAGGCGAAATCATTCGGCATCGCCGCGCGATGCGTATCGCGCGACACTTCTTCCCACTGCGCCGCATCGGGCGCGGGAAACGACGCATCTCCCTCGAAATCCTGATCGATCTCGGTGACGAGCAGCTTGTCTGCTTGCCGGATGCCTTGTGCGTACAGTTGTGCGCCGCCGATCAGGAACGCTTCGGCCGCGCCGTCGCGCGCGGCGAGCGCGAGCGCCGCGTCGAGCGACGTCGCGGTGTCGCAGCCGTCGAAGCGCCGCGCGCCGTCGCGCGTGACGACGATATTGCGGCGGCCGGGCAGCGGCCGGCCGATTGATTCGTGTGTCTTGCGGCCCATGATGACGGGTGCGCCCATCGTTGTTCGCTTGAAATACGCGAGATCCTCGGGAAGTTTCCACGGGAGCTGGTTGTCGCGGCCGATGACGCCATTGCGGGCGCGCGCGACGATCAGGGTCAGCGTCGTCATGACGGAAAAGGAAGCGGAAAACGCAAAGGCCCGATTCTACCGGATTGCGCTGAGCGCGATGACGGCGCTCGCGCGGCCGCGCGGGGGCCATTGCCGGACGCGGGCACGGCCGGGCCGCGATTCGGCTGGCTTGCTAAAATGGGCGCGATGCGGCCGCTTGCCGCGGCCAAAGGAATTCGCATGAAACAGTATCTTGACCTTGTTCGCACCATTCTCGACACCGGCACCTGGCAGACCAACCGCACCGGCATTCGCACGATCAGCATCCCCGGTGCGATGCTGCGCTTCGATCTGCAACAGGGCTTTCCCGCCGTGACGACGAAGAAGCTCGCGTTCAAGTCGGCGATCGGGGAGTTGGTCGGCTTCCTGCGCGCGAAGCGCAGCGCGGCCGATTTTCGCGCGCTCGGCTGCAAGGTGTGGGATGCGAACGCGAACGACAACGCGCAGTGGCTCGCGAATCCGTATCGGCTCGGCGCCGACGATCTCGGCGACGTATACGGCGTGCAATGGCGCCGCTGGCCGGGCTACAAGGTGCTCGATGCGCGGGCCGATGCGCAAATCACCGACGCGCTGTCGCGCGGCTATCGCGTGGTCGCGCAATTCGAGCACGGCGACGCGCGCAAAGTGCTGATGCATAAGGCGATCGACCAGTTGCGCGATTGCCTCGATACGATTGTCCGCGATCCGTCGAGCCGCCGCATTCTGTTCCACGGCTGGAATCCAGCGGTACTCGACGAAATCGCGCTGCCCGCGTGTCACCTGCTGTACCAGTTCTTGCCGAACGTCGAGCGGCGGGAGATCTCGCTGTGTCTGTACATTCGCAGCAACGACGTCGGGCTCGGCACGCCCTTCAATCTCGCCGAAGGCGCGGCGCTTTTGTCGCTCGTCGGCCGCTTGACGGGCTATGCGCCGCGCTGGTTCACGTATTTCATCGGCGATGCGCATATCTACGAAAATCAGCTCGACATGCTGAACCAGCAGTTGCAGCGCGAGCCGTTCGCGAGCCCGCGGCTGGAGATCGCCGAGCGGGTGCCCGAGTTCGCGAAGACGGGCAAGTATGAGCCGGAGTGGCTCGAGCGCATCGAGCCGTCGGATTTTTCGCTCGTCGACTATCGGCATCACGAGCCATTGACCGCGCCGATGGCGGTTTGAGCGACGCGTTGGCATTGCGGGTTCCGGCCCGTGTCTGCGGGGTAAAAAAAACCGTGAATTTCACGGGGTTTTTTTTACTGGGTGCGTCATGTGTGCCGGCGTGCATTGAAGTGTGCGTCGAACGCGTGCGGCTGATCTGGGCGCATCGGATGGGCCGGTGCCTGGCGCGCGGGCGGGGAAGGCGCGCGCGGCGCGGGTTGCGGTGACGGTGCGGGGCGAGGCTCGATCCGGGGCGCTTCCATTGTCGGCCGAGGCGCGCGTGGCGCTTCCATTGGCGGCAGGGACGCGGGCGGACGATAGTCGTTACGCGGCGCCGCGTTCGGCGGCGGCGTTTTGCGCTGGATGCCGTGCGGCATCTGCCGGACGGCGAAATCGTTGCGCTGCGCTTGCCATGTCTGCTGCGGGCTTACCGGCGACGGCATTTGCGGTGTGGGCGCAGAGCGCGCCGCGCGGATCGGCGGCGGCGCGCTTGGCGCCGGTGGCCGGTAATCGGGCAACGGATTCGGCGCGCCGCTGCTCGGGCGCGGTTGAGCGGGCGACGCAGGCGCTGGCCGATCGTTCGCGCCGCTTGCGCGCTGCTGCGCGATCGGCGGATGCGGGACGGACCATGACGGCTGCGCGCGCGGCGTGTCGCCCGGCGTGCCGGCATGGTTGCGCACGGAAGGCTCATCGAGCGCGGGCGGCCTCGGCACGCCGTTGTTGACCGATGGAGCGGGATTGACCGGCCGCATTGCGTTCGGCGGGACGGAGGTTCCGCGCGCGGCGTTGTTTTGCGGCATCTCCGGTTGTGTCGCGTTCGCGGGTGGTGCGCTGGCTTGCGCACGCTCGATGGCGCGCGCGGCCGCTGCCGGATTACCGCCGCCGGGTTGCGGGCCGCGCAGCGGCGGCGCGAGTGGCGTGTGCGTGTCGACGAGCTGTACGTTGCGCATCGCCCAGTGGCTTGGCTCGCCGGTATTGCCGATCGCGGGCATCTGCCGCATCGCGTAGTTCGGCGGCGCAGTGGTCTTCACGACGGGGACGCCGGCGCCCGGCACCAGCGCGCCGCTTTGCACCAGGTGCGCGGCGAGCCGGTCGCGATAGGCGGCGGGCACGACCGGATTGCGCGTCGCGACGATCGAGCGTTGTTCGACGGCTGCGGGCGGCCGGTACGCCGCGTTGCGCAACTCGCCCGCCAAGCTCTGCCGCACGGGCGCAAGGCCGGGCGCGCCGGAGCCGATGCGTGCGTTGCGCCATTGCTGCGGATCGACCTTCTGTGCGAAATGCGCGACTGGCTGGCCGTGAACGAACGCCGTCGCGGGCACGGCCGTCACCGCGTTCGGCGCGTGGAAGTTGACATACGTGTTATGGATGTTCGTGATGTTCGTCACGTTCACCGTTTTGTTGACGTTGACCGTGTTGATCGTGCCGTTGTTGACGATCACGGTTTGATTCACGCGCAGATAGTAGTGCGGGCTCCAGCCGCCCCAACTCGGCCGCCACGGGTCGCGCGGGCCGAGCGGGAACCACGCGACGCCCGCCGCGGCGATGCCGCCGATCGCGAGGCTCACGCTCCAGTCGAACCCGCCGCCCGCGCCGCCGACGAAGGCGACGAGCGCCGGCGCATAGCACGGCGGCGGCGCACTGACGACGAGCGGCCCGGGCACCCATGCCCACGCGTCGCCGACATACGCCCAGCGGCCATAGTGGTAAGGCGCGAAGCCCCATGGCTGATCGTCGATCCAGGTCCAGCCCCACGGCGCTTGCCAGATCCAATGGCCGGTCCGGTACGGCGCCCAATCGGCCGGCACCGCGCTCGGCACCCAGACTTCGCCGTAGTCGGGGGTGTCGCGCCACGTGCCGTTCGCGTCCAGATCCTGATAACCGGGAATGTCGCGCGACACGTAACGTGCCGACACCGAGCGCTCCTCGGCCGCATCGCGGCTCGCCGCCCATTCGTCGAGGCTGTCGGGCGGCGGTGCGGCGGCGGTGTCCGCCACTTGCAGCGCGGTGCCCGTGAAGACGACGCGTTGGCCGGCCGATACCGGCATCTGCGTATTGTCGCCATAGACGGTCGCGCTGCCGCGTCGCACGGTGACGGCCGTGCTCGCGCCGTCGGGCGCGACATCGACGCGATAGTCGCCGGGCGAGCCGACGGCGAGCGCGAGATTCGGCGTGTCGATCTCATACGACGTGCCGGGCGCCAAGTCGCGCACGTGCGTCGACAGCGTGCCGAGCGGCACCTTGAGCTGCGCGTTCGTATCGTCGAGATTGAGGATCGACAGGCTCGTCGACTGCCCCAGGCGCACCGCGCTCGAACCGATGTGCAACTCCGAGCGCGCGCCCGCATCGTTCCACAACTGGTCGCCCGTCGTCAGCGGACGGTTGACGGCCGCGTACGACCAGTCGCTCGCGCCCGCGGGCTCTGTCGTGACGGCACCGGACAAATAATTGAGCCGCGCGACGCGGCTGGGCGGATCGCCGTCCGGTTGCTGCGCGGCGGCTGCCGCCGCGGCACGCGCGTCGAAGGTTTGTGCGAAAGCCGGCTGCCACGCGGCGAGCGCGGCCGCCGCGGCAATCGTGTAGCGTGCGATGCGGGGCAGATTGGGCAAAGCGCAGGCGGCTGACATGGTCGTGTGGTCTCTGTTATGTCCGGCGTGGCACGCGCCGTATGAGTCCACTCTATTCGCTACGCATGTTTCAATGCCGGTCTTTTGTTATGCAATTTGATGCGCATGTAACAAGAGTTGTCCGCGCCGCCCGTTTCGTCAGAGCGATGAAAGCCCGCGTCATCGGCGGGTAAGCCATGCATCGAATGCGCGCTGGCCGGCCGGTGTCACGCGCAGCACGCGCGGCTTGCCCGTCTGCTCGATCCAGCCGTGCTGGTGAAAGCAGCCGAGCAGCGCCGCGCCGAGCGCGCCGCCGAGGTGAGGGCGCCGCTCGCTCCAGTCGGCGCACGTGCATGCGAAACGGCGGCGCTTCGCGCGCTCGCTGACGATGTCGATACCCCATTGCGCAAATTGCGCGGCGCCCGTTGCCGTCACGTCGATCGTGCCGTTTTCGGCAGTCAGCCAACTGCGCGCGCTCAATGCGTCGAACACCTGCACCGCGAGCTCGCCCGCCATGTGGTCGTAGCAGGTGCGGGCGTAGCGCATGTCGAGCGGCACGGTGCGCGCGGCGCGCGGCGCCGGACGCTGCTGCGCCGCCGCCTGCGCGACGTTCGCCAGCGCCTCGATGGCCGCGGCGACGTCGGGCGAGGCGATCCGGTAGTAGCGGTGCCGGCCGCGCACGTCGAGCGCCAGCAGGCCGCTGTCGGTGAGCCGCGCGAGGTGCGCGCTCGCCGCGGAAGGCGAGAGCCCGGCGATCAACGTCAACTCGCCCGCCGGGCGTGCGCTGCCGTCCATCAGCGCCCACAGCATCGCGGTGCGTCCGGGGTCGGCGAGCAGCGCGCCGATACGGTTCAGGCCGGGGAGGGATGCGTGGTGGTCGGAGGCGGGCATGGGCGATCCTGACGGGCGAAGGGGGGCGGTTGGGAGTGTAGACGGTTGGCGGCTCCGATGTTTCCGGATTGGATGAAATATCGAATGCGCGGCGCGGGCGGGGCGCGCGTAAAATGCAACAATCCGCTGACTAGACGGCGCGCGGCCCTTGCGCGCCGCACGCTCGACCATGCTTCGTTCAATCAAGATTCTTGCGCCGATCCTGCTGATCGCAGCCGTCTGCGCGGGCTGCGCGCAAGGGGGCGCCAATACGGGCGCCGGAACCGGGAGCATCGAAATGTACGGCACGATCGACCGTGGCGTGACGATTCGCAATTGAGGCTGCGGGGGCGATGAGGCGGCTCGGCCGTGCGGTTTCGACGGCATGCCCTGCGTCGGCGGCGCAACCGGCGGCCGCGCGCCGCCCGATGGACGCCATGCGGACCCGTGGCGGCGCGGCTCGCCGGCTGCGGCTTTATGTCGCGGCGCAGTATAATCGACGCGTCTTTTTGCATTGCCGCAATACTGGAGCCCGCCGAGATGCCAGCTACCCCCACCGCGCCTGTTGATCGCACCGAAACCGTTTTCCGCTTTCTTGCCGAGCCGACGTCCGTCAATTTCGGCGGCAAGGTGCATGGCGGCGCGCTGATGAAATGGATCGACGAGACCGCCTATGCATGCGCGGCGATCTGGTCGAGCCGTTATTGCGTGACGGTGAGCGTCGGCAACATCCGGTTTCAGCGGCCGATCCTCGTCGGCAATCTGGTGGAATTGAAGGCGCGCGTCGTGGCGACGGGGCGCACCAGCATGCACATTCATGTGTCGGTGCACGCCGGCGACCCGAAGGGCGGCGTGCTGCGCCAGACCACTGATTGCCTCGTCGTGTTCGTCGCGGTCGACGAGAACGGCAATCCGGTGCCGGTGCCGCCGTTCGTGCCCGCTACCGACGAGCAGAAGCGCCTCGCGCAGTACGCGATGGACGTGAAGGACGCGCTCGACAAGATCGTCGAACTCAAGCCCGAGGAAGTCGCGAAAGGGACGGTGTGACGGGCGGATGCCCGCGGGCGTGGCGCGATGGCGTTGCCCGTGTGGGTCGATCATGCGCGCGCACTCCGCCCCCTGAAGCGCGCGGCTGAGCACGCGATGCGGCGCGCTTCAGGGGGCGGAATGCGCGCCAGGGCGGGCTGTGCGGCTGGCGACGCGCAAGCCTCAGGCTTCGAGCGATGCCATCTCGTCGGTGGCTATCGCGTCGTTCGATCCGCTCAGACCGTTCCCCTGACACGGCCAGCCGCCGTGTGCCGCCGTATCGCCGCGCCCCATCGAACTGTTCGCGGCGTGCGTGCGCGTCGTCAATGCTTGCCGACCATCTGCTCCGGGCGCACCCATTCGTCGAACTGCGCTTCGGTGACGAAGCCGAGCGCAAGCGCCGCGGCCTTGAGCGTCGTGCCGTCCTTGTGCGCCTTCTTCGCGATCTGCGCCGACTTGTCGTAGCCGATATGCGGATTGAGCGCCGTCACGAGCATCAGCGATTCGTTCAGCAGCGTGCCGATGCGCGCGAGGTTCGGCTCGATGCCGATCGCGCAATGATCGTTGAAGCTTTGCGCGCCATCCGCGAGCAGCCGCACCGATTGCAGCACGTTGTGCGCGATCATCGGCCGGAACACGTTCAGCTCGAAATTGCCGCTTGCGCCGCCGAAGTTCACCGCGACGTCGTTGCCGAATACCTGGCAGCACAGCATCGTCACGGCTTCGGACTGGGTCGGATTGACCTTGCCCGGCATGATCGAGCTGCCCGGCTCGTTTTCCGGGATCGAAAGTTCGCCGAACCCGCAGCGCGGCCCGCTCGCGAGCCAGCGCACATCGTTTGCGATCTTCATCAGGCTCGCCGCAACGGTTTTCAGCGCGCCATGCGCGAACACGAGCGCATCGGCCGCCGCCATCACCTCGAATTTGTTCGGCGCGCTTTCGAACGGCAACCCGGTCAGCCGGCCGATCTCGGCCGCGACGCGCGCGGCGAACTGCGGATGCGCGTTCAATCCGGTGCCGACCGCGGTGCCGCCTTGCGCGAGTTGGTACAGGTGCGGCAGCGCCGATTCGACATGGCGAATGCCCTGATCGAGCTGCGCGACGTAGCCTGAGAACTCCTGGCCGAGCGTGAGCGGCGTCGCGTCCTGCAGGTGCGTGCGGCCGATCTTCACGATGTCGGCGAACGCGTGCGCTTTCGCGTCGAGCGTCGCGCGCAGCGTGCGCAGCGCGGGCAGCAGATGCGCGACGATCGCGCGCGCCGCGGCGACGTGCATCGCGGTCGGAAACACGTCGTTCGACGATTGGCCGCGATTGACGTCGTCGTTCGGATGCACGTTGCGATTTTCGCCGCGCTGCGCGCCGAGCAATTCGCTCGCGCGGTTCGCGATCACTTCGTTCAAGTTCATGTTGGTCTGCGTGCCCGAGCCCGTTTGCCAGACCGCGAGCGGGAACTCGTCGGGGTGCTGGCCCGCGATGATCTCGTCGGCGGCGGCGATGATCGCGCGCGCCTTGTCGTCCGGCAGCACGCCGAGTTCGAGGTTGACGGCCGCCGCCGCGCGCTTGATCAGTGCGAGCGCGTGGATCAGCTCGGGCGATTGCTTTTCGGTCGAGATCTTGAAGTTTTGCAGCGAGCGCTGCGTTTGCGCCCCCCATAGACGGGTGGCCGGCACTGCGATTTCTCCGAACGTATCGCGTTCGATCCGTACTGCTTCGGTCATGATGGCTCCTTTAGGTCACGGGAACGCCGCGACGCACGCGGCACAGGTTGGCGGGGACGGGCGCCGTTCTCGCGACGGCGGGTTCAATCGGCAAGCATAGCGCCGTGTGTGGTTTTGTGCCGCGATGCGAAGCGGATGGGATTGCCCGGCGAGCAGCGACGCGGGCGCGATGCGCGGAACAAACGGTGGAAAGCGGGCGGGAGCCGCCGGATAGATTAGGAGAGGCCGGGAATCGGCAGCGCGGGGCGGAAAACGGCGGGAAATTCGCCAAGCCGCGTTGCCAGCGAAGGAACGATTGGCTGGCGCGTGCGAAGCGGCGCCACGCCGCTTCGGCACGACATCTTGCCACCGGTGTCGCGATTCGCAATGCGCGCGGCCAGGCCAAACGCATCGCCGCGGCAAGCGGCCAGCGAGCCGATCAAGCGGCATGGGACGGCTTCCGTGTCAACGTGCTTCCCAACCCGCGCACGCCCAGGGTGGCCCTCGTCGACGGCGGCCTCCCGAGCGCCCGATACGCTTATCCGTGCGCGCCGAGTGCCGCGCTCTTGCGATGGAAGCGCCAGGTCATCAGCACGGCGACGCTCGCCAGGCCGGCCGCCAGCCCCCACCACAGCCCGCGCGCGCCGAGCCCCGCATGGAACGCGAACCAGTAGCCGGTCGGAAAACCGATGCCCCAATAGCCGAGCGCCGCGGCGAGCATCGGCACGCGCGTGTCTTTCAGGCCGCGCAGACAGCCCGAACCGACCGTCTGCATCCCGTCGACGATCTGGAACACGGCGGCGATGCCGAGCAGCGACGTCGCAAGTGCGACCGTGTGCGCGTTGGCCGGATCGTCGAGTTTCAAGTAAAGACCGACGATCGCATGCGGTGCGACGATGAGCACGAGCCCCGATAGCGACATGAACGCAATGCCGAGCCCGAGCGCGACGAAGCCCGCGTGCCGCGCGGCGACGGCCGCGCCTGCGCCCGCCCAGTAGCCGACGCGAACGTTCGCCGCCTGCCCGATGGCGAGCGGCACCATGAATGCCACCGATGCGACGTTGAGCGCGATTTGATGCGCGGCGAGTGATGCCTCGCCGAGCACGCCGACACTCAGGCCGGTGGCGAGAAACAGCGTCGATTCGACGCCGTAGGTGATCGCGACCGGCCAGCCGATGCCGAACAGCTCGCCCATCAGCGGCAGCCGCGGCCGCGACACGGCGACGAAATGCTTGAATGTCGGCTGTCCGTGCAGCAGCGTGACGAGTGCGATTGCGCTAAGCCAGATCGTGATGGTCGTCGCGGCCGCGGAGCCGAGAAAGCCGAGCTTCGGCAATCCGAATGCGCCGTGGATCAGGCCGTAGTTGAGGAATGCGTTGACGCCGACGCTCGCGACCGATACCCACAGCAGCCGCCGCGCGGCGCCGATCGCCGGCAGAAACGAGCGCATCAGCCCGACGCCGATCAGGCTGCCGGGTGCGGCGAAGCGCAGCACGGCCGCATATTCGCCGACGTTGCGCGCGAGCGTGGGCGGCTCGCCGAACGCGCGCAGCAGCGGCTCGGCGAACGATAGCAACGCGAACGCCGGCACCGTGAGCACGAGCGACAGCGCGAAGCCCGTCCAGTAGATATGCGGCACGCGGTGCTCGGCCTGCGCGCCGCGCGCGTGCGCGACGCTCACGCTGACCGACGTCAGCACGCCTTGCAGCAGCGTGACGACGACGAAGAAGAAGTTCGCGCCCAGGCCGCCGGCGGCGAGCGCGTCGGGGCCGAGCGAGCCGAGCAGCACGGTGTCGGTGACGCTCATCGCCATCTGCGCAAGCTGGGCGATCGCGAGCGGCGCGGCGAGGCGCGCCGTGTCCGCGGCATGGTGCGATAGCTTAGGCGGCGCGGTGGCCGCTCGTGTGAAACCGGAAGAGGGCATGGGACGCGTTTGCGCCGGCGTTTTGCCTGCGCAATGCTTATTTTTGGGAAACGATCAGCTTACGGGTTTCGGCATTCGCTGTCGATTACGGCTGCCGATGGCCATGCGGCCGGCGTGGGCAAGCGCGGCTACGGCGCGCCATGCACGGCGATGCGCGTATCGCCGACGAGCACCGCCTGACCCGCGCGGATCTTGCAGGTCTTGCGCAGCTCGATGGCGCCGTCGACTTTGACGGCGCCCGACGCGACGAGCATCTTCGCCGAGCCGCCGCTGTCCGCGAGTCCGGTGAGCTTGAGCAGATTGTGGAGTTCGACGAATTCGCCGGTCAGCGTGAAATCGAGATTGGGCATGGCAATGAGACGGAAGGAACGCATGCGCGCGGCGCGGCGCGGTTGCGCATCATAAGCGAAGTGCGCGGTGAGCGGCCGTGTGCCGACGGCGCGCGGCAGTTGCGGGAGCGCGTGTGTAAAGGAGTGTATCGAAGTCGTCAGCAAATGAAACGGTGGGTAACAGTTGGCGAGAACGGCGAACTGCGCTCGAAACCGTCCGGTCTGTACATCCACTTGCCGCGCATGTTGCGGCAAGCCGGTTGTGACGGACCGTCCGCGTCCGTCGCTTCGACGACTTATCTTGAGGAGAATGGCAATGTCCAAGTTTCGTATGATGCTGAT
Organism: Burkholderia singularis; assembly: GCF_001718875.1. Classification (NCBI taxonomy): domain Bacteria; kingdom Pseudomonadati; phylum Pseudomonadota; class Betaproteobacteria; order Burkholderiales; family Burkholderiaceae; genus Burkholderia; species Burkholderia singularis. The sequence continues at coordinate 1,490,339 of NZ_CP013448.1, forward strand.
CGGTGCTGCTGCGGCGGCGTTGGCGACCTCCGCTTTCGCACAGACGGCAGGCGTGTCCACGCAGGGTTCGACAGGCGCGTCGGCCGAAGTGCTCGGCCAGAAGGCCGGCGTGAACGCACAGCTTGGCGCGAGCGGCGATCTGTCGGCGGCTTCGCCGCAAGCCGCGGCGAATGCCGCGAAGCACTCCGCGAAGAAGCATGTGGCGCATGCGAAGAGCCATGCGAAGGCGAAGGCTGACGAGGCGGCGGAACTCGGCGCCGATGCGAAGTCGACGGCGCGCGGCGCGGTCGAAGGCGCGACGAACGCGACCGGCGATACCGTGAAGGCGGCAACGGGCGTGGCGGGCGGCGCCGTCAACGGTGCGGCGAATGCGACCGGCAATGCCGTCGGCGGCGCGGTGAACGGCGCGACGGCCACGCTCGGCGGCGCAACCAGCGGGGTTGCGAACGGCACCGCGGGAGCGGCAAACGGCTCGCTGTCCGTCAACGGCAGCGCGAAGGCCGGCGCGGGCGAGTAATTTGCGTTCCGGTGCGGTGCGGGCGGCTTGCCCCGGAGCTGCTTGATCGCCGAACACCGGTTCGCAACCGTGCGTCCGGATTCGCTCGAGACGAGCCGGACCGCCAACCGATGGCCAGTCCGATTTCTGCGTGGCGCAGCCAGCCGCGCAGGTGCCGGGCTGGCCATCGTCCGTCAGGATGATCGGCATTCGGGCGCTCGAACCTGCCTGGACGATGTCAGTCCGGCTGCGTTCGCGTCGGCCGCTTTCCGTGCGTTCTTTTTATGACTGGCGCCGCTGCCCAGGCGGCTGCGCACCGCGTGCCGTCGCCTGCGCAGGCGTGAATACGCCGCGCAGCCACGCGGCGAGCCGCGCAAAGACGTCATGAGGTTCTTCCATGAAGATTTCAGGCTTCAAAAGCCGCAGATACTCCATCATCTGCTGCGCCTCCTGCTTCTGGAACGAACCGTGCGAAATGCCGAGCCGCAGCAGGGCACGCAATTCGCCGAGCTTTTCGCGCGCCGCGCTGCCGACGCTCATCTCGCAGGCGAGCTTGGCCTCGTATACGCGCTGCCGCAGCGATTCGGCGAGCCGCCACGCGGGTGTTTGCATCCGCTCCTCGAGTATCTGAATGTCGGTGACGGCTGCGTTGATCTGCGCGGCGAGCGGATCGACGAGCGCGGCATCGCCTTGCGCGCCGGAGACGATCGCCGCTGCCCAGTTGCGGCACGCTTGGGCGAGTTCGTCGGGCGTCCATTCCGAGCGCGACGCGAAACCGAAACCGAATTCGCCCGCCTGCCGGATCAGGATGGCGACGACATCCGGAAATTCCTTGTCGAGTGTGCGCTTTGCCCACGCGTACTGACCGCCTTGCAGCAGCCGCTGTACGGCATGCTCGGTGAGCGGCACCATGCTGTCGAGCAGCTTCGCGCGCAGAAAATCCTCGAACGATGGCGTCGCGAAATGCGGGTCGAGTTTCAGCGACACGCGCACGAACGCGTCGTAGTCCTTGCGCAGCGACGCGATGGTGTCTTCTTTCAGCGACAGGGTGATCTGGCCCATAGGTAGTCTCGGTGCTCGATGCAGTCGGTCTGACGGCGCTTGTGCTCATGCGCGGCCGCGGCGCACGGGCCGCTCAGGCTTGGCGGAAACGGGCGGGACGATTGGGGCGGCCGTCCCGCCTAGCGGGCTGCGTTGGCGGGGTAGCGCGCGGCACGGGTGTGCATCTTTTTAACGGCGCTGCGCGCGGGAACTTGAGGCCGGCCAGGTTTCGCGCGACGGGCGGGCGCGTCGCAACCGGACGTTCAGGTGACGCTCGGCACCCGCCTCGATGACGGGAGCCGTGTATGCATCGTGCCAATGCGGCGCGAACGCGTGATCGCGGTAAGCGGCCGCGACGAAATCCGCGTCCGGCAGCAGCGGTGTATGCCAATAGCGCACTTGTTCGCGCGGGCGCGCGGCGTGTGCCCGGCGCGCGTCACGGCGAGACTTTCGCGAAACGTGCGCTTACCTGGTCGGGATCGGCGTGTCGGCGGGCACCGGCACGGCGCTCACGCTGTTCTTCGGGCTGCCGGTGGCGATCCGGTCGCTGTAGGTCAGATAGACAAGCGTGTTGCGCTTCTTGTCGACGACACGCACGACGTGCAGCGTCTTGAAGATCAGCGACATCCGCTCGCTGAACACGTCGGTTTGCTGTCTGAGCGGCTCGCTGAACTTGATCGGGCCGACTTGCCGGCATGCGATCGACGTTTCGGTCGGATCTTCGGCAAGGCCGAGGCTGCCCTTGATGCCGCCCGTGCGCGCGCGCGACACGTAGCACGTGACGCCCGCGACGAGCGGATCGTCGTACGCTTCGACCACGACGCGGTCGGAGCCGGTCAGGCGGAAGTTGGTGTTGACGCTTGCGACTTCCTCGCCGCGCGCGGCCGGCGCGTTGAGCGAGAAGAGGGCGGCACAGGCGCAGAGAGCGGCGAAATAGCGGTTTTTCATCGGCGGCGAACCAGGGACGTGTCGAGAAGAGAGCACGACTCTAGCATGCTGCCGTCGGCGCGAAGGTGCGCGGTGGGACAAAAGCGCGGAAAAGCAAAAAGGCCCGTCGCGCGCGATGGGCCTTCTATGTTTGGCTCCCCGACCTGGGCTCGAACCAGGGACCTACGGATTAACAGTCCGGCGCTCTACCGACTGAGCTATCGGGGAATAAAACGGTTCGGCATGTTTGACACCCGCGCCAGCAAAAGCAGGAAGACGAGGCGGCCATGAAAAAGCCCGCTTGCACGGGCCTTTGCAATTCTTGGCTCCCCGACCTGGGCTCGAACCAGGGACCTACGGATTAACAGTCCGGCGCTCTACCGACTGAGCTATCGGGGAACAAACAGCAGAGAAACGAGATTCTATTGGCTAACTACATCCGTGTCAATACTTTGACGATCGTTTTTGCACATCGGCGCCGCAAACCGGTACCGGATCGGCACGCGTGCGATCAGCGCTCGAGCAGGTGCAGCTTATCCTGGACGTCTTTCCACTCGTCGGCGTCGGCGGGGGCGGGCTTCGTTTTCGTGATCGACGGCCAGAGCTTCGCGAGTTCGGCGTTCAGCTGAGTGAACTTTTGCTGGTCGCCCGGCACGTCCTCTTCCGCATAGATCGCATTGGTCGGGCATTCGGCGACGCACACCGCGCAGTCGATGCACTCGTCCGGATCGATCGCGAGAAAATTCGGACCTTCACGGAAACAGTCCACGGGGCACACATCGACGCAATCCGTGTATTTGCACTTGATGCACGCTTCGGTCACAACGTGGGTCATTCAAAACGCTCCTGCGGCGGGGTATCTGTATGTACGGGGGAAGGCGCGGCGCGCCAAAACCGGCATTGTAACTGATGCGTCAAACCCGCATCGCGCACCGCCCGTTCCGGCTTATACCGTTTCGTGATTAGTTTATGGCGGATCGGGGCGCGCCGCAGAGGCTGCGGCGCGCATTCGGGTAACATTGAACGGGAAGACGGGCGCGCTGCGCGCCCGCGTGCGAACCTCGTCTCGATTTTGGCCGCCTCGACACATGATCATCACTTCGCTGCTCGATACCGATCTGTACAAGTTCACGATGATGCAGGTCGTCCTGCATCATTTTCCGGCGGCGATTGTCGAGTACCGGTTCAAATGCCGCACGCCGGGCGCGGACCTCGTGCCCTATGTCGACGAGATTCGCGACGAGATCCGCGCGCTCTGCCGATTGCGCTTCACGCAGCCCGAGCTTGACTATCTGCGCCGGCTGCGTTTCGTGAAGAGCGATTTCGTCGATTTTCTCGAGCTTTTCCATTTGAACGAGAAGTACATCGACGTGTCGCCCTCGCCAAAGGGCAACGGCGAGATCGACATCGAGATTCGCGGGCCCTGGCTGCATACGATCCTGTTCGAGATTCCGGTGCTCGCGATCGTCAACGAAGTCTACTTCCGCAACACGCAGCGCGAGCCGGATTACCGCGAAGGGCGCGAGCGGCTGCGCGAGAAGATCAAGCTGCTCGGCGCGAAGCCCGAGTTCGCCGACTGCAAGATCGCCGACTACGGCACGCGCCGGCGCTTCTCGAAGGTCTGGCACGAGGAGGTCGCGCTCACGCTGCGCAACGGGCTCGGCCCGCAGTTCGCCGGCACGAGCAACGTCTATTACGCGATGAAGCACGGGCTCACGCCGCTCGGCACGATGGCGCACGAGTATTTGCAGGCGTGCCAGGCGCTGGGCCCGCGGCTGCGCGATTCGCAGATCTACGGCTTCGAGATGTGGGCGAAGGAATATCGCGGCGATCTGGGGATCGCGCTGTCGGACGTCTACGGGATGGACGCGTTTCTGCGCGACTTCGATATGTACTTCTGCAAGCTTTTCGACGGCGCGCGCCACGATTCGGGCGATCCGTTCGAGTGGGGAGAGCGGCTCATCCGGCACTACGAGGCGAACCGCTGCGATCCGCGCACGAAGGTACTGGTGTTTTCCGACGCGCTCGATATTCCGAAAGTCATGCAGTTGTACGAACGGTTCCGCGGCCGCTGCAAGCTCGCATTCGGCGTCGGCACGAACCTGACGAACGATCTCGGCTACAACCCGCTGCAGATCGTCATCAAGATGGTGCGTTGCAATGGTCAGCCGGTCGCGAAGCTGTCCGATTCGCCGGGCAAGAACATGTGCGACGACAAAGCGTATCTCGCCTATCTGCGTCAAGTGTTCGGGATCGCACCGCCGAGCGATGAAGGCGGGGGGAATTAGCGCGGCGCGACGCACGAAGGCGTGCCGCACGAAAGCATTCCGGGTGGTTTTGCGCGCGGGCACAAGCCTGTTCGCGCAGATTCGGCCGTTATAATCGGGCGGGTATCGAAGGTCATCGTCACGCTACGCGTCGCATCGCATCGCACATGGGCTGCCCGTTGCGTCGTCCTTGCACGCTTCGTCGCGCAGTGTGCCGCGCGGCCTGCGCATGTGCGGCCCGCCGCGCCGCGCGCCGTTCCCGGCGGTGATCCGGTCGACCGTTTCGTCGATCGAGCGTCGCGGCTCGATGCGGCTGCTTACCCCTTGCGGCGCTGCGCGGCGTGTGTGCCGCGGTTGTCCATTTCGTTCGTTTGCCGCGGTGCGCGTGCGACGAACTTCAGAGGGAGCCGCCGTCTCGCGCCGTCGGCATCGGGCGGCCGACTGGGGCCGGCACGCTTAGGCCGTCGCGCTCACGCGAGCGCCGCACGATGTATCGCGACGGCTGCGTTATCCATTCGCACTTCAAGAGGACTTGACATGAAACGACATGCCGCCTGGGCAGGCATGACGCTGGCAGGCATGCTCGGCGCGACCGCCGCGCCCGCATCGGCCGCCACGCTCGACGCAGCCGCGCTTTCCGCGTTCTGGGCGATTCCGTTCGCCGGCATCCTGCTGTCGATCGCGCTGTTTCCGCTGATCGCGCCCGTGTTCTGGCATCACCATTTCGGCAAGATCGCCGCGGCTTGGGCGATTGCGTTTCTGATTCCGTTTGCCGCGACATTCGGCGCGCTCGCCGCGCTCGGTACGCTGGTGCACGCGCTGTTCGACGAATACATTCCGTTCATCGTGCTGCTGGGCGCGCTCTATACGGTCGCGGGCGGCATCTGCGTGCGCGGCAATTTGCACGGCACGCCGAAGCTCAATACCGGCATGCTCGCGCTCGGCACCGTGCTCGCGAGCGTGATGGGGACGACGGGCGCCGCGATGCTGCTGATCCGGCCGCTTCTGCGTGCGAACGACAACCGCAAGCACGTCGTGCATGTGGTGGTGTTCTTTATCTTCCTCGTCGCGAACGCGGGCGGCTCGCTGTCGCCGCTCGGCGATCCGCCGCTTTTCCTCGGCTTCCTGAACGGTGTCGATTTCTTCTGGACGACCGTGCATCTCGCGCTGCCGATGCTGTTCATCTGCGGCATCCTGCTCGTGCTTTTCTACGTGCTCGATACGTACTACTACCGCAAGGGCGGCGAGGAAAACAATCCGTTTCTCGATCCGACGCCGGATTCGCACGGCATCTCGATCGAAGGCAAGCTGAATTTCGTGCTGCTCGGCGTGGTGATCGCGCTTGTGCTGATGAGCGGTCTTTGGAAGCCGGGTGTCACGTTCGACGTCTTTGGCGCGCACGTCGCGCTGCAAAACGCGGTGCGCGACGTCGCGCTCGCCGCCGTCGCGCTCGTGTCGCTCGCCGTCACGCCGCGCTCGGCGCGCGAAGGCAACGCGTTCAATTGGGCGCCGATCGAGGAGGTGGCGAAGCTGTTCGCCGGTATTTTCGTGACGATCGCGCCGGTGATCCTGATCCTGCGCGCGGGCGCCGACGGCGTGTTCGCGCCGATCGTCCATCTCGTGACGGGCGCCGACGGCAAACCGGTCGACGCGATGTACTTCTGGGCAACCGGCCTGTTGTCGTCGTTTCTCGATAACGCGCCGACCTATCTCGTGTTCTTCAATCTCGCCGGCGGCGACGCGCAGACGCTGATGACAGCGGGCGCGACGACGCTCGCGGCGATCTCGGCGGGCGCGGTGTTCATGGGCGCGAACAGCTATATCGGCAACGCGCCGAACTTCATGGTGAAGGCGATCGCGGAATCGCGCGGGATTCGGATGCCGAGCTTCTTTGCCTATCTCGGCTGGTCGTGCGCGATTCTCGTGCCGATCTTCCTGTTGACGACCTGGGTGTTTTTTCTATGACCGATACATTGTGGCTTGCCGTCGTCGTTGTGTTGGCGGCGGCGCTCGTGGTCTCGCTCGTCGTGCTGTTCGCGTCGTCGCGCGGTGCCGCGCGCGGCGACGATCTCGCCCGCATCGTCGAGCAGATCGACGATGCGAACGACCGGCATGCGCACGCGTTCGAGCGTGTCGAGCGCGAACTGCGCACGCAGATCGCCGACAGCGCGCGCGGCTCGCGCACCGAGCTGTCCGGCAGTTTTTCGCAATTGCAGCAGACGCTTGCCGCGCAGCTCACGAGCGTTGCGACCGTGCAGAACAATCAGATCGACGGATTCGCGCAGCAGCTCGCGAAGCTCGTCTCCGGCAACGCGCAGCAGTTCGACGCGATGCGCGACGCGCTCGCGCGCCAGTCGCAGCTCGCGCGCGAAGAGCAGGGCGTCGCGCTCAAGGCGTTCGGCGACACGCTCAATCAGCAACTGAAGCATCTGAGCGACGCGAACGATCGCCGTCTCGGCGAGGTGCGCGCAACGCTCGAGACGCGCTTGAAGGAAATCGAAGCAAACAACGCCGCGAAGCTCGACGAGATGCGCCGCACGGTCGACGAGAAACTGCATGCGACGCTCGAGCAGCGCCTTGGCGAATCGTTCAAGCTCGTGTCCGACCGGCTCGAGCAGGTGCATCGCGGGCTCGGCGAGATGCAAACGCTCGCCGCGGGCGTCGGCGATCTGAAGAAGGTGCTGACGAACGTGAAGACGCGCGGCACCTGGGGCGAAGTGCAGCTCGAGGCATTGCTCGAGCAGATGCTCACGCCCGACCAGTACGCGAAGAACGTCGCGACGGTGCCGAAGAGCAACGAGCGCGTCGAATTCGCGATCCGGCTGCCTGGGCGCTCCGATGCGGGCGCGGGAAGCGACGCGCAGCCGGTATGGCTGCCGATCGACGCGAAGTTTCCGCGTGAGGATTACGAGCGCCTGATCGACGCGCAGGAGCGTGCGGATACGGCGGCCGTCGACGAAGCCGCGCGCGCGCTCGAAGCACGGGTGCGCACCGAAGCGCGCACGATTGCGGAGAAATACGTCGCGCCGCCGCACACGACCGATTTCGCGCTGCTGTTCCTGCCGACCGAAGGGCTCTATGCGGAAATTCTGCGCCGTCCTGGGCTCACCGATCTGCTGCAACGCGATTACCGGGTGACTGTCGCGGGGCCGACGACGTTGACCGCGTTGCTCAACAGCCTGCAAATGGGCTTCCGCACGTTGGCGATCGAGAAGCGTTCGAGCGAAGTCTGGCAGGTGCTCGGCGCGGTGAAGACCGAGTTCGGCAAGTTTGGCGACGTGCTCGCGCGGACCAAGTCCCAGCTCGAGTCGGTCACGCGCTCGATCGAGGCGGCCGAGCAGCGCACGCGTGTGATGAACCGCAAGCTCAAGCAGGTCGAGGCGTTGCCGGGCGACGTTTCGAGCGGTTTGCTGGGCAGCGACGGCGTGGAAGCGGACGAGAGCTGAAGCGGAGATGCGCGGGGCGGATACGTCGCCCCGGCGTGGCCGGATGAAAAACGGGGCGCTGCGTGCGCCCCGTTTTTTTTGGGTGGCCGGGCCGGTTTACCGCCGGTGGCTGGCTCGGCGGCGTGCGGTATGCGCTCGCGCGCCGCGCTGTACCGGCCGCACATGCCAATCGTCGAGCAACAGGCCGCGCCGGCCGACGAACGACGAGATGTTGTGCAAATACAGCGGATGGCCGGCCAGTGCGCGGCGCTCGCGCGCGGCGAGCGCTTCGGCAGACGGCCGTGCGCCGAACGGCGCTTGCGCGGGATCGGCCTCGGCCGGCGCGCGCACGGTGCTTATGCCTCTTCCGGCGCGTCCGACAGCACGATCTCGATGCCGCCGAAACGTGACGCAACCCAGTTGTACGCGTGGCACGCGATCCACAGCAACACGAAGCCGAGAATCGCATTCAGCAGCAGCGCGCTGAAGATCGTACTCAACTCGACCGCGCCATAGCGGACGAATGCAACGAGAATGCCGAGCAGCACGATCGGCACGCTGAACGTCAGATAGACGAGGATCAGTGCTTTCGCGGTCTGCCCCGGCGCGATCGATGAGATTTGTTTTTTCATATGCGAGTTGCCCCGTGGAAATGCTGAGAACGAATTCAGAGAGTGCCGTCGAACGGCAGGATGTCGACCGTCGCGCCAGCGTCGACATCGGCGGCATCGGCCGCGAGCACGATGAAGCAGTTTGCGTCGCTCAGGCTCTTGAGCGACGCTGAACTTTGCGAGCCGGTGGGCGCGACGCGCCAGACGCCGCTCGCGTCGCGCACCGCATGGCCGCGCAGATATTCGGTGCGGCCCGCGCGCTTCGCGAGTGGCGCCGTGCAGACGGCCGGATAGCGGTGTTCGGGGCGCGGATCGGTGCCCATCATCGCAAGCAGCGCGTCGCGCACGATCGCGTGAAACGTCGCGACGACCGCGACCGGATTGCCGGGAAGCCCGAAGAACAGCGCGGAGCGCGCGCCGCGCTCGGCCGGCCAGATGCGCCCGCATGCCAGCGGGCGGCCGGGGCGCATCGCGACGTGGGCGAACGTGACGTCGCCGAGCTTGCCGAGCAGCGCGCGGGTGAAGTCCGCATCGCCGACCGACACGCCGCCCGATGTGATCACCGCGTCGGCATGCGCGGCGCCCCGGCGCAGTGTGTCTTCGAGCGCGCCGGGATCGTCGCGGACGATGCCGAGATCGAGTGTATCGGCGCCGATGCGCGTCAGCATGCCGAACAGCGTCGCGCGATTGCTGTCGTAGAGGCCGCCGGCGGGCAGCGGCTCGCCGGGCGGATGGAGTTCGTCGCCGGTTGAAAAGAACGCCACGCGCACCCGGCGGCGTACCGCGATTTCGGTGAGGCCGAGCGACGCGAGCAGGCCGAGGTCGGCCGCGCGCACGATGCGGCCCGCGGCAAGCGCACTGGCGCCGCGCGCCAGATCCTCGCCCGCGCGCCGGCAATTGGCGCCGCGCATGACGGCCGATGCGGCAAAGCGCACCACGTCGCCAGCCGCTTCGACTTTTTCCTGCGCAATCACGGTGTCACAGCCGTCTGGCATCGGCGCGCCGGTCATGATCCGCACGCACGCGCCGGGCGCGATGCGCGCGCCGTCGAACGGATGGCCGGCGAGCGCGCGGCCGGCGACCGTGAGCGCGAGCACACCGTCGGCAGCCGGCGCGTCGAGCGCCGCGCCGTCGAATGCGTAGCCGTCCATCGCGGCGTTGTCGTAGGCGGGAATGTTGAACGGCGACACGACATCTTCCGCGAGTACGCGGCCCAGCGCATCGCGCAGCGCGACAGCCTCGGTTTGCACGACCGGCGAAACGAAACGCAGCGCCAGCGCGCGCGCATCGTCGACGCTCAGCACGGCGGCGAGCTTCGGCGAGGTGGCGGAGGGCGGTGTGGTCTGCGTGGTCATGAGTGACGTGGCGCCGTCAGACGGCGAATTATTGGGTTCGTATCCGGGGCGCCGGGCACCGCGTTTTCGATGCGTGCGGGACGGATGCGCCGGGCGGAAACGATGCGCTGTCCGTCAAGCGCGCTCGAGGCCGGCCAAGTCCCGCAAAGAATTTGCATTGTAAAACGCTCGCTCGTCGTCAAATGGCACTTCGATCGTCTTGTGGCGTGCGTACCACGCGCGTACTCGGCGTTGGCCCGCCGCAAGACATGCATACAGATCGTCGGCGAGCGCGGTGTTGATGAGCGCGAACACGGGATGAGGCGCTATGCCGCCGCTTGCGTCGAGGGTCGTCGCGAATGCGATGTCCGCGCGCTGCGCGTCGAGCGCGGCCGCAAGCCGGGTGGCAAGGTCGGCGGGCAGCAGCGGCGAATCGCATGGCACGCACAGCACGCGCGGCGTGCCGGCCATCCGCATCCCGGCGAGGAGGCCCGCGAGCGGGCCGGCGAATTCGCCGCTGCTGCCGGCGGCGGGGAGATCGGCGTCGCCGGGCATCGGGTGGAGGCGGGCGTCGCCGGTGTCGGCGCGATGCGTATTCGCCGGTGCCGGGCGTGTCATCGGGCGCGGGTTCGAGGCCGGCGAGCGTGCCGTGCCGGCCGCGCGCGCATCGGCGGCGTCGGCATCCGCATGTCCGGCCGCGGTGGTGGCGTATCCCGCAACGGCATGGCCGACATCCGGTTGCGCCGCGCAAGGATGAGCCCTCCGCGCATCGGCTGGCTGCCCATCCGCGCCGCGGCTTGGTGCGGCAAGCTCGCTTGCGATGGGCATATCCGCGACGATACGCGCATGAAATGGCGCGCCGAGCGCCGCATAGGCGTCGAGATGACGATTGGCGCTGATGACGAGCGCATCGACTTGCGGCGCAAGCCGGCGCAGCACGTGCAGCGCGAGCGGCTCGCCGCGCAGCGGCTGCAGCCCTTTGTCGAGACCGCCCATCCTCATGCCCCGGCCACCCGCGAGCAGCAGGCCGGTGACGGCGGTGGACGGATGCGGGCCGGCGGTCATGCTGGCAATGAGCGGCTGCCCTAGCCGCCGATATAGGACATTTCGACGCGTTTTGCGTCGCCGTTGTCGTGACCGCTCGCTGGCGCACTGCCGCGCAATTGCGAGTAGCGGTCGGTGCGCGCGTGCCAGATGCGGGAGATCGCGGCGGCGAGTTGGCCGTCGCTCGCGCCGCCGCGCATGAGGTTGCGCAGATCGTGACCGGACGACGCGAACAAGCACAGATACAGCTTGCCCTCCGTCGACAGGCGCGCGCGCGTGCAATCGCCGCAGAATGCCCGCGTGACGCTCGAGATCACGCCGATCTCGCCGCCGCCGTCCGCATAGCGCCAGCGTTGCGCGGTTTCGGACGGCGTGTGCCGCTCGAGCGGCACGACCGGGAAGTGCTCGGCGATGCGCGCGACCACGTCGGCGGACGGCAGCACTTCGGCCAGGTTCCAGCCGTTCGACGTGCCGACGTCCATATATTCGATGAAGCGCAGCACGACGCCCGTGCCTTTGAAGCGGCGCGCCATCGGCACGATTTGCGCGTCGTTCGTGCCGCGCTTGACGACCATGTTGACCTTGACCGGCTCCAGTCCGGCGGCTTGCGCGGCGAAGATGCCGTCGAGGACGTCGGCGCTCGCGAAGTCGGCATCGTTCATGCGTTTGAAAAGCGATTCGTCGAGCGCGTCGAGACTCACGCTCACGCGCGTGAGCCCCGCCTCCTTCAGGCTTTGCGCCTTGCGGGCGAGCAGCGAGCCGTTGGTCGTCAGCGTCAGGTCGAGCGGACGGGCGCTCACGGTTTCGAGCCGCGCGAGCCGCTCGATCAGAAATTCGATGTTCTTGCGCAACAACGGCTCGCCGCCGGTGATGCGGATTTTCTCGACGCCATGCGCGACGAAAATCCGTGCGAGCCGTTCGATCTCCTCGAACCTGAGCAGCGCGTCGTGCGGCAGGAACGGATAGTCGCTGCCGAACACGGCGCGCGGCATGCAGTACACGCATCGGAAATTGCAGCGATCCGTGACGGAGATGCGCAAGTCGCGCAGCGGCCGCGCGAGCGCGTCGCGCAGCATGCCGGTCGGCTCGAGCGGCGCGTCGAATGCGGCGGGTGGCGCGCTGATCGGGGTCACGGGAATGAAGCGTTGGGGCATGGGCGTCGCGGGAAGGGCCGGGCTTCCATTTTAGCCGGAAGTGGCGGGCGGAACCGGACAGGGAAATCCGTGAAAATGCAGCACAGACGCAAGTAAGGGCGGCGCATCCGCCACAAGGCCGGCATGCTGCGGCGCGGTATTGCCGGCCTTCGTGCGCGGCTTATCCGATTGCTTGAGCCTTGGCCGTTCTTATGGCCGGGGATGAAAAAACAAAACCCCACGTTTTTCGGAACGTGGGGTTTGCTGGGGTTCGCCGGCCGGCCATCCGAGCCGTTTCGAAAGGCGGCCCGGATGGCGGACGCGGCTGGATCAGCGGTGCGTCGTTTCGATTTGCTGCATCGGCGTCGTGTCGACTGGCGGCAACGGCTTGCGCTCGCGCGGCACACGGACCGGCTGCGTAACATGCGCAGCGGCCGCTTGCGCGGCGCGCAGCTTGTTCGTGTCGGTGTTGACCCAGACGAGCCCGGCAGCCGCCAGCACCGAACCGAGATCCGATGCGCCCGCGGCTTGCGCATCGACTGGCTGCGCGGCGGCAGGCGCTGCCGCGGGCATGTCGGCTGCCACGGCGGCGGGCGCCGGAGCGTGCTGCGGGACTTGATCGACGTTCGCATCGACCGGCGCGGCGGCGATGCTCGCAGGCGGCGGTTCCGTGGCGGCCGAAGCCGGCGCCTCGGCTACGGCGCGCGCTGGTTCAATCGCGGGTTCGATCGCCGGTTCAATTGCGGCCTCTGCCGCAGGCGCGGCATGCGTGTGCGCTTGCGCGGCGACGGCCGGCGCGGCGTCTTCCGTCCGGACGCTTTCGCTCGGAACCGATACGGTTTCTGCGGCCGCGTTGCCGACCGGAGCCGGCGTGACGCCCGCGTCGGCGGGCGCCGCGACAACCTCGGCCGGCGCCGCAGGCGCGACAGATGTGACGGGTGCGACGGGTGCAGCGGGCGCGGCACCGGCTGCGGTCTCGACGGCTTGCGCCGGCGGCAGCGCCGGTTGCGCGTCATGAGCGGCAGGCACGTCTGCGGCTGCCGCGAGCGGCTCCGTCTTCACATTGCCGACGTCGTGAGCGGCGGGCGCGACGGCGGCCGTTGCCGCAGCCACGGCCGTGACGCTCGCGGCGACTTCCGCTTGCGTAACGTGATGCGCTTCGCGGCCGGTATCCGGCGCCGCCTGCTGCGGCGCTTGCGCGGCCGGGGCTTGTGCTTGCACCGTCACGTGTTCGTCCGCTTGGGCCGGTTGTGCCGTGCCGATTGCGGTTTCCTCGTCGCGCTCGCGGCGGCCGCCACGGCGGCCGCGGCGGCGGCGGCGGCGTTCGTCGCCGTCGCGCGCGAGCGTATCGGCGTCGGCGCCGATATCCGCACCGGGCAACGGCTCGGCTTTTTCGACAGGCTCCACATGCGCGCTTTCGCCGCGATTGACCGTTTCGAGCGTGGCGACGTGCTGGACCGGCTTACGGCGTTCGCCCCGTTCACCCCGTTCGCGACGCTCGCCGCGCGCAGCCGGCTCGCCGTCGAGCGTTTCGACTCGCTCGCGCGGCTCGCGCTGTTCACGCGGCTCGCGAGCCTCGCGCGGCTCGCGGCCTTCGCGCTGGTCGCGGCTGCCGCGGCTTTCGCGGCCTTCACGTGCGTCACGACCTTCGCGGGCGTCGCGATCGCGCGCGTCGCGATTTTCACGGCCCTCGCGGCTTTCCCGCGGCTCACGGTTGTCCTTACCCTCGCGCTCGGCGCGCGGCGACTGGCCACGCGTGCCCGCCGAAGTCTGCTCGCGGCCGCCCGTCTGCTGCGCGCCGTTGCCGCGGCGGTTGCGGTTGCGTTCGCCGCCGCGCTCTGCCTTCTCGCCGCGTTCGCCGCGCTCGCGCGCCGGACGCGCCGCCGGTTCCTGGGCGGCCGGGGCGGCAGCGGGGGCCGCGGCCGGTTGCGGCTGCACGCCGAACAGGCTCTTCAGCCATTTGACGAAGCCGCCGGCCGCCGGCGCGGCTGCCACGGGCGCAGGCGCGGGTTGCTGCACAGGTTGCTGCTGACGTTGCGGCGCCGGCCGCTCGGGCGTAATGCCCTTGACGGCGGCTTCCTGGCGCGGTTTCGCCTCTTCGGCGCGCTTGCTGTAGCCGGTTTCCGCCTCGAGTTCGCGGGCCGCTTCCTCGGCCATCTTCCACGACGCGCGCGGATCGTCCAGGCGCGCATCGTCGTGGCGCAGGCGCTCGAGCTTGTAGTGCGGCGTATCGAGATGCTTGTTCGGGATCAGCACGACGCCGACCTTGAAGCGCGACTCGATCTTGTTGATTTCCTGACGCTTTTCGTTGAGCAGGAACGCGGTCACCTCGACGGGCACCTGGCAGTGGATCGCCGCGGTGTTTTCCTTCATCGCTTCTTCCTGAATGATCCGCAGCACTTGCAGCGCGGACGATTCGGTATCGCGGATATGGCCCGTGCCGTTGCAGCGCGGGCAGGTGACGTGGCTGCCCTCGGACAGCGCCGGGCGCAGCCGCTGCCGCGACAGCTCCATCAGGCCGAAACGCGAGATCTTGCCCATCTGCACGCGCGCGCGGTCGTGCTTCAGCGCGTCCTTCAGACGCTGCTCGACTTCGCGCTGGCTCTTGGCCGATTCCATGTCGATGAAATCGATCACGATCAGGCCGCCCAGGTCGCGCAGCCGCAACTGGCGCGCGACTTCGTCGGCCGCCTCGAGGTTCGTGCGGGTCGCGGTTTCCTCGATATCCGCGCCTTTGGTCGCGCGCGCCGAGTTCACGTCGATCGCGACGAGCGCTTCGGTGTGGTCGATCACGATCGCGCCGCCCGACGGCAGCGGCACCGTGCGCGAGTATGCGGTCTCGATCTGGTGCTCGATCTGAAAGCGGGAGAAGAGGGGGACGTCGTCGTGATAGCGCTTCACTTTGCCGACATTGTCAGGCATCACGATGTCCATGAACGCGCGGGCCTGATCGTAGATGTCGGTCGTGTCGATCAGGATCTCGCCGATATCCGGCTGGAAATAGTCCCGGATCGCGCGGATCACGAGGCTCGATTCGAGATAGATCAGCATCGGCTCGCCAGCGCGGCCGCTTTGCGACGCGGCCTCGATCGCGCGCCAAAGCTGCAACAGGTAGTTCAAATCCCATTGCAGTTCCTCGGCGCTGCGGCCGATTCCCGCGGTGCGGGCGATCATGCTCATGCCGTCGGGGATTTCGAGCTGCGCCATCGTTTCGCGCAGTTCCTGGCGTTCGTCGCCCTCGATCCGGCGCGATACGCCGCCGCCGCGCGGGTTGTTCGGCATCAGCACGAGATAGCGGCCGGCGAGCGAGATGAACGTGGTGAGCGCCGCGCCCTTGTTGCCGCGCTCCTCCTTCTCGACCTGGACGATCAGCTCCTGGCCCTCGCGCAGCGCGTCCTGGATGCGCGCGGAGCGCATGTCGACGCCGTCCTTGAAGTACTGGCGGGCGACTTCCTTGAACGGCAGGAAGCCGTGGCGGTCTTCGCCGTAGTTGACGAAGCAGGCTTCGAGCGACGGCTCGATGCGGGTGACGACGCCTTTGTAGATATTGCCTTTACGCTGTTCGCGTCCGGCGGTTTCGATGTCGATGTCGATGAGCTTTTGCCCATCGACGATGGCGACGCGCAGTTCTTCTTGCTGCGTTGCATTGAACAGCATGCGTTTCATTGAACGACTCCAGCGGCTCGACCGCCGACGTCCAGGCCCTTGAGCCAAGCGACGCAGGCGACGGCAAGCCGCGCATTATTGTGTTGTCACAAGCACGCTGGAGCGGGAATGAGGGCGGGA
The DNA here is from genome assembly GCF_001718875.1 of Burkholderia singularis. NCBI lineage: Bacteria > Pseudomonadati > Pseudomonadota > Betaproteobacteria > Burkholderiales > Burkholderiaceae > Burkholderia > Burkholderia singularis. The sequence goes on from NZ_CP013448.1 coordinate 1,506,403, forward strand.
AAATGGCCTGGATAGGCGCGAGCCCGAACGACGGGCTTCGGCCAATGGGCACCTGCGAACACGGCTTCAAAGCACACGGCGTCGACACTCCGCACGCCTTGACGGCGCGCCGAGCTCCGACCGGGCACTGCCGCGGGCGCGGCGCAAGGTGCGCGCGGCGCTGGGGGGCGGCAGGTGCGGCGGTTCGGCCGCAGCGGGGAGTATCGAATCCAGCCCGACTTTCCCGTCTGGGGTGTTCTTCCTTGGTTTGACGTCGCCAAGTCCCGCGCTTCTTGCAGGACCACATCGGGCGCACGCCGTTCTATTCGCAACAGGAAGCCGTGCCGTGCCTGCGATGCGCCGCGCCGCAGCTTCCAATCAAATTCTTTTTGTCCAACATTCCGTTACCGCGGCACGGCTCGGACCGAATCCGCCTGTGGGCGCGATCCCTGCCTGAGCGGGGTGCCGTGCGTGCAACTTGCTGCTTGTTTCACTCATGAGGGCGAGCAGCGCGCCCCGGGCGCAAGTAAAATAGCAGTTTGCGCTTGCGCCTCGTGCAGCCCGCCCGAAACGGCCGATCAGGTCGTTTCGCTGCGGAAAGCTGTGCAAAATTATATTCAGTATGAATGAGCTAGGCAAAATTTCCCAAAATCCGGTAGCAAGCGGTCAAGTTTCGCTGGTCGAAATCGACGAAAACACGGCCGGTCAGCGGATCGACAATTTTCTGCTGCGCGTATGCAAGGGCGTGCCGAAGAGTCATATTTACCGGATCTTGCGCAGCGGCGAAGTCCGCGTGAATAAGGGCCGGGTCGACGCGCAGTACCGGCTCGCTTACGGCGACGTCGTGCGCGTGCCGCCCGTGCGCGTCGCGGCGGCCGATCCCGCGCGCGCGGCGGAAGTGCCGGCAGCCGAATTCGACATTCTGTTCGAGGACGATGCGATCATCGCGCTGAACAAACCGGCAGGCGTCGCCGTGCACGGCGGCAGCGGCGTCGCGTTCGGCGTGATCGAGCAGATGCGCCGCGCACGGCCGCACGCGAAGTTTCTCGAACTCGCGCACCGGCTCGATCGCGAAACGTCGGGCATTCTGATGCTTGCGAAAAAACGCTCGGCGCTCGTCGGCTTGCACGAGCAGATTCGCGACAACCGGATGGACAAGCGCTATTTCGCGTGCGCGCACGGCCACTGGGCGCCCGACTGGGGGCGCCGCCGCGCGGTGAAGGCGCCGCTCTTCAAATATTCGACGCCGGACGGCGAGCGGCGCGTGCGCGTCCAGGACGACGGGCTGCCGTCGCACACGATATTCAATCTCGTCGAGCGCTGGCCGGATTACGTATTGCTGGAGGCGGAACTCAAAACGGGCCGGACCCATCAGATTCGGGTGCATCTCGCTCATCTGGGCTTGCCGATCGTCGGCGATGCGAAGTATGGCGATTTCGCGCTGAACAAGGCGCTGGCGCGTGCGAGCGCGGTGCCCTCGCTCAAGCGGATGTTCCTGCATGCGCACCGGTTGCGCCTCGCGCATCCGTTGACGGGCGAGCCGCTGCAATTCGACGCGCCGCTGCCCGCCGATTGCCGACGCTTTCTCGGCCAACTCACTGACCTGCGCGATACGCGCGACATGCATGGCTCGACAGCAATTTGACCTGATCGTCTTCGACTGGGACGGCACGCTGATGGATTCGACCGCGCACATCGCGCGCTGTATCCAGGCGGCCTGCCGCGATCTTGGCTTGCCCACGCCGTCCGACGAGTCCTCCCGCTACGTGATCGGCCTCGGCTTGCGCGACGCGCTCGCCGTGACCGCGCCGAGCCTCGATCCCGCGGACTACCCCCGTCTCGCGGAACGCTACCGCTTTCATTATTTGCTGCAGGACCAGCGCACCGAGCTGTTCGCGGGCGTGCGGGAGTTGCTCGACGAGTTGCGCGAAGCCGGCTATTTGTTGGCGGTGGCCACGGGCAAGGGGCGCGTCGGCTTGAACCGCGCGCTCGCCGACGCCAAGCTCACGAGCCTGTTCGACGGCACGCGCTGCGCGGACGAGACGTTCTCGAAGCCGCATCCGGCGATGCTGCAGGAGTTGACGCGTGAATTGGGGCAGGATTTGTCGCGCACGCTGATGATCGGCGACACGACGCACGATCTGCAAATGGCGGCGAGCGCGGGCGCGGCGGGAGTCGGCGTCGCATACGGCGCGCATTCGACCGACGCGCTTGCGGCGTTGTCGCCGCGCTTCATCGCGCCCGACGTCGGCGCGCTCGCCGGCTGGCTGCGGGAGCACGCATGAGCGATCAGGCAGACGGCGCGCTTGCGCTGCGCGTGTGCGCGTCCGACGCGCTCGTCGACGGCGGCCGCGGCGTGCGGGTCGACGCCACGTTGCGCGGCGAGCCCGCCGTCGTATTCTTCGTTCGCTACGACGGCCGCGCGTATGGTTATCTAAACCGCTGTGCGCACGTTCCGATGGAGCTGGACTGGGTCGAAGGGCAGTTCTTCGAGTCGTCCGGCTTATACTTGATGTGCGCGACGCATGGCGCGATTTATGCTCCGGACACGGGGCAGTGCGTCGGTGGTCCGTGCCGCGGCGCGCGGTTGCGCTCCGTCAAGGTCGACGAACGGGATACGCCCGACGGCCGCGCGGTGTTCTGGCAGCCCGACGGCGACCTGCGTCCGGCTTCTTCCTGATTTCAGATAACGATACATGGCCGATCACATTACTCCACCCGATTCACCCACGCCGTCCGCGTCGAATGCCGCTGCCCGGGAGCCTGGCTGGGAGCGCGCGGCGCTCGAGCGCATCGCGCTCGCGGCCATCCACGAGCAGCGCGCCGCGCGCCGTTGGAAGATCTTCTTCCGGTTCGTGTTCTTGTTTCTGCTCATCGCGTTCGTCGTCGGGCTCGTCAAATTCGCCGGCGAGGGTGCGAAGCTCGCGAGCGGCCGCCATACCGCGCTCGTGACGATCGATGGCGAAATCGCGGCCGGCACGAATGCGAATGCCGAGGACATCAACACAGCGCTCGATCAAGCGTTCGAGGACAGCGGCACCGCGGGCGTCGTGCTGCGCATCAACAGCCCGGGCGGCAGCCCGGTGCAGGCGGGCATCGTCTATGACGAGATCCGCCGGCTGCGCAAGAAGTATCCCGATAAGCCCCTTTATGTCGTCGTCACGGATATTTGCGCGTCCGGCGGCTATTACATCGCGTCGGCGGCTGACAAGATCTTCGTTGACAAAGCGAGCGTCGTCGGCTCGATCGGCGTGCTGATGGAGGGCTTCGGCTTTACCGGGCTGATGGATAAGCTCGGCGTCGAGCGGCGGATGCACACGTCGGGTGAGAACAAGGGCTTCTTCGACCCGTTCTCGCCCGAAACGCCGAAGATGAACGCACATGCGCAGCAGATGCTCGACGAAATCCACGCGCAGTTCATCAAGGCGGTGAAGGACGGCCGCGGCGCGCGTCTGCACGAGACGCCCGATCTCTTCTCCGGGCTTTTCTGGACGGGCGCGAAGAGCATCGAACTCGGCCTTGCCGACGGTTTCGGCACGACCGACAGCGTCGCGCGCGATCTGCTGAAGGCGCCCGATCTCGTCGACTATACGGTCAAGGAAAGCCTGGGCGATCGCGTCGCGCGCCGGTTCGGCGCGGCGCTCGGCTCGGCGGCGATGAAGGCGGCGGCCATCGGCGGCGAGTTGAAGCTGCGCTGAGGCGTGGCGGCGCGCCGGCGTGTGCCGCCGGTGTGCCGCCGGTGTGCCGCGCCTTCCGACTCGGCCGCTCGACTCGGCCGCTCAATTCGCCAGCAGCAGAAAAATCGCAGGGCGCTTGTGCAGATCCGGCACAGGCGCCTTTTTCCATCCGCCGGCCGGGCGGCTCACGATCGTTTCGGTCGGCAGTGTCAGATCGGCCGCGACGCACACGAGCGTCGACGGCGCGCAGGTCTCGACGAGCGCATCGAGCATCGGCTGATTGCGATATGGCGTTTCGATGAAAATCTGCGTCTGGTTCGCCTTGCGCGACTGCTGTTCGAGTTCGCGCAGTCGCTTCGTGCGCGCGGCGGCATCGACGGGCAGATAGCCGTGAAACGCGAAACTTTGCCCGTTCAGCCCGGAGGCCATCAGCGCGAGCAGAATCGAGCTGGGTCCGACCATCGGCACGACTTTCACGCCGCGCTCGTGGGCGCGCCGCACCAGCAGCGCGCCGGGGTCCGCGACCGCCGGGCAGCCGGCTTCCGACACGAGTCCCGCATCGGCTCCGGCGACGATCGGCGCAAGCAATCCGTCGATCGCACCGGCGGGCGTCTTCACGTTCAACTCGCGAATCTCGATTTCCTGGATCGGCTGTTCGGTGCCGATTTTCTTCAGGAAGGCGCGGGTCGTTTTCGCGTTTTCGCCGATGTAGTAGCGAAGCGATGCCGCCCGTGTTTGCACCGCGGCGGGCAGCACGGCCGCGAGCAGTGCGGCGTCGCCGTCGCCGAGCGTGTTCGGAATCAGATAGAGCGTGCCGGCCGTCATTGCGTGGCGTCTCCCGTTGCGGCTTGAGCCTGCGCGCCGAAAAGCGGGTAGCCGGCCGTGAGCAGCATGCGCGTGAGCGCGATGAGCGGCAGGCCGACGAGCGCGGTGGGGTCGTCGGAGTCGATCGCGTCGAGCAGCGCGATGCCGAGACCTTCCGATTTCGCGCTGCCTGCTACGTCGTAAGGCGTCTCGGCGTGCAAATAGGCGTCGAGTTCCACGTCGGATAGCGACCGGAAGCGCACGCGCGTCACGATGTTTTCGGTTTGCAGCGTGCCGCGGCGGCTGTCGTACAGGCAGAGCGCGCTATGGAATTCGACTTCGCGGCCGCGCATCGCCTGCAGTTGCGCGAGGGCGCGCGCATGCGAGCCGGGTTTGCCGATTTGCAGTCCGTCGAAGGTCGCGACCTGGTCGGAGCCGATGACGAGCACGCCGTCGAAGCCGGTTTGGTCGGCGGCGACGCGTTCGGCCGCGGCGCGCGCCTTGTCGGCGGCGAGCCGCAACGCGGTCGCGGAGGGCGTCTCGTGCGGGTGCGGCGTTTCGTCGACGGCGGGCGTGACGACATCGAACGGCACGCGCAGGCGTTCAAGGAGCGCTCGCCGGTAGCGGGAGCTGGAGGCGAGAATCAGCCGCGGCGGGCGGCAGGCGTTATCCGGCATGATGTGGTGACTGACTGGGTGTCGATTCTAGGGATCGGGTGGTGTAGGGCGCCGTCGTGGGCGAGATGCGACAGTATGGGCGGCGAGGTCTTAAGTATTTGACTCAAAAAGGTAAAACGGGTATGCTCTTGCGCTTTTCATCGGCAGCGGTCTCGCGAGAATGTCCGGCTGCGCTGCTCCGGGCATGGCGCGTTTGCCGGGGAAACCGTCGCACCGGCCTGCTCAGCTTACCGGCTGCGGGCCGATACCGATGATGATACGGATAGATACGGCAGGGGAGCGCTCATGAATCCATCTTCAGGCAAGCCTGCGGTTTCGCTCGATCCGCATGCGATCGATCTGTTTGAATTCGCGCGTAGCGCTCGGCAGGCCGCAGGCGCGGTGCCGCTTTCGCAGTTGCCGCGCATGTTAAACGAAGTGCCGGCGGACGCGCCAGAGCGCGACGCCGCATTCACCTGGCAGGCGGAAGGTTCGACGCAGCCCGAACTGCAGGACGACGGCAGCGAAGGGCCGCAGCCTTATTTGCGGCTCGCGTTGCACGGCGCCGCGTGGCTCGAGTGCCAGCGCTGCCTGACGCCGTACCGGCAGGCATTCGATATCGACGTCGTGTACCGGATCGTCGAGACGGAAGAAGAGGCGGACGAGTTTCCGCTTGATGAGGATGAAGTGGATGTGATCGTCGGCTCGCGCCAATTCGATCTCGTCGACTTGATCGAAGAGGAGTTGCTGCTTTCACTGCCGATCGTGCCGAAGCACGAAGTCTGTCCGGCGGTACACGAAAGCCTCGCATCGGGCGCGAGCGGTCCCGCGGCCGATGCGGGCGACGATGCGCCCGACGAAACCGCTGCGGGCGAAAGCGGCCGGCCGAACCCTTTTGCGGCGCTCGAGGCGCTGAAAAAGGGTGGCGGCAATACACATTAGTTGGGGCGCGGGAAGGCGTGAGGCCGCAGGGCCGGGGTAGTGAAGCGCCGGATCGGGCTGTGTTAGAATCCGGAAAATTTTTAGGAGTTAGTCATGGCAGTTCAGCAAAACAAGAAGTCGCCGTCCAAGCGCGGCATGCACCGTTCGCATGATTTCCTGACGGCTGCGCCGCTTGCCGTCGAGCCGAGCACGGGTGAAGTGCATCTGCGTCACCACATCAGCCCGAACGGCTACTATCGCGGCAAGAAAGTCGTCAAGACGAAGAACGACTAAGCGTTTCCGTCTCCGTGGCGCGCGCCTGATGATGATTCGGGCTTTTCGCGCGACACCCGGTTCGCTTGACACTTTCCTGGCTCAACAAAAAGGCGGCATTCAACTGCCGCTTTTTTGTGCCTGAAATTCGTCGCATTCCATGACTGTAAAGCTCACAATCGATTGCATGGGAGGCGACCACGGCCCGTCCGTGACCGTTCCCGCTGCAATCAAATTCGTCCGCTCGCATCCCGACGCGCAATTGCTGCTCGTCGGCGTTGAAAGCGCGATCCGGGCGCAACTGAAGAAACATAAGGCGCTCAACGAGCCGGCGCTGTCCATCGTGCCAGCCACCGAGGTGATCGCGATGGACGATCCCGTCGAAGTGGCGTTGCGCAAGAAGAAGGATTCTTCTATGCGCGTGGCGCTCAATCACGTGAAGGACGGCGCCGCGCAGGCTTGCGTGTCCGCAGGCAACACGGGCGCGCTGATGGCCGTGTCCCGCTACGTGCTGAAGACGCTGCCCGGCATCGAGCGGCCCGCGATCGCATTTGCGCTGCCCAATCCCACGGGCTACACGATGATGCTCGACCTCGGCGCGAACGTCGATTGCGAGCCGCAGCATCTGCTGCAATTCGCCGAAATGGGGCACGCGCTCGTCGCGGCGCTCGAAGGCAAGGAACGGCCGACGATCGGTCTGCTCAACATCGGCGAGGAAGTCATCAAGGGGAACGAAACGATCAAGCGCGCGGGCGAGCTGCTGCGCGCGAGCACGTTGAATTTCCGTGGCAACGTCGAAGGCAATGACATCTTTAAGGGCACGGTCGACGTGATCGTTTGCGACGGTTTTGTCGGCAACGTCGCGTTGAAGACCTCTGAGGGTCTGGCACAGATGCTTGCCGATTTCATCAAGGAAGAGTTCAGCCGCTCGTGGCTGACCAAGCTGATGGCGATTCTCGCGCTGCCGGTGCTGATGCGCTTCAAGCGGCGAGTCGATCATCGACAGTACAATGGAGCCGCGCTGCTCGGATTGCGCAGTCTCGTCATCAAGAGTCACGGCTCCGCGGATGCGCACGCGTTTGAGTGGGCGATCAAACGCGGGTATGATGCCGTCAAAAATGGCGTGCTGGAGCGCCTTTCGCGAGCAATGGCGGAGAATGCCGCGCCATTGGGCGAAAGTGAACGCGAAGCGAACGGGGCCGGGCCGGCGAGCCCGTCCGCTGGCCAGTCAGCCGAGCCTTCCGCCGCGCTTTCCTCGAAGACATGATGGCCCAATCGACACTCTATTCCCGCGTGCTCGGCACGGGCAGCTACCTGCCGCCCAACCGGGTCACGAACCAGGATCTCGCCGATCGGCTCGCGAAAGACGGCATTGAAACGAGCGATGAGTGGATTGTCGCGCGCACCGGCATTCACGCGCGGCATTTCGCCGATTCCAACGTGACGACGAGCGATCTTGCGCTCGTTGCCGCGCGTCGCGCGATCGAGGCCGCCGATGTCGATCCGCAGTCGATCGACCTTATTGTCGTCGCGACGTCGACCCCCGATTTCGTTTTCCCGAGCACCGCGTGTCTGTTGCAGCACAAGCTCGGCATCAAGAACAACGGCGCGGCGTTCGACATCCAGGCCGTATGCTCGGGCTTCGCGTATGCGATTGCAACGGCCGATAACTTCATCCGTTCGGGTCAGCACCGCACGGCGCTCGTCGTCGGCGCGGAAACGTTCTCGCGCATTCTCGATTTCAAGGACCGCACGACCTGCGTGCTGTTCGGCGACGGCGCGGGCGCCGTCGTGATGTCCGCGTCCGACGAGCCGGGCATGCTGGGCAGCGCGCTGCATGCGGACGGCAGCTACTCCAGCATTCTTTGCACGCCGGGCAACGTGAACGGCGGCGTCATCGAGGGCAGCGCTTTCCTGCACATGGACGGCCAGGCCGTGTTCAAGCTCGCGGTGAACGTGCTCGAGAAGGTGGCGCTCGAAGCGCTGTCGAAGGCGGGGCTTGCGGCCGAGCAGATCGATTGGCTGATTCCGCATCAGGCCAATATCCGTATCATGACGAGTACCTGCCGCAAGCTCGGCTTGCCGCAAGAGCGGATGATCGTGACCGTCGGCGAACATGGCAATACGTCGGCTGCGTCGATTCCGCTCGCGCTCGACGCGGCGATTCGCGACGGCCGCATTCAGCGCGGCCAGCACGTGCTGATCGAAGGCGTCGGCGGCGGCTTCACGTGGGGCGCGTCGGTCTTCCGTTATTGACCGGCTCCGTCTGCTCCCATCCGGCGCGTTTCTCGCGCCGCTCGAATCGATTCAATTAGGGGTGTTATGAAATTTGCATTCGTTTTTCCGGGGCAGGGTTCGCAATCGGTCGGCATGCTCAATGCATTTGCCGATGTCGCCGTCGTGCGCGAGACGCTCGACGAAGCGTCCGACGCGCTCTCACAGGATATCGGCAAGCTGATTGCCGAGGGCCCGGTTGACGAACTCAACCTGACGGCCAATACGCAGCCCGTGATGCTGACGGCCGCATACGCGTGCTACCGTGCGTGGCGGCAGGCGGGCGGTCCTGCGCCGTCGATCGTCGCGGGGCATAGCCTGGGCGAATATACGGCGCTCGTCGCCGCGGGCGCGATCTCGTTTCGCGACGCGTTGCCGCTCGTGCGCTTTCGCGCCCAGTCTATGCAGACGGCCGTGCCGGTCGGCGCCGGCGCGATGGCCGCGATTCTCGGGCTCGACGACGACGCAGTGCGCGCGGTATGCGGCGAAGCGTCGGCGGCGGGCGTCGTCGAGGCGGTGAACTTCAATGCGCCCGCGCAGGTGGTGATCGCGGGCGAGGCGGCCGCCATCGAAAAGGCGTGCGAGATTGCGAAGGCAAAGGGCGCAAAGCGCGCGCTGCCGCTTGCTGTATCGGCGCCGTTCCATTCTTCGCTGCTCAAGCCTGCGTCGGACCAGTTGCGCGACTACCTCGCGAACGTCGATGTGAAGGCGCCACAGATTCCCGTCGTCAACAATATCGATGTCGCCGTGGTGTCGGATCCCGCGGCGATCAAGGATGCGCTGGTGCGCCAGGCCGCGGGCCCGGTTCGCTGGGTCGAGTGCGTGCGGCACATCGCGGGCGCGGGCGTGAGCCACGTGATCGAATGCGGCCCGGGCAAGGTGCTCACCGGCTTGACGAAGCGCATCGACGGCAACCTCGTCGGCGCGTCGGTGTTCGATCCGGCGTCGCTCGACGAAGCGCTCAAGCTTGTCGTCGCTTGATCGCGGGTCACGCTCGCAAGCTTGCTGAATTCACCTGAAACACGGAATTTCTGCATGGACAAGATTCTCGATAAACAAGTGGCGATCGTTACCGGCGCGTCGCGCGGGATCGGCCGCGCGATCGCGCTCGAGCTTGCACGCCGCGGCGCAACGGTGATCGGCACCGCGACCACCGAGGCGGGTGCCGCGGGTATTTCCGCCGCGTTCGGCGAGGCCGGGTTCACGGGCCGGGGCGCCGTGCTGAACGTCAATGACCCGGCGGCGGTCGACGGGCTGATCGACGCGACGCTTGTCGAATTCGGCGCGCTGAACATACTCGTCAACAATGCCGGCATCACGCAGGATCAACTTGCGATGCGCATGAAGGACGACGATTGGGACGCCGTGATCGACACCAACCTGAAGGCGGTGTTCCGTTTGTCGCGCGCGGTGTTGCGCCCGATGATGAAGGCGCGCGGCGGACGAATCGTCAATATCACGTCGGTGGTCGGCTCGGCGGGCAATCCCGGGCAGATCAATTATGCGGCGGCGAAGGCCGGCGTCGCGGGGATGACTCGCGCGCTCGCGCGCGAAATCGGCAGCCGCGGGATTACCGTGAACTGCGTCGCGCCGGGTTTCATCGATACCGACATGACGAAGGGGCTGCCGCCGGAACAGCAGGCCGCGCTGAAGACGCAGATTCCGCTCGGCCGCCTAGGCAGCCCGGAGGACATCGCACATGCGGTCGCGTTCCTCGCGTCGCCGCAGGCGGGCTACATCACGGGTACGACGCTGCATGTGAACGGCGGCATGTTCATGTCGTAACCGAATTCGGTTACCATCCGCGCCGTGCATGCGTCAAAGTGCATCCGGCGCTTGTTTGACCGCAAGGCCAGCATGCGTTTTGGCGGGCATCAAACCTGTTAAAATGCGCGCACTTGTAAATTTGAACTTTCCCTCGGAGGGGTAATGGACAACATCGAACAACGCGTCAAGAAGATCGTCGCCGAGCAGCTTGGCGTCGCCGAAGGCGAAATCAAGAACGAGGCATCGTTCGTGAACGATCTCGGCGCGGACTCGCTCGACACGGTCGAACTCGTGATGGCGCTCGAAGATGAGTTCGGCATGGAAATTCCGGACGAAGAAGCCGAGAAGATCACGACCGTTCAGCAAGCGATCGACTACGCTCGCGCGAACGTCAAGGCGTAACGGTTCGTACCGGATAGGGTACGCACCGTCTGCCGATTATTCGCACACGCTGCACGCTCGCTACGCATTGCAATGCGCGAATCGCGTCGGTGGTGCCGCCGGCCGAATAACAGCCACAGGGTTCGCAGGAGTGGCTCCTGTGGCCACTGTGGCTTTTGTTTTTGTCATCTAATGAAAAAGAGGTTACCGTGAGCCGTCGTCGTGTTGTCGTTACTGGCCTCGGGTTGATTTCTCCCGTTGGCAACAATGTTGCCGACGGCTGGGCCAATCTCGTCGCCGGCAAGTCCGGCATCGTCAATATCACGAAGTTCGATGCGACGAACTTCTCGACGCGCTTCGCAGGTGAGGTGAAGGGCTTCAACGTCGATGAGTACATCTCGGCGAAGGAAGCGCGTCACATGGATACGTTCATCCATTACGGAATCGCCGCCGGCATGCAGGCAATGAGCGACAGCGGCTTCGAGGTAAATGACGAGAATGCGGAGCGCGTGGGCGTCATCGTCGGCTCGGGCATCGGCGGGCTGCCGCTGATCGAAGTCACGCAGACCGAACTCCTGAATCGCGGCCCGCGCCGGATCTCGCCGTTCTTCGTGCCGGCGTCGATCATCAACATGATTTCCGGCCATCTGTCGATGAAGTTCGGCATCAAGGGGCCGAACCTTGCGATCGTCACCGCCTGCACGACCGGTTTGCATTGCATCGGCGAGGCCGCGCGCCTCATCGAGTACGGCGATGCCGACGTGATGCTCGCCGGCGGTGCGGAAGCGACCGTGTCGCCGCTCGGCATCGGCGGTTTCGCGGCCGCGCGCGCGCTGTCTCAGCGCAACGACGATCCGGCGACGGCGAGCCGTCCGTGGGATCGCGATCGCGATGGTTTCGTGCTCGGCGAGGGCGCCGGCGTGATGGTGCTCGAGGAGTATGAGCATGCGAAGGCGCGTGGCGCGCGGATCTACGCGGAAATCGGCGGCTACGGGATGAGCAGCGACGCATATCACATGACGGCGCCGCTCGAGGACGGCGACGGCGCACGCCGCTGCATGTTGGCCGCGATGCGCAATGCGGGCATCAACGTCGATCAGGTGAGCTACCTGAATGCGCACGGTACGTCGACGCCGCTCGGCGATCTCGCGGAAACTATCGGCATCAAGCGTGCGTTCGGCGATCATGCGAAGAAGATCGTCGTCAACTCGACGAAGTCGATGACGGGCCACCTGCTGGGCGGCTCCGGCGGGCTGGAATCGGTGTTCACGGTGCTTGCCGTTCACAACCAGGTGTCGCCGCCGACGATCAACATCTTCAACCAGGACCCCGAGTGCGATCTCGACTACTGCGCGAACGAGGCGCGGGAAATGAAGATCGACGCCGCACTGAAGAACTCGTTCGGTTTCGGCGGGACTAACGGCACGCTGGTCTTCAAGCGTATCTGACGCGGGGGCGCTTGACGGAGCCGTTCGATCCCGCTTCGCCGCACGCGCAGCACGTCGTGCTGCGCGCATCGGCTGGGCTTTGCGCGGTAATGGCGATTTTCGTGCTGACCGCCGCGACTGGGGTTCATGCGAGTGCGGTACCGCTGATCGGTTCATGGCCTGCGGCGATGCTCTCGGTAGTGCTTGCCGCGCTGATTGCGTTGCGTGCACGCGCCCTATGCGCGCGGCGCCAGCCGGCCGCATTGCGGATCGATGCCGGCGCAGGCTTGCTGACGGCGTTCGATCGCAACGGGCGGCTGCTCGCGCAAGGCCGGGTTGCCGGTTTCACGCAATGGAGCGATCTGCTCGTCGTGCTGACGGTGCAAGGCCGCGGCCGGCGCGCGGCGCGGCTCGTGATTCCCGCGGATGCGCTCGCCGCACCGGTGTTCCGCGCGCTCTGCGTGCTGGGCCGGCGCGCTATGCGCGGCTGAGCCGCGGCGTAACCGCAGTGGCGCTTGTCGGGCTGCGATTGCGCATGAGCGGGAACGCTACAATAGCGCTCCGCTTTGCATCCCTCGTTTACGGATTTGTCAGGTGAGTGAAAAAGAAATCGATCAGGTTCTGGTCGAACGCGTACAGAATGGCGACAAGGCGGCGTTCGAACTCCTGGTCTCCAAATACCACCGCAAGATCATCCGGCTGATCTCGCGCCTCGTGCGGGATCCGGCGGAGGTCGAAGACGTGGCTCAGGACGCGTTTATCAAGGCTTATCGCGCGCTGCCGCAGTTCCGCGGCGAGTCGGCGTTCTACACGTGGTTGTACCGGATTGCCGTCAATACGGCGAAGAACTACCTTGCGACTCAAGGTCGCCGCGCGCCGACTTCCACCGAGGCGGACGCGGAAGAGGCTGAAACTTTCTCGGATGCGGACCAACTAAGGGATATCAACACGCCTGAGTCGATGTTGATGAGCAAGCAGATCGCCCAGACGGTGAATGCCGCGATGGCGATGTTGCCGGAAGAGCTGAGAACGGCCATTACGCTGCGCGAGATCGAAGGTTTGAGTTATGAAGAGATCGCGGAGATGATGGGGTGCCCGATCGGCACGGTCCGGTCGCGAATCTTTCGGGCCCGCGAGGCGATCGCGGCAAAATTGCGGCCGCTGCTCGATACGCCGGAAGGCAAGCGCTGGTAAGCGCGGCGAATCGGGGCGGCTTGTGGGGTCTAGTTCGAAGTCGTGTGTCACGACGGGGTATATGGAAGATGGGGAGCATCATGGGGTCGGTCTCTACGCAGTCGCAGGCCAGCTCGCAGCGCGAGCGCGTGTCCGCTTTGGTCGACGGCGAGGCGCTTGACGGGCTGTCGCTGACGCAGATTCTGGCGGGGCTGGACGACGCCGGACGCAGTGCGTGGGCGCATTATCACGTGATCGGCGACGCGCTGCGTTCCGACGAACTCACGCTCGAGCCCGCCGAGAGCAGCGCGTTCATGGCTCGCTTGTCGGCGAGTCTCGCCGCGCAGCCGCATCTGCTCGCGCCCGCGCGCGGCACGGCTCGCGGGCTGCTCGGCTGGCGCCGCCGGGTGGCGCCGGCGTTTGCGATCGCGGCCGCGGCCGCGACGCTCACCTGGATCGTCGTGCCGCAGATGCAGCGCATCGGTGCGCCGGGCGGCGCCCAGCTGGCATCGGCCGGCGTCGCGCCGCAAGCGGTGTTGCAGCGCGTGTCGGCCGATCAGCCGGCGCTGCAGGACGTGAACATCATCCGTGACGCAAGCCTCGACCAATATCTCGAAGCGCACCAGCAATTTGCGCAGCAGCCCGTCGTCACTGGTGCGATGCCGGTCATTCGCACAGCCGTTGCCACTACGCAGAGCCGATAATCCCAATGCGGACGTTGCAGTTGAATCAGGCCATCCTCGGTTGGAGGCGGCTGGCTGCGCTTTTGCTGTGCGCAGCCACGCTTGTGTCGACCGAGTCTACCGCGCTCGCGCAGCAACCCGACGATTCCGTCGCAGCCCGCCGCTCGGCCGCCGAGTTGCTCGACCGCATTCAGCAAGCGGCGCAGCAACAGAGTTACGCGGGGACGTTCGTCTATCAGCGCGGCGCTTACGTGCAATCGTCGCGGATCGTTCATATTGCAACGAAGGGCGATGGCGAGTACGAACGGATCGAAAGTCTCGACGGCAAGCCGCGCAAGCTGCTGCGCCATAATGACGATCTCTACACATTCGTGCCGGAACGCAAGCTCTGCGTGGTCGAGCGCCGGCAGAACAAGGATTCGTTCCCGGCGCTGCTGGGCGCGAGCGGCGAGCAGGTGCTGTCCGTCTACGATTCGAAGCCGCTCGGGCGCGACCGCGTCGCGGGCCTCGACGCGCAGGTCGTCGAACTGGTGCCGAAAGATTCGTACCGTTTCGCGTACAAGCTGTGGATCGACGCGAAGACGGGCCTGTTGCTGCGCTCGCAGACGCTGGACGCCGACGCTCACGTGCTAGAACAGGTCGCGTTCTCGCAATTGCAACTGAGCGGTGCGGCGGCGAGCGAAAAAGACCGGAGCGCGATCGCCGCGGGAATGCGCAATCTCGGCGGCTGGACGCTGGTGCGGCCACCGGTATCGTCGATCGACATCGAGGCGCAGGGCTGGCAGATCGCGCCGAGCGTTGCCGGTTTCCGCAAGATTCGCGAGGTGCGCCGCCCGATGGCCGCGCGTGATGCGGGCGATCCGCCGATTCCCGTCGATCAGGCCGTTTTCACCGATGGTCTGTCGACTGTATCGGTTTTCATCGAACCCGCCGAAAAGAATAGCCGCAACGAAGGGTCGGGCAGTACCGGCGCGACGCATGTGCTCGTCAAGCGCCGCGGCGATTTCTGGATCACCGTGCTCGGCGAAGTGCCGTCGGCAACGTTGCAGCAGTTCGCGTCTGCCATAGAATACAAGGCTTACAAATAACCGTTCGGCTTTCGACATGAAGAATTTTTCGCTGCGCACTTCGCTCGTCGCGGCGGCGGTGGCCGTTGCCGTGCCGTTCGCCGCGCCGCTTGCGGCGGCCGCCCCCAATGTCACGGCAACGCCTGCGGCGGGCGCCGCGCCCGCGACCCGCGCGGGCCTGCCCGATTTCGCCGACCTCGTCGAGAAAGTCGGTCCGGCGGTCGTCAACATCCGGACCACGGCGAACGTGCCGACCGATACGCGCGGCGGGTTGCCGCCCGGATTCGACAACGGCGATATGTCGGAATTCTTCCGCCGCTTCTTCGGAATTCCGCTGCCGCAGCCGGGCGGGCCTAAAAATGCGCCGTCGCAGCCCGATGCACCGCCGGATACCGAACAGAATCGCGGGGTCGGTTCGGGCTTTGTGCTGTCGTCAGACGGCTATGTGATGACGAACGCGCACGTTGTCGATGACGCGGACACGATCTACGTGACGCTTACCGACAAGCGCGAATTCAAGGCGAAACTGATTGGTGTCGATGAGCGAACCGACGTCGCGATCGTAAAAATCAATGCAACGAATCTGCCGACTGTTGCGATCGGCGATTCGAATCGGGTTCGTGTCGGCGAATGGGTGGTCGCGATCGGCTCGCCGTTCGGCCTCGACAACACGGTCACGGCGGGCATCGTCAGCGCAAAGGGACGCAACACCGGCGATTATCTGCCGTTCATCCAGACCGACGTCGCCGTGAATCCCGGCAACTCGGGCGGCCCGCTCATCAACATGAACGGCGAGGTGATCGGCATCAACTCGCAGATCTACAGCCGAACGGGCGGCTTCATGGGCATTTCGTTCGCGATTCCGATCGACGAGGCGATGCGTGTTGCCGAGCAGCTGAAGGCGTCGGGCAAGGTGACGCGCGGCCGGATCGCGATCGCGATCGGCGAGGTGACGAAGGATGTCGCCGATTCGATCGGCTTGCCGAAGGTGGAAGGCGCGCTCGTCAGCAGCGTCGAGCCGGGCGGCCCGGCCGACAAGGCCGGCCTGCAACCGGGCGACATCATCCTGAAGTTCAACGGCCGTCCGGTCGATACCGCGTCCGATCTGCCGCGGATGGTGGGCGACACGAAGCCGGGCGCGAAGGCGACGGTGACGGTCTGGCGCAAAGGGCAGTCGCGCGATCTGCCGATCACGATCGCCGAGACGCCGGGCGACAAGGTCGCGAAGATGGGCGGCCGCCAGAGTCCGCAGGCAAAGCCGCGCAGCAACGCGCTTGGACTGACGGTCAGCGATCTGTCGCCCGAGCAGTTGAAAGCGTTGAAGTTGAGAAACGGCGTGCAGATCGACGCGGCCGACGGCCCGGCCACGCGCGCGGGCCTGCAGCGCGGCGACATCGTGCTGCGCGTCGGCGATATCGATATCACGAGCGCGAAGCAATTCGTCGATGTGACGTCGAAGCTCGATGCGCAGCGCACGATTGCATTGCTCGTGCGGCGCGGCGACAACACGCAGTTCATCCCGATTCGTCCGCGCCAGAAATGAAGCCGGCGACGCGTGCTGCCGTGCGTTTCACGCTATACGGCCGCGGCTGGTGCCATTTGTGCGACGACATGCGCGACGCCCTGGCGGGCTTCATTGCCGAGCGGCGGGATGTGATCGACGCGAGCGTCGATTACGTCGATATCGACGCCGATCCGGCGCTCGTCGTACGCTATGACGAAGACGTGCCGGTGCTGCTGCTCGACGGGGTGCAGGTATGCCGCCACCGGTTCGACGCCGTGCAGGCGCAGGCGGCGCTTGCACGGTGCGTCCGGCGACCGGAGCAGTAGGGCAGCGGGGCGGGCTAGAGGCTGTGGCTGTGCGAGCGTTTGCCGACGGCGCGCAGTTGATATGCGGTTCAGGCGCGGTTGGCGCCCGTTGCTCGAATGCGTTGCGCTGCCCGGCGGCGCTGCTGCCCCGCTTCGCGGCGCGCAACTCGCCACAGCCGTCGGGGGCCGGGACACGCCGCTGGCAGCCACCCAAAATGCCGCCCCGAGCAAGGCTTTTCGGCTAAAATAGGCCGTTTTTTCACCGACTTACAAGGCGCGCTCCGCGGTCGTCGAGCGCGCCTTTTTCGCTTGATCGGCACTGAATGGATCATATTCGCAATTTCTCGATCATCGCGCACATCGACCACGGAAAGTCGACGCTCGCGGATCGCATCATCCAGCTTTGCGGCGGGTTGTCCGATCGCGAAATGGAAGCGCAGGTGCTCGACTCGATGGATCTCGAGCGCGAGCGCGGCATCACGATCAAGGCGCAGACGGCTGCGCTCACCTATCGCGCCCGCGATGGGAAGGTCTACAACCTGAACCTGATCGACACGCCGGGGCACGTCGACTTTTCATACGAGGTGAGCCGCTCGCTGTCCGCGTGCGAGGGCGCGCTCCTCGTCGTCGACGCGAGCCAGGGCGTCGAGGCGCAGACGGTCGCAAACTGCTACACCGCGATCGAGCTGGGCGTCGAGGTGGTGCCGGTGCTCAACAAGATCGATTTGCCGGCCGCGAACCCGGAGAACGCGATTGCCGAAATCGAGGACGTGATCGGCATCGACGCGTCCGACGCGACGCATTGCAGCGCTAAGACGGGCCTGGGCGTCGAGGACGTGCTCGAGGCGCTGATCGCGAAGGTGCCGCCGCCCAAGGGCGATCCGGATGGCCCGCTGCAGGCGCTCATCATCGATTCCTGGTTCGACAACTACGTTGGCGTCGTGATGCTCGTGCGGATCGTCAACGGCACGCTGCGTCCGAAGGACAAGATCAAGCTGATGGCGACGGGCGCGCAGTATCCAGTCGAGCACGTCGGCGTGTTCACGCCGAAGTCGCGCGATCTCGAATCGCTGTCGGCCGGGCAGGTGGGCTTCATCATCTCCGGCATCAAGGAGCTGACGGCCGCGAAGGTCGGCGATACCGTCACGCTCGCGAACAAGCCGGCACCCGAGCCGCTGCCGGGTTTCAAGGAGGTGAAGCCGCAGGTGTTCGCGGGGCTGTATCCGGTCGAGGCGAACCAGTACGACGCGTTGCGCGAGTCGCTCGAGAAGCTCAAGCTCAACGACGCATCGTTGCAATACGAGCCGGAAGTATCGCAGGCGCTTGGCTTCGGTTTTCGCTGCGGCTTCCTCGGCCTGCTGCACATGGAGATCGTCCAGGAGCGGCTCGAGCGCGAATTCGACATGGATCTCATCACGACCGCGCCAACCGTGGTCTACGAGGTCGTGCAGAGCGACGGTGCGACGATCATGGTCGAAAATCCGGCAAAGATGCCGGAGCCTGCGCGCATCGCCGAGATTCGCGAGCCGATCGTGACGGTCAACCTGTATATGCCGCAGGATTATGTCGGCTCGGTGATCACGCTGTGCGAGCAAAAGCGCGGCTCGCAGATCAACATGCAGTATCACGGCCGCCAGGTGCAGCTCACGTATGAAATTCCGATGGCCGAGATCGTGCTCGATTTCTTCGACCGGCTGAAGTCGGTGTCGCGCGGCTATGCGTCGATGGACTACGAGTTCAAGGAATACCGAACTTCCGACGTCGTGAAGGTCGATATGTTGATCAATGGCGACAAGGTCGATGCCCTCTCGATCATCGTGCACCGGTCGCAGTCGCAGTATCGCGGCCGCGAGGTGGCGGCGAAGATGCGCGAGATCATTCCGCGCCAGATGTACGACGTCGCGATTCAGGCGGCGATCGGCGCGCATATCATCGCGCGCGAAAACATCAAGGCGTTGCGTAAAAACGTGCTTGCAAAGTGCTACGGCGGCGACATCACGCGCAAGAAGAAGCTGCTCGAAAAGCAAAAAGAAGGCAAAAAGCGGATGAAGCAGGTGGGTTCGGTCGAGATCCCGCAGGAAGCGTTCCTGGCGATCTTGCGAGTCGAAGACAAATAACAGGGCTGATCCTTTATGAATTTTGCGTTGATTCTTTTTGTGCTCGTGGTCGTCACGGGCGTCGCGTGGGTGCTGGACAAGCTGGTGTTTTTGCCGCGGCGCAAGCAGGCGGCGCAGGCGGCGGTCGACGAGTTCGACCGTCAGCAGGCTCGCATCGGCGAGCGCTTCGCTGACGAGAATGCGCAGCAAACGCGCGCGAAGCTGCGCGACGAGAAGCTGCGCCAGCCGTGGTGGCTCGAGTACACGGCGAGTTTCTTTCCGGTGATCCTGGTCGTGTTCGTCGTGCGCTCGTTCATCGTCGAGCCGTTCAAGATTCCGTCGGGCTCGATGGTGCCGACGCTGCTCGTCGGCGATTTCATCCTCGTCAACAAGTTCGACTACGGCTTGCGCCTGCCGATCACGAACAAGAAGATCACCGAAGGCCGGCCGCTCGAGCGCGGCGACGTCGTCGTGTTCCGTTATCCGAAGGACGAGTCGGTCGATTACATCAAGCGCGTGATTGGGCTGCCGGGCGATACGGTCGCCTACCAGGACAAGCAGTTGACGATCAATGGTCAGCCGGTGCCGGAGACGCCGCTGCCTGACTACTTCGACGACGAGCGGATGAATTACGCGAAACAGTTCGAGGAAACGATCGGCACGCGCAAGAACGCGATCCTGAACAATCCGGCGGTGCCGCCGTTCGTAATGGGCGCGGACGACTATCCGTATCGCGACAATTGCACCTACGACAACCGCGGCGTGATCTGCAAGGTGCCGCCTGGGCATTACTTCATGATGGGCGACAACCGCGACAACAGCGCTGACAGCCGTTACTGGGGGTTCGTGCCGGACAAGAACATCGTTGGCCGCGCGTTCTTCATTTGGATGAACTTCAGCAGCCTGAAGCGCATCGGTTCGTTCAACTGAGCACGCCGCATGTTGCGCCGCGCGAGGGCCGTGCGGCGCGGCGTCTTCCATCGAGAGCCTATTCACGTATGGAACGCGTCTGCGTTGCCACGGGAAGGGCAGTCCGCCACCGGCGAATGCGGCGCGCGGCCATTCTCGTGGCAGTCGCGGTTCGAACATGCACGGCGGCGCAGGTCGTCGCTTATGCCATAGCAAATATTTCGAGAACGTTTGGCCCCGCGGATGGCGCTTTTTTGCCGGGTTGGCCGCCGGCGCAGTACGTTGCGTTTGAGCGGGCGATTCCGCCATTCATATGCACGTTCGACACCTAAACCGATCCTGAGAACCGGCGGCAGCGCCGCCAAATCGCGCTTTTTCGCGTCGAGCGTCGCTTTCCGGGCGGCGCGGCGCCCGCGTTATACTCCTGTCCATGCCTTCATCCCAGTTGGAAAGCCGGCTGCGCTACGAATTTCGCAATGTGGAATTGCTGCGCCAGGCTTTGACCCATCGCAGTCATAGCGCCACGCATAACGAACGGCTCGAGTTTCTCGGCGATTCCGTTCTGAATTGCGCGGTGGCCGCCCTTTTGTTTCAGCGCTTCGGCAAGCTCGACGAGGGAGACTTGTCGCGCGTGCGCGCGAACCTCGTCAAACAGCAGTCGCTGTACGAAATTGCTCAGGCCCTCAATATTTCCGACAGCCTGCGGCTCGGCGAAGGCGAATTGCGCAGCGGCGGGTTTCGTCGGCCGTCGATCCTCGCGGACGCATTCGAAGCCATCATCGGGGCCGTATTTCTTGATGGCGGCTTCGAAGCCGCCCAAGGGGTGATCAAGCGTTTGTATGTGCCGATTCTCGATCACATCGACCCGCGCACACTCGGCAAGGACGCAAAGACGCTGTTGCAGGAATATCTGCAAGGACACAAGATCGCGCTGCCGGCTTATACCGTCGTCGCGACGCATGGTGCAGCGCATAATCAGCAATTCGAGGTCGAATGCGCGGTGCCGAAGCTCGACGTCAAGGTGTCCGGCTCCGGCGCGAGCCGCCGGGCGGCCGAACAGGCCGCCGCGAAGAAAGCGCTCGACGAAGTGATGGCGCTTGCACCGATGCTGGCCGCGAAGCCGAAGCGTTCGAAGAGCGCGCGCGGCGCCAAGCACGTGGAGCCGGAGATCGTGCCGGGCGTGAAAGGCGTGCAGGAGGCGCTCGATTTGCGCTCGCCGGAGCGCAAGGAGCGGCGCGTCTTGGCCAATGACGCGAAAGGGGCGGAAGGGAAGGTGGCGGAGACGAAACCCGCGGCCGAAACCCACGCCCTCGAATCGAAAGTGGCTGAAGCGAGGTCCGCCGTCGAAGCGAAACCGGCCGATACGAAGGCGGCCGATACGAAACTGGCTGACCCGAAGGCCGCGGATGCCCGATCCGGCGAGCCGAAGCGGGACGAATCGAAGCCGTTGGCCGATGCGAAAGGTAAGACCGATACGAAAGCGGCCGAGATGCAATCCGGCGCGCATGCCGGCAGTGCGGCGGCGCCGGCCGATATGCCGGGCAGCGGTGCGGACGGCGGCGCGTTGCGGTCGCCTCTCGCGGTGATTCGCGCGGCCCACGTCGAGCATGGTCAGGACAAGACCGAGGCGCGCGCGGCAAAAGCGGCGGAAAAGGTATTGCCGGCTGACAAAGGAGCCGATAAGGCATTCGATAAAGTCACCGATAAGGCATCCGAGCGGGCCACGGAAAAGAACGACGCAGCCGCACGTCCGGCAGACCGGCCGGCGCGCGTTCGCGATCCGGCACACGCGCCGCAGGCGATTGACGATCCGGCCGCACCGGTGCGCGTTGCCGATGCCGGTCATTGACGCCGTTCCCATCGATCTCGCGGCCGCGTGCGAGCGCGGCCGCTCCGAACCCAGCAGCTCCTGATATGAACGCTCCCGCTTCCACCGGTTTTCGTTGCGGCATGATCGCGATCGTCGGTCGTCCGAACGTCGGCAAGTCGACGCTGATGAATGCGCTCGTCGGCCAGAAGATCAGCATCACGTCTCGCAAAGCGCAGACGACCCGCCACCGGATCACCGGCATCCGCACGCTCGACGATGCGCAATATGTATTCGTCGATACGCCCGGCTTCCAGACGCGGCACAGCACGGCGCTCAACCGCTCGCTGAATCGGGCGGTGACGTCCACGCTGACGTCGGTTGACGCGATTCTGTTCGTGATCGAGGCCGGCCGTTTCGGCCCCGACGACCAGAAAGTGCTCGACCTGATTCCACCGGGCACGCCGACGCTGCTGATCGCGAACAAGCTCGATCGCGTGTCCGACAAGGACACGTTGTTTCCGTTTTTCCAGAAGATGGGCGGTTTGTGCGAGTTCGCCGAGGTCGTGCCGCTGTCCGCGAAGCATCCGGACGACATCCGGCGTCTGATGGATACGCTCAAGCCGTACTTGCCGCAAGGCGAGCCGATTTACGGCGAGGACGATCTGACCGATCGCAGCTCGCGGTTCCTGGCGGCCGAAATCCTGCGTGAGAAGGTGTTCCGCTGGACGGGCGACGAGTTGCCTTATACGAGCACCGTCGTCATCGACAAGTTCGAGGAGGAGGGGCGGCTGACGCGCGTGTTCGCGACGATCCTCGTCGAGCGCGATGCGCACAAGGCGATGGTGATCGGCAGAAAGGGCGAGAAGCTCAAGCAGATCAGCACCGAGGCGCGGCTCGACATGGAGAAGCTGTTCGACGGCCCGGTCTACCTTGAAACGTTCGTCAAGGTGAGAAGCGGCTGGGCCGACAACGAGGCGGGGTTGCGTGCCTATGGGTACGAATGAAGGCGTCTCCGACGACGCGATGACCGACGAGGCCGGCTTCGCGCGGCGTCCCGCATCTGCTGCGCCGGATGCCGCGGCGGCGAGCCTGCCGCCGGCTGTGCCCGATGCGGGCAAACCGCCGCGCAAGCCGCGCCGCGCCGCTGCGCGCACGTCCGAATTCCGGGTCGCCGAGCAGCCGGCGTTCGTGCTGCACAGCTATCCGTACCGCGAAACCAGCCTGGTCATCGACGTGCTGACGCGCGATCACGGGCGTCTCGCGCTCGTCGCGAAAGGGGCGAAGCGCCCGCATTCCGCGCTGCGTGGCGTGTTGCAGACGTTTCAGCCGCTTGCGCTGTCATGGTCCGGCAAAGCCGAGTTGCGCACGCTGACGGGCGCCGAATGGGTGGGCGGCATGCTGCCCCTCGCGGGCGACGCGCTGCTGTGCGGGTTCTATGCCAACGAGCTGCTCGTCAAGTTCTGCGCGCGCGAGGATCCTTATCCGGTGCTCTTCAAGCATTATCTCGTGACGCTGACGCGGCTCGCGCACGCCGAGCCGCCCGTGCAGGTGCTGCGCTCGTTCGAGCGCGTGCTGTTGCGCGAGACGGGTTATGCGATGTCGCTGGTGCGCACCGTCGCGCGGCGTGCGGTCGAGCCGGAACGGCTCTATGTGTTCGATCCCGAGCGCGGCGTGCGCGATGCGCTCGGCGATGCGCCGTCGCACTGGCCAGTGATTTCCGGCCAGACGTTGCTCGATATGGAACAGGACGATTATCATCGGGCGCAGACCGTTGCGCAAAGCAAGACGCTGATGCGCTTTTTGCTCAACACGTATTTGGGCGGCACGCCGCTCGCCACGCGTCAGATTCTGATCGACCTGCAAAACCTATGAGTTTTTTCCTGACCTCGTCGAGCGCCATTGACCTGGGTGTCAATATTGACCACGTCGCGACTTTGCGCAACGCGCGCGGCACACGTTATCCGGACCCGGTGCGCGCCGCGCTCGAAGCCGAGGAGGCGGGCGCGGACGCGATCACGTTGCATCTGCGCGAGGACCGTCGCCATATCGTCGATGCGGACGTGCGCACGCTGCGCCCGCTTTTGAAGACGCGGATGAATCTCGAATGCGCGGTGACGTCCGAAATGCTCGACATCGCATGCGAGATCGGGCCGCACGACGCCTGCCTCGTGCCGGAAAAACGCTCGGAATTGACGACCGAAGGCGGGCTCGACGTCGCCGGCCATTTCGATGCGGTGCGTGCGGCATGCAAGCAACTCGCCGACATTGGCGTGCGCGTGTCGCTTTTCATCGATCCGCACGATGAGCAGATCCGCGCCGCGCACGAGGCGGGCGCGCCCGTGATCGAACTGCACACCGGCCGCTATGCGGATGCGCACGACGCGGCCGAGCAGCAGCGCGAGTTCGAGCGGGTCGCATCGGGCGTCGATTGCGGGCTTGCGCTCGGATTGAAGGTGAACGCGGGCCACGGACTGCACTATGAAAACGTGCAGGCGATTGCCGCGCTGCCCGGCATCAGCGAGCTGAATATCGGCCACGCGATCGTCGCGCATGCGGTTTTCGCCGGCTGGAACAACGCGGTGCGCGAGATGAAGGCGGTCATGGTCGCCGCGCGCGTCGCCGCGCTGCACGGCGGCCGCTGAAATGACGCGCGAGCGCGCGGGTTCCGTTCGCGGCGCTTGCCGCCGGGAAGGGGGCCTTCGGAGCACTTCCCGCGAGCGCTCGCAGCGGGGTGTTTGCCGAAGCAGGCATTGCCTGCTTCGCCGCGTTTGCCTGTGCGATTGCGCCCGGAATAAGTGCGGAAGGGAATGTCTGCGGCGCGCGGCGCAGCCGTCAGTCTCTTTGCTCCATCAAGATCTCCCGTGTGCGCGCCGCGCGGGATGGTCCGGCGGGCGTTGATATGGCGATCTACGGCATCGGCACCGATATCGTTCAGGTGAGCCGCATCGCCGCAGTGCTCGAGCGCACGAGCGGACGCTTCGCGGACAAGGTGCTCGGCCCTGACGAGCTGCGCGTGTTTCACGCGCGGCGCGCGCGCTCGGAGGCGCGCGGCATTGCGTTTCTTGCGACGCGCTTTTCCGCGAAGGAAGCCTTCTCGAAGGCGATCGGCCTCGGCATGCACTGGCCGATGACGTGGCGCGCATTGCAGACGCTCAACCGGCCGAGCGGCGAGCCGTATATCGTCGCGTCGGGCGAATTGGCCACGTGGCTCGCGCAGCGCGGCATCACCGCGCGCGTGAGCGTCAGCGACGAGCGCGACTACGCGGTGTCGTTCGTGATCGCCGAGACGGCTGACGGCACCGCCGCGCTGCGAGCCGATGCCGCTTTCTGATTTTCCCTGGAGGAACGCAATTCAATGAAACCGACTCCCGGCCCGGTGATGCTCGACGTCGCCGGCAAGACGCTCACGCGCGACGACGCGCGCCGTCTCGCGCATCCGCTGACGGGCGGCGTGATCTTGTTCGCGCGGCATTTCGAGAGCCGCCGGCAACTCGTCGCGCTGACCGATTCGATCCGCGCGGTACGCGACGACATCCTGATCGCCGTCGATCACGAAGGCGGCCGCGTACAACGCTTTCGCACAGATGGCTTTACCGTGCTGCCGGCGATGCGCCGCGTGGGCGAACTGTGGGACCGGGACGTGCTCGCCGCGACGAAGGTGGCGACGGCGCTCGGCTACGTGCTGGCGTCCGAACTGCGTGCGTGCGGGATCGACATGAGCTTCACGCCGGTGCTCGATCTGGATTACGGCCGCTCGCAGGTGATCGGCGATCGCGCGTTCCATCGCGATCCACGCGTCGTCGCGTTGCTCGCGAAGAGCGTCAATCATGGGCTCGCGCTCGCCGGGATGGCGAACTGCGGTAAGCATTTTCCGGGTCACGGCTTTGCCGAGGCCGATTCGCACGTCGCGCTGCCGACCGACGATCGTCCGCTCGACGAAATTCTCGCCAACGACGCCGCGCCCTACGATTGGCTTGGGCTGTCGCTGGCCGCGGTGATTCCGGCACACGTGATCTATACGCAGGTCGACAGCAAGCCCGCGGGTTTTTCGCGCGTTTGGTTGCAGGACGTGCTGCGCGGCCGGTTGCGCTTTACGGGTGCGGTGTTCAGCGACGATCTGTCGATGGAGGCGGCGCGTGAGGGCGGCACGCTCACGCAGGCGGCGCAGGCCGCGCTCGCGGCGGGGTGTGACATGGTGCTGATCTGCAATCAGCCGGAGGCGGCGGAACAGGTGTTGAACGAGTTGCGCGTGGCGCCGTCGCGGGAGTCGCAGCGGCGGATCAAGCGGATGCGGCCTCGGGGCAGGGCGCCGAGCTGGGACAAACTGATGCGCCGTCCGGAATATCTGAGCGCGCAGGCGCTGCTGCGTGAGGCGTTCGCCTGAATGCGGACGGTTCGCGTTCGCCCGGTTCGGCATCGATAGCCTGCGAACGGGGCGGGCCATGCGGATTGACGATGGCCTGAACGAAGGGCGGGTGACGGGCCCCGGCGAGCGGGGCGGTCAGGCGGATTGGTCAAGCGGGGCAGCGGCAGCACGGGCGGTAACGACTAGGGCAACGCGCAGCCGCCCCGCCAGCGGTGGCCGCGCTCAACCCAGTTTCATCCGTTGCAGCTTGTTGTAGAGCGTTTTCGGGCTGATGCCGAGCAGCGTCGCCGCGCGATGGCGGGTGCCGCCCACCGCGTCGAGCGTTGCGCGGATCAGCAGGTCCTCGACGTCCGCGAGCGGCGTGCCGACGCGCACCTGAACGCTGCTGCCGTTCAACGTCACGCCCGGCTGTAGATACGCATCGGCCTTGCGCAGCGTTTCGATGAAGTCGCCCGACGCATCGTATGCAAGCCGCACGCGCTCGCGCAGTTCGCGCACGTTGCCGGGCCACTCGTAAGCGAGGCATTCGCGGATGAAGCCGGGCGCAAGGCGCTTGTCGGTGATGCTCAGCCCCGCCGCGCGCGCATCGCGGTTCAACTCGTCGACGAACGCCTCGGCGATCCGGATCACGTCGTCGTCGCGCTCGCGAAGCGGCGGCAGGCCGATCGACGCGGCGTCCAGGCGCAGCCACAGATCCTCGCGCAATGTGCCGTTCGCAACGGCCTCGCGGGCCGGACGGCGTGTCGTCGCGATCAGCCGGAAGTCGCATGCGATTTCAGCCGTGCCGCCGACGCGCATGAAATTTTGCGAATCGAGCGTGCGCAGCAGCGCGTCCTGCAACGACAACGGCAGCGCGGTGATTTCGTCGATGAACAGGGTGCCGCCGCTCGCCTGCTCGAAGAGGCCCGGATCGCGGCGCTCGACGCCCGCATAGCCGGCGCGCTCGCGGCCAAGCAACATGCTTTCGATTGCGAGGCCATTGGTTTCGATGTTGCGCGGCGATTGCGCGGCGGCGCGGCAGTCGAATGCAACGAACGGGCCTTTGCGGCGGCGGCTCAACTGGTGCAGCGTGCGCGCGGCCGTTTCCTTGCCGGTGCCCGGCTCGCCCCACAGCAGGACCGCGGTTTCGGTCCGCGCGCTGTGCTCGATCATGTCGTAGACGTGCTGGATCGCATCGCTACGCCCGACGAGCGTGCCGAACCGGCCGAGTTGACGAAGCGCGGTGCGCAGCGACTGCACTTCCTCGATCAGTTCGTAAGGGCGTGGGATGCGTGCGAGCAGGCTGCGCAGCCGCGGGATGTTGACGGGCTTCAGCAGATAATCCCAGACCCCGTGCCGCAACCCTTCGATCGCGCTTTCGACCGTGGCGTTGCCGGTCAGCACGATCACGGGCAGCGAGCCGTTCGGCTGCTGTTGCGGCAGATTTTGCAGCAGATCGAAGCCACTGCCGTCGGGCAGATTCAGATCGACGAGCACGACGTCGGGGATCGAACGTGCGAGCGCTCCGCGCGCTTCGGCGAGCGAGGTCGCGGTGTCGACGGAAAAACCGTCCGCAGCGAGCAGTGCGGTCAGACCAGACAAGCTATTGGGATCGTCTTCGACAATCAGGGCATGTGGCATGGTGTGCGCGAGTTCAAGAACCGGCCGGGTCGGCGAGCCGTCATACAGCCCCATTTCGGGATAAGGAACGCATTTTATGTCCGTCGCACGTTCAGTGGACGGTATTCGCCATCGACTACAAAATAGTTACCGGTGAGACGCATCGAATACCGCCGGAGCATTCTCAACGCATTGTTTATGATGTGGCGCCTTTATGCAACAAGCTGCGTCATATAAACAAAAAGCGCCCCAAAGGGCGCTTCGTGCGGCGGGGCGCGAAACCGCTCGCCTTAGGCGCGGCTGCGGTATTCGTTCGTGCGCGTATCGATTTCGATCTTGTCGCCGATATTGCAGAAAAGCGGCACTTGCAGTTCGAAGCCGGTCGCGATCTTCGCGTTCTTCAGCACCTTGCCCGACGACGTATCGCCCTTCACCGCCGGCTCCGTGTACGTGATCTCGCGCACGAGGACCGTCGGCAGTTCGACCGAGATCGCTTTTTCGTTGTAGAACACCACTTCGCAGGCCATCCCGTCTTCGAGATAGTTGAGCGCGTCGCCCATCATCTCGGCTTCGACTTCGTATTGGTTGTAGTCGGCGTCCATGAACACGTACATCGGGTCGGCGAAGTACGAATACGTCACTTCCTTGCGGTCGAGCACCACGACGTCGAACTTGTCGTCGGCCTTGTAGACCGATTCCTGGCCGGCGCCCGTCAGCAGATTCTTCAGCTTCATCTTGACGACGGCGGCGTTGCGGCCCGACTTGTTGTATTCCGTCTTCGAGACGACCCATGCGTCGTTGCCGACCATCACGACGTTGCCTACGCGGAGTTCCTGTGCGGTTTTCATGACTAAAACTATCCTGAATGGGAGAAATTGCTTGAGCGTCGCTCAACGGCTAACGGCGCAAACAGTCCGGAAAGACCGGGCCGCACGTGTATGGAGCGTGCGGGCGACACGTTCGCGATATCTGCCGCGTATGTTACACGTGTTGCATGCGCGGCTTCGGGCGGATTTGCGTAGTGAGCCGTTGGATAACCGTTTATTTTAACTGAGTTTTTGTGAAATTCGCCAGATTTCCGGCAAGATCGCCGATGGCGGCGAGTTCGTCGGCCCAATCCGCCGCGCGCGCGCTCAGCGCGGCGCGATGGCGCTGAAAATCGGCCCAATCGGGCGTGCCCGCGCCGTTCCATGCATGCCAGAAGCGTTCGGCCGCCGCCCGCGCGGCCGGCGCGAGCCCCGCCGTATAGTGGGCGAGTGCGGCGTCGAGCTTGGGCAGATGGGCGTCGTCGGTTTGCGGGTAGATCTGCCAGACAAACGGCCGGCGTGCCCATTGCGCGCGCACGAACGAATCCTCGCCGCGCACGAAATTGATGTCGGATGCCCACAGCAGCTTGTCGTAATCGGGCTGCGCGACGAAGGCGAGCCCGTGCGCGCTCAGGTTGCCGCGCGCCGCGCGCGCGCCCGCGCCGAATCCGGCGGCTCCGAAAAAGCGTGCGACGCGCGCCGAGATCCGGCCTTCCGGCACGAGCAGTACGACCGGCTCGGCGCCGTCGCGCCATTGTTCGAGCAGCACGTCGACGGCCGGATTCTCGTAGGCGAACAGCGACACGGCTGTCGTGCCGTTCTCGGGCGCGGGGCGGCCCGCGACGTCGCGCCACCAGGCGTCGCGCGCGGCGTTTGCGTCGCCCGCGGTATCGAACGCGTGCCGCCGCGCGTCGAGGTCGCGTTCCTTGAGCACGCCGCCCGTGCCGGGGCCGAGGCCCGGGAAGAAGAACGTCTTGGTCAGCGGGTAGCGTGGGTGCGGCGACGGCCTCAGATGAAAGTCGCGCACCCAATCCTCGGCACTCAAGTATTCGAGATTGATCCATACGGGGGCCCGGGCGCGGCGCGCCATCGCAGCGACATACGCGCCGGGCAACTCGCAGGCGAACGCTTCGATCACGACGTCGGCAATCTCGAGCGTATCGCCCGCATGCGCAGGTTCGCGCCAATGCTCGACGACGACGCCGTCCAGCATCTGCCGCGCGGCGTCGATGCGCGCGGCGGGCTCGAGCCGCGCGAACGTCGACAGATCGTCGACGAAAAGCCGTACCTGCCAGCGATGCTCGGCGGCCAATTGGCGCGCGAGGCGCCAGCACACGCCGATGTCGCCGAAATTGTCGACGACCGCGCAGAAAATATCGGCGGCGATCGGCTCCGGCGTGCGGGGCGCCGAGCGGACAGGGCTGGCGGCGGCGGATGTGAGCGAGGCGGACGACTTCATTTTAGGGGCAATGAAAACGCACAAGCGAAGGCGGGCGGCGGGCGAGCGAACGGCGCACGGCGATCCGGACGAGCGGTGCGCGGAACGGCCGGACGAATCCGATGCTCTATCGCGCGCGGGCCGCGGAATCCGCGCGGCGAATGCTCTAAACTGACAAGTTTAAATGACCTCGTTCGCGCGCGCCGCTCGCGCCGATTGCGCATGACAGCCCCCGACGCACCTGATTCCTCTTTCGAACCCAAGCAGATCCTCGCCCAATTGCCGCACCTGCCGGGCGTTTATCGCTATTACGACGCGCAAGGCGCGGTGCTTTACGTCGGCAAGGCGCGCGACCTGAAAAAGCGCGTGTCGAGCTACTTCACGAAGACTCAGTTGTCGCCGCGTATCGCGATGATGGTGACGCGCATCGCGCGCATCGAGACCACCGTCACGCGCTCGGAGGCCGAGGCGCTGCTGCTCGAGAACAACCTGATCAAGGCGCTTGCGCCGCGCTACAACATCCTGTTTCGCGACGACAAGTCGTACCCGTACCTGAAGCTGACCGGCCACCGTTTTCCGCGAATGGCGTATTACCGCGGCTCGGTCGACAAGAAGAACCAGTATTTCGGACCGTTTCCGAGCGCATGGGCGGTGCGCGAGAGCATTCAGATCCTGCAGCGCGTGTTTCAGCTTCGTACCTGCGAGGACTCGGTGTTCAACAATCGCACGCGGCCCTGTCTGCTGCATCAAATCGGACGATGCTCGGCGCCGTGCGTCGGCGCGATCGGCGAGGACGACTATGCGCGCGACGTCGGCAACGCGTCGCGCTTCCTGCTCGGCCGCCAGAGCGAGGTGATGGGCGAACTCGAGCAGAAGATGCATGCGTTCGCGGCCGAGCTGAAGTTCGAGCAGGCGGCCGCCGTGCGCAATCAGATGAGTTCGCTTGCGAAGGTGCTCCATCAGCAGGCGATCGAGGTCGGCAGCGACAGCGATGTCGATATTCTCGCCGTCGTCGCGCAGGGCGGCCGTGTGTGCGTGAATCTCGCGATGGTGCGCGGCGGCCGGCATCTCGGCGACAAGGCGTACTTTCCGGCGCATGTCGACGGCGCGCTGCCGCTCCCGGA
This sequence comes from Burkholderia singularis, assembly GCF_001718875.1. Taxonomy (NCBI): domain Bacteria; kingdom Pseudomonadati; phylum Pseudomonadota; class Betaproteobacteria; order Burkholderiales; family Burkholderiaceae; genus Burkholderia; species Burkholderia singularis. The sequence continues at coordinate 1,537,442 of NZ_CP013448.1, forward strand.
GGCGGCGGCCGACGCGGAGCACGCGCAGCGGGACGGCGCGGCGGCGGGGGATGCGGCGCGCGACGTCGGCGGCGCGCCGGCGGAGACGGGTGCGGGCGGCGCCGATCCGCAGGATGCCGAAGCAGCGGTTGCCCGGAGTGGCACGACGACGGACCACGCGGCGCCACGCGGGCCGCAGGACGGCCGCGCGCGCGACGCTGAATCGGCGCAGGCCGAGACGGCCGCCGCCGCCGGCGCGCCTGAGACCGCCGAAGCCGACGAGGCCGCCGATAGCGCCGAAGCCGAAGTCGCGCCGCTCGAAACCGAAGTGCTCGAAGCGTTCATTGCGCAGCACTACTTGGGCAATCGCGTGCCGCCGGTGCTCGTCGTGAGCCATGCGCCTGCGAATCGCGAATTGTTCGATCTACTGACCGAGCAGGCCGGGCACAAGGTATCGTTGGTTCGGCAGCCGCAGGGGCAACGGCGCGCATGGCTCACGATGGCCGAGCAGAACGCGCGGCTCGCGCTCGCGCGGCTGTTGTCCGAACAGGGCTCGCAGCAGTCGCGTACCCGCGCGCTCGCCGACGTGCTCGGCTTCGAGAGCGACGATCTCGCGCATTTGCGCATCGAGTGCTTCGACATCAGCCATACGATGGGCGAGGCAACGCAGGCGTCGTGCGTCGTCTATCACCATCACAAAATGCAGTCGTCCGAATATCGGCGCTACAACATCTCTGGGATCACGCCCGGCGACGACTACGCGGCAATGCGTCAGGTGCTCACGCGTCGCTACGAGAAAATGGTCGAGGAAGTGGCGGCCGAGACCGCGAGCGACGCGGCAGTCGGCATCGACGCGGATGCGGCGCAGGCAGCCGCGTCGGTCGCGCGGCTGCCGAACATCGTGCTGATCGACGGGGGACGCGGACAGGTGGAGATCGCGCGTCAGGTGTTCTCCGAGCTTGGGCTCGACTGCTCGATGCTGGTTGGCGTTGCAAAGGGCGAGGGACGCAAGGTCGGGCTCGAAACGCTCGTGTTCGCCGACGGCCGCGCGCCGCTCGAACTCGGCAAGGACAGCGCGGCGCTGATGCTCGTGGCGCAGATCCGCGACGAGGCGCACCGCTTTGCGATCACCGGCATGCGTGCCAAGCGTGCGAAGGCGCGTCAGACCTCGAGGCTCGAGGAACTCGAGGGCGTCGGCGCGAAGCGCAGGCAGCGATTGCTCGCGCGCTTCGGCGGATTGCGCGGTGTCGTTGCGGCGAGTGTCGACGAATTGGCGAGCGTCGACGGCATTTCGCGCGCGCTCGCCGAGCAGATCTATCGGCAGCTGCATTGACCGAACGCCTTGACCGATCGCGCGCCGGGGCTTGAGGGCGCCGGCGTGCCGGCGCCGACGGTTCGTTCGCGCTTGCGCCGCTTCGGCCCGCTTCGGGCCGCTTCGAGCCGCTTCGCGACGGCGATTCTCGCCGCTTCGGGTGGCCGCGATTTCCCCCCGGCCGGCATGCGCGTTGCCGCGATGGCCGCCGCTCACGCTCGTCCCCGCCGGGCGGCAAGCAGGATGCTAGGCCGGGCGTGTTGCTTGTGGCAGCGCGCCCGGCGCGGCACAATTGCACATCCTCCAACCGTATCGCATGCCATGCCGTTTAATTTCCCGATCTTTCTGACGTGGGTGCGAATCGTGCTGATTCCGCTCGTCGTCGGCGTGTTCTATTTGCCGGACGTGATGCTGAGTGCCGAGCACCGCAATCTGGCCGCGGCGGTGATTTTCATCCTCGCTGCGCTGACCGATTGGTTCGACGGCTTCTTCGCCCGCAAATGGAACCAGACGTCGGCGTTCGGCGCGTTTCTGGACCCCGTCGCCGACAAGCTGATGGTGACGGCGGCGTTGCTGATGCTCGTGCAGCTTTCGCGGATCGACGCGGCGATCGCGCTCGTGATCATCGGCCGCGAGATCGCGATTTCGGCGCTGCGGGAATGGATGGCGCAGATCGGCGCATCCAAGAGCGTGGCCGTGAATTCGCTCGGCAAGTTCAAGACTGCTTGCCAGATGACCGCGATTCCAATGCTGTTGTACTACGGCCAGTTGACGCTCGGCCGAGGCATCGTGCTCGACACGCGCACGTTGGGCTTGCGGCTCATCTATCTCGCGGCGGTGCTGACGATCTGGTCGATGCTGTATTACATGAAGCTCGCGTGGCCACAGATACGCGAGCGCGGCGGGGCGGCATGAGCGTTCCGGAGCCGGACGTAGCCGCAGAAGAAAAAGGGCGCGAAAAACGCTTGACACACAAATCTAGTTTTCGCATAATCTCGTTTCTCCACTGCGAGCTGCTCTGAGCGGCGCGGCGGAGAGAAGCAAAATGCGGGAGTAGCTCAGTTGGTAGAGCGCAACCTTGCCAAGGTTGAGGTCGCGAGTTCGAGACTCGTCTCCCGCTCCAGGTTTCAGTGCGGCATTTTGCTGGTATGTGGTTTGGCAAAGTCTGCAAATGCAGGATGATGCGGGAGTAGCTCAGTTGGTAGAGCGCAACCTTGCCAAGGTTGAGGTCGCGAGTTCGAGACTCGTCTCCCGCTCCAGAACAAGGGGAAGCCGGGCTTCCCTTTTTGTTTGATAGGCTCGCTGAGCTTTTGAATCCAATCTGCGGATCGTTCAAGTGCCGCTGGCGCCGTGACGATTCGACAGTCCGCTTACGGCGCGATAGCAAAGCGGTTATGCAGCGGCCTGCAAAGCCGTTTAGGCCGGTTCGACTCCGGCTCGCGCCTCCAAGTAGAACGAGATAAAGCCCTGAGAAATCAGGGCTTTTTCTTTTTCTGACCTCGCTTTCATCCTTGCAAGAAAGTTGCCTAGAGTGGCTGTGAAAGAACGTGATCGGGCTACAAAGGTCGATTACACCTCTTGTCCCGTGCACGAATCGACTAATGCCGCGACAGTCGGATTGGGGTCCTTCCTCCGCCACACAAGGGCGACTTCGTATGGCACCGGTGTCCCGGGGCCGGTGAGTCGCCTGAACTTCACGCTCGCCATGTCGGTTGACGCGAGCGCTTCGGGCACCAGGCCAACGCCCAGGTTCGCCGCTACGAGTCCGATGATCGTGTCCATTTGCGTTGCACGCTGTACCACGTGCGGAGCGAAGCCGGCGGCGACGCATGCGTTGACGATTGTTGCGTACAAGCCGGGCCCTTCAGTCGGTGGAAACAGAATCCAGGGTTCGCGCGCGAGTGCCGCGAGCGGTACGGAACGCCCAGGCGCCACAGCCAGCGGATGATCTGCAGACAAAACGGCAACCATGCGACTCTTCAACAATCTGCGCTGCGCAATATGCAGGCCGACCTCGGGCTCAAGGGGTAATACAACAATCCCGGCATCGATCCGGTCCTCGTCCAGCGCGGCAAGCTGCTGACTGGTGGTCGCCTCGGTGAGATCGAGCGCCACGCCGGGATGGGTGTGTCGAAAACGCGAAATCAAGGGCGGTAAGACATGCCGTGTGGCGCTCGCAATAAAACCTATTCTGAGGGCGCCTATCAGCCCCTGACCCGCACGCTGGGTAAGTTCAATTGCGCGCTGTGCCTGGTCCAGCGTTCTGCGCGCCTCTTCGCGTAGAACCGCGCCCGCCGTCGTCAAAGCCGTCACGCGGTTGCCGCGTTCCAGCAGGCGCACGCCCAGCAGTGATTCCAACTGCCGGATTGCAGCCGTCAGCGGCGGTTGAGCCATGTTTAACCGCTCGGCCGCGCGATGGAAGCTCATGGTTTCCGCGACGGCGAGAAACTGTTCAAGTTGGCGAAGTGTAAGGGTAGCCATACGATGAGAGTATCAAACCCGGCGCTTAATCGTATTGGACGTATCGTGGTTTCGGTCTTAATTTGTACTCTTTCAAACGAATCGAGCCAGAAAATGACCGAGAAAAAACATGCAGTCGTGACGGGGGGCGCGAGCGGTATCGGGTTGGGGATTGCGCGAGCCTGCATCGACGCGGGCTACCGCGTGACGATCATAGGTCGAAACGAGCAGCGACTGCGAGAAGCCGTCGCGACGCTAGGGCCTGCAGCCACTTATAGACAGGCCAATGTAGGCCAGCGCAGGGAAGTCGAGCACGCACTCGTGAATATCGAGCGCGTGGATTTGCTGGTCAATGCGGCGGGGTTCATGCGGCCCGTGAGCCTTGGCGCCGCGCTCGAGCAGGCGGAATCCGATTGGGATGCGATCATCGAAGCCAACCTCAAAGGCAGTTTTTTAATGGCGCACGTCGTCGCATCACGCTTGCCCCGTACCGGCGGGCGTATTGTCAATATCAGTTCGATCGGCGCGCAGACCGGCGGCAGCCGGTCCGGGGGCATGGCGTATGCGGCGGCGAAGGCTGGTTTGCACGGCCTTACCTTCGCACTTGCGAGAGAACTCGCGCCGCGTGGCTGTACGGTTAACGCGATTGCGCCGGGTTTTATCGCTGGGACGGGATTCACTGGCGCATGGTCTGACGAACGTGTTGACGCGATCGTCGCAGAAACCCCGGTGGGCCGGCCAGGCACGCCGGACGACGTGGCCGCAGCGGTCGTTTGGCTCGCTTCGGAGGCTGCGAGCTTCGTGACCGGCACCGTCATCGCTGTCAATGGGGGATGGCGGATAGGCTAAACATTTCCGCCGTCTCCGGATCATCCGGCTCAAGCGCTTCAGCGCCCATGCGACTGTCGCATTTATCTCGGGACGAGTTGGGTTACCCGCAATCAAGGCTGATCGACCCAATTCTTTCCGGGTGTAGGATTTCATCTGCGCCTCGACATGGCAGGGCTGCCGCTTCCCAAAGGGGCTCCCTGCCGGGCATAGAGGGTTTTGATGAGCGATGCGCCCGCCCGCCGTATCGTCGGCCGGCGCGTCAGTTCCGAGCCACTTTGCTCGCAGAGGGCTTTCGATCCATCACTGCCTCCCGGAAAGAAACACTATGCGAATCTATGTGACGAGCATCTTCGTCGATGATCAGGCCAAGGCGTTGGCTTTCTATACCGGCAAGCTCGGGTTCGAGCTGAAGCGCGATGTCCCGGCCGGGGCGTATCGCTGGCTGACCGTGGTGTCGAAAGCGCAGCGCGACGGAACGGAACTGCTGCTCGAGCCAAGCGTTCACCGCGCCGTGGCGCCTTACAAGCGTGCGCTATTCGAGGATGGAATCCCGGCGACTTCGTTCCAGGTCGATGACATCGACGCCGAGTTCAAACGGCTGGAGAGCCTGGGCGTCAAGTTCACACAGGCGCCGATGGATGCAGGCCCGGTGCGCATCGCCGTCTTCGATGATACGTGCGGCAACCTGATCCAACTGGTGCAAATGCTCGGCGAGCAGGGCTGATGTAGGTGCGCATCGGTTCGCGCCGTCCGCGAAAAGAACGGCCGTTCCCGAGCCTCTTGCTTCCTCGTGTGTTCCGATGCGCGTGGCGCAGCGTTCGACTTTCCATTCTGACGCATGCCGGCGGCGTGGCAGAATGCGCGAGTGCGCCTTTGGGCCGTATTGGCGGTTCGAACGATGCGGCATCGATCGCGCGCGCGTCCGTTCATCTCATCGCCCGGTAAAGCCCACATGCACCCACCCGTCAACGAATCACGGCAGCCCGTATCGTCGCCGTGCGCGATGCGGCGCAGGCTGCGTCGGATCGTCTTTGGCCCGCACGGCATTCGCGCCGGGTGGGGCGTGTTGCTGTTCGTAGCGATCTTTGCGCTGTGCATCGGCGCGATGGCGTTCGTCGCGCGCCGGCTGATGCCGATGCCGCATGACGACGGCTCATTGTCCGTTGCCGCCGGTTTCGGGATGGAGTGCATGCAATTGGCGGCCGTCGCCATTGCGACGGCCGTGCTCGCGAAATGCGAGCGGCGCTCGCCGTTCTCGTTCGGCCTGCAGGGCTGCGCTCGTGTTCGCCGCCTGTTGTTCGGCGTCGGCTACGGCTTCGTCGCGATTTCGTGTCTCGTTCTCGTGCTGTCGTATGCGGGCTATTTGAGGCTCGATGCGCCGTCGTTGCACGGCGGCCGTACTTGGGTCTATGCGGGGGTCTGGGGGGCGTCGTTCATGATGACCGGCCTCTTCGAGGAAACGCTGTTGCGCGGTTATTTGCAGTACACGCTGACGCGCTGGATCGGGTTCTGGTGGAGCGCCGTATTGCTGTCCGCGTTGTTCGGCGCGATGCATGCGCTGAGTTCGGCCGAAACGGCGGCCGGGCTCGTGTCGGCGGCGCTGTTCGGCGTCGTTTTTTGCTTGTCGCTCTGGTATACGGGCTCGCTGTGGTGGGCGATCGGCTTCCATGCGGCGTGGGATTGGGGCGAATCGTATTTTTACGGCGCGGCGGACAGCGGCCGGCTCGTCGAGGGCGTGCTGTTCACCGCGCATCCGGTTGGCAACGCATGGTTGAGCGGCGGGGCTGCCGGCCCCGAAGGCAGCTTGCTCGTGTTCGTGGTGCTCGCGGTGATGGCCGTTGCGATGCGTGCGTGGTGGGGGCGCCGCCATGTGCGTTCGCCGTTCGCAGACAAACAGCGGCTCGCGCCGGACAGGCGTTGAGCAGCGGGCGCGGTTGCGTCGTGCCCGCTGCGCTCGGGCAGCTACGAATCGCACTCACGCGATGCGCGGGCTATGCCCGCCACGTGCCAGGCATGCATCGGTGGGCTCGTTGGCGCGCTCGTTCAGCGGCGCTCGGCGTGCCGCGCCCACGCGAGTTCGACGAACACCTCGCATAGCGCTTCCATGCCGTTCGCATCGTCGTCATCGAAGCGCGCGACATGCGGGCTATCGACATCCCATACTCCGATCAGCGTGCCGTCGCGTGCGACGAGCGGCACGACGATTTCCGACTGAGTCGCCGAATCGCAGGCGATATGGCCGGCAAACGCATGTACGTCGCGCACGACTTGCGTGCGGCGGGCCTGCGCGGCGGTGCCGCATACGCCTTTGCCGAGCGCAATGCGCACGCACGCCGGTTTGCCCTGAAATGGCCCGACGACCAGTTCGCGGCCGTCGTAAAAATAGAAGCCGGCCCAGTTCAGCCCGTCGAGCGAGTGGTAGACGAGCGACGAGAAATTCGCCGCGTTGGCAACGATATCGGTTTCCGCTTCGATCAACGCGCGCGCCTGTTGCGCGAGTGTGGCGTACAGCGCGGGTTTCGACGTTGGAAGCGCTTCAGAAAGTTGGAACATGGTCAATCGGGATCAGCATGAACGAGCCGGGTAAAACGGCAATTTATCTAGTTTACGGGAAATTCGGCGTCGAGCCGGGGCATAATCGGAATCCGCGCACGCATTGTTTCATTCGGACATTCGGAAGTCAGATCATGCCTCTATCTCCGCACCCCGGTTCCTCGTCGACTGCCGCTTCCCAGCCTCCCGCACTGCTCGAATGGCGCTGGAAGCCGTTCGATGCGCTCACGCCGCATGAAATCTACGCGATTCTCGCCGCGCGCAACGCGGTGTTCATCGTCGAGCAGCACTGCGTGTACGGCGACGTCGACGGCGTGGACCAGAAGGCATGGCATCTCGGCGGATACGATGAGGCCGGCCGTCTCGCATGCTATGTGCGGGTGTGGCTGTCCGATGCGCCGGAGCCGGACGTGCTGATCGGCCGCGTGCTGACGACGCAGCCGTTTCGCGGCATGGGCGTCGGCAACGCGATGCTCGGGACCGTGCTCGAGCGCATTCGCGAGCAATGGCCGAATCGACCGATCAGCCTGCATGCACAGGCGCATTTGCAGGCGTTCTATCGCGCGTTCGGTTTCGCGCCGAGTTCGGACGTGCATGACGAGGACGGCATCGCGCACGTGTGGATGCGGCTGCCCGCATGACGAGCGGCGGCACACGGGCCGCGCGCGCTGGGGCGGGTGGCGGCCCGATCCTCGCCGAAGCTTCTTTGGTGGCCGGCCGCGCGCTGGCGGGCTGCTTGTCCCTCGTTTGCTGTTTGCCGATCGTCCGTGGGGACCGCCGGCCGCGCGGCGCGTAACGGTTGTTCGTTCCGATACGGACGCGCGGCTTGCCGCGTCACGGCGCCGGGCGGGCGGTGCGCGAGCGCCGTGGCGGCATGTCGGCGCGGGCAAGCCGTTCGTCGCGCAAACGGCCGCGCGCCGATAGACGCAGCCAATGACGCAGCGCGATCAGCGCGCCGATCACGCTCATCATCGAGCCGGGAATCCACAGCAGCAGCCCGCCGATCTGTTGGTCGCGCAGCGGGCTCAACCAGGTGAATGCCCGTCCGCAGATCGAATAGATCGGATACAGCTCGCGCGGCGTGAAAAAAATCAGCGCGCCGAGCGCGATCTGCGGCACGATCGCGGCGACCACGACCAAGATCCGGCGGCCGGGCGCGAGCCGCGCGGGCGGCGCGGGGCGGGGATCGACGACGAGCCACCAGAACAGCAACCCGTCGATCACCATGCTCCAGTTCATCACGCGATAGAGCCGCCAGTCGAGCATCGCGACGAAGTGGATCGGTGACAGCAGCCAGAAATAGATCAGTCCGACGAACAGCACGACCGCGACGACCGGATGAAATACGACGTCGAGCGTCGCGCGCACGAACGGCTGCGCGAATGCGGGGCGCACGAAGCGGCGGCGCCACGCGAGCGGCATGCCGGCGCGGATCGCCGCGCCCGGATACGACAGCGCGATGAAGAACGGCCCGAGATGATGCAGCACCAGATGCTGCGCACGATGCATGAAGAACTCGTGCTCGAAGAAGTAGTCGAGCCGCGTGTGCAGCGCGACGTAAAGCGCGGCGAGCCCGAACCAGAACGACACGCGCCGCGATGTCGATACGCGGGCCTTGCGCGCGCCGCGCGCGAACAGCACGGCCGCGGCGAGCACGGCGATCACGACCGTCGGAGAGGGCTCCCACGGTTCCAGCCAATACAGCAGATTCATCGCGCGCCGCCCGGTGGTTACTGAGCCGTGGCAGGCGCTTTCACGGCGAACGGCGTATCGAGTTTCTCGCCGTCCGAGAATTCGAGGCGCAGGTGCACGGTATCGCCTGGCTTGATCGCGTGCTTGGGCTCCTCGAGCATCAGGTGATAGCCGCCCGGCGCGATATCGACCTTGCCGTGCGCGGGGATCGTCAGCTTGTCGACCATTTCCATCTTTTGCGTCGAGCCGTTCGACACGGTCCGGTGCAGCATCACCATCCCGTAGTCGGGGCTGTCGACGTCGACCAGATCGACCGGCTTGTCGCCGGTGTTGACGAGCGTCACGTAGCCGGCGGCCGGCAGCTTGTTCGGCAGCCAGCGCAGCCACGCGTTCTGCGCGGCGATCGGTGCGGGGCCGGCGGCGGCTGCATGCAGGCTGAGCGAGAGCGCGGCGAGCGTGACGACGGATTTCAGTTTCGAGTTCATAGGCGGGACGGTGAGTGAGTTCCGGTTCAGGAACGGCGGTCGATGATCCGGCGCAGATCGGCGGCGATCGCGTCGGGGGAATCCTGATCGGTCGCGAGCAGGCGTGCTCGGCCTTGCGCGTCGAATACATAGACGGCGGAGCTGTGCGTGACTTCGTAGCCGCCGCGCGGATCGCGCTTTTCCATCTGGTACGCGACGCGATAACGCTTGGCGAGCTGCTCGATCTGCCGCTCGCTGCCGGTGAGGCCATAGGCGTGCTCGGCGTCGAATGCGCCGACATAGTCGCGCATGGCGGCGGGCGTGTCGCGCGCCGGATCGACCGACACGAACAGGATGCGCACGTCGCGCGCGCCGGGGCCGAGCAGCGCGAGCACTTGCATCAGCCGTGCCATCGTGGCCGGGCAGACGTCCGGGCAATGCGTGTAGCCGAAGTAGACGAGGGCGGCGCGGCCGCGGAACGCGGCTGCGTCGATAGGCTTGCCGTCCTCGCCCGTCAGTGAGAACGTCAGGTCGGGCAGGTGGCCGGTGACGTTCGTCAGGCGCCACGGCTCGCCGCCCGGCGAGCAGGCGGCGAGCGCGAGCGCCGCCACGCATGCGCCGGCAATGCCCGCGATACGCGGGCGTCGCGTCGTGGCGGGTGCCGCGACGCGGCGGCGCGGCGTGAAAAATGCAAACGGCAGCGGAAGCGGCATCGGCAAATCCGGTTCGAATCGATTTCGTGCGCGACGGCGGTGGGCGGGCAGCGCTTCAGACGACGGCCGGCGGCGCGGGCTACTGTGGCGCGCCGTGCGTTGCCACGAGCACACGGCAGCGCTCAATCGCGGCTTTTGCCGTATCGCGGGCTGGGCCGCCATCTCGAAAACCACCGCGGCGAATGCGGCACGGTCTGCGGCGGACGGGCCGGCGAAGCCCGCGCGGAGCGCGCTCGGCGGTTGCGACTGTAGCGCAATTTGATCGGGATCGTCTTTTCGAAATGCGGGGGGCGCGCCGAAGCGGGGCAAAATGTCGCAGTGCCGCGTGTGTGCCGGAGCATCGGCGGCCGGCGGTTGCCGCCGCGCTTTTTTCATCGCGCGGGTAAGGCGCGGTAAGATGCGCACATTCGCACGGCGGGCGCGCCCGCCGGCGGCCATTCTGATCAGCGAATCGATGCAATCCGTTCCGGCTTCCGTTCCTTTTACCCGTACCGCGTTCTTCTTCGATTTCGACGGCACGCTCGTCGATCTTGCGCCCACGCCCGACTCGATCCACGTGCCGCCCGATCTGCCCGCGCTTGTCGACACGCTGCGGCGCCTGTCGCACGGCGCGGTCGCGATCGTATCGGGACGCGGAATCGACAGTATCGATGCGTTCCTGAACCTGCCCGATCTGCCCGTCGCCGGCCTGCACGGCGCGGAGCGGCGCGACGCGAACGGCGATACTCAGCGCATCGGCTTCGACGATCCGCGCCTGCTGCGCATCGAGCGCGAACTCGCGGCGCTGGTCGACCGCCATCCGGGGATGCTGCTCGAAATCAAGGGCGCGGCGCTCGCGCTGCATTTCCGGAATGCGCCGGAGCGCGAAGGCGTCGCGCGCGCGGCGCTCGAACGGTTCGTCGACGACTATCCGGACGCCTACGTGCTGCAACCGGGCAAGATGGTGTTCGAGATCAAACCGAAGGGCGTCGACAAAGGGCGCGCGGTGGCGGCGTTCTTGAACGAGCCGCCGTTCGCCGGCCGCATGCCGGTGTTCGCGGGCGACGATCTGACCGACGAACAGGGCTTCGCGGTCGTCAACGCATGCGGCGGGCTGTCGATCAAGGTCGGCGCGGGCGATACGATGGCGCGCGCGCGGATCGACTCGGTCGCCGCGCTGCGCGCGCAGCTCAAGCGCTGGATCGACGCGGAGCGCGCGCCGGCATGAGCCGTCTGATCATCGTGTCGAATCGCGTCGCGCCGATCTCGGAAGGGGAGCCCGCGGCGGGGGGGCTGGCGATCGGCGTCTACGACGCGCTGCGGGAAACGGGCGGGATGTGGTTCGGCTGGAGCGGCGAGGTCGTCGCGTCGGGCGCGCCGCAGATCCGCATCGACGAGCACGGGCCCGTGACGTTCGCGACGATCGGCCTCGCGCGGCGCGATTACGATCAGTACTACCGGGGATTCTCGAACGCGACGCTCTGGCCCGCGTTCCATTACCGCACGGATCTGATCCAGTACGACCGCCACGAATTCGACGGCTACGCGCGCGTGAACGTGTGGCTCGCGCGGCAACTCGTGCCGCTGCTGCGCGACGACGACGTGATCTGGGTCCACGACTATCACCTGATTCCGTTCGCGCAGGCGCTGCGCGCGGCGGGCGTCGCGAACCGGATCGGTTTTTTTCTGCATATTCCGTTTCCGGCCGCGCAGGTGCTCGTCAACGTGCCGCCGCACCGCGAGCTGGTCGAGGCGCTGTGCTCGTTCGATCTGCTCGGCTTTCAGACCCGGGTCGACCTGCGGGCGTTTTGCGATTACGTCGAATCCGAGGCGGGCGGCGAGGTCGAGCGCCGCGCGACGGGCCCGGCGATTGTGCGCGCGTTCGGGCGCACGCTGCGCGCGAACGCCTATCCGATCGGCGTCTACCCGGACGAGATCGCCGCGCTCGCAAAGGCGGGCGAGAACGGCCGCGCGGTGCGTTCGCTCGCCGCGTCGCTGCGCGGGCGCCAGCTCGTGATGAGCGTCGACCGGCTCGACTATTCGAAAGGGCTCGTCGAACGCTTTCGCGCGTTCGAGAAGCTGCTCGAGCATGAGGCGTCGTTCCGCAATCGGGTGTCGTTTTTGCAGATCGCGCCGTCGACGCGCGCCGATTTGCGCGCGTATCAAGACATGCGCCGGCAGCTCGAGGGCGAGTCCGGGCGGATCAACGGGCGTTTCGCGGAACTCGACTGGGCACCGATTCTGTATATCCACCGGCAGTACGAGCGGCCGGTGCTCGCCGCGCTATACCGGCTCGCGCGCGTCGGCTACGTGACGCCGTTGCGCGACGGGATGAATCTCGTCGCGAAGGAGTATGTGTCCGCGCAGAATCCGGACGATCCCGGCGTGCTCGTGCTGTCGCGTTTTGCCGGCGCGGCGTGCGAACTCGACGGCGCGCTCGTCGTCAATCCGATCGATATTGCGGGGATGGCCGATGCGCTCGCGCGCGCGCTGTCGATGCCGCTCGCCGAGCGGCGCGCGCGTCATGCGGACATGCTCGCGCGGCTGCGCGAGAACAACGTGTCGGTCTGGCGGGACAATTTTCTGCGCGATCTGTCGCGCACGGGCGCGGACGGCGCTGCCTGACGGCGTTTGCGCGGCGCTGGCGCAACCTGCCGCCGGCCCGGCGGAAGCGGCGCGGGTATCGCAGGCCCGTGCAGTATGGCTGCCGCGCAATGCGCGAAACTCGGCGCGGCGCGCGGCTTTTACGCGACCCGTTCGCCGTCCGCCGAAGGCGCGTTGCCGCTCCCGGCGGCGGGCGCATGCCGCCCATGCTGCTTGGCGAGCAGATCGCGATAGAGGCCCGGGCGGTTGCGCAGCACGTCGGGGCTGCCGTCGTCGATCACCTTGCCCGAACTCATCACGATGATCCGGTCGAAGTTGCGCAGCGTCGACAACCGGTGCGCGATCGCGATGACCGTGCGGCCCGTCATCAGCCGGTCGAGCGCGGCCTGGATCGCCTCTTCGGACGCGCTGTCGAGCGCCGAGGTCGCCTCGTCGAGCAACAGGATCGGCGCGTCCTTCAAGATCGCGCGCGCGATCGCGATCCGCTGCCGCTGGCCGCCGGAGAGTTTCACGCCGCGATCGCCGACGATCGTCTCGAAGCCTTCCGGCAGCGCCTCGATAAACTCGGTGCAGCGCGCGTCGCGCGCGGCGGCCAGCACTTCCTCGTGCGTCGCGTCGGGACGGCCGTATGCGATGTTGTCGTAAATCGAGCGGTGGAACAGCGAGATGTCCTGCGGCACGAGCGCGATCGATTGACGCAGGCTGTCCTGCGTGATCGACGCGAGATCCTGGCCGTCGACCTTGATCGTTCCTTTCTGTACGTCGTAAAAGCGTTGCAGCAGCGCGAGCACGGTGGATTTGCCCGCGCCCGATTTGCCGATCAGGCCGACGCGCTGGCCTGCCGCGATGTGCAGGTCGAAGTGGTCGAGAATCGGCCGGCGGTGCGGGTACGCGAACGTCACGCGCTCGAAGTCGACGCGCCCGCCCTTCGGCGCGAGCGCGACCGCGTCGGAACGGTCGGGCATGCCGTGCGGCTCGAGCAGGGTCTGCACCGCTTCGGCCAGCCGTGCGACATGCTGCGTGACGTCGACGAGCGCGACGGCGAGATCGCGCGTGCCGTGCAGGATCGTAAAGCCGAGCGAGCTGACGAGCACGATGTCGCCGGACGTCGCGCGCCCCTGGTTCCACAGCCACAGCGCCCAGCCGAGCAGGCCCGCCGACAGCATCGCGGTGATCACCGCATGCAGGAGCCGCAGCTTCTCGAGATAGAGCAGGCTTTGCTGGCGCGCATCCATTTCGGCCTTGACGGTGGCGGCAAAGCGCTTTTGCTCGCGCAGCGTCATGCCGAACGCGCGCACGAGCCCCATGTTGCCGATCACGTCGACGAGTTCGCCGTCGACGGCCGCCGCCTTCGACGCGAACCGGTGATGGCGCACCGAGCCGCGCTTGGCGAGCCTGAACAGCACGACGGCGAGCACGGCCGAGCACGACAGCAGGCCGAGCGCCATCTGCGGATTGACGACGATGATCATCAGGATCGCGCCGAGCACGGCGATGCACGGCGGCAGCACGTTCCACGCCATCGTGTTCTCGGCCGTATAGATCGCGTTCGACGTTGCGGTGATCCGGCTCGCGAGCGTGCCGGGCTGCTTCTCCGCGTAATAAGTCTGCGAGTGGCCGCTCAGATATTGAAACAGGTCGCGGCGCAGATCGCCGGTGACCGCGACGAACGTGTGCGCGGCCACCCAGCCGCCGACGCGCCACATCAGGTTATCCGCAGCGATCAGGCCGACGAGGAGCGCGAACGCGCTCCATAGCGGGCCCGGATGATTGCGCCCGGCCGCGAGCACGTCGATCAGGTGCTTGATCGCGTACTGCGAGCCGAGCGCGCAGCCGACCGCCGTGAGCACGCTCGCGAGCACGACGATATGCGCGACCGGATGCATCCGGATGTAGCGCATCAGGAACGCGAGCGGGCGCTGCGCGTAGCTCGCGAGCTTCGCGTTGTGGGCATTGCGTTGAGCGGGAGTGAGAGCTTCCAAAATCAATGCGTGTGGAGAAACGAGGGTTGAGTGTCGCGTGTTGGCCGCCGTGCCGCAAATGGTTCGGAATTTGTCCAAAAAGCGGGCATGAACGAGCGGGCGAAAGTCGGCATTGTAAACAAGCCGACGGATGCGTTGCGCCTGGCCGGTGGCACGCGCGGGGATGCAATGCGTTTTAGGATAAAATCTCCGGTTTGGCAGCGGAACCGGACACAATTACTCTAAAGTGGTCTGTTGGTTTGAAGATCGACAAAATGTTGCATCTTTGTAACAACGTAAAGAGTTTGAAATGCCGCGCGTCGGCCCGCGCGCGATCATCGATAATCCCATCCGGGTTTGCCCTTATCCGGCACTGTTTTACGGAAACCTGTCAACGGATTGACCGCTGAACCGTTATACGCGCGGTGTAATCGATCCGCGGCAGCTTTGCTCTGTTTCTTGCCGATTTTTTTAGGAGGTACGCATGCGAATCGCTCAAATCGCTCCGTTGCACGAAGCGGTTCCCCCGAAACTGTACGGCGGTACCGAACGGGTGGTGTCCTATCTGACCGAAGCGCTCGTCGAGATGGGACATGACGTCACGCTGTTCGCGAGCGGCGATTCGCAGACCTCCGCGAAGCTCGAGGCGGTGTGGCCGCAGGCGCTGCGCCTCGATCCGACGATTCGCGACGTGATGGCGCCGCACATGCTGCTGCTCGAGCAAGTGCGCCGCCGCGCGGACGAATTCGACGTGCTGCACTTCCATATCGACTATTACCCGTTCTCGCTGTTCTCGCGCCAGCCGGTGCCGCATCTGACGACGCTGCACGGCCGCCTGGATCTGCCGGAACTGCAGCCGATCTTCAATACGTTCGACAACGTGCCGGTGGTGTCGATCTCTGACAACCAGCGCATGCCGCTGCAACAGGCGAACTGGCTGTCGACCGTCCATCACGGCCTGCCCGAGAACCTGCTGAAGCCGCTGCCCGGCGTGAAGCCGAGCTACCTCGCGTTCCTCGGCCGCATCTCGCCGGAAAAACGCGTCGATACGGCGATCCGGATCGCCGAGCAAGCGGGCATGCCGATCAAGATCGCGGCGAAGCTCGACAAGGCGGACCGTGCGTACTACGAAGAGAAGATCAAGCCACTGTTCTCGCTGCCGCACGTCGAGTATATCGGCGAGATCAGCGAGGCCGAGAAGGCCGAATTCCTCGGCAATGCGCATGCGCTGCTGTTTCCGATCGATTGGCCGGAGCCGTTCGGTCTCGTGATGATCGAGGCGATGGCGTGCGGCACGCCCGTGATCGCGTTCAAGCGCGGCTCGGTGCCCGAGGTGATCGAAAACGGTGTATCCGGCTTTGTCGTCGAGGACGAGCTGTCGGCGGTCGCCGCGGTCAAGCGCCTGTCGACGCTGCCGCGCGAGCGCGTGCGCGCGGCGTTCGACGCGCGCTTCACGTCGAAGGTGATGGCGCGTAATTATGTGAAGGGTTACGAAGAGCTGCTGCGCCAGAAACGCCGCACGGTGCTGCGCGAAGTCAGCGCAGGCTGACGCGCGCGTCGTCGCGCGGCGCTTGCATGCGTCGTGGCGCCTGACATCGATGGATGCCCCGCCGGGCTTGGTCCGGCGGGGCATCGTGCATTTCGGCGGGCGGTTTTTCCGCCATTCGGCGTGCCGACGGGCATCCCAGATGCTATGGCGCATCCCGAGGCGGCGCGGGCCTCGCGCGCGAGGCCAGCGGTGCCGATTGCGCGCCGCCGTGGCGGCCCGCGTCGCCGGGCCGCCGGCATTGACACGCGTTGCCGCCGATCTGTTGTATCCGCGCCGCGCCGCCACGGCGGGAATCGCCGCAAACCTGCGATTTGCCACCTGCTGGCGTCAGCCTGACAAGCAATGTCCCTATAATGGCCGTGCCGTAAAATCCCGCCCCGGCAGGGCCGTCATGAGGAGAAAGTTTTGGCGAGAACGAAAACCACGCGCGCGACACCGGCTCCCGGCTCGGGGACCATTTTCGCGTTGCGAGCCATCGGTCTCGTGTTCCTCGCCCGGTGGCTCTTCTCGATGTCGCTGATGGGATACCGCGCATCGCTGTCGGCGATGGCGTCCTCGCCGTGGGCGTGCATCAACGTCGTCCTGATTTTCCTGCTGCTCGTTCTTCCCGGCGCGCAAGCGCGCGCCGAGCGTCCGTACCATCCGCTGCCGCAGTGGCTGCGCCAGGCGCTGCGCCTGTTCGCGCTGCTCGGCTTCGTGTTCGCCGCGTGGTCGGTGGGCGTGTTCGCGTGGGCGGCCGGCTGGCGGCGCGCGCTGCATGCGCTGGCTGTCAGCAACGGCTGGCTGCTTGCTGCGCCGGCGCTCTATGCGGCCGTCATCTGGATGTGCCGGCCGCGTGCGCTGTGGCGCACGAATGTCGCCGCGCGCCGGTTTGCGATCGGCCGCTATGCGATCGCGCTCGATGGGGTGACGCGCACCGTCGTCGTCTGGATGGAAAGCCGCAAGGTCGGCCAGTACGACGCACGCGAGCTGTCGGTTCGCTGGCCGGAGGCGGCCGGCGCCGCCGAGCGGCGGGGCGGCGCCCAAGGAATGTCGTCGCCCGCTGCGGGGGCGATGCCGGTTGCGACGGCGGCATCGGTTTTGATCGAGCGCGCGGCGCCAGGCGATGCGCGGGCTTCGCAACAGGGGGCGGCGTCGGACGGCGCATCGGGATTGGCCAGCACGCAGGCTTCGAGCGATGCGCGGCCTTCGGTTGAGACGCCGGTTTCCAGTGCGGTGCCGATCGCGGCCGCCGCGCCGAGCGATACGCCTGCGCCAAACGAAGCGCCGCCTCCGGCCAGCGCGCCGCGGCCCGTTTCGCCGGAACCAGCGCAGGCCCCGGCTGTGTCGGCCGCGAGGCCGGCCAGACGCGGATTCGCGCGGCCGAAGATCGAACTCGTTTGGGATTCGCCGGCCGCGGTCGGCCACAATCGCCAGCTCGTGCTGCGCACGCCGCTCGCGACCGAAGGCGATCGTATCGCGGCGCGCGCGCTCGACGCGTCGCTCAAGCAGATCGCGTAACGTATCGCGCGACGCGCTCGCCGCCGCTTGCGCGCTGCCCGCTTCCGACACCAGGAGGACCGATGCTGACCGTTCGATGGTTGCTGGCTGCCGTGCATCTGATTGCGTTCGGTTTTGCGCTGACGTCGATCGCCGCGCGCAACCGCGCGTTACGGCGTGTCGCGGCGTCCGCGCAGCGGGCCGATCTGCCCGGCGTGTTCAGCGCGGACGCGATTTGGGGCATTTGCGCGCTCGTGCTGATCGCGACAGGCGCCGTCCGCGCGTTCGGCGGCTTCGAGAAGGGTGGCGATTTCTACCTGCACGCGCCGCTCTTTCATCTGAAGATGGGCGCGCTCGCGCTGATTCTCGTGCTCGAGCTCATTCCGATGGTGGGGCTGATCCGTTGGCGTCTGACGTTGCGGCGCGGGTTGATGCCTGATCTGGGCCGCGCGCGCGCCTATGCGCGGATCGGCCACGTGCAGGCGGTGCTGATGATCGTGATGGTGTTTGCCGCGGCCGGGATGGCGCGCGGTGTTGGATTCTGACGCTGCGCGCCATCCCGATTTGCGATGCGTTGCGGGCGGTGGCGCATATCCACTGCACCGGCGCCTCAGCGTCCCACGCCCCCGCGCCCCCGCGCCCCCGCGCCCCCACGCCCCCACGCCCCCACGCCCCCACGCCCCCACGCCCCCACGCCCCCACGCCCCCACGCCCCCACGCCCCCACGCCTCCGCGCCCCGCGCGTCAGACGACGTTGCGCTCGACGATCGGCCGCCCCGCGAGTACGCGCTCGAAGCCGAACGGCGACAGGTCGAGCGATACATACCGCCCGTGCAGAATCCATTCCGCGACGCCGCGTCCCGCCGCCGGCCCCTGCTGCAACCCATGTCCGGAGAAGCCGTTCGCGAAGAGGCAATTGTCGAGGTCCGGATGCGGGCCGATGATCGCGTTTTGATCGAGCACGTTGTATTCGTAGTAGCCGGACCAGCTTCGCACGACCCTGAGCGCCTCGAACTGCGGCACGCGATGCGCGAGGATCGGCCAGATCAGCTCGTCGAACAGCGCGTGATCGACGTCTTCGAGCGGCAGATCGTCGAAATCGCGTTCGGCGGGCGGCGCCGCGCCGCAGAGGAACGACGCGCCCTCGGGCCGGAAGTAGACGCCGCTCGGATCGACGACGAGCGGGCAATGCGGCAGCTCGGCCGGCGAGGTGACGTTGAAGATGCTGCGGCGGCGCGCATGCACCGGCAGGTCGATGCCGACGAGTGCGGCGAGCGCGCGCGCCCACGGCCCGGCCGCGTTGACCATCACGTCGCAATCGTAGGCGCGGCCGTCGCCGGTCATCAATTGCCGCACGCGCCGCCCGTCGATCCGCGCGTGCGTCACGTCCGCGCGCACATATTGCGCGCCGAGCGCCTGCGCCTTCCTGCGCAGTGCCTGCACGAGCCCGTAGCCGTCGAACCAGCCTTCGCCGCGCTCGCCGAAGCAGCCCGACGCGAGATCGCCGGTATGAAGCCACGGGAACGCGGCGGCCAGCGCGTCGCGCGGCAGGTAGCGGATCTGCGCGCCGAGCGAGGTCTGCAGCGCGTGGTTGGCGCGTAGCGTCGCATCGCCGTCGGGCGTCGCGACGAACAGATAGCCGCCTTCGCGCAGGTCGACCGACGGCCGCTCGCCGTCCACTTCGAGCCGTTCGCCGATCGAGCGCAGAAACTCGATGCCGAACAGCGACATCCGCACCGACAGCGGCGTCGAGAACTGCTGCCGGATCGACGCCGCCGACAACGCGGACGACGCGCGCGCGTAGGTCGGGTCACGCTCGATGACGGTGACGGCGACGCTGGGGTCCATCGCGCGCAGATGGTAGGCGGTTGCGCTGCCGATCACGCCGCCGCCGACGATGACGACTTTCGAATGCATCGGATCTCCATTAAAAAGAAAACACGAACGGCGCACCGCGACGGGTGCGTGGCGCGTCTGTCAGCCGCCCTTCGTGACGATGGTCTGCCAGACGCCGTTTTTCACGCGGTACAGCGTCGACATGCCGCTTTTCAGCGAGCCGTCGCCGCTGAATGCGATGCGGCCCGTGATGCCGTCGAAGTCGATCTTGGCGAGCACGGGCCGCCAGCGCGCGGGCTCGGTCGAGCTTGCAGCCTGCATCGCCTTGATCGCGGCCCACGCCGCGTCGTAGCCGAATTGCGCATACGATAGTACGTCGACGCCGAAGCGTTGCTTGTAGCGGCGCTCGAAATCCTTGCCTTGCGGCAGTTGATCGAGCGGCCGGCCGTATTCCCACGCCATCGCGCCTTCCGCCGCGGAGCCGGCGATCTTGATGAATTCGGCATCGCGCACGCCGCCGCCGCCAACGAACTGCGCGCTCAGCCCCAACTGGCGCATCTGCTTGATGAAGTTCGCGGCAAGCGAATCGAGGCCGCCGAAGAACAGCAGGTCGACGTTCCTGCTCTTCAGGCTCGTGATCTGTGCGCGGAAATCGACCGCCTGATTGTTCGTGTATTCGCGCGCGACGATCGAGCCGCCCGCGGCTTTCACCGCGCGCTCGAATTCGTCGGCTTCGCCCTGGCCGAACGCCGTGCGGTCGTCGACGATCGCGATGCGCTTGGCCTTCGTGACCTCGACCGCGTAGCGGCCCGCGTTGCCCGCGTTCTGGCCGTCGGTCGCGATCACCATGAACACGTTCGCGAGCCCGCGCGACGCGATGACGGGATTGGTCGCGGCCGGATCGATGACGGGAATGCCCGCCTTGTCGTAAATGACCGACGCCGGGATCGTCGTGCCGGAATTGAAGTGGCCGACCACCGCCGACACTTGTTTGTCGACCAGGCTTTGCGCGGCCTGCACGCCGATGCGGGGATCGGCCTGATCGTCCTCGACGACGAGCTCGAAGCGCGCGGGCTTGCCGGCGATCTTGATCTGTTGCGCGCGGGCATCGTCGAGTGCGAGCTGCACGCCGTTTTGCAGGTCCTTGCCGTAGCCGGCATTGACGCCTGTGAGCGGCGCGGCGAAGCCGATTCGCACCGGCGTTTCGTCGGCGGCGCGCGCGGCGGCGAATGCGCTGAGCATGCCGCAAACGAGCGCGACGCGGCAGGCGGCCCAAGAGGGTGACGAGCGGAGTTTCATGTGGCTTCCTTGATGGCGATACATGAACGGGTAGCGCGGCGTGTACGCAGGCGCGATGCTTGCGGGCCGCCTGCCGTTGACGCGGGCGGCGCTCGCGATCTCTTTATAGGGAGCCAAATTGAGCGAGTCTTGTCGGTTTGGGACGCGCCGGATGCGGATTTGCGCACAAGGCGGGCTGTGGACGGGAAGCCGCGGCGTGTGGTGAGCGACGGCACGGTCGCGAAGGAAGGGGGGCAGGGCGGCGCAACTGCGATCGCGTGCGGCGGCGCGGCCTGGGCTGCACCGCGACGGACGATGCGCCGGCGGCGGCAGCGCGATCGAATGGCGGGACTTGGCGATCTATCGCGACGCCGCCGCGCGACGGCAGCTTGCATCGACTGCGAGCAACGACAACAAGCAACGGCCGCAAGCAATGGCAAGATGCCGGCGGAGCGATGCGGCAAAACCCGGCCGAGCCGTTCCACGCCGACGGTACGCACGGGTTGCGCTCCCGAAACGCAATGCGGCGACGCATACGGCAGTGTGCGTCGCCGCGACTGACCGGACTAGGCCGGGCGGATGGCGGTGGAAGGGCCAGCGCCGCGCTCCCGCGAGCGTGGCGATCGGCTAGCGCGATCTAGGACGAGAAATCGCGCGCGCGGATCGGCGCACACGCGCCGAGCGCCGGCTCGCACCCGCGCCCGCGGTGCGAGCCGCGCAAGCCGCCGCGCAAGCCGCCGCGCAAGCCGCCGCGCAAGCCGCCGCGCAAGCCGCCGCGCAAGCCGCCGCGCAAGCCGCCGCGCAAGCCGCCGCGCAAGCCGCCGCGCAAGCCGCCGCGCAAGCCGCCGCGCAAGCCGCCGCGCAAGCCGCCGCGCAAGCCGCCGCGCAAGCCGCCGCGCAAGCCGCCGCGCAAGCCGCCGTCAAAGCATCGCGCGCCGGCGCTTACGCCGTCGCGATCAGCGGATCGCTGGTGCTCGGCTGGCCCGTCTCGACGTGACCCGCGAAGCGGCGCAGGAAGCCGTTCGGGATGCCATCGGTGATCGACAGGTCGTACCAGTTATGGCTGCCGCGCAGATCCCAATAATCGTCGATCTGTTGGCCCGGCCTGAGTTCGTGCACGCGCGGGCTGCCGCCGTAGGCATTGGTCACCGTCAGGCGCACCGTCTTGCGTCCGCGGTTCGTCAGGCGCAGCGTGATATTGCCGTTCGCGACGTCGTAGCCGTAGATCACTTCCGGGTTCGCGGTGAGGCCGAGCGCGGCCGCCGTCGAGCCGCGGAATTGGCACAGGAAGCCGTTCGGGCCGTACACCGACAGGTCGTAGACGCTCAGCGTGAGCGCCGTGCTCCATTCGTCCGACAGCCGTTTGCCTGCTTCGACCGTGTATGCCCACGGGCCGTCGATGCGATTGGCGGCCGTGACCTGGAACGCCGCGCCGGCGCGGCCGCGGTTCGCGAAGGTCAGCTTGAACTTGCCGGTCGAGGTATCGATGCGGCCGAATACGAACAGCTCGTAGGGCAGCGCACGCGCGGCGCGCAGGCCCGCTTCCTGTTTCGGCAGCGATTGCGCGACGGGCGGCACGGGCACGTAGCTCGAATGGCGGTTGCGATCGGGCGGCGCATAGCCGCTCGTGTCGGGCAGCGTCGGCCAGCTCGCGTCGGGCGACGCGAAGTTGAACGCCGACGTCAGATCGCCGCACACCGCGCGCCGCCACGGCGACACATTGCCGGCCGTCGCGCCGAAGCGCTGTTCGAGGAATTGCAGCAGCGACGTGTGATCGAACGTCTGCGAGCAGACCCAGCCGCCCTTCGTCCACGGCGACACGACGAGCATCGGCACGCGCGGCCCGAGGCCGTAAGCGCCGGCCATGTGGGTGGCGTCGCCCGGATAGATCTCGTTGGTGGTCGCGACGCTCGACAGGCCGTTGTCGCGCGATTGCGGCGCGAACGGCGGCGCGACGTGATCGAAGAAGCCGTCGTTTTCGTCGTAGGTGATGAACAGCGCGGTCTTGCTCCACAGTTCCGGATTCGACGTCAGCGTCTTGAGCACCTGCTCGATGTACCACGCGCCATAGTTCGCGGGCCAGTTCGGATGCTCGGAATAGGCTTCCGGCGCGCAGATCCACGACACCTGCGGCAGCGTGCCGTTGGCCACATCGGCCTTGAGCACGTCGAACAGCGTGCCGCCCGCGCTGACATTGGTGCCGGTGCGCGCTTTCTCGTACAGGGAGCTGCCCGGCTGCGCGTTCTGGTATTGCTTGAAGTAAAGCAGCGAATTGTCGCCATAGTTGCCGATGTACGGGTTGTTCGTCCAACCCCACGAACCGGCTGCGTTCAGGCCGTTGCCGACGTCCTGATAGATCTTCCACGATACGCCCGCTTGTTCGAGCGCCTCCGGATACGTGCTCCAGCCGTAGCCCGCTTCCTCGTTGCCGAGCACGGGGCCGCCGCCCGTGCCGTCGTTGCCGACGTAGCCCGTCCACATGTAGTAGCGGTTCGGGTCGGTCGAGCTGGGAATCGAGCAGTGATACGCGTCGCAGATCGTGAAGGCATCGGCGAGTTGATAGTGGAACGGGATGTCGTTGCGCTCGAGGTAGGCCATCGTGGTCGTCCCTTTGTTCAGGACCCACTGGTCGCAACGGCCCTTGTTCAGCGCGCCGTGCGTGTCCTGCCAGCCGTGCGGCAGATCCTGGATGAACTGCATGCCAAGATTTTGCGCATCCGGATGGAACGGCAGCAGTTCCGCGAGCGGCAGCAATTGATTGGGCACCGGCTGATGGAATACCGATTTGCCGTTTTGCAGGATCAGCGCACGCGGATCGCCGAATCCCCGCACGCCGCGCAGCTTGCCGAAGTAATGGTCGAACGAGCGGTTCTCCTGCATCAGGATGACGACGTGCTCGATGTCGCGGATCGTGCCGGTCCGATAGTTGGCGGGGATCGCGAGCGCCTCGCGGATCACGGGCGGAAAAAGCTGCAGAGCGGCCGCGCCTGCCGTGCCGGCGGCGAGCCGCAGAAAATCGCGGCGATTCTGGGTGGTCATGTCGTGGCTTCCTGGATGGGGATGGGCAGCTTCGATGGTCTGCGTGATGGCGGTCGGCCGCGTGCGCCCTGCGTCGGGCGGCGCGCCGTTCTGGGTAGCGTGACGAATGGTGTGAGAAAACGGTGACACCGATATGAAAGCGGCGTCGGGAGGCGCTGCCGCCCCTTTTGCTCGACGAGCGCATGCGCGGATAGGGTAGGGCGGCGGCGCGCTGCCGCGCGAGCGGCGCGCATTCACCGTCCGCCGTCCGCCGTCCGCCGTCGGCTGGCGCGCCGCCGGGCGGGCGCGGGCGGCGCGTTATTCCGCGCCGGTGAGCCACGCGCCGAACCATTCGCTTGGCCGCGCGATCTCGTCTTGTGCGGCGACGAGTTCAAGCTCGTAGCGGCGCGCGTCGTAGGTCGCCTTGACGACCGCGTGCACGGCGGCAAGCGTATGTTCGAATGCGGCGCGCACGCTGTCGCCGCGCAGGCGGCGCGCGACGAACACGGCGCTCGTCAGATCGCCGACGCCGACCGGATGCCGGGGAAACGCATACAACGGCCGCTGGCCGATCCACGCCTCGGTTTCGGTGACGACGAGCATATTGAAACGGTCGGCGGGACTATTGCGGTCATGCAGGTGCTTGACCAGGATCAACTTCGGCCCGCGACGGATGATCGTGCGGCATGCGTCGATGGCTTCGGGCACCGTCTCGATGCGCCGCCCGGCAAGCTTTTGCAACTCGCTATGATTGGGCGCCATGCCGTCCGCAAGCTCGGGCAGCTCGGCGACGATCAACTCCTCCACGCCGGGCTCGGGCCGGATGCCGCCCGTCTGGCCCATCGCCGGGTCGCAGAAATACCACGCATTCGGGTTGGTCGCCTTCACGGTGCGCACGATATCGATGGCCGCACGCGCTTGCGCGGGCGAGCCGAGAAAGCCCGACAGCACCGCGTCGCAGCGTTTGAGCGCGCCGATCGCGGCGATGCCGTCGACGAGCTGCTCCATCTTTGCCGCATCGATCGCGCTGCCTGCCCAGTGGCCGTATTGCATGTGATTCGAAAGCTGCACGGTGTTGAGCGGCCAAACGTTGACGCCGAGCCGCTGCATCGGAAACACGGCGGCGCTATTGCCCGCATGGCCGTAAATGACGTGCGACTGGATGCTGAGGACGTTTTTCATGATGGGTGGGGCATACGGCAGGCTCGTCGGACTATGCCGCAAGATACATGACTTTCCCCGATTCGCGGAAACATCCGGTGCGCCCCGTTTCGTCCGCGCGGCCCTGGTGAACGTACAATGGCTCGCGGTTCGCGGCCGGGCGCGCAGGCCGGGCTCGCCGCGCTCCGGTTTCTTTCGACCTTCTTTATTGGCTTCGTTCGGCTTCGATGATGGCTCTGGTTCGCAAAATAGGGTGGTTCGCGCGGCTTGCCGCGTGGGCTTGTGCCGCCGCCGCGGCGGCGCTGCAGGCGGCCGCCGTGGCGGCACCGGCGCACGGCGCGTCTTCGGCGAGTGAGGCCGCGGCGCCGGCGTCCGGGCCGCCGACGGCGGCTTCGCCGCCCGCGGCGGCGTCAGCCGGCGGCCGGCCGGCGGGCTTGTCGCCTGCCGAGGCCACGGGCCGGGCGGCAGTCGACGCGCCGGTGTACGGCGAGCAGCTCGAAGGTTTCGCGTATGCGTATCCCGTGCGGCATTACGCGTTCACGTCGCAGCGGGAAACGCTGCAAATGGCCTATCTCGACGTGCATCCGGAGCATCCGAACGGCCGTACCGTCGTGTTGCTGCATGGGAAGAATTTCTGCGCGGGCACCTGGGAGCAGACCGTCGGCGTGCTGACGAAGGCCGGTTACCGGGTCGTCGCGCCCGATCAGATCGGCTTTTGCAAGTCGACCAAGCCCGAGCGCTATCAGTACAGCTTCCAGCAGCTTGCCCACAACACGCACGCGCTGCTCGAATCGATCGGCGTGAAGGCGGCGGCGATCGTCGGCCATTCCACCGGCGGCATGCTCGCGGTGCGCTATGCGTTGATGTACCCGAAAGACACGCAGCAGCTCGTGCTCGTCAATCCGATCGGCCTGGAGGATTGGAAAGCGCTGGGCGTGCCGCCGCTGTCGGTCGATTACTGGTACGCGCGAGAACTGAAGACGACGGCCGACGAGATCCGCCGCTACGAGCAGCATACGTATTACGCGGGCGAGTGGTCGCCGGCTTACGAGCGCTGGGTGCAGATGCTCGCCGGCATGTATCGCGGACCGGGGCGGGACGCGGTTGCGTGGAATTCGGCGCGCGTCTACGACATGATCTTCACGCAGCCGGTGGTCTACGAGTTCGGTGCGATCAAGGCGCCGACGCTGCTGTTGATCGGCGACAAGGACACGACCGCGATCGGCAAGGACGCCGCGCCGCCCGACGTGTACGCGAAGCTCGGCCGCTATCCGGTGCTCGCCAAGCGCGCGCAGGCGGCGATTCCGGGCGCGGTGCTGCGCGAGTTCCCGCTGCTTGGCCATGCGCCGCAGATTCAGGACCCGGCTGCGTTCCACGAGGCGCTGCTCGATGGGCTCGCGCACGTCAAGCCGTCGGGGCCGGCGCCTGCCGCGCGCGGGGCCGCAGAGTAGGCAGGCGTTCGCGCGGCGCGCACCGGCGCCGGGGCGCTGCCGCAGGAGCACGAGTGACGGAAAGGGCGAAGCGCAAGCGGCCGGGCCGCCGGGGTCAGGTTTTCGGTGCAACGCGCGCCGTCGCCCGTGCTCGTCCGTTCGCCCATCGGGTGGCCGGGCGGCGCGCGGCGAGTACCCGCCCGGCGCCGGCCGGATCAGGCCGCGCTCAACGCGTCGCGCACCTGCGCGGTGAGTTCATACGAACGAAGCCGCGCGCCATGATCGTAGATCTGCGCGGCGACAATCAGCTCATCCGCGCCTGTCTGCGCAATCAGTTGGCCGAGCCGTTCGCGCACCGTGGCGGGCGAGCCGACCGCCGCGAACGACAGCGCGCGCTCGATGCTCGCGCGTTCCAGTTCGGTCGCGCCGAGCGCGTCGATCGATTCGACGGGCGGCGGCAGCTGCTGCGGCGTGCCGCGCCGCAAATTCAGGAACTGCTGCTGCACCGACGTGAACAGACGCCGCGCCTGATCGTCGGTATCGGCGGCGAACACGTTGACGCCGACCATCGCATAAGGCTTGTCGAGCGCCGCGGACGGCCGGAACTGCGTGCGATAGACGTCGAGCGCGCGCATCAGGTAATCCGGGGCGAAGTGCGACGCGAAGGCGAACGGCAGCCCGAGCATCGCGGCGAGCTGGGCGCTGAAGAGGCTCGAACCGAGCAGCCAGATCGGCACGTCGAGGCCCGCGCCGGGCACCGCGCGCACCTGCTGGCCGGCCACGGGCGCGGCGAAGTAGCGCTGCAACTCGACGACATCGTCCGGAAATGCGTCGGCGCTCGTGAGCAGCTCGCGCCTGAGCGCGCGGGCGGTGGTCTGGTCGGTGCCGGGCGCGCGCCCGAGGCCGAGATCGATGCGCCCCGGGTAGAGCGAGGCCAGCGTGCCGAACTGCTCGGCGATCACGAGCGGCGCATGGTTGGGCAGCATCACGCCGCCGGAGCCGACGCGGATCGTCTGCGTCGCGCCCGCGACATGGCCGATCACGACCGCGGTCGCCGCGCTCGCGATGCCGGGCATGTTGTGGTGTTCGGCCAGCCAGTAGCGGCGATAGCCCCAGCGTTCGGCATGCCGGGCGAGATCGGCGCTGTGGCGCAACGCCTGCGCGGCGTCGGCGCCGGCGGGGATCGGCGCGAGATCGAGTACGGAAAACGGAATCATGGCGAAAACGGGGCGGATGGCGTGAATGGACGGGGCACGGGCCGATGAGCGCCGCGGATGATGCATGTGCGCAACAAACGCAGCAGATTGTGCCAAAGCGATTCGCGTTTCGCTGACGGCGGGAACATACCCCTGTCGCGATGAGGGGTGGAGCGGCGTGACGATGTGCCGCAACCGGGCGCCGGAGATTGTTCTTGCAATGCACGGTAATCGAACGAAATGCGATGAAATTTCGGGCGATTCGATACGGATATTTCGCGTTATCTTAAAAAACACGCAATATGCTTACGTTTGCAGGGCGGACGTCCTGCAAAATGCTTACGCGAACGCGCGGCTATTGCATGGAAACAGCGCTCATCTGCGCCGATTTTTCTTGTAGGGCAACAGTCTTTCCACGCAAGTCGCGAGCGCGGCGGGCTCGGCACTGCTAAAATTCGCCGCCTGTATCCATCGCGCTCACGGATTCCGTTCCATTCCCCCTGCGCTTCGCCGCAAAGCCGCACGGGAGCCTCGGGATATTGGCCGCACGGCCTGTTCCGGTGCGTTGCGTGCCGTCGAAAGTGCAAGAAGAGGAGTTGGGATCGTGCCCAGAATCGTCCCTGCTGAAACATCGCCGCCCCGTTTTGCCCCGCGTGCGCCCGTTCGGAGGCGCGCGGCATGACGGAGCCGGTTTCTTTCGTCGAATGGGTGCTGCTCGCGCTGATTTGCGCGGCCTGCGCTTACGCGGCGTTCGCCGCGTTCGCGCCCGCGCCGCGCGTGCCGCGCACGGCCGCGCGCGACGGCTTCGAGCCTGTCAGCGTGCTCAAGCCGTTGTGCGGGTTCGAGCCGCATCTATACGAAAATCTCGCGACCTTCTGCGAGCAGCGTCATCCGCGCTATCAATTGCTGTTCGGCGTCGCCTCGGCGGCCGATCCTGCCGTGGCCGTGGTGCGCCGCCTGATCGCCGCCTATCCGGAAACCGACATCGAGCTGGTGATCGACGCGCGTGTGTACGGCAAGAACCTGAAGGTCAGCAATCTCGTCAATCTTGCCGAGCGCGCACGCTACGGGCGCATCGTGATCGCGGATAGCGACATCGCGGTCGAGCCGGATTACCTGACGCGTGTGAGCGCGCCGCTCGCGGACCCGTCGGTCGGCGTGGTCACTTGCCTGTATCATGCGCGCAGCGTCGGCGGCTTCTGGGCGCGGATCGGCGCGCAATTCGTCGATGCGTGGTTCGCGCCGTCGGTACGGATCACGCATTTCGGCGGATCGAGCCGGTTCGGGTTCGGCGCGACGCTCGCGCTCACGCGCGCGACGCTCGACAAGATCGGCGGCTTCCATGCGCTGAAGGACGAACTGGCGGACGATTACTGGCTCGCCGAGCTGCCGCGCCGGTTCGGCCTGCGCACGGTGCTGTCCGAGGTGATCGTCGCCACCGACGTGACCGAGACGAAGGTCGTGCCGCTGTGGCTGCGCGAAACGCGCTGGCTGCGCACGATCCGCTCGCTGAATCCGGCCGGCTTCGCATTCCTGTTCATCACGTTTACCGCGCCGTGGCTCGCCACGGGCGCGTGGCTCGCGGTGCGGCTCAACGGTTCGGCCGCGGGCGTCGCGGCGGCCGCGGCGGTGGCGCTCGGCACGTTCGCGCGGCTTGCGCTGCATGCGCGCGGCAGCGCCGGCATGCGCGCATTCTGGCGCGATTTGCCGCTGGTGCCGGTGCGCGATGCGCTGCTGGCGCTCGAGTGGCTCGCCGCCGTGTTCGGCACGCAGGTGGTGTGGCGCGGCGAGCGGATGGAGGTCGTCGGCGGCGGCGCGCGTGCGACCGTCGTCGAGGCGGGAGATGGCCGCTAGGCGCGCGGCGGGAGCGAACAGGCGAAACACCGAGCAGATCCAGCGCAAGCGCACGACGCGACGGCCGAACGCAAGTGCGCGGCGCAAGCGAATACCCAAGGATGCGCGGGCGGCAACAGGCGGCCCGCGATTTTCGAACATTGCACTCAGACGAATTGACATCTATGCAGCAGGCTACCGGAGCATTCATGAAAACGCTGTTCTTGCAGGCCCCGTCGTATGACGGCTTCGACGGCGGCGCGGGTTCCCGCTATCAGGCAAAGCGCGAGATCCGCTCCTTCTGGTATCCGACCTGGCTCGCGCAGCCGGCCGCGCTCGTGCCGGGCAGCCGCGTGCTCGACGCGCCCGCGGACGGCCTGTCGGTCGACGCGACGCTGAAAATCGCGAGCGACTACGATCTCGTGATCATCCATACGAGCACGCCGTCGTTTCCGACCGATGCGCTGTTCGCGGAAGACTTGAAGAAGATGAAGCCGTCGATCCTGATCGGCATGGTCGGCGCGAAGGTTGCGGTCGATCCGCACAACTCGCTGACGGCGACCGACGCGATCGATTTCGTCTGCCGCGAGGAATTCGACTATACGTGCCGCGACATCGCGGCGGGCTTGCCGTTCGCCGAGATTCTCGGCATGAGCTACCGCGCGAAGGACGGCTCGATCGAGCACAACGGCCCGCGTCCGATGATCGAGAACATGGACGAACTGCCGTTCGTCGCGCCCGTCTACAAGCGCGACCTGAAGATCGAGAATTACTTCATCGGCTACCTGAACTATCCATACGTGTCGATCTACACGGGCCGCGGCTGCCGCTCGAAGTGCACGTTCTGCCTGTGGCCGCAGACGGTCGGCGGCCATCGCTATCGCGTGCGCTCGGTCGAAAGCGTGCTGGCCGAGGTGAAGTGGATTCGCGACAACATGCCGGAAGTCAAGGAGATCATGTTCGACGACGACACGTTCACCGACTTCAAGCCGCGCGTCGAGGAAATCGCGCGCGGGCTCGGCAAGCTCGGCGTCACGTGGTCGTGCAACGCAAAGGCGAACGTGCCGTATTCGACGCTGAAGATCATGAAGGAGAACGGCCTGCGCCTGCTGCTCGTCGGCTACGAGTCGGGCGACGACCAGATTCTCCTGAACATCAAGAAGGGCCTGCGCACCGATATCGCGCGCCGCTTCAACGAGGACTGCAAGAAGCTCGGCATCAAGATCCACGGCACCTTCATCCTCGGCCTGCCGGGCGAGACGAAGGAGACGATCAAGAAGACGATCGAATACGCGAAGGAAATCAATCCGCACACGATCCAAGTGTCGCTCGCCGCGCCGTATCCGGGCACGCGCCTGTACGCCCAGGCGGTCGAGAACGGCTGGATGGAAGAGAACAAGACGATCAACCTCGTCAGCAAGGAAGGCGTGCAGCTTGCCGCGATCGGCTATCCGCACCTGCCGAAGGAAGAGATCTATCACGAGCTCGAACATTTCTATCGCGCGTTCTATTTCCGCCCGTCGAAGATTTGGGAAATCGTTCGCGAGATGCTGACGAGCTGGGACATGATGAAGCGCCGGCTGCGTGAAGGCGTGGAGTTTTTCCGCTTCCTGCGTGCGCACGAGGCGTGATTCGTGAGCGCGCAGGAAGCGGCGCCGCGCGCGTTGATTTTCACGGCGGACGATTTCGGCCTGCATGAGCGGGTCAACGCGGCCGTCGAGCGTGCGCATCGCGACGGCGTGCTCGCGGCCGCGAGCTTGATGGTGGGCGCCGCCGCCGCGCGCGATGCGGTCGAGCGCGCGAAGCGGCTGCCTTCGCTCGCCGTCGGCCTGCATATCGTGCTTGCCGACGGCCCCGCGACGCTGCCCGCGCATGAGATTCCGGCGCTTGTCGGCCCCGACGGCTGGTTCGGTGACGCGATGGCGAAGGACGGCTGCCGGTTCTTTTTCCTGCCGCACGTGCGCGCGCAGTTGCGCCGCGAGATTCGCGCGCAGTTCGAGGCGTTCGCGGCCACCGGGCTCACGCTCGATCATGTGAACACGCACAAGCATTTCCATCTACACCCGAGCGTGCTGTCGATGATCATCGACATCGGCCGCGAATTCGGGCTTGCCGCAATGCGGCTGCCTTACGAGCCGTCGATGCCGTTCTGGCTCAAGCCGTGGATCGCGCTCGTGCGCGCCCGGCTCGTTCGCGCGGGGATCGCGCACAACGATTACGTGGTCGGCATCGCGCAGACGGGCGGGATGGACGAGGCCGTGCTGCTCGACGCGCTCGCGAAGCTGCCGCCCGGCGTCGGCGAGATTTATTGCCATCCGGCGGAGGCGGGCGACGGTCCGATCACGCCGTCGATGCGCGAATACCGGCCGGCCGACGAGCTTGCCGCGCTGCTGTCGCCGCGCGTGTCGGCCGCGCTGCGGGCGGCGGGCGTCGCGCGCGGCGGTTTTGCCGACGTGTTCGGGCTGGCGCGCGGCGCGCGCGCGGGCGGCGGCCGCCTCGCAGAAACCGGAGCGCGGGCATCATGATCCGTTGGCTCAAATGGCTGGGCTGGCCGCTTGGGATCGCGATCCTGATCGCGCTGCTGCTGCACGACGGCGCGGCAGACGTCGTGCACGTGATCGGCCGCGCGGGCTTTGCGCTGCTGTGGCTGGTGCCGTTCCACGGCTTGCCGCTGCTGCTCGATGCGCATGCGTGGCGGCTGCTGCTCGACAAGCGCGCGCCGCTGCCGTTCCTCTGGTGGATCGCGACCGTGCGCGAGGCGGTGAACCGGTTGCTGCCGGTTGTCGGCGTCGGCGGCGAGATCGTCGGCATCCGGCTGGCGCGCTGGCGCGTGCCCGATGCGAGCCGGGTGACGGCTTCGGTGATCGTCGAGGTGCTCGTGACGGTGGCCGTGCAGTATGCGTTCGCCGCGCTCGGTCTCGTGATGCTGCTCGCCGGCACGCAGCACGGCGTCGGCGCGCATACGATCGGCGTCGCGCTCGTGCTGTCGCTGCCGATGCCGGTGCTGGCGTTCGTGTTGATGCGCCGCGGCGGCGTCTTTCATGCGATCGAGCGTTTCGCGGGGCGGCTGCTCGGCGATTCGCACCGCCTGTTGCAAGGTGTCGACGGCAAGCGTCTCGACGTCGACATCGATGCGCTGATGTCGCGCGCGGGCTTGCTGTTTCGCGCATTCTTCTGGCAACTCGCCGGCTATGTGGTGGGCGCGCTCGAAATTTATTGGGCGCTCGCGCTGCTCGGTCATCCGGTGTCGCTCGGCGGGGCGGTCGCGATCGAGGCAATGACGCAGGCGGTTCGCCATGCGGCGTTCATGGTGCCGGGCGGGCTCGGCGTTCAGGAGGCGACCGTCGTGCTGCTCGCGCAGATGTTTGGCGTCGATCGCGAGACGGCGCTCTCGCTTGCGCTGGTCAAGCGCGTGCGTGAGCTCGTGTTCGGCGCGCTCGCGCTCGGGTCGTGGCAGCTGGTCGAGTTGTCGCGCACGCGCCGCCGGATTCGCAGCCATGCGCGCCGCGCGGCGCGCACCGCGGCGGCGGCCGCGCGGCGCGAGCAGCGGGCCGAGACTATGCTCTGAGCGCCGGGGCTGGGGACACACGACCCAATCAAAGCGCGAAGTCGCGGAACTCGAGCCCAGGATTCGGGTTTGCGTGCAACGCTCGAACGCGAATCGCAAGCGCGCCATACTGGCCTATGACGGCTTGCCATTGCCCCATCCGATTCTTCCTGATTGCGCATGCTTCGGGCTTGCTCCGGATTTTCGCGCGCGATGGCCGGGGTACGGTATGCTTTTGCGCGTGTTCCATGCCATGCGCAGGCCGCGCGGTTTCTCCGATGACGATGTTCCGATTCCGTATTTTCCCTGTCGTGATGCTCGGCGCGGCGCTGGCGCTCGCCGGTTGCGACGAGCGCCAGAGCGAGCAGAACGTGCAGCGACTCAAGGATTTTTTCAACGCGGTCAAGCCCGCGCCCCTGTTTCTGAAGGGACTCACGCCGGGCGTGACGACCGAGGCCGAGATTCGCAGCCAGATGGGCAAGCCGGAGACCGAGCGTGTCTACACCGACGGCTCGAAGCGGCTCGAATATCCGCGCGGCCCGATGGGCAACGAGACCTATATGGTCGACATCGACGCGAACGGCCGCTTCATCGCCGCGACGCAGGTGCTGACAGCGGCGAATTTCGCGAAAATCCGGCCCGGCATGACCGAGGACGAGGTGCGGCGCCTGCTCGGCAAGCCGACCGAGATCGCGCGCTATCCGCTCAAGCCCGAGACGGTCTGGAGCTGGCGCTGGCTTGAGGACGGCGTCAATCAGGACGCATTCTTCAACGTCCATTTCGGCCCCGATGGGCTCGTCTATACGACGTCGCGCTCCGACATCCTGAAGGGGCGCTGAGCGCCGCGCGCTTGGACGCGTGCGGCCGGCCCGCCGTGGCGCGCCGCAACGCCGCGGCGCCGCAGCGCATTCGCGCAGGGCTGCCACGCGTTCCGGCTCTATCGAAAAAGCGACCCGAAACTTGCGAAATTGCGGCATGCGGCGCGCGCCCGAGCGCGTTTGCCGCACGTGCCGATGCCGCCAGACCCGCGCCGCACGGGCGCCGTGAGTCCGCGCCAAGCGCATATTGCGGCGCAGCATCGCACGCCCGATGCATTTGAGCCGATTTTTTTCGCTTGCGACTATCCGCGTCAAACCGGCGCAGCCGCTCGTGCGCCTCTTCCAACACGATCACGGAGACTCAAGCGTGTTTCTATACGGCTTTGGCCCGGTCATCTGGGCCGGCACCGTGCAGACGGTCGAGCTGTCGGTGCTTTCGCTCGCTGCGGCGATCGCGCTCGGCCTGATCGGCGCGGTCGCGAAGCTCTCGCGCAATCGGGCGCTGCGCGCCGTCGCGACCGGCTATACGACGCTGATCCGCTCGGTGCCCGATCTCGTGCTGATGCTGCTGCTGTTCTACAGTCTTCAGATCTGGCTCAACGAACTGACCGACTTGATGAACTGGCGGCAGATCGACATCGATCCGTTCGCGGCAGGCGTGCTCGTGCTCGGCTTCATCTACGGCGCTTACTTCACCGAAACGTTTCGCGGCGCGTTCCTGTCGGTGCCGCGCGGGCAGCTCGAGGCGGGCAGTGCGTATGGGATGAGCGGGATGCGCGTGTTCGCGCGCATCCTGTTTCCGCAGATGATGCGCTTTGCGCTGCCCGGCATCGGCAACAACTGGCAGGTGCTCGTGAAGGCGACGGCGCTGGTGTCGATCATCGGCCTGGCCGATATCGTGAAAGCCGCCCAGGATGCGGGCAAGAGCACGTTCAACATGTTCTTCTTCATCGTCGTCGCGGCGCTGATCTATTTGGCGATCACGACGTTCTCGAACCTCGTGCTCAGGCAGCTCGAGAAGCGCTATTCCATTGGTGTGAGGCACGCTGAACTATGATCGAGATCCTCCAGGAATTCGGGCGCGCGTTCTTCTATTGGGACGGTCAGCGCATGTCGGGGCTCGCGGTCACGCTCTGGCTTCTCGTCGCGTCGCTCGCGCTCGGCTTCGTATGCTCGGTGCCGCTCGCGGTGGCGCGCGTGTCGAAGAACCGCTGGGTGTCGGCGCCCGTGTCGTTCTACACGTATGTGTTTCGCGGCACGCCGCTGTACGTGCAACTGCTGCTCATCTATACGGGGATGTACAGCCTCGCGTTCGTGCGCGAGCACGCGATGCTCGACGCGTTTTTCCGCAGCGGCTTCAATTGCACGATCCTGGCGTTCGCGCTCAACACCTGCGCGTACACGACCGAAATTTTCGCCGGCGCGATCCGTGCGATTCCGCACGGCGAGGTCGAAGCGGCGCGCGCCTACGGGATGGGCGCGTTCACGATGTACCGCCGGGTGATTCTGCCTTCGTCGCTGCGCCGCGCGCTGCCGCTGTACAGCAACGAGGTGATCCTGATGCTGCACGCGACGACCGTCGCGTTCACGGCAACCGTGCCCGACATCCTCAAAGTCGCGCGTGACGCGAATTCGGCGACGTATATGGCGTTTCAGTCGTTCGGAATCGCCGCGCTGATCTATCTTGCGGTATCTTTCGCACTCGTCGCGGCCTTTCGTCGGACCGAGCGCCACTGGCTCGCGTATCTCGCGGCCGGCCGCCATTGATTTCATTTCCGGGAGAGCCAGTTGGCAGAGACCACGAACACGAACGCCGCCGCCTGCAAGCTCGAGGCGCGGGACATCCACAAGCGCTACGGCGACAACGAAGTGCTCAAGGGCGTGTCGCTGAATGCGAAGGCGGGGGATGTGATCAGCATCATCGGCGCGAGCGGCTCGGGCAAGAGCACGTTTTTGCGCTGCATTAATTTTCTCGAGCGGCCGAACGCGGGGCAGATCGTCGTCGACGGCGAGCAAGTGCGCACCAAGACCGATCGCGCGGGCAATCTCGAAGTCGCCGATCACAAGCAGCTTCAGCGAATCCGCACGAAGCTCGCGATGGTGTTCCAGCACTTCAATCTGTGGGCGCACATGAACGTGCTGGAAAACGTGATGGAAGCGCCGGTGCATGTGCTCGGGATTCCGAAGAAAGAGGCGCAGGAGCGCGCGCGCGAATATCTGGAGAAGGTCGGGCTCGCGCCGCGGGTGGAGAAGCAGTATCCGTCGCATCTGTCGGGCGGGCAGCAGCAGCGCGTGGCGATCGCGCGCGCGCTGGCGATGCATCCGGACGTAATGCTGTTCGACGAGCCGACCTCGGCGCTGGATCCGGAATTGGTGGGCGAAGTGCTGAAGGTGATGCAGAAGCTCGCGGAGGAAGGGCGCACGATGATCGTGGTCACGCACGAGATGGGCTTCGCGCGCAACGTGTCGAATCACGTGATGTTCCTGCACCAGGGGCGCGTCGAGGAGCAAGGCGCGCCCGCCGACGTATTCGGCGCGACCAAGAGCGAGCGCCTCAAGCAGTTCCTGTCCGGCAGCCTCAAGTAACGGGCCGGCCGACATGCGAGGCAGCAGGCCGTGGTGTCCGTGAACCGGCCGGCGAGTCCGGCTCGCACGATACAGGTGGCGATCGTCGCGTTGCCGCCGGTGTCGATGTCGGGCGTCGGGCCGATCGTCGATGCGCTGAATCTCGCCAACGAGATCGACGGGCGCCTTTTGTACCGCTGGCAGGTCTGTTCGTGGGACGGGCGGCCGGTGCCGCTCGCGGGCGGCGCGCAATGGCACGCGCATGCCGCGTTCAACGATGCGATCGTCTGCGATTGGCTGATCGTCGTCAGCGAGCGGTTTCAGCAGTTTGCCGACTACCGGCTCTTTCTCGCGAGCCTCGCGCGGGTCGGGCAGCGCACGCCGCTCGTAACGGGCATCCATCATGGCGTGTGGTGGCTCGCGATGGCCGGGCAGTTGTCCGGCTACCGGGTCAGCGTGAATGGGGAGACGTATCAGCAGTTCGCCGAGCAATTCGAGCGCTCGATCGTCACGCAGCAGATTTTCGAAATCGACCGCGATCGCGCAACCTGCGCGGGCGGGCAGGCGAGCGTCGATTTCATGCTGACGATGATCGGCCGCGATCATGGCCGCGAACTCGCCGAACGGATCGCCGACGCGCTCGGCACGGGCACGCTCAGAAGCGGTGACGAGCGGCAGCGCATTCCGTTCGTGACGGCGCCGGGCGAGCGGCATCCGCGATTGAACGACGCGCTGCTGCTGATGGAGGCGAATATCGAGGACCCGCTGACGACCGACGAAATCGCCGGGCTCGTCGGGGTGTCGAGGCGGCAGCTCGAGCGGCTGTTCAAGCAGTATCTGGGCGCGATGCCGTCGCGGTATTACCTGAATTTGCGGTTGCTCAAGGCGCGCACGCAGTTGCAGCGCACCAGCAAGTCGGTGGTGCAGGTGAGCCTTGCTTGCGGGTTCGCGTCGGCCGCGCATTTTTCGAACGCGTACCGCGAGCGGTTCGGCGTGACGCCCCGGGAGGACCGGCGGGCCTGGGTCGAAGGAGGCGGGCTCGAGGCCCCGCAGGCAGGCGCGCTGGTCGAAAGGACGGGCAGGAGCAAAAGCAGCGGCCCGGGCGTGCCGTGACGGGCCGAATAGCCGCTCACGCGACGGGCCGTTGTCGACGCTCTTCAGCCACTTCCATGCTCCGCAAAATTTCCCGTCGCAATCACGCAAGACGCGGCGCGAACGATTTCCTAAACTTGAACCTGTTATCTCTGACGAATTGGAAGGAACGCTCATGAAAACCCCGACCGTGTCCCGCCAGACTTTCGACGAAGTCATGGTGCCGGTGTTCTCCCCCGCGCCGTTCGTGCCGGATCGCGGCGAAGGCTCGCGCGTATGGGATACGGCCGGGCGCGATTACGTCGACTTCGCGGGCGGCATCGCCGTCACCGCGCTCGGCCACGGCCATCCGGAACTGCTGAAGGTGCTCGACGAGCAGAGCCGCAAGCTCTGGCACATCGGCAACGGCTATACGAACGAGCCGGTGCTGCGTCTGGCCAAGCGTCTGGAAGCGCTGACTTTCGCCGATCGCGCGTTCTTCGCGAATTCCGGCGCGGAGGCGAACGAGGCCGCGCTGAAGCTCGCGCGCCGCGTCGCGTTCGAGCGGCACGGCGCGGACAAATACGAGATCGTGTCGTTCGCCCAGTCGTTTCACGGCCGCACGTTCTTCACCGTCAGCGTCGGCGGCCAGCCGAAGTATTCGGACGGCTTCGGCCCGGTGCCCGCCGGCATCAAGCATCTGCCGTTCAACGATATCGCCGCGGCCAAGGCCGCGATCGGCCCGCAAACCTGCGCGGTGATCGTCGAGCCGATCCAGGGCGAAGGCGGCGTGATCCCCGCCGATCCGGCATTCCTGAAGGCGCTGCGCGAAGCGTGCGATGCCAACGGCGCCCTGCTGATCTTCGACGAAGTGCAGACGGGCGTGGGCCGCACGGGCCATTTCTACGCTTACATGGACACGGGCGTCACGCCCGATATCCTGACGACCGCGAAGGCGCTCGGCAACGGCTTTCCGATCGGCGCGATGCTGACGACGGCCGAGCTTGCCGCGCATTTCAAGCTCGGCGTGCACGGCACGACATACGGCGGTAATCCGCTTGCGTCGGCAATTGCCGAGAAGGTCGTCGAGCTCGTCAGCGATCCGGCGCTGCTTGCCGGCGTGCGCGAGCGCAGCGAGCGGCTGACGGCCACGCTCGCGAAGATCAACGCGCGCTTCAATCTCTTCAAGGACATTCGCGGCAAGGGGCTGCTGATCGGCGCGGAACTCGTCGCGGCGTTCGGCGGCCGCGCGAAGGATTTCGTGTCGGCCGCGGCCGAGCACGGCGTCATCATGTTGATCGCGGGGCCGGATGTGCTGCGTTTCGCACCGTCGCTCGTGATCGGGCTCGACGTGCTCGACGAGGGCCTGGCGCGCTTCGAAAAGGCGGTCGAACAGGTGCTCGCCACAGCGCAAGCCGGCGCCGCCCGCTGAAGCCGCCCGTATCCCGG
The DNA here is from genome assembly GCF_001718875.1 of Burkholderia singularis. Lineage (NCBI taxonomy): Bacteria > Pseudomonadati > Pseudomonadota > Betaproteobacteria > Burkholderiales > Burkholderiaceae > Burkholderia > Burkholderia singularis. Next base: position 1,576,220 of record NZ_CP013448.1, read on the forward strand.
CATATCGCAGTAGATAAACCAGCAGACAGGAACGACGATGCTCTTCGTACGCCCAGGCAGACTCGCCGATCTCGACGCGCTCGCGCACATGGCGCGCACCGCGCAACCCGTGCTGCATTCGTTGCCGCACGACCGCGCGGCGCTCGAGGCGCGCGTCGCGCTTTCCGAGGATTCGTTTCGCGCGGAAGTCGATTTTCCCGGCGAGGAGTTCTATTTGTTCGTGCTCGAGGACGGCGCGACGGGCAAGCTGCTCGGCACGTCGAGCATCGTCGCCGCGGCCGGCTACTCGGAGCCGTTCTACGCGTTTCGCAACGATGCGCTGATCCATGCGTCGCGCGAGCTGCATGTGAATCGCAAGATCCATGCGCTCACGATGTCGCATGAACTGACCGGCAAGAGCCGCCTGGCGGGCTTCTACGTCGATCCGTCGCTGCGCGGCGATGCGGCCGCGCATCTGCTGTCGCGCGCGCGGATGATGTATATCGCCGCGAACCGCAGCCGCTTCACGCCGGAAGTATTCTCGCTGCTGCTCGGCGTCACCGACGGCTCGGGCGTTTCGCCGTTCTGGGAAGCGGTCGGCCGCAAGTTTTTCGGCCGCGATTTCGCGGCGATCGAGATCGAGTCGGGCGGCAGAAGCCGCACGTTCATCGCCGAAGTGATGCCGACCTATCCGCTGTACGTGCCGCTGTTGCCCGAGGCCGCGCAGCGCGTGCTGGGCGAGCCGAACGAGCATGCGCTGCTTGCCTACGACATTCATCTCGAAGAAGGCTTCGAGCCGGATCGTTATGTCGATATTTTCGATGCCGGCCCGGTGCTGACCGCGCAAGTCGACCGTACCGCGTGCGTGACGCGCAACGTCGCGCGCACGGTGCGCGAATCCGCGCGGGAGCACGGCGAGATCGCGTGCCTGCTGTCGAGCGGCCGCGGCGACGCGTTTCGCTGCGTGCTCGCGGATCTGCCCGCAACCGGCGCCGACGCGCCGCTTGCCGCCGACGCGCGCGCGGCGCTCGACGTCGCCGATGGCGATACGGTGCGCTGCGTACCGCTGCACCAGCGCGACGCCGAGGGTGGCCGCGATGCGCGCGGCAGCCTGCCGGCCCGTTCACAGGGAGATGCAGCATGATCGTCGTTCGAGTCGTACAGACGGGCGACGTCGACGCGCTCGTCGCGCTCGCGCAGGAAACCGGGCCGGGCCTCACCACGTTCAAGCCGGACCGCGATGCGCTCGCCGCGCGCATCGAGCGCACGCGCCGCACGCTCGACGGCCAAGCCAGCCGGGCCGATGCGGGCTACTTCTTCGTGATGGAGGACACGCGCACGGGCGATATCGCCGGCGTGTGCGGCATCGAGACCGAAGTGGGCCTGACGCAGCCGTTCTACAACTATCGCGTGAGCACGGTGGTGCATGCGAGCCAGGATCTCGGCGTGTGGACGCGGATGTCGCTGTTGAACATCTCGCACGATCTGACGGGTTATGCGGAAGTGTGCTCGCTGTTTTTGAGCCCGCGCTACCGGACGGGCGGCGTCGGCGGCTTGCTGTCGCGCTCGCGATTCATGTTCATCGCGCAGTTCCGCGAACGCTTCCCGGAGCGCATCTGCGCGGAGCTGCGCGGCCATTTCGACGATGACGGCACGTCGCCGTTCTGGCGCGCGGTCGGTTCGCATTTCTATCAGATCGATTTCAACGCCGCGGATTACCTGAGTTCGCACGGCCGCAAATCGTTTCTCGCCGAGCTGATGCCGCGCTTTCCGGTCTACGTCGATCTGCTGCCGCAGGACGCGCAGGACGTGATCGGGCTCACGCATCGCGATACGCTGCCCGCGCGCAAGATGCTCGAAGCGGAAGGGCTACGCTATCAGAATCACGTCGACATCTTCGATGCCGGCCCCGTGCTCGAATGCCATGTGTCGGATCTGCGCACGGTGCGCGAGAGCGCCGTCGTGCCGGTTGCGATCGGCAACGCCGCCGCGGGCGGCGATGAGCCGCGCTCGCTGGTGTCGAACACGTCGCTTACGGATTTTCGCGTTGGCGTCGCGCCGGGACTCGTCGAGGCCGGCGCGTTCACGCTGTCGGCGGACGATGCCGCCGCGCTGCGCGTCGAGGCCGGCGATCACGTGCGCGTGCTGCCGCTCAAACAGAAACAGGGATAGACCATGACTGAACTTTTCATCGACGGCGCCTGGGTGGCGGGCGCGGGCCACGTCTTTTCGTCGCGCAATCCCGGCACGAACGAGCGCGTGTGGGAAGGCGCGAGCGCGTCGGCGCACGACGTCGAGCTTGCGGTGGCGAGCGCGCGCCGCGCGTTCGCCGCGTGGTCGGCGCTCGAATTCGACGCGCGCTGCGCAATCGTCAAGCGCTTTGCCGCGTTGCTCAACGAGCGCAAGGAAGCGATCGCGGCTGCGATCGGCCGCGAGACCGGCAAGCCGCTGTGGGAAGCGCGCACCGAAGTCGCCGCGATGGCGGCGAAGGTCGACATCTCGATCACCGCGTATCACGAGCGCACCGGCGAGAAGCGCGCGCCGATGGCCGACGGCGTCGCGGTATTGCGGCATCGTCCGCACGGCGTCGTCGCGGTGTTCGGTCCGTACAATTTTCCCGGCCATTTGCCCAACGGGCATATCGTGCCCGCGTTGATCGCGGGCAACACGGTCGTGTTCAAGCCGTCCGAGCTTGCGCCGGGCGTTGCGCGCGCGACCGTCGAGGTCTGGCGCGACGCGGGGCTGCCCGCGGGCGTGCTGAATCTCGTGCAGGGCGAAAAGGAGACGGGCATCGCGCTTGCGAACCATCGTCAGATCGACGGCCTGTTCTTCACCGGCAGCTCCGACACCGGCACGCTGCTGCACAGGCAGTTCGGCGGCAGACCGGAGATCGTGCTCGCGCTCGAGATGGGTGGCAACAATCCGCTCGTCGTTGCCGAGGTCGCCGATATCGACGCGGCGGTGCATCATGCGATCCAGTCGGCGTTCCTGTCGGCAGGGCAACGCTGCACGTGCGCGCGTCGCATCCTCGTGCCGCGCGGCGCGTTCGGCGATCGTTTCATCGCGCGTTTTGCCGACGTGACGGCGAAGATCCGCGCGGACGTCTATGACGCCGATCCGCAGCCGTTCATGGGCGCCGTGATCTCCGCGCGCGCGGCCGCGCGGCTCGTCGACGCGCAGGCGCGGCTCGTCGCGCTCGGCGCGAAGCCGATCGTCGAGATGAAGCAGCCCGAGCGCGAACTCGGCTTCGTGAACGCAGCGATTCTGGACGTAACCGACGTGCGTGCGCTGCCCGACGAAGAGCATTTCGGCCCGCTCGCGCAGATCATCCGCTACGCGGATTTCGACGAGGCGATCGCGCGCGCGAACGACACCGCATTCGGCTTGTCGGCGGGGCTTCTCGCGGACGACGAACGCATGTGGGACACGTTTTGCCGCACGATCCGCGCCGGTATCGTGAACTGGAACCGGCCGACCAACGGCGCGTCGTCGGCCGCGCCGTTCGGCGGCACGGGCCGCTCGGGCAACCACCGGCCGAGCGCCTATTACGCGGCCGATTACTGCGCGTACCCGATGGCGTCGGTCGAGAGCGCGCAATTGCAAATGCCCGCGAGCCTGTCGCCGGGCCTTCATTTCTGAGCAGGATGCGACGATGAACGCAAAAGAAGCCAATTTCGACGGGCTCGTCGGCCCGACCCATAACTATGCGGGGCTGTCGTTCGGCAATGTCGCATCGCTGTCCAACGAAAAGAGCGATGCGAACCCGAAGGCGGCCGCCAAGCAGGGGCTGCGCAAGATGAAGCGGCTCGCGGACCTGGGCTTCGCCCAAGGCGTGCTGCCGCCGCAGGAACGCCCGTCGCTGCGCCTGCTGCGCGAACTCGGTTTTTCCGGCAAGGACGCCGACGTGATCGCGAAAGCCGCGAAGCAGGCGCCCGAGCTGCTCGCCGCGGCCAGTTCCGCGTCCGCGATGTGGACCGCGAATGCGGCGACGGTGAGCCCGTCGGCGGACACGGCCGACGGCCGCGTCCATTTCACGCCGGCCAATCTGTGCAGCAAGCTGCACCGGGCGATCGAGCACGAGGCGACGCGCCGCACGCTTGCCGCGATCTTCTCGGATGACGCGCGCTTCGTGGTGCACGACGCGCTACCCGGCACGCCGGCGCTCGGCGACGAAGGCGCGGCGAACCACACGCGCTTTTGCGCCGAATACGGCGCGCGCGGCATCGAGTTCTTCGTGTATGGCCGCGCCGAATACCGGCGCGGGCCCGAGCCGAAACGCTTTCCCGCGCGCCAGACGTTCGAGGCGAGCCGCGCGGTCGCGCAGCGCCACGGCCTGCGCGAGGAGGCGACCGTCTATGCGCAGCAGGACCCGGACGTGATCGACGCCGGCGTGTTCCACAACGACGTGATCGCGGTGGGCAATCGCGACACGCTGTTCTGCCACGAGCGCGCGTTCGTCGACAAGCAGGCGACCTACGACACGCTGAGCGCCGCGCTCGGCGCGTTGGGCGCGCAGCTCAAGATCATCGAGGTGCCGCAGCACGCGGTGAGCGTCGCGGACGCGGTGGGCTCGTATCTGTTCAACAGCCAGTTGCTCACGCGCGCGGACGGCGCGCAGTTGCTGATCGTTCCGCAGGAATGCAGAGAGAATCCGAACGTGTCCGCCTACCTGGACGAACTCGTCGCCGGCAATGGACCGATTCGCGACGTGCTCGTGTTCGATCTGCGCGAAAGCATGAAGAACGGCGGCGGCCCGGCTTGCTTGCGGCTGCGTGTGGTGCTTACCGATGCGGAGCGCGACGCGGTGAAGTCGAACGTCTGGATCGACGATGCGCTGTTCACGTCGCTCGACGGATGGATCGACCGGCATTATCGCGACCGGTTGTCGCCCGCGGATCTCGCCGATCCGGCGTTGCTCGACGAATCGCGCACGGCGCTCGATGAGCTGACGCAGATCCTCGGCTTGGGCTCGCTCTATGATTTTCAGCGCTGAACACGGCGGCGGCGCGGGCTGGCTCGACGATTTTCTCGCGTTGACGCTGGCGGGCGGCGCTGCGCCTTCGGCCAGCGGCGAATGTGCGCAACGCGCGGTGCGCTGGCATTGGCTCGGCGACGCGCTGTTGCTGCTCGAGCCGGCCGACGCCGCGCCGCGCATGCGCAGCGTGCTCGTATCGGCCGGCGTGCACGGCGACGAAACGGCGCCGATCGAGCTGGCGTCGCGGCTCGTGCGCGACATCGCGCGCGGCACGCTGCCGCTGACGTGCAGGCTGCTCGTCGTGCTCGGCAATCCGGCCGCGATGCGCGCGGGGCGGCGTTATCTGGACGACGATCTGAATCGCTTGTTCGGCGGCCGTCACCAGCAGGTTCAGCAGCTTGCGCCGAGCCGCGAGGCGATTCGTGCCGGGCAGCTCGAAGCGGCCGCGGCGCGTTTTTTCGCGGCGGCGCCCGTGGGCGGCGAGCGCTGGCACATCGACATGCATACCGCGATTCGCGCATCGATGTTCGAACAGTTCGCACTGCTGCCGCATACCGGCATGCCGCCGGCGCGGACGATGTTCGAATGGCTCGGCCTCGCGCGGATCGCGGCGGTGCTGCTGCATACGGCGAAAGGAAACACGTTTTCGCATTTCACCGCGCAGCAGTGCGACGCGCTCGCATGCACGCTGGAGCTGGGCAAGGTGATGCCGTTTGGCGAGAACGATCTTGCGCGGTTCGCGCATGCCGATCAGGCGGTGCGCCATCTCGTGTCCGATCGCGGCGGCGTGCCGGACGCGCATGCGCCGCTGCCACGCGTGTTCACGGTCGTTGATCAGATCACCAAGCAAAGCGACGCGCTCGAGCTGTTCGTCGACAAGGACGTGCCGAACTTCACGCCGTTCGCGCGAGGCACGCTGCTCGCGCGCGATGGCGATTACCGCTATACGGTGACGCACGACGAGGAGCGCATCGTGTTTCCGAATCCGTCGGTCAAGCCAGGTTTGCGAGCGGGGCTGCTGGTCGTCGAGACGACGGCCGACACATACGCCGCGCTCGTCTGAGCGGCAGGCGCGCGCCGCGCCGTCTGGCCTCCAGGGACGGTTCCCGCCGCGTGCGCGCTGCGCGCCGGTTGGCGCGGCGCGCGGCTTGCGCGATTGCGACGCCTACTTGCGCATTCCGCATGCCGCGACGCAATCGCCGCCGCGCCCACCCTGGCGTGCGCGCCCGGCCAGCCGGAGCGCGCGAGACGGTACAATCGCGACCTTGCGGCTGTTGCGCCGCATCATGACCGGGCCGCGCGTTTGTCCGCAAACGGCTGCGCTGCAATCATGCGGCGTTCCGGTCGCTGACTGACAATGTTCGTTCGTATCGAGGAGAACACTAATGAAATTGAACTGGCGAAAGATGGCCGCGCACGCGGTCGCGACGGCGGTGGTGCTGGCAGCAGGCAGTGCGGTCGCGGCCGATCTGAAGGAAATCCGCTTCGGCGTCGAGGCATCGTATGCGCCGTTCGAATACAAGACACCCGACGGCAAGCTGGCCGGTTTCGATATCGACATCGGCAATGCCGTATGCGCGAAGCTGAAGGTGAAGTGCGTGTGGGTCGAAAACGCGTTCGACGGCCTGATTCCGGCGCTGCAAGCGCGCAAATTCGATGCGATCAACTCCGACATGACGATCACCGACCAGCGCCGCCGCGCCATCGATTTCACCGATCCGATCTACACGATCCCGAATCAGTTGATCGCGAAGAAGGGCAGCGGGCTGTTGCCGACGACGGCCTCGCTAAAGGGCAAGCGCATTGGCGTGCTGCAAGGAACGATTCAGGAAGCGTACGCGAAGAAGCGCTGGGCCCCGGCGGGCGTCGAAGTCGTGCCGTATCAGACGCAGGATCTGGCCTACGAAGACCTGAAATCGGGGCGTCTCGACGCAACGTTCCAGGATTCGGAAGCAGGCGCGAAGGGCTTTCTGTCGAAGCAGCAGGGCGCGGGTTTCGCGTTTGCGGGCGATCACGTGAGCGATGCGGAGATTCTCGGCTCGGGCGTGGGCTTCGGGCTGCGTAAGGGCGATGAGTCGTTGAAAGCCGCGGTCAATCAGGCGCTGAAGGAACTGAAGGCCGACGGCACGATCGACGGCTTGGCGAAGAAGTACTTCAGCGTACCCGTGACGCTCAAGTAACGGATTCGGCGGCGTGCCGAATTTCGAAAGAAATCGCTGTCTTGTCGACGACCGGCCGCCTGGGCGGCCGGTTTTGCTTTGGCGTGGCTCGTGCCGCGTGTGCCGCCGCCGTCATGCGCGTGCCGCGCCCAGTTCCGCCAGCACCCGCTGCCGGATCGACGGCTTGATGTTCGATTGCCCGATGTTCGCGCCGTAGTGCCGGACGACGCGCGGGTTCATCACCTTGAACCACAGCGGCGGCACATAGGCGAGCAGGATCATCGTCGCATAACCGGCGGGCAATTGCGGCGAATCGTCGAAATGCCGCAGGGCCTGATAAGCGCGCGCCGGATTGGCATGATGATCGGCATGGCGCTGGAGTTGATACAGGAACAGGTTCGTCACGACGTGATTGCTGTTCCACGAGTGCGCGCTCGTGCAGCGCTCGTAGCGTCCGCTCGGCAACTGCTTGCGGCCGAGCCCGTAGTGCTCGGTGTAGTTGACGACTTCGAGCAGCGACGCGCCGTATGCCGCCTGGATCAGCAACAGCGGCAGCACTTGCGCGCCGCACAACGCGATCGCGGCGCCCCACAACGCAGCGGTCATCGCCCACGCATGCAGCACTTCGTTGCGCCACGACCAGCATGAACGGCCGGTGCGTGCGAGCGGCGCCTTTTCGAGCCGCCACGCGGATCTGACGCTGCCCGTGACGGTTCTCGGCAGAAACGCCCAGAACGATTCGCCATAGCGGGCGCTGGCCGGATCGTCCAGCGTGGCGACGCGCACATGATGGCCGCGATTGTGTTCGACGAAGAAATGGCCATACGCGACGGGGGCGAGCGTGATTTTCGCGAGCCAGCGCTCGAACCGGTTGTTTTTATGGCCGAGTTCGTGTGCGGTGTTGATCGAGATGCCCGTCGCGGTGCCGAGCGACATGGCCAAGCCGACGTAGTCGTACCCGTTGAGGGATTGCGTGCTGACGATCCATAACGCATACGCGAACGAAACATACGCGACGAACGTTGCGAGATAAACGACGTATCGGTAGTAGCGGTCCTGTTCGAGCGCGGCGACGGCGGATTCGGGCGGATTGTTGCTGTCCATGCCGATCAGCATGTCGAGAATCGGAATGATGCCGAACACGAACAACGGTCCGAACCACCAGAAGAGATGCCAGCCCGTCGATAGCGCAAGCTGCGCGGAGATGATCGGCAGCGTCATCGTCAACGCGCCGAGCGGCCACCAATAGCGGTTTTTATCGGTCCACGTCTCGCATGCCGGTTGTTGAGTTGCCATTGCTCCTCCCTGTCGGTGTGGGTACGCCGGTTGTTTGCCGGTCGGCTGGTTGCGTGCACCGGCGTTTGCTGCCGGTGCCGCCGGTTCATGTTCGTTGCGCTGAGTGATGCGCGTCCAATTGCCGTTTGGCCAAATCTCCTGATTAGGCGTCGCACGCCAAACAACGGCGGGCAACGCCGGAATCATTGTGCCGTTTGCGGGCGGCCTGATTCAAGCGCCGCAGGCTGGTGAAACGAACGGGCTTGTGCGCGCATCGGATCCGAAGTTATTCCGTAAATCGATTTTTCTCAGAATCAATGAAGATGGATTCCGGGGTGGTTGAGGGCCCATCGGCAAGCGTATGTGCCGGCCGTGGGCAATTAATTTTTGGTAATTGAACGGTTGAAATGTCTATGAAAGAAACGAATTTTTTTGATTTCCGGATCGCTAAAATTTAGACGCGGAATGTAGAGCGTTCAATAGAGGGCCGCGCATGGATATGCAAAGCGATTTTCCACCGGGTGTGATTTCCCCGGTCGTGTGGATGACGGGTTTGCCAGGGGCGGGAAAGACGACGATGGCCAACGCGTTGCTGCAACGGTTGCTCGATGGCGGTGTGAAGGCGATCGTGCTCGACGGGGATACGCTGCGCGCCGGTTTGTGCTCCGATCTCGGATTTTCCGATACCGACCGGATAGAGAACATTCGGCGGTTCGCACACGTTGCGAGGCTGTTTCAGTACGAAAGCTATGTCGTGATCGTCTCGACGATTTCGCCGTTGCAGGCGCATCGTGATCTGGCTCGCTCGATAGTCGGTCAAGGATTCTTCGAAACTTATGTGTCGACGCCTGTCGAAGTGTGTCGCGTGCGAGACCCGAAAGGGATGTATGCGCGTGCAGAGCGGGGGCAGCTCGTGCGGTTTACGGGCGTGTCCGATACGTATGAATCGCCGGCCGCACCGGATATCACAATCGACACGGCGAATCGCAGCGTCGAGCGTTCAGTCGTCGACATCATGACGCAACTGGCGCGATTGGTCGAATGGCCGAGCCGGTTTCGTGTCGCGGCCTCCTCCGGGCGGCTCGCTTGCTGAGTCCACAATCGATCGACGGGTAGCGCGGCTGGCGTTGCTCGAATGTGGCGCGGCACGGAGTTGATCCCTTTTCCATATCGCGCCGACTGCAGCGCGTGATCGGCTTGCCTTCGCGTTGACCTGGTCGTGCCAGGGCCGCTCGACGATACGCGTGAACCGAAAATCGAACCGCGGATCGACGGACCGAATCGGCTATTCGCGCGCCGCATGCGGATACGGCCGTGAATGAAAAATCTTATTTGCCGCGGATGGTGAACGGGGCGGATGCGCCGCCGCGAAGCGCATGGTTTTCGGCGCGCTGCGTGTCGACCGCTGCCGCGCCGGACACTTCGGTATCGTGCCGTTATGAACGCATGTCTCGCGCCTCGCATGGCCCGCTTCCGCTATTATCGAACGCTGTCCGTCAGATTCCCGATTTCAGGCTGCCAATGAGCCAACGCCTCGACGTGTTCCCGCCGCTCGCCAGCGATGCGGCTTATCGTGCCGTCGAATTGACCGCGCCCGCCGCCGCACAGACCGCGGGTGTACGGCTCGTGCGGCTCGATTTCGATTTCAGCGCGGCGGACGGCACGCGCGCGTTCGATTGGTTGAGCGGCGACGAGCGTGAGCGCGCGCGCCGCTTCGTGCGAACGGAAGACGCGCTGCGCCATGCCGCGACGCGTGCGGTGCTGCGCATGCTGATCGGCGCTGCGCTGGAGATCCCAGCCGCTTCGCTGCGCTTCATGGTCGACGCGCACGGCCGGCCACGGCTCGCGCCCGAGCACGCGAAGCTCGCGCCCACGCTGGATTTCAACGTGTCGCATTCGGGCGAACATGCGCTGATCGGATGGAGCCGCACGGCGCGCGTCGGCGTCGATATCGAGGCACAGCGCGAGGGCATCGATTGGTGGTCGCTCAGCCGCGCGGTGTTTGCCCCTGCCGACGAGGCGGCGCTTGCCGCGTTGCCCGAAGCCGAGCGCGAAGCGGCGTTCTATCGGGTGTGGGCGGCCAAGGAGGCGTTGCTGAAAGCGCTCGGCACGGGAATCGGCGCGGGGCTCACCGCGTTCTCCGTGCTTGGCGGTGAAGGGCGGCCGGCTGCTCCGGCGCAGCCGGCATGCGATCCCGGTTGCGCTGTATCGCGCGACGCCACGCACCGCACGTCAATGTCGGCTGCGCGCGGGCACGGTGGCGTAGCGTTGACTGCTGCCGGGCCGGCAGTGCCTTTTCCGGTTGCGCCGGTCGTGTGCATCGTCGATCCGGCGTCGGCCGCCTGCGGCGTAGCCGCGTTCGATGCGACCTGGCTCGACGCACCGGCCGGCTATGCGGCATGCGTGGCATGGCAGCGTGCGTAATGCATCCGGCGTCTGTTCGCGTGCGTGACGGCACTCCGGCGGCCTGCGTTACCGGCCGTTTTCTTCAAGACGCCTGCTTTTCTATACGCGGGCGCGATTTGCGCGATTTGCGCGAATCGCGCGAGCGCTAATGCGCGATACCCGTCAATCGACGAATACCGCATGTTGCGCCGCCACGCGGCCGGCGCGGCGCGCATTCCGGCGGCCGAGAATTCGCCCGCGCGGACCGATCGCCTGAAATCTTCCGTGCGGATCGCGGGGGCCGGACCGGCCCGGTTTCCCGCGCTCGGCTTCTGTCCGGCATCGGAGTGCCGTGGCGTTCCGATGTGCGCCGGGCAAGCGCGAGCACGACAGCGGTAGGAGCAACGTGCCAATCAAGCCTAGGGCAAACCCCAGGTCGTATTTTTGAAAAACGAGTTGTCTATACAAGATCGGGTCACTAAACTCGACGCATCGAAACTTGTATAGACAGGACTCGCTGATGATCACACTGACCCCAGGCCGCCTAAGCCTTGCGCAACTACGCCGGATCGCACGCGAGAACGTGCGCATCACGCTCGATCCCGCGAGCTACGCGGCCATCGACGCGGGCGCGCAGGCCGTCGCCGCGATCGCCGCGAAGGGCGAGCCGGCCTACGGCATCAACACGGGTTTCGGCCGGCTCGCGAGCACGCATATTCCGCACGATCAACTCGAGCTGCTGCAACGCAACCTGGTGCTGTCGCATGCGGTCGGCGTGGGCGAGCCGATGGCGCTGCCGGTCGTGCGTTTGTTGATCGCGCTGAAACTCTCGAGCCTCGGGCGCGGCCACTCGGGCATCCGGCGCGTCGTGATGGACGCGCTCGTCACGCTGTTCAATGCCGACGTGCTGCCGCTGATTCCGGTCAAGGGCTCGGTCGGCGCATCGGGCGATCTGGCGCCGCTCGCGCATATGTCGGCCGTGCTGCTCGGTATCGGCGAGGTGTTCATCCGCGGCGAGCGTGCCAGCGCGATGGACGGACTGCGCGTCGCGGGCCTTGCGCCGCTCGCGCTCGACGCGAAAGAAGGGCTTGCGCTGCTGAACGGCACGCAGGCGTCCACCGCGCTCGCACTCGACAATCTGTTCGTGATCGAGGATCTGTATCGCACCGCGCTCGTATCGGGCGCGCTGTCAGTCGATGCGGCGGCCGGCTCGGTGAAGCCGTTCGACGCACGCATCCACGAGCTGCGCGGCCATCGCGGTCAGATCGACGCGGCGGCCGCTTACCGGACGCTGCTCGAAGGCTCGGAGATCAACGTGTCGCATCGCGATTGCGGCAAGGTGCAGGACCCGTACAGCCTGCGCTGCCAGCCGCAGGTGATGGGCGCGTGCCTCGACCAGATGCGCCACGCGGCGAACGTGCTGCTCGTCGAGGCCAACGCGGTGTCGGACAATCCGCTGATCTTCCCCGACACCGGCGAGGTGTTGTCCGGCGGCAATTTCCACGCGGAGCCCGTTGCGTTCGCGGCCGATAACCTCGCGCTCGCCGCGGCCGAGATCGGCGCGCTCGCCGAGCGCCGGATCGCGCTGCTGATCGATGCGACGCTGTCGGGCCTGCCGCCGTTCCTGGTGAAGGACGGCGGCGTGAACTCGGGCTTCATGATCGCGCACGTGACGGCTGCGGCGCTCGCGTCGGAGAACAAGACGCTTGCGCACCCGGCCTCGGTCGATTCGCTGCCGACCTCGGCGAACCAGGAGGACCACGTGTCGATGGCGACGTTCGCCGCGCGCCGGCTCGCGGACATCGCGGACAACACCGCGCACATTCTCGCGATCGAGCTGCTCGCGGCCGCGCAGGGCGTCGATCTGCGCGCGCCGCACCAAACGAGCCCGGCGCTGCTGCACGCGATGCAGGCGGTGCGCGCCGACGTCGCGCACTACGACCTCGATCATTACTTCGCGCCGGATATCGCGGTGATCGCGCGGCGCGTGCGCGAGCGCGTGTTCGCGGCGCTCGCGCCGCTGTCGTTCGAATCGGAGCAGTGATGCGATGAGCACGCCCGCGTATCAGGAGATCAAGGACTTCATCCTCGAGCGCATTCACGCCGGTCAATGGGCGGAAGGCGATCAAGTGCCGTCCGAGAACGAGCTTGCGCGCGAATTCAAGGTTGCCCGGATGACGGTCAACCGCGCGCTGCGCGAACTGACGGCCGAGCAGGTGCTCACGCGCGTGCAAGGCGCGGGGACGTTCGTTGCGCGGCCCAAGTACGAATCGACGCTCGTGGCGATCCGCAGCATCTCCGACGAGATCGCCGCGCGCGGTCACCGGCATCATGCGCGCGTGCTCGATCTCGTCACGATGAAGGCCGACGACGCGCTCGCCGAGGAGATGCAGGTGCCGTTGCACGCGACGATCTTCCGCTCGACGATGCTGCATTACGAGAACGACGAGCCGGTGCAATTCGAGGAGCGCTGGGTCAATCCCGCGGTTGCCGCCGATTACGTCGCGCAGGATTTCTCGACGATCACGCCGAATCAATATCTGATGCGCGTCGCGCCGCTGCAGCGTGTCGAATACCGGATCGAGGCAGCGGCGCCCGAGTGCGCGATGCGCGATCTGCTCGCGATGGGCGATGCCGAACCCTGTCTCGTGCTGCACCGGCGCACCTGGTCGCAAGGCGTCGTCGCGTCGATCGCGAATCTGTGGCATCCGGGCAGCCGCTATCGCTTCACCGGTCATTTCTAAATCCTAACGATTACCCGTTTCCTCTGTCGGAGCCGTCGTCATGAACCATCCGAAACACATCGATCCGCGTCTCGATCCGACCCGCGTCATCCGCGCGCCGCGCGGCGCCGAGAAAACCTGCAAGAGCTGGCTGACCGAAGCCGCGTACCGGATGATCCAGAACAATCTCGATCCGGAAGTCGCCGAGCATCCGCATGCGCTCGTGGTGTACGGCGGCATCGGCCGCGCCGCGCGCAACTGGGATTGCTTCGACCAGATTCTCGCGTCGCTGAAGGATTTGGGCGACGACGAGACGCTGCTCGTGCAGTCGGGCAAGCCGGTCGGCGTGTTCCGCACACACGCGGACGCGCCGCGCGTGCTGATCGCCAACTCGAATCTCGTGCCGCACTGGGCGAACTGGGACCACTTCAACGAACTCGACCGCAAGGGCCTGATGATGTACGGCCAGATGACGGCGGGAAGCTGGATCTACATCGGCAGCCAGGGGATCGTGCAAGGCACGTATGAGACGTTCTTCGCGGTCGCGAACCAGCATTTCAACGGCAATGCGTCCGGCCGCTGGATTTTGACGGGCGGCCTCGGCGGGATGGGCGGCGCGCAGCCGCTCGCGGCGACGATGGCGGGCTTCTCGATGATCGCGGTCGAATGCGACGAATCGCGGATCGATTTCCGTCTGAAGACCCGCTATGTCGACAAGAAGGCGAAGACGCTCGACGAGGCGCTCGCGCTTGTCGACGACGCGAAGCGCGCGGGCAAGCCGGTGTCGGTGGGGCTCGTCGGCAACGCGGCCGATGTGTTTGCCGAGTGCGTCGCGCGCGGCATCACGCCCGATTGCGTGACGGACCAGACGAGCGCGCACGATCCGGTCAACGGCTATTTGCCGCAAGGCTGGAATGTCGAGCAATGGCGCGACGCGCAGAAGGTCGATCCGAAGAGCATCGTCACGCCGGCCAAGCAATCGATGGCGGCGCAGGTGCGCGCGATGCTGACGTTGCAGCAGCGCGGCGCGGCGACACTCGATTACGGCAACAACATTCGTCAAATGGCACTGGAGATGGGCGTCGAGAACGCGTTCGATTTTCCCGGCTTCGTGCCTGCCTATATCCGGCCGCTCTTTTGCGAGGGCAAGGGGCCTTTCCGCTGGGTCGCGCTGTCGGGCGATCCCGAGGATATCTACAAGACCGATGCGAAGGTCAAGGAGTTGATTCCCGACGATGCGCACCTGCACAACTGGCTCGACATGGCGCGCGAGCGGATTGCGTTCCAGGGCCTGCCCGCGCGGATCTGCTGGATCGGGGTGAAGGACCGTTATCGGATCGGCCTCGCGTTCAACGAGATGGTGAAATCGGGCGAGCTGAAGGCGCCTGTCGTGATCGGCCGCGATCACCTCGATACCGGCTCGGTCGCGAGCCCGAACCGCGAAACCGAAGCGATGAAGGACGGCTCGGATGCGGTCAGCGATTGGCCGCTGCTGAATGCGCTGCTGAACACCGCGGGCGGCGCGACATGGGTGTCGCTGCATCATGGCGGCGGCGTCGGGATGGGATTTTCCCAGCATGCGGGCGTCGTGATCGTCTGCGACGGCACCGACGCGGCAGCCCGCCGCATCGAACGTGTGCTGTTCAACGATCCGGCAACGGGCGTGATGCGCCACGCGGATGCCGGCTACGAGCTGGCGCAGCGCACCGCGAAGGAAGCCGGGCTCAAGCTGCCGATGCTCGGGCGCTGAATGGCCATGCCGTCGGCAACGATGAAAATGGCGTTGATCGGCGCGGATACGCTTGTCGCGTCTGCGTGGAAGAACGGCGGCGGCGTGACGCGCGAGATCGCGGCGGGCTTGGCGCGGCGCACCGCTTCGCAGGTGCGCCCGGCGGGCGGGGTGTCCGATGCGTTCGTCTGGCGCGTGAGCGTTGCCGATGTCGGCCAGCCGGGACCGTTCTCGCGCTTCGACGGCGTCGATCGCACGCTCGTGCTGCTGAGCGGCGCGGGCATGACGCTCGTGGGCGCCGGCGGCGTGAGGCAGGTGCTGCGCTCGCCGCTCGAGCGCGCCGATTTCGCGGGCGAACTCGCGATTACAGCCGAACTGCGCGACGGCCCGACGCGCGATTTCAATCTGATGACGCGCCGTGACGCCGCGCGCGGCAGCGTCGAGATCTGGCGCGGCGGTGCGTCGCATGTGTTGCGCGCGGACGTCGTACTGCTGTTCTGCGCGCTCGGTGCGCCGAGCGTTGCCGTTGGCGACGCGGCTCCTGTCGTGCTGGGCCCGTTCGATACGCTGCGCGTCGACGATCCGCCGGGCGGCGAGCTGCGCTGCGCGATAGGCGGCGACGGCGTGTTGCTCGCGGCCGGCGTGACGCTTCTGGATGACGAGGCATAAGCAGATGAAACGGACTGTTTGGCATCACTTGAATCTGTGCGCGCACGGCGATCCCGACGACACGCTGGCCGACGCCGCGATCGCGGTGGACGACGACGGCGCGATCGCGTGGCTCGGGCCGCGCGATCGCCTGCCGCGCGATTACACCGGCTGGCCGCGCGAGGACTTGCGCGGCGCATGGGTGACGCCGGGCCTCGTCGATTGCCATACGCATCTTGTCTACGGCGGCCAGCGCGCGGACGAATTCGCACAGCGCCTTGCCGGCGTGAGCTATGAGGAGATCGCGCGACAGGGCGGCGGAATCGTATCGACGGTGCGCGCGACGCGCGCGGCAACCGAGGCCGAGCTGTTCGAGCAGGCGGCCGGACGCCTGCGGCCGATGCTCGCGCAGGGCGTGACGGCCATCGAGATCAAATCGGGCTACGGGCTCGCGCTCGACGCCGAGCGCCGGACGCTGCGCGTCGCGCGGCGGCTTGGTGAGCGCTTTCCGGTGAGCGTCCATACGACGTTTCTCGGCGCGCATGCGCTGCCGCCCGAATATGCGGGCCGCGCGGATGCGTATATCGATGAGGTATGCGAACGGATGTTGCCCGCGCTTGCCGACGAAGGGCTCGTCGATGCGGTCGACGTATTCTGCGAGCGGATCGGCTTCACGCTCGCGCAGAGCGAGCGCGTGTTCGATGCAGCCGCGCGTCGCGGGCTACCCGTCAAGATGCACGCGGAGCAATTGTCGAACGGCGGTGGCGCGGCGCTTGCCGCGCGCTATCGCGCGTTGTCCGCCGATCATCTCGAATATCTGGACGAAGCCGGCGTGGCTGCGATGCGCGAGGCCGGCACCGTCGCCGTGCTGCTGCCGGGCGCGTACTACTTCATTCGCGAGACCCAATTGCCGCCGATCGATTTGCTGCGCCGCTATCGCGTGCCGATCGCGCTGGCGACCGATCACAATCCGGGCACGTCGCCGCTGACTTCGTTGCTGCTGACGATGAACATGGGTTGCACGCTTTTCAAGCTGACGGTGCCGGAGGTGCTGCTCGGCGTCACGCGCCATGCGGCCGCGGCGCTCGGCGCGAGCGATCGGCACGGCGCGCTTGCACCGGGGCGGCGGGCCGATTTTGCGGTGTGGTCGGTCGGCACGCTCGCGGAGCTTGCCTATTGGTTCGGCCGGCCGCTGTGCGCGCGGGTCGTGAAGGGCGGCTCGACCGTGTTCGAAGCGCCTGGCATTCGATAAAGACACAGCCGCCATGACGATGACCGATTCAATGCTGTTTGCCGAGCACGCATACCTGCCCGACGGCTGGCGGCGCAACGTGCTGCTGCGCTGGGACGCGGCGGGCGCGCTGCTCGACGTGCGTGCGGACGTGGACGCGCCGGCGGGCGTCGAGCGCGCGGCGGGACCCGTGTTGCCGGGGATGCCGAACTTGCATTCGCACGCGTTCCAGCGCGCGATGGCCGGCCTTGCCGAATATCGCGCGAATGCGTCCGACACGTTCTGGAGCTGGCGCGACCTGATGTACCGTTTCGCACTGAAAATCACGCCTGACATGCTTGCGGCCATCGCGCGCTGGCTGTATGTCGAGATGTTGAAGAGCGGCTATACGTCGGTGTGCGAATTTCATTACGTTCATCACGCGCCCGACGGCTCCGGCTATCCGCGGCCGGCCGAGCTGGCGTCCCGCGTGGTCGGCGCGGCGCGCGAGGCCGGCATCGGCATCACCATGCTGCCCGTCGCGTATCAGTACAGCGGCTTTAACGAACGGGCGCCGCGCGACGATCAGCGCCGCTTCATCAATACGCCCGACGCGCTGCTCGAACTCGTCGGCGCATTGCGCGCCGAGCAGCCGGAGCACGGCGGGCTGCGTTACGGGATCGCGCCGCATTCGCTGCGCGCGGTGTCCGAGCGCGGGCTGCGCGCGTTGCTCGACGGGATCGCGCCCGATGCGCCGGTCCACATCCATATCGCCGAGCAGACGGCCGAGGTCGACGATTGCGTCGGCGCATACGGCGCGCGGCCGGTGCAATGGCTGCTCGAGCGCTTCGATGTGAACGCACGCTGGTGTCTCGTTCATGCGACGCACGTCGACGCATCGGAGGCGGCAGCGCTCGCCGCGAGCGGCGCGGTTGCCGGGCTGTGCCCGACGACCGAGGCGAATCTCGGCGACGGCGTATTTCCGGGCGCCGACTATCTCGCCGCGCGAGGCGCGATCGGCATCGGCTCGGACAGCCATGTCACGGTCGACTGGCGCGCCGAGCTGCGGCTTCTCGAATACGGGCAGCGTCTCGTGCGGCGCGAGCGCAATGTGCTCGCGGATTCGGCGCATACTCACGTGGCGGACCGCTTGTATGCGGCGTCGCTCGCGGGCGGCGCGCGCGCGAGCGGGCGGCCGCTCGGCGCGCTCGCGGCCGGTTGCCGCGCCGACTGGATCGTGCTCGATCCCGAGCATCCGGCGCTGATCGAGCGCGGCAGCGATGCGTGGCTGTCGGGCGCGGTGTTCGCCGAGCATGGCCAGACGCCGGTGCGCGACGTCTATGTCGGCGGCCGCGCGCTCGTGCGCGAACGCCGGCATCGCGACGAAGCGGCCGCCTACGCCGGTTATCGCGCGGCACTCGCGCAATTGCTGCGCTGAGCAGGCGGCCGCGCACTGGAACGAATCACGGGACGAACCATCATGAGCACTGCATCGCATCCGCCAATCTTCACGCTGCATCGCGGCACGTTGCCGCTGCTGGTGTCGATCCCGCACGCCGGCACCCATATTCCGGACGACATCGCCGTGACGATGACGCCCGTCGCTCAATACGTCGACGATTGCGACTGGCATCTCGAACGCCTGTATGGCTTTGCGAAGACGCTCGGCGCGTCGGTGCTCGTGCCGTCGCACGCGCGCTATGTCGTCGATCTGAATCGTCCGCCCGACGATGCAAATCTCTATCCGGGCCAGGACACGACGGGCCTCGTGCCCATTGACACATTCGACAAGGCGCCGCTTTATCGGGACGGCGCCGAGCCGGACGCCGCCGAGATCGCGCGGCGTCGCGAGCAGTACTGGGTGCCATATCACGATGCGCTCGCCGGCGAGTTGCAGCGAATCAAACGCGAACATGGCCGCGCGCTGCTGTGGGAGGCACATTCGATTCGCGGGCATGTGCCGCGCTTTTTCGACGGCCGCTTGCCGGACTTCAACTTCGGCACGGCGGCCGGCGCGAGCGCGGCGCCGGGGCTCGCGGATACGCTCGCCGGGCTGGTCGAACGGCACGGCGGCTACACGGCGGTGGCCAACGGCCGTTTCAAGGGCGGCTACATCACCCGCCAGTACGGCGCGCCTGAAAGCGGCGTGCAGGCCGTGCAACTCGAACTTGTGCAGGCGACTTACATGGAAGAGGCGCGGCCCTATGCGTATGATGACGCGAAGGCGCAGCGCATTACGCCGCTGCTGCGCGCGCTGGTGATGGCCGCGCTCGAACATCGTTGAGCGGCCGCGGCTCGCCTGGCAGCGATGCCGGATACCGGGGAGCTGCTATTTTTAAGGGTAAACCCTAGCTTAAAACGGATTAAACAGAATTGACGGCGCCTTTGGATACGATAAGCTGATTGTCAGCCAGCCGTCATATCCACTTCGGCAGCATTTTCGAACGCTGCTGCACTGCGAAAACTCTCTACTGCGACGTTCGCGGCGATGTGCCGGCAAGCCGGGCGGCGGCGCGCATCGTATTGCGCATCGTTTCGCCGCGTTCAATACTTTAAACAGTCAGTCGAGTGTGATCGTGAGAGTCCAACGCTCCTTGGCCGGACGAGGTCGAAGTAGGCGCGCGGGTTGGCCGCATGCCGTCGATTCCGCCGTCAACGGCTGCGGCAAGCATCTCGCCAGCCCAAGCCTGCCTAGTCTCGCCCCCTTGTCCCGGCGCTCGGTGCGCCGTCATAACGCGGTTGCCGCGCGCGCCTACATGGCCGTTCACGACGACGGTATTGCGTCGTTGTTGCCCTAGCGCCTCTTGTTGCCGGTCGTCGATTCGTCGTTACCGTTCAGCGCGGGCGCCGTCGTGCCGTCGCGGATGCGGCGCAACTGCGCGCGTCTTGCATCGCGCGGCGCGTGAATGCCGTGCGGCCGCGGGCGAGCCGGCGGCATCGATGTTTCGTAGTCCTGGCTGCCGGTATCGAACGGGGCGGCGCATGCATCCGCCGGCTTGCGGCGTTGTTTGCGTTTTCCACCGCGTGCGACGCGCACCGCCCCGGTGGCGCGCGTCGCACGCACACTTATTTCGCCGCCAACCCGAATCGGAGGAAATGCAATGAATGGATCGATGGGCCGCGCACGGCCGGTGGTGGGCGTTTGCGCGGACCGCAAGATGGTGGGAGCGCATCCCGCGCATGTCGTGGGAGAGAAGTATCTGACCGCGCTCGTCGACGGCGCGCTCGCGCTCGCGATCGTACTGCCCGCGCTTGGTGAGCGGCAGCGCATCGACGAGCTGCTCGCGCTCGTCGACGGTTTGTTGTTGACGGGCAGCTATTCGAACGTCGAGCCCGCGCGTTATGGCGGGCCCGCAAGCGCGCCCGGCACGCTGCACGATGCGGCACGCGATGCGACGGCGCTGCCGCTCGTGCGCGCGGCGATCGATGCGGGCATACCGGTGCTCGCGATCTGCCGCGGCATGCAGGAGTTGAACGTCGCGTTCGGCGGAACGCTGCATCAGCAGGTGCACGGGATCGATGGGCATGCCGATCACCGCGAGGATGCGCACGCTGCGCTCGACGTTCAGTACGGTCCCGCGCATGCCGTGCAGCTTGCGCCGGGCGGATTGCTGCAACGATTGATGCACGGCGCCGACAGCGTCGAGGTCAACTCGTTGCATGCGCAAGGCATCGAGCGGCTCGGCGAGGGATTGACCGTCGAAGCCCGCGCGCCCGACGGGCTGATCGAGGCGATCGGCGTGCGCGATGCGCGCGCATTCGCGTTGGGCGTGCAATGGCATCCGGAATGGCGATTCGAACACCATTTGCTGTCGAAGGAAATTTTTGCGGCGTTCGGCGCGGCATGCCGCGCCCGAATGCGCAGGACGGCCGAGCGCGCCGCACGTGTAATGGGCGCGTGACGCCGTCGAAGCTTATCGAAGAGAGGCTGACATGCAAGACATCGACGATTTTTTGAGGCAACACCGAATCACCGAAGTGGAAGCGATCATCCCCGACATGGCGGGGATCGCGCGCGGCAAGATCATTCCGCGCAACAAATTCGAAACCGGCGAATCGATGCGCTTGCCGCAGGCCGTGATGGTGCAGACCGTCACCGGCGACTATCCGGAGGACGGCACGCTGACCGGCGTGACCGATCCCGACATGGTGTGCGTCCCCGACGCATCGACGATCTGCCTGATTCCGTGGGCGGTCGATCCGACCGCGCAGGTGATTCACGATTGCGTGCATTTCGACGGCTCGCCGGTGCAGATCTCTCCGCGCTACGTGCTGCGGCGCGTGCTCGATTTGTATCGGGAGAAAGGGTGGAAGCCCGTGGTCGCGCCGGAGCTTGAGTTCTATCTGGTCGACATGAACAAGGACCCGGATTTGCCGTTGCGGCCGCCCGTTGGCCGCACCGGACGCGCGGAGACGGGGCGGCAATCCTATTCGATCGAGGCGGTCAACGAATTCGATCCGCTTTTCGAGGACATCTACGAATACTGCGAGCTGCAAGGTCTCGATATCGATACGCTGATTCACGAAGTCGGCGCCGCGCAGATGGAGATCAACTTCCTGCACGGCGATGCGCTGTCGCTTGCCGACCAGGTGTTCCTGTTCAAACGCACGGTGCGCGAGGCGGCGCTGCGCCACAACATGTATGCGACGTTCATGGCCAAGCCGATGGAAGGCGAGCCGGGCTCAGCGATGCATATTCACCAGAGCATCATCGACGTCGAAACAGGCCGCAATCTTTTCATCGATACGAACGGCGACATGACGCCGATGTTCCGCGGTTATCTGGCCGGCCTGCAGAAGTACACGCCCGCGCTGATGCCGATCTTCGCGCCGTACATCAATTCGTACCGGCGGCTGTCGCGCTTCATGGCCGCGCCGATCAACGTGCAGTGGGGCTATGACAACCGCACCGTCGGTTTCCGGATTCCGCACGCGGCGCCTTCCGCAAGACGGATCGAGAACCGGATTCCGGGCGTCGACTGCAATCCGTATCTGGCGATCGCGGGCACGCTTGCGGCCGGCTATCTCGGCGTCACGCAAGCGCTTGAGCCGACCGAGCCGCTCGCGAGCGACGGCTACAGCCTGCCATACCAGCTGCCGCGCAATCTCGAGGAGGGGCTCACGCTGATGGCCGCCTGTACGCCGCTCGCCGAGATGCTCGGCGAGAAGTTCGTGAAAGCGTACCTCGCGTTGAAGGAAACGGAATACGAAGCGTTTTTCCGCGTGATCAGCTCATGGGAGCGCAAGCACCTGTTGCTGCACGTTTGAGCGTGCGGCCACACGCCATACCAAGGAGGGCAAAATGACCTATCGAAGCGACGACATCGACGATCTCCAAGTGCTGCACGCGAGCGCCGCGCAGCCGCGCACGAGCGCCGAATACCGCGCGCTGGACGCGGCACACCACCTGCACCCGTTCTCGGACATGGGCGCGCTCAACCGCGCGGGCAGCCGCGTGATCGTGAAAGCCGAGGGCGTCTATCTGTGGGATTCGGACGGCAACCGCATCATCGACGGCATGGCCGGCCTCTGGTGCGTCAACGTCGGCTACGGCCGCAAGGAACTGGCCGACGCCGCCTACCGCCAACTCCAGCAACTGCCGTTCTACAACACGTTCTTCAAGACCACCCATCCGCCCGTCATCGAGCTGTCCGCCCTGCTCGCCGACATCGCGCCGCCGTCGTTCAACCACTTCTTCTATTGCAACAGCGGCTCCGAAGGCAACGACACCGTGCTGCGCGTCGTTCATCAATACTGGCGCACGCAGAACCGGCCGCAGAAGAAATACGTGATCTCGCGCACCAACGGCTACCACGGCTCGACGATCGCCGGCGGCACGCTCGGCGGCATGGGCTACATGCACGAGCAGATGCCGTCGAAAGTCGAGCACATCGTCCATATCGACCAGCCGTACTTCTTCGGCGAGGCCGCCGACGGCCAGACGCCCGAGGCGTTCGGCCTCGAGCGCGCGCGGCAGCTCGAAGCGAAAATTCTCGAACTCGGCGCCGAAAACGTCGCCGCGTTCATCGGCGAGCCGTTCCAGGGCGCGGGCGGCGTGATCTTCCCGCCGTCGACGTACTGGCCGGAGATCGAGCGCATCTGCAAGCAATACGACGTGCTGCTCGTGGCCGACGAGGTGATCGGCGGCTTCGGGCGCACCGGCGAATGGTTCGCGCATCAGCACTTCGGCTTCACGCCCGATCTGATGACGCTCGCCAAGGGGTTGACGAGCGGCTACGTGCCGATGGGCGCGGTCGCGCTGTCGCAGCGCGTGGCCGGCGCGTTGATCGAGCACGGCGAGTTCAACCACGGGATGACGTATTCGGGGCATCCGGTCGCGGCGGCCGTCGCGATCGCGAATCTGACGCTGCTGCGCGACGCAAGGATCGTCGAGCGCGTCAAGCATGAGACAGGGCCGTACTTCCAGAAGCGGCTGCGCGAGACGTTCGCGAATCATCCGATCGTCGGCGAGATCGCCGGCACGGGATTGGTGGCGGGGCTTCAGCTCGCACGCGATCCGCTCGCGCGCAAACGCTTCGAGAACGGCGGCGAGGTGGGCACGATCTGCCGCGATTACTGCTTCAACGGCAATCTGATCATGCGCGCAACCGGCGACCGGATGCTGCTGTCGCCGCCGCTCGTCATCTCCAAGCCCGAAATCGACGAACTCGTCGAGAAGGCGAAGCGGGCGATCGATGCGACGGCAAGACAGATGGGCATGGCGTGAACTTGCCGGATTTGCGCTCGCCGCCGGTGAGCGATGCATAGACAGGCCGCGGATGTTCGACCGGTATCCCGAGATGTTCGGATTCGGGTCGAATATCCGGAATAGGTGCATTGCCGATTCGATCGACGGTGCATCGCGACACCGGTTTGGCGGGATTTAGGTCGAATGGGTGTTGAGTAATAGTTAGTGTGAGTGACGGGATTAATGAATTCCCTACTTGTAAATAAAATTTCCGGATAGCGGGAATTGCGCATTTTTACCGATGCTCGTCATCTGATTCAGATGTGATGCTAGGAAAAATAGTGGAAAGTTGCCTGCTGTATATATTGGAAGCAGCATTGAACGCTCCATGCCGGAGATTGGTTAGGCGTGGCATGTTTGCGCTCTCATAGAACCCTTTGCGCTAATTCGATCTCCTGTCTCGCACGCTGCCCATCTAATAGCGATGCCGCCGATCATCGGCGGTAATGTGATATCGATCAACCTGAAGACAGACATAAGGTGTTCATGAATTCAATCGGATCATCCAGTTTTTCCAATGACTATCAGATTCAACCGGATGGCAGCCTGTCCCCCTGCGCTATTGCCTTGTACGGTCAAGCGACGCCCGAAGCAGCGTCAGACTTGACGGGCGCGTTGAGAGATTTAGTGGATAAGGCTCATTCAGATGCGAAGAAGGAGATTCATTTCGGTTTGCGCGAAAAGGTGGCTGACATGGTGCCGATCCTGCAGATCGAGACGCAGAGGGGAAGATCTGGTCGAAGCGTTGCAATGGAGCGGGGTTTTTCAGCCAGCGTTGCATCTGAATACATGAGGGGAGGTGGCATGGCCACGGTAAAGGGAGAGCGCTCCGTCAAAAAGAATTACCAAAACTATTGGCAGCCGTGAACGCGGTGTGGCCGATGCGAATGTGATGCGCGGTGCAGACACGGCACTGCCGCAGACTGAAGCTCGGGTTTGAGATACGGCTGCATTCGGTCGGTTGACGAACTCCATATCTCGATAAATATGGAGTTCCGTTTTTCAGGCGACAGAGAGTCGATGCCGATATGGGCTTTTATAGAAAACTAGCTGTGGGCTGGAAATAGATAGGGTTGATCGATCGGTGGCCCGATATGGAATGAACCACGGGTGCGATGGTTGGAGCGTCGGGCAGGGTATGTCGACACAATCGACCGGCATTGAGCGATCGACATGATGGCCGCTCGGCCGACAGGGCGGATTGTGCCCGTCCCGTCCTACGATTTTTTTCGGGCAGCGGATGGAAAGAAAAAGCCCCGCGTGTGCGGGGCTTTTTTGTCGCGATTCAGCCTGCGATGCGCTCGATAGGTGCGCTTCGGAAATTCTTTGGTGGGCGGTACTGGGATCGAACCAGTGACCCCTGCCGTGTGAAGGCAGTGCTCTACCGCTGAGCTAACCGCCCAAAGAGCCTTGAATTATGTCAGAGCTTTCGATGCTCGTAAAGCATTTTCTGCAAAATTTTTATAGACCTGCATGCCGGCGGCCCTTAGCGGCCATTTCGTGGCTCAGCACGATGAGCGGATGACGAGGGTGGCGCCTGGTGCCGTGCGTCGGCGGGACGGGCGCCGGTCGGCATCGCGGTCGCGTCGAAGCGGTGTGCGTGCGAATCGCCCGCGCTTCAGCCCGGCAGGACAACGCGGCGCCACGGACAATGCGCGGCATCACCTTTTTGCGCACCTGCCGCGCACCCGGCGGGCAGGCGCGCGGTGTCAATCTTGCGCCGGCGGCACGTACCCCGACGCCTGATCCGCACCTTCGCCGAAGAAATACTTCTCGGTCTGCTTCATCAGATATTGGCGCGCACGCGGATCGGCCATGTTCAGGCGGTTTTCGTTGATGAGCATGGTCTGTTGCTTGAGCCAGCCCTGCCATGCCTCCTTCGACACGCTTTCGTAAAGACGCTTGCCGAGTTCGCCGGGCAGCGGGGGAAAATCGAGCCCCTCGGCTTCCTTGCCGAGCTTCGCGCAATGAATCATACGGGCCATCGTGTACATCTCCTGTCAATCGATATCGGGGGAAGGGCATGCCGCTCAAAGCTGCTTCATCAGCACGAGCGATTTGCGTTGCCAGTTATAGAGTTTGCGGCGATCCTCGGGGAGATCGTCGACGGTTGCCTTGACGAAGCCGCGCTTGAGGAACCAGTGCTCGGTGCGCGTCGTCAGCACGAAGATGCGCGTCAAACCGCGCGCGCGGGCGCGCTGCTCGATGCGCTTCAGGAGCCGTTCGCCGTCGCCCGAGCCTTGTGCTTCCGGCGCGACGGTCAGGCACGCCATCTCGCCGATCTTCTCGCTCGGATACGGATAGAGCGCCGCGCAGCCGAACAGCACGCCGTCGTGCTCGATCACCGAGAAATGATCGATATCGCGCTCGATCTGGTGGCGGCCGCGCCGCACCAGCGTGCCGTCCACTTCGAGCGGCTCGATCAGCGCGAGAATGCCGCCGACGTCGTCGGGTGTCGCCTCGCGCAGGCTTTCGAGATTCTCGTAGGAGATCATCGTGCCGACGCCGTCGTGCAGGAACAGCTCGAGCAGCACGCTGCCGTCGAGCGACTGCGGAATCAGGTGCGCACGCGCGACGCCGCCTCGGCATGCGCGGATCGCGTGCTTCAGGTAGAACGCGTCGTCGCCTTGCAGGTCGCCCGAATCGAGCAGCTCGGCGGCGGCGTCGAGCGACATTTCGCGCACGAGTTCGCCCGCTTCGTCGACAACGCCGGGCGAATCGGTCAGGAAGATGATTTTGTCGGCGCGCAGCGCGATCGCGGCGGCCGATGCGACATCCTCCATCGACAGATTGAATGCTTCGCCCGTCGGCGAGAAGCCGAGCGGTGACAGCAGCACGAGCTTGCGGCTCGCGAGCGAGTGGCGAATCGATTCGGCGTCGATTTTGCGCACGACACCCGTATGCGCGAAATCGACGCCGTCGAGCACGCCCACCGGCCGCGCGGTGACGAAGTTGCCCGACACGACGCTGATGTGCGCGTGCGCCATCGGCGTGTTCGGCAAACCCTGGCTGATCGCCGCTTCGATATCGAGCCGCACTTCGCCCGCGGCTTCCTTCGCCGATTCGAGCGCGCGCGCGTCGGTGATCCGCAGCCCGTGCGAGAAAGACGATTCGACGCCGTGCAGGCTGAGCTGCTCCTCGACTTGCGGGCGCGACCCATGCACGAGCACGATTTGAATGCCCATCGCCTGTAGCAGCGCGATGTCGGAGACGAGCGCGCTCAGCAATCCGCGATGCACGACCTCGCCGCCGAAGCCGACGACAAATGTACTGTTCCGGAACTTATGGATGTACGGCGCGACCGAGCGCATCCAGTCGACGAACTGCGCGTGATGCGCGGCTTGGTCGGCGGAATACGGGGGCGCGGCGTCCGGCTGGGCGGCGGGAAGGTCGGATTGGGAATTCATGGGCGGGATTATAATGCGCCCCCATGTCGAATGTACCTAAAAGTCCCGTGCGAAATCGTGCCGACGCGCCGCACGGGCCGCAGCCTGAAAACGATGCGCGCGCGCCGCGCGCGCAACAGCAGGCGGGGCGCCTGGCGCAGGCCGGCGTATCGCGCGGCGAAGCCCCGCAAGCCGCCGCTTCTCACGGCGGCGCGCCGCAAGCCGCCGTGCCGCGCGATAGCGTACCGTCATCGGCCGCGTCGTCAGCCGGCGCCGCGCGCGGTGAAGCGGCTGCCCGCGCGCCGCGCGTCCGCGCCCGCGCCGAGCGCAGGCCGGTTGCGCCGAATCCCATTCCGCCGATCACGTTTGCCGAAAATCTGCCCGTGTCGGGCAAGCGCGACGAGATTGCGCGCGCGATCGCCGCGCACCAGGTCGTCATCGTTTGCGGCGAAACCGGCTCGGGCAAGACCACGCAGCTTCCGAAGATCTGCCTGTCGCTCGGGCGCGGGCTGGGCGCGGGCGGCACGGGCCTGATCGGCCACACGCAGCCGCGGCGGCTCGCGGCGTCGTCCACCGGCCGGCGGATTGCCGACGAGCTTGGCACGCCGTTCGGCGAGGTGGTCGGCTACAAAGTGCGCTTCACCGACAACCTCGCGCCGGGCGCGTCGGTCAAGCTGATGACGGACGGCATCCTGCTCGCCGAGACGCAGACCGATCCGCTGCTCAACGCGTATGACACGCTGATCATCGACGAGGCGCACGAGCGCAGCCTGAACATCGATTTCCTGCTCGGCTATCTGAAGCAGATCCTGCCGAGGCGGCCGGATCTGAAGTTGATCGTCACGTCGGCGACGATCGACGCGGAGCGCTTCGCGCACCATTTCGGCCGCGACGGCGTGAACGCGCCGGTGATCGAGGTGAGCGGGCGCCTGTATCCGGTCGAGATCCGCTATCGGCCGATCGCCGACGACCGGCCGGCCGCGGCGCGGCACACGCAAGGCGCTCCGGGCGCCTCGGCGACAGGCCCGGCGGGCGCAACCGGCGGCGGCCGCGACCGCGCGAAGGGCGCGCGCAGCGCCGAGCGCGACCTGATGGACGGCATCGTCGACGCGATCGACGAGCTGTGCCGCGAAGGCCCGGGCGACGTGCTCGTGTTCCTGCCCGGCGAGCGTGAGATCCGCGACGCGGCCGAGGCGCTGCGCAAGCACCATCCGCCGCACACCGAGATTCTGCCGCTCTTCGCGCGGCTGTCCGCGGCCGAGCAGGAGCGCGTGTTCAAGCCGTCGAACGCGCGCCGGATCGTGCTGGCGACGAACGTCGCCGAGACGTCGCTGACGGTGCCGGGGATTCGCTATGTCGTCGATGCGGGCCTCGCGCGCGTGAAACGCTACTCGTACCGCAACAAGGTCGAGCAGTTGCAGGTCGAGGCGATCTCGCAGGCGGCCGCGAACCAGCGCGCGGGGCGTTGCGGCCGCGTCGCGGACGGCATTTGCATCCGTCTGTATGAAGAAAGCGATTATCAGGCGCGGCCGCGCTTCACCGATCCGGAGATCCTGCGCTCGTCGCTCGCGGCGGTGATTCTGCGGATGAAGTCGCTGCATCTGTCGGAGATCGAATCGTTTCCGTTTCTCGAGCCGCCGCCCGGCCGCGCGATCGCCGACGGCTATCAACTGCTCAACGAGCTGGGCGCGGTCGACGACGACAACGCGCTGACACCGCTCGGCCGCGAACTGGCGCGGCTGCCGCTCGATCCGCGCGTCGGCCGCATGATTCTCGGCGCGCGCGACCAGCACGCGCTGCGCGAGGTGCTCGTGATCGCGAGCGCGCTGTCGGTGCAGGACCCGCGCGAGCGGCCGATCGACGCGCAGGAGCAGGCCGACCAGGCGCACCGGCGCTTTGCCGACGAGCGCTCCGAGTTCCTTCAGTGGCTGAAGATCTGGGCCTGGTTCGACGACGCGCTCGCGCACAAGAAATCGAACCGTCAGCTCGCCGACGCGTGCCGTGCGAATTTCTTGTCGCACCTGCGGCTGCGCGAGTGGCGCGACGTCCATTCGCAATTGCTTACCGTCGTGCGCGAGCACGGCTGGCGGCTGAACGAAGCCGACGCGACGTTCGAGCAGATCCATCTCGCGCTCCTGACGGGCCTGCTCGGCAATCTCGGCCTGAAAGCCGACGACGAGCCGCATTACCTCGGCGCGCGCGGGATCAAGTTCCATTTGTGGCCGGGCTCGGCGCTCGTGAAGAAGGCGGGGCGCTGGGTGATGGCGGCCGAGCTGGTCGAGACGAGCCGGTTGTACGCGCGGTGCATCGCCAAAATCGAGCCCGAATGGATCGAGAAGGTCGGCGCGCATCTATTGAGAAAGTCGCTGTCGGAGCCGCATTGGGAGAAGCGGCCTGCGCAGGTGAGCGCGTTCGAGCGCGCGACGCTGTACGGGCTGCCGGTCTACCATCGGCGGCGTGTCGCGTTCGGCCGTCAGGACCCGGCGCGCGCGCGGGAGTTGTTCATTCGCGGCGCGCTCGTCGACGGCGAGTTCGACACGAAACTTGCGTTCTTCGCGCACAACCGCAAGCTGCTGGCCGACATCGAGCAACTCGAGCACAAGTCGCGCCGGCAGGACGTGCTCGTCGACGACGAGCTGATCTACGCGTTCTACGATCAGACGATTCCGGCAGGCATCCACACGGGCGCGGCGTTCGAGCGCTGGTATCGCGACGAGGTGAAAAAGAGCGGCCAGCCGGAAGACAAACTGCGCCTGCTGTATCTGTCGCGCGATGATCTGATGCGCCACGAGGCCGCGGGCGTCACGACCGATCTGTTCCCGAAGAAGACGGCGATGGCGGGCGTCGAGATGGCGCTTTCGTACCATTTCGAGCCCGGCGCGCCGCGCGACGGCGTGACGCTTGCGGTGCCGTTGTTCGCGCTGAACCAGATCGATGCGCGGCGCGTCGAGTGGCTCGTGCCGGGGATGCTGAAGGAGAAGGTGCAGTTGCTGCTCAAGTCGCTGCCGCAGAAGCTGCGCCGGCACTGCGTGCCGCTGCCCGAATATGCGGCGGGTTTCGTCGAACGGCACGGCGCGGCGCGTTTCGGCATGGCCGCGCCAGGCATGGCTGGCTCAAGCACGGCCGCGGCGCCCGTGGGCGGTCTCGTCGATGCGCTGATCGCCGATATCCGCGAGCAAACGCAGATCGCGGCAAAGACCTCCGATTTCAAGCTCGAGACGCTGCCCGCGCATCTGTTCATGAATTTCAAGGTGATCGACGAGCACGGCCGGCAACTCGCGATGGGCCGCAATCTCGCGCAGTTGCGCGCGGAACTCGGCGCGCAGGCGCAACAGCATTTTCAGAAGATCGCCGCGGCCGCGACGCTCGCGCCGGCCGGCGGCGCGCCGGGCCGGCCGACGCCGGGCGCAACGGCAGCAGGCGGCGGCGCGGCGGAGCGCGCGGCGCGTGGCAAGGGCGCGGCAGACATGGGCGCGGCAGGCGGCGGTGCGCGCGGCGCGGTTGCGTCGCCGGGTGGCGCGGCCGGGGCCGACGCCGGCGCGACAGCCCTCTACGAAAACCTGACGACCTGGAATTTCGGCAAGCTGCCGGAATTGCTCGAAATCCGCCGGCGGGGCGAGACGCTGTTCGGTTATCCGGCGCTCGTCGACCGGGGTGCGCATTGCGATGTCGAGGTATTCGATTCCCCGGACGAGGCGGCGCGGATTCATCGCGCAGGGCTGCGGCGGCTGTTTGCGCTCCAATTGAAGGAGCCGATCAAATATCTGGAAAAAAACCTGCCCGGCCTGCGCGAAATGGCGATGCAGTTCATGGCGCTCGGCACGCAAGACGAACTGCGTGACCAGTTGATCGCGCTCGCGCTCGATCGTGCGTGCCTGCAGGAGCCGCTGCCGGACGACGACGCGAGCTTCCACGCGCGCCGCGACGAGGGCCGAGGCCGCTTGAGCCTGCTCGCGCAGGAGATCGCGCGGCTCGTCGGGCAGATCCTCGCCGAGTACGCGGGGCTCGCGAAGAAGCTCGCGCAGGCCAAGCCGTTCGCGGCAGCCCATGCGGACATGCAGGGGCAGCTCGCCGCACTGGTCGGCAAGCGTTTTGCCGTCGATACGCCCTATGTGCAGCTCGCGCATTTTCCGCGCTATCTGAAGGGCATCGCATTGCGGATCGACAAGTTGAAGGCCGATCCCGCGCGCGACGCGCGCCAGCTCGCCGAACTCGTGCCGCTCGCCCAGCATTACCAGCGCGCGCTCGCGCAGCGCGGCGGCGTGGCCGACGCTCGGCTCGCCGAGTTCCGCTGGCTGCTCGAGGAATTGCGCATTTCGCTGTTCGCACAGGAATTGCGCACGCCGATGCCGGTGTCGGTCAAGCGTCTCCACAAGGTGTGGGAGTCGATGCAGCGCTAACGCGCATCGCTTGGCGCTTTGCCGCGCGGCATGCGCTGCGGCCCGGTGTCACCCGGGGCGCGGGCGCGGCTAAGCGGACAAGCGGCCAAGCGGACAAGCCGCTTTCCGAGGCGGCAGCGCGCCGCGGCAGAATGCACCGGCGGGTTTTTCTCGATCATGACGCCCATTGCCGCCCGAAGCCACTGCCCCGGCGTCTCGCGCGAGCGGGCAGCGGGCGGGGCGATGGCCGCCCGCGTTGCGTTCGCTGGACCCCGCAGGGGCGTGACAGGTCAACCGTCGGCCTGCCCAAACGTTCTACAATGACGGCTGTCCCACGACGTGAGTCTTCATGCGCACTTTCCTGTCCCTCGGGCGCGCCGCCGCGCTCGCCGCTGCCTTTCTGGCGCCCGCCGCCGCTTTCGCCAACAATGTCATCGTGCTGAATTCGGCCGAGGCGACGCTGTCGCTGATCGACCAGAACAGCCGTCAGGTCATCGGCACGATGCCGACCGGCAAGGAGCCGCACCACTTGATGGCGACGCCGGACAACTCGTCGCTGATCGTCGCGAATTCGGTGTCGAACAGCCTGATGTTCCTCGATCCGAAGACGGGCAAGCTGCAGCGCACCGTCGAGAATATCGACGATCCGTATCAACTCGGCTTCTCGCCGGACCGCAAGTGGTTCGTCGCGGCGGGGTTGCGGCTCGATCGTGTCGATATTTACGGCTATGACGGGCGCGACCTGAAGCTCGTCAAGCGCCTGCCGCTCGAGGTGATGCCGAGTCACCTCGCGTTCACGAAGGACAGCAAGACGGTGCTGGTGTCGTTGCAGGTGTCGGGCGAGCTCGCGGCGATCGATCTGCCGACGCAGACCGTCAAATGGAAGATGAAGGTCGGCAAGGTGCCCGCGGGCATTTGGCTCACGCCCGGCGACCAATATGCGCTCGTCGGAATGACGGGCGCCGATTACGTCGCGGTGGTCGACTGGCGCAACCAGAAGGTCGTGAAAACGATTCCGACCGGCAAAGGCGCGCACAATTTCCGCTCGCTCGCCGACGGCACGCACGTCGCCGTGACGAACCGCGTCGCGAACACGATCAGCATCATCGACGAGAACACGCTGACCAACGTCGGCGATATCACCGGCCTGCTGCCGGGCCCGGACGACATGGAGCTTGCCGCGGACAAGAAGACGCTGTGGGTCACGTTCCGCTTCGCGAAAAAGGTCGGCATCATCGATCTGCCGACCCGCAAGCTCGTCCAGACGATCTCGGTCGGCCGCTCGCCGCATGGGATCTATTTCTACGACCGCGCGCCGTGGACGGCGCCGAACGGCGCGTGACGGGCGGCGGGAGCTTGCGATGTTCCACATGATCGCCGCCGCGCTCGACGGTTTCGTGTCGAACCTGCAGACCTGGCTGTATATCGACGTCGTGCAGCCGCTGCTGTTCAAGTTCGACCTGATGGGCTACGACGAGGACACCTACGATGCGCTCTACTGGGTGATCGTCGGCGCGCTGGAGGTGGTCGCGATGTATGCGCTGCTGCGCCCGCTCGAGGCGTTGCGTCCCGTCGAGCGCTGGACGAACCGCAAGGAGGCGCGCGTCGACGTGATCTACACGTTGATCGCGAAGCTCGGCATCTTCAATCTGGGCTTCTTCTTCGCATTCCAGCCGCTGTTCGACCATTTCCAGGCATGGCTGCGCTTCTTCGGCATCGCCAATGTCAATCTGGATTACCTGTGGCCGGGCGTGACGTCGCAGCCGATCGTCGCATTCGCGATCTATCTGATCGTGCTCGATTTCGCCGGTTATTGGTATCACCGCTGGCAGCATCGCTTTGGCATCTGGTGGGAACTGCACGCGGTTCATCACAGCCAGCGGCAGATGTCGCTGTGGTGCGACGATCGCAACCACCTGCTCGACGACGTGATCCAGGCAGGCTTTTTCGCGGCCATCGCGCTGGTGATCGGCGTGCCGCCGTCGCAGTTCGTCGTGCTGACGGCGGTGACGAATTTCGTGCAAAGCATCCAGCATACGAACGCACGGCTGCCGTTCGGCCGGCTCGGCGAGCGGCTGCTCGTCAGCCCGATGTTCCATCGTCGCCATCATGCGGTCGGCTATGGGCACGAAGGCACGAAGTACGGCTGCAACTTTGGCGTGCTGTTTCCGTGGTGGGACATGATGTTTGGCACCGCATCGTGGAGCCGCACGGTCGAGCCGACCGGCATCCGCGAGCAGTACGAGGGCGTGTCGTATGGCGACGGCTTCTGGTCGCAGCACGGGCTCGCGTTCGTGCGGATCGCGAAGCGGCTCGCGCCCAAGAAGCGGGGCGCGGCGTCGGCGTAAGCGGCGGGGCGACGGCGGGCCGCTCGGTCTGCCGCCGCAGCCTTCCGGCGGCTGCCCCGTTTGCCGCATGCGTGATCGAGCCTATGCGGTTCAGGTTTGCGCCGTTTTGCCGCGCGAAAGCCGCGTGGTTTATCCTTGGCTGGCTTTCCCTATTTCCCGCTCGATGATTCTTTCCGCATGAACGATCTGCTGCGTTCCTTCGGCCGGGCGCTCGCGGGTGCGCTGCACCCGCGCATGCTCTGGCTTACCTTCGTGCCCTTCATCGTGGCCGCCGTGGTCTGGGGCGTCGTGCTCTGGTTCACCTGGCAGCCGCTCGTCGACACCGCGCGCACGGCGCTCGACGGCTTCGCGTTGACGGCGCTGCTCTACAAATTCTTCAACGCGATCGGTGCGTCGCAGTTGCATGCGGTCGTCGCGCCGTTCGTCGTCGTGTCGCTCGCGATTCCGCTGATCGCGCTGACGGTGCTGCTGCTGATCGCGA
The DNA here is from genome assembly GCF_001718875.1 of Burkholderia singularis. Lineage (NCBI taxonomy): Bacteria > Pseudomonadati > Pseudomonadota > Betaproteobacteria > Burkholderiales > Burkholderiaceae > Burkholderia > Burkholderia singularis. The sequence goes on from NZ_CP013448.1 coordinate 1,610,645, forward strand.
CGCTGTCGATGCCCGCCGTGGTCAATCACCTGTCGAAGCGCGCGTTCGCGACGCTCGAGATGAAGCGCGGCGGCACCTGGTTCGGCAGCGTATTCAATTCGCTCGGCGCGGCGCTGGCCAGCCTCGTCGTGTTGGTCGTCACGGTGCCGCTTTGGCTGATTCCGCCGTTTTTCGCGCTGCTGCCGCCCGTGATCTTCGGCTGGCTCACCTATCGCGTGATGAGTTACGATGCGCTCGCGTCGCACGCGAGCCGCGACGAGCGCCGCGCGCTGATGCGCACGCACCGCTGGCCGCTGCTTGGCATCGGCATCGCATGCGGACTGCTCGGCACGGTGCCGACGTTCGTCTGGGTGTCGTCGATTTGGATGATGGTGTTGTTTCCGTTCGTCGCCGCTGCGATGATCTGGGTCTACGCGTTCATCCTGGTGTTCTCGGCGCTGTGGTTCGGCTTCTATTGCCTGCGCGCGCTCGAGGATCAGCGCGCGGCGCTCGCCAATGCGGCAGCGTCGGCGGCGACTTCGAATGAATTGACGAGGCGCGCATGACAATCGGCATCCTTATCATCGGCGACGAAATCCTGTCCGGGCGTCGCCAGGACAAGCACCTGGCCAAGGTGATCGAACTGCTTCGCGCGCGCGGGCTGACGCTCGGCTGGGCCGAGTATGTCGGCGACGATCCCGCGCGGATCACCGCGACGCTCGAGCGCACGTTTGCATCGGGCGACATCATGTTCTCGACGGGCGGCATCGGCGCGACGCCCGACGACCATACGCGCCAATGCGCGGCCGCGGCGCTGCGCGTGCCGCTCGCGTTGCATCCGGATGCCAAGACGCTGATTCAAGCGCGCATCCGCGAGATGCACACCGATCCTGCCACGAGCGTCGATTTCGAGTCGCCCGAGAATCTCCACCGGCTGAACATGGGCGTGTTTCCGCAAGGCGCGTCGATCATTCCGAACGGCTACAACAAGATTCCGGGCTTTTCGGTCGGCGACCATCATTTCGTGCCGGGCTTTCCGGTGATGGCATGGCCGATGATCGAGTGGGTGCTCGATACGAAGTACGCGCATCTGCACCATGCAACGCCCCACGCGGAGCGCTCGCTTTACGTGTTCGAGTTGCCGGAATCGACGCTCACGCCGCTGATGGAGAAGATCGAACGCGATTTTCCCGGCGTGCGGGTGTTCAGCCTGCCGAGTGTCGGCGACGCGGAGCGCGGCGGTATCTACGCGCGCCGGCATATCGATCTCGGCGTGAAGGGCGAGCCGGAGGCGGTGGCGGCTGCGTTTGTCAAGCTGCGCGAAGGGGTGCATCTGCTTGGCGGCGATATCGTGGAGCCCCATATCGAATCCTGAGACCCCTGGATGCGCGGCCCTGTCGGGCCGCTCGCCCGGTGCGCGTCATCGTCGTGTCATCGGCTGACCGGACGATGATGGCGGCTGCGCATCATGCGCCGATCCACGGTAGGCCGCGGTGGCACCAGCCGTCGACTGTCTTGCGATGTCCTTGCGAATCCTTCGCGCCTTCGAATCCTTCGAGCAGATCGTAGGCCTTCGCGAAGCCGGCCTGCGCGGCGGCAATCGCGGCGAGCTTCGAGCGCGCTGCGCTGCGGCACAGGAATAGCACGGGCTGGTCGGCGCGCACGATCGAGCGCAATTGGTCGATGAATTCCGGATTGGGCACGCCGCCCGGATAGCGGGTCCATTCGATATGCGCATACTGGCCGTCGCCGACGAGGGGCCGGCCAACCCAATCGAGTTCCGCGCGGGTGCGCACGTCGACGAGACGCGCGTTCGGATCGAGTTGCAGCAATTCGAAGGATTCGGCGGGCGACAGCGCGCCCGCATAGGTCAGGCCGCCTTGCGCGCGGCGCGCGTCGGCCTGGGCATAAAGCTGTTCTAGTGTGCTCATGGCGGGAGGTCTCCTGCAGATCAAAAAATCATTCTAGCGTGCCGGGCAATCGATGATGGGAGAGCAAATCGTAATCTGAATGGCTCGTCGGTCCGCTTTGACGGCTCCGGAAATCACCAATTCGGTGCAGAATTGCTCTTTTGCACCTGAACGGTGATTTCAATTGGCGGGGTTGGCGGGTGTGCACGATTCATGTGCGATATCGGGAGCATCGGCCTGCATCCAAGCCCCGAAAAAGCGCGCCGATGCCCAGGCCGCGCGCGGCAAGACACAATTCGCGCCGCTCTGGCGCATATATGGCATGAAAGCTGCTTTATCGGGATGGATCGGTTGTACGCGGCAAAGAACGCTGCGCCCAAGCAGCTCGCTTAACGAGGCGGTCCCAGTCCGCCGGATTTGTTCAATCAGGAGAAGAGGTTATGAGTAAAACCGTCGCCGACGTCATGCAGCTCGTGAAGGACGAGGACGTCAAGTTCGTCGATTTCCGCTTCACGGACACGCGCGGCAAGGAACAACACGTTTCGGTGCCGGTGTCGGCTTTCGAGGAGGACAAGTTCGAAAGCGGCCACGCGTTCGACGGCTCGTCGATCGCCGGCTGGAAGGGCATCGAGGCGTCGGACATGTTGCTCGTTCCCGATCCGAACACGGCTTTCATCGATCCGTTCTATGAAGAGTCGACGCTCGTTCTGACCTGCGATGTCGTCGAACCTGCCGACGGCAAGGGCTACGAGCGCGATCCGCGCTCGCTCGCCAAGCGCGCCGAAGCGTACCTGAAGAGCACGGGCCTGGGCGACACCGCGTTCTTCGGCCCGGAGCCGGAATTCTTCATTTTCGACTCGGTCCAGTGGAACACGGACATGTCGGGCTGCTTCGTCAAGATCGGCTCGGAAGAAGCGCCGTGGTCGTCGGGCAAGGAATTCGAAGGCGGCAACACCGGCCACCGTCCGGGCACCAAGGGCGGCTATTTCCCGGTCGCGCCCGTCGACACGTTCCAGGATATGCGCTCGGAAATGTGCCTGTTGCTCGAGCAGATCGGCATTCCGGTCGAAGTGCATCACCATGAGGTCGCGGGACAGGGTCAAAACGAGATCGGTACGAAATTCGCGACGCTCGTGCAGCGTGCGGACTGGACTCAGCAACTGAAGTACATCGTCCACAACGTCGCGCACACGTATGGCAAGACGGCGACGTTCATGCCGAAGCCCGTCGTCGGCGACAACGGCTCGGGCATGCACGTGCACCAATCGATCTGGAAGGACGGCCAGAACCTGTTCGCGGGCAACGGCTATGCCGGCCTGTCCGAATTCGCGCTGTTCTATATCGGCGGCATCATCAAGCATGCACGCGCGCTGAACGCGATCACGAACCCGACGACCAATTCGTACAAGCGTCTCGTGCCGCACTTCGAGGCGCCCGTGAAGCTCGCGTACTCGGCGCGCAACCGCTCGGCGTCGATTCGCATTCCGCACGTGTCCAATCCGAAGGGCCGCCGCATCGAAACGCGTTTCCCGGACCCGATGGCCAACCCGTACCTCGCGTTTTCGGCGCTGATGATGGCGGGCCTCGACGGCGTGCAGAACAAGATTCATCCGGGCGAAGCCGCCGACAAGAATCTGTACGATTTGCCGCCTGAAGAAGACGCGAAGATCCCGACCGTCTGCGCCGGTCTCGACCAGGCGCTCGATGCGCTCGACAAGGATCGTGAGTTCCTCACGCGCGGCGGCGTGTTCACCGACGGCATGATCGATGCGTACCTCGAACTGAAGGAAGGCGAGTTGCAGCGCTTCCGCATGACGACGCATCCGATCGAGTTCGAGATGTACTACTCGCTGTAAGCGGCGATGGCGCTTCGTTTCGTCGGCGGGCGAAGCGCCGCGGCGCCGACCGGCCTTCGCGCGGCAGGTGCGCGCGAAGGCTACGGACCTTGAGGGGACGGCGGGACGCCGTCCCCTTTTTGTTCCGCCCGTCATGGCGGTTTTTGACACGGCATCCACGCAAGATGGTTCTGAAGAATCTGATCAAGGCCAGGGCTGGCCACTCGGAGCGCTTGTCGGACGATGACCGGCTGGCGCGCTCCGGGCTATTGACCGGGCTCGAAGCGTTGCCCACGGTCGTGCTCGTGCTCGACCGGCGCACGCTCAAGATTGCATTTGCGAATCCGTCGGCAGAGGCGATGCTCGACATCTCGCGGCGGCAACTGTCGCAGATGCCGTGGGGCGAGATTTTTCCGAACGCGAACGAGCTGGCGACGACGATCACCGCGATCGGCGAGGAGCGCTTCCATGCGACCCATCTCGACACCGTGCTCGACCGCCCGGGCCGCGAACCGTTGCATGTGCACGCGATCGTCGGCTTTCTCGAGGGGGCGCCGGACTACGTACTCGTCGAGCTGTTCGAAAACGAGCGGCAGTCGCGCACGGATCGCGAGGAACGGATTCACGATCTCACGGCCGTCAACAAGCAGTTGATTCGCAATCTCGCGCACGAAATCAAAAATCCGCTCGGCGGCATTCGCGGCGCCGCGCAACTGCTCGAATTCGAGCTTGGCGAGCGCGAGCGCGGCGAGCTGCGCGAGTACACGCAGGTCATCATCAAGGAATCGGACCGGCTGCAGACGCTCGTCGACCGTCTGCTCGAGCCGCACCGTCATCCGCACATCGTTGGCGACGTGAACATCCACGAGGTGTGCGAGCGGGTGCGCGCGGTGATGCTCGCGGAGTTTCCGCGCGGGCTCACGATCGAGCGCGACTACGACGTCAGCGTGCCAGACCTGCGCGGCGACAAGGAGCAGTTGATCCAGGCGCTCCTGAACGTCGTGCGCAATGCGGCGCAGGCGCTGCGTGAGCGTATCGCGCAGGGCGACGCGAGGATCGAGTTGCGCACGCGCGTCGCGCGCAAGGTCACGATCGCCAAGCGTCTGTACAAGCTTGCGCTCGATTTGCGCGTGACCGACAACGGCCCGGGCATTCCCGACGACATCCGCGACCGGATCTTCTATCCGCTCGTGTCGGGGCGCGAGGAGGGCAGCGGGCTCGGTCTCACGCTCGCGCAAACGTTCATCCAGCAGCACGACGGGATGATCGAAGTGGACAGCCGGCCGGGCCGCACCGAATTTCAGATTTTGCTGCCGCTCGATTCGTGAGCGGCGGCGCAGTGATTCTCCATACCTCTGACCGACTATGAAGCCGATCTGGATAGTAGACGACGACCAATCGATCCGCTGGGTGCTCGAAAAAGCGCTTGCGCGCGAGAGCTTCGCGACGAGGAGCTTTGCGAACGTGCGCGACGCGCTTGCCGCGCTCGATCATGAAACGCCGCAGGTGCTCGTATCCGATATCCGGATGCCGGGCGGCTCGGGGCTCGAGCTGTTGCAGGCGATGCATGAGCGCCTGCCGGGGCTGCCCGTCATCATCATGACCGCGTTCTCGGATCTCGACAGTGCGGTTGCCGCGTTTCAAGGCGGCGCGTTCGAGTATCTGGCGAAACCGTTCGACGTCGACAAGGCGGTGGAGCTGATCCGCCGTGCAGTCGACGAGAGCCTGCGCGGCGGCGCGCCCGACGACGACCGGCTCGCCGATGCGCCCGAGATGCTCGGCCAGGCGAGTGCGATGCAGGATATGTTCCGCGCGATCGGCCGGCTGTCGCATTCGGTGGCGACGGTGCTGATCACGGGTGAATCGGGGACCGGCAAGGAACTCGTCGCGCGTGCGCTGCATCGGCACAGCCCGCGCGCGAACGGCCCGTTCATCGCGCTCAACACGGCTGCGATTCCGAAGGATCTGCTCGAATCCGAGCTGTTCGGCCACGAGCGCGGTGCGTTCACCGGCGCGCAGACCACGCGTCAGGGGCGCTTCGAGCAGGCGGAGAACGGCACGCTCTTTCTCGACGAAATCGGCGACATGCCGTTCGATCTTCAGACCCGGCTGTTGCGCGTGCTGTCGGACGGGCAGTTCTATCGCGTCGGCGGTCATAGCCCGTTGCGCGCGAACGTGCGGGTCATCGCGGCGACTCACCAGAATCTCGAGGCGCGCGTGCGGCAGGGATTGTTCCGCGAGGATCTGTATCACCGGCTCAACGTGATCCGTTTGCGGTTGCCGGCGCTGCGCGAGCGCAGCGAAGACATCGCGCTTCTTACGCGCCACTTTCTGCAAAAGAGCGCACGCGAACTGGGCGTCGAGCCCAAGCGGGTATCGGACGAGGCGCTGGCCTATCTGAGTTCGCTGCCGTTCCCCGGCAACGTGCGGCAGCTCGAGAATCTCGCAAACTGGCTGACGGTGATGGCGCCCGCGCAGACGATCGAGATCAAGGATCTGCCGCCCGATCTCGTCGCAACGCAGGTCGCGGCGGCCGGCGCGGGCGCGCACGAAGCCGCCGCGGGCGGCGACGCGCACGCCGGCGGCGGCAGCCCGGCTGCCGTGCCGCCGGCCGCCGTCGCGGGCGTTGCCGCCGTCGCGAACAACGCGCCGCCTGTCGCCGCATATCCGTTATGGGAACATGGGCTGCGTACCGAGGTCGCCCGCTTGTTGCGCGAGAATTCTGCCGATGTGATGGACGCGCTTGCGCGCCGCTTCGAGGCCGCGGTGATTCGCGAGGCGCTTGATTTCACGCGCGGTCGCAAGGTCGAGGCGGCAGAGCGGCTGGGCATCGGCCGCAATACGATCACGCGCAAGATTCAGGAGTTGCATCTGGAGTCGTGATGCGGTTGAGCCGGGCGTTGGCGCCGGTTGCGACGACGGCGGGGGATGGCATGCGTCTGAACGGATGCGCGCGGCTCGCCCGGCGATCCGGGCGTGTTCCGAACGCTCGCGCATTCGGCCCGAAACGGGCCGGGGCATCCGCGTGTCCCGGCCGCATCGTGCCGCGCTACCCGATCTGAGCGACGACCGGTGTGTGATCGGACGGCTGATCCCATTTGCGCGGCTCGCGGTCGACCGTGCAGCTCGTGCAGGTATCGGCGAGCGCGCTCGACAACAGGATATGGTCGATCCTCAAGCCCGCGTTGCGGCGGAAAGCGAGCATCCGGTAGTCCCACCACGTAAAGGTTTTGTCCGGCTGCTCGAAGCGCCGGAACGCGTCGACGAGGCCGAGCCCGACGAGCTGCGCGAAATGCGCGCGCTCCTGCGGCGATACGAGATTTTGGCCTTCCCATTTCGCGGGATCATGCACGTCGCGATCTTCGGGCGCGATGTTGTAATCGCCCAGCAGCGCGAGCTTCGGGTAGCGCACGAGTTCGTCTTTGAGCCACGTCTGCAGCGCGTCGAGCCACTGCATCTTGTAGACGAATTTGTCGGAGTCGAGCGCCTGGCCGTTCGGAAAATAGGCGCAGACGATGCGCACGCCGTCGATCGTTGCGGCAATCAGGCGCTGCTGCGGATCGTCGAATCCGGGAATGTTGCGAACGACGTTCGTTTCATCGAACGGCAGGCTCGTGCGCGCGAGAATCGCGACGCCGTTGTACGTCTTTTGGCCGGCGAACCAGCTTCGGTAGCCGGCCGCCTCGAGTTCAGCGACCGGAAACTTCTCGTCGGGAATCTTCAGTTCCTGCAGGCAGAGCACGTCGGCGCCGCTCTGCGCGAGCCAGTCGAGGACGTGCTGCTTGCGCACGTTCAATGAATTGACGTTCCAGGTGGCAATCTTCATTAATTCGTCATCGCCTTATGTGGCGGGTGTTTGCGGGTGGTGGGCGGCTGCAGGAATCGTCTGGCTGTCCACCTGGCTACCCATCTCATCCGCTGTGGTTGGGGCACAACAAAAGTGCGTCGCGGCTTTCGGCCGTGATGCCGCTCTGGCGCGCGGGCCGATCTTGATGAGCGGGAGTTTACCAGCGGGGACGAGCCGGTAGCGCTTCGTCGACGCATACCTGAGCGGTCCGGCGGCAACGCAGGCTGCGATTGGCGCCGGATATGGCGAGTACACGGCCAGCCGAATGGGCTCGGCATTGGCAATGCGATGAAGCGCCGCCGCAGGCGGCGCGAGAAGGGGGGCGCCGGTCTACTCGCGCGCGGAGAATGGGCGCGGGCGGAATTTGTCCTGCCGCCGAATGCCCATGGCGGTTCAGTCAAGCGATGAGTGACAAGTGCGCTACTCGAAAGCCCTTAGGTTCTATTCAAAAAAGGAAGCTGACGATTGAAAGCGATCGAGCAATAGGGAAGCGAGCGAACGCCGTGGGCGCGAAAGACAGCAACGCGGCCGCCGTGCGGCCGACATTCCCGATGGCCAAGCGTTGATCGGCGCGCCGGATGAAATCGGGCAACGGGCGAACTCAGAGAGTGGCGAAGCGGCGCCGGCCATCTCTGTGCAGCGTGCGCGTGCCTCGCGCGCAGCCGCCGGGAAGCGACGGTTGGCACATGCGCCGCTCGGGCCGTCGCATCGGCTCGAACACCGAGCAGCGCCGCGAAGCGTGCGCTATGCTAGACGGCTCATATGGCTGAGGACCACACGATGACACAAACGCTCGGATCCACGATTACCTTTCAGCGGCCGGACGGCCAGACCGTGAACGGCTATCTCGCTCGGCCGGAGCAGGCCGAAGGCGCGCCCGCGATCGTCGTCATTCAGGAATGGTGGGGCTTGAATGACCAGATTCGCGGCGTCGCGGACAGGCTCGCACGTGCCGGTTATTTCGCGCTCGTTCCCGATCTCTATCGCGGCAAGGCGACAGTCGAAGAAGAGGAGGCTCATCACTTGATGAATGCACTCGACTTCGGCGACGCGACGAGCCAGGACATTCGCGGCGCGGTGTCCTATCTGAAACAGCATGCGGCGCGCGTCGGCGTGACGGGCTACTGCATGGGCGGCGCGCTGACCCTGCTCGCGCTGTCCCAGATTCCGGACGTATCGGCCGGCGTGGTCTGGTACGGCTTCCCGCCGCTCGACTACATCGACGCAACGAAGATCCGCGTGCCAGTGCTCGGCCACTGGGCCACGCAGGACGCGGCCTTTCCGATCGCAACCGTCGATGCGCTCGAAGCGAAGCTGCGCGAAGCCAACGTCGATTTCACGTTTCATCGCTATCAAGCGCATCACGCGTTCGCGAACGAGACGGCGCTCGGGCCGAACCGGATCGCAATCACGCAGTACGATCCCGTATGGGCGCAACTGGCGTGGGACCGCTCGTTGACGTTCTGGGGCCGCACGCTCTGGAAGTAATGCGCGATCGAGCAGCCGCGCCGGCTGCGTGTGGCAGCCGGCGCGGCGTTCAGCAGAGGGCGGCGGTGCGCGTCATGCCGTCATCTTGTCGACGGCCATCGAAAAAGCGCCGGGAAGGTTTCTCCGCCGGCGTGCTGCGGCAGTGGAGCGGCCAGGCCGGCATGCGCCGCGGCCGGCCTGCCATTGCATCGCTCAATCAGACCGGCGTGCCGACGCTTGCGAGCGCGGCCGCGTTCCCGGCCATCGCATGGTCGAATTCGCCGCGCTTTTCGGTCGGCACCATGAAGTAATCCCAGCACACGTAGTCGCAGCCGAACTTCCAATCGTCGCGCGTTTCGAACGGCGTGAGGAAGATGCTGTATAGCGTGTAGCCGTGCTGTTGCGCGAAGTCGAACAGCGTTTCGGCGGTGTTGCCGTAGGCGCTGTACGTCGGCAAGCCGTACTCGACCGACACGACCGGGCGAAAGCGCCCCAGCGTGACTTGCGCGCCGCGCAGGCAGTCGATTTCGCCGCCTTCGATATCGATCTTCACGAACGACAGCGATTCGAGCGCGGACGTGTGCGCATCGAGTGTGCTGACGGTGACTTCGATTTGCGTGGGGTTGGCGGCTTCGGGCCGATTGAACTGGCGCTGGCGCAAGCCGCTTTCCTCCGGCGTGCCTTGCGCATAGGAAAACGACGCGGTGCCGGGGATATTGCTCAACGCAAGATTGAATAATTGGACGTTGGGCGTCGCGGCGAATCGTTGGGTCAGCGCTTCGTATGCGAACGGCAACGGCTCGAAGCCGAGCGCGCGGCCGTTCGGCCCGATGCATTCGGCGAGCGGCCCGAGATGCCGGCCGACATGCGCGCCGATGTCGATGACCGTGTCTCCTTGCTTGACCCACTTGCGATAGTGATATTCGAGCAGCGCCTCGAAGCTGAAGCTGATTGCTCCCGCATCGAGCAGTTCACGAATCCGAATCAGTCTGGCACGGCTGGCGGAATGCTCCACGTTGTCCTCGTCCTTGTCGTCGAAGAGGTTAGGGGGGTGACCTGTCCCCGGATGATCCTAACACAGGGACGATGGCGGCCGATATCGGCTTGTTCCGGTTGTGTTACGGTGGTTTCAGCTCGCCGCGCGACGGTCTCATGGAAATAAATTGAATGGAAGTTTGACTCATCCTCATAAACCCCATATAATCTCTTTTCTCTGACGCGGGGTGGAGCAGTCTGGCAGCTCGTCGGGCTCATAACCCGAAGGTCGTAGGTTCAAATCCTACCCCCGCAACCAAATACGGCGAAAAAAAAATCCCGCGTATGTGACCGATGCGCGATTCGCCAAAAAGCCCGGCTAATGCCGGGCTTTTTTGTTTGTATTCACATGCGCCGCACTCGCCTTTCGAGATCCTCTTCTTCTGGCGCGTCTCCCCTTACGTCGCATCATCGCGCTGTGTTCTTGTCTGCGCGCTTTGCGCATGGCGCGCTGCGCGTTCGAATCGATCCATCGCAGAACAACCTGTTCTTCGGCGCGCCGTGCGCAGTCGTCGCGCGGCGCGCGGCATCGGTACGCATGCTTCGTCCCGAGCCGCACAGTTGAAACGCGCACTGTGTTTTTGTACAGTATCGGCATCTTGGATAAGCCGCCGCTCCCTCCTGACGTGCCGTCACCGCCATCGAGCGGCGCGTGTGCGTTCGTGCGCAAGATCATCCATTGCGATTGCGACTGCTTTTATGCGTCGGTCGAGATGCGCGACGATCCGTCGTTGCGCGGCCGTCCGCTCGCGGTCGGCGGCCGGCCCGATCAGCGCGGCGTGATTGCCACCTGCAATTACGACGCGCGGCGCTATGGCGTGCATTCGGCGATGTCGTCGGCGCTTGCGATGCGCAAGTGCCCCGACCTGTTGATTCTGCCGCCCGCAATGGACAAGTATCGCGCGGCATCAAGGCTCATCATGGCGATCTATCGCGATTACACGCCGGATGTCGAACCACTGTCGCTCGACGAGGCGTATCTCGACGTGAGCCGCGCCACACGCTGTCGCGGCAGCGCGACGCTGATCGCGCGCGAGATCCGCGAGCGCGTGCGCGAGACGGTCGGCGTCACGGTGTCGGCTGGCGTCGCGCCGAACAAGTTCGTCGCGAAGATCGCGTCCGACTGGAACAAGCCCGACGGCCTTTTCGTCGTGCGGCCGCATGAAGTCGATGCGTTCGTCGCCGCGTTGCCGGTGCGCAAGCTGCATGGCGTCGGCAAGGTGACGGCCGCGCGGCTCGACAAGCTCGGTATCGGCACTTGCGGGCAACTGCGCGCATGGTCGCTGTTCGATCTGCATCGCGAGTTCGGCGCGTTCGGCCGCCGGCTTTACGAGCTTGCGCGCGGCATCGACGAGCGGCCGGTGCGCGCGGATCAGGAGCGCAAATCCGTCAGCGTCGAGACGACCTACGTGCAGGATCTCGCCACGCTCGAGCAATGTGCGGCCGAGATTCGCCGGCTGACGGCGCAACTCGATGTGCGCATCGAACGGGCAGGGGCGGCACGTTCGATCAGAAAGCTGTATGTGAAGATCCGTTTCGCGGATTTTCAGCGCACGACGGTCGAATGCGTGGCCGATGCGACCGATCCGGACACCGCGGTCGCATTGCTCGAAAAAGGGCTCGCGCGGCGCAGGCAGCCGGTGCGGCTGCTTGGCGTCGGCGTGCGGGTCGACGAGGACACGGCCGAGCGGCATGGACAGATTGCATTGTTCGATGACGATCCGCGCGCCGGTGGAGCAATCGCCGATTGCACGGCGCCCGGCTGCGCCGGCGATGGCAACGGCACTGCGAGCCCGGAGTGATAAACAAAAAAAGTGGCAACCCGCGAATGCAGGTTGCCGCCTGTTTGACGCGCGAACGGCTTAAAGCGAGGGCGCCGTCGCGCACCGCACGCGGGCGATGCCGCGCGCTTACGGGTGCGCCGAGCCGGCGTCGGCCATCCCGTTGTGGCGCAGCAGCGCGTCAATGCGCGGCTCGCGTCCGCGGAACGCCTTGAACGATTCCATCGCCGGGCGACTGCCGCCCACTTCGAGGATTTCGTGCCGATAGCGTGCGCCCGTCGCCGCGTCGAGCACGCTGCCCGCCGTGCGCGCGGCTTCCTCGAACGCCGCGTAGGCGTCGGCGGACAGCACCTCCGCCCACTTGTAGCTGTAGTAACCCGCCGCGTAGCCGCCCGCGAAGATATGGCTGAACGTGTTCGGCCAGCGCGAGAACGACGCCTGCGGGATCACGTGGAAGCGCTCGTTGATGGCGCGCGCGAAATCGTTGACGTTCGCCGTTGCGGCGCCGCCGCTCTGCGGATCGAAATCGACATGCAGCAGCATGTCGAACATCGAGAACACGATCTGGCGCAGCGTGCCGAGGCCGCTTTGGAAATTCTTCGCGGCGAGCATTTTGTCGAACAGCGCGCGCGGCAGCGGCTCGTTCGAATCGACGTGCGACGACATCGATTTCAGCACATCCCATTCCCAGCAGAAGTTCTCCATGAACTGCGACGGCAGCTCGACCGCATCCCATTCGACGCCGTTGATTCCCGACACGCCGATCTCGTCGACGCGCGTCAGCATGTGATGCAGCCCGTGGCCGAACTCGTGGAACAGCGTGATCACCTCGTCGTGCGTGAAGCATGCGGGCTTGTCGCCGATCGGCGCGGAGAAGTTGCAGTTCAAATAGGCGACGGGCGTCTGCACGCTGCCGTCGCCGCGCTTCGCGCGTGAGCGCGCGTCGTCCATCCACGCGCCGCCGCGCTTGCCTTCGCGCGCGTACAAGTCGAGATAGAACTGCGCGACGAGCGAGCCGTCGCGATTTTCGACGCGGAAAAAGCGCACGTCGTCGTGCCACACGGGCGCTTCGTCACGCACGATCCGCACGCCGAACAGCGTTTGTGCGACCGTGAACAACCCCTTCAACACCGCCGGCTCGGGGAAGTACTGCTTCACCTCGTTTTCGGAAAACGCATAGCGTTGCTCGCGCAGTTTTTCCGCCGCATACGCAACGTCCCACGGATCGAGCGTGGCCAGACCCAGCTCGCTTGCGGCGAACGCGCGCAGTTCGTCCCAGTCTTTTTCCGCATAGGGGCGCGCGCGCTTGGCGAGATCTTCAAGGAACGCGATCACTTGCTGCGGCGATTCCGCCATTTTCGGCGCGAGCGATACTTCGGCGAAATCGTGGTAACCGAGCATCTGCGCTTCTTCGCGGCGCAGCTTGAGTTGGTCCGCGACGATCGCCGTGTTGTCCCATTCGATCTTGCCGCCGCCGTACTGTGGGCCGAGTTCGGATGCGCGCGTCACGTAGGCGCGATAGAGGGTTTCGCGCAGCGCGCGGTTTTCCGCGTATTGCAGCACCGGGAAGTACGACGGAAAGTGCAGCGTGAATTTCCAGCCCGCGTGGTTTTCCTTTTGCGCGGCTTCGCGCGCAGCGGCGATCGCATCGGCCGGCAGGCCGGCGAGTTCGTCCTCGCTTTGCGCGTAATACGCGTAGGCGTTCGTCGCGTCGAGCACGTGATCGGAGAACGCCTTCGACAGCGCCGCCTGCTGCTCTTGCAACTGCGCGAAGCGCGGCTTCTGGTCTTCGGGCAATTCGGCGCCCGACAGACGGAAATCGCGCAGCGCATTGTCGAGAATCTTTTTGCGTTCGGCCGACAGCGTCGCGTACTCGGCGCTTGCGGCGATCGCCTTGTATTTTTCGTAGAGCGCGAGATTCTGGCCGACGCTCGACCAGAATTCGGTCACGCGCGGCAGATTTTCGGCATGCGCCGCGCGCAGCTCGGGCGTATCGGCCACCGCGGTCAGATGGCCGACGATGCCCCACGCACGGCTGAGCGGCTCGGTCGTGCGCTCGAGCGCGTCGATGATGTCGGCCCAGGTCGCGGGCGTGTCGGGATGCGCCGCGCGCGCAACGGCGTCGTTTGCGTTGGCGAGCAGCGTGTCGAGCGCGGGCGTCACGTGTTCCGGACGAATTTCGCCGAAACGGGGCAGACCGGAGAAATCGAGAAGCGGGTTGGCATGAACGCTGACGGACATAGGGTTCCCTGGCGGTTGCGAAGTAGGTGAAAGACGGGCGGCATACCGCGTGCCGCCCGCCGGCGTCATATCGACATTATTGGGGCGCGTCGCGCGGTTTCCAATCGGAAGTTTCTAATGAAACGATTGGGGCGGGAGCGCAGCGGCCGGATAACGGGCCGCCTGAAGGCGGCGCGCGCCGGGCACCGCAGTGTCGGAGGGTGGGGCGAACGGCCTGCGTCTCGCATTCGGCCGATGCGGAAAATATATATGCGGCGCCGCGCGTTGCGGCACCGGGGTTGGATGACGATTTGTCGAAGCCGGGACGACTGCCGCGAGCGATGCGCAGTCGTGCCGAGCGGACGGATTAGGCTGTCGGCGTCCATCGAACCGTGTCGCTCCGCGGGCGGACGCCGACGGCATCGTGCATGGGCGGGCACGGCGGCATCGATCGGCGCGGATCGACGCCTTCATCGTTGCGCTGTCGCGTATTCATGCGTTTGCGCCATCATGCAGCAGGACCGCGGAACCACGGAACCGCCGCCATGTCCGGCCGTCAAGCCGCGTGCGCCGCGCGCTCGGCCGATTCGAGCGTATTGATGAGCAACATCGTGATCGTCATCGGGCCGACGCCGCCCGGCACTGGCGTAATGTGGCCCGCCACCTGCGCGACCCCCGCGAAATCGACGTCGCCGCACAGCTTGCCCGCGTCATCGCGGTTCATCCCGACGTCGATCACGGTCGCGCCGGGTTTCACCATGTCGGCCGTCAACACATTGCGCTTGCCGACCGCCGCGACGATCACGTCGGCGTTGCGCGTGTGCGCGGCAAGCTCGCGCGTCTTGCTGTGGCAGATCGTGACGGTCGCGCCGGCTTCGAGCAGCAGTAGCGCCATCGGCTTGCCGACGATGTTCGAGCGGCCGATCACGACTGCATTCGCGCCGACGAGCGAGATGCCGTGCGCCTCGAGCATCTTCATCACGCCATACGGCGTGCACGGGCGAAAGAGCGGCTTGCCTGTCATCAGCGCGCCGGCGTTCGCGACGTGAAAGCCGTCGACGTCCTTCTCCGGCGCGATGGCTTCGATCACCTTGTGGCTGTCGATGTGGGCCGGCAGCGGCAATTGCACGAGGATTCCGTGGATGCGCGGGTCGCGGTTCAATTCGTCGATGCGAGCTAGCAGGTCCGCTTCGGCGAGCGTGGCCGGATAGCGGTCTTTCACGGAGAAAAAGCCGTTGTCTTCGCACGCCTTGATCTTGTTGCGCACGTAGACCTCGCT
This sequence comes from Burkholderia singularis, assembly GCF_001718875.1. Lineage (NCBI taxonomy): Bacteria > Pseudomonadati > Pseudomonadota > Betaproteobacteria > Burkholderiales > Burkholderiaceae > Burkholderia > Burkholderia singularis. The sequence continues at coordinate 1,625,998 of NZ_CP013448.1, forward strand.
CGCCGGGTTGTCGCCGACGAGAATCACCGCAAGGCCCGGCTGATGGCCGCGCGCGGCGAGCGCGGCGGCGCGCTCGGCCGCTTGCGCGCGCAGGGTCTTCGAAAGGGCGTTGCCGTCGATCAGGGTGGCTGTCATGGTGAAAATTCGCTTGGCAAGGTGGAAGGCGGGGTGCGGCGCGAACAAGCGCTGCGAAGAAGCGACGGATTATACCGCTCGGCCGCCGCCGTCCGAAGCGGGCGCGACGCCTGGGCTTGCCGCCGGGCGCTCGGCGCGCGCTATCAAAACAATAATGAAAACGACGGGCGGCGGCTGCAAGCCGGCTTGCAATCGTGAGCGGCGCGCAAACGAGGAAGGTGACGGAAGAGTGGGCGCGATGGAATGATGAAAATGGCCCGAACGGCGGAACCGGCGCGCGGCGCGACCAGCGAAGGCAATTGGGCGATCCAGGGCCCAGGACCGGTACGGCGCAGCGCGGGTGAATCCGGCAACGCGAAACGAGCGTTCAGCCGGCGGCGGCGCGCCCGGCAAACCCGGCCGGCCGCGGCGCCATGCGCGTTACGCCTGCTTCTTCGACAGCGCGAGCCGCAGCAGATCAGCGACCGTGTTGACGTTGAGCTTTTCCATGATGTTCGCGCGATGTGCCTCGACCGTCTTGATGCTGATGCCGAGATCGTCCGCGATCTGCTTGTTCAGGCGCCCGGCAATGATCCGCTCGAGCACCTGCTGCTCGCGCGCGGTCAGCTTCGACAGGCGTTCGCTCGCCGCGCGCTGCTCCTGCACGCTCTTGCTTTCGCTTCTCGCCTTGTCGAGCATGCGCTCGACGAGCTTGCGCAGTTCGGCCTCGTCGAACGGTTTCTCGATAAAGTCCATCGCGCCTTTTTTCATCGTCGACACCGCCATCGGCACGTCGCCGTGGCCGGTCACGAAGATGATCGGCAGCGCCGCGTTCTCGGCGATCAGCCGCTCCTGCAGCTCCAGGCCGCTCATGCCGGACATCCGCACGTCGAGGATCAGGCACGCGATCTGCCCCGCCTGTTGCGCGGGCTGGTATGCGTCGAGAAACTGCTCGGCACTCGAGAAGCATTGCACGCGATAGCCGTTTGCCTCCAGTAGCCATCGCAGCGAGTCCCGCACGGCCTCGTCGTCGTCGACGACAAAGACGGTTTCCTGAGAGGTGGTGACAGGGCTATTCATATCTCTCCCGTTACGGTTTGTGTTGGCGAGGTCTCGGACCCGTGACCGGGATCCTCCGGTTCTCCAATCGGCAGGCTGCAGTGGAACGTGGCGCCGGATATGCTGCCGTCCGGCTCGACGTTGTTGACCACCCACAGGCGTCCGCGGTGCGATTCGATGATCGATCGGCAAATATTGAGCCCCATGCCCATGCCGTCCGATTTGGTGCTGTAGAACGGTTCGAACAGGCGCTCGGCGGACGCTTCGTCGACGCCTGGGCCCTGGTCGATCACGCGGATGTCGACGAAGCCCGCTTCGAGATCGGCGACGATGCGGATCACGCCGTCCGCGCTCGCCAGCTTGACTTCCTGCATCGCTTCGGCCGCGTTCTTTAGCAGGTTCACGAGCACCTGCTCGATCAGCACCGGATCGACATAAATAATAGGCATTCTCGCGCGGATTTCGGTGACGATCCGGATCCGGCGTTTTCTCGCTTCGATTTCGGCAAGGCCCACCGCATCGGCAACGATGTCGACGACGCGCGACGGCTGCCGCTTCGGCTCGCTGCGTTTGACGAACTCGCGGATCCGCTTGACGATCATCCCCGCGCGCAGCGCCTGCTGCGCGGTCTTCTCGAGCGCGGGCGCGAGCGTCTCGGGCGTCGCGCGGCCGCTTTTCACGAGCGCGAGCGTGCCCGAGCAGTAGTTGTTGATCGCGGCGAGCGGCTGGTTCAGCTCATGCGCGATCGACGACGCCATTTCGCCCATCGTCATCAGCCGGCTGGTGAACTGCAGCTTCTCCTCCTGCTGGTGCGCCAGTTCCTGCGCTTTCTTGCGGCTCGTGATGTCGGTGGCGATCTGCATTTGCGCAAGATGGCCGTCGACCCACTGAATGTACTGGCGGCGCACTTCAAACCATTTCTGGATGCTCTCGACGTAGACTTCCTGCGCATCGGCCGCGCTTTCGGTCAGCGCGGCGGCGGGCAGGCCCGCATAGGTGTCGACCAGGTCGATCGAATCCGATGACGCCTGTGCGCTGTCGAAACCGCCGCCCGACAATTCGAGGTGGCCGTCCGGGCGGATGCCGAACAAGTGCCGGTAATAGCGGTTCGCGAACAGCAGCTCCGCCTCGTCGGCGGCGAGCACCGACACGGCCGCATCCAGGCTTTCGAGCACTGTCGTGAAGCGTTCGTGCGCGGCGGCCAACTCCTCGCGCGCGCGCTTGGGCTCGGTGATGTCCGTCATCGACGACATCCAGCCCGTTTGCCGGCCCGAACTGTCGATGAGCGGCGATACGTAAAGGCGTGCGTGGAACAGCGAGCCGTCCTTGCGGCGCACGCGCAGCTCGAAGCCCGAGCTGGGCGCCTTGCCGCGCAGCGTCATGTCGAGCTGGCGCTGCATTTCCGGGTACGCGTCGCGCGGCCAGTACGGAAACGGTGCGATCTTGCCGACGAGATCGTTCTCGTCCCAGCCGGTCATCCGGCAGAACGCGGGGTTTACGTGCGTGATCCGGCCGTGCATGTCGAGCACGCGCATGCCGATCAGCACCGAATTTTCCATCGCGCGGCGAAAGAACGCCTCCGCATACAGCGCCTGCTGCGCCTCGAAGCGCTGGCGCGTGTGCTTCCAAAGGCTCCATAGGCTCCAGAGCACGAAGCAGGACAGGCCGGCAACCAGCCAGACGAGCGTGTTGTTGGTCAGGTTCGTCGTTTGCGGGTACGCATAGACGCGCACCGTCAGGCCCTGGCCGGGCGGGTCCAGCGGCAGGTCGTAGTGCGCGTCGCGCGGCAGGCGCGGGCGCGACGACGTCGACGCGAGTTCGCGGCTGTTCGCATCGACGATGGAAATCTTGTATTTCGCGGACAGCTCCGGCGGGATGTCGTGCTTCAGGATGCCTTCGACCGAGAACACCGCGGCAATCGAGCCGAGATAGTCACGCTCGCGGATCACGGGCGTTTGCAGCGTCAGGTAGCCGTAGCCGAAATCGTCGTAGACGAGGGCGGAGTACGTTTGCCGGCGGGTGTTGCGCGCCGCGCCGAACGCGCCGCGCACGATTTCGTCCATCTGCGTGTCGTTCGGCCTCGCGAGCCGCTGGCCGAGCAGCGGGAGCTGCATCGCGGGCCAGCGTTTCGCGCCGGGCGCGGTGTACCAGTTCAGATAGAGGATTTCCGGATGCGCCTGCAGCACGTCGCCGACCGTTGCCTGGAACGCGTGCTCGTCGACACGGCCCGCGGCGATGTCGCGCGCGAACGCCTGCAACTGTTCCTGCGCGCTCGTCATCGACAGGCGGATCTGCTGCTGCGCCCACGCGACGTTGCGATACAGCGTGTCTTCCTGCTGCTGCTGCTCGCGGCGATTGAGGCTCCATAGGATGAGGCTCATCACGACGAGGAAAACGAGAATCGACAGCAGCGGCGTCAGCAGATAAGAGTTGGACCACCATGGTCCATGGTGCCAGCGGGACGGCTGCGACTCGGCCGGCGAACGCGACGGTCGCGCCGAGCGTGCGAGAAGCCGATCGGTCAACATGGCTGGATTGTAGCTCAGCGCGTATCGCCCAAAGGGCACGAAAGACAGGTTGAACCGAAAGCGGAAATAGCGGCGCGCGATCCGCTTTCGATGCCCGTGCGGCGGGTGCGGTGCAGCATTATTTCACATTAAGAAAAATAATCTCATAATTCGAAAATTATGTTGCACGGGGCCCGCGACGCTCTTTACAATCCGCGGGAGCTTGCGGCAGCCGGCCATCGACGTCGTCTGCATGAAGAGCGATCCTCATATCCCAGGACGCCAAGTCCAGGACACCCAGGAGACGAGCATGTCCGCTGTACCCAACGAAGTGCTGAAATACGTCACGGCCGAACGTGATGACGATCCGCAGGAAACCGTCGAATGGCTCGAAGCGCTTGACGGCGTGATTTCGTCAGTCGGCCCAGGCCGTGCGCACTATCTGATCGAGAAGCAGATCGAATTCGCGCGGGTACACGGCGAGCACCTGCCGTTTTCCGCGAACACCCCGTACATCAACACGATTCCCGTCGAAGCCCAGGCGAAGATTCCGGGCGACCAGGACATCGAGCACCGCATCCGCTCGTATACGCGCTGGAACGCGATCGCGATGGTGCTGCGCGCGGGCAAGGACACGAACGTCGGCGGCCACATCGCGTCGTTCGCATCGGCCGCCACGCTGTACGACGTCGGCTACAACCATTTCTGGCACGCGCCGTCGGACAAGCACGGCGGCGATCTCGTATTCGTGCAGGGCCACTCGTCGCCCGGCGTTTACTCGCGGGCTTTCCTGCTCGGGCGTCTGAGCGAGGCGCAGCTCGACAACTTCCGCCAGGAAGTTGGCGGCAACGGCATCTCGTCGTATCCGCACCCGTGGCTGATGCCGGATTTCTGGCAGTTCCCGACCGTGTCGATGGGGTTGGGCCCGATCATGGCGATCTACCAGGCGCGCTTCATGAAGTATCTGCAGTCGCGCGGGATCGTGAATACAGAGGGCCGCAAGGTCTGGGCGTTCCTTGGCGACGGCGAAACCGACGAGCCGGAATCGCTTGGCGCGATCGGCATGGCGAGCCGCGAGAAGCTCGATAACCTCGTATTCGTGATCAACTGCAACCTGCAGCGTCTCGACGGCCCGGTGCGCGGCAACGGCAAGATCATCCAGGAGCTCGAATCGGAATTCCGCGGCGCCGGCTGGAACGTGATCAAGGTGATCTGGGGCAGCCGCTGGGATGCGCTGTTCGCGCGCGACAAGACGGGCGCGCTGATGCGCCGGATGATGGAAGTCGTCGACGGCGAGTACCAGACGTACAAATCGGAGTCGGGCGCATACGTGCGCGAGCACTTTTTCAACACGCCCGAGTTGAAGGCGCTCGTTGCCGACTGGTCCGACGACGACATCTGGAACTTGAACCGCGGCGGCCACGATCCGCACAAGATTTACGCGGCGTACCACGAGGCGAGCAACGCGAAGGGCGCGCCGACCGTCATTCTCGCGAAGACCATCAAGGGCTACGGGATGGGCGAGTCGGGCCAGGCGATGAACATCACGCACCAGCAGAAGAAGCTGCCCGTCGAGCAACTGAAGAAGTTCCGCGATCAGTTCCGCCTGCCGATCTCGGACGACGAAATCGCCGACGTGCCTTACGTGAAATTCGACGAAGGCTCGAAGGAACTCGAGTACATGCGCAAGCAGCGCATGGATCTGGGCGGCTATCTGCCGCAACGCCGCGAGAAGGCGCAATCGCTGCCGGTGCCGGCGCTCGACGCGTTCGAGCCGCTGCTCAAGGGCACGGGCGAGGGCCGCGAGATCTCGACGACGATGGCGTTCGTGCGGATCCTCAACATCCTGCTCAAGGACAAGACGCTCGGCAAGCGTATCGTGCCGATCGTTCCCGACGAATCGCGCACGTTCGGCATGGAAGGCCTGTTCCGCCAGATCGGCATCTGGAATCAGGAAGGGCAGAAGTACGTGCCGGAAGATTCCGACCAACTGATGTTCTACAAGGAATCGCAGACCGGCCAGATCCTGCAGGAAGGGATCAACGAGGCGGGCGGCATGTGCGACTGGATCGCCGCGGCGACGTCGTATTCGACGCACGGCGAGATCATGGTGCCGTTCTATATCTTCTACTCGATGTTCGGCTTTCAGCGGATCGGCGATCTGGCATGGGCGGCGGGCGACATGCGCTCGCGCGGCTTCCTGCTCGGCGGCACCGCGGGCCGCACGACGCTCAACGGCGAGGGGTTGCAGCACGAGGACGGCCATTCGCTGCTGTGGGCGGCGTCGGTGCCGAACTGCGTGAGCTACGATCCGACGTTCGGCTACGAGCTTGCCGTCATCATGCAGGACGGTCTGCGCCGGATGGTGCAGGAGCAGGAGGACGTGTACTACTACATCACGGTGATGAACGAGAACTACGAGCACCCGGCGATCCCGCAGGGCGAGCACGTGGCGGCCGACATCATCAAGGGCATGTACGCGTTCCGCAAGGCCGAGGCCGACAAGAAGGCGCCGCGCGTGCAGCTGCTCGGCGCGGGCACCATCTTCAACGAAGTGATCGCCGCGGCCGATCTGCTGAAGAACGACTGGGGCGTCGCGGCCGATCTGTGGAGCGTGCCGAGCTTTACCGAGTTGGCGCGCGAAGGCCACGACGTCGAGCGCTGGAACCTGCTGCATCCGTCCGAGGAGCGCCGCCTCACGCACGTTCAGCGCTGCCTGAAGGACACGCAAGGCCCGGTCATCGCGTCGACCGATTACGTGCGCGCGCTCGCCGATCAGATTCGCGGCCAGATCGATCGCCGCTACGTCGTGCTCGGCACCGACGGCTTCGGCCGCTCGGATACGCGCCGCGCGCTGCGCCACTTCTTCGAGGTCGACCGCTATTGGGTCACGGTCGCCGCGCTGAACGCGCTCGCCGACGATGGCAAGATCGACCGCAAGATCGTTGCCGAGGCGATCGCGAAGTACGAGCTCGATCCGTCCAAACCCAACCCGATGACGGTTTAACACGTGCGCCGCATGCCGCACGCCCCGTTCGCGCGATGAGCACGGGGGGCGGCTGCGCTGCGCGCGGGGTCGGCGCTGACCGCTGAAGCGGCGGCGCCGATCGACTGGAGACACGAACAGATGAGTCAAGCGATCGAAGTCAAGGTGCCGGATATCGGCGATTACAAGGATGTCCCCGTCATCGAGGTGCTGGTGAAGCCCGGCGATGCGGTCGAGCCCGAGCAGTCGCTCGTCACGCTCGAATCGGACAAGGCGACGATGGACGTGCCGAGCCCTGTCGGCGGCACGGTCAAGGAAGTGAAGGTGAAGGTGGGCGACGCAGTGTCGGAGGGTTCGCTGATCGTGCTGCTCGACGGCGCGCCGGCGGCCGGCGCATCCCAGCCGAACGGCGCGACCGCGCCCGCTGCGCCGGCTTCGGCGCCGGCGCCGGCCGCGCCTGCGGCGAGCGCCGCGAGCGCGCCGGCCGCGGGCGGCACGGTCGAGGTGAAGGTGCCCGACATCGGCGACTATAAGGACGTTCCGGTCATCGAGATCGCGGTGAAGGTGGGCGATACGGTCGAAAAGGAGCAATCGCTCGTCACGCTCGAATCGGACAAGGCGACGATGGATGTGCCGAGTCCGGCTGCCGGTGTCGTCAAGGCAATCAGCGTGAAAGTCGGCGATACGGTGTCCGAAGGCACGCTGATCGTCGTGCTGGAAGCAGCGAGCGGCGCGGCCGCGAGCGCACCGCAAGCGGGCGCGCCGGCTCAGGCTGCGCCGGCTGCCGCACCGGTGTCTGCGGCGCCGGCCGCGGCGCCCGCGCCGCAGGCTGCGCCCGCGGCCGCGCCTGCCCCGAGCGGCGAATATCGCGCCAGCCACGCGTCGCCTTCGGTGCGCAAGTTCGCGCGCGAGCTGGGCGTCGACGTGTCGCGCATCACCGGCACCGGGCCCAAGAACCGCATCACGAAGGAAGACGTCACCGCGTTCGTGAAGGGCGTGATGACGGGCCAGCGCGCGGCGCCTACCGCCGCGGCCGCAGCGGCCCCAGGCGGCGGCGAGCTGAATCTGCTGCCGTGGCCGAAGATCGACTTCACGAAATTCGGTCCGATCGATGCGAAGCCGCTGTCGCGGATCAAGAAGATCTCCGGTGCGAACCTGCATCGCAACTGGGTGATGATCCCGCACGTGACGAACAACGACGAGGCGGACATCACCGAGCTGGAAGCGTTGCGCGTGCAGTTGAACAAGGAGCACGAGAAGGCGGGCGTGAAGTTCACGATGCTCGCGTTCGTGATCAAGGCCGTCGTCGCGGCGCTCAAGAAATTCCCGACGTTCAACGCGAGCCTGGACGGCGACAACCTGGTGTTCAAGCAGTACTACCACATCGGTTTTGCTGCCGACACGCCGAACGGCCTCGTCGTGCCGGTGATCCGCGACGCCGACAAAAAGGGCCTCGTCGACATCGCGAAGGAAATGAGCGAGCTGTCGAAGGCGGCGCGCGAAGGCAAGCTCAAGCCTGATCAGATGCAAGGCGGCTGCTTCTCCATCTCGTCGCTCGGCGGAATTGGCGGCACGCATTTCACGCCGATCATCAACGCGCCCGAAGTGGCGATCCTCGGCCTGTCGCGCAGTGCGATGAAGCCGGTGTGGGACGGCAAGCAGTTTGCGCCGCGCCTCACGCTGCCGCTGTCGTTGTCGTATGACCACCGCGTGATCGACGGCGCGGAAGCCGCGCGCTTCAACGCGTATCTCGCGTCGCTGCTCGGCGATTTCCGCCGCGTGATTCTTTGATGAGCATGACGGTGCGCGGTGCATGAGCCGCTCGGCGGCTCGCGCACCGCGCGCCCTCGCTCTGTCGGTACGGTAGGAAGCCCATACAAGTAGGGGACAGTTCATGAGTCTCATCGAAGTCAAGGTGCCGGACATCGGCGATTTCAGCGGCGTCGACGTCATCGAAGTGAATATCAAGCCCGGCGACGCGATCGAAAAAGAGCAGACGCTCATCACGCTCGAGTCCGATAAGGCGTCGATGGAAGTGCCAAGCGATGTGGCCGGCACGGTCAAGGAAATCAAGGTCAAGGCGGGCGATAAGGTGTCGCAGGGCACGGTGATCGCGCTCGTGGAGGCGGCCGAGGCCGCGCCGGCCGCGAAGGCGCCCGAAGCGGCGAAGCCCGCCGCTGCCGCGCAGCCCGCGCCGGCAGCGCGCCCCGCCGCGGCGCCCGAAGCGGCCAGCTACGGCGGCGCCGCCGATATCGAGTGCGACATGCTCGTGCTCGGCGCGGGCCCCGGCGGCTATTCGGCCGCTTTCCGCGCGGCCGATCTCGGCATGAAGACGGTGCTCGTCGAGCGTTATTCGACGCTGGGCGGCGTGTGCTTGAACGTCGGCTGCATTCCGTCGAAGGCGCTGTTGCATACGGCGCTCGTCGTCGAGGAGGCCGCTGCGCTTGCCAATCACGGCATTGCGTTCGGCAAGCCGGAAGTCGATCTCGACAAGCTGCGCGGTTTCAAGGCGGGGGTCGTCAAGAAGTTGACGACGGGGCTGGCCGGCATGGCGAAGGCGCGCAAGGTCGAGGTGGTGACGGGCGTGGGCGCGTTCGTCGATCCGCATCATCTCGAAGTGCAGACGCAAGGCGGCAAGAAGGTCGTCCGCTTCAAGCAGGCGATCATCGCGGCGGGCTCGCAGGCGGTGAAGCTGCCGTTCATGCCGGACGATCCGCGCGTCGTCGATTCGACGGGGGCGCTCGAACTGCGCCAGTTGCCCAAGCGGATGCTCGTGATCGGCGGCGGGATCATCGGTCTCGAGATGGCGACCGTCTATTCGACGCTCGGCGCGCAAATCGACGTCGTCGAGATGATGGACGGGCTGATGATGGGCGCGGACCGCGATCTCGTCAAAGTCTGGGAAAAATACAACGCGAAGCGTTTCGGCAACGTGATGCTGAAGACCAAGACGGTCGGCGCGCAAGCCAAGGAGGACGGCATCTACGTGCAGTTCGAGGGCGAGAAGGCGCCGCCGGACGCGCAGCGCTACGACCTCGTGCTCGTCGCCGTCGGCCGCAGTCCGAACGGCAAGAATATCGGCGCGCAGAATGCGGGCGTGGCCGTCACCGAGCGCGGCTTCATCGAGGTCGACAAGCAGATGCGCACGAACGTCCCGCATATTTTCGCGATCGGCGATATCGTCGGCCAGCCGATGCTCGCGCACAAGGCGGTGCACGAAGGCCATGTCGCAGCGGAGGCCGCGCATGGCGAGAAGGCGTATTTCGACGCGCTGCAGATTCCGTCCGTTGCGTATACCGATCCGGAAGTCGCGTGGGCCGGCAAGACCGAGGATCAGTGCAAGGCCGAAGGGATCAAGTACGGCAAGGCTGTATTCCCGTGGGCCGCCTCGGGCCGGGCGATCGCGAACGGCCGCGACGAGGGCTTCACGAAGCTGATCTTCGACGAGCAAACGCATCGGGTGATCGGCGGCGGGATCGTCGGCCTGAATGCGGGCGACTTGATCAGCGAAGTGTGCCTCGCGGTAGAGATGGGTGCGGATGCAGAGGATATCGGCAAGACGATCCATCCACATCCGACGCTCGGCGAATCGATCGGAATGGCTGCCGAATTGTATGAAGGCGTTTGCACCGATCTGCCGCCGCAGCGCAAAAAGTAAACGCCGCTAGGCGGCGTTACCGCGGCAGCAGGAGAAATGGCGCGTTCCGGCTACGGAACGCGCCATTTTCATGCGAGCCGAACGGACCGGGCACGAGACGGCGCGCCGCGAGCGTCGCAGCCGTGCAATGAAAAAAGCCGCGCATATTCGCGCGGCTTTTCCCCATTCAAGCAGAAGACGTCAACCAGAGACGCTTACGCCGGCTTGTTCGTGGCGGTGGTGCTGCGGCGCGACGCGGCGGCAGCGTTGCTGGCGGCCTTGGTGGCGACAGCGGCGGCGGCGTTGAAGTTTGTTTCCGCGATTTCAACCGCTTGCTTTGCAGCCTTCTGCACCGTTTCGTAAGTGGTGTTCGCGGCGTTGATCGCGGATTTCAGCGCGGCGACGGCGGTTTCCGAGCCAGCAGGTGCGTTCTTCGCGACGTTGTCGACCAGTGCCTGGACCTTGCGGTTTTGCTCTTCGTATTGCGCTTCGGCGACCTTCGCGAACTCGGCTTGCGTGGCCGACGCGATTTCGTACAGATGGCGGCCATACGACAGCACCTTCTCGGCGATCGGTTGCGTCAGGCTGGCTTGCAGCGCGAGCAGTTCCTGCGCGTCCTTCACGGACAACGCGCGTTGAACATTTTCCTGGCTTTCCGCGAGCGTCGACTTCACGACTTGGAGATTCAGCTCGATCAGCTTCTCGACACCTTCGAATGCCTTCGACGTCAGGCCGAAGAGATTTTCGATGTTGGCTTTCTGTGCGGCGGCGATTTGCTCGGGGGTCAGAAAAGACATTTTCATGCTCCTGAAGAAGGGGTAGTCGATCGTGGAGACAACAAGCACAACTTTGGTGAACGAATGCTCAAAGCAGCTTTGTGCATCGCAACAATGGAGGGTATTGTAGAGCGCCAAAATGGAAAGTCAAGTATTTTGTGCGTCGCACAAAAGAGATAATATGTAGACAAAACAAAGAGTTGCACTGTTTGAATGGAATCGATTCCAATTGCTGCGCACCGTGATTCAATACGGGGCGCTGCAATCAGGCTGCACCGTTGCGGTACGCCAAGTAAACCAAACGACGACGCGGAACGTTTAATGGCTTAATTGGTCGAAGCGCTCATCGTTTTCCGCGCGGGCGGCTTTTTGCACTCGCCGTCGCGCCTGCCGGCAGGCTGTTACATCTGTTTTGCCGGCAGCATTCACGATTTTCCCGCCTCAAGTTTGCCGATCGCAGACCGATATGCCGAACGCCTACGGCAGCGCGCATAGCCGCCGCGGGCAGGGAGTGCCATGCGTGGGTCATCGTATTTTTCGATGAGACAACGCGGGCCGATTGGCTTGGTGTAATCAATTCTTACATTTCGGTTTAACGAAGATCGGTAAGTGCCTAATATTGCTTCTTTTTTGAGCTTTTAATACACTGGCGAAAATTCCCTCGCCGTTATGTTCGGACCCTAATGAAAGCCCAATTGTTTGCCCCGCTCAGGATGATGCAGAGCGTCGCGCTCAGCACTGCCGTTTCGGTTGCCATCACGTTGATGGCGTCAGCGGCTGCTGTCGCTCCCGCGGACGCGTTTGCCGCGACAAAGACTTCACATAGCGCGAAAGGCAAGAAGAGCGTGGTGAAGAAGTCGCAGCGCGTTGCGTCGGCCGATACGGCGCGCGCGAGCGGCTCGCGCAAGCGGATGACGCTCGCGGCCGGCGGCCGTCACCACGGCGGCGTGCGCCGGGTTGCGTTCCAGCCGCGCCAGCCGTCGGTCGGCCAGGCGTTCGGCCTGCACGATACGCCGGACGCGCTTGCGCTGCGCTCGGGCGTCGCGTATGTCGTCGATCAGAATTCGTCCGAGCCGCTGTTCGATAAGAACTCGCACGCGGTCGTGCCGATCGCGTCGATCACCAAGCTGATGACCGCGATGGTCGTCCTCGATTCGAAATCGCCGCTGACTGATCAAATCGAAGTGACCGACGAAGATCGCGATTACGAGAAAGGCACGGGCTCGCGCTTGTCGGTCGGCTCGGTGCTGTCGCGCGAGGACATGCTGCACATCGCGCTGATGGCCTCGGAGAACCGCGCGGCGGCCGCGCTGTCGCGCTACTATCCGGGCGGCCGTCCGGCGTTCATCGCGGCGATGAACGCGAAGGCGAAGGCGCTCGGAATGACCGACACGCACTTCGAGAATTCGACAGGCCTGTCGAGTGCGAATGTGTCGACCGCGCGCGATCTCGTGAAGATGGTGAATGCCGCTTACCAATATCCGTTGATCCGCAAGTTCTCGACCGATCGCAGCTATGAGGTGTACACGGGCAAGCGCACGATCGCGTACAACAGCACGAATGCGCTCGTGCGTAATGCGTCATGGGATATCGGGCTGCAGAAGACGGGTTTCATCAACGAAGCGGGCGAGTGCCTGGTGATGCAGACGACGATTCACGGCCGTCCGATCGTGATGGTGTTGCTCGATTCGTTCGGCAAATATTCGCGTTTTGCCGATGCGTCGCGCGTGCGCAATTGGCTCGACAACGGCGGCGGCGAGCGCCTCACCGCGGCGAACACGACGGCGGGCACCTGAGCCGGCGGCGCGTGATCTCTTGATGAAAAGCCCCGCGAATGCGGGGCTTTTGTTTGGGCCGGTGTCGCGTGCGGCCGCTCGCTGCAATTGGCGCCGCGTGCCCAGCTTTCGCTGCGGATCAGCTTGGTTAGGCTTGTTTTTGCGTGAGCGTATCCGCGTCCTTCAGCGCTTCGGGGTGGTATCCGAGCGATTCGGAAATCGTCAGCGCGGTGCGACTGAGCTGGCCGAGCCACGCGTCCTGGAGCCGGTCGGCTGGAGCGGACAGCGATAGTCCCGCGACGAGCTTGCCGGTGTCATCGTAGATCCCGGCCGCGATGCAGCGCACGCCGAGTTCCAGTTCCTCGTTGTCGCGTGCGCACGCTTGCTGGCGCACGAGCGCGAGTTCGCGCTCGAGTTTCGGCAGATCGGTAATGCTGTTTTGAGTATGACCGGCGAGCCCCGTGCGCGTCGCATACGCGCGCACCCGCGAGGTCTCGTCGGCGGCGAGAAACAGCTTGCCGACCGACGTCAGGTGCAGCGGCGCGCGGCCGCCGATCGCGCGCACGACCTGCATGCCGGAGCGCTCCGAATACGCGCGCTCGATATAGACAATTTCGTCGCCTTGCCGGACTGAGAGGTTGACCGTCTGCCCGGTCAGCCGATGCAATTCGCGCATCGGCATCAGCGCCGCATCGCGCACCGACAGCCGGGCCTTGACGAGATTGCCGAGTTCGAGCAGTCGCATGCCGAGCCGGTACGTACCAGGGTCGGAACGATCCACGAGACGGCAGGTGACCATGTCGTTCAGGATCCGATGCGCGGTGGAAGGATGCAGCTCGGTGCGTTGCGCAAGCTCCTTCAGACTGACGGGATCGCTATGCGCGGCGAGCGCATCGAGGAGCCGCATCATCCGCTCGATCACCTGGATCGACGTTTTGGAGTCCGAGTTAGGGTTGCTCATCGTCGTGAATCGATTGCCGCATCAAGAATACAGGAATGCGACGATTGTATCTCGTATTGTGAAAAGAACGGAAGGCATTCGAGGAAGTCTTCGCCTGCGGCGGCGTATTGGTGCGCACACCGTTCGCGCGGTGGCAGCGCCGGCATGCGCGGAAAGCGCCAGGGCGCTGGCTGGGCATGGCGCGGGCGCGCGACGCGCGAAATTCCGGTGCGCTCGGATGCCTGCCGACCGCTCGTGACCGCGCCCGAGCGTGACTGTTCACCTGGCGACAACACTGCGTTCGCTATTCGCGGATTTATCTTGATAGAGACGATTTATAGAATGTCGACATGCCGACATTGGGCGACGCCCAATGCGCGAGTCGAGTGAGGTCGCATCATGAAAAAGACAATATCGATGTACTGGCCGCTTGCGATCGTTGTGCCGCTTGCCGCCGCCGCTTATCTGCATTTTTCCGACGCTGGATCGCCGCGCGCGGGCGCTGTCGTGCGCGATACGTCGGCCGAGCTTGCGCGCACCGTGTCGTATGGGTTCGTCGACGACGCGTCGCAGCCGCTTCCCGTCACGTCGCAAGGCGCGGCGCTCGCGGCGTCGAAGGCGCTGTGATGCGCGGGCCGTGGCAAGCGGGAATCGGCGGGCGTTTGTATAATGCCGCGTTCTCCATTCGAGCGGTGCGCCGCACCATTCCGGCTGCGTGATGAAAAGCGTCGCGATCTGTTTCGTTTGCCTCGGCAACATCTGCCGTTCGCCCACGGCCGAAGGGGTGATGCGGCATCAAATCGCGGCGGCGGGGCTCGATGGCGTGATCACCGTCGATTCGGCCGGCACCGGCGACTGGCATGTCGGTGAGCCTCCCGATGCGCGTGCGCAGCAGGCGGCAGGCTTGCGGGGCTACGATCTGTCGAAATTGCGTGCGCGGCAAATCGGTCCGGCCGATTTCGAGCGCTTCGATCTGGTGCTCGCGATGGATGCCGCGAATCTTGCCGAGCTGCAAAAGCGTTGCCCGCCAAAGTATCGGGGCAAGGTTCGGCTGCTGATGGAATACGCGGGCGACGGGGCGCCGCGCGAAATCGCCGATCCTTATTTCGGCGGCTCGCAGGGTTTCGAGCAGGTGCTCGATCAGTGCGAGGATGCGTGCCGCGGTCTGCTCGACAGCCTTCGCGCCGGCGTGCCGCACCGGCATTGAAGCATTCTCGATGTTGCTTTCCACCCTTTTGGAGATAGGGATACTTGACTGATTTTGTCGAATATTTATACTTGACAAAAATCGTCAAGATTGCTGCCCATTCAATACCATGAGACTCACCACGAAAGGCCGTTTCGCCGTCACGGCGATGATCGACTTGGCGCTGCGCCAGGAGCATGGCCCGGTGACGCTTGCAGGCATCAGCCAGCGCCAGCGGATTTCACTCTCCTATCTTGAGCAATTGTTCGGCAAGCTGCGCCGGCATGAAATCGTCGAATCGGTCCGCGGGCCGGGCGGCGGTTACAACCTCGCGCGTCGCGCGCAAGACGTGACGGTGGCCGACATCATCATCGCGGTGGACGAGCCGCTCGATGCAACGCAATGCGGCGGCAAGGGCGCGTGCGACGGCACGAAGCAGCGCAATGGCCATTGCATGACGCACGAGCTTTGGTCGACGCTGAATCAGAAGATGGTCGAGTATCTCGATTCGGTATCGCTGCAGGATCTCGTCGATCAGCAGCGCGCGTGCGAAGGCTCGCCGGCGGTGCTGCGCGACAAGCGCAAGCCCGAGCCTTCCCCGGCGGGCGTCGAGCCGGTCCGCTCGATTCCGCTTGGCCCGAATTCGGTTTTCAACATTGCGAACTCATGATCGCAGCCGCCGCGCGCGACAGGCCGCGGCGAGCCCAACAAACAGTCCCGCACAGAACACGCATACCCGGAGCGACAGATGAATAACGAGATTCCCCACCTGCCCATCTACATGGACTACAGCGCGACGACGCCTGTCGATCCGCGCGTCGTCGACAAGATGGTGCCGTATCTGCGCGAACAGTTCGGCAACCCGGCGTCGCGCAGCCACGCATACGGCTGGGATGCCGAGCGCGCGGTCGAACAGGCGCGCGAGCAGGTGGCCGCGCTCGTCAACGCGGACCCGCGCGAGATCATCTGGACTTCCGGCGCGACCGAGTCCGACAATCTCGCGATCAAGGGCGCCGCGCATTTCTATCAAGGCAAGGGCAAGCACATCGTCACGGTGAAGACCGAGCACAAGGCGGTGCTCGACACGTGCCGCGAACTCGAGCGCGAAGGCTTCGAGGTGACCTACCTCGACGTGAAGGAAAACGGCCTGATCGATCTCGACGCATTCAAGGCCGCGCTGCGCCCGGATACGGTTCTTGTGTCGGTGATGTTCGTGAACAACGAGATCGGCGTGATCCAGGACATCGAGACGATCGGCGAAATCTGCCGCGAGAAGGGCATCGTGTTTCACGTCGACGCCGCGCAGGCGACGGGCAAGGTCGAGATCGACCTCGCCAAGCTGAAGGTCGACCTGATGTCGTTCTCCGCGCACAAGACTTACGGCCCCAAGGGCATCGGTGCGCTGTACGTGCGCCGCAAGCCGCGCGTGCGCATCGAAGCGCAGATGCACGGCGGCGGCCACGAGCGCGGAATGCGCTCGGGCACGCTGCCGACGCACCAGATCGTCGGAATGGGCGAGGCGTTCCGGATCGCGCGCGAAGAGATGGCTACCGAGAACGAGCGGATTCGCGCGCTGCGCGACAAGCTGTTGCGCGGTCTCACGCAGATCGAGGAAACCTATGTGAACGGCGACCTCGAGCACCGGATCGCGCACAATCTGAACATCAGCTTCAATTTCGTCGAAGGCGAGTCGCTGATCATGGCGATCAAGGACGTCGCGGTATCGTCGGGCTCGGCGTGCACGTCGGCTTCGCTCGAGCCGTCCTACGTGCTGCGCGCGCTCGGCCGCAACGACGAACTCGCGCACAGCTCGATCCGCTTCACGGTCGGCCGCTTCACGACGGAGCAGGAAATCGACTACGTGATCGAACTGCTGAAGAGCAAGATTGCGAAGCTGCGCGATTTGTCGCCGCTTTGGGAAATGCATCAGGAAGGCATCGATCTGTCGACGATCGAATGGGCGGCGCACTGAGCACGGCGCGAGGTTGAGCGGTTTATCGCGGACGCTGAGCGAAAAGCGCGCCGCACGGACGAAATGCAAGGAGTTTGAGTCATGTCTTACAGCAACAAGGTTCTGGATCACTATGAAAATCCGCGTAACGTCGGCTCGTTCGCGAAGGACGACGATGCGGTGGGCACCGGCATGGTCGGCGCGCCCGCGTGCGGCGATGTGATGAAGCTGCAGATTCGCGTCGGCGCGGATGGCGTGATCGAGGATGCGAAGTTCAAGACGTATGGCTGCGGTTCGGCGATCGCGTCGAGTTCGCTCGTCACCGAATGGGTGAAGGGCAAGACCCTCGATGAGGCGCTCGCGATCAAGAACACGCAGATTGCCGAGGAACTGGCGCTGCCGCCCGTGAAGATCCATTGCTCCATTCTCGCCGAAGACGCGATCAAGGCGGCCGTTGCTGACTACAAGCAGCGTCATGCGGGCGCGGCGCAAGGCGACCAGGCCGCTGCGTGAGGCAAGGCTTATGCGTTGCGGGCCGTGCGCGATGAGCCGGTGACGCAGGCAGGCCGTGCGCGCTGACGGCACGGCGGGTCGGACGGACGATGTTTTGAGTTTGAACGCAATACGCGCGCGGCTCGGCTGCGCGCGGCGAAGGACATTATGGCAATCACACTGACCGAAAAAGCGGCGCAACACGTGCAGAAGTATTTGACGCGTCGCGGCAAGGGGCTGGGCCTGAGGCTCGGGGTGCGCACGACCGGCTGCTCGGGGCTTGCGTACAAGCTCGAATATGTCGATGAGCTTGCTACCGAGGATCAAGTGTTCGAGAGCCACGGCGTGAAAGTCTTCGTCGATCCGAAAAGCCTCGCGTATATCGACGGCACCGAATTGGACTTCGCGCGCGAAGGGTTGAACGAGGGGTTCAAGTTCAACAACCCGAACGTGAAGGACGAATGCGGCTGCGGCGAGTCGTTCCGCGTCTGACGGCGATTCCCATACGGCGCGGCAACAGGCGGCGCGGGCCGCCTTTTTAATGGGCGGCGCAACGGCTCGCGACGGCGGGCGTTGGGCCGCGCGATCGACAACGAATCCGGCACGATTGCGACACGCGATGGTTTCGCTCAAAGACAGTCACTTCGATTTGTTTGGCCTGCCGGCGCAATTCGCGCTCGACGAGCAGGCGCTGGATGCTGCATATCGCACCGTGCAGTCGCAGGTGCATCCGGACCGCTTCGCGGCGGCGGGCGACGCGCAAAAACGCATCGCGATGCAATGGGCGGCGCGCGCGAACGAGGCATATCAGACGCTGCGCGATCCGCTCAAGCGTGCGGCGTATCTGCTTGCGCTGCGCGGCGTGGACGTCGGCGCCGAGAACAACACGGCGATGGAGCCGGCGTTCCTGATGCAGCAAATGGAGTGGCGCGAGCGCATCGAGGATGCGGCCGCCGCGCGCCATGTGGGCGAACTCGACGCGCTGCTTGCGGAACTGCGCGACGAGCGGCGCGCGCGGCTTGCGACACTCGCCGCGCTCGTCGACAGCGGCGCCGACCAGGGGGCAGCCGAGGCGGTGCGGCAATTGATGTTCGTCGAGCGTGTGACGGCGGAGATCCGCGCGCAGATCGAGCGTCTCGAGCGCTGATGCACGGCTGCGATGCCCGGTTGCGCTCTCCAGTCGCAGTCGCCACAACGGCCGCGGATGCGCGGTCGCGATACTAACCGCGCGCGGCGCCCCGGCTTCACGCGCGCGATGCAACGAGGGCTACGCCCCTCATCGAACTGAAGATGGCTTTACTGCAAATTTCCGAACCCGGCATGGCGCCTGCGCCGCATCAGCGGCGGCTCGCCGTCGGCATCGACCTCGGCACGACTCATTCGCTCGTCGCCGCGGTGCGCAACAGTATTCCCGAGGCGTTGCCGGACGAAGCGGGACGGGTGCTGCTGCCGTCGGTCGTCCGCTATCTCGAGAACGGCGGCCGCCGGATCGGTCATGCGGCAAAAGCCGAGGCGGCGAGCGATCCGCGCAATACGATCGTGTCCGTCAAGCGTTTCATGGGCCGCGGCAAGGCGGAAGTCGAGGGCGCGGCGAATGCGCCTTACGAATTCGTCGACGCGCCGGGCATGGTGCAGATTCGCACGGTCGACGGCGTGAAGAGCCCGGTCGAAGTGTCGGCCGAGATTCTCGCGACGCTGCGCCAGCGCGCGGAGGATACGCTCGGCGACGAACTGGTCGGCGCGGTGATCACCGTGCCCGCGTACTTCGACGACGCACAGCGCCAGGCGACCAAGGATGCGGCGCGGCTCGCGGGGCTGAACGTGCTGCGCCTGCTGAACGAGCCGACCGCGGCGGCGATCGCGTACGGGCTCGACAACGGCGCGCAGGGGCTTTACGCGGTCTACGATCTGGGCGGCGGCACGTTCGATCTGTCGATTCTGAGGCTTACGAAGGGCGTGTTCGAAGTGCTGGCCGCGGGCGGCGATTCGGCGCTCGGCGGCGACGATTTCGACCACGCGCTGTTCGATCACGTGCTCGCGCGCGCGAATATCGATGCGAAGACGCTCGCGCCCGAAGACGTGCGCCAGCTGCTCGACCGCGTGCGCATCGCGAAGGAGGCGCTGTCGGATGCGCCGGACGTGAAATTGGACGTGACGCTGTCGACGGGCGCGACGCTCGCGCAGACGATCTCGCGCGAGACGTTCGCGACCGTCGCCGAGCCGCTCGTGCAGCGTACGCTCGGGCCGACCCGCAAGGCGCTGCGCGACGCGCAGGTCACGGTGGCCGACATCAAGGGCGTCGTGCTCGTCGGAGGGGCGACGCGCATGCCGGTGATTCGGCAAGCGGTGACGGAATTTTTCGGCCAACCGCCGCTCGTCAATCTCGATCCGGACCAGGTGGTCGCGCTCGGTGCGGCGATTCAAGCCGACCTGCTCGCCGGCAACCGCGGCGGCGGCGACGATTGGCTGCTGCTCGACGTGATTCCGCTGTCGCTCGGTGTCGAGACGATGGGCGGTCTCGTCGAGAAGATCGTTCCGCGCAATTCGACGATTCCCGTCGCGCGCGCGCAGGATTTCACGACGTTCAAGGACGGCCAGACCGCGATGGCGATTCATGTCGTGCAGGGCGAGCGCGAGCTGGTGTCCGATTGCCGGTCGCTCGCGCGCTTCGAGTTGCGCGGCATTCCGCCGATGGCGGCGGGGGCTGCGCGCATTCGCGTCACGTATCAGGTCGACGCGGACGGCCTTTTGTCGGTGTTTGCGCGCGAGCAGGGCTCGGGCGTCGAGGCGTCGGTGGTCGTGAAACCGTCATATGGTCTGGCCGACAGCGACATCGCGCGGATGCTCGAGGACAGCTTCGGCGCGGCCGAAGCCGACATGCGCGCACGCGCGCTGCGCGAAGCGCAGGTCGAGGCGCAGCGCCTCGTCGACGCGACGCAGGCCGCGCTCGACGCCGACGGCGATTTGCTCGATGCGGGCGAGCGCGCGGCGATCGACGGCCTCGTCGCGTCGCTGCGCGCGCTCGCGACGGGCGACGATACGGACGCGATCGACGCGGCGACGAAGGCGCTCGCCGCGGGCACCGACGAGTTCGCCGCGCGTCGGATGAACAAGAGCATCAAGCGGGCGCTTGCCGGCCGCAAGCTCGACGAGATTTGATATACGCTGCGCCGCGCGGCCGGGCTGACGCCGGGCCGCGCGGCGCGACGACGAACCCGCGCGGCTGCGCGCCGAACCGAACCGGCCGCGCCCAGCGCAACGAACGGAACCAACATGCCTCAACTCGTAGTACTGCCGCACGTCGAACTGTGCCCGGACGGCGCGGTGATCGACGCCGTGCCCGGCAAGAGCATCTGCGACAATCTGCTCGACAATGGCGTCGAGATCGAGCATGCGTGTGAGAAATCGTGCGCATGCACGACCTGCCACGTGATCATCCGCGAGGGCTTCAACGAACTCGAGCCGTCCGACGAGGACGAGGACGACCTGCTCGATAAGGCGTGGGGGCTCGAGCCTACGTCGCGCTTGTCGTGCCAGGCGATCGTGAAGGACGATGTGGATCTGGTGGTCGAGATTCCGAAGTACTCGATCAATCACGCGAAAGAGAACCACTGACTGACGCGCAAGGAGAGACGGCGATGAAATGGACCGATTCGCGCGAGATCGCGATTGCGCTGGCAGAACGGCATCCGGACGTCGATCCGAAGACTGTTCGCTTTACCGAACTGCGCGAGTGGGTGCTCGCGCTCGACGGCTTCGATGACGATCCGAATCGCTCTGGCGAGAAAATTCTCGAAGCGATCCAGACGTATTGGATCGACGAATCGGATTTCGACGACGATTGATGCGTTGATGTATTGATGCGCTGTCGAGCGGATGTTTGCGTGCATGCATTCGCGCATGTGGGCGGGCGCTTGCAACGTTTGAGCGGACGGTTCGGGCGCACGCGCGAACGGATAGCGCTGCCGAGCGCTGTTTGCACGGCGTTGCGGCGGCGGGCCGCAACGGAATCGAATCTCATGCGTAAAGAAAAACGGCTCGTGAAGCGATCACTTCACGAGCCGTTTTTCATGCCGGCACCGTCTGCGGCGGGGCGGCTTCGCCGCCGCGCGCCCGCGCGGTGCGCCAATCAGGCGCCGACCAGCGTGCCGTTCTCGACCCGCACGCGCTGCCCCTGCCCGAACGGCGGCGGGTTGCGGTACGTAAAGGTGCGCGTCGAACCGTCTTGCATCTGCACTTGCACCTGATAGTCGGTTTCGCTGCGAACCTGTTTTTCGATTGCGTTGCCGGCGAGCCCGCCGCCGAGTGCGCCGAGGATCGTCATTGCCGCGCGGCCGTTTCCGTGGCCGAACTGGTTGCCGGCAAAGCCGCCCGCTGCCGCACCGCCGATCGCGCCGAGCCCCGAACTGGTGCCGGCACTGCGCACCGGCACGATGGCGGCGACGGTGCCGCAACTCGCGCAGTAAGACGCTTGCGACGGTTGCGGCGAATACGGCTGCTGCGCATATTGCGGCTGCGGTGCCGCGGCCGTGTGATGTTTGCGCGGCGTGTGGCGCGCCGGCTGTTGAGGCGCGGCCTGCGCGACAGTCTGGCGTTGTTGCGCGGCTTGCTGCGCGGCCTGCTGCTGCGCTTGAGCGGCGAGCGCGGCGCTCGCGGCGGCGGCCGTATCGACGGCCGGTTGCGACGCGATCAGCGCGGCCTGCGTTTGCGGATTCTGCTCGGCGGTGCTGCTCGCTTTCGGGAACAGGCCCGTGACGGCGGCCGTTGCCGCGAGGCTGGCGATGATGACTGCGCCGGCGGCGGTAGCGACGAGCGGATGGAGGCGCTGACGTTGCTGCGTAGTAGCGGTGTTTTGATTGTCCATTTTCGACTCTCCTGACGCGCACGGACGTGCGTTATTTTCTGCAGTCAAGTGTCGATCATCCGCTATGGGTGCGCCGTTTCAAGTTGTAACGATTCGCTGTGGAAACTTCGGTGTCAAACACCGTCAAATGCGCGCACGGGCCGCTGCGGCAATGGCGGCGCGCTGAAAGGGACGGAGCGCAAGACGCGTGCGGCGGCCATGCTTTAACCAGTGGTTACAAAGCACGCGATCAGGCGGGCGATGGATTGGGCGCTTTTGGGGGATTCGAGCGCCGCTGAGGCGCTTACGGTGAGGTTCTGCCCATGCGGAAGGCCGGGGCGCGGTTTTGCGCCACGAGATGGCGGTGCAGCGAAAAGCAACGGAGATGAAGCGAAAAGCGGCTGCGCCAGGCGGCCGAATCGCCGGTGTCGAGCGGGCGGGCCGCCCGGCCGGACGATCAGGCAACTGAACGATCGCCCGGCCGGGCGCCGCGCTGCATGCCGCCGCCGTCAGTCCTCGCGGCGCAGATGCGGGAACAGCAGCACGTCGCGGATCGTCGGGCTATCGGTGAGCAGCATCACGAGGCGATCGATGCCGATGCCGCAGCCGCCGGTCGGCGGCATGCCGTATTCGAGCGCGCGGATATAGTCGGCGTCGAAATACATCGCTTCTTCGTCGCCCGCGTCCTTTTGCTCGACCTGCTTCTTGAAGCGGGCCGCCTGATCTTCCGGGTCGTTGAGTTCGGAGAAGCCGTTCGCGATCTCGCGGCCGGTGACGAACAGCTCGAAGCGCTCGGTGATGCCGGGCACCGTGTCCGAGGCGCGCGCGAGCGGCGACACCTCGACCGGGTAGTCGATGATGTAGGTCGGCTCCCAGAGCTGCGACTCGGCGGTTTCCTCGAACAGCGCAAGCTGCAGCGCGCCGATGCCCGCGTTCAGAAACGCCGGCTGCGACGCGTCCACGCCGAGCCGCTTGAGTTCGGTGCGCAGATAGTCGGAATCGGCAAGCTGGGCGTCGGTGTAGGACGGCGCGTACTTCTGGATCGCCTGCGTGATCGTGAGCCGGTGGAACGGCTTCGACAGATCGAGTTCGCGGCCTTGATACTGGAACGTCGCGGTGCCGAGCGCGTCGATCGCCGTCTGGCGGATCAGCTGTTCGGTGAAATCCATCAGCCAACGGTAATCGGTGTACGCGGCGTAGAACTCCATCATCGTGAATTCCGGGTTGTGGCGCGGCGACACGCCCTCGTTGCGGAAATTCCGGTTGATCTCGAATACGCGCTCGAAGCCGCCGACGATCAGGCGCTTCAGATACAGCTCCGGCGCGATGCGCAGGAACATCTGCATGTCGAGCGCGTTGTGATGCGTGACGAACGGCTTGGCCGCCGCGCCGCCCGGGATCGGATGCAGCATCGGCGTTTCGACTTCCATGAACTCGGCGTCGCTCATGAACTTGCGGATCGACGCGATCGCCTTCGTGCGCGCGCGGAACGTCGCACGCGTCTGCGGCGTGACGATCAGATCGACGTAGCGCTGGCGGTAACGCATTTCCTGGTCCGCGAGGCCGTGGAACTTGTCGGGCAGCGGGCGCAGCGCCTTCGACAACAACCGCAGCGCCGTACACTTCACCGAAAGCTCGCCCTTGTTCGTGCGGAACAGCACACCGCGCGCGGCGACGATGTCGCCCAGATCCCACTTCTTGAATGCTTCGTAAGTGTCCGCGCCGACGTCGGCGGGCGTCACGAAGAACTGGATCTGGCCCGAGCCGTCCTGCACGGTCGCGAAGCTCGCCTTGCCCATCACGCGCTTCAACATCATCCGGCCGGCGATCGCGACTTCGAGGGACTTCGCTTCGAGCGCTTCCTTGTCGGCATCGGCGTGTTCGGCTTGCAGATCGGCTGCGTGGTGGGTTGGCCGGAAGTCGTTCGGGTACGCGACACCTTGCTCGCGCAGCGCGCGCAGCTTGTCGCGGCGCTCCGCGATGATCAGGTTTTCGTCCGCCGCGACTGCGGCCTGCGGTTGGGTCGGTTCGGTCATGATGGTCGGTTCGGTGGTGATGCGTGAGCGGGGCGGTGCGGGCGGTGCACGAGGCGGCCCGCCAGGGCGGGCGCCTCTTCGTCGCGCGGGCGCGGATGGCGGCCGTTCGGGCCGCGCCGCGCCGCGCGCGGGCGCTTACACGCCCTGTTTGAGACTTGCGCTGATGAAGTCGTCGAGATCGCCGTCGAGCACGGCCTTCGTGTTGCTCATTTCGACGTTCGTGCGCAGATCCTTCACGCGGCTCTGGTCGAGCACGTAAGAGCGGATCTGGTGACCCCAGCCCACGTCGGTCTTGCTCGATTCGAGCTTGTCCTGCTCGGCCTGGCGCTTGCGCAGCTCGGCCTCGTAAAGGCGCGACTTCAGCATCGCCATCGCCTCCGCGCGGTTGCGGTGCTGCGAGCGGTCGTTCTGGCACTGGACGACGATGCCCGTCGGCATATGCGTGATGCGCACGGCCGAATCGGTCTTGTTGATGTGCTGGCCGCCCGCGCCGGACGCGCGATAGGTGTCGATGCGCAGATCGGCCGGGTTGATTTCGACTTCGATCGAATCGTCGATTTCCGGATAGACGAACACCGACGAGAACGACGTATGGCGGCCGCCCGACGA
Organism: Burkholderia singularis; assembly: GCF_001718875.1. Taxonomy (NCBI): domain Bacteria; kingdom Pseudomonadati; phylum Pseudomonadota; class Betaproteobacteria; order Burkholderiales; family Burkholderiaceae; genus Burkholderia; species Burkholderia singularis. The sequence goes on from NZ_CP013448.1 coordinate 1,650,909, forward strand.
ATCGAACGGCGATTTGCGCACGAGCCGGTGAATGCCGGTTTCGGTGCGCAGATAGCCGTATGCGTATTCGCCCGTGACCTTGATCGTCGCGTTCTTGATGCCGGCGACGTCGCCGTCGGACTCTTCGAGCACCTCGGCCTTGAAGCCCTTGCGCTCGCAGTAGCGCAGATACTGGCGCAGCAGCATCGACGCCCAGTCGCACGCCTCGGTGCCGCCCGCGCCCGCCTGGATGTCGATGAAGCAGTTGTTCGGATCGGCCGGGTTCGAGAACATCCGGCGGAATTCGATGTCGGCCACGCGCGCCTCGAGCTGCGCGGCGTCGCCTTCGGTCGCGACGAGCGTGTCTTCGTCGCCTTCGTCGCGCGCGAGGTCGAACAGATCCTGCGTGTCGCGCAGGTCGTTATCGAGTTGCGTGAGCGTCGTCACGACGCCTTCAAGCAGCTTTTTCTCCCGGCCGAGCGCCTGGGCGTTCTTCGAATCGTTCCAGACGTTCGGGTCTTCGAGGGCCTTGTTGACTTCGGCTAGACGTTGCGATTTGACGTCGTAGTCAAAGATACCCCCGTAGCTCGCCCGCGCGCCGGCGCAGGTCCGCAAGGGAGCTTTCGATCGCGTTCAGACGTTCCGCTTCCATGATCTCGTTCGCTCGTGATGCTTCGTGAAAAGAGGAAATTATAGCCGATGGCGGTGCGCGGCCGGCCGGGCGGTCAGGCTCGCCGGCGCTATGCGCGGGCACTCAGGTGCGTAGCCGGATTCGCGCGCGCCCGATGCCGATGACGGCGGCGGCCGCTGCCCGTTGCTCGGCGCGGTCGGGCGCACGGCGGCGGCGCGGCGCGATGCGGGTTCGTGCGGGCGGGTTCAGGCCGGCTCGGATCGATTCGGACAGATTTGGGTTGAATCAGGCGGATTCGGGCCGCATGGGCGTTTGGGACATGGCTTGCGATGCCCCCGCCCGGCGCGATGACGCAGGCCGCCCGGCCGGTCGCGGCGCTCGACCAGGCCTGGCCCGTTCCAACGGGCCAGGCGCTCGCCGCCGTTTTACGCCGCGTGCTCGACGATCAGCTGCACGCGCGTCATGCCGTTCCACGTATCGCTCGCGAGCCGGTATGCGAGCGTCGCGCGCGCGGGCAGCGGCTCGGTGCGGTTGAACCAGATGGCGTTGAAGCGTTGCCGGCCGCGCGTCAACTGCAGCTTCAGATGCTTGTCCTTGACGAGCGCCTGCGAGGCGACGCCGAATTCGCCCGAGAACAGCGGCGCAGGGAATCCCTGGCCCCAGACGGCCGAGTCGAGCAGCTCGACGAGTTGCGGCGTGAAATAGGCTTCGTCGAGTTCGCCGTCGGTTTCGATCACGCGCGCGAGCGCGTCGTCGGTGAGCGATTCGCGCGCGACCGATTCGAACGCGGCGGCAAAGCGTGGCACGTTTTCGGTGTCGAGCGTGACGCCTGCGGCCATCGCATGGCCGCCGAACGTGACGATGAGGCCCGGCTCGCGCTTCGAGATCAGGTCGAGCGCGTCGCGCAGATGGAAGCCTGCGATCGAGCGGCCCGAACCCTTGACGCGCGCGCCGCTGTCGTCGGCGTGCGCGAACGTGAACGCCGGCCGGTGAAAACGCTCCTTCAGCCGTCCGGCGACGATTCCGATCACCCCCTGGTGCCAGGCTGGATTGAACAGCGTGATCGTCGCGGCTTCGGCGGGGTCGACCGACGACAGATCGGCGAGCGCCTGCTGTTGCATGCCCGCCTCGATCTCGCGGCGTTCGCGATTCATCGCATCGAGCTGCTGCGCGAGTTCCCATGCGCGGCCGGCGTCGTCGGTCGTCAGGCATTCGATGCCGAGCGACATGTCCGACAGCCTGCCCGCCGCGTTCAGCCGCGGGCCCAGGCCGAAGCCGAGATCGAAGCCGCAGGCGCGGCGCGCGTCGCGCGCGGCCGCGCGAAACAGCGCGGCGACGCCCGGTTGCATCCGGCCGCTGCGGATGCGCGCGAGCCCCTGTGCGACCAGCACGCGGTTGTTCGCATCGAGCCGAACGACGTCGGCGACCGTGCCGAGCGCGACCAGGTCGAGCAAGCCGTCGAGCCGCGGCTCGGCGCGCGCGCCGCCGAATGCGCCGCGCGTGCGCAGCTCGGCGCGCAGCGCGAGCAGCACGTAGAACATCACGCCGACGCCGGCGATGTGCTTGCTCGGAAACGCGCAGCCCGGCTGGTTCGGATTGACGATCGCGCGCGCGGCGGGCAGCGTGTCGCCGGGCAGATGATGGTCGGTGACGAGCACGTCGATGCCGCGCGCGTTCGCGGCCGCGACGCCATCGACGCTCGCGATGCCGTTGTCGACCGTGATCAGCAGATCGGGCCGGCGGCGTTCGGCGGCGAGCGCGACGATTTCCGGCGTGAGGCCGTAGCCGTATTCGAAGCGGTTCGGCACCAGATAATCGATCTGTGCGCCGAACATGCGCAGGCCGCGCACGGCGAGCGCGCAGGCGGTCGCGCCGTCGCAGTCGTAGTCGGCGACGACGAGCATCCGGCGGCCGGCCGCGAGCGCGTCGGCAAGAAGCGCGGCCGCGTCCGCGCAGCCTTTCAGTTGCGTCGGCGGCAGCAGGCGCGTGAGCGCGGTTTCGACGTCGGCGGGCGACGCGATCCCGCGCGCGGCGTACAGGCGCGCCAGCACGGGGTGCAGGCCGTGGCGGGTGAGTGCGTCGAGCGCGGCGGGAGCACAGGAGCGGGTGACGATGCGGGTCATGCGGAAAATCGGTTATGCGATCGGTGTTTCGACCGGTGTTTCGAACAGGGAGGCGAACGTGCGCCGGCGCCAGAACTTGCGCAGCTCGCCGCGCGTGACGGCGAGCGTGACGGTGCTGGTATCGCCGCAGAGCGTGAGCGCGAGTTCATCGAGCCGGCCGTCGCCAAGCGCGGCGAGCGCGGGCGCGAACCAGTCGCGTTCGAGCGTGCCCAGCGCGTCATGCCAGCGCGCCCAGTCCTGTTCGATGAACGGCGCGCTCAGCGCGTCGAGTTCGACGAGCGTTGCCGCGCCAGGCTGGGCGGAGCCGGCAGGCGGCAGCGCGTCGAACGACGCGGGCGGCGCATCCGTTGCCGCGCGCGCCGCGAGCGCGAGCCCGCGCGCGCCCGGCGAGTGCGACAGCACGCGCGCGAACGGGCTCGTCACGGGCTTCATCGCCCCTTGCGCATGGAACCAGATCGAATTGACGGCCGGATAGCCGCGCGCTTCGCGCGCTTCGTTGACGGGATGGCCGAACCACGCCATCTGCACTTCGTTCTGCAGTTTCATCCACGCGCGCGAGCGTTCGCCCGTCTGCGTCTCGTGCGGCAGCCAGATTTCGATGTTGCGTCCGCTCGCGCGCAGCGGCGCGGCGCCCGCGAGGCTCGCGAACTGCGGGCTCGACAAGTACCAGCGCGCCGGCCGCGGCGCCTGCAGCTTGACGCCCAGTTCCTCGATCAGCGGGCGGGCCGTGGCGAGAAGCGCGGCCGCTTCGTCGTCGCGGATGTCGAGCGACGACGGATCGATCAGCACCAGATGGTCGGTGGCGATCCGTACATGAACGGGCTCGACGCAGGCCCATGTATGGTTGCCCGGCTCGCCGCCGTCGGCGGCGAGCATGTAGGGCGCGAGCGGCGCGTCGTCGGTGCCGGCATCGGTTGCGCCGAAGCGGCACGCAAGCCAGTGCTCGTGCGGCAGCGTGCGCTGGAACGCCTCGCCCGCCAGGCGCTCGACGATGCGTGCGCGGGCGACGAGCTTGTCGAGTGCCGGGCGGGCGGGCGGCGGGCTGGCGGGATTGTCGGCTGCCGAAGGCAGCGCGAAAGGCAGAAGAAGGTGAAGACGTTGGGCGCGCATGATGGTGCGCATTGTAGGCCATAAGGGCAACGCGGCCGGCGCGATGGCCGCAGGCCGCGTCGCGAAGGGCGCGATTGGTAAAATTGCCGGACGGCGCGGCGCCCGATCCGACGCCCGCGGCCCGCGGCGCGCGCAGCCGCGTTTTCAGGGACGATTAAGCATTGTGTGGCACACTGCGCGCACATGTCGGTGACCGCCCGGTTCGCGCGCTGCGCGGGCCGCGACGCATCCAACCCGTAGAAAGGACACGCTTGAAACTTCCGTATGAATGGCAGATCGGCTGGCGCTATACGCGCGCCGGCAAACGCACGACCGGCAACGGCTTCATCTCTTTCATCGCACTCGCATCGATGCTCGGAATCGCGCTCGGCGTCGCGGCGCTCATCGTCGTGCTGTCGGTGATGAACGGTTTTCAGAAAGAGGTGCGCGACCGGATGCTGTCGGTGCTCGCGCACGTCGAGATCTTCTCGCCGACGGGCTCGATGCCCGACTGGCATATGACCGCGAACGAAGCGCGGCTGAACAAGTCCGTGATCGGCGCGGCGCCGTATGTCGAGGCGCAGGCGCTGCTCACGCGCCAGGATGCGGTGAGCGGGGTGATGCTGCGCGGCATCGATCCGTCGCTCGAGCCGCAGGTGTCGGACGTTGCGAAGGACATGAAGGGCGGCTCGCTGTCGGCGCTCGCGCCGGGGCAGTTCGGCATCGTGCTCGGCAATGCGCTCGCCGCCAATCTGGGCGTGTCGATCGGCGACAAGATCACGCTCGTCGCCCCGGAGGGGACGATCACGCCAGCCGGGATGATGCCGCGCCTGAAGCAATTCACCGTGGTGGGCGTGTTCGAGTCCGGACACTACGAATACGACAGCTCGCTCGCGATGATCGACATCCAGGATGCGCAGGCGCTTTTCCGGCTGCCCGCGCCGACGGGCGTGCGGCTGCGCCTGGCCGACATGCAGAAGGCGCCGCAGGTCGCGCGGGAACTCGCGCATTCGCTGTCGGGCGAGCTGTATATTCGCGACTGGACCCAGCAGAACAAGACCTGGTTTTCCGCGGTGCAGATCGAGAAACGGATGATGTTCATCATCCTGACGCTCATCATCGCGGTCGCGGCATTCAATCTGGTGTCGTCGCTCGTGATGACGGTGACCAACAAGCAGGCCGACATCGCGATTCTGCGCACGCTGGGCGCGCAGCCGTCGTCGATCATGAAGATCTTCGTCGTGCAGGGCGTGACGATCGGCTTTGTCGGCACGGCGTCCGGTGTCGCGCTCGGATGCCTGATCGCGTGGAGCATTCCTTGGCTCGTGCCGATGATCGAGCATCTGCTCGGCGTGCAGTTTCTGCCGCCGTCGGTGTATTTCATCAGCGAGCTGCCTTCGGAGTTGGTCGCGGGCGATGTGATCAAGATCGGTGCGATTGCGTTCGCACTGTCCGCGGTCGCGACGCTCTATCCGAGCTGGCGCGGCGCGAAGGTCCGCCCGGCGGAGGCGCTGCGCTATGAATGATCAGCTTTTCGAACACGCAATGAACCGGCAACAGGAAACAGCGCGCGGCGGCGTCGCGCACGGTTATGTGCTCGAGGCGCACGGGATCACGAAATCGTTCGTGCAGGGCGGCCTCGACGTGCAGGTGTTGAAGAACGCCGAGGTATCGGTGCGGCGCGGCGAGAAGCTCGCGATCATCGGCGCGTCGGGCTCCGGCAAGAGCACGCTGTTGCATGTGCTGGGCGGTCTCGACGAGCCGAGCGCGGGGCAGGTGTCGCTGCTCGGCAAGCCGTTCACGCAGCTCGCCGAGCGCGAGCGCAACGATCTGCGCAACCGCTCGCTCGGTTTCGTCTATCAGTTTCATCATTTGCTGCCCGAATTCAGCGCGCTCGACAATGTCGCGATGCCGCTGAGGATTCGCCGGATGCCGATCGAGCAAGCGCGGCGCGAGGCCCGCGAGATGCTCGATCAGGTCGGGCTTGCCGCGCGCGCGAAGCACCGGCCGGGCGAGCTGTCGGGCGGCGAGCGGCAGCGCGTGGCGATCGCGCGCGCGCTCGTCACGAAACCCGCGTGCGTGCTCGCCGACGAGCCGACCGGCAATCTCGACGGCGCGACCGCCGATCACGTGTTCAATCTGATGCTCGATTTGTCGAAAACGCTCGACACGAGTTTTGTGATCGTCACGCACGACATCGAACTGGCCGCGCGCTGTGACCGCATCCTGAGGTTGCGCGATGGCGTGCTGCACGAGGAACCCGCCGTGACGGCGTAATATTGAACGGGCGGTTGTCCGGTTTCGCGCGAGGTTGGGGTGCCGGTTTGGGTTCCTATGCGGCTCGCGGTGAACGGGCGCGGCGCGCAGGGAGCCCTCGCATGCGGCGGCTGTCGCGCGAAGTCCGCGCGGGCGGTTCACCGGCGGTTCAAATGGGCCGCGACTGCGCTCGGCGCGGCGAACGGATACGGGCTCAGGGCCGCCCGCGCTTTCGCCGGCCGCCGCTTTTCGGAACGTCGGCTGGCGCTTTACGGCCGGCTTGGCGAGTCAAACTGATATGTGGATCGATACGCACTGCCATCTCGATGCTGCCGAATTCGACGACGATCGCGCGCGCGTCGCCGATGCGGCACGCGAGGCGGGCGTGTCGCGGATCGTGATTCCGGGCGTGGCCCGCGACAACTTCACGGCGGTGCGCGAGCTTGCGCACGCGACGGCGGGCGGCGCTTACGCGCTCGGCATCCATCCGATCTACACGCCGCACGCGCGCGACGCCGATCTCGAGCGGCTGCGGATGGAAGTCGAGGTGAGCCTCGACGATCCGCGCTTCGTCGGCATCGGCGAGATCGGTCTCGATTACTTCGTGCCGGGGCTCGATGCGAATCGGCAGGCATTTTTCTACGAAGCTCAGTTGCGGCTCGCGCGCGATTTCGATTTGCCCGTGCTCTGTCACGTGCGCAAATCGCAGGATCGCGTGCTGGCCGGGTTGCGGCGTTTCGGCGTGCGCCGCGGGATCGCGCATGCGTTCAACGGCAGTTTCCAGCAGGCAAACGCCTACCTCGCGCAGGGGCTCAAGCTCGGCTTCGGCGGTAACGTGACGTTCGGCCGCGCATTGCAGATCCGGCGGCTCGCGGCGCAACTGCCGATCGATGCGCTTGTCGTCGAGACCGACGCGCCCGACATCCCGCCCGAATGGCGTTACAGGGCGCGCAACACGCCCGACCAGGTGCCGCCGATCGGCGCCGCAATCGCCGCGCTGCGCGGCATCGATCCGGCGCAGCTTGCGCTATCCACTTCGGCTAACGCGCTTGCCGCACTGCCCCGTCTGGCGCCCGCCGCCGCATAATCGATTCGTGATGCGGATGCGCCGCGCGGGCGGCGCACGGGACGCGGAGGCGCGATGCGGGCGATGGTCGGCGCGTTCGCGCTCGGCGTCGTCGCGCTGCAACAGCAGGCGGCGTTGCCGGGCGCGGCGGCATGGGCGGGCGGCGTGCTCGCATTCGGGGTGTGCGTGTGGCTTGCGGCCGTTGCGTATCGCGGCTGCCGCGAGGGGCCGCCGCGCAGGCGCCGGGCCGGCTTATGCGCGTGCTGTTGCGCGGCGGCGCTTGCCGGCTTCGGCTATGCGGCGGCGCGCGCGCAATGGCGTTTGGGCGATACGTTGCCCGAGCGGTGGGAGGGGCGCGATATTGTCGTGACGGGAGCGGTGCGCGGCTTGCCGTCACGCGATGCGAAGGGAGTGCGCTTTCTGTTCGACGTCGATGCAAACGATGCGGGCATCGCGCGCTTTCCGGCGACGCTGTCGCTCGGATGGTATGCGCTGGGCCGCGACGCGGCCGCGTCGCCCCGGCTCGTGCCGGGCGATCGATGGCGGTTGCGCGTGCGTTTGAAACGGCCCCACGGCAACGCGAACTTCGGTGTGCGCGACGCCGAGGCGAGCTGGCTCGCGCATGGCATTCGCGCGCTCGGATACGTGTCGGCGCCGCGTGATGCGCAGCGGCTCGCAAGCGGGGCGTCCGGCGCTGGCTACGCAATCGATCGGATGCGCGCGCGCTTGCGCGAGCGCATCGATAGTGCGCTCGGCGCCGCACCGCATCGCGGCATCGTCGCGGCGCTCGCGATCGGCGCGCAGGACGGCATCGGCGACGGCGACTGGCGCACGCTGCGCGAGACTGGCACGAGTCATTTGGTCGCTATTTCCGGGCTGCATGTCGGGATGGTGGGCAGTTTGTGCGGATGGCTCGCAGGCTGGTTCTGGCGGCGCTCGTGCTATGTCGGGCGCGCGTGGCCGCTTGTCGCGCCGGCGCAGAAAGTTGCCGCGCTCGGTGCGCTCGTCGGCAGCGCCGGCTATGCGGCGCTGGCGGGCTTCAACGTGCCGGCGCAGCGCGCGTGGTGGATGCTCGCCGCGGCGAGCGTCGCGTATCTGAGCGGGCGGTCGCTGCCGGCGTCGTCGGTGCTCGCGGCGGCGCTCGCTTGCGTGCTGCTCGTCGATCCGTGGGCAGTGACATCGCCGGGATTTGGATTGTCGTTCGGTGCAGTTGCGGCGATTTTGTTCGCGTCGGCCGGCCATGGCGCGGCAGCGCGCGAAGCGGCAGACGCTGCCCGGCCGGGTTTGGCCGATGCGACAGACGCAGGCCCAACCGCTGACGGTGTGCCGTCGCATCAGGTCCAGGTGCGAGGCGCGATCGTGCGCATCGCGCGGCGTGCGATGCGGCGTCTGCAAGAGGCGTCGCGCACGCAATATGCGGTGACGGTCGCGCTCGCGCCGCTCACCGTTTTATGGTTCGCGCAGATTCCGCTTGCCGGGCCGCTTGCCAACGCGTTCGCGATTCCGTGGGTCGCCTCGCTCGTCACGCCGCTCGTGCTTACTGGCGTCGTGCTGCCCGCGCCGTTCGATGCCACGGTGTTGACGCTCGCGCATGCGCTCGTCGGTGTGCTGATGCGGTTGCTCGAAGCGATCGCCGCGGCTGGGCGCACGGTCTGGTTCTTGCCGCTGCCGGACGGCTTCGCGCTTGCGGCGGCGGTCTGCGGCATCGTCTGGGCGCTCGCGCCGCGCGGCTGGCCGCTGCGGCATGCCGCGCCGCTCACGTGGCTGCCGCTCGTCGCGCCGGGGCCGCACGCGCCCGCCGAGGGCGCATTCCGGTTGACGGCGTTGGATGTCGGGCAGGGGTCCGCGATCGTGATCGAAACCACGCGGCATACGCTGCTGTTCGACGCCGGGCCGGGGCCCGAGGCGTCGAACGCGGGTGAGCGGGTCGTCGTGCCGTTTTTGCGCGCGCACGGCGTGCGCGCGCTCGACGCGCTCGTGGTCAGCCACGCGGATGCCGATCACGCGGGCGGCGCGCCCGCGATACTTTCGGCGCTCGCGATTCGGCAACTCGTGGGCGGCCTGCCGCCGTCGAATCCGCTATGGCGCGCCGCGCATGACGCCGGTGTGACCGACGCGCTGCCTTGCGCGGCCGGGCAGCGCTGGCGCTGGGACGGCGTCGATTTCGCGATGCTTTGGCCTGCCGGCGGCCCGCGCGCGCGCGGGTCGACGAACGCGCAGTCATGTGTGTTGCGCATCACGGCGCGCGGGCCGGCGGTTGCGCCGATGGCGCGCGGCGCAACCGAGCCGCCGCCCGAGCGTTCCGCGCTGCTGACGGGCGACATCGACGCACGCTCCGAGCGCACGCTCGTCGCAGGTTCGCGCGCGGCGCTCGCCGCGCATGTGCTCGTCGTTGCGCATCACGGCAGCCGTACATCGTCGACCGAACCTTTCCTCGACTCAGTCGAGCCGCGTGTTGCGGTATTTCAGGTAGGCTATCGGAGCCGTTTCGGACATCCTCATCCGAGCGTCTGGGCGCGCTACGCCGGGCGCGGTATCGAGCTGCCGCGCACCGATTGGGATGGCGCGGTGCGCATCGACGTCACGGCAAGCGGCGAGCCGATCGTGCCGGTACGATACCGCGACGTGCATCGGCGCTATTGGATGGACCGGTGAGGCAATCGGAAGCAATCTCGAGAACAGCAAGGGACAACGGCGCTTTGAAGGACATCATCCATTTCTCGCACGCAAACGGCTTTCCGGCGTCCACTTACCGGACGATCTTCGCCGAGCTGGCGGACGAATACGAGTTGCGCTATATCGAGCGGATCGGCCACGACAAGCGCTTCCCGGTCACGCGGGACTGGGCGCACCTCGTCGAGCAGTTGCTCGACGATATCGGTCGCATGTACGAGCGGCCCGTATGGCTGGTCGGCCACTCGCTCGGCGGCTATCTGTCGTTGATGGCGGCGCTCAAGCGTCCTCAATGGGTGCGGGGCGTCGTGATGATCGATTCGCCCGTGATCGCCGGCTGGCGCAGCAGCGCGTGGCGCGTGAGCCAATGGGCGGGACTCGACGAGCGTTTGTCGCCCGCCGCCGCGACGCGCAACCGCCGCACCCGTTGGGCGAGCCGTGACGAAGTCTGGCGCCATTTCCGTCAGAAGCCTGCATTTGCCCGCTGGGACGAACGAATGTTGTCCGATTACATCGACTACGGCATTCCGCAGACAAGTCCCGCAGGCGAGCGCTTGCTCGCGTTCGACCGTCAGATCGAGTACATGATTTACCGGACGGTGCCGCACACGCTCGGTCGGCGTCTGTCGCGCGGCGCGCCGGTGCCGGTCGGTTTTCTCGCCGGCACACGCTCGCGCGAGATTCGCCAGGTGGGGCTCGACGCGACGCGCCGCACGGTGCGAGGGCGGATCGAATGGATCGAGGGCAGCCATCTTTTCCCGATGGAGCGGCCGATCGAGACCGCGCGGGCGCTGCAGCGCATGCTCAACACGCTGCGTGTGGACGGCGGCGCGGCCGCGGCGCGCGGCTCGGAATGACGCGTGGGGCGGCCGGTCGGGTGACGCCACTGCCCGGCCCCGGCCGGGTAGCGCGAGCGCGGCGCAGGTCGTGGCGCGCGCGCGTCGCCGGCGGCGAGGCGGCAAGGTTTTCGGGCGTCGATTGCTGAGAGATGCGCGGCCTTTACGGTATAATCCGTTTTTCCCGCGAGCATCCAGCGATGACCAAATATGTTTTCGTCACCGGCGGCGTAGTTTCTTCCCTCGGCAAGGGTATTGCCGCCGCTTCTCTCGCCGCGATCCTCGAATCGCGCGGTCTCAAAGTCACCCTCCTCAAACTCGATCCCTACATCAACGTCGATCCCGGCACGATGAGCCCGTTTCAGCACGGCGAAGTGTTCGTGACGGAAGACGGCGCTGAAACCGATCTCGATCTCGGCCACTACGAGCGCTTCATCAGCACGAAGATGCGTCGTGCGAACAATTTCACGACCGGTCAGATCTACGAATCGGTGATCCGCAAGGAGCGCCGCGGCGATTACCTCGGCAAGACCGTGCAGGTGATCCCGCACATCACGAACGAAATCCAGGCGTTCATCGAGCGCGGCGCGGCGTCGGCCACCTGCGGCGAGCCGGATGTCGCGATCGTCGAGATCGGCGGTACGGTGGGCGACATCGAGTCGCTGCCGTTCCTCGAGGCGGCGCGCCAGATGAGCTTGCGTCTTGGCCGCAACAGCGCATGCTTCGTTCACCTGACGCTCGTGCCGTTCATTGCGACGGCGGGCGAACTCAAGACGAAGCCGACGCAGCACAGCGTGCAGAAGCTGCGCGAAATCGGCATTTCGCCGCACGTGCTGCTTTGCCGCGCGGACCGTCCGATTCCGGACGACGAATCGAAGAAAATCTCGCTGTTCTCGAACGTGCCGGAAGACGCGGTGATCTCGGTGTGGGACGTCGACAGCATCTACAAGATTCCGCAGATGCTGCACGATCAGGGCCTCGACCGGTTGATCTGCGAGGAGCTGCGGCTCGATCCGCAGCCGGCCGATTTGCGGATGTGGTCGGAACTCGTCGAAAAGATCCAGCACCCGAAGCATGAGGTGACGATCGGCATGGTCGGCAAGTACATCGATTTGACGGAGTCGTACAAATCGCTGATCGAGGCGCTGCGCCATGCGTCGATCCATACGTCGACGAAGGTCAACATCGAGTACATCGATTCGGAAGAACTCGAGGCGAACGGCACCGCGAGCCTTGCGCATCTCGACGCGGTGCTCGTGCCGGGCGGTTTCGGCCGGCGCGGCACTGAAGGCAAGATCGCCGCGATCCGCCATGCGCGCGAGGCGAAGGTGCCGTATCTCGGTATTTGCCTCGGCATGCAGCTCGCCGTGATCGAGTTCGCGCGCGACGTGGTCGGGCTGAAGAACGCGAACAGCACCGAGTTCGATCCGAACACGCCGGAGCGCGTCGTCGCGTTGATCACCGAGTGGTACGACCGTGACGGCAAGATCGAGAAGCGCAACGAGGAATCCGATCTCGGCGGCACGATGCGGCTCGGTTCGCAGCGTTGCCCGATCAAGGCGGGCACGCTCGCCGAAGAGATTTACGGCAGCGACGTGAACGAGCGTCACCGCCATCGTTACGAGGTCAACAATCGCTTCGTGCCGCGTCTCGAGGAAGGTGGCCTCGTGATCAGCGCGCGCACGCCGAGTGAGGATCTGCCGGAGATGATGGAGTTGCCGCGCTCGATGCACCCATGGTTCGTCGGCGTGCAGTTCCATCCGGAGTTCACGTCGACGCCGCGTGACGGCCATCCGCTGTTCAAGTCGTTCGTCGAAGCCGCGCTTGCGTATCAGCAGACGCGCGCCGGAGTGAAAGCATGAAACTAGCCGGATTCGAAGTCGGGCTCGACAAGCCGTTTTTCCTGATCGCGGGCACCTGCGTCGTCGAATCAGAGCAAATGACGATCGATACGGCGGGCCGGCTGAAGGAAATCAGCGCGAAGCTCGGCATTCCGTTCATCTATAAGTCGTCGTATGACAAGGCCAATCGCAGTTCGGGCAAGTCGTTTCGCGGCCTCGGGATGGACGAGGGGCTGCGTATTCTCGCCGAGGTGAAGCGTCAGCTCGGCGTGCCGGTGTTGACCGACGTGCACGAGATCGACGAGATCGAGGCCGTCGCGTCGGTCGTCGACGTGCTGCAGACGCCCGCGTTTTTGTGCCGTCAGACCGATTTCATCCACGCGTGTGCGCGCTCGGGCAAGCCCGTCAATATCAAGAAGGGTCAGTTTCTTGCGCCGCATGACATGAAGAACGTGATCGACAAGGCGCGCGCCGCCGCGCGCGAAGCGGGGCTGTCCGAGGACCGTTTCCTCGCGTGCGAGCGCGGCGTGTCGTTCGGTTACAACAATCTTGTGTCGGACATGCGCTCGCTCGCGATCATGCGCGAGACGAACGCGCCCGTCGTGTTCGATGCGACCCATTCGGTGCAGTTGCCGGGCGGGCAGGGCACGAGTTCGGGCGGCCAGCGCGAATTCGTGCCGGTGCTGGCGCGCGCGGCGGTGGCCACGGGTATCGCGGGGCTCTTCATGGAGACTCATCCGAGCCCGGCCGAAGCGAAGTCCGACGGCCCGAACGCGGTGCCGCTCGGCCGGATGGCCGCATTGCTCGAGATGCTCGTCACGCTCGATCAGGCGGTCAAGCGCGCCCCGTTCCTGGAAAACGATTTTAATTAATGAACTCGGCAGCCGTCGCGCGCGTCAGTAACGCAAGCAGTTCTCGCGCGGGCGGCAGCCGCCGTCGCTGAAGACAGAATTCATCGTCAATTTCAGAGGAAACCATGAGTGCAATCGTAGATATCATCGGCCGCGAGATTCTGGATTCGCGCGGCAATCCGACCGTCGAGTGCGACGTGCTGCTCGAATCGGGCACGATGGGCCGCGCAGCGGTGCCGTCGGGCGCGTCGACCGGCTCGCGCGAGGCGATCGAGCTGCGCGACGGCGAGGCCGGCCGCTATGGCGGCAAGGGCGTGTTGAAGGCGGTCGAGCATATCAACACGGAAATCTCCGAAGCGATCATGGGCCTCGACGCGTCCGAGCAGGCGTTCCTCGACAAGACCTTGCTCGAACTCGACGGCACCGACAATAAGTCGCGCCTCGGCGCGAACGCGCTGCTGGCGGTATCGATGGCCGTCGCGAAGGCGGCCGCCGAGGAAGCCGGCCTGCCGCTGTACCGCTACTTCGGCGGCTCGGGCGCGATGCAACTGCCGGTGCCGATGATGAACATCGTCAATGGCGGCGCGCATGCGAACAACAGCCTGGATATCCAGGAATTCATGATCGTGCCGGTGAGCCAGCCGACGTTCCGCGAAGCGCTGCGCTGCGGCGCCGAGGTGTTCCACGCGCTGAAGAAGATCCTCAGCGACCGCGGGATGAGCACGGCTGTCGGTGACGAAGGCGGTTTCGCGCCGAACTTCGGCAGCAACGACGAATGCCTGTCGACGATCCTGCAGGCGATCGAGAAGGCCGGCTATCGCGCGGGCGAAGACGTGCTGCTCGCGCTCGACTGCGCGGCATCCGAGTTCTACCACGACGGCAAATACCAGCTCGCGGGCGAAGGCTTGCAGCTGTCGTCGGCCGAGTTCACCGACTATCTCGCGACGCTCGCCGACAAGTTCCCGATCGTATCGATCGAGGACGGCATGCACGAGGGCGACTGGGACGGCTGGAAGCTTCTGACCGAGCGCCTCGGCAAGAAGGTGCAGTTGGTCGGCGACGATCTGTTCGTCACGAACACGCGCATCCTGAAGGAAGGCATCGAGAAGGGCATCGCGAACTCGATCCTCATCAAGATCAACCAGATCGGTACGTTGACCGAAACGTTCGCGGCGATCGAAATGGCCAAGCGCGCGGGCTATACCGCCGTGATTTCGCACCGTTCGGGCGAAACCGAGGATTCGACGATCGCCGACATCGCGGTCGGCCTGAATGCCGGTCAGATCAAGACGGGCTCGCTGTCGCGCAGCGACCGGATTTCGAAGTACAACCAACTGTTGCGCATCGAAGAGGATCTCGGCGATATCGCCAGCTATCCGGGCAAATCGGCTTTCTATAACCTGCGCTGACGCGTTACTATCGGTCTTGATTCTGTCGACGCCGCTTCGCGTTCCCCGTGAAGCGGCGCTTCTTATATCTGCGGCTTATTCATGCGGCTTGTTACCGTCGTTCTGATCGCCTTGTTGGCATTGATTCAGTACCCCTTATGGTGGGGGCATGGCGGCTGGCTGCGGGTTCACGAATTGCGTCAGCAGTTGAGCAATCAATTGCAGAAGAACGCCGACGACAAGCTGCGCAACGAGCGCATCGCGGGCGAGGTGCAGGACTTGCAAAACGGCACCGCGGCGATCGAGGAACGCGCGCGCTACGAAATGGGAATGGTGAAGGACGGCGAGGTGTTTGTGCAGTTCGTGTCGCCGAATTCGCCGATGCCCTCGGTGTCGGGCACCGCGCAGTCATCGACGGCGACGCGCGGCGACGTATCGGCCGCGCCGGTGCGCGTCGTGCCGAATCCCGAGTCGCGCGCGAAGCCGGAAAAGCGGCGCGGCACGGACAAAACGGCCACACACAAGCCCCCGGCGCGTCACGACGGCTGACGTCATTGCACGCGTTCGATATAAAAAGCGCAGTCTGAACGTTCGGGCTGCGCTTTTCTTTCTTCCTGGTGATGAATTGGCTGTCAGTGGCCGGACACCGATCTTCGCTTACCACCACCAGCCCGGATAGCCGTAGCTCAGGCCCGTGCCCCAGCCGCGCCCCCAGCCGCCGTAATATCCGCCGTAATAAGTGACGGGCGGCGCGTAATACGACATCGCGCGCGCCGCTTCTTCAGCCGCGATGGCCGCGTTTTGTTCCCGCATCACCTGCTTGTCGATCTCGTCGTAGCGCTTGCGCTCCTCCGGTGTGAGCGTGGCAGGGGCACTGGTCCGCTCGGGCAGGCGGCTCAAGACGGTCGTCGACGGTGGCGCAACGCAGGCCGTGAGTGATGCGGCGGCGAGCAATGTCGCAAGCGGCGCGGCGAGCGGGGCGGCTCGAACAATGATCGGTTTCATGAGGCTTGCCTCCATGCTGACTCGTAACTTGAGCCGACGCGCGCGGGTCAATGCCGTTGCGCGGCGGCGGGTGTAACGCCCGCGCCGAGTTCGGGCGACGTGAACAATTGCGCGACGTCGACCGGATCGAATTCGTAACGCTGATTGCAGAATTCGCAGTGGATCTCGACGTGACCGCGCTCCTCGATCACGCTGTCGATCTCGGTGCGCCCGAGCATCCGCAGCATCGCGCCGACCTTTTCGCGCGAGCACGTGCATTGAAAGCGCGTCGCGGCCGGTTCGAAATGCTGAACATGCTCCTGCCAGAACAGACGGCGAAACACGGTCTCGGGTTCCACTTCGAGCAGTTCCTGTGTCGACAGCGTGCCGCCGAGCGTGCAGACACGTTCCCATGTATCCGTGTCGGTTTGCTCCGCGCGCGGCACGATGCCGCCGTCGCCCGGCAGTTTCTGCAGCAGCACGCCGACCGCGCGCTCATGATTCGCCGCGAGCCACAGGCGCGTGTCGAGCTGCTCGGAGTGGTGCATGTAGTGCTCGAGCACGTCGGCGACCGACGCGAGCGGGCCGTCGTCACCGTTGAGCGGCACAATGCCCTGATAGGGCTGCTGGCCGGGGCGCTTGTCGGCTGGATCGAGCGTGATCACGCAACGTCCGTGGCCGCTCGCGTTGATCAGGTCGGCGAACGACGCGCCGTCCCAGTCGGATTCGCCCGGCTCGCCCGACAGCTTCGCGGTCGCACGCATCGCGAGATCGGAGCTGCATTGGACGACGAGCATCTTCACCGGTCCGTCCCCGAAAATCTGCATGACGAGCGTGCCGTCGAACTTCAGGTTGGCCGACAACAGCGCGCATGCCGCCATCATCTCGCCGAGCACGGTGCGCACGGGAGCGGGATAGTCGCGGCGCGTGAGCACCTCGCGCCACGTATTGCGCAGCGAAACGATTTCGCCGCGCACCGGGGCCGTGTTGAACATGAATTTCTGTAACTGGTCGCTCACTTTTTTCCTCGACAAACAAACGGCTCGTGCGGACCGGCCGGTCAGCCGATCCGCACGAGCTGCTCCTTGAAATACGCGCGCCGCATCGCGTAGGCTTGCGTGTTCATATGCATCCGGGCGATGTCTTCGTCGGACAGCGTGCGCATGGCCCGCGCCGGCGCCCCGAGAATCAGCGAATTGTCGGGGAACGTCTTGCCTTCGGTCACCACCGCGCCTGCGCCAACCAGACAGTTGCGGCCGATTACCGCCCCATTCAAGATCACCGCCTGGATGCCGATCAGCGAACCTTCTCCGATCGTGCAGCCATGAAGCATTGCTTGATGGCCGATCGTCACGTTCGGTGCGATCACGAGCGGGCAGCCGGGGTCGGTGTGCAGCACCGCGCCTTCCTGCACGTTGCTGCCTGCACCGACCGTGATCGGCTCGTTGTCGCCGCGGATCGTCACGCCGAACCAGATGCTCGCGTTTTCTTCGAGCACGACCTTGCCGACGATTGTCGCGTTGTCGGCGACGAACACGCTTTCGTGAATGGACGGCGCGTGCTCGCCGAGCTTGTAGATGGCCATGTTGTCTCCATGTGGGGCGTTCAGGCGGCCGGTACAATGGCGCGCGAGTGGCGTCGCGCTTGGATGCGGCGCGATCGAACCGTTTATTGTAAACCGGTTGTTCCGATTGTCCGTGCGCGCCGCCGACGCGCATTCGTGTGTCTTTTCATGTCATTCGTTCCGACTTCGTCGCCCCAGCCCGAGCGTTGCCTGCGCAGCGACGCGCTCGCCGCGCTCGGCGAACCCGATCCCGAGCGCAAAGCCGCGCTTGTTGCCGAATTGCGTGCGGCGTGGCAGGACGGGCGCGCGGCTGTCCTGCCGCAGCGTGTGCTGAGCGCTCCCGAAGGCGGTTTGCCGGGGCGGCCGGCGCGCCCCGAACTCGTCGAGCCCGCGCGGCTCGAGCGGCGCAGCATGCGCTCGCCGCAGGGGCGCGCGGCGCTGCTGCATGCGCTGGCGCATATCGAATTCAATGCGATCAATCTCGCGCTCGATGCGGTGTGGCGTTTTCCACGGATGCCGGCGGAGTTCTATGCGGACTGGCTGAAGGTCGCGGCCGAGGAGGCGCACCATTATTCGCTGCTTGCCGCGCGTCTTGCGCAACTGGGTTACGCATACGGCGATTTTCCCGCGCATAACGGCCTTTGGGAGATGTGCGAGCGCACGGCGGGCGACGTGCTCGCCCGCATGGCACTCGTGCCGCGCACGCTGGAGGCGCGCGGGCTCGACGCGTCGCCGCCGATTCGGGCACGGCTTGAGCGGGCGGGCGATCATGCGTCCGCGGCGATTCTCGACGTGATTCTGCGCGACGAGATCGGGCACGTGTGGATCGGCAATCGTTGGTTCCGTCACCTGTGCGACGATGCGAAACTCGATCCTCATGCGACTTATGAGCGGCTCGCCAGTCAGTATCGCGCGCCGCGGCTGCGCGGACCGTTCAATTTCGATGCACGCCGCTCGGCGGGATTCGACGACGTCGAGCTGGCGGCGCTCGCCGCGCGGGAGGCCGTCGACGCACGCTAGCCGTGCCGTTTGCCGGTGGCGCGACTGCCTTCGGACGGCCGGCGGCTTACGATTTTCTTTAGAGAAGTGCCTCGATACCCACGCGAACACAGCGTTGGATCGGCGTCGGCGGTGCGTCGCGCGATAGAATAAAACGAACGATCATTCTTTTTTGGGCTGACAATGCACTCCACCGAATCCGTCTCTGATTTCGTCACGGTCCGCGGCGTCAAGCTGCATGTGCGGCGCTGGGGGCGGCCCGAAGCGCCGACGCTCTACATGCTGCACGGTTGGATGGACGTTGCGGCGTCGTTTCAGTTCGTCGTCGACGCGCTCGCGGGCGACTGGCAGGTGATCGCGCCCGATGCGCGCGGTTTCGGCCTGTCCGACTGGCCAGTCGCGGCGCACAAGGGCGGCCATTATTGGTTCCACGAATATCTCGGCGATCTCGAAGCGCTGATCGACCATTACACGCCCGAAGGCGAAGTCAATTTGGTCGGACACAGCATGGGCGCGAACGTCGTGTGCCTGTATGCGGGCGTGCGGCCGCAACGGGTGCGGCGGGTGGTCGATCTGGAGGGGTTCGGGCTCGCGCCCGCGAGCGCCGACGAGTCGCCGCGCCGGATCGCGCAGTGGCTCGACGATCTGCGCGATCCGCCGACGCTCAGCCGCTACGCATCGCTCGACGCCGTCGCCGCGCGCCTCATGAAGACGAATCCGCGCCTGGACCCGCGCCGCGCGGCGTTTCTCGCCGGACATTGGTCGGCTCCCGATCTGGATGGTCAGTACCGGCTTCTTGCCGATCCCGCGCACAAAATGCGCGGGCCGATGCTGTATCGGCTCGACGAGGTGATGGCGGTGTGGTCGAGGGTGCGCGCGAAGGTGCTGCACGTCGAGGCGGTCGATTCACCCACGCTCGCGTTTCTCGCGCGCGGGATTCCGATTCCCGAATTCAAGGCCCGTTTCGCCGCGTTCAGCGATTGGCGCGAGAAGCTCATCGAGGATGCGGGACATATGGTCCACCACGATCAGCCGGAGCAGGTCGCGGCGTTGATCGAAGCATTTTGCGCATGATCGGGCGGGGCGTCCCGTTCGACGCATCGTCGCGCAATGGGTGGGTTGCGAGCCGATGCGCATCCGGGCGGATGCCGAAGCATGCCGGGCTTGCGAGCGGCGCACGCGCGGCATCCGGGCGCGCGCGCCGGGCCGCATGCCCAAGCGGCCTTCGGCGCGCCGCCGCCATGAAACCGCCACGGCAACGCTAGCTTCGGCGCGAGTCATCGAGACTGGCCAAACGCCAAACGCGCCGCCGTTTCCGGCGCATGGGTTCGTTTGCGCATTGCAGTAGAATGGACGTCTATCCTCGATGCCGACCATGAACGCCGACCTTCACTGCCATTCGAACGTCTCCGACGGCAAGCTCAGTCCCGCCGACGTCGCGCGCCGTGCGCACGCGGGCGGCGTCACGCTCTGGGCGCTGACCGATCACGACGAACTCGGCGGGCAGCGCGCCGCGCGCGAAGCCGCCGAGGCGCTCGGCATGCGCTACCTGAGCGGCGTCGAGATCTCGGTGACGTGGGCATCGCGCACGGTGCACATCGTCGGCTTGAATATCGATCCGGAGAACCGCACGCTCATCGACGGCCTTTACCAAACCCGCAACGGCCGCGCGGCGCGCGCGGTCGAGATCGGCAACGCGCTCGCGGCGCTCGGCATCGAGCGCGCATACGAAGGCGCGCTCGCGTATGTATCGAATCCGGACTTGATCTCGCGCACGCACTTCGCGCGTTTTCTCGTCGACAACGGTTACGCCACGTCGACGGCCGACGTGTTCGATCGCATCCTCGGCGACGGCAAGCCCGGTTATGTTCCGCACCGCTGGGCAAAGCTGTCCGACGCGGTGGGGTGGATCAAGGCAGCGGGCGGCGAGGCGATCGTCGCGCACCCCGGCCGCTACGCGTATACGCCGGTCGAATTCGACGCGTTCTTCGGTGAATTCGTCGAACTGGGTGGCGTCGCGATCGAAGTCGTGACGGGCAGTCACACGCCCGATCAATACCGCGAATATGCGGATGTCGCGCGGCGTTTCGGCTTCGAGGCGTCGCGCGGTTCCGATTTCCATGCGCCCGGCGAGGGCCGTACCGAACTCGGCGGCTTGCCGCCGCTGCCATCCGATCTCAAACCCGTCTGGGAACGCTGGCTGTAGCGGCGTTCGCGCAGCCGCGCGGCCGGCGGGAAGCCGGCGCGCGCGTCGACCGATTCCTTCTGTCCCCATGTCCCAATTTTTCAGGATTCATCCGGACAATCCGCAGCCGCGGCTTGTCAAGCAGGCAGCCGAGATCGTGCGCGGCGGCGGCGTGATCGCGCTGCCGACCGATTCGAGCTATGCGCTCGCATGCCATCTCGACGACAAGGATGCGGTGGAGCGCGTGCGGCGGATTCGCGGGCTCGACGAGAAGCAGCATTTGTCGCTGCTCGTGCGCGATTTGTCCGAGCTGGCGACGTTCGCGATGGTCGACAATCGCCAATACCGGCTGATCAAGTCGGTGACGCCCGGGCCTTACGTGTTCATCCTGCAGGCGACGAAGGAGGTGCCGCGCCGGCTGTCACATCCGTCGCGCAAGACGATCGGGTTGCGCGTGCCCGCTCACGCGATCACGCTCGCGCTGCTCGAGACACTTGGCCAGCCGCTCCTTGGCACGACGCTGATCCTGCCGCCCGATCCCGATCCGCTCAACGATCCGGACGATATTCGCGCGCGTCTCGAAAAGCAGCTCGATCTCGTGATCGATGGCGGCGCGTGCCCGCGCGAGCCGTCGACCGTGATCGATCTGACGAGCGACGAACCGCAACTCGTGCGGGCCGGGCGCGGGCCGCTCGAGCCGTTCGGCCTTTCCGCGTGAGCGTGGGCAGGAGCGCGAGCGGTGCGTGCCGCACGGCTGCCGCCCCTCCAACTGCCAGGCCGCCCGCGCGCACTTACCTGTCTGGCCACGCACCATCCGCATATTTTCCGCTTGTTACAATAGCGCGCTATGAATGCTTCCCTGATCCAGACGATCGCCGTCTATGCGCTTCCCGTGATCTTCGCAATCACTCTGCACGAAGCCGCACACGGCTATGCCGCGCGCCTGCTCGGCGACAACACCGCGTACATGATGGGCCGCGTGTCATTCAATCCGATGCGCCATATCGATCCGATCGGCACGATCGTGATTCCGCTCGCCCTGTATTTCCTGACGAGCGGCGCGTTCCTGTTCGGTTATGCGAAACCGGTGCCCGTCACGTTCCGCAATTTGCGCGACGTGCGCTGGGGGACATTCTGGGTATCGCTCGCCGGGCCGGGCTGCAATTTCGTGCAGGCGCTCGTGTGGGGTTTCGTGAGCATCGGCCTCGCGGCGCTGTCGATTGACGAGCCGTTCTTCACGCGGATGGCGGCAGCGGGCGTCGGTGTGAATCTGGTGCTCGCCGTGCTCAATCTGTTTCCGCTGCCGCCGCTCGACGGCGGCCGCATTTTGGCCGCGCTGCTGCCGCCGAAGCAATCGATCGCGCTGTCGCGGATCGAGCCTTACGGTTTCCTGATCGTGCTCGCGCTCGTGGCGACGGGGCTGTTGACGAAGTTTTGGTTGCGTCCGCTCGTCGGCGCCGGCTATACGGTCGTCACGGCCATCCTGACTCCTTTCGCTTCGCTTTTCTAACGACAATCATGTTCCCAGACCGTATTTTTTCCGGCATGCGACCCACGGGCTCGCTCCACCTCGGCCATTACCACGGCGTGCTGAAGAACTGGGTGAAGCTGCAATCCGAATATCCGTGCTTCTTTTGCGTGGTCGATTGGCACGCGCTGACGACGCACTACGAAACGCCCGAGGTGATCGAGAAGAATGTCTGGGATGTGCTGATCGACTGGCTCGCGGCGGGCATCGATCCCACCCAGGCGACGCTCTTCATTCAGAGCAAGGTGCCCGAGCACGCCGAGCTTGCGCTGCTGCTCGGCATGAGCACGCCGCTCGGCTGGCTCGAGCGCGTGCCGACCTACAAGGAGCAGATCGAGAAGCTCAAGGACAAGGATCTGTCGACGTATGGCTTTCTCGGCTATCCGGTGCTGATGGCGGCCGACATCCTGCTGTACCGCGGCTCGCTCGTGCCGGTGGGCGAGGATCAGGTGCCGCACGTCGAGATGACGCGCGAGATCGCACGCCGCTTCAACTACCTGTACGGCCGCGAGCCCGGCTTCGAGGAGAAGGCGAACGAGGCGGCGAAGAAGCTGGGCGGCAAGCGCGCGAAGCTTTATCACGAGCTGCGCAATGCCTACCAGCAGGAGGGCGACGACGAGGCGCTCGAGCAGGCGCGTGCGATGTTGCAGGAATCGCAGAGCCTGTCGATGAGCGACCGCGAGCGGCTGTTCGGCTACCTCGAAGGCGCGCGCAAGATCATTCTGGTCGAACCGCAGGCGCTGTTGACCGAAGCGTCGCGGATGCCCGGCCTCGACGGGCAGAAGATGTCGAAGTCGTATGGCAACACGATTGGCCTGCGCGAGGACGCCGAGACGATCGGCAAGAAGGTCCGCACGATGCCGACCGATCCGGCGCGCGTGCGCCGCAGCGATCCGGGCGATCCGGACAAGTGCCCGGTGTGGCAGCTCCATCAGGTCTACACGGACGACGCGACGCACGACTGGGTGCAAAAGGGCTGCCGCTCGGCGGGCATCGGCTGCCTCGAATGCAAGCAGCCGGTGATCGAAGGGATTCTGCGCGAGCAGCAGCCGATGCTCGAACGCGCGCAGAAATATATGGACGATCCGTCGCTGCTGCGCGCAATCGTCGCGGACGGCTGCGACAAGGCACGTAAGCATGCGACGGAGACGATGCGCGACGTGCGCGAGGCGATGGGCCTGTCGTACAACTGACGCGGTTGGCGGCGGCGCTCGCCGCGCCATGCGGCAAAGGTCGGGATTACCGCGTTACGGAATGGCCGTCTAATCCGCTACAATCGACGCTTACCGATTTTTCATCGTGTTTGTTTCATGACCAACGGCACTCAAGACGGCATTCAAATCCGCGGCAGCATCCCCGCGATCGTCACCCCGATGCTCGATGACGGCAGCCTCGATCTGGCGGCCTTTCGCAAGCTGATCGACTGGCATATCGAAGAGGGGACGGATGCCCTCGTGGTGGTCGGCACGAGCGGCGAATCGGCCACGCTCGCGGTCGACGAGCATGTGCTGATGATCGAGACCGCGGTTCGCCAGGCGGCCAAGCGGATTCCGATCATCGCGGGCGCGGGCGGCAATTCGACGGCCGAGGCGATCGAATTGTCGAAGCGCGCGAAATCGGTCGGCGCCGATGCGACGCTGCAAGTGGTGCCGTATTACAACAAACCGACGCAGGAAGGGATCTACCGGCATTTCAGGGCGATTGCCGAGGCCGTCGATCTGCCGATGATCCTGTACAACGTGCCGGGGCGCACGGTCGCGGACATGTCGAACGAGACGATCCTGCGTCTTGCGCAGGTGCCGGGCATCGTCGGCGTGAAGGAGGCAACGGGCAACATCGATCGCGCGGCGCACCTGATCAAGGCCGCGCCGGCTCATTTCGCGATCTACAGCGGTGACGATCCCACTGCGATCGCGCTGATGCTGCTCGGCGGCCACGGCAACATTTCGGTCACGGCGAACGTCGCGCCGCGCGCGATGAGCGACCTGTGCCGCGCCGCGCTGGCCGCCGATGCGCAGACGGCCCGGAGCATTCACCTGAAACTCCTGTCGCTGCACAAAAACCTGTTCATCGAGGCCAATCCGATTCCCGTGAAATGGGCTCTGCAGCAAATGGGCAAGATCGCGGGCGGCATTCGCTTGCCGCTCACGCCGCTCGATGCGCGCTGCCATGAAGCCGTGCGCGACGCGCTGCGCGAGGCGGGCCTTCTGTAAGACAGGCACGGCCGGCGCGTGCGGCCGCCTGTTGCCCGATTCATCCAAACCCCGACCCGGCGCACTCCGGCGTCGTGCGTGACACGCGTTTCAGCAAGACGAAGGACTTCATGAAACATTCCGCCTTTTCCTCCCGCGCGATCCACGCATCGGTGTTGACGTTGGCGCTCGTCGCGCTCGCCGGCTGCGACACGCTGAACGACTATCTCGCACCGGATCGCGTCAATTACAAATCGACTGGTTCCGCGCCGCCGCTACAGGTGCCGCAGGATCTGACCGCCGTGCCGCTCAACCCGGCCTATGTCGCGCCGCCGACGAATTCCGGTCTCGGCACCGCGCCGACGCGCGTGGTCACTGCCGCGGGCAATGCGACGCAAGGGCAGCCGACCGCGCAGGACCCGTTCGGGATGCACGTCGAGCGTGACGGCGACCGCCGCTGGCTCGTCGTCGACGGCCGCACGCCCGAGCAGCTTTGGCCGCAACTGAAGGATTTCTGGCAGGACAACGGTTTTTCGCTGAAAACCGACGCGCCGTCCACCGGGATCATGGTGACCGATTGGGCGGAAAACCGCGCGAACATCCCCGACGACTGGTTCCGCAGAACGGTTGGCCGGGTGATCGATTTTGTTTATTCGTCGGGCACGCGTGACCGGTTCCGCACGCTCGTCACGCGCACGGCAGACGGCAATACCGACATTTCGATCACGCACAGCGCGATGGAAGAGAAGATGACGGGTACGCAGGGCGGCACGTCGTCGCGTTGGGAGGAGCAGCCGCGCAATCCGGTGCTCGAGGCGGTATTTCTCGCGAAGCTGATGGAGAAACTCGGTTTGACCGAAGCGCAGGCGAAGCAGTTGATCGCCGACGCGCGTCCCGCGTCGGCGCCTTCGACGGTCGTCGGCTCCAATGCCGGCGGGGCGACGCTCGATCTGGCCGAATCGTTCGATCGCGCATGGCTGCGCGTTGGGCTGGCGCTCGATCGGACCAATTTCACCGTCGACAATCGTGATCGCGAAAAGGGCCTCTACTACGTGCGCTACGCGAATTCGATGGAGGAGCTCAAGCGCGACGGGCTGTTCGGCAAGCTGTTCTATGGCGGGCCGACCGCGGCCAAGCCGGGTAAGGAGTTCCTCGTCAACGTGCGCCGGCAGGGCGATGCGCAGACGCAGGTGGCCGTCGTCGATGCGAACGGCCAGGTCGACAATTCGTCCGAAGCGCGGCGGATCATCTCGCTGCTGCATGCGCAACTGAACTGACGCGCGTGCGATTCGCGAGCTTGGGAAGCGGCAGCGAAGGCAACGCGCTCGTCGTCGAAGCGTCCAGTGGCGTGACGACGACGCGCGTGCTGCTCGATTGCGGTTTCTCGGCCAAGGAAATCGAGCGTCGTCTCGCGCGTCTCGATTTGAGCGTCGACGCGCTCGACGCAATCTTCGTCACCCACGAACACGGCGACCATGTTGGTTGCGCGTTGACGCTAGCGCGCCGCGCGTTGTTGCCGCTCTATATGAGCTGGGGCACCGCGCGCGCGATCGGTGCCGATGACGCGGGCATCGATCTGCGCGTGTTGTGGGAGGGCGACGCGGTCGCGTTGGGCGATCTGAGCGTGCTGCCCTATACCGTGCCGCACGATGCACGCGAGCCGCTCCAATTCGTGTTCGGCGACGGCGCGAAGCGTCTTGGCGTGCTGACCGACGTCGGCATGTCGACGCCGCATATCGGCACCGTGCTGAGCGGCTGCGACGCTCTCGTGCTAGAGGCGAATCACGATGCCGCGATGCTTGCCGCGAGCCGCTATCCGGCATCGCTGAAGGCGCGTATCGGCGGCTCCCACGGCCATCTGAGCAACGACGCGGCGGCGCAGATCCTCGCAGCGCTCGATTGCAGCCGGCTCAAGCATCTGGTAGCCGCTCATCTGAGTCAGCAAAACAATACGCCGGAACTGGCGCAGGCGGCGCTCGCCGCGGCGCTCGGGGGCGGGGCGGGCGACGTGCTCGTCGCGTCGCAACGCAACGGCTTTGGCTGGCTTGGCCTGGGCTGAGCGTATATCGGCATTCCGGCCAGCCTCGAACGGCAGCGGACGCCATGCAGCAGACGTAAAAAAACCGGCCCGAAGGCCGGTTTTTTTGCTGGTGCTGACCTGCAACAGCCTTACTGGCTCGCGCCCGAAGCCGGAGCAGCCGTCGCTGCCGAAGCAGCCGACGCCACTGCAGCAGCCGCATCGCTCGCAGCAGCCGCGACGCTCGAAGCAGCAGCGGCAGCAGCGTCCGAAGCAGCAGCGGCAACCGTCGAAGCAGCCGAAGCGGCGGCAGCACTCGCGTCGCTAGCAGCCGACGAAGCAGCTTGCTCGGAGCTCTTGTTGCACGCAGCCAGTGCAACGGCAGCCAACAGGGAAGCTACGAGGAGGGATTTCTTCATGATCACGTCCTTTTATGGTTAAAGGTAAGCAACAGCGCGAAACAATACCGGTAATGTGCTCCAACACCGACCTGGGCCGCTGGTGGAGATGCACTTCTAGAGCGTGAATCTTCCCTACGGCTTGGGCGGAAATTATATGCACTTTCCTATCGACCGTCGACAAATGCGGGGTCAATACGTTGTCTTTCCCATACAAAACGGGCGTTCGCATGGGCGTACAGTCAGGCAACTTGCAACTTTACTCCAACTTGCCCACCTGTATCCAGCCCGCACAATACCATTCGTGCAGCAAGGCTGTCATCGACGGGTCCTTTGAGAGTGTTACAAACCGTTTCGCATCGATTTGACGCGTATCGGCCAATTCAGGCAGCCATTTTGCCGTGTCCGCGAGCGCATAGGCTTCGCCGTTGATGAAATACGAGCGGCGGCTGTACAGCAGCGCCGTTTTCCTGTCGAGCCGGACGCCATGGCGGCCCGCCTGCGCCGCGAACACGGCTTCGCTGATGCGTCGGGCAGGGGGCTCGAACACGACGTTCGATTTGGGCTCGCTCAAATAGCAACCCAGGAAATCGCCGATGTCCCGCTCGTCCCATTTGATTTTCGACAGCATCGCGGCGACGCGTTCGATCATCGCCGGCGGCAGTTGCGCGGGCGTGTCGACGGCGGGCTGCGCGGGATCGCGGTATGGCGCGTCGTCGTGTGCGCCGGTGCGCAGGTTGCCGCGCTCGGCGAGGTGATAGAGGAACTGCGCGCGCAATTCGCCGGCGCACGGCGCCCGGAAGCCGATCGAGCACGTCATGCATTCGCCGATCGCAACGCCGTCGTGGGCGATGTGCGGCGGCAAATACAGCATGTCGCCGGGCTCGAGCACCCATTCGTCGGTGGGCTCGAAGTGCTCGAGAATCTTGAGCGGCAATCCTTCCTGCAGCGACAGATCGCGTTGCGCGCCGATGCGCCAGCGGCGCTTGCCATGCACTTGCAGCAGGAACACGTCATACGAGTCGAAGTGCGGGCCGACGCCGCCGCCGTCCGTTGCATACGAAATCATCAGATCGTCGACGCGCGCGTCCGGGATGAAGCGAAAGCGTTCGAGAAGCGCGCGGGCGCGATCGTCGTGCAGATTGAGCCCTTGAACGAGCAGCGTCCACTCGCGGCGTTTCACGGGCGGCAAATCGCCCTGCTCGAACGGGCCGTGCTTCAGTTGCCAACTGTTACGAAAATGCGTGACGAGCCGCGATTCGACATCGTAATCGCTGGCCAACTCGAAGAGCGCGTCGCGCGAGACGGGCGGCGCGATGCCGGGCACGGCCTGGCGGATCAGCAGCGGCTTTTTTTGCCAATATCGGCGCATGAATTGCGCGGCAGTGAGATTGCCGAGGAGCGGGGTCGGCGTATCGGTGCGCGGCGCGCGGCTGCGCGCGCGTGCACGGCCGGACAGTTCGGGTGGTGGCCGTTGGGGCATCGTATAATGACTGATGTACTTGGGAGAATTGGATGAAAATCGCAAAAAACACTGTCGTATCGGTCGCCTACAAGCTGTCGGATGCGCAAGGCAATCTGATCGAGGAGAGCGATGAGCCGATGGTCTATCTGCACGGCGGCTATGATGGCACGTTCCCCAAGATCGAGGAACAACTCGACGGCCAGGAACCCGGCTATCAGGCGCAAATTCAGTTGGAACCGCAAGATGCGTTCGGCGATTACGATCCGGAACTCGTGAAGATCGAACCGCGCGACCGTTTCCCCGAGCCGCTCGAGGTCGGCATGCAGTTCGAGGGCACGCCGGAGGACGGCGACGAGGAAATCGATTCGCTGATCTACACGGTGACCGATATCGCGGAAGACAAAGTAGTGCTCGACGGCAATCACCCGCTCGCGGGGATGGCGCTGCGTTTCGCGCTGACGGTAAAGGATGTGCGGGAAGCGACGGAGGACGAGATCGAGCATGAGCACGCGCATGGCGCGCAAGGGCTCGAGATCGTCGACGACGACGATGACGACGGCGAGGACCGCGACTCAGCGCGCACGCTGCATTGAGTCGGCCGGCATGCTGCTCGGCGTTTGCACGGGCGGCATGCCGGATGAGCGATAGCTGTTGTTGTCGTGCATGTCGTGCTGAGGCTCGTAGCCGGAAGGCGATGCGTTGCTCGCTCCCGAGTCGGGCAGCGCGGGCGGCGTCTGGATTTCCGGCATGTCGGGCATTTGCGTCTCGTCCCGGGGCGCGACGGGCAGCGCGGGCGGTGGCGGCAGATGCTTCGGCACGGTTTGCACGCTGACGCTGAACATCGGTTGCCGCGCGGGATCGACGCCGATCTTCACCCATTGCGTCAGACGGGCGCGTGGCGCGATCGCGATGCGGGTCAAATTGCCGATCGGATTCCCTTTGTCGTCACGCAATGGGCGGTCGATCATGAAACCGCTGTCGAGCGTTTCGTCGGTCGGATGCACGACGACGATCGAGCCGCGGAAAATCGCCGCGGCTTTAACCAATGAGCGTTTGAATTCGCGAAAGCCGTCGCGCGTGCGAGGGCGGTTGAAACGCAGCCATCCGAAGCGCTCGGTGCGTTCATAGCGATCGAATTGCGGATCGCCTTCGACGAAGATCACGAGTGCGCGCGCGTCGCGGCGTTTCGCGTACTCGGCCGCATGATCGATCCAGAACGTGTTCGCGATCACGCGATCCTCGAATTCGCCGTTGCGCCCGCCCGCCGTCAGGTAGTGATTGTTTGGACTTGGCGCATTCAGACCGACGAACACCGTATCGCCCTGAGTCCAGCGGACATTTTCGCGGTATGGGTGAAAGCGCGGCACTTCGCTTTCACGCGTGAGCGTGAGCGAATTCGTGCCCGGCGATGCGGGCTCGACGAACACGTTCTGCCGCAGGAAATCCAGCCGCTCGACGGGGTCGTATGTGCCGGCGTCGCGCGTATTGCACGCGGCCCAGTCGTATTGGCCGGGCAGCAGTACGAGCGGCACGCGCGACGTCGCGAGAATTGCGCTGCGCTCGTCATAGAGCCGGTCGCGGCAAGCTTCGCCCGGCCCCTTCAAATTGCCTTCGTAGACGATGAACGACACGGCGCGGTCGCGTCCGATCGCATCGATCAGGTGTCGCGCATGCGGCTCGTCTTCTGGCGACGCGATCACGCCGGACACCACCGCGAATGCATATCGGCCGCCGCGCGCGAGCGCGTGCGGCGCGCCGCACGCGAGTATGCACGCAAGTGCGAACGCGGCCGCGCGCGAGCGCGGCGAGACGCGTCGAGCGATGGCGTCAGTGCGGCGCATCGGTCGCGTTCGAGCGGGCGAGTGCATGAAGCTCGTAAAGCAGATCGAGCGCATCGCGTGGCTTGAGATCATCCGGATCGAGCGCGAGCAGGCGCTCGAGCGCCGGATTCAGCGCGGCGGCGGGCGCTTCGTCACTGTCATCGGCGGCTGCCGGCGGCGCGGCGAAGAGATCGAGCTGCGGCGCCGCTTGCGCGGCGGACTGCTGTTCGAGATACGCGAGATGCTTGCGCGCGGCCCGGATCACGGGCGCGGGCACGCCTGCGAGTTGCGCGACCTGGAGCCCGTAGCTCTGGTTCGCCGGCCCTTCTTCGACCGCATGCAGGAACACGATGCCGTGGCCGTGCTCGACCGCCGACAGATGTACGTTCGCCGCGTGCGGGAATTCCGCCGGCAGTTGCGTCAACTCGAAGTAGTGGGTCGCAAACAGGGTGTAGCAGCGGTTGTGCGCAAGCAGATGGCGCGCGATCGCCCATGCGAGCGCGAGGCCGTCGAATGTCGACGTGCCGCGGCCGATTTCGTCCATCAGCACGAGGCTTTGCGGCGTCGCGTCGTTCAGGATCGCGGCGGCTTCCGTCATTTCGACCATGAACGTCGAGCGGCCGCCCGCGAGATCGTCGGCTGCGCCGATGCGCGTGAAGATGCGGTCGATCGGGCCGAAGCGCGCCGCTTTCGCGGGCACGTAGCTGCCGACATAGGCCATCAGCGCGATGAGCGCGGTTTGACGCATGAAGGTCGACTTACCGCCCATGTTCGGGCCGGTGATGAGAAGCAGCTTGCGATCGGGAGTGAGCTTGCAATCGTTCGCGATGAAGCGCTCGACCTGCGCTTCGACGACCGGATGCCGGCCTTGTTCGATCTCGATGCCAAGCTCGTCGGAGAACGTGGGTGCGATCCAGTCGAGCGTGCGCGCGCGCTCGGCGAACGCGGCGAGCAGATCCAGCTCGGCCAGTCCGCCAGCCACGCGCTGGCAGCCTTCGATATGCGGCAGCAGCGCTTGCAGCACGCTGTCGTAAAGCGCGCGTTCGCGAGCGAGCGCGCGCTCCTGCGCGGACAGCGCCTTATCCTCGAAGGTCTTCAGCTCGGGGGTGATGTAGCGCTCCGCGTTCTTGAGCGTCTGGCGGCGGCGGTAATCGTCGGGCACCTTGTCGGTCTGGCCGCGCGTGACTTCGATATAAAAGCCATGCACTTTGTTGTATTCGACGCGCAGGTTGGCGATGCCGGTGCGTGCGCGTTCGCGCGCTTCGAGATCGATCAGGAACTGGCCGCAGTTCTCGGAGATGTCGCGCAGCTCGTCGAGTTCGGCATCGTAGCCGCGCGCAATCACGCCGCCGTCGCGCACCATTGCGGCCGGCTCTGGCGCGATTGCTCGGGTGAGCAGATCGAGGCAGCCGGCAGGCGGTTCGAGCGCGGCCTCGATACGGGCGAGGGCGGGGGCGTTCGGCGCGATCGCGGCGACCTGCTGCCGTAGCGCGGGCAATGCGGCGAACGTATCGCGCAGGCTGGACAGATCGCGCGGGCGCGCGGACAGCAGCGCGAGGCGTCCGGTGATCCGCTCGACGTCGGCGATCTGCCGCAGCGCCGAGCGCAGATTGTCGAGGCCCGCGTGCGCGGGGGCCTCGATGAGCGCGCCGATCGCCAGGTGGCGCGCTTGAGCGGCGACCGACGCGCGCGGCGGATGATGCAGCCAGTGGCGCAGCAGACGGCTGCCCATCGCGGTGCAGCAGGTATCGAGCAGCGAGTAAAGCGTCGGCGATTCGGTGCCGCGCAGTGTTTCGGTGAGTTCGAGATTGCGCCGCGTCGACGGATCGAGCCCGATGTATTCGGATTCGGTCTCGACTTTCAAGCTGCGCACATGACGCAATTGCTGGCCCTGCGTCGAGGCCGCATAGATGAGGAGCGCGCCCGCCGCGCCGCAGGCGCTCGCAAGCGACTGCGCGCCGAAGCCGTCGAGGCTGGCGACTTCGAGCTGATCGCACAGCCGTTGCGTGCCGGAGGCGATGTCGAAGTGCCAATCGGGCACGCGCGTGATCGCGCCGATGCCCGTGGGCACGGCTTCGAGCGCGCTGTCCGCCGCGAGAATCTCGGCGGGGCGGATGCGCTCGAGCGCCGCGCCGAGTTCGTCCGGTGCGATTTCGGCGAGCCGCAGCGCGCCGCTCGCGAGATTGAGCCACGCAAGGCCGACGTTCGATGCGACCCCGCGCTTGTTGTGCGCGATACAAAGCGCGAGCAGGAAGACATCGCTTTTGTCGGACAGCAGCGCGGCGTCGGTCAGCGTGCCGGGCGTGACGACGCGCACGACCTTGCGCTCGACGGGCCCTTTCGATGTCGCCGGATCACCGATCTGTTCGCAAATCGCGGCCGATTCGCCGAATTTCACGAGCTTCGCGAGATATTGCTCGATCGCATGATGCGGCACGCCCGCCATCTTGATCGGCGTACCGGCGGACGCGCCACGCTGCGTGAGCGTCAAATCGAGCAGACGCGAGGCTTTTTCCGCGTCACCGAAGAACAGCTCGTAGAAATCTCCCATTCGATAGAAGACGAGCGTGTCGGGATGCTCAGCTTTAACGCGCAAGTATTGCTGCATCATTGGGGTGTGGCCAGCAAAGGCCTCGGGCGACAGCGTGGTCATAGATCCGGCGTAAAGTTATGGCTTGGGTTGCCCGAGTTTACCAGTGGCTCCCGTGCACAAGCGCGAAGTTCGCCGTTCGGCCGGTGGCAGGGGAGAGCCAGCTGGGCGCTGACGGCGCCGTACCGCAATCAGTTCCCGTCCCGGCCTTGTTTTGCTGAGCCGGCGCCACGCAGCGAACGGAGTTTCGTGCGGCGGGCCTGCCCAGCCGGCCAGGACGTCGGCTTTCACATCGGATCTGACACTCCCCCGGCGCGACTGCGGCTCCATTGACGGTTTATCGAAGGAGGGCAGTTCAACATTGCGCGGCGACGTCCTTGCCGACGTCGTTGCGGCAACGACATACGCTTGCCTGGTGCAGCACATCCCGATTCGGTCTGGCGCTATGACTTCGTGCAGGACCACTGGTGGATGGCCGGGCGTTGAAGCTGCTGTATGTGATCAATGAATACACCCGCGAGTCTGAATTGCGGCGCCTGCTCAGAGGATCGACCGATAGGTGCCGCCCTCGACGCGCACGGCGGCGCCATTGGATGCAGCGCCCAAAGGACTGGCAAGCAACGCCACCATCGCGGCAATCTCGTCGGCCTCGATCATGCGGGCAATCAGCGAGCTTGGGCGATACGTGTCGAAGAAGTGCGACTCGATTTCAGCATCAGTCATATCGGGTCGCGGCGCAGTCTGCCGAAGATATGCCACGATGCCTTCCGAACGAGTGGCGGACGGCAGTACGCTATTGACGGTCACGCCGGTTCCCTTCGTCAGTTCGGCCATTCCGCGTGAGACCGCGAGTTGCGCCGACTTGCTGACACCGTAGTGCACCATGTCCGGAGGTGTGAATGCACCGACTTCGCTGGACATGAAGATGACGCGTCCCCAGTTCTTCGCAAGCATGCGCGGAAAGTAATGACGAGACAGCCGTACACCGGACATCACGTTGACGTCGATCATTCTCAGCCAGTCGTCATCGGTGATCTCGGCGAACGGCTTGGCTTCGTAGTAGCCGAGATTGTTCACGAGAATATCCGTATCCGGCTGCGCATCGATCAGCTCCGCGGCACCGCGATCGCCGCTCACGTCGGCGACGATTCCGCGCACGTTACCGCGTTGCCCGCCAGCGCAGAGTTCGGCCACGGCTGCGTCGAGCTTGTCACGTTGACGCCCGGTGATCGTGACCGCCACGCCTTCGGCGGCCAACGTTCGCGCGATCGCCATGCCGATGCCGGCAGTGGCGCCGGTGACGATCGCGGTTTTTCCTTCAAGTTGCAGATCCACGGTTTGCTTCTCCTTTACTCATCGAGGAACCGGCACTGCCGGTTTATTGCGCGGCATTACTTGAGCCGCTTCAGCATTTCGCCGGCCACATTCCGAGCCGAGGCCGGATTCTGTCCGGTGATCAATTCACGATCGGTCACCATGTGCGCGGTAAAGGGCACCTTGTTGCTGCTGTAAATCCCACCCGCGCGTTGCAATGCAGTCTGCGGATAGAACTTCATCGCGCCGCCGCCGAGCAGCCCTTTGGCCTGCTCTTCTTCCGCGTTGCTGATCACCGTCATCCGGTAACCGGCGTAAATCCATTTCGTGCCGCCGTCGCCCGCGTTCCCCGCCGCAAGCCTTCGTGTAAAGCCTGGTGCATCGGGCAGCGTCGACAGCAGCGCGATCGGGCCGTGGCAAACGAGCGCCGTGGTCTTGCCGCGCGCGTGAAAGTCGGCCAGCAATCTGCCCATGGCGGCACTGGTCAACAGGTCCTGCATCGGCGCATGGCCGCCGGGAACATAGACGGCATCGAAGTGCGCGTATCCAATCTGCTCCACCCGCGACAGGCTGATCACCGGCGAATGCGCGCGCGACGTGATTTGTAGCCGGTCGAGCAAGGCCCGGTAGTCGCGCATCGCGTTGTCGTCGCCGTCGAAGTACATTTTGTCGGCCGACGTGACGTCCATCGTCGGCGCCTTGCCCTCTGGCGTGGCGAAGGTCACTTGATGGCCAGCATCGAGCAGCGCCTTCACGGGCTGCATCAACTCGTTCAGATAGAAGCCCGTCGCGAAGACCTTGTCATCCTTCAGGTCGAGGTGGTCGGAATCCGACAACACCACCAGCACGTTGGCAGCATGGGCGCCGCACGCGGCAATGCCGAGGATGGCTGCAACGGCGAGCCTCCGCATCGAATCCATGGTTTTCTTCATTGGGAAGTTTCAAGCTTGTCGTGAACGGGTGAGCAATAGATGACGCATCGCGGCGCCCACGCCGGAAGCCGACTGTGGGTTCTGGCCAGTCACGAGCCGACCGTCGACGACGACTTTCGCGGTCCAGTTCGGCGCGGGATGGTGAAGTGCGCCGCGCTGTTTCAAGGTGCGCGCGAGCAGGAAAGGGACGACGCAATCGAGCTGGACCACCCGTTCTTCTTCGTCCGTGAATGCGCTCAGATTCTTGCCGGCGACGAGGTATGTACCGTTGCTGAGTTTCACGTCGACCAGTGCGGCCGGACCGTGACATACCGCGCCGACCACGCCGCCCGCTTCATAGACCGCGCGCGTGACCTTTTCCACGTCGGCATTGCCGGGAAAATCCCACATTGCGCCGTGACCTCCGGCAAAGAAGACCGCCGCATATTTCGACGTGTCGACATCGCTCAGCCGCTGCGTCTGGCGCAGTGCGTCCCGGAAAGCGGCATCGCGCCAATAATGCGCATTGATTTCGTCGTCGAGATCGAGCCCGTCAACTGGCGGTTCACCGCCCTGAATCGATGCGAATTCGACGGGAATGCCGGCCGCGTCGAGTTCGGCCAGCGGATGCGTCACTTCGCCGAGATAGAAACCGGTCGGCTCGCCGCTCGAGCCTTTCTCCGCGTGGCTCGTGAGTACGAATAGGACCGGTAGATCCTGCCGGTGGCGATGTTCGCCGTTCATGCTGTGCTCCTGGATTTCGGTGGGTGACTCGATGCAGTCATGATGCACGCACTTTATTTGGTTCATTTGCGAAGATAAACTGACGCAAAAGTAAAGCTTTTGTTCTTTGGGGGACAAGATGGCGCGTAAATTCGACCATCTCGGTGACGTGGAAGCGTTTGTGACGGTGGTCGAAAAAGGGTCGATGACTGCCGGCGCGGTGGCATTGGGCAGCACGCCTTCCGTATTGAGCCGG
The DNA here is from genome assembly GCF_001718875.1 of Burkholderia singularis. Lineage (NCBI taxonomy): Bacteria > Pseudomonadati > Pseudomonadota > Betaproteobacteria > Burkholderiales > Burkholderiaceae > Burkholderia > Burkholderia singularis. Next base: position 1,686,588 of record NZ_CP013448.1, read on the forward strand.
GCCATCACACGTTTGGAAACCCGGCTGGGTACGCAATTGCTGCGTCGGTCTACGCGGCGGTTGAGCCTGACGGAGCACGGCAGGCACTATCTCGAACAATCGCGCGCGGCGTTCCTGTTGATCGATGACGCCGAGCGGGCCATTCAGGGGCACAGCGGTACCTTGACCGGCCATGTCCGGCTGAGCGTACCAACGACGTATGGACACTATCGTCTGCCACCGCTGCTGCGGCGGTTCACGCGGGAACACCCGCACGTTCGCGTGGAGCTGAACATCGCGAACCGGAACGTGGATCTCGTGGCCGAAGGCTTCGACCTGGCGATCCGTCTGGGCGAGCTACCGGACAGCGGTCTGGTCGCGCGCAAGCTCGAGGATGCGGCGCTGTGCGTTGTGGCGTCGCCCGAGTACGTCGCCCACGCCGGCATGCCCGGAAACGTGGCCGACCTGGAGCACCATCTTTGTTTGCCGTTCATGCTGCCCAGCAGCGGCCGTATCGCGCCCTGGGTGTTTCGTGACGGCGATCGGGACATCGATTGGTTGCCGTCTTCGAATGTCGCGGTGTCCGACGATGTACTGGGTGTCGTTTCAATGGCGCAGAGTGGTGCCGGTATCTGCCAAACCTATGACTTCATCGTTCAGGATCGGCTCCGGAGCGGACATCTCGTCGAAGTGCTGCCCCATCTGCGGGGGCGCACACGACCGTTTTCGGTCATCTATGCGCCGCATCGCCGCCTGTCGGCCGCCTCTCGCCGCTTGATCGACATGCTGATAACGTCGACAGCCGAGACTTGATGCGATATGGATTACTCGAAGGAGTCGAATGGCATGGCATTCGGCGTGTCGGCCTCGACCGCATCGCCCTGCTTGGCTGCGCCGGCGGTTTCGCGACGGGCCGGAAGTGCATGCGCAACGTTGGCTTTTCGGCCAGGACGCAGCCTTCGATTACACCACCGATCAAGCGCCGCCCAAGTATTGGAAAGCGATGGCCGTTGTCCGCGCCGTCGGCGTTAGGTCTCGATGCTTCGTGCAGGTCCATGCGACTCCCACTGCGGTCATGGCAGACGTCGGCCGTGCCGTGCGCGTGCCCTGGCTTACGGCCGTGGCGTGCAGCGAGCGGCCGTTCGTCGCGTTTTGCCGCCGAGAACTGAGCCGCGTCGGCGGACGCTGCGCATTTGCGCATACGGTTTCCGAGACGGATCAGACGCATTGCGGCAGACGGTGCTGAAGGAGCGTGCCGAACATTATCCGTCGGAACAGCCTGGATTGAATTGGATAAAGGCGGGGATTCATATGACGCCGGCGTATCCGTGCGCGGGGCGACAAGATTTCGGTAATTGCCGTTCCGGGCGCGCGCGACGTGCAATAACGGCCGAATTTCAATCGGCGTTGCGTAATTTGCATTCATCTTTCGGCTTCTGCTTTTTCATCTGAATCTTACTGAGTTGTAATGTGCGTCGAGTAAGCCATCGCGGAAATACCAGGGATGGCGGCCCTGAATGATCGATACGCTTGATCCGTATCGCTCGATTCTATTCGCACAAGATATTTAAATAGATGATGAAATGAATGGCGACATCGATTACGCAACGTTGGACGGGGAAGATTTAACGGGCATAAGTAATGGGAGGCGACGATTACTTTGCGCCTCCGTGGCGCTGCCCGCAGCCGCATTGGCTCATCCGATTCGTGGCTGGGCAAATGGGCATGGCCCGGCCGACGAGCTTCCCGCCATCCACGTCACCGCGCCCTCCGAAACCAGCTTGCCGCTTCCGTCGCCCGGCGGCCCCGCCGGCGGATATAGCTGGACGACCGGGCTGGAAAATTATCGCGGCGGAATTTTTCAAATCGGAAAATTCAAACTCGTTAATGGAAAAAGAATATTCGCCGCCGCAAGCGAGGGCAGGACGATCGACGCACTGGCCGAATTCGCTTACGGGATCGAATTGTCCAGTAATAAGCTGATACAGGCGCAGATCGCGACATACGGGTTATTTACGCAATGGCTGGCGAATAACGGATGGCGAGATATCGTGGGGGCCAATGAATATGGTCTGTCCAATACGACATATAGCGGGCTGACCGCCGCATTCGGATTATTCAGCGATTATTACTTTAGCCGGCTACCGGCGCCGCCGATTTCGGATTTCCGGTTCTACGCCACGCCGTTTTTTACGCTGGCTGCCTATGATTACTGGTTCAGGGGAAACGGTGCCTCGAGAACGGTGGATTTGCCGTCTCTTCGGTTGGGGATTGGCGTCAAGCAAATAGATGCGATCAAGAATATCGTCGTCAACGATGGCATGGGGCCTGGTGTCTATCCGATCGATGCGGTATTCAGTACGAACTTGATTTCGGAAAACGAGTGGATCGTGGGAGCGGCTCTTGGGCGTGTCAGCGGACATGTCACCGGGCAACTCACACTGGCCGCCAACGGCGGTTATTCCTTCCTGGGCGAATATACGCTGAATCCGGACAGGTTCGACTTTGATGTATCGAGATCGCGGCCCGATGTTCAAGAGCGGTTGACCACATTGGTGCGCAAATTGGGCGAGATTGCCGGGCATACCGACTTCACGATTTATTTCAACGGATCGCAAAAGGTGGATGAATCCGGAACGCGTGCCAGCATCAAGGCGATGGCCGGCGGCGGGCCGATTCTGAGGCCGTCCTTCGGCGGCAGAGCGCCCCGCCGGTTGGGTGCTGCCGGCTAGCCGGCCTGTCGCGGTGAGCCGATCAAGGATGCCTGATGCGCTTGCAGCAGCGGGTTCGGAATGAGGTGCGTGGTGAGGTCAATGCTCAAGTGTTTGGGATATTTGCTGCTGCTGTTTGTTATCGTTCTAATGGCTTTGGCGGCGTTACTGGTTTATGTCAGAACCTACGACGGTGGCGGTGGAGTGTGCCCGGATATGGACAAATCGAAAATCGAAGTACACATCAGAGATTACGCCCATGGAAAATTCCCTCGTGCCGACTTGGCTTTTAACGAGGAATTCTCTTATATGAGCGATTTGGCGCAATGGAAGGTGCCCTACTATGTCGACGGATATAGGTATGTAGTGAAAATGAACTGCGCCGGATATATCCTCGACGACGTCGGGCCATACAACTGATCGGGTCCGGAAAGGTTGGGCCGATGAGAATGGCACCGATGTCGTCATGACTGTCACATTCGGCGGGCGTGGCAGGTTCACCGTACGTGTTCATCGGCCTGAACAAATTCCGCCGCATTGCCGCGCTCAGCGCCGTTTCCCAGGATACAGCGCATACGCGCCATCACCGATCAGGGACAGTGCCATCAATGCGATCGCCCAGAACATCGGGTATTCCCAGCCGCCGCCCCGGTTCGTGAACAGCCAGCCGTTCGCACCGTGCACCATGAAAACGGTGCCGAGCATCTCGAGGGCGAGCGGCAGCGCGACCCACGACGCGTACACGCCTAAAATCAGCGCGAGTCCGCCGAAGAGTTCGAGCGCGATCGTCAGGTAGGCGGCGATCGCGGGCAAACCGAGCGATGCGAAATAACCAACAAATCCCGTAATCGTGAAGACGAAGATTTTCAGGCTCACATGAGCGAGAAAGAGGACGCCTAGACTCACGCGCAGCAGCAGCGCGGCATACGGGGCGGTATCGAGTTTGATCATTGGGCTTGCCTGTTTGGTCGAGGTTGGAAACGGAAAATGGGTTGCGTTATCAACGCGCGTTGACTGGAAGGTTAGGGGCAAGCCGATTCGGCATCAATCCGCGATTGATTGATGAATTAATTCTTAATGGTTATTAATTGTGCGCAAGCCGCACAGGCAATCGACGCGTTGGCGCGTGTGCGGCATTTGTACTCGGCTGGCGGCGGCACGGAGTTGCGCAATACGGAAGGACGGGGTAGGGGAAGAGGCGAGAGCCTGCGTCGCAAGCCGTCCGGGCGGTGGTAAATGCAAATGGCCCGCGGCACATCGAGCGCAAAGCTCGAAGGCCGCGGGCCGTCGAAGAGCGCCGCCACCGCGCGGACGCGGTGGCGCAGCACAGCCGCTTATTCCGCTGCCGGCCGCGTATGCGTATAGCGGTTCAGGATCGGGATCATCTGCGCATAGATTTTCGGGTTTGCGGCGACGATTTCGCGCTGATGCAGAAAATCGGAATCGCCCGTGTAGTTGCCGACGAGGCCGCCTGCCTCGGTGATCAGCAGGCTGCCCGCAGCGACATCCCACGCGTTGATGCCTTGCTCGAAAAAGCCGTCGAGGCGGCCCGCGGCGACGTTCGCCAGATCGAGCGCCGCGGCGCCCGGGCGGCGCAGGCCGGTGCACGCCTGCGTCATCTCGGTGAACAGGCGCGCATACGCTTCGAGCCCTTCCTGCTCGCGGAACGGAAAGCCCGTGCCGATGAGCGCGTCGGCCAGACGGTCTCGCCGGCCGACGCGGATGCGGCGGTCGTTCAGAAAAGCGCCGCGGCCGCGCGTGGCGGTGAACAGATCGTTATTGTTCGGATCGTAGACGACCGCCTGCGTGACGACGCCCCGATGCGCGAGCGCGATCGATATGCAGTAGTACGGGAAGCCGTGGATGAAGTTGGTCGTGCCGTCGAGCGGATCGATGATCCATTGGTATTCGGATTCATTGTCCGACTTGCCGGATTCCTCGGCGAGGATCGCGTGATCGGGGTAGGCGGTTTTCAGCGTCTCGATGATCGCATCTTCCGACGCTTTGTCGACCTCCGTCACGAAATCGTTGTGCTGCTTCTTGCGGATTTCGATCAGATCGAGATCAAGCGATGCGCGGTTGATGATTTGCCCGGCGCGGCGCGCGGCCTTGACGGCAATGTTGAGCATGGGATGCATGGGGCTGAATCCTGAATCCAGTGGCCGGCGGTGCGAGGCCGCCGCATGATGATCGAACCGGCGATGCGTCGCCTGGCTTGCGGTTGCGGCAGGCTAGGCGTTTCGCCGACGGAAGACGAATTGGCAAAGAGCGATAAAAGTGCGGCCCGAACGATGCGGATGCCGCCTTCGAATACGCAATTTTACCCGACTCGCGGCGCTTTGATGCGAAACCGCCGTGCGGATTCGCCTGGCCGTTCGGCCGAGTGGGTTTGCATGCGGGATGGCGATACCATACCGGCATTCCTGTCAATTTAAAGAATCTCTTGGACTCTCAGCAAAAACCTTCCGCGCCGGCCGCCGGCGACGGGCCATCCTCCGTGGCGAGGACCGCTCGCGGCGGATTTACGTCCACACGCTTCGTGCTCGTCGAGCCGAGTCATCCGGGTAACGTCGGCGCCGCCGCTCGCGCGCTGAAGACGATGGGCTTTTCGCGTTTGGTGCTCGTCGCGCCGCGTGTGCCGCATGTGCAGAGCGATCCGGAGGCGATCGCAATGGCGAGCGGCGCCGACGACGTACTTGCGTGCGCGCATGTCGTGCCGACGCTCGCCGACGCGCTCAACGGTGTGCACTGGTCTATCGCGCTCACCGCGCGCTCGCGCGAATACGGTCCGCCTCGGCTTGCGCCGCGTGCGGCTGCCGCGAACGCGAGCCGCCATGTGCAGAGGGGCGACATCGCGCTCGTGTTCGGCAACGAGCGTACCGGTTTGTCGAACGAGCACGTCGAGCGTTGCAGCGCGATCGCGCACATTCCGGCCAACCCCGCCTACAGCTCGCTCAATCTTGCGCAAGCGGTGCAGGTGCTCGCCTACGAGCTGCGCGTCGCATTGCTCGACGACGAAGCAGTGGCGTTGCCGCAGGATGCCGGCGCGGGCGAACTCGCGCAAAGCGACGAGATCGAGCGTATGTTCGTGCATCTGGAGAATGCGTTGATCGCGCTCGATTTCCTCGATCCGCGCCATCCGAAGAAGCTGATGTCACGGCTGCGGCGGCTGTTCTCGCGAACCGGGCTCGAACGCGAGGAGGTCAACATCGTGCGCGGAATCGCGAAGCATATCCTGCTGAAAACGGGCGAGCGCGGCGCTGGCGGCGAGGGCGGGCAGCCATGACCGGTGGCTGCGCGCACGCACGAGCCGCAGGCGGTCCCGCAAGAAAAACGGTTGGCGTGCCGATATCCGCCATGGCGGCAGGGGTAAGCGGCGCATGTGCTGCACGCACCGGGCGCGCGCTCTACAATCGTGCGGACGTCATAAGCAAAGCGGTTAAAACGATATCGGTTCCGTGCCGCAGCGGCAGCCAGCCGGCCTTTTCCGGCGGCTGCATCCTGGCTCCTACTTGCATCGCCATCATCATGTTCACGAGACTTCGCGAAGACATTGCCACGATTCGCGAGCGCGATCCAGCCGCTCGCAGCGCCTGGGAGGTGCTCACGTGTTATCCGGGGCTGCACGCGCTGATGTTTCATCGCATCGCGCACGCATGCTGGCGCGCGAATTGGCGTTGGCTCGGCCGGTTCGTGTCCCAGATCGGGCGCTGGATGACGGGCATCGAGATCCATCCGGGCGCCGCGCTCGGCCGGCGTGTGTTCATCGATCATGGGATGGGCGTCGTGATCGGCGAGACGGCCGTGGTTGGCGACGATTGCACGATCTATCAGGGCGTGACGCTCGGCGGCACATCGCTTGCACGCGGCGCGAAACGTCACCCGACGCTCGGGCGCGGCGTGATCGTCGGCGCCGGTGCGAAAGTGCTCGGCGGCTTCACGATCGGCGAGGGCGCGAAGATCGGCTCGAACGCGGTCGTCGTGAAGCCGGTGCCAGCTGGCGGGACGGCGGTTGGTAACCCCGCGCGGATCGTATTGCCTGTCGCGGCCGAACAGCGCGCGCCCGAGCGCTCCGCGTTTTGCGCCTACGGCATCACGCCTAACGCGGACGATCCGATGTCGCTTGCGATTCACGGGCTCATCGATCATGCGGCGAAGGAGGCGCGCCGGGTCGATGAAATCGTCGCCGCGCTCGAGCAGCTTGGCACGCATTTGAATGCGCTGCGGGGCGTGGATGGCGCGCAGCTCGATTTACGCCGGTTGTCTGCGGTGCTCGAGGGCAGCGCGCTCGAGCGTTGACGGCGGGGCAAGCGCGGCCGTAGGCGGCGTTGCCACGCGTCGCGTCGACGTCAATCAAATCTCAAGTGAAGTCATGCGCGAAGTGCACGGGGTGCGGATCGTGGATGGCGAGTGATTGCGGTGCGCAATCGCGTATCGCACGCTCGTCAGGCTGACGAAGGCCCGGAAATCCGCCGCGGCCGATGCGCTCAATCGAGCGGCAATGCGCGAATTCCTTGTGCGTCGATGCACAAATAGCCACCGCGCGGCACGCCGTGATCGAATTCCCAGTCGGGCAGCACCCAGCGCGTGCCTTCCGGTTCGACGTGGCGCGCCGGCTTGTGCGTGTGGCCGTGGATGATGACCTTTGCGGCGCTGCGCACGAAGAGCGCGGCCACGCCCCGGCGCGTGACGTCGTAAAGCGCGGAGGCGGGGCGCATCCGGCCCGCTTCGCTGTTGGCGCGCATCCGCTGGGCGAGCGCGCGCCGCCAGCGCAACGGGCAGCGCTGGAACAGCCACTGCGCGGCGCGGTTGCGCGCAAAGCGCCGGAACATCTGGTAGCCGCGGTCGGCGGTACATTGTGCGTCGCCGTGCGCGAGCGCGATCCGTCGCCCGAACGCGATGACGACGGACGGATCGGGCAGCGGCATCGCGCCCGCCGCTTTCATGAAGCGTGGGCCGAGCAGGAAGTCGCGGTTGCCGTGCATCACGTAAAGCGCGATGCCGCGTTCGGAGAACGTGTGCAGCAACGCGGCAATGCGCTGCGCGAAAGGGTCGTCTTCGAGGATGTCGTCGCCGATCCAATACTCGAACAGATCGCCGAGAATGAAGACAGAATCCGCGCTGTCGGCCGTCACGCGCACGAAATGCTCGAACGCGGCAACCGTGCGCGGAATCGCGTCGCTCAGGTGCAGGTCCGAGATGAACAGGAACGGGCGTGTGGCGTGCGAGACTCCGCGTTCGCCCGGTACGCCCGCAAAGACGCTACGCGGCGGCGTTTCCTGCAGCATCGAAGATTTCCCCCCGGCGTCGTTATGCGCGGAATCGCGTCAGACCACCACGGCCTTTTCGATGATGACGTCGTCGGTCGGCACGTCCTGATGAAAGCCCTGGTTGCCCGTCTTGACGGCCTTGATCTTGTCGACCACGTCCTGACCTTCGACGACCTTGCCGAACACCGCGTAGCCCCAGCCTTGCGGCGTCGGGGACGAGTGGTTCAGAAAGTCGTTGTCGTTCACGTTGATGAAGAATTGCGCGGTCGCCGAGTGCGGGTCGTTGGTGCGGGCCATCGCGATCGTGTACGCATCGTTCTTGAGGCCGTTGTTCGCCTCGTTCGTGATCGGCGCGTCGGTCGGTTTTTGCTTCAGGCCCGGCTCGAAGCCGCCGCCCTGGATCATGAAGCCGTTGATCACGCGATGAAAGACCGTGCCGTCGTAGTGGCCCTTCTTGACGTAGTTGAGAAAGTTCTCGACTGTCTTCGGCGCTTTCGCGGCGTCGAGTTCGAGCTTGATGACGCCGTGATTCGTATGCAGTTCGACCATGATGATTCCTTCGATGGAGTGGATTAAACGGCGCGCGGCCGGTCGGAACGACACGGCCGCGCGAAAAGGTGGCGTCGACTTATTTCGAGACGATCGTGGCCGATTCGATCACGATCGGCTTTTCGGGCACGTCGCGCATCGGGCCGCGCACGGTCGTCGTCGTCGCTTCGATCTTCTTCACGACGTCCATGCCCGAGACGATCTTGCCGAACACGGCGTAGCCGTTGCCGTCCGGGTTCGGATAGTCGAGGCGTGCGTTGTCGACGGTGTTGATGAAGAATTGCGCGGTCGCCGAATTCGGATCGCTCGTGCGGGCCATCGCGATCGTGCCCGCCAGGTTCTTCAGCCCGTTCTTGCTTTCGAGCGGGATCGGCGCGCGGGTCGGCTTCTCGTCGAAGTTCGCCTTGTAGCCGCCGCCTTGGATCATGAAGCCCTTGATCACGCGATGAAAGATCGTGCCGCTGTACTGGCCTGCCTTCACGTAGTCGAGGAAGTTGGCGACCGTCTTCGGCGCTTTTTCCGGATACAGCTCGACACGGATGTCGCCCTGGGTGGTCTTCAGTTGGACGACGGGGTGCGTGGCGGCCGTTTGCGCGAACGCGGGAGCGCTCGCGACGAGGGCGGCGCTGCCAAGCGCCAGCAACAGACGTTTCATAACGATCCTCTGGGTGGATGAAGATAGAAAAGGCACGCGCCGCACCGCTTGCTACCGGGACGGCGCGACGTATGGCGTCGCAAGCGAGCCGCTCGGGCCGCCGTACTGGAACGTCGGTGACAACGGCAGCGTGGTGGTGGTCATGTTCGCGCTCGCGCGCTCGGCGTAATCGCGCACGGACGCCGCGGATGCGCCCGCCGCCTTGGCGGCCTTCGGCGGCGAGACGATCTTTTGCAGATCCGCCAGCCGCTGCGCGGTTGCGCCGCTCGTGCGGCCGAGCTTTTGCGCGCGCTTGTACGATTCGGCGGCGAGCCGCAGGTACAGATCGCCGAGGTTCTCGTAGGCGAGGCCGTAGTTCGGGTTCGCCTGCGTCGCGGTGACGAGCGCGTTGCGCGCATCGTCGTAGCGGCCGTGCTTCGCGTAGAGCGCGGCGAGGTTGTTGTACGGTTCGGGCAGCTCCGGGTACGACTGGGTCAGCTCGACGAACTGCTTGATCGCGTCGTCGTCGCGATTCAGGTGGGCGAGCACGGTGCCGCGCTTGAACTGCGCCTGCACGTCGCGCGGGTTCGATGCGATGCGCGCATCGAGCTGGGTGAGCGCGCGCTGCCAGTTTCGGCCCGCGATCGACGCGTCGATGTCCGGCGTGCCATCGGTGGGCGCGCGGGAGATTTGTGCGTGGGCCGCTGCGGCCGACAACGCGAGCGCGGCGCTCACGGCGGCGGTCGCAACAAGGGTCGCAGCGCTCGGCGCAAGGCCGCGGGAAGGTTTCATAGGCTCAAATCGGAATGTTATACTCCGACCCATTCTAACAAAACGTCCGCGCGTTCCGGCGAGCCGCGGTCAGTCTTTGCCTCTTGTGGCCGTTACCGCAACGACTGCGGACCGACCGGCCGCATGTCACCGAGGAAGTGCACGGCACGCGGGCCGGCGGGAGAGTTCCGCCGGGTTTCGCATGCACGGCGAGTATCGCCAGGCGGTTTCCTTCGGCTCAATTTCGTCTCTATGGAATCACTGCGCATCTACAACACGCTCGCGCGTGACAAGCAAGTTTTCGTGCCGCGGCAGCCCGGCGAGGTGCGGATGTATGTCTGCGGGATCACCGTCTACGACTATTGCCACATCGGACACGCGCGGATGGTGGTCGTGTTCGACGTCGTCCAGCGCTGGCTGCGCGCGAGCGGCTACCGGGTGACTTACGTGCGCAACATCACCGATGTCGACGACAAGATCATCCGTCGCGCGATCGAGAACGGCGAGTCGATCAGCGCGCTGACGAGCCGCTTCATCGATGCGATGAACGCGGATTTCGACGCGCTCGGCGTCGAGCGGCCGGACCACGAGCCGCGAGCGACCGCGTTCATCCCGCAGATGCTCGGCATGATCGAGAAGCTCGAGGCGAACGGCTACGCCTATCAGGCAAAGGACGGCGACGTCAATTTCTCGGTGCGCAAGTTCGACGGTTACGGCAAGCTGTCGGGCAAGTCGCTCGAGGATCTGCGCGCGGGCGAGCGTGTGGCCGCGAACGATGCGAAGGAAGACCCGCTCGACTTCGTGCTGTGGAAGCGCGCGAAACCGGACGAGCCGGCCGAGACCGGCTGGGATTCGAAATATGGGCGCGGCCGCCCGGGCTGGCATATCGAGTGCTCGGCAATGGGCTGCACGCTGCTTGGCGAGCACTTCGACATTCACGGCGGCGGGCAGGATCTGCAATTTCCGCATCACGAGAATGAGATCGCGCAAAGCGAGGGCGCGACCGGGCAGACGTTCGTCAATTACTGGATGCACAATGGCTTTGTGCAGGTCGACAGCGAGAAGATGTCGAAATCGCTCGGCAACTTCTTCACGATCCGCGAGGTGCTCGAGAAATTCGATGCCGAGGTCGTGCGCTTTTTCATCTTGCGCGCGCATTACCGTTCGCCGCTCAATTACAGCGACGTGCATCTGGACGATGCGCGCGCGTCGCTGACGCGCCTTTATACGGCACTGAAGGATGTGACGCCCGATGATGCGGCGCTCGATTGGCACGACGATTACGCACGCCGTTTCACGGCGGCGATGAACGACGATTTCAACACGCCGGTTGCAGTCGCGGTGCTGTTCGAGCTGGCGACCGAGGTGAACCGCTCGCGCGATCCGGCGCTCGCGCGCCAGTTGCGGCGGCTCGCTGGCGTGCTCGGCCTGCTCGGCCGCGAACCGCGCGTGTTTCTTCAGGATGCGGCGGGCGCGGCGCGCACGGGCGCGCTCGATGCAGCCGAGATCGAAACGAGGGTCGCCGCGCGCGTTGCCGCGAAGCAGGCGAAAAACTATGCCGAGGCGGACCGGATCCGGGCGGAATTGCTCGATGCCGGCGTCGCGCTTGAAGACAAACCGGGCGGATTGACCGAGTGGCGCCGCATATGAGCGCGCATCGTCTGTCCCATTGATCGATTCGCCAGGTAGGAGGCTAGATGGTAACGGCCAGAAAGGCGCCGGCTAAGGGAGCGGCGACGCAACCGTCAGTAGCGCTCAAGCGTGCCGGCGCGCGTGCGCCGGCCGCGCAGAAAAGTGCGGCCGGGCGCGCGGCGCCCAACGGCGCGGCGAACGGCGCCGCGTACAAGCCGGGCGTGCGCGACGCCGCCGCGAAGCGCGCGAAGGGCGACGGCGAATACGCGGCCGACCTGCCGCAGGACGGCGCGGCCGCATCGGCGGCCGAGCCGCAAACCGCGCGCAAGGCGAAAGTGTCCGAGGCCGCGGTGCCTGTGCAACTGAGCAACGCGGAGACGGTCGCGCGCCCGCCGTACTGGGACAAGGCGTGCGCCGATCTCGTCAAGCGCGACCGGATCCTGAAGAAGCTGATTCCGAAATTCGGCCCCGCGCATCTCGTGAAACGCGACGATTCGTTCGTCACGCTCGCGCGCTCGGTCGTCGGCCAGCAGATTTCGGTCGCGGCCGCGCAGTCGATGTGGCTGAAGATCGAGACCGCGTGTCCGAAGCTCGCGCCGCAGCAGATCATCAAGCTCGGCCAGGAAAAGTTGATCGGATGCGGTTTGTCCAAGCGCAAATCCGAATACATCCTCGATTTGGCGCAGCACTTCGTGTCGGGTGCGCTGCACGTCGACAAATGGGTGACGATGGACGACGAGGACGTGATCGCGGAGCTTACGCAAATCCGCGGCATCGGCCGCTGGACCGCCGAGATGTTCCTGATCTTCAATCTGTCGCGGCCGAACGTGTTGCCGCTCGACGATCTCGCGTTGATTCGCGCGATCAGCGTCAATTATTTCAGTGGAGAGCCCGTCACGCGCAGCGAAGCGCGCGAAGTGGCGGCGAACTGGGAGCCGTGGCGCACCGTTGCCACGTGGTACATGTGGCGCAGTCTCGATCCGTTGACTGTCAGTAGCTGATCCGATAGCCAACCGAGGCTATTGCAAATTATCTGTCGATAGTTTTGACCCGTACTTGCACCGGATGCGCGCGGTAAAATACGCGCTGCCGCAAGACCCAAGGATTCCAACACATGAAGACCACATTTCTGGATTTCGAGCAGCCTATCGCCGAACTCGAGGCGAAAATCGAAGAACTGCGCTTCGTGCAGGACGACTCGGCTGTCGACATCTCGGAAGAGATCGAGCGGCTGTCGAAGAAGAGCCAGCAGCTCACGAAGGATCTGTACGCGAACCTGACGCCTTGGCAGGTCTCGCAGATCGCCCGCCATCCGCAGCGGCCCTACACGCTCGACTACATCAGCGAGTTGTTTACCGATTTTCACGAGTTGCACGGCGATCGCGCATTCGCGGACGACCAGTCGATCGTCGGCGGTCTTGCCCGTTTCAACGGTCATGCATGCATGGTGATTGGTCATCAGAAGGGGCGCGACACCAAGGAGCGTGCCGCGCGCAACTTCGGAATGCCGCGGCCGGAAGGCTACCGCAAGGCTGAGCGGCTGATGCGTCTTGCCGAGAAATTCGGGTTGCCGATTTTCACGTTCGTCGACACGCCGGGCGCGTATCCGGGCGTCGGCGCCGAGGAGCGCGGCCAGTCCGAGGCGATCGGCCGCAATCTGTATGTGATGGCCGAACTGAAGACGCCGATCATCACCACGGTGATCGGTGAAGGCGGTTCGGGCGGTGCGCTGGCGATCGCGGTTGCCGACAGCGTGTTGATGCTGCAATTCGCGACGTATTCGGTGATCTCGCCGGAAGGCTGTGCGTCGATTCTGTGGAAGAGCGCGGCGAAGGCGCCCGAGGCGGCCGAGGCGCTGGGCCTGACCGCGCACCGGCTGAAGGCGCTCGGGCTGATCGACAAGATCGTCAACGAGCCGCTCGGCGGCGCGCACCGTGATCCGAAGGGCATGGCCGCGCTGCTGCGTCGCGCGCTTGCCGACACGCTGCGCCAGTTCCAAGGCATGAACGTCGACGCGCTGCGCGCGCGCCGCTTCGAACGCCTGATGGCTTACGGCAAGTTCAAGGAAACGGCGCTGGGCGCGTAAGCGCCGGGCGCCCGGTTTGGACGAACGGCGCGCCACGCCGCATCGCCGTGATTTCCCCCAATGAGTTTTCCGCCGATCGCGTCGTGCTCGACGCGATCGGCGCCGCGTCGTCCGCGTGGCCGGGCGACGCGACGTTTGCGCTCGCGTACAGCGGCGGGCTCGATTCGACTGTTCTGCTGCATGCGGCGGTGCGGGTCGTCGGCGCGGCGCGTTGTGTGGCGCTGCACGTTCATCATGGATTGAGTCCGAATGCCGACGCGTGGCTCGCGCATTGCGAGCAGGCGGCGCATGCGCTCGGTGTACGCTTCGACGCGATGCGCGTCGACGTGCCGCGCGCAAGCGGCCAGGGGATCGAAGCGAGCGCGCGCGAAGCGCGCTATCGGGCGCTCGATGCGATGTGCGCGCGGCACCATGCGCCCGTGCTATGGCTGGCGCAGCATGCCGACGATCAGGCCGAGACGGTGCTGCTGCAATTGCTGCGCGGGGCCGGCATTGCGGGGCTCGCGGCGATGGCGCCGCAGTATCGACCCACCTCGGCGAGCGTCGTGCGTGCACGGCCGTTGCTGCATCTGCTGCGCGCGCAACTCGAGCGCTATGCGCGACAACAGGCGCTGCGCTGGATCGACGACGAATCGAACGAAAACACGCGCTATGCGCGCAACGCGTTGCGCGCCGACGTGCTGCCCGCGCTTGCGCCGCACTTTCCGGGGTTTCGCGACGCGCTCGGCCGTGCCGCGCAGCATGCGGCAGCCGCGCAGCGGCTGCTCGACGCGCTTGCCGCGAACGATCTGCGCGCGCTCGCGCGCGACGATGGACGCGTGCTGTCGCGCGCCGCGCTCGTCGCGCTCGACGACGAGCGCGGCGCGAATCTGCTGCGCTACTGGATGCGCACGCTCGGGCTGCCGGGCGCGTCGGCCGCGCGTCTTGCCGAAATGATGAAACAGCTGCGCGCGGCGCGTGACGCGCATGCGCTGCGCGTCGATCATGCGGGGTGGCGTCTTCGTCTTTATCGCGACGACGTTCAGTGGGAGGCGGACGAACGCACTGGGCCGAGCGGCACGAAAGCGGGCGATGCGGGCGCGGATCAGCATTCAGGCGCGAACGTCGATAGCCGACGCCAAACCGACGGCGGCGCTGCCGCGGCCGTTGCCGCCGGCGCGCGGGGTGGGGCGGCGTCGCAGGCGCACGCGGCGGCGGCTGCGCAAATCGACTGCGTGCTCGTTTGGCGCGGCCAGGAGGTCTGGCATCTGCCGGCGTGGCGCGGCACGTTCGTGTTCCATCCGACGCACGCGCGCGATCGCGATGCGGTGCCCGAGGCGCTTCTTGCCGGCGCGGACCTGCATGCGCGTGCGCGCACCGGCGGCGAGCGGATGCGCGCATTGCCGGGCGGGCCGGGTCGCACGTTGAAGAATTTGTTTCAGGAGCGCGGTGTGCCGGCGTGGCAGCGCGACGTGCCGCTGCTGTACGTCGGCGATCGGCTGCTGTTCGTGCCGCGCGTCGGTGTGAATCGCGCGTTCCACCTGGACGCGGATGCGCGCGGCGAATGGCGGCGCATCGAGTGGCGGCCCGATTGGCTGATTGCCTAGCGCTGGCGTGTTCAGGGCAACGGTGAACGTGCGAACCGGTCTTGCTTGTGAATCCGACGACGAAGGCCGCGCATCGGCCGCGCCGTTTTTGCCGCGACGAACCGCCATCCCGTCTGCGTGCAAAAGCACGTGCTTTCGGATACAAACGCGGTGTGTTCGCCGCCGCTCGCCGCCCGGTTCGGCGGGCGGCTTCGGACCCGCGTAAGCGGATCGTCGATTTGATGCGCGGGCCTCGGCGCGCGGCTTGCCCGACGTGCCGGCAACCGCCGCATCGATCTGGTTGATCCGGTTGCGAGTGAGGCGCTTGCTTGCGCGCGGGGCCGCTTAAAGAGGTCGCGATCCGTGCGATGCTGGGCAGCGCGGCTTGTCAAGCAGCGATCGATCGGGTACGCTCAAGTGTTTGCTCGGCTCGATTTTTGAGCATTTTGTGCAGGTTTCCCGCGTGACGTACCCGGTTTGCGCGGCCTGAGCCGCCTTCCGGGCAAATCGCCACGCCCTGCGTGCTGCGCCCCAGCCGTTCTTCCCGTCGTCCGTCCACAGCCACAAGCCGCGTGACCGAACGGCACCGCGGTCTGTCCAGCATGTCCGTGCGGCCTCTCTCCAGTTCTGAACGACAATGGCACTCATCGTACATAAATACGGCGGCACTTCGATGGGCTCGGTCGAGCGCATCAAGAACGTCGCAAAACGCGTCGCAAAATGGCATCAGGCCGGACACCGGATGGTGGTCGTGCCGTCGGCGATGTCTGGCGAAACGAACCGTTTGCTCGGGCTCGCCAAAGAGATTTCGAGCCAGCCGAATCCGCGTGAGCTCGACATGATTGCGTCGACGGGCGAACAGGTCAGCGTTGGCCTGCTGTCGATCGCGCTGCAGGAAATCGGCGTCGATGCCGTGAGCTACGCCGGCTGGCAGGTGCCGGTCAAGACCGACAGCGCTTACACGAAAGCGCGCATTCACTCGATCGACGACGAGCGCGTGACGAAGGATCTCGACGCGGGCAAGGTCGTCATCATCACGGGCTTTCAAGGCGTCGATCCGGATGGCCATATCACGACGCTCGGCCGCGGCGGCTCGGATACGTCGGCGGTCGCGGTTGCGGCTGCGCTCAAGGCCGACGAATGCCTGATCTACACCGACGTCGACGGCGTCTACACCACCGATCCGCGCGTCGTTGAAGAAGCGCGCCGCCTCGATCGCGTGACGTTCGAGGAAATGCTGGAAATGGCAAGCCTCGGCTCGAAGGTGCTGCAAATCCGCTCGGTCGAGTTTGCCGGCAAATACCATGTGAAGACGCGTGTGCTGTCGAGCCTCACCGATCCGCAGATTCCGCTCGACGAAGAGATGTGCTCGGGCACCCTGATTACTTTTGAAGAAGACGAGACCATGGAAAAGGCAGTCATTTCCGGTATTGCGTTCCAGCGTGACGAAGCGCGCATCGCGGTGATGGGCGTGCCCGACAAGCCGGGCATCGCATATCAGATTCTTGGCCCGGTGGCCGACGCGAACATCGATATCGACATGATCATCCAGAACCAGAGCGTGCAAGGTAAGACCGACTTCACGTTCACGGTCGGCCGTGGCGATTATCAGAAGGCGATGGACATCCTCACGAACCAGGTGAAGGGGCATGTGAGCGCCGAGCAGGTGCTGGGCGACCCGAAAGTGTCGAAGGTATCGGTGGTCGGAGTCGGGATGCGTTCGCACGTCGGCGTCGCGAGCACGATGTTCCGCACGCTGTCGGAAGAGGGGATCAACATTCAGATGATTTCGACGTCCGAGATCAAGATCTCGGTGTTGATCGACGAGAAATATATGGAACTCGCCGTCCGCGCGTTGCATAAGGCGTTCGAACTCGAACAGGCATGATGAAATTTCCGTGACGCGTGCGGTGAATATGCGTCGCGGAAATTTGACGTTCTGCTCGGAACCCTATATTATCTTGGTTTCGTCGCGCTGCCTCCCTGGCGCGAGCGAAGGTTTGGGAGACGTGGCCGAGAGGTCGAAGGCACTCCCCTGCTAAGGGAGCATCTGGGCCAAAACCTGGATCGAGGGTTCGAATCCCTCCGTCTCCGCCAGTATCTGGCGGCGAAACCCCGCAGAGTCTAGGCTCTGCGGGGTTTTTGTTTTGCGGTGACGAATAAGGAAGGGTGGTAATCAAAACGACCATCGCTTCGACAGCCCCTTTTCATGCGGCGGCACTTCAGCCCATTTCATTGGTTTCTGGCAGTCACGATATCCGAAGTGCGGCAGGGCATGCGCCTGGTTTCCGGTGGGCCTCAGTCCACGGCCAAGACGCAGACCGGCGTGAACGCGGATACAACGTATTCCGGCGCGACGAGTTTTGCCGTGAGGCGCGGACGAGCGGTTTCCTCTCTCGACTCTGATGCACGTTGCCGCGTGTCATTTTTTCACTGCCATGCATCCGGTGCGTGTGCGTTCATTTGCGCTTTGCATGCGCGGCCATGGCGGGCATATCGCAAGCGAAGCCTTTCGCGTGCGTTCGCATGGTCTCGCGCTCCTGTTCTGGACAGCACGCTTGATCGCGGGCCCGACGATGCTCGTTGTGACGAGCGTGAATCCCGTTTGCGCTTCATTTCCTTCGTGCGGATGACGTGGAGCGAAGCTTGCTGCTTCGCTGGCCAGGCAGGCGTGTTGTTCGAGTTGCTTGTGTGGATAAAGCGACGGCTGCAATCGTTGCCGTCCTTTGGAATCCGCTCGATGAATCACGTTGGCTGCGCAGGCGCGATCATACGATGGCAGGCTGCGCAGCGCCCGATAGCGCACGGTTCGCAAACGCTGCCGCTCGCGAGTGTATGACGCAGCACTGGGAGAGCGCTTGATCAGGTTTTCCGCGTCAGGGGCGGCGCTCGTCGAAACGATGATGGCGTACCGAAGGGTGGCGTGAGCGCATTCTTTCGGATGCGTTCGGGCAGATTGGGCGCGATGGAGTGGCCGACGTATGCATCGCATTGCACGATCTGTGCGCCGACGAAACCAGTGCCAACCTTCATGACGGGGCACTCATTGCGAAGCCACTCGATCCAGGTCCTGCATTCGCACTTGCTGCTATGGGTCGACAAACCATTGGTGGGATTCGCGATGCAGTGCGACATCGATGATGATCGCATCGCAATGGTTGCGTGAACAACGAATGGCATTCGCGGTTTGCCTATATAAATCCGTCGGGTGCTGACATGGGATGCGAGGCATGGCACGGCCTGGCAATGAGGCGGCTAGCGTGCCTGCATCGCGGGCGGCCATAGTCGCGAGCGCATCGACGCGAAGGGGCGGGTCGATGGTGAACAGGCGTCACTCAATGAGATTGGAGTCTGGCGACTAACGCATGAAGCTTGGCGCAGTCGTTGAGCAGCGTGTTGTTGTTCGGACGCTTGCCGTCCTGGTCGAGGGCAGCCTATGGTGGATGCCGTGTGCGTCGCCGATTTTGTTCAACTGGTATGTCATTGGAGTCGTCCGCGCGCTGTGTCTGAATGCTGCATGTGCGATGTCGGGTAGTGGGTCAAATCGGTCACTGGCTTGTCACGTATCTTCGCCGCGTGCACTTAGCGCTTTCCGTGGTTTGGTGTCCTTGCTAACTATGTAGTGCTGTAATGCGCAATGCCATCGTTGCCAAAGTATTACGGGCCGGGGTATGGGTTCGACATCGGAAATTCCAACGGCAAACGCATCAGCCGGGTAACCAAAAATATTTATTTAATAAATAATTTATTATTTGTTTGTATAAGAATTTAACTTCGTTTATTAAATAATACAAGTAAATAATCTTTTTGACGATTTGATGTGCGGGATTTGCTCTGTAATCTCCCGCACATTAGGGGAAACCGTCGTAAATTAGGAAATTCTTTACAGAAAATTAAATGACGGGCTATTATGTTGGCCAACGGTGCAAAGTTTGTTCCGCTGTTAATGAGTGGTGTGAGGGCAGCGATCGAGTTAGGGAAAACACCTATCGAGGTAAATAACTAATATAAATTTCATAAGATTGAGAAGGGAGCGTAGAAATGGGTCACGACAAAGAACTTGTATTCCTGGCGTTTGCCGCCTCAGTGATATTGATAACCGCAGGCATGCAGGCTGACATGCCTACCTACGTGGCGCAAAGGAATAACGGAGTTGATGTCTCCCACGAGCGGCTTGGGCAGGCGTGCTGCGCACCGCCATCGGCCGGACTCGTTGCTGAAAGCGGCTTCAGCAAACTTCTCCCCCATCGTATCGATGTATCGAAGAGATCTGTTTCCCAAAATACACAAGCGCTCAGGAAGCCGGCGGATTTAATTATGCCATCTTTCGGACTGTTTGATGTCGTGAAAATAACATTTTCTGGAAATATTCTTTCATGACCCAATTTCATGATGGTTCGGGAATCGTGGTGATGAATGATTGATGTAAATTCTTCCGGTGATGTGGAATTTTCAAGAAGGACTCAGTCCGCTTGGATAATATTTACCGATTTTGATTCTAGGATCGGTGGCGCTGATTGCATTGGGTATCTTTATATCCGGGGTTTGGGTGGCGTTTGGTAGTCAAGAGTGGATTTAATGTTGACGTTAAGGAATTGAGATGGGCGAAGATGCGGTACAGGCCGGCTCATCGGATCCTGATGGGTTGGATTTCGATGAGGAGTTTATCCAGGTCGATGCCTTGATTTGTGAATACGATTCGGTTGGAGAGGCACAACCCCGGAAAGCGGGATATACCTTCCAGTGGGCACAAATCGAAAATTCTTGCTACTCACTCCTAAAAAAGGAGCGAGATGTTCGTGTAGCGATATGGTACATCCGGGCATGCATGGCGAGGAGAGGGATTCCTGGCCTTGCCGAAAGTATCAGAATGCTTGCGGACATCATGAGTTCGCCCATCGAGCAGATCCACCCGCGGGCACAGCCGGGTGAGTTGCCTTGCGACACGCTTCTGCTTCATCTCAACTGGCTCCTGAGTCCCCAGTTCCTACATCAGTTCGGCAACGCTCAAGTTGCCGAGCAGGGCGTGACGTTGAGTGCGCTCGCGAGCGGCGACGTTGGCTCGCTACTGGAGAGTAACGAGCGCAAGGATACGGCAGTAAGGTTTCTATCTGAAACTAAGGAATCCTTATTACTTATCGAAAAAAGCATCAAGGCTTTGGAACGAGAGTTCGACGTTTCGAGCATGTCCGGCTTGATTGATCGGGCGCTATCCAGATTGAAGCCGACGGAAGATCCGCAGGTGAACTCGATTCAGCCCGCCGTGCGGGCGAACGACGCTGGTGAGCGAGAGCGAGACGGCCGTCTTGTTGCCGGCGGCGCGCTGACATCGAGGAAGGATGTCGAAGCCACCTTGCAACGCCTTGCCGAGTACTTCCGAGTGTATGAGCCGAGTCATCCGGCGCCGATATTTTTGGCTCGGATTCAACGGATGCTAGGGGCGCAGTTTGGCGAAGTGATGGCCGAACTTTATGCCGACGGGACGGCGCTGGCGGCCCAGATCGACCGACCCAACGGGGCTATCAAGTAAATTTTTTAGTTCTACTTAGGAGGCAGCAATGGTTCGTCAAAAAGATGGTCAGAAATTTATCGGAGAGAGCCGCGCTCCGAGAGTGCAGATCGAATACGACGTCGAGATCTACGGCTCGCAAAAGAAAGTCGAGCTTCCGTTCGTGGCGGGCGTGATGGCTGACTTGTCCGGCGACAACGTTGAGCCGCTCGGTCCGGTGGAAGAGCGCCGGTTCTTGGAAATTGATGTCGAGAACTTCGACGATCGGATGGCCCAGATCGCACCGTCGCTCAGCTATCACGTTAAAAATGTGCTGACCAACGACGGCACGCTGATCCCGATCGATCTGACCTTCACGTCGATGGATTCGTTTGAACCCGCCGAGGTCGTCAGGCGCATTCCTGAGCTTTCGACGCTGCTCGACGCACGCAGCCGGCTCAAGGAGTTGCTGACCTACATGGACGGCAAAGCCGCCGCCGAGGATCTGATCCACGAGTTATTGCGCAGACAGAACGTGACGGATGACGATACCGCCGCCGTCGCGTCGGCGCCCAGCGATGCCGCTCCCGACAACGCGCCGTCCGGCGAGGGAGCGCCGAATCAGGAGGTCAAATGAGCACGCTCAACCAACTGGAATCCGCGGCCGAGCAGGTCGTCTTCAAAGAACATCAGGAACAGGTCGATGACGATCTGAAGGACATCCTTCGACGTTCGTTCAGGCCAAGAACGACCGAGGCCGCCGAAGCCGTCGAGTCTGCGGTCGCGACGTTGCTGAAATATGCCCGCCGAGGCAGGGTGGTCGTGCGCGAAGATGTCGCGCAAACGATCGAGCAACTGATCGTGGAGTTGGATAAGAAGATCTCCGAACAACTGACGCTGGTGCTGCATAACAAGCGGTTCCAGGCGTTGGAAGGCGCATGGCGCGGTTTGCACTACCTGGTGTCGAATACGGATACCAGCGAGAATCTCAAGATCCGCTACTTGAATATCTCGAAGGCCGATCTCGCCAAGACGCTGCGCCGCTTCAAGGGCGTGGTATGGGACCAGAGCCCGATCTTCAAGATGATTTATGAGCAGGAGTACGGACAGTTCGGTGGCGAGCCGTTCGGCTGTCTGATTGGAGATTATCAGTTCGATCACGGCATACAGGACGTATCGATTCTGACCGAGATGTCGAAAATCGCTGCTGCCGCGCACGCGCCGTTCATTGCCGCAGCCGCGCCCGGCTTGCTGCAGATGGACAATTGGGACGAGCTGTCGAACCCGCGCGACGTCTCCAAGATCTTCACTTCGAGCGAATACACGTTCTGGCGTCGTCTGCGGGAGAGCAATGACTCCCGCTACCTGGCACTGACCCTGCCGCGTTTTCTCGCGCGAGTGCCATACGGGCCGAAGACCCAGCCCGTCGAGGAGTTCGGTTTCGAAGAAAAGGTCGACCCGAACCGCGCCGAGGATTTCTGCTGGGCGAATTCCGCCTATGCGATGGGCGCCAATATCACGCAGGCGTTTAAAACATATGGCTGGTGCACGAAGATTCGCGGCATCGAGTCGGGTGGCGCAGTCGAGGTGCTGCCGAAGTTCGTGCTGCCGTCGCAGGACAACGAGATCGAACTGCACTGCCCAACGGAGATCGCCATCTCGGATCGGCGTGAACATGAACTCTCGGAGTCGGGGTTGATGCCGCTCGTGTATCGGAAAAATTCCGACACGGCCGCGTTCATCGGCGCGAAAACCGTGCATCGTCCGGCCGTATACGAAGATGACGATGCGACCGCCAATGCCAATTTGTCGTCCCGGTTGCCGTATATCTTCGCGACGTGCCGCTTTGCGCACTACTTGAAGTGCATCGTTCGCGACAAGATCGGCTCGTTTAAATCGCGGGAAGACACGCAGCGATGGTTGAACGACTGGCTGATGAATTACGTCGACGGCGATCCGACGATCTCCAGCGAAGTCACCAAGGCGCAGCGTCCGCTGTCGGCCGCGGAAGTCGTCGTGGACGAAATTCCGGAAAACCCTGGTTATTATCGTGCGCAATTTTTCTTGCGCCCTCATTTCCAACTGGAGGGGTTGACCGTGTCCCTCCGGCTGGTTTCGAAGCTGCCGTCGATCAAGCAGGAGTCGGGAAGCTGACTGGCAACGGTTAGTCAGATGTCCCGTGCATCGATCGACGAGCGGACCTCGAATCGTCGCAACGCAACATCGCAGTGGATGATGCCGAGCGATTAAGTCGTAGTCACGGTGGGTTAGTTGGATTTCTTAAAGTGATTTAGGAGTTCTTATAATGTCAAATGCGTTGGTTGATTATTTCCTGCAGATCGATGGCGTTGAAGGCGAGTCGACCGATCAGCAGTACCCGGGTCTGATTCAGATTCAGAGTTGGCGGTGGGCGGAAGAGAACTCGGGTCGCTGGGGGTTCGGCAGCGGCGGCGGTGCAGGCAAGGTAGAGATGAAGGACTTCGAGTTCCGCATGGTCTCGAACAAGGCTTCCCCGAAGTTGTTCCTGATGTGTGCGACGGGCGAGCATATCGCGAATGCAAAGCTGATTTGCCGCAAATCGGGCAAGGGGCAGCAGGAGTTCCTGACGATCACCTTCGCAAGCGGCTTGGTGTCGTCGTTTCAAACGCTCGGCAACATGCCGTTCTCCCAACTTGGCCATGGCAGTGGGCAAGTCGACAACGTGCTGCCGACCGACGAAATCAAGATCAACTTCGCCCAGATCGAGTTCGAATATCGCGAGCAGCGTAACGACGGCACGATGGGGGCGGTGATCAAGGCCGGCTACGACCTCAAGCTGAACGCCGCAGTCTAACGGGCTCAGCATTTGTCCGGGTCAATCATGGACCGTGTTGCGTCTCGGGGCGCAACACGCGCATCGCATCAGTTGTACGAGTAAACAGACGATGGTCGATCAACTCTATAACAAGCTGTCCAAACGTTTTAAACGGGACTCGCTTAAAGATGTCGTCGGACATCATCTCGTGGATTTGATGAACTGTTCGATGCGCGGTGCACGCATCAGTGTGCTCGACAACAGTCCGGCAGCCTATTCGGTGTTGAACTATGGTTGTCCGCCGATGCAGGTTCCTGGCTCGACCCGGATCGATCCCGTGCAAGCGGCTTCGCACATATGCGAGGTGATGCGGCGCTTCGAGCCGCGTGTCGACATGACGCGCACGAGTGTTCGGCCAAGACCTGGACGTGATCGGCATGCAAGGCAAGTTATGTATTTCGATATCCTAACGATATGGAAAGAAAGTAAATCCGAAATCAAGTTGAGTCTCGCGCTCGACTATTTGGATGGTTTTTTTAGCTTGGCTGATGCTTGAGCGCCGAGAACGATCATGAACTTCTTGGACCACTACAACGACGAACTGCGCCAACTGCGCGATGCGGGCACCCGTTTTTCCAGGGAGCATCCGCAGGTTGCATCGGCGCTCGGTTTGCACCCGGATACGGTCACCGATCCGTTCGTCGAGCGGTTACTCGAAGGCGTGGCCTATTTGTCGGCTCGCGTGCAAACGCGTCTGGACCGGGAATGCGCGGAATTCGCGCAGCAGGCACTGGGACGCGTGTGTCCGCTCTTCATGGGCGCGACCCCGGCGATTTCGACCTTTGCATTTCATCCCGACCTGGACTCGCCGGAAGCGTTTCGAAGCAACACGCTGCCGCGCGGTTCGTTGGTCACAGCTCGCCTGCCAGGGCGCAAGCTGCCGGTGACGTTTGCGACCGCGCGCGACGTGACGCTCTTGCCGATCCGGCTCGCGAAGGTCGAATGCAGCCGCAGTTTGAACAGCTTGCCTACGTTGCTTGCGCAACGTCTTGCATCCGCACAGGCCGTGCTGCGGTTTCGTTTCGAGCTGGATGGTTTGACGACGGTGGGCGATTTGAAGAAGGACGAGGCGAAGCTCGAGCCGCTGCACTTGAGTTTCGCCGGCGACTTGCCGCGTGCTTATGCGCTGCACCAGGTGATGCTCGCGTCGAGCAGCGCGTGGTACGCGGTTGTGCCAACCCGCCGCGGCGACGAGGTGCTGACGTTGCCGATGACGGGTATCAGGCTGTCGGGTGTCGACGACAGCGAGGCGCTGCTGCCGGCCGATTTGGGCGGACTGCCGGGTTTGCGGTTGCTGCGCGAATACTTCGCGCAGCCCACCCGTTTTCTGGGCGTCTATCTCGACGTGCTCGAAGCGATTGCGAGCGCCGACCCTTCGGCGCAGTCGTTCGAATTGTTTTTTGCGCTACGGCACGTGCCTAACGGATTGATCGGCGAGGTGTCAGCCCAGCAGTTCCGGCTGTTCGCAACGCCCGTGATCAATCTGTATCCGAAGCGTTTCGACCCGTTGCCCTACGACCCGAATCTGACCGAGCAGTGGGTGCCGGTCGACCGTATGTCGCCGGCGGCTTATCACCTGTGGGGTTTGACGGAAGTCAGCGTATACGAAAGCAACGGCAACGCGCACGCGGCGCGCTCGGTACTGGAGACTGGGGGATACGAAGCGACGGACGGCTCGATCCGTTACAGCTTGCGGCGGGAAAACGCACTGCTGGCCGACGGTGCACGTCGCGACCGGTTCGATCCGCTGGCAAGTCATGACCTGATCTCGGTGTCGACGTATGGTGACGCGCTCGAACTGGACGACATCGCGTCGATTGCCGGCAAGGCGCTGGTGGCGGATCGGGATTGGCGGCCGTCGTCGCTGCTCGATGCCGAGCTGAGCTTGCTCGATCCGCTCGCGGTCAAGCGTATCGAGTGTTTGTGGCCGGCAAGCCTGCCGCGCGGGATACCGTCGATCGATGCGTGCTGGGAAGCCGTGTCGCATCTCGGCCACAACCCGCTCGCATTGCGTACCGGCCGGCGGGAGGACATCACCGCGCGCATCATCGAGCAATTGCAACTGGCGATGAATCGCGAAGACGCGCTCGACCGGCAACGCGTCGAGAGTCTGCATTCGGTGCATCTCGAATCGCGCTTCATTGCATCCGGCCGCGCGACGCCGATTGCACTGGTGCGGGCAACGCACATCGAGATCGATGTCGCCGAATCGGCGCATGCGGATCGCGGCGGCTGGCTGTTCGCACGCGTGCTGGCGCAGGTGCTTGCCGAGGCGGCGTCGCTTAACGACGGCGTCGAGATCGTGGTACGGCTCGACGGCGAGCCGATCAGCACCCATGTGAGCACGGCATACGCCGACGGGAGGCTGCGATGAAATTTCATCGAGTCAGGCGCATGTTGAGGCCGAGCCGGACTTTTTTCGAGCTGATGCGCCGCGTTGAAGTGCTGGAGCGCGAGCGCAGCGGCACGGCACGATTCGTTCGGCACAGCCCTGCGTGGCTGCGCATCGAGCAGTTGGCCGGCATGCACTTCGCAAGCACTGAAGTGGAGAGCGTGGACGTCGAGCTGTCGCGCTTCGTCGAAGCGGACGATCACCCGCAGGTCAAGGTCACGCAACGGCATTTCGGTCTGTTCGCACCATACGGCCCGATGCCGTTGCACGTGACCGAGCATGCGATGCAGGAAAAGCGCTTCGAGCGCAACGCGGCGTTCGAGCGCTTCGTCAACCTGGCTTGCGGCGATTTGGCGTGGCTGCATTACCTCGCGTGGTCGTCGATGCATCCGGTGCTGGGCTACGAGCGCGCGCGCAATCCGTTCGTCGAGCGCGTCACGTCGCTGGCCAACGCGAGGGCGAAGACGAGCTGGCTCGCGCCGGGTGAAACCGTGGAGCGTCATGCGCTCGCATGCAGGCGAGCGTTTCCCGGCATCTACTGCGCGCCGCGCCGCTCGCTTGCCGATCTGCAGCGCATGCTCACCCGCTATTTCAACGTGCCGTTGCGCATCGTGCCGCGCTACGGACGCTGGATTCCGGTGCCGGGGTCCCGCGGGGGCGGGTTGCGCATCGGTGCGTGGCGGCTCGGCGCGCGAATCTGGGATGTCCAGCATTCGCTGGAGATCGTGATCGGTCCGATCGAGGCCGACGAGTTTTACCGTTGGCAGCGCCGTGCGGCGGCCATCATGGCCGTTCATGCAGTCACGGCGGATTTCGTCGACGGAAGGATTGACCCCGTCATCAAGGTTCAGGTGCGCACGCGTCCTGAGTTGGCGGGAAAAGTTGGGCGCATGCGCATCGGTGTCGATGCATGGTCTCGGCCGAATCATGCATTGCGCACCCTGACCATCTATGAATCTTTTCGGGACTAGACGTGAATCGCGAACGCATTTTCAATTGTCTTGGCCGCACGACTTATGCGGCTCTCGTCGATGCGACGGCGCTGGGCCGATCGCGGCGGCATACCTTCATCGATCTCGATCACTGGGCGTTGTGCCTGCTGCAACGCGAGCGCAGCGACTTCGCGAAACTGTTCGCGGAGTGGGGGCATGATATCGGTGACGTGAAGCGCCGGCTGGAGAAGGCGCTCGACGCGTTCGACGTGAGTGGCGAATCGCTGCGCGACATCTCCGGCGCGCTCGAGCACAGCGTCGGCCCGGCGGTGATCTGGAGCCAGGTGGCCGCGCCGTCAAGCAAGGTGCGCTCAGGCCATCTGCTGCTTGCCTGGCTGGACGATGACCTCACGCGGCGCTGGCTCCAGCAGCGAGTGCGGGGAGGGATCACGGACGCGTCGACGGACGAAATCGTTAAGCGCTACGAAGCATTGGCGGCGAGTTGGCCGGAAGTGGGCGAATGCGTCGCGTCGCCGGGCGACGACGCGCTCGCGGACGATGCTTCAGCCGATGCGGCGAGTCCGGACGCGCTCGCGAAATGGGCAACCTGCTTGACCGATCAGGCGGCGCGCGGTGAACTGGACCCGGTCGTCGGCCGCGATGCCGAGTTGCGTACCGTGATCGACATTCTGTCGCGGCGGCGCCAGAACAATCCGATTCTCGTCGGCGAGGCGGGGGTGGGTAAGACAGCGGTGGTCGAGGCACTCGCGCAGAAGATTCACGCGGGCGATGTGCCGCCCGGCCTGCTTGGCGCGCAGGTATGGGCGCTGGATCTGGCGCGGCTGCAAGCGGGCGCGGGCGTGCGCGGGGAATTCGAGCAGCGCCTGAAGGCCGTGATGGATGCGGTGCTCGCGGCGCCCAATCCGGTGATCCTGTTCTGCGACGAAACGCACACGCTGGTGGGCGCGGGCGGCGCGGCCGGCACGGGCGACGCCGCAAATCTCATCAAGCCGATGCTCGCTCGCGGCCAGTTGCGGATGGTGGCGGCCACGACATGGTCGGAATACAAGCAATACATCGAGCCGGACGCGGCGCTGGTGCGCCGCTTTCAAGCCGTTCCCGTCGAGGAGCCGGACGACGAAGCCGCGGTCGACATGTTGCGCACCATCGCGCCGCGCTTTGCCGAGCATCATGGCGTGCATATCATCGACGCCGCGCTGCGCAGCGCCGTTGCGCTGTCGCGCCGGTATTTGCCGGCGCGGCAATTGCCGGACAAGGCGATCGGCTTGCTGGATACCGCGTGCGCGCGGGTTGCGATGAGTCAGAATTGCGCGCCCGCCGAACTGGAGCGGCTCGTGCAGCAGGCGTTCGCGATCGAGCAGACGCTCAACTGGCGCGCGAACGACCGGCACATGGGCGTGCCGACGCCCGGCGACGAAGCCGAACTGCAAGCGCGCCGCGGTGAACTCGTGCAGCAGGTGCGCACGCTCGAGAAAGCGGTCGAGGGCGAGCGCGAGGAAGTTCGCGCATGGCGCGCGCGGCTGAGCGCGCCGCCGTCGGCCGAGCAGGGGGACGAAGCCGACAGCAGCGCATGGGCGGCGCGCATCGATGCCGAACGCTGGGTGCGGCCGTGGGTCGACGAGCACGTGATTGCCGAGGTGCTGTCCGAATGGACCGGTGTGCCGGTCACGCAACTGGCGCAGGACGAGGCGCAACGTATCGTCGAGCTGGAGCGCTCACTCAACGCGTGCATACACGGGCAGGCGCATGGGCTGCGCTCGATCGCGCAGGTGCTGCAGGTATCGCACTCCGGGCTCGGTGATCCAGAGCGCCCGCTCGGCGTGATGCTGCTCGCGGGGCCGACCGGCACCGGCAAGAGTCAGGCGGCCGCGAAGCTCGCAGAGTTGTTATTCGGCGGCGAGCGCAATCTCGTGCAATTCAACATGAACGAGTTTCAGGAAGCGCACACCGCGTCGACGCTCAAAGGCGCGCCGCCCGGCTACGTCGGCTACGGCAAGGGCGGGCGGCTGACCGAGGCGATCCGCAAGAAACCGTACAGCGTGCTGCTGCTCGACGAATTCGACCGTGCGCATCCGGATATCCACGAAGTGTTCTATCAAGTGTTCGACCAGGGCTGGATGGAAGACGGCGAAGGGCGGCGGATCAGTTTCCGCAATAGCCTGATCCTGTTGACCACCAATCTCGGCGATGCGGATATCGAGGCGGCGTGCGAAGCGGATCCGCAAACCTCGCAGGCCAAGCTCGAGGCGCTGGTGCGCGAGCGGCTGCAAGGGCGCTTCTCCGCGGCGCTGCTCGGCCGTATTCAGATCGTCGTGTTCCGGCCGCTCGATCACGACGCATTGGCGGGCATCGCTCGGCAGGCGCTCGACGAGATCGGCGAGCGTCTTGCGCAGAACGGGCTGGCATGGCGCGTCGACGAAGGCGTGGCGGACTGGATCGCACGCGCGGTGGCGCGGCACCCGTCGAACGGACGCGCGGTGCGCGACCTGCTGCGCCAGCACGTCATGCCGGCCGTGGCGCGCGGCGTGCTGGCCGCGCGCGCGGAGGACCGGTCGCTGCAGATCGTGCGGCTGTCGGCGGGCGACACGCTGTCGTTGTCGTTCGACGACGACGCGGCTGTGCTGCAC
Organism: Burkholderia singularis; assembly: GCF_001718875.1. Lineage (NCBI taxonomy): Bacteria > Pseudomonadati > Pseudomonadota > Betaproteobacteria > Burkholderiales > Burkholderiaceae > Burkholderia > Burkholderia singularis. The sequence goes on from NZ_CP013448.1 coordinate 1,716,099, forward strand.
GACGCAGCGGCGTTGCCCGATGCGGTGGCGTTGCCCGATGCGGTGGCGTTGCCCGATGCGGCGGCCGAAGCCGATGCGGCGCCCGTCGCTGAAACCGCTGCGGCGACGGCCGACGTCGAAGGCGCTGTTTGCGAAGGCGAGTTTCCGGCCGATGCCGGATCGAAGGGGGAAACGGCATGCGTTTAATCGAATTGCGCAGCGATGTGGTCGATCCGAGCTGCATTGCGTTGGCGCTGAAAGTTCATGAGCGATTCTCGCAGGAGCCGTCTTATCGGCTCGACCTGCTCAGCCGCGACCCGGAGCTGGATCTGGATGCGATGCTCGGCGCGCCGCTGTCGGCCGACATCGATCTGGGTGCCGGCGCGGTGCGCACTTTCAACACGGTGATCTTCGGCGGCTACGACACGGGCCAACTGAGCGGCCAGTACACGTACACGCTGGATCTGAGAAGCTGGCTGTCGTTTCTCGAGGAGAACCGCAATAGCCGGATCTTCCAGAACATGACGGTGCCGCAGATCGTCGAGCAGGTCTTTCAAGGCCACCGGCGCGACGATTATCGCTTCGAGCTCGAAAGCACGTATGACGAGCGCGAGTATTGCGTGCAGTTTCAGGAAACCGATCTGAATTTCATCAAGCGTTTGCTTGAGGACGAGGGCATTTATTTCTGGGTCGAGCACGAGGACGATCGGCACGTCGTGGTGCTGTCCGACACTCAGCGCTTCGAAGACATGCCGTTTCCCTATGGGCAGATGCTGTACCTGCCTGACGGCGAGGAAGAGCGCGCGATTCAGGGGCGCGAAGGGGTGCAGCGGCTGCAGCGCACCCGGCGAGTGCGCTCCAACAACGTCGCGCTGCGCGACTTCAATTACTGGATTCCGTCCAACCGGCTCGACAGCGATGCGCAGACGCCGCCGGAGCCCGCGCTATCGGGCATCCAGTTGCAGTATTACGACTATGCGACGGGCTATCAGGACGAGCAGACCGGTGAGCGTCTCGCGCGGTTGCGGCTCGAGGCGTTCCAGGCGGATTCGCACGTGTTGATCGGCGAGGCGAATGCCCGCGGGCTCGCGACCGGGCGGGCGTTCACGTTGGCAGGGCATCCGGCTGCCACGCGCAATCGCCGCTATTACGTGTTCAACAGCGATCTGACGTTCATCCAGGACGGGCCGGACAGCACGTCGCAAGGCCGTAACGTCTCGGTGAAGTTCCAGGCGCTCGCCGACGACCGGCCGTATCGGCCGCTGCTCACGACCCCGCGCCCGGAGGTGCCGGGCATCCAGAGCGCGACGGTGGTCGGGCCGGAGGTGTCGGAAGTCTATACCGACAAGCTCGGGCGCATCCGCGTGCATTTTCACTGGGATCGCTACAAGTCGACGGAGGCCGATGCGTCTTGCTGGATTCGGGTGTCGCAGGCGTGGGCGGGCAAGGGCTGGGGCGTGATCGCGATGCCGCGGGTTGGCCAGGAAGTGCTGATTACCTACGTCGACGGCGATCTGGACCGTCCGCTCGTAACCGGGATCGTCTACAACGGAGAAAATCCGACGCCATACGATCTGCCGAAAGACATTCGCTACACAGGGCTGGTGTCGCGCTCGATCAAGCGCGCGGGCACTTATCAGAACGCCAGTCAGATCACGTTCGACGATCAGCGCGGCGCGGAACGCGTGATGGTCCATGCGGAGCGGGATTTGCAGCATACCGTCGAGCGCAACAGCTCGACGGCGATCGGCCAGGATCTGAATCTGGACGTCAAAGGCACGGCGACGTCGGTCGTCGGGATCTCGGTCAGCTTCACGGGGATCTCGGTGTCCTATACCGGCCTCGCGGTGAGCTTCACGGGCGTGTCGGCGAGCTTCACCGGGCTGAGCACGTCGTTCACGGGTATCAGCACCAGCTTCACTGGCGTATCGACGTCGTTCACCGGCGTCGATACCGGCTTCACCGGCGTCAGCACGTCGTTTACCGGCGTCGATACCGGCTTCACCGGCATCAGCACGTCGTTTACCGGCGTGTCGACGTCGATCACCGGCCAGAGCTATTCGGTGACGGGCGTTTCGGACAGCATGACGGGCATTTCGTACTCCAGAACGGACACCAGCATCTCGGAGACGGGCCAGTCGCAGAGCACGACGGGGGTGTCGCTGTCGTACACGGGCACGTCCAACAGCATGACCGGCACGTCGACGTCGGTGACCGGCAGCTCGACGAGCATCACCGGCACGTCGATGTCGAATACCGGCACGTCGACGAGCATCACCGGCACGTCGACGTCGGTGACGGGAAGCTCGACGAGCATCACCGGCTCGAGCATGTCGACCACCGGCAGCTCGGTGAGCAACACCGGTTCGAGCGTGTCGACGACAGGCAGCAGCGTGTCGATCACGGGATTCGCATACTCCTATACCGGCGTGAGCTACTCCGATGTCGGCGTGGATTTGAAAAAGCTTGGAATGCAGGTGAAAAGCTAATGCCAATTCGCCATGTCAAACCTCAGTCCGTGCTCGTCGCGACGACGCGTACCCAGATTGGCTCGCAGCCGATGATGGCGCTCAGTTTGGGCGTTGGCTTCCGGCTCAGCGATCCGGCGATTCTCGTTCACGAGGCCGCCGTCTGGGAGGCGTTGAAGGCGGCCGCGCCGTCGGTGCCGCTTGCCGAGGCGGCAATGCCCAAGCAGTGCGCGGAATGGCTGCTTGTCGGGCATTCGGTGCACCGGGTGCCGCCCGGTGCGCTCGGCCACGCGGTCGACTGGGCCGCGTGGGTCGAGCTGGACGGCGTGCGCAAGACTGTTTCGTGCCGCGCGCCGGTCGATCGGCGCGCCGGGTCCGAGCCGCTTGTGCGGCTCGCGATCGATCCGACTCAGGCTGTTGCGGGCAGCGCGAACGAAAATCCGCTGGGCATCGCGTCGGGTACCGCGCCGCTGCTGCGGGTGGGCTCGCTCGGCGTCGGGCCCGAGCCGTTGGCCGCGATGGGCGCGCTCGCGAGCGACTGGCCCGAGCGCCGGCAATGGATGCCGAACCGTCCCAGTTCGCTCGACGCGATGGCCAATGACGGCACGCATTTGGGCTGGCCGGAAAGCGTCGATCGGCGTTACTTCCAGCAGGCGGCGCCCGATCAATGGTCGCGCCGCGAGGATTGGCCGTGCGGCGCGCGTTTCGAGCTGAGCCGGTTCGGCGCGCAGGGCGACGGATACGCCGGTGAACTGCCGCGGCTTACCGCCGTGGCGCTGGTGACGCGCACCGAGCAGCCGCACGCTGAGCGAGTGGTGCTCAGGCAGCAGACCGTCTGGTTCCTGCCGGACCATGATATCGGCGTGCTGTGGTGGAACGGCTCGGTCGGTATCGACTATCTGCTCGACGACAGCCTGGAGATGCTGGTCGCCGCGCTGAAGGATGCAGACGAACGGGTCGACGCCGATGCGTTGATGCGCTTTGCCGCGCTGCGCTCGGATCTGACCTCCACCGATCCGATGCAGGAGGCGGACCATGCGTTGATGCCCGCCGTCGACAAGGGCTGGGTCTGGGAGATGATCCTCGACGCCGACGATCATCCGCGCTTTTCGCCGCCGCCGCGCAGCCGCGACGAGATCGCCGAACGGCTCGAGCATCACCGGCTGGGGCTGCTCGAGGCGCGTGAAGGCCGAGCACGGATGGATGCATTCGATGAGCGCATGCAGCGCGAAACCTTGCCGACCGCACCGCCCGACGGCGATGATTGGCGGCAGCGGTTCGCTGAGCCCGCTTCTCGCGAACTCGCGCGCGTGACGGTGCGCGACGCGGATCTGACCGAGCTGTGCTTCGAAGGCTGGCGCCTGGACGAAGTGCGCTTCGAGCGTTGCAGGCTCGATCGCACCGAATGGCGCAGATGTGAGCTGAGCAACGTGCACGTGGTTGATTGTTCGTTCACCAATGCGACGCTCGACGCCACGGTCTGGAGAGATGGCGCGATCGTGCGCGGTCAACTGCATCGCAGCGCGTGGAGCAATGTCGTACTGGAGCGCGTCAACATCGAAGATTGTTACTTCGACGAACTGACGGTCGAGGGCGGATCGTGGTCGCTGGTGTCGATGCAGGGCTGCGGCGGCGCGCGCGGCAGCGTGCGTGACATGGTCTGGTCCGGCGTGTCGTGGAACGGCGCCGACGTGCGGTATTGGAACTGGAGCCGGGTGCGGGCCGACGATCTCGGCGTCGTCGAATGCAAGATGACGGGGCTGAGCCTTTCCCAGTGCACGATGGTCAAGCCGAGCATTCTGCTGAGCGACCTGTCGTCGAGCGCGTGGCAACGCAGCACGCTGTCGTTTGCGGTGCTGTCGCACGGCACGTCGATCGATCACGCGCAACTGTGCGACTGCGTGTTCACTTCGTCGAGTTTTCAGGATCTGCGCGCGGACGCGGTGCAGGTCGATCACTGCTCGTTCATGCAGCTCAATGCGCAGCACCTGCAAGCGGAGCGCTCCAACTGGACTTGTACGCTGCTCGACGGCGCGAACGTCACGCATTCGTGGCTCGTCGGTGCATCGTTCGACCGTTGTTCTCTGAAGGAGGCGATGTTGTACGGCGCCGACATGCGTGAAACCCGCATGTTCGACTGCAACCTGATCCGCGCGCGCACGTCGTGGGCGCATTTGCCAGGCGCGAGGGCGTGGCAGGGTAACTTGAACGTCGGCCGCCTCGATGTGCCGGGGAGGGAAAAATGAACGGGCCTCAATTGCCGATGCTTGCGCCGACATTGCCGCAAGTGATCAAAGGGCGGCATTACACGACGTCGCATCGCGAGCTGGATCTGTCCGACACGATCTACGAGGATTGCCATTTCGATCAACTGACGTGGCGCGGATGCCGGCTGTCGAACCTGCGCTTCGTCAATTGCCGGTTCGACTCGAACCTTTTCGAAGGATGCGAGCTGATCAATCTGATCTACGAGGATTGCCGCGTCGGCGCGACCAGATGGAAAGACTGCGTGCAGCGAGGCGTGTCGTTTACCGGCGGCGAGATAGCCGATGCGGTATGGGCCGACAGCCTGATGCGCGATGCGATCTTCTCGAAAATGACCGGCTCGAGCTGGCAGTTCGACGCGGTGCGCTCGGCGCACGTGTCGTTTGTCGCCAGCGAGTTCACGGACATCGCGGTGAACGGCGGGCGCTGGTCGGATACGTCGTGGATCGACGTGCGAATCGCGGGCATCGAGATCCAGGCGGCGGAGCTTGAGAATTTCATTGTCGGGCAGAGCGGCTGCAGCCGATGCACGCTGTCGAAGTGTCGGGGCATCAACGTGCGCTGGATCGATTCGCAAATCGAACGCATGACCCTGCACGGATGCGAGCTGAAGCAGGCGGCCTGGTCGCATTCCACCTGGTCGAGCGGGCGCATCGGCGCAAGCCGGTTGCCGCTCGCGAGTTTTGATCACGCGAAGGTCAACAACCTGATGGTGCGCGATACCGAATTGCCGCAGGCGATCTTCGATCACGCGAGCGTGATGGACAGCGATCTGCTGCGTCTGCATGCGCCGCGTATCGCGTTCCGTCATGCGCAGCTCTCGCGCGTTCAGTTGTCCGGAGCGCAATTGCAAGGGCTCGATGCGCGCGGCGCGCGGCTCGACGAAGTCGATCTGAAAGGCAGTGATTGCCGATCCGGTCTGCTGATCGGCCAGCCGAAACAAGCGTGGCTCGCCGCGAATACGCGGCAAGCGATTTTCGATGAGGCTGCCGCCGAGGACGACCACTTGTGGCGGCAGCGGACTCAGCCTGGAGCAAGAGGAGTATGACGATGACAGTTCTTCATTCGCTTCCCGTTCGTGAGACACGGATTCTCAATCAGGACGATGAACTTCCTGGGACAGTCGCATCGCTGCTCAGGCGTCCGGCGCAAACCGGCTTCAGCGAACCGATGACCATCGGCAGGGTGCGTGAGCCGGCCGATGGCGCATGGTGGATCGTCACGGAATCGGGCGAGCCGGTGCTCGCGAGCGTCGCGGTCAGTTGCATCGTGAAGCCGCAGCCGGACGATCTGGTTCAACTCTATCGGGCATCCGGCCGCTGCTGGGTGCTGGCGATTCTCGAGCGCCGCGTCGAGGCGCGCGATATCGCGCTGGACTTCGGCTCCGCCCATGTGCAGCTGCATGCGCACGATATCGAAGTGCAGGCGCGTGACCGCCTGCATCTGGAAAGCGCGCATCTCGCGAGCCGCGCGAGCGTGGTGACGCAGGCAGCCGCGGAGCGGCATGCGAACGTGAGCGGCACGGACACCGTGCACGCCGGTAACTCGTTCGTTCACGCGGACCGGCACATGAGCCTGCATGCGAAGAGCGCGTGCGTGAAATCGGAATCGCTGCTCAAGATGGACGCTGGGCAGATTCATATGGGCTGAGCCCGGCACAAACAGGAGGATGTGATGTTTTCCAATTGCTCTGCGGGCGGAATGGCACTGTCGGGGTCGGATGTCTGCAAAACCCCGCCGCTCGGCATTCCGGTGTCGTATTCGAATATCGCGAACAAGCCCGAGGCGGTGCCGAACGTGCCGAACATGCTGATCAACGGCGGGCCCGCACACAACATGAACACGATCATTCCGGTGACGCACGGCGACGAGGGCGGTTCGATGGGCGGCGTGGCATCGGGCACGGTGGCGTCGCAATCGCGCCATGTGACGGGCTCGGGGAAGGTGTTGATCCAGGGCGCGCCGGAGACCCGGCTGACGGATACCAACATGCCGAACAACCAGAACACGGCGGGGCAAACCATCGTTCCGTCTCAGACCATCACCATGACCCTCAGCTAATGAACATGCTTCGCTCGATCTTCGTGGCTTTCGCGCTTTGCGCGCTGGCCGGCTGCGGGCTCTTCTCGTCGTCGAAGAGCACCGAGCCGCGCCAGTTGCACGTCACGCTGATCGGGGGCAGCCGTTTGAACCTCAGTCCAAGCGGCGAGCCGCGCCCGGTCGAGACGTGCGTGTACCTCGTGCGCATGGCTGACTGGGTGCCGATGGCAAGCACCGGCGATTCGTCGTGCGCCGGCCGTGATCAGGATGCGGTGGTGAGTTCGTCGCGTCACGTGATCGCGCCCAATCAGGTGTTGCAGTTCTGGATCGACGTGCCGAGCAAGGGCGAGGTCTGGCTCGTCGCCGATGCGGACTATGCGCAGCGCCCGGCGCAGTACGCGCCGTTGCGTTTGCGTGTCGATGGAAGCGGGGTGATTCATCTCGCGGTGTGGTTCGACGCGGGCGGCATCTATAACGCGCTGCTGCCTGGCCCTGTGCCCGTCGCAGCCTATGTGCCAGTCATGCCGGACGGCGTGGCTGCAGGCACGAAGTTTAATAAACGCAGTGCGTCGTCGGGCGCAAAGAGAGTCAAGCAATGAGCAGCCTGCCGGTCGGACCGGTCGCGTGGAGCGATGGAATGCTGATCGAAACGCAGCATTTCCAGCAACTCGAACGCCATCTTTCTCATCAGATCGCGTTGCGGCTCGGTCAAACCTCGAATCATGGCTGGGGTTTCACGATGCTCGACGTCGATCAGGACGGACTCGGCCTCGGCAGGCTCGGGCTGCGCCGCGCGCGCGGCGTATTCCAGGACGGCACGGCGTTCTCGGTGCCGTCCTACGATCCGTTGCCCGCACCGCTCGAAACCGAGCACGCGCAGGCGGGCGACATCGTCTGTTTTGCCGTCCAGGCCGCGCGCAGCGGCGGCCCCGAAATGGCGTTCGGCGATGTGGCGTCCGCGTCGCGCTATCGCGCGATGGCAACCGAGGTGCCGGACTTGGCGGTGGGCCTCGATGCGCCTGGCACGCCGCGTAATTTGACGATCGAGACCGGCCAGTTGATCACGCGCCTGTGCTGGAAATCGCAACTGCGCTCCGACGAAGTCGCGCTGCCGATCGCGCGGGTGGCGGGGCGCAGCGCGAGCCGCGCGGTGTTGCTGGACCCGCGTTTCGTGCCGCCATTGCTCGATACGCGCGCGCATGTCGTGCTGAAGTCGCTGATCGACGAGCTGCAGAGTACGTTGCGCGTGCGCCTTGCGAGTACGTCCGGGCAGCGCGTGCTTTCGGCGGGCGGCGGCATCGCGGATCTGATCGAGCTGATGTTGCGCCAGGCGATTGCCGAATACCGGATGCGTCTTGCGAATCTCGACGCATTCGATCCGCTGCCGCCTGCGATGCTGTATCACGAGCTGGTCGGGCTGCTGGGGCGCTTGAGCGTGCTGCCGGGCGTCGACGACGAACTTGCCGATCGCGAGTTCAACTATCGGCACGATGATTTGCAAAGCAGTTTTGAACCGCTCGCGGCAACGTTGCGCCGCGCGCTGGCGCGGGTAATCGAAACGCCGGTGCTGCCGCTGCGTTTCGAGGATCGCGGCGACCAAGTGTATATCTGCGTCGTCGACAAGCAATGGAATCTGAAGAAGCTGGTGTTCGCCGTGTCGGCTGCGATGCCGGCGGACAAGTTGCGTCAACTCCTGCCCCAGCAAACCAAGCTCGGTGCAGTCGAGCAGATTCAGAAGCTCGTGGATCTGCAACTGCCGGGCGCGCGTTTGCTGCCGTTGCCGAACCCGCCTCGGCAGATTCCCTATTACGCCCAGAGCATCTACTTCGAAGTCGAGTCGACCGATCCGTTCTGGGCACAGACGCTCGCCGGCTCTGCGATGGCGCTGCGTATCGTCGGCGATTTCCCCGAGCTTCGTTTCGAAGCATGGGGATTGAGAGACGGCAAGGTGGCGTGAGCTTACGACAAGGACGCTATTCATCATGAATCTGCTCAGAAATTTCTCCTCTGCGATCAGGCGGGCGTCATCGGCGTCCCATCTGGTCGATCGGGCGATGGCGAATCCCGATCTGATGACGCGCGTTCCGACGGTGTCGTCGCTCGTCAACGCGGCATCGGCCTCGAGCGCCACCACGGTCACCGAGCTTGCGCCTTCGGCGCCGCAGGATGGCGCGCTGGCCCGGGATCATGCGGTGCTGCGCTTTCCGGAGCCGCCGGGCAGCGCGCGCCCGCCGCAGGACAGCGCGGAAGCCGTGCCCGTGGTGTACAGCCAGCCCGGTGGGCAGGCGGCGATCCTGAAGGCCGGACAGCAATCGGCGAGCTGGAGCAATCCGTTCGTCTCGCATGCGTTGCCTGCGATTCTGCAACTGCAGCGTCATCTCTCGAACCCGCCTCTGAATCAATCCGCGGTGCGCACGCAGCTCGGGCTCGAAGTCAGACTGTACCGGGAGCGGCTCGCGAGCGCGGGTTGCGCGTGGGAGCAGATCCGCGATGCGTCGTATCTGTTGTGTACGTACCTGGACGAACGCGTCAACGACGCCGCGCGGGCAGCATCGCAGGAGCCGTATGACGGCGAGCGCAGCCTGCTGGTGGAGTTTCATGACGATGCATGGGGCGGCGAAGACGCTTTCTCCGATCTGTCGCGCTGGATGAAGGCCGAGGAGCCGCCCGTGCAGTTGCTCGCGTTTTATGAGCTGATCCTGTCGCTCGGCTGGCAGGGGCGCTATCGGATACTGGATCGCGGCGACGTGCTGCTGCAGGATCTGCGCTCGCAACTGCACGCGCTGATCTGGCATCACATGCCGCCGGGGCCGCTCGGCACGGACCTGCTCACGCCCGCGCGCGTGCGGCGCAGATGGTGGACGCCGTTTCGCGCCGGGATAGCCGCGCTGGTCACGGCGCTGTTGGCATACGCGATCATCAGCGCCGTGCTGAGCGCGCAGGGTCGGCCGGTGCGCGATGCGCTCGCCGCGTGGATGCCGCCCACGCGCACCATCAACATTGCGGAAACGCTGCCGCCGCCGTTGCCGCAACTGCTTACCGAAGGGTGGTTGACGGCGTACAAGCATCCGCAAGGATGGTTGCTGGTGTTCCGCAGCGACGGCGCGTTCGATATCGGACAGGCGAAGGTGCGCCCGGACTTCGAGCACAACATCGAACGGCTCGGTCTCGCGTTCGCGCCGTGGCCCGGCGATCTGGAAGTGATCGGACACACCGATCGGCAGCCGATCCGCACCAGCCAGTATCGGGACAATCAGGCATTGTCCGAGGCGCGCGCGCGCACCGTGGCCGACGAGTTGCGCATGACCGCATTGCCGGGCGGCGCGCGTGCGCCTCAGAACGCCGTGCAGCGCAATATCGAATATTCCGGCCGCGGTGATACGCAACCGATCGATCCCGCGCATACGCCGGCCGCTTATGAACGCAATCGCCGGGTCGACGTGCTGTGGAAGGTCATCCAGGCCGGCGCAAAGCGCACGGATGCATCCTCCGCGCCGGGCGCGGACGCGAATGCGCGCCCGGCGATGCCCGAAGGGGTGGTGATCGCGCCCGAAGGGCAGTCGCCGTATGCCACGCAGGAGAAGCAGCCATGATACGAACCAGCTTGCGGTTTTTCGTCGCGGTGCTGATCGCCATCGCGATCTGGTGGGTGGGACCGTTGTTCGCGATCGGCATTTATCATCCGTTCGGGCCGATTTGGGTGCGCGAGATTCTGGTCGCCGGCGTGCTCGCTTGGGGATTATGGCCGACGCTCGGCCGCATTTGGGCGCGGCTTGCGATGAGTCCGCGTCGGGTGCGCGCGCCCAAGCAGGCGGCACGTGCCGATTTCGTCGACGAGCGGCTGAGCGATCTGGACCGCCAGTTGAAGGCGCACTGGCTGCGCGAGCCGCGCAGCCGCTGGAAACATTGGCTGGGCGTGCTGCGCCGCGAGCATCGCACGATGCTGCCATGGTATCTCGTGCTCGGTGCCGAAGGCAGCGGCAAGACCAATCTCGTCGCGAAGGCCGTGCATGCGGCCGGCTCCGACGAGGAGCGCGCGGTCGCGGTCGATCCGCTCAGCAGCCGCGGCGAGGATTTCAATTTCCGCATCACGCACGGCGCGGTGTGGTTCGACATCGGCGGACGCTGGAACATACGCGACGGCATTGACGATTCGGTGTTCGAAGCATGGAAGAAGCTGCTGCGCGGGCTGCACAAACTGCGCGGCAGCGCGCCGATCAGCGGCGTGGTGCTCTGCGTCGACAGCGCGTCGATGATCGATTTGCCGCAGGACACGCGCAAGCGCCTCGCCGACATCACGCACCGCCGGCTTGCGGAAATGCGCGAAGTATTCGGTCAGCAGGCGCAGGTGTATGTCGCGCTGAACGGCATCGACAAGCTCGACGGCGCCGTTTCGACGCTGTCGCTGATGGATGCCGAGCGCTGGGCGGGCGGCGTCGGTTTCTGCCTGCCGGACGACGCGATCGAGGCGAATGCGTCGGCGGCGAGCGCGCGCTGGAAAGGCGAGCTGGAGCGTCTGCAAGAGCGCGTTCAGCAACAAGTGCTGTTCTCCGCGCCTGCCGCGACCGAAGTGGCGGCCAACTACGCGCAATTGCGCTTTGTCGAGACGCTCAGCCAACTGCATAAGGCGCTGCTGGTTTGGTTGCAGATTGCAATCTCGCCCGGTGAACATTATGCGGCTTCGCGGTTGCGCGGAGTGTGGATGGGCTCGATGGCCGAGCTTGCCGCGGCGGGCGGTGGCGCGGGTGCCGGCGCGGGCGGCGGCCCCGAGCCGACCCGGCCGTTGAGCGCGCTTTGGACGCCGTTGTTCCGTCAGGTCGAACTCGAGCGCGATGCGGCTCGGCCGGGAGGCGTCAAATCGTGGCGCGGCCGGCTCGGCCGAATCGCGAGCTGGGTCATCGCGCCGGCATTGGCGGCATGCTTGCTGCTGTGGTTCGGCTGGGGATATTTTGCTGAGCGAAATTATCTCGACGACGTGTGGGCGCAGTTCAGCGAAGCGAAGCGCATTGCCCAGACGCAGGCGGCCTATGGCCCGGAGGGGGGCTCGCCGTTGCTAGACGTCGCAGGCCAAATGCGTTATGCGCAGGCTCAGGCGGAAGACGCGGGCCGAGGCATGGCGACGCCGTATTTCGAACACGGGCTTGTGGCCGACGCCGCGCTCGAGACCTATCATCGCCAATTGCAGAAGATGCTGATGCCGGAGTTGTACAACGAAGTCCGGCGCACATTGGTCGCGCAGACGAACGGCACACCCGGCGACATCTACCAGACGCTCAAGGTTTATCTGATGCTGTGCCGGCCCGCGCGGCGCAACGCGGACGATGTCGTGCGCTGGCTCAACAGCCGCTGGGACAGTCTGACGGGCGGCCAGCAATACAGCGATGAAGATCGCAATGCGCTGATGGCACACGTGCGCGAGCTGATCAATTTGCCGAAGCTGCAAGGCACGCCGGAAGACGCGAACCTCGTGCGCTCCGCGCGTGCAATGGCCGCGCAGCTTCCGCTCGTGACGCGGGTGCTCCAGCATATCCGCGCGCAAGGGTTGCCGCCGCAGGTCAACGACATTTCGCTGTCACGCGCGGCGGGTTTCGAATCCGCGATGAGTCTGCGAATGCGCAGCAATATCCCGTCGACCGACGTCGCCGTCTCCGGCTGGTATACCCGCGCGGGCTACACGGACGTATTCGTGCCGCGCCTCGAGAAGAGCGCAAGAGCGATGCTCGAGGAGGAAAGCTGGGTGCTGCGCGACGAGACGCTGCATGGCAACAGCTTCCAGATCGACGGGTTGGTGCAGAAGCTAGCCGATTCCACCCGCGCGCAATTCCTGCAGGACTACATCGCGAGTTGGCAGCATTTCCTTGACGACGTCACGGTGCGCAACGTCACGGGCCTGGACGATGCGTCGCAACTGGCGGCGGCGATGATGGATTCGCAATCGCCGCTGGCGAGCCTGCTGCGTTTCGCCGCGCGCGAAACCACGCTGACGGGGGCAAGCGACGAAGGCAACATCGACAGTTGGATCGACCGGCAGAAATATCGGTTCGAGAAGGGGCGGCGCCAGATCGTCGGAGAGTTGAGCGGCCAGCATTACCGGACCTTGTTGTTGCCGGAGCACGTTGTCGAGGATCATTTTCAGGCGATCCGGCAACTGGCCGCCCAGCTCAACAATCGCAACACGGCTTCGAGCAATCCGCTCGGCCGGCTGTTCGAGCCGCTGTATCGCCAATTGGGGCTCGTGAACGGCGCGTTGCAGGCGGGGCAGGTGCTGCCCGCGCAATACGACGCGTTTGCGCGACTGAAGGAAACCGCCGCGCGTCAACCTGATCCGGTGCGCAACATCATGCTCGACCTGATCGGCAGCGGCAGCACGATGTCGACCCGCGAATCGGGCGCGCTGCTCAGCCGGGGAGCGGCGGGGGCGACGTCGGTGGTATGCAGCACGGGTTTCACCGGCCGCTATCCGTTTCGCCGCAACTCGCAGATCGATGCCGGCGTCGACGATTTCGAGCGGCTGTTCAGTGCGCAGGGCGTGATGGCGGCATATTTCCGCGACCATCTGGCGCCGTATGTCGATACGTCGGCCACGCCGTGGCGGGCGCTGCCCGTCAATGGCGGGACGATTGGGATGGTGAGCCCGAGCGTGCTGAGGTCCTATGAAATGGCCGACCGCATTCGCGGCGCGACGCTCGACGAGGGCGGTCATTTGCGCATCTCGGCGGTGCTGCGCTTTATCGACATGGACTCGCAGCTCTCGGAAGCCCAATTGACCATCGGTGGACAGACCGTGCGTTATGCGCACGGCATAACCACGCCGCAACGCGTCGACTGGAACGGCCAGAGCGGCAAGCTCGCCATTACGCTGCAACTGAAATCGGTCGATGGACGACTGACTTCGCTTCAGTTCAATGGCCCCTGGGCGTTGTTCCGCTTCTTCGATGCGGGGCAGGCGGTGGGTGGAACGGCGGATCGCCGCGAAAGGCTGTATGAGACGAGCCTTGGCACGGTTCGCCTGGAGTGGCAGGCGTTGACGGCGCCTTCGCCGATCTGGTCGGGCATCCTGCAGTCATTCAGGTGTCCATCGTGATGCACGAGTTGCATCGATATGCGTCGCAAGGCGCGAACTTGAAAGGAGCAGCAGATGATTGATCCCAAAGAGATCTTCTCGGCGTGCAGCGATTCGCACGCGTATGGTCAGAACGCCAGCAGCTCGATGGCCGAGCCGTTTATCAGCTCGATCTCGGATATGTCGGTGGCGTCATCGAGCAATGCGAGCAACCTGATCGGCCACGTTCAGCAGGTCGGCGGCAAGATGCTCGATCACATGTCGAATATCAAGTCGGCCGTCGACCGGCAGGTCGCTGCGCACCAGGATGCTCAGCAGCGGCAGCGGACTTACGACTTCAACGTGAACATGAACGATCTGCGTCCCACCGTTGCAGTCGGGTTTCCGCAGGAAATGCCGTCGAACTTTTTCGCTCCTTTCAGGACGACGAAGTAAGCGGGCAGCGAACCGCGCCGGCGTGCTCCCACGATTTCGGCGCGGCGGCACCACGGTTTCAATTTTTTGAATTGGAGGTTGATATCATGAAGAAAGCAACTTTTGGACTCCTGATCGGTTTGGTTTCGGTGAGCGCATATGCGCAGTTCGATCAGATCCTTCAATCGGTCAAGAGCCAGGTCTCGAACGCGGTGCAGTCTCAGGTGAGCCAGGGTGTGCATTCGGCGACGAACGACGCGATCCAGTCGGCGCAAACGCAGACGCACAAGATCGTTGACTCGGTGCGCACGCCCAGCAATAGCAACGAAACGAAGGGGGTGCAGGATGCCAAGCCCTAATGATTTTCTGCCCCTTCGTCTGGCCGTCCGGGTTATCCGCATTACGGCGTTCGCGCACGCGTGCCGTTAGATGGAGAGCCGGATGAACGAAGCGCGGATGCAAGCGCAGCGTGACGCGCATGTCGGAACGCTGCCGGGAGGCAAGCGGATGATGGCGTTTTCGGTGGTGTCGGCCATGAGTTTGATCGTCACGGTCGTCATGGTGTCGCTGATCGTCGGGATGGCATTCGGATTGCCCAAAATCATCTCGGCCGCGCATGCGGATACCGCGATCAAGGACGGATATTCCACCGATGCCGAAGTCGTGGAAATTTCGCAGACCGGCGTGACGCTCAACCAGGTGCCGCTGATGCGTATCGTCTTGCGCGTCGACGACCGCGGCGGACAAAGAGAGGTCACCATCAGGCAATACGTCGATCTCGGGAATATGCCGCGTGCGGGCGAACGGGTTCGGGTTGTCGTCGACAAAAGCGATCCCAAGCGGGTGACTTATATGGGCCTCGCGCCTCGCAAGCCTTGATCAGGGCAGGGATCGGGAGCCGGGGTAGGTTGATGAGCGTCTGTGCCGGTGCCGCCCGCCGTGCGCGGGATGTCGGCCGGCGTTCGTGACGGTCATGAAATATATGACATTCGCGAATGCCGGCCGATGCCCGATGATTGCATCCGGTTCAATGGCGCAATTGATTGCCGAGCGGTTTGTTGCTTCAACCGCGCGGCGAGAATAGCCATGGCCAGACGCGACGACACTGTGACCGCGATGGGTTCGAGACGGTGCCGGTGACACGCGCATCGCAATAACCGTTTTTATTGGCGCGACGGGTGCAGAGCGCAGCCTCCGAAGCGGTATGTGGATGTTTGATTGAATGATCATTCGGTCGGAATCGGGCCGGAAATATTTGCCGTCGATCCAATCCGCCGGCCGCTCGGGTACATGATGGCTCGTGTTTAAGGTGATAGTTTATCGGCGGAAAATATCGAGGGCGCGTCCAGTTTGAATATCGATGCCGTGAATATTTAAATTCAATATTAATTGTTTGACGGTTACGCGTCATTGTTGATAAATATAAGGATGTTTTGATTTGCTTGGCGCCCATGTGACGAATGCAAAACAAATCTGCATCTGATTGATTCGAGTTTCCTGTTTTGATTGAATTTCTTTGAATTTTTAATGATCGGGCCAGGGTAATTGTTTCCGGTCCGGTTGACCGTTCATCCATTATTCCAATTCTCGCTCGCCAATTCGAGCCACCTGCGTGTCCAATCGACGAATGAAACGACTTGCTCCTGGCCGGATATGGATGTGGCTGCGCACGGACAGCGGTCGTCTGCGTGACAGTGCCGGCGAAATCAGTCGGAATCGGGTGGTGAAGTTTCGAACGAGCAGCATGACCGAGTTGATCCGGTTCCGGTTTCAAAAAATTCGCGGATGGGTGTCCTCCCTCTTTGTCTCGAGGATGCATTCCGAGTGCTCGAATTATGCGAGGCCCGATGCCTTCCCCGTGCCGGGATGGACGCTGTGGTGATCGGGTTTCGGCCACATGCAATTCCATGTCTGTTTTTTTCACCAGGCCCCACTCTGGTGTTCCATCCGGCAAATCGTGTCGGTCGAGTACGGATGGGTTTGCCGTGCGCAGGCGCGCACGGCTTTTTTCGATGATTTTGCACCGATATCGATGCCGGAGGATTGGGCGCTCAGCACTTTCTCGAGACGGATTTTGATTAGATATCCTTTAATTTTTTGCCGTTGGCTTGCCTCTGCCTCCAAGCAAACGGCTTCCGCGATCGGTGTCACGATCGCGCTTTTTATTCTGCGAAACCGGCTTGACGATGCGCGACGCTGCCCGGTTTCGAAGCGCGCGCGAATCGCAATGGCGGCGCGATAACCTGCCCTTGGGCCGGGCGTCAAAAACGGCGCGGGAAAGCCGAGGCCGGACGTGCCGCCGCACGCTGAAATGGCGGATGTATCTTTTTAAAAATGCGCGCTTTTCCAATCGATTGCGGATTCCGAGGAGCATCTCTCCGGAGGTAATTCAGGTGCCGAATGTTGCCCCCTTCCTGATGGATCGCATCGACTGGAATCTCTTGCGGACTTACCAAGTCATCATGCAGGAGAAAAGCATCAGTCGTGCGGCGGCGCGGCTGCATCTGACGCAGTCGGCCGTCAGCGCCGCGCTCAAGCGGCTCGAGGACACGGTCGGGCGCACGCTGGTCCAACGTGGCGGCGCGCGGTTCGAGCCGACTGGAGCGGGGCGAGAGATTTATCAGATCTCAACCGAGATTTACGGCCATATGTCGAGACTCGATACGGTACTCGAAAATCAGGACGACGAGATTGCGGGTTCGATACGCCTGCTATGCGTGAGCCGGCTGGAGTCGTCCGTCTACGATCGGTTTCTGCGGGACTTTCATCAAATCTATCCGAAGGTGAGGATCAGTATCGATGTCGCCGCATCGGCGGACATCTTGGCGGCGTTGGAGCAAAAAGTCGCCACATGCGGGTTCGCGCTTTGCCGCAAACCGGCCGGCAAGCTCGAATATCGCTGCTTTCTGCGCCAGCACTACACAATGTATTGCGGCCCGAGTCATCGATTGTTTGGGCAATCGAATCTGACGATCGACGATCTGCGCGACGAGCGCTTTGTTGCTTTCCACAGCGATCGGATCGGCGGAGCCTTGTCGTCGCTCGCGGCGTTTCGTGAAGAGCGCGGGTGGTTAGGCGAAATCGTGGCGAGCTCCGCAAGCGTGGATGAAATACGGCGTTTGATTGTTGCCGGATACGGGATCGGGTGTTTGCCGGCGCATGTCGTGCAGGGCGACGTGGCGCAGCGCAGGCTTTGGCCGCTGCCTCCGGAGGAGGGGGTGGCCGATATCGATATTTTTTTGATATGGAATCCTGAGCGCCGGATGAATCAAGCTGAGCGCACGTTCATCGATGCGCTGGAATCCGAGATGACAAAGCATCCGCTCATGGCGCGTTTCTAGCGCACCGCATGCCGGGGGGGCGCGCCGACTCCACAAAAATTTGGTTGCGACGCGGCAAGCAAACGGCCGATATTTCGGTCCGAGTCACGCGGCACGCAGATGCGCGCATGCTGGGTTTGGGGTGGTGCAATCTGATGAAGACCCTGCCGGCACTTGGCGCATCTCTTGATCGCATCGGCACGAAATAGTGGAGGGTTGCCGGACAGGGAGAGGCCGGTACAACGCGCCCTTTGTCTGGAGTAAGGGTTTACGATAGGCCCGAAAACGAAATTGTATGAACAATAATGGGCGCGAATTCGAAAATATCATGACGCAATTCGAATGTGCGGCGCTTGACGGCATCCGATGTCCAATGCAACGGCGCCGGTTTCGTTCGATCAAACCAACGCGAGGCCGATCTGATGACTTCCCACTCCGTTCTTGACGGCGCCGAGCCGTTTCTGCTCGAAGGCAGCTCCACCGGCATTCTGATTTCGCACGGCTACACCGGCTCGACGCAGAGCGTGCGGTATGTCGCCGAGCAGTTGCATCGAATCGGCGGTTATACCGTGCTCGGCCCTCGGCTTGCGGGCCACGGCGTGAGTCCACAAGAGATGGACCGCACGCGCGCGCAGGACTGGGTCGACAGTATCGACGAAGCGCTCGGTACGCTGCGGCAACGGTGCGCGCGGATTTTCATGATGGGGCTATCGATGGGCGGGTGTCTGACCTTGCTGTCGGCTGCGCGCCATCCGGACATCGCGGCGATCGTGCCGATCAATGCATGCGTGTATTTCGGCGCGCCCTCGCTGGCCGCGAAAGCCTACGACCGGTCGGCGCCACGCTTTTTCGACAGCATCGGTGCGGACATCAAGGCCGAGGGCGTGACCGAACTCGCCTACGACGAGATCCCGACGTCGACGCTGGCCGAGATCTATGGGTTGATGTCGGTCGCACGCGATCTGTTGCCGGAAATCAAATGTCCCGCATTGGTGCTGCAATCGACGGAGGATCATGTCGTGCCGCCCGACAACGGCAACGTGATCGTCGACGGCATCGGCAGCGACGACAAAACGCTGACATGGCTGGAAAACTCGTATCACGTCGCGACGCTCGACAACGACAAGGATCGGATCGTCGAACTCGCGCATCGCTTCTTCGAACGTTTGCCGCAATAACGAGAAACGGGAAGGGGCCGCGCGGCTTCATGGGCAGGGGGGGCGGCGGCGTTATCCGTCGGGCCGGCGGCATAGAGTAGCTGTCGGTGACGGATGTCGGGTTGCCGATGGCGACGAGGATGCTCGCGACGCCGATATACGCATGCAATGCCAGCCGGATGCGCGGCATACGCATCAAAAAAAACCGGTCAATCGATTCGTCGGCGCGTTGCCATTCGCGTCGTGACAGGCCGGTAATCGGAAAGCCGCTCAGCACGAAAAAAAGCGAGCATGCCGAGGCGGCCGTCGCGAATCTGCGCAGCGCAGCGAACCAGCCGCGATAACCGCTCGCCGTCTTATGTTCCGCGTGACTGACGATCACCCACGTGATGGCTGCGCCGCGCAGCCCGGTTAACTCGTCGGTACGATGACTCATGATCGATTCAGTCCTGGTGCCGAATTAGTCCGCGCGCGGATTCCGGCACTACTTTTCAACGTAAAAGCCAAAAACATTAAAGAAATAAAAAAGTGAGCCGCACGAGCTTGGGCTGGCGGGTATGCGAACGGGGCCAATGAGGACGGCGGCATGCCATATCGGACATCGAACGCGCGTCGCGATCGCCGTTATTGGCCCGGGTATGCCGGATAGTCGATTCTTTTAACTGAAAAGGAAATCGACTCGATAGATAGGCGGAAAAGAGCGTGCGCGAAGCGTGAATGAAGGGCGATTGCCGATAATTCGTGAGCGGCTGCATGGCTTTCGGGGAAATTGAAGCGGTTTCGTGAGGAGCGAATGACAGGATTCGCCTGCATAGATAGTGTATGAAGGCCGCAAGGCTTTGTTGGAAAAGTGGTGGGTGCGCTTTTCTTTATCGCATTCATATATTTCATAAAACTCCCGAGACGATACGGATGGCATGTTCGCCGTTACCGAGAGAGGCGGCGGATCGAGTATTGATCGGTGATGCATTCGGTATTCCATGTGACCATATTTTGGATGGGCTGCTGGATTCCGGATCTGTAATTTATAAAATTTCATGAAAAAAAATACGTCAGTACTGATTGATCACTCGTTCGAAAATAAAAATTCAACTGTAATTCATATTCCGGATGAGCCGTATACATCCCACACCAGCGGGGTGCTGTCGATATCCGTCGGCAAGCCGATTGTGTGCCGTCCGCAACCTGGTTCGATGTTGGAGGGGCTCGCGGGTATCGTGCCGAGACCACACGCGGACGCGTCCGCGCCGGCGGCGGCATTTTTTTCATACGCAGTCG
Source organism: Burkholderia singularis (assembly GCF_001718875.1). Lineage (NCBI taxonomy): Bacteria > Pseudomonadati > Pseudomonadota > Betaproteobacteria > Burkholderiales > Burkholderiaceae > Burkholderia > Burkholderia singularis. The sequence goes on from NZ_CP013448.1 coordinate 1,736,083, forward strand.
ACATACCGGAATCCGAGGCGATGTTCTCGTATCTGAGGTCGCTGATGACAAGGCTGGACGCGGAAAAATTCAGCGGGTGCGAGCCACATTACGCACAGGTATGCAGCAGGCTTGCGGCAAAAGGAGAAACGTGCGAAACAATGAGGGCCGTGCTTCGGAAAGCCAAGCGATTGGATTATTTGGCCGCCACGGCGGGCGGCGGGGTGAAGTCCATTCCGGGCATGGTGGCGGACATATTTAAAAATCCGATTCCCGAGCATTTCAAGAAAACGGATAGCATCAGGATCGAACTGAGTGAAACGGCCAAGGTGGCCGCGACTTTTGCCGGCGTCGAGCAAGCCTCCGATGTGGGCGGCGGACAGCTTCTGTCGCTTGGCCTCGTTCCGATCGACGATGGCGATCGATATTATTTGGCACCGAATCGAAATAAGCTGGTCGAGCCGGTGAGGCAGGTTATGGAAGCCATGTCGCCGAATATAATAAATAAAGCATGGCAAAAATTTATGTTGGGGCAAACTGCAACCGTGAGAAACGCATTGGTGGTGATACCGTTTAGGTCCATCATCGAAAAATCCGTGGCAAACGGAGTGCGCATCCCGTTGGGTATGTTGCAGGATTTTCTTTACTACTATATCGAGTATTCCGCCAGACGTTTTGGCCCTTTATGGTTGCTTGGGCGCAGCGACTGGGAAGGGGAATATGACAAATTGAAGCAAGTCAGCGCGGGTGATCTGACTGCCGATATTGCAAGGAAAATCGCGATGCTGCCGGTGGATTCGATTCGTTTTTATCGTGTCATGCTGGCAAAACTGATATCGCCCGGAAAATTGGCGGAAAGTGCGCTGGGCGTGGCTGGCCCGGTTGCGGCGTCGATCGTGAGAGCCCTGGTCAAGAGCAGAATCGAGGCGGTGGGCGGACAGTCGGGGTTGGCAGACGCCGCCGGGAAGATCGCTGCGTTGCCGGTCAGAAGTCTTGCGAACGGAGCCGGTTTTGCGATTGAAGAGCCGGTGGACGCAGGTGCCCGGAAATTGAGCGAATGGGCCGATATGAAGTTGCCGCCAATCGCCTGCCGGAATACCGACGGCGAGCGCAATCGCGAATAGCCGCTGCCGTCGCGCCCCAGGCTGCCCGGGCGGGCGTGCCGGCTCGTTTGAGGACGCTCGGCGGTGCGCTTCACCGATCCCGAATGTTACGAATAGTTAGCGATTCGTTCACATTGCGACGCGGCGCATCAGTTCTTACAAAGTGGAAATATGCGGGGTGGACGCTTGCGGCTATAGTCGATTTAAACGAACCAACCCGAAGAGGAGTCCATGAAAATCCTGCGCGCTGCGTCGCTAGCCATCGGTTTTACTGCGCTGTTCGCGTCCGGCACCGTCTTGGCCGGCGTGAACGTTGGCATCAATGTCGGCGTGCCCGCGCCGGTTTATGTTGCGCCGGCGCCGGTTTATGCGCCGCCTCCGCCGCCCGTGGTCTACCAGCCTGCGCCGGTCTATATGCCGGCTCCCGTGTACGCGCCGGCACCTGTGATCACGATCGGCTGGCACGGCGACCGTTACTGGGATGGCCGCCGCTACTGGGGGCGCGACGAGTGGTATCGCCATCACGGCCGCGGCCCCGGCTGGGATCGAGGTCATTGGGACAACGGCAGGCATAACGGCTGGCGGCACTGAGCCGGCCGCCTGCGACGCGCGGCGGCCGGACCAGGGCCGCCGTGTGATGCGGCGGCCGGGCGGGCGGCCGCAATCCAGCATGCGTCGCGCGCTTACTCGCCTTCGCCGCCCGCCATGCCCCCCACCACTGCATTGAAGCCGGAGTCGACGTGCATGATTTCGGCCGTGATCCCGCTCGCGAGATCTGACAACAGGAACGCGCCCGCATTGCCGACCTGTTCGATCGTCACGTTGCGCTTGAGCGGCGCGCTTTGCTCGACGAAATCCAGAATCTTGCCGAAGCCCTTGATGCCGCTTGCGGCGAGCGTCTTGATCGGCCCGGCCGAAATGCCGTTCACGCGCACGCCCTTCGCGCCGAGCGACACCGCGAGATAACGCACGCTTGCCTCGAGCGCGGCTTTCGCGACGCCCATCGTGTTGTAGTTCGGAATTGCCCGCTCGGCGCCGAGATAGGTGAGCGTGAGGATCGAAGCATCGCTCGAGAGCATCGGCTGCGCGGCTTTCGCGAGCGCCGGAAAGCTGTATGCGGAGATGTCGTGCGCGATGCGGAAGCTCTCACGCGACAGACCGTCGAGGAAATCGCCGGCGATCGCCTCGCGCGGAGCGAAGCCGATCGAATGGACGAGGCCGTCGAGGCTGTCCCAGTGTTCCTTCAGCGACGTGAAGAGCGCGTCGATCTGAGCATCGTCGGCTACATCGCACGGGAACACGAGTTCGCTGCCGAACTCCGCGGCGAACTCGGTGATGCGATCCTTGAAGCGATCGCCGACGTAGGTGAACGCAAGTTCGGCGCCTTCGCGCTTACATGCCTTGGCGATGCCGTAGGCGATCGAACGGTTCGACAAGAGACCCGTCAGCAGAATACGTTTACCGTCGAGAAAGCCCATGAATTCTCCTATATGAAGCGGGCGCGCCCACGCTGGCGCGGGCAGCGGTTGGCTGTAATCGGTTGCAAGTGGGTAGAATTCTCTCACAACGCCATCCTCGAAGATCTGCCAACGCATCTATTCATCCATGACGATCGGTTTGCCCCACGTTTTTCGGCCACGGCCGCCGCGGCACGCGGCAACGCAAGCATCGATCGATCGATCGGTCGTGCTGCCACCTGCGCGCGGCGCGTGGCGCGCCGTGTTTGCGCGGGCATCGCGCCACGCGTGCATTGCCCGCATGGCGGTGGCCGCGGGCGTGGTATTCGTATTCGCCGCGGCACAGTCGGCGCACGCGGCCTACGCAATCGCTCAGTATGGCGAACCAAAGTATCCGCCCGGTTTCAAGCATTTTGACTACGTGAATCCGCAGGCGCCCAAGGGCGGTACGCTCGTGCTGGCGAATCCGAACCGGCTGTCGACCTTCGACAAGTTCAATCCGTTCACGTTGCGCGGCAACGCGGCGCCCGGGCTCGATTTCCTGTTCGAAAGCTTGATGACGGGCAGCGCCGACGAGCCCGCGTCGATGTACGGGCTGCTCGCCGACGATATCGCCGTCGCGCCGGACGGGATGTCGGTCACGTTTCATTTGAATCCGCACGCGCGTTTCTCGAACGGCGATCCCGTGACCGCGGCGGACGTCAAATTTTCGTTCGACGTGCTGAAAAGTCCGCAGGCGGCGCCGCAATTCCCGGCCTATTACGCGGATATCATACGCGCGGTGGCAGTCGATCCGGCAAGCGTGCGTTTCGATTTTCGCCGCCCAAGCCGCGAGCTGCCGCTCATCGCGGCCGGCGTGCCGGTGTTCTCGCGCAAATGGGGTTTGAGGCCGGACGGCACCCGGGTGCGCTTCGACCAACTCGCGTTCGAGCCGCCGATCGGCAGCGGCCCGTATGTCATCGAGCGCTATGACAGCGGCCGCACGATCACGTACCGGCGCGATGCCGCGTACTGGGGCGCCGCGCTGCCGGTGCGAGTGGGCACGAACAACTTCGAACGCATCGTCTACAAACTCTACGGCGATGGTGTGGCGAAGCTCGAGGCGTTCAAGGCAGGCGAGTACGACGCGCTCGTCGAATACGGAGCCCGCAACTGGGTGCGGCGCGATGTCGGCAAACGCTTCGACAGCGGCGAGCTTGTCAAGCGCGAGTTCCGTCAGCACAACGGCGCCGGGATGCAAGGATTCCTGATGAACCTGCGGCGCCCGCTCTTCCAGGATGTGCGCGTGCGGCAAGCGCTCGATCTCGCGTTCGATTTCGAATGGCTGAACCGCCAGCTGTTCTACGGCGCCTATACACGGTTGGACAGCTATTTCGCCGATACCGCCTTGCAGGCGAGCGGCGTGCCCGGCCCGGGCGAACTCGCGTTGCTCGATCAGCTGCGCGCGCAGCTGGACCCGGCCGTATTCGGGCCGATGCCCAAGCAGCCGAGCACGAATGCACCCGGCTCGCTGCGCGCCAATCTGCTGAAGGCCCGTGCGCTGCTTGCGCAGGCGGGCTGGACATACCGCGACGGCGCGCTGCGCAACGCGAAGGGCGAGCCGTTCGCATTCGAGATCCTCGACGATTCGAGCGCGGGGATGGAACCCATCGTGACCGCTTACGCGCGCAATCTGGCAAAGCTCGGGATTGCCGTGAAGTTTCGGACGGCCGACTTCGCGCTGCTGCAGAATCGTTTCAACGCGTTCGACTATGACATGACGTCGATCCGTTACGGAGGCGTTCAAGTGCCGGGAACCGAGCAGCTCACGCGCTTTGCGAGCCGCTATGCAGACGAGCCGGGCTCGGACAACATGATCGGCCTGAAATCGCCGGCGGTCGACGCGATCCTGAACGCGCTCGTGCGCGCGCAAACGCGCGAGCAGTTGTTCGACGCGGCGCGCGCGCTCGACCGCGTGCTGATCCACGGCTACTACGTGGTGCCGCATTGGTACAGCACGACATGGCGCGTCGCGTATAAGCGCACGCTCGGCTATCCGCAGACGCTGCCGCTGTACTATGCGGCGGAAGGCTGGATCGCGTCGATGTGGTGGGCGAAGCCCGGACACGATTCGCCGGCCGCGCCGTGACGGCCGGCAAGCGGGTCATCCGCTGGCCATAAGCGTGGCCGATCGCCTGTCGGCCAAATCGTTCGAACCTTCTCGACAAGCGCCTATGTGGAGCTACATCCTCAAACGTCTTTTGCTGATGATTCCGACGCTCGTCGGCGTGTTGACGATCACGTTCGCCGTGATCCAGTTCGTGCCGGGCGGCCCGGTCGAGCAGGCCGTGTATGAGCTGCGCAAGGGCGCCACGCAGGATGGCGCGGCGCCGTACGGCATGCGCTCGCATACCGGCGTCGACGCGCAGCAGCTCGCGCAACTGAAAGCGCTGTACGGCTTCGACAAGCCGCCCGTCGAGCGCTATGGGCTGATGCTCGCGCGCTTTGCGCGCTTCGATCTCGGCGACAGTTATTTCCATCATCGCAGCGTGTGGTCGCTGATCGTGTCGAAACTGCCGGTGTCGATCAGCATCGGCGTATGGACGTTCCTGCTCACGTACCTGATTTCGGTGCCGCTCGGCATCGCGAAGGCGGTGCGAAACGGCTCGACGTTCGATCTCGCGACGAGCCTCGCCGTATTGATCGGCTACGCGATTCCCGGCTTCGTGCTCGGCGTGCTGCTGCTCGTGCTGTTCGGCGGCGGCTCGTTCTGGCAGATCTTCCCGCTGCGCGGCCTCACGTCGGACAACTTCGCGCAGTTGTCCGTCGCGGGTAAGGTCGCCGATTATCTGTGGCATATCGTGTTGCCGATCACCGCGTCGGTGGTCGGCAGTTTCGCGGTCGTCACGATGCTCACGAAGAACGCGTTTCTCGACGAAATCCGCAAGCAATACGTGCTGACCGCGCGTGCAAAGGGGCTCGCCGAGCGCCGCGTGCTATGGAAGCACGTGTTTCGCAACGCGCTGCTGCCGCTCGTGGTTGGCTTTCCGGCGGCGTTCATCGGCGCGTTCTTCACCGGCAGCCTGCTGATCGAGACATTGTTCTCGCTCGACGGGTTGGGCTTGCTGTCGTATGAATCGGTGATCCGGCGCGACTACCCGGTCGTGCTCGGCACGCTGTACATCTTCACGCTGATCGGGCTCGCGACGAAGCTCGTATCCGATCTCTGCTACGTGTGGGTCGACCCGCGCGTGCAATTCGAGCAACTGGAGCGCTGAATTGAGTCGATCCGCCGTTTCCTCCCGCATCGACGCCGCGCGCGCGCGCGTGTCGCCTTCGCCCGTGCGGCGCGTGTGGCGGCGCTTCAAGGCGCAGCGGCTCGGCTACTGGAGTCTCGTGATCTTCGCCGTCGCGTTCGCGGTGAGCATTGCCGCGCCGCTGTGGTCGAACGATAAGCCGCTCGTCGTGCGCTACGACGGTCATTACTATTTCCCGCTGCTGCGCGACTATCCGGAGACGGCGTTCGGCGGCGATTTCCCGACGCCCGCCGACTATCTCGACCCCTACGTGCGCGGCAAACTCGCCGCGCCGGGCAATTTCGCGCTGTATCCACTGAACCGCTACCACTACGACACGCTCAACTACTTCTCGACGCGGCCCAATCCCGCGCCGCCGTCGCGCGAGAATTGGCTTGGCACGGATGCGCAAGGGCGCGACCTGCTCGCGCGGCTCGTCTACGGCTTCCGGGTGTCGGTCGAATTCGCGCTGATCCTCACGTTCATCGGCACGGTGCTTGGCATTGCCGCGGGCGCGGTGCAGGGCTACTTCGGCGGACGCATCGACATCATCGGCCAGCGTCTCATCGAGATCTGGAGCGCGATGCCCGAGCTGTATCTGCTGATCATTTTCGCGTCGGTGTTCGAGCCGAGTTTCGTGTTGCTGATCGTGCTGCTGTCGCTGTTCGGCTGGATCGGACTGTCCGATTACGTGCGCGCGGAATTCCTGCGCAACCGCTCGCAGGACTACGTGCGCGCCGCGCGCGCGATGGGCCTGTCGAGCTGGCAGATCATCTGGCGGCACGTGTTGCCGAACAGCCTCACGCCCGTCATCACGTTCTTGCCGTTCCGGATGAGCGGCGCGATTCTCGCGCTCACGAGCCTCGATTTCCTCGGCCTCGGCGTGCCGCCGCCGACGCCGAGCCTGGGCGAGCTGCTCGCCCAGGGCAAGGGCAATCTCGACGCGTGGTGGATCTCGCTCGCGACGTTCTGCGTGCTCGTCGCGACGCTGCTGCTGCTGACCTTCATGGGCGATGCGCTGCGCAACGCGCTCGATACGCGCGTTGCCGATACGGCGCGCGCGGCGGCGGGAGGTGTTCGATGAGCGCGGCCGACGCGAATCGCCGCGATACGCAGCGTGCGCCGGGCGGCAGCCGGCTGCGCGATGGGCACGCGCTGGGCGGGCCGCTGCTGTCGATCGAGCGGCTGTGCGTGCGTTTCGGCGATATGCTCGCCGTCGACGACGTGTCGTTGGCGATCGGCCGCGGCGAGCGCGTCGCGCTCGTCGGCGAATCCGGCTCGGGCAAGAGCGTGACCGCGCTGTCGATTCTGCGGTTGTTGCGCGACGCCGACGTGTCCGGCGCGATCCGCTTTGCCGGCGAGAATCTCGTCGACAAGAGCGAGCGCGAGATGCGCGCGCTGCGCGGCGCGGATATCGCGATGATCTTCCAGGAGCCGATGACGGCGCTCAATCCGCTTTACACGGTCGGCGAGCAGATCGGCGAGACGATCGAGCTGCATGACGGCGTGACGAAGCGCGACGCGCGCGAGCGGGCGATCGCGCTGCTGGCGCGCACCGGTATCGACCGGCCGCGCGAGCGCGTCGACAGCTACCCGCATCAGTTGTCGGGCGGCCAGCGGCAGCGCGTGATGATCGCGATGGCGCTCGCGTGCAGGCCGCGCCTGCTGATCGCCGACGAACCGACGACCGCGCTCGACGTGACGATCCGCGCGCAGATCGTCGAGCTGCTGCTCGAGTTGCAACGCGACGCGGCGGCCGAGCGCGGAATGGCGGTGCTGCTGATCACGCACGATCTGAACCTGGTGCGGCGCTTCGCCGAGCGCGTCGCGGTGATGGAAAAGGGGCGGCTCGTCGAATCCGGGCCGCTCGAGCGGATCTTCGGCGCGCCCGAGCATCCGTATACGCGGCGCCTGTTGAACAGCCGGCCGCAGCGCACGGTATCGCCCGTGCTGCCGATCGCGCCCGTCATGCTCGACGCGCGTGGCGTGACGGTGCAGTTCAAGCAGAAACGGCCGGGCTTCGCCGGCTGGTTCCGCGACGCCCGTTTCACGGCGGTGTCCGACGCGAGCGTATCGGTGCGGCAGGGCGAGACGCTCGGGATCGTCGGCGAGTCCGGGTCAGGCAAATCGACGCTCGCGATGGCCCTGCTTGGACTGCAACGCATCGCGCACGGCGACGTCCAGTTCGACGGACGTTCGCTTGCGAGCTATCGCGGCCGCGAGCGCCGCGCATTGCGCGCGGATATGCAAGTAGTCTTTCAAGATCCATTCAGTTCACTTTCGCCGCGGCAGACCATCGAGCGCATCGTGTCCGAGGGGCTCGCGCTGCACCGTCCACAGCTGTCCGCCGACGCGCGCCGCGACAAGACGATCGCGGTACTCCGCGAGGTCGGGCTCGACCATACGGTGCTGCATCGCTATGCGCACGAGTTTTCGGGCGGGCAGCGCCAGCGGATTGCGATCGCGCGCGCGCTCGTGCTGGAGCCGCGCGTGCTCGTGCTCGACGAGCCGACGAGCGCGCTCGATGTGTCGATCCAGCAGCAGGTGCTGAAACTGCTGGCCAATCTTCAGCGCAAATACAACCTCGGCTATCTCTTCATTAGCCACGATTTGGAAGTAATCGGCGCGATGGCGCACCGAGTCGCGGTGATGCAAGGGGGGATAATCGTCGAGACGGGTGATGTCGAGCGAATCTTCTCCGAGCCGGCTCATCCTTACACGCAACGCCTGTTGAAAGCCATTGGTTAGGTCTGTTGAACGAAAGGCGATGCACCTATTTGGCTCAAAATCATTAATTCCTTTTGACAAACATATCCGTCGTGGCTAGTATCGACCGAAATTTTCCGCCAATCGACTGATTTTTCAGCGCAAATCTATCGACTCATGCAGCACCGCTCCTTCACCCAGGCTTGCACGCGCGTCGCCGCCGGGATGTTCATAGGCGTCTTGATCGCTGCCGCTCCCGGCGCGTTCGCCGACGAAGTCAGCAGTTCAAATCAAAATGCCGTCAATTCGGCTCAGTCCGACATCGGTTTCCTTCCGCAGAATGCCCAGCAGCAGCCCAATGGCGCGGCCGCGCCGGCGAAGAGCCAGGGCGGCGCGAAGTCGTTCCTCTCCGGCATGGCGGGCAAGGCGGGCGACGTCGTCGTCGGCGCGCTGAACATGATCGGCGTGCGTTATCGCTGGGGCGGCAACACCCCGGATTCGGGGCTCGATTGCAGCGGCTTCGTGCGCTACGTGTTCCAGGACACCCTCGGCATGTCGTTGCCGCGCCGCGCCGAGGAGATGAGCCGCGTGGGCGAAAAGGTGCGGATGAGCGAGCTGAAGCCGGGCGATCTCGTGTTCTTCAACACGATGCGCCGGACGTTCTCGCATGTCGGCATTTATATCGGTGACAACAAATTCGTGCATTCGCCGTCGACGGGCAGCACGATCCGCGTGGACGATCTCGATAGCAGCTATTGGGAAAAGCGCTTCACCGGTGCACGCCGGATCGAGACGCAGTTCACGACGAAACCCGACGATCTGCGTCAGCGCGTGCGCGCGACGATCGGTGACGGCGGCGGCAACTGAGTAGTCGGCCGCGCTCCGGCTCGGCGCCTGAGTCGACCGAGTCGAAACCCCGCCATCCAGTTGGGATGACGGGGTTTTTTGTTTAAGCGCGCCCCATTTTGGCGTGCTGGACGCGCGCTTGCTGCCGAAGCGCGGCCGCGTGTGGCGCGATGTGCTCGCTTACGCCGCCGCCGGGCGCACGGCCGCCAGCTTGCGCTGCAACTCCGGCATGATCCGCGCAACCGCTTCCTCGCCCGCCAGGATGGCCGCGTTGCGCTGGTTGAAGTCGCTGCCGCCCATTGCGGCGAGGTTCGGCCGGATCACGACATCCGCGTACTTGTCGAGTTCGTAGGTCTTGATCGTCTGCCCCATGATCGTGAACGTTTGCAGCAGCATCTCGATCGGGTTTTGCGTCGCAGCGCCTTCGGGGCGCGCGGAAATGTCGACCGCGATCACGAAGTCGGCTCCCATCCTGCGCGCGAACGACGCGGGCACGGGGCTGACGAGTCCGCCGTCGACATACTCGTGATCACCAATTCGCACCGGCTCGAACACAGACGGCACGCTGCACGACGCCCGCACCGCGAGCCCGGTGTTGCCGCGCTGGAACAGCAGCGGCTGGCCGCTTTTCAGATCGGTCGCGACAATGCCGAGCGGCTTGGCCATCTTCTCGATCGGCCGGTTGTTGAGCGTCTTGTTGATGAAATTCTGCAGCGCCATGCCTTGCAGCAGGCCGCGCGAGCGGAACGGCACGGCCCAGTCGCTGATCGACGCCTCGTCCATCGCAAGCGCGAGCTTGTTGATGGCGAGCGCATTCATGCCTGACGCATACAGCGCGCCGACGACCGAGCCCGCGCTCGTGCCGGCGACGATCTCGACCGCAATGCCGCGCGCTTCGAGCGCCTTCAACACGCCGACGTGCGCGAAGCCGCGCGCGGCGCCGCCGCCGAGCGCGATGCCGATGCGCACCGGGCGCGGCTGCGGCGAATTCGTCGGCGGCGTGACGGCGCCCGACGTGGTCGGCTTGGTGCCGAACGACGTGCAGGCGGCGAGCGCGGCTGACGCGCAGGTGAGCGTGAAGGTGCGACGTGACGGGCTGCGAAGCGGCATCGATTTCATTCTCCGGCGGCAAGCCGCGCTGAGTGCGTGACAGATGCACGGCATGCGCGGCGAAAATTCGGCGGCCTTGCCGCGCCGATCGCCGGATGGCAGGCGGATCGCGGGCAAACGCGAACAATCGCGGCCGGCCGTGCGCGGCCGCCAACGCGGACGCGGCGCACATCATAAAGCAACTGCCGGGGCGGTGCGAAAGTCGCATGGCGCTTGACGGCGGGCGGCCCCGGAAACCGCGGCGCGGCGAGTATAATTCGTGCTCTTTCAGTTCCGGCCGTATGCGCACCCGGGCGTTCGCCGCGCGGCGGGCGCTGCCGGCCGCGTCGTTTCAATTGATGCGCCGCTTGAGGCGTTCGAGCTATCGTTTATGACCCGTCCTGTCCGCACCCGTTTCGCCCCGAGCCCCACGGGCTTCATCCATTTGGGCAACCTGCGTTCCGCGTTGTATCCGTGGGCATTCGCCCGTAAGACGAAAGGCGCGTTCGTGCTGCGCATCGAGGATACCGACGTCGAGCGTTCGAGCCAGGAAGCGGTGGACGCCATTCTCGAAGGCATGGCATGGCTGGGCCTCGATTACGATGAAGGTCCGTATTACCAGATGCAGCGGATGGACCGCTATCGCGAGGTGCTTGCCAAGATGCAGGAGCAGGGGCTTGTCTACCCGTGCTACATGTCGATGGAGGAGCTTGACGCGCTGCGCGAGCGGCAGCGTGCAGCGGGCGAAAAGCCGCGCTATGACGGCACCTGGCGCCCCGAGCCGGGCAAGGTGCTGCCCGAGCCGCCTGCCGGCGTGCAGCCGGTGCTGCGCTTCAAGAATCCGCTGACGGGCACGGTGTCGTGGGACGACGCGGTGAAGGGGCGCGTCGAGATCTCGAACGAGGAACTCGACGACCTGATCGTCGCGCGGCCGGACGGCACGCCGATGTACAACTTCTGCGTCGTCGTCGACGATATCGACATGGGCATCACACACGTGATTCGCGGCGACGATCACGTGAACAATACGCCGCGCCAGATCAATATCCTGCGCGCGCTCGGCGCCGAGGTGCCGGTCTACGCGCATCTGCCGACCGTGCTGAACGAGGCGGGCGAGAAGATGAGCAAGCGGCACGGCGCAATGAGCGTGATGGGCTATCGCGATGCGGGCTTTCTGCCCGAGGCGGTGCTCAACTATCTCGCGCGCCTCGGCTGGTCGCACGGCGACGCGGAGATCTTCTCGCGCGAGCAGTTCGTCGAATGGTTCGATCTCGAACATCTCGGCAAGTCGCCCGCGCAGTACGATCACAACAAGCTGATGTGGTTGAACAACCATTACATCAAGGAAGCGGACGACACGCGCCTCGCGGAGTTGTCGAAGCCGTTTTTCGCGGCGCTCGGTATCGACGCTGCGGCGCTCGCGAGCGGGCCGGATCTTCCCGCCGTGATCGGATTGATGAAGGACCGTGCATCGACGATCAAGGAGATCGCGGAAAACGCCGCGATGTTTTACCGCACACCCGCGCCCGATGCCGACGCGCTCGCGCAGTACGTGAGCGATGCGGTGCGTCCGGCGCTTGCCGAATTTGCCGCCGCGCTCAAGCAGGTCGAATGGACCAAGGAGGCAATCGCATCCGCGTTGAAGGCGACGCTTGCCGCGCACAAGCTCAAGATGCCGCAACTCGCGATGCCGGTGCGCCTGCTCGTCGCGGGCATGACGCACACGCCTTCGATCGACGCGGTGCTGATGCTGTTCGGCCGCGACGTTGTCGTATCGCGTCTCGAGGCGGCGCACGCGTAAGCGGGAGGCGTGCCGCCCCGTGCCGATCAAGTGCCGGCACGGGGCGGCTCGAAAAAAATCGATTGAATCGCAAATAGGGTATTTACAAACGCCAAGACCGACTCTACAATCTCGCTTCTCTGTTGTTCAGCAGTCTTCGAGACACGGGGGTATAGCTCAGCTGGGAGAGCGCTTGCATGGCATGCAAGAGGTCAGCGGTTCGATCCCGCTTACCTCCACCAGTTGAACCGCAGAGTAAATAAAGTTTGTGAAGCATCGTGTGACAGAAAATGCTTCACAAACGGAATGAAAGAAGTTAGAATTTCGTTCTCTGCTGTTGATGAAAATTAATAGCAAGAACAAAGCGGTAAGACAGATCTGAAAAGATTTTGTCCCCTTCGTCTAGAGGCCTAGGACATCACCCTTTCACGGTGAGTACAGGGGTTCGAATCCCCTAGGGGACGCCAAACATCGGCGCCGTTTCGAAAGAGGCGGCGCAGCCGGCAGGAGCGTAACCGACGCTTGCCGGTCGGTGCAGGAAGTGGAGCGGTAGTTCAGTCGGTTAGAATACCGGCCTGTCACGCCGGGGGTCGCGGGTTCGAGTCCCGTCCGCTCCGCCAAATCGAAAGCCCGTTCAGGCTGCATATTTGAACGGGCTTTTTCGTTAAAGGTGTAAGCAGTACGTTGTCCCCTTCGTCTAGAGGCCTAGGACATCACCCTTTCACGGTGAGTACAGGGGTTCGAATCCCCTAGGGGACGCCAAACATCGGCGCTGTTTCGAAAGAGGCGGCGCAGCCGGCAGGAGCGTAACCGACGCTTGCCGGTCGGTGCAGGAAGTGGAGCGGTAGTTCAGTCGGTTAGAATACCGGCCTGTCACGCCGGGGGTCGCGGGTTCGAGTCCCGTCCGCTCCGCCAAATTCAAAGCCCGTTCAGGAATGCCTGAACGGGCTTTTTGTTTTGCATTGCTGCCGCTTATCTGCACGCGCCGGTGATCCGCGCTGCGACGGGGCTGCGTTGTCGTAGGCGCGCTCGCGGCTTATGCGTGCAAATTGGCATTGCAACCCGTGGCGGCTGCGCTATCGTGGCGTTGACACAGGCTTTGCGAACCCGCCATGTCCGATTCCGCCGCTGATCCGCTCGTTTATTCATTGCGTCCCGCGCAGCCGTGCGACTTCGATTTTGCGGAAGCGCTGACGCACGGCAATATGAATGCGTACTATCAACGCCACGGCCTCAAGTGGCGAGCCGATCTTTTTTTTGCAAGCTGGCGCGAATCGGAAAATTTTATCCTTGAACTCGATGGCGAGCCGATCGGTTTGCTGCGGATTACCGAAGAGGGCGATTCGCTGCATATTCGGGACGTGCAAATCACGCCGGGCTACCGGCAGCGCGGCGCGGGCACGTATTTGCTCGACATGTCCCACCGCTTCGCGCTGGCGCGTGGATTACACGAGACGCAGTTGCGCGTGTTCGTCGACAATCCGGCGGCGCGCCTGTATTTGCGCATGGGCTACCGGCTCGCGGGGCCGCGTCTCGCACAACTCGGCTCGATTCGGCATATGGTGCGGCCGGTGCGGCGGTGACGCGCGGCGTATGCCGGCGGCGCGGCGTGGACGGGGGCTGCGCTCGCGCTATAGCAGCGGCCTGTTGTCGCCGTCGTCCGACGGCGGCGCGCCGGCATCGGCCGCCGCATCCGCGCCGCCGCGCTGAATGAACGCGCGCGGGCTCGCGCCGAACGCGCGCCTGAACATTGCCGAGAATGCGCTCTGACTTCGGTAACCGAGTTCGTTCGCGATGCGCGACAGCGGCCGCCCCTGGTTCAGCAACGGGATCGCGCGGGCGAGCAGCGCTTGTTGCCGCCATTGCGAGAAGCTCACGCCGAGTTCGTGCCTGAAAAGACGCGCGATCGTTCTCGTGCTCGCGCCGACGCTCGTTGCCCAATATTCAAGCGATTCGCCTTGCGCCGGTTTCGCGAGCACCGCTTCGCACAGCGCGCGCAGCCGCTTTTCGGTCGGCATCGGCACCGCGAGCGGCAACGGCTCGGCGTGCGCGAGTTCGTCGAGCACGAGCGCGCCGAGCAGCCGTTCGCGCGCGTGGCCGAGCGGCTTGGCGTCGAGCGCGATGATCAGTTCGCGCAGCAGCCCCGATACCTCGACGACACGGCACGCGTCGAGCCCCTTCGGCACCGCCGATGCGTCGACATACAGCGTGCGCAGATAGGCCTCCTCGACAATCACCACTTCATGCTCGATTTGCGGCGGCACCCAGATCGCGCGCGACGGCGGCACGACCCAGGTTACATCGGCCGTGGCAAGCCGCAGCACGCCGCGCGACGCATACGCGAGCTGCGCCCACGCATGGGAGTGCGCGGGCACGCGCATGCCCGACGGTACCGGACGGGCGCGCACGCGCATCGGACGCGCGGCGTCCGGCGCGAATTCGGACGGAACGTCGAACGTGCCGGCGCCGGCGGGCGGCTGCGTTGAACGGGGAACGGACGGGCTCATCGATGATCGAAGACGGGGCAATTGGCGTCCGGCTATTGTAGGGCGAGCGCTCTACCTGACGCAGCGCAATGGTCTTGGCCGATAATGCCGGATCGTCGCGGTACGAATCGAATTCGATCGAATCATCCAGGAGCTTTCGACATGACGTTTGCCACCACCGATCTTTGCGACGCGAACGAGAGCCGGCTCGCCGCCGGCACGCTGCGGGTGCTCGAGCCCGTGTTCCGCTCGTTCGGCGGCGTGACGCGTTTTGCCGGCCCGGCCGCGACGCTCAAGCTGTTCGAGGACAATACGCTCGTGCGGACGGCGCTCGAAGCGCCGGGCGCGGGGCGGGTGCTGGTCGTCGACGGCGGCGGCAGCCTGCGCTGCGCGCTGGTCGGCGGCAATCTCGGCAAACTCGCCGAACACAACGGCTGGGCCGGCATCATCGTGAACGGCTGCGTGCGCGATACACACGAGCTTGCCGAGTGCGCGCTCGGCGTGCTGGCGCTCGCGTCGCATCCGCGCAAGAGCGACAAACGCAATAGCGGCCAGTGCGACCTGAGCGTCGACGTGCGCGGCACGCGAATCGTGCCGGGCGACTGGATCTATGCGGATGCCGACGGCGTGCTCGTCAGCGACGCCGCGCTGATCGACTGACGCGACGGCCTGTCCCGGCCGGGGCGGTGCGAATCATCACGCTGCGAGGACTTCACGATGCGCCACGTTTTCGTCTACGGCACGCTCAGAGCGGGCGAAATCAACGATATCGGCCGCGCGGCGGCGAAGCACGGCATCGTGCAGCCGACGCTGATCGGCGCGGCCGCGATGCCGGGCCGGCTCTACGATTTCGGCCGTTACCCTGGGATGATCGCAGCGGCGGGCCGCGATCTCGTGTGGGGGGACGTCTATGCAGTCGACGAGCGGCTCGTGCCGGTGCTCGACGAGATCGAAGGCGTGTTTCCGGGCATCGCCGGGCTGTTCGTATCGCAGCACGCGGCGATCGAACTCGGCGGCCGGCGTTACGAGTGTCTGTATTACCCGGTCGTGGCGCATGCGGTTGCGGGCAAGCCGCGGATCGAATCCGGCGATTGGGTGCAGTATCGCCGCGCGCGGGCGGATTGAAGGATGCGGCATTCGCTAGGCCCAGGCAGTGATGCCCGTCGGTGAGCCTGCCGGTTGCGGGGCGGTTGCCGGGCGGCGAAATCGCGCCGGCCGCCACGCTTGTCGCAAGACGCTTGGCTGCGAGCAGCGCACGGCGCGAGAGGGTTGGGTTCGACAGCCGTGTAATTCGATCGATGCCGCGGAGGAATACCGAATGCACCGCGCTGCTTTCGATATACGGGTTGCCCGATCGCAGTAGGCGCGCGTTCGTCGATGCCATTACCGCTGCCGTGGCGCGCGAAAAACGTCAGCGTTTGCGATCGGTATCGTGCGTGCATGAAAAAAGCGCGCATCCGTCGAGGATGCGCGCGTTGCGGCGGACCGGCTTCGCCGCCGGCCCGGGATGCTGTTCCACGCGTTAGATTTCTTCGTACAGCGGCAGCGTCAGGAACTCGGTGAAGTCTTCCGACGTCGACATTTGCTCGAAGATCGCCGCGGCGCGGTCATACGGCGCCGTATCGCCCGTGATGACGTTCTTCACGTTGTCGAGTTCGGCTTTCGCGTATTCGCGCACCAGCTCGGCGGTGACCTTGCGGCCGTCGTCGAGCACGCCCTTCGGCGAACGGATCCATTGCCACACCTGCGAGCGCGAGATTTCGGCCGTCGCCGCATCTTCCATCAGGTTGTGGATCGGCACGCAGCCGTTGCCCGCGAGCCATGAGCCCAGATAGTGGATGCCAACGTTGATGTTGTTGCGCAGGCCCGCTTCGGTGATCGGCGCTTCCGGCTGGAAGTCGAGCAGGTTCTTGCCTTCGATCTGTACGTCGTCGCGCTGCTTGTCGATCTGGTTCGGCTTGTCGCCGAGCACCTTGACGAACTCCTCCATCGCGAGCGGCACGAGCCCCGGATGCGCGACCCAGCCGCCGTCGTAGCCGTCGCCCGCGTCGCGCGCCTTGTCCGCGCGCACGCCCGCCATCGCGCGCTCGTTTGCCTGCGGATCGTTCTTGATCGGAATCAGCGCGCTCATTCCGCCGATTGCCGGCGCTTGGCGCTTGTGGCAGGTCTTCAGCAGCAGCAGCGCGTAGGCGCGCATGAACGGCACGGTCATCGTGATCTTCGCGCGATCGGCGAGGCAGAAGTCGCGGTCGTTCTTGAATTTCTTGATCGCCGAGAAGATGTAGTCCCAGCGGCCGGCGTTCAGGCCCGAGCTGTGTTCGCGCAGTTCGTACAGGATTTCGTCCATTTCGAACGCGGCAAGGATCGTCTCGATCAGCACGGTCGCGCGGATCGTGCCGCGCGGAATGCCGACGGCTTCCTGTGCGGCGACGAAGATATCGTTCCAAAGGCGGGCCTCGAGATGGCTTTCCATCTTCGGCAGATAGAAGTACGGGCCCGAGCCGCGCGCGATCAGCTCCTTCGCGTTGTGGAACAGGTACAGCGCGAAGTCGAAGATGCCGCCGGACACGCGCTGGCCGTCGACCGTCACGTGCTTCTCGTCGAGGTGCCAGCCGCGCGGACGCACGATCAGCGTCGCGATCTTGTCGTTCAGTTTGTACGACTTGCCGTTCTGCTCGAGCGAGATGGTGCGGCGTACCGCGTCCTTCAGATTGATCTGGCCGTCGATCTGGTTCGTCCAGCTCGGCGCGTTCGAATCCTCGAAGTCCGTCATGTACGAATCGGCGCCCGAATTCAGTGCGTTGATGATCATCTTGCGCTCGACGGGGCCGGTGATCTCGACGCGGCGGCATTGCAGATCGGCCGGCAGCGGGGCGACCTTCCAGTCGCCTTCGCGGATCGCCTTCGTCTCGGCGAGGAAGTCCGGGCGCTCGCCCGCGTCCAGGCGTTGGGTGCGCGCGGCGCGCGCGGCCAACAGCTCGCGGCGGCGCGGCTCGAACTGGCGATGCAACTGCGCGACGAGCGCGAGCGCGTCGGGCGTCAGGATCGCTTCATAGCCGGGCTGAATCTCGCCCGTGATCGCCATGCCTTGCGGCAGTTTCAGCGTCGTGGTCATCCGTTTCTCCTTGGTCGGTCAGTCAGTCAAAAAGTGGGGCATTGCTACGAGGCACGGCGCGCGGACGCGCGCTACGCGGCGGCACCCGGCGCCGCGCGCGTGCGGCTTGCAGGCTTCGGGGCCGCGGCCAGCGTGTCGATGAACGCGAGCAGATCGGCCATGCCGGCGCCGGTGCCGGTGCTCGGCGAACCGAGTTCCTCGGCCGGCGCGCCCGCGCGGTTGAGCCAGAACGTCCGGTAGCCGAACCAGCCGGCGCCCGCCGCGTCCCAGCCGTTCGACGAAACGAATACGATATCGGCCGGCGCGGCGTCGAACGCGGCCGTGCCGAGCGCGTAGGCGGCGGGCGACGGTTTGTACGCGCGCACCGCGTCGACCGACAGCACGCGATCGAACAGGCTGCTCATGCCGGCGCTCTTGAGCGCGATGTCGAGCATCTGCGGGTTGCCGTTGGACAGGATCGCCAGTTTCGGCGGGCTCGTGCGCGCGCGCAGCGCGCGCAATGTCGGCACGGTGTCCGGATACGTCGACAGGCATGCGTACTCATCCATCAGCCGCTTTTCCGCGGCAGCGGCCAGCGTCAGGCCGAGCGCGCGCGCGGCAAAGCGCAAGGCGTCGAGCGTCAGGTCCCAGAACGGCTTGTAGCGGCCGCCGTCCGGATCGGCGAGCGTGCGCAGTTGCGAATATTCGAGCTGCTTGCGCCGCCAGAGTTGCGACAGCGCCTCGCCTCGGCCGGGAAACATCTGCTCGGCGGCCGCGACGACCGCATGCACGTCGAACAGCGTGCCGTAGGCGTCGAACAGGACGGCTTTCGGGAAAGCGAACTGGGCGTCGGACATCGGATTGTGCTCCGCAATCGGAAACTGATTCGATTCTATTCGTGATCGCTTGCACTCAAAAAGACAATAATCATCACTTGATCTTTTACTTTTGCGTCACTAATCTGGTTCGGTTTCATCGTTTTCATCCTTTTTCAACCCATCAATAGACAGAACGGCTCGCGCCGTTCGTGCGCGGCATGGATCGCTTCAAGCAAATCGAGACGTTTGCCGCCGTTGCGGCAAAAGGCAGCCTGTCGGCGGCGGCGCACGCCGAAGGGGTCGCGCCCGCGATCATCGGGCGCAGGCTCGATGCGCTCGAGGAGCGGCTCGGCGTGAAACTCCTCGTGCGCACGACCCGCAAGCTCACGCTGACGTTCGAAGGTTCCGCGTTTCTCGAGGACTGCCAGCGGATCATCCACGACATGCACAACGCCGAGGCGAGCGTGTCGGCGGGCGGCGTGAAGGCGAGCGGGCATTTGCGCGTATCGGCGCCCGCGGGCTTCGGCCGGCGTCACGTCGCGCCGCTCGTGCCGGCATTCTGCGAGGCGCATCCGGACGTGTCGGTCACGCTCGATCTGTCCGACCGGATGGTCGATCTCGTCAACGAAGGCTTCGATTGCGCGGTGCGTCTGGGTGAGCTGCCCGATTCGTCGCTCGTGTCGCTCAAGCTCGGCGAGAACCGGCGCGTGTGCATCGCGTCGCCCGTGTATCTGGCGCGTGCTGGTGTGCCGCAGACGCTGGCCGATCTCGTGCGCCACAACTGTCTCGCGCTCGCCGCGAATGCGAACCAGCAGCGCGGCTGGACTTTCGTCGACGACGGCAAGATCGTGTCGATTCGCGTGGCCGGCATGATGGAATGCTCCGACGGCGCGGTGCTGCATGAATGGTGCCTCGACGGCCACGGTCTCGCGTGGCGCTCGTGGTGGGAGGTCGGCGCGGATATCGCGGCGGGGCGGCTCGTGACCGTGCTCGACGCGTTCGCCGCGCCGCCGATTGGCATCCACGCGGTCTTTCCGCAGCGCCGGCATTTGCCGCTGAGGGTCCGGCTGTTTCTCGATTTCGTGAAGCATACCTACGAGCAGCCCGGTTACTGGGGCTGACGCGCGCGCGCCGCGCTGCGGCGCGCGCGTGCGATATGAGGGCGAACCCGACGTGGCGCCCGGCGCGGCGTTTTCGCGCACTACAATCAAGTTACCTGGTGCAGGCGCGGGCGGGTTCGCACGGCCGGCTGCGCGCCGCGCGCGTCGAAGGGCGGCGGGTTGCGGGCGTATGCGCGGCCAGCCGCACAACGGTTGCCGACGGAGGCCGCCATGTTCAAGCACATCCTGGTTCCGACGGACGGTTCCGATCTGTCGAAAAAGGCGATTGACGGCGCCATCGATCTTGCACAGACGGTCGGCGCACGCGTGACCGCCTATGCGTGTCTGCCGCAGTATCCGTATTCGCCGTTTTCCGAAATGGTGATCGAGCCTCCCGCCGATTTTCGCGAGCGCAGCGAACGCGAGGCGCGCGCGCACCTGGCTGAGGTGGAGGACGCCGCGCGGCGCGCGGGCGTGGTATGCGAATCGTGTACGAGCGTGCATCCGTCGCCATATCTCGGAATCATCGAAGCGGCGCAGCGCGGCGGCTGCGACGTGATCTTCATGGCGTCGCACGGCCGGCGCGGGCTCGGCAGCCTGTTGATCGGCAGCGAGACACAGCGCGTGCTGACTCATACGAAGATTCCGGTGATCGTCTATCGATAGGGTTTGTATGACGTTTGCGGCACGCAGCGTCGAACGCGCGCACATGAGTGGGCGGCGGCGGGCTGCGCTGTGCTTTGCTTTGCGCGCCGGCGTCACGCCGGGGTGATGAGCGGCGTGTCGCCCGGGTCAGGGATCAGCGGCATGCCGGGCAAACCGGGCGCTTGCGCACCCAGCCCGGTTGGTACGACGCGGCTGGCTCAGTTGCGCGGGCTTTGACCTCATGCGTCGCCCGCGAACCGACACGCGAAGGCGGGCACGATGCGCTTGCCGCCAGCGGTGCCCGGTGTCGGTCACTGAACCGCCAGGCGTCCGCGCGGCAGCTCGCGGACGCGGCGGGCAGTGCTCCCCCTGATGGATGGCTTTGCCGGGCGGCCACCCGATGGCGCCGCGCGCCGCGTCCGTGACGCGGTATGCGCCGCCGCCGGGGCAAGGCAACGTCAGGCTCAGGCGACCTTTTCGGCCTTTTGACCGTCGAAGAACTGCTCGTCTTCGGTCGAGCCGTGCAGCGCGGTCGTCGACGCTTCGCGCTCGACCGTCTGCGTGACCGCGTCGAAATAGCCGGTGCCGACTTCGCGCTGGTGCTTGACCGCCGTGAAGCCCTTGTCGGCCGCCGCGAACTCGGCCTGCTGCAACTCGACGAACGCGCTCATCTGCGTGCGTGCGTAGCCGTGCGCGAGGTTGAACATCGAGTAGTTCAGTGCGTGGAAGCCGGCCAGCGTGATGAACTGGAACTTGTAGCCCATCGCGCCGAGTTCCTTCTGGAACTTCGCGATCGTCGCGTCGTCGAGGTTCTTCTTCCAGTTGAACGACGGCGAGCAGTTGTACGACAGCAGCTTGCCCGGGAACTGCTTGTGGATCGCTTCGGCGAACTTCTTCGCGTATTCGAGATCCGGCTTGCCGGTTTCGCACCAGATCAGGTCGGCGTAAGGCGCATACGCGAGACCGCGCGAAATCGCCTGCTCGAGGCCCGGCTTGGTGCGGAAGAAGCCTTCCACCGTGCGCTCGCCCGTCAGGAACGGCTTGTCGTTGTCGTCGATGTCCGACGTGATGAGGTCGGCTGCTTCCGCGTCGGTGCGCGCGACCAGCACGGTCGGCACGCCGAGCACGTCGGCCGCGAGACGCGCGGCGGTGAGCTTGGCCACGGCTTCGCGGGTCGGCACGAGCACCTTGCCGCCCATGTGACCGCACTTTTTCACCGATGCGAGCTGGTCTTCGAAGTGAACGCCCGATGCGCCGGCCTCGATCATCGCCTTCATCAGCTCGAACGCGTTCAGCACGCCGCCGAAGCCTGCTTCGGCGTCCGCGACGATCGGTGCGAAGAAGTCGACATAGCCTTCATCGCCCGGGTTTTTGCCTTCCGACCATTGGATCTGGTCGGCGCGCGTCAGCGTGTTGTTGATGCGCTTGACCACGAGCGGCACCGAGTTCGCCGGGTACAGCGACTGGTCCGGGTACATTTCGCCCGCGACGTTCGCGTCGCCCGCGACTTGCCAGCCCGACAGATAGATCGCCTTCAGGCCGGCCTTGACCTGCTGCATTGCCTGGTTGCCGGTCAGCGCGCCGAGCGCGTTGACGAACGGCTCTTCGTTGATGAGGCTCCACAGCTTCTCGGCGCCGCGGCGCGCGAGCGTATGCTCGGGCTGGATCGAGCCGCGCAGACGCACGACGTCTTCGGCCGTGTACGCGCGCTTGATGCCTTTCCAGCGCGCATCGGTTTCCCATTGTTGTTGCAGTTCCTGAGCCTGTTGTTGACGCGTTGCCATGATGAATGCTCCTTGTTGGTCGTAGCCGTGATGATGGTGAACGGGTGGGGCGGCGGGCGCCCCGCTTCGTTAAGTCTTGTATAAGAGTCTAGGCAAATCGACAGCGTCGAAACAGGGGCTTTTTCACATGTTTGAAAAAATTTTATCCTATATAAATCAATATATTATTTTATATATTTCACATTAAGGAATGTGGTTTCCTATCCTGCAATGGCTTCGGTTGTGCCACGCAGCATGGCTTTTTACGACGCAAAAGATTTTTTCGTATCGTGAAATTCCGGGGGCAAACAAAAACCGGCGCAAAAGCGCCGGTTCGGGAGGAGGGCAAGCCGGTCCGTTCTCACGGACCGGCCGGCAAGCAGCCGGTCAGGCTGCCGAATTGCCGCGTCGCGGGCCGCGCGGGCCGTCGCTGCGCCGTGCGCCACGGTAACCACCGTCGCGGCTGCCACCCGGCTTGCCGCCGAAGCCGCCGTTGCCGTCACGGCTGCCGCCCGGCTTGCCGCCGAAGCGGCGGGCGCCATTGCCATTGCCGCCCGGCCGGCCGCGTCCGCCGCGGTCGTTGCGCGGCGGCGGCGCCTTGCGCGGCTCGAAGCCCGCGACGACATTGACCGGCAACGACGTCCGCACGAAGCGCTCGATGCGCTTGAGCGCGCCTTGCTCGGCGTGATGCACGAGGCTCACCGCGGTGCCCGAACGGCCGGCGCGGCCGGTGCGGCCGATCCGGTGCACGTAGTCCTCGGCGAACTTCGGCAGGTCGTAGTTGAATACGTGCGTGATGCCGGGAATGTCGATCCCGCGCGCCGCGACATCGGTCGCGACGAGCACGCGCACGCGGCGCTCGCGCAGCGCGCGGATCGTCCGGTTGCGCGCGCCTTGGGGCAGATCGCCGTGCAGCGCGGCCGACTCGAAGCCCGCGTCGGCGAGACGGCCGGCCAGTTCGTCGGCGTCGAGCTTCGTCGCGGTGAAGATGATCGCCTGGTCGAGCGAGACGTCGCGCAGCAGATGGTCGAGCAGGCGGTTCTTGTGGTCGCGGTCGTCGACGTAATGCACGCTCTGCGCGATGTTCGTGCGCGATTCGATCTTCTGCGTAATCTCGATGCGCTCTGGGTCGGTCAGCAGGCGGTTCGTCAGCGAGCCGATCTTGCCGTCGAGCGTGGCCGAGAACAGCATCGTCTGGCGCGACGCCGGCGTCGCCGCGACGATCGTTTCGATATCGTCGATGAAGCCCATGTCGAGCATCCGGTCGGCCTCGTCGAGCACGAGCATCTTCAGCTCGGACAGGTCGATGCGGCCGCGCTCGAGGTGATCGAGCAGGCGGCCCGGCGTCGCGACCAGGATCTCCGGGTTCTTCGCGAGCAGCATGAGCTGCTGGCCGTATGCGACGCCGCCGAGAATGCTGACGGTGCGCAGGCGGCGCAAATGCTTGCCGTAAGTCGACGCGGCCGTCGTCACTTGCATCGCAAGCTCGCGCGTCGGCGTGAGCACGAGCAGGCCGGGGCGCGCGACCGGCATCGGCCGGCGGCGGCGCTCGCCGTTGCGCGGCGAATCTTCGCGGGGCGCGCGCGGCTGCTGCGCCTGCGCCTTTTGAAGCTGCGCGAAGCGCTCGATCGCGGGCAGCATGAACGCGGCGGTCTTGCCGGAACCCGTCGGGCTCGACACGAGCAGGTCGCGGCCCGCGATGCCGGCCGGAATCGCGCGCTCCTGCACCGGCGTCGGCTTCACGTAGCCGGCCGCTTGCAGTGCCGAGACGATTTCCGGCGACAGCCCGAGCGAAGCGAAGGTGGGGCCGTCGACGGCCTGCGCTTGCGGCGCGGCGTCAGTCTGGGCAGGCGTCTGGCCGTCGATCACGTCGTTCGCGATGGCGGTCAGCGGGCTGATGGGGTTGCTCGAAGTCATGTCAATCCTTGAAACACGGTGGGTCGAACGTCGCGCCAATCGCGCATGCCCAAGTCGACGGATTCATCGAGCAAATCGGGAAACGTGGCGATTGCCCGCGCGCTTTCGTGTGCGGGCAACATTTCGTTAGAAGCTGTTTTGGGTGCGGCGCGCATCGGCTGCGCATGCCGCCAGCCTGAGACTTGACAGCCCGTTTGGGCTACGCAGGAAGGGACAGGTTCTAAACTGGATTGGAGCGAAACGCTATGGAACGCTGGCGGCGAGGGCGCCCGGGCTGGCCGGTCATCCGCTCGACGCGATGCGCAACACGCATTGTACAATTTTTTGTTGCGCCGCGCCAGCCTGTGATCGCGTGCGCCGCGCGATGCGACGGCTCATGCGTGCGGCGGGGTCCGGCGCGGTCCGCGCCGGCGGCGGCATCAGGATGCGGTACCGTTCTTCAGCGATTCGACGAGTTCGATGTACTGCTTCTTTGCCTCGTCTTGCGAGGTGCCTTTCAAGGCTTCCCATGCATCGTACTTGTACTTGCCGACGATGTCGGTGAAGCCGGGTTTGTCGCCATGCACATCGCCGTCGGTCGCTTGTTTGAAGAGCGCGTACAGGCGCAGCAGCGTCAGGTTGCCGGGACGCTCGGTCAATTGCTTCACGTCGATCTGCGCTTGTTCGAATTGGGCGGTGATGTCGCTCATGTGTGTCTCCGTCAGGTTACAGGCTGGTTTTTCCAGTCCGGCGATCTTAGCAAGCGGGAGCGGGCGGCGGCTCGAGCGTTTCTTCCAAACCGCTGCCGGCGCGAAACCGCATGGCTGATTGGCCGGAGTCGCCCGTGCCGGCGGGGCGTCGCATTACAATGTCGGCCATGACGCAAACAGTGCTTCTCGCTATCGATACGTCGACCGAGTTCTGCTCGGTCGCGCTCCTCGTCGCGGCCGACGCCGCCGACGCCTGTTCCATCCGAACCTGGTGCCGCCACGAGCGCACGGGTGCGGTGTCCAGTACCCGTGTGCTGCCGGCCGTGCGCGACGTGCTCGACGAAGCGGGATATCCGCTCGCCGCGTGCGATGCGATCGCGTTCGGCGCGGGGCCTGGCTCGTTTACCGGGCTGCGCACCGCGACGGGTATCGCGCAAGGGCTTGCGTTCGCTCGCGCGCTGCCCGTCGTGCCGGTCGGCACGCTCGTCGCGTGTGCGCAAGCCGCGCGGCTGAACGCGGGCGAAGCGGGCGGCGGCGTGACGCGGGTGCTCGCCGCGCTCGATGCGCGCATGGACGAGGTCTACTGGGCCGATTATGCGTGGGACGACGCGGCGGGCGACTGGCGCGAGATCGTGCCGCCGTCGCTCGACGCGCCCGCCGAAGTCCGTGCGCCCGATGCGCCCTTCGTGCTGGCGGGCAACGCGGCGGCCGCGTTCGGCGCGCGTTTGCCCGCGTGCGCGCAAGCCGGCGCGATCGACGCGCACGCGCTGCCGCACGCCGTGCCGCTCGCGCATGTCGCGCTTCGTGCGTATCGCGCGGCGCGCACCGTGCCGGCCGATCTCGCGGCGCCCTTATACGTGCGCGACAAGGTTGCGCAGACCACGGCGGAGCGTCTTGCCGGCAAGCTCGCGCCGCGCGCGCTCGGAGACGGCGGATGAGCGGCGTGCTGATGACCGACCGCTATCTGTTGCCGATGACGGACGCGGACCTCGATGAAGTCGTCGAGGTCGAACGGGCCGCCTATGAGTTTCCGTGGACGCGCGGCAATTTCGAGGATTCGCTGCGCAACGGCTATTTCGGCGTCTGCATTCGGCATGTGACGGGCGCGCTTGTCGGCTATTGCGTGCTGATGCCTGTCGTCGATGAAATGCATCTGCTGAATCTCTGCGTCGCGCCCGCTGCGCAGCGCTCCGGCGCGGGGCTCGCACTGCTGCGCGAAGCGGTGCGGATTACGCGCGCCGAGCGGCTCGGCGGCGTGTTGCTGGAGGTGCGGCCGTCGAATCCGCGGGCGATTCATTTGTACGAGCGCTTCGGTTTCGAATCGGTCGGGCGGCGCAGGAACTACTATCCGGCCAAGCATCGCGGCCGGGAGGACGCAATCGTGATGCGTCTCGCATTGACGAATGAAGGAGACGCACATGGGATGGGCTGACGCGGCGCTCGAAGAGCTGGGCTTGGCGCCCGCGTGGGTGCGGCGCGCGCACGGCGAGCATGTCGCGCGGACCGCGCCCGGGCGGGCGGCCGAATCCGGGTCCGCGGCGGAGCCGTCGCGCGGATTGGCATCGATTTCCGGATCGCGGGCCGCTGCGATGCAGGGGCGCGTGGAGGAGTTCGCGCCCGGATCGGCAGATCGGCGCGACGCGGCGCGCGGGCTTGAAAATGCGCCGGGCGTGCACGACGGCGCTGCGCATTTGCCCGAGACAGACGCGGCACACACGGCACGGCATGCGACGTTGCAGGATGCGCATGGTGATGCGCCGCGTGCGGCTCGACGCGACGACGCGGCGCTCGCGCCGGCTTCGATTGCACCACGCGGCGCAGCCGCCGTGCAACCGGGCGCGGCCGATCGCGGCGCCGAATCGTCGGATGCGTCGCAACGCGTGGCGCGTGGAGCATTCGACGATGGCGATCCGGGTAGCGCGTCTAGACCCGGCGATCCGGTTGCCACCGAACGCGCGACGCCGGCCGAGCCGGACACGGATATGTCATGGTTCGATCTCGAACCGGTGTTCGAGCCGGCGTTGCCGGACGTCGGCGCGCCGCCTGCCGGGACGTCGGCGCCGGAGGCGCCCGTTGCCGCGCTCGGCTGGGATGCGCTGCGCGCGCGCGTGGCCGATTGCCGGCGCTGTCGCCTGTGCGAGAAGCGCACCAACACGGTATTCGGCGTTGGCGACGAAAGCGCCGATTGGATGCTCGTTGGCGAAGCACCCGGCGAGAACGAGGACAAACAGGGCGAGCCGTTCGTCGGCCAAGCCGGCAAGCTGCTCGACAACATGCTGCGCGCGCTGTCGCTCGCGCGCGGCGAAAACGTTTATATCGCGAACGTCATCAAATGCCGTCCGCCCGGTAACCGCAATCCCGAACCGGACGAAGTCGCGCGCTGCGAGCCGTATCTGCAACGCCAGGTCGCGCTGGTGAGGCCGAAGCTGATCGTCGCGCTCGGCCGCTTCGCCGCACAGACGCTTCTCAAGAGCGATGCGAGCATTGCATCGCTGCGCGGGCGCGTGCATCGATACGAAGGCGTGCCGGTGATCGTCACGTATCACCCGGCGTATTTGCTGCGCAGCTTGCAGGACAAATCGAAGGCTTGGGCCGATTTGTGCCTCGCGCGCGACACGTACCGCAGCGCCGCGTCCGACGTCGATGCGCAATGAGTGCCGCCGCGTCGCCGGTGCCGCTGAACCTGTTGCGCGATGCGGCCGTGCGCGATCTCGCGTGGCTGCTGTCGAGCGTGAGTCTCGTCGCGCCGTCGGCGTGCGCGCCGCTCGCGCAGCCGTGGGCGAGCGGCGCCGATCCGGCCGCGGCGGCGGCGTGGCTGGTGGCGCTCGATGCCCATCCGGAACCGCTGCATGCCGCGCTCGCGCAGGCGCGGCCGGTGCGCCTTGGCCGCTATGCCGAATGTCTGCTCGGCTATTTCGCGCAGCATGCGCCGTCGCTCACGCTCGTCGCCGCGAATCTGCCGTTGCGCCGTAACGGTCTCACGCTCGGCGAATGCGATTTTCTGGTCGAGACCGCGAGCGGCGAGCGCCTGCATTGGGAGCTCGCGGTCAAATACTATTTGTGCGTCGCGACTTCGGGCGCAGCATCGCTTGCCCATTTCGTCGGGCCGAATCTGGCCGATCGATTCGATTTGAAATATGCGCGTCTCGTCGATCATCAACTGCGGCTGACCACGCGCGACGAGTTTGCGTCGCTCGGCCATCCGGGGCCGTGGCGCGCGCAGATGCTCGTGAAAGGCTGGCTGTTCTATCCGGTGCGCGGCGGCGGGCTCGCGGGCAGCGCGGCGATGACGTCCGGCGCAGCCGCCGGCGATGCGGTTTGCGCGCGTCCGGATGAGAGTGGCCGGACGGCGGCGGGCGGCGAGCGGCAGTCGCCGCGCAGTCCGTGGTCGAGCGTGACGCAGCGAGCAGCCGGCGAGCCGGTGGCGGCCAACGGCGCGCAAGCAGCAGGCAGCCGGCATGCGGGTGACGAGACGCGCAGGGATCGGCAAACCGAATTGCAAATTGACTTGCAGAGCGATTCGCAAACCAATTTGCAGGCCGATTTGAAGGCCGATTTGAAGGCCGATTTGAAGGCCGATTTGAAGGCCGATTCGAAGGCCGATTCGAAGGCCGATTCGAAGACCGATTCGCAAACCGATTCGCAACGCTCGTCACAGGCCGCTTCGTTGGCCGGTTCGCAGACTGATTCGCGCAACGCCGCGCTGCCCCCCGCAGATCGGTTGACGGCCTTCGGATGGCCGGCGATTCGCGATCCGCTCGAAGTCGAAGCCGGCCATCCGCGCGGATTCTGGATCACCCGCAATGAATGGTCGGCGTTGGGCGCCGAGCAATGTCCAGATGCGCGCTGGATGCTGCTGCCGCGTCTCGCATGGCTCGCGCCGCGCGCGATCGACGACGCTTCGGCGGCGCGCGGGCAAAACGCGCTGCTCGATGCCGACGCGATGCTGGCGCGAGCCGCCGAACTGCCGGGCCCGGCGCTCGTGGCCGCGCTCGTGCGTGGCCGCGATGCCGTGTGGCGCGAGGCGGTGCGCGGCTTCATCGTGCCCGACGACTGGCCGGCGCGCGCGGCGGCGTTCGCCGGGCGCTGATTCGATGACGCAGACGGCAGGCGCTGCCGCGCGCTTAGTGCGCGTTGGCGCGGTGCATATCGCACGGTGGGTCATCTTCTGTTGATTCGCTGACCTGCTGGGCCGCCAGTCTGCTGCTTCCCAAACCGCCGCGCTGCCGACGGGCATCATTAACGCCGCTTGCCGCCTACCACCACCGATAGAAATGATGCACCGGCCCGACGCCGTGGCCGACATCGAGCCGTCCGTTTGCGTCGATGGCGCCGGTCAGATAGCGTTTCGCATCGGCGATAGCGTCGGCAAGCGTCGCGCGCCGCGGCAGCAGCGCGGCGATCGCCGACGACAGCGTGCAGCCCGTGCCGTGCGTATTGGCGGCTGGCAGCCGCGGTCCGGCGAACCGTTGCGCGCCGCTCGCGTGGATCAGCCAGTCGGGGCTTTCGGTCGGGCTGCCGAGGTGCCCGCCCTTCATCAGCACCGCTTTCGCACCGCGCGCGACAAGCGCTTCGCCCTGGCGCACCATCTCGTCCTCGGTCGTCGCGGCCTCGACGCCCAGCAACGCCGCGGCTTCTGGCAGGTTCGGCGTGACGAGATCGGCAAGCGGCAGCAGCTCCGCACGCAGCGCATCGACCGCTTGCGGCGCCAACAGCGAATGAGCGCTCTTCGAGATCATCACAGTATCGAGCACGACATACGGCGGAGCGTAGCGGGTGAGTGCCGCCGCGACCGCACGCACGATCGATGCATTCGCGAGCATCCCGATCTTCACCGTGTCGATGCGGATGTCGTCGAATACGGCATCGAGCTGGGCCTCGACAAAGCCCGCATCGGGCGCATGCACGCCTGTCACGCCACGGGTGTTTTGCGCAGTCAGCGCGGTGATGACGCTCGCGCCATATGCGCCGAGCGCGGAGAAGGTCTTCAGATCGGCCTGGATGCCGGCGCCGCCGCCGGAGTCCGAGCCGGCGATCGTCAGCGCGTTGGGGATCGGTACGCTCATGGGCGCGTGGAAAATTCGAGCGGGCAACAGGGGCAGTCTACGGCGAATCCGAACCGGCGGCGAGCGGCGCGAACCGGCCGCCCGCGCCGCTCGCCGCGCGTCAGTGTTTCGATTCGCCGATCAGCGAAACCGAGTCGAAACGGCGCTGGTTCGCGATGTGCAGCCGCATCACCAGCCACATCGTCAGGCAGACGAACGTGCCGAACAGCACGATCACGACGCTCACCGATACGTCGAGCCACACGAGCGCCGCATAAATGCACAGCATCACGAGCACGGACAGATTCTCGTTGAAATTCTGCACCGCGATCGAATGCCCGGCCGACAGCAGCACGTGCCCGCGATGCTGCAGCAGCGCATTCATCGGCACGACGAAAAAGCCGGACAGCGCGCCGACGAACACCAGGAACACATAGGCGATCAACAGGTAGACAGGCAGATGCACGTGATGGCCGATGCGCAACACCCAGTCGGCAGGAATCAGGTGGCGCGTGTAGAACGCCATCAGCATCACCGCGATGCCCATGATGATGCCGACGGGCAGCACGGACAGCGATTTGCGCAGCGGAATGCGGCTCGCCGCGATCATGGCGCCCGCCGCGACGCCGAGCGCCACGACGGCCTGCAGCAGCGCGCCTTCCGACAGCGACATGCCGAGCGACACTTCCGCCCACTTGAGCACGATGAATTGCAGTGTCGCGCCCGCGCCCCAGAAGAGCGTCGTGACGGCGAGCGAGATTTGCCCGAGCTTGTCGCGCCAGAGCGCCATGAAACAGTCGGCAAATTCCGTGACGAGCTTGATCGGGCCGTGCTGTTGCTTCGGATAGCGGGCGCCGGTGTCGGGAATGCGCAGGTTGAAGAGCGCGGCCATCACGTAGATCGCCATGATGACGAGCATCGCGGCTTCGGCGGGCGTGCTGATCGACGGCGGCGTATGCGCGATCACGTGCGGCGCGATCTTCGGACTGATCAGCGCGCCGCCCAGCACGGTGCCGAGGATGATCGAGCTGACCGTCGTGCCCTCGATCCAGCCGTTCGCGGCCACGAGCCGCTCGGGCGGCAGCAGTTCGGTCAGGATGCCGTACTTGGCTGGCGAATACGCGGCCGCGCCGAAGCCGACGATTCCGTATGCGACGAGCGGATGGGCGCCGAACAGCATCAGCAGGCAACCGCCGACCTTGATCGAATTGGTGATGAACATCACGCGCCCTTTGGGCCGCGAATCGGCGAATGCGCCGACGAACGCGGCGAGCACCACGTAGGACAGCACAAAGAACAACTTGAGGAGCGGCACCATCCAGTTGGGCGCGTGCAGATCTTTGAGCAGGGCGATTGCGGCGATGAGAAGAGCGCTGTCGGCCAACGACGAGAAAAACTGCGCGGCCATGATGGAGTAAAAACCTTTTTTCATCTGAAGCGATGCTTTCCTCGCGGCGGCTCGGCCGCGCGTGGGCCGTGCAATCGGATTCGATTCCTCGAAATGGGTTGTGCGCACGGCTTTATATCACGAAAATACGTCAATTCGGACTAGCAAGATTCCCCGATCGTTCCGCTTATTGTCGGCATTGCGCCCAAAAAGCACGATAAGCTGATGATTAGCAAGCGTCTTTACGAAATATCCTCATATGCCGCGACCGATTTCCGCCACGATCCACACCGCCGCTCTCGCGAACAATCTTTCGGTGGTGCGTCGCCACGCGCCTCGCTCCAAGGTCTGGGCGATCGTCAAGGCAAATGCATACGGGCACGGCCTGGCGCGGGTCTTTCCCGGGCTGCGCGGCACCGACGGCTTCGGCCTGCTCGATCTCGACGAGGCCGTGAAGCTGCGCGAGCTGGGCTGGGCGGGCCCGATCCTGCTGCTGGAGGGCTTTTTCCGTTCGACCGATATCGACGTGATCGACCGCTACAGCTTGACGACCGCGGTGCACAACGACGACCAGATGCGCATGCTCGAAACCGCGCGGTTGTCGAAACCCGTCAATATTCAGCTCAAGATGAACAGCGGCATGAACCGGCTCGGCTACGTGCCGGAAAAGTTCCGCGCCGCGTGGGAACGTGCGCGCGCGTGCCCCGGCATCGGGCAGATCACGTTGATGACCCATTTTTCGGATGCCGATAGCGAGCGGGGCGTGGCCGAGCAGGTCGCGACGTTCGAGCACGGCGCGCAAGGGATTGCCGGCGCGCGCAGCTTCGCGAACTCGGCGGCCGTGCTCTGGCACCCGTCGACGCATTTCGACTGGGTGCGCCCCGGCATCGTCCTGTACGGCGCGTCGCCGTCGGGACGCGCGGCCGACATCGCCACGCAGGGCCTGAAGCCCGCGATGACGCTTGCCTCCGAGCTGATCGCGGTGCAGACGCTGGCGAAGGGGCAGACGGTGGGCTACGGATCGCGTTTCGTCGCGCAGGGCAAGATGCGCATCGGCGTCGTCGCGTGCGGCTACGCGGACGGCTATCCGCGGATCGCGCCGGAAGGCACGCCGGTCGTCGTCGACGGCGTGCTCACGACGATCGTCGGGCGCGTGTCGATGGACATGCTTACCGTCGACCTGACGCCGGTGCCGCAGGCGGGTATCGGCGCGCGCGTCGAGCTGTGGGGCGAGGCGCTCGCGATCGACGACGTCGCCGCGCATTGCCAGACGGTCGGCTATGAGCTGATGTGCGCGGTCGCGCCGCGCGTGCCGGTGCGCGCGGAATAAAAAAGCGGAAAAGGGTAGAAGCGCGTGGCAAAACAGAAAACGGTTTTCGTCTGCACCGAATGCGGCGGGCAGACGCCGAAGTGGCAAGGGCAGTGCCCGTCGTGTCACGCATGGAATACGCTGGTCGAATCGCTGGACGCGCCGGCGTCCGCGCATCGTTTCCAGTCGCTCGCCAAGCGTGCACCGGTGCAGCGGCTTGCCGAGATCGAGGCGGCCGACGTGCCGCGCCTGTCGACCGGCATCGGCGAGTTCGACCGGGTGCTGGGCGGCGGGCTCGTCGCGGGCGGCGTCGTGCTGATCGGCGGCGATCCGGGCATCGGCAAGTCGACGCTGCTGCTGCAATCGCTCGCGCAGATCGCGAGCGAGCGGCCCGCGCTGTATATCAGCGGCGAGGAATCGGGGGCGCAGATCGCATTGCGCGCGCAGCGGCTTGCGTTGCTCGAAGGCGGCGCGGGCGTTGCCGATCTGAAGCTGCTTGCCGAAATTCAGCTCGAAAAAATTCAGGCTGCGATCGACGCCGAGCGGCCCGAGGTTGCGGTCGTCGATTCGATCCAGACGATCTATTCGGACGCGTTGACCTCGGCGCCCGGCTCGGTCGCGCAAGTGCGTGAATGCGCGGCGCAACTGACGCGTATCGCCAAGCAGTCCGGCACCGCGATCATCATGGTCGGGCACGTGACGAAGGAGGGCAATCTCGCGGGCCCCCGCGTGCTCGAACACATCGTCGATACCGTGCTGTACTTCGAGGGCGACACGCATTCGTCGTTCCGGCTGGTGCGCGCGTTCAAGAACCGCTTCGGCGCGGTCAACGAGCTTGGCGTGTTCGCGATGACCGAGCGCGGCCTGCGCGGTGTCGCGAATCCGTCCGCGCTTTTTCTGTCGCAGCATACGGAGATCGTGGCGGGCTCGTGCGTGCTCGTCACGCAGGAGGGCACGCGGCCGCTGCTCGTCGAGGTGCAGGCGCTCGTCGACACCGCGAACGTGCCGAATCCTCGCCGGCTCGCGGTCGGCCTGGAGCAGAACCGGCTCGCGATGCTGCTTGCGGTGCTGCATCGGCATGCGGGCATCGCGTGCTTCGATCAGGACGTATTCCTGAACGCGGTGGGCGGCGTCAAGATCACCGAGCCCGCCGCCGATCTCGCGGTGCTGCTCGCGATTCATTCGTCGATGCGTAACAAACCGTTGCCGAAAGGGCTGGTCGTATTCGGCGAAGTGGGGCTCGCGGGCGAAATCCGGCCGTCGCCGCGGGGGCAGGAGCGCTTGCGCGAAGCGGCGAAGCTCGGTTTCACGGCCGCGCTGATTCCGAAGGCGAATGCGCCGAAACAGCCGATCGACGGGCTGCGCGTGCTGGCGGTGGAGCGCATCGAGCAGGCAATCGATCAAATCCGCACGCTCGAGTGAGCGCGTGCGCCGGCCGCGCCGCAGCCGGCTGCTTAGCCGATGCCCGTCGCGTTTCACGATTGAGACCGTAAAACGATGTAACGTTTTGGTACGTTTGCGTAACCTTTTTCCGGTCGATTTCTTTCTATGCTTGCGCGGGTTGTCTGCCGCATCTCGCGGAAAAGGAAGGCTGTGTTGAAACGATCTCGTCAAGCAAGTGCGCCGATGCGCACCTACAAGGTCCGAGGCTGCCGTGTATCCGAGCCGATCGGCGCGCCGTGGGGAGGAGGTTGCCGGATCGTCGAGTGGGTCGGCACGGACGGGCGGATCGCGCGCCGCGTCGCCCATGTGAATGTGACCGAAGCGGAAGTCGCGGCGATGATCCGCCGGCCACTCGAAGGCCGCCGTCATTTGATGGGCGACGACGAGCAAATGCCGCGCGATACGTTGCCGCGCCGCTGAGCGGGATGCGCGCGGGCGCGATGCGCGGCATTGATATCCGCGCGTCGCCGCTCGATCGAGCGCTGCCGCTCATGCGGGCGCAAATGCAATGCCGGCGCCGCATGGCGAAATGCGCCCGTCGATACGTCGGCGTAAGTCATGCTCCCGGCGGCCCACGCCGGACCGAGCTGGATTGCCGTTGCACCGACGCGTGCGATGAAATCGACGCGTGCGGTGAGCCGCGAATCCGGGATCGGGCCGTTTGGCGCCAACGTCGCGAATCGCCCCCGTTATCTCGCAACTGTTCGCGCGGCCCGCGCATGTTGCCGCCCCCGCTTCTTTGCGCGCGGGTTATCCGATCTTCTCGAGTTCGTCCTGCGCGCCGAGCCAGTCGGCTTCGAGCGTCTCGAGGCGGGCGTTGACGTCGCCGAGCTTGCGGATCGCTTCGGTGAGCCGCGCTTTTTGGTCAGCCGCGTAGCTTGCCGGATCGGCGACGTAAGCGTCGAGCGCCACTTTTTCGGCGTGGAGCTGCTCCATGGCCTTTTCGATCTTCGCGATGCGCGCCTGCAGCGGCTTTTTCAGTTGCGCGAGCTGTTGCCGCGCTTGCGCCTCCTGCCGTTTCTGATCTTTGCGGTTGACGGCGGGCGTGCTGCCTTCCGCCGCGGCGCAAGCCTCGCCCTTGGCGGCCGCGCGCATGTCGGCGGCATGTTGCAGCAGCCAATCGCGGTAATCGTCCAGATCGCCGTCGAACGGCTGCAACCGGTGTTTCGCGACCAGCATGAATTGGTCGGTCGTCGCGCGCAGCAGATGGCGATCGTGTGACACGAGAATCAGCGTGCCTTCAAATTGCGCGAGAGCCATCGTCAGCGCGTGGCGCGTCTCGAGGTCGAGGTGGTTCGTCGGCTCATCCAGCAGCAGCAGGTTCGGCTTTTGCCAGATGATGAGTGCCAGCGCGAGCCGCGCCTTCTCGCCGCCCGAGAATGGTGCGATCGGCGCGGTTGCCATGTCGCCGGAGAAGTTGAAGCTGCCGAGAAAATCGCGCAGTTCCTGCTCGCGCGTATCGGGCGCGAGGCGGGCGAGATGCGCGAGCGCGGAGTCGTCAGGGCGCAGCGTTTCGAGCTGGTGTTGCGCGAAGTAGCCGATCGTGAGTCCGCGGCCGGTGCGCACGTCGCCCGCAAGCGGCGCGAGCGTGCCGGCCAGCGTCTTGATGAGCGTCGATTTGCCTTGGCCGTTCGCACCGAGCAGGCCGATGCGCTGGCCGTTCTGGATCGACAGCGCGACGCGCTCGACGATCGGAATCTCGCTGCCATCGTCCGCGCGGTAGCCGCAGCGCACGTCCTCCATCACCAGCATCGGGTTCGGTGCGGAATCGGGCGTGCGGAACTCGAACGTAAAGGGCGATGCAACGTGCGCGGGCGCGATCAACTCCATTTTCTCGAGCGCCTTCATGCGGCTTTGCGCCTGTTTCGCCTTGGTGGCCTTCGCCTTGAAGCGGTCGATGAAGCTTTGCAGGTGCGCGATGGTCTTGCGCTGCTTTTCGTAGGCGCTTTGCTGCAATTCGAGCTGTTGCGCGCGCAATACTTCGAATTGCGAATAATTGCCGCCGTAGCGCTTCACCTGCCGGTTGTCGAGATGGAGTGTGACATTGCAGACCGCGTCGAGAAACTCGCGGTCGTGCGAGATGACGACGAGGGTGCCCGCATAACGGTGAAGCCAATCTTCGAGCCAGACGATCGCGTCGAGATCCAGGTGGTTCGTCGGCTCGTCGAGCAGCAGCAGATCCGAGCGGCACATCAGCGCCTGCGCGAGGTTCAGGCGCATGCGCCAACCGCCCGAGAAGCTGGCGACCGGCTCGCGCGTTTGCGCGAGCGTGAAACCGAGCCCAAGCAGCAGTGCTTCGGCGCGTGCAGGCGCGGTATAGCCGTCGGCGTCGGCGAATGCCGCGTGCGCTTCCGCCTCGGCCGCGCCGTCATGCGCGGCGGCGGCCGAGGCGATGCGCGCCTCGATCGCACGCAGCGCGGCGTCGCCGTCGAGCGTGTAGTCGAGCGCGGTGCGTTCGACGGCCGGCGTTTCCTGCGACACGTGTGCGATGCGCCATGACGGCGGCATCGCGCAATCGCCCGCATCCGCGTGCAGCTCGCCGCGCAATACGGCGAAGAGCGTTGATTTGCCCGCGCCGTTCGCGCCGACCAAGCCGGCTTTTTCGCCGGGGTTGAGCACAAACGACGTCGCGTCGAACAGCGGCTTCGTGCCGCGGGCAAGGCTGAACTGATTGAAACGGATCACGGCGGGGCAGGCTCGAAAAGCTCGGGAAAGCCGTATTCTAGACTGCACGTCGCGCGGGCGGGATCGTCCGAAAGGCCAGGTTCGCGCGCGGCGTCGAATTGGCCTAGACTTTCGCGAACGGTAACGCCCTATCGGGGCAGGGAGGAATGGGTCGATGTCGACACTCTATTCATTCAGCGCGCAGACGCTCGAAGGCGGCGACGTGCAACTGGAGCAATACCGGGGCAAGGTGCTCCTCATCGTCAATACCGCAAGCCAATGCGGCTTCACGCCGCAATATGCCGGCTTACAGCAGCTATACGAGCGCTTTCGCGAGCGCGGGCTCGTCGTGCTCGGCTTTCCTTGCAATCAGTTTGGCAAGCAGGAGCCGGGCGACGCTGCGCAGATCGGTGCGTTTTGCGAAAGGAACTACGGCGTGACGTTCCCGATGTTCGCGAAGATCGACGTCAACGGCGACAACGCGCATCCGCTTTATCGCTACCTGACCAACGAAGCG
Organism: Burkholderia singularis; assembly: GCF_001718875.1. NCBI lineage: Bacteria > Pseudomonadati > Pseudomonadota > Betaproteobacteria > Burkholderiales > Burkholderiaceae > Burkholderia > Burkholderia singularis. The sequence goes on from NZ_CP013448.1 coordinate 1,773,195, forward strand.
CCCGGCATTCTGGGGCTCAAGTCGATCAAGTGGAACTTCACGAAGTTTCTCGTGAACCGCGACGGCGAGATCGTCAAGCGCTATGCGCCGTCGACGAAGCCGGAGGAATTGGCGGCGGACGTCGAGAAGCTACTGTGATGCGGGCCGCCGGGCCACACACCGGCCTGTGACGCCCGGCCCCGCGCATCGGGGGGCCGGGCGCGCCGGTTCGTGCAGCCGGTTCGCGCGCGGGTGTTTCAGTCGCTACAGAATCGGCGCGAACAGCCGCGCGACGTGCATCGCGACGCGTCGCCACGCAGGCGAGCGCCGGTATTCGTCGAGACTGACTTCGAATGCGTCCGCGAAGTCGCGGTCGAGCATCGCTTCGACTTCGGCCGCGAAACCGTCGTCGAGAACCAGCACCATGATTTCGAAATTGAGCCGGAACGACCGGTTGTCGAGATTCGCGCTGCCGACCGCGGCCGCCGTGTGGTCGATCAGCAGAACCTTCTGGTGCAAGAAACCGGGCCGGTAGCGGAAGATTTTCACGCCGCCGTCGATCAGATCGCGCGCGTACAGCTTCGAGGCCTCGAACACGACATAGTGGTCGCGTCGGCTTGGAATCAGGATCCGCACGTCGACGCCGCGCATCACCGCGAGCTTGAGTGCGGAAATCACCGCTTCGTCGGGCACGAGATAGGGCGTCGTGATCCAGATGCGTTCGCGCGCCGTGTTGATCGCCTCCGCAAAGAACAGCGAGCCCGTCTCCTGTTTGTCGGCGGGGCCCATCGGCACGACGAGGCAATGCATCCGCGCGCCGGGTTCGGGTGCGGGCGGCGGCGCTTGCGGCGGCAGCGACTGCGTCGCCCAGTGCCAGTCTTCGGCGAACACGTATTGGATGTGCGCAACGGCGGGGCCGCGCACTTCAATGTGCGTATCGCGCCACGGCGAAAGGCGTGGATTGCCGCCGAGATACTCGGTGCCGACGTTGTGACCGCCGACGAATGCGCACTCGCCGTCGACGACGACGATTTTCCGGTGATTGCGGAAATTGAGCTGGAACCGGTTGACGAACTGTTTGTTGGTCGCGAACGGGTGGACTTCCACGCCGCCGTCGCGCAGCGCGTCGACATAGCGCGACGGCAGGTCGAAGCTGCCGATGCTGTCGTACAGCAGATAGCAGCGCACACCGGCTTGGGCGCGCGCGAGCAGCGCGTCGCGCAGCATCGCGCCGAGCGCGTCGTCGCGGATGATGAAGAACTGCACGAGCACATAGCTGCGCGCGGTTTCGATCGCGGCGAGAATCGCGGAAAACGTCGCTTCGCCGTTGACGAGCGTGCGCACCGCGTTACCGGCGACGAACGGCATTCCGCCCAGATGGGTGAGCGCGCGCACGCGCGCGGAACCGAGCGCATCGTGAGGCAGACTGGGCATCGGATGTGCGGTGCCCCACGGCATCGGATGCGTGAGGGTGCGCAGCGCCGCCGTTTCCTGACGGCGTGCGTCGACGTAGCCGGAAAATTTGCTGCGGCCGAGGAACAGATACGGGATCAGCGTCAGATAAGGCATCGCCGTCAACGACACTGCCCACGCGATCGCGCCTTGCGACGTCCGGGTGTTCAGGATCGCATGACAGGCGGCGATCACGCCGAGCACGTGAGCCGCGCCGATCAGAGTGCCGAGGCTGAGCCAGTCGATTTGCATGAGCGCACGGAATATCCGAGGAAGTTCGTGCGGCCCGCCGGGTTCGGCGCACCGCTTCGCGCATCTTACCGAGCGTCCGGACGAGCGGCCACCCCCCGTGGGCGGGAATCAGCCGCGTCGATGGCGGCTGCCGGGCGGATCGGGCCGATGCGTCGCCCGGCGAACCTGCGTCGACTGTCAGGCGGCGGGCAGGTCGGCCGCGTGGATCAGGAACACGCTGTCGTCGCCCGCGCTCGTCGGCAGCCAGATCAACTCGAGGCCGCCGAACGCGGCCTCGACGTTCGCGCGTTCGTTGCCGATCTCGACGACGAGCACGCCGTCGTCGGTCAACCAGTGGCGCGCCTCGCCGACGATGCGGCGCACGACGTCCATGCCGTCCGTGCCGCCCGCGAGTGCCATTTCCGGCTCGTGACGGTATTCGTCGGGCAATGCCGCCATCGATTGCGCGTTCACGTAAGGCGGATTCGTGATGATCACGTCGTAGCGATGCCCGGGCTCTTGCCGCGATGCCGGCAGCGGTGCGTATAGATCGCCGTGGTACAGCGCAATGCGCTCGTCGAGCCCGTAGTCGCCGACGTTGATTCTGGCCACATCGAGCGCATCGGCGCAAAGGTCGACCGCATCGACTTCGGCGTTCGCAAACGCGAGCGCCGCGAGAATCGCGAGGCACCCGGAGCCCGTGCAAAGCTCGAGCACCGAGCCGACCAGCTCGGGGTCCTCGACATAGGGCTGCAGACCGTCGTCGAGCAGCTCGCCGATAAACGAGCGCGGTACGATCACGCGCTCGTCGACGTAGAAACGATGGCCGTGCATCCACGCTTCGTTCGTGATGTAGGCGGCGGGCACGCGCTCGGTCGCGCGGCGTTCGATCACGGCCAGCACCGCGGCGATTTCGTCCGGAGCTAGGCGTGCGTCGAGGAACGGCTCGAGCGTGTCGAGCGGCAGGTGCAGCGTATGCAGCACGAGGTAGACCGCTTCGTCATACGCATTGTCGCAACCGTGGCCGAATGCGAGTTTCGCGGCGCTAAAGCGCGATACCGCGTAGCGCACCAGGTCGCGCACGGTTGCAAATGGAGTGGGGGAGTTTGTCATCAGGCAATCTCGGTCAAGCGATCAGTTGTTCGAGCACGCGGCGGTATACGTTCTTCAGCGGCTCGATGAAGCGCACTTCGACGTGCTCGTCGATCTTGTGGATGCTGCCGTTCGGCGGCCCGAACTCGATGACTTGCGGACAGATCCGCGCGATGAACCGGCCGTCCGACGTGCCGCCCGTGGTCGACAGCTCCGGCGTGACGCCCGTTTCCGCGCGAATCGCGTGCTCGAGCGCGTTCGACAGTTCGCCGCGCGGCGTGAGGAACGGCAGGCCGCTTACCGACCACGTCAGTTCGTAGTCGAGCCTGTGACGGTCGAGAATGTCGTGCACGCGGCGTTGCAGCCCGTCGACCGTGCTCGCCGTCGAGAAACGGAAGTTGAACAGCAACTGCGCGTGGCCGGGGATCACGTTCGTCGCGCCCGTGCCGGCGTGCAGATTCGACGCCTGCCAAGTGGTCGGCGGGAAGTATTCGTTGCCGTCGTCCCAGCGCTCGGCCGCAAGCTCGGCGAGCGCGGGCGCGATCAGATGGATCGGATTTTTCGCGAGATGCGGATAAGCGATATGGCCCTGCACGCCCTTGACGATGAGTTCGCCCGACATCGAGCCGCGCCGGCCGTTCTTGACGGCGTCGCCGAGCGTGGCCGTCGACGTCGGCTCGCCGACGATGCAGTAGTCGAGCCGCTCGCCGCGCGCCTGTAGCGCGTCGACGACTTTCACGGTGCCGTCCGTCGCGGGGCCTTCCTCGTCGCTCGTGATCAGAAAGCCGATCGAGCCGCGATGTTGCGGATGCGCGGCGACGAATTCCTCGGCTGCGACGACGAAGCCCGCGAGCGACGTCTTCATGTCGGCGGCGCCCCGGCCGTACAGTTTGCCGTCGCGGTGCGTGGGCGTGAAAGGCGGAGAACTCCATTGTTCGAGCGGGCCGGTCGGCACGACGTCGGTGTGGCCGGCAAAGGCGAGCAGCTTGCCGTCGCGGCCTTGCGTGCCGCGCTTGACGGCCCAGAGATTCGTGACGCCGTGCGACGCGATCGTCTCGCACTGGAATCCGAGCGCCAGCAGGCGTTCGGTCATCAGTTGCTGGCAGTGTTGATCGTCGGGCGTGACGGACGCGCGTGCGATGAGCTGTTCGGTGAGGGCTAGGGTGGCGGACATGATTCGGACCACGGTTCGATAAAAAATGCCGGCGCGACGGCCGGCAGCGTGTCAGGCAAGACGGCGGTGCGCGTTCAGGCGAAATGCCCGGCGTACTCGTCGGCCGAGAAGCCCAGCGTTTTCACGCGGCCGTCGACGACGACGACGGGCCGCTTGATCACGGAAGGCTTGTCGATCATCAGCGCGATCGCGCCCGCTTCGGATTCGGCCGCGACTTTCTGCTCATCGGTGAGGCCGCGCCACGTCGTGCCGCGCCGGTTGACGAGCGCATCGAGCGGCACGTCCTTCAGCCAGCTCTTGATGAGCGGCGCGGTGACGCCGGCTTTCTTGAAATCGTGGAACGCGAACGCGACGCCGTGCGATTCGAGCCACGTGCGGGCCTTCTTCACGGTGTCGCAGTTCGGAATCCCGTAGACGACGATCCCGGCGGTGTTCGCTGCGCCCGCCATTAGTCGCCTCGCAGCAGCTCGTTCAGGCCGACCTTCGCGCGTGTTTTCGCGTCGACCTTCTTCACGATCACCGCGCAGTACAGGCTGTGCGTGCCGTCCTTCGACGGCAGGTTGCCCGCGACGACGACCGAGCCGGCCGGAATGCGGCCGTAGCTGATCTCGCCGGTTTCGCGATCGTAGATCTTCGTGCTTTGGCCGAGGTAGACGCCCATCGAAATGACCGAATTCTCCTCGACGATCACGCCCTCGACGACTTCCGAGCGCGCGCCGATGAAGCAGTTGTCCTCGATGATGACGGGGTTGGCCTGCAACGGCTCGAGCACGCCGCCGATGCCGACGCCGCCCGACAGATGCACGTTCTTGCCGATCTGCGCGCACGAGCCGACGGTCGCCCAGGTATCGACCATCGTGCCTTCGTCGACATACGCGCCGATATTCGTGTACGACGGCATCAGCACGACGTTCTTCGCGATGAACGAGCCGCGGCGCGCGATCGCCGGCGGCACGACGCGAAAGCCGCCCGCTGCGAAGTCGTCGGCCGAGTAGTTCGCGAATTTCGACGGCACTTTGTCGTAGAACTGCGAGTAGCCGCCCGCCGGCATCGGCGTGTTGTCCTCGAGGCGGAACGACAGCAGCACGGCTTTCTTCAGCCACTGGTGCACGGTCCAGTTGCCGTCGATTTTTTCGGCGACGCGCAGCGCGCCGCGGTCGAGTTGCTCGATCGCGTGCGCGACGGCCTCGCGGACTTCCGCGGGCGCGGCCTTCGGCGACAGTTCGGCGCGGTTTTCCCACGCGCTATCGATGATTTGCTGAAGTTGTTGCGACATGTTCGTGGCTATGCTGGACGTGGAGGTCAATCAAACGGGATGCATCAGGGCCGGGCGTGCGGGAAAGCTTCGGCGCCGCCGGGTTTCAACGCATGAGGCCGCGGCAGAAATCGACGATGCGCTGCGCGCCTTCGACGCATTCGGCCGAGCCCGCGACGAGCGCGATGCGGATGAAGTCGCGGCCGGGATTTGCGCCGTGTGCATCGCGGGCGAGATACGAGCCGGGCAGAACCGTCACATTATAGTCGGCGAACAGGCGGCGGGCGAACTCGGTATCCGATAGGCCGGTGCGCGCGACGTTGGCCCACAGGTAGAACGCGGCGTCGGGCACGCGCACGTCGATCACGTCGGCGAGCATCGGCGTGAGCGTCGCGAATTTTTGAGCATAGAGCGCGCGGTTTTCGCGCACGTGCGCCTCGTCACCCCATGCGGCGAGGCTCGCGCGCTGCCACACGGGCGACAGCGCCGCGCCATGGTAGGTGCGATACAGCAAAAAGCGCTTGAGCAGCGCCGCGTCGCCCGCGATGAAGCCGGAGCGCATCCCCGGCACGTTCGAGCGCTTCGACAGGCTCGACAGCATCACGAGCCGCTCGAACCCGCGGCCGAGCCGGTGCGCGGCCTCCAGGCCGCCGAGCGGCGGCTTCGCTTCGTCGAAATAAATCTCCGAATAGCATTCGTCGGATGCGATCACGAAGCCGTGTCGCTCCGACAGCGCAAACAGTTCGCGCCAATCGTCGAGCGTCAGCACGGCACCCGTCGGATTGCCGGGCGAGCAGACGTAGACGAGCTGCGTGCGCGCCCAGACCTCGTCGGGCACGGCCGAATAGTCGGGCGCGTAATTGCGCGCCGGGTCGCTGTTCACGTAATACGGCTCGGCGCCCGCGAGGAGCGCCGCGCCTTCGTAGATTTGGTAGAACGGATTCGGACAGAGTACGATCGGTTTTTCGCGGCCGTCGGCTGCGCGGGTCGGATCGATCACCGCCTGCGCGAGCGAGAACAGCGCCTCGCGCGAGCCCGACGCGGCCAGCACTTGCGTGGCGGCGTCGATCGCGGCAAGCCCGTAGCGGCGCGTGAGCCAGCGTGCGATCGCCTCGCGCAGCGCGTCGGCGCCGGCCGTGGCCGGATACGCGGCGAGCCCGTCGAGCGCGTCCGCGGCGGCCTCGCGGATCAGCGCGGGCGTCGCATGTTTCGGCTCGCCGATGCCGAAGCTGATCGGTGGCAGATGCGCGGGCGGCGTGATGCCGGCGAGGAGCGCGCGGAGCTTTTCGAACGGATAAGGCTGGAGCGTGTCGAGACGTGGGTTCACGGGCTTGTGCGGACTAAACCGGTAGGGCCGACGGATGGGCCGGGTTGAGCAAAACGGGCGTGGCGCGGTGGCGCGCTGCGCAAAGGGTGCCGCCGGCAAGCGCGGCATAGGCCGCCGGGCGCACGCGCGATCGCGCGTGGATCGCGGCGCGGCGGCTGCCGACGTACCGCGCCTGACGGACCGCATGGACGAGCCGGCGGCGATCGGGCCTGTGCATCGGACCTGGATCAACTTGCCGATCTCGGGCCGGGGATGCGGCGGCGTTCCGATTATAGCGTGGCGTCATCTTGCGACGAGCGGCGGTTTCGGGTGACGGGCAGCGGTTTCGCATGGCGATCGGCGGTTGACGGACGGAAGAAGGGCACAGCGGCGCGTGCATGGCCGCGCGTCGTCGTAACAGCATGAAGAGGTTGGGTTTGCAGATGAATGAACGGCGGGCCGCGTGGCCCGCGCTTGCGATTCTGATCGGCGCGTCGGTATGGGGCCTGATCTGGTATCCGCTGCGGCTGCTGGCGTCGCTCGGCGTGACGGGCACGGCGGCGAGCGCCGCGACGAGCTTGGTCGCGTGCGCGTTCGTGCTATGCGTGCGGCGCAAGTCGATCGCGACGGTGCGCTGGCATTGGCTGCTGCCCGGGCTTGCCGTCGCGGCGGGCGTGACGAATCTGGGCTTCGTCTGGGGCACGATACATGGCGAAGTGCTGCGCGTGATGCTGCTCTTTTACCTGACGCCGGCGTGGACCGCGATCTACGCGCATTTCATTTTGCGCGAGCGCCTGACGGCCGCCGGCGCGGCGCTCGCCGCGCTGTCGCTCGCCGGTGCGGCGCTGATGTTATGGTCGCCGCGGCTGGGCATGCCGCTGCCGTCGAATCTTGCCGAGTGGGCGGGGCTGGCGGCCGGACTGAGTTTCGCGATGAGCAACGTGCTCGTCGTCAAGGCAAGCCGCGAGCTGCCGCAGATGAAACCCGAGATGCGCACGGCGACGCTGTTCGGCGGCGCGGCCGCGCTCGGCATCGCGGCATCTTTCGTCGAGGGCGTGCCCGCGCTGCCCGCGGCGCAGCACCTGGGCGCGGCCGCGCTGCTTGTCGTCGGCATCGGCGTGACGGTGGCGGCGAATAACATGCTGGTCCAATACGGCCTGTCACGGGTGCCGGCGAACCGCGCGGCGATCATCATGCTGTTCGAGATTCTGATCACCGCGCTGTCGGCGTGGCTTTTTGCCAACGAGGCGCCGAGCGCGCGCGAATGGGCGGGCGGCCTTTGCATCGTCGTCGCGACCCTATTGTCGAGCCGCGTGCATCGCGCCCGGGCGGCCGGGGACGACCCAGGCGAGCCGCGGGACGGCACCCGCGCGATGGTATGATTGCCCCATACGCGGGGCCGAATGCTTGACAGCACGGCCCCGTTTTTCGAATCTTGGGCGTGTCGCGCCGCGCCGCGCCTGTTTCAATCCGTTTCACACTCTTTACCACCGGTACTGCCGTGCGTCTGAGCTCGATCAAACTCGCTGGCTTCAAATCTTTTGTCGATCCCACGCACTTCCAGGTCCCAGGCCAATTGGTCGGCGTGGTGGGCCCGAACGGGTGCGGCAAGTCCAACATCATCGACGCCGTGCGCTGGGTGCTCGGCGAATCGCGCGCGTCCGAGCTGCGCGGCGAATCGATGCAGGACGTGATCTTCAACGGCTCGACCACGCGCAAGCCCGGCAGCCGCGCGAGCGTCGAGCTGATCTTCGACAACTCCGACGGCCGGGCGGCCGGCCAGTGGGGCCAGTACGGCGAGATCGCCGTGAAGCGCGTGCTCACGCGCGACGGCACGTCGAGCTACTACATCAACAATCTGCCCGCGCGGCGCCGCGACATCCAGGACATCTTCCTCGGCACCGGCCTGGGCCCGCGCGCTTACGCGATCATCGGGCAGGGGATGATCGCGCGGATCATCGAGGCAAAGCCCGAGGAGCTGCGCGTGTTTCTCGAAGAGGCGGCGGGCGTGTCGAAGTACAAGGAGCGCCGCCGCGAGACCGAGAACCGGCTGCACGACACGCGCGAGAACCTGACGCGCGTCGAGGACATCATCCGCGAGCTGGGCGCCAATCTCGAGAAGCTCGAGGCGCAGGCGGTCGTGGCGACGAAGTACAAGGAGCTCGTCGCCGACGGCGAGGAGAAGCAACGTCTGCTGTGGCTGCTGCGCAAGAACGAGGCGGTAGCCGAGCAGCAAAAGCAGCGGCACGCGATCGGACAAGCGCAGATCGAACTCGATGCGCAGACCGCCAAGCTGCGCGAGGTCGAGGCGCAGCTCGAGACGCTGCGCGTCGCGCACTATTCGGCGAGCGACGCGATGCAGGGCGCGCAGGGCGCGCTGTACGAGGCGAACGCCGAGGTGAGCCGGCTCGAGGCCGAGATCAAGTTCATCGTCGAATCGCGCAACCGCGTGCAGGCGCAGATCGCGGCGCTCGTCGCGCAGCAGGAGCAATGGCGCGCGCAGGCGCAAAAGGCGCAGGACGATCTGGAGGAAGCGGAGGAGGCGCGCGCGATCGCCGAGGAAAAGGCCGCGCGCGCCGAAGACGACGCCGCGGCCAAGCACGACGCGCTGCCCGCGCTCGAGACGCGCTGGCGCGACGCGCAGGCGCAGTTGAACGACGAGCGCGGCAGGATCGCGCAGACCGAGCAATCGCTCAAGCTCGAGGCCGCGCACCAGCGCAACGCCGATCAGCAGCTCCAGCAGCTCCAGCAGCGGCACGAGCGCCTGAAGGCGGAGGCGGGCGGGCTCGACGCGCCGGACGAGGCGCAACTCGAAGAACTGCGCATGCAGCTCGCCGAGCACGAGGAAATTCTGGCCGACGCGCAGGCGCGTCTGGCCGACGCGCAGGACGCGCTGCCGACGCTCGACGCCGAGCGCCGCGCCGCGCACGAGCGCGTGCAGGCCGAAAGCGCGCAGATTCACCAGCTCGAGGCGCGGCTTGCCGCGCTCAAGCAGTTGCAGGAGAACGTGCAGACAGAAGGCAAGATCCAGCCGTGGCTCGACAAGCACGAACTGGGCGCGTTGCCGCGTCTGTGGAAAAAGCTGCATGTCGAGGCCGGCTGGGAAACCGCGCTCGAGGCGGTACTGCGCGAGCGGCTCGCGGCGCTCGAAGTGTCCAATCTCGACTGGGTCAAGGCGTTCGCGAGCGACGCGCCGCCCGCGAAGCTCGCGTTCTATGCGCCGCCGCCCGCGGGCGAGCCGCCCGCCGTGCCGGGCGCGTTGCGTCCGCTGCTGCCGCTCGTGCGCATCGACAACGCCGGCCTGCGCGCGGTGCTCAACGACTGGCTCGGCGCGGTGTTCGTCGCCGACGATCTCGCGCAGGCGCTCGCCACGCGCACGCAACTGCCGCCGGGCGGCGCGTTCGTCGTGAAAGCGGGCCATGTCGTCACGCGGGCCGGCGTGCAGCTTTACGCGGCGGATTCCGAGCAGGCCGGGATGCTCGCGCGCGCGCAGGAAATCGAGAATCTGGCGCGCCAGGTGCGCGCGCAGGCGCTGCTGTCCGACGAGGCGAAAGCCGCGGTGGTGCGCGCGGAAGCCGCGCACACGCAGGCGTCGCAGACGCTCGCCGAAGTGCGCGGCGAGGCCGAGCGCGCGACGCAGCGCGTTCATGCGTTGCAACTCGACGTGCTGAAACTCGCGCAGGCGCACGAGCGCTACACGCAGCGCAGCACGCAAATTCGCGAGGAACTCGAGGAGATCGGCGCGCAGATCGAAGAGCAGCGCGCGCTGCGGGCGGAGTCGGAAGCGAATTTCGAACGCCACGATGCCGAACTCGCCGAATTGCAGGCACGCTTCGAAGACAACCAGCTCGCGTTCGAAGCGCTCGACGACGAATTGACCAACGCGCGTCAGCACGCGCGCGATCTCGAGCGCGCAGCGACCGATGCTCGCTTTGCCGCGCGCCAGTCGGCCAACCGGATCGACGAATTGAAGCGAACGATCCAGGTCGCGCACGACCAGAGCGAGCGCGTCGCCGCGTCGCTCGACGATGCGCGCGCGGAACTCGAGACGATCGACGAACAGACCGCGCATACCGGTTTGCAGGATGCGCTCGAGTTGCGTGTGCAGAAGGAGGCGGCGCTTGGCGCGGCGCGCGCGGAACTCGACGATCTGAGCGCGAAGATGCGCGCGGCCGACGAGACGCGCATCGTGGCCGAGCGCTCATTGCAGCCGTTGCGCGATCGCATCACCGAATTGCAGTTGAAGGAGCAGGCCGCGCGGATGACGAGCGAGCAGTTCGCCGAGCAACTCGCGGCGGCCGAGGTCGACGAGGCGGCGCTCGCGCAGAAGCTGACGCCGGACATGAAGCCGTCGTACCTGCAAGGCGAGGTCACGCGGCTCAACAACGCGATCAACGCGCTCGGCCCGGTCAACATGGCCGCGCTCGAAGAGCTGGCGGCGGCGAGCGAGCGCAAGGTGTTCCTCGACGCGCAATCGGCCGACTTGACGAACGCGATCGAGACGCTCGAGGACGCGATCCGCAAGATCGATCAGGAAACCCGCACGCTGCTGCAGGCGACATTCGACGAAGTGAACCGTCATTTCAGCGATCTGTTTCCGCGTCTGTTCGGCGGCGGCCAGGCGAAGCTGATCATGACGGGCGACGAGATCCTCGACGCCGGCGTGCAGGTGATGGCGCAGCCGCCCGGCAAGAAAAACGCGACGATTCACCTGCTGTCGGGCGGCGAGAAGGCGTTGACCGCGACCGCGCTGGTGTTCGCGATGTTCCAGTTGAATCCCGCGCCGTTCTGTTTGCTCGACGAGGTCGACGCGCCGCTCGACGACGCGAACACCGAGCGCTTCGCGAACCTGGTGCGCGCGATGTCGGACAAGACGCAGTTTCTGTTCATCTCGCACAACAAGATCGCGATGGAGATGGCGCAGCAGCTGATCGGCGTGACGATGCAGGAGCAGGGCGTGTCGCGGATTGTCGCGGTCGACATGGAAACGGCTGCCGGGTTTGCGCAGAATAACGGTTGATGACAGGGCGCGCGAAAGCGCAACGCGAATCATCGATCGCGTTCGCACGCGCCGCATGACGAAGAATTGCTGATGGAGCATGCATGGACGAGTTGACACTCGGGTTGATTGGCGCAGGCGCCGTCGTGGTGGGCGGCGTCGTGGTGTACAACGCGTGGCAGGCAGCGAAGGTGCGGCGCAGGATGCCGCGTCCGATGCCGGCCGACGCGGCCGAGGCCGCCGCGCGGCACGAGCACGACGATGCGCCTTTCATCGAGCCGGTACGGCAGCCGGCGCGCCGTGACGCCGCCGCGGGCGCGGCGCCCGCGCAGAGCGACGCCGCGCGCGTCGAGCCGACGTTCGGCGGCGCGGCGGCCGTGGCGCCGGCCGATACGCCCGCCGATCTGCAAGCCGAGGCGACTGGCGCGAATGACGCGAATGGCGCGGCCGAACCCACCGCCGAACTCCCCGCCGAGCCGGCGCAAACGCCGGGCGCGCAACGACAAGACGCGGACGCGCCAAGCGCGCAGCCTGCCGCCGCCACGGTCAACGCGGCGCCCGAACCCGTCGAGCCGGTATTGCCCGCCGCGACCACCATTTCGGCCGCGCCGCCCGCGATCGTCGACAAGCGCATCGACTGCATCGTGCCGATTCGTCTCGCGGGCCCGCTTGCCGGCGACAAGATTCTCCCCGCCGCGCAGCGGCTGCGCCGCGCGGGCAGCAAGCCGGTGCATATCGAAGGCAAGCCGGAAGGCGGCGCGTGGGAGTTGCTGCAAAACGGCGTGCGTTACGAGGAACTACGCGCGGCCGCGCAACTCGCGAACCGCAGCGGCCCGCTCAACGAACTCGAATTCTCCGAGTTCGTCACGGGCGTGCAGCAGTTCGCGGATGCGATCGACGGCGCACCGGAGTTTCCGGACATGATGGAAACCGTATCGATGGCGCGCGAACTCGACGGCTTCGCCGCGCAGTGCGACGCGCAGTTGTCGATCAATGTGATGTCGGACGGAGCGCCGTGGTCGGCGAACTACGTGCAGGCGGTCGCGTCGCAGGACGGCCTGCTGCTGTCGCGCGACGGCACCCGCTTCGTGAAGCTCGACGCGAAACAGAATCCGGTGTTCATGCTGCAATTTGGCGACACGAATTTTCTGCGCGACGATCTCACCTACAAGGGCGGCAACCTGATCACGCTGGTGCTCGACGTGCCGGTCGCCGACGAGGACATTCTGCCGTTCCGGCTGATGTGCGATTACGCGAAGTCGCTGTCGGAGCGCATCGGCGCGCGCGTGGTCGACGACCAGCGCCGGCCGTTGCCGGAATCGACGCTGCTTGCCATCGAGCAGCAATTGCTGAAGCTGTACGCGCGGCTCGAGGAGGCGGGAATTCCGGCCGGCTCACCGGTCACGCGACGGTTGTTCAGCCAGTAACGGGCGGGCGCCGGCGCACGCTGGGCCGTCGGGCCCGCTCCCTGGCATGCGTGTGAGCACAAGCTAAAAAAATGGATCATCGACTCGTCTATCTGTTGAACGTGGGCCAGCGACGCTTGCATCGATGGACGCAGGCGCGTACCGCGGCGGGGGGCGTGACCGCGGCCCAGGCCGGGCTGCTGTTTTTTCTCGGCAAGCATGACGGCTCGCTGATGAGCGAAGCGGCCGCCGCGCTGGACCTCGGCGCGCCGGGCATGAGCGGCCTCGCCGACCGGATGGAGCGGGCTGGGCTCGTCGAGCGCCGCCTCGACGAACTCGACCGGCGCGCGGCGCGGCTTTGGCTGACCGCCGGCGGGCGCGCGGCGCTCAAGCGGGCGAAGGCCGGGCTGGCCGAATTGAATGCCCGCCTGACGGACGGATTCACGCCGTCCGAGATCGACGTGGTCGCACGCTGGCTGGCCAGCCTGCAAGACAAGTTTCCGGCAACCGACGACGGCTTGGCGTGATGACCCGCGCCGGTTTTCGGTCGCCCGGCGCGCGTGCGGACGCCGGGTTGACATCCGATGGCCGCCCGCGCCGTGCGCCCATTGCTGCCGGTTCTATCACTGCGCGATTTTCGTGAAGTCCGGCGGGCGTTTCTGCGCGAACGCGACGAACGCTTCCTTCGCCTCCGCGCTTGCCAAGCGTTCGACGAACACCTCGCCTTCCCGATCGATCTGCGCGACCAGTTTCTCGGCTTCGCGCATCAGCCGCTTCATCGCCGCCAACGAGCCGCGCGGCTTGGCGGACAAGGTCCTGGCAATTTGCTGCGCCGCGTCGCGCAACTGCGCGAGCGGCACCACCTGATTGGCGATGCCCCATGCAAGGGCGGTCGCGGCGGGCAGCGGCGCGCCGAGCGAGAACATCTCGAAGGCCCGGACATGGCCGATGCGCAGCGGCAGCAGATAGCTCGACGCGGCCTCCGGAATCAGCGCGAGATTCACGAAGGGAGTGATCAACTGCGCATCGTCAGCCAGGATGACGTAATCGCAATGCAGCAGCAGGGTTGTCCCGATCCCGACGGCCTTACCCTGCACGGCGGCGACGACCGGAATCGACGCATTCGCGAGATGGTGCAGGAATCGCACGACATGCTGCTCGCTTGGGCCGTTTCCCAACGCTTGCGCGGCGAATTCGGCGACATCGTTGCCGGCCGTGAAGGTATCCGCATCGGCTTGAATCAGCAGCACCCGGACATCGTTATCGGCGTGTGCGCGTTCGATGACGTCCGCCAGCGCGCCATACATCGCGTTGGTCAGCGCGTTCTTTTTGTCGGGGCGCGACAGCGTAACGGTCATGATGCCGTCGGCTAGTTCGGTTTTGATTTCCGTCGTAGGCACGGTTTGTCTCCGGAGTTGAGGGGCGGGGCGCTGCTGCCTGATCTGGCGCGTGCGCACAACGGCCTTTCAATCGGCCGCTTGCGACAGACAACATTCGCATGCGAAGTATATATGATTCGTATGCGAAATAAATGGACTGTCGCGGTTCATGGAAATGGAAAGAAGACGGCCGGCAAGCGGATACGCGCGGCATGCGCGGCGAGGCCCCGTGCGATCGGGCGCGACGAAGCTGGCAGCACGGCGATTCGAGCACCCGGCGGGCCCGAACCCGGCCATTCGGCAGACCATTCAGACGATGCCGAAAAGGGCGCGAACTGAGATAATCGTCGCCTGATCAATTCCGCAATACATGCCGCCAGCATCATGGCCCGATCCTCCAAAGAACCGCCAGCCAGCCAGCCGGCCGAGCGCGCCGCATGGCTGCGCGCCGAGCTTGAGCGCGCGAATCACGCGTATTACGTGCTCGACCAACCGGATTTGCCCGACGCCGAATACGATCGCCTTTTCATCGAGCTGCAGCAGATCGAGGCCGCGCATCCCGAGCTCGCGACGCCTGATTCGCCGACGCAGCGCGTGAGTGGCGAGGTCGCGGGCGGTTTCACGCCGGTCGTCCACGACAAGCCGATGCTGTCGCTGAATAACGGCTTTACCGACGACGATGTCGCCGCATTCGACAAGCGCGTCGCCGACGGGCTCGACAAGCCAGCCGATCTGGCCGGCACCGTGACGGAACCTGTCGAATACGCGTGCGAGCTGAAGTTCGATGGTCTCGCGGTGTCGCTGCGCTACGAGGACGGGCGCTTCACGCAAGCGTCGACGCGCGGCGACGGCACGACCGGCGAGGACGTGACAGAAAACATTCGCACGATCCGCACTATCCCGCTGCGCTTGAGGGGAGAGCGGCTGCCGCGCGTGCTCGACGTGCGTGGCGAAGTGCTGATGTTCAAGCGCGATTTCGCGCGTCTGAACGAACGTCAGCGCGCGGCCGAGCAGCGCGAATTCGCGAATCCGCGCAACGCGGCGGCGGGCAGCTTGCGGCAGCTCGATCCGAAGATCACCGCGCAACGGCCGCTGTCGTTCTTCGCCTATGGAATCGGCGTGCTCGAAGGCGCTGATATGCCCGATACGCACAGCGGCCTGCTCGACTGGTATGAGACGCTCGGCCTGCCGGTGAACCGCGAGCGCGCCGTCGTGCGCGGCGTAGCGGGATTGCTTGCATTTTTTCGGACGATCGGCGAGAAGCGCGAATCGCTGCCGTATGATATCGACGGTGTCGTCTACAAGGTGAACCGGCGCGACGAGCAGGACAAGCTCGGCTTCGTTTCCCGCGCGCCGCGTTTCGCGCTTGCGCACAAATTCCCCGCGCAGGAGGCGTTGACCAAGCTCGTGTCGATCGACGTGCAGGTGGGCCGCACCGGTGCCATCACGCCGGTTGCGCGGCTCGAGCCGGTGTTCGTCGGCGGCGCGACCGTCACGAACGCGACGTTGCACAACGCGGACGAGGTGCGCCGCAAGGACATCCGGATCGGCGACACGGTGATCGTGCGTCGCGCGGGCGACGTGATTCCGGAAGTGGTGTCGGCCGTGCTCGACCGCCGACCGGCCGATGCGCGCGAGTTCGTGATGCCGGATGTTTGTCCCGAGTGCGGCTCGAGGATCGAGCGGCTGCCGGACGAGGCGATCGCGCGCTGCACGGGCGGGTTGTTCTGCCCTGCGCAGCGCAAGCAGGCGCTCTGGCACTTCGCGCAACGCCGCGCGCTCGATATCGACGGACTGGGTGAAAAGATCATCGATCAGCTCGTCGAGCAGAATCTCGTTCGCACGCCTGCGGATTTGTTCAATCTGGGGTTTTCGACGCTCGTCGAGTTGGACCGCTTCGCGGAGAAATCCGCGCAGAATCTGATCGATTCGCTCGAAAAGGCGAAGCACACGACGCTGTCGCGTTTTATCTACGCGCTCGGCATCCGCCATGTCGGCGAGTCGACCGCGAAGGATCTCGCGAAGCATTTCGGCTCGCTCGACCGGATCATGGACGCGTCGCTCGAGGAATTGCTCGAGGTCAACGACGTCGGGCCGATCGTGGCCGAATCGCTGCGTCAGTTTTTCGCCGAGGAGCACAACCGCACCGTCATCGAGCAATTGCGCGCGCCGGGCAAGGTCAGTTGGGCCGAAGGGCCGCCTGCACCGCGCGAGCCGCGAGGCGTGCTCGCCGGCAAGACCGTGGTGCTGACGGGCACGCTGCCGACGCTGACCCGCGATGACGCGAAGGCGTTGCTCGAGGCGGCGGGCGCCAAGGTCACGGGCTCGGTATCGAAGAAGACCGACTATGTTGTCGCGGGCGCGGACGCGGGCAGCAAGCTCGCGAAGGCGGAGGAACTCGGCGTGCCGGTGCTGGACGAAGCCGGTATGCAGAAACTGTTGGAGGGGCAGGCGGAATGATTCGTGAGATTTTGAAAATGGGCGACCCCCGGCTGCTGGAGGTCGCCAAGCCGGTCGATGCATTCGATACGCCCGAGTTGCACGCGCTCATCGACGATATGTTCGAGACGATGGCGCATGCGAACGGCGCAGGGCTCGCCGCGCCGCAAATCGGTGTCGGGTTGCAGGTGATCATCTTTGGCTTTGGCAGCAGCGAGCGTTACCCCGATGCGCCGCCCGTGCCGAAGACGGTGCTGATCAATCCGACGCTCGAGTATCTGCCGCCCGACATGGAAGATGGCTGGGAGGGATGTTTGTCGGTGCCGGGGATGCGCGGTGTCGTGAGCCGCTACCGGCGGGTGCGCTACAGCGGCTTCGACCAGTTCGGCGCCAAGTTCGAGCGAGTCGCGGAGGATTTTCACGCGCGCGTGGTCCAGCACGAATACGATCATCTGATCGGCAAGCTCTATCCGATGCGGATCACCGATTTCTCGAAGTTCGGTTTTACCGAAGTGCTGTTTCCGGGGCTCGATCCCAACGCCGACGATTGAGCCACGGTGCAGTCGAATCGAATGGCCGTATCGATCGCGGATCGGTAACGCCCGAGCTTGCGTCGCGAAGCCGCCGGTCGAACATGATGACGGGGCCGTTCGCCGGCGCATGAAAAACGCCCGCGGTGATGGCGGGCGTTTCGGTGGGCGATGGAGCGGACACTTGAACGCGGCGCGGCCCGCGCCATTCGCGGCACCGGAAAAGATCCGCCATCAAAACGACTGGGGCGACTGGGGCAATTAGAACGACTCGTCGGGCGACAAATAACGCCACTGTCCCTGCGGCAGCGCGCCAAGCATCACGCGGCCCATGCGCACCCGCTTCAGACCGATCACGTCGAGACCGACAAGTTCGCACATGCGCCGAATCTGACGCTTTTTGCCTTCGCGCAGCACGAAGCGAAGCTGCTCGCCGTTCTGCCAGCTCACCATCGCAGGCTTGAGCGGCACGCCGTCGAGTTCGAGGCCGTGGCGCAGCTTCGCGAGCGATTCGGCGGGGAAGTGCTGGTCGATATCGGTCAAGCGTTCGCCAAAGCGCACGCGCACCAGATATTCCTTGTCGATGTCGGATTGCTCGCCGATCAACTGCTTGGCGATGCGGCCGTTTTGCGTCAGCACGAGCAGGCCTGTCGAATCGATGTCGAGCCGGCCCGCCGGCGCGAGCGCGCGCAGATGCTGCGGCGAGAAACGTAGCGCCGAGCGGTCGCCGCTCCAATGGTTGTCGCGTGTGATGAGCGTCGCGGCGGGCGCGTAGCCGTCCTCAGCCTGACCGGAAACGTAACCGACTGGCTTGTGCAGCAGAATCGTCACTTGCGCCGCTTGCGCGGCGCGCGCGTTCGAATCGATTTCGATACGCTGATCGGCGCGTACCTTGGTGCCGAGCGTGTCGATGCGCACGCCATCCACGAGCACCCAGCCTTTCTCGATCCATTCGTCCGCTTCGCGGCGCGAGCAGAGGCCGAGTTCCGACATCCGCTTCGACAGCCGCACAAGGCCCGTTTCGTCGCCGCGAACGGCTGGGGCCGCCTCGCGTTCCGTGGCGCGGCGCTTGACCGGCTGGGCGCCCTTGAGGCTGGCACGCGGCGCGGGACGGCGCGCATCGGTGGTGCTCGCGTGCGATGCGGGGCGGCGGGCCGTGCCGGGCTGCGCACCGGGGGGCGTAGGCTTGGCCGAGCTGTCGTATCGGCCGCTCGCGTTGCGTGTTGCGCGTTGGCCGGCGGCGGGACGCTTGTCCGCGAATGCGCGGGCGCTGTCGCGCGGAGCCCGGTCGCCCGAGCGCACGTCGCGCTCGCCCGTCCGGCGCGATTCGCCGGTTCGAGCCGAGCCGCCGAATTTCGTGCCGGCCGCGTTGCCGCGCTTGCCGACCGCGGTTTTTGCCACTCCGGCCGTTTTCGGCGTTGCCGACGCGGCGGCGCGCGGGGCCGCCGACTTCGACGCCGACGATGCCGGCGCCGCCGATTTTTTCGCGACAGGCTTGGCCGCCGGTTTCGTGGCTGATTTCACGGCCGATCCGCCCGTGCGCGCTGCCGCGCCGGCTGTTTTTGCTGGCTGCGGCTTCGCGTCGGCGATTTTGTCGAGCGGGCGAGCGGTCTTACGCGCGTGGGCGCTCGACGCCCGCACGGGGGCGCGGCTCGGCGAGGCCGGCCGTGGATTCTTGACGGTCAATTTTGTGCGCATAAACGCTGATACCTGCTCACACTGCAATGGCGCGCAACAATTCGGTTTCGACTTGGATCTGCAGGCGGTTATCGGATAAGCCGCCGCCGTCAAGCATGAAAACGTCCTCGACGCGCTCGCCAAGCGTATTGATCCGCGCCGCATGGACGCCGACCCGGTGCTCGGCGAGCACGCGCGCGATCGAATAAAGAAGGCCCGGCCGGTCGTTCGCCGACACGGACAGGATGTAGTACTGGCCGCGCTCGTCGGCGCGCAGGTCGACGCGCGGCGTAATCGGAAAGGTTCGCGACAGCCGCGACAGCCGCCCCTTGGCCGGCTCGGGCAACGGCGACGAAGCGGCCAGGCGCGCCGCGAGCTGCTGTTCGACGAGGTTCGCGATGTCGCGGTATTGCACGTTGCGCTCGGTTTGCGTAACGATGAAGTTGTCGAGCGCGTAACCGTGGCGCGTGGTGCTGACCCGCGCATCGAGCACCGAGAGCCCGTTGCGGTCGAAATACGCGCAAATGCCCGCGAACAGGTCGGAGCGGTCCTTCACGTAGACGAGCACCTGCAGTGCGTCGCCGACGGGCGACGGGCGCGCGCGCACGATGGCGGTGTCGGCCTCGACGTGCCGGTACAGCACGCGGGTCTGCCATGCGATGTCGGCCGCGTCGTGGCGCAGGAAGTAGCCGACATCGAGCTTGTCCCACAGCGCGCGGTGCGCGTCGGACGGCACGGTTTCGAGGCGCAGCAGCGCGAGCGCTTCCTCCTGGCGCGTCTTGAGTTCCGAATGCGGATCGGGTTGCGCGCCGCCGAGCACGGCGAGCGTCGTGCGGTACAGATCCTCGAGCAGCTTGCCTTTCCACGTGTTCCAGACCTTCGGGCTCGTGCCGCGAATGTCGGCGACCGTCAGCAGATACAGCGCGGTCAGCCGCCGCTCGCAGCCGACGAGATCGGCGAAGCGCCTGATGACGTCGGGGTCGCTCGTATCCTGCTTTTGCGCGACCTGGCTCATCGTCAAATGATGCTGGACGAGCCAGACGATGAGCGCCGCGTCGTCGCCGGCAATGCCGTGGTCTCGGCAGAAGCGCCGCGCGTCGGCCATCCCCAGCACCGAATGGTCGCCGCCGCGGCCTTTCGCGATATCGTGGAAGAGGGCGGCGACGTACAGCACCCACGGCCGCTCGAAATTCACGATGAGCTGGCTGCAAAACGGGTATTCATGCGCGTGCTCGGCCACCGCGAAGCGTCGAATGTTGCGCAGCACCATCAGAATATGCTGATCGACCGTGTATACGTGATAGAGGTCGTGCTGCATCTGTCCGACGATGCGCCGGAAGTTCAGCAGATAGCGGCCGAGCACGCTTGTCTGATTCATCAGCCTGAATGCGTGCGTGATGCCTTCCGGCTGCTGGAGGATTTCCATGAACGTGCGGCGGTTGCGCGGATCGCGCCGCCATGCGTTGTTCATCACGTCGCGCGAATTGTAGAGCGCGCGCAGCGTGCGTGCGGACAGCCCCTTCACGCCGCGCACCGTTTCGTAAAGCACGAACGCTTCGAGGATCGCATCGGGGTGGCGCTCGAACAGATCGTCCGCGGCGATTTCCAGCATGCCCTGCTTCTCGACGAAGCGCCCAGGCGACAGCACGCGCGTAATGCCGCTCGTTGCCGGGAACAGTTGCGCCTCGATGTTCTGGATCAGAATCGTCGCCAGTTGCGTGACGGCCTTCGCGGCCCAGTAATAGCGGCGCATCAGTTGCTCGCTTGCGCGCTTGGCGGGCGTCGGCTGATACCCGAAGCTCTCGGCCGCTTGCGTCTGCAAATCGAACACGAGGAGATCCTGTCTGCGCCCGGCGATTACGTGCAGCCGCGCGCGCAGCGTTTTCAGAAACCCCTCGTTGCGGCGCAGCTCGCGCGCCTCGCGATCGGTGATGAGGCCGCGCGTGTCGAGTTCACGCCAACTGCTGCCCAAGCCCGCCGCGCGGGCGATCCATAGAATCGTTTGCAGATCGCGCAGCCCGCCGGGGCTTTCCTTGATGTTCGGCTCGAGGCTATACGGTGTGTCCTGGAACTTCGCGTGGCGCTGGCGCAGTTCGAGCACCTTGGCCTGGAAGAACGCGCGTGCGTCGAGCGCATCCCGGTAGCGCAGCATGAAGCGCTCGAAGAGCGCGGTGCTGCCGACGATGCGGCGCGCTTCGAGCAACGACGTTTGCACGGTGATGTCCTGCGCCGCCTCGTCGAGACACTGGCCGACGGTGCGCACGCTGCTGCCGATCTCGAGCCCCAGATCCCATGCCATGCCGATGAAGCGCTCGATCCGCTCGTCGAGTTCGTTGGCGTGCGAGTCGGGCAGCAGCACCAGGATGTCGACGTCCGAATGCGGTGCCAGTTCGCCCCGGCCGTAGCCGCCGACCGCCACGAGCGTAAGCGCCGTGGTCAGCCCGCAGTCGCTCCATAGGCGGCGCAGCGCGTCGTCGGTCGCGCGCGACAGCGCGTGCATCAGCGGCGTGACGTTGGCCGCGGATTTGAAGCGCATGAGCAACTCGGCCTTGGCCGCCTTGAATTCGGCCTTGCGCGGCGGTGTGGACGACGGCGGCGCGACGGAAACGCTCATGGGCAGCGATCGACCAGGCGAAGGTTGGACATTTGAAAGAAATGCGCCGCCCGAGCGATTGTCGGGCGGCGCCGGGCAATATGCTGCGACGCGCTCGGCGCGGCGCAGGCGCGCTTCGCTCAGACGGCGGCGGCCGCGTGCACGGCAAGCGCCGGGCGCGCGGGCGTGCCGGCCGACACGGTCAGCACGTCATAGCCGGTGTCGGTGACGAGCACCGTATGCTCCCATTGCGCGGACAGGCTGCGGTCGCGGGTTTTGACCGTCCACTGGTCGGGCATCGTGCGGATATCGCGCTTGCCGGCGTTGATCATCGGCTCGATCGTGAAGATCATACCGGGCTTGAGTTCCACGCCCGTGCCCGGCCGTCCGTAGTGGACCACCTGCGGGTCTTCGTGGAACACCGTGCCGATCCCGTGGCCGCAATATTCGCGCACGACGCTGTAGCCTTGGCTTTCCGCGTGCTTCTGGATCGCATAGCCGATATCGCCGAGATGCGCGCCCGGCTTCACCTGCTCGATGCCGAGCCACATGCATTCGTAGGTGGTTTGCACGAGGCGCTTCGCGAGGATCGAGCCGTCGCCGACGATGAACATCCGGCTCGTGTCGCCGAAATAGCCGTTTTTGATGACGGTGATGTCGAGGTTGACGATGTCGCCGTTCTTCAGTGTCTTGTCGCCGGGGATGCCGTGGCAGATCACGTCGTTGACCGACGTGCAGATCGCCTTCGGATACGGCGGATAGCCGGGCGGCTGGTAGTTGAGCGGCGCGGGAACCGTGTTCTGCACGTTGGTCATGTATTCGTGGCAGAGGCGGTCGAGTTCGCCCGTCGTCACGCCCGCGACGACGAATGGCGTGATGTAATCGAGCACTTCGCTCGCGAGCCGGCAGGCGACGCGCATCTGGGCGATGTCGTGTTCGTTTTTGAGCGTAATGGCCATGGTCGATGCCTGGAGTGCGGTGAATTAGGCAATTATCGCACCTTATTCCGGGTGCCGCAGCGTCTTTGCCGATGCAATGGGCGCCCGGATCGGCATGGCGCGGGCGGTGTAAGCCGGGCGCCTGCGCGGCCCGGCGATGCGATCCGGTCCGGCAAAGGCAATGCGACTTGAGGGGCGTCATCGCCATGTGCTATAATTTTTGGCTAAGTCGACGCTGAAATTGCGATTTTCCGCTTGCCCGAACCGCGGGCGGCGAAAGCGCGGTGGCGGCGAAGGCTTCAGGCGTTACGTTTCAGGCGGTTCATTGTCGGGGAGCGTGCGCTGAATCGCAAGCCGGGGCAACCAGGGTGTCGCGCGACGATCGGATGTCCGGATCGTCGCCGATGCGGCCGCCGGCTTAAGACCCCAACCCTCGTGGAGAAATTCTGATGGCAGTCACGATGCGCCAAATGCTGGAAGCCGGTGTCCACTTCGGTCACCAAACGCGCTTCTGGAACCCGAAGATGGCGCCGTTCATCTTCGGTCACCGTAACAAGATTCACATCATCAATCTCGAAAAGACGCTGCCGATGTACAACGACGCGCTGAAGTACGTGCGTCAGCTCGCGGCGAATCGGGGCACGATCCTCTTCGTCGGCACGAAGCGTCAGTCGCGCGATACGATCGCGCAGGAAGCGCAGCGCGCCGGCATGCCGTTCGTCAACGCGCGTTGGCTCGGCGGCATGCTGACCAACTTCAAGACGCTGAAGGTATCGATCAAGCGCCTGAAGGACATGGAAGCGGCGGTCGAGGCGGGCGAACTCGAGAAGATGAGCAAGAAAGAAGCGCTGCTGTTCGAGCGCGAGATCGCGAAGCTGCAAAAGTCGATCGGCGGCGTGAAGGACATGGGCGGCATTCCGGACGCGATCTTCGTCGTCGACGTCGGCTACCACAAGATCGCCGTCACTGAGGCGAACAAGCTGGGTGTGCCGGTGATCGCGGTGGTCGATACGAACCACTCGCCGGAAGGCGTCGATTACGTGATCCCGGGCAACGACGATTCGAGCAAGGCCGTCGCGCTGTACGCGCAAGGCGTCGCCGATGCGATCCTCGAGGGCCGCGCGAACGCGGTCAACGAAGTGGTCCAGGCGGTGCGCGGCGACGACGAATACGTCGAGGAAAACGCGTAACCGGCCCCGAGCCGGCGCAAAAAGGGGGCTCTAGACAAGCCCCCTTTTTTTAAGCCGATTTTTTGGGCGGCCTGACGGCTGATTGCGGCGCGGAACGATTTCGCGCGGCTGCCCGGAAACGAATGCCGGCCGTTCGCGTCGAAGTGCGGGCGGCGTTGTGAATACAGACTCAAGGAGCGAATGATGGCGGCAATTACCGCAAGCATGGTGGCAGAACTGCGCGCGAAGACCGACGCACCGATGATGGAGTGCAAGAAGGCGCTGACGGAAGCTGACGGCGACATGGCCAAGGCCGAAGAGCTGCTGCGCGTGAAACTCGGCAACAAGGCGAGCAAGGCGGCATCGCGCGTGACGGCCGAAGGCGTCGTCGCATCGTTCGTTGGCGGCAACGCCGGCGCGCTCGTCGAGCTGAACTGCGAAACCGACTTTGTCGCGAAGAACGACGATTTCCTCGCCTTCTCGAAGCAGGTCGCGGAACTCGTGGCGAGCCGCAATCCGGCCGACGTCGCCGCGCTGTCGGCGCTGCCGCTCGACGGCAAGACGGTCGACGAAGTGCGCCTCGCGCTCGTCGGCAAGATCGGCGAGAACATCTCGATCCGCCGCTTTGTCCGTTTCGAAACCGCCAACAAGCTCGCGACGTACCTGCACGGCAGCCGCATCGGCGTGATCGTCGAGTACACCGGCGAGCAAGAGCAGGTCGGCAAGGATGTCGCGATGCATATCGCGGCGATGAAGCCGGTTTCGCTGTCGGCCGAAGAGGTTCCGGCTGACCTGATCGAGAAGGAACGCCGCGTGGCCGAGCAGAAGGCGGCCGAGTCGGGCAAGCCGGCCGAGATCGTCGCGAAGATGGTCGACGGCAGCGTCCAGAAGTTCCTGAAGGAAGTGTCGCTGCTGAACCAGCCGTTCGTGAAAAACGACAAGCAGACGATCGAGCAGATGCTGAAGGCCGCGAATTCGGCGGTGCAGAAGTTCGCGCTGTTCGTCGTCGGTGAAGGCATCGAGAAGCGCCAAGACGATTTCGCGGCGGAAGTGGCCGCGCAAGTCGCTGCTGCGAAGCAACAGTAACGCGAGTGGTAACCCAGTCGTAACAGCGGTAACCAGCAGTAGCAGTACGTATGACCCGCGGCGAGCGTCTTTCGCCGCGCTCGGCGCCGCCGCCGGGCCGGGCCCTTGCGGTCCGCTTGGCCCGGCGGCGCTTGCCCGAATCAGCATTTCGCCCCTACAGTTCGTGCTTGTCATCCTCTCGTCGCTCGGAAGATCCTATGTCCAATGCCTATAAACGCGTCCTCCTCAAACTCTCCGGCGAAGCTCTGATGGGCGATGACGCCTTCGGCATCAATCGCGCGACGATTGAGCGAATGGTCGCCGATATCTCGGAAGTCGTCCGTCTCGGCACGCAGCTCGCGGTCGTGATCGGCGGCGGCAATATTTTCCGCGGCGTGGCGGGTGGTGCGGCTGGCATGGACCGCGCGACGGCCGACTACATGGGGATGCTCGCAACGATGATGAACGCGCTCGCGCTGCAAGACGCGATGCGTCACGCGGGTATCGAGGCGCGTGTGCAATCGGCGCTTCGGATGGACCAGGTCGTCGAGCCTTACATCCGTCCGCGCGCGATCCGTCAGTTGGAGGAAGGCAAAGTGGTGATCTTCGCGGCGGGCACGGGCAACCCGTTCTTCACCACCGATACGGCGGCCGCGTTGCGCGGCTCGGAAGTCGGCGCCGAGGTCGTGCTGAAGGCAACGAAGGTCGATGGCGTCTATTCGGCCGACCCGAAGAAGGACCCGTCCGCGACGCGCTATTCGTCGATCAGCTTCGACGAGGCGATCGGCCGCAACCTGCAGGTGATGGACGCGACCGCGTTCGCGCTCTGCCGTGACCAGAAGCTGCCGATCCGCGTGTTTTCGATCAATAAGCCGGGCGCGCTCAAGCGCGTCGTGCAAGGTGAGGATGAGGGCACGCTCGTCCACGTGTAAACTCCCGCCGATGCGGGCAACCTGGGCGGTGCCGGATGCACCGCCCGTTGTGCCGTTGTCCGCGTCGTTTTGAAGTCTGGAAGGTTCGGAGGTAGAAATGAGTGTCGCTGATATCAAAAAGGGCGTCGAGCAGAAGATGCAGCGTTCGATCGAGGCGTTCAAGAACGATCTGGCGAAGGTCCGCACGGGCCGTGCGCATACGGGTTTGCTCGACCACGTGCAGGTGGACTACTACGGCTCGATGGTGCCGATTTCGCAGGTCGCGAATTTGACGCTCGTCGACGCGCGCACGATCGGCGTGCAGCCGTGGGAGAAAAACATGGTCGCGAAGGTCGAGAAGGCGATTCGCGAGGCCGATCTGGGTCTGAACCCGGCGACCGCGGGCGACCTGATCCGCGTGCCGATGCCGCCGCTCACCGAAGAGCGTCGCCGCGAATTGACGAAGGTCGTCAAGAGCGAGGGCGAGACGGCGAAGGTCGCGATCCGCAATTTGCGCCGCGATGCGAACGAGCAATTGAAGAAGCTCGTGAAGGACAAAGAAATCTCCGAGGATGACGAGCGCCGCGCAGGTGACGACGTGCAGAAGTTGACCGACAAGCACGTGGCGGAAATCGACAAGCTCGTTCAGACGAAGGAAGCGGAGATCATGACGGTTTGACGCCGTCGTCTCTTCGGGTGCATCGCACTTTTTTCCCGCAGCTACAGTCTTTCAGCGGCCATGACTTATACCAGTTCCACCGTTCACGTACCTGACGTCACGAACGTGCCGCGTCACGTGGCGATCATCATGGACGGCAACGGCCGTTGGGCGACTGAGCGCCGCTTGCCGCGCGTCGCAGGGCACACGCGCGGCGTCGATGCGGTGCGTGCCGTCGTCGAGGGGTGCGCGCGGGCAGGCGTCGAATACCTGACGCTGTTCGCGTTCAGTTCCGAGAACTGGCGTCGGCCGACCGACGAAGTGTCGTTTCTGATGCGCCTGTTCATTACCGCGCTCGAGCGCGAGGTCGGCAAACTGCACGCGAACGGCATCCGGCTGCGCGTCGTCGGCGATCTATCGAAGTTCGAGCCGCGCATTCAGGCGCTGATCCGCCGGGCGGAAACGAAGACGGCGCGCAACACGCGCCTGACGTTGACGATCGCCGCGAACTATGGCGGCCGCTGGGACATCCTGCAGGCGACGCAACGGCTCGTTGAACAGGCGGCGCGCGAGGGGCGCGCGGTCGAGATCGACGAGAATGCGTTTGCCAGCCATCTGGCCATGGCCTATGCGCCGGAGCCGGATCTTTTCATCCGTACCGGCGGCGAGCAGCGCGTCAGCAATTTCCTGCTGTGGCAGCTCGCTTACGCCGAATTTTATTTTACCGACAAATTCTGGCCGGATTTCGACGGCAACGCGCTCGCCGAGGCGCTTGCGTCGTATACGCACCGCGAACGGCGGTTCGGCCGCACGAGCGCGCAGCTCGAGCCCCAAGCCCAGGACGCCGATTCCCTTTCATGCTGAAGACCCGTGTCATCACGGCGGTCGTGCTGCTGGCGGTATTGCTGCCTGTGACGCTGTTCGCGCCGCTTGCCGCATTCGGCGCGCTGATTGCGCTCGCGCTCGTGTTTGCCGCGTGGGAATGGGGGCGGCTGCTCGCGCTCGGCGGTGCCGGCTCGATCGGCTACGCGGCGCTCGCGGCGCTCGCGCTGGCGGCGAGTATGCGGCTCGGCATTGGCGCGCAGGCGGCGCGGCCGCTGTTCGCGGCGGCCGGGGTTTTCTGGCTGTTGATCGGCCCATACGCGCTCGCGCGCAAGCCGGTGCTCGCGGCGCGCGCGTGGCGGCTGTTTCTGCTCGCGGCCGGCCTCGTCGTGTTCGCCGCGTGCTGGCACGCACTGGTTGCCGCGCGTGCGATAGGCGTACCCTTCGTGTTGTCGCTATTGCTGGTGGTGTGGCTTGCCGATATCGGCGCATACTTTGCCGGCAAGCGGTTCGGCAAGCATAAGCTCGCGCCGTCGGTCAGTCCGGGCAAAACCTGGGAAGGCGTGGCGGGGGGCTGGCTCGCGGTAATGGCCGTGGCCGGCGCGGCCTGGGCCTCGCATGTTTTCGACCCGACCCTGTATTCGGCGCTCGGCATACGCTATGGCGTGGCGGGGGCGTTTGCCGCGCTGTCCGTGCTGGTCGCGTTCAGCGTGGTCGGCGATTTGTTCGAATCGTTGCTCAAGCGCCAAGCGGGCGTGAAAGATTCGAGCGGTTTGTTGCCCGGGCACGGCGGCGTGCTCGACCGCGTCGACGCACTGTTGCCCGTGTTGCCGCTCGCGCTGCTGCTGCTCGGTTAAAACTCGACTTACATCATGCAAAAACGTCTGACATTGCTCGGCTCGACGGGCTCGATCGGAGACAGCACGCTCGACGTCGTCGCGCGCCATCCCGAGCGCTTCGCGATTCATGCGCTGAGCGCGCACCGCAACGGCGACAAGCTCGTCGCCCAATGCCTGCGCTTTGCGCCCGATATCGCGGTGGTCGGCGATGCCGACACCGCTGCGCGCGTCGATGCGCAACTTCGCGCGGCGGGCAGCAAAACGCAGGTCGCGTATGGCCCACAGGCGCTCGTCGACGTGTCGACGAGCGACGGCTGCGATACCGTGGTCGCGGCGATCGTCGGTGCGGCGGGGTTGGCGCCTAGCTTGGCCGCCGCGCGCGCGGGCAAGCGCATCCTGCTGGCGAACAAGGAAGCGCTCGTGATGTCGGGCGCGATTTTCATGGATGCGGTGCGCGATCATCACGCGATCCTGCTGCCCGTCGACAGCGAGCACAACGCGATTTTCCAGTGCATGCCGCGCGATGCGGCCGAGCACGGCGGCATCGCCAAGATCATCGTGACCGCGTCGGGCGGCCCGTTCCGCACCCGCGAACCGGCGACGCTCGTCAACGTGACGCCCGACGAGGCGTGCAAACATCCCAACTGGGTGATGGGCCGCAAGATTTCGGTCGATTCGGCGACGATGATGAACAAGGGCCTCGAAGTGATCGAGGCGCATTGGCTGTTCGGCCTGCCGGGCGAGCGGATCGACGTGCTGATTCACCCGCAGAGCGTGATTCATTCGCTCGTGTCGTACAAGGACGGTTCGGTGCTCGCACAGCTCGGCAATCCGGATATGCGCACGCCGATCGCGCATGCGCTGGCGTTTCCGGAGCGCGTAGAGGCAGGAGTCGCACCGCTCGATCTCGCGCAGATCGCCGCGCTGTCGTTCGAAAAGCCCGATTTCACGCGCTTTCCTTGCCTCGCGCTCGCGCTGCAGGCGCTCGACGCGGGCGGCGTCGCCAGCGCGGCGCTCAACGCGGCGAACGAAATCGCGGTCGAGGCATTCCTGTCGCGGCGGATTCGCTTTACCGCGATCGCGCAGACGGTCGAGGCGGTGCTCGACGGGCTCGACAACCGCACGCCGAGCGGTCTCGACGACGTGATCGACGCCGATGCCGCCGCGCGCCGCGCTGCCGCCGCGTTCATCGACAAACAGCCCGCGCCCGACGTGACGCGGGCTGCGTGAATGGAGCGGCTGCGCTCATGAACGTGCTGGTCGAACTGCTCGCGTTTGCGGTGGCGATTGGCGTGCTGGTCGTCGTGCACGAATATGGGCACTACCGCGTCGCGCGCTGGTGCGGTGTGAAGGTGCTGCGCTTCTCGATCGGGTTTGGCGCGCCCGTCGCGCGCTGGGTCAGCAAGAAGACCGGCACCGAATGGACACTGTCCGCGCTGCCGCTCGGCGGCTACGTGAAGATGCTCGACGAGCGCGATCCCGGCGACGGCATTCGCACGCACGAGCTGCCGCATGCGTTCAATCGGCAATCGGTCGGCAAGCGGATCGCGATCGTCGCGGCCGGTCCGGTCGCGAACTTCTTGTTGGCGATCGTGCTGTTCGCGCTCGTTTTCGCGACCGGCGTGACGGAGCCGGCGGCCGTCATCGCGCCGCCGGCCGCGGGCACGAGCGCCGCGCTCGCCGGATTCGACGGCGGCGAAACCGTCGTGTCGATCCGCGATGCGCATGGCGGCGACGCAACGCCGGTGCGCTCGTGGTCCGATCTGCGCTGGAAGCTGCTGTCCGCCGCGTTGGACCATCGCGACGTCGTGCTCGGCGCGCGAAACGGCGGGGCGCATGCATCCGGCGACACGTTCGATTTTCGCGTCGATCTGCATCGGCTCGACGATCGCGATCTCGACGGCGATTTCATGGCACGTCTCGGTTTCGATCCGGGCGGCGGCGCGCTCGCGGTGACGTCGGTGCAGCCGGGCAGCGCCGCGCAGCAAGCGGGATTGCAGCCGGGCGACACGCTCGTCGCGCTCGACGGCGCGCGCATCGGCAGCTCGTCGCGTTTCATCGACGACGTGAAGGCGCACGCGGGGCGGCCGCTGGCGCTGCGCATCGAACGCGCGGGCGCCGAGCGCACGCTGACGATCGTCCCGCAGGCGCAGCGCGATGACGAGACGGGCCGGCAAGTTGGCCGCATCGGCGCGGCGCTCGCGCTGAAGACGCCGATGGTCGACGTGCGCTACGGCGTGCTCGAGAGCGTCGAACTCGGCGCGCGGCGCACTTGGGATATCGCGCTGTATTCGCTGAAGATGTTCGGCCGGATGGTGACGGGCGAAGCGTCGCTGAAAAATTTGTCCGGGCCGGTGACGATCGCCGATTACGCGGGTAAGAGCGCGCGCCTCGGATGGTCGGCATTTCTATCGTTTCTCGGCCTTGTCAGCATTAGCCTCGGCGTATTGAACCTGCTGCCGATTCCGGTTTTGGACGGGGGGCATCTGTTATATTATCTGGTTGAAGCCGCGACCGGTAAGGCCGTATCGGAGCGCTGGCAACTGATTCTGCAAAGAGCGGGATTGATCTGCATCGTCGCGTTGTCGGCGATCGCGCTGTTCAACGATCTGGCTCGGTTAATCCATTTTTGACGCATCGGGCGGTGCCGCTAAGGTTTGCCGCCTGACCTGATGCAAGCTTAAACACTGGGGATGCATGTTGTTGAAACCTCATGGCTTCGTAGCGAAGGCGGTAGCGGCGGCGGCGCTGGCGGCGCCGGGAATGTCGGCTCACGCGACGGCACCGTTCGTGGTGCAGGACATCAAGATAGAGGGATTGCAGCGCGTGGAGGCGGGGTCGGTGTTTGCGTACCTGCCGATCAAGCAAGGCGAGACGTTCACGGACGAGAAGGCGTCGGAGGCGATCCGAGCGCTGTACGCGACGGGATTTTTCACGGATGTCCGGGTGGCCACGCAAGGCGGGGTGGTGATTGTCCAGGTTCAGGAGAGGCCGGCGATCGCGTCGATCGATTTCACGGGGATCAAGGAGTTCGACAAGGACAACTTGAACAAGGCGCTGAAGGCGGTGGGGCTGGCGCAGGGGCGGTACTACGACAAGGCGCTGGTGGACAAGGCGGAGCAGGAGCTCAAGCGGCAGTATTTGACGCGAGGGTTTTACGCGGCGGAGGTGACGACGACGGTGACGCCGGTGGACGCGAACCGGGTGTCGATTCTGTTTTCGGTGGCGGAAGGTCCGAGCGCGAAGATTCGTCAGATCAACTTCATCGGGAACAAGACGTTCAGCACGAACACGCTGCGTGACGAGATGCAGTTGTCGACGCCGAACTGGTTCTCGTGGTACACGAAGAACGATCTGTATTCGAAGGAGAAGCTCACGGGCGATCTGGAGAACGTGCGCTCGTACTATCTGAACCGAGGGTATCTGGAGTTCAACATTGAGTCGACGCAGGTGTCGATTTCGCCGGACAAGAAGGACATGTACCTGACGGTGACGCTGCACGAGGGGGAGCCGTACACGGTGTCGGGGGTGAAGCTGGCGGGCAATCTGCTGGATCGGGAAGCGGAGCTGAAGAAGCTGGTGAAGGTGAAGGCGGGGGATCGATTCTCGGCGGAGAAGCTGCAGCAGACGACGAAGGCGATCGTGGACAAGCTGGGGGAGTACGGTTATGCGTTCGCGACGGTGAATGCGCAGCCGGAGATCGACCAGAGCAATCACAAGGTGAATCTGACGCTGGTGGTGGAGCCGAGCCGGCGGGTGTACGTTCGGCGGATCAACATTGTGGGCAACACGCGCACGCGGGACGAGGTGGTGCGCCGGGAGATGCGTCAGCTGGAGAGTTCGTGGTTCGATTCGAGCCGGCTGGCGCTGTCGAAGGACCGGGTGAACCGGCTGGGGTACTTCACGGATGTGGACGTGACGACAGTGCCGGTGGAGGGCACGAACGACCAGGTTGACGTGAACGTGAAGGTGGCGGAGAAGCCGACGGGGGCGATCACGCTGGGGGCGGGTTTTTCGTCGACGGACAAGGTGGTGCTGTCGGCGGGGGTGTCGCAGGACAACGTGTTCGGCTCGGGGACGAGCCTGGCGGTGAACGTGAACACGGCCCGGAGCTACCGGACGCTGACGGTGACGCAGGTGGACCCGTACTTCACGGTGGACGGGATCAAGCGGATCACGGACGTGTTCTACCGGACGTACCAGCCGCTGTACTACTCGACGAATTCGAGTTTCCGGATCATCACGGCGGGGGGCAATCTGAAGTTCGGGATTCCGTTCTCGGAGACGGATACGGTGTATTTCGGCGCGGGCTTCGAGCAGAACCGGCTGGACGTGAACATGGACGACACGAGCACGCCGGAGTCGTACAAGGACTATGTGCGGCAGTTCGGGCGGGTGTCGAACACGGTGCCGCTGACGATCGGATGGTCGCGCGATGCGCGCGACAGCGCGCTGATTCCGAGCCGCGGGTACTTCACGCAGGCGAACGTGGAATACGGCGTGCCGGTGGGCAAGATCCAGTATTACAAGGCGGACATTCAAGCGCAGTACTACTATTCGTTCGCGCGGGGCTTCATCCTGGGGCTGAACTTCCAGGGGGGCTACGGCAACGGTATCGGCAACGCGTATCCGATCTTCAAGAATTACTACGCGGGGGGGATCGGTTCGGTGCGCGGCTATGAGCCGAGTTCGCTGGGTCCGCGCGACAAGCAGACGAACGACCCGATCGGCGGCTCGAAGATGATCGTGGGCAATATCGAGCTGACGTTCCCGCTGCCGGGGACGGGCTATGACCGCACGCTGCGGGTGTTCACGTTCCTGGATGGCGGTAACGTGTGGGGCAATGCGCCGGGGGGCACGAGCACGGGGGCGAACGGGTTGCGCTACGGTTACGGCGTGGGCCTGGCGTGGATTTCGCCGATCGGCCCGCTCAAGCTGAGTTTGGGCTTCCCGCTGCAGAAGCATACCGGCGACCAGTATCAGAAATTCCAGTTCCAGATCGGAACGGCGTTCTGATCGGATCAGACTGACTACAAGTATCGAGAGGGTAATCTTGCTAACCGCTAAGTTTTCGAAACGACTGATGGGCGCGCTGGCGCTCGTCGCTGCGCTCGGCGTGTCGCTTGCGCATGCGCAGGACGTTGCGCGCATTGCTGCTGTCAACTCGGATCGGATCCTGCGCGAGTCGGCGCCCGCGAAGGCCGCGCAGACCAAGCTCGAAGCCGAGTTTGCGAAGCGCGACAAAGATTTGCAGGACATGGCCGCTCGTCTGAAATCGATATCCGACGCGCTCGACAAGAACAGCTCGTCGCTGTCGGCGAACGACCGTGCGCAGAAGCAGCGCGATCTCGCACAGCTCGACACCGATTTCCAGCGCAAGCAACGCGAATTCCGCGAGGATCTGAACCAGCGCCGCAATGAGGAACTCGCGGCGGTGCTTGATCGCGCGAACAAGGTGATTAAGCAGATCGCCGAGCAGCAGAACTACGATCTGATCGTGCAGGAAGCGGTCTACGTGAGTCCGCGCATCGATATCACCGACAAGGTGTTGAAGGCGCTTGCATCGCCATCGGCCGGATCGAATTAAGGAGCGCGGGGTCATGGCATTGACGCTCGAGGCGCTCGTCGCGCGATTTGGCGGCAAGATCGTCGGCGACGGCCGACAGGAGGTCGGCTCCCTTGCTCCGCTTGATCAGGCGGGCCCGAAGCAGC
The DNA here is from genome assembly GCF_001718875.1 of Burkholderia singularis. Taxonomy (NCBI): domain Bacteria; kingdom Pseudomonadati; phylum Pseudomonadota; class Betaproteobacteria; order Burkholderiales; family Burkholderiaceae; genus Burkholderia; species Burkholderia singularis. The sequence goes on from NZ_CP013448.1 coordinate 1,806,821, forward strand.
TCGCGTTTCTTGCCAATCCGAAGTATCTGGCGCAGGTCGAGGCGACCGGCGCAGGCGCCGTGCTGATCGCGCCGCGCGATCTCGAGAAACTCGGCGCGGCCGCGAACGGCCGCAATTTCATCGTGACGGCGAATCCGTATGCCTATTTCGCGCGTGTCGCGCAGATGTTCATCGATCTCGCGGCGCCCCAGCGTGCAGCGGGCGTGCATCCGAGCGCGAGCGTCGATCCGGCCGCGCAGGTCGCGGCGAGCGCAGTGATCGGCCCGCACGCGACGGTCGAGGCGGGCGCGGTGATCGGCGAGCGCGTGGTGCTCGACGCAAACGTGTTCGTCGGACGCGGCACACGGATCGGCGACGATTCGCATTTGTACCCGAACGTCACGGTCTATCACGGCTGCGTGCTGGGCGCTCGCGCGATCGTCCATTCGGGCGCGGTGATCGGCTCGGACGGCTTCGGCTTTGCGCCCGATTTCGTCGGCGACGGCGACGCGCGCACCGGGGCGTGGGTGAAGATTCCGCAAGTCGGTGGCGTGACCATCGGTGCGGACGTCGAGATCGGCGCGAATACGACGATCGACCGCGGCGCGATGGCCGATACCGTCATCGACGAATGCGTGAAGATCGACAATCTCGTGCAGATCGGCCACAACTGCCGGATCGGCGCGTACACGGTGATCGCCGGCTGCGCGGGCATCGCGGGCAGCACGACGATCGGCCGCCATTGCATGATCGGCGGCGCGGTCGGCATTGCCGGGCATGTGACGCTGGGCGATGGCGTGATCGTCACCGCGAAATCGGGCGTGTCGAAATCGTTGCCGAAAGCGGGCATCTACACAAGTGCGTTTCCTGCCGTCGAGCACGGCGACTGGAACAAGAGTGCGGCGCTCGTGCGCAACCTCGACAAGTTGCGCGATCGGATCAAGGCGCTCGAAACCGCGCTGGCCGCACGGGAACACATTGAACAGGATAGCGCCGCCCGAGGTAACGACACCGGCGCATAGCACGGCGTCGACCGGGCGCGCAGGGTGCCGCCCCGGCCGGTCGACTGAACCGCGGGCCGCCTCTTCAGACGCGGCCCGCATCCGCATTCATCACCGCGCAGGCATTGCGTGAGACGAACCACTATGAGTACTGAAAAAATCAATTTCGACATCCACAAGATTCTCTCGCTGCTGCCGCATCGCTATCCGATCCTGCTCGTCGATCGCGTGCTCGAACTCGAACCGCACAAGTCCATCAAAGCGATCAAGAACGTTTCGATCAACGAACCGTTCTTCCAAGGGCATTTTCCGTCGCGACCGGTGATGCCGGGCGTGCTGATTATCGAAGCGCTCGCGCAGGCGGCGGCGCTCCTGACGTTCGCCGAGGAAGAGCAGCGCAACGCGGAAAATACGCTGTACTACTTCGTCGGTATCGACGGCGCACGCTTCAAGCGGGTCGTCGAGCCGGGCGACCAGTTGATTTTGAACGTCACGTTCGAACGCTACATCCGCGGTATCTGGAAGTTCAAGTCGGTCGCGGAAGTGGACGGCAAGGTCGCGGCGGAAGCCGAACTGATGTGTACCGTCAAGGCGGCCGACTCCGCCCCCTGAACGCCGCCCGACGCATGCCGCACGGCAACGCAACGCGACTTACACATTGAGAGGCAACGGCGCATGAGCAGGATTCACCCCACGGCGATCGTCGAGCCGGGCGCGCAGATCGACGAAACGGTCGAAATCGGCCCGTATGCGATCATCGGGCCGAACGTGACGATCGGCGCGCGGACCACGATCGGTTCGCACAGCGTGATCGAAGGCCATACGACGATTGGCGAGGACAATCGCATCGGCCATTACGCGTCGGTCGGCGGTCGTCCGCAGGACATGAAGTATCAGGGCGAGCCGACGCGGCTCGTGATCGGCGATCGCAACACGATCCGCGAATTCACGACGATTCACACGGGCACCGTGCAGGATGCCGGCGTCACGACGCTTGGCGACGACAATTGGATCATGGCCTACGTGCACATCGGGCACGACTGCCGGGTCGGCAGCCACGTGATCCTGTCGAGCAACGCGCAGATGGCCGGCCACGTGCAGATCGGCGATTGGGCGATCGTCGGCGGGATGTCGGGCGTTCACCAATTCGTGCGGATCGGCGCGCATTCGATGCTGGGCGGCGCATCGGCGCTCGTGCAGGATGTGCCGCCGTTCGTGATCGCGGCGGGCAACAAGGCCGAGCCGCATGGCATCAATGTCGAGGGGCTGCGTCGCCGCGGCTTCTCGCCGGATGCGATTTCCGCGCTGAGAAGCGCCTATCGGCTGCTGTACAAGAACGGCCTGTCGCTCGACGACGCGAAAGTCCAGTTGCGCGAACTCTCGCAAGCGGGCGGCGACGGCGACGCCGCCGTGAAGGCGCTCGTCGATTTCGTCGAGACGTCGCAGCGCGGCATCATTCGCTGACGCAATGGCGTTCCAACCCACCTCGTCGCTGCGCCTCGCGCTCGCCGCTGGCGAGCCGTCGGGCGATCTGCTCGGCGCGTCGCTGCTCGAAGGGCTGCATACGCGGCTTCCGGCGTCGTCCCGTTATTACGGAATCGGCGGGCCGCGGATGATGGCGGCCGGGTTCGATGCGCATTGGCCGATGGAAAAGCTTGCGGTGCGCGGTTACGTGGAGGCGCTCAAGCACATTCCCGAGATTCTGCGCATTCGCGGCGAATTGAAGCGGCAGTTGCTCGCCGAGCCGCCCGACGCGTTTATCGGCATCGATGCGCCCGATTTCAATTTCGGTCTCGAGCATGCGTTGCGCGGCGCGGGCATTCCGACGATCCATTTCGTCTGTCCGTCGATCTGGGCTTGGCGCGGCGGCCGGATCAAGAAGATCGTCAAGGCCGTCGACCATATGCTGTGCCTGTTTCCGTTCGAGCCCGAGTTGCTTGAGAAGGCGGGCGTCGCGGCGACGTTCGTCGGCCATCCGCTCGCCGACGAAATTCCGCTCGAGCCCGATATGCACGGCGCGCGAATCGCGCTCGGCCTGCCGGAAAGCGGCCCCATAGTCGCGGTGCTGCCGGGCAGCCGCCGCTCGGAGATCGAGTTGATCGGGCCGACGTTTTTCGACGCGATGGCACTGATGCAGCAGCGCGAGCCGGCTTTGCGTTTCGTCGTGCCGGCCGCCACGCCGATGTTGCGCACGCTGCTGCAACCGCTCGTCGACGCGCATCCGCAGCTTTCCGTCACGCTGACGGAGGGCCGCGCGCAGGTTGCAATGACTGCCGCCGACGCGCTTCTCGTGAAAAGCGGCACGGTGACGCTTGAAGCGGCGTTGCTAAAAAAGCCGATGGTGATCTCGTACAAGGTGCCGTGGCTGACCGGCCAGATCATGCGCCGCCAGGGTTATCTGCCCTATGTCGGCCTGCCGAACATTCTCGCGGGCCGCTTCGTCGTGCCCGAGTTGCTCCAGCATTTCGCCACGCCGCAGGCGCTCGCCGATGCGACGCTCACGCAGCTGCGCGACGACGCGAACCGCCGGACCCTGACCGAAATCTTCACCGACATGCATTACACGTTGCGGCAGAACACCGCCGCGCGCGCGGCCGAGGCGGTCGCGCGCGTGATCGACAGCAGGAAGCCGCGCTGATGGCGACGACGCGAAACCCTCGCAGCACCCGAGCCGGCGCGGATCAACCGGCGCTCATCTTCGATGCGCCCGACGAGATCGTCTGCGGCGTCGACGAGGCAGGGCGGGGGCCGCTGGCCGGTCCGGTCGTCGCGGCCGCGGTGATTCTCGATCCCATGCGCCCGATCGAAGGGCTCGACGATTCGAAGGCGCTGTCCGCGAAAAAGCGCGAGCGGCTTTATCACGAGATCGTCGCGCATGCGCGCGCGTATTGCGTCGCGTCGGCGAGCGTCGACGAGATCGATACGCTCAACATCCTGCATGCGACGATGCTTGCGATGAAGCGCGCGGTCGAAGGGCTCGCGCTCACGCCGACGCTTGCGAAGATCGACGGCAATCGGTGCCCGACGCTCGCGGTGCGCAGCGTCGCGATCGTCGGCGGCGATGCGCTCGTGCCGAGCATCTCGGCCGCGTCGATTCTCGCGAAAGTCACGCGCGACCGGATGCTCGCCGATTTGCACGAGCGCTTCCCGATGTACGGTTTCAACGCGCACGCTGGCTATGGCACGCCGCAGCATCTCGCCGCGCTGCGCGAGCACGGGCCGTGCGAGCATCATCGCCGCTCGTTCGCGCCGGTGCGCGCGGCGGCGCTCGATTCCAGCCGATGAAAGCGATCACTTCGCGCGACAACCCGCTGTACAAGCGCCTGAAGACGCTGGCGGGCTCGGCCCACCAATTGCGGCGCGGCGGCCAGGCGCTTCTCGAAGGGCTGCATCTGGCCGCCGCCTATCTGGACGCGCTCGGTCAACCCGAGCTTGCGGTCATCACTGAAGGCGCACTCGCGCATCCGCAGGCACGGGCGATCGCCGGGCGGATCGATCCCGCGCGGCTTGTCACGCTGCCCGACACGCTGTTCGGGCAACTGTCGGACGTCGTCAACGGGATCGGCGTGCTGCTGCTCGTCGCGCGGCCCACGCCGGCGTTGCCCGAGCGAATCGAGCGCACATCGGTCGTACTCGACGGCGTGCAGGATGCGGGCAATGTCGGCTCGATCCTGCGCAGCGCGGCGGCCGCCGGCGTGACGCAGGTGTTTTGCGCGCCCGGGACGGCTTACGCGTGGTCGCCCAAGGTGCTGCGTTCGGCGATGGGCGCGCATTTTCTGCTCGATATTCACGAGGGTATCGACGCCGACGTGCTGATCGGGCGGTTCGCGATCCCGATCGCGTTGACCGATTCGCACGGCGCGCGCGCGCTCGACGACTGCGATTTGTCGGGGCCGCTTGCATGGGTATTCGGCAACGAAGGCGCGGGCGTGTCGGCCCGCTGGCGGCAAGCGCAGGCGCTTCGCGTGACGATTCCGCAGCCGGGCGGCATGGAATCGCTGAATGTCGCGGCGGCTGCGGCCATTTGTCTGTTCGAACAATGTCGGCAGCAGCGCGTGCGTGGCGCGTGACGCGGCCGGCGTGGCATCGCTTGGCGTGGGTTCTACGCGGCTCGGATCGGCGCGGCGCCAAGCCGCGCGGCTCGCGTCGCCGGAGCGTCTCCGATGCAGCTCAGCTTCAGTATGATTGCCGCTCGAGCTTGATTTCCTGCAGGATCGTCGTCGCGATTTCCTCGATCGACTTGTGCGTCGACGACAGCCACTTGACTCCTTCGCGCCGCATCATCGCTTCGGCCTCGTTGATCTCGTAGCGGCAGTTCTCGGGCGCCGCATACTTGCTGCCGGGCCGGCGCTCGTTACGAATCTCGGACAGCCGCTGCGGATCGATCGACAGCCCGAATAGCTTGCTGCGATGCGGATGAAGCGGCGTCGGCAGCCTGCCGCGCTCGAAATCCTCCGGAATCAGCGGATAGTTCGCGGCCTTCACGCCGTACTGCATCGCGAGATACAGGCTCGTCGGCGTTTTGCCGCTGCGCGAAACGCCGATCAGGATCACGTCGGCGTCGGCGAGATTGCGGTTCGACTGGCCGTCGTCGTGCGCGAGCGAGAAATTGATCGCCTCGATGCGCGTCTTGTACTCCTCGGTGTCCGCGTTCTGATGGACGCGCCCCATCGCGTGGCTCGACTTGAGCTGCAATTCCTGCTCGAGCGGTTCGACGAAGCGCTGGAACATGTCGAGCACGAGCGCGTTCGAGCGCTTGACGGTCTCGTTCGATTCGCCGTCGACGAGCGTCGTGAACACGATCGGGCGGCGTCCGTCGTGCTGCGCGGCGTCGTTGATCTTCTCGACGGCCGTATAGGCTTTCTCGACCGAGTCGATGAACGGCACGCGGACGAGCCGGAATTTCTGGTCGAACTGGGACAGGATCGAATGCGCGAAGGTTTCGGCGGTGATCCCGGTGCCGTCGGAGACGATGAAAACGGTGGGTAGCATGGGTCGTTGCGTCGAGCGAGTATTGCCGGCCGGTCGCGGCCGGGAAGCGGCCATTCTAGCAAGGGCGCGCGCCGGGCGGTGTGCGGGCCCGGCCGCGCGTGAGCGTCGGGCGTGCATGGCCGTCCCGCGCGCGGCGGCGCGTGCGCCGGCTTTCACGTATGCTACGACGGTCCGGCCATGCCGGGCGGCTGACGTTGACGCTTGCGCGTGCCGCAGGCGGATTGCCGATAACGGGAGAGGGCCGATGATTCGAACGATGCGAAACAGGTTCGCTGTCTGCGCGATGGCCGCGATTGGCGCGATCGCGCATGCGCAAAGCTTGCCATTGCCGCCGGGGCTGATCGATCTCGGCAGCGCGGCCGGCGAGCATTTGCTGGCCAGGAGTGCCGCGCGCAGCGCCTATGTGCCGCTCGGCAATCACTTCGTCACGCAGAAGACCGAGAGTTTTTGCGGCGTCGCGTCGCTCGTGATGATATTGAACGCGCTGCGCGTGTCGGCGCCCGCGGCGGCCGAATATCCGCCTTTTCACTATTTCACGCAGGATAACGTGCTCAACGACGCAACCGAGCAGATCCGCCCGCGCGTGCTGATCGAACAGCGCGGAATGACGCTCGATCAGCTCGGCGCGATCGCGAATGCGCTGGGGCTTGCCGGCGCGGTGCGCCATGCGTCGGACGCCTCGGCCGACGCGTTCCGCGACGAAGCTGTCGCTGCGTTCAGCAGGCCGGGGCATTACGTGCTGGTCAACTATCTGCGCAGCCGGCTCGGCCAGCAGACGGGTGGCCATATCTCGCCGCTCGCCGCCTACGATGCCGGGACCGACCGGTTTTTGATCCTCGACGTGTCCCGTTACAAATATCCGCCCGTCTGGGTGAAGACGGCCGATCTGTACTCGGCGATGAATACGCCCGATTCCGATAACGGCGGACGCAGCCGCGGCTACGTGCTGATCGACGGCGCGCCGGGCGTGCGCTGACCGTCGTGCCGCGGTCCCGCCGGCGTCGGTGCGGCAGGCGCCGCGCGCGGCCAAGCGGAAAACCCGGCGGGCCGGGGAGGCGACACTGCGCGCTAGAGCACCAATGCGGGCCCTATGCGCCACATTGCACAAACGGCACGGTAGAATACCGTCAACCTGTTGGATAAGCCCTTGCGGTCCGGCGCGCGGTTTGATGCCGCGTTCTGTCGAGAAATCCCGGCAAATTCGGCGATTTGTCTGCTTTTTCGCCTTTCTGCCGGGATTTTTTGCAAATTCGTCCGGCGTCGTCCGGGCTGCCGCGAAGGCTTATCCGACAGGTTGTGCAATGCGCGCCCGCTTTTTGCAGGCAGGGCGCGTCCGAGCCCGTTTGCACGATCGAGCATTTTTTCCACTTAGGGGCTTGTATGACTAACGCAGCAAACGTCGCAAAGGATCAGGCGTATGTAATTCCGTTCGAGCAGTTGCGAATGACCGATGTCGAGATCGTCGGCGGCAAGAATGCGTCGCTTGGCGAGATGATCAGCCAATTGGCCGAGGCAGGCGTGCGCGTGCCCACCGGTTTCGCAACGACGGCGCTCGCGTTTCGCGATTTCCTCAAGCACAACAACCTGACCGAACGCATTGCGCAACGTCTCGAGTCGCTCGATGTCGACGACGTGAAGGCGCTCGCCGAAGCGGGCGCGGAAATTCGCCAATGGATCGTCGATGCGCCGCTGCAGTCGCGTCTCGCAGACGAGATCCGTGCGCATTTCGAAACCCTGAAGAACAGCTCGCCGGGCGAATTGTCGTTTGCCGTGCGCTCGTCCGCGACGGCCGAGGATTTGCCGGACGCATCGTTCGCCGGGCAGCAGGAATCGTATCTGAACGTCGTCGGTATCGAAGACGTGCTCGATCGCATGAAGCACGTGTTCGCGTCGCTCTATAACGACCGCGCGATCTCGTACCGGGTGCACAAGGGCTTCACGCATGCCGAGGTTGCGTTGTCCGCCGGGGTGCAGCGCATGGTGCGCTCGGATGTCGGCGCGGCCGGCGTGATGTTTACGATCGATACCGAGTCCGGCTTCAAGGACGCCGTGTTCATCACGTCGAGCTACGGCCTGGGCGAGACGGTCGTGCAGGGGGCGGTGAACCCGGACGAGTTCTATGTGTTCAAGACCACGCTCGCGCAGGACAAATACCCGATTATTCGCCGCTCGATCGGCTCGAAGCTGATCAAGATGGAGTTTACGCAGCCGGGCGAGCCGGGCCGCGTGAAAACGGTCGACGTGCCGCACGAGCAGCGCAACCGCTACTCGATCACCGACGAAGACGTGATCGAACTCGCGAAGTACGCGGTGATCATCGAGAAGCACTATCAGCGTCCGATGGACATCGAATGGGGCAAGGACGGCCGCGACGGCAAGATCTTCATTCTGCAGGCGCGTCCGGAAACGGTGAAGAGCCAGGCGAGCGGCAAGGCCGAGCAGCGCTTCAAGCTGAAGGGCCAGTCGCAGGTGCTGGCGACGGGCCGCGCGATCGGCCAGAAGATCGGCGCGGGGCCGGTGCGCGTGATTCACGATCCGTCCGAGATGGAGCGCGTGCAGCCGGGCGACGTGCTCGTCGCCGATATGACCGATCCGAACTGGGAGCCGGTGATGAAGCGCGCGTCGGCGATCGTCACGAACCGCGGCGGGCGTACCTGCCATGCGGCGATCATCGCGCGCGAACTCGGCGTGCCGGCCGTCGTCGGTTGCGGAGACGCGACCGACGTGCTGAAGGATGGCGCGCTCGTCACGGTATCGTGCGCGGAAGGCGACGAAGGCAAGATTTACGATGGCCTGCTCGAGACCGAGGTGTCCGAGGTGCAGCGCGGCGAGCTGCCGGCGCTGCCCGTCAAGATCATGATGAACGTCGGCAACCCGCAGCTCGCCTTCGATTTCTCGCAGTTGCCGAACGCGGGCGTGGGCCTTGCGCGCCTCGAGTTCATCATCAACAACAACATCGGCGTGCATCCGAAGGCGATTCTCGAGTATCCGAACGTCGATGCCGATCTGAAAAAGGCGGTCGAGAGCGTCGCGCGCGGCCACGCGTCGCCGCGCGCGTTCTATGTCGACAAGCTGACGGAAGGCATCGCGACGATCGCCGCGGCGTTCTATCCGAAGCCCGTGATCGTGCGCCTGTCCGACTTCAAGTCGAACGAGTACAAGAAGCTGATCGGCGGCTCGCGCTATGAGCCGGACGAGGAAAATCCGATGCTCGGCTTCCGCGGCGCGTCGCGCTACGTCGCCGACGATTTCGCGCAGGCGTTCGAGATGGAATGCTTGGCGCTCAAGCGGGTGCGTGACGACATGGGGCTTGCGAACGTCGAAATCATGGTGCCGTTCGTGCGCACGGTGAAGCAGGCCGAGCGCGTCGTCGAACTGCTCGCGAAGTTCGGCCTGAAGCGGGGCGAAAACGGCCTGCGCCTGATCATGATGTGCGAGGTGCCGTCGAACGCGATTCTGGCCGAAGAGTTTCTGCAGCATTTCGACGGTTTTTCGATCGGCTCGAACGACCTCACGCAGCTCACGCTCGGCCTGGACCGCGACTCCGGCATGGAGCTGCTCGCCGTCGATTTCGACGAGCGCGATCCGGCCGTGAAATTCATGCTGAAGCGGGCAATCAGCACGTGCCGCAAGCTCGGCAAGTATGTCGGCATTTGCGGACAGGGGCCGTCCGATCACCCGGATTTCGCGAAATGGCTCGCCGAAGAAGGTATCGCGTCGATTTCGCTGAACCCGGACACGGTTATCGATACGTGGCAGGCGCTGGCGGCGAAACAGTAACGCGCATACAGCCGAGCGAAATCATCGCGCCGTTTCGGTGGGCGCGATCGGATTTCCGTCGATTTGAAGGCTGTTTGTAAGTTTCATGCTATAAACACCCCGGTAATGTACCGGGGTGTTTTCATATGGGCCGCACTGGCAGGAGGAGCGATGGTGTTCGCGCACGGATGGTGGTGGATCGGTGTGGGCGTGTTCGCCGTTGCTGAATTGCTGACAGGCACGTTCTACCTGCTGATGATCGCGCTCGGCTTTCTCGCTGGCGCCATCGCGCATCTCGCGGGCGCGCCCGTGCAATGGCAGATCGCGGCCGCCGCGTTCGTCGCGCTCGCCGCCGTGTTCGCGCTCAGGCGCTCGGGGCTTGGCCGCCGGCAGCGGCGCGACGCATCCGCGAATCCCGACGTCAATATCGACATCGGCGCGACGCTTGTCGTCGAGCAATGGCGCGATCGGCGCGCGCGCGTCCAGTATCGCGGCGCGCAATGGGACGTGGTGCTCGCCGACGGCGAGCGCGACGACGCGCACCGCTACGAGGTGCGCGCGGTACGCGGCAACTGCCTGGTCGTCGCGGCAAAAGCGCCGGCCTGACGGCGGCGGGCGATTTCCGTCAGGCTCGCCCGCACCGGTTCACATTCCATCCCAATCCTATTCCAGCCAGGAGGACCAATTTCATGGATTCGCTGATTGTCTGGGTGGTGCTGCTCGTCATCGCATTCGTGATCGTGTCGCAGACCGTGAAGATCGTGCCGCAGCAGCATGCATGGGTGCTCGAGCGCTTCGGCCGCTATCACGCGACGCTGTCGCCGGGGTTGAACATCGTGCTGCCGTTCGTCGACCGGATTGCGTACCGGCACGTGCTCAAGGAAATTCCGCTCGATGTGCCGAGCCAGGTTTGCATCACGCGCGACAACACGCAGTTGCAGGTCGACGGCGTGCTGTATTTTCAGGTCACCGATCCGATGAAGGCATCGTATGGCTCGAGCAACTTCGTGCTGGCGATCACGCAGCTCGCGCAGACCACGCTGCGTTCGGTGATCGGCAAGCTCGAACTCGACAAAACGTTCGAGGAGCGCGATTTCATCAATCACAGCATCGTGTCCGCGCTCGACGAGGCGGCGTCGAACTGGGGCGTCAAGGTGCTGCGCTACGAGATCAAAGATTTGACGCCGCCGAAGGAAATCTTGCACGCGATGCAAGCGCAGATCACGGCGGAGCGCGAGAAGCGTGCGCTCGTCGCGGCATCGGAGGGGCGTCGGCAAGAGCAAATCAATCTTGCGTCGGGCGCGCGCGAGGCGGCGATCCAAAAATCCGAGGGCGAGCGGCAGGCGGCGATCAACCAGGCGCAGGGCCAGGCGGCGGCGATTCTGGCCGTGGCCGACGCGAATGCGCAGGCGATTCAGAAAATCGCGCAGGCGCTCCAGGCGCCGGGCGGGATGGACGCGGTGAATCTGAAAGTCGCTGAGCAGTATGTCGGCGCGTTCGGCAATCTCGCGAAGGCGGGCAATGCGCTGATCGTGCCGTCGAATCTGGCGGATCTGAGTTCGGCGATTGCGTCGGCGCTGACGATCGTGAGCCGCGGCGCGCCGGGCGCGCCCGGCGCGGCGGCTGGGACGGTGAAGCCCGGCAGGGGCGGCCCGGATGGCACGGCTTGAGGCGGACGTCGCTGCGCCGCCGGCGCGAGTATGCCTGCGGGATTGGCGTGTGAGCGGCGAGCTGCGGACGGCTTATGCCGGTCGATTAGGCATGGCTGGCGCGGCGTTGCTGGCGGCCGATGCAGCCAGGCAAGCCGGCCTGGCCTGAACGGGCGCCGCCGTCTTCTTCCGGTTTAACCCCACGGCTGCGGCAAAATGCCGCGGTTTAAGCTGCGGAGCGCAGGATGCGCGCCTTCTCGCGCTCCCAGTCGCGCTTCTTCTCGGCCTCGCGCTTATCGTGCAATTTCTTGCCTTTTGCGAGGCCGATCTCGCACTTCACGCGGCCGCCCTTGTAGTGGAAGTTCAGCGGCACGAGCGTGTAGCCGCGCTGCTCGACCTTGCCGATCAGTTTCTTGATCTCGTCGCGGTGCAGCAGCAGCTTGCGGGTGCGCACCGGATCGGGCTTGATGTGCGTCGAGGCTTCGGGCAGCGGGCTGATGTGCGTGCCGATCAGGAAGATTTCCGCGTTCTTCACGACCACGTAGCCTTCCTTGATCTGTCCGCGCCCCGCGCGCAGTGCCTTGACCTCCCACCCTTCGAGCACGAGCCCCGCTTCATAGCGTTCTTCGATGTGGTAATCGAAGAACGCTTTTCTATTGTCGATGATGCTCATGAAGGGAAATGGCCAACTCGTCTAAAATTACGATTCTAGCAAAGCAAGCCGGCATTGGCCCGGCTTGCGCGTTTACCTTAGCGACGCCGCGATTTATGGCAGATGTTCAGAAAACCGTATTGATCCGCCATTCGGTGGAGCAGATGTTCGACCTCGTTACCGATGTCGCCGATTACCCGAACTTCCTGCCGTGGTGCGGCGGCGTCGAGATTCGCCGGAAGGATGAAACGGGGATGGAGGCGCGCATCGATATCAACTTCAAGGGCATCCGTCAGCATTTTGCGACCCGCAATACGCAGCAGCGGCCCACCCGCATCGACATGGAGTTCGCCGACGGCCCGTTTCGCAAGTTCACCGGTTACTGGCGCTTCACACCGCTGCGTGCGGACGCGTGCAAGATCGAGTTCGTGTTGCACTATGAATTTTCGAGCATCATCCTCGAGAAGCTCATCGGCCCGGTGTTTACGCACATCGCGAACACGTTCGTCGATTCGTTCGTGAAGCGCGCCGATCAGCGCTACGGCAAGGGGTGATCCGCATGCCGAAGGTTCAGGTCTGCTATGCGTTGCCCGAGCGGCAAACGCTCGTCACCGTCGATGTGCCCGCCGGAGCGAGTGTGCGCGAAACGATCGAAGCAAGCGGCGTGCTCGCGCGGCACCCGGAAATCGATCTCGCGAAGCTGAAAACGGGCATCTTCGGCAAGCTCGCGCCGCTCGATGCGCCGGTTGCGCAAGGCGATCGCGTCGAGATTTACCGGCCGCTCATCGTCGATCCGAAGCTCGCGCGTCAGCGTCGTGTCGACAGGACGCGGCGGGAAGGCTCGATCGAGGGCCGCAAGTGGCTGCCGAAGGATTCGCGCTGAAGAAGGGATGCCGTTTCCTTCCGGAAATCAGGTTGGTTCGGGCAGCGTGATCCGGATCCGGTGACGCCTCTGCGGGCGCGTGCGGCGACACACGCTGCGCACATGGCCGTCGCGCCCGCCGGCAAAACGTGTGTGGCGCGCGATAGCGGAGCCGCCGCGCGCGGTTTTCCCGCACGGCGGCGCGGCTTGCTCAATGCGCGGACAGATTCGCGTTCAGGCCCGGCTCGTTCGCGCGAGCGCCGCCGTGGCCGTCGCCGTGCCGGCGCACCGCACCATAGACGCCAGCAAGCAGGAGCGCGAGCGCCGCGATTTCGAGCGCGCGCGGCAGCCGGTGATCGTAGACGAAACCGTAGGCGAGCGCGAAGACGGTCTCGAACACGATCAACTGGCCGGACAGCGTAAGCGGCAGCCGCTTCGACGCGGCGTTCCAGAGCCCGTTGCCCAGCCACGACGCGCCAATCGCAAGCCCGAGATTGAGCAGCCAGAACAGCTGCCAGCGCCCGGCGGGCAGCGCTGCCTGCACGGCATCGACGCCGTTTGGCAGTACCGCCACAGCAAGCCAGATCAGTATGCCAATCAGCCCCGTCACGACGCCCCACAGCACCGACCATTCGTTGCCGTTGAAGCGATGGTGACGCTGCAGGTAGCGCGTGTTCGCAACCGCGTACCAGGTCCAGCTTGCAAGCGCGCCGGTCGCGCAAGCGATGCCAGCGAGCTTGTGCGCGAGCGTCGTCGCGTGCGCGGCCTGCGACGTGAAGAGATCGACATTGATGCACGCGATACCCGCGACCACCAGCGCGAGCGGCGCGGCGAGGCGCTTGAGCGGCATCGCGCCGCCGTCGGACAGGCCCGCGAGCGTCACGGTGACGGGCAGCACGCCGACGATCAGCGAACTCGGCGCGATGCCGATCAGATGCACTGAGGCCGACAGCAGCATGTAGTACGCGACGTTGCCGACCAGCGCGAGCTTCGCGAGCGCGGCGATATCGCCGCGCGTGAGCCGCGCAAGCAGCGAGCGTGCGGCGGGCAGCGCGGCCGCGAGCGACACCAGGCCGTACATCGCGTAGCGTCCGGCGCTCAACAGGAGCGGCGAGAAATCGGGCAACAGCCTCGGCACGAGGAACACCGTGCCCCACAAGGCTCCCGCCAATACGCCATAAGCCACGCCGCGCCGCATTCCAAGCTCTCCGAAAAAAGTGACGAGCGCGCATCTTATCCATGCGCGATGCGTGCGTCTTGTTCGATTCTGCATTCGCGGACCGAGGCTCGCCGGCGCGACGTTTGACTCGCGCGCGGACTGCGAAAACGAAACCGGATCGAAAATGACTCGAAGCCGGAATCGAACGCGGCTCGCCGGCACGCGTCGCGAAAACGCTAAGCCGTTGTTCGTGTTGTGAAAATCGGCCGGGCATCGCGTATAATTCGGTTTTGCGCCTATAGGATTTGCCATGCGTCTGATCCAAAAAGCACTCACGTTCGATGACGTGCTCCTCGTCCCGGCGTTCTCCGACGTTCTGCCGCGCGACACCAGCCTCAAGACTCAGCTGACCCGCAACATTTCCCTGAACATGCCGCTCGTGTCCGCCGCGATGGACACGGTCACCGAAGGTCGTCTGGCGATCGCGATGGCGCAGCAAGGCGGCGTCGGCATCGTCCACAAGAATCTGACGCCGCTCGAGCAGGCTCGCGAAGTCGCGAAGGTCAAGCGCTTCGAATCGGGCGTCGTGCGCGATCCGATCACGGTGCCGCCCGGCATGAAGGTGCGCGACGTGATCGCGCTGTCGCGCCAGCACGGCATTTCGGGGTTTCCGGTCGTCGAGGGCACGAAGCTCGTCGGCATCGTGACGAACCGCGACCTGCGTTTCGAAACCCGCCTCGATGAGCCGGTCAAGTCGATCATGACGCCGCGCGAGCGGCTCGTGACGGTCAAGGAGGGCACGCCGCTCGCCGATGCGAAGGCGCTGATGCACAGCCACCGCCTCGAGCGCGTGCTGGTGGTCAACGACGCGTTCGAACTGCGCGGCCTGATGACGGTCAAGGACATCACGAAGCAGACCGAGCACCCGGACGCGTGCAAGGACGAACACGGCAAGCTGCGCGTCGGCGCGGCGGTCGGCGTCGGCCCCGATAATGAAGAGCGCGTCGAACTGCTCGTGCAGGCGGGCGTCGACGTGATCGTCGTCGATACCGCGCATGGTCACAGCAAAGGCGTGCTCGAGCGGGTGCGCTGGGTCAAGCAGAACTTCCCTGGAGTCGAGGTGATCGGCGGCAATATCGCCACCGCGGCGGCCGCGAAGGCGCTCGTCGAATATGGCGCGGACGCGGTGAAGGTCGGCATCGGCCCCGGCTCGATCTGCACGACGCGCATCGTCGCGGGCGTAGGCGTGCCGCAAATCAGCGCGATCGCGAACGTGTCCGATGCGCTGAAGGGCTCGGGCGTGCCGTGCATCGCCGACGGCGGCATCCGCTTCTCGGGCGACGTGTCGAAGGCGCTCGCCGCGGGCGCGAACGCGGTGATGATGGGCAGCATGTTCGCCGGCACCGAGGAGGCGCCGGGCGACGTGTTCCTGTACCAGGGCCGCCAGTATAAGTCGTATCGCGGCATGGGTTCCGTCGGCGCGATGAAGGACGGCGCGGCCGACCGCTACTTCCAGGACAATTCCGCGAATATCGACAAGCTTGTGCCGGAAGGCATCGAGGGCCGCGTCGCGTACAAGGGCTCGGTCAACGCGATCATCTTCCAGTTGATCGGCGGCGTGCGCGCGAGCATGGGCTACTGCGGCTGCAAGACGATTGCCGAGTTGCACGACAAGGCCGAGTTCGTTCAGATCACCGCGGCGGGCATGCGCGAATCGCATGTGCACGACGTGCAGATCACCAAGGAAGCGCCTAACTATCACGTGGACTGATCGCCGATGAAACCGTTGCTGCGCGCTGTTCTCGTCATCGATGCGTTGCTGTTCGCCGCGTTCGGCCTGCTGTTCGTGCTGACGCCGTGGAAAGCGTTGTACGACGCGCTGCAACTGGTCACCGTCGATCCCGCGATGCTCGGGCAGGCGTTTGGCATCGCGCTGCTCGGGCTGGCGTGGCTGTCCGCGCATGCGGCCTTCAATGGCGATTTGACCGCCGGCGTGGCGCGCGCGGTCGGCCATGTCGGTTGGCTGACGGGCGTTGTCATGCTCGTCTGGCTGCTGGCGCTGCGTTCGCCGCAGTTGTCGGCGTTCGGACAGCTCGTATCGGTGATGGCGGGCGTCGTGCTGCTCGCGCTCGGGCTCGGCGGCGTGCGGCTCGCAGCCGCGGTGCGGCGGCGCGAGAAGACGCAGGCGGCCGATGCGCGTGCGGCGCTCAAGCAGCCGGCTGAACCGGCTCCGGTTTCGTCGCGCGTGGGGCGTAGCGAGCCGAGTGTGTTGTCGCGCGAGAGCGCTGCAACCCAGACGCTTTCCGGAGCGCAGACGGCGACACGCGCGGGCGCAGCCGATCCGGCATCGCCGGGCGCGGCGCAGGCCGCCCGCGCGGGTGCCGATGCGAACGGCGACGGCGATGCGGCGCAGCCGCCGTCTCGACCGTGAGCGGGCGGCTTCGGCTAGTCCAGCCTGGCCGCGCGCCGCAGTCCGACTTCGACATTCGTTTTGATGCAGCGCCTCGGGCGCTGCTTTTCATATTTTCTAGTTCTTTTTCCAGTCCGCTGCCATGCACGACAAAATCCTGATTCTCGACTTCGGTTCGCAAGTCACTCAACTGATCGCGCGGCGCGTGCGCGAAGCGCATGTCTACTGTGAAATTCATCCGAATGACGTGTCCGACGAATTCGTGCGCGAGTTCGCGCCGAAGGGCGTGATCCTATCGGGCAGCCATGCGAGCACATATGAGGATCAGCAACTGCGCGCGCCGCAGGCGGTGTGGGAACTGGGCGTACCCGTGCTCGGCATTTGCTACGGCATGCAGACGATGGCGGTGCAATTGGGCGGCAAGGTCGAGTGGAGCGATCATCGCGAATTCGGTTATGCGGAAATGCGCGCGCATGGCCACACGCGCCTGCTCGACGGCATCGAGGATTTCCGCACGGAGCAGGGCCACGGGATGCTGAAGGTGTGGATGAGCCACGGCGACAAGGTCACCGGGATGCCCGAGGGCTTCAAGCTGATGGCATCGACGCCGAGCTGCCCGGTCGCCGGCATGGCCGACGAGGCGCGCGGTTACTACGCGGTGCAATTCCACCCGGAAGTCACGCACACGGTGCAGGGCCGCAAGATACTCGAGCGCTTCGTGCTCGACATCGCAGGCGCGAAGCCCGACTGGATCATGCGCGACCACATCGACGAAGCGGTCGCGCGGATTCGCGAGCAAGTCGGCGATGAGGAAGTGATTCTCGGCTTGTCGGGCGGCGTCGATTCGAGCGTTGCCGCGGCGCTGATTCATCGCGCGATCGGCGATCAGCTTACTTGCGTGTTCGTCGATCACGGCTTGCTGCGCCTGAATGAAGGCAAGATGGTGCTCGATATGTTCGAAGGGCGCTTGCATGCGAAGGTCGTGCACGTCGATGCATCCGAGCAGTTTCTCGGGCATCTCGCGGGCGTCGCCGATCCGGAGCAAAAGCGCAAGATCATCGGCCGCGAGTTCGTCGAGGTGTTCCAGGCCGAGGCGAAGAAGCTGTCCAACGCGAAGTGGCTCGCGCAAGGAACGATCTATCCGGACGTGATCGAATCGGGCGGCGCGAAGACAAAGAAGGCGACCACGATCAAGAGTCATCACAACGTCGGCGGCCTGCCCGAGACGCTCGGCCTCAAGCTGCTCGAGCCGCTGCGCGACCTGTTCAAGGACGAGGTGCGCGAACTCGGCGTTGCGCTCGGCTTGCCGCACGAGATGGTATATCGGCATCCGTTCCCGGGGCCGGGCCTGGGCGTGCGGATTCTCGGGGAGGTCAAGCGCGAGTATGCGGACTTGCTGCGCCGCGCGGACGCGATTTTCATCGAAGAACTGCGCGCGACGAAGGCGACCGAGCAGGATGTCGCCGCGGGTCTGTGCACGCCGGAGCAGGTCGGCAAGAGTTGGTATGACCTGACGAGTCAGGCGTTTGCGGTGTTCTTGCCGGTGAAATCGGTCGGTGTAATGGGCGATGGCCGCACTTACGATTACGTGGCCGCGCTGCGCGCGGTGCAAACCACCGACTTCATGACCGCGCATTGGGCGCATCTGCCGTATGCGTTGCTTGGGCGAGTGTCGAACCGGGTCATCAACGAGGTGCGGGGGATCAATCGCGTTGTCTACGATGTGTCGGGGAAGCCGCCGGCGACGATTGAGTGGGAATGATCCGGCGTCCGGCACCGGCCGGCATCCGTTGGCGGTAAAACGCACCTAGGCCCGCGATTTCGCGGGCTTTTTTGCATTTCTGCCAGGTAATGGCGGATGCCTTCCCGCACCCGCAAGCACGTTTTTCTTGCGGCATGAGCGATGGCATGCCGACCGACACCAAGCTGCGCAACCTCCAGCCGAAGGACAAACTTTACGGGAGGCGCTTTAGACGATTCCGAAAGAGCGGATGAAGCGATGCAATCCGCGCGCGGAGTGCAGCCGCGGCCCGCCGCGAACAGATGCCGCAGCGGTGTGTCGTGGAAAGTCGGGCGAGCACGCAGCCGCTCTATCGGCTAACTTGCGCGCCGGTGTTTTGTCTTCGGCTTGTCCAACGAAGCCGGAAATACCCGGGCGCACAGGAAATCGACAAAGGCCCGAACCTTCGGCGACGCATGCTTGCTGGCGGGCCAGAGCACATGGAATACGCCAGTGCGTTCCACGTAATCGGCCAGCACAGTACGCAGCCGTCCATCCGCCAAAGGTTCCTTGATCGAGAACTCCGGTAGATAGGCGATGCCCAAGCCCAGCAACGCAAAGCACACGCGCGTCTCGATGTTGTTGCAGATCATCGAGGTCGGCAGTACCAGTTCAGGCTCGCCGGCCGCGCGGCGCAGCGCCCATGTCTCCAGCCTGCCGCTGTTGGGAACGCGATAGTGCAGGCAAGTGTGTCCGAGCAAATCCGCGGGTACTTGGGGCGTACCGCGCCGCGCCAGATAATCGGGCGACGCCACCAGCATCGAGCGGAAGGCGCCGAGCCTACGGGCGGACAGGCGCGAGTCAGTCGGATCGCCGGTTCTGACCACGGCATCGAAGCCTTCGTCGATCACATCGACCAGCCGGTCGGTGAAATCCAAATCCAATTCGATTTCAGGGTACTCGCGCATGAATTCGCCGAGCACGGGCAGCACGAGCGAGCTGACCAACGGCAGGCTGACTCGCAGGCGGCCACGTGGCGCTGCGGTGGCTTGCGACAGTTCCAATTCCGCCGCTTCGATTTCGGCGAGGATGCGGCGGCTACGCTCCAGGAACAGCGCGCCTTCGGCCGTCAGCGTGACGCTGCGTGTACTGCGGTGAAACAGGCGTGTGCCCAGTTTCTCCTCCAGCCGCGCGACGCTCTTGCCGACGGCAGACGCCGACACCCCAAGCAGCCGGCCGGCAGCGACGAAACTGCGTGTTTCGGCCACTTGTACGAACACCACGAAGCCGTTGAGGCTGTCCATTTGGCACCTCGATTACGGACATAAATGTCCATTCAAACAGGAACTTTACCCTACTTTTTCTTTAATCGCGGGCCTTTTATCGTGGCGGGAATGTTCATCGATTAAAGAAATTTTCCATGGCAATTCCTGCACTTGCTCTGCGCCCAGGCGTCCCGCCGGCGAATTTGTCGGTCCGAATTCAGGACGCGGTCCAACAAGCACTGGATGAGCGTCGCTTGGTCGGCGCCGTGGTGCTCGTAGCCCGCCACGGCGAATTGATTCATCGCCACGCCGCTGGCTGGGCGGATCGTGAGAACGCATGGGCGATGCCCGTGGATGCGGTCTTTCGCTTGGCGTCGGTGAGCAAGCCGATCGTTTCGGCTGCGGCGCTGGTACTCGTGGCGCGAGGCCGGCTCGATCTCGATGACAGCATCGAGCGCTGGCTGCCCGAGTTCCGGCCGCGGCTGGCCGATGGCCGAGCTGCGCGAATCACGGCCCGGCAACTGCTGAGCCATACAGCCGGGCTGGGCTACCGCTTTTTAGAAGCCCGTGCGGATGGCCCATATGCGCGGGCCGGTGTGTCGGACGGCCTGGATGCGTCCGGCATCAGCTTGGAGGAAAACCTGCGCCGGATCGCCAGTGTCCCGCTGCTGTACGAGCCGGGTACTGCGTGGGGCTATTCGCTGGCAACGGACGTATTGGGTGCGTTGATTGAGCGGGTGCATGGCGAGCCGCTTGATGCGGCGGTGCGCCAACTCGTGACAGGCCCGCTGGGTATGAAGGACACCGGCTTTGCCGTGCCCGATGCGCGGCGCGTGGCGGCCGCCTATGTGAATGGCGCGCCGCAGCCGCATCGTCTGGCGGAGGGGGAGACCGTTTCTCCGTTCGACGGCGCAGTCGGCATCCGCTATAGCCCTGCGCGCATTTTCGACCCGCGCGCGTTTCCTTCGGGGGGCGCGGGCATGGCTGGAACCGCTGACGATTTCTTGCGGCTGCTGGAAGCGTTGCGTCAAGGCTCCGGTGTGCTCCTGCCCGACGAGCTGATCGCGGAGATGGCGCGAGATCAGACCGGCGGCCGGGAACTGCCTGATGCGCCGGGCTTCGGTTTCGGACTGGGGTTCTCGGTGCTGCGCGACCAGACGTTGGCCGATTCGCCTGAATCGGAGGGCACTTGGCGCTGGGGCGGCGCCTACGGCCATTCGTGGTTCGTGGATCAGGCGCAGGGGCTCAGTGTCGTCGCGCTCACCAACACGCTGTACGAAGGCATGTCGGGGCGCTTCGTCATTGAACTGCGCGATGCGGTTTATGGCGCGTTGGGGACAGTGCGATGACCGCGTCACAGCAAGCCCGTTTTCCGCTCGCATCGCTGCTGGTCCTGGCGTTGGCCGGTTTCGTCACGATCCTGACCGAAGCGTTGCCTGCGGGCCTGCTGCCCCAGATCAGCGCCGGCCTGGGGATTTCCGACGCGCTGGCCGGGCAGGTCGTGACGCTCTATGCCATCGGCTCGCTGCTGGCGGCGATTCCGCTGACCGTCGCGACGCAGCGCGCGCGGCGGCGCCCGCTGCTGCTGGCGGCTATTGCGGGCTTCGTCGTCGCCAATACCGTCACGGCGTTTTCCGGCAGCTATGCCGTGACGATGGTGGCGCGCTTTGTGGCGGGTGTGTCGGCTGGGCTGCTTTGGGCGCTGCTGGCTGGCTATGCCGCGCGCATGGTGCCCGAGCACCAGAAGGGCCGGGCCATCGCCGTGGCGATGGTGGGCACGCCATTGGCCCTGTCGCTGGGCGTGCCGGCAGGGACCTTTCTCGGCAAGCTGGTGGGCTGGCGAGTGTGTTTCGGCATTATGAGCGGGCTGGCGCTGCTGCTCATGGCGGGCGTGCGCGCCAAGGTGCCGGACTTCGCGGGGCAGGCGGCGGGCAAGCGGCTGTCGCTGAGCCACGTATTCACCGTGGCCGGCGTGCGCCCGGTGCTGTTTGTGGTGTTGGCCTTCGTGCTGGCGCACAACATTCTCTATACCTACATTGCGCCGTTTCTCGCGAAGGCAGGCATGGCAGAACGGACGGACTTAGTGCTGCTGGTGTTTGGTGTCACGTCGCTGCTGGGTATCTGGATCATCGGCGTGCTGATCGACCGCCATCTGCGTGCGCTGACGCTCGCCAGCACGGTCTTGTTCGGCTTGGCTGCGTTGGCGCTCGGCGTGGCGGGCAATGCGCCTGTCGTGGTGTACGCGGCGGTGGCCGCTTGGGGGTTGGCCTTTGGCGGCACGGCGACGCTATTTCAGACCGCCATCGCGATCACGGCCGGGGAGGGGGCGGATGTGGCGCAGTCGATGCTGGTCACGACCTGGAATCTGGCGATCGCGGCAGGCGGCAGCATCGGCGGCGTGCTGCTGGATCGTCTCGGCGTTGCCGCGTTTTCTCCGGCACTGCTTGTACTGCTGGCCGCAACCCTGGTCGTCGTGTGGGCCGCCAAGCATCACGGCTTTCCGGCAGCGAGGCAGTGAGACGCGTAATCCGGCAGATATGCCGCGCCGGTTCGGACAGTGGAGAGAGCGGGTATTGGCGGCTGCGGCAAGCGGTAGCAAGAACAGCGCCTTTTTTTGCATTGCGGTCCAAATGTCGAACATTTGCTCGGTCGGGCTGGACCTTGGCGCGGCGCCTGTTAAAATCCGCATGCCGCATTGTTTTGAATCCCTGATGAAACTGCTTGACGCTCTAGTCGAACAACGTATCGCCGCCGCCGCCGCGCGGGGGGCGTTCGACGGCTTGCCGGGATCCGGCCTGCCCATGGAACTGGATGACGATCTGCTCGTGCCGGAAGAGGTGCGTGTCGCGAACCGGATCCTGAAGAACGCGGGCTTTGTGCCGCCCGCGGTCGAGCAATTGCGCGCGCTGCGCAACTTGCAGGACGAACTGCGCGCGGTCAGCGACCGTGCTACGCGGTGCCGGCTGCAGGCGAAAATGCTTGCCCTCGATATGGCACTGGAATCGCTGCGCGGCGGCCCGATGGTCGTGCCGCGCGAATATTGCCGCCGCATCGCCGAGCGTCTGTCCGAGCGCGTGCTGGACGAAGCGCCTAGCGAAGCGGGGCCGATGTGAAATCTGACGGTGCGCCCGCACCCGATATCTTGTCCGCTTTATCCGATTGCACGGCGCGGCCAGCGCCGATGCCGCCGTCGCCGGCTGGCGACGAGCGCGATCGCCGCTACATGCGGCTTGCGCTCGACGCCGCCGCGCAGGCGCGCGCCGCCGGCGAAGTGCCGGTCGGCGCGGTGCTCGTGCGCGGCGACGACGTGATCGCGCGCGGCTTCAATCATCCGATCGGCGGTCACGATCCGTCCGCGCATGCCGAGATGGCTGCGTTGCGCGCGGGCGCGCAGGCGCTGCGCAATTACCGGATGCCGGGCTGCGAACTGTACGTGACGCTCGAGCCGTGTTTGATGTGCGCGGGTGCGATCATGCATGCGCGAATCGCACGCGTCGTTTATGGCGCGCCCGATCCGAAGACGGGGGCGTGCGGCAGCGTCGTCGATGCATTTGCCGATACCCGGCTGAACCATCACACGACGGTCGTAGGGGGCGTGCTTGCCGGCGAGTGCGGCGCGGCGCTCAAATCCTTCTTCGCCGAACGTCGGCACGCGATGCGCGAGGCGCGCCGTGCGCAGGCCGTGTCCGATGCGTGCGGTATGCCCGCTGCGCCGCCGCGCGACGACTGAACCCCGCTGCGCGGCGTGTCTCTAAATCTGTCTGATCCATTCTTTCCGCGATTTCATGACTTCCACGTTCCGCACGCCGCGCACGATCCGCCTGCTTGCCCCATCCGGTTACCCGCATGATCCGGCGGCGATCGGCCGCGCACTCGAACGCCTGAGCGCCGAACAGCACCGCATCGAGAATCTCGACGCGACGCAACGCCGTTATCAGCGTTTCGGCGGCACCGACGGCGAGCGCGCGGGCGATCTGAACCGCCTCGCCGATCCGTCGGCGCCGCTGCCCGATATCGGTCTCGCGGTGCGCGGTGGCTACGGCGCCGTGCGCATCCTGCATGGGCTCGACTATCGCGGCCTCGAGCGCCGGCTGCGCGATCGGCCGGTCGCGCTCGTCGGCCATAGCGACTTCACCGCGATCCAGCTCGCGCTGTATGCGAAAGCGCATATCAAGACGTTTGGCGGCCCGATGCTGTCCGCCGATTTCGGCGCGGAAACGCCGAGCGAATTCACGATGACGAATTTCTGGCGAACGCTTTCGCAGCCGTCGACCACGATCGTGTCGGACGCGCCACAGGTACAGCGTGTGAGCGCGACCGGCACGCTCTGGGGCGGCAATCTTGCCATCCTGGTGTCGCTGATCGGCACGCCTTACATGCCTTCGATCGAAGGCGGAATTCTGTTCATCGAAGACGTCAACGAACAGCCGTTCCGGATCGAACGAATGATCTATCAACTGCATCTGTCCGGCATTCTCGCGCGTCAGCAGGCGCTCGTGCTCGGCCAGTTCACCGGTGCGCGCTCGTTCGAGTACGACAATGGTTACGACATGCAGGCGATGATCGAGCAGGTGAGGGAAGTGGTGGGTATTCCGGTCGTTACGGGGTTACAGTTCGGGCACGTGCCGGATTTGCTGACATTGCCGTTCGGCGCGCATGCGCAACTCGTCGCGAACGAGCATGGTTTCAGGCTGACGATGTCGGACTACCCAAGTCTGGCCGCGTGACGGATGGGAGACGGCAACACGGAAAAAGCGGGCAACCGCTTTTTTTCTATGCCGAAAATGCAACTAACGGTCTTATTTCCGATAATCGACCAATCGGCTATGCATGGTTTCGATGCGGAATTGTCAACAAAAAATCGAGCTGGATGTAGTTGAAAAATCAAGGTAAAGCGCGCGGACGGTCATGAAAAATAGAGAATAAAGGTGCACGTGCACGCTGAAGGGGCAAATGAAATCTCCCAAATTGTGCAAAATTTTCCAATTGGATTGTTGACAATATTTATGTCCAACCTACGATGCTAACCAGAACGAGATGCGAACCATGACGAAGAAGGACGCGGCTCAAGCGAGCGCGAGCCCCGAGTCGATCGCCGAGCGGGTGCGCACGGCGATCCTCGAGCATCGGCTCGCGCCTGGCGCGAAGCTGACCGAAGCGCAGTTGTGCGAAGTATTTGGCGTGAAGCGCGGCACGATTCGGCAGGCGCTCGCGTTGTTGGCCACCGACCGGCTCGTCGATCTCGAGCCGAATCGCGGTGCGTTCGTCGCGAGCCCGACGTTGCAGGACGTGCACGAGGTGTTCGAAATGCGGCGGATCATCGAGCTTGCGGTGATGGAGCGGCTTGCGAGCGGACCCGGCGCGAAGCGTCTGAAAGGCGTCGCGGCGATGATCGACCAGGAGCGCGATGCGTTCGAGCGGCGCGATTTCCCGGCATGGGTCAGGCTCTCCGGTGAGTTCCATACCGCGCTTGCCGCGCTGACGGGCAACACCGTGCTTGCCGATTGCCTGAACGGGCTCGTGGCGCGTTCGACGCTGATGTCGGCGCTCTACGAATCACACGGGCGCAGCCCGTGTTCGTTCGACGATCACACGCAGATTCTCGCCGCGCTCGAGGCGGGCGATGCGAAGCGCGCGACCGAACTGATGGCGCGCCATCTGCAGCATGTCGAATTGAAGATGCTCGATCGACCCGCGTCAGGCGCCGTCGATCTGCGCGAGGTGTTCGGCGGCGCGGGCTGATGCCCGTTCGCACACCGAAGCGCTCACTGAACTGACCGAATGCCGGGCGGGCGTCCAAGCACGGCTGCTCGTCAGCCCGGTGCCGGGCGGTTGCGCCCGGGCCGCGATTTCAACGACAGCCGCGCGGCCCGGCCGCGGCAGGCAAGGAGATGTCATGGTTCAGTTCAGTGTTGCGCAGCAGCGCGTGTCGCCCGGTTCGCATGACGGATCTGACGAGAGCAGCGCCGGCAAAGCGGATGATGGCGCATTGCCCGCCGGCTACAGCAATCGTCTGTACAACGAAGATCTCGCGCCGCTCGCGAACCAGCGTTGGGGTGCTTACAACATCTTCGCGTTCTGGATGTCCGACGTGCACAGCGTCGGCGGTTATGTGTTTGCCGGCAGCCTTTTCGCACTCGGCCTGACGAGTTGGCAGGTGCTCGTTGCGCTGATTGTCGGGATCGGCATCGTCAATCTGCTGTGCAATTTGATCGCGAAGCCGAGCCAGCAACTCGGCGTGCCGTATCCGGTGGCCTGCCGCGCGACGTTCGGCGTGCTCGGAGCGAACGTGCCCGCGGTGATTCGCGGGCTGATCGCGGTCGCATGGTATGGCATCCAAACTTATCTCGCGTCGAGCGCACTCGTGATCGTCGTGCTCAAATTCTTTCCGCAATGGATGCCCTATGCGGATGTACACCGTTACGGTTGGCTCGGCCTGTCGGCGCTCGGCTGGGCTGGCTTCATGCTGCTGTGGGGGCTGCAGGCGGTGGTGTTCTGGAACGGAATGGAGACGATCAAGAAATTCATCGATTTCGCCGGCCCCGCGGTGTATGTCGTGATGTTCGTCCTCGCCGGCTACATGGTGTGGCGCGCGGGCTGGCGCCACATCGGTCTTAACCTCGGCGGCGTCAAGTATCGCGGCGTCGATGCGCTGCCGGTGATGGTGACCGCGATCTCGCTCGTCGTGTCGTATTTTTCCGGGCCCATGCTCAATTTCGGCGATTTCTCCCGCTACTGCGCGAGTTATGCCAGTGTGAAGCGCGGCAACTTCTGGGGGCTGCCTGTCAATTTCATCGCGTTCTCGCTCGTGACCGTGATCACGACGGCCGCGACGCTGCCGGTATTCGGACAACTGATTACCGATCCGGTCGAGACGGTGGGCCGTATCGATCATCCGACGGCGGTGATACTTGGCGCGCTGACCTTTACGATCGCGACGATCGGCATCAATATCGTCGCGAACTTCGTGTCGCCCGCGTTCGATTTCTCGAACGTCGCGCCGCGCCTGATCAGCTGGCGCACGGGGGGGATGCTCGCGGCCGTTGCGTCGGTGTTCATCACGCCGTGGAATCTCTTTAACAATCCGGCCGTGATCCATTACACGCTCGACGTGCTCGGCGGCTTTATCGGCCCGCTGTATGGCGTGCTGATCGCGGATTTCTATCTGGTCAAGCGCGGTGCGCTGCGGCGCGACGATCTATACACGATGTCGGCGCACGGTGCGTACTGGTATCGCAACGGGGTGAACCGGCGCGCGATCGCGGCACTGATTCCCGCTGCCGCGATTGCCGTCGCGTGCGTGGTCGAACCGGTCTTCGCGGGGCTCGCGAATTTTTCATGGTTCGTCGGCGCGACGCTGGCCGGTGCGTTTTATCTGACGCTTGCCAAAAAGACGTAATGGAGTCCTCATGAAAATCAAGCTCATCAATCCGAACACGACACAGCGGATGACCGATGCGATGGGCCGTTGCGCGCGCGACGTCGCCTCGGCGGGCACGACGGTCGTGGCGGTGAGCCCGCCGATGGGGCCGCCCTCGATCGAATGCCATTACGACGAGGCGCTCGCGGTGCCGGGGCTGCTCGCCGAGGTGGAGGCGGGCGAGCGTGACGGTTTCGATGGCTACGTGATCGCGTGTTTCGGCGATCCAGGCCTTTATGCGGCGCGCGAACTCGCACGCGGGCCGGTGATCGGCATCGCGGAGGCGGCAATGCATGCGGCGAGCGTGCTCGCGCCGGGCTTCTCGGTCGTCACGACGCTTGCGCGCACCTGCGCGATCGCATGGCACCTGGCCGAGCGCTACGGTATGAGGCGCTTTTGCCGCAATGTGCGTGCGACCGACGTGGCGGTACTCGATCTCGACAAGCCCGGCTCGGCCGCGCGGCGGGTGATCATCGACGAATGCAGGCGCGCGCTCGACGAGGATGGCGCGGAGGCGATCGTGCTCGGCTGCGCGGGGATGGCGGAGTTCGCGCACGAAATCGAGCACGCGATCGGCGCGCCGGTCGTCGAAGGCGTGACGGCGGCGGTCAAATGGGCGGAAGCGCTGGTTTCGCTCAAGCTCGCGACCGCCAAGCGCGGCGACTATGCGCGCCCGCTCGCGAAACGCTACGACGGCGAGTTCGCGCGCTTCAGCCCTGTTGCCGCCCCCGCCGGCGAGCGCGATGCGTGCGCGGCGAATGCCGGGACGATCTCCGGCGCGGCGGCGCTCGATACGGCGTGATATCCGGCGAGGGCGTGCCCGGCGTGCCGGTTTCGTTGCGCGGCCAGCCCGGGGTGCGAGGCTGGCCGGTGCGCCGGCGTTGAGCCTGGCGGCAGCGTCCGATGCGGCATGCTTGCCGGCGTGGTTGGCCGATCGATCCGCCGACGCAGGCCGATCACGCCGGCCGATATCGTCCCGGCGCAACGCGGTTGCGCTTGCCCAAGCGTTGCGCCGTGCATGCCGTGCGTGCGCACATACACGGGGCGTAACACGCACTATCTGCGTGCCCGTATGGGCGCTGGCGGGGGTTTTCGCTACACTGGGCCATCCGTCGCGCCGGCCGCGCCGCGGCGGTTTCGAGCTTTCGCGCGGCCGGCGCCGAGTCATCGGCGGCGCACTTTTTCGCATCGTCCAATCATGGCATTCGATCCCAACTATCCACGCGATCTGATCGGCTACGGCCGATATCCGGTGCAGGCAAACTGGCCGGGCCGCGCGCGCGTCGCGGTGCAGTTCGTCCTCAATTACGAGGAAGGCGGCGAAAACTGCGTGCTGCATGGCGACCCGGCTTCCGAGCAATTTCTGTCGGAAATTGTCGGCGCGGCTGCGTATCCGGCACGGCACATGAGCATGGAGTCGATCTACGAATATGGCTCGCGCGCGGGCGTGTGGCGCATCCTGCGAGAATTCGACAAGCGCGGCTTGCCGCTCACCGTGTTCGGCGTCGGCATGGCGCTCGAGCGGCACCCGGATGTCGCGCGCGCGTTCGTCGAACTCGGCCACGAGATCGCGTGCCACGGATGGCGCTGGATTCATTACCAGGACATGACGCCGGAGCGCGAGGCCGAGCATATGCGGCTCGGGATGGCGGCAATCGAGCGCGTCACGGGCGTGCGGCCGCTCGGCTGGTATACGGGGCGCGATAGTCCGAATACGCGCCGTCTCGTGGCCGAGCACGGCGGCTTTCTGTACGACTCCGATTACTACGGCGACGATCTGCCGTTCTGGCTGGACGTCGAGGTGTCGAGCGGCGAGACCGTGCCGCAACTCATCGTGCCGTATACGCTCGACGCGAACGACATGCGGTTCGCGACGCCGCAAGGATTCAACACCGCCGATCATTTTTTTCACTATCTGCGCGATGCGTTCGACGTGTTGTACGACGAAGGCGACGAAGCGCCGAAGATGATGTCGATCGGCATGCATTGCCGGCTGCTCGGCCGCCCCGGGCGCTTTCGCGCGCTGCAGCGGTTCCTTGATCACATCGAGCAGCACGATCGCGTGTGGGTGACGCGCCGCATCGATATCGCGCGGCACTGGCGCGAGCATCATCCGTATCAACCGGCACAGCCTGGGAGCGTTGCCCGATGACCGCCACGCACTACACGCTCGGGCAATTGAATGCGATGCCGCACGACGCGTTCGTCGCCGCGCTGTCCGGCATCTTCGAGCATTCGCCGTGGGTCGCGGTTGCCGTAGCGCACGCGCGGCCGTTCGACAGCGTCGATGCGCTGCATCGGGCGATGACGCAGGCAGTCGACGCGGCAGGCGAGGCCCGGCAACTGGCGCTGATTCGTGCGCACCCGGAACTGGCCGGCAAGGCGGCGGTGAGCGGCGAGCTGACGGCCGAGTCGACGCGCGAGCAGAGCGGCGCGGGGCTCGATCGTTGCACGCAACAGGAGTTCGACACGTTGCAACGTCTGAACCGCGAATATCGCGAGAAGTTCGGCTTTCCGTTCATTCTCGCGGTGCGCGGCTACGATCGGCGCGGCATCATCGAGAATTTCTCGTCGCGCGTCGCGCATTCGCGCGATCGGGAGTTGCGCGAGAGCCTCGCGCAGATTTACCGGATCGCACGCTTCAGGCTCGACGATCTGATCGACGGCTGAATACGGCGGCTCGAGCGATGCGGGCTCGGGCTGAACGAGGTCCGCGCACGATGGTGTCGCGCGCGCCTGCCCGCGCATCGCGCGGCCGTTATAGGCCGCATGCGCCGGCCTTTTTCATTTTCATCTCATCACGATAAGGACATACGATGGCTGTTGCGCTTTCCGACCCGAATGCACCCGAGTTTACGCGGCGCTACGTGAATCTCGCCGATCCCCGGCTCGGTGCGCAGACGCTCGAGGCGAGCGACGAATTCTTCGCGCCGAAAGAACGCATGCTGGAGCCGCAGCCGGCTGTCTTCATTCCGGGCAAGTATGACGATCACGGCAAATGGATGGACGGCTGGGAGACGCGCCGCAAGCGCACGACAGGCTACGACTGGTGCATCGTGAAGCTCGCGCGCGGCGGCGTCATCCACGGTTTTGACATCGATACGAGCCATTTCACCGGTAATTTTCCGCCGGCCGCGTCGATCGACGCGGCCTACGTCGCCGACGGCGCGCCGAACGAATCGACTCAATGGGTCGAGATCGTGCCGTCCACGACGCTGCAAGGCAACAGCCATCACTACGTCGAAGTGTGCGATGCGCGCGCCTATACGCATCTGCGCGTGAATATCTATCCGGACGGCGGTATTGCACGGCTGCGCGTATATGGCCGGCCGCAGCTCGACTGGACAGGCGCGGGCAAGACCGATCTGTTCGATCTCGCGGCAATGGAGAACGGCGGCTGTGTCGTCGCAGCGAATAATCAGCATTTCGGCGCGGCGTCGAACATGCTGTTGCCGGGGCGCGGCGTGAACATGGGCGATGGCTGGGAAACGCGTCGCCGCCGCGAGCCGGGCAACGATTGGGCGATCGTCGCGCTCGCGCGGCCGGGCGTGATTCGCAAGATCGAAGTCGATACCGCGCATTTCAAGGGCAATTATCCGGACCGATGCTCGATCCAGGCGGCCTACGTGACGGGCGGCACCGACAGCTCGCTCGTCACGCAATCGATGTTCTGGCCTGTGCTGCTCGGCGAGCAGAAGCTGCAGATGGACCATCAGCACATCTTCGACACGCAGCTTGCCGCGCTCGGGCCGATCACGCACGTGCGCTTGAACATCATTCCCGACGGCGGCGTATCGCGCCTGCGCATCTGGGGCGTGCTCGATCAATGAAGACGTTGACGATTGAGCCGTTGACCCGCGCCGCGTTCGCACCGTTCGGCGACGTGATCGAAACGGACGGTACGAAGCATTTTCCGATCAACGGCGGCACGACGACCCGCTTTCACGATCTCGCGCGCGTCGATGTCGGCGATGGCGGCGGTCGGCCGCTCGTGAATCTGTTTCGCGGGCAACCGCGCGCATTGCCGTTCGCGGTGACGATGCTCGAGCGGCATCCGCTTGGCAGCCAGGCTTTCCTGCCGCTGAGCGACAAACCCTATCTCGTGGTCGTCGCGCCTGCGGGCGATCTCGATCCGGCGAAGATCCGCGCATTCGTCACGCGCGGCTGGCAAGGCGTCAATTATGCGAAAGGCGTTTGGCATCATCCGCTGATCGCGCTTGGCGGGCTCAGCGATTTCATCGTCGTCGATCGCGGCGGCGACGGGGTGAACCTGGACGAACGCGACTTGCCCGAACCGCTGTGGCTCACCGACGACGCGCTGCCCGTGCTAACGGCCTGAGTCCACACGCGATAACAGCGAAAACATCGGCCTGCGCACACCCGCGCCATTCATATGTGGCGCGAGTGCCGCGCGGGTGTTTTGCGTGCGCGCCGATGTGGCGCGGCGGCAAAAGGCGGCGGCATTGTGCCGCCGCGTTTCATGCGCGGATCGCCTCCGCCGTTCCGGCAATGCGCGCGGCTCGCACGGGCCTGCGGTGCATGGCGGGGCTCACGGCAAACCGGCGATAGGCAGGCTCGCGCAAGCCTGCCTATCGCCGGTTTGCCGCGCGGCAGCCGTTCGCCGCGCGCCGGTGCCTACTTCGCCGCGCCGCTCTCGAACCACGCGGCGATCTGCGTGCGCTCGCCGTCCGTCATGTGCGTGACGTTGCCGATAGGCATCGCCTTCAACTGCACCGCTTGCTGATAAATACGCGGCGCGTTGCGTGCGATTTCGTCGGGCGTGTCGAACATCACGCCGGCGGGTGCGCTGCCCATCAGCGTCGGCTTGGCCGAGTGGCACGCGACGCAGCGCTGTTGCAGGATCGGCGCGATATCCTTCACCGCGAGCTTCGGCGCATCGGCGGCCTGCGCGGCGGGCGCGATCGGCCTGGGCAGCGTTGTGACAAGCGCGACCAGCATCAGCGCGACGCCGCCGAGCGGCAAATACCAGAGCTGCCGGCCGCGATGGCGCATCACGAAGAATTGCCGGATCAGCGCGCCCGCGAACATGATGACGACAAGCACGATCCAGTTGTACCGGTTCGTATAAGTCATCGCATAGTGATTCGACAGCATCGCGAACACGACAGGCAGCGTGAAATATGTGTTGTGTACCGAGCGCTGCTTGCCGCGCTTGCCGTAAATCGGGTCCGGCGTCTCGCCCTTCAGCAGCTTGTCGACCATCTTGCGCTGGCCGGGAATGATCACGAAGAACACGTTCGCCGTCATGATCGTCGCGAGCATCGCGCCGACGATCAAATACGCGGCGCGGCCCGAGAACACGTGGCACGCGAGATAGGCGGCGGCGATCACATACAGGCCGACGAACACGCCGAGCAGCACGTCGCGGCCGCCGAGCAGGCGGCACGCGCCATCGTAGACGATCCAGCCCGCGAGCAGAAAGCCGAGAGCCGACGATACGGCGACGACCGGCCCCATGTCGAGCACGTTCTTGTCGATCAGATATGTATTCGGCGCGAGCAGATACAGCACAAGAAAGAGCGCAAAACCGGACATCCAGGTCGTATACGACGGCCACTTCGACCAGTGCAGGTCTTCCGGCATTTCGGGCGGCGCGACGAGATACTTCTGCATGTTGTAGAACCCGCCGCCGTGCACGTGCCATAGCTCGCCGAACACGCCGCGCGCCTGCAGACGCGCGTCTTTCGGTGGCTTCAGGCTGTTGTCGAGCGCGACGAAATAGAACGATTCGCCGATCCACGCGATCGCGACGACGACGTGCAACCAGCGGATCGCGAGATTCAGCCAATCGGTGACGAAACCTTCCATGAAACTCCTCCAGACTCGATCGTTGTATCCGGCCGTTGTATTTGCGTTGCCCTAGAGCGGATGCCGGCACGCTTGATTGCCGCTCAACTGCCGCGATAGGTGCTGTACGACCACGGCGATACCAGCAGCGGCACGTGATAGTGCGCACCCGGATCGGCAACGCCGAAGCGCAGCACGACAACGTCGACGAAACGCGGCTCGGCGAGCGCGACGCCGAGTGCGGCGAAGTAGTCGCCCGCATGGAAGACGAGTTCGTAGGTGCCGGCCGTGAGCGCGTCGCCTTCGACGAGCGGCGCATCGCAACGGCCGTCGCTATTGGTGAGCGCCGTCGCGACGAGGCGGCGGGCGCCGTTGGCGTCCAGTGCGTGGAGTTCGATCTTGATCGCGGCGCCGGGGCGGCCGTGCGCGGTGTCGAGTACGTGGGTCGTGAGCTTTCCCATTCGCAAGGTCCTGGTTTGTTTGCGAGGATCGGCGGCGGCTCGATCCGATGAGGTTTGCGGCGGATCGAGGCTCCACGTCAGTGGCTACATACCCGTCGGCGGATCGGTGCGAGCGCCGTGCCGCCATTTTAAAAAGGTTCCGACCGGTTCACGCGACCGATAGCAAAGATAAGGTGCGCCGCATGTCGCGCACGGCAGGGCGTTCGCGGTTGCGCTTGATGTCGCGTCGATCCGGCGCTCGGCGCGGATGTCAAAGGCGAAGGTAGCCGAACATATTGACGCTGTGAAGCACGGTATGCGTGGGGCCGGCTTGCGTGATGCGGCGCACTGCGCAATGCTCGGGGGCGCGAGACCTGACGCAGTGCACGGCTGGCGGCTACGTCCCGTCGGCGCATCGTCAAGCTGGCGAGCATCCGGGGATGAGGCAACGGCACGTGGTCGGATACATTCCGTGCAATCGTGCGGACATGCAGGACAGTCCGCCGAGTGGCCTCGGGGCGACGTGCGTGAATGTGGGCATAACCGGGCCGCTGGCGCGTCGCCTCGAAGACGGCCGACGTGCCGGGGCTCCGACCGATGTGCGCATGCGGTGCACGCAACCCGTCTTGCCGGTCGAAACCATGCAGCAACGCAACCATACGGAGGCCGAACGATGATGGAACCACAGGAAAGCATATCCGCCAGTGCATCTGGCCGGGCGCAGCATCGTGCGAAAACGCTGCTCGTCAAGCACGCCGATATGCTTGTGACGATGGACGGCGCGCGCCGCGAATTGCGCGATGCGGGGCTTTACGCCGAGGACAACCGTATCGTCGCGGTCGGGCCGAGCGATACGCTGCCTCAACACGCCGACGAGGTGCTCGACTTGCGCGGCCATCTCGTATTGCCTGGGTTCATCAATACCCACCACCATATGTATCAGAGTCTGACGCGGGCGGTTCCGGCCGCGCAGAATGCCGAGCTGTTCGGCTGGCTCACGAATCTGTATCGGATCTGGGAGAACCTGACCCCGGAAATGATCGAGGTATCGACATTGACCGCGATGGCCGAGCTGCTGCTGTCCGGCTGTACGACGTCGAGCGATCATTTGTACATCTATCCAAACGGCTGCCGGCTCGACGACAGTATCGAAGCCGCGCAGCGCATCGGCATGCGCTTTCACGCGACCCGCGGTGCAATGAGCGTCGGTCAGAAAGACGGCGGGCTGCCGCCCGATTCGCTCGTCGAGCGCGAGGCCGATATCCTGCGCGATGCGCAGCGGCTCATCGAAACCTATCACGACAGCCGCCGGTACGCGATGTTGCGCATCGGCGTTGCGCCATGCTCGCCGTTCTCCGTGAGCCGCGAGTTGATGCGCGATGCTGCGGCCCTCGCGCGCCACTACGGCGTCTCGCTGCATACCCACCTCGCGGAGAACGACAACGACGTCGCATACAGCCTGCAGAAATTCGGGATGACGCCCGCCGAGTATGCGGAGGATGTCGGCTGGATCGGCCGCGACGTCTGGCATGCGCACTGCGTCAAGCTCGATGCGCACGGCGTCGCGCTTTTCGCGCGTACCGGCACCGGCGTCGCGCACTGTCCATGCTCGAACATGCGGCTCGCGTCGGGCATCGCGCCCGTGCGCCGGATGCGCGACGCGGGCGTGCCGGTCGGACTCGGTGTCGACGGCAGCGCGTCGAACGACGGCGCACAGATGATCGCCGAGGCGAGGCAGGCGCTGCTGTTGCAGCGCGTTGGTTTCGGTCCCGACGCGTTGACGGCGCGCGATGCGATCGAAATCGCGACGCTCGGCGGCGCGCAGGTGCTGAACCGCGATGACATCGGCGCACTCGCACCGGGGATGGCCGCGGATTTCATCGCTTTCGATCTGCGCACGCCGCAGTTCGCGGGCTCGCTTTCCGATCCGGTGGCCGCGCTGGTGTTCTGCGCGCCGCCGCAAGTGGCTTACAACGTCGTCAACGGGCGGGTGATCGTGCGCGAAGGGCGGTTGACCACGGTCGAGCTTGCGCCGATCGTCGCGCGCCACAATGCGCTTGCGCAGGCGCTTTACGAGCTTGCGCCGTGAACTCGACGGCAATGCGGAAAACGCAAACCCGCTTGCGTATCGGCGAGCGGCCGGTTGTTGCCGGGAAGCACGAAGCAGCGGCTCGGACCGATGCGCGGCGGGCAGAGGAGCGTCTTCCGAAGCCGGCGTGGATTCCGGCACGCTTGTTCGACGCAAGGCCTTCGAAAAGCGTGCGGCCGGCCAGCTCGTGAGGTGTCGAATGCGTGCGTTGACTTTCACGTACCGCTTCAAGTCGGGATAACGAAAAACACGGGCGAGCACGCGCAGACGCGCGAAAACGCCGAGGGTGCCGCCGCCGTATTCGTCCGTCGCGCTCAGGTGTCGCGCATGCGCGCATCACGTATCGATCAACGCGCGGGTCGCCTCGGCTACGAGAGCGCGCAGCCAGCGCACTTCGTCGGAATAGTGCCCGCGTTCGTGCCAGAGCTGGTAATACTGCATCGGCGGAAAATCAAGCGGCGCGGGCACGACTGACAGCGGCAGGAATTTTGCGTAGTGGTCCGCAAAAAGCCGTGTCGTCGTGAAGATCAGATCCGACTTGACGAGCACGTAAGGCGCGAGATTGAAGTACGGCAGCGTGACGACGACATGGCGCTTGAGCCGCTCGCGCGCGAGATGCACGTCGATTGCGCCGCGCTGGCCGACCGAATAGGGCGTCGGCGCGAGATGCGGCGCGTTCAGATATTGATCGAGCGTCAGGCCGCCGCGTTTCGCGAACGGGTGAGTATTGCTCATCAGACAGACGATTTCGTCGACGAACAGGTTCGACAGATGCAATTGTTCGGGCGGCTCCGGCCAGTTGCCGATGACGACGTCGAGCTTGCCGTCCTCGAGCGCCAGCTCGTAGTCGAACGCCGGCCCGAGCGAATGGAATTCGAGCGTGGCGTTCGGCGCGGCCAGCCGGAAGCGTTCGATCACGGTCGGCACGAACAGCACGTTCAGGTAATCGGGGCAGCCGATCCGGTAGCAGCGGATCGACGTGGCAGGGTCGAAGTTGTGCTGTTGGAACTTGATCCGCTCGATCTCGCGCAGCGCGTTTTGCACGGGCTCGAGCAGGCGCAGCCCGTATTCGGTCGGCACCATGCCGGATTTGCCCCGCACGAGCAGCGGATCGCCGGTGATGTCGCGCAGGCGGCGCAGCGCGGCGCTGATCGCCGGCTGCGACTGATTCAGCTTGACGGCCGCGCGCGTCACGCTGCGCTCCATCAACAGGGTATGCAGGACGCGCAATAGATACGTGTCGATCGCCTCGCGTTGCTGGCTCATGCTTTCTCCGTTTTATATGTCCGGGCTGATCGAGTGCAGTGGGGATCATATGGTTTTTAATATGGACATAATCGAGCGTCAAGAGCGCGGCGACGCGGCGCGCGTCGATCAATCGTCGATACGCAGCCCGACTTTGAGCGTGACTTGCCAGTGGGCGACCTGGTCGCCTTCGATATGCCCGCGCATATCGGTCACCTCGAACCAATGCAGGTTGCGCACGGTTTTCGCGGCTTTCGAGATCGCGTTACGAATTGCGTCGTCGCTTGATTCGCGCGACGAGCCGGTGAGTTCGATCAGCTTGTAGACGTGGTCGTTCATGATGGGCTCCAGGAAAAGCGACGTCGTTTCGTCGTTCGGCCGGCGTGGCGGTTTGCCCGCGCCTTCTTGAGTGATAGGTATGATGGGCGGCAACTTCAATCGGGATTCGGGCGAATGGCAAGGGGGAAGACGTGGACGTCGGATTTTGTGGGCCGGGATTGATGGGCGCGCCGATGATTCGGCATTTGCTGGCGGCGGGACATCGCGTGCACGTGTGGAACCGCACGCGCGAGAAGGCCGATGCGCTCGCGGCGCACGGTGCGCATGTCGTCGATACGCCGGGCGAGCTGGCCGCGCGCGCCGAAACGGTCATGCTGTGCGTGCTCGATGCGCAGGCGGTGGGCGATGTCGTGTTCGGCGCGTCGGGAGTGCTGTCGGGCGGGCAGGCGGGTGGATCATCGCCGGCGGCATCGGCATCGGCATCGGCATCGGCATCGGCGGCATCGGCGGCATCGGCGGCATCGGCGGCATCGGCGGCGGCCGGGCGCCGGGTGACGCGCATCGTCGATCATTCGAGCATTGCGCCCGCGATGACGCGCGCATATGCGGCGCGCGCGGCGGCGCTCGGCGTGGCGTGGGTCGATGCGCCGGTGTCGGGCGGCGTGCCGGGCGCGCAGTCGGGCACGCTTGCGGTGATGGCGGGCGGCCCGCCGGCGGATGTCGATGCGGCACGCGAGCTGATTGACGCGTATGCGTCGCGCGTCACGCACATGGGCGACACGGGCGCCGGGCAGACAGCGAAACTGTGCAATCAGGCAATCGTGACGGCCACGGTGACGGCGATTGCCGAGGCAGTGGGGCTCGCGCAAGCGAGCGGCATCGATGCGGCGCGGCTTGCCGACGCGCTCGCGGGCGGCTGGGCGGATTCGGTGCTGCTGCAAACCTTCGTGCCGCGCATGGCGCAGCCGGATCGCAGCCGCGCGCCGCTCGGGGCGCTGAAAACGTTTCAGAAGGATGTCGATGCGATCGCTGACGCGGCGCGTGATACCGGCGCAGTGATGCCGGTTGCGTCGACCGTGCAGCAAATACTGCGGCTTGGTGCGGCGATGGGGCTGGCGAACGCCGATTTCGCGGCGTTCATCGATATCGTGCGTCCGCAGGCGCAACGGCTTGCATGAGTGCGGGCGCACATGGCGGGAAAAAGCCGGGGCAGCGGGTTCATGCGGCCGGCTCGATAAAGCGGCGCGCCGTTTGAAACGGGCTGCCGCCCATGGCGGCGCTTATAGCGAGCGTGGCGTGGTGTCGCCGGCATTCGGTTGCCCGATGCCGTTGCGCAGCCCCGCTTTGACGCCCGCGCCGAATTCGGGGAGGATGCGCGCGCGGGCGCGGCTCGCGAACACCAGGAAGCCGAAGCCGTTCGCTTCGTACCAATAGCCGCCGTTCTCGAGCCCTTCGATCGGCTGTTCGAGCGCATTGGCGATCGATTCGATGCAGCGCTTGCGCAATTCGGCGATCGCCGGATATGGCGGCTGCGCGCCACGCACGCTGCAAAGCAGGACATCGAGGCCGGGCAGCACGTGCGCGTAGAGCACCGGTTCGTCTTGAGCGCGAGCCCGGGCGATCTTGGTGTCGAGCTGGGCGAACGGCTTGGCATGGCGCAGCACCGCGAGGAACGATTCCTGGCCGTCCGGTTGCGCGCGTCGGCGTTTCTTCGGGAAGGACATAAACACTCGCTTCAAGAACATTTGCAAGAAATGCAGCATCCTCATGCGACCCACTCCCGGCTATGCGCGCCGCATGTCGATCTTTTATAGCATACGAAAATGCCGGCTTCACGAAGTTCGCCGACGCCGTTCTCGCGTATCGATCGAACCGGGTGGCAGCCTATGATCGTCCAAACCGGCGCTTTGCACCTGCACTGTCATCGAATCTCCATGATAGCCCTATGGCGCCGCGCGTGTGTCCGGACTTCGTAAAAAATGGTGCGGATGGAAATGGGCGGCGCATATCTCATAAAAACACCGCGCGCAAAAAAAAAGCCCGCGCGAGGCGGGCTTGCGGCAGCAGGCGAGCGCCCGTGCGGCTTCAGCGCTGCTTGAGCGCGTCGCGGATTTCGCGCAGCAGCACCACGTCCTCGGGCGTCTCGGCCGGCGCGGCTTGTTCCGGCTTGCGCAGCTTGTTGATGAACTTGACCATCAGGAAAATGATGAACGCGAGAATGATGAAATTGATCACCGCGGTAATGAACGAGCCGTAGCCGAACGTGGCCACGCCTGCCGCCTGCAGATCCTTGAACGATTCGGGATTGCCCTTGAACGACGCCGGAATCTGGCCGAGCAGGACGAATTTGTTCGAGAAATCCAGGCCGCCCGTCACTGCGCCGATGATCGGCATGATGAGATCTTTTACCACCGAGTCGACGATTTTCGAAAACGCTCCGCCGATGATCACGCCGACGGCGAGATCCATCACGTTGCCCTTGACGGCAAATTCCTTGAATTCCTGAA
Organism: Burkholderia singularis; assembly: GCF_001718875.1. Lineage (NCBI taxonomy): Bacteria > Pseudomonadati > Pseudomonadota > Betaproteobacteria > Burkholderiales > Burkholderiaceae > Burkholderia > Burkholderia singularis. The sequence goes on from NZ_CP013448.1 coordinate 1,846,057, forward strand.
TGATGCTCATTGGCGGCTTGCTCCTGTCGAAATGAAATAAAAGCGGCAGTTCGTTACCGCGAAAGTGGGCGTCATCATAACGAACCCGATCCCTTATCGATAGTTCATCTTAAAAAGATTGACAAACTTGCGGCCCCAAAAAAACGGGCCGTTTCCGGCCCATTGTATCGGTCAAACGGTATATCAGCCGTTATTGTTCCAATCGCCGCCGCCGTCGCCGCCGAAATCGACGCCGCCGCCGTCGCTGCCACCGCTGTCCCAGCTTGCGCCTTGGCCCAGATCGAAGCCGGGGTCGGGCGGGGCGGCGCGGCGGCGGGCTTCGTCGTCGACGATCACGTCGCGCTCGATCACGCGCTCGCGCCCGCCCGACATCGCCTCGCCGAACAGCACGCCGGTCAGCAGGCCGCCCATGCCGCCGCCGAAGCCGCCGCCTTGCTGGATCACGACGGGCGGCTGCTGTTGCGGCGGATACGGCGAGTAGGGCGGCTGGCCCTGCGTGCCTCTTATCCGGTCGGCCTCCTGCGCGAAAACCGATCCTGAGCCGCCCGCGGGCGCGGCAGCCGCGCTCGGGTCGGGCCGGCCCTCGACGCGTGCTTTCACGCTCGCGAATTGCCGTTCGAGTTCGTCGAGCCGGTAGGGCGGCACCGGATTCTTGTCGTTCGACAATGTTTCGACGAGTTCGCGCAGTTGGCTTTCGAGCGTGTCGATCTCGCCGTTGAGCGCCGCCGCGGTGGGGGCCGTCGATAGTCGCGCGTCGAGTTTGAGCGGGCGCACGTCGTTGAGAAGCTCGGTCGCGCGTTTCAATTGTGCGCGGCGCTCGTCGTCCGAGCGCTTGTCGTCGCTCGAGCGCGCGCGGCGCAGTGTCCAGCGCAGGACGAACGCGATCGCGCCGATCACGAGCGCGATGCCGACCCACATTCCGGTCGACGGCTCGCGATGCGCGGGCGCGGCGGGAGCCAACTGCGGCGCGCCCGGTTGCGCGGCCTGCGTCGTGCCGCCGAACACGCTGCCCGATGTCGCCGCCCGTTCGCCGAGCGTGGCGGCGCGATGGGCGTCGGCGCGCACGCGCGCTTCGGTTTGCGCGAAGCGCGACGCATCGGTGAAGCGCAACTGTGGATCGAGCGATTTCGCACGCTCGATCTGCGCGAGCGCTTCGGCCGCGCGTCCTTCGCGGTCCAGCACCTGGGCGTACAGATAACGCGCGCGCGCGTTATCCGGATAGGCGTCGATGACTTGCGAGAGCTGCGCGTCGGCTTGTTGCCAGTTGCCTTGCGCAATCGATTGCTGGATTTGCGATAGCGACGGTACCGCTGCGTAAGCGGCGGCCGATGCGAGGATCAACGACACACCGACTGCTGCGAGAAGCTTTTTCATGGTCGGTTCGGGCGCTTGAGCCCGTCTCCTTACGGGTACCGCACGCGGCGGCGGTGCGTTGGCACGCGGGGCCGCCGCGTCGCGGAGCCGGCTGGCGGCATGCCGCCGTTGCGTTACTGCTGGGCCGGCGTGTTCAGTTGCTTTTTCAGCGCTTCGAGGCGGTCCTCGACGGACGGGCCCTTGTTCAACGCGGCGAGCTTGTCGTCGAGCGCGCGGCCGCTGTTCGAGTCGGCCGAATTCAGGCGTGCGTCGGAGCGCGCGTTCGACAAGGCGACCTTGTCCTCGAGCTTGCGGAAATCCTCGGACAGATTCTTGCCGCCGATCCCGCCGAGTGCCGTCGCCGCGACGTCCTTCGCCTGCGCGATTTCCTGTTTGGCTTGCAGGATGTTCGAGCGCGCGTTCAGATCGTTGCGGCGCGTGCGCATGTCGGCGATCTGTGCCTTCAGCTTGTCGACGGACGGCTCGAGCACTTCGAGTTCGCGCGCGAGCGCGTCGCGCTCGGCTTCGGCGTTGGCCTGCGCGGCCAGCGCTTCGCGCGCGAGGCTTTCGTCGCCCGACTGCAGCGCGCGCTTCGCGCCGTCCTCATACTTTTTCGCGCGCTCGCTTGCGGCGTCGCGCTTGCTGCGTTGCATGGCGACTTGCGCTTCGATCTCGATCAGCGAGTTTTCCGCGCGGCCGATGCTGTCGTCGAGCTCCCGCACGATTTGCCGCGCGTCGCGCGACGGATCCTGTACCGAGTCCGCCGCATCGTTGAGCAGACCTTTGATCGTGCGCGAAATAGAGTCGAAAAGCGACATGAATTCCTCCGTAGATAAATGACGATGCGCGTGCGCGCATCGCGTGCGGTGCATTGCCGCGCCGAGCGGCCGATGTCGGCGGATATTACACCACCGGATCGCTTAACCCCGCCTTAAATACAGCGGCTCGCGAGCGGCGCGCACCGTTTCGCCGCGGCCCGGCGACCACCCGGCATGCGGGCGAACGGCGGCGGTTTCCAGACCCCGCCGTCTCATTTTGGCGGATGCGTCTTTCAGAATGAAAGCGTGCCGGCCGGGGGCGCCAGCGTCTTTTATCATAAGCGCGTTCGCGGCGAGCGGTCGGTGGGGTGTGCAACGGAACCTTAGATTTTTTACAAAAAATCGCGAAGTCCGCGCGTCGATTTCATTAAAATGCGCTGTCATATGCGTCGACCGGCGGCGTCGACCGGCGGCTGCGCCGGCGGGATCGGCCGGCGGCGGCGACGCCGTCGCGCCGCGCGGCCGGCCGTCTGCTCGACGCTCGTCGAGGCGGCCCGGCGTGATACTCTTTCGCGACGCTACGTCTTGCCGATTCTCCGCACGCGCTTTGCGTGCGTTCGCCGCGCGCTGCCGAGCGCCGCCGCGAGCAGCCATTCCCGACATGCCGATTATCAAACGACCGCCTTCCTCCCGTGCCACGAACGAGCATCATTATTCGCTACGACGTTCGCCCGCCGGCGCCTACTACCCCGACGATGACGACGATGACGACCGCCGCGCTTCCCGCCGCACGAGCCGCGACGGCGGCGCGCGCACGTTCGGCTCGCGCGTCGCGCTGTGGTTCGTCGGGCTGATCGCGACGCTCGCCGTCGTGGGCGCGCTGCTCGCCGGCTATGCGCTCGTCGTGATGGGGCCGCAGCTGCCTTCGCTCGATGCGTTGACCAACTATCAGCCGAAGGTGCCGCTGCGCGTCTACAGTGCCGATCACGTCCTGCTCGGCGAGTTCGGCGAGGAGCGCCGCAGTCTCGTGCGCTTTGCGGACATTCCCGACGTGATGAAAAAGGCGGTGCTCGCGATCGAGGACTATCGCTTCTACGAGCACGGCGGCGTCGATTTTCTCGGCATCCTGCGCGCGGGCGTTGCCGATCTGATGCACGGCGGCGCGCGGCAGGGCGCGAGTACGATCACGATGCAGGTCGCGCGCAATTTCTTCCTGTCGAGCGAAAAGACGTACACGCGCAAGATCTATGAAATGCTGCTCGCGTACAAAATCGAAAAGGCGCTGACCAAGGATCAGATTCTCGAGCTGTACATGAACCAGATCTATCTGGGGCAGCGTGCGTATGGCTTTGCTGCCGCCGCGCGCGTTTATTTCGGCAAGGATCTGAAGGACATCACGCTCGCCGAGGCGGCGATGCTCGCGGGGCTGCCGAAAGCGCCTTCCGCGTACAATCCGGTCGTCAATCCGAAGCGCGCGAAGGTGCGGCAGGAATATATCCTCAAGCGGATGCGCGAACTCGGCTACATCACCCAGCCGCAGTACGACGAAGCGGTGAAGGAAGAGATCCATACGCGCACGCCGGGCAACCAATACGCGGTGCATGGCGAGTATGTCGCCGAGATGGTGCGGCAGATGATGTATGCGCAGTACAAGGACGAGACCTACACGCGAGGCCTCACGGTGACGACGACGATCAACGCCGCCGATCAGGAGGCGGCGTATCAGGCGGTGCGCCGCGGGATCATGGATTACGAGCGCCGCCACGGTTATCGCGGCCCGGAAGGCTTCATCGCGCTGCCGAGCGCGGGCGACGCGCGCGACGAGGCAATCGACGACGCGCTCGCCGACCATCCGGACAACGGTGATCTGCAATCGGCGGTCGTGCTGGGTGCGTCTTCCGCCGCTGTCGAGGTGCAGTTCGTCGGCGGCGCGACCACCACGATCGGCGGCGCCGGGCTGCGTTTCGTCGCCGGCGCGCTCGGCGCGCGCGCATCGGACGCGATACGCATCAAGCCGGGCTCGATCGTGCGCGTGATGCGGGATGCGAAGGGCGCGTGGCAGATCGTGCAGTTGCCGCAAGTGGAGGGCGCGCTCGTCGCGCTCGCGCCGCAGGACGGCGCGATTCGCTCGCTCGTCGGCGGCTTCGATTTCAACAAGAGCAAGTTCAACCACGTGACGCAGGCGTGGCGGCAGCCGGGCTCGAGCTTCAAGCCGTTCGTCTATTCGGCGTCGCTCGACAAGGGGCTTGGACCCGCGACGATCATCAACGACGCGCCGCTGTACTTCCCACCAAGCGTGCCGGGCGGCCAGCCGTGGGAGCCGAAGGACGATGACCAGCCCGACGGCCCGATGTCGATGCGCACGGCGCTGCAGCGCTCGAAGAACCTCGTGTCGATCCGCATTCTCGCGTCGATCGGCACGTCGTATGCGCAGCAATACATCACGCAGCGCTTCGGCTTCGATCCCGCGAAGACGCCGCCGTACCTGCCGATGGCGCTCGGCGCGGGCCTCGTCACGCCGCTGCAGCTCGCGAGCGGCTATGCGGTGTTCGCGAACGGCGGCTACAAGGTCGATCCCTATCTGATCGCCGAAGTGGACGATGCGCGCGGGCAGGCGCTGCAAAAAGCGCAACCGGTGACCGCGGGCGGCACGGCGCCGCGCACGATCGACGCACGCAACGCGTATGTGATGAACAGCCTGCTGCACACGGTCGCGACGGCGGGCACGGGCGCGGGCACCAATGTGCTCGGCCGCGCGGATCTGCAAGGCAAGACCGGGACGACGAACGACGCGAAGGACGGCTGGTTCGCAGGCTATCAGGCGTCGCTCGTCGCGGTCGCATGGATGGGCTTCGATCAGCCGAGAAGCCTGGGCAGCCGCGAATTCGGCGCGCAACTCGCGTTGCCGATCTGGGTGAACTACATGCGCCGGGCGCTCGCCGGCGTGCCCGAGCAGCAGATGCCGATGCCGGACGGGCTGACGACGATCGACGGCGAGCTGTATTACGCCGATCGCACGCCGGGCGCGGGCTTCATCGCGAGCGTCGACTTCAATCCGGCCGCGAGCCCGACAGTGAACGCGAACGACGCGCTGGGCTCGGCCGGCGCTGCCGGCCTCACGCCGCCGCCGGTCACGCCCGAGGAGAAGCGGCAGATCATCGACATGTTCGAGAGCAACAAGCCGTGACCGGCGTACGGATGCCGCGCGCGACGACGGGGACGGCGTGAGCGCCGTTCGGCTGAGCCGGGCCGTCGTGGCCGATGCCGGCGAGTTGATGAGTCAGAACGACGCGCACAAGCGCGTGAGCAGCAGTCCGACCGATTGTTGGTGAAACTGCTCGCTGTACGCGCGCCGGATTTCCGCGAGGCTGTCGAGCGTCGCGCGCGTGTCCGGGGCGACGATCCGGATCACGAAGCTTGATTCGCGTTCGACCTGGTTCGTCGCGCGGTCGCGCCATTGGCCGCGCGTGTCCCATGTGGTCAGGCCGTCGGGGAAGCGCGGCGTGACGACGTCGGCGATGAAGCGCTCACGTTGCGCATCGGTGACGGAGCCGTGCCCGGCGATGTCGCGGCCGAACAGCAGGTCCGCCTGCAATTGCCGGATGCCGCCGGCCTGCGCGCAGAGCGCGTCGCCGTTGCTCGCCGGCGCGCGTTCCACGTTGGATTGCGCGGTGGCGCATCCGGACAGCAACGCGAGGGTGAGGCTGAACGTGACGGCAATCGATGTCGAACGCATGGCGTCCTCGTGGATGAAATGGGAAGCGGCGCAGGCTTGGGCGTACCGGCGGCCGTGCTATCTGCTCACTCTGCCGGAACGCGCTTGCCAGCCCGGCGGGCGCGAACGGAAAACGCCTTGCGCTCAAGGGCTTGGCGGCTTGTCCGGGCGGTTATCAACAAGCCTGTCAACAAAAATTGGGGAAAAGCGTATTGCTGGCGGCACGCGCGGCCGGCAATACGCCGCGCTGCGGCGCATTGCACCTTGGCGGGCGATCCGAATCGCATCAAGCATTTAGCGATGCTGCCCAAAACTTGTCAACAGATCTTTCAACAGAAACTGGGGATAACTGGCCGGTATGCGCTCAGCCCGCGCCGGCGCGGGCCGCATTAGGCAGCACGGGCGCAAAGTATCGCGCGATCAATGCGTTAGCGCGTTTGTCCGGTGCTTATCAACAAGCTTTTCGACATGAACTGGGGATAGCTTGACGGCCGGCGTCACGTGCGCGGCGTCGGCTGCTGCTCCAGATGAGTGCCGAGCGTGGCGGCGTCGATGTTGGTGCCGGACAGCAACACGCCGACCCGCTTGCCTTGCAGCGCCTCGCGCAGCGGCCCGAGCAGCGCGGCCGTCGCCGCGGCGCCGGCCGGCTCGACGGCCGATTTCAGGTGCGCGAACAGATAGCGCATTGCGTTGCGCAGCGCGTCGTCCGATACGGTGACGATTCGGTCGACATGACGGCGGCACAGCTCGTAGCTGTACTCCTCGGTGTGCGGTGCCATCAGCGAATCGGCGATCGTGCGCATCGCGCCCATTTCGACCGGATGATTTGCCGCGAAGCTTCGGCTCATCGCATCCGCGCCTTCGGGTTCGACGCCATACACATGGACATGCGGATTCGCGAGCCGCAGCGCGGTCGACACGCCCGCGGCCAGCCCGCCGCCGCCGATCGGCACGATCACCGCGTCGAGATCGGGCGTCTGCGTCGCCCATTCGTAGCCGAGCGTCGCGGTGCCGAGCACCGTGTGATAGCCGTTGAACGGATGGACGAAGAAACGGCCTTCGTCGGCCTCGATACGGCGGACGGTCTCGAACGCATCGGCGGGGCTCGACGCCATCACGATTTCCGCGCGGTATTGGCGGCACAGCGCGACGCGTGCCGGGTTCGCGCTATTGAACATCACGACCTTCGCGCTGGTGCCGAGCCGCATCGCCGCGTAAGCGACGGCCGCCGCGTGATTGCCGGCCGACACGCACGTCACGCCGACGCTTTTTCTCTCCGCGCCGAGTGCGAGCAGATTCGTGAACGCACCGCGCGCCTTGAAGCTGCCGCTCGCTTGCAGCAATTCGAGCTTGAAGTTCACGTGGGTGCCTTCGAGCGTCGGCAGGTCGGCGCGCTCGAAAACCGGCGTGCGCGTGACCCACGGTGTGAGCGCGAAATGCTGCGCGGCGATTTCGTCGAGCGTCGGGACGGGCTCGCCGTTGATCGTCAGGTGCTCGGCGCGGTGCGTGGAGGTCGACATGGGCTTGCGAGGATCGAGAAGGGCGAAAGAAGCGAAGCGGGCGGCAACGGCGACGGAGGCGAAAGAGCGGCGGCGATCGTCCGTGCGGCCGCGGCTCGCGCGCGGCGGCCGCACGCCGCATCATGCGAGCGTGAGTCCGTGCACGAGCTTGCGCAGGAAGCGCTCGCACGATGCGAGTTGATCGAGTTCGACGTATTCGTTCGGCTTGTGCGCCTGCTCGATATAGCCTGGCCCGCAGACGACGCTCGGAATGCCCGCACGCTGGAACAGGCCGGCCTCGGTGCCGTAGGCAACCTTGCGTTTTTCCTGGTCGGCGGTGAGCGAGCGCACGAGCTGCGTGATCGCTTCCTGTTCGGCGGCGTCGAGGCCGGGCGCAGCGGCCACCTTCGAGAACTCGATCGCCGCGTTCGGATGCTCGCGGCGCATCAGCGGCAGCAGCGTATCGCGCGCGTAAGCGTCGATGCGCGCGAAGATCGCATCGGGATCGAGCGTCGGCAGATTGCGGAATTCGAACGAAAACTCGCATTCGGCAGGCACCGTGTTGACCGCGTTGCCGCCTTTGATGAGGCTCGTCTGCGCGGTCGAAAACGGCACGTCGTACAGCGCGTCGAACGGGCCTTGCGCGCGGAACTCGTCGGCAATGTCGCGGATGCGGCAGATGAGGCGCGCCGCGTATTCGATCGCGTTCAGCCCCTTGGGCGTCAGCGACGAATGCGCGGCGTGCCCGCGCACGCAGCAGCGGTAGACGTTGACGCCCTTGTGCGCGATCACGGGGCGCATGCCGGTCGGCTCGCCGACGATGCAGCCGGCAGGCGCGATGCCGCGCGATTTCAGATCGGCGAGCATCAGCGGCGCGCCGGCGCAGCCGATCTCCTCGTCGTATGACAGCGCGAAATGGATCGGCTGCGCGAGCTTCGCGGCGCGCATCTCGGGCAGCAGCGCGAGCGCCGCGCCGATGAAGCCCTTCATATCGCAGGTGCCGCGCCCGTACAGCTTGCCGTCGCGCACTTCGGGCCGGAACGGATCGCTGTCCCACTGCTGGCCGTCGACGGGCACGACATCGGTGTGGCCGGACAGCACGATTCCGCCATGGGTCGAGCCGTCGTGCGCGGGCAGCGTCGCGAACAGATTCGCCCAGCCGTCGCGGGCGTCGTGGGTGAGCGTCGACGTGACGCCGGCATCGGCGAGCGCGTCGCGGACCATTTCGATGAGGCCGAGATTCGGCACGCGGCTTGTCGTGTCGATCGACACGAGCCTTCGGGTCCAATCCAGGCTGATCGGCTCGGCGCGCGACGGGGAAGCGGCAGCGGACGGTGCCGTTGCGTCGACGAAAGACATGGCGGAACTCCGGCGGGGGAATGCAAAGATCATATCCAAAAACGCCCCCGCACGCTGTGGCGCGGCGCATTGCGATGCAGCAGCGTGCCGGTGTTCGCGTTCGAGTTCGCATGATTCGGCGCGGTGCCGCAGCCGCGCCGCGCCGAACGCGCGGCGTCGCATGCCGCGTTTTTCGGTGTCCTGCCGGGCACACGGCCGGCGCAGCCGGGCGGGGGGCGCTGCCGCTGCTGCGCTGCCGCAGCGGCATTGCGCGTCAGCGCGCCGCCGCCTGCTCGCGCGGCTTCTGCGGCTGGCCGAGCGCGCGCAGCGTCTCCTTGATCGTCGACACGCGCACCGCGAGATCCGGCGTGCGCGTCTCGATGCGCAGCCGGTCCTGCCCCGCGAGCTTCACGTGCCGGTGCTTTTGCACCATGTCGATGATGCGCATCGGATCGATCGGCGGATTCGGCACGAATTGCAGCCCGATCGCCGCTTCGCTTGCGTCGATCTTCACGATTCCGAGCGGCTTCGCGGCAAGGCGCAGCCGATGCGTCTCGACGAGCGCGTGCGCCTGCGGCGGCAGCTTGCCGAAGCGGTCGATCAGCTCTTCCTGAATACCGTCGATCGCGTCGCCGTGCTCGCAGTTCGCGAGGCGCTTGTACAGCGACAGCCGCTCCTGCACGTCGACGCAGTAATCGGCGGGCAGGATCGCGGGCGTGTGCAGATTGATCTCGGTCGTGGCGGCGAGCGGCGCGGTGAGATCGGGCTCCTTGCCGTTCTTCAACGCCTTGACCGCGTCGTTCAGCATCTCGGTATAGAGTTGGAAGCCGATCTCGTGGATCTCGCCCGACTGCTTGTCGCCGAGCACCTCGCCCGTGCCGCGGATCTCCAGGTCGTGCATCGCGAGATAGAAGCCCGAGCCGAGTTCCTCCATCTGCTGGATCGCCTCGAGCCGGCGCTGCGCCTGCTTGGTGAGCGCCTGCGGATCGTGGACGAGCAGGTACGCGTATGCCTGGTGGTGCGAGCGGCCGACCCGGCCGCGCAGCTGATGAAGCTGCGCGAGGCCGAACTTGTCCGCGCGGTGCATGATGATCGTGTTCGCGCTCGGCACGTCGATGCCGGTTTCGATGATCGTCGTGCAAAGCAGCACGTTCGCGCGCTGCGCGACGAAATCGCGCATCACCCGCTCGAGTTCGCGCTCGTGCATTTGCCCGTGCGCGATCACGATCCGCGCCTCGGGCACCAGCGCCTCGAGCATCGTCTTGCGATCCTCGATCGTCTCGACCTCGTTGTGCAGGAAGTAGACCTGGCCGCCGCGCTTCAACTCGCGCAGCATCGCCTCGCGGATCACGCTTTCCTCCTCGCGGCGCACGAAGGTCTTGATCGCCAGGCGTTTTTGCGGTGCGGTCGCGATCACCGAAAAGTCGCGCAGCCCCTCGAGCGCCATGCCGAGCGTGCGGGGGATCGGCGTGGCGGTCAGCGTGAGCACGTCCACCTCCGCGCGCAGCGCCTTGAGCGCTTCCTTCTGGCGCACGCCGAAGCGGTGCTCCTCGTCGATGATCACGAGGCCAAGGCGCTTGAACTGCACATCCGACGACAGCAGCTTGTGCGTGCCGATCACGATGTCGACGCTGCCTTCGTTGATCTGCCGGATCGCCGCGCTCACTTCCTTCGCGGACTTGAAGCGCGACAGCTCGACGATCTTCACCGGCCAGTCGGCGAAGCGGTCGATGAAGGTTTGCGTGTGCTGTTCGGCGAGCAGCGTGGTCGGCGACAGCAGCGCGACCTGCTTGCCGCCCATCACCGCGATGAACGCCGCGCGCAGCGCGACTTCGGTTTTGCCGAAGCCGACGTCGCCGCACACGAGCCGGTCCATCGGCTTGCCGCTCGTCATGTCGCCGATCACGGCCGCGATCGCGGCTGCCTGGTCGGGCGTTTCGTCGAAGCCGAAGCTGTCGGCGAACTTCACGTAGTCGCGCGGTTCGAGCGCGAACGCATGGCCCTGCCGGGCGGCGCGGCGCGCGTACAGGTTCAGCAGCTCGGCGGCGGTATCGCGGATCTGCAGCGCGGCGCGCCGCTTTGCGCGCTCCCACTGGCCCGAGCCGAGCGAGTGCAGCGGCGCGCTGTCCGGGTCCGCGCCGCTGTAGCGCGAGATCACGTGGAGTTGCGCGACGGGCACATACAGCTTGCTGTCGCTCGCATATTCGAGATGCAGGAACTCGGTCTCGCCTTCGCCGAGATCCATCGACACGAGCCCCATATAGCGGCCGATGCCGTGCTGCGCGTGGACGACCGGATCGCCGAGCTTCAGCTCGGACAGATCGCGCACCATCGCGTCGACGTTGCTTGCCTGCTCCTGCCGGCGGCGGCCGGTGCGGCGGCCGAGCGCGCCGTACAGCTCGGTTTCGGTGACGATCGCCCAGCCTTCGCCCGGTACTGCGAAGCCGCTTGCGAGCGGCGCGACGCCAAGCGCGAAGCGCTCGTCGCTCGCAAGCCACGACGCGAAGCTGTCGTTGGCGGCCGGGCGCAGACGGTTGTCGGCGAGAAGCTGCGCGATCGTCTCGCGGCGGCCCGCCGATTCGACGGTGAAGAGCACGCGGTTGGCGGTCGTGTCGAGGTAGCGGCGCAGCGCGGCGAGCGGATCGTCCGCGTGGCGATCGAGCGCGAGCGGCGGCAGCGGCGTGGCCCAGCCGCCCTCGGGCTGCGCGGGCAGCGCGACGCGCGCGAACGGCTTGGCGAGCGCGTAGAAATCGTCGTCGGACAGGAACAGCTTTTTCGGCTCGAGAATCGGCCGCTCCCGGTCGTGCGACAGGAACGCATAGCGCTGCTTGGTATCGGCGGTGAAACGCTTGATCGATGCGTCGAGATCGCCCGCGAACACGAGATGCGCGCGCTCGGGCAGATAGTGAAAGAGCGTTGCGGTTTCGTCGAAGAAAAGCGGTAAGTAATATTCGATGCCCGCCGACGGCACGCCGTTGCCGATGTCCTTGTAGATCGGCGCGCGGCTCGGGTCGCCCTCGAACGTCTCGCGCCACCGGTTCCTGAATGCGGTGCGCGCGTGCTCGTCGAACGGAAATTCGCGCCCGGGCAGCAGGCGCACGTCGCGCACCGGGTAGAGGCTGCGTTGGGTGTCCGGATCGAACGAGCGGATCGAGTCGACCTGGTCGTCGAACAGGTCGATGCGGTACGGCAGCGGCGAGCCCATCGGAAACAGGTCGATCAGCGAGCCGCGCACGCAATATTCGCCGGGGCGCACGACCTGGCTCACGTGCTCGTAGCCGGCCAGCGTGAGCTGCGCCTTGAGCTTGGCCTCGTCGAGCCGCTCGCCCTGCGCGAACGCGAATGTGTAGGCGGCCAGGAACGATGCGGGCGGCATCCGGTACAGCGCGGTCGTCGCGGGCACGAGCAGGATGTCGCAGCGGCCTTCGCCCAGGTCGTGCAGGGTCGCGAGCCGCTCGGAGACGAGATCCTGGTGCGGCGAGAACGTGTCGTAAGGCAGCGTCTCCCAGTCGGGCAGCACGCGCACGCGCGCATCGGGCGCGAAATAGCCGAGTTCTTGAGAGAGGCGTTGCGCATCCACCGCGTTCGCGCAGATCACCGCGACGAGCGGCACCTGCATGCGATGCGCGGTGAAATAACGGGCGATCGCGAGCGCGTCGGCCGAGCCGTGCGCGCCGTCGAACGTATAGCGTTGGCCTGCCTTGACGAGCGCGACCGGAGAGGGCGATGAAGAGGCGTTGTCGGACATAACGAGCGGCTGGTTGCGGGCATCGCGGCGGCCGGAACGGGCGCGGCCCGTCGCGACGAAAGACGTATTATAAAATCCGTCTTTCGTTTTCATCTTTTCCGGCGATCCCTTCCGTGACTTCCCGTCTTTTTGCCCTGATACCGTGCGCGGGCACCGGCAGCCGTTCGGGCTCGGCATTGCCCAAGCAATACCGCACGCTCGCCGGCCGCGCGCTGCTGCATTACACGCTCGCCGCGTTCGACGCATGCAGCGAGTTCGCGCAAACGCTCGTCGTGATTTCGCCCGACGATGCCCACTTCGACGCGCGCCGCTTCAGCGGCCTGCGCTTCGCGGTACGGCGCTGCGGCGGCGCATCGCGGCAGGCGTCGGTGCTCAACGGGTTGATTCAGCTCGCCGAATTCGGCGCAACGGATACCGACTGGGTGCTCGTGCACGACGCGGCGCGCCCCGGTATCACGCCCGCGCTGATTCGCGCGCTGATCGGCGCGTTGAAGGACGATCCGGTCGGCGGCATTGTCGCGCTGCCGGTGGCCGATACGCTCAAGCGCGTGCCGGCGGGCGGCGACGCGATCGCGCGCACCGAGCCGCGCGACGGACTTTGGCAGGCGCAGACGCCGCAAATGTTCCGCATCGGAATGCTGCGCGACGCGATCGAGCGCGCGCAGCGCGACGGCCACGATCTGACCGACGAGGCAAGCGCAATCGAATGGGCGGGCCATACGCCGCGCGTCGTGCAAGGCAGCCTGCGCAACTTCAAGGTGACGTATCCGGAGGATTTCGACCTCGCGGAAGCGATTCTCGCGCACCCGGCGCGCGCCTGCTGAACCTGATTGAACCGCAACCCACACTCGACTCGAACGCAACATGGATTTCAGAATCGGACAAGGCTACGACGTACACCAGCTCGTTCCCGGGCGGCCGCTCATCATCGGCGGCGTGACGATCCCCTACGAGCGCGGGCTGCTCGGCCACTCGGACGCGGACGTGCTGCTGCACGCGATCACCGACGCGCTATTCGGCGCGGCGGCGCTCGGTGACATCGGCCGCCACTTTTCCGATACCGATCCGCGCTTCAAGGGCGCCGACAGCCGTGCGCTGCTGCGCGAATGCGCGGCACGCGTCGCGCAGGCGGGGTTTGCGATCCGCAATGTCGACAGCACGGTGATCGCGCAGGCGCCGAAGCTCGCGCCGCACATCGACGCGATGCGCGCGAACATCGCCGCGGATCTCGGCCTGCCGCTCGATCGCGTGAACGTGAAGGCGAAGACCAACGAGAAGCTCGGCTATCTCGGCCGCGGCGAGGGAATCGAAGCGCAGGCCGCGGCGCTCGTCGTGCGCGACGCGTCGCCGGATTCGCCGCGGGCCGGATAGTTCGGGGCGGGGCGGTCGTGCCGAATGCCGGCACGTTCCGTTGCGGGATAAGCGGCCGATCGCCCGCCACACCTCGCGCGATGCGGATGAAGACCCTGAGCCCATGCGCCGGCGATCCCGCCGCGCCACGATGCGCCGGGGCGTGCCGCATGCGGCGCGGTTCATTCATTCTTCGCCGATCAAATTCACGCTTCGTCATCGGTTTGCTCGTCGGCGGTCTCGGTTTGGTCGTCGGTGTTCGCCATCGTGTTGACGTCGATCGGTGCGCGTTTGCTGAACCAGCCGTGAAAATACTCGTTGGTATGCGTGACCACGGGCCGGGTCACGACGCTGCGATATTCCTGAACAAAACCCGTTACCGCTTGCCCGACGACGACTGCCGGCGATGACAGCGTCTGGTTGGAAATCCCGTTGATGAATTGCCCGGCGGTGGCGGAGCAAATGCGCGACGTGGCTTCTTTACGGAAAGAGACGTTGCTGTATTTATGGCTGATCGGATGCGACGGTTCAAATCTACTGCCGTGCGCTGCGGCGCGAAAGACCGTGCCGACTGCGCCGTCCACTGCTTCCCCTATCCCGGTGATGCTGCCGTCGATTAATGGTTTGAATGCCCAGCGAACGAAATTGGAAACCATTCCGAACTTCGCATTCACGTAAGACACTGCGTTCTTCAAAAAATAATCTTCGCAGCCGGTCGGTGTCGATGTTTGAGGTGATAGTGGTGAAACGTAGGATTTAAACCGGTTTCCGATAATTTGGGCGCAGGTGCTGGCGTCGAATGGATTGTCCGTCGATTTCAATTCCCCGGAAAGGAGATAAGAGCAAGGCGCGGGTATCGGATTCGCGTTGATGAACGAATGGAATTTTTCACCGAGTTCGATTTGACAGATGCCCGGTTCGAGTTGCGAATTGGAGGCGGTCGTAGTTGCCACGCGGCTGGCGAATGCGCTGCCGATCGCAATGCCCGCGTAGCCGATTGCCGGAGGCAGTACGTAGAGCGATTTGGGTATGCCGTTTTCCCATTGGATATTGCTTCCATAGGGTGCAGTCACGCGTTGCTGCATGAAAGACCGGGTACATGCCGAAACCAGATTGCCCACTGCGACGGTCGGGCCGGCCAATGCGTAGCCGGCGCCGCCGATACCCGCGCCGGCGAATGCGCAGAGGGACGGGGCAATTTCTTTGGTGTAATACGCGAGTTTCTGCATGTAAGGCGCCACGGCCTTGGCTCCCGAGGCAAGCGGCGCAATTCGGCCGTAATCGCTCGGATTGAGTTGTTTTGCCCAATCGACGGCCGAAGATAAAGAATTGCCCAGCAATTTACCCATCGAATAACCGTAGAGCGCGCCGGTGCCGACGGAAGCCGCACCGGCGACCGCCGCCATCACATTGGCCACCGGGGCGCTGTTCGTGCTGGAAAGCAGGAGCCCGGTCAAATTGCTGGCCTGATCCCCGACATATCTGCCGACAAACGAACTGGTGCCGTCGCGCAGCCCGGATGCGACCGCGGCTTTGGCGATATTGCATGGGCCGATGTCCTTCAGCCGTTGCAGAATGCCCGGCTCGCTGGGCAGCGGGTGCGCCTGCGAGGCGCTTGCTTTGGCAACGGCGCCGATTGCTCGAGGCGAGCCGGGTTGGGCGGCGGTTGCGGCGGATGCGCATTCGTCCGCAGCGCCTGTGTTGGCTTCCGGTTCGATATTGATCGCGACTTGATTGATCAATATGCTGGAACATATCGAAGAAGATTGTGGTATCAGCACTTTTTGTCTCCGTTGGATGATTTATTGATTGAAGATATTGCGATTCAATCGTGATCGATAATGATCGGGTGCGGTGGATTGAATCGGAGTCGATCGGTTAAATCCTTGCCGCCAAGCAGTGTGGGATTTTTATTTTCGACATATCGGATTTTCGTGTCGAAAATTAAGTTGAGCCATTTTATATGAGGTTGATATGGCGGCGAATCGGGAAATTGATGGTTAAAGTATACTTGATTTTTGTTTTTTGGATGGGTGGATGCGAAAATCTTTTCTGTTTTGCGAAATGATTGCCATTGCGCGGGAATGATGGAATGTCGATTATTATTATTATTTTAACGAGGTGATATGGGGGTTTTGTGATGATTATGAGCGGTGCAATTTCCGTTTTCTGATGAGAACGGAAAATTGTCGGACTTTATTTGTTTGGGGCCGGGTATCGAAAGGGGGGAGCGTTGGCGGCCTGTCTCCGGAGCGGGCAACGCACGGGGCGAGGCGGAGTGGGGGCCTCGCGTGTGTCGGCAGGATGCCGGCGCTCGTGCGGGAGCGCGCCGATTCTTCACGCGGGCATGCTGCTTGCCGGCGAGCCGTCATGTCCGCGATGCGACGCGGCGACAGCCCGCCGTCACGCTCATTTACCTTCGGCAGCGAGGACTTGCGCAGCGGCATTGATCACTGACGCGATCCGCCCGACGTCGCGCAACTGCGTGACGCTCATGCCTTGCTCGTTCTTCAGCAGCGCATAGTGCGACTTCACGCAGAAGTGGCACTTGCCGACGATCGACGCGGCGAGCGCGTACATTTCGAACTTGCGCTTGTCGACGCCGCCGTGCGACGCATACGCCCCCATCCGCAGCTCGGCGCGCGCGGTCTTCAGATCGGCGTCGTCGGCCATCTCGACATACGGATACCAAGTGTTGTTCATGCCCATTAGCGCGGCAGCCGTTAGCGCCGCTTGGGTTTCCTCGGCAGACAGCACGCCCGCTTCGCGGATCAGCTTGATGAGCGCCGTGCTCTTGGTCGCGAACGCCGCGGCGAGCGCGACGCCCACCGCATCGTTGCCTTCGAGCGACGAGCGCGCGATCGTGCCGTCGAGGTTCAGACGGATATCTTTTGCGTAGTCGGGAATTTGCGCCTTAATCGAATCGATAAATTCCATTGATATCTCCTATGATTGGGCCGTTAAAAAAGCCCGCAGGCGAAAGCGTCGCGCCGCGGGCTTTGTGCATCGACGCTTACAGCGTTGCGCCGCCGACCGCGCGGTTGCACGGGCAGAGTTCGTCCGTTTGCAAGCCGTCGAGAATGCGCAGGATTTCTTCCGGATTGCGACCGACGTTCAGGTTGTTCACCGACACGTGCTGGATCGTGTTGTCCGGATCGACGATGAAGGTGGCGCGCAGCGCGACGCCCGCTTCGTGATCGCGCACGCCGAGCTGGTCGATCAGCTCGCCCTTGACGTCGCCGAACGAGTAGTGGTTCAGCTTGTCGAGATCCTTGTGCTCACGGCGCCATGCGAGTTTGACGAATTCGTTGTCCGAGCTGCCGCCGAGCAGGACGGCATCACGCTCTTCGAATTGCTTCTGGAGCTTGCCGAATTCGACGATTTCCGTCGGGCAGACGAACGTGAAATCCTTCGGATAGAAGTAGATCACTTTCCACTTGCCTGGGAACGACGCTTCGGTGACGGTTTCGAATGCCGACTGACCGTTTTCCTCGTGATGGTTGAAGCCAGGCTTCGCGGCCACGACGGTGAAAGCTTCGAGTTTATCGCCCACGGTTTTCATGCGGATGCTCCTGTGTGAGTTGGGAAAGACTGCTAACAAGCGGTCAAGCTACCTATGCGCTGCAACGTTTCCGTGACAGCATCTGTAAGACTATAACTCTATTGATTCCTTTTCTCAATAGATTTTAACTAACGAACTCCATAGAAATTTTCAAAGATGGCGATAGCATGCGGGTATCGGCACGGCACATGGCGGCTCACGCGGAGGCGCGCGCTTTCGCGCCGGGGAACTCCAGCGTGACTTCGAGGCCGCCGTCGGGCTGGCGGTTGGCCAGGCGCAGCGTGCCGCGATAGCGGCTGACGAGGCGCAGTACGATCGCCATCCCCAGGCCGGTGCCTTCGGCTTTGGTGCGCGCGGTGTCGACGCGGTAGAACGGGCGCATCACGAGCGCAAGCTGGTCGTCAGGGATACCCGGCCCCTCGTCGAGCACGACGAGTTCGACGCGCGCATGCGCGACGCGGGTCTCGAGTGTGATCCGGGCGATGCCGTCGCGCTTGCTCTGCCCATATTTACGTGCGTTCTCGACGAGATTGTCGACGACGCGGCGCATGTCGGTTTCATCCGCGGCAATGATTGCGGCGGGTGCCAGGCGGGTGACGATTTGCACGCCGTCCTCGCCGGCCAGCCGGGCGGCCACGTCGCGCGCGACGACCGACAGATCGACGGGCTCGGGCGTGCGTTGCGCGGGGCGCGCGTAATCGATGAACGCGGCGATGATGCGGTCCATCTGTTCGATGTCGTCGACCATCGCGTCCTTCGTTGCCTGATCGGACGGACTCATCTCGGTTTCGAGGCGCAGCCGCGCGAGCGGCGTGCGCAGATCGTGCGAGATTCCGGCGAGCATCAGCGCGCGGTCGGCCTCGAGTTGCTCGAGATCGCGCACCATCTGGTTGAAGCTGCGGTTGGTTTCGGCCGCGACGCCCATTCCGCGCTCGGGCAGCGGCTCGGGCGTTTGCCCCGAGCCCACCTTGCGCGCGGCGAGCGCGAGCCGCGAGAACGGTTGGTTGACGAGGCTCGTGATGAATGCCGAGCCGATCAGCGACAGCGCCAGCGCGAACAGCCCCCAGCCGGCCCATTGCAGGCCGGTGACGGTGTCGAGCTGATCGCGGTCGAGCGCCACCCAGTAGTCGTCGTCGTCGATCTTGAAGCTGATCCATACGCCGGGGATGTCGTTGACCGATTGTGCGATCACCGTGTCGTCGCCGAGGCGGCTGCGGATGTCGTGCTCGATCAGCCGGTTCAGCGATTCGTCGGGCTGCAGCTTGAACTTATCGGTTTTTTCGCGTGGATAGACGCGCACGCCCTCGTTGCTTTCGAGATCCTGCAGCAGCGCGCGACGCAGATCGGGATCGGAATAGAGCAGGGCCGTGCGCGTGAGCTTCACGATCGCGACCAGTTGCAACGCGACGCGCTGCGCGCGCGGCTCGCGCTCGATCACTCTGAAGCTCTGGAACCACGCGGCAAGACTCACCGCGATCAGCAGCGCGATCAGCAGGAACGTGCGCCAGAACAGCCCGCCGAACACGAGCGTCAAAAGGCGCCGGTCGATACGCATAGGACAGGCTGTTTATCTGGCGTCAAAAACGGGCAATCGCGCGTGCCGCGACGGCTCGGCCATCAGGCTGCGCCGTCGGGGATGAACACGTAGCCAAGGCCCCATACAGTCTGGATGAAGCGCGGGCTGCCCGGATCGGGCTCGATCAGCTTGCGCAGCCGCGAAATCTGCACGTCGAGGCTGCGATCGAACACTTCGTATTCGCGGCCGCGCGCGAGTTCCATCAGCTTCTCGCGCGACAGCGGCTGGCGCGGATGGCGCGCGAATACCTTGAGCACCGAGAACTCGCCCGTCGTCAGCGGGATTTCCTGGCCGGACTTCGTCAGCGTGCGGGTGGCAAGATTCAGCGAGAATTCGCCGAATTCGAACACCTCGGTGGTTTCGGACGGTGCGCCGGGCAACTCGGCGGGCGCCTGGCGGCGCAGCACCGCATGGATGCGTGCGACCAGCTCGCGCGGATTGAAAGGCTTGGGCAAGTAATCGTCGGCGCCCATCTCGAGGCCGACGATCCGGTCGACGTCCTCGCCCTTCGCGGTGAGCATGATGATCGGCGTGCGATCGTTGCTGCCGCGCAGGCGGCGGCAGATCGACAGCCCGTCCTCGCCGGGCAGCATCAGATCCAGCACGAGCAGGTCGAAACGCTCGCGCACCCAGAGTTTGTTCATGGCCGTCGCGTTCTCGGCAACGTACACGTTGAAGCCCTGTTCGCCGAGATAGCGGCGCAGCAAATCGCGCAGGCGCGGATCGTCGTCGACGACGAGGATTTTCGAGGGATTTTTCGTTTCCATGAGCGGCATCTTATCGCGATTGGGAAAAGTCGCGCGGCAGCGACTTTTGACGGGTAACAGTCAGTTACAAAATTTACCCGTGCTGTTGTGCTGAGTAAAGACAGTGACGACAGACTCCTTTACTCGAAGGCGATATTCGGTGGATACTCCCTGCACTTAAAACATTTTCATGGTTTGCACGCCGATTTTCGCAGGGTTGGTTCGTGTGCCACAGATAGCTGCTTGCCGCGTGACGAAGGGAACAAAACGACGAAACAGGCGAGGCCCGTGATGCGGCCGACGAGGATTGCGTTCGTGCTGGGGCTCGCATGCGCTGGCCTCTTCGCACCCGCTTTTGCCGGTGCGCAGCCGCACGATCGCGCACCGGCGTCTCATAAATCGCCGCGCGGCAAGGGCGCGCCGCCGCCCGCCGTTGCGCCCGAGCATGCCGAGCAGGCGAACCGCTCGGCCGTTCCGCCCGATCTCGAACAGCGTCGCCGCGACGGCCATATGACGCCGGAGGAGCGGCATTTGTTGCGTCAGCATATCGAGGACGCCGTGCGGGAACTCTACAAGCGCTGAGCGGCGCATCGCACACATGCCGGGCGCGCCGTCCGATGCGTCCACGCTTGCGCCTATCCACCAGGCGCGCGCCGCCGTTGAAAAATTCCGTATCAAATCGATCGTCAACTGTCCACTGCGACGGGCCGTTGAATCGCCAGTACCGCGGCGCGTGCGCCGCATGGGCAATCGTCGTGGATTGCCCGAACCAGGGGAGCGATCGGCGATGAGCGATGCGAGCACGGCAGGACGGGCCCCGGCGAATACCGACCGGGCTGGCCACGTAGATCGAACGGACCAGTTGTCGGCGGACATGCAGCAACTGCTCGATGCCGACGATGCGCGTTTTTTGCTGACGCGCACCGGTTTTTCGCCGCCGCCGCGTGAAGTCGCGCGGCTGGTCGGGATGACGCGCGCGCAGGCGCTTGCCGGGCTGCTCGACGGCGCGCGCACGCAATGCGTGACGCCGCTGCCCGATTGGGTGCGCGAGCTGCCGCCGCCGCGCGCGGTGCGTGCGGCTTATACGCCCGACGAGCGGCGGGCCGAGCGGCAGTTGCGCAATCGCCGCTACGACGAACTGCGCGCGTGGTGGGTGCGCGAGATGCTCGTCACGCCGTCGCCGCTGACCGAGCGGATGACGCTTTTTTGGCACAATCATTTCACGTCCGGTCAGGACAAAGTACCGTATCCGCAAACGATGGCGGCGCAGAACACGCTGTTGCGCGCCGCCGCGCTCGGCAATTTCGGCACGCTGCTGCACAGCGTCGCGAAAGACCCGGCGATGCTGCAATATCTCGATGGCGCGTCGAATCGCAAAGGGCGCCCGAACGAAAATTTCGCGCGCGAGGTGATGGAACTCTTCACGCTCGGCGAAGGGCATTACACGCAGCGCGACGTGTCCGAAGCCGCGCGCGCCTATACCGGCTGGGGCGTTGATCCCGATACGCTCGGCTACGTGTTCATGTCGAACCTTCACGACGACGGCGAAAAAACCGTGCTCGGCGAGACCGGCCGCTTCGACGGCGACGCGGTGCTCGACATCCTGCTCGCACGGCCCGAGACCGCGCGCTTCATCGTTGCGAAATTGTGGCGCGAGTTTATTTCCGATACGCCCGATGCGTCCACCGTCGAGCACGTGGCCGGGCGTTTCCGGCAAAGCGGCTACGACATCCGGACGGCGCTCGCGGGGCTGCTGTCGTCGGAGGCGTTCTGGGCCGAGCGCAATCGCGGCGTGCTGGTGAAATCGCCGGTGGAGTTCGTGGTCGGCACCGTGCGGCTGTTCGACGTCGATTACGGCGATACCGGGCCGTTTGTGAACACGCTGCGCACGCTCGGCCAGAATTTGTTCTATCCGCCAAACGTGAAAGGCTGGCCGGGCGGCGCGACGTGGATCAACAGCGCGACGCTGCTCGCGCGCAAGCAATTCGTCGAACAGATGATGCGGGCCACCGAGGCGGCAGGCAGACATGCCGCGCCGGCGCCGGCATCCGCACCCGGCGCGATGATGGACGGCAAGCCGGCGATGCGGCGCGGGATGCGCTTCGATATCGATACGTGGCTCGCCGCATATCGGACAAAGCCGCAGGCGCAGCCGGATCTGTCGACGCAATTGCAATTGCAACATGCGGTGCTGCCGCTGTCGCCCGTCGCGGCAACCGAGACCGGCGCGACCAGCATGGCCTATTTGCAGGCGCTGTTGATGGACCCGGCCTATCAGTTGAAGTGAGCGAGTGGAAATGAGCGCGGCCGGCGCGATCGCGACGCCGCATCGAAAGCGATTCGCGCGACGACCGGACAGGCCGGCGGCGGCGAATGCATAAAGAGGACAGCAGGATGAAACGACGCAATTTTCTGACCCTTGCAGGCGTAGCGGGAGCGGCGAGCGTCTCGCTTTCGATGCCCCGCGCGTTCGCGGCGGCGGCTGGCGCGCTTGCGGGCGCGGGCGCGCCGCATGGCGCGAATTATTCGAACCTGCTGATTCTGGTCGAGTTGAAAGGCGGCAACGACGGACTCAACACAGTGATTCCGTATGCGGACCCGCTGTATCGGACGCTGCGCCCGACCCTCGGCATCAAACGCGAGCAGCTCGTGCAATTGGACGAGCGAACGGCGCTGCACCCGTCGCTCGCGCCGCTGATGCCGCTTTGGCGTGACGGGCGGCTCGCGATCGTCGACGGCGTCGGCTATCCGCAGCCGAATTTGTCGCATTTCCGCTCGATCGAGATCTGGGATACCGCGTCGCGCTCGGACCAGTATCTGCACGAAGGCTGGCTCACGCGCGCGTTCGCGCAGGCGAGCGTGCCACCCGGTTTCGCCGCGGACGGCGTCGTGCTCGGCAGCGCCGAGATGGGGCCGCTTGCGAACGGCGCGCGTGCGATTGCGCTCGTCAATCCCGCGCAATTCATTCGCGCGGCGCGGCTCGTGCAGCCTGTGTCGCTGCGCGAGCAGAATCCCGCGCTCGCGCATGTGATCGATGTGGAGAACGACATCGTCAAGGCTGCCGACCGGCTGCGCCCGCCCGCCGGCGCGCCCGTGCTCGCGACCGCGTTTCCGGCCGGGCCGTTCGGCACCGCGGTGAAGACCGCGATGCAGGTACTCGCCGCGTGCGACACGCCGCAGCGCACGCCCGCGCCGGGGCAGGGCGTCGCGGTGCTGCGCGTCACGCTCAACGGCTTCGACACGCACCAGAACCAGCTCGGCCAGCAGGCGGGGTTGCTCAAGCAATTGGCCGACGGATTGGTCGCGATGCGCTCGGCGCTCACCGAGCTTGGCCGCTGGGACGACACGCTCATCATGACGTATGCGGAATTCGGCCGGCGCGTTCGCGAGAATCAGAGCGGTGGCACCGATCACGGCACGGCCGCGCCGCATTTCGTGATGGGCGGGCGCGTGCGCGGCGGGTTGTATGGCGCGCCGCCCGCGCTAGGCAGGCTGGACGGCAATGGCAACCTGCCTGTCGCGGTCGATTTCCGGCAACTCTACGCGACCGTGCTCGGGCCGTGGTGGGAGCTCGACGCAACGCGCGTGCTCCAGCAGCGTTTCGAGCCGTTGCCGCTGTTGCGCGCCTGACCGGCAGCGCGGCATGCGGCCTATTGGCTTGAGAACCGGCGCGGACGCGATCCGTTGGTGGCGCCTGGAGACTGTCAAGCTCGATCTCGTCGAGCACTGGATCAGAGGCGACGCGCGGCGCGCCATGCGATCCACAGTTTGCGGATCGGCGTGAGCGCGATCCGCTGATGCAGTACCTGGAAGCCGTCGCGCTCGATCTCGTCGAGCACCGCGAGCGCAAGCGCGCCGAGCGCGCGCAACGTGCGTTGCGCGCGGCGCTCATCAGCGGGGATGGCGGCGAGCGACGCATGAAGCGCGTCGCGTGCGCGCGACGTCTGGAAGCGCATCAGTTCGGTGAACGCAGGGCTATAGCGGCGGTTGAGCAGGTCGGCCGCCGTCACGCCGTAGCGTTGCAACTCGTCGATCGGAACGTATATACGGCCGTGGCGCGCGTCGTCGCCGAGATCCTGCACGAGTTGCGCGAGCGTCAGCGCATGCCCGAGCGGCGGCGCCCAGCCGAAATCGTCCGGTCGACAAGCGCTCGCGCGCGCGACGAGCTGTGCGAATGCGCCGCCAGTCTGATCGGCGTAGCGGCTCAGGTTTGCGAAGTCCAGATAGCGTGCCTGATCGAGATCCATTCCGTAGCCCGCGACGAGCGTTTGCAGCGCGGCGGCGCTGCTTGGCAGATCGGGGTGGTGCGCGGCGAGCGCCTGCGACACCGGATGCGACGGCTGGCCGGCGATCAGCGCTGCAAGCTCCTTTTGCCACCACGCGAGTTTCGCGCGGCCGATGGCCGGATCGCTGATTTCCTTCACCGTTTGCTCGAGTTCACGGCGCAGCGCGAACAGCGCGGCAACGAGCGGTTGGCGCGCAAGCGGCGCCTGGCGCAGCGCGTAATAGAGGCTGGAGCCGGGCGGCGCGGCTTTTTCTTCGCAGTATTCGTCGAAATTCACGGGGACAGGAACGAGTGGGGGCGTGGGCGAATGGCAAGGCGGCGCACGCGCCTGGTGCGTTGCCGAGGGCTTTTCTCGCGCCGCCCGCTATCGACGCAGACGGGACGCAGACGCGGCACACCCGGACAATGCGGCATTCTAGCATCGCCGCCGAAACGAGGCCGCGATGCTAGAGACAAGCGTCGGCAGATCAGTTAGAATCTCGCGCTTGCGCTTTTTGGGACAGCCGCCAGGATGCGGTTCCGTTCCGCGCAGCATGTCTCGCATGCGTGAGTGGCGAAATTGGTAGACGCACCAGGTTTAGGTCCTGACGCCCGCAAGGGTGTGCCGGTTCGAGTCCGGCCTCACGCACCATCCGGTATCTTTTCTTCGCGCGGTGTCAAGGGACGCCATCAGCTATTTTCAATGGCTTGTGACGCTTTTGCGGTGGCCGCCGCCTTCCGATTTTCCGTGCGAAAGCACACGAAGCTACACGTCGCTACCCAGAAATAACGCAAGAGGCGGCGCGTGGCGTCGTTCAGAGTGGTTCATTCGGAAAGCCTCAATTGGCGGCTGACGCGCGAAAGCTCGATCAACGGCGTTCGCAGCCTGACCATTCGCGATACGAAAGCCGAACGAATCGCTTGAACGCTCGAACATGAGATTGAATGGCGGCCAACCGCCATCTCGATTCGTCTTGCCACGAAACGAAGAGTAACGGTGCCGCATCTCCGCTTGCTGAATCCGAGAAAACGGCTCAGCAACTGTGCTCGGCCGCCCATCCTCAAGGGTCGTGCAAGCATGACATACTTCATTGATTTTTCAGCTAATTCGAATGGGTATTGATTTTTTGGATACGGCTATTTTCGATGAAAATGAATAATAAATTATAAATTTTATCTTCGCTAAATAAATTAAATCGACATTGAATGATTTTCGAAAAATCGGACGAGCTTATTGGTTGACAATGTCAAACGTAAAGGTTGTTTTCGGATTGTCGACGAATATTGCGCGGCCACCGCTTCCTGTTGAAAAGAAAAAACTCATGATGATGAACAGTGTGAAATCCGGATTTCACCAATCATGGTGTTGAATGTAAAAATGCAAAGGAAAAGAAAGTGTCGACAATAGCAAGTTTGAACAATCAGCCCGGCTCCGCGATAGGACGGGTGAATCTAGCGGGCCAATTTCAACTTCGGCCGGCCGAGATCGACGGTGAGTTGAATCAGGCGGCACGCGGCACGGCCCAGGAAATGGCGCCGCAATTGAGGCAAGCGGTTTCGTCGGAGAGACCTTCAGGTAAGGCTCAGGCGGATGCCGCTACGTCCCGGCGAAACCCGTCCCTGGTGAGTCTCGCGTCAGTTCCACTCGTGCAAACGACGGAGCCGGGCGAGCTTGAATCCGCTCAGCAGCCGTCGAGCCCGAGCCCGAGCCCGAGCCCGAGCCCGAGCCCGAGGAATAAGCGCGATGCCACCGCCCAGATTTCCGGTCGTCTCCAGGTTGCCGAGCAAGAGCGGGAAGTCATGCTTCGGCAAGCCGCGGCGCTGGCTCAGCAGGCAACGACGGCCGACGATCAATTGAGATCTGAGCGCACCAACATTGGATTAATGGTTGCCCGGGCCATGCGCGATGGCGACCAGGCAATGCAGCGGGATGACGAGGGGGCGATGCGGCGGGCTCAAGAAAGGGTGCATTGGGTCAGGGATGCGGTGAATGCGTTCGACGGCAATCTACCGGATAGAGCAGCGCAGGTGCTGCACAACCTACACCAGGCATTGGTGGCCGCGAACGATGTTTTGCAGGCGCAGCCCGAGGAAAATGGAGTAACAGATCAAATGCGAAGGCTGATGGATATCATCCGGGATAGAATGGCTCGCCTGGATAGAGAGCAACACAACCAATGGAATATCCCGCTGGCCAGAAACGAACTGGATAACGTCCAGGCGCGTCTGGACGAGCGTCTGCAGAGGGTTCAGCCGCCGGACGCAAAGCGCCCGCGTATCCTCCCAGGGCATGATCTCTCTCCGCTCAAATAGCGACGCGTTTTAGGCGCGGCCCGCCGCCCGCGCCGCACACTTAGCGCGTCAACTGCGATCGGATTCGACGAACGGGCGTGCCGGGCTGGCGCTAGCCTTCGAAGGCGCCGTTCGAGGGCCGTCGTCATTTGGGCGAAAAGGCCTGCTAACCTCGCGCGGGCGCATGATTTGGGCGGCGTTTCTGGATCGAGAGCGGGACGCTCTCGAATCCGGCCGATGCCGACGGCGCGACCTTTCGTCGAGGGGCCGACGTCTGAGGCGGGCGCGATGGCCGGCTGCGGCGGGCCATCGCGCCGCGCGAGGCCGCCCGCCTCGCGTGGACCAATTCGAATCGGCCAGCTTGATCGCTCAATAGTTCGATCGGTAATCGATGCCCTGATCGAACCGGTTCTGCCAATGCGCCAAGTATTGCGACGCCAGCGCCGGATTGTTCCAGACCACCAGCACGTTCTCCGAATTGCGTGCCGCGGCCGCGGCGCTGTAGTTGAACGATCCCGTCTCGACGTGCCGGGCGTCGACGACGATGTATTTGTCGTGATGGATCGCGTAGCGGTCGATCGTGCGCGTGCGCACCTTTGCGTTGACGAGCAGGTTGAGCGCTTGCTTCGACGCTTTCGACCGGTTGCCGTCGTTATCGACGACGACCGCGATATCGACGCCGCGCCGATGCGCATCGAGCAGCGCGCGGACGATCTTCGGCGACGTGAACGAGTAGCCGGCGAGCCTGAGCGATACGCGCGCTGTGCCTATCACCTTGAGGATCAGCGCTTCGGCGCCGCCGTCGGGCGAGAACGCCGCTTCGACGACTTGTCCAGCAGGCGCTTCATGTGCGGCGGACGGCAGTACGCTCGCAATATAGTCGACGATGCGGGAGATCAGCGATTCGGCCGGGCCGGTCTTGCTGAAGGCGGGCGGCGCGGTGGCGACGAGCGTGGCGCAAAGGCCTGCGGCGATGAGCCGCTTCGGTTTGAGCCGCTTGGGCAACTGCATGTGATTCCGGGTGGGTCGAAACAAACGAGGCCGTGAGTGTAACGCGAGTGGCGAACGATGCGCGCGCATCGTTTCATTTTTTCGGACGATGCCCGCGCGCGGCTTGGCCTGCGCGCGGTGATGCGCGCGGCGGGAAACCAGGCGCATGGCCCGTCAGCGTGCAGGCGGCCGGTCACGCTGCCCCAGATCGCGTCGCAACGTCCCTGAATCTCAGCGCTGGCGCCTGCATGTCCGGCGTGCGATTTCCATTCGTAAAGCAGCACGGGATGACGTCCCGTTCCCGCGGCGCGAGCGTATCGTGCCGGGGCGGTGACGTTTGCGCACGGGCTGCGGGGCGGCGCTCCGGGAACGACGCGCGGACGAAGAACCGCGCTGAACCGGAGCGGCGGGGTCGCCCTGATTGCCTGACCGGCGCGCAGGACGATCCCACTCGAAGCCGGTCATGGTCGGTGGTTTTGTTCCGATTGCAACGTTGCCCTTCGTTTTGCGCGGCGCAGGAACCGGCGAAGGCGCGGCCGCGCTTCTTTCCGCGCGGGCGGTACGGGGTCGCCCGCGCGCCGGCAGGTGGGGCCGTGCCGCCGTGCCGTGGGCGCGCGTCGATTCAATAACCGAAGCTCTGCGCCAGTTCGTCGATGAGCTGCCGCTGGAACGCATTGAAGCGTTCGCCCGGCTGCTGGGCGGTCGCGAGGTCGAGCATCGGGTCGACGACTTCAGTGCGAATGCCCGACAACGTTTCGATTATCGCCAGTCCGCAAAACGGAACGTAGGCCTCCGAATAACCGCCTTCATGAACGATCGCGAGCCGCCCGTCGCAATGCCGGCCGGCCGCATCCAGCAGCGAGCGCGTCATGAACCGATAGCTGCCGCTGTGCAATTGCATCCGCGCGAGCGGGTCGACCGCGTTCGCGTCGAGCCCGCTTGCGACGACGATGAGTTCGGGCCGAAACGCATCGAGCGCCGGCACGACGATCCGCTCGAACGCGTAGCGGTAAGCGTCGTCGCCCGCGCCGGCGAGAAGCGGGACGTTCAGGTTCGCGCCGATGCCCGCGCCGGTGCCGCGTTCGTCGGCGCCGCTGTAGCCGGGCGGAAAACAGCGGTCCTGATGCAATGAGATCGTCAGCGTGTGCGGATCGCCGTAGTAGATCGTCTGAGTGCCGTTGCCGTGGTGCACGTCCCAATCGATCACGGCCACGCGCTCGATCTGGTGTTTCGCGCGCGCGGCCTCGAGCGCAATCGGGATGTTCGCGAGCAGGCAAAAGCCCATCGGCTTGTCGGGCAGGCAATGATGGCCGGGCGGACGCGACAGCGAGAACGCGTTCGCCGCGCGCCCGGTTAGCACGGCGTCGACGGCGGCGAGTGCGAGACCCGCCGAGAGGGCGGCAATCTCGTAGCTGCCTTTGCCGAACGGCGCCAGCTCGCCGAGATCGCCGCCGTTCGCGTTGCTCGCGCGCTTGAACGCGTCCAGATAGTGCACCGGGTGGATACGCCGCAGATCGGCTTCGGTCGCGGCTGGCGCGCTCAGCATGTCGATTTGCGCGGCAAGGCCGCATGCATGCACGAGCGACAGCAAACGGCGCTTCGAGTCGGGCGATTCTGCATAACCGGCGCTCGACGGCGGCTGCACCCAGCCGCCGACCGGAAAGAACAGCGCGTGTGCGCCGCCCGTGTGCCAGAAGGTACGTTCATCGGTGAAGAAGGCGGTTTTTTTCATAGCGGTCAGTTCGAGCGACGACGAATGAACGGGGCGTGCGGCGTCAGCGCGCATCGCGCTCGACGCGCAGCAGCGTCGCGAGCGATACGATCGACACGCCGGCGGCGAGCGCGAACAGCGTGCGCAGCGTGCCGCCGCCATCGAGCATCAGGCCCGCGATCAGCGGTCCGGCGGCGAGCCCGCAGCCGATCACGAGATTGAGCGTGGCGATCAGGCGGCCCGACGCGTCGACAGCGGCGACGCTCGCGAGCATGAACGGTAGAACGAACGTCCACGAGAATTTGAAGCCGAAGATCGCCGCGACGTAGCCGGCCGGGCCGGGCGCCGCGGCGAGCAGCGCGAGCGACACAGCGAGTATTCCGTAGCCTGCGTACAGCATTGCACGCCGTGACGCGCGGCCGCCGAGACCGGACGCGAGCGCTGCGCCTGCAATGCCGGTCAGGCTCGCAATCGCAAGCACGTTGCCGGTTGCCGGCGCATCGAAGCCGGCTGCGGCCGCGGCCCGGCTCGCGAAGGTCCAAACGCCGCCGATCGCGAGATAGAACGTCAGGATGCCGGCGACAGCGAGCGCGGCCAGTGCGCGTGCCGCACGCGGGCCTGCAGTCCGGGCGCGCGGCCGGCGCGCGCGGGGCGTGGCGGGAAAGTGGCCGGCCAGCGGCGCGGCGCATAGCGTCAGCGCGGCGAGCACCCCATACAGCGCGCGCAGCCCGACTGCGTCGAACAGATGCGGTAGCACAAAGAGCCCGGCCGCCCCCGCAATCAATTGACCGACGACCCATAATCCGTAGACGCGTTCGCTGTGCTCGCTCATCGCGGCGCTCGTCATGCACAGCACCATCAGCGTGCCGCCGCCAAGTGCAGTTGCCGCGCGCAGCGCGAGCAACGGCACGAAGCCGGGCATCAGCACGGCGGTGGCGAGATTGCCGGCGCAGAAAATGGCGCACGCCCACCGTGCGACACGGCGCGCATCGATCGTGCCGAGCCACAGGTACGATGGCAGCGTCGCGGCGCTGAACGCACCAAGCTCGACGAAGAAATACGCACCGATCTGCGACGCCGTGAGCCCAAGCTGCGTGCCGAGCTGGCCGGCGACGGCAGGCGCGACGAGCAGTTGCAGCGGCGTGATCGCCGCGAATGCGACGAGCGCGGCGAGCGTGCCATGCGTGAACGCTTGCGTACCGGTGGGCGGTGGTGAAGAGGATAACGAAGGATCTTGCGGAAATGTTTTCATGATCGGCATTCGATGACACGATTCGACGCGAAACCGGCGGCGCATGCAGCGCGTTCATCCGCAGTGTCGGCAGTGCGCATGCCGTTGCAAAGCCGTCCAGATGAACGTTGTGGAAAACCCTGGGTTGCACGCCGGCGCGTTTCGCTTGCCGCCCTGCACGCGCATGAACACACGGCTGTTGTCTCGCGTGCGGCAGCGCGGAATCTGGGCCCCGTTCAAATGCACTGGGCCGGTGCGCGTTCGTGCGCGCGCGGCCGTCAAAAAAAGACGGCCGCTATAATGGGGCGCTTATCGACGGAGTTCGCGACGCCGGCTGTACGAGCGGGCGAGGGAGCGGTCAGTGGTGGCGATCAGGGCTGGGAATAGTGGGAGTAGAACTGGCAAGGCCGACGACGCTGACAGCGGAGCCGGGATCAAGCGAAGCCTCGACGTGCTGCATGACGTGCCCGCCGCGATCGTGCTCGACGAAACCGCATGGCCGCCGCGCGCGCCGCGCCGGCGCGATTTCGACGACGACGGCGCGCCGTCGCGCGAACTGAGCCTGTTTTTACTCGATCTGTATGCGATGGCGGGCGGCGCAGCGATTGGCGAGTTCGAATGCGGTTTCTTTCGGCTGCTGTCGCGCTATCTGCCGTTCGACGCCGGTTGGACGGGCGTGGCGAATCACACGCCGAGCGGCCCGGTGATGCACAACAGCTATCTATACCGGCTGCCCCGCGAATTCTTCATCGATTGGAAGCGCGTGCGCGATTGCGATCCGCTCGCGCGACGCACGCTGCATGGGGCATACGGCCGGGCAGTCGCGCTGTCGGTCGTCGATCCGGGGCTCGATGGCCGGTTTCGCGGCTGGTGTGTCAAATACGGGCTCGCGCAGCTCATGTGCGTGTGCACGCTCGACCGTCGTTTCGGACTCACGACATTTCTGTCGATCTACCGTCACGCATTGAATCGTCCATTTACGGCTGGCGACATGCGCCGCTACGAAAACGTGATTCCGCATCTGGCCGCCGCATTGACGATCAACCGCGCCGCGCAATTAAGCCGCTTGCGCAACGAGGCGGCCGCGTCGACGGTGCGTGCGATCTGCGACAACTTCGGCGTGCTGCATCATGCGGATGCGGGTTTTGATGCGCTGCTGAAGGCAGAGTGGCGGGACTGGAGCGGCTCGCGTCTGCCGCCCGCGCTCGTCGATCACTTGCGCCGCCGCCCGTCGCAGCCGTATTCGGCGGATGCATTGACGGTGCGGTGCGTGCCCGTCGCCGGCCTGTTTCAATTGGAAGCGCGGCCGCGTTCGCTGCTCGACCGGCTCAGTCCGCGCGAGCTTGCAGCGATCCGCTATTACGGCCAAGGGCGCTCGCATAAGGAAGTGGCGCGGCAGATGGAGATCGCGCCGGCCACCGTGCGCCACTATTTGCGCTGCGCGTATCGCAAGCTCGGGATGCACGACAAGAGCCAGATCTCCGGCGCGCTGAGCGTGCTCGACCGGGACGAGGACGGTGCGAAGCGCGACCCGAGCGGGTGATGCGCATCGCGCGTGTGGCATGGTCGATCGGGTAACGTTCGATACGCGGATTCGACGTGATCGCTGCGCATGGCTGGCGGCGAACGCAACCCGCTCCGGACGGCGAGCGGCAAGCCGTCGCTCATGCCGTCGCCTGGCGCCTGCCGCTTGCGCGAATCATCGGCTGCGTGCGCCGGCGGCTCACTGCGCTCGATCTCGCGCGCTGGCGATGAGCTTGTCGAGCGCGCGGCTGAACGCAAGTTTTTCGCTGTCGTTCAGGCAATCGAGCAACCCGTCGTTCCATTTGCGCGCGAGCGCCGTGATCTTGCGGTTCAGCGCGGCGCCGGCCGGCGTCAGCGCGATCAGCACTACGCGGGCGTCGGCGTCGCTTGCGCCGCGCTTGACGAGCCCGCGCCCGATCAGCGTTTCGGCCGTGCGGCTCGCCTGACTTTTGTCGAGGTTCGCGCGCCGCGCGAGTTCCATGACCGAGCATGGCCCGAACGCGCCGACCGATGCAATGGCGCGCGCCTCAGGCAGCGATATGCCGAGCCTCGTTTGATAGATCGCGCCGATGCCGCGATCGGACAGCTTATTCAGCACGTGCATCCGGTCGGTCACGAACTGGTCAAGCCCGGTTTTGCCGCCTGCCATATTGGAGTCCTGAATGAATGGGCAGGGTCGATTGTTGCTGCATCGCGATGCGCGGTCAACGGTGCGGCTTTCGCATCGCGCGGTCTGGCGAAGTTTGCGCGTGGCCTCACGGGCGCCTGTAGCGCAGCCGCGTGAGCTGCTCGGCAGCCTGCTCGAGCAGGCGAGCGGCATCGCGCAGTGCAACGTCGAGCGTTATCGGGCCCGGCGCGGGCGAAAAGCAGCCGTCGAAATGCTCGGACAGCGCGACAAGCGCGTCCGGATCGACCGCGCCTGACAGCAGCGTGGCCGGCACGCCTGCGGCGCGCGCGTGCCCGCACGCGACGAACGGCGCTTTGCCGCGTAACGTCTGCGCATCGGAGCGGCCTTCGCCGGTGATCAGCCAGTTCGCGCCCTCGAGCGCCGCATCGAGTCCGATTTGTCGCGCGACGACCTCCGCGCCCGGCTCGAAGCGCGCGCCGAGCATCGCGAGCGCGAAGCCGAGCCCGCCCGCAGCGCCGGTGCCGGGCAGATCGCGCACGCGGCTGCCGGCCGCCGCGGCGCGCCGCTCGCCGAACGCCGCCTCGACGAGCGACGCGAAATGGCCGAGCGCCGCGTCGAGCGGGGCGACTTGATCGGGCGTCACGCCCTTTTGCGGACCGAACACGGCCGTCGCGCCGTGTTCGCCCGTCAACGGATTATCGACGTCGGACATCGCGACGAGCGTTATGTCGTCGAGCCGCGCATCGATCCCCGATACGTCGACGCGCGCGATCTGCGCGAGCCGCTCGGGCGTCGGCTCGAGTTCGCGGCCTTGCGCATCGAACGCGCGCAACCCCAGGCCGGCGAGCAGACCTGCGCCGGCATCGTTGGTGCTGCTGCCGCCGAGCGCGACGTAGAGAGTGCGCACGCCTTCGTCAACGAGCGCGCGGATCGCATCGCCCAGGCCGCGTGTGCTGCGCGCGGCCACCGGTACGCGCATCCCGTCGGGGTCGGTGATGCCGACGATTTCCGCGGTCTCGATGATCGCCGTGCGCGCGTCGATCAGCCCGATCGCCGCGTCGCGCGGCGTGAGCGCTGCGCCAGGCACGCGCAACATCCGGCGCGTGCCGCCGTGCGCGACGAGCGCGTCGAGCGTGCCTTCGCCACCGTCGGCCATCGGCCGCGTGCGTAAGACGGCATCGGGCCTGGCGCGCGCGATGCCGGCGGCGATCGCGTTCGCGACCTGCTTGGCGGATAACGACCCCTTGAACGAGTCGGGCGCAATGACGACGACGGGCGCGAACGAGTGCTGCGGCATGGTGTCTCCGGATCGTTTTGATGAGGGAATGTCGTCGGGCGCGCCCGCCGGATAGTCGGCGGCGGGGTGGCGGCCGTCAGGCAGCGCCGGGTGCGGCCCGCGACGGAACCGAAACGGGAGCTTACCGGATACCGCCCGGCGTATGTCGCAGATCGTCGTCGCGCGTCGGGGCGCGTGGCGCGCGATGTTGCGGCGCGCCACGGCCGGAACTCGCGGTGCGGAGGAAATAGTTTGCTAGAATGATCGATTCTTCCGGCCAAAGCCGTGCATCAAGCCGCCGATCGTGGCGCAACGAGTGGGTTCAACGAGTTGTGCAAGCGGGGTGTGAGCGCTTGCGCCGCCAGGCTGGCACGGCAAGGAAAACAGATTCGCTCGAATAATTTTAGGACGATTGAAGCCATGGCTAACGTTGTTGAAAACCTCGGCAAGCTCGAACGCCGCGTGACGATTTCCCTGCCGAAGGAAGTCGTGCAGAAGGAGATCGACGCCCGCATCCAGAAACTCGCGAAGAACGTGCGCATGCCGGGCTTCCGCCCGGGCAAGGTGCCGCTCAAGATGGTCGCGCAGCAATATGCAGGCCAAGTCGAGGCGGAAGTGCTGAGCGACAAGATCGGTCAGGAATTCTTCACGATCAGCCGCTCGGAGAACCTGCGGGTGGCCGGCCAGCCGAGTTTTGCACCGAAAGAGGGCGAAGCCGCCGACGCTTACGCGTTCGACGCGACGTTCGAGGTTTACCCGGAGGTGAAGATCGGCGATCTGGCGACGGCTGAAGTCGAGCGCTCGACGACGACGATCGGCGACGCCGAGATCGACCGCACGCTCGACATCCTGCGCAAGCAACGCGTGCATTTCCATGCGCGCGGTGAAAGCGGCGAGCACGGCGACGGCGGTGCGGACACGGCCGCTCAGAACGGCGACCGCGTGACGGTCGATTTCGTCGGCAAGATCGATGACGTCGCGTTCCAGGGCGGCACGGCAGAGGATTTCGTGTTTGTGCTCGGCGAAGGCCGGATGCTGCCCGAATTCGAAACCGCGGCGCTCGGCCTGAAGGTCGGCGAGTCGCGCGCATTCGATCTGAAGTTCCCGGACGATTATCACGGCAAGGATGTGGCCGGTAAGACCGCGCAGTTCACGGTCACGATGAAGAAGGTCGAATGGCCGCACCTGCCCGAGATCGACGCCGATTTCGCGAAGTCGCTCGGTATCGAGGACGGCGATCTGACGAAGATGCGCGCCGAGATCAAGGAAAACCTCGAGCGCGAGGCGAAACGCCGCACGCAGTCGATCGTGAAGAACCAGGTGATGGACGCGCTGTTGAAGATCTCCGAGCTGGACGTGCCGAAGGCGCTCGTCGAGCAGGATCAGCAACGCCTCGTCGAGATGGCGCGTCAGGATCTCGTGCAGCGCGGCGTGCCGAATGCGAAGGACGCGCCGATTCCGGCCGAGATGTTCGCCGAGCAGGCCGAGCGCCGCGTGAAGCTGGGCCTCGTGCTCGCCGAGCTCGTGAAGGCCAACAACCTCGAAGCGAAGCCCGAGCAGATTCGTGCGGAAGTGGACGAATTCGCGAAGAGCTACGAAGACCCGAAGGAAGTGGTCCGCTGGTATTATTCGAATCAGCAGCGTCTCGCCGAGATGGAAGCGTTCGTCGTTGAAAGCAACGTCGTCGATTTCGTGCTCAGCAAGGCGAAGGTGACGGACAAGGAAGTAAGCTTCGAAGCACTGGCAAGCGCAACGGCGCAGGCGTAAGTGTCGCGCTAGCGGCGTGCGGGCTGTCGGAGCGACGGCCCGCACGCCGTTTTTATATTGGCGCGGTTAGCGCGCGGCGTTTCCCGGCTTGTTTCCGCTGCATAAACATTCATTCTCGGACAAGGCTCATCGAATGATTAATCGCGCTCAATTGGTGGACACGTTGGCTTCGCAGGCCTCGCGGGATCTCGACGCGCAGGCGCTCGGGCTCGTGCCGATCGTCGTCGAGACGAGCGGCCGCGGCGAGCGCTCGTATGACATCTATTCGCGGCTCCTGAAGGAGCGCATCGTGTTCATGGTCGGCGAGGTCAACGATCAGACGGCGAATCTGGTCGTCGCGCAGCTGCTGTTCCTCGAAAGCGAGAACCCCGACAAAGACATCAGCCTCTATATCAATAGCCCGGGCGGTTCGGTGTCGGCGGGAATGGCGATCTACGACACGATGCAGTTCATCAAGCCGGATGTATCGACGCTCTGCATGGGCCTCGCGGCCAGCATGGGCGCGTTTTTGCTGGCATCGGGCGCGAAGGGCAAGCGTTATGCGCTGCCGAATGCGCGCGTGATGATTCACCAGCCGCTCGGCGGCGCGCGCGGCCAGGCGTCGGACATCGAAATTCAGGCACGCGAGATCCTGTATCTGAAGGAGCGCCTGAATCATTTGCTGGCGCAGCATACCGGCCAGGATGTCGAGCGCATCGCGCGCGATACGGATCGTGATAACTTCATGTCGAGCGAAGATGCGAAGGCTTACGGCCTGATCGACCACGTGTCGACGAAGCGTCCGTAAGCAGTGTTAGTAGGGTGCCGCCCTAATAGGCGGTGCCCGTTATGTGCCCCGAGCGTCCGCGGCAAAAGAATATCGCGGCCGTTTCCCGGGGGCAGCCACACGCGGCTGTCGGGGCAAACGGCGTATCATGTAATTCACGTGTCCGGAGGCTCTACATTCATGGCGGACAAAAAAGGTTCGAACAGCGAAAAGCTGTTGTATTGCTCGTTTTGCGGAAAAAGCCAGCATGAGGTAAAGAAACTCATCGCGGGGCCGTCGGTATTCATCTGTGATGAATGCATCGACTTGTGCAACGAAATCATCCGCGACGAAGCGGCCGCGGCGGGGGTCGAAGCCAGCCTGTCCAAGTCCGACTTGCCGAGCCCGCAGGAGATTCGCGATATCCTCGATCAATACGTGATCGGGCAGGAGCGCGCGAAGAAGATCCTGGCCGTCGCCGTTTATAACCACTACAAGCGGCTCAAGCACCTCGACAAGAAGGACGACGTCGAGCTGTCGAAGAGCAACATCCTGCTGATCGGCCCGACTGGCTCCGGCAAGACGCTGCTCGCGCAAACGCTCGCGCGGTTGCTCAATGTGCCGTTCGTGATCGCAGATGCGACGACGCTGACGGAAGCCGGCTATGTCGGCGAGGATGTCGAGAACATCATCCAGAAGCTGCTGCAGAACTGCAATTACGAGGTCGACAAGGCGCAGCGCGGCATCGTCTACATCGATGAAATCGACAAGATCAGCCGCAAATCCGATAACCCGTCGATTACGCGCGACGTGTCGGGCGAGGGCGTCCAGCAGGCGCTGCTCAAGCTCGTCGAGGGTACGATGGCGTCGGTGCCCCCGCAAGGCGGCCGCAAGCATCCGAATCAGGATTTCATCCAGGTTGACACGACGAACATCCTGTTCATTTGCGGCGGCGCGTTCGATGGCCTCGAGAAGGTGATCACCGATCGCACCGAGAAAACCGGCATCGGTTTCGGCGCGACCGTGAAGAGTAAGCAGGAGCGGGACGCGGGCGAGGTGCTGCGCGAGGTCGAGCCGGAAGACTTGATCAAATTCGGGTTGATCCCCGAGTTGATCGGCCGTTTGCCCGTCGTCGCGACGCTCGGCAAGCTCGATGAAGCCGCGCTGATGAAGATTCTGGTCGAGCCGAAGAATGCGCTCGTCAAGCAGTATCAAAAGCTGTTCGCGATGGAGCGGGTCGAGCTCGAAATTCGCCCGGACGCGTTGCAAGCGGTCGCGCGCAAGGCGATTCGCCGCAAGACGGGCGCGCGCGGGTTGCGCTCGATCATCGAACAGGCGTTGCTCGACGTGATGTACGAGTTGCCGACTCTTAAAGGGGTCAGCAAGGTGATCATCGACGACAATGTCATCGACGGCGATGGCAAACCGTTATTGATCTATGAGGACACGCCGAAAGTGGCGGGTTCGAACTGATCGGCTGTAATTCTTTTAAATATGAGCAAAAAAGCCGTTCATCGTGTAGTGAACGGCTTTTTTTCGTTTATCTTGTGGGCAACTCTGACGCAGCACCGGACGGTGACTTTTTTTAACTGAAATTTCCCACGCGCTGAAGGCTTGCATTCCGTAGTGCCGGCCTTACTTACCGAACAATCGATTCCATTCATGGGGAATGAAATGTCAGGCACCCAACTTCTCCCGTCGGAACGCACCACGCTCCCGCTGCTGCCGCTGCGGGACGTCGTCGTTTTTCCGCATATGGTGATCCCGCTTTTCGTCGGCCGGCCGAAGTCGATCAAGGCGCTCGAGGTGGCCATGGAGGGCGGCAAGCATATCATGCTCGTCGCCCAGAAGACCGCCGCGAAAGATGAGCCGACCGAAAAGGACATGTACGACGTCGGCTGTATCGCGAATATCTTGCAGATGCTGAAGCTGCCCGACGGCACCGTGAAGGTGCTGGTCGAGGGGTTGCAGCGGGCGCAGGCGCTGTCGATCGAGGAGCAGGAAACGCAATTCTCGTGCGAAGTCCTGCCGCTCGAGCCCGATCACGCCGATAGCGCCGAGACGGAAGCACTGCGCCGCGCGATCGTGTCGCAGTTCGATCAGTACGTCAAACTGAACAAGAAGATTCCGCCGGAAATCCTGACCTCGCTGTCGGGCATCGACGAAGCGGGCCGGCTCGCGGACACGATCGCCGCGCATCTGCCGCTCAAGCTCGACCAGAAGCAGCACATCCTCGAGATGTTCCCGGTCGTCGAGCGGCTCGAACATCTGCTCGCGCAGCTCGAGGCCGAGATCGACATCCTGCAGGTCGAAAAGCGCATTCGCGGGCGCGTGAAGCGGCAGATGGAAAAGAGCCAGCGCGAGTACTACCTGAACGAGCAGGTCAAGGCGATTCAGAAGGAACTCGGCGAAGGCGAGGAAGGCGCGGATCTCGAGGAACTCGAGAAGCGCATCAACGCCGCGCGGATGCCGAAGGAAGCGAAGAAGAAGGCCGACGCCGAACTCAAGAAGCTCAAGCTGATGTCGCCGATGTCGGCCGAGGCGACCGTCGTGCGTAACTACATCGACACGTTGATCGGGCTGCCGTGGCGCAAGAAGAGCAAGGTCAACAACGATCTCGCGAATGCCGAGAAGGTGCTCGACGAAGATCATTACGGCCTTGAGAAGGTCAAGGAACGCATTCTCGAGTATCTCGCGGTGCAGCAGCGCGTCGATAAGGTGAAGGCGCCGATCCTGTGCCTCGTCGGTCCTCCGGGCGTCGGCAAGACGTCGCTCGGCCAGTCGATCGCGCGCGCGACGAACCGCAAGTTCGTCCGGATG
This sequence comes from Burkholderia singularis, assembly GCF_001718875.1. Classification (NCBI taxonomy): domain Bacteria; kingdom Pseudomonadati; phylum Pseudomonadota; class Betaproteobacteria; order Burkholderiales; family Burkholderiaceae; genus Burkholderia; species Burkholderia singularis. The sequence goes on from NZ_CP013448.1 coordinate 1,884,950, forward strand.
GCGCTTGGCGGCGTGCGTGACGAGGCCGAGATCCGTGGCCACCGCCGGACTTATATCGGCTCGATGCCGGGCAAGATCCTGCAAAGCTTGTCGAAGGTCGGCGTGCGCAATCCGCTTTTCCTGCTCGACGAAGTCGACAAGATGGGGATGGATTTCCGCGGCGATCCGTCGTCGGCGTTGCTCGAAGTGCTCGACCCGGAGCAGAACCACACGTTTGCCGATCACTACGTCGAAGTCGACTTCGATCTGTCGGACGTGATGTTCGTCGCGACGTCGAACTCGCTGAACATTCCGCCTCCGCTTCTCGACCGGATGGAAGTGATTCGGCTGTCCGGTTATACGGAAGACGAGAAGGTCAGCATCGCGCAACGTTATCTGCTGCCGAAGCAGAAGAAGAACAACGGCCTGAAGGACGGCGAGATCGAAGTCACCGAGCAGGCGATCCGCGACATCATCCGCTATTACACGCGGGAGGCGGGGGTGCGTTCGCTCGAGCGCGAAGTATCGAAGATCTGCCGCAAGGTCGTGAAGATGCTGCTGCTGAAGAAGGCGCAGGGCGCGATCAAGGTCGATGGCGAGAACCTCGACACGTTCCTCGGCGTGCGCAAGTACGACTTCGGCTTGGCCGCGAAGGAGAACCAGGTAGGCCAGGTGACGGGGCTTGCGTGGACCGAGGTCGGTGGCGATCTGCTGACGATCGAAGCGGCTGTGATGCCTGGCAAGGGCAACGTGATTCGTACCGGTTCGCTGGGCGACGTGATGAAGGAGTCGGTCGAAGCGGCTCGTTCGGTGGTGCGCTCGCGCTCGCGCCGGCTCGGCATCAAGGATGAGGCGTTCGAAAAGCAGGATATCCATATCCACGTGCCGGAAGGTGCGACGCCGAAGGACGGTCCGTCTGCCGGCGGAGCAATGACGACCGCGCTCGTATCCGTGCTGACGGGCATCCCGGTGCGCGCCGACGTCGCGATGACGGGCGAGATCACGTTGCGCGGCGAGGTGTTGCCGATCGGCGGGCTGAAGGAGAAACTGCTTGCTGCGCATCGTGGCGGCATCAAGCTCGTGCTGATTCCGGAAGAGAACGTCAAGGATCTCGCGGAGATTCCGGACAACGTGAAAAACGCGATCGAGATCGTGCCGGTCCGTTGGATCGACAAGGTACTCGAACTGGCGCTTGAGCGTTTGCCTGATCCGTTGCAGGACGAAGAACCGAAGGCGGCACCCGTCGCTGCTGAACCCGCGGCGCAGGATGCTGCATCGGCGGAGTTCGTCAAGCATTGAGCGGTTGATGGGCACATGTCCGTTGTGAGTCGTAATCAGCCCACGGTTGCAAGACCGTGGGTTTTTTCTTGTTTCGGGCTGGCAATCTATAAAAAGATCAGTTAGAATCTCACGCTTGCTGCTTGAGAGCGCTATGCGCCAGTTGAAAAAGTGGCGATTCGGAGCGGGTGCTTAGCTCAGTTGGTAGAGCGGCGCCCTTACAAGGCGTAGGTCGGGAGTTCGAGCCTCTCAGCACCCACCATCAGTTTCTGGTGATCGATCCGTTCCGAAGAAGACATTCGCTGCAGCATGCTGAAACCCGCATAGTCACTGGCTTTGCGGGTTTTTTGTTTTTGCTGATGCGACTCGAGCACGGCTGATTGCCCGATGCGAGAGAAATGAAAATGGTCAACGTAAATTGACCGAAATATACAGCCTCGGAAATTCCATGTTAGACCGAACTCAATCGAACCGAATGCCGAGTCGGTTGGGTCAGCAGTCGCTCATCTCGAATTGCGCGCCGATGGAGCGACGTGCGCGCCATAACCGGCTCATCACAGTGCCTATCGGGACGTCGAGCTCGCCGGCCGCTTCCTGATAGCTCAACCCCTCAATTGCAATCAGCATCATGGTTCCGCGCAGTGTTTCGGGCAGCAATTCGACTGCCCTGATGACTTGAGCATTCATCGCCTGTACTTGCGGATCGACGGCGGCGGGATTTTCCAATGCGTCCATGAAATCGTCGTTCCAATCGATTTGCGATCGAGTGCGCACGCGACGCGCGCGTAGCTCGCTCATCCAACTCGAATGTACGATCGACATCATCCAGTTCAGCGGCGAGGTGTCTCGCTGTAATTGATGAGGGCGCTCGAGGGCTCTCAAGCAGGCGCGCTGCACCAGATCATCGGCATCGTGCGTATCGCCGCAAAGGCGGCGCGCAAATGCCAGCAAGCGTGGCAACAACCGCGGAAGCGTAGAAGCGAGATCTGCACAGGTCATAAATGCGGCTTTCTCCATCGGCGAAGGTGCTGCGCACATATCTTCCAGCATGAGATTCATTTCACTTTTGCAAGTCAATCGAGCTTTCCGTTTTCACACAATCCGAATGGACGGATGACAACGGACGCGTCTATTTCCGGCGCGTTATCGGCCGCTCAAATATCGAAAGGCGAATGAAAATAGCGACTTAATAGCGCCTAATAAAATTGATCGATTCACATTTAATAAGGCGATGCGCCGGCCGTCTGAATGAAAATCCGGACAATTGACACGGCGATTATTTACAGCACTGAACTCAAGTAAATTGACCTTGTTTATTCATCAATCGAGCGTTGTTTACATGTAAATCAACGTATGCAGTACCAGTGGCATGAAGTTGATCATATGCTCTATTCGTGAACTTTGCTGCAATAAAATCAGAAAAATTTTTTTTGCGCTTGGTGAATAAACCCGGTGAGCCGAGCGTTAACCAAGCATTGTGGATTTATCGTGAGACCGCGGTGCTTTTTCGCAAGCAAAATACTTCATTTTCCGCTTTCTTATTTGTCATTCTGATTCGCTCGTTGATTGCTTGATTTGTTTTCGGGGTCACATCAACAATCGATTTTGCTTGTTCGTGTTTGTATAAATGACCGATGGAGTAAAGCGTGCCGTCTAATTTTGCCGAACACATTAGTAATCAAGTAATTAGGTGTGGAAGCCGAAAGCATTATGTCTTCATGCATGGCAAGCCCGGCGATCCCGTTGGAGAAGAAAGGCTCGGCTATCACGAGCTGGATCGTCGTGCGCGGTCGATCGCGGCATGGCTGTCGGCGCGCGGCGCAAATTCGTGCCCCGTATTGTTGGCTTATCCGGAAGGGCTGGCGTTCCTGCAAGCATTCGTCGCGTGCCTTTACGCTGGGGTGATCGCCGTGCCGGTTCCGTTTCCAGGCGATGCGCGCAGCGTCGAACGAACGAAACGCATCATGCGTGATGCCGACATTCGGCTTGTGCTGAGCGCATCGGTCGCGCAAGCGCAGAGGCTGGCGCGCTGCCTCGACGATCCGAATATCGAAGCTTCGTTTCACTGCGCAGCGACCGACGCCGTCGACGACGCCGGTGCAAGTGCGTGGCAAATGCCGGATATCGGTCCGTCGTCGATTGCGTTTTTGCAGTACACGTCCGGTTCGACTGGAGAACCGAAGGGAGTCGCCGTCACGCATCGCAATTTGCTGCATAACGAAGCGCAGATTCAGCGCGCCGTCGCAAGTAACACCGACAGCGTGGTGACCGGATGGCTGCCCCATTTTCATGACATGGGGCTGATCGGCATGCTGCTGCATCCACTATATGTGGGCTGCGATTGCGCGTTCATGGCACCGTCCACGTTTCTCAGGCGGCCTGTCCGATGGCTGGAGGCCGTGACGCATCACGCCGCCACGATTACGGTTGCACCCAACTTTGCATACGACCTATGCACGCGAGCCGTCCGGGACGAGCAGCTCGCCGGGCTCGATCTGTCGACATTGAAAGTGGCGCTCAATGGCGCTGAGCCGGTTCGTGCGCGAACGATCGAAGCATTCTCCACGCGCTTCGCAGCGGTCGGTTTTGCATCGAGCGCGTTTGCGCCTTGTTACGGGATGGCGGAAATCACGTTGCTTGCCACCGTCAATCATGTCGCGACCCCTCCAGTGTTGCTCGATATCGACGCCCGATCACTCGAACGTAACGAGGCCGCGCCCGCAAGGGCCGACGAGCCGGCATGGCGGGTGGTCGGCAGCGGCCGCGTCGTCGATCTCGATTTGCGCATCGTCGATCCGCAAACGCATGATGTGCTGACGTGCGGCCGAATCGGCGAAATCTGGTTGCGTGGCGACAGCGTCGCGCACGGCTACTGGGGGCACACTGATATCAGCGGCGCGACGTTCCGGGCCGAGACTGCCACTGGAGAAGGGCCGTACTTGCGCACCGGCGATCTCGGCTTCGTGCTCGATGGCGAACTCTTCGTAACCGGTCGCCTCAAGGATCTGTTGATCGTCAACGGCCGCAATCTGTATCCGCAGGATATCGAACATTTCATCCGCGAGCTGCACCCCGCGCTGAGTGCGGGGATGGGGGCCGTGTTTGCGGTCGATGCGGATGGCGAGCGCGTTGTCATTGTGCACGAGATCAAAGAAGCGCTTGTAGCGGAAGCGGAGGGCTTATCGGCGGCGGACCTGTCTGTTCATATCAAGGCGGTTGTTGCCCGCGAGTTCGACATTGCGGCTCCGAGCGTGGTGCTCGTGCCGCGCGGCACCGTGGCGCGAACGACGAGCGGCAAGGTGCAGCGGGGCCTGATGCGCGAGCGTTTTCTGACGGGGCGGCTGCCTGTGTTGCAGGAAGATATTCAGATGCAGGTTCGGCAACGGCTTTCGAGCGAATGCGGCGAGGTCGCGCATGCATCGCGTCAATCCACGGCGCTCGCATGAATTACGCTCCGTTCGCATTGGCAAGCGCATTCGATCGATATCTCGGCGATCCGTTCAATCCGCAGAACGCTTTTTCCTACGCGCGATGCGCAACATTGGATGGGCAGGAACGCTTTCCCGACGCCATCTGCGCAAGCCTCGATCAATGGGGACTGCCCCGCTATTACGTGCCCGAGGCGTTTGGTGGCATGTTGCGAGATTTCGAGCAGCCGCTGCAGTTGATCCGGATGCTGGCGCGCCGCGATCTGACCGTCGCAATCGGCCACGGCAAGACGTTTCTCGGTGCGGTATGCGTCTGGGTGGGGGCAACGGCTGACCAGGCATGGCGAATCGCCGGACGTGTGTGCGATGGCGCAATCGTGTCATGGGGGTTGACCGAGCGCGACCATGGCAGCGATCTGCTGCATAACGAAACATGTGCCGAAACCCGCCCCGAAGGCGACGTCGGCTATCGGATCTCCGGTGAGAAATGGCTCATCAACAACGCCACGCGCGGCGAGTTGATCAGTGTGCTTGCGCGCACGTTGCCGGAGGGCGGCCCACGCGGTTTCGACATGCTGCTGATCGACAAGGCTGCGCTGGAAGACGGCAGCTTGCGTTATTTACCTAAAGAACGCACGCACGGAATTCGCGGCGCGGACATCAGCGGCATTGCATTCGATCATGCGCGAGTTCCGAACGATGCGCGAATCGGATCGCGCGGCGCTGGCCTCGAAATCGTGCTGAAGGGTTTGCAGCTCACGCGAACGCTGTGCGCGTCGCTCTCGCTCGGCGCTGCCGATCATGCACTGCGGCTCGCAGTTCGCTTTGCGCGTGAACGCAGCCTGTACGGCCGCACGCTCGCCGAATTGCCGCTTGCGCGACGCACGCTGATCGACGCTTATGCCGATCAATTGCTCGCCGAAGCAGTCGCACTCGTCGGCACGCGAAGCATCCAGGCGTTACCCGGCGATATGAGCGTGACTTCGGCCGCGGTCAAATACCTGGTGCCGACGCGCACCGAAGCGATGCTCGATACGCTCGCTGACCTGATGGGCGCGCGTGCATTTCTCGTGGACGTCTATGCCGACGGGATGTTTCAAAAGGTTTATCGCGATAACCGAATCGTTTCGTTGTTCGACGGAAACACGCTCGTCAATCTCAATGCGATCGTCAACGAATTTCAGACAATCGCGAAACGGTATCGGCGGGGCGCGGAGGCGGCACCGGCCATCGTGTTCGATTTGACTGCGACGCTACCCGACTTTGACCGCAATGCGCTGAGTCTGATTGCGCGTGAGGGATGCCGCGTCGTCAACGCTTTGCCCGCATTGCTCGAAAGCATGGCCGAGCGCGCCAAGCGCGAGCCGGAGCTGGATTCGCTGACCGTGTTGACTCGACGGCTCGTGGCAGCCGCAGACGACGTGCATCAGCAGATGCTCGACAGCGCGCCGGTGCGCGTGCGCGTGCCTGTCGAGCAGTTCGAGCTTGCGAAGCGCTATGCGCTTTGCTACGCGGGAGCCGCTGGGCTCGGATTATGGCTGCATATGGCAGATCACGTTGATGCCGGCGAGGTCGCATCGATATGGCGCGAAGGGCGGTGGCTGCGGGTTGTATTGCAACGTGTGCTAAGCGAGCTTGGCCATACCGTCGATTTTGACGAAGCTGCCGGTGAAGCGCTTTGGCTTGCATTGTCGTATCAGTACGATAACGATCGACTGTTCTCGCTATTGCCGTGCGGGCTCGCGAAAGGCAACGGAGGGTCGGTGTGAGCGCCAATCCAATCACGGCGCCATCGGCGCGAGGTTTGGGCGACGCTGCGGCGCGCGATGGCGGTTCCGATATCGAGCGAATGCTTGGCGATCCATTCGATCCCACCAATCCGCTCGGTTATGCGCGGGTTCTGGAAGCCGACGAACGCGGAACGCTATGCGAGCAGGCGGAGGCTGTGCTCGAGCGCTGGGGCATGAACGCCGAATTCGTGCCGAGGCGTCTGGGCGGACGGTGGGACACGGCGGACGAGATGGTGAGGCGCTTGCGTCCGGTGTTTCGTCGCGACGCCGCACTCGGCATCGGCTATGGCGTCTCGTCGTTCGTGGCGGCCGTCAACGTCTGGGCCGGGGGATCTGCCCGGCAGCAGCGTGAACTAAGCGATCTGTTATTGAGCGGCGGCAAAGTGTCGGTGGCATATCACGAGCTTAGCCACGGGAACGATTTCCTGCGTAATGCGTTCCGGGCTTATCCGGATCACGACGGAAACCTTTTGCTCGACGGCGTCAAAGAAGTGATCAACAACGCACATCGCGCGGACGCTTGGGTCGTGTTCGCGCGTACCGACGAAAAATCGAGCGGGCGCAGCCATTCGATTCTGTTGCTCGACCGACAGCAACTTCAATCTGCCATCGATGCAGGCGAGCTGGAAATACTGACGCGTTATCGCACGGCCGGCGTGCGTGCATGCCATCTCGCGGGCCTGAAGTTTTCGCGTTGTCGAGTGCCGGTCGGGCGAATCGTCGCATCGCGCGGTTCGGGGGCCGAGATCTCGCTGCGTTCGTTCCAGGTCACGCGAATTGTGTTGCCGGGCATGGCGATCGGCATGCTGGATACGGCGCTGCGGGTAGTGGTCGGCTTTGCACGCGAGCGCAGGCTGTATGGTGCGCGAGTCATCGAGTTGCCATATGTGCGCAGCGCGCTGAGCGACGTCATGGTGGATCTTCTGAGTGCTGATTGTTTGGTGCGGGCTGCCGCTCGCAGCTTGCATCTCGTCCCTGCGCATGCATCTGTCTATGCCGCCACCGTCAAATATCTCGTGCCGCTGTTGTTGCGAGAAAGTATGAATACGTTGTCGGTCATACTCGGTGCGCGCGCGTATTTGCGTGACGGGCCGTATGCCATTTTCGGCAAGATGATGCGCGATTTGCCGATCGTGAGCGTCGCGCATGCTGGTGGCACGGCGTGTCTGCTCACGCTGCTTTCGCAATTGCCGGCGCTTGGGCGTCGGGCCGCACGTCGCGCGGGAGCCGCGCTTGAATTGTTCGACGAGCATGTGCCGTTGCCGCCGTTCGACTTCGATGCGCTGACCATCGCGGCACATGGCGAAGACCGGTTGCTCGATACGCTCTCCAATGCATGCGACACATTTTCTTCAACCGGTGAACGCAATACGTCTATCGAACGTCTCGTTCGCGATCTCGCGACGGCTTGCGACGAGCTTCGTATTGCGTCGGCGTCATTGGCGCCCAGTGAGACAGGTCCGGGCGCTCACCCCGATAGCTTCGCACTCGCTCAGCGCTATGCGTGGCTCGCGGCCGCGGCCGCTTGCGTGGGGGTATGGCAGGCGCAGAGGGCGACGACGGAGCAATCGTTTGTCGGCGAATCTGCCTGGATTGTCGCGGCGTTATCCCGTCTGCAGGCGCGGCTTGGGCGGCCGAAGTCGATTTTGTCACCGGATATTCACGACGCGGTCATGTCGGAGATCGTCGCACGCGTCGATGCGAATCGCTCGTTCTGTCTACATCATGCCGTACTCAACGGAGGTGCCGATGTCCCTGAAAACGATTGAACCTCAAACGCCCGATCTCGCGAATCTCGACAGCTCGTCGATCCAGCAATGGCTGACGGAGCGGATTGCGCGTTATCTGCAAATTTCGCCGGAGGACATCGGACCTCGCACGCCGCTGGACACGATCGGACTCGATTCGGTCTATGCGCTTGCGTTATGCGGCGAGATCGAGGAAACGCTGCATTGTGTCGTGGAGCCCACGATCGCATGGGATTTTCCAACAGTTGCCGAAATCGCGCAGGAACTCTGCAACCGGCTGATGGCGGATGGCGCAGACGTCATGGCGAGCGAGAAATGATGGGTCCGTCTGGACGCAGGATGGGTAAAGGTCGTGCCTGTCTTGGCGAGCGTCACGGCCAAACGCTATCGGTCTAGATGCTTATCGGATGCCGGATGCGAATGGAATCCGGGTGGGCATAGTCGGAAATCCAAAATCAGTTGATTCAATTTTGACCGTGGAATCTCGCCTATTTAGTTAGAAATACATAGTAATTGGAGTGGGCGATTCAGTGCGTGAGTCGTTTTTCTCCAAATTCCAAGTTCGGGATGAAAGCATGCAAAGGATCGAAGAGGGAAGTTTTCCAGCCGACCCGCGTGTGGATTCGGAGATCGGCAATGCTCTGCGCACGATGGGCTGGGCGACGTTCGACCACGCGGATCTGATGCTCTGCGAGGTTGAGCGGCGGGAACTGGATCAGTTGGCGCGTTATGCGCAGACCTTGCCGCTCGACGGCTTCGGTGGCGACGGCCGGCATCGCTGTTATGCCGAAGCCGTATTGACGCCGTCGACTCGAACCTTGCGCTGGAAGCCCGGCATCGTAGGCGACGGCGGCAAGGTCGAAATCGAATATCAGCAGGCAACCGAATTTCAACCGGAATATGGCGGCGTGCGCCGCCGTTTCCTGCGCACGAGTGATCGCGTATTGCAGTTTTCGTTGATTCACCGGCTGATCTGGTTCGACTTCGATCTGACAGGCTGGACGGGCGGCGATGAGCCGCTGCAATGCGGCTTTCATCTGGTTCGGCTCAATGCGCTTCCCGGCAAGCCGTCACGAAGCACGCCAGACTGCCTGCACCGCGACGGCCAGCCGTATACCGCGGTTCATCTGGTCAATCGTAGCGGCGTGTCGGGTGGGCTCAACTATATCGCCGCGCCTCGGTATGCCGGCGAGCGCATTACCGACGTGCCCGCCGATGCGCTCACCACTTTCATGCTGACCGAGCCGCTCGACAGCTACATCATCGATGATGCCGCCGTTTGCCATCACGTCAGCCCGGTCGTCTGCGCGCCCGGTGCGAAATCGGGTGCACGCACGGTCATGCTGATCGATTTTTCGCCGATTCCTCTTGCGTCGTGAGCCGTTCCAAGCGCCATTCTCATTGCTGATCGAATCGGGAAATCACATCATGAATCACCGCTTACCCCATTTTCAGGCTGACGATGCGCCGACGCCGCTGTTCGACGCGAACGCTGACGGTTCCTTTACGTCTCCAGTGTTGCCCGCGACCGCTGCTCAACGCAGGCTCTGGCTCGTCGAAAACGGCGATGTGCGTGCCGCGACCTATAACGTGCCCGCGGCGTTCAAGCTGACCGGCCGCCTCGACGGCGCGGTACTCGAACAAGCACTGGCATTCATGCAGCAACGGCATCCGGCCTTGCGTTCGCGCTTCCATACGCACGACGGCGAATTGCGGATCGCGCTTGCGTCGACGCTTGCCGCGTTCGCGCGTCAAGATATCAGCGTACTCGATCCCGAAGCTCGGCAAGCGGCGGCCGATCGGCTGTGCGCGAGCGAGGCAGACCACGTTTTCGATTTGGCGCATGAGGCTCCGCTTCGCAGCCTTCTGATCAAGCTCGCCGAAAACGAGCACGTTTTGTTCGTCAATGTGCATCACATCGTGTTCGACGATTGGTCAGTCAGAATTTTCTTCCGTGAACTCGGCGTCGTGTATCACGCGCTGTTGTCGGGCGCCGATCCGGAATTGCCTGCTGTCGATTATGCGGCGGCCGTGGCGCAGACAGTGGTCGACGATGCCCGGTGCGCGCGTGCGCGGCAATACTGGAAAGCGGCGATGTCGGATGCGCCGACGCTCCACAAACTGCCGACCGATCGGCCGCGTCCGTCCGAGCAGCGCATGCTCGGGGCGGTATCCAAGCACGTGTTCAGCCGCGTGCTTGCCGAGCGGATGCGCAAGCTCTGCCGCAGCGCCGGCGTGACGCCCTACATGCTTGGCGTGGCGGCGTTTTCCGCGTTGCTGCATCGCTATTGCGGCGAAGATCAGATCGTGATTGGCAGTCCGTTCGCCAATCGCTCGACCGAAGCGCAGCAAAATCTGATTGGCTTCTTCATCAACCTGATTCCGCTGCGCGTGCGATTCGACGATCGCGTCAACTTTATCGACCTGCTGACTCAGGTGCGGGAGTCGTTGCTGGATGCATTCGAAAACGCGGCGCTGCCGTTTGATCAGATCGTCGAAGCGGTGCGGCCCATGCGCTCGGCAAGCCACGCTCCGGTGTTTCAGGTCATGTTCGACTACCTGAAGGGCAGCGGCGGGATGCTCGCGCTTGACGATGTCGAAGTGCAAGGCACGCTCGTTCATACCGGAACGTCGAAATACGATCTCACGGTATCGATGGAGGAAACGCCCGACGAACTGGCGGCGATCGTCGAATACGACACCGATCTTTTCGATGCGTCCACCATCACGCGCATGATGACGCATTTCGAACGGTTGCTCGAGAGCTTGCTTGCTTCACCCGGCGCGGCGATTGCCGAGGCTGCATTGCTTCCGGCGGCGGAATTGGCGCGGGTGCGCCGGTTTACCCGACCGGACGAGCCGCTCGAGCACATTCCGTTCTTGCCCATTCCTCAACGATTTCGCGATGCCGTCGAGCGCGCGCCACACGCGCAAGCCGTGGTGCATGACGAAGTCCGTCTCACCTACGACATGCTCGACCGCCGTTCCGATGCGCTTGCGAATGCGCTGCGCTTGCGTGGCGTGACGAAAGGCAGCCGTGTCGCATCGTTGCTTACCTATTCCGACAAGCTGATCGTTTCGTATTTAGGCATCTTGAAGGTCGGCGCGGTATATCTGCCGCTCGATCCCGCCGATCCGCGGCGTCTGGAAAAAATCGAGGATGCCGCACCCGTCGCGCTCGTCTCGACGAGACGAGATCATGCGAGCCTCGGCGCGCAGGCCGCCGTCGTTGCCGTGTTGCTCGACGACGTGCTCGAAGGCGCGATGCTCGCCGACGCTCCGCGCATGGATCTTCCCGTGCTTGCCGAGAACGATCCCGCCTATGTGATCTATACGTCGGGATCGACCGGCAAGCCCAAGGGCGTGGAGGTTTCGCACGGCAGCTTGAATGCGTCGTATCACGGCTGGCATCGCGCGTATCGTTTTGGCAAGCCCGGGCATCCTGTCACGCTGCAGCTCGCCGGCATGACGTTCGATTTGTTCATCGGCGATGTCAGCCGGACACTGGCATGCGGGGGCAAGCTCGTCATGCCGCCGCGCGAGTGGCTGCTCGACGCTGCGCGGCTGCACGCGCTGATGCTTGCCGAACACGTGTCGTTCGGCGATTTTCCGCCGGTGATATTGCGCGAGCTGATTCGCCATTGCCAGGAAAACGGCGTGCGTCTCGACATGCTCGACACGCTCGTCTGCGGCGCCGACGTCTGGTTCGGACACGAACTGCACGCGGCTCGCGCATTGTGCGGCCCGCATGCGCGAGTGCTCGGCTCGTATGGCGTGACCGAGGCGGCTATCGATAGCTCGTACTTCGATCCCGATCTACATGAGTTGGCGCCGGGCAGCGTCGTGCCGTTGGGGCGGCCGCTGCCTAGCTGCGATCTGCTGATCGTCGATCCGCTGCTGCAAATGACGCCGATCGGCGTGCCGGGCGAACTGCTGGTCGCGGGTCCGGCGGTAGCGACGGGCTATCTCGGCAACGAAGCGCTGACGGCGCAAAAATTTCTGCGCGGCCGTATCGGTGACGACGCACGCGTGATCGTCGGCGAAGGCGATACGCGGTTCTATCGCACCGGCGATATATGCCGGTTTCTCGACGACGGCACGATCGACTTTCTCGGCCGTCGAGACAACCAGATCAAAATACGCGGTTTTCGCGTGGAGCTGGGCGAGATCGAGGGCGTGCTTGCCGCGCATCCACAGGTGCGTCAGTGTGCGATCGTCGTGCGGGACGAAGCGTCGGGCGATCCGATGCTGGCGGCCTTCGTGGTGAGCCACCTTGGTGTTGACGAGTTGCGCGGATATTTGCGAGGCCATCTGCCCGCGCACATGTTGCCCGCCGTGATCGAGCCGCTCGACGTCATGCCGCTCACGCCGAGCGGCAAGATCGACCGCAACCGGCTCAAGACGTGGACGCTGAGCGCGTCGGACGTGCCTGAGCAGCAACAAGCGGCGACCGACGTCGAGCGCCGCTTGCTGGCGCTGTGGCAGGAACTGCTGGCAACACGCGTGCCTGGCGTGCACGAGAACTTTTTTCTCTGCGGCGGACATTCGCTGGCGGCGGCGCGCTTGGCGTCCAGGATCAATCAAGCGTTTGGCCTCGATCTGAGCATTTCGAGCATTTTCAATCATCCCACGGTAGCCGAGCAGGCGCGGCTCGTCGAGCAGCGAGCGTCTCGGATCGCGACGGGCGACGCGCCGCATACGCCGTTGGCGATGCCGTCGAAGGAAGTCGCGGAAGACGCTCGCTTGTTGTCGTATTCGCAGCAGAGCCTGTGGTTGGCGGCGAAAAGACAGCCCGACGATTTCAGCTACAACATTCCCATGGTGTGGCGCTTCGATGGGCCGTTGAATTCACCCGCGTTGGAGCAAGCCGTCAACGATGTCGCCGCTCGGCACGATGCGTTGCGCACGGTGTTTTCGACTCATGTTGAGAGCCTAGTCGGCTCCGACGGAAAATCGTTGCAGGAGCCGGTTCAAACGCTATGCGAGACATTGCCGATCCGTTTGCGGCGAATCGCCGTCGCGGCGCCCGAGGCGGCGAATTTGCCGGGCTTGCTGCAAGACGAGCATGCTCGTGCATTCGATCTGCATGCAGGACCGCTGGTGCGCACGGCGCTGTTTGAGATTGGACCTGACCGGCACGTGTTCAGTGTGACGATTCACCATATCGTCATCGATGGTCCGTCGTTTGGTTTGTTCTGGCGCGATCTGCAAACCGCTTATAACGCGAGAGCCGCCGGTGACGTGCCCGCGTGGGGGCGGCCTGTGCGGCGCTATGCGGACTTTGTGAGTTTGCAGCGGCAACAGCTGCGCGGCGAATCGGCGCGGCGGCAATTGCATTACTGGCGAGACCGGCTGCGCGATTTGCCTGCCGCCATTACGCTTGCGCATTCCGTCGATGCGCAAGCGGCGCACGCTGGCAGTCCGCAGTCGCTCACATTCGAATTGCCCGCCGCTCTGGCAGCCGGCATCGCGGCGCTTGCGCAGCGCACGCGCTGCTCGCCGTTCATCGTGTACTTCGCACTTTTTGCGGCGGCATTGCGTGAGCAGACGGGAGATTCCGATTTTGCGATCGGTACGCCTGTGTCGTTGCGTCCGCAACATGGCTTCGACGACGTGCTCGGTTTTTTCGCGAACACCATGCCGCTGCGCATGCGTTTCGACGGACTTACCACGTTCGATCGGGTGCTGCGGTATGTGCGCGAACACTGTCTGGATCTCTACGAAAATAGCGGCATTCCGTTCGAGTGGCTGGTGCAGGAGCTGAACCCGCCGCGCGCGCCGGGGCGCAACGCAGTGTTTCAGACCCTCTTCTCGTGCGAATTCGACGATGCCGGCCTGCAACTGGCGAACATCGACGCGAGAGCGCTGCCGATCGACATTTATTCGGCGAAGCTGGATCTGGAAATGGCGGTTCATGCAACGGGCGGCCGCGTGCTGTGTCATTGGATGGCGCGCCCCGGATCGTTCGACGCGGATGCATTGAATTCGATGCAGCGCCACTTTTTGAATGCGGTGCGCGCGGCGTTGCGGCCGGACGTATTTTCTTCGCCGCTCGATGCGTCGCCATCGCTGCCGGCCGGTTACGCGGCAATTCCATCCGGGCCGGCGAACGATCTCTACACGCTCTTCGCGCGCAGCGTCGGACCATTCGCGGACAACGTCGCGCTCGACGCTCCGGCGCTGCGCGTGAGCTATCGGCAATTGGCGGCGCAGGTGGCGGCCGCTGCCGAGGCGCTGACGGCGCAGGGCGTGCGCCGCGGCGATCGCGTCGGCATTTTCGCCGGTCATCATCCGCACAACGTGACGGCGATGCTGGCGATCGCGTGCGTGGGCGCGGCATTCGTGCCGATGGACCCCGAGCATAAGCCGCAGTGGAATCGCCACATCGCGAACGATGCCGCGCTCGCGGCACTCGTGAGCCACGCCGGCACGGCCGACGCGGCGCGCGAATTCGGTCTGCCGATGGTCGATCTCGATGCGTTGTCCGCTTGCGGCCAGATCGCGCAATGGGTGCTGCCGTCTCGTGATGCGTATCCGGACGATTGCGCATACGTCATCTACACGTCCGGCTCGACCGGCTTGCCGAAAGGCGTGGCGGTTTCGCACCGGAGCGTGTGCCGTAACGTGCTGGCGATGACGGACATCATGGGCGTCACGCCGCGCTCGCGAATCGCGCAGTATGTGTCGCCTGTCTTCGATGTGGTGCTGGGCGAGATCTTTCCGGCGCTTGCCGCCGGAGCGGCGATCGTGTTCGGCGAGCGCCGCAGGCTTCTGCCCGGACCGGCGTTGATCGATTGGCTGACGCAGCAGCGCATTTCGCATTGGTGGATCGTGCCGTCCGCGTTGGCGATGGTGCCTGAGGCCGAGCTGCCGGCGCTTGGCGTGATCATCGCGGCGGGGGAGGCGTGCCCACCGGAACTCGCGCAACGCTGGGCGAAGGGCCGCCGCCTGCTCAATGGCTACGGGCCGACGGAGGCCGCGATCGTTGTGTCGTTGACCGACTATCACGCCGAGCGGGAACGTCTGATCCTGCGTCCGATGGGTGTCGCGCAACTCCACGTGCTCGACGATGAATTGCAGCCGGCTGACGTTGGCATGGCGGGCGAGCTTTTCATCGGCGGCGAATGCGTCGCGCAGGGCTACCTCGGGCTGCCGGCGCGCACTGCGGGTTCGTTTATCGCGAATCCGTTCGATGCCGGACAGGGCGGGCGTATGTATCGCACGGGCGACGTGGTGCGCCGGCTCGACGGCGGTGCGATCCAGTTCATCGGCCGGGTGGACCGTCAGGTGAAGATCCGCGGCTTTCGCATCGAGCTTGACGCGGTGCGCGCGGCGCTGATGGAAGTGCCCGGCGTGCAGGCGGCCGAGGCGCTCGCGCAGCCGGACGGGCAAGGGCAGCCGTTGCTGGTCGGATACGTGGTCGCGCGCTGCACGAAGACGGCGCTGCTCGATGCGCTTCGGCGCAAGGTGCCTGAGGCGATGGTGCCGTCGAACGTGGTGTTCCTGGATGCGCTGCCGACCGGCAGCACCGGCAAGACCGACTTGAAAGCGCTGAAAGCGCTGGCGGCCAATGGCGCGCCGCTTGCGGTAGCGACGGTGCCGAGCGCGCCGCCCGACGCTTCGCCCGCTCGGACGCTGCAACGCGTGCGCGAGATCTGGTGCACGTTGCTCGAGCGCGACGATATCGGCGATGACGAAAATTTTTTCGATGCGGGCGGACATTCGCTGCGTGCGGTCGCCTTGCATCAACGCATGACGGAAGCGTTCGGCGACGGCTTGGCGCTGACCGACGTTTTCGAGTATCCGACGATCGCCGCGCTCGCGTCGCGTCTCGATGCATTGCGTAGACAGCGCGGCGATGCCGCGCCCACCCACGCGCATGCGGGCATCGAGCCCGGCGACGATGCCGATGCGATCGCGATCATCGGCATCGCCGGCCGCTTTCCCGAAGCGCCGGACCTCGCGAGCTTCTGGCAGCGCCTGCTCGCCGGCTATGAGGCAGGCCGCCCATTGAGCGATGCCGAACTCGACGCGCATGGCGTGCCGCCCGAACTGTATCGCCAGGCGCATTTCGTGCGCCGCTTCAAGGAACTCGAAGGCAAGGCCGATTTCGACGCCGGCTTCTTCGGCTATTCGCCGCGCGAGGCGCAGGTGATGGACCCGCAGCAACGGATCTTTCTCGAACTCGCGTGGCAGGTGTTGGAGGCGGCCGGCTACGGCGATTCCGGCCGGGTGCGTTCAGTGGGCGTGTTCGCGGGCGCGGCATTCAATTACTACCTGGTACAAAACGTGATACCGAATGCCGAACGGCTGCGGCTCGAACCGGGCCAGTGGCTGATCGGCAACGACAAGGACTTCATCGCCACCCGCACCGCGTACAAGCTCAATCTGCAGGGGCCCGCGCTCAGCATCGGCACCGCGTGCTCGTCGGGGCTGATGGCGGTTCATCTCGCCTGCGCGAGCTTGCGCAACGGCGAAACCGAGATGGCGTTGGCCGGCGCGCTCGCGCTGGACCCGGACCAAGTCGGCTATCTCTATTCGGAAGGCGGCATCATGTCGCCGGACGGCCGCTGTCGTCCGTTCGACGCCGCCGCGGCCGGCACGGCGGCCGGCAGCGGCGGCGGCGTGGTGCTGTTGAAGAAGCTGGACGCCGCATGGCGGGACGGCGACACGGTGTATGCGGTGATCAAGGGATCGGCGGCGAACAACGATGGCGGGGCGAAAGTGAGCTATACCGCGCCGAGCGTCGCCGGTCAGGCAGCGGTCATTCGCGAGGCGCTGCGTGCGGCCAAGACTCCGGCCGAAAGCATCGGCTATGTGGAGGCGCACGGCACGGGCACGCCGCTTGGCGATCCGATCGAGGTGCGCGCGCTCGCTCAGGCGTTCGCCGACGAAACCGCCTCCGGCGCGTTGCCGCACGGGCAATGCGGGATCGGTTCGGTCAAAGGCAACATCGGGCACCTGGATGCCGCGGCGGGCATCGCCGGATTGATCAAGACGGTCCTCGCGCTGCACCACGAAGTCATTCCGCCCAGCATCAACTGCCACACGCCGAACGCGCAGATCGGTTTCGACAAGACGCCGTTCAGCGTCGTTCAGCGTGCGCGCGCATGGCCGAGAGCCGGCGCGCCGCGGCGCGCCGGCGTCAGCTCGTTCGGCGTCGGCGGCACCAACGTCCATGTGGTGCTCGAAGAAGCGCCGCGCGCGCGTCGCGCGCCGGCGCACGAGCCGCCGCGCTGGCATTTGCTGCCGGTTTCCGCGCGCTCGCAAAGCGCAATGCGCGAGCAATGGCGGCGTTTGCGCCGCGTGCTGCCCGGCACGCGCATACGGGATGCGGCCTATACGCTTCAGCTCGGCCGCACCGCTTTCGAGCATCGTGGTTTCGCGGTGCTCGACGAAGCAGGCGACGTGAACGAGCAGTTGAATCGCATCGACGCGCTGCCGGCGTTCGAGCGCCGGCACGCGCCGCCCGTCGTCTTCATGTTTCCAGGCCAGGGCAGTCAGCATCCGGGCATGGGGGCGGCACTGTATCGGGCAGGCGGCGTGTTCCAGGCCGAAGTGGATCGCTGTGCGTCGATGCTGCGCGAATCTATCGGGCAGGACATCCGGTCGCTGATGTTCGACGGTGATGCGTCGTTGCTGAAGGAAACGCGCTACACGCAACCGGCCCTTTTCACGATCGAATATGCGCTCGCGCTGCAATTGCAAGAATGGGCAATCGTGCCGCAGGCGATGATCGGCCACAGCGTCGGCGAACTTGTCGCGGCGGCGGTGAGCGGCATGATCGCGCTGCCCGATGCGTTGAAGCTGGTCGCGACGCGCGCCGCGGCGATGCAGCGCCAGCCGGCGGGCGCGATGCTCGCCGTGCTCGCGGGCTCCGACGAATTGGCGGATCTGAATCGTTCCGGCTGTGAAATCGCGGCGATCAACGGGCCGCAGCAATTCGTGCTGGCTGGGACCGTCGATCAGATCATTGCGCTCGAGGATGCGTGCATCGCAGCGGGAGTCGCGTGTCAGCGCCTGGCGACGTCGCATGCGTTCCATTCGTCGCTGATGGCCGGCGCCGAGGCCGAAGTCAATCGCGCGAGCGCGCGCATCGCGCGCAGCGCCGGACGCATTCCGGTGATCTCGAATCGCAGCGGCCGCTGGCTGAATCAGCAGGATCTGGCAGATCCCGGCTACTGGGGCGCGCATCTGCGCCAACCCGTGCAGTTTCATACGGGCGTCGGCACGCTGCTCGATGCGCTCGATCAGCCGATATTCGTCGAAGTGGGGCCGGGCCGCGCATTGGGCAATCTGATCGGCGGCTGGAGCCAGCTCGGCGCGCCGCGTATCGTCGCGACGCTGCCGCACGCGCGCGACAAGCGCCCCGACATGGCGGCGCTGCTGCAAGGCGTCGGCACGCTGTGGGCGCAAGGCGTGGACGTCGATTGGCCGCGAATGCATGCGCCGGGGACGGCGCGGCGAATCGTGCTGCCCACCTATGCGTTCGAGCGCAAGCGTTTCTGGCTCGATCGGCCGGCCATCGCAGCGGCGAACGCATCGGTATCGGCCTCGGCGTCGGCGTCGGCAAGCAGCGTTTCGCACGGTACCGGTGAGGTGCCGATGCAATGTGAAGCAGACGACGGTGGCGGGCGCATCACGGTATCGTTCACGCTGCATGAGCGGCTCTGGTTCGTTGACGAGCACCGGATCTTCGACGGCGCGAGCGTGCTGCCCGGCACGGCGTGCATCGAACTCGTGCGGCGCGCGTTTGCGCTGAAGCGGCCGGATATCGCCACGGCGATGCGCGACGTCTATTTCCCGTCCGCGCTGATCTTGCAGGACGGCGAGCAGCGCCGCATGCGCGTGAGATTCGAGCCGCGTGACGACGCAGCGGATTTCGTGCTCGAATCGCTCGATGAAACAGGCGAGGGGACCGCGCACGCGAGCGGCCGCATCGGCCGCGCCGCCTTCGCACCGGTCGCGCTGGAATCGCCGGCCGCGCTTTGCGAGCAGTGGCACTTGGCCGAGGTGGACGATGCCCGCGCGCGGTTCGCGCAGGCGTTCGCGGATTACGGGCCGCGCTGGCGCAGTGTCGATGCGGTTTGGCTTGGCGGCAACGCGGGGCTCGCGCGGCTGAAGCTGCCGGCCGCGGGCCACGGCGATTTGCCGGCCTTCGCGCTGCATCCGGCGCTGCTCGATGTGGCGAGTGCATTCCTGCCCGTCTGCTTGCGGCCGCATGACGAGTCGATTCCGTTCCGTTATGAGTCGATCGAGATGCATCGGCCGTTGTGCGGCGAGTGCTACAGCCTGGCGGTGGAGACTGCGCCGAACGTGTTCGACGTCACGCTGTTCGCCTGGGACGAGGCGGCGTCGCGCGCGGACGTCCTCGTCACGATTCGCGGCTTCGGCCGTCGCGAGCCGGCGCGCCGTACCCGCGACGTCACGCAGTGGTGCCGCACGGTCGAATGGATCGACGCGCCTGCAGGCCGTGCGCTGCCGGCAGCGCGCTGGCTCCTGTTCGGCGACGAATGGGCCGCGTTCGCGCCCGCGAACAGCGTGCTGATCCGCCACGACGATGCATTTCGCCCGCTCGGCGGCAACCGCTACGGCCTGCGCGCGGGCAACAAGGCTGATTGCGAGCGCCTGGTGGCGGAGCTTGCCGCGCGTCCGGACACCCCGCTGCACGTGGTGTACGGCTGGTGCGCGGCGTCGGCGGCCGATGTCGATGGCGCGTTCATCGGTCTGATCACCTTGCTCCAGGTGCTGGGCGCTCGACGGCTGGATTGGCGCGTGTCGCTCGTCACGAAAGGCGTGCGCGCGGCGCGCACGCTCGACGCTTGCGCGGGCGCGGCTTTGGCCGGATTGCTCAACGCAGTGCGCTGGGAATATCCGCATATCGTCTGCCGCCACATCGATCTCGACGACATGCACGATGCCACCCTCGCGGCCTTGCAAAGGGAGCTGTCGTCCGAGCCTGCGATGCTGCCCGACGCATCGCCCGATTTGCCGAGCAGCATCACGCTGGTCGACGGACGGCGTGAAGCGGCCAGCCACGTGCCGCTGGCCACGGCTTCGCGAGAAGACGTGCTGCGCGATGGCGGCGTTTATCTGATCACCGGCGGCGCGACCGGCGTTGGCCTCGAATTGGCGATGCATATCGCGAGCCGGCGGCGCGATGTCGGACTGGCGCTGCTCAGCCGCTCCCCGCACGACGAAAATGCCGCGCGGTTCGCGGCGTTGGAGGCGGCGGGCGCGCGCGTGCTGCGGCTTGCCGCCGACGTGGCCGACGCCGGGCAGCTTGCCGGCGCGGTACAGGCGGCGCGCGCGCGATTCGGACGCATCGACGGGGTGATCCATGCGGCCGGCGTCGAAGCGAGCGGGCTGATCGAGACCGGCACGCCCGATGCGTGGCGGCGCGTGCTGGCCGCGAAAGTGGACGGCGCGCGGCACCTGTTCGACCAGTTCGCACACGAGCGGCCCGACTTCGTGCTGCTGTGCTCGTCGCTTGCCGCGGTGGTCGGCGGCCTGGGTCAGGCGGACTATGCTGCTGCGAACAGCTATATGGACGCGCTCGCGCGATATTGGCGACAGCGCGGCATGCCGGCCGTCGCGGTCAATTGGGATACCTGGGCGCAGACCGGGATGGCCGTCGCACACGCCGAGCGCAGCCGCCGTCCAAGCGGGCACGGGCCGGCGCTGCGGGGTCTGCGCAATCGCGAGGGCTGTGCGATCTTCGAGCTGGCGCTTGCGCACGACGTGCCGCAACTCGTCGTCAGCAAGGCCGGCTTCGCAGCAGGGCCGGCGGCGCGCATGCCGCGGCGCGCCGAGCAGGCGGCCGTCCCCGAGCCCGGCTCGGTCCGGCAGGCACTCGTTGCGTTGTGGCAAGAGTTGCTGGGCGTCGATCACGTTGAAATCGACGATGATTTCTTCGATCTGGGCGGTCACTCGCTGCTCGCGACGCAACTGATTTCCCGCGTGCGCGACCAATACGCGCGTTGCCCAACGCTTGGCGAGTTTCTCGAGGAACCGACGATCGCGCGCATCCTGCGCTCGCTCGGCGACGATACCGGCCAAACGGCGCGCGCCGACGAAACGGTGCGCTATTGCCTGGTGCCGATGCACAAGGCCGGCGCGCAGGCGCCGTTCTTCTGCATTCCAGGCATGGGCGGCAACATCACGCAGTTGCTGCCGCTCGCGAACGCGCTCGATGCGGACCGGCCGGTGATCGGCCTGCAATATCTCGGCCTCGACGGCGTGCACGAGCCGCATACGTCGGTCGAGCAGATCGCCACGCACTATGTGCGCTGCATGCGCAGCGTGCAGCCCGCAGGGCCTTACTACGTCGGCGGGCATTCGCTCGGCGGCAAGATCGCTTACGAGATCGCGCGTCAGTTGCAGGCGGCGGGCGACGAGATCGGACTCGTCGCGATGTTCGATTCGGCCGCGCCGCCCTATTCGTTCGTGCCGCATCAGGACGACTTCGAGATCGCCAGCATGATTCTCGGCGTCTTTGCGTACTACTCGGGCAAGATGGAAATGATGGCGGGCATCGACGAAGCCGCGCTGCGCACCGCGTCGCGTGAACGGCTACTGGCGTTCATGAGCGAACGGCTCGCGCGGTTTGGCGTGGTGCAGTCGCAAAGCGATACGAGCGCGATTCGCGGACTGTTCAACGTGTATCGGGCCGCGGCGGATTTCTCCGCGCTTTACGATCCGCCGCACGAGCCGCTGCCGATTCCGATGATGTTGTTCAAGGCGACGCAGCCCCTGCCCGACGGCATCAATCTGCCCGAAATCCGCGAGACGCCGGCGTGGGGCTGGGAGAATTTCACGCGGCTGCCCGTGCGGACGTGCGAGGTTCACGGCAATCACTATAGTTGCCTGATGGGCGAGCATGTCGGGCAGATCGCCGGTGCGCTGCGGCACGCGTTGTCTGCGGCGCGGCGCACCGTGGAGGCGTGACGGTCATGGATAGCCATGAACAGACGATCGGTGCCGCTTCCATGGACGCGGCCGCAACGGCGCACGCCCATCCCGGCATTTCGAGGGACGTGTGGATCATTCTCGCCACGCTGGCCGTCGACGCCGTCGGGCTCGGCGTTGCGATTCCGGTCTTGCCGGATCTGCTCGCGGCCGTCGGCGCGCGGCCGGCGCAGGTGCCCGTGATGCTCGCAAGCCTGATCGCATGCTTCTACTTCATGCAATTCGTGTTCGGGCCGCTGGTCGGCTCGGTCAGCGATTCGTGGGGCCGCCGTCCGGTCCTGCTGCTCGCGCTCGGCGGCTGCGCGGCGAGCTATGCGATCGGCGCGACCGCGCGTGGCTACGGCTGGCTGCTCGCGGGCCATGTGCTTGCCGGCATCACGGCGTCGAGCGCCGCCGTGGCCACCGCGTACCTGGCCGACGTAACGCCGCCCGCGCTGCGCTCGCGCCGTTTCGCGCTCGCGAGCAGCGTGCTCGGGCTCGGGCTGATCGCCGGGCCGGCCTTTGGCGGGCTGCTGGGCGCATTAGGGCCGCGCGTGCCGTTCATCGCAGCGGGGGCGGTCGCGTTGCTGAATTTCGTCAGCGCGGCGTTCTTTCTACGCGAAAGCCTGCCGGCACAACGGCGCGTGCCGTTCTCGTGGGCGCGTGCGAGCCTGGTCGGCAGCCTGCGTCTCGTGCGGCGCGATCGCGTGTTCCGCAGCCTGCTCTGCGCGGTGTGCTGCGGGATGATCGCGTATGGAATCTATCTGTCGTGCTTCGTGCTCGCCAACACAACGCGCTTGGGCTGGGGGCCGCGTGAGAACGGTTTTGCATTGGCGGGTCTTGGGCTCGGCATCACGTTGACGCAGACGTTGCTGCTGCCGCGCCTGGTGACTCGATTGGGCGAGCACCGCACCGCATTGCTTGGCTTCGGCTTATTCGTGCTGGCTTACGGCGTCTACAGCCAGGCCGATTCCGTCGCGCTGATCGTCGTGGCGCTGGTTCTGCATTCGCTGTCGTTGATCAGCGATCCGAGCGTGCGCAGCCTGATCTCGGTGCATGCCGGCGCGCAGCGTCAGGGCGAGTATCAGGGCGCGCTGGTATGCCTGACGGGGCTGGCGTCGTCGATTGCGCCGCTGCTGGGCGGCAAGCTGTTCGATTACTTCGCTCGCCCCGGCGCGGCACTGTTTTTTCCGGGTGTGCCGTTCATTTTTGCCGCGTTGCTTTATGCGCTCGCCATGCGGGCGGTCTGGCGCGCGATGCGCGGCCATGCGCGGACGGTTCGCGAATGATCCGCTTCTTGTTGACTGACGCTTGGAGGATGTGCGCATGACCTCTTTACTCGACGATCCCGACGGTGTGTTTCAGGTGCTGATCAACGGCGCCGGGCAGCATTCGCTTTGGCCGGCTGAACTGCCGATACCCCAGGGCTGGCACAAGGCGTTCGGCGACGATACGCGCCAAGCGTGCCTCGATTACGTCGAGGCGCGATGGACCGATCTGCGGCCGCGCGGCGTTGCCGCGAACGGCACATGAGCGCGGTGCTTCACCGGCTGGCGGGCATGCGCGGCGTGCCCGCTTTTTCTCGACACAGGATATCGATTTCGCCATGAACATGCGACACCCATCGTTTCGCGCGTTGCTGCCCGCGCAGCGGGAAATCTGGCTGGCCGAGCAGCTTCGCCCGGACACATGCGTCTACAACACGGCGGGCTATGCCGACATCGGCGGCCCGGTCGATCACGGCCTGTTGCAGCAAGCGTTCAGTCGGGCCATGAATGAAGCGGACAGCCTGCGCGTGACGTTTTCGACCGATGGCGACGACACGTGGCAAATGCCGGGCCGCCCACGGCAATTCGACCTGGCGTTCGTCGACGTGAGCGGCGACGCATCTCCACCCGACGCGGCGCTCGCATGGATGATGCGCGACATGCGCACGCCGCCGAACCACGCAACGGGCCCCTTGTGCAATAGCGCGCTGTTGCGGATCGGCGAGCGGCGTTTCTTCTGGTATCTGTGTGCGCATCATATTGTCACGGACGCCTACGGCATGACATTGCTCGTGCGGCGCACCGCGCAGATCTACAGCGCGCGCGTGCAGCGCACGGACGCGGCGGCGGCGTGGTTCGGCACGCTGGACGACTTGATCGAAGACGATCGCGCCTATCGGGATTCGGACGCGTTCGCCGCCGATCAGGCTTATTGGCGCGCGCGGTTGATCGAGCGGCCGCAGCCGCACAGCCTGTCGCCGGTGGCATTGCCGGGGCAGTTCGCGCCGGCAGGCGGGTTTCACCGGCAATGGGACGAGTTCGACGCCGCGACGAGCGACCGGATGCGCGCGATGGCGCGCGACAGCGCGCAGGGTATGCCGCCGTTGCTGGTCGCGCTGATGGCCGCTTATCTGCATCGAATGACGGGCCAGCGCGATGTCGTGCTCGGCTTGCCCGTCACCGCGCGCCAGAGCCGCTTGTTGCGCAACACGCCGGGCATGGTCGCGAACGTGTTGCCGTTGCGCGTCACGTGCGATACGGCGACGACTTTCGCCGTACTTTACGCGCAATGCGCCGCCGAGATGCGCGCATCGCTGAGGCACCAGCGCTATCGCGGCGAAGCGATGCTGCGCGATGCGCAGCAGTTTGCGCCGGGCGAGCGCCTGCATGCGCAGAACGTGAACGTAATGGCGTTCGAGCCTGCGCTTCGGTTCGGCGAACAGCTTGCGCAGACGCACAATTTGTCGAACGGACCTGTCGACGATTTTTCGATCACCGTCTATGACGGCGGCGTGGGCCGGCCCATTCGCATCGCGTTCGACGTGAACGAATCGTTGTACACGAACGACGATCTGGCTGCGCATCGCGAGCGCTTCCTGCGGCTGAGCGGCGCGCTCGTGACGGCTGCGCAGCGCCCCATCGCCGACGCGCAGCTGCTGACGCCGGCGGAGCACCACACGCTGACCGGCGCGCGGGATACGCCGGACTCGATTGCATCGGCCGATACCATCGTCGAGCGCTTCGCGGCGCAAGCCGCCGCGAGCCCGGCCGCGATCGCGCTGGTGGACGGCGGCCGGCGGATCAGCTATGCCGAGTTGAACGCGCGCGCCAATCGGCTGGCACATCTGCTGATCGGCTCGGGCGTCGGGCCGGAAGCGTTGGTCGGTCTGCACATGGCGCGCTCGGCCGAACTGATCGTCTGCATGCTCGCGATACTGAAGGCGGGCGGCGCATACGTCCCGCTCGATCCCGCTTATCCGGCTTCGCGGCTGGCGTTCATGCTCGCCGATGCCCGTCCGACGCTGTCGCTGACCACGCGTGCATACGCGGCGCAATTGCCGGCGCGAACGCCGACGATGCTGCTCGACGATCCGGCGCTGCAATCGGCGCTGCAGGCCGCGCCCGCATGCGATCCCGTGTTGAGTCCGCCGCTGCGTCGGGAAAATCCCGCCTACGTGATCTACACGTCTGGCTCGACCGGTCAGCCCAAGGGCGTGGTGATTACGCATCGCAATGTCATACGCTTGCTGGACAACACGCGCGCGTGGTTCGACGTCGGCGCGGCGGATGCGTGGACGTTGTTTCATTCGTTCGCTTTCGATTTTTCCGTCTGGGAGTGCTGGGGCGCGCTGCTCAATGGCTGCCGGCTCGTCGTCGTGCCTTATGAGGTCAGCCGCTCGCCCGTGGAGTTCCTGGCGCTGCTGGCCGACGAGCGTGTGACCGTGCTCAATCAAACGCCGTCCGCGTTCCAGCAGTTGATGCAGGCTGACGAAGCACGTCCGGATCTGAGCGCGCGGCTCGCGTTGCGGTATGTCGTGTTCGGCGGCGAGGCGCTCGATGCGCGCTGCCTCGCGGGCTGGTATGCGCGCCATTCGGAAACCGCGCCGCGCCTGGTCAATATGTACGGCATTACCGAGACGACCGTGCACGTCAGCTATCTGGCGTTGAACCGCGCGGTGGCGGCCATGCCGGCCAGCAGCCTGATCGGGCGGCCGATACCGGACTTGCGCGTGTATGTGCTCGACGCGGCGTTGCGCCCCGTGCCGGCGGGCGTGCCGGGCGAGCTGTACGTTGCCGGGGCGGGCTTGGCGCGCGGTTATTTGTCGCGTGCGTCGCTGAGCGCGCAGCGTTTCGTCGCCGATCCGTTCGGGGAGCCAGGCTCTCGCATGTATCGTACCGGCGACGTGGCGAGGTGGCGGCCCGACGGCGCGCTGGATTT
Source organism: Burkholderia singularis (assembly GCF_001718875.1). Lineage (NCBI taxonomy): Bacteria > Pseudomonadati > Pseudomonadota > Betaproteobacteria > Burkholderiales > Burkholderiaceae > Burkholderia > Burkholderia singularis. The sequence continues at coordinate 1,911,326 of NZ_CP013448.1, forward strand.
CATCGGCCGCGCCGACAATCAAGTGAAGGTGCGCGGATTTCGGATCGAGCCGGGCGAGATCGTTGCGCGGCTGATGCGGCATGCGTCGGTCGCGCAGGCGGAAGTGCTCGTGCGGCATGACGAGGCAGGCGACGGCCGCCTGATCGCATATGTGGTGCCACGCGGCGGCGAGACGGTCGATCCGGCGGCGCTGCGCGGTTTCGTGGCCGCCGAGATGCCGGAGCACATGGTGCCTGCCGCGATTGTCGCGCTCGATGCGATGCCCTTGACGCCGAACGGTAAGCTGGACCGTGCCGCGCTGCCTGCACCCGTCGTCGTGGGAGCGAGCCGACGCCAGCCCGGCGGCCCGCTCGAGCAGCAGGTGTGCGCGCTGTTCGCCGAGTTGCTCGACGCGCAAGCACTCGGCGTCGACGACAGCTTCTTCGAACTCGGTGGCGATTCATTGCTCGCGATGCGTGCGATCAACAAGCTGCGCCAGCTTTTTGGCGTCGAGCTGACGATTCGCGACCTGTTTGCCGCGCCGACGGTTGCGGCTTTGAGCCGGCGGCTCGATGCGCAATTGGCGGACGCGCACGCCGCGGACGAGGCGACGCTGACCGCGCGATAAAGCGCACGGGCGCGGCTTGCGCGCGCCAATTCGGCCGCGGATGATGCGCCCGGCGCCGACAGTGCCGATTCGTCCGTTCGCTTCGCCGGGCCGCCGCGCCGCGAGCGTTGTGCGAACGGCTCGTTCGTTATGCCGATCCGCTCGTCGCCGCGTTCGGGTACCCGCATGCGGTCATTCAATCGCCGGTTTCGGATCCGGATGCGGACTATGTGACGTCGCTGCTGCGTGCGGTCAATTGAGCCGCTCCGAACGAAGCCGGGGCGATGGGCGCTTACCGAATAAGGGGACGTCACGAATCCGCGCGACGATGGCGCCTGAAAATACAATGTCACGCCGACGGCGGCGCAGACATCGCGCTCGGCCGGCGGTAGCCTGTCGCCGCCGGTAAGCGGGCGGCGCACTATCGGCGCCTTGTCCGGGATGGCACAATCCGAGCAACGAATCGATCCTGCGTTCGGAGCGGGGATGCGGCGCGCGCAGCACCGATGGGTTGCGCGCGCCATGCCCACGCGAAGCGCCGCCTTCACTCATTGTCCGGGAATCGTTGCGATGAAAAAGCTCATCAATCGTCCAGCCGACGTCGTGCGCGAAATGCTGGAGGGAATCGCGCGGCAGACGCCGCATGTCGCCATTCTCGGCGACGAGAATGTCCTGATTCGACGGGATTTGCCGCAGCCGGCACAGCGTCCGGTCGCGATCATCTCCGGAGGCGGCAGCGGTCACGAGCCGGCGCACGGCGGTTATGTGGGCGCGGGCATGTTGAGCGCGGCCGTTTGCGGCGAGGTCTTCACGTCGCCGTCCACCGACGCGGTTCTGGCCGCGATTCGAGCGACGTCGGGGCCGAACGGCGCGGTGCTGGTTGTGAAGAACTACACCGGAGATCGCCTCAATTTCGGCCTGGCGGCTGAACTGGCGCGTGCCGAAGGCATTCCAGTCGAGGTCGTGATTGTCTCGGACGATGTATCGCTGCGCGGCATCACGCCGCGCGAACGGCGCCGCGGTATCGCCGGAACCGTGCTCGTGCACAAGCTGGCCGGCGCGGCGGCCGAGCGCGGGCTGGCGCTGGCCGACGTGGCCGCCGTCGCAAACGAAGCGGCATCCAATCTCGGCACGATGGGCGTGGCGCTCGACGGCTGCACGATGCCCGGCGTCGAGCAATCCGGCTTCAGCCTGGCCGATCATGAAATCGAACTTGGATTGGGGATTCACGGCGAGAAAGGGGTGAAGCGTGTGTCGCCGATGCCGGCGGACGCATTGGCCGACACGCTCGTTGCGAACATCGCGGAAGATCAGTCGATTGGCGGCGGCGACCGGGTGGCGTTGTTGGTAAACGGCCTCGGCGCGACGCCGGACATGGAGCTGAGCATCGTGCTGCGCGCCGCTTACGACAGCCTGAGCCGGCGCGGCGTGATCGTCGAGCGTGCGTGGGCCGGCACCTTCTTGTCGGCGCTCGACATGCCCGGCTGCTCGGTCTCCGTGCTCAAGCTGCATGACGGCATGCTCGAAGGGCTGGATGCTTCGACGCAAGCGCGCGCATGGCCGGGCGGCGGCGTGGTGAACCGGAATATCCGGATCGCCCCCGCCACGACGGGCGCCGGCGACGCGCTGCCGCCGTTGACGGCCGATGGCCGCGCATGGGCCGACCGGCTTCGCCCTGCGTTGCATGCGGTTGCCGGAACGCTGATCGACAACGAGCCAAGATTGACCGAACTCGATTCCCTGGCCGGCGACGGCGACCTGGGCGCCAGCATGCGGCGGGCGGCAAACGCGATACTCGAATTGCCGCTCGAGGCTTATGGCGCGCCGGCCACCGCGCTTGCCGCGCTGGGCGCGGCGTTGCGCCGCGCGATCGCCGGCAGTTCCGGGCCGTTTTATGCGACGGCGCTGTTGCGGGCCGCCCGGCAGCTTGCCGGCGTGTCCGAGCCGAGCGCGCGCGATTGGGCAAGCGCGTTTAGGCGGGGTGTCGAAGCAATCGGCGATTTGGGCGGCGCGAAGCCGGGGGACCGCACCATGCTCGATGCGCTCGTGCCCGCCGTCGACGCTTTCGATCGCGAACTGTCGGCAGGCAAGAGCGCCGCCGACGCTTGGACGGCGGCAGTCGACGCCGCGCAGCAGGGGGCGCAGGAAACCGCAAGCATGACGCCGCGAGCCGGACGGGCCAGCTATCTGGGCGAGCGCGCCGTCGGCTCGCCCGATGGCGGGGCGGTTGCCGTCGCGTGCTGGCTGCGCGCATTGCTGCCGCATGTTGCGCAGCGGGCCGGCTGAATTCCGTGTTCCGTGCCCATCGCGCCATCCGCGGGTTCGATGCGCGCATTGGATCGCTCTGCTGTTGGTTGAGCCCGATCGAGTGCCACGCGCGCCAACCGATAGATAAGCAATTCGAAATGAATTGGTTGGGTCGCCGCGCGATCTCCCTTAGTATCGGCGTCGGGTTTTAGGTGCGCATCGCGCGCCCGTTCATCGACGAGAGAGAATTCATGATGCGTTCCCCACGGACGAGCCGCCGCGGCTTCATCGGCGCAAGCGTGGCGCTGGCATGGTCGGCGGCTGCGCCCGGCGTTCGTGCGCAAGGCGCGCATATTGCGCGCGCGCACACGCTGCGCATCGGTTATCAGAAGGGGCCGTTGAGCCTGTTGAAGGCGCGCGGCACGCTGGAAAAGCGGCTCGGCGCATCCGGCATCCGTGTCGAATGGACGGAGTTTCCGTCCGGGCCGCCGCAGCTCGAGGCGCTCAACGTCGGAGCAATCGATTTTGGCGACGTCGGCGAGGCGCCGCCGATCTTCGCGCAAGCAGCGGGCGCGCCGTTCGTCTATTACGGGCAAACCGCGAAGCGCCCGGCGAGCGAGGCGCTTGTCGTGCCGGACGATTCGCCGATTCGGTCGGTGGCGAGCTTGAAGGGCAAGCGCATCGCGCTCGTGAAAGGGTCCAGCGCGCATTTTCTGATCGTCAAATTGCTCGCGGCCGCCGGCATCGACTACCGCGACGTCACGCCGGTCTGGCTGCCGCCATCGGATGCGCGCGCGGCATTCGAGCGTCGGTCGGTCGATGCGTGGGCGATCTGGGATCCGTTTCTCGCCGTCGCTCAGAAGACTGTGAACGCGCGCATCGTCGCCGATGGAACGGGCGTGGTGAGCAACCGGGCGTTCTATTTCACGTCGCGTGCCTACGCGGAACGGAACGGCGACGTGCTGCGCGCGGTATTGGCGGAACTCAGCGCGCTCGATAAATGGACCGAATCGAATCGCGCGCAGGCGGCTCGCGAGTATGCGCGGCTCTGGAACTTGCCGCGCGAGGTTGTCGACGTGGCGCTCGGGCGCTTGCGTTACGGCATCGCGCCGATCTCCCGCGACGCGCTTGCCGATCAGCAGCGTATAGCCGATACATTTCTCGAGTTGAAACTGCTGCCGAAGCGGGTCGAGATCGCCGATGCGGTGCCGCGCGGGCTCGCATGACGCTGGCATCCGCCGTGTGCGATAGGCGCGTGGCTACGCTGCGCGCGGTTTGCCGGCGGCGCGCGCGCCGGCATGACGGACGGCCGATGCGGGCTGCCGCGTGCGCGAGCGCCGGAGGGCGTGCACGCGTTGCGATCGGGCGGCCGCTTGCGCGGGTCTTTTTTTGACGTGTTTTTTCGAAACGGCGCGGGCGTTGGCCGATCGCGGCCGATTGCGTGCGTGCGTTTGGCCGTGGTCGGCGGGGCCGCCGGGCATGGCTAACCCGGCATGCGGCGCGCGCCCGATAGGCCGCCGCGGATCATCGACACACATCACGGACATCCGATCATGAATCGCTCGACCTCGCGAGACCGCAGAGCTTTCCTCGTTACCGCGACTGCGGCGCTGGCCGGTATTGCAACGCCGGCTTGGGCGAAATTCGACAACGGCCAATTTCGCATCGGTTATCAAAAAGCCGCGAGCACCCTGGTGCTGTTGAAGGCGAAGGGCACCCTCGAAAAGCGGCTGGCGCCGCTTGGCGTCAAGGTGACGTGGGCCGAATTTCCGGCCGGCCCGCAATTGCTCGAGGGACTCAACGTCGGGGCGATCGATTTCGGCTATGTCGGCGAGGCGCCGCCGGTGTTCGCGCAGGCCGCGGGGGCGGATTTCGTCTATACGGCGTATGAAGTGCCGACGCCGCATGCCGAAGGTATCGTCGTCGCGCGGCAATCGCCGATCCGGCGCGTCGCCGAACTCAAAGGGGCGAAGATCGGTTTCAATCGCGGCTCGGACGTGCATTGGTTCGTCATCGCGCTGCTGCGCAAGAACGGCCTCGATTACGGCGATATCCAGCCGGTTTTTCTCGCGCCCGCCGACGCCCGCGCGGCACTCGAACGCGGCGCGATCGATGCATGGGCGATCTGGGACCCGTTTCTGTCAGCAGTTCAGACGCAAAGCGGCGCGCGCCTCGTTGCGGATGCGCAGGGCGTGGCCAGCCACCACCAATTCTTCGTCAGCCAACGCGAATTCGCGCAGAAACGCAAGGATGTCATCGCGCTGACGCTGGACGAACTCGGCAACGAAGGGCAATGGGTGACGCAGAATCTTGCCGCCGCCGCCGAACGGCTGGCGCCGCTCCAAGGGCTCGATGCCGCGACCATCCGGGCGGGGCTCGCGCATTACGCGCATCAATACCGGCCGATCGACGCCGCCGTGCTCGACGAGCAGCAGCGCATCGCCGATACGTTCTATGAACTCAAGGTGATTCCGCGGAGGATAGCCACGAAAGAGGCGGTACTGTGATCTGAGGCCGGCGCGTGCGGGATATCGGCGGGTGTTCGCCCCCCCGCGGTCTGCGCGCACATTTGTACTCGCACGGCACACGGCATTGCGCGAATGAATGGCGCAATCCGCGACCGTGCGGATTGCGCTGTTCGGCAGATGCATCTTCGTAAGCGAGCGTGATTGAGTTGGGAGCGGGTTCTGCGTCGAATTTCGATGCGATATTGGTTTAATATCCGTGAAAACTCCAGTTGGTCGTGCCGCTTCCGGACGACAATATGATATTTAAAGATCCGGAAGTTGTAACGGAAGTGTTGACGATTAATTTCCTGGGCGGGCTTTCACTTGCAGTGGCGATTTGGTATTGAGTGGGGACGCTTGTTCCGGCGAGTAAAAATAATGTTGCGGCCGATGGCGTACTGGCAACGCCCAGCTCATTGCTAGGGCCGTAAGCCAAATAGAGCCGCTGCCCAGTATTGAAAAGTGTCGCCCTTATGCCTACTTGCGGACTGGGATAGACCTCCCATTTCAAAAGATTCGCGACATTATTGACGTCGATTACCGGGTAGGCGAGGGCGCCTCCCGTGTTGTTGTTAAGGCCGAGGCAATAAACTTTTTGATTGTACGTTGTCAGAATGGAAAAAGTCGGCATGATGATAAATTAGGTGTGGGGGGATTTAATTGTCTTTGCATTTTTGAGGTCGGTCAATTATTTGCGTAAAATAAAAAAGATATTTTTGAATAATTTTTCGATTGATATTCGATTGGTGAACGAGTTTCAATTGAGAGGTTGGGATTATGTATTTTCTTAATTATCTGTTTTAGTCGGGTTGGGCTTGATTCAACCCGTGCAACCGAACGCCGAACCGCATGTCCCCCAATCGCGCCGGAGTAGGAGAATGTGTGGATTGGAAATTGAAGTCCGGGCCTAATTTCGAAGTTGCAAGAATGATGTCGGCATCCATCGATGACGCAAACACTTCCGCGGGACGCACGCATGGGCGGCATATCGCGCATCCGATGAAAGAATCGAAACGACACGTGGCAGGAACGCGAGCCGTGCTGCCGATGACGCACGCCGGCCGCGCGCACTTGTCCCCGCCACGGGCCGGACACGGGTGCGCGCATTTCGCCGGACAAGCCCCGGTTCGCCTTTTTTCCGGCTCATTGTTGTAATATCGGGCGTTTTGTCCAAATCACGCCGTCACGCATGCTCGATTTTTTCCGCAATCACCAGCGCTTGATGATGTTCCTGCTGCTCCTGATCGTGTTGCCGGGGCTGGGAATCGTCGGCATTCAGGGTTTCCGTGGGTTCTTCGACGATAGTGCGAACGTCGCGTCCGTCAACGGACACAAGATCGCGCGCGCCGAGTTCGACGGCATGTTGCGCCAGCAGATCGATCAGGCGCGCCAGGTGCTCGGCGCGCGGTTCGATGCGAAGATGTTCGATACGCCCGAGCGCCGCCAGCAACTGCTCGACGGGCTGATCCAGCAGCGCGCGCTGGCCGACGAGACGCAGCGCCTGCATCTGACGGCGTCGGATGGTGCGGTGCGCAACGCGTTGTTGAGCGACCCGGTGATCGGCTCGCTGAAGAAGCCGGACGGCTCGATCGACGCCGAGCGCTACACGCAGTTGCTCGCGATGCAGGGTATGACGCCCGATCAATACCAGGAGCGCGTGCGGTACAACCTCGCGATGCAGCAAATTCCGCAAAGCCTGATTTCGAGCGCGTTTACGCCGAAGAGCGTCGCGCAGCGGCTGACCAGTCTTGCCGAACAGCAGCGGGAAGTGCAGCCGCTGATGTTGAAGGCGGCGGACTATGCATCGAAGGTTCAACCGACCGACGCGCAGATTACCGCCTATTACGACGCACATAAGCAAGCCTTCGCCACGCGCGAGGCGGCGGCGATCCAATATCTCGTCTATTCGCCGTCGGCTGCCGCTGCGGTGGCGCAGCCGAGCGACGCCGACATCAAGAAGTATTACGACGACAACATCGCGCGCTATCGCACCGATGCGCAGGTGCGCGTGAGCCACATCTTCGTCGCCGCGGCGAAGGATGCGAGCGCGGCCGACAAGGCCGCGGCGAAAGCGAAGGCGGAACAACTGCTCGCCGAAGTGAAGGCGCATCCCGAGCAGTTCGCGCAGATTGCCGAGAAGAGTTCGCAGGACGCGCCGTCGGCGGCGAAGGGCGGCGACCTCGGTTTCATCACGCGCGGCTCCACCGCGGGTGGCACCGCGTTCGACGACGCCGCGTTCGCGCTGAAGAAAGACGAGATCAGCGGCGTCGTGCAAGGCGATTACGGCTTTCACATCCTGAAAGCGACGGACGTGAAGCCGGCTGTCGTGAAGCCGCTCGCGGACGTGAAGGATTCGATCGTCGCGGATCTGAAGCAGCAGTTCGCGGCAAAGGCGTTCGCCGACAATGCGGAAGGTTTCTCGTCGACGGTCTATGAAAAGGCGAAGAGCCTGCAGCCGGCCGCCGACAAGTACAAGCTGTCGATTCAGACCGCGACGGTGTCGCCGCAGCCGAATCCGGCGCTGCCGCCCGACAGCCCGCTCAACAATCCGAAGTTCCTCGCGGCCGTGTTCGCGGCCGATTCGGTGAAAAACGGCAATAACACGCAGGCGATCGACGTCGGCGGCAACACGCTGATTGCCGCGCGCGTGACGAGCCACCAGCCGTCGACCGTGCCGGCGCTCGCCGCGATCAAGGACCAGGTGCGAGCGAAAGTGGTGGCCGAGGAGGCCGCGAAGCTCGCGAAGCAGGATGGCGAGGCCAAGCTTGCGGAGTTGCGCAAATCGAAAGCGACGGCGGGTTTCGCCGCCGCCGTCAAGATCTCGCGTACTCAGTCGAACGGATTGCCGCCCGCGGCGGTGAGCGCGATCTACAAGGCCGATCCGAAGGCGCTGCCCGCGTATGTCGGCGTCGATCTCGGCAACGACGGCTATGCCATCTTCCGCGTGAATGCGGTCGCCGACGCGCCGCCGGCCGACAATCAGCGTCTTGCGGCCGCCCAGCAGCAGCTCGCGCAAGTTTATGCGCAAGGCGAGACGCAGGCGTACCTTGCCGCGCTGCGCGCGCGTTCGAGCGTGAAACTCTATGGCTCGATCGCCGATACGGCTTCGCAGGATAAGTCCGAATGATCGGAACGGCCGTGCTTTTGATTGGCTGATACGCGGCAGCGGCAACATCGACAGCCGGCAGCAGCCCCGCCATTGCGCGGGGCTGTTTCTTTTCGGCTTGCGCGGTTCCGGCCGTGCGTCAGTGCGATGCCGTGCGCAGCAGCGGCTTGAGCGTCGGCCACACGTTGTCGAGCAACTGACGCTGCGCGGCCTGAGCCGGATGGATTTGGTCGGACTGGAACATCTCGGGCTTGTTTTCCAGGCCCGCGAGCAGGAACGGCACGAGCGGCACGCGCAGTTCTTTCGCGAGCGCCGTATAGACGCCGTGGAACCGCTGCGTATAGTCGGGGCCGTAATTGGCCGGCACGTACATTCCGACGAGCAACACCCGCGCGTGCGCCTGTTTCGCCTGCGCGACGATCTCGCGCAGATTGCGCTCGGTCGCGTCGAGCGGCACGCCGCGCAGCGCGTCGTTCGCGCCCAGCTCGACGACCACGACCGACGGCTTGAGCCGCGTCAGCAGCGCCGGCAACCGCGCGCGGCCGCCGCTCGTCGTGTCGCCGCTGATGCTGGCATTCGCGACGCTATAATCGATGCGCTCCGCGGCAAGACGCGCGCGCATCAGCGCCACCCAGCCGGTGTCGCGCGGCAGACCGTACTCGGCCGACAGACTGTCGCCGAGCACGACGATCGTCGGCTTGTCGGGCTGTATGCCGGCGGGCGCCGCGGCCGGCGTGGCTGCATCGGCGGCGCCGGCGAGCGTGGCGGCGGCCACGAGCGCGGCGCCGGTTCTCCAGGAGAAAGTGCGTTTCATGCTCAAGATTACCGATCCGATTATCGAAGTGCGGGATGTATGCAAGCGTGTCGCGGATGCCACGGGCGAGCTGACGATTCTCGAGCGCATCGACCTGGTGGTGCGCGCGGGCGAGAGCGTCGCGATCGTCGGCGCGTCCGGGTCGGGAAAATCGACGTTGCTCGGCTTGCTCGCCGGATTGGACAGTGCGACGAACGGCACGGTTCGCCTGTTCGGCCAGGATCTGAGTCAGTTGGACGAGGATGCGCGCGCGGCGCTCCGAAATGGTGCGGTCGGCTTCGTTTTTCAATCGTTCCAGCTCATGCCGCATCTGACGGCGCTCGAAAACGTGATGCTGCCGCTTGAACTGCAAGGCGGCGTCGGCACGCGCGACGCGGTGCAGCGTTCGCGCGCGCTGCTCGAACAGGTGGGGCTCGGCGCGCGCACCGGGCACTATCCGAAGCTGTTGTCGGGCGGCGAGCAGCAGCGCGTCGCACTTGCCCGAGCGTTCGTCACGCGTCCCGCGCTGCTTTTTGCCGACGAGCCGACGGGCAGTCTCGATGCGGCGACCGGGCATGCGGTGATCGATTTGATGTTCGAACTGAACCGCGCGCACGGCGCGACGCTCGTGCTCGTCACGCACGATCCCGAACTCGCGCGCCGTTGCAAAACGACGGTTGTGCTCGAAGCGGGCCGCCTGCATGGCGATGCGAGCCGCGAGCGGCACATGGCGGGCTGATTCGGGCGGGGCTGCGTCGATCGGGCGGCGCTCGCGGTGTGTGCGGGGCCGGCCGTGCGCGCAGCGGTCGCACGCGTTCGGTGCGCGGGCGCCCGGCCGGCGCTTTTCGTCGCGGCGCGCCGGGCCGCCGCCTGCCGCCCGCGCACAGCCGGGCGACCCGACGGCCCTGCGCGCGGCCGATCGACTCAACTTAACTCAACGCGATAGCGCCTGGCGCGCCCGGGCGATCAGCGCCGACGTCGACGAGTCGTGCTTGGCCGGATCGGCTTGCGCGGCCGACAGATCGGCCTCGACGACCTTGCCGAGGATCTTGCCCAGCTCGACGCCCCACTGATCGAACGGATTGATGTTCCACACCGCGGCTTGTACGAGCACCTTGTGCTCGTACAGTGCGATCAGCGCGCCGAGTGAGCGCGGCGTCAGCGCGTCGACGAGAATCGTCGTGGTCGGGCGGTTGCCGGGGAAGCTCAGGTGCGGCGCGAGTTCGGGATGGTCCGGCCCGGCGATCTTGCGCGCTTCCTCGAGCGTGCGGCCGAGCATCAGCGCCTCGCTTTGCGCGAAGCAGTTCGCGAGCAGCTTCGGATGATGGCTCGCGAGCGCATGCTCGGGCGTGAGTACCGCGATGAAATCGATCGGCACGAGCGTCGGGCCCTGATGCAGCATCTGGAAGAACGCATGCTGGCCGTTCGTGCCGGGCTCGCCCCACGTGACGGCGGACGTCGGGTAATCGACGAACGCGCCGTCGATGCGCGCGGACTTGCCGTTGCTCTCCATCTCGAGCTGTTGCAGATACGACGGCAGATAGTGCAGCGCCTCCGAATACGGCGCGACGAGATAGCTCTGCGCGCCGAAGAAGTTCCGATACCAGATGCCGATCAGGCCAAGCAGCGCCGGCAGGTTGCGCTCGAGCGGCGCGTGGCGGAAATGCTCGTCCATGTCGTGCGCGCCGGCGAGCAGTTCGTCGAAGCGCTCGGGGCCGACCGCGATCATGATCGACAGCCCGACCGCCGACCACAGCGAATAGCGGCCGCCGACCCAGTCCCACATCTCGAACACGTTCGCCTCGGCGATGCCGAATTTGACGACTTCGGCCGGGTTCGCCGACACGCCGACGAAGTGCTTCGCAAGCGCGCTTTCCGGGCAGCCCTTCGCGACGAACCAGTCTCGCAGCGAGCGCGCGTTCGTCATCGTCTCGAGCGTCGTAAAGGTTTTCGACACGATGATCGCGAGCGTTTCCTGTGGATCGATCTGCTCGAGCACGCGCGCGAGATCGGCGCCGTCGACGTTCGACACGAAGTGCGTCGCGATGTCGGGCGTCGCGACGTGATGGAGCGCATGGACGACCATCTTCGGCCCGAGATCCGAGCCGCCGATGCCGATGTTCACGACGTGGCGGATGCGCTTGCCGGTGTAGCCGGTCCATGCGCCGCTGCGCACCGCGTCGGCAAAGCGCGCCATCTTCGCGCGCTCGGCGGCGATTTGCGCGTGGAACGGCGCGTCGGGCGAACTCGCGCGCAGCGCGGTATGCAGCGCCGCGCGGCCTTCGGTGGGGTTGACGATCCCGCCTGCGAACATCGCGTCGCGGCGCGCTTCGACGCCGGCTTCGCGAGCCAACTGGACGAGCAGCGCGAGCGTTGCATCGGTGATGCGGTTTTTCGAGAAATCGGCGGCGAGGCCGCCGCCTTCGAACGTGAAGCGTTCGGCGCGTGTCGGCGCGGGATCGGCGGCGGGCGCGAACCAGTCGCGCAGATGCGCGTCGCGGATGTCTTCATAGTGCGCTTGCAGCGCGGGCCAAACGGGGAGCGAATTCAGCGTCATGGCGATTAAGGCGAGGCAGCGTGAATCGGGAAGGCCGCGCCCGCTGCCGGCACGAGGCACGCGGGCGGACGATGAGCCCGCCGGCGGCGCGTGGCATGACGGCTCGAAGCGATGCGCCGCGCGGCGGGACGCTCAGTATAGCGGCGCTTGGCCTGGCGTGCCGGCGCGCGCGTAAAAGAGCCGGTTGAGCAGCATACGCGCGGCCGGCGCGAGTTCGCCCGCGGTGAGGCCGGCCGGGCCCGCGCCCGCCGCGCACAGGCGCTCGGCGGCGAGCCCGTGCAGATAGACGCCCGCGAGCGCGGCCTCGAAGCGCGGCATGCGTTGCGCAAGCAGCGCGCCGATCAGGCCGCCCAGCACGTCGCCCGTGCCGCCCGTGGCGAGCGCGGCATTGCCGGTCGGGTTGATCGCGACGCGGCCGTCGGGCGACGCAATCACGGTGCCCGAGCCTTTCAGCGCGACGACGGCGCAAAAGCGCGCGCTTAGTGCGCGCGCGGCCGCGACGCGCCCGCGCTGGATGCCGGCCGCGTCGGTGCCGAGTAGGCGCGCGGCTTCCAGCGGATGCGGCGTGAGGATCGCGGGGTCGCCGGCGCGGCCGCGCGCGGCGAGCGCTTCGGCGAGCGCGGGGGTCGCGGCGATCAGGTTCAGCGCGTCGGCGTCGATCAGTTTCGGCGCATCGAGCGGCAGCGCCGCCGCGAGCGCGTGCGCGGCGGCCTCGCTCGCGCCGAGCCCGCAGCCGATCACGAGCGCGGTGAGGCCGGCCGTGGGCAGCGTGCCGGCCGGGTGCAGCATCAGCTCCGGGTGCGGCGCATCGTAGGGCGGCGCGCCCGTGCCGACGAAGCCGACATGTACCTTGCCCGCGCCCGCGAAGAGCGCCGCGCGCGCGGCGAGAATCGGCGCGCCGCACATGCCGGTGTCGCCGCCGACGATCGCCACGCTGCCGTAGGTGCCCTTGTGCGACGCGAACGCGCGCGCGGGCAGGTGCGCGCCGAACAGGTCGGGCGCGTTGAGCCGGATCTCGGGCGTGGCGCATTCGTCGAGGCCGAGCGCGGCGACGTGAATCTCGCCCGCGAGGTCGCGCCCTTCGCCGGTGTAGAGGCCGGGCTTGGCCGCGATGAACGACAGCGTGTGGGTGGCCGCGACCGCCGGGCCCGCGCCGACGCGCAGGCCGGTGTCGCTGTCCAGCCCGCTCGGCACGTCGAGCGCGAGCACGCGGCCGGTGTGCCGCGCGCGCGCCGACAGCCGCACCGCGAGCGCCGCGAACGCGCCGTCGAGCGGCCGCGCGAGGCCGATGCCGAACAGGCCGTCGACGAGCCAGCCGTAGCCGTCGAACGAGGCGGGCGGCTCGGTGTCGATCGGCACACCGGCCGCGCGCGCGCGATCGAGCGCCCAGCGGGCGTCGTCGGGCTTCACGCCGACGGGCATCCACACGTCGGCCGCGAAGCCGAGCCGATGCAGCTCGGTTGCCGCGACGAGCGCGTCGCCGCCGTTGTTGCCGGGGCCGGCGGCGAACCAGACCGGACGCGGATCGCTGACGAGCCGCGCGGCGAGCCATTGCGCGGCGGCGGCGCCCGCACGGCCCATCAGCGTGTGCGGCGGCAGCGCGGCGGCGGCGTGGTGTTCGATGTCGCGCAGCTCGGCGACGGTCAGCAGCGGCTCGCCCGTATGCGCGGGCCATTCGGCGAACGGATCGGGCGACGCGGGGGTATGAGGCTGGGCAGAACGCGGATGGGGCGCGGCGGAATCGGCGGGCAAGGGCATGGACGGCTCGCGGTCAAGCGCCGCCGGCGGCGGCCTCAGGTGGCAAAGCGCTGCGCATGCAGCGCGGCGAGCGTATCGGCGGGCAGGCTGCACGCGGCGCCGCCGACGGCATCGGCCACCACTTTAGCAGACCCGAGCGCAAGCCCCCAGCCGGCCGGGCCGTGGCCGAAGTTGACGAACACGCGCGGATGGCCGGTCGGCCCGACCACCGGCAGGCCGTCCGGCGACAGCAGCTTCGCGCCTTGCCAGGCGCGCGCGGCGGAAATTTTCGCGGTGCCGGGCAGCCAGTCGTGCGCGGCCTGGCCGAGCAGCGCGAGCGCCGCCTCGGCGAGCGGCTCGGGCAGCGGCCGCGCCATGTCCTTCGCGCTTTGCAGCACCGCGCCGCCGCCGATCTTGAGCCGTTGACCGAGGCGCGTGAGCGTGATCCGCCTGACCGTGTCGACGATCGCCAGATGCGGCGCGTGCTCGTCGTATGCGAGCGGCGCGGTCAGCGTATGAACGCGCACCGGATGCAGCGGCGCGCGCACGCCGAACGGCTGCGCGAGCGCCAGGCTGTCTACGCCGGCCGCGATGACGAGCGCGTCGGCCGAGATCACGTCGACCTGGTTCGATTTCGCCGCGCGCGGATCGGTGGGGTCGGGCGCGAGTTCGACCGCCGCGCGTTGCGCGTCCACGCGGATCGCCGCCGCCGCGCGGCCCAGCCGGAACTGGACGTCGTGGGTGTCGAGCACCTGCTTGACGAGTTTCACGAACAGCGGACAGTTCGCGGTGCGCTCGTGTGCGAACAGCACGCCGCCCGCGAACGCGGATTCGGCGCGCACCGACGGCTCGAGCGCCGTGCACGCGTCGGGCGTGAGCGTCTCGAACGGCATGCCGAGATCGCGCATCAGCTCGAGCGCGGGGCGCACGTCGTCCCATTCGGCGCGCTCGCGCACCAGGTGCAGCACGCCGCTTTTCTGCTCGAATTCGAGTGCAAAACGCGTTTCGATATCGGCGATCGCTTCTCGCGAAAGCTCGACGAGCGGGCGCAGCGCCGCGTACTGCGCGCGAAACGCGTCGGGCTCGCGCAGCGCGTCGAGGCGGCCGACGAAGCGCCGCAGCGCGCCGTTGAGGCCCGGCTTGTAGACGACGCCGCTCTTTGACGCGCGCCGCTCGCGCATGAAGGTCGGACCGAACCAGACGTCCAGGGGCGTAGGCAGCAGGGCGCCGCCCTGGCCGTAGGTCGCTCCTTGCGCGACTGTCGCGTGGCGCTCGACGACGCACACGCGATGGCCGGCCGCGCGCAACTGGTAAGCGGTGGCGATGCCGGCGAGGCCGCCGCCGATGACAATGACATCCATGCTCGATTCGATGACGGGTGGCCGATGCGGCCCGGTTGCGATGACGTTGCGGGCCGCGTCGGCCCGGCGAAGCGCGCATGATAGCGCCAAATGCGGCGAATTGGCCGGCGCGGCTTTCGCGTGGCACGGATGGCCAGGCGGCGGATGGCGCCCGACTCGGCGCCCGGCGGCCGGCTGCTCGCGCCGCGTCGAATTGCCGTCGCGCAGGCCGTTCGGCGAGCGGCCTGCGGGTATATAATAACGGCCTTCCTTACGCCCCCCGTCGCCAATTTGCGCGACTCATCGACGACGTCCAGTCCAGCCCATGGCTCACTTCTCGTGTTTTCCCGGTGCTTCGGCGCTTTCCGATTTTCGTCAAACCCGCCTGCTCGACGCGCTCAAGCAAATCGACGGCGACATCGTCGCGCTGCGCGGCCAGTATCTGCACTTCGTCAACGCGCACGAGCCGCTCACCGCGGACGACAGCGCGCGCATCGAGGCGCTGATGCACTATGGCGAGCCGTTCGAGCCCTCGTCCGACAAGGGCGCGACCGAAACCTTCGTGGTGCTGCCGCGTCTGGGCACGGTGTCGCCGTGGGCGAGCAAGGCGACCGACATCGCGCAGCACTGCGGCCTGGCCCGCGTGCGGCGCATCGAGCGCGGCGTCGAGTTCACGCTCACGCTGAAAAGCGGGCTGCTCGGCGTCGGCGGCAAGAAGGCGCTGTCGGTCGACGCGCGCGCCGCGGTCGCGGCCGCGCTGCATGACCGGATGACCGAGAGCGTCGTCGCGTCGCGCGACGACGCGCGGCACCTGTTCGACGAACTGCCGGCCAAGCCGCTTACGACCGTCGACGTGCTCGCGCACGGCCGCGCCGCGCTCGTGACGGCGAACGCCGAGCTGGGCCTCGCGCTCGCCGCCGACGAGATCGACTACCTGGTCGACGCGTTCGTCAAGCTGGAGCGCAACCCGACCGACGTGGAACTGATGATGTTCGCGCAGGCGAACAGCGAGCACTGCCGTCACAAGATCTTCAACGCGCAATGGACGATCGACGGCGAGCCGCAGGATCTGTCGCTGTTCCAGATGATCCGCAATACCGAGAAGCTCAATGGGCAGCGCACGATCGTCGCGTATTCGGACAACTCGGCGATCATGCAGGGCGCGCCGGCCGAGCGCTGGTTCCCGCGCGGCGCAGCCGGCGCGGATGCGGCGGGCACGGCCGAGCGCTACGGCCGCCATACCGAACTCACGCATACGCTGATGAAGGTCGAGACGCACAACCACCCGACCGCGATCTCGCCGTTCGCGGGCGCGGCGACGGGCGCGGGCGGCGAGATCCGCGACGAGGGGGCGACGGGCCGCGGCGCGCGGCCGAAGGCGGGCCTGACGGGCTTCACGGTGTCGAACCTCGATTTGCCGGACGCGCGCGAGAAATGGGAAAACGCGCGCGACGCCGCGCAGCCGCTCGCGCAACGCGACGCCGGCGCGAGCGCCGAGCCCTACGGCCGCCCGGACCGGATCGCCTCGCCGCTGTCGATCATGATCGACGGCCCGCTCGGCGGCGCGGCGTTCAACAACGAATTCGGCCGGCCGAACCTCGGCGGCTATTTCCGCGTCTACGAGCAGAACGTCGGCGGGCAGGTGCGCGGCTATCACAAGCCGATCATGATCGCGGGCGGCATCGGCAACATTTCCGATGCGCACACGCACAAGCGCGATCTGCCCGCCGGCTCGCTGCTGATCCAGATCGGCGGCCCCGGCATGCGGATCGGGATGGGCGGCGGCGCGGCCAGCTCGATGGCGACCGGCGCGAACACGGCCGAACTCGATTTCGATTCCGTCCAGCGCGGCAACCCGGAGATCGAGCGGCGCGCGCAGGAAGTGATCAACGGCTGCTGGCAACTCGGCGACGCGAACCCGATTCTCAGCATCCACGACGTCGGCGCGGGCGGCTTGTCGAACGCGTTCCCCGAACTCGTCGACGGCGCGGACAAGGGCGCGCGCTTCGAGCTGCGCCGCGTGCCTCTCGAGGAAAGCGGGCTGTCGCCGCGCGAGATCTGGTCGAACGAAGCGCAGGAGCGCTACGTGCTTGCCATCGCGCCCGCCGATCTGCCGCGCTTCGAGGCGATCTGCGCGCGCGAGCGCTGCCCGTTCGCGGTCGTCGGCGTGGCGACCGATGCGCGGCAACTGCAACTCGTCGATGCGCAGGCGGCGGGCGAGCAAGCCTATCCGGTCGACATGCCGATGGACGTGCTGCTCGGCAAGCCGCCGCGGATGCACCGCGACGTGACGCGCGTCGACAGCGCGCACGCGCCGGTCGACGTGACGGGCCTGGCGCTTGCCGACGTCGGCGTCGACGTGCTCAGGCATCCGACGGTGGCGAGCAAGTCGTTTCTGATCACGATCGGCGACCGCACGGTCGGCGGCACGTCGGTGCGCGACCAGATGGTCGGCCCGTGGCAGGTGCCGGTGGCCGATTGCGCGATCACCGCGCTCGATTACGCGGGCTTTGCCGGCGAGGCGATGACGATGGCCGAGCGCACGCCGCTCGCGGTGATCGACGCGAGCGCGTCGGGCCGCATGGCGATCGGCGAGGCGATCACCAACATCGCGGCCGCGCCGATCGCGTCGCTCGACACGCTGAAGCTGTCCGCGAACTGGATGGCCTCGTGCGGTACCGACGGCGAGGACGCGAAGCTGTTCGATACCGTGAAGGCGATCGGCATGGAGCTGTGCCCGGCGCTCGGCATCGGCATTCCGGTCGGCAAGGATTCGCTGTCGATGAAGACGAAGTGGGACGACAACGGTGTCGCGAAGGAAGTCGTCGCGCCGGTGTCGCTGATCATCTCGGCGTTCGCGCCCGTCGACGACGTGCGCCGCCATCTGACGCCGCAATTGCGCCGCGTTGTCGACGCCGGCGCGAGCGTGCTGATCGCGATCGATCTCGGCCGCGGCAAGAACCGCCTCGGCGGCAGCATACTCGCGCAGGTCACGCAGCAAGTCGGCGACGAGACGCCCGACGTCGACGATCCGCAAGACCTGAAGCGCTTTTTCGCGGCAATCCAGGCGCTGAACGCGCAAGGCCTGCTGCTCGCGTATCACGACCGCTCGGACGGCGGCCTGTGGGCGACCGTCTGCGAGATGGCGTTCGCCGGGCACGCGGGCGTGTCGCTGAACGTCGACATGCTCACGCTCGACGCACAGCACGAATCCGACTACGGCGACGCGAAGGATTGGGCCAAGCAGACCAGCGGCCGCCGCGACGACCGCACGATCCGCGCGCTCTTCTGCGAGGAGCTTGGCGCGGTGGTTCAGGTGCGCGCGGCCGAGCGCGACACGGTGCTCGGCATGCTGCGCGAGCATGGGCTTGCCGCGTGCTCGCACGTGATCGGCACGGTCAACGAGCATGACGCGATCGAGGTGTACCGGGACGCGAAGAAGATCTACGAGGCGCCGCGCGTCGAGTTGCAGCGCGCGTGGAGCGAGGTAAGCTGGCGGATCGCGCGGCTGCGCGACAATCCGGCGTGCGCGGACGCCGAATACGACGCGATTCTCGACGCGCAGGACCCGGGCCTGTCGCCGGTGCTGACATTCGATCCCGCCGACGACATTGCGGCGCCGTTCATCGCGAAGGGCGCGCGGCCGCGCGTCGCGATTCTGCGTGAGCAGGGCGTGAACTCGCATCTCGAAACCGCGTATGCGTTCGATCGCGCGGGCTTCGACGCATATGACGTTCATATGAGCGATTTGCTCGCGGGCCGCGCGACGCTCGCCGATTTCGCGGGCGCGGTCGCATGCGGCGGCTTTTCGTATGGCGACGTGCTCGGCGCGGGCGAAGGCTGGGCGAAAACGATCCGCTTCAACGGCCAGCTCGCCGAGATGTTCTCCGCGTTCTTCGCGCGCCCGGACACGTTCGCGCTCGGCATCTGCAACGGTTGTCAGATGCTGTCGAGCTTGGCGTCGATGATTCCGGGCGCCGACGCATGGCCGAAGTTCACGCGCAACAAATCGGAGCAGTTCGAGTCGCGTTTCTCGCTCGTCGAGGTGCAGCGCTCGCCGTCGATCTTCTTCGCCGGAATGGAAGGCTCGCGGATTCCGGTCGCGGTCGCGCACGGCGAAGGCTATGCGGACTTCTCGCAACAGGGCGACGCGAGCCGCGTCGCGGTGGCGATGCGTTACGTCGATCATCGCGGCGAGGTGACCGAGCGCTATCCATTCAATCCGAACGGCTCGCCGGCCGGGATTACGTCGGTGACGACGGCCGACGGCCGGTTCACCGTGCTGATGCCGCACATGGAGCGCGTGCAGCGCACCGTGCAGATGAGCTGGCATCCGGACGGCTGGGGCGAGGCGAGCCCGTGGCTGCGCGTGTTCCGCAATGCGCGGCGCTGGCTCGGGTAAAACGGAGCGGGGATAGAGAAAAGCGAACCGGGCCGGTTGATGCGAAGTCAATCGGAACGGTACGGCGACGCGAGGTTCGCGATACCGTTGCGGACAATCCGGCCACGCATGCCGGCGAAAAAAATGCCGCTCGATGATTCGAGCGGCGTTTTTTTGAAGCGGTGCGTTGCCGCGGCGAGCCGTCGCCGCGTTACTGAATCTTCGCCTGCTGACGCAAACCTTCCTCGAACGCCTGCAGTTTCTGCTGCACCATTTGCTGAGCGATCTGCGGCTTGACCTGTTCGAACGGCGGCGGCGCGATATTGCGGATATCGTCGACGCGAATGATGTGCCAGCCGAACTGCGTCTTCACCGGCGCATCCGTCATCTGGCCTTTCTGCAACTGCTGCGCGGCCGCGGCGAATTCCGGCACGTAAGCCTTCGGATCGGACCAGTCGAGATCGCCGCCGTTCTTCGCCGAACCCGGATCCTTCGAATACTGCTTCGCGAGATCCTCGAACTTCGCGCCGCCCTTGATCTTCGCGATCAGGTCCTTCGCCTGCTGTTCGTTGTCGACGAGGATGTGGTGCAGGTGATATTCATGGCCTGCCGCGCTCTTCACGAGTTCGTCATAGCGTGCCTTCAGCTCGGCGTCGCTCGGCTGGTTCTGCTTGAGGAAATCCTCGATCATCGCGCGCAGCACCGTGGTTTGCTGCGCGACGGCGACTTGCGCCTTCACGTCGGGGCGATTCGGAATGCCGCGCTTGATCGCCTCTTGCATCAGGATTTCGCGGTTGATGAGTTCCTGGCGCACGGCCTGCTCGAGCTGCGGCGAATCCTGCTGGCCTTGGTGGACGAGCTGCGCGATCATCGCGTCCGCGCGCGATTTCGGAATCGGCGTGCCGTTGACGACGGCGATGTTCTGGGCAAAGGCCGGAGCGGCTGCGAGAGCGGCTGCCGCGACCCACAGTCGGGAAGATTTCAGGATCATCGGGAATTCCTAAAGAACGAACGGACTTAACGGGAACGGGAAGACTCTCTATATTCTTCTGGCGTGTAAGCGACGATCGCGAGCGCATGAATTCCGCGCTGCATCGCGTCGGCGAGCGCATCATACACCAGCCGGTGCCGGGCGACGCGCGATCGGCCCTCGAACGCGGCCGCGACGATCGTCACCGTGTAGTGTCCGCCCGCGGCGGCGCCTGCGTGGCCGGCGTGCTGCGCGCTGTCGTCGCGCACGTCGATCGATTCGGGCGCGAGCGCCGCGGCGAGGCGCGCCTCGATCAGCGCGATGCGCTCGGCGGGGGCGGCTTGAAGGAACGCGTCGCTCATCGTTACTCGTCCTTCAGATATTTGGCCAGCCACAGGCTTTGCACGATGACGAACACGACGATCGCGCCCGTCGTGCCGAACAGCTTGAAGTTGACCCATTGCGATTCGGTGAAGTTGTGCACGACGTACAAATTGGTGACGCCGAGCGCGGCGAAGAACGCGGCCCAGGCGAGGTTCAGCTTGTCCCAGACCGGCGAGGGCAGCGTGAGCTGCTTGCCCATCATCTTCTCGATCAGATTGTTGCCGAACGCATAGCGCGCGACGACGAGGCCGACGGCGAACAGCCAGTACAGCACGGTCGGCTTCCATTGGATGAATTTCTCGTCATGCAGCACGAGCGTCGCGCCGCCGAACACGACGATCACGCCGAGGCTCACCCACAGCATCGTGTCGACTTTCCGGTGGCGGAACGCGACCCATGCCACTTGCGCGAGCGTGGCGACGATCGCGACGGCGGTTGCCGTGAAGATGCCCCATAGCTTGAAGGCGGCGAAGAACAGGATGATCGGGAACAGGTCGAACAGAAATTTCATGGCGCTCGCGGCTGCGTGGCGGGCGCGCGGCGCCCGCCACCGTTACAGGGACGCCCGCGCGGATTCATTTCCGCCCGGGTTTAGGCTCGAAGTTTAACGCAGCCGAGTTGATGCAGTACCGTAGGCCGGTTTTGTCGCGCGGGCCGTCCTCGAACACGTGGCCAAGATGCGCGCCGCAATGGTTGCAGCGCACTTCGACACGCACCATCCCGTGCGTGTAATCCATCTTCTCGTCGATCACCTCGCCGTTGATCGGCTTGAAGTAGCTCGGCCAGCCGCAGCCCGAATGGTATTTCGCGCCGGACTCGAACAGCGCGGTGCCGCAGACGACGCAGCGGTAGATTCCGTCGTCTTCGGTGTCGGTGTATTCGCCGGTGAACGCGCGCTCGGTCGCCGCATGCTGCGTGACCTCGTATTGCAGCGGCGTGAGCCGGCGGCGCAGCTCGGCGTCGTCCTTTTGGTACGGGAAGGGCCGGTCGTCTTGATCTCCTGACATGGGGTCGATTCTCCTGATGGATGCATGCGGACCCGCGCGCGGCATCGCGCGCGGCCCGGCGGGCGGCGGCCGTCACGACGAGCAGCTCACCGATAGCGTATTCGCCCAGTCGGGCGGCAGCGCGGCATAGGCGTCGTGTTCCGGCTGCTCGTCGAACGGGCGGCGCAGTATGGCCGCGAGACGTTCGACTTCGGAAAAATCCTTCTCCTTGGCGCGGCGGATCGCGGTTTCCGCGAGATGGTTGCGCAGCACGTATTTCGGATTCGCGCGGTTCATCGCGGCTGCCCGCGCGGCGTCGTCGCGCGGCTCGAGGGCCAGGCGCGCGCGGTAGACGCGCGCCCAGCGGTCAAAGGCGTCGCGCTCGACGAATAGGTCGCGTACCGGCGCGTCGGGGTGCTCGCCGTGTGTCGCGCGCGGCTCGTGCTTCGAGAGCTGCGCGAGGCGGCGGAACGTCAGCGTGAAGTCGGCACGGTTCGCGTCCATGATTTCGAGCAATTGGTTGGCGAGCGCGGCATCGTCGTCGTGGGCGTGCTCGAGGCCGAGCTTCGCGCGCATCGCGCGCTCCAGCGCCGGGCCGAATTGTTCGGGGAAGCGGTTGAGCACCGCGTGCGCGTCGTCGGCCGCGCGCTCGGCGCGCACATCGTCGTTCGGCGCGTCGCGATGCAGGCCGATGAGCGGCAGCAGCGCCTGCGCGAGGCAAAAGCAGTTCCAGTGCGCGATGCGCGGCTGCATCCGGTACGCGTAGCGGCCGTGCGTGTCGGAATGATTGCAGACGTGCTTCGCGTCGAACCCGTCGATGAAGCCGAACGGACCGTAGTCGATCGTCAGGCCCAGGATCGACAGATTGTCGGTATTCATCACGCCGTGGCAGAAGCCGACGGCCTGCCATTGCGCGACCAGCTCGGCCGTGCGCCGCGTCGCTTCGGCAAGCAGCGCGAGATAAGGATCCTGCGCGTCGCGGCACGCGGGGTAGAAGCGCTCGATCACGTGATCGGCCAGCGCGCGCAGCAAATCGGGGCGATCGTTCGCGAAAAAGTGCTCGAAATGGCCGAAGCGCACGAAGCTTTCCGCTACGCGCGTGACGACCGCCGCCGTTTCGATCTCCTCGCGGACCACCGGCGCGTCGGAACCGACCACGGCGAGGGCGCGCGTTGTCGGAATGCCGAGGTGATGCATCGCCTCCGAGCACAGGAATTCGCGGATTGACGAGCGCAGCACCGCGCGGCCGTCGCCCATGCGCGAATACGGCGTGCGGCCCGCGCCTTTCAGTTGCAGTTCGTAGCGGCGGCCGCCGTGCGCGAGCTCGCCGATGGTAAGCGCGCGCCCGTCGCCGAGCTGGCCGGCCCAGACGCCGAACTGGTGGCCCGAGTAGACGGACGCGTAGGGCTGCGACGCGGCGGGCCAGTCGCGCGTCGGGTTGCCGCAGAACAGCTCGGCGAAGCCGGGCGCGCCGGCGAGCGCGGGATCGAGCCCGACGAGGCGCGCGGTATCGTCGGAAAAGCCGACGACATAAGGCGCGGGCAGCGGCGTGGCGGGCAGCCGCGTGAGGAATTCGGCGCCGAGCGCGACGAACGCGCCGTCGCGCGGGGCGGCGAGCGTTGCGGCGAGATCGGGCAGGCGGGCGGCCGGTGCGGCCTCGCTGGTGGAAAACGACATATTGCTGATCCGGAAGTTAGCCGATATTGTAAGTCGGCGCCGCCGGGGCCGCTGGCCGCCCGTGCGCGGCGGGCTGAGCCGCGGCCTGCCGCGCGCGCCGATCCCTTGCTGCGACAGGAGACGCAACCCGATGAGTACGCCGCTGCCGGGCCGGATGATGGATATGCCGCTGCTGATATCGTCGCTGATCGCCCACGCGGCGCGGCATGCGGGCGACGTCGAGATCGTGTCGCGGCGCATCGAGGGCGATATCCATCGCTATACGTACCGCGCCTGCGAGGTGCGCGCGAAGCGGCTGGCACAGGCGCTCGGCCGGCTCGGCGTGGGCGGCGGCGAGCGGGTCGGCACGCTCGCGTGGAACGGCTATCGGCACGTCGAGGCGTACTACGGCATCAGCGGGATGGGCGCGGTCTGCCACATGATCAATCCGCGTCTGTTCGTCGAGCAGATCGCGTACATCATCGATCACGCCGGCGACCAGTACGTGCTGTTCGACCTGAATTTCGCGCCGCTCGTCGATCAGCTCGCGCCGCACTGCCCGCGCGTGAAGGGCTGGATCGCGTTGACCGACGAAGCGCATCTGCCGCGCGGCGCGACGCATTATCTCTGCTACGAAACGCTGATCGGCGCCGAGGACGGCGATTACGCGTGGCCGCTGCTCGACGAGCGGCAGGCGTCGTCGCTTTGCTATACGTCCGGCACCACGGGCCATCCGAAGGGCGCGCTTTATTCGCATCGTTCGACCGTGCTGCATGCGTATGGCGCGGCGCTGCCGGATTCGATGGCGATGTCCGCGCAAGACGCGGTGCTGCCCGTCGTGCCGATGTTCCATGTGAACGCGTGGGGCCTGCCGTATTCGGCACCGCTCGTCGGCGCGAAGCTGGTGCTGCCGGGCAAGGATCTCGACGGCAAGTCGCTGTACGAACTGATGGAGGCCGAGCACGTGACGTTTTCCGCGGGCGTGCCGACGGTCTGGCTGGGCTTGCTCAATCACGTGCGCGAAGCGAACGCGCGGTTCTCGACGCTCAGACGCACGGTGATCGGCGGCTCCGCGTGCCCGCCGGCGATGCAGCGCGCGTTCGAGGACGACTACGGCGTGCGGGTGATCCATGCGTGGGGCATGACCGAGATGTCGCCGCTCGGCACGCTCGCGGCGCTGAACTGGGCGCAGTCGCGACGCGGCGCCGACGAGCAGCGGCGGCTGCTGGCCAAGCAGGGACGGGCGATTTTCGGGGTCGATATGCGCATCGTCGGCGACGACGGCCGCGAATTGCCGTGGGACGGCGTGGCGTTCGGCGACTTGCAGGTGCGCGGCCCGTGGGTGATCGACCGCTATTTCGGCGGCGATGCGTCGCCGCTCGTCGACGGCTGGTTTCCGACGGGCGATGTCGCGACGATCGACGCCGACGGCTTCATGCAGATCACCGATCGCAGTAAGGACGTGATCAAGTCAGGCGGCGAATGGATCAGCTCGATCGAGATCGAAAACGTCGCGATCGCGCATCCGGCCATCGCCGAGGCCGCGTGCATCGCGTGCGCGCATCCGAAATGGACTGAGAGGCCGCTTCTGGTCGCCGTCAAACGCGAGGGGATGGACGTCACGCGTGACGAATTGCTCGCGTTTTATCGGGATAAGGTCGCGAAATGGTGGATTCCCGATGACGTCGCCTTCGTCGCCGCGCTGCCGCATACGGCCACCGGCAAGCTGCAGAAGCTCAAGCTGCGCGAGCAGTTCCGCGATTACATTTTGCCGACGGCGCGCGACGCGTGAGCGGCCGCATCGGTGATTCCGGCGATTCGGGCGATTCAGCGGGCCCGGACAGCGCGGATCGTGCCGGCAATCCAGTCCACGGCCACGCCGGACGGTCGCGTGAAACCCGCGGCAACGCGGCCGCGCGCGCCGCACGTTGCTGCGGATCGATGTGCCATCGGCGCGCGCATCGCCTGTGGTTTCAGGCCGGAGCGGCAGGGTCCGCACTAAATTGAACGATCGTTCTTTTTTGATGTATGCTGCTTGCGCATTCCCGTAACCGGGAAAACGGCGCACCGGTTGCGCCGCTTGCATCGATGACGCGGCCGTCCGGCCGCCGGCGGACAACGGGCCGACACCGCGCCTGCCGCGCAGATAGATACCCTTGGAGGCACGCAGATGGCAGTGGACTACACGACTCGTGACGGCGTCGCCGTCATCACGCTCAACCATCCGCCCGTCAACGGGCTGGGGCTGGCGACGCGGCTGGGCGTCGTCGAGGGGCTCGAGCGCGCGCAGCGCGACCCGTCGGTGACGGCGATCGTGCTCACGGGCGCGGGCCGCGCGTTCTCCGGCGGCGCGGACATCACCGAATTCAACACACCGAAGGCGCTGCAGGAACCGACGCTGCATACCGTGATCGACGCGGTGGAATCGAGCGCGAAGCCGGTCGTCGTCGCGATTCACGGCGTCGCGATGGGCGGCGGCCTGGAACTCGCGCTCGGCGCGCATTACCGGATTGCGTCGAGCGGCGCGCAGATCGCGCTGCCCGAGGTGAAGCTCGGGCTGTTGCCGGGCGCGGGCGGCACGCAGCGGCTGCCGCGCGCGGTGGGGCTCGAAACCGCGCTCAACATGATCGTGTCGGGCGCGAGCGTGCCGTCCGAGCAGCTTGCGAAAAGCGGCCTTTTCGACGAGCTTGCCGACGGCGATTTGCTCGACGCGGCGCTCGCGTTCGCGCGCAAGGTGGGCGCGGCAAGCGGCCCGCATCCGCGCGTGCGCGATCGCGCGATCGCGCACGAGAACGCGGCAGGCTTCATCCAGTTCGCGCGCAACAGCGTGAAGGCGCTCGCGCAGCACTACCCGGCGCCGCACAAATGCATCGACGCGATCGAGGCGGGCGTGTTGCACGGCTTCGACAAGGGGCTCGCATTCGAGCGCGAATGCTTCATCGCGCTGGTGCAGACGCCCGAGAGCCGCGCGCTGCGGCACGCTTTCTTCGGCGAGCGCGCGGCGAGCAAGATTCCCGACGTGCCGGCCGATACGCCGGCGCGCGAGATCAAGACGGTCGCGGTGATCGGCGCGGGCACGATGGGCGGCGGAATCACGATGAATTTCCTGAACGCGGGCGTGCCCGTCACGCTGCTCGAAACGACGCAGGAAGCGCTCGATCGCGGGCTTGCGACGATCCGCAGGAATTACGACGCGCAGGTGAAGAAAGGCAAGCTCGCGCAGGACAAGCTCGAAGCGCGCATGGCGCTCATCAAGCCGACGCTGTCGTATGACGATCTGAAGGAAGCCGATCTCGTGATCGAGGCGGTGTTCGAGGAACTCGGCGTGAAGGAGCAGGTGTTCCGCAAGCTCGACGAAGTCGCGAAGCCGGGGGCGATTCTCGCGTCGAACACGTCGACGCTCGACGTCAACAAGATCGCCGGCTTCACGAAGCGGCCGCAGGACGTCGTCGGGCTGCATTTTTTCAGCCCGGCCAATGTGATGAAGCTGCTCGAAGTCGTGCGCGGCAGCGCGAGCGCGCACGACGTGCTCGCCACGGTGATGCAGGTCGCGAAGAAGATCCGCAAGACGGCGGTGGTCGCGGGCGTGTGCGACGGCTTCATCGGCAACCGGATGATCGAGCAATACGTGCGCCAGGCGCTTTTCATGCTCGAGGAAGGCGCGCTGCCCGCGCAGATCGATCGCGCGATCGAGCAGTTCGGCTTCGCGATGGGGCCGTTCCGGATGAGCGATCTGGCCGGCAACGACATCGGCTGGGCGATCCGCAAACGCCGCTACGTCGAGCAGCCGGATCTGCATTACTCGAAAATCGCCGACCGCCTTTGCGAGCAGGGCCGCTTCGGCCAGAAGACGGGCGCGGGCTGGTACGACTACGCGCCGGGCGAGCGCAAGGCCAAGCCGTCGAAGCTCGTCGACGACATGATCGTCGCGTTCTCGGCCGAGCAGGGCGTCGCGCGCCGCCGGATCGGCGACGACGAGATCGTCGAGCGGCTCGTCTACGCGCTTGTCAACGAAGGGGCGAAGATTCTCGAGGAGAAGATCGCGTCGAAGGCCTCCGATATCGATATGGTCTATCTGACCGGCTACGGCTTTCCGCTGTGGCGCGGCGGCCCGATGCTGTACGCCGACACGGTCGGCCTCTACAACGTCGAGCGCGCGATACGCCGTTATGCGCAAGGGCCGAACGGCAGCGCGTGGCAGATCGCGCCGTCGATCGTCGAACTCGCCAACAGCGGGCGCGGCTTCAACGCATGACGCCACGCGGCGCCGGCCGGCGCCGCGCCGCGAAGGAGCACCACGATGCAACCCACCGACGATGTACTGCTCGTGATCGACGTGCAGAACGATTTCATGCCGGGCGGCCCGCTCGCGGTTGCGCACGGCGATGAAATCGTGCCGGTGATCAACCGGCTCGCCGCGCGCTTCGAGCAGGTCGTGCTGACGCAGGATTGGCACCCGCGCGATCATGTGTCGTTCGCGCAGCGCCATCCGGGCCGGGCGCCGTTTTCGACGATCGCGCTGCCGTATGGCGAGCAGACGCTTTGGCCCGTGCACTGCGTGCAGGGCACCGAAGGGGCGGCCTTGCATCGCGATCTGGACGTGCCGCATGCGCGGCTCGTGATCCGCAAGGGCGGCGACGCGCGCGTGGACAGCTACTCGGCGTTCGTCGAGGCGGATCGCCAGTCGCGCACGGGGCTGGCAGGCTTCTTGCGCGAGCTGGGCGCGAAGCGGGTCTGGTGTTGCGGGCTCGCGACCGATTATTGCGTCGCCTGGTCCGCACTCGATGCACGCGCGGCCGGCTTCGATGCATTCGTCATCGAGGACGCGTGCCGTGCGATCGATCTCGACGGCTCGCTCGATCGCGCTTGGGCGTCGTTGGCGTCGGCGGGCGTCGCGCGGGTGCGCTCGGGCGACGTGCGGCCGTAGCGCGGCGACGTGGGACCGGTGGGCACAGGTTTAGACTTTTTTAATGGAAGCCGGGCGGGTGCGAGCTGTCGCCTGCCACGGCATGGGGCGGGCCCAAGCGCTGAAGCACTGGCTGCCGCCGACACTGGAGACTCGGATGACTGAAGCCGTTATCGTATCGACCGCCCGCACCGGGCTTGCAAAATCCTGGCGCGGCGCATTCAACATGACGCATGGCGCGACGCTCGGCGGCCACGTGGTGGCGGCCGCGGTGGCGCGCGCGAAGCTCGATCCCGCGCGCGTCGAGGACGTGCTGATCGGCTGCGCCAACCCCGAGGGCGCGACCGGCGCGAACATCGCGCGGCAAATCGCGCTGCGCGCGGGGCTGCCGGTGAGCGTGCCCGGCATGACCGTGAACCGCTTTTGTTCGTCCGGATTGCAAACGATTGCGCTGGCCGCGCAGCGGGTGATTGCGGGCGAGGGCGACGTGTTCGTCGCGGGCGGTGTCGAATCGATCTCGTGCGTGCAGAACGAGATGAACCGGCACATGATCCAGGAGGGTTGGCTTGCCGAGCATAAGCCGGAGATCTACTGGACGATGCTGCAGACGGCCGAGAACGTCGCGAAGCGCTACAACATCGCGAAGGAGCGTCAGGACGAATACGGCGTGAATTCGCAGTTGCGCGCGAGCGCCGCCCGCGACGCGGGCCGCTTCGACGCCGAGATCGTGCCGATCACGGTGCGCGCGGGCGTCGCCGACAAGGCGACGGGGCGTTTGGCCACCCAGGAGCTGACGGTCGCGGCCGACGAGGGCATCCGGCCGGATACGACGCTCGAAGGCGTATCGAAAATCCGTTCGGCGCTGCCGGGCGGCGTGATCACCGCGGGCAATGCGAGCCAATTCTCCGACGGCGCGGCGGCGTGCGTCGTGATGAACGCGAAGGTGGCCGAGCGCGAGGGGCTGGCGCCGCTCGGGATCTTCCGCGGTTTCGCGGTCGCGGGTTGTGAGCCCGACGAGATGGGTATCGGCCCGGTGTTCGCGGTGCCCAAGCTGTTGAAGCAAGCGGGCCTCAAGGTGTCCGACATCGATCTGTGGGAGTTGAACGAGGCATTCGCGGTGCAGGTGCTGTATTGCCGCGACACGCTCGGCATTCCCGACGATCGTCTCAACGTCAACGGCGGCGCGATTGCGGTGGGCCATCCGTATGGCGTCTCGGGCGCGCGGATGACGGGCCACGCGCTGATCGAAGGCAAGCGGCGCGGCGCGAAATACGTCGTCGTGACGATGTGCATCGGCGGCGGGCAAGGTGCCGCCGGGCTGTTCGAAATCGCGTAGACGCACCTCGCGCGCCGCCGGCGGGCGGTGCGCCGGCCGCATCGAATGCGGGGGCGTCGCCCGCGTTCGGCGGCGAGAAGAAGACGGCCGGAACGTTATCCGGCCGTCTTCTTTTTGGGGCCGAAAGTTCGTGATGCCGATCAATATCGGAAGGTATTTATTGCCGAATAATAACCGCATTCGGGTAATAGCTGCCGCTGTGCGGCACTTCTGAAAATACACGGTAACGAGAATTCCAGTCTGCCGTGATCAATACAGTCTTCCGAATGCGGCTTGCCGATTGAAACTCGAAACTAATTGTTACAATCTCGGCGCCCCTTCGATCTTCATTTGATATATCCGCTGTTCCGGCGGCCACCTGAAATATCAGATCGCAGTTCGTCCGTGTGTCAGTAATGGGGCATTCAACGGATGAACGAGTGGATTGTGATTTCAGAAATGGCGAATGCCGATGCCGGCATGCCATTCAATCAATTCGAATGGCATTGATCATGGGATGATCGAAATTCGGCTATTCAGGAAGCCTGAGCGGCGCGCATTGGCCGTCGCTTAGGTAGCGTCTCGGCGCGCCATGCGCCGAAGGGCGCGCTGCGGGAAAAATTCCTGCTTCAATTCGCCGTTTGCGTCGAACCACTGAGCGCAAACCCAGCGCCCGGGCGCAAAGGCGACGCGCCCGGCCCAGATCGCCGTCATCGCTATGCCGCCGGAGCGCAGGCGGACCAGATCGCCCGCGGTGATGCGCTGCCCGCGAACGCATGCAGGCAACCGGTCCGCGAGCGCCGTGAATCGTTCACGCCAAATGATCATTGGCATTCGAATGCGCATCCCGTAAAAGTACATGATAAATAAGTGAAATAACGGCTGATACATTCAAACTGAAGTCGACTTGGTCAAGCAAGTGCATGGCTGAATAATCGATAAACCGAGAGCTTATCTTATTCATTCGATCGATATATTGATTGGACTGATGAGATGAATAATAAGCGTTCGGTTTTGGTTGAATCCGCCAATCTCCTGGTGAATTCAGACATTCTTACAATTGTCCTTACATTTCATTTTGTTTAATCGAGATAATGTGCGCGACTAAACTCTGATTTGAGTTGAAAACCTTGGTTATTGGACTTTCGACATGAGTCGCCTAAACGATATGCGCCGTCATCAGCAACGCCGCCCATGCCGCCCTGTCGGCGCAGGGCCGGCCGTCCGGCAAATCGGGATCGTGCTGTTCGATCAGTTTTCGCTGACTGAAGTCAGCGGCATAACGGAATGGCTCGATTGCGAGAATCGGCGGCGAACCGCTTTTGTCGGAAGTGTCGAGCGCTATGCGCTCACGATGCTATCGAGTGCCGGCGGCTGCGTGACGTCGATGTCGGGCGTGCAGATCTGGACCGAAAGCATCGGTTTGCATAGCGGCGGTGAATTTCACATGGTGCTGGTCGCGGGTGGCGCGGGCGCGCCGGCCGCGACGCTCGACGATGCGCTGCATCTATGGCTGCACGATGCGGCGCGCAGCGGTGAAGTGCAGGTGTACTCGATGCGCCGCGATGGCGGCGAGATTATCGCCGCAGCCGAGCGGGATGCGTGCATGCTGCCGCCGCGCGCGCAGCCCGCGCTCGCCAGTTTGCCGTTGCGGCGCTTGTCGTCGGCGAGCCTCGCGTCCGGCGCGTTCGGTTTTTCCTCCGACGCGTTGCAGCCGCTTGCGCGCGGTCCCGAGCCCGACGAGCCGGCCGAACCGCGCGCCGACGTGCACGACCGCGCGATCAAGCGCGCCGGCGAGTTGATCCGTGAGGTCGCGCAGCGGCTCGCCGAGCAGTGCGACCAGACCATCTCGATCGCCGATGTCGCGCAGGACATCGCGATGAGCGAGCGCAATTTCCTGCGGCGTTTCAAGCTCGAAATGGGCGTGACGCCGTCTGAATACCTGCTGCAAGCCCGCATCGAACGGGCTTGCTCGTTGCTGACCGAGTCGGATCTGCCCGTCGACAAGATCGCGCGCCGCGCGGGCCTCGGCAACGGCGAGCGCCTTGCCAAGGTGTTCCGGCGGCGCCTGTCGATGTCGCCGACCGAATACCGGGCAGCCGCACGCTGGCTGACAGCGGGCTGATCACTCCCCAACGCCACGACATTCGCCACTTTCGTAAGCGAGGATTCGATGTTTGACATCATCAGTGCCAGTGGGGCAGGGGCGGCTGTTGCCGCGCGGTTTGTCGCGACGACTGACGGGAGGGCGCGATGATGCCCTCGCTCTTTCAGTTGATCGACGTGTTGCTCGTCGTCACGGCGGCGCTCGGCGCGCCGTCCGGCAACGATGCGTTCGCCGCCGCCGGCGACATGCGGTTTGCGGCCGTCTGCCTCGACGCCGCGCTCGTGCTCGCCGTGTTTCCGTGGTTTTCGGTTTATCGCGCTTGGCGCGAGCAGCCGCTCGCGGCGCTCGTCGTCCGCGTGCTGGCCGCGTGGACGCTCGCGCAGACGTTGACGTTCGCGGTGGTCGCCGCGCTCGGCGGCGCATCGGCGGTGCCGCGGCAGTGGTTCGCCGGCTGGTCGGTGCTCGCCGCGCTCGCGCTCGTGGCGGCCCGCATCGCGGTGCGCCGCTTGTCGAGCGTGCGCGCGTCCGGGCGCCATGGCAAGCCGATCGCGATCGCTGCCGGCCGCGCCGAAGGGCGGCACATCGTGAAGCGCATCGCGCTGGGCGCGCAGCCGGGTTTTCGCCCGGTGATCGTGTTCGATGCGCAATGCGTCGAGCGTACCGAGGTGTTCGGCGTGCCGGTAGTCGGGCGGCTCGAACCGTTTCTCGATACGCTGCGCCGCCAGCGCGTGCGCGAACTGTGGATCGTCGCGCAGCCGGGCGAGACGCCGTTGATCGAGCCGTTCGTCGATGCGCTGCGCAACGACTTCATCGATATCCGCTTCATTCCCGAACTCGATCGCCTGCCGTTTGCCAACGGCGGCGTGACCGAGCTGCTCGGGCTGCCGGTGATCAACGTCGTCACGTCGCCGCTGCGCGACTGGCAGCGGCTGCCCAAGGCGGTGTTCGACCGGCTGTTCGCGCTCGCCGTGCTCATCGCGTGCGCGCCGCTGCTCGCAGCGATCGCGTGCGCGGTGAAGCTGTCGTCGCCGGGCCCGGTGTTTTTCCGGCAGCGCCGCATGGGCGTCGACGGCCGGGATTTCCGTATCTACAAGTTCCGCTCGATGCGGCTGCACGCGGACGAGCCGGGCCGCGTCACGCAGGCGACGAAGGGCGATCCGCGGATCACGAAAATCGGCGCGTTTCTGCGGCGCACGAGCCTCGACGAGCTGCCGCAGTTCATCAACGTGCTCAAGGGCGAGATGTCGGTGGTCGGCCCGAGGCCGCATGCGACCGAGCACGACGAGCTCTACAAGAACCTGGTGCGCAACTACATGTATCGCTACCGGATCAAGCCCGGCATTACCGGCTGGGCGCAGGTGAACGGTTTTCGCGGCGAGACGGACCGGGTCGACAAGATGGAGCGGCGCGTCGAGTTCGATCTGTACTACATCCGCCATTGGAATTTCTGGTTCGACCTGAAGATCGTGTTTCTCACGCTGTTGCGAGGATTTACCGGCCCGGCGGCCTATTGAGCGCGCCGGCCGGACCATTGGCCGTTGCGCGCCGATCCGCACGGATCGGCCCTGCGGCATCTGATGCCCCGTGCGGTTTGCCGGCCGCGCGGATATTCGTCGACTCCGATTGAAAAGAGCCCATGCAGTCTTTCGTCCTTGCCCGCCCGCGCGGGCGATTCGTGTTGTGCATGCTGTCGCTTGCGTTCCTTCTTGCCGGCTGCGGCGTGCTTGCGCCGGGCATGAGTTTTGTCGAGCGCGCGCCGCTCGCCGTGGCCGATGTGCCGGTGATCGAGCTGGACAGCCGGCAGATCGATGCGCTCAACGATGCGCGCAAGCCTCGCGCCGGCGGCGCGATCGCCAAGCGCGCCGATGCCGCCGAGCGGGCCGATCATGACGATGCCGCCGACGTCGCCGCGCTGGCCCGCGCCAGTGCGCGCCATGCATACCGGATCGGTCCGGCCGACGTGCTGTCGATCATCGTCTGGGACCATCCGGAACTCGTGATGCCGAATTTGACCTACGACGTCGGCTCGACGGCCGGTGCGCAGCCGCCGAGCGCGGGGATGGCGGGCCAGAGCGTGCCGGGCTACCTGGTCAGTGCCGACGGCTACATTCAGTTTCCCTATGTGAAGCGGCTCGAGGTCGCGGGTCTGAGCGAAGCGGACGCACAGCAGCGGTTGGCGCGCGCGCTACAGCCGTATATCCGCGATGCGCAGGTTTCCCTGCGCGTGGTCGGTTTTCGCAGCAAGAAGGTGTACGTCAACGGCGAAGTCCGCTCGCCGGGCGTGAAACCGATCACCGACGTGCCGATGACGCTCGCGAACGCGCTCAACGAGGCGTCGGGGGTGCTCGACAGCGGCGACGCGAGCCATATCGCGCTCACGCGCGGCGGCCGTCGCTACCGGATCGACTTGCCGCGCCTGACCGAAAGCGGCCTTGACGCGACGCGCATCGTGCTGCAGGACGGCGACGAACTGCGCGTGCCGCCCGCACGCGATTACAGCGTGTTCGTGATGGGAGAGGTGCTCAAGCCGGGGCCGCTGCCGTTGCGCTCGGACGGGCGGCTCACATTGTCGCAGGCGCTCGGCGCGGCGCAGATCAATCAGGTGACGAGCGATCCGTCGCGCATTTATCTGGTTCGTCAGGCTCGTGCGGCCGCGGCCGTGGCCGCACGAGCGGGCGCCGACGCGGCTCGCGGCCATGCCGATGCGGGGCAGCCGAGCGCGCAGGCCCAGGTATTCCATTTCGACGCGCGCTCGCCGCAGGCGATGGCGCTGGCGCAACGCGTCGAGCTTGAGCCCGACGACGTGGTGTTCGTCGACGCGGCCGGCGTGGTGCGCTGGAACCGCGTGATCTCGCAACTCGTCGGCGGCACGGCGGCCGCGTACAACATCCAGCGCGCATCGGGAGGCTGATGATGATCGCAGCCGTACTCGTCGTCTGTCACGCGAACATTTGCCGCAGCCCGGCCGCGGCCGCGCTGCTCGCACGCGCGCTGCCGGACGTGGACATCGCGTCGGCGGGCGTGCGCGCGTTGGCCGGCGCGGGCGCCGACCCGCAGATGCGCGAGGCCGCGCGCGGGCTCGGGCTCGATCTGTCCGCGCACCGCGCCACGCAGCTCGGCTCGCTGCAATGCATGCGCGCGGATCTGATCCTGGTGATGGACGCGCGGCAGCAGCGCTTCATCGAATCACGCCATCCGTATGCACGTGGCCGCACGTTTCGCTTCGCGCTGTTCGACGGCGGCCCGCCCGATATCGCCGATCCGCACGGCGGCCCGCGCAGCGGCTTCGACACCTGCCTCGCGCGGCTTGGCCGCTGCGCCGATGCGTGGCGCGCGCGCATCGCCGCGCTCGATGCCGGCGCGTTGCGCGTCACGTGACGCGCGCTGGCATCGCGTTTCATCGTCACGCTTTCGCATCGAACGAACCGAACGAACCGATTAATCGATCCACTTATGTCATCCATTCCAGAGACCCGCCACGACAGTCACGACGCGCGCGACGAACTCGATCTGGTCGGCGTGCTCGACATCCTGCTCGCGCATCGCTGGTCGATCGCCGTGATCACCGTGCTCGGCCTGCTGCTCGGCACCGCCTATGCCTTTCTCGCGCATCCCAAGTATCAGGCCGACATGATGATCCAGATCGAGGACAGCCCCGATACGTCGGCCGCCAAGAGCCTGCTCGGCGACGTGTCGTCGCTGTTCGACGTGAAATCGTCGGCGGCGGCCGAGGCGCAGATCGTCGGATCGCGGCTCGTGGTCACGCGCGCGGTGGACCGGCTGCGCTTTTACATCGACGTCAAGCCGAAGCGCTTTCCCGTGATCGGCGATTTCGTGTCGCGGCTGAACAGCGGCGTGACGGCACCGGGCGTGTTCGGGCTCGGCGGCTACGCGTGGGGCGGCGAGCAGGCGGCGATCGAGCGCTTCGACGTGCCGAAGGACGCCGAAGGCGACACGTTCGCGCTGAGCGTGGAGCCGGGCGGCGCGTGGACGCTCACGGGCGACGATCTGGCGCAGCCGGTGCGCGGCCGCGTCGGCGAACTGACGAGCGTGCCGACGCGCTACGGCGCCGCGGTGCTGAAGGTCGAACGCTTCGATGCGCAGCCCGGCACGCGCTTCACGCTGATTCGCAACTCGCGCGCGCAGACGATCGACGACGTGCAGACCCGTTTGGACGTGCAGGAAAAGATCAAGCAATCCGGCGTCGTCATCGCGACGCTCGCGGGCGACGACCCGGTGCGCGTGAGTGCGCTGCTGCACGAGATCGGCGAGCAATACGTGCGGCAGAACATCGAACGCAAATCCGCCGACGCGGCCCAGTCGCTCGCCTTCCTGAACGATCAGCTTCCGCTGCTCAAGGCGCAGCTCGACCGCTCCGAGGCGCGCTACACGAAGATGCGCAACGCGAACGGCACGGTCGATCTGCCGGAAGAAGCGCGCCTCGCGCTGCAGCAGAGCGCGCAGGCGCAGACGCAACGGCTGCTGCTCCAGCAAAAGCGCGACGAACTGGCGACGCGTTTCAATTCCGCGCACCCGAGCCTCGTCGCGATCGACCGGCAGATCGCGACGCTCGACGCACAGGCGGGCGGCTTCGACGCGCAAATCAAGCGCCTGCCGGATTTGCAGCAGGAAGCCGCGCGGCTGATGCTCGACGTGCGCGTCAACACCGATCTCTACACGGCGCTGCTGAACAACACGCAGCAGCTTCAGCTCGTCAAGGCGGGCAAGGTCGGCAGCGTGCGGGTCGTCGATATGCCGATCGTGCCGCAGGAGCCGGTCAAGCCGAACCGGCCGCTCGTGATCGCGGGCGCGGCGCTTGGCGCGCTCGTGCTGGGCGTGGTGCTGGCGTTCGCACGCGATCTGCTGTTCGGCGGCGTGAATTCGCCCGACGAGATCGAGCGCGCGCTCGGGCTGGACGTCTATGCGACGGTGCCGCTATCGGCCGAGCAGCGCTCGATCTTCCGCGCGGCGCAGGCCAAGCTTGCCGGCACGCATTTGCTTGCGAGCGCAGCGCCCGACGATCCGACCATCGAGAGCCTGCGCAGCCTGCGTACCGCGCTGCGTTTCTCCAAGCTCAACGGCGAGCGCACCGCGCTCGTGATGACGGGCGCCGAGCCGGGCGCGGGCAAGTCGTTCGTGCTAGCCAATCTGGCGGCGGTGCTCGGCGCGGGCGGCCAGCGCGTGATCGTGGTCGATGCGGACTTGCGGCGCGGTTACCTGAACCAGTATTTCGGCGTGATCCGCGAACCCGGCCTGTCGACCGTGCTGCAAGGCCGGCTCGACGGCGACGACGTCATTCATCGCGGCGTCGTGCCGAACGTCGATTTCATCGCGACGGGCGCGCTGTTGCCGCACGCGGGCGAATGGCTGCTCAGCGAGCGGCTCGGCGCATTGATCGCATCGCTGCGCGAGCGTTACGACTATGTGCTGATCGACGCGCCGCCGATGCTGGCGGCCACCGATGCGGCGATCCTCGCCCGTCATGCGTCGGCCGTGCTGCTGGTCGCGCGCGCGGCGCAGACCCGGATGGGCGATCTGCGCGAAGCGCTCAAGAGGCTCGCGCACGGCGGCCTGCGGCCGCACGGCGTCGTCATGAACGGGCTCACGCCATCGTTGGGGCGCTACGGCGGGCGCTACGGACACTATCGCTATGTCGAATATCGCTACGCCGCCGACGCGCCGGCGCCGGGCGTGTTGCGGCGCATCGCACGCAGGCTCTCGGGCGGAGGCGCGCGATGAGCGGCCGGCTGCATGTGGAGGCGGCCGAGCGGGCCGACGCGGCGGCGCAGGCCGCGCCCGCGCGCGGACACGCGCACATTGCGCGGCGCGCTGGGCGGCGGCTGCGCGTGGCGCTCGTCGTCGAGGCGGCGGGCGGCGGCGTGGCCGTGCATGTCGCCGATTTGATCGACGGGCTCGCCGCCGCCGGCGTCGAGGTCCATTTGATTGGCCCGACGGGCGCACGTTTCGACACAAGCATTCTCCATGACGCCATCTTGCGGCGCTGCACGTCGGTCGTGCGCGTGCCGATGCAGCGCGCGGTGTCGTGGCGCGACGCGCGCGCCTATGTCGACGTGTTTCGCGCGCTCGCGCGCATCGAGCCCGATATCGTCCACAGCCACAGCTCGAAGGCGGGCGTGCTGGCGCGCGCATGCATCGGCGCGTGGCGGCACGTGTATACGCCGCATGCGTTCTACACGCTCAATCCGTATCTGTCGCCGGGCTCGCGCTGGCTGTACGGCTCGATCGAGACGCTGTTCGGAAAGTGGCGCACGGATCGCGTGATCGCCGTGTCCGACGACGAGGCGCGTCATGCCACCGGCAGCCTGCGCATTCCGGCGCGCGCGGTCCGCACGATTCACAATGGCGTGCCGGGGTTCGCGCTGTTGAGCCGCGAGGCCGCGCGCGCGGCGCTCGGCATCGCGGGCGACGCATTCACCGTGGGTTTCGTCGGCCGCTTTTCGTTTCAGAAGGGCGTGGACCGGCTCGTCGCCGCGGCGGCGAGGCTCGACGAGCGCTACGGCGCGCGCTTGCAGATCGCGGTGATCGGCATCGGCGATTTCGCCGCGCAAGCGGGGTGCGGCGCGGCCGCGCTGAGCGCGAATCTCAAGCTGATCGGCCGCGTGCAGGATGCGCGGCGCTACTTCTCGGCGTTCGATGCGTTCGTGCTGCCGAGCCGTTACGAGGGCTTTCCATACGTGTATCTCGAAGCAATGGCGGCGCGCTTGCCGGTGGTCACGACGCGGGTGGCGGGCGCGGACGAAGTGGTCGGCCGCCACGGCGTGGGCATCGTCGTCGACAACGTCGACGATCCGGCCGCGCTGGCGGGCGCGCTCGGCACGCTGTTCGAGGACGGCGCGGCGCGCGCGCGGATGGCCGCGAACTGCACGCGCGCGATCGCGCATTTTTCTGCCTCGGGCATGGTGCGGCGCACTCTCGAGCTGTATCACGACGTTCTCAATGGAGGTTCACGATGAATCGAGTCAAGCATGTGGCGCTGCTGCACGCATATAGCAGACGTAATTCGGGCGACGGCCTGCTCGTCGATCTGTCCGTCAAGCTGCTGCGCGAGGCGTTCGGCGACGACGTCAGCGTCACGATCGTCGCGGCCGATCCTGCTTCGTTCGCCGATTACGACTCCGTGCTCGGCGCGCCGGTGATTGCCGATCGCGGCTTCACGCGGGTCGTCGCGTCGGCGAACCTGCTGGCGTGCGCGTCCACGCGCGGCGCGCGGCAGCTTGCACGGCTGCTCGATTCGGTGGATCTGATCGTCGGCGTGGGCGGCGGTTATCTGCGTGCGCGCAATGCGACCGAGGCGCTCAAGCTGGAGGCCGGGCATATCCTGCAAATGCGCGCCGCGCGCGCTTCGGGCAAGCCGGCCGTGTATCTGCCGCAGAGCATCGGGCCGGCGAACGCGGGCTCGGAGTTCGTGTCGCGCGCGCTCGGCCAGCATCTGGCCGGCCTGCTCGGCGGATTCTCGAGCGTGTTCGTGCGCGACGATCGCTCGTTCGAGTTTTTGAAAGGCAATGCCAACACGCGCCGCGCGCCCGATCTCGCGGTGCTGGAGTTCGGCGCGCGCGGCGGCGCGTTGACGCAGCAGGCCGCGCGCGCGGCGGCGGGGCCGGTCGGCCACGTGGCGATGGTGCTGCGCGAGGCGCCGAGCTGGAACGCGGCGCAACTCGATCGATACCGGCGCTCCAGCGCCGAGCTGATCGCGGCGTTGCAGGCGCGCTGCCGCGTGAGCTTCGCCGTGCAAAGCACCGGGCGCGGCAATGACGACGCCGCCTATTACCGGCGGCTCGGCATCGACCAGCCGCCGTCGCTGCGGCATCTGCTCGCGCACGACCGGCCGGACGTCGTGATTTCGGTGCGGCTGCACGGCGCGCTCGAATCGATTCTCGACGGCGTGCCCGCGTTCCATTTGAGTTATGAGCGCAAGGGGTTCGGCGCATACGGCGATCTCGGCGTCGACGACTGGGTCGTCAACGCGGCGGATTTTGCGGCGATGCCGGTGGTCGCGCGCATCTTCGCGGCCGGGGCGATCGAGCGGTTCTGGGCGGTCGCGGCGCGCCGCGTGGGCGCGATCCGCACTGAACGCGAGCGCATCGTCGCGGCGCTGCGCGACGCGGCGCGCGTGTCGCAGCCGCGCACGCGGGAGCGCGCGGCCGCATGTTGACGCGTCTTTTGCTCAGGGTGTCGGCGCTCGGCGCGAAGTTCGCGCTGACGCTGGTCGTCGCGCGCGTGCTGGGTTTCGGCGCGGTTGCCGATTATGGGCTCGCGGTGGCCGCGTCGGTGATCGCGTCGAAGCTGTTCGGGCTCGGCTTCAGCGCCGAGATCAACCGGCGCCTCGCCGCTGCCGAGCCGCGCGAGGCGATCCGCGACGCGCGCCGCATCGGCGGCGTGTACGCCGCGTTTTATGCGCTCGTCGCAGCCGCCGGCGCGCTTTGTACCGATGCATATGCGTGGTTCGGCGCCTCGACGGCATCGGCGGGCGCGGCCGTGCTCGCGGTGGTGATCGCCGAACATTACGCGTTTGAAGCGAATTCCTACGTGTTCTCGCTGCACCGCACCGACGCCGGCGCCCGGATGATGTTCGTGCGCACCGGCCTCTGGCCCGCGTTCGCGATCGCGGGGCTCGCCGCCGGCTGGATCGGCCGCATCGAGACGGTGCTGTGGATGTGGGCTGGCGCGAACGCCGTCGTGATCGTTTGGGCGTGGGCCTCGATCGCGCGGCTTGCACGCGCGGCGCAACCGCCCGGTCCGCACGCCGGACATGTCGAGCATGCCGAGCCTGCCGGGCCTGCGAAACGCGGCGCGGCGGCAGCAGGGCGCCTGTGGCGCGACGGCGCGGCGTTTTACGTCGGCGCGGTGCTGCTGTCGGCGATGCAATACGGCGAGCGTTTCGTCGCCGACCGGCTGCTCGGACACGACGCGCTCGGGCGCTATGTGTTCGGCTGGTCGATCGCCAATTCGGTGCAGACCGTATCGTATGCGGTGCTCGTCGTGATGGCCGCGCCCGTGTTGGCCCGCGCGGCAACGGATGCGCCCGCGAAGTTCGTGCCGCTCGTGATGCGCTTCGTCGGCCGCGCCGGCGCGCTGACGCTCGCGCTGAGCGGGGTGATCGCCGTGCTCGGCGCGCCGATTTTCCGGCTCGCGCACGAAACGCCGGGGCCGGACGGTGCGTTCGTGCTCGCGGCTTTGCTCGCATCGTTCGTCGTGCGCTCGATCGCTGATATCGCGTGGGTCGCGGCGGTCGCGTTGCGCGAAGGGCGGCGGGTCGCGTCCGGGATGGCGGTGCTGGGCGCGCTGTCGATTGCGAACGACTGGTTGCTGATCGGCCGTTTCGGTGCGACGGGCGCGGCGCTCGCCCATCTATGCGCGAGTGTGGCGATAGCGGGTTGGCTTGCGTGGGTGATCCGGCGCCGCGCGCCTTGCGCGTCGGCCGGATCGGCCGGGCCGGCACCGCGCGCCGGCGTCGCCGCCGCATGGGACGCGCAGGCTGGGCCTGCCGCGCTGGATGCCGTGCGCGGCGAAGCTCGGGAGGGGCGGCATGTTGCGTAAATGGCTGATGGGCGGACCGGTATTGAGCCGCGGCGTCGTGCGCACGGTTGCGGCGCTGTACGTGCTGATGTACGCGCTCGTGTATGCGAAGGCGGGCGCATTGCTGCCGGAATTCATCTTTCGCGACGCGGACAAGATCCAGGCGCAGATGGGCGGCGCGGACACCTACGCAGGCACGTCGTTCGACGCGGTCGGCAGGTTCTATGCGATGTTCGGGCCGCTCGTCGATGCGCTCGTGATCGGGATCGGCGCCTGCTTCATCTGGGCGATGCTGTGCCGCGCGAACCGGCTCGGTCTGATGGCGGCGGCGCTGGTGCTATCGGTGCCTTGCGTGTTTTTCAATCTGTTCGTCGCAAGCAAGGACACGCTCGTCGTGCTGATTTCGCTGTTCGTCGCCCACGCGGCACGCCGGGACAATCCGCGGCGCGCGATGCTGACGGCGCTCCTCTGCTACGG
This sequence comes from Burkholderia singularis, assembly GCF_001718875.1. Lineage (NCBI taxonomy): Bacteria > Pseudomonadati > Pseudomonadota > Betaproteobacteria > Burkholderiales > Burkholderiaceae > Burkholderia > Burkholderia singularis. The sequence goes on from NZ_CP013448.1 coordinate 1,952,918, forward strand.
CGCCTATGCCGCGCTCGTGCGCAGCTATTTCGCGCTGATCGCCGCGATCGGCTTTGGCGCGTATGCGTGGCGGAACTGCTCGCTGCAATGGAGGCTGGCCGGGGCCGCGACAGCTTTGCTCGCCGTGTTTCTGTTGCCGGGCAGCGTCTACGTCGCGCTGCTTCACTCGCGCGACATGGCGGTCGATTATCTCGTCTACCAATCGCCTTACGGTGCGCGCACGAGTTTTTACAACCCGCTCGATCCGTCGTCGTTCACGGGCTTCGTCGGAGACTATCTGTACGCGCTCGGCCGGCTCAATCTCGCTTGGCTGTTTTCGCCGGGTATCAAGGAACTGGCAATGCAGCTCTTTATCGTGCTGGCCGTCGGACCGGCGCTCGGTCAGCCGCAGGCGTCGCGCGCGAAGACGCTGCTCGGCTGCTTCGTGATCGGCCATGTCGCGGTGTCGATGTTGTTCGAACCGGATCTCGGCAGTTATACGCGCCACTTGTCGAGCGTTGCGCTGTATTCGATGACCGCGTTGAGCGCGGCGCGCCGGCGGGCGGGCGGCTCGCGTGCCGCGGCGGCCGTGCCCGGTGCTGGCTGACCGGGCACATCGGACGCCGGCGCGTGCTGCGCCGGCGTTGTTGTCGGCATCGAGTTCGGCTCCGGCCGCCGGGGTAGCGCCCGCATGCGGCGCGGTGTGGGCGATGCCGCTCGGCGGTTCGTATCCCGGCCGGCCGGACGTCAGTGCAAAGCGCCCGATCGTTGCCCGCGACGCGCGAATTTAAAATGCCCGCGACGCATCGTTATTCCCTACCAGCTCGATCCACGGCGCATTGGCAAAGGTTCCATAGATATCCCGGGTGTCTGCGCTAGTGCCTGGCAGGTCGCCGCCCGACACCGTGATTTCCGTGGCATTAAAAATCCGCCGTCCGGGAGGCGGTTCTTTGTCGAACAGTTTGTGAAAGGCGTATTTTGCCAGCCCGGCGAGCGTCCAAGCGGGGCTGAGAAGCTGAAAGACCGAATGAATCGGTGTGTTCTGATCCTCGGTTCCAGAAAGAATGCTGGCTTCCCGGCTGTTCGCCTTGTTCAGAACGATCGAGCCATCGGGGTTCATTTTGCCGATGCTCACGCCTTTCTTGTTGAAAAGGGTGCCGTCGCGATCCATTTGTGCTTGGATCGATCCATGATCGGTACTCAGCTTCACGCCGTGAAGCCCGGTGCCGTCGCCGACCAGACCCGCGGCGCCGATATTCGCATAGCCATTTATTATTTTTGCGCGTTCAGTGGCGCAGGGAGATTGGGCCGCGTTTTTTACATCGGCCGCAAAAGCGCTGTTGTTGAGATACGAGCCGATGAAATTGTAGTTATCGATCAGCGCCGAACCCGCCGGAAGCGGGCCTGCCGTATTGTGTGCGCTGATTCCGTGAAAATTAATCATGCCGATTGGTCCTCGAGTTAACTTTTACCGTTACCGAAAATAATAGGATCGATAGGTGTGGCCAGAATACTCAAGTCCGATTTCCACGGTTCTTTAAATGCGAAACCGCATATGGCTGTGCGAAAGACAAGTTTTTGACGGTCTGCGCCAGAGCAGGAATGACGGGCGAGCGGAGAGTTTTGATATTTCGGTTTCGTCGAACATTAAAGATCTATAGCTTGCCGCCTATTGAAATGCGCGCGATTCAGGCTATCCGTGCGCGAGCGACGTTCGCCGGCAGTGCGGATGCCGTTGGCCGTCGAGCTTGCGCCGCTCACGGGCATCGTCCATGCAGGACGGCGGTGAAGCCGATTTGCGCGCGCTCGGCGCGAGCCCGCTCAGCGATCGTTGGAGCGGTTTTCGGATCGATTGCCGGTTGGGCGTGCCGGCAGGGCCGGGCCGCTGGCGTGCCGGCGGTGCGATTGAGGCGGCTGTCGAGCCGCTATCGGCGCGGCACTGGCGCAAACGCGCGGGATGGCGCGCGCATGGCGCGCATCGCCCTCAGGCTGCGCATGCGCCTTTCGCCGCGGGTCAGCGGTTGCCGTTGCCGTTGGCGGCCGCAGCCGCGCCGGCATTGTGCAGCAGCATCCGTAATTCGCCGCGCGCGGCATTCAGCGCGGGCTTGTCCGTGCCGCTCGACGTTACCAATCCGAAGTTGCGTTCACGGCTGTTGCCGCCGTTGGCCGTGTTCTTCCATTCGTAGATCGACACGACGGGCGTGCCGACCGATGGAAGCTCGGCGAGAAACGCCTTGAGCCGATCGGCTTGCGCGTCGTCGCCGCCGTTGACGATCAGCGACGGCGTGCCCCATTCGGTGATCACGGCGGGCAGGCGATAGCGTGCATGGGCGTCTTTGCTGGTGGCGCGGATCGCTTGCTCGGTCATGCCGTAGGCGTGGTACGAGATCGCATCCAAGCAGTCGGGTGCGGCCGTGGCGAGTTGGCCGAGCAGCGCGTCGGCAAGTGAGCCTGGCGATGGTGCGTGCGCGAAACCGAAGCCGATGACGGGCGCGGGTCTTTGTCCGCGCGGGCCGAGTTGCTGGCACGCGGCGCGCATGTAAGGCACGAAGTTTTGTTCGACGTTGCCGGTCGGCCAGTACTTGCCGAGATCGGGCTCGTTCCATAGTTCGACGGCGAGCAACTGCGACGCGTAACTGCGCGCGAGCGCCGCCGCAGCGGCACCGAACTTCGCGCCCGCCTGCTCAAGCGCCGCCGGCGTGGGGGCGGCGGCCGGCGAGACGGAGTCCACCGCGCGCACCGTCATCAATACCGGCAGGCCGGCCGCGCGCGCGTTGGCGAATGCCGCTTTCACCCGGCTCTGGTACGCTACGTCGCTCAGCCGGTCGATCCAGATGCCCAGGCGGACGAAGTCGAAGCCGACCGCGCGAATTCGTGTCGCATCGGTTGGGCTGAATTCGCCGAGCTTGACCTGCACGCCGACTTGCAGCGGCTGGTTCGGCGCGAATGCAGGCGGCTGCGCGTGGGCCTGCGTCGCCGCGAACACGAGCGGCGCGGCGATGCAGGCGACGCGCGCCGCGAGCCTGCCGCACGCCGCGAACGAGCGCCTGCGCGGGCGGCATTGGCTTGCCGTGGCGCCGGCAGCGGGATCGGCCGTACCGGAGGCGGGAGGCAGCGCAGCGGCGAATTGTCGAGCCGGGGTCGCGATCGCTGCGCTTGACGTGAGACACCGGTCCATTATCGAAGCGGATGGAATCATCATGTTGGAAAAATTGACGCGATCGTTTCGATTTTTTGGCCGTCTTGCTGCGGGCGGCGCGATCGTCGGCGTGGCGATCGTCGCGGCCGGCCTCGCGGCGGGCGCGGATAAACTGCGCGGGGCCGCGACACGGCAGCCCCGCGCTCCGGCTGATGCCGATTAAACGTCAAACCGATTCGACGGGCAAGCGTTCCGGTGCGGCCGGCGCAACCAGCGCATTTCGTGGCGCGAGCGGTACGCGCTCGCGCAGATAAGCGGCGAACTCGTCCTTGACCTCGGGGTGTCGCAGGGCGAATTCGATGGTGGCCTTGAGATAGCCGATTTTGCTGCCGCAGTCGAAGCGGGTGCCGCGATACTTGTAGGCGAGGACCTGCTCGTCGTTGAGCAGTGCCTGGATGGCGTCGGTGAGCTGAAGCTCGCCGCCGGCGCCGGGTTTGAGGGCGCGCAGATGGTCGAAGATGCGCGGCTTGAGGATATAGCGGCCGACGACGCCGAGATTGGAGGGGGCGACTTCGGGGGCGGGCTTCTCGACGATGGCCGACATTTTGATGATGGAATCTTCCCATTCCTTGCCGTCGACGATGCCGTAGGACTTGGTGTCGGCTGGGGGGATTTCCTCGACGCCGATCACGGAGCTGTGATAGTGGTCGAAGACGTCGACCATCTGCTTCATGACGGGCGGGCGGCCGTCGAGCAGGTCGTCGGCGAGGATCACGGCGAAGGGGTTGTCGGCGACGAGTTTCTCGGCGCAGAGGACGGCGTGGCCGAGGCCGAGGGCTTCGGGCTGACGGACGTAGAAGCAGTCGACGTGGCTGGGCTTGATGCTGCGCACGAGTTCGAGGAGTTTTTCCTTGCCGCGGGCCTCGAGTTCGGCCTCGATCTCGTAGGATTTGTCGAAATGGTCTTCGATGGCGCGCTTGCTGCGGCCGGTGACGAAGATCATCTCGGTGATGCCGGCGGCGATGGCTTCCTCGACAGCGTACTGGATCAGCGGCTTGTCGACGACGGGCAGCATTTCCTTCGGGCTCGCCTTGGTGGCGGGCAGGAATCGCGTGCCCAGACCCGCGACCGGGAATACCGCCTTAGTGATTTTGAGCATGATGAACGAAGCGTTAGTGCGATTGGATGGGAGGATGCAAGTTCGCTGCGTCGTCAATCTTACGTGGGTTGGCGGCGGTTTTTCCGAAGAAATCTTGTCCTAATCGGACAGATACGTGCTGGCCGGGCAGCGATTTGACCGATATCAATTCGCCGGTGCGCGCCGGACGGGGCGGCCGCTTGGTTCGGATAACAGAATATCGGGCGCGCCGCGCACGCAGCGCGGTGTCAATGGCCGAGAGCGTCCGGCGCGTCCGGCTCAATCCCGGCGCGGATCATGGCGATCGGCGTCTTGAAGCGGTTGACGTTGCGGTTCGAAAAAGCAGTCGAAGCGTGAGTTCGTTGTACTGATCCAAATCCTTCACTGTCCGAATCAGTCAGAAGTCCCCGCCAGTTTTACGCGCCGTCGACGCGGCGGCACGCACGAATCGTCGGGCATCGCACGGCAGCACGGTTTCATCGCATCGAGCCAATCGATCTGCCTGCGCGCGATTTTCGCGCGGCGTGAGGATCGCCAGGCTGCCGCCGCCCCGCGCCCGAGCGATGACCGCGCCGCAATGTTATCTTGGGCGACGGGAGCCGCACGCAAGCGATCCATACCAACACATTCGATTCGCGGCCCAATGCCAGGCCGCGCAACAGCAAGGAGCCGTTTCGACATGTTGTTTGCCAACCCTCAGTCTTCCCGTATCGCGTACCCGGAGGAGTTGCGGCGCCTCCTCAATATCGAGTCGGCGCACGAATGCGGCGCGTGGCTGTCGCACTGGGATCAGATCAGCCGCGGCGCCACGCCGTTGCGGGATTTGCCGGACGCCGCGGCGAGGCTGGGCATCGCGCGGCTAAGCGTCAAGGACGAATCGCAGCGTTCGCCGCTCGCGAGCTTCAAGGCGCTGGGCGCACCGATCGCATTGATGCGCGCCATCATGCGTGAGCCGCAAGCGCGTGACATCGAGCCGCGCGCGCTGATCATGGGGCGGTATGCGCCAAGGCTCGCGAATCTGACCGTTATCTGCGCGACCGACGGAAATCATGGGCGATCGTTGGCCGCGGCGGCGCAAGCAATCGGTTGCCAATGCGTGATCGTGCTTCATGCAAATGTCGATATCGAGCGCGAACGGGCCATTGCGGGCTACGGCGCGAGGATCGTCCGGATCGACGGCAATTACGACGAATCCGTCGAGCATGCCGCACGGCTTGCCGCGATGAACGGCTGGCAAGTCATCTCGGATACTTCGTATGAAGGCTACGAGATCATTGCGCGAGACGTGATGCAAGGCTATGGCGTGATTGCGGCCGAAATTGTCGCGCAACTGCGCGGCGAGCCGGGCCGGCCGGCTTTTACGCATGTGTTTTTGCAGGGCGGGGTGGGCGGTCTGGCGGCCGGCGTCGCGAGCTATCTGTGGGAGCGCTATGGCGCCGCGCGGCCGAATTGCGTCGTGGTCGAGCCGCGGCAGGCCGATTGCCTTTATCAGAGCGCGATCGCCGGGCATGCCGCAAAGGCGTCCGGCTCGATCGATTCGATCATGGCCGGCCTCGCGTGCGGCGCGGCATCGCCGCTGGCGTGGCGGGTTCTCGCGCGATGCATCGACCATTTCATGACGATCGACGATGACGACGCGATCGCGGCAATGCGCTCGCTGGCAGCGGGTTCGGCGCGCGATGTGCCGCTCGTTGCGGGCGAATCGGGCGCGGCGGGATACGCGGGCGTCGCGACGCTGATGCGGGACAGCGAACTGGCGCGTGCAGCCGGGTTGGGCGTGCATTCGCACGTGCTGGTCATCAACACGGAAGGGGCGAGCGCGCCCGGCGTATACCGGCAGCTCGTCGGTGAATCCGCCGAGGCGGTTGCCGCGCGTCAGCGCGCATGGGTGCGGCGTACCCCCTGCTGACCTGCGCGCGGTGGAACGCTTGCGGCAAGGCCGGTGCAAACGTCGGCGGGGCCCGTTTCACCGGCATTTCGAAGCCGACATCGAAGCAGTCAGGATCTCGAACTATGCCACGACGATTTCGAAGACCATTGCTGAGGGCCTTCGGCGTCGGTTGTCAGATAGCATTCCAGTTGGTCCTTAGCGTATGAGACGCAGGCGTTACGGCATCATTGGAGTGACGGGCGCAGGCAGATTGGGAGCGTATGTAACCGGACAAGCTGCGTTGTTTTTCACCGCTTACCAGTGGAGCAGCGCCTGTCTGCCGATGCGAAACATGAAAAGAGGCCCGCTGTACGCGGGCCTCGTGCAATCAGCAATTGCCTTTCTTTGCCTGTCCGGGCGGGCAGAACCCGTTCCCCGGGCCTCCCTGTGGTGCGACGACGACCGGCGCACCCGGACCGTAAGCGACGCACCCGCTGAGCGCGCCGACCACGCTCGCCGCGGCGAGCAACGCGATAATCCCTTTCTTCACTTCATGCTCCCGTTTTCCGTTATTGAGGAGGAGGCCGTTCGGCCCGTTCGATGAGGCTGCCGACACGTCAGAAACTGAAATGGACGTCCGACTGATGGGTCGTTGCATTGACGCTCGTCGATTGCGTTGCTTCCGACGCTGCGGCTGCCTCGACTGCATATTGTGCCGCTGCGGCGGGCGAAGCAGTCAAGCGCGACAGGCAGAAAGCGCCAAGTAAGCGCCGACGATCGGTGCGACCGTGGGCACGTGGAGCGCATAGACGAATGCATTGGCGCGTGTAGTCATCATGCCGCTGACCGTGCTGTGCTCATCGCCGATGCCGGCAGCGTGTTCGGCGCGGTCGATGCCGGAACTGCCGAGGGCGTGTTCACGACGGCCGGAGCCGAGCACAGCCGGCGAGAACGAGCGGCACGCATGCGGCGCAAGGGCGCGCTTGGTAATGTGATTCATATGTCGCTCCAACGAGGGGTTTTTGCGGATGACGGAAGAATAGCGGTACTTCGGACTACTATTTCGGCATCCTTGAAACAGACGGTAACATTTCGTTCTGGGGGTAATCCTTACCGAGATTGATGCCGATTAGGCGCGAATCGCGCGCGTCGCGCAGCATGGACAGACCAAGAGGGAAGCAGTGCGCCGTGTCAGATTTGGTACGCTCGTTGTTTGCCTCGCATCTATAGCCCATTGTAGCTATGAATAAGATAACCCCGATCACACTCGTACTTGGTTCGACCGGCAAGACGTCTCCCGCGTCGCAACCAGGCTCGGCCAGACGATCGAACACGTCGATCTCGATCGCGAAGACTGGATCGCGGGCGCGATTGCAAACGGAATTCCTTCCGAATATGAGCCGATGCTTCGCCAACTGCCCGAAACCATTGCTAGAGCGGTAACGGCTCGCGCCCTAACGGCGTCGTCGAGACGATGACCGGCAAACCATCCCGCACGTTCCGCAATTTCGCCCATAGCAATGCCAACGCATGGAAGGCCGCCAAATGATCGACCACGTCTACATCTCCGTCACCAACATCGATAAGTCTCTCGCTTTCTACACCGAGGCTCTGAAGCCGCTCGGCTGGAGAATATTCGGCAACTACGACTCTGCTTCAGGGCCCGAGCATATTCCTAGTCTTTTCGGCATCGGCGACGAGGTGTACGGCACCGGAAAGGGTGTTGGATCGAGCATCTGGCTACGTCAACGCAAGCACGGCGAGACTGGGCTTTACATCGGGATCGTCTGCGATACGAACGAACAGGTCGACGCTGCCTATGCAGCTGCAATCGAAGCCGGGGGGGCCGACGAAGGGAAGCCGGCGGATCGCACCTACTTTGCTCCCGACTACTACGCTGCCAATGTTGCCGATTTCGATGGTAACCATATTGAATTCGTGCACAAGGCATGGAACTCTAAGCGGCACTCATAGCAATCGCAACTATCGTGACTGTGAGAGATCGCTTTCCGATTCGAGATTGCGGGTTCGCAGCAGCAGGCCGCCGCCCGCGAACGGAAAGCGGCTCTTGCCCGAGGATTCGGCATCAGTCGTGAACGCTTTATTCCGAGCAGGAATCCTTGCGCTGGCAGATAGGCTCGATGGGGTATTCAGTTCACTGTATCGTGTTCGAGCCAATGCGTATACGCTGTTCGCGCGCCGCTCGTTTTTTATGCTGCTTGGAATGACCGTTCTCGGGAATAGCGGATGTCCGTAGAGGGTCGGTCATGATCCTTGATGAGGTCACGTCCAAGTAATTTCAGACCTGATCAGGTGCGGGCTGAGGGAGCAGGCCTGGAATTAGACTATTGATGTTCACCCGAAACCGACCCAAGGGGGAAGTGTCCAAAATCTTGGACTACTTTGGAGGTCGTCCAGGTATTTATACCAAGAACGCGTTCGGGCGGTCGAGCTGTACCCGAAACTCGGGATGCGCAGCAAAGCGACCATTCGCCGGTTGGGTTATCCGACGAAGAATTCTCTCAAGGCGTGGTGTAACGAATTCGAGAAGAGCGGCGATCTACAGAGGCGGTGTGTTCGCGTAAAGCCAAAGTACTTAGAAGAGCGGAAGAACGTAGCATTCGAGACATACGTAAAATCCGATACCCAAAGCTGATTCTGTCGGTCAGCCTTGAAAGAGTTGGAGCCTCCACAAAACTCGGGGCGGTTCAAAGCTCTTGCCGGCCAAAGCACGCGCGTTCGTAGACTTCATCACCGAGTCATTTCGGGCACAGAAGTTACCCAAGATTGAGCACAATCAGAGATAGCGCTGAAGATCGCAGAGCCGACATGCAGATACTCGCATTCAGGAAGCGGCTCCCCTGATTGGTTAATCGGCATAGGTAATTGAAGTAAAGAAACTTATGGCGACCTGCAAAGCTATTTGTCAAGTTCGGATCCGGCGACGCATTCAAGAGCTCGCATGACATCCTGCGAAAGGTCATTCGTGCCAATGTCCGATTAAGTGCCAAACAGAACGAAACACTACCCTAGATTGGGAGTTGGGTTGTTTGCTTGATTCGTTTGAGCGGGATTTCGGTTTCGACGTTGCGTATCCCGTCAATCTTCGTGAGCGTTTCCATCTGGAAGCGCTGATAGTCGTCGAGATCCTTGGCGGTGATGCGTAGGAGATAGTCGTAGCTGCCTGCCATCAAATGGCACTCAAGCACTTCCGGAGCTTTCTCCATTTCTTTTGCAAAGCGCTCGACCGTCGCTTTATCCTGGCGCTCCAGCGTGATTCTCACGAAGGCGGTAAACCGCAGGTCGACTGCAATGGGATTGAGCAGCGCGACGTAGCCGTCGATGACGCCTTGCTCCTCAAGAAGGTGCACGCGGCGTAGGCATGGCGTCGGGGAGAGTCCGACGTGTTGCGCAAGTTCGGCATTGGTCCGGTTCGAATCACTTTGGAGCGCACGTAAGATGCGCTTGTCTATTGCATCGAGCTTGGTTGACATCTTTCGCTACATATTTGGCTAAAAATAGATAGTAACTTCAAATATTGAAGGGTGGATGGCTCAATACGCATCCATTCGCTACCGGGAAATCGCCATAATCCGACGACTGGCCCGCGCGCGTCACTCGGCGCGGTTTCCTCGGGCCGGCCCTTCTGGAGGTATCCCATGCTTCAACTCTCGTGGCTATCGTTCATCGCCACCTCACTTCTGATCATTCTTACCCCCGGGCAGGACATGGTCCTCGTGATGTCGCGCACGCTGTCCGGGGGAACCCGTTCCGGCATCGTTACTGCGGCTGGCGTCAGTACTGGCCTGCTCGTGCACACTACACTCGCAACGCTAGGTGTGGGTGCGCTTCTTCAAGCGTCGGAATGGCTCTTCACAGTGCTGAAACTCGCCGGCGCCCTTTATCTGCTGTATCTCGGTATCACGCTATTGCGTTCGTCGGGCGAGCTGTCTCCGGCGAGCAGTCGGGAGGCTCCGGCATCGACGCTGCGAATCTTCGTGCAAGGAGCGCTGTCCAATGTCTCGAATCCGAAGATCGTGCTCTTTTACCTTGCTTTCCTACCGCAATTTGTCCCTGCGGATGCGGTGCATCCGATGCTTTCCCTGTTTATTCTGGGCGCAACGTTTGCCGGGTTAACGTTTCTCGTTAAAGGGCCGGTCGCACTATTCGCCGGCTTGCTGTCGGCATCGATCCGCCGCAATCCGCGCATCCTGACCCGTATGCACCGGACCAGCGGGATTGTCCTACTCGCGCTTGGCGTCAAGCTGGCGTTGGAGCGAAGATAACACTCGACAAGCTTGCAGTATTGAATGGCCGCAATCTTGATGCGTGCCGATAGGATCTCCTGTCGCGCAGGGGACGGGTGCAGTCTTTTTCTTAACGAGTTCGCGGGCATCGTCGCGCGCCGCGCAGGCTTCTTGGAGGCTGACAGCCGGATATTCCCCGATCGCGAAGAGATTCTCCTTCCCTCCAATTCGGTACTTATACCGCCAAAGCTTGGAGCCGGCCGGCTTCACCAACAGATACAGTCCATTGCCATCGGTAAGTTTGGTAGGCTTGTTGCCTGCCTTTTCTTGTCGGATCTTGATGTCGGTAAGTGGCGTGGTGAAAAAGGGGGTATCGTCTCTGGATGGTCGGAATGATTCCCTCTTTTATCCCCCCTTTTTCCTCGGCTGGACACGATTTCCGGTGAACGCCAACGAACGGCGGAAGGGCACGAAATGCCCAACTGGCAAGGGGTTCCGGCAGATCGCCGAACCAACACGAACTGGAGCGAACGAAGTGATCAGACATATCGTCATGTGGAAGTTGAAGGAAACGGCCGAAGGCGCGACACGTGCGCAAAACGCGCTGAAGCTCAAGGACAAGCTCGAAGCCTGCCGAGGCATCGTGCCCGGCTTGCTGCATCTCGAGGTCGGCTTGGCGACGCCGGGCCTCGAGGCGACCTACGACGTCGTGCTCGTGTCCGATTTCGCCGACAAGGCGGCGCTCGACGCATACCAGGTGCATCCGGTGCACGAGGACGTGAAGAAGTTCGTCAGCGCGGTAAGGCAGAGCCGCGAATGCATCGATTATCTCGTTGACGACGCACGATGAGCACCGCTCTTTCGTCCGCGTCCGGCCGCGAGCCGGCAATCGAGAGTCCGTTCGTCGATTCGCTCGGCGTGCAGCTCGTCTTCGCAAAAGATGGCGCGAGCGAAATCGCGCTGCCGCTTGCCGACCAGCATATGAACACCTGGAGCATCGCGCACGGTGGCGTGACGATGACGCTTGCCGACGTCGCGCTTGCGATGGCCGCACGCAGCCTGACGGACGATGGCGTCGGCGTCGTCACGGTGGAGATGAAGGTGAACTTCATGCAGCCGGGGCGCGGCGAATTGCGCGCGTATGGCCGCGTGCTGCATCGTTCGACGACGATGGCGTATTGCGAAGGCGAGGTGCGCGACAGCACGGGCAACTTCGTTGCGAAAGCGCTCGGCACGTTCAAGTATATGAGGCGGCTCGCGGTCGGCCGCGACATCGCGCGGATGCGCACGCGCACCGATCCGGGGGCGCAGCCCGGTCCGAGCGATGCGTGACGGGCCGGGGACGGCGAAAGCGTGGGAGCTTGTGCGGCGTGATTAGGTGTTAGCCGCTCCTCAGGCACTGCTCGCGCGCCGCGTGACAGGCGCTGTCGAGCTTAATGCGCGCCGGGCTGCCCAGTCGTCGTATTCGCGCGACGACGCGCACCGGCCGCGGTGCTTGCCCCGTTGCAACTAGGCGATACCGGATAGCGCGACGCGGGCGGCAAACCGCCGAGCGCATGCCATGTCATGGCATCATTCGCTGCTTGTCCCTCGCTACACGGCGGCGTGCTTGCGCCGTCCGTTTTCAAGATGCCGTTGAATCCGAAGATCGCGCAGGTGCTCGAGATGATCGAGCGCGCGAAACGTCCCGAGTACCATCAACAGACGCCGGCGCAAGCGCGCATCGCGTATGAAAAAAGCGCGCCGATCCTCGATATCGCTCCCGCGCCGATGTTTTCGGTCGAGGATTTGCGCGTGCCGTCCCGCGATGGCGCGTCGTTCGGCGCGCGGCTCTATCTGCCCGTCGAGCCGAGCCTTGCCGAGCCGTTGCCGGCGCTGATTTACTATCACGGCGGCGGCTTCACCGTCGGCAGCGTGAACACGCACGATTCGCTCGCCCGGATGTTCGCACGCGACGCACAGTGCGCGGTGTTGTCGGTCGACTACCGGCTCGCGCCCGAACACAAGTTTCCGACCGCGGTTCACGACGCGCAAGACGCGCTCGCATGGCTCCATGCGCGCGCGGCGAGTTTCGCGATCGATCCGGCGCGGCTCGCCGTCGGCGGCGACAGCGCGGGCGGCACGCTCGCGACGGTATGCGCGGTGCATGCGCGCGACGTCGGCATCGCGCTGGCGCTGCAACTGCTGATCTATCCTGGCGTGACCGCGCATCAGCAGAGCGCGTCGCACGCGCGGCTTGCGAACGGTTACCTGCTGTCCGCGGACACGATACAGTGGTTTTTCTCGAATTACGTGCGCGACGCGTCCGATCGCGACGATTGGCGCTTCGCGCCGCTCGACGGCAGGCGCGGCGAGCCGTCGTTCGAGCGTGTCGCGCCTGCCTGGATCGCGACTGCGGAGTATGATCCGTTGTCCGACGAAGGCTATGCTTATGCGGACAAGCTGCGCGCGGCAGGCAACGACGTCACGCTGGTCGTGTATAAGGGCATGATCCACGAATTTTTCAAGATGGGCGGTTTCGTGCCGGAGGTGCGCGGCGCGCATGCGGATGCCGTCGCGGCGCTGCGCACAGCCTTCGAGCGCGGCTGATGCGAGCGCGGGCCGACCGGGCGTGCCGCATCCGCACGGGCGGGCGGCGGCTTGCTCGGTTGCTCGGAAACGATTGCTGAGCGGGGCGTAATCGCGGCGCGCCATTCGATCGACGGATGCATCGCGATTCGGCGATTCGGCGCGCTGGCGATTCGACGTCCGCCGTCTTCACCTGATGTTTTCATATTTCGGACGCGTGAGCGCCATCGCGCACCGGGCCAACTGCGTGCAGTGCTTGCCGTCGCGTGCATTTATCCGGCCAGGACGCAAGCGCGCGTCGTTTGCGCGGGGCGCAACATCGGCAATCGACGAGGGGCGCAGGATGGACAACATCGAAGTCGAAATTGGCGACTGGGCGCGTCTGGGCAGCGATGCGGCGCGAATTCGCGATACGGTGTTCGTGCGCGAGCAGCGGATTCCCGCCGAGCTTAATCTCGACGACGACGATCCGCTCGCGCGCCATGCGATCGCCTATCTCGTTCAGCGCCGCGGCGGCGCGCGGCGTGCGGTCGCGACCGGCCGGCTGCTGTCGACGGGGGCGATCGGCCGGGTGTCGGTGCTGGCCGACGCACGCCGGCGTGGCGTCGGCACCCGCGTTCTCGACGCACTGCTCGCCGAAGCGCGCTCGGGCGGCATGGCGCTCGTTTGGCTGTATGCGCAGCAACGCGTGGCCGCGTTTTATTTGCGGCTTGGCTTCAGGGTGGTCGGTGAGCCGTTCGTCGAGGCCGGCGTTGCGCATATCGAAATGGCGCGCGAACTCTGAGCAGCCGCTGTCGATTGTGCTGCCGCCCGGCGGCGCAGGCCGAGGCGGGAAATGACGGAAATAATGCAGCGAAAATGGTTGCGAGGGTTGTCAGTGGATTGGACGAATCGGCGGTGACATGCCGTGCCGGATCGGCGTGGAGTCGGGCCGCTACGGCGCCCGCTCGTCAGCATCGTCCTTTACATGCTCGAGCGTCTGGGCGTGCCGTATCCGATTTCGACGATTCAATGGACCGGGCGCACGCATTGCGGCCGTCGGCCGTCGTTTTCGCGCCGGGGCGCCGGCACGCCGCGCTCGCGGCAAACGCACGCCGCGCCTAGCGTCGAGCCGCGCCTAGCGCCGCGCCGCCGCTTGCGTCGACATCGAACGCGAAGGTCCGTTCGAATGCGCCCGGTCGCACGATTCGGTGCGAGCCGTCGTCGTCGTTACGTTCCTTGACATCGACTTTCAGCCTTCCTTCGATGTCGCGCACTACGCGCAGGGCCGTCGTGCCGCGCGTGCCGTATTCGGGCGTCTCGATAAACGCGGCGGACAGCGCGCGCTCGCGCTCGAACGGAATGCCGGTGCGCGGCAACGCATCGTCGGCGGCCTGGCGCGGGTCGCGCATCATCTCGATCAGCGCGTCGAGGGGCGTCGCCGCATCGCGAGTGAGCAGGGCGCCGAGTTCGCTGCGCTTCGTGACGAGCTTCGGCCACGGCGTGTCGAGCCGCGCGTTCGACAGCCCGTGCATGCCCGGCTCGATGAGCGCGGGCGCGTCGAGCGCGGCCGGCGCGCTCGCGGACTGGGGGTCCGCCGACCGGTTGCAGAACCACGCGAGCTGGCCGCGCGCGCAATCGCCGACGAGCAGCGTGAAGCCGTTGTAGAACATCGCCCGTTCGGCGACGTGCGCGAGATAGTCGAGCGGCGCGATGTTCGGGCCGCCGAGAAATTCCGATACCAGCTTGCCGCGCGTGGGCGCGCCGGCGCGGATGTCGAACGGCGCACGGTAATTGGTGATGGCGGCGAAGCGGCCGTCGCGCGCGATCCCGAGCCAGGTGCCGCCGCCTTCGAGATCGCGGCCCGCGAGCACGCCGGGCGCGTCGCTCCACCAGGACAGCGGCGCGCTCGTGCGGCGGTAGAATTCGTCGCGGTTCGCGGCGAGCGTCAGCACCGGGCCTTGGGTGGCCTCAGGCTGCCAATCGAATACGATCAGGCACATCGGGCGATATCCTCGCTGAGTGAGCGTCCTCGGTGAGCGTCGTTGCGCGCCGGGGCGGCGCGTTTCGTCTCGTTATTCCGTTTGACCGCGCGGGCCGTCAAACCTCCGCCGGCAGCGCGTAGGGCAGGGGCCGGAACGCGAGCGCCGGGCCATCCGCCGACGCCAGATGGACCGATCCGCTGTCGAGCGCGGCGAGCTTGATCTCGACGAGCGCGTCGACGCCGCCTTCGGGCGCCGCCGCCGCGTTGACGATCATCCCGCACGGCTGCCCAGGGTCGTCCGAATGATAAAGCTCGACGCCCGCGCGCACCGCATCGGGCTCGCCCGCGACGTGCGCGAGCGCGGCGCGGCGCTTGATCGTGCCGCGATACTGGCTGCGCGCGACGATTTCCTGGCCCGGATAGCAACCTTTGCGGAAATTGACGCCGCCGATCACGTCGAAATTGACCATCTGGGGCACGAACTGCTCGACGACGGGCTGCGTGATGCGCGCTTCGCCCGCGCGCACGTCGAGCCAGTCCCACACGGCGGGCGGCACGCGGCGCAGGCTGCCGGCGAGCGCGGCCACGCGCGCGTCGACGTCCGCGCGCGCGCCGATCCACAGGTAGCGCGCGCGGCCGGCGGCGTCGGGCAGCCGGATCAGCGCGCCGGCCGGCGCGTCGACTTTTGTATGGACGCCGTCGGGCAGCGCGTCGAACACGCTCGACAGCGCGGCGCGCACGTCGCCGGCGAAGCCGACCGCGACGAGCGTGCCGCCGACGTCGGCGAGCTTCGCCTTCGCGCGCAGCACGAACATCGACAGGCGTTTTTGCACGGCGGGCTGCACGTCCTTCGACACCAGCAGGCGCACGTCGTGGCCCGCACGCCATGCGAGAAACGACGCGAGCAGGCGCCCCTTCGGCGAGCAGTAACCGGCGAGCCGCGCGGTGCTGGCGTCGAGGTGCTCGATGTCGTTCGTCAACTGGCCGTGCAGGAATGTCGCCGCGTCGGCGCCCGACACGTCGACGATGCCGAATTGTTCGAGCACCGAAAACGCGCCGTGCTCGAGCACGGCGGCGAAATCGTCGGCAGACGGGCGCAGCGGCAGCGGCGCGTCGGCCGTAGAGGCGATCGGTGTGGTCATTGGAATGGGAAAACAGTCAATCCTGACTTTGGATGAGACAAGCAAGTTATTATATGAAGTCTATCTGATTCACGTTCCGCATGTCCGTTCTGAAGAAGTGCGCCGCGTTCGCGGTGCTGGCCGTTGTTTTGCTGGGCGTCGCGTGCGCGGGCGGCGCTTATTGGTGGGCCACCCGGCCCGTGGCGCTTGCCGGTCCCGTCGTCGACGTCACCATCATGCCACGCAGCAGCGTGAGGAGCGTCGCGCAGCAGCTTGCACGCGGCGGCGTTCCGATCGAGCCGAAGTGGTTCGTCGCGTTGACCCGCGTGCTGGGCGTGTCGAGCCAGCTCAAGTCGGGCAATTACGAATTCAAGGCGGGCGTGACGCCTTACCAGGTGGTGCGCAAGGTGTCGCGCAGCGATCCTGGCGAATCCGCCGCCGCGGTGATCGAAGGCTGGACCTTCAAGCGCATGCGCGCGGAACTCGATGCGAACCCGGCGCTGCTGCACGCGAGCGCGGGAATGACCGATGCGCAGCTGCTGCGTGCGATCGGCGCGTCCGGCGACGAAATCGCGCGCGGCAGTGGCGAAGGGCTATTCTTTCCCGACACTTATTTGTTCGATCACGGCGCGCGGGATCTGGACGTCTATCGTCGCGCGTATCGTCTGATGCAGGCGCGTCTGGCCGAAACATGGGCGGCACGCGCGAGCGGCCTGCCGTTCGGCACGCCTTACGAAGCGCTGACAATCGCGTCGCTGGTCGAAAAGGAAACCGGGCACGCGGCCGACCGCGCGCTGATCGCCGCGGTGTTTGCGAACCGGCTGCGGCGCGGCATGCCGTTGCAGACCGACCCGTCGGTGATTTACGGACTCGGCGACGCGTATTCGGGGCGGCTTTTCAAACGCGATCTGCAAACCGACACTCCGTACAATACCTATACGCGCCGCGGGCTGCCCCCGACGCCGATCGCGCTGCCCGGCGAGGCGGCGCTGCGGGCCGCGGTCAATCCCGCCGTGACGTCGGCGCTCTATTTCGTGGCGAAGGGCGACGGCACCAGCGTGTTTTCCGACACGCTGGGAGATCACAACAAGGCCGTAGACAAATACATCAGAGGTCAGTAATGGCGCGTGGCAAATTCATCACGTTCGAAGGCATCGACGGAGCGGGCAAGACGACGCATCTGCAATGGTTTTGCGAGCGGCTCGGCGACAAACTCGCCGCAAGCGGCCGGCAGGTCGTCGTCACGCGCGAGCCGGGCGGCACGCAGCTTGGCGAAACGTTGCGCGAGATACTGCTCAAGCAGCCGATGGACATCGAAACCGAGGCGCTTCTGATGTTTGCCGGCCGGCGCGAGCACCTTGCGCTCGTGATCGAGCCCGCGCTCGCGCAGGGCAACTGGGTGGTCTCCGACCGCTTCACCGATGCGACGTTCGCCTACCAGGGCGGCGGCCGCGGGCTGCCGCGCGACAAGCTCGAAGCGCTCGAGCGCTGGGTGCAGGGCGGCTTCCAGCCGGATCTGACCGTGTTGTTCGATTTGCCGCCGCAAGTGGCGAGCGCGCGGCGCGGAGCGGCGCGCGCGCCGGACAAGTTCGAAAGCGAGTCCGATGCGTTTTTCGCGCGCACCCGCGCCGAATATCTGCGCCGCGCGCAGGAAGCGCCGCACCGCTTTGCGATCGTCGATTCGAGCGAATCGGTTGCGCAGATCCGCAAGAAGCTCGAAGGCGTGCTCGCCGCGCTGTAACGAACGGACAACGCAAACCATCATGATCTATCCGTGGCAGACCGACGACTGGAACCGCTTGCAGACATTGCGCGCGCATTGGCCGCACGCGCTTTTGCTGCACGGCCAGGCCGGTATCGGCAAGCTCGCGTTCGCGCGGCATCTGGCCAAGGGGCTGCTGTGCGAGACCCCGGGCGAGAACGGCGAGCCGTGCGGCGCATGCGCCGCGTGCACGTGGTTCGAGCAGGGCAATCATCCCGATTATCGGATCGTCGTGCCCGAAGCGCTGGCGGGCGAGGCGGGCGCGTCGGCGGCCGCCGACGAGCCGAAGGCCGCCGACGCCGATGACGGCGGCAAGAAAACCAAGACGCCGAGCAAGGAAATCAAGATCGAGCAGGTGCGCGCGCTTGTCGATTTCTGCGCTATTGCGTCGCATCGCGGCGGCGCGCGGGTCGTCGTGTTGTATCCGGCCGAAGCGCTCAACGTCGCGGCGGCGAACGCATTGTTGAAAACGCTCGAGGAGCCGCCCGCAGGGGTCGTGTTCGTGCTCGTGTCGGCGCGCATCGACCGGCTGCTGCCGACGATCGTGAGCCGCTGCCGCCAATGGCCGATGACGATGCCCGCGCCCCAGGCGGCGGTGGCCTGGCTCGCCGCGCAGCATGTGGCCGACGCGCCCGCGCTCGTTGCCGAGGCGGGCGGCGCGCCGCTCGCGGCGCTCGCGCTCGCGAGCGACGAGAACCGGCCGCTGCGCGACTGGACGCTCGCGCAGCTCGCGGCCGGCGCCGCGTGCGATCCGTTCGCATGCGGCGAGACGTTGCAGAAGCTGCCGGTGCCCGTGGTGCTCGGCTGGCTGCAACGGTGGCTGTACGATCTGCTGGCCGAGCGCATGGCGGGTGCGCCGCGCTACTTTCCCGCGCAGCGCACTGCGCTCGCACGCTGCGCGCAGACGCTCGATGTGGGCGCGTTCGCGCGCTTCACGAAGACAGTCACGCGGCAGCGGGCGGCCGAGAATCATCCGCTCAACGCGCGGCTTGTGTTCGAGGAACTCTTTCTCGGCTATCGCGAGCTGTTTGCGTAGTGCGCGGCCGGCTTGTCATCGTTCCGATCGTTCCGTTCATCGCTTTGCCCATCATCCCCTGACATGAGCCAGCTTGCATACCGTGACGCGACTCTGGACGATCTGCCCGCGATCGTCGCCATCTACAATTCGACGGTTGCGTCGCGCCAGGTGACGGCCGATACCGAGCCGGTGAGCGTCGACAGCCGGCGCGCGTGGTTCGACGCGCATCAGCCGCACACGCGGCCGCTGTGGGTCGTCGAGGAGGCGGGCCGGATCGTCGCGTGGTTGAGTTTTTCCGATTTCTACGGCCGGCCGGCGTATGGCCATACGGTGGAGATCAGCATCTATCTGGATGAGTCCGTGCGCGGCAAGGGGCTCGGCAGCCGATTGCTCGACGCGGCGCTGGCGCGCGCGCCGGCGCTCGGCGTGCACACCGCGCTGGGCTTCATCTTCGGTCACAATGCGCCGAGCCTTGGCCTCTTCGCGCGCCACGGCTTTACGACCTGGGCAACGCTGCCGCGCGTCGCGGTGCTCGACGGCGTCGAGCGCGATCTGTTGATCGTCGGCAAGCGGCTCGTCGGCGACGCATAGCGCGCCGCGCTGTCCGCATGTTTCGCGCCGTGTGCGTGGTAGCAAGGAATACATCATGTTTGTCGATTCTCACTGTCATATCAATTTCGAGGGGCTGGCCGAGCGGCTGCCGCAGGTGCTCGCGAACATGCGCAAGCACGGCGTCACGCATGCGCTATGCGTGTCGGTCGATCTGGAGACGCTGCCTTCGGTGCTCGCGATCGCGCGCGATCACGACAACGTCTTCGCGTCGGTGGGCGTGCATCCGGATCACGAGCACGCGCGGGAGCCGACGCTTGCCGAGCTGATCGAACTGGCCGCGCATCCGAAAGTCGTCGCGATCGGCGAGACGGGGCTTGACTACTATCGTCTCGACGGGCGCTCGATCGCCGACATGGAATGGCAGCGTGAGCGCTTTCGCACGCACATCCGCGCCGCGCACGCGACCAACAAGCCGCTGATCGTCCATACGCGCGCCGCCGCCGACGACACGCTGCGCATCATGGCCGAGGAGCGCGCGAGCGTGCCGGGCGGCGTGATGCATTGCTTCACGGAGCCGTGGCCCATTGCCGAGCAGGCGCTTGCGCAGAACTTCCATATCTCGCTGTCGGGGATCGTCACGTTCAAGAGCGCGGCCGACGTGCAGGACGTCGCGCGACGCGTGCCGCTCGAGCGTTTGCTGATCGAAACGGATTCTCCGTATCTCGCGCCGGTGCCGTATCGGGGCAAGCCGAATGAACCTGCATACGTTAGCCATGTCGGACGCTTTATCGCGGCGCAACGTGGAATGACCGACGAAGCGCTGGCCGCCGCGACGTCGAGCAATTTTTTCCGGCTGTTCAAGATCGCCCAAACGGGCGGCGCCAGCCTAGTCAACCAGGGGTAGGAGTTGAAAAAAATGAAGTCGATCAAGTACTTGTCGAATAAGCGCGGGTTTGGCGCCGGATGTCGCGCGCTGCTGGTCGCGGGCGGGCTTGGCGTGCTCGCCGCGGCGGGCGCGCATGCGGAATCGCTCGACGGGATCGTGAAGGCGGTCAAGTTCGACGACATCAAGGACATCGCCAAGCAGCTCAAGAACGGCCTCGATCCGAATACGGTCGCCTCGAACGGAGACCCGCTGCTTGTGATCGCAGCGCGCGAAAAATCGGATCAGGTGGCCGCTGCGCTCGCGTCGGCACCGAACGTCGATCTCGAAAAAGAGGACAAGGCAGGCGAGAACGCGCTGATGCTCGCCGCGCTGAACGGCGATCTGCCGCTCGTGAAGCTGCTGGTCGACAAGGGCGCGGAAGTCAGCAAGAAGGGCTGGTCGCCGCTGCACTACGCGGCGACGAACGGGCATGACGAAGTCGTCAAGTATCTGCTCGAGAAGTCCGCCTATATCGACGCCGCGTCGCCGAACGGCACCACGCCGCTGATGATGGCCGCGCGCGGCAACCACGGCTCGACGGTCACGCTGCTGCTCGATCAGAATGCCGATCCTGCGATCAAGAACCAACTCGGCGTGACCGCACTCGATTTCGCCAAGCACTACAACGCGCCCGATGCGCTCGCGATCCTGTCGAAGCGCACGACGCGCCTCGGAGACGCCCCGGCGCCCGATGCGCAAAAGGGTGCAAAATAAGCTGCGTCGGCGCGGCCTCGGGCCGCGCCTTTCGTTGTATCGGCGGTTACGCCTTCTGACACGAGGAAGATTCATGTTGCGGGCTAAGTTTTGCGCCGCCGCACTGGCCATGCTTACTGCGCCGTTGACGGCCGCGGCCTTCACGGCGGGCGATCTGGACAAGCTGTGCGCGAAGACCGACGTCAAGTCGCGGGCGTCGTGCGCGGCATATATCGAAGGCGCGGCCGATGGTGTCTACAACACGATCGACGCGATCGGCGGCACCACGGGGCCGCGCGTCGGCCAATATTTCTGCTTGCCGGCCGACATCAAGGCGCAGCAGATGACGGATGCGGTGCGCAAGTACATTGCGGAAAATCCGAAGCTCGCCGACTACAACGCGAGCACGGCGGTATCGCTCGGGCTCGGCAAGGCATTTCCCTGCCGAAGTTATTGACTGGTTTTGGCGCGGATTGCCGCGCTCACGCGTTCGTGCGTGTGCGGCCATCCGTGCGTTGCGCTCGACGGAGTCACGGCGCGCATGATGACGATCGACGATCTGTGGCGCATCGCCGATGCGCCGCTGCACACCTGGCTGGGCACGCTCGTCGTGTCGGCGCTCGTGCTGCTCGCGGTGGCGCTCGTCCATCGGATCGGCGCGCGCGTCGTCGCGCGGATCGCGCGGCCGTATCCATTCATGGGCGTGATCGTGCCATACCTCGATCGGCCGTCGCTCGCCGTGCTGCTGTTTCTCGCGCTCGAATTCCTGTGGCTGCAAACCGCCGATGCGCTGCCGCTCGCGGGCGCATTGCGCACGATCGCGGCGGTCGGCGTGATCATCGCGATCACGTGGCTGCTGATGCGGCTTGCCGCGGCGGTAGGCGAGGCGATCGTGCGCGCGCACCCGATCGACGCACCCGACAACTTGCAGGCGCGCCGCATCCATACGCAGACGCGCGTGCTCGCGCGCACCGTGATGGTGATGATCGTCGTGATCGGCACCGGCGCCGCGCTGATGACGTTTCCGAACGTGCGGCAGGTGGGCGCGAGCCTGCTCGCGTCGGCGGGCGTCGCGGGGCTCGTTGCCGGGATTGCCGCGCGGCCGGTGCTCGGCAATATGATCGCCGGCTTGCAGATCGCGCTGTCGCAGCCGATCAGGCTCGACGATGTCGTCGTGATTCAGGGCGAGTGGGGGCGCATCGAGGAAATCACCGGCACTTACGTATCGGTGCGTCTGTGGGATCAGCGCCGGCTCGTCGTGCCGTTGCAATGGTTCATCGAGAATCCCTTCCAGAACTGGACGCGCAGCAGCGCCGAGATCATCGGCTCGGTATTCCTGTATGTCGACTACCGGCTGCCGCTGGAGCCGCTGCGCGAGGCGTTCGCGCGGATCGTCGCCGATGCGCCCGAGTGGGACGGCCGCGTTCACGTGTTGCAGGTGACCGATGCGACCGAGCGGTCGATGCAGTTGCGCGCGCTCGTCAGCGCGCGCGATTCGTCGCTCGCGTGGGATTTGCGCTGCCGTGTGCGCGAGGGGCTCATCGCATTTATTCAGCAGCATTATCCGGAATGTCTGCCGCGCGATCGCGCGGAATGGTCGACGCCGTCCGATTCCGCGGCACGCGCGCCTCGAGCGCCCGCCGTGGCGGGCACGGCGGAGCCCGCCGCGAGCACCGCGGCGTTCACGGCGGCCGATCCGACCGCGCCCGAGGCGGGCGGCGCGCGTGCGCCGCATTGAGCCGCGGCGGGGGATGTCGGACGCACTTTGCGTGCCGGGTTTGCTGAAACCGCTGAAACCGCTGAAACCGCTGAAACCGCTGAAACCGCGGCACGAAACCCGCACCGCTTCGCGCGGTCACTCCCGAGTCGGCCGCCGTGCCGGCGTCGCTATCCGCTCGGCCCGCCCGTAACCTGATCCGATTCGTCGATTCTTTATCCTATGCCGTCTCTCACCGCTGTTGCCATTGCCGGCTACCGATCGCTGCGTGACCTCGTCGTGCCGCTCGGTGCGCTCAACGTGATCACCGGGCCGAACGGCAGCGGCAAATCGAGCGTTTATCGATCGCTGCGTCTGCTCGCGGATACGGCCCAAGGGCGCGTGATTCCGTCGCTCGCACGCGAAGGCGGCTTGCCGTCGACGCTTTGGGCCGGCCCCGAGCGTTTCTCGCGCGCCATGCTGTCGGGCGACGTGCCAGTGACGGGCACCGTTCGCAATCAACCGGTCAGTTTGAAACTCGGCTTTGCGTGCGATGATTTCGGCTACGCGATCGATCTCGGCCTGCCGATTCCGAGCAGCTCGGAATTCGGGCTCGATCCGATCATCAAGCGTGAATGCATCTGGAGCGGGCCGGTGCCGCGGCCGTCGACGCTGCTGGTCGACCGGCACGGCGCGCAGTTGCGTACCCGCGACGCAACGGGCGCATGGCAGAGCGTGCCGCAGCCGGTCGCGAGCTTCGACAGCATGATGACCGAGTTCGCCGATCCGCGCGGCGCGCCGGAGATGATCGCGTTGCGCGAACGGATTCGTTCATGGCGCTTCTACGATCACTTGCGTACCGACGCCCTCGCGCCCGCGCGGCTGCCGCAGGTGGGTACGCATACGCCGGTGCTGGCCGACGACGGCGCCGATCTGGCCGCCGCGTTGCAGACGATCCGCGAGATCGGCGATCGTGCGGCACTGGAAGCGGCGATCGATGACGCGTTTCCGGGCGCGCGGATCGATATCGACAATCCGGGCAAGCAGGGCCGCTTCGAGACGCTGATGCATCAGCCGGGCCTGCTGCGGCCGCTGCGCGCGGCCGAGCTATCGGATGGCACGCTGCGCTATCTGCTGCTCGTCGCGGCGTTGCTGACGCCGCGCCCGCCCGCGCTGCTCGTGTTGAACGAGCCGGAGACGAGTCTTCATCCCGATCTGCTGCCGGCGCTCGGCCGCCTGATCGCGCAGGCCGCCGAGCGCTCGCAGGTGATCGTGGTGTCGCATGCGGCGCGTCTCGTCGCGTCGCTCGAGCGCGAGCCGGGCAGCCGCTCGATCGTGCTCGAGAAGGTGCTCGGCGCAACGCGGATCGCCGACGCGGACGCACTCGATCCGCCGCCATGGAAATGGCCGGCGCGCTGAACGGTGCCGACAACGCGTGCGGCGATGCGGGTGCGGCGGGCGGAGGCTGCGGAGCGAGGCGGCAAGTGGCGGGCAGCAGGCGCAGCGGGCCGCCGAATACGGTCGCCCGGAAACTCGGGCGACCGCACTGCGCGAGCCGGGCATCGAATGACCCGAGCGCGATCAACGTCGAGCGGACGGGCAAACGCGACGTTCACCTGCGCCGCCCCGCGCGCCACGCTCGAACGGAACGCCCGAACGCCCCCGTCATCATGGGCCCGTCAACGCCGCAACTGTCTGCCGATGCTGCAAGGCAATAACCCAACGAAACTTTTTGCGCGGCTGGACAACGGCCTGCGCGGCTGCAAACATGCGGGTTTTCCGAATGTATCCGTTCTGTAACAAGACCGAAAAAATGCAATCGGCCACGCAGGGCCACGTGCCGGTGGCGATAATGATGACTTATCGCGATGGCGTTCGACGCCGGCGCGCCGGCCGTCATGGGAGGCAGTACCGATGAGAATTGCGCAGATCGCCCCGTTGACCGAGTCCGTGCCGCCGAAGTTGTACGGCGGCACCGAGCGCGTCGTCTCGTACATCACCGAAGCCCTCGTCGATCTGGGGCAC
Organism: Burkholderia singularis; assembly: GCF_001718875.1. Taxonomy (NCBI): domain Bacteria; kingdom Pseudomonadati; phylum Pseudomonadota; class Betaproteobacteria; order Burkholderiales; family Burkholderiaceae; genus Burkholderia; species Burkholderia singularis. The sequence goes on from NZ_CP013448.1 coordinate 1,977,614, forward strand.
GACGTCACGCTGTTCGCCAGCGGCGATTCAGTCACGCGCGCGAAGCTCGACGCAGTCTGGCCGCGCGCGTTGCGGCTCGACACGTCGATCCGGGACCGGATCGCACCGCACATGCTGCTGATGGAGACCGTCGCGCGCCGCGCGCAGGAATTCGACGTGCTCCATTTCCACATGGACTACTACTCGTTTTCGGTCTTCAACCGTCAGCAGACGCCGTTCGTGACGACTTTGCATGGCCGTCTCGACCTGCCGGAACAGCAGCCGGTGTTCGACACGTTCGATACGGCGCCCGTCATTTCGATTTCGAATGCGCAACGCCAGCCGATGCCCCAGGCGAAATGGCTGACGACCGTCTATCACGGCTTGCCGGAGCAGCTTTATACGCCGCAGCCCGTCGAGCAGGCGTATCTCGCCTTCCTCGGCCGGATTTCGCCGGAAAAGCGCGTTGATACGGCGATCCGGATCGCGCAGCGCTGCGGGATGCGGATCCGGATCGCGGCGAAGATCGATTCCGCCGACGAAGCGTACTTCGAGCGCGAGATCAAGCCGCTTTTCGCGCTGCCGCACGTCGAATTCATCGGCGAGATCGCCGATCATGAAAAGGCCGCGTTTCTTTCCGGCGCGCACGCATTGCTGTTCCCGATCGACTGGCCCGAGCCGTTCGGCCTCGTGATGATCGAAGCGATGGCGTGCGGCACGCCCGTCATCGCATTCAATCGCGGCGCGGTGCCTGAAGTGATCGACGACGGCGTGTCCGGTTTCATCGTCGAAGACGAGATCGGTGCGGTCGCGGCGGTGAACCGTCTGCCGGCGCTGTCGCGTGCACGCGTGCGGCAGCGCTTCGAGCAGCGCTTCACGGCCAGGGGAATGGCGCAGCAATACGTCGACGTCTATCAATCGCTGATTCGCGCGCAAAAGCGCTCGCGCTTCAAGGTGATCGATTCGGCATCGTGAGCGGCGAGGGCGGCGTCGGCTACGCCGCGCGCGGGTGTGCCGCATAAAAAAACGGCGATGCGCGTTCGCGCATCGCCGTTTTTGCATCTGCCGCCCGCCATGCGAGCGGCAAGCGATGCATGCGTCAGATCTTCAGCTTCGTGACCTTGGTGCCGCTGATCGACACGTCGCCCATCAGGCCGGCGTTCGTCAGCACGATCACTTCGACGGGCGCGGTGGCCGTCGTCGTGTCGATGGCGCCGTTCGCGCCCATCTTCACGAGCGCGACCGAGGCATCGGCGCCGGCGGCCCAGCCGTCCGAGCTGCGGAATTTGTCGAGCGCGTCCTGCGTCATGAAGAGGAACACGATCGCCTTCGACTGCGCACCCGCCTGCAAACCGACCGAGATCGACGACGTGTTGTAGTAGCCGACCGTCGCGCCGCCGACGCGCAGCGCGCCATTGCCGCTCTGGCCGCCGATGATGAGGCCTGCTTGGATCACGTCCGGGAACACCAGCACGCCGCGCGATTTCGCGACCAGCTCGCGCGAGCCTTTCACCGTCGAATACAGGCGCGACAGCGTCGCGTCAACGCTCGCATCGATTGCTTGACGCTTCGACGCGTTGGTCGTGGCATTGTCGGGCTTGTTCGGCGTGGTCGTGCAGCCGGTGAGCGCGAGACTGCCGACGACGAGTGCGGCCGCAGCTTTCAACACGAGTTTGCGTTTTTGCATCGCTTTTTTCTCCATCAATGTAGTTCAGCGTATTTCCCGAGAACGGGGCGTACCACGCCGAACTTTATAACACAGAGGGCCGTATCGTTTGCCCGGCGTAAGGTGAAGCAACGTCAAATTGCCGGATTCCGGCGGCGCTCGCGGCACGGGTGGCGGTTGCTGCGCGGAGCGCCGCGGTCAATGAGGGGAAACCGGCGGCTTGATCGGGGGGCGGCGCAGCGCGCGGCGCACGAGGGCGATCAGCACGCCGCACGCGAACAGGAAGGCGGCGGGCACGATCCAGTAGCCGACGAATGCGTGCCACAGGTAGCTGGCGAGCGTGCGGCGGCGCAGCGCGAATTCGTTGCGCGCCTCCTGCTGCCGATGCGCGTTGGCGGCCAGCACGTCGGCCGGGCAGCCGGCGGCGCGCGCCTCGTCCGGCTCGCCGTGGCAAACGGCGGCGGCGCCTGCCGCGCGCTGCGCGTCGGTAAGCTCCCAGGTGGTCAGCGCGAGCTTCAGATCCGCGTAGTTATAGGCCATTTCCTCGCGGATTTCCCGCACAGCGACGATCGCGACGGGCACCGCCCAGAACACGATGACGATCACCCAGCGGCGGAACCAGCGATTTTGTCTCCATGCCATCCGTGCCTCCGTTTGGCGCGCGCGATGCGCGCCTGTCATGAGGGCGGCCCGATGGCGCTTCTTGTATGGGGTGACGAGGGCCGCGCTGCAGCCATCATAGAAGAAAACGGCGGAAGATGCGGCACAATGCCGCGGCGCGGACGTGCGCCGGAAAAGAAAATGCCGCGCCCGCCGAAACGGTGCGCGGCATCGTGCCGATCGGCAGGCAGCCTCAGGCGGCCGGCTGGCTCGACAGGCAACTCTTCATGAAGGTCTTGCGCTCGTCGCCCTTCTTGTCGCCGGCTTGCATGTTGCACGCCTTCATCTTTTCCTGCTGCGACAGCTTCTTCGGCTTCGCAGACAAGCATCCCTTCATGAATGCCTTGCGCTCGTCGCCCGTCTTGCCGGCAGCCTGCGCGTTGCATGCTTTCATTTTGTCTTGTTGGCTGTTTGCGGCGAAAGCAGGCGTTGCCAGCACGCCGCCGACGAGCAGCGCGGCCATCAGCGATCGGATCTTCATTGGACACTCCCGTTGGGTGAATTGCATTTTGTTCGTCAAGCCGCGAATCGCGCGGCAGCGCGCATCGCGCTTTGCATTATGGCAAATCATCGATGAAACAACAAAATGACCCGGGAAAACGCCGATTGATGCGCGGCGCCGCGCCGCCCGCTGCGCATGGGCCGCGCGGCGGGCGGCCGGCCGGCACCGGTTTCGCGGCGGCGGGGATATCGCCGCGCGCCCCGCAGCCGGTACAATCGCGGCCATGAATGCACTGACCTCCCGTACTCCTGACACTTCGAATCCGGCGCCACGCGCGCTGCCGCGCATCGCCGTGCTTGCCACCGGCGGCACGATCGCGGGCGCTGCCCCCGACGCCACGCAGACTGCCGGCTATCAGGCCGGCGCGCTCGGCGTCGACCGGCTGCTCGACGCCGTGCCGGCGCTTGCCCAAATCGCGACGATCCGGGCCGAGCAGTTGGCGAGCATCGACAGCAAGGATCTGTCGCATGCGCTGTGGACGACGCTCGCCGAGCGGATCAACGCGCTGCTCGCCGATGATGACGTCGATGGCGTCGTCGTCACGCATGGCACCGACACGCTCGAGGAAACCGCGTACCTGTTGCAATTGACCATCAAGCACGCGAAGCCCGTCGTGCTCACGGCGGCGATGCGGCCCGCGACCGCGCTGTCGTCGGACGGCCCGCTGAACCTGCTGAACGCGGTGACCGTCGCGGGCAGCGGCGCGGCGCGCGGGCAGGGCGTGCTCGTCGTGTTCAACAACCGGATTCACAGCGCGCGCGACGTCGTGAAGACAAGCACCTATGCGCTCGACGCGTTCCATTCGCCGGAACTCGGCGCGCTCGGCTGGGTGCAGGACGGACGCATCGAGTTCGCGCGCCGCGCGACACGGCCGCATACGCTCGATTCGCGCTTCTCGATCGGCGCGGCGTGGCCGCAGGTGGAGATCGTCGCGAGCTATGCGGGTGTCTCGCGCGTGGCCGTCGATGCATGCATGGCCGCGGGCGTGCGCGGGCTTGTGGTCGCAGGCACGGGCAACGGCTCGATTCATGCGACGTTGCAGGCGGCGCTCGCCGATGCGGCGGCCAACGGCGTCGCGGTGGTGCGGGCGTCGCGCGTCGGTTCGGGGCACGTGATGCGCAACGGCGCGGCGAACGACGACGCGCTCGGCTTCGTCAGCGCAGGCTCGCTCAATCCTTACAAGGCGCGCGTGTTGCTGATGCTCGCGCTCGCGGCGGGCGTGACGGACGCGCGCGCATTGCAGCAAGTGTTCGATACGTATTGATTCAGCCGCGCGATCGCGCGTTGCGCGGCTGTGCGCCGCTCGTGACGGGCCGGCGGCCTGCCGATGGTGTGCTATCCGCGTTTGCCGCCTGCGATCGATCGATATAAAAAAAGCGGACCGTCAGGTCCGCTTTTCGCATCATGCCGGTAACGTCCGCCTCGATCAGGACTGCGGCGGAATCACCAGCTTCTGGCCCGGATAGATCTTGTCCGGGCTCGACAGCATCGGGCGGTTCGCCTGGAAGATCACGTCGTTCTTCGCGCCGTTGCCGTAGTACTTCTCGGCGATCTTCCACAGGTTGTCGCCGGACACGACGTCGTGGTACTGCACTTGCGGATCGTCCGGCTGCAGGTTGTCGTCGTTGACGCCGGCGACGCCTTGCACGTTGCCCGCGGCCACCTTGACCTTGGCCTTCGTGTCGAGGTCGCCGGCGTTGCCCGACAGCGTGACGGTGCGCGATGCGCCGTCGAACTCGACCGTCAGATTCGACGTGTCGAGACCTTGCGCGGAGATGTAGTTCTTGATTGCGTCAGCGGCCGTCTGGTTTGCCGCGGCCGGATCGGTTGCGGCTTGCTCATCGCTCTTGCCGAGCAGCTTTTCGCCTGCCTCTTTGATGAACGAAAGAAGACCCATCGCAACACTCCTTCAGGTGATTGACAAAAGATGCGCCATCAGGCCGGGATACGTGGCGCGAAAAGCGTCGCGCCGGCGTGCCCGGCTCTCGGAAGGCGTCGCGAAAGTGTAGGCGTTCGCGCTGTAAATTGCATGAAAAATCGCGCGGGCGAACGTCAAGAAATGTAATAGGCAAGGTCATGGAAAAGAGCGGGTGCGCGCCATCCGACAGACGGACACCCGACGACGACGTCTGACCGACCAAGGCTTGCCCGTCGCCGCCGGGCGCCGCTGCACGGACCCGCGTGCCGCTTCGCGCGGGAAGCGGCGCCGGTGGCGCCGCCGTCATGGCTGGCGGCGCGCACCTTCGATCGAAAGCGTCGAAGTGCCGCTTTCGTTGCAACTCGCGCCGGTTCATTCCGGCGACTTGTTTGTGTGATAAATGCGGATGCTGCAATGGCACCGGCGCTGCCCCTGCCTGAATGGGCGCCGTATCACGCAGCACGGAGCCCGTGAATTGCGGCGCGCATTACGCTGCCTGCGCCACCGCCATAGCCAGCACGAGCCCCCCTTTGCCGGACACGATTACCCATTGCATCACGCGGCCTTCACCTCGGCGCGCGGCTCGGCGATCTCATGGTTCGACATGATTTCGAGCGCGCGCACGATCGCCGAGTGATCCCACCCGCCGCCGCCGTGCGCGGCGCACACGTTGAACAACTGCTGCGCGCTTGCGGTGTGCGGCAGCGCGATGCCGAGCCGCCGTGCGCCGTCGAGCGCGAGGTTCAGATCCTTGCGATGCAGATCGATCCGGAAGCCCGGCTCGAACGTGCGCTTCGTCATCCGCTCGCCGTGCAGCTCGAGAATGCGCGATGACGCGAAGCCGCCCATCAGCGCGCGGCGCACGCGCTCGGGATCGGCGCCCGAGCGCGCGGCGAACAACAGCGCCTCGGCCACTGCCTCGAGGTTCAGCGCGACGATGATCTGGTTCGCGACCTTGCAGGTCTGGCCCGCGCCGTTGTCGCCGACGAGCGAGATGTTCTTGCCCATCTGCTCGAACAGCGGCTTCGCATGCTCGAACGCCCGCTGGGGGCCGCCGACCATGATCGTCAGCGTCGCGTCGCGCGCGCCCACTTCACCGCCGGATACGGGTGCGTCGAGATAATCGCAATCGAGCGCGTTGATCCGCTTCGCGAACTCGCGCGTATCGAGCGGGGAGATCGAACTCATGTCGATCACGAGCTTGCCGGCCGTGAGGCCGTGAGCGACACCGTCGTCGGCGAACAGCACGTTGTGTACGTCGGGCGTGTCGGGGACCATCACGATCACGATGTCCGACGCTTGGGCGACGGCCGTCGAATGCGCGACGACCTGCGCGCGTGCGCGCAGGTCGTCCGGCACGGGGTGCGCGCCGTTGACGACGAGCTGATGGCCGCCATTGAGCAAGTTGCGCGCCATGTGCGCGCCCATGATGCCGAGGCCGATGAAGCCGATCGTTGCCATTGCGTTGTCTCCTGAAAGAGGGGGCGTAGAGGGGCAGGCGTGGTCACCCGATGCGGTGCGCGCGGTCCGCGCCGGCGCGGCGGGCCTCGTCGAGCCAGCCGAGGCCGCCGGCCGTCGTCGTGCGCGGCTTGTATTCGCAGCCGATATAGCCGTCGTAGCCAAGCTCGTCGAGCAGCGCGAACAGATACGGGTAATGGATTTCTCCGGTGCCGGGCTCGTGGCGGCCCGGATTGTCCGCAAGCTGGATATGCGCGATCGAACCGATGTGCCGGCGAAGCGTCGCCGCCAGTTCGCCCTCCATCCGCTGCATGTGGTAGATGTCGTATTGCAGGAACAGATTGTCGGCGCCGACCGCGCGGATCACGTCGAGCGCGTCGGCCGAGCGTTGCAGCGCGAAGCCGGGGAGGTCGTATCCGTTGCACGGCTCGACGAGCAGGCGCAGGCCGGCCTTTTTCAGTTCGGCGGCGGCAAAGCGCAGGTTTTCGACGATCGTCGCCAGTGTCGTGTCACGGCGCTGATCCGCCGGCGCGATGCCGACGAGGCAATTGAGCTGCGGCACGTTCAACGTGCGCGCGTAGTCGATCGCACGGCCCACGCCGTCCTGGAATTCGCCGACGCGATCGGGCAGGCAGGCGATTCCGCGCTCGCCGCGCTCCCAGTCGCCCGCGGGCAGATTGTGCAGCACGAGCCGCAGGCGGTGCGCGTCGAGCCGCTCGGCGAGCGCGTCCGGCGCATACGGGTACGGGAACAGGAATTCGACGGCGTCGAAGCCTGCATCGGCGGCGGCCTTGAAGCGCTCGAGAAACGGCGCTTCGTTGAACAGCATGGTCAGGTTGGCGGCAAATTTCGGCATGACGGGGTTCTTGCGGGTCGGTCAGAGAAAAATCGCTCGACACTGAACGGTCGAACTTTCCAGGCAATGCGGCACGCCCGGCGCGCGCTCAGTCGAGCAGCGAGATCGCGGTGGGTGCGTGCTCGGGCTTGTCGGCGAGATCCTCGAACTCGTTGATCGCGTCGATCTCGGCGCCCATCGAGATGTTGGTCACCCGCTCGAGCATCACCTCGACGACGACGGGCACGCTGAATTGCGCCGCCATTTGTTGCGCGCGCTCGAGCGCGGGCGCGATCTCGTCGGGCTTGAACACGCGCAGCGCCTTGCAGCCAAGCCCCTCGACAACGGCGACGTGATCGACGCCATAGCCGTTCAGCCCGGGCGCGTTGACGTTGTCGAACGCGAGCTGCACGCAGTAGTCCATGTCGAACGCGCGCTGCGCCTGGCGGATCAGGCCGAGATACGAGTTGTTGACGACGACGTGCACGTAAGGCAGCTTGAATTGCGCGCCGACCGCGAGTTCCTCGATCATGAACTGGAAATCGTAGTCGCCCGACAGCGCGACGATCGGCCGGCTCGGATCGGCCGCGCGCACGCCGAGCGCGGCGGGTATCGTCCAGCCGAGCGGGCCCGCCTGGCCGCAGTTGATCCAGTTGCGCGCCTTGTACACATGCAGGAACTGCGCGCCCGCGATCTGCGACAGCCCGATCGTGCTGACGTAGCACGTGTCGCGGCCGAACACCTTGTTCATCTCTTCGTACACGCGCTGCGGCTTGATCGGCACGTCGTCGAAATGGGTTTTGCGCTGCAGCGTGCGCTTGCGGGCCTGGCAGTCGGCCACCCATGCGCTGCGGTCCTTGAGCCGGCCCGCGGCCTGCCATTCGCGCGCGATTTCGACGAACAGCGCGAGCGCGGCCTTCGCGTCCGACACAATGCCGAGATCGGGGCCGAACACGCGGCCGATCTGCGTCGGCTCGATGTCGACGTGGACGAACTTGCGGCCTTTCGTATAGACGTCGATGCTGCCCGTATGGCGGTTCGCCCAGCGGTTGCCGATGCCGAGCACGAAATCCGACGCGAGCAGCGTGGCGTTGCCGTAGCGATGCGCGGTTTGCAGGCCGACCATGCCCGCCATCAGCGGATGGTCGTCGGCAATCGCGCCCCACGACATCAGCGTCGGGATCACCGGCACCCCGACGGTTTGCGCGAACTCGACGAGCAGCGCGTCGGCCGCCGCGTTGATCACGCCGCCGCCCGAGACGATCAGCGGCCGCTCGGCGTCGTTGAGCATCGCGAGCGCGGCCTCGATCTGCGCGCGGCTCGCATGCGGCCGGTAGACGGGCAGCGGTTCGTAGGTCGAGATGTCGAATTCGATCTCGGCCAATTGCACGTCGATCGGCAGGTCGATCAGCACCGGCCCGGGCCGGCCCGAGCGCATCAGATGAAACGCCTGCTGGAACACACGGGGCACCAGCGCCGGTTCGCGCACCGTGACCGCCCATTTCGTCACGGGCTTGGCGATCGCCTCGATGTCGACCGCCTGGAAATCCTCCTTGTGGAGCCGCGCACGCGGCGCCTGGCCGGTGATCGCGAGAATCGGGATCGAATCCGCCGATGCCGAATAAAGGCCGGTGATCATGTCGGTGCCGGCGGGGCCGGACGTGCCGATGCACACGCCGATATTGCCGGGCGCGGCCCGCGTGTAGCCCTCGGCCATGTGCGAGGCGCCCTCGACGTGCCGTGCGAGCACGTGGCCGATCGCGCCCGAGCGGCGCAGCGCCGAGTAAAGCGGGTTGATCGCCGCGCCCGGCACGCCGAACGCGGTTTGGATGCCTTCCTTCTCGAGCACGAGCACGGCGGCGTCGACGGCTCTCATCCTGGCCATGGTGTCTCCTTGATTTCGCTACGGATCGCGAGGGTTGGACATACTTTAGGGATACGTAAAAGCTTTGATAAGATCCGCTCCAGTCGCTTATTTCGAAACTAAAAGTATCGAATGCTCGGCTGTGCCGGATGGGCAAAAGAGCATGGGAGACAGCGGATGGACCGGTTCAAGCAAATCGAAACGTTCGTGCGGGTCGCGGATGCGGGCAGCCTCGCGGCGGCGGCGCTCGAGGAAGGGGTGTCGCCCGTCGTGCTCGGCAGGCGGATCGACGCGCTGGAAAAGCGCATCGGCGTGAAGCTGATGTACCGGTCGACGCGAAGGCTGGTCGTCAGCGAGGACGGCGCGGCGTTTCTCGAGCGCTGCCGGGGCTTGCTTGCCGACTGGGCGCATGCGGAAAACGAACTCGCGGCCGGCCGGCGCGCGGTAAGCGGGCATTTGATCGTGTCCGCGCCGGCCGCGTTCGGCCGCAAGCATGTCGCGCCGCTCGCGCCGGCGTTCATGGCCGACAAGCCCGATTTGCAGATGTCGTTCAACCTGACCGACCGCGTCGTCGATCTGGTGCGCGAGGGCTACGATCTGTCGATCAGAATCGGCGGCGCGGTCGATCCGAATTTCGTCGCGGTGAAGCTGGCGTCGAACCGGCGCGTCGTTTGCGGCACGCCCGGGTACTTCCGCCGGCACGGCCGCCCGAAGTCGCTCGACGATCTCGCGCATCACAACTGCCTCGCGTTCAATTTGCAGGGCGGGCAGAACCGCGGCTGGTATTTTCGCCGCAACGGCAAGCTCGTGACGATGCGCGTATCGGGCACGCTCGACTGCAACGACGGCGAATTGCTGCATCGTTGGGTATCCGAAGGGCTGGGGCTGGGCTGGCGCTCGACTTGGGAAATCGCGCAGCAGCTCGCGCGCGGCGAACTCGAGACCGTGCTCGACGAATATGCGCTGCCCGATTACGACATCCTCGCCGTCTATCCGCAGCAGCGCTACGTGCCGGCGAGAGTGCGCTATTTCATCGACTATCTGCGCGACGTCTATGCGCGGCCGGGCTATTGGGAAGGCGCCGGTTGACGCGCGCCGCCGGTCATCCGACGACGATCACGCCGTTCATCGTCTCATGCCCGGAGCCGCAGAAAATGTCGCACAGAAAATCGATCGTGCCACGCTCGCCCGCTTGCGCGGCAAGCCGCACGACGACGCCCGGCGGCACATCGGCGCGCACGCCAAGCTGCGGAATCGAAAAACCCATCACGGTGTCTTCGGCCGTCAGCTCGAACACTACCGCTTCGTGCGGCGCGAGCGCGATGCGGTTCGGCGTGAAAACGAAGCGGCGCGCATGAACCTTGATGACGCGCGGCGCGCCGGCCGCGCGCACGGTTAGAGCGGCGAGCGCGCAGATTGCCGCGCCGGTTGCGGCGAGCCAGCGGCGGCGCGCCGGCTGCGCGGGCGATGGGCGTGCGATGAGAGCGGGCATGGCGATGTCGGGCATGGCGGTTGACCTCGTCGTATTCGTTCAATCTGCCTGGTGTTCGGGCGGCACGTCACGCATGCCGTTGGCGTGGCCGGCGCCGTCGGCTTCGATCGGCCGCTCGGTCAGCGTGAACGCGCCCGGCGCGTCGTCCGCGCGCACGTCGCGCCAGCCGAGCCCGCGATAGGGCGCGCCCGCGTCCCACGGCACCGGCAGACGCTTGGGTTGCGAGCCCGCGGCGGGCAGCGCAAACATCAGCGAGCGCGCGGCGTGGTGGGCGATATGGCCGGTCATCGCGTGATGAGTCTGATGGATGTGCCCGTAGAACACCGTCACGTTCGCATATGGCATCAGCATCTCGAGCACCTGGGCGCCGTCGCGCGTGGCCCAGTCCCATTGCGGCGCGAGATCGAACAGCGGCCGGTGGGTGAACACGACGATGCGCGCGTCTTTCGGCAAACGCGCAAGATCGCGGGCGAGCCAGTCGATCTGCGCGTCGCCGACGCGGCCGGCCGGGTCGGACACGTTGTCGAGCACGATGAAGTGCACGCCGTGGCGATCGAACGTGTAATGCGTGTCGCCGAAGATCTCGCGATATGCGTCGCCGGCGTCGAGGCTCGCGTCGTGTTCGCCCGGCATCAGATACAACGGTTTTGCGTCGAGCCGTGCGACGATCGAGCGGAACTCGCGCATCCGTGCACGGCGCTCGGCCGCATCGTCGGTGGTATGCGTGAGGTCGCCCGTGAAGATTACGAAATCGGGCGCGACGGGCAGTGCGTTGACGGCGGCAATCGCTTTGGGCAGCGTGCCTTTCGGATCGGGATTGATCGCCGGGCTCGCAAACCCCCAATGCGCATCGGACAGCTGAACGAAAAAGAAATCGGCATCCTTGCCGAAGCTCCAGCCGGGCAGCGCGGATGCGAACGCCGCGCCGCCCCCTGCGGCGGCTAGGCGCAGAAAGTCGCGGCGGCGTAGCGAGCGGATTGACCGGGGCGGTTTGAGAGGCTGTCGCATGGCGTGCTCGTTCGAGGTGGATGGCGATGCCTGTCCAACCGGCAGAGGCCGGGCTTTATTCCCGGTTTATTTTTCATGTCCGGCCGTGCGGGACGGGAATAAACTCGACGCACCTCCGGTATGGGTTTCGAATGAGGCGGCCGGCGACAAGCGATTCGCCGTGCTGCGCGGATCGTGCGCCGGAAAGGGGGATGCGTGGACGAGGACGGTCGGCAGGTCAGCGGCAACGACGCGGGTAGCGCGGCGCGCAGCCTTCGGTTCCAGCAGCTCGCGCTGCCGCATCTGGATGCGGCGTACAACCTTGCCCGCTGGCTGTGCGGCAATTCGCTCGACGCCGACGACATCGTGCAGGAGGCGTTCATGCGCGCATTGCGCTTTTTCGATTCGTTTCGCGGCGACAGCGCCCGCCCGTGGCTGCTCGCGATCGTGCGGCACACGTGGTATGACGAATGGCGCCGGCGCGCGTCGGCGCCGGAGGTGGCGGCATACGACGACGAGCGCGACGCGGTGGCGCCCGACGGCTGGGGCGTCGGCATCGACGATCCGCAGACGCTGCTGATCCGCGCGGAGGACGCGAGGCTCGTACATGCCGCGCTCGAGCGTTTGCCGGCCGCGTATCGCGAGGTGCTGGTGCTGCGCGAGATGGAGGAACTCAGCTATCGCGCCATCGCGGCAATTGCGGGCGTGCCGGTCGGCACCGTGATGTCGAGGCTTGCGCGGGCCCGTGCGAAACTCGCTGGCGCGCTTGCCGGCGTGCGCGCGAATGAGGCGCGATTGGCGGGCTCGTGCGCCTCGGGCGCAGGCGGCGGGGCATCGGAGGCTGTCGATGGACTGTAACGAAACGCGCGCGCTGCTCGGCGCGGATCTCGATCGCGAATTGCCGCTGCTCGATGCGCGGCGCGTCGCGCGTCACCTCGACGGGTGCGCGTTGTGCCGTGGCGAGCGCGATGCGCTGGCGGCGCTCGGCCGCGCGGTGCGGCTTGCCGATTACCATCGTGCGCCGCCGGCGTTGCACGCGAAGATCGTTGCGTCGCTGCCGGGTGCCGACGCACGGGATGCACGGGATGCACGGGCGTTGCGATCGCGGCTCGCTGCCGCGGCCGGAGTTGCGTCGCGCGTTTGGCAAGGGCTGCGCGGGCGCGCGCCGGCGGGCAGGGCGGCGCGCGATTTCACGCCGATGGCCGCCTTCGCGCCTGGCGCCGCGTGGCTGGCGGCCGCTGCGCTCGTCGCGGGCGCAGCCGCTGGTGTGGCGTTCACCGCGCACCGCGGCGCGGATGACGCGTTGGTCGCGGAGCTAGTGTCGAGCCACGTTCGCGCGGCGCTGTCCGGGCGCGACATCGACGTTGTGTCGACCGATCGGCATACGGTGAAGCCCTGGTTCAACGGCCGCCTCGACTATGCGCCGCCCGTCGTGGATCTCGCGTCGAGCGGCTTCGCGCTCGCGGGCGGGCGGCTCGATTATGTCGGCGGCCGGCGGGTGGCGGTGCTGGTCTACCGCTACCGGCGGCATGTCGTCGACGCTTATGTATTCCCGATGCAGGGCGGCTCGAGCATCAGCGCCGATTCGGTCGTCGAGCAGGGTTATGCGCTGGCGCGCTGGCACGCGGGCGGCATGACGTGGTGGGCTGTCACGGATGCCGAGCCGGGCGCGCTTGCCGCGTTCCGCGCGGCCCTGGCGGCGAATCTGCCGGCTACGGGGCAGTAACGGCCGCGCGGGCGCCGGATCGCAGCGCATTAACTGGGGACACAATACAGACGGTTGCCCGGGCGCGGCAAACGTCGGCCTGCGGCCGCCAAGTCTTTGAAAACATGGCCGAAACCGACGGAAAATCAATGTAAGTCTTGTGCGGCCGCTTCAATCGGGTTACACTTTCCGGCTTCTCACTTGCCACACCGGTTCAGACGCCCGGGTGGCTTCTATCCACAAGGAGTGTGTAATGCGTCATTACGAAATCGTCTTCATCGTGCACCCCGATCAGAGCGAGCAAGTGCCCGCGATGATCGAGCGTTACAAGACCACGATCACGTCGCACGGCGGCCAGATCCACCGTGTCGAAGACTGGGGCCGCCGCCAACTGGCCTACATGATCGAGAAACTCGCTAAGGCTCACTACGTCTGCATGAACATCGAGTGCGACCAGGCGACGCTCGACGAACTCGAACACGCGTTCAAGTTCAACGACGCCGTGCTGCGTCACCTCATCGTCAAGATGAAGAAGGCCGAAACCGGCCCGTCGCCGATGATGAAGGAAGTTCAGCGCGAAGAAGCCAAGAAGGCGGCTGCTGCTCAGCCGACCGAAGCGCAGGCTTAACGTATCTCAAGCCATCAAGGAGCGCGTCGCTTTCGTGAACAGGCTGCAACTGACGGCGAGCGTCGTCGAGCGTGAACCGGTGCGGTACACCCCCGCCGGCGTTCCGATCGCCAGCGCCACGTTGCAGCACAAGACCGAAGTCGTCGAAGCAGGCATTGCCCGGCAGGTCGAATTGACGATCCCGGCCGTGGCGGCAGGCGAGGCGAGCGGCAAGCTGGAAAGCTGCGAGATGGGCGTCGAGACGCTCTTCACCGGCTTTCTCGCGAAAAAGAGCCGCAACGCGAGAACCTTGGTGTTTCACATCACAGCATTGCAGGACATTGGAAAGGACTGAACATGGCCCGCCCCACTGGTAAAAAATTCGACAAGCGTCGTCAGCAGCAAAACCCGCTCTTCAAGCGCAAGAAGTTCTGCCGCTTCACGGCAGCCGGCGTCGAGCAGATCGACTACAAGGACACCGAAACGCTGAAGGACTTCATCGGCGAAAACGGCAAGATCACGCCGGCGCGCCTGACGGGTACGAAGGCCCACTATCAGCGCCAGCTCGATACGGCGATCAAGCGCGCGCGTTTCCTTGCGCTTTTGCCGTACACCGATCAGCACAAGGCGTAATCAGGCGACGCAATAAGGAGAATTCGAATGCAAATCATTCTGTTGGAAAAAGTCGCCAATCTGGGCAACCTCGGCGATATCGTCAAGGTCAAGGACGGTTACGCGCGTAACTTCCTGATTCCGAACCGCAAGGCGCGCCGCGCGACGAAGGACGCGATCGCCGAATTCGAAGTCCGCCGCGCGGAACTCGAAAAGGTCGCTGCCGAAAAGCTGGCGGCCGCGCAAGCAGTTGGCGAGAAGCTGGGCGGTCAGACGTTCGAAATCACGCAGAAGTCGGGCGTCGACGGCCGTCTGTTCGGCTCGGTCACGAACGCTGACGTTGCGGAACTGCTGAAAAAGGCAGGCTACGATGTCGAGAAGGCGCAGGTTCGCATGCCGGAAGGCCCGCTGAAGATGATCGGCGAGCATGGCGTGCAAGTCGCGCTGCACACGGACGTCGTCGTCGACGTCACGATCAACGTGATCGGCGACCACGCGTAACAACGCGTGTCCTCTCCGGGCGGCGCCTGCCGCTCGACATAAAGGGCAGGGGCCTGGGCAACCGGTTCCTGCCTTTTTTCGTTCCACGGGCGCCGGCACGGCGCCGGCTGGCGGAGCTGCGACTATTTCGCGATAATCCCAACCCATGAACGCGCCTCAAGATCCCCAAATCGAATCGCTGAAAGTCCCGCCGCACTCGATCGAGGCCGAGCAGTCCGTGCTGGGCGGACTGCTGCTCGACAACGGCGCATGGGACCGGATCGCCGATTTCCTGTCGCAGAGCGATTTCTACCGGTACGACCATCGCGTCATCTTCGAACACATCGGCCGTCTGATCGCGACGACTCGCCCGGCCGACGTCGTGACCGTCTACGAGGCGCTGACGACGTCCGGCAAGGCCGAAGAGGTGGGCGGGCTCGCGTACCTGAACGCGCTGGCGCAGAATACGCCGAGCGCGGCGAACATCCGCCGCTATGCGGAAATCGTGCGCGATCGCGCGGTGCTGCGCCGGCTCGTGTCTGTCGCCGACGAAATCTCGGCCGACGCATTCAATCCGCAAGGCCGGGAAGTTCGCCAGTTGCTCGACGAAGCCGAGGCGAAGGTGTTCTCGATTGCCGAGGACGGCGCGCGCGGCACGCAAGGCTTCCTCGAGATCGGACCGCTGCTCACGCAGGTGGTCGAGCGGATCGACACCCTTTACCACACCGCGAATCCGAGCGACGTGACCGGCACGCCGACGGGCTTCGTCGATCTGGACCGTATGACGTCCGGGATGCATGGCGGCGAGCTGATCATCGTCGCGGGGCGCCCATCGATGGGTAAGACCGCGTTCTCGATGAATATCGGCGAATATGTCGCCGTCGAATACGGGCTGCCAGTTGCGGTGTTCTCGATGGAAATGCCGGGCACGCAACTCGTGATGCGGATGCTCGGCTCGGTTGGCCGGCTCGACCAGCACCGGATGCGTACTGGCCGCCTGAGCGATGAGGATTGGCCGAAGCTCACGCACGCGGTGCAAAAAATGAGCGAGGCGCAACTGTTCATCGACGAGACGGGCGGCCTGAATCCGATGGAATTGCGCTCGCGGGCGCGCCGGCTCGCGCGTCAATGCGGCAAGCTCGGGCTGATCATCGTCGACTATCTGCAACTGATGACGGGCTCGTCGCAAGGCGAGAATCGCGCGACCGAAATCTCGGAAATCTCGCGGTCGCTGAAGAGTCTCGCGAAAGAACTCGATGTGCCGGTGATCGCGCTGTCGCAGTTGAATCGAGGGCTGGAGCAACGGCCGAACAAACGGCCGGTGATGTCGGACTTGCGCGAATCGGGCGCCATCGAGCAGGACGCGGACGTGATCCTGTTCATTTATCGCGACGAGGTTTATAACCCGGACAGCCCCGACAAAGGCACGGCCGAGATCATTATCGGCAAGCAGCGTAACGGCCCGATCGGGCCCGTTCGGCTCACGTTCCTGGGGCAATATACGAAGTTTGACAATTTTGCGGGTGCGCAAAATTTCTACGGCGAGTAGCGCCGGATGTAAACCCCTCGTGAGCAAAACGTTGTATCCCGTTGTCGTCCGGGCGGACTTGTGCGATCGAACGCTTCGCGGGAACCGGTAAAACAGTACAATGTCGCCGGTTTTTGTGACAGCTGTTTGACCATTTTCCAGGAATCCCATGTTCGGTCGATTCATGCCCACCGAGGGCAAGTTCTTTGAAATCTTCAACGCGCACGCGAATTACATCGTCTCCGGCGGACGCGAGCTCGAACTCCTGATCGACAATCTCGCGGACGCCGAGATTCACAAGCAAAACGTGCAGAAGGCCGAGAAAGCGGCCGACAAGCTCACGCACGAAGCGATCGACTTGTTGCACAAGACGTTCATCACGCCGCTCGATCGCGACGAAATCCACAAGCTGATCACGACGATGGACGACATTCTCGATCTGATGGAGGACGTCGCGACGGCCGTGTCGCTTTACGACGTGCAGGCTGTCACGTCGGAGGCCAGCCAGCTTGCGCATATCGTCACGAAGGCTGCGCAGCACGTGCAGGAAGCGGTCGCGATGTTGTCGGACATGAAGCAGTCGAGCCAGATTCTGAAAGCGTGCGAGGAAATCGATCGCTGGGAGTCCGAAGGAGATCGCGTGCTGCGCGCGGCGATGTCGAAACTCTTTCGCGAGGAAGACGATGTCAAGACGCTGATCAAGCTGAAGGCGATCTACGAATTGCTCGAAGAGATCACCGACAAGTGCGAGGATGTCGCGAACATCATCGAAGGCATCGTGCTGGAAAACGCCTGAGCGGATCACGATGCATTCGATACAACTCGCTTTGTGGGCTGTCGCGGCGCTCGTGCTCGTCGCACTCGTGTTCGATTTCATGAATGGCTTTCACGACGCCGCGAACTCGATCGCGACTGTCGTGTCGACCGGGGTGCTCAAGCCTCAGCAGGCCGTCGTATTCGCGGCCGCGTTCAACGTCATCGCTTATTTCATCTTCCATCTGAAGGTTGCGCAGACCGTCGGCAAGGGCACGATCGATGCGAGCATCGTCGATCACTACGTCGTGTTCGGCGCGCTCTTCGGCGCGATCGGCTGGAACATCATCACTTGGTACTACGGCATTCCGTCGAGTTCGTCGCATGCGCTGATCGGCGGGCTCGTCGGCGCCGCGGTGTCGAAGTCGGGCTGGGCGTCGCTCAACGTCGATGGATTGATGAAGACGGTCGCGTTCATCTTCATTTCGCCGCTGCTTGGCTTCGTGCTCGGGTCGTTGTTCATGCTCGGCGTCTCATGGCTGTATTTCAGGACCGCGCCAAGCAAGGTCGACCGGCGCTTCAGGCGCTTGCAACTGCTGTCGGCAAGCCTGTACAGCCTCGGCCACGGCGGCAACGACGCGCAGAAGACGATCGGCATTATCTGGATGCTCCTGATCGCGTCCGGTTACGCGTCGGCCACCGCTGACGCGCCGCCGGTCTGGGTGATCGGCGCGTGCTACCTGTCGATGGGGCTCGGCACGCTGTTCGGCGGATGGCGGATCGTCCGCACGATGGGGCAAAAGATCACCAAGCTCAAGCCGGTGGGCGGATTTTGCGCGGAGACGGGCGGCGCCGTGACGCTGTTCATCGCGTCGTGGTTGGGAATTCCGGTGTCGACGACGCATACGATTACCGGCGCGATTGTGGGCGTGGGCGCGACGCGCAAGCTGTCGGCGGTGCGCTGGGGCGTCGCGGGCAACATCGTGTGGGCGTGGGTGCTGACTATTCCTGCGTCGGCGCTGATTGCGGCTGTCGGCTGGTGGATTGGGCATCGGGTGTTTTGAGCCCCGGTGCGCGGCGTCCGAAGCCGCGATAAAGCGAACGTGGAGCACACGCGATGCGCCGCATGCCACTCTGGCTGCGGCGCATTGTTTTTGGGCCGGCGCGAAGCAAAGCCGCGCATCGTGATGGCGCGGGAGCGGCCCTGCGCCGCGCAAGCCGCCGGCGTGCGTGCGGATTCGATTACGGGCTTGGCGGCGCGGGCGAACGGCCGTTTCGACGCATGTCGTAACTTTGGCGTTGACGATCGCGTGCGTTTGGCCGGAACGGCAGTGTGCCGCTAAATGGCTGCGCCCTGGGGAGGCGCCATGCATCCGGCGCTAATCAGTAGCTGCCGTTCGCGAAACGGGCGATCGGATCGTCGTGCGTGCCGGGGGCAGCGGCACCCGACGGCCCGGCCGCTGTCGACGCGCGTAGCACCTGCGCGCTACCCGGTGCGGCAAGCCGCGCCTGGCGGGCGGCGGCGCGCGCAGTGGGCGGGGGCGGCTCGAATGCATCGGCGGCGGCGTCGATCGGATCGGCAGGCGCCGAAGGGCGGACGGCGGTTATCGTGGCGCTGCCTGCGGCCGGCGCATACGCACGCGATGGAGCGTCATCCGGATCGACTGATGCGGCCGCCGCGTCTATCGCCCCTGCCGCCCGGGCTTGCTGCTGCGCAGCGGACATCGCCGACGGCGGCGGCTCGTAAGGGTCGGCGGATGCGGCGGCCGTCGCGGCGCCCGCGAGACGGGCTGGTGGGGCTGCATCGGGCTGATTCGCCACGTAGGCAGGCGCGCCGGTCACAGCCGGGCGCGCCGGTGCAGCGGCGTTTGCCGCATAAGCCGGTGCGGCGGCGCGCGCGTTGGTTGGCGCGGCCGCATTCGTCGCCGCGAACACAGGTGGCGCTTCATTTGCCGCGGCGCTGCGCGAACGGACCGGCGCGTTCGTGTTTGCCGCATAGGCAGCCGGCGCGGCGGCCGGGCCCGCGCGCTGCGTCACGTCAGGTTGCCGGCCGGCTTGATAAGTGGGCGCATCGAACGGAGTCGGCTTTGCCTTTGCCGATGCGACACGGCGAATTCCGTCGAAGCGCTTCGCCCAATACGGGTTCGTCAGGTAATCCAGCCGCACGGTGCCGCCCGTCGACGGCGCATTCACGAACCGGAGCTTGCCGACATAGATGCCGACATGCGAATGAGGCCGACCGGACGTGTTGAAAAAGATCAGATCGCCGGGCGCGATGCCGTCTGGCTCGATCGAATCGCCGACCGCGCTCATGTCGGCCGTCGTGCGCGGCAGGCTGACGTTCGCGGCGCGGTCGACGACATAACGTACGAGCCCGCTGCAGTCGAAGCCGCTTTCGGGCGTGTTGCCTCCCCACCGGTACGGAACGCCGACGAGGCTCATCGCCTGGATCGAGATTTCCTCGCGGCCGACGCTATGGTCGACGAAATTGGGGAAGCCGCGCGGCGGCGCATACGCACGCGGCGTGGTGATCGACATGCCGGAGGACGACGGGCGCGAAGTTTTCTGCGGCGCGCCCGCGCAGGCGGCAAGCAATGAGACGACGAGGACGGACAGCGTGAGACGCAGCATCGGAGGCGGGCGAACGCGCGGCGCTCGCCTTTCGCATGACAACGGATAGTGCGATGGTAGTCGGTGTGACGGGGCTTTCGCAAGAATTCTTGAGAAATTACTTTAAGTTACACGCATAAGCGTGGTATCCGATGGACGATTCGCCCGATCGAAACTCGACCCCAAATAAAAACGGCGCCCGGCCATGCCGGACGCCGTTGCGCGCATCGGCCGCATCGAGCGGCGCTTTGCGCGGGCGTTACAGAATGTCGGACGCGTAGTCCGCGAGCCGCGAGCGTTCGCCGCGCGCGAGCGTCACGTGGCCGCTGTGCCCCCAACCCTTGAAGCGGTCGACGACATACGTGAGGCCCGAGCTGCCTTCCGTCAGATAAGGCGTATCGATCTGCGCGATGTTGCCGAGGCAGATGATTTTCGTGCCGGGGCCCGCGCGCGTCACGAGGGTTTTCATCTGCTTTGGCGTCAGGTTCTGGGCCTCGTCGATGATCACGTACTTGTCGACGAACGTGCGCCCGCGCATGAAGTTCATGCTCTTGACCTTCAGGCGCGAGCGGATCAGTTCCTGCGTCGCCGCGCGGCCCCATTCGCCTGCGGCGTCGTCGGTTTTCTGCAGCACCTCGAGGTTGTCGTCGAACGCGCCCATCCACGGCTGCATCTTTTCTTCTTCGGTGCCGGGCAGAAAACCGATGTCCTCGCCGACCGGCACGGTTGCGCGCGTGACGATGATTTCGTTGTAGCGCTTGTCGTCGAGCACTTGCGCGAGGCCCGCGGCGAGCGCGACGAGCGTCTTGCCGGTGCCCGCCTGGCCAAGCAGCGTGACGAAGTCGATCTCGGGATTCATCAGCAGATTCAGCGCGAAGTTCTGCTCACGATTGCGCGCGGTGATGCCCCACACGTTGTTTTTGTGATGGCTGTAGTCGCGCAGCGTTTGCAGCAGCGCCGTCTTGCCGTTCAGTTCGCGCACGATCGCATGGAACGTCGGCTCGCCGTTATGCGGCTCGAGATAGACGAATTCGTTGACGAGCAGCGACGCGACGAGCGGGCCAGTCACGCGGTAATACGTGGTGCCTGTCTTGGTATCCTGCCAACTCTCCATGCCTTTCGCATGCTTGGTCCAGAAATCCTGCGGCAGCTCGCGCACGCCGGAGTAGAGCAGATCCTTGTCTTCGAGGACCTGGTCGTTGAAGTAATCTTCCGCAGGCAGGCCGAGCGCGTGCGCCTTGATCCGCATGTTGATGTCTTTCGACACCAGCACGACCTGACGGTCCGGCCGCTCGCGCTGCAACGCGCGCACGACGCCGAGGATTTGGTTGTCGGCCTTGCCTTGCGGCAGACCGTCGATCGGCTCGATCTGCGTGAGCGTGGTCTGGAAGTACAGACGGCCGAGCGCCTCGCGGCTGCCGAGGCGCGCGAGCGCAATGCCGGCCGAGATCGGGCCGGCATCGGCGACGAGCGCATCGAGCGTGCGGCTCACCTGGCGCGCGTTGCGCGCGACTTCCGACATGCCCTTCTTGTGATTGTCGAGTTCCTCGAGCGTCATCATCGGCAGATAGACGTCGTGCTCCTCGAATCGGAACAGGCTGCTCGGATCGTGCATCAGCACGTTCGTATCGAGCACGAAGAGCTTTTGCACTTCGGTTTCGGTGCGTTTGCGGCTGCGCGCTTTCGTGCCGGTGCCTGTTGCGGCGGCTGCGCCGGCGACCGGCTTCACAGCGCCGGTCTTCGGCGCGCGCGCGACGGGCTCGATCACGTCGCGCGCGGGCACGGGTTGCAGCAACGCCGCGGTCTGCTTGGTTTTACGTGCGCGCGCCGCGGCGGCGCCGTCGGTCGCGGACGCGCCGGTCGCGACCGCGTGCAACGACGCGGCGGTGTTCGCGGCGGGCGCCATCGGATCGGCTACGCTCGCCGGGCCGTATTCGGCCGCGACGGCATGATCGGAGTCCCCGGTTGCAGATGATTTCGCGGCTTTCGCCGGCTGTGCTTTCGCCTTGTATTCGTCGGGCGGCAGCAGGCTGCCGAGCTTGCTGGGGGGAGTAGGCAAAGGCATGGTGTCCCTCGAGATGAATCGTGTCGCAGGCATGCGCCGCTGTTCGCATCCTGCGCGCTTGATGCGCGTGCAGTTTGCGCGCGGTGGCGCAACATGGGGTTCGAATCGCCGGTTCGCCTAGATTTCGATCGTCTCCTTGGCGTGTCGAGCATCGCACGCGCTGCTAAAACCATGAAAAAAGCCGCTTCCCCCGAACAGGGGCGAGCGGCTCGGCTTCAACCGTCGCGCTGCGCGTCAGATGCACGCACGCATCGTGTCGACTACAGGCGCAGCAGCGAGAAAAATGGGGCGGACAGGCATTCATTGCGGCCCAATATAGCGCGGCTCAAAGCGCTTGTACAGCACCCAGCACCTCGTCGACGTGGCCCGGCACCTTGACGCCGCGCCACGCGTGGCGTAGCACCTGGTTGCCGTCGATGATGAACGTCGAACGCTCGATACCGCGTACTTCCTTGCCATACATTTTCTTCAGTTTCATGACACCGAACAGCGTGCACAGCGTTTCGTCGGGGTCCGAGATCAGCGGGAACGGCAGTTCGAGTTTCGTCTTGAAATTTTCATGCGAGCGCAAGCTGTCGCGCGACACGCCGGCGATTTCCGCGCCGGCCTTCTTGAATTTCGGATAAAGATCGCGGAATTGCAGACCTTCGGTCGTGCAGCCCGGCGTATTGTCTTTCGGGTAGAAATACAGCACGAGCGTTTTGCCCTTGAGGCCCGACAGCGAGAATTCGCCGCCGGTGGCGGGCGCGGTGAAATCGGGAACGGGGCGGTCGACTTCGACGGACACGTGTTTCTCCTGTTGTTATAAACGAATGCGGGAGACGAAACGCGCTGTTGCATGAAAAAGCGCGGAACGGGCGTTGGCGATCAGCTTTTGTTCAGTCGGGCTGAACGATCAGCTCGCCGGAGCGGCCCGGAACTTCGCCCCACGCAACAGGGTATGATGGCAGCGCCGCGCGGTCCAGCGTCGCGTGATAATCGCCCATCGTCGCAAACGTATGGCCTTGCGCGCGCCAGCCGGCAAGCAGCTGCTCGAACACCGGCGCGAGCTTCTGGCCTTCGAGCTCCGCATGCAGCGTGAACACCTGGTCATGCGGATTGCGTTCGGTGTGCCGAAGAATATGCGCGGCGACATTGGACGAATCGATGCCGCCGGTGCCGAGCACTTCGTCGAGTGTCGGCAGCGTGGTCGGCATCTGCACGTGCGCGAGAGTCTTGCCGCCCACCACCGGCAGATACGGCGAATGGCCGCGGCCGTCGGATGCGTAACGCATTCCCCATGCGTCGATCTGCTCGAACGCGGCGTCGTTCATCTGCCAGCCGGCCGCACCGTGCGTGACGGGCGGCGCGCCGAAGATCTCGACGAAGCGCTCATGGCTCTTGCGCATTTCGCGCACGGTCCAGTCGCGCTCGCGCCGCCGCACGTTGTCCTGCCAGTACACGTGATCCCATGTATGAATCCCGCATTCGAAGCCGGCTTCGTGGATCGCGCGCATGTCGGCCATGGCGCGGCGGCCGATGTCGGGGCCGGGCAGCAGCACGCCGTACAGCAATTGCTTGATGCCGTAATGTTCGACGACCGACGTGCGCGATACCTTCTTCAGAAAGCCCGGCCGCAGCGCGCGGCGCATCGCCCAGCCGGTGTGATCCGGGCCGAGGCTGAACAGGAACGTCGCGCGCGCGGCGTGACGATCGAAGATGCGCGCGAGATTCGGCACGCCTTCGCGCGTGCCGCGCAGCGTGTCGACGTCGATCTTGAGGACGATGCGAGCCAAGCGACGGCCTTCAGCCTTGCTGCTCGACGAGCGCGCGCGCGTCGGCGACGTGGCCGCGGTACGCTTCGAAGATCTGGCGCAGCGCATCGTCGAACGTGAATTGCGGCGCCCAGCCAAGCTCCTGCATCGTGTTGTCGATCTTCGGCACGCGGTTTTGCACGTCCTGGTAGCCGTTGCCGTAGTACGCGCCCGACGTGGTTTCGACGAGCTGCACGCGCTTGGCCGATTCCGCGTATTCGGGAAATTCGGCCGCGAGTTCGAGCATCTTGTTCGCGAGTTCGCGTACCGAGAAATTATTCTTCGGATTGCCGATGTTGTAGATCTTGCCCGTCGCGACGCCGTTCGGATTCTCGATGATCTTCATCAGCGCGCTGATGCCGTCGTCGACATACGTGAACGCGCGCTTTTGCGAGCCGCCGTCGACGAGGCTGATGTTCTCGCCGCGCACGATATGGCCGAGAAACTGCGTGACGACGCGCGAGCTGCCTTCCTTGGGCGTGTAGATCGAATCGAGGCCGGGCCCGATCCAGTTGAACGGACGGAACAGCGTGAAGTTCAGGCCTTCCATCCCGTAGCCCCAGATCACGCGGTCCATCAGTTGCTTCGAGCACGCATAGATCCAGCGCGGCTTGTTGATCGGCCCGTAGGTGAGGGCGGACGCGTCCGGATCGAACTGTTCGTCCGCGCACATCCCATACACCTCGGACGTCGACGGAAACACCAGATGCTTGCCGTACTTGACGGCCGAGCGCACGATCGGCAGGTTCGCCTCGAAGTCGAGTTCGAACACGCGCAGCGGCTGCTGGACGTAGGTGGCGGGCGTCGCGATCGCGACGAGCGGCAGGATCACGTCGCACTTTTTCACGTGATACTCGACCCACTCCTTGTTGATCGTGATGTCGCCTTCGAAGAAATGCATCCGCTCGTGCTTGACGAGATCGCCGAGCCGGTCGGTCTGCATGTCCATGCCGAACACTTCCCAATCGGTGGTTTCAAGAATGCGCTTGGACAGGTGATGGCCGATGAAGCCGTTCACACCCAGGATCAGGACTTTTTTAGCTTTCATGAATGACGGGAAGAATGAATGAACTGCGCGAATTGAGCCGGGGACACGATGGTTTCGCCGCCGTCGTGCTGCCGGCGCAGCTCGAGAATGGAGACGGCGCGGCTGTCGCCGCAAACGCCGAACAGCGCATTATCGCTTACGTGCAGGCCCGGCGGCAAATCGGCGGCGGCGCGCGCGGCCGCCGAGCCGGGGCGCGCGAGGCGCGCGCGCGCGATCACGAAGCGCGCGCCGCCGATATCGGCGAATGCGCCCGGGTAGGGCGGCGCGACCGCTCGGATCAGGTTGTAGACGCGCGCGGCCGGCTGCGACCAGTCGATGCGGCCGTCCTCGGGCCTGCGTGCGCCGTAATAGCTGCCCTGCGACAGATCGTTCGGCAGGTGCGGCGCTTCGCCCGCGACGAGCGCAGGCAGCACGCGCCAAAGCGTCTGCTCCGCGGCGACGGTGACCTTGTCGAATACTTGCGCGGCCGTGTCGTCGGGCAGGATCGGCACCGCGGTCTGGCCGACGATCGCGCCCGCATCGGGTTTTGCGGCCATTTCGTGCAGCGTTGCGCCGGTTTCGGTCTCGCCGTTGAGCACCGCCCAGTTGGTCGGCACGCGGCCGCGGTATTTCGGCAGCAGCGAGCCGTGCATGTTGTACGCGCCGCGCGGCGCGAGCGCGAGCAGCTCGACGGGCAGCATGTGCCGGTAGTAGAACGAGAAGATGAAGTCCGGCCGCGCGGCGGCGACGGCCGCGCGCAATTCGGCACTTGCCGGATCGGCGGGCGTCGCGACCGGAATGCCGTGCTCGGCCGCCACCGACGCGACGCTGCCGAACCAGATGTTCTCGCTCGGGCTGTCCTCGTGCGTGACGACGAGCGCGACGTCGACGCCGCGCGCGATCAGCACCTGCAGGCAGCGCACGCCGACGTTGTGGTAAGCGAAGACGACCGCGCGCGGCTTCATCGGACGGCCTCGCGGCGCTCGACGGGCAGCGTGACGCTGGGCTTGCCGTCGCGCGCTTCGAGCACGGTATGGATCAGGTAGCGCGGCCGCGCACGGACCTGTTGATAGATTCGGCCGATATATTCGCCAAGCAGGCCGAGCGCGAAGATGATCACGCCGAGCAGGAAGAACGTGATCGCGAACAGCGTGAACACGCCTTGCACTTCCGCGCCGACGATGAAGCGCCGGATCACCAGCAGCGCGAACAGGCCGGCCGAGCCGAGCGACAGGATCACGCCGATGAACGACAGCCACTGCAGCGGCACGACCGAGAAGCCGGTGACGAGATCGAAATTCAGGCGAATCAGGCTGTACAGCGAATATTTCGATTCGCCCGCGAAACGCTCCTCGTGCGCGACTTCGATCTCGGTCGGATTCTGCGCGAACGTGTACGCGAGCGCGGGGATGAACGTGTTGACCTCGCCGCAGCGGTTGATCGTGTCGATGATCCGGCGGCTGTACGCGCGCAGCATGCAGCCCTGGTCGGTCATCTTGATCCGCGTGATCCGCTCGCGCAGCCGGTTCATCGCCGACGACGCCTTGCGCCGCCACAGGCTGTCCTGACGCTGCTTGCGGATCGAGCCAACGTAGTCGTAGCCCTCGTGCATCTTGTCGATCAGCTTGCCGATCTCTTCGGGCGGATTTTGCAGGTCGGCATCGAGCGTGATGACGATCTCGCCGTGCGACTGCTCGAAGCCCGCGAGGATCGCCATGTGCTGGCCGTAGTTGCCGTTGAGCAGCACCACGCGCGTCGTGTCCGGGCGCACGCGGAACTGGTCGGCAAGCATCGCGGCGGAGCGGTCGCGGCTGCCGTCGTTGACGAGGATCACTTCGTACGACCTGCCGAGCGCGTCGAGCGCCGGATAGAGCCGTGCGAAGAGCGCGCCGAGCCCGGCTTCCTCGTTGTACACGGGGATGACGACCGAAACTTCGGGGTTCGTCGCGCGTGTTTCTGCGTGATTCATTCCGCTTATTTTCCGTGTTGTTCGCAAATCTGGTTGACGGCGTCGACGACGCGCAGCACGTCCTCGTCACGCATCTGCGTGAACAGCGGCAGCGTGACGGTCGATGCGCCGAAGCGCTCGGCGTGGGGGAACATGCCCTCCTTGAAGCCGCGTGCGCGGTACAGCGTGAAAAGATGGATCGCCGGATAGTGAACGCCCGAGCCGATTCCGCGCTCCTTCAACTGCGCCATGAATTCGCCGCGCGAGATCGCGAGCTTGTCGAGCGGCAGCGTGATCTGAAACATATGCCAGTTGCTGTGCTCGAACTCCGCGACGGGCAGCCCGACGCCGAGCGCCGCGGCCGCGCCGTGCGCGAACGCGTCGAAATACCGGCGGGCGAGCGCGCGGCGCCGGTCGTTGAAGCGTTCGAGATGCGGCAGCTGGCCGAGGCCGACGCGCGCAGCGACGTCGGTTAGATTGTACTTGCCGCCGAGCACGTCGCAGTCCATGCCGTCCAGGCCGGTGCGCGTGATGCCTTGCAGCCGGTATTTTTGCGCGAGCGCCGCTTCGGCCTCGTCGTTGAGTACGAGCGCGCCGCCTTCGATCGTCGTCAGGTTCTTGTTCGGATGAAAGCTGAACGACACGAGATCGCCGAACGCGCCGATCCGGCGGCCCTTCCACGTCGAGCCGAGCGCCTGCGCGGCGTCTTCGACGACGCGCAGCCCGTGCGCGCGCGCGATCGCATACAGGCGGTCCATGTCGACGGGCAGGCCCGCCAGATAAACCGGGATGATCGCCTTCGTGCGCGGCGTGATCGCTTTCTCGACGAGATCGAGATCGAGATTGCGCGTGACGGGGTCGATATCGACGAACACGGGCGTGGCGCCCGTTTCCAGGATCACGTTGCTCGTCGCGACCCACGACGCGGGCGACGTGATCACCTCGTCGCCCGCGCCGACGCCCGCGATCCTCAGGCCGATCTCGAGGGTGCAGGTTCCGGAATTGAACACGCGCACCGGGCGCCCGCCCAGATAGTCGGACAGCGCGGCCTCGAATTGCTGGCAATGCGGGCCGGTCGTGATCCATCCCGAGCGCAGCACGTCGGCCACGCCTTGGATGGTGGCTTCGTCGATCTCGGGTTTGACGAACGGCAGGAAAGGAACGGAAGTCTGGTTCATGGAAGCTTCGCTCGTGGTCGGATGAAAGGATCGGACAAGGTCCGGCAGGCGCCATTGAACACGGATTGCCCGAATCGTTGCGTCACTTTTTGTCGCATTCGGGGCGCCGGTCTAGCTGCGGGCAAGCACGAACACGCCGATCAGAATGATGCCGATGCCGACGAGGCGCTGGACCGATAGCACCTCGCCGAACAGATACCACGCGGCGAACGCGTTGACGACGTAGCCGAGCGAGAGCATCGGGTATGCCACCGACACGTCGACCCGCGACAGCCCGACGATCCACACGACGACGGACAGTACATAGCAGCCAAGCCCGCCGATGATCGGCAATTGGGTCGCGATTTTCAGGCCGACGGGCACAATGTTCGCACGGGTGAATTCGAAGTGTCCAACGGCGCGCACGCCGGCCTTGAGCAGCAGCTGCGCGCACGCGTTCAGCATCACGCCGGTGACGATGCAGACGAGCGAGACGGGATTCATCGCTTCGCGTCCTCCTCAGGATTGCGGTTTTTCGACGACGACGCGCCGGTTGTCCCGGGCGATCACGCGCATCGGCAGGCCCGCCTGTTCGAGCTGCGCGTAGCGGCTCGGCGACATCAGCGCGAGCGCGTAGCGCTCGGCGCGCCAGCGCTTTTCCCATGCGTCGACGGTCGGGATCCATTTGTCGGGCTCGACCGAGATGCCGAACGCGAGTTCGTCTTGCCGCGCGACCATGATCGTCGTGTGGCGCATGTAGAACGGCAGCGTGTGATCGAGCATCTCGACCGAGTAGAACGGCGTGTCGGGCGGCAGCTTGGCGAGCTGCGCGCGGATCGCGGGCGCAAGCAGCGCGCCCGAGCTGTAGCGGCCGAACGCATCGTGGCCGGTGCCGCCGATCGTGCCGAGCAGGAGCCAGCCGGCGGCGAACGCGGCCGCCGCCGCCGCGATGCCCGCCTGGCGGCGCCGGTTGAGCCACAGCGCCGCGAGCGTCAGCGCGAACGCGACGGCGAGCGCCGCATACACCCAGTGCTGGAAGTCGACATATTGCGCGTTCGGCGTGCGCGCGTCGCCGAAGCGCGACAGGAACGTCGCGCCGATCGCGGCGGCCGCGATGAACGCCAGATAGCCGAGCAGGTGACGGCGGAACTGGTCGCGCGATACGAGCGGCAGGTACGCGCCGATCGCGAGCGCGAGCGCGGGTGCGACGGGCAGCAAGTACGAAATCAGCTTCGAGTGCGACATGCTGAAGAACACGAAGATGAACCCGCTCCAGACGATCAGCACGAGCATCGGCGCGAAACCGTTGGGCTGGCGCGGAATCCGCAGCGCGTGGCGGATGCTTTGGACGCAGACGGACAGCCACGGCAGAAAGCCGACGAGCAACACCGGCACGAAGTAGTAGAGCGGGCCGGGGCGGTTTTGCTCCGGCGTCAGATAGCGGCGGAACTGCTGGACGATGAAGAAGAAATTGAAGAACTCGGGGTTGCGCTGCTGGACGAGCACGAACCACGGTGTCACGATCGCGAAGAAGATCACGAGCCCGCTCACGATATAGAGCCGTCTCCAGAGCGCCCAGTCGCGCGCGATGACGGTATAGAGGACGAGCACGGCGCCGGGCAGGATCAGGCCGACGAGCCCCTTCGACAGCACGGCGAGCGCCATCGACGCCCAGCACAGCCACATCCAGCCGCGCTCGGCCCGCTTCGGAATGCCGGGCCGCTGAGCGAGAAGGAGCGAGCACAGCGTGAGCGCCATCCACAGCGACAATCCCATGTCGAGCGCGTTGAAGTGGCCCATCAGGTTCCAGTACGGCGCGCTTGCGAGCACGAGCGCGGCGAACAGGCCCGCGCGCGGGTTGAATACGCGCGCGCCGGTAAAGCCGACCAGCAGTACGCCGGCAAAGCTCGCGAGCGCCGTGTAGAGGCGCGCCTGCCATTCCCCCAGGCCGAACCATGCGAACGTCAGCGCGTTCATCCAGGTTTGCAGCGGCGGCTTCTCGAAGTATTTGTAGCCGTTGTAGCGCGGCGTGATCCAGTCGCCCGTCGCGAACATCTCGCGGGCCATTTCGGCGTAGCGGCCCTCGTCGCTCGGCACGAGATGGCGCAGGCCGAGCGGCGCGAACCAGATCACGGCGAGCGCCGCGACGAGCAGAAGCAGGGTGGCACGGTTGAGCGGTAGCCTCGACGGCGTATCGTTCATAGTCTTGACGTAAAGGGTAGGGTGGAGGGCGGCGCGCCCGCGGGACGCGGCCTGCGCCGCCGCGCAGTTATAGCTGAGCGCGGCTTAACGATCGCTTAACGATTGCTCAACGCTCGATCAGTAGCGCCGCGGCAACCTTGCGGCCTTCCGCCATCAGGATGTTGTATGTCCGGCACGCGGCCTGGAAATCCATCGTCTCGACGCCGATACGCTGGGCGGTGAGCTGTGCGGTCAGGCGCGGATGCGGAAAGCGCAGCTTCGCGCCGCTGCCGAAGATCACCACTTCGGGCTGCGGCTCGAGCAGCAGCGCGAAATGCTCGGGCGCGAGCGCGTCGAACGAGCCGACGGGCCAGACGGCCACGGGCGCGCCCGGCAGCACGATCACGCTATGCGTGTGGCGTTCGAGATTGATGTCGACGTAATCGGGGCCATAGCCGGTGACGGTGTTGAGCGTATTGCTCGAATCCTGGTGCAGTTTCAAATCGGTTTTCCGCGATCTGGCGCGGTTTCGAAAAGGGCCGCAAAAAAGGGCAGCAACAACGGCCCAGTTCGTGCCGCCTGGTTGATGCATTGCGAAAGTCAGCCAAAATCCGCTAAATTATAACTTTTTAGCCGCTCCCGGGCGGCGTTTGTGTCTCGCGACGTCCCGGTCACAAGCCGCGCCGCGCCCGGCGCACGTGCGAAGCCACTTTCGGCCTACCGGCCGCCCTCCCGTTTCGATCCCCGTCCTCTTCGAGTCCGCCGCATTATCCAAGGAACGTGCCCGTCGTGAAACCGATTCAAAAATCGAACAAATTGCTCAACGTCTGCTACGACATCCGGGGCCCCGTCCTCGAGCATGCGAAGCGTCTCGAAGACGAGGGCCATCGGATCATCAAGCTGAACATCGGCAATCTGGCCCCGTTCGGCTTCGAAGCGCCGGACGAGATCATCCAGGACATGATCCGCAACCTGCCGGCGTCGTCCGGCTACTCGGATTCGAAGGGCGTGTTCGCCGCGCGCAAATCGATCATGCATTACACGCAGCAAAAGGGCGTGAAGGGCGTCGGGCTGGACGATATCTACATCGGCAACGGCGCGTCGGAATTGATCGTGATGGCGACCCAGGCGTTGCTGAACGACGGCGACGAAGTGCTGCTGCCCGCGCCCGATTACCCGCTGTGGACGGCCGCCGTCAGCCTGTCCGGCGGCACGCCCGTGCACTACGTGTGCGACGAGACGAACGGCTGGCTGCCCGATTGCGACGACATCCGCCGCAAGATCACGCCGAACACCAAGGCGCTCGTCGTCATCAATCCGAATAACCCGACGGGCGCGCTTTATCCGGACGCGCTGCTGCTCGAGCTGATCGCGATCGCGCGCGAACACGGCCTCGTGATCTTCGCCGACGAGGTGTACGACAAGATCGTCTACGACGGCAAGACGCATACCGCGCTCGCGTCGCTCGCCGAGGACGTCATCACGGTCACGTTCAACAGCCTGTCGAAGAGCTACCGGTCGTGCGGCTACCGGGCCGGCTGGATGTCGGTGGCGGGCCTGACGGCCGAGAACCGCCGGCGCGCGAACGATTATCTCGAGGGGCTCGGCATTCTGTCGTCGATGCGCCTGTGCGCGAACGTGCCCGGCCAATACGCGATCCAGACCGCGCTCGGCGGCTACCAGAGCATCAACGAGCTGATCGTCCCGAGCGGGCGCCTGTACAAGCAGCGCGAGCTGGCATATGAGATGCTGACGTCGATCCCGGGCGTATCGTGCGTGAAGCCGGATGCGGCGCTATATATGTTTCCGCGGCTCGATCCGAAACTTTATCCGATCGACAACGACCAGCAGTTCATTCTCGAATTGCTGCTCAAGGAGCGCGTGCTGCTCGTGCAGGGCACGGGCTTCAACTGGCCTGCGCCGGATCACTTCCGCGTCGTCTTTTTGCCGAACGTCGACGATCTGACCGATTCGATCGAGCGGATCGCGCGCTTTCTCGACGGTTATCGAAAACGCCATTCGGCCTGAGGCCGCGGGCTCCCTCTTCTCTATATTCAATCGATCACACGCAGCATGGAACCGATCAAAGTTGGCCTGTTGGGCTTCGGCACTGTCGGCGGCGGCACCTTCAAGGTGCTGCGCCGCAATCAGGAGGAAATCAAGCGTCGCGCGGGGCGCGGCATCGAGATCGCGGCGGTCGCGGTGCGCGATCCGGCCAAGGCGCTCGCCGTGCTTGGCGACGATGCGGCCGGCGTGTCGATCGGCAACGATTTCAACGCGCTCGTCGACGATCCTTCGATCGCGATCGTGGCCGAGATGATCGGCGGCACCGGCATCGCGCGCGACCTGGTGCTGCGCGCGATCGCCAACGGCAAGCACGTCGTGACCGCGAACAAGGCGCTGCTCGCGGTGCACGGCTCCGAGATCTTCGAGGCCGCGCGCGCGCGGGGCGTGATGGTTGCGTTCGAGGCGGCCGTCGCGGGCGGCATCCCGATCATCAAGGCGCTGCGCGAGGGCCTGACCGCGAACCGGATTCAATATATCGCCGGCATCATCAACGGCACGACGAACTACATCCTGTCGGAAATGCGCGACCGCGGGCTCGATTTCGCGACCGCGCTGAAGGCGGCGCAGGAGCTTGGCTACGCGGAAGCCGATCCGACGTTCGATATCGAAGGCGTCGATGCCGCGCACAAGGCGACCATCATGAGCGCGATCGCATTCGGCGTGCCGGTGCAGTTCGAGCGCGCCTACGTCGAAGGCATCAGCAAGCTCGCCGCGACCGACATCCGCTATGCGGAGGAACTCGGCTACCGGATCAAGCTGCTCGGCATCACGCGCCGCACCGAGCGCGGCATCGAGTTGCGCGTGCATCCGACGTTGATTCCGGCAAAGCGCCTGCTCGCGAATGTCGAAGGCGCGATGAACGCGGTCGTCGTGCATGGCGACGCGGTCGGCACGACGCTTTATTATGGAAAAGGCGCGGGCGCGGAGCCGACGGCGTCGGCCGTCGTCGCCGATCTCGTCGACGTGACGCGCCTGCACACGGCCGACCCCGAGCATCGCGTCCCGCATCTCGCGTTCCAGCCGGACAGTCTGTCGAACACGCCGATTTTGCCGATCGACGAAGTGACGAGCGGCTATTACCTGCGCTTGCGCGTCGCCGATCAAACAGGCGTGCTCGCCGATATCACGCACATTCTGGCCGCATCGGGCATTTCGATCGATGCGCTGCTGCAAAAGGAGTCGGAACAGGTCGACGACGCGAACGGCGAGACCGACATCATCCTGATCACGCACGAGACGCTCGAGAAGCACGTCAACGCGGCGATCAAGCAGATCGAGGCGCTGTCGACGGTCGTCTCGAAGGTGACGAAGCTGCGGATGGAAGCGCTCAACTAAAGGCTCGACATGAATTACATCTCCACGCGCGGCGCCGGCATTGGCGAGCGCCACACGTTTTCCGACATTCTGCTCGGCGGCCTTGCAAAGGACGGCGGGCTTTACCTGCCGTCCGAATACCCGAAAGTCTCCGCCGACGAACTCGCGCGTTGGCGCACGCTGCCTTACGCGGATCTCGCGTTCGAGATCCTGTCGAAGTTCTCCGACGACATTGCCGCGGACGATCTGCGCGCGATCGCGCGCCGCACGTACACGGCCGACGTCTATCGCCACGTGCGCGACGGCGCGAACGCAGCCGATATCACGCCGCTCACCACGCTCGGCGTCGAGAACGGCGCGAGGCTCGCGCTGCTCGAACTGTCGAACGGCCCGACGCTCGCGTTCAAGGACATGGCGATGCAGTTGCTTGGCAACCTGTTCGAGTACACGCTCGCCAAGCACGGGCAGACGCTCAACATCCTCGGCGCGACGTCGGGCGACACGGGCAGCGCGGCCGAGTACGCGATGCGCGGCAAGCAGGGCGTGCGCGTGTTCATGTTGTCGCCGCACAAGAAGATGAGCGCGTTCCAGACCGCGCAGATGTACAGCCTGCAGGACCCGAACATTTTCAACCTCGCGGTCGAAGGCGTGTTCGACGACTGCCAGGACATCGTAAAGGCGGTGTCGAACGATCACGCCTTCAAGGCGGCGCACCAAATCGGCACGGTCAATTCGATCAACTGGGCGCGCGTGGTCGCGCAGGTCGTCTACTACTTCAAGGGCTACTTCGCGGCGACGCGCGACAACGACGAGCGCGTGTCGTTTACCGTGCCGTCCGGCAATTTCGGCAACGTGTGCGCGGGCCATATCGCGCGGATGATGGGCTTGCCGATCGAGCGGCTCGTCGTCGCGACCAACGAGAACGACGTGCTCGACGAATTCTTCCGCACGGGCGCGTACCGCGTGCGCAGCGCGGAAAACACCTATCACACGAGCAGCCCGAGCATGGATATCTCGAAGGCGTCGAATTTCGAGCGCTTCGTGTTCGACTTGCTGGGCCGCGAGCCGGCGCGCGTCGTCCAGCTGTTCCGCGACGTCGACGAGAAGGGCGGTTTCGATTTGGCCGCGAGCGGCGATTTCGCGCGTGTCGCCGAGTTCGGCTTCGTGTCGGGGCGCAGTACGCATGATGACCGGATCGCGACGATTCGCGACGTGTTCGAGCGTTATCGAACCATGATCGACACGCATACCGCCGACGGACTGAAGGTGGCGCGCGAGCATTTACAGCCGGGCGTGCCGATGATCGTGCTCGAGACCGCGCAGCCGATCAAGTTCGGCGAAACGATTCGCGAGGCGCTCGGCCGCAAGCCTGGCCGGCCGTCGGCGTTCGAGGGGCTCGAGGCGCTGCCGCAGCGCTTCACGGTCGTCGACGCGGACGCGCAGCAGGTGAAGGCGTTTATCGCCGCGCATACGGCGGGAGCCTGAGCGGGCGGCACGCATGGCGAAGCGGCGCCTGCGGCCCACGGGGCCGGCCCATGAGCGGGCCTGCTTTCGCCGCCGGCTGCGCCGGAAAGGCGCCGCCGCTGGGATCGCTTCGTGGTTCGTCGTGGTTTGATCGGATGAAATGCGGGACGGTTTGCGCTGCAACCCCGGGGGGAACGGAATGATCGGCGCTGCCTATCATTTTTGTGACGCGTGATGTGTGATGTGTGATGTGTGATGTGTGATGTGTGACGCGTGACGCGCTTGCCTCTGGACGGGCTTGCCTTTTCCGCCCGCGCCTCGACCGGCACGTATGCGCTCGAAGCGTCCGGCCGAGCGCGCCGCACGCGCAGCATCGGTGCCGTCGCTACAATGTCGGCATCCGGTTACTTTCATTCGACGATGTCCGAACCCAACACCCAGACGCCGCGCGCGCCGATGCTGTCGACAGCCGATGCACTCGCGGCGCTTCTCGCGGCCGCGCGCCCGCTCACCGAAACGGAAACCGTCCCGACCCTCGATGCGCTGAACCGCGTGCTCGCCGCCGACGTCGTATCACCGCTCGATGTGCCGCCGATGAACACGAGCGCGATGGACGGCTATGCGGTGCGCGTCGCGGACCTGATGCGCGGCGAACGCCGGCTGCGGGTATCGCAGCGGATTGCGGCCGGCCATGCGGCCGCGCCGCTCGAGCCTGGCACGGCGGCGCGCATTTTTACGGGCGCGAGCGTGCCGGCCGGCGCGGACGCGATCGTGATGCAGGAACAGACGGAAAGCGCCGGCGATCATGTCGACATTCTGCACACGCCCACCGTGGGTGAATGGATCACCGCGCAAGGTGCCGATATCCGAAACGGCTCGGTGATTCTGCCCGCCGGCACGCGGATCACGCCGCAAGCAATGGGGCTTGCCGCATCGATCGGCTGTGCGACGCTCACGGTCACGCGGCGCGTGAAAGTCGCCGTGTTCTTCACGGGCGACGAGCTGACGATGCCGGGCGAGCCGCTCAAACCTGGCGCGATCTACAACTCGAACCGTTTTACGCTGCGCGGGCTGCTCGAGCGGCTCGGCTGCGACGTGACCGACTACGGAATCGTTCCGGACCAACTCGACGCGACCCGCGCGGCGTTGCGCGACGCGGCGCGTGAGCATGACGTGATCGTGACGAGCGGCGGCGTCTCGGTGGGCGACGAGGATCATGTGAAGCCCGCGGTCGAAGCACAAGGGCGGCTTGCGCTGTGGCAGATCGCGATGAAGCCGGGCAAGCCGCTCGCGTTCGGCTCGGTCCGGCGCGGCGACGCCGCCGGTGCGGCGGATGACGCCTATTTCATCGGTCTGCCGGGCAATCCGGTGTCGAGCTTCGTAACGTTTGTGCTGTTCGTGCGGCCGTTTTTGCTGCGTGTGGCGGGCGCAACGCAGGTCGCGCCGCGCGCGCTGTCGCTGCGCGCCGATTTCACGCAAGGCAAGGCAGACCGCCGCAACGAGTTCCTGCGCGCGCGCGTGAACGCGGCGGGCGGACTCGATCTGTTTGCGAACCAGAGTTCGGCCGTGCTGACCTCGACGGTCTGGGGCGACGGACTCATCGACAATCCGCCGCATCATGCGATCAGCGCGGGCGAGACGGTGCGTTTCATTCCTTTTTCCGAACTGCTCGGTTGAGCGGGCCGCAGACATCGACGATGAAGATCGAATTGAGATTTTTTGCGAGCGTGCGCGAGGCGCTGGGCGTCGCGAGTGAGACGGTCACGGTGCCGGACGGCATTGCGACAGTGGGCGACGTGCGCGCATGGCTGCGCACGCGCGGCGGTGTGTGGGCGCAGACCCTTGCCGACGGCCGCGCGTTGCGAATGGCGTGCAACCACACGATGACGGACGCGGGAACGCGGATTACCGACGGCTGTGAAGTGGCGTTTTTTCCGCCGGTAACGGGAGGGTGAATTGGGAGAGGCCAGGGTACAGGCTAGGCTTGGCCGATCTGGGTTGGACGTTGCAGTCGGAAAAAGGAACCGTCAATGGCAATCGTGCGAGTGCAGACAAGCGATTTCGACGTAAGCACCGAACTTGCGGCATTGCGCGCGCGCAATCCGAAGATCGGTGCGCTCGCATGCTTTGTCGGCACGGTGCGGGATCTGAACGACGGCGATCAAATCGACGCGATGGAACTCGAGCACTACCCGGGAATGACGGAAAAAGCACTCGGCGCGATCGCGGCCGATGCGCTCGCACGCTGGCCGGGGATCGACGTGGCGATCGTCCACAGGGTCGGCAAGCTCTATCCGCTCGATCAGATCGTGCTCGTCGCGACGGTCGCCGCGCATCGCGGCGACGCGTTTGCGTCTTGTGAGTTCGTGATGGACTACCTAAAGTCGCAGGCGCCGTTTTGGAAGAAAGAGAAAACGCCAGCCGGTGAACGCTGGGTCGACGCGCGCAGCGCGGACGATGCGGCGCTCGCGCGCTGGGGAATCGCGTCGAGCAACGCGACGCAGTCGTCATAGCGGTGCGCCGGGCGCCGGGGGCCGCGCGCAACCGGCTACGTACCGTCGCGCGCCCGGCCGATGATCTTTGCCGGAAACGGCTCGCCGCGCGGCGCGCGGGCGTGCCCGTCGTCATGGTCGCGCCGCTTCTGCGCGATCAGATCGAGGAGCGTCTGCTGTTCGGGCGGAATTTGGTAATCCCAGCCGAATCGGCTCAGTTGCAGGCTTTGCGCGATCCGCAGCGCGGGTTCGATGAAGCGCACGGCCGCCGCCGGCGCATAGCGAGCGTCGACAGTCTTCAGAAATAAGGCGAGCCAGCGGCTGAAATGCGCGGGTTCGATCCCTTTCAGCGGCTGATGCGCGGCCTGCACGTTGCCGCGGTAGCTTTTGTCGGCCAGTACCAGGCTCGCCCAGAACTGCGCCATTTTGGGCAAATGTTCGTCCCAGCGGCCAGCGAGTGCGTGCTCGAACACGGGGCCAAGCAGCGCGTCGTCCCGCACGCGTTCGTAGAATGCGTCGACCAGCGCGCGGATATTGGCCGGCGTCGGCTCGGCGACGCGCGCCGGCGCGTCATTCGGAGCATTGGCCGGATCGGCGGAAAAATCGGTCATTAAAAAGGGCAGGATAACGAAGGAGCACGGGCCGCCAATTTTGTCGCACAATAGTAAACGGCCACTCCTTCAATAAAAAGTGCTGACGTCGCGCATCTTATGATGCGGCCGTCGGATCGGCAATGGCAGGCACGCGTTTTATCCCGCGTGGAATCGCCGATCGCACTGACACAGCGTCCATTTCACACAATGAGACTGACCGACTACACCGATTACTCTTTGCGCGTCATGCTATTCCTAGCGGTCCGAGGCGAAGGTTTGTCGACGATTCAGGAAATTTCGGACGCGTACGGTATCTCCAAGAACCATTTGATGAAAGTGGTGCAGCAGCTCGGCGAGCTTGGCTGGATCGAGACGGTGCGCGGCCGCAATGGCGGCCTGCGCCTGAACGCGCAGTCGTCGTCGTTGACGATCGGCGAAGTCGTGCGGGCCACCGAAAACGATTACCTGCTCGTCGGTTGCTTCTCGGGCGAGGCCGAGTCGCATCGCAGTTGCGTGATTCAGTCGCAGTGCCTGCTGCGCGGCATGTTCGCGTCGGCGCTCGACGCATTCTTCGCCGAACTCGACAAACACACGATCGGCGAGTTGTCCGCGCCCGCGCCGCAGCTCGCCGCGCTGCTCGGGTTGCGGCCGGTGCCGGTGCCGGTTGTCGCGGCGAGCGTTTCTCATGCGCCGCCGTTGCCGGTTTCCGATTGACTTTCCACTGACTTGGGCGTGACGCGCGCTCGTTCGTCCGCGGGGCGCGCGAGCAGGTTTCGCGCGCTCGCGCGTCTGCCGTGCGCCGGCGGACCTGGTTTGTCGCACGTCAAGTGAATTCCGGCTTGAAAGGCGAATAACCATCCTCATTTGGATGGTATTCGTCTATTGGAGGTCTCATTCATGAGAATCGACAAGCTCACCACCAAGTTCCAGGAAGCGCTCGCGGACGCGCAAAGTCTCGCGGCCGGGCGCGACAATCAATACATCGAACCCGTTCACGTGCTCGCGGCGCTCGTCGCGCAGCAGGACGGCTCCGCGCGCTCGCTGTTGTCGCGCGCAGGCGTTCACGTGCAGGCACTGCAAAGCGCGCTGAACGACGCAATCGCACGCCTGCCGCAAGTCACGGGCACGGGCGGCGACGTGCAGGTCGGCCGTGAGCTTGCCGGTTTGCTGAATCAGGCCGACAAGGAAGCGCAGAAGCTCAACGACAGCTTTATCGCGAGCGAGATGTTCCTGCTCGCCGTAGCCGACGACAAGGGCGAAGCCGGGCGGCTCGCGCGTCAGCACGGTTTGACGAGGAAGGCGCTCGAAACGGCGATCGCGGCGGTGCGCGGCGGCTCGCAGGTCCATAGCGCGGATGCCGAAAGCCAGCGCGAGGCGCTGAAGAAGTACACCGTCGATCTGACCGAGCGCGCGCGCGCGGGCAAGCTCGATCCGGTGATCGGCCGCGACGACGAGATCCGCCGCTCGATCCAGATTCTGCAGCGCCGCACCAAGAACAACCCGGTGCTGATCGGCGAGCCGGGCGTGGGCAAGACCGCGATCGTCGAAGGGCTTGCGCAGCGGATCGTCAACGGCGAGGTGCCGGAGACGCTCAAGGGCAAGCGCGTGCTGTCGCTCGACATGGCGGCGCTGCTCGCGGGCGCGAAGTATCGCGGCGAGTTCGAGGAGCGCCTGAAGGCGGTGCTCAACGACATCGCGAAGGACGAAGGTCAGACGATCGTCTTCATCGACGAGATTCATACGATGGTCGGCGCGGGCAAGGCCGAGGGCGCGATGGATGCGGGCAACATGCTCAAGCCCGCGCTGTCGCGCGGTGAATTGCATTGCATCGGCGCGACCACGCTCGACGAATACCGTAAGTACATCGAAAAGGATGCCGCGCTCGAGCGCCGCTTCCAGAAGGTGCTCGTCGACGAGCCGAGCGTCGAGGCGACGATCGCGATTTTGCGCGGCTTGCAGGAGAAATACGAATTGCACCACGGCGTCGAGATCACCGATCCGGCGATCGTCGCCGCGGCCGAGCTGTCGCACCGCTACATCACGGACCGCTTCCTGCCGGACAAGGCGATCGACCTGGTCGACGAGGCCGCATCGAAGATCAAGATGGAAATCGATTCGAAGCCCGAAGAGATGGACAAGCTCGATCGCCGGCTGATTCAACTGAAGATCGAGCGCGAGGCGGTGAAGAAGGAGCAGGACGAGGCGTCGCAAAAGCGCCTGGCGCTGATCGAGGAGGAGATCGAGCGGCTCGGGCGTGAATACGCGGATCTCGAGGAGATTTGGACTGCCGAGAAGGCCGCCGTGCAGGGCAGCGCGCAGCTCAAGGAAGAGATCGAGAAGGTGCGTGCCGACATCGCGCGGCTGCAGCGCGAGGGCAAGCTCGAGAAGGTCGCCGAGCTGCAGTACGGCAAGCTGCCGCAACTCGAGGCGCAACTGAAGCAGGTCACGCAGGCCGAGGAGAGCGAGCAGCATAATCCGTCGCGCCCGCGTTTGCTGCGCACGCAGGTCGGCGCCGAAGAGATCGCGGAAGTCGTATCGCGCGCGACGGGCATTCCGGTATCGCGGATGATGCAGGGCGAGCGCGAGAAGCTGCTGCATATCGAGGAAAAGCTGCACGAGCGCGTGGTTGGCCAGAACGAGGCGATCAGCGCGGTCGCCGATGCGATCCGCCGCTCGCGCGCGGGGCTTGCCGATCCGAATCGTCCGTATGGCTCGTTCCTGTTCCTCGGCCCGACTGGCGTGGGCAAGACCGAGCTGTGCAAGGCGCTCGCGGCGTTCCTGTTCGATTCGGAAGAGCATCTGATCCGCATCGACATGAGCGAGTTCATGGAGAAGCACAGCGTCGCGCGGCTGATCGGCGCGCCGCCCGGCTATGTCGGCTACGAGGAGGGCGGCTATCTGACGGAAGCGGTGCGTCGCAAGCCGTACAGCGTGATTCTGCTCGACGAGATCGAAAAGGCGCATCCGGATGTGTTCAACGTGCTGCTGCAAGTGCTCGACGACGGCCGGATGACCGACGGGCAGGGGCGCACCGTCGACTTCAAGAACACGGTGATCGTGATGACGTCCAATCTGGGTTCGCAAGTGATCCAGTCGATGGCGGGCGCGCCGCAGGATGAGATCAAGGATGCCGTTTGGGTCGAGGTGAAGCAGCACTTCCGCCCGGAATTCCTGAACCGGATCGACGACGTCGTCGTATTCCACGGGCTCGATCGCAGCAACATCCAGTCGATCGCGAAGATCCAGCTCGCGCGCCTGCACGACCGGCTCGCGAAGCTCGATATGGCGCTCGACGTGTCGGAGGCCGCGCTCGAGCAGATCGGCAAGGTCGGTTACGATCCGCTGTTCGGCGCGCGTCCGTTGAAGCGCGCGATTCAGCAGGAGATCGAGAATCCGGTCGCGAAGCTGATCCTTGCGGGCCGCTTCGGTCCGAAGGACGTGATTCCGGTCGACGTGCAGGACGGCGAGTTCGTGTTCGATCGCGTCGTGCATTGAGCGGCAGCGTCGCTCGCGCTGCGCCTGCGCGGTTCCGGCCCGACACGCGCACTGGGCCGGCAAATGCAAACACCCCGCGTAAGCGGGGTGTTTGCTTATTGGCGAGCCGGTTGCGAGGCGCGCGCCGTGCGGCGCCTGCGTCCGGTTTTACGCCTGCTTATTGCCGCCGAACAGGCCGGCGAGCTGCGACAGCGTGCCGATTACGTTCGACGCGTCGAGTTGACCGCCCGCTGGCACTTCGCCGTTCGGCGTCGCACCGTTGACCACGTGCGGCAGCACTTGCGCGAGGATGCCGGACGCCTGCTGCGGATCGATGCCGACCTTGCTGGCGAGCGAGCCGATCGCTTCGGAGCCGAGCACGCTTTGCAGCAGGTCGGGCGAGATCTGCTGGTTCGCGCCGTTGCCGACCCACGAGCCGATGATGTCGCCCGCGCCGCCGGCCTTGAATTTGTCGATGAGGCCGTTGAGGCCGCCGGGCTGATTATTGATGAGCTCCAGCGCGGCGCTGATGAGCGCGTTCTGATTGCCGCCTTGACCGCCGATCAGACCGCCAACGATATCGAGTAGACCCATGATTCACCTGCTAGGTTGATGCGGCGCCTAGAGGGCGCCGGTGGAACGAAAGCGCCGCGCGATGCGCGACGCCGGATTCAGACTCCCGATGCGGCGGATGCTGCCGCCGCTTTGCTCTTCTTGCCTTTCTTCGAGCTTTTGGCCTTCGGCGACGATGCCGCGGCCGGCGCATTCGCGTCGGTTGCGGCGCTGGCTTCGGCGGCGGCTTTCTCTTTCTTTTTCGACGCGCGTGTCTTCTTTGCGGCCGGCGCGCTTGCCGCTGCCGTCGGCGCGCTCGCGGCCGGCGCGGGCGACGCGGTGGCGGGCGCGGCAGGCGCGGGGGCCGGCGTGGTTGCAGCGGGGGCCGTGGTGGCCGGCTTTGCCGCATGAGTCTTGGCCTTCGTGCCGCTCGGCGGTGCCGATGAGCCGCCGATCGTCAGCCCGGCCGCTTCGAGATTCGCGACCGATTTCGCGCCGAGGCCCTTCACGCGGCTCGCGAGATCGTCGGCATCCTTGAACGGGCCGTTTTTCGCGCGCTCATCGAGAATCGCCTTCGATTTCACCGGGCCGATGCCTTTCACGGATTCGAGCGCCGCCTGGTCGGCGGTGTTGACCTCGACAGCCGCGGCAAGCGCCGCGGACAGCGAAAGCGACAATGCGACGACCAGCATCAGCAGCTTTTTCAGCATGGCGAAAGGCTCCCTTGTGATGGAACGGATGAACGGTTGTCGTAGCGAACGCGCGCGCGGCGCGAGCCGGGTGCTGCGTTCAAGCATAGGATAAATGCATGCCCTTTTTAAGACAGCGCGGCAGTGTCGCTTATCGCAGGTTGCACTGTAAAGGCTGTGACAGCTTGCGCGGCCGGCTTTTACGATCTTTGACGGAAATAGGCGCCGTGGGCGGCGGCAGGGACTGGCGAGGGCGCGGCGCTTGACTTAGAGTGCGCTCTAAGTCCTAACCTTGAGCGTGCCATGTCGAACGCTTCAAAGCAAACATCGCCAAGTGCATTGACGATCGGGCAGGTTGCCGTATTGATCGGTGTGTCCACGCATACTTTGCGCTATTACGAGCAAGCCGGCTTGTTGCGATCGATCGCGCGCACGCACGCCGGGCACCGGCTGTACGCGCCGGCCGATCTCGATTGGCTGCGTTTCGTGATGCGGCTGCGGGCGACCGGCATGCCGATCGCCGCGATGCAGGCGTTCGCGGAGCTGCGCGCGCGTGGCGACGCGACGCTCGGCCAGCGGCGTGCGCTGCTCGTCGCGCATCGCGACGCAGTGCGTGCGCAGATCGATGCGTTGCAGGCCAATCTCGAGGCGATCGCCGACAAGATCGCTTACTACGAGCATGC
This sequence comes from Burkholderia singularis, assembly GCF_001718875.1. Taxonomy (NCBI): domain Bacteria; kingdom Pseudomonadati; phylum Pseudomonadota; class Betaproteobacteria; order Burkholderiales; family Burkholderiaceae; genus Burkholderia; species Burkholderia singularis. The sequence goes on from NZ_CP013448.1 coordinate 2,020,769, forward strand.
CGAGCGCGACGCGATTCGACAGGCGCAGCGATCCCAACCGGATCATGATCCAAATGCTGACCAGGACGAACGATGCAACCCTACACCGAAGACCGCTACGCGCGGGGCTGGAACAACCTGAAGGAGATCGACGGCGAGGCCGGCGAGCAAGTCGTCGCATCACTCGCGGCGACGGCGCCGGAGTTCGGGCGGCTGCTCGTCGAATTCGCGTTCGGCGACATCTACGGCCGGCCCGGGCTCGATCTGCGTTCGCGCGAGATCGCCACGCTCGCGTCGCTCGCCACGCTTGGGACGGCGCAACCCCAGTTGAAGGTGCATATCGGCGCGGCGCTGAACGTCGGCGTCACGCGCAGCGAGATCATCGAGGTATTCATGCAGATGGCCGTGTATGCCGGTTTTCCGGCTGCGCTCAACGCGCTTTTCGCCGCGCGGGACGTGTTCGAGCAGCGCGATGCGCAAAAGCGGGCGGGCGCAGGAAGCGCGGAAAATCCGGACGGCCCGTTCATCGACTGACGTTGCGATACGGCCACGGGGATCGGCGGTGCGGCGGCTGATGAGCCGCCGCACCGCCCGGATAGTCCGCCCGGATAGTCCGCCCGGATAGTCCGCCCGGATAGTCCGCCCGGATAGTCCGCCCGGATAGTCCGCCCGGATAGTCCGCCCGGATAGTCCGCCCGCATTGCCGCAGCGCGACGCCGTCCGCTGGCGCGCATGCCGCTTGGCGGACGCGTCAATGAGCATGCCGCGCCTGCTGCGCGGCGTCCGGCCCAGGCCGGCGCCGACTCACACGGCGCAGATAGACGGCGAGCCCGCCGCCCGCAAGCGCGAGGCTCGCGGCATTGGCGATCCAGAAGCCGCGCGCGCCGGTCAGCGAAGCGGGCGTGAAGCCGAGCACGTCAAAGCCGAGCAGATAGCCGCCACCCAGCCCGATGCCCCATAACGCGAGCGCATAGATTGCGGTCGGCACGACAGCGATCTTGTGCGCGCGCAGCACGAAGGCGGTGGTGATCTGGAGCGCGTCGAAGAAGTGATAGACCGCGACGATCGCGACTAGCGGCAGCGCCGCCGCGGCGACGGCCGGATTCGGCGTGTACGCCGAAACGATTGCCGCGCGCAGTGCGAGCACGACGGCGCCATAGGCGCACGCGATCATGCAGGCGAACACGATTGCGTGCCGGCCGAGCGTGCGCGCGTCGTTCATCTCGTTGGCGCCGATGGCGCGCGCGACGAGCGTCGACGCGGCAATGCCGATCGACAGCGGCGTCATATACAGCACCGCGCCGATATTGCCCGCGATCTGATGGCCGGCGAGCGTGGTCGTGCCGAATTGCGCGATGAACAGCGCCATGAACGTATATGACGTGACCTCGATCAGATATGACAGCCCCATCGGCAGGCCGAGCGTGAGCAGCGCCTTTTGGCGCTGCCAGACCGGCGGCGTGAGGCGCGAGAAGATCGCGAGCGGCGCGAACACATCGAGCTTCGCGAGCAGCGTGAAGCCGACGCACGCGAGAATCCAGTTGATCAGCGTGCTCGCGAGGCCGCAGCCGGGGCCGCCGAGCGCAGGCAGCCCGAGGCCGCCGAAGATGAACCAGATGTTCAGCGGCACCTTCACGACGAGCGCGCCGACTTGCAGGATCATCGCGAGCCGCGGCTTGCCGGCTGCGTTCGTCAATGCGTTGTAAATCCGGAACAGCAGGCTCGCGGGCAGGCCGTATGACAGGATGCGCAGATAGGTGAGCGTGCGCGCGTGCAGCTCGGCGGGAGTATGCGCGATCCGCAGCAGCGGCTCGGGAAAATGCAGCAGCAGAAAGCCCGGGATCGCGAGCAATGCGGCGAGCCACATCGCCTGGCGCGCCTCCTCGCCGATCTGCGCATAGCGCCGCGCGCCGTACAGTTGCCCCGCAATGGGCTGCAGCGCCGACAGAATACCGGTCAATCCGATATAGATCGACACGTAGATCGACGCGCCGAGCCCGAGCGCCGCGAGGTCGAGCGCGGAGAAACGGCCCACCATGGCGGTGTCGATCACGCCGAACGCGATGATCGCAAGCTGGCCGATCAGCACGGGCCACGCGAGCCCGGCGATCCGGCGGATGTCCCCAAGCATGGGTCAGCGGCGCGCCGGGCGTGTCGGGCGGCGCTTGACAGGCGTTTTCGGCCGCTCGATCCGTTCGTACAGACGGAAGCGTTCGTCCCGGTCGGCCGCGCGCCGGCCTTCCCAGACGAGACGCCATACGTATTGCGACATCGAGCTGGGTTCGCCGAAATCCGAGCGATCCTGGCGCAGGATCACGTCGCAGTCGCCGTCGAACGAGAAATGCATGCCGCCGAAGTACGCGAACGTCGCGATCTGCGCGTCGCCCAGGCGCACGGGCGAGATGCATTCGTAGTCGGACGGCAGGTGCGCGGCGATTTGCTGCGCGACGTCGCGGTAGGTCCGGCTGTAGTTGACGATCGGCAGCCACAGCGTCATCAGCAGCACCCACATCAGCGTCGTGCCGGCGCTCGAGAGCACGACGCTGCGCCACAGCACCTTGGGCTGGCGCGAGATACGCCAGCGCACGAGCAGCAGCCAGCATACCGTCGCCGCGACCGCGCAGACGAACGACAGCACCTTGAAGTGCGGCTCGTAGCCTGGCACGAGGCGTGCGAGGTTGCGTGCGAGCGGATGCGGGAAGCCGGTCATCGACGCGAGCCACACGAGCCACACGAACGTGCCGAGGATCGTGAAACTCAACACGGCGAACCAGTCGATCGCGTTGATCGCGCCGCGCTTGAGCGTGGGCAGCGCGAAGCTCGCGAGGACGGCAAGCGGCGGCAGCAGCAGCATGTACATCCGGTTGGTCTGCTGACTTTGCAGGATCACGAGCGCGACGAGCGGCACGACGACCGCGAGCGGAATCGCTATATGCGGCCGGCGGCGCAGACCGGCCCAGCTCACCCATGCCCAGATCGCGAGCGGCCATGCGGGCCACGTGAAGAGCGGCAGGTTCTTTGCCGCGTAGGCCAGCACGGCTGTCGGCGGGCCGGAGAAGCGCATCAGGCTGCCGTGCAGCCATTGATCGAGAAACCAGCGCGCGTCGTCCGCAAACGCGACGAGCGTGGCGATCGGCCAGAGCGCGAAGATCGCGGCGGCGAGCGGCAGACCGATCGCCGGCACCTGCACGCAGCGGATCTCGGGAGTGACGAGATACAGCGCGAACGTGCCGAGCGCAAGCGCGGTAACCACCACGGGATTGCCCGACAGCGCGACGAGGCCGAGCGCGAGGCCCCACCACAGCGCGCCTTGCGTGGGCTTGTCGATCGCGCGCACCAGTCCGTAGACGAGCATCGCGATCCACGCAAACTGAGCGAGCTGCGGCGTGGTTTCATGACCGCGTTCGGCAAGGCCGAAGCACGCGAGCAGCACGAGGAGCGCGCCGTCGGCGAGCGTGCGGCCGTAATCGCGCGGCTCGGGCTCGCCGCCGAACGCGTACTTGAACGGCTGCACTTCGGCGCGCCGGCCGAGCAGATACGCGGCATACCAAACAAATGCGGCCGCGACGCAGAACAGCACGCCGGCATAGACGCGCGACGCATTGCTCGCATCGACCCACGGCAGCGCGCGGATCGCGAGGCTGCCGAGCCAATAGCCGAGCGGCGCGTCGGACGTGACGAATTTGCCGACAAGGTTCGGCAACAGCCAGTCCTGCAGCCCGCCTTGCGCCATCGTCCACATCACGCCGAAGCCCGCGGCGTCCTCGTTCTTCCACGGATCCCGGCCGAACAGCCCGAACGCCGCATAGACGATGCAAAGCGTGAGCAGCAGCCAGCGCGGTAGCGCGCGAGTGGCGGAAGCGGTGAGGCGGACGACAGGCTTCATGCAGATGGAAGGCAGAGGATGAGCGAAGCGCCCGCCGGGTGAGCGGCGGGCCGTTTTGAGCATCCGGCATTGTAGACGCACGGCGCCACACGCGTCGGAAGCCGGTCCGGCCGCGCGCGGGCAGGCGGCGGCACGGGTTGAGCGCAGACAAAAAAAGGCAGCCTGGGCTGCCTTTTTCTGCGGAACCGGCCGAGCGCGACGCGAGGGCCGGTAAGCACGCGACGCTTACTTCGCGGCCTTGCCGCTTGCGCGTGCGCCGAACTTGTTCTTGAACTTCTCGACACGGCCGGCCGTGTCCATGATCTTCTGCTGGCCGGTGTAGAACGAGTGCGATTCCGACGACACTTCGATCTTCGCGAGCGGATAGGTCTTGCCGTCGAGTTCGATCGTTTCGCGCGTTTGGATCGTCGAACGCGTCACGAACTTGAAGCCGTTCGACATGTCTTGGAAAACGACTTCGCGGTAATCCGGATGAATGCCTTGTTTCATGGTTTTTCCTGAGTAAAAACGGTAGCCAGCCCGCCGCTTTTTGCGATGCCGCGAACGCCGTTAACGTCGCCCGCGGTGGTGTTCCGTCTGGTTTGAGTCAGCCAGTTCGCCAGTTCTCACCAGTTCGTTACGCAGCCGCCAAAGCCCGGCGCGAGCCACTTGCCTGAGGTCGAAAGCTCGCGATTATGCCAGAAAATCAGATGCTTGGCGAATTTTTTGTCAAATGCGCGGGCGCGCCCTTGAGGATGCCCGTTTGCGCGGGGTCCTGCCGGTAGTAGCGGGCGAGCAGTGCATACAGCTCGGGAAATTCGGCCTCGAACGGCCGCGGCTTGACAAACAGTGCCTCGCTGCAGATCGCGAAGAACTCCGACGGATGGTCGGCCGCATACGGATCGATCAGCGAGTCTTGCTCGAAGCGCGGCCACGCGCGCTCCGGCACTGCGTCGACGCGGTCGCAGAAGCGATCGTATGCGTGGTCGAAGACGTCCGCCCAGCGCGCACTGTCGAGCTCGGGCGCGTGCCAGCGCCGGAACAGGGGCGGATGGCCGTCCGCCGCGCCGCTGATCATGTCGATCTTATGTGCGAACTCATGGATCACGACGTTGTACGCGTCCCGTCCGTCCGTCATCTGCACGTCCTCCCACGACAGGATCACGGGGCCGCCTTCCCACGCTTCGCCGCTCGCATCGTGCTCGATTTCGTGGACGACGCCGTCCTCGTCCTCGACCGTCTTGCGGATCACGAACTCGCCGGGATAGACGACGACCCCGATCCAGCCCCGGTACAGTTCGAGCCCGAGATTCAGCACGGGCAGGCACGCCTGCACGGCGATACCCACCGCGATCGCATCGGTGAGTTCCAGTTCGTGCGCGGTCGAAAATGATTTTTGCGCGAGAAACAGGCTCGTCATCTCACGCAGGCGCTGCAAGTCGCCTGCCGACAGGTACGTGACGAACGGCAGGCGCTCGAGCGTTTGTTGCCAGAGCGGCTCCGGGATCGGGTGGGTGCGCAGCGCGCGGTCGCGGCGGCGCGTATCGAACCATCGGGTGAGTTTGGTGAGCATCGAAACGGTGGGGTGAGGCGACAGGCGCTAAACGTACCTCAATCGATCTCTTTTTGCCAGGCGGCGAACAGGCAGCCGCACACGGCGACGCCGATCAGGAAGTGAAACCCGTCGAGCGAGGACAGAAACGACGCCTGCTGCGCAATGGCCCGGCTCACCTGCGCAAGCGCGAGCGCGTGGGCTTCGTTCAATGCGTGGCCGGCCGCCTCGAAGCTGCGCGTCAGCATGGCGAAGGTTTGCTGAAAGATCGGGTTGTAGACGTTTGCCTGCTCGACGAGCCGCGTCTGGTGTACCGCGAGCCGATGTTGTTCGACGATGATCACGGAGGCCGTCGCAAACGAGATCGTCAATTGGCGCACGATGTTCTTCAGCCGGTAGCTGTGCGTGTACTCGTCGATCTCGAACACGCGGAACGTCAAATTCGCGACCGGCAGCACGATGAACAGCAGCAGTAGCCCGCGCAGCAGCAGCGGCGCGATGAGTGCGGCCTCGTCGACGTCGGGCGGCATGCGCGACATCCATAGCGCGGCTGCCGCGGCGATCGCGAAGCCGGGCACGATGATCCATTTCTTGTGCGTGACGAGTTTCGCGTAGCGCAGATAAACGAACAGCGCGGTCGCGGAGATCAGCGATGTCGCGCCCACCAGGCGCCCGGCGTTTTCGACCGGATAGCCGAGCCCGCTTTCGAGAAAGCGCGAAATCAAATAGCTGAAGCCCGTCGTCTCGTAGTAATAGAACATGTAGAGCAGCAGCCCGACCTGGAACGTGCGTTTGCGAAACGGCTGCAGCCGCACGAGCGGCGCCGGGTGATGCCATTGGTGATAGCCGAACCAGGCGAGCGCGGCGAGCCCGGCCGCCGCCAGCAGCACGAGCGTCGGCGATCCGGTGAAAAGCTGAAAGCGCACCTGCTGCATGACGATCTGCAGCGCGCCTTGCGCGAGCGCGAAAATCACATATGGCCAGAAATGGCCGTTGTCGCGCTCGTCGGGCGGCGCATAGCCGGAGTCGGGGAGGGCGGCAAACGCGAGCGCCGCGAAACCGATGCCCGCTGGTATCGAGCAGGCGAACAGCGCGCGCCACGTGAAATGCGCGACGAGGAGGCCGCCCGCAATCGGCGCGAGCGCGCTGCCGAGCAGCAGCATGATGAGGAACGCGCGCGTCGCGCGCGCACGGGCCTGGGGCGCGAAGCTGATTTGAATCAGAATCCGGCACGCGCCCATCATCGGGCCGATGAAATAGCCCTGGAAGCCGCGCGCGAATGCGAGTTCGATCGATGTGTCGGTGAGCGCCGCGGCGGCCGCGCCCAGCGAGAACATCAGCATGCATCCGGCGACGTAGCGGCGATGTCCGAGCCGGTCGATCCACCATTGCTGCTGCAGGATGCCGAGCACGGCGGTCACCGCATAGGCGCTCGACGCCCACACGAGTTCGTCCGGCGACGCATTGATGCCCCCCGCGATGTAGCTCGCGAAAAACGAGAAGATGGCGTTGTCGAAGTAATCGAGCCCGGTGACGACCGCGAGCACCCAAGGAAAGAAATCACCGCGCAGATTCGCGGCGCTCCAGAGCGGCGGCCGGCTGGGCGGCGCGCTCATTTGACGCTTGCGCGCGCGCGGCGGCGGCCCTGCGCGGCGGCTTGGCGGCGCGCGATCAAGTCGTCGGCGCTTTCGCCGGCAAGCCGGCGCTCGACGTAATCGATATCGTGCTGCAATTCCTTCTTCAGCGCGCGTACTTCGTTCAACTCGCGCTGCGCGGCGGCGATACGCGCATCGAGCGTCGCGATCTGGTGCGTGAGATCCGCGTGAATCTCGCGCAGCGACGCGTCCGAATAGCGCCGCCGTCCGTCGGCCGCCGGCTCGAGCGGGCGCTTGAGCATCTCGGTGATGCCGTGCAGCGAAAAACCCAGCGCCCGCAGACGCAGGATGCGCGCAAAGCGCTCGAGATCGTCGGCGTCGTACAGCCGATAGCGGCCTTCGCTGCGCGACGGCGTGACGAGCCCGCGCTCCTCGTAATACTTCAGTGTGCGCGGCGTCACGCCGAGCCGCTCGGCGGCGTCGCGCACGGTCAGCAGCAGAGTGGGCGGGGAGTCGCTCATCGTGTGGAATTCCGGGGGTGACGAAGGACAGATGACGGCGATTATAGATCAACGTGTACGTTCACGTACAGGTTCGTGCGTAAAAAAACCGCCCCGGCGGGCGGTTTTTCATGCGCGGCGCCACGCAAGGTCTGTCAGCCGCCGCGGCGCATCAGGTCGAAGAATTCGCCGTTGCCCTTCGTCTGGCGGATCTTGTCGAGCAGGAATTCCATCGCCTCGACTTCGTCCATGTCGTGGATGAACTTGCGCAGTACCCAAATCTTCTGGAGGATGTCCGGCTTGATCAGCATTTCCTCGCGGCGCGTGCCGGACTTGTTCAGATTGATCGACGGATACACGCGCTTTTCCGCGAGACGGCGCTCGAGGTGCACTTCCATATTGCCGGTGCCCTTGAACTCTTCGTAGATCACGTCGTCCATGCGGCTGCCGGTTTCAATCAGTGCGGTGCCGATGATCGTCAGCGAGCCGCCTTCCTCGATGTTGCGCGCCGCGCCGAAGAAGCGCTTCGGGCGCTGCAGCGCGTTCGCATCCACGCCGCCTGTCAGCACCTTGCCCGACGCCGGGATCACGGTGTTGTACGCGCGCGCGAGACGCGTGATCGAATCGAGCAGAATCACGACGTCGTGCTTCATCTCGACGAGGCGCTTGGCCTTCTCGATCACCATTTCGGCGACCTGCACGTGACGCGTGGCCGGTTCGTCGAACGTCGACGCGATCACTTCGCCCGCGACCGAGCGCTGCATTTCGGTCACTTCTTCGGGGCGCTCGTCGATCAGCAGCACGAACAGGATCACGTCCGGATGGTTCTGCTTGATCGCGTGCGCGATGTGCTGAAGCATCACGGTCTTGCCCGACTTCGGCGACGCGACGAGCAACCCGCGCTGGCCCTTGCCGATCGGCGCGATCATGTCGATGATGCGGCCCGTGACGTTTTCTTCGCCGCGCATGTCGCGCTCGAGCAAGAGCGGCTTGTTCGGGTGCAGCGGCGTGAGGTTCTCGAACATGATCTTGTGTTTCGAGGCCTCGGGCGGCTGCCCGTTGACTTTGTCGACCTTCACCAGCGCGAAATAGCGCTCGCCGTCCTTCGGCGTGCGGACTTCGCCTTCGATCGTGTCGCCGGTGTGCAGGTTGAAGCGGCGGATCTGCGACGGACTGATGTAGATATCGTCCGTACTTGCGAGGTACGACATTTCCGGCGAACGCAGAAAGCCGAAGCCGTCGGGCAGCACTTCGAGCGTGCCGTCGCCGAAGATCGTTTCCCCCGTCTTGGCGCGCTTTTTAAGAATGGCGAACATCAGCTCCTGCTTGCGCAGGCGGTTCGCGTTTTCGATCTCCAGGCCGTTGGCCATTTCGATCAATTCGGACACGTGCAGAGACTTGAGCTCGGATAAATGCATACGGAGATCCCGCCAGGGAGGAGATGCGACGAAAAGAAATAGGGAGGAGGGCGAGCGGAAGCGCTCAGAGATTTATAGTCGTCTTAACGACGCTTTTGATTCTAGCACACGCCAATTCGGGCTTGAGCGCCCGGCTGGCGGATTTCTCGGCGCACGTGTTGCCGGCTGACAACACGTGCGCGCGATTCGGCCGATTAGAGATGGCTGTCGAGGAATGCGGTCAATTGCGATTTCGACAGTGCGCCGACCTTCTGCGCGGCCACGGCGCCGTTTTTGAACAGAATCAGCGTCGGAATGCCGCGCACGCCGAATTTCGCGGGCGTGCCTTGGTTGTCGTCGACGTTGATTTTCGCGATTTGCAGCTTTTCGCCGTAATCTTTCGCGACTTCGTCGAGGATCGGCGCGATCATCTTGCACGGGCCGCACCATTCGGCCCAGAAGTCCAGGAGCACGGGCTTGTCGGACTTGACGACGTCCTGTTCGAACGATGCGTCGCTGATATGTTTGATCTGTTCGCTCATTGTGTTAGTACCTCTTTCGTTTCGGGGACCGCCTGCGCCGGCCGCCCGAGGGCTTTGCCGGTTGCCGGGGCGGGAGGCTCCGCTCTTGCGAAAAGAAGGGCGTGAGCGCTGCATGCCGCGGTTCGCGGGTCATTCGGGCGTCATATTAGCCTAAATTGCTATCCGTTGTTGACGGCGATAGTAGCCGTCACGTGAATAGGGGCGTACTGCATGCCCCGGCTTCGGCGTCCGTGCGATGGCTATATGGGAGCGGCCGTTCGGATTGCAAGAGGCGCGGGGCAGCGGGCAGGTGTCGAACCCGGGCGTCAATGCTTTGGCCGGCGCGCGCCGAGTATGCCGGGGCGGGCGCAAGCGGCGCCGCGCCGGCGGGTGCGATGCGAATAACGGTCGCGTTGCGCATGAAGCGGTGTTAGAATGCGCCGTGACGGGCCTCCTCGCATGGTGGGGCGGTCAACCTGGTCAGGTCGGGAACGAAGCAGCCACAGCCGTTTTCCGCCAGTGCCGAGGGTCGGGCTCGTCACCTTCCGCTTCCTTCCCCGTCTTCTCGTCTTTTTCTCTCCTGTTGATCTTCGCATTGCACGTCGGCTGCGTATCAGCGTCGCGCGTGTCCGGCAGCGTTTTGTCTCGTTCGTTCGGGGTGTCGGGCTTGTCGGCGCGGCGCGGCGTTGCTGATACAATTTCCCGATGACCTATCAAGTTCTCGCACGCAAATGGCGTCCGAAGGATTTCGCTTCGCTCGTCGGCCAGGAGCACGTCGTCAGGGCGCTTACGCACGCGCTCGACGGCGGGCGTTTGCATCACGCCTATCTTTTCACGGGCACGCGCGGCGTCGGCAAAACGACGCTTTCGCGAATTTTTGCCAAAGCGCTCAATTGCGAGACGGGCGTTACGTCCAAACCATGTGGCGTATGTCGCGCATGCCGCGAAATCGATGAAGGGCGTTTCGTCGACTACGTCGAAATGGATGCGGCGAGCAATCGCGGCGTCGACGAAATGGCCGCGCTGCTCGAGCGCGCGGTTTACGCGCCGGTCGATGCGCGCTTCAAGGTCTATATGATCGACGAAGTGCACATGCTGACGAACCACGCATTCAACGCGATGCTGAAGACGCTTGAGGAGCCGCCGCCGCACGTCAAATTCATTCTCGCGACCACCGACCCGCAGAAAATTCCCGTCACGGTGCTGTCGCGCTGTCTGCAATTCAATCTGAAGCAAATGCCGGCCGGGCATATCGTGTCGCATCTCGAGCGGATTCTCGGCGACGAGCAAATCATGTTCGAACCGCAGGCGCTGCGCCTGCTGGCGCGCGCCGCGCAGGGCAGCATGCGCGACGCACTGTCGTTGACCGACCAGGCGATCGCATATTCGGCGAACGAGGTGACCGAGGCGGCCGTATCCGGCATGCTCGGCGCGCTCGACTCGACCTACATGGTGCGGCTTCTCGATGCGCTGGCTGCGGCCGACGGTCCGCAAATTCTCGCGATCGCCGACGAGATGGCGTTGCGCAGTTTGTCGTTTTCGGCCGCGCTGCAAGATCTTGCGAGCCTTCTGCACCGGATTGCGTGGGCGCAATTCGCGCCGGCCTCGGTGCTCGACGAATGGCCGGAGGCGGCCGATTTGCGTCGCTTCGCGCAAGGGTTGAGCCCGGAGCAGGTGCAGCTTTATTACCAGATCGCGACGATCGGGCGCAGTGAACTCGGCTTGGCGCCGGACGAATATGCCGGTTTCACGATGACGCTGCTGCGCATGCTCGCGTTCGAGCCGGCGGCGGCGGGCGGCGGGCCCGGAGGCGGTCGCGCGATGCCGGCGGGCGACGCGGCGGCGAAGCCGGGCGAGAATGCGCGCGCGTTGGCGGTGAAGGCTGCCGCAGCGCCCGTTGTGGCATCCGTGTCGACGCCGGGGGGCGCCGCCGCGCGTGACGCGCGCCCCGATACGGCGCCGGTACGGTCGCCGGTTGACGCTGTTGCACCGGATACGGATAGGGCGGATGAGCGTGCCGCCGCGCGCGGCACGCGAAGCGAATCGGTCGCGCTCCGCGCTGAGCCGCAGGAGGCGCACGTGTGGACCGACGTTGCGTCAGCCGGTGCGCAGACCGACGGCGGGCCGCGAGCGTTCGCCTCTGCCGTAGCGTCGAACCTTCAGTCCGATCTGCCAAAGAGCCGGGCGGCAGTAGCGCCGAGCGCCGGATCGAGCGCGCGCGCGGATGGGACTGTCGATGCCGCACAAGCATCCGCGGCTGCCGGCTTCGAGATGGAATCGGCATCCGGCGATGCCGCCGCGAAGGCTTCGTTGGCTGAGGCGCAAACGTCTTCCGCGAGCGAGCCGACATCGTCCGCGCGCGATGCGGATGCGGGCGTGGTCGATACGGCGTCATCGGCGCCCGCCGCCCGGGCGCCCGAGTCTCGCGCGACGGGCGCTGCCGCCGCGCTCGACGTGTTGCGCAATGCCGGCATGCGCGTATCGTCGGATCGCGGCCGCGCAGCGGGCGCCGCGCGCTCTGCCGAGCCGGCGCACCCGCCAGCCGCAAAGCCCGCGCCGCGGGTGCAAGTGACGGTGCCGACGCCGCGCGCGCGCGCGGCGCAAGGCGACGCCACGGCGAACACCGCATCACGGGCCGACGCGAGATCTGCGTCTCGCGACGCGCGTCACGACATGCCGCCGCCGTGGGAGGACATTCCGCCGGACGATTACGTGCCGCTGTCGATCGACGACGGTTATGCGCCGCCGGACGACGGCTTCGTCCCGGTATTCGACAGCGGTTCCGCCGACGCGCGGTTGACGCCGCCGTCCGCCGCGTGCGCGCCGGCGCAACCGGTCGACACGCGGCCGCTGCCTGAGCCGATTCCGCTCGATGCGATCGGCTACGACGGCGAGTGGCCGGCGCTCGCCGCGAGTCTGCCGCTTACGGGCGTTGCCTATCAGCTTGCGTTTAGCAGCGAGTTGAAATCGGTCGACGTCGGTGTGCTGAAGCTCGCCGTGCCTGTTCCGCAATACGCGGATGCCGCGCAGGTCGCGAAACTGAAGGCCGCATTGGCCGAGACGCTCGGTAAGCCGGTCGACGTCGTGGTCGAGGTGGGGCCGGCGCGCCGGACCGCGGCCGCGCTCGCCGCCGCCGAACGTGCGCGGCGGCAGCGCGAAGCCGAAGAGGAGATGCGCGCCGATCCGTTCATCCAACAATTGCTGCGCGAATTCGGTGCAAGCATCGTCGAGGGTTCGATTCGTCCTGTCGGGCCGGACGCGGGTGCGGCGGACGGCGCCGCGCCGACGCTGCATTGACGCCGCACGGGCGCCGCCGCGGAGCACGCCCGGTTTGCCATTCCCATATTTCTCAGCGGGCGCTAAGATCGCGCCCGTTCGCAACAACCGATTACGAAGGAGCACGTCCATGATGAAGGGTCAACTCGCCGGGCTGATGAAGCAGGCCCAGCAGATGCAGGAAAACATGAAGAAGATGCAGGAGCAACTGGCGCTGGTCGAGGTGGAAGGCCAATCCGGCGCCGGGCTCGTCAAGGTGACGATGACCTGCCGCAACGAAGTGCGCCGCGTGTCGATCGATCCAAGCCTGCTTGCCGACGACAAGGACATGCTCGAGGACCTGGTCGCCGCCGCGTTCAACGACGCAGTGCGCAAGGCCGAGGCGACGTCGCAGGAAAAGATGAGCGGGATGACCGCCGGCCTGCCGCTGCCGCCGGGCTTCAAGCTGCCGTTCTGATGCGCGGCCGTTCGATTTTCATCGATTGCGCATGAGCATCAAGCCGCCTTCCGCGCTGTCCGAACTCGTCGAAGCGCTGCGCGCGCTGCCGGGCGTCGGGCCGAAATCCGCGCAGCGCATCGCGTATCACCTGATGCAGCATGACCGGGATGGCGCCGCGCGGCTTGGCCGCTCGTTGCTGTTCGCGACCGAGCACCTGCGGCATTGCGAGAAGTGCAATACGTTCACCGAGGCGCAGATCTGCGAGGTTTGCAGCGATTCGGAGCGCGATCCGACGCTGCTTTGCGTCGTCGAGACGCCCGCCGACCAGATCATGCTCGAGCAGACGATGACCTATCGCGGGCTGTATTTCGTGCTGATGGGGCGTCTGAGCCCGCTCGACGGAATTGGCCCGAAGGAAATTCATTTCGACCGGCTCGTGCGGCGCGCGTCGGACGGCGTCGTGAAGGAGGTCGTATTGGCGACCAACTTCACGAACGAAGGCGAGGCGACCGCGCATTATCTCGGGCAGACGCTGAAGGCGCGCGGCCTGGCCGTCACGCGGCTCGCGCGCGGCGTGCCGGTGGGCGGCGAACTCGAGTATGTCGATGCAGGCACGATCGCGCGCGCGATGCTCGACAGGCGCACGCTCTAGCGGCGTCGCCTGCGCATTACGCGCGCGCGGCGCGCTTGCGCGATCGCGCCGCTTCATCGCCGCCCGATCGCGACGGATGCGCGCAGCGCCCGTATCGCGCTTGCGCACGATGCGCCGGGTCAACCGGTGCGATTCCCCAGTCCAATCCAAGGAAGAGTGATATGAGCGCAACCCACGGCCCGCTCGCGGGTGTCAAGGTGCTCGAACTCGGCACGCTGATCGCGGGGCCATTCGCTGCGCGTCTGTTCGCCGAATTCGGCGCGCAGGTCATCAAGATCGAGGACCCGGACGGCGGCGACCCGCTGCGCAAGTGGCGCAAGCTGTATCCGGAGGCGGGCGGTACGTCGCTGTGGTGGGCGGTGCAGGCGCGTAACAAGAAATCGGTGACGGTCAACCTCAAGTCGGACGACGGCAAGGAAATCGTGCGCCGTCTCGCGCGCGACGCCGACGTCGTGATCGAGAATTTTCGGCCGGGCCTGCTTGAAAAGCTCGGTCTCGGCTATGACGTGCTCGCCGCGGAAAACCCCGGTCTCGTGATGGTGCGCCTGTCCGGGTACGGGCAGACGGGGCCGTACCGCGACCGTCCCGGTTTCGGCTCGATTGCCGAATCGATGGGCGGGCTGCGCCATATCACCGGCTATCCGGACCGTCCGCCGCCGCGTATCGGCATTTCGATCGGCGATTCGATCGCCGCGCTGCACGGCGTGATCGGCGCGCTGATGGCGCTTCATCATCGTCACGTGAACGGCGGCGCGGGGCAGGTGGTCGACGTCGCGCTTTACGAAGCCGTTTTCAACATGATGGAAAGCGTCGTGCCGGAGTACGGCGTCTACGGGCTGGTGCGCGAGCGCACGGGCGCGTCGCTGCCGGGCATCGTGCCGTCGAACACCTATGCGTGCCGCGACGGCAGTATCGTGATCGGCGGCAACAGCGATCCGATTTTCAAGCGCCTGATGAAGGCGATCGGGCGTGACGATCTCGCCGACGATCCGGCGCTCGCGCGCAACGACGGACGCGTGCCGCGCACCGACGAAATCGATGCGGCGATCGCCGCGTGGCTCGCGCCGCGCCCGATCGATGACGCGCTCACGGTGCTGAACGCGGCCGACGTGCCGGCATCGCGGATCTATAGCGTGGCCGACATGTTCACCGATCCGCAGTTCGCCGCACGCGAGATGATCCAGCGTTTCAAATGGGCCGGCGACAACGAGATTGCGTTGCCGAACATCACGCCGAAACTGTCCGGCACGCCGGGCGAGACGCGTTGGCTCGGCCCCGAGCTTGGCGAGCACACGGACGAAGTGCTGCGCGAGCTGGGCTACGACGCGCCGGCGATCGCCGCGCTGCGCGACAAGCGGGCGATCTGAGCGCGGCGCGCCGGCCCCGGACGCCGGCGCTTCGCGCGCCCGCCGGCTCGCTCGTCCGCCTGCACGCGGGCGCGAGCCACGGCTGGCGCCGCGTCGCCGTCGGCGCAGGTCGGGCACCCTGGCTGTCGCTCTCGCGCAATCTTTCCTCGGTTACAATCGCCGGATGCGAATCCTACTCAGTAACGACGACGGCTATCTCGCGCCCGGTATCGCCGCGCTTTATGAAGCGCTGTGCCCGTTCGCCGACGTCACGGTGATGGCGCCCGAACAGAATTGCAGCGGAGCCTCGAACTCGCTGACGTTGTCGCGGCCGTTGTCGGTGTCGCGCTCGGCGACCTCGGGTTTCTACTACGTGAACGGCACGCCGACCGACTCGGTGCACGTCGCGTTGACCGGGTTGTTTGACGCGAAGCCCGACCTCGTTGTCTCGGGGATCAATAACGGCCAGAACATGGGCGACGACACGCTGTATTCGGGCACGGTCGCCGCCGCGACGGAAGGCATCATGTTCGGCGTGCCGGCGATCGCGTTCTCGCTCGTCGACAAGGACTGGGCGCATCTGGCCGATGCGGCGCGCGTCGCGGCCGAGATCGTGCGCCACTATCTCGCGCACCCGCTCGCCGGGCAGCCGCTGTTGAACGTGAACATTCCGAACCGCAGCTACGATGCGCTCAAGGGCTGGCGGGTGACGCGGCTCGGCAAGCGGCATCCGTCGCAGCCCGTGATCCGCCAAACCAATCCTCGCGGCGAGCCGATCTACTGGATCGGGCCGTCCGGCGAGGCGCGCGATGCGAGCGACGGCACGGATTTTCACGCGGTCGCCGAGGGTTTCGTGTCGATCACGCCGTTGCAGCTCGATCTCACCCATACCCAGATGCTGTCAGCCACCCGCGAGTGGGCGCGCGCGCGGAGCGGCGCTTCATGAGCGGCGAGCGCGCGAAGCGGTTTCCGCTCGCGCTCGAAGATCTGAAGCGCGAGCCGCGCAAGGCCGATATGCGCGCGGCCGAACGCAGCGCGAGCGATGCCGCGCGTCAGCGCGTCGCGACGGCGGTGATCGCGCCCGCCGGGGCGCCGGCGGCCGCGCAGAATTGGCGCGCGGGGCAGAGCGGCGGCGCGTCGCCGTTGACGAGCGCATCCGCGCCGAAACCGGCGCCCGGTCCGAAGGCAGCGCCTGCGCCGAAGGCGGCCCGCGCGACGAAGCTGGCCGCAGGCGCGGCCCATGCGGCGAGCCAGGGCGGCGCTGCCCGGCGTGGCGGCGACAAGAGCGCCGCGCCGAATGTCGCGTTGGCGGGCGCGCTCGCATTGACCTCGGAACGGGTGCGCGAGCGGATGGTCGAAAGGCTGCAAGCCAACGGTGTGACCGATTCGCGCGTGCTTGCCGCGATGGCCGCTGTGCCGCGCCATATGTTCGTCGATCCCGGGCTGGCTGCGCAGGCATACGAAGATGCGGCGCTGCCGATCGGGCATCAGCAGACGATTTCGAAGCCGTCCGTCGTCGCGCGCATGATCGAACTCGCCGCGGCCGGCCGGGCGCTCGAGCGCGTGCTCGAAATCGGCACCGGCTGCGGTTACCAGGCCGCGGTGCTGAGCCGCATCGCACGCGACGTCTATTCGATCGAACGCGTGAAGCCGCTCTATGAGCGGGCAAAATTGAATTTGCGGCCGTTGCGCGTGCCGAATATCCGCCTGCATTACGGCGACGGATGTGTCGGGCTGCCCGCCGCCGCGCCGTTCGACGCGATCGTGATCGCCGCGGCGGGGCTCGACGTGCCGCGCACGCTGTTGGAACAACTGGCGATCGGCGGCCGGCTCGTCGCGCCTGTCGGCGGGCAGGAAGGCGAGCAGGTATTGACGCTCGTCGAGCGTGTCGCGCCCGCGCAGTGGCGCGAATCGCGGCTTGATCGCGTTTTCTTTGTCCCTTTAAAATCCGGAGTGATTTGATACCGATGAGTATGTTGCGCGCGATGCAAAACAATCGTTCGAAGGTTCCGCTCTCGCTCGCTCAGCGCGCGATTTGCATGGCCGCTTTCATGCTGCTCGCCGCTTGCGCGACGCGGCTCGACCAGGCGCCCGTCGTCGACCGTTCAGGTTCGCTCGGCACGACGGCCGCCACCCAGCCCGCAGCGCCGCTGCCGCCTGCGCCCCCTGGCTTCTACCGGGTGAAACCGGGCGATACGCTTTATCGGATCGCGCTCGAGAATGGCCAGAACTATCGCGATATCGCGGCGTGGAACAATCTCACGAACCCGAACCAGATCGAAGTCGACCAGTTGCTGCGCGTCGCGCCGCCCGCAGGCGGCGTGACTACCGCCGCGCCTGCCGCGGGCGGCGCGGCGACGACGCCGCCGCTGTCGAGCGGCCCGGCCGTGCCGCCGATCTATGGCTCCGGTTCCAGCTCGAGTTCGGCGCCGGCTGCGGCATCCACCGAAGCGGCCGCGCCTGCCGCGAGCAACGTGTCGTTTGCATGGCCCGTGCGCGGCGCGCTCCTGAATACGTTCGACGATTCGAAGAACAAGGGAATCAACATCGGCGGCACCGCGGGCGAAGCCGTGAAAGCTGCTGCGGAGGGCCGGGTGGTCTATGCCGGCAACGGGCTGCGCGGCTACGGCAATCTTATTATCATCAAGCACGATGCGACTTATCTCACTGCGTATGCACACAACCGCGCTTTGATGGTAAAAGAGGGGGACGCGGTGACGAAGGGGCAGAAGATTGCAGAAATGGGCAATAGCGATTCCGACCGCGTGATGTTGCATTTCGAGGTTCGCCGGCAGGGTAAACCTGTCGATCCGCTGAAGTATTTGCCGCCTCAATAAACGAGACGACCATGCCGAAATCGAAGCGCCACCCGCTGCATGCCGAACCTGAGAAGATCAGTCGTGCCACGCAATCCTCGGCGGGGCGAACTGGCGCTTCGACGGGCGACGACGATGTCGCCGGTAACGAGCATGATTACGAGCCTCACGATGCCGAGGCGGCCGATGCCGATGACGCGGCCGACGAGCGGGAAGCCGCCGACGCCCCGCCCGATATCGACGATTTCCGCGCGCTGTTGCAAGCCGAGCTTACCGCCGACACGATCCAGCACTACCTGAATCGGATCAGCGTGAAACCGCTGCTGACGGTCGAGGAGGAGCAGCGCTACTCGCGTCTGGCGAAGGCGGGCGAGTTCGATGCGCGGCAGGTGATGATCGAGCGTAATCTGCGCCTCGTCGTCAGCATTGCGAAAGGCTATTTGAATCGCGGCGTGCCGCTGCTCGATCTGATCGAGGAAGGCAATCTCGGGCTCATGCATGCGATCGAGAAGTTCGATCCGACGCGCGGCTTCCGCTTTTCGACCTATGCGACCTGGTGGATCCGCCAAAGTATCGAACGCGCGATCATGAACCAGGCACGCACGGTGCGCCTGCCCGTGCACGTGATCCGCGAACTGAATCAGGTGCTGCGCGCAAAGCGCCATTTGGAAAAAAATTCGTTGTCGACCGGCGAAGCGGCCGAGCGTCGCGAAGCGAGCATCGACGACATCGCGTACCTGACCGGCAAGACCGCGGAAGAGGTCACCGACATCCTCGCGCTGAACGAGCACACCGCGTCGCTCGACGCGCCGCTCGATCTCGATCCGGCGAGCAGCCTGCTCGATCTGCTGCCGGACGACCAAAGCCAATCGCCGGACGCGGAAGTTCAGCACCGCGAATTGGAGACGCTGACGCGCGCGTGGCTGTCGCGCCTGTCCGACAAGCACCGGCATGTGATCGAGCGACGCTTCGGGCTGAACCACATCGAACCCGCGACGCTCGAGGAGCTGGCCGACGAGATGGGCCTGACGCGCGAGCGCGTGCGGCAGATCCAGCAAGAGGCGCTCGTGCGGCTCAAGCGGTTTTTTGCATCCAATGGCGTGCGCAAAGACGCCGTTTTGTAACTGATTGATGACCCCGATTCTGGTTTTTGACATCGAGACGATTCCCGATGTCGACGGCATCCGCCGTCTTGAGGATTTGCCCGCCGCGCTCACCGACGCCGAGGTCGCCGAGCATGCGTTCACCGCGCGCCGCGAGAAGACGGGCAGTGATTTCTTGCCGCACCATCTGCAGAGGATTGCCGCAATCTCGTGCGTGTTTCGCGACAACACGGGCTTTCGCGTGCGCTCGCTCGGCGCGCCCGGCGATCCGGAGGCCGTGCTGATCCAATCGTTTTATCGTGTGATCGAGAAATACACGCCGCAGCTCGTGTCATGGAACGGCGGCGGCTTCGATTTGCCGGTGCTGCATTACCGCGCGCTCGTGCACGGCGTCGCCGCGCCGCGCTATTGGGACATGGGCGAGGACGATCGCGAATTCAAGTGGAACAACTATCTGTCCCGTTATCACACGCGCCACACCGATCTGATGGATCTGCTCGCGCTCTACCAGCCGCGCGCGAACGCGCCGCTCGACGCGCTTGCGAAGCTGTGCGGCTTTCCAGGCAAGCTCGGGATGGATGGCAGCCAAGTTTGGGCAGCATTCCAGCAAGGGCGGCTCGACGAAATCCGCAATTACTGTGAAACCGACGTCGTGAACACGTACCTGCTGTATTGCCGATTTCAGCAGATGCGGGGCGGTTTGACGCCAACCGAATATGCGGACGAGGTCGTGCTCGTGAAAAATGCGCTGTTGCAAGAGCCGGCGCCGCACTGGGCCGAATATCTGGCTGCGTTCGGCGCGTGATCGCCCATGGTTCGCGCATGGGCAATGCGTCCGTTTGCGCTGACCGGTGCAGGGCGTTTTTCTGTTTTCCCATTCTCCGATTGACGTTCAGGCGTCGTTCAGTTCGAGCACGATCGGCTGGTGATCGGACGCGTGTGTCGCGCTGTCGATTTCGCAGCGCGTGATGCGTTCAGCGAGCGTTTCGGTCACGAATACGAAATCGCATGTGAGCGGCCCGTCGGCCCATTGCGCGGTGTCGTAGACGCCTGCTGTCGGCGGCGGCGCTTTTCCCGGATGGCGGGCGAGCCATGCATCGACAAAACGCGGCGCGTCCGGAAACGGCGCGACGAAACGCCGATACGCGGCGCTCGCGTATGCGCTGTTGAAATCGCCGCAAACGATTGCATCGGCGGCGCGCGCCGACGCCGCGAAAGGGCCGTCGAGCGTTTCGGCAGGCGCGCTGTCGCGCGCATGCGCGACGGCTTCGCGATGCAGGCGCCTGAGTGCGTCGATTTGCGCGAGCCGTTGCGCCGACGAGTAATACTCGAGATGCGTGACGACGACGCGCACCGCGCCAAACCGCGCGCGCAGCGTGACTTCAAGCGCGCAGCGCGGCATCGACGGCGCGTCGGCACTCGCGGGCCACGGCAGCGCATGGCGCAGCACGCGCTCGGCGGGCAGCCGGGTCGCGAGCGCGTTGCCGAATTGCCGTCGCGGCGCGCCTGGCGCGCGCGGCGGCAGATCGACGCCGATTGCCTCGAATACGTCGTAGCCGGGCAGCAGTGCGGCTAATTCGGCATACTGATCGTCGGATGGGCCGCCCGGCAGCGCCGGAAAGCCGCGCGTGACTTCCTGCAGGCATAGCACGTCGAAGTCTCCGAGCCGGCGCGCGGCGTCGATCGTGCGCGCGAGATCGACCGTGCCGCTCGCATCCCGTCCCCATTGGATGTTCCAACTAATGAGTCGCATCGTTGACGCTCCGTTATCGTTCAGCGATGGCCCGAGGCGCCGGGCCGGCCGTTTGGAGACGCTCGGGCACGCCCTTCGGCGTGCCGTTCGTCTACAATCTCGCCTTTGCTCACAATCGTTCGTCAGGAATAGCTGGTGTCAGAAGCCGCCCCCCTTTCCGCGCGCCGCGCGTCTGCCGTGCCCGATCGCGCCCCGGTTCTCGATATCGATTCGCTCGACATGGAAGCGCGCGGCGTCGGCCGCGTCGTCGACGAAAACGGCGAGCCCGGCAAAGTGATCTTCGTCGAAGGCGCGTTGCCCGGCGAGCGCGTCACGTATTCGAGCTTTCGCCGCAAGCCGTCCTATGAGCAGGCACAGGTCGTCGATATTGTGCGCGCGAGCGTGATGCGTGCGCAGCCGAAATGCGCGTTTTTCGGTACTTGCGGCGGCTGCTCGATGCAGCATCTCGACATGCGCGCACAAGTCGCGATCAAACAGCGCGTGCTCGAGGACAACCTGTGGCATCTCGCGAAACTGCGCTCGGAGACGATGTTCTCGCCGATTCACGGCCCGTCGTGGGGCTACCGGTATCGCGCGCGGCTCACGGTGCGCCATGTCGCGAAAAAAGGCGGCGTGCTCGTCGGTTTTCACGAGCGCAAGAGCAGCTACGTGGCCGACATGACGAGCTGCGAGGTTCTGCCGCCGCATGTGTCGGCGCTGCTCGTGCCGCTCAGGCGGCTCGTCGAGGGATTGTCGATCCGTGACCGGATGCCGCAGATCGAGCTGGCGGTCGGCTCGAGCGTGACGGCGCTGGTGCTGCGCGTGCTCGAGCCGATCAACGTGGCCGACGAAGCGCTGTTGCGCGAATTCGCCGATACGCATCGCGTGCAGTTCTGGCTGCAGCCGAAGGGGCCGGATACGGTTGCGCCGTTTTATCCGCTCGATGTCGAGCTGGACTACACGCTGCCCG
Source organism: Burkholderia singularis (assembly GCF_001718875.1). NCBI lineage: Bacteria > Pseudomonadati > Pseudomonadota > Betaproteobacteria > Burkholderiales > Burkholderiaceae > Burkholderia > Burkholderia singularis. The sequence goes on from NZ_CP013448.1 coordinate 2,042,512, forward strand.
AATTCGGCATCCGGATGCCGTTCAAGCCGACCGATTTCACGCAGGTCAACCATCAGATCAACCGCGTGCTGGTGGGGCGCGCGCTGCGGCTGCTCGCGCCGGCGCGCGGCGATCGCGTGCTCGATCTGTTTTGCGGTATCGGCAATTTCACGCTGCCGCTCGCGCGGCTCGCGCGCGACGTGGTCGGCATCGAGGGCAGCGAAGCGCTGACGACGCGCGCGCTCGCGAATGCGAAGGCGAATGGTGTCGACGGCCATACGTCGTTTGCCTGCCGCAATCTGTTCGACGTGACGGCCGACGATATCCGCGCGCTCGGTGCGTTCGACAAATTCCTGATCGATCCGCCTCGCGAGGGCGCGCTCGCGGTGTCGAAGGCGCTGGCCGAGATCGCGCAGAGCGGCAGCGGGCCTTTGCCGGCGCGAATCGTCTACGTGTCGTGCAATCCGTCGACGCTCGCGCGCGACGCGGGATTGCTCGTTCACGAAGCCGGCTACCGGCTCAAGGGCGCGGGCGTGGTGAATATGTTTCCGCATACTTCGCACGTCGAATCGATTGCGCTGTTCGAGCGGGCGTAGGGTTGGCCGCCGGCGCGACGCGGCCGCGCGGCGCTTCGCGCCGGCCGCTCCGATGACCGTTCGCGCACTCCGCGGCGGACCTTCGCTGCGAGATGGCGGCGAAAAAAAAACCGGCCCATGCGGGCCGGTCTTCGGTGATGCGGTTCAGGCTCAGTTGCGATTGCCGCCGAAGATGCCGAGCAGTGCGAGCAGGTTCGTGAACACGTTGTACAGATCGAGGTAGATCGCGAGCGTCGCGCTGATGTAGTTGGTTTCGCCGCCATTGACGACGCGTTGGACGTCGAACAGCATATACGCGGAGAAGATCGCGATCGCAAGCACCGATACGGTCAGCATCAGCGCCGGCAGGTGCAGAAACACGTTCGCGAACGACGCAAGCAGCAGTACGATCACGCCGACGAACAGCCATTTGCCGAGGCCGGAGAAATCGCGCTTGCTGACGGTGGCGACCGTGGCCATCACGGCAAAGATCACGCCGGTGCCGCCGAACGCCAGCATGATGAGCGCGGGGCCGTTCGAGAAGCCGAGGATGAAGCTCAACAGGCGCGACAGCATCAGGCCCATGAAGAACGTGAAGCCGAGCAGCACGAACACGCCGGCCGCGCTGTTCTTCGTGCGCTCGATCGCGAACATGAAGCCGAACGCGATCGCGAGGAACGCGAGGAAGCTCATCATCGGGCTCGTCGCGGCAAACAGCGAGAAACCGGTCGCGACGCCGATCCAGGCGCCGAGCACGGTCGGCACCATCGACAGGGCGAGGAGCCAGTAGGTGTTGCGCAGCACGCGGTTGCGGGTCTCGGCGGTACTGATCGCGCCGCCGCGGCCGAAGTTATACGGATAATCGTTCATGGTTTCTCCTAACATGGAACGTGGCGGCATCGCGAGCGGGCGGCATGTTTGTTGCGCCGCGGCAGGCCATGACGCCGCTACCCCTAAGATAGGTTTCGAGGCGAGAGGTTTCAACATTGAGCCGCCCGCGAAACATGGCTGATTCGACCTTTCGGTCGTGTAAGGGTTCAATCGCAATGATACACGGGAACGTGTTACAATAGCGGATTCATTTGAAACTGTAACCTCTTAATTTTTTGGAGTTTTTATGGCAATCGAGCGCACCCTGTCGATCATCAAGCCGGATGCGGTGGCGAAGAACGTGATCGGCCAGATCTACAGCCGTTTCGAAAACGCCGGTTTGAAGATCGTTGCGTCGCGCATGGCGCACCTGTCGCGCGCCGATGCGGAGAAGTTCTACGCCGTTCACGCCGAGCGCCCGTTCTTCAAGGATCTCGTCGACTTCATGATCTCGGGCCCGGTGATGATCCAGGTTCTCGAGGGCGAGAACGCGATTCTGAAGAATCGCGAGCTGATGGGCGCGACGGACCCGAAGAAGGCCGAAAAGGGCACGATCCGCGCGGATTTCGCGGACAGCATCGACGCGAACGCCGTGCACGGCTCGGACGCGGCGGAAACGGCGCGCGTCGAAATCGCGTTCTTCTTCCCGGAAATGAACGTCTACTCGCGTTGACGCGGGCAAGATCCAGCGCGTAGCGGCAAGGCAGGACACCATGGCGAACGAATCTCCCGTCGATCTACTCGATTTCGATGCCGACGGCCTCGTCGCGTATTGCGGCAGCCTCGGCGAGAAGGCGTTTCGCGCGAAGCAGTTGCAGCGCTGGATCCATCAGTACAATGCGACCGATTTCGACGGGATGACCGATCTCGCGAAATCGCTGCGCGAAAAGCTGAAAGGGCGGGCCGTGATCGGCGCGCCCGACATCCTGAGCGATCACGTGTCGGCGGACGGCACGCGCAAGTGGCTCATCAACGTCGGCAACGGCAACGCGGTCGAAACGGTGTTCATCCCCGAGGAGACGCGCGGCACGCTTTGCGTGTCGTCGCAGGCGGGGTGCGCGGTCAATTGCCGGTTCTGCTCGACGGGCAAGCAGGGTTTTTCCCGCAATCTGTCGACGGGCGAGATCGTCGGCCAGTTGCGGATGGCGGAGTTCGCGCTGCGGGCGTCGCTTGGGCGCGCGCCCGGTCCGAACGGGCGCGCGGAGCGCGTCGTCACGAACGTCGTGATGATGGGCATGGGCGAGCCGCTTCTCAATTACGCGGCGGTCGTGCCCGCGATGCGGCTGATGCTCGACGACAACGCGTATGGCTTGTCGCGCAGGCGCGTCACGCTGTCGACGTCGGGCGTCGTGCCGATGATGGACCGGCTCGGCGCCGAGCTGCCGGTCGCGCTCGCGGTGTCGCTGCATGCGCCGAACGACGCGCTGCGCGACATGCTCGTGCCGCTCAACAAGAAACATCCGCTGCGTGAGCTGATGGCGGCTTGCGAGCGTTATCTGAAGGTCGCGCCGCGCGACTTCATCACGTTCGAATATTGCATGCTCGACGGCGTCAACGATTCCGAAGCGCATGCGCGCGAACTCCTCGCGCTTACGCGCGACGTGCCGTGCAAATTCAACCTGATTCCGTTCAATCCGTTTCCGGAATCGGGGCTCGTGCGCTCGAAGCCGGAGCAGATCAAGCGCTTCGCGCAGATTCTGATCGACGCCGGCATAGTGACGACGGTGCGTAAGACGCGCGGCGACGATATCGACGCCGCGTGCGGCCAGCTCGCGGGCGCGGTCAAGGATCGCACGCGTCTCGCGCAGCGCACGGGGGCGAAGGTGATCGAGGTCCGGGCGGTTTGACGGGGATGCCGTTGGGAGTGCCTGGGCGGGTAGTGCAATAAACGCGAAAGCGATCGGGGATGGCGCGGCGCGCCGTGCTGTGTGACAACGATAGGTGCGTGTGCGGCCGGAGCCGGCGCGGGCGCGCATGAAAGAAGAATCGACGCGAGGATGAGGATGAGCGAAGCGCAGCCGTCAAAGAGCCCAGAGACGAACGCAGGCGAGCACCCGGCGGCGGCCGGGCTTGCATCGGTCGCGGCCGTCGGCGAGCGGCTCGCGGAGTTGCGTCGTGCGAAAGGCTGGTCCGTCGACGACGTGTCCGCGCGGCTGAAGATCGCCGCACCGAAGCTGCAGGCGCTCGAGGCGGGCGACACGAGCCAGTTCCCAGGCACGACGTTCGCGCTTGGCGTCGTGCGCAGCTACGCAAAGATGCTGGGCGTCGATCCGGAACCGTTCGCGCAAGCGCTGCGCCGAGAGAAAGGCGTGCCGGCGGTGGACTTGTCGTTGCCCGCGTCGTCGGGCGCCGATCTGCCGCGCGGGCGCGTGTCGATCCATCTCGGCGATTCGTCGCGCAGCCGGCCGTGGCTATGGGCGATCGCGGCGGCCGTCGTCGCGCTTGTCGCCGTGATGATGTGGCGCACGGGCGGCGAATCGACGAATTGGCTCGCGCGCTTCAAGACGGGCGGCGCGGATAACGGCGCGGCAGCGGTGCATGACCAGCAGCCGGAGAGCGCCGCGTCCGAGCTGCCGGCGAGCGCGGCAGTGTCGGGTTCGGTGACGCAGGCGCGGGGCGCGTCCGGCGCCGCCGAGCAAACCGCAACGCAAACGGTGCCGGGCAGCGCGGCGCTCGCGCCGGCGCAGGTCGCCGGACCGGCGTTGGTCGCGAGCGTCGCTGGCGAATCGCCCGCTTCGGCGGCATCATCGGCGCAGTCCACCGCCGCTGGCCCGGCCGCGGCATCGGTTGCGGCCGCGGCACAGCCGCAGCCATCGGCATCGGCATCGGCAAGCGAGGCGGCGACTGTCGCGCCCGGCCAGTCGGTGGTGACGTTGAAGGTCGCGCAGGACTGCTGGTTCAGCGTGCGCGATAAGCACGGCAAGGAACTGTTCTCGGCGCTCGTGCGGGCGGGCGAGACCAAGCAGGTGGCGGGCGACGCGCCGCTCAAGGTGACGATCGGCAACAAGGCCGGGCTCGAGTCGATCGCTTTCGACGGCAAGCCTGTCGATCCGGCAAAATACTCGGCGGCTCGGGGTAACGTCGCGCGTTTCGCGTTGCCCTGACGGCCAGCGTCGTGACCGCAGGCGGCCGCGACGCTTTTCCCATTCGCGCGCAGCCGACGGGCGGCGCGCCATGCGTAAATTTGGATCCAACGATGCAATCCGAAGCTCAATCCCCTGAAGCTCGATCTACCGACGCTCGACTTCCTCGAGACAGCCAAATCTGTTCAACCGAGCCGGTGTTCGGCGGGCATGCGCCGCGGCGCGTGTCGCATGGCGTCGATGTCCGCTGGGGCGGCAATCTCGTGACGATCGGCGGCGATGCGCCGGTTCGTGTGCAGTCGATGACGAACACCGACACGGCCGACGCGATCGGCACGGCGATCCAGGTGAAGGAACTCGCGAATGCGGGTTCCGAAATCGTTCGCATCACCGTGAATACGCCCGAGGCGGCCGCCGCGGTGCCCGCGATTCGCGAGCAGCTCGATCGGATGGGCATTGCGGTGCCGCTCGTCGGCGATTTCCATTACAACGGACATCTGCTGTTGCGCGACTATCCGGACTGCGCGCAGGCACTGTCGAAGTACCGGATCAATCCGGGCAACGTCGGCCAGGGCGCGAAGCGCGATACGCAGTTTGCGCAGATGATCGAAGCCGCGATCAAGTACGACAAACCAGTGCGAATCGGCGTGAACTGGGGCAGCCTCGATCAGGATCTGCTTGCGCGGATGATGGACGAGAACGCCGCGCGCGCGACGCCGTGGGACGCGCAGAGCGTGATGTACGAAGCGCTGATCCAATCGGCGATCGGCTCGGCCGAGCGTGCGGTCGAACTCGGCCTTGGGCGCGACAAGATCGTGCTGTCGTGCAAGGTGAGCGGGGTGCAGGACTTGATCGCGGTGTACCGGGAGCTGGCGCGCCGCTGCGGCTTCGCGCTGCATCTCGGGCTTACCGAGGCGGGCATGGGCTCGAAGGGGATCGTCGCGTCGACAGCCGCGCTCGGCGTGCTGCTGCAGGAAGGGATCGGCGACACGATCCGGATTTCGCTGACGCCGGAGCCGGGCGCGTCGCGCACGGGTGAGGTGGTCGTCGGTCAGGAGATCTTGCAGACGATGGGGCTGCGCTCGTTCGCGCCGATGGTCGTCGCGTGCCCCGGCTGCGGCCGCACGACCAGCACGCTGTTCCAGGAACTCGCGCTGCAGATCCAGAACTATCTGCGCGAGCAGATGCCGGTGTGGCGCAATGAATATCCGGGCGTCGAGAAGATGAACGTCGCGGTGATGGGCTGCATCGTCAATGGCCCGGGCGAGTCGAAGCACGCGAACATCGGCATCAGCCTGCCGGGTTCGGGCGAGAATCCGGCTGCGCCTGTCTTCATCGACGGCCAGAAAGTGAAAACGCTGCGCGGCGAACACATCGCGCAGGAATTCCAGCAGATCGTGAGCGACTACGTTGCGCGTACCTACGGCGCAGCCGCTCAAGGCCGTGCCGAAGCGCTCCAGAATTAATTCGTCAACCGTAACCAGATGACAGAACAAAAGCGAAAGCTCGACAAACTGACGGGCGTGAAGGGCATGAACGACATCCTGCCGCAGGATGCCGCGCTGTGGGAATTCTTCGAATCGACCGCGAAATCGCTGTTGCGCGCGTATGGCTATCAGGGCATCCGCACGCCGATCGTCGAGCACACGCAGCTTTTCACGCGCGGCATCGGCGAAGTGACCGACATCGTCGAGAAGGAACTGTACAACTTCACCGATTCGCTGAACGGCGACGAACTCGCGCTGCGCCCGGAAGGCACCGCGGCCGTCGTGCGGGCGTCGATCGAACATAACCTGCTGTACGACGGACCGAAGCGGCTCTTCTACATCGGCCCGATGTTTCGCCACGAGCGCCCGCAGCGCGGCCGCTATCGGCAGTTCCATCAAGTCGGCGTCGAGGCGCTCGGCTTCGCGGGCCCGGACGCCGACGCGGAAATCATCATGATGTGCCAGCGGCTGTGGGACGATCTCGGCCTCATGGGCATCCGGCTCGAGATCAATTCGCTCGGTCTCGCCGAAGAGCGCGCCGCGCACCGCGTCGAGTTGATCAAGTATCTCGAGCAGCACGTCGACCAGCTCGACGCCGATGCGCAGCGCCGTCTATATACGAACCCGCTGCGCGTGCTGGATACGAAGAATCCCGCGCTGCAGGCGATCGTCGAGAATGCGCCGAAGCTGATCGATTTCCTCGGCGATGAGTCGCGCGCGCATTTCGAAGGGTTGCAGCGCCTGCTGAAGGCCAACAACGTGCCGTTCAAGATCAATCCGCGTCTCGTGCGCGGCCTCGACTACTACAACCTGACCGTGTTCGAGTGGGTGACCGACAAGCTCGGCGCGCAGGGCACGGTGGCGGCCGGCGGCCGCTACGACGCGCTGATCGAGCAATTGGGCGGCAAGCCCGCGCCCGCGTGCGGCTGGGGGATGGGTATCGAGCGGATTCTCGAACTGCTGAAGGAAGACGATCTCGTGCCGGAGCAGGACGGCGTCGATGTCTACGTGGTCCATCAGGGCGATGCGGCGCGCGAACAGGCATTCGTCGTCGCCGAGCGGCTGCGCGACACGGGCCTCGACGTGATTTTCCATTGCAGCGCCGACGGCGCGGGCGCGAGCTTCAAATCGCAAATGAAGCGCGCGGACGCGAGCGGCGCGGCATTCGCGGTGATTTTCGGCGAGGACGAAGTAGCGAACGGCACGGCGAGCGTGAAACCTTTGCGCGATGCGGGCGTGGCGGGCGAAAAGCAGGCTCAGCAGTCGGTGCCGGTCGAAAACTTGACCGAATTTCTAATCAATGCGATGGTTGCATCCGCCGAAGACGGCGACGACTGATCGCGGCGTGTCCTCGACCAGAAAGCGTGTACAGGAAGGAATCGCTAGGCGATGAGCTACCACGACGAACAAGAATCGATTGAAAACCTGAAGGCATGGTGGACCCGGTGGGGCAATCTGACGACCTGGATCGCCATTGCCGTGCTCGCGGTCGCGGCGGCATGGAACGGCTGGAATTACTGGCAGCGGCGTCAGGCCGCGCAGGCGGCGGTGCTGTATGAGCAGGTGCAACAGGCCGTCGCGTCGAACGACAAGACGAAGATTTCACGCGTCGCCGCTGACATGGAAGACAAGTTCGGCGGCACCGCCTATGCGCAGATGACGGCGCTCGAAGCCGCGAAGGCGCTCTACGGCGCGGGCGACGCGGCGCTCGCCAAGGCGCAGCTCCAATGGACGGTCGATCACGCGAAGGACGACGAGTACAAGCAGATCGCGAAGTTGCGTCTTGCGTCGCTGCTGCTCGACGAAAAGGCGTACGACGCGGGGCTCGCGCTGCTCGCGGGCACGCCGCCCGATGCGTTCAAGGGGCCCGTCGCGGATCGCCGTGGCGACCTGCTTGCCGCGCAAGGCAAGAGCGACGATGCGCGCGCCGCATACAAGCTCGCGCTCGACGCGCTGCCGAAGGATGATTCGTCCTCGCGCCAACTCGTGCAATTCAAGCTGGATGCGCTCGGCGGCTAAGCGCGCGCTTTTGTTCTCAACCTAACTTTGCTTCGCTCATCGATGAATCTGCTGAAACGTTACGCTGCTCCTGTTGCCTGTGCGGCGGCCGTCCTGGTTCTCGCGGCCTGTTCGTCATCGAAGGACGCACGCCGCGTGCCGACGCCGCTCACCGAGTTCAAACCCGCGCTCGACGTGCAGCAGGTGTGGAAGGCGAGCGTCGGCAAGGGCGGCCGCTATTCGTTCTCGCCGGTCGCGGTGGGCGATGCGGTCTATGTCGCCGGCGCAAACGGCTCGGTCGAGAAGATCGATGCGAAGACGGGCCAGGAGGTGTGGCGCACGAAGGTGGGTTCCGACCTGTCCGCCGGCGTCGGCAGCGACGGCAATCTGACTGCGGTCGGCGCGCTGAAGGGCGGCCTCTTCGTGCTTGGTCCGGATGGCAAACTGCTGTGGAAGACGTCCGTGCAAGGCGAGATCTTCTCGCCGCCGCTCGTCGGCAACGGTTTTGTGATCGTGCGCACGATCGACGGCCAGGTGATCGCATTCTCCGCGCAGACGGGCGAGCAGAAGTGGAGCTACCGCAACCGGGCGGTGCCGCTCAACCTGCGCGTGTCGGCCGGCATGACGTTCGCGGGCGATGCCGCGGTGCTCGCGGGCTTTCCGGGCGGCGGTCTCATCGCGCTGAACCTGCAGACCGGCGAGCCGTTCTGGCAAACGCCGGTGTCGTTCCCGAAGGGCGTGACCGAGGTCGAGCGGATCAATGACGTGACGGGCGCGCCCACGCTCGTCGGCGCCGAAACCTGCGCGGTGACGTTCCAGGGGCAGCTCGGCTGCTTCGACGCGAATTCCGGCCGCCCACAGTGGGAAAAACCGTTCTCCAGCCGCAGCGGCATCGCGCAGGACGATACGGTGGTCGTGGGCGGCGACGACTGGTCCGTCGTCGCCGCGTATGACGTCGCGACGGGCAAGGAGCTTTGGCGCAACGACAAGCTCAAGAGCCGCGACGTCGGCGTGCCGTATCTGCTCGGCCGCGCCGTGGTGCTCGGCGATTACAAGGGCTTCGTGCATTTCCTGTCGCGTGACGACGGCGCATTCGTCGCCCGGATGAAGACGGACGGCAGCGCGATCAACGCGGCGCCCGTGCTCGCGGGCAACACGCTCGTCGTGCAAACGCAGGACGGCGGCGTATACGGTTTCCGTCCGCGCTGAACATCGCGCGGCACGCGGCGGGTTCGCACGCCGGCCGCGATAGAAGAGAGGATGAAGGGTTGTGCGCCGGCCCGCTGTAGCGGGTCTTGCGCAGTCTGCCGAAGGCGGTCTGCCGCGCGTCGTGCGCGGCTTGCGGCAGCGCAGGGGCAGGTTGATCAATAAAAGTATCGCGGCGCCGATGCAGCCGCGTGCGCGCCGGTTCGGCGCGAATTCGTGCTAATTTCCATCAAGCGCAGCCGCTCGCGGCCAGCGAGCCTTCCGCCGCTTGCGCTTCACGTAGACGACATCATCAGATGAAACCGGTCATTGCCCTTGTTGGGCGCCCCAATGTGGGGAAATCCACGCTGTTCAACCGGCTCACGCGTTCGCGCGATGCGCTGGTCGCCGATTTGCCCGGCCTCACGCGCGATCGCCATTATGGCGAGGGGCGGATCGGCGCGCGGCCGTATCTCGTCGTCGACACGGGCGGCTTCGAGCCGGTCGCGAAGGACGGCATCCTGCACGAGATGGCGCGGCAAACGCGGCAGGCGGTCGAGGAGGCCGACGTCGTCGTGTTCATCGTCGACGGCCGCAACGGCCTCGCGCCGCAGGATAAATCGATCGCCGACTATCTCAGAAAAACCGGGCGGCCGATCTTCCTCGTCGTCAACAAGGCCGAAGGGATGAAGTACACGGCGGTCGCCGCCGATTTCTACGAACTTGGCCTGGGCGATCCGCGCGCGATCTCGGCCGCGCACGGCGACGGCGTGACCGACATGATCAACGAGGCGCTCGACGTCGCCTATGCGGGCCAGCCGGAGGAGAGCGACGAGAACGCTGCCGCGCGCGGCACCAAGATCGCGATCGTCGGGCGGCCGAACGTCGGCAAATCGACACTCGTGAACACGCTGATCGGCGAGGAGCGCGTGATCGCGTTCGACATGCCGGGCACGACGCGCGATTCGATTTACGTCGATTTCGAGCGCAACGGCAGGCAGTACACGCTGATCGATACCGCGGGGTTGCGCCGGCGCGGCAAGGTGTTCGAGGCGATCGAGAAGTTCTCGGTGGTGAAGACGCTGCAGTCGATCGCCGATGCGAACGTCGTGATTCTGCTGCTGGATGCGCGTCAGGACATCTCCGACCAAGATGCGCACATCGCGGGCTTCGTGGTCGAGCAGGGGCGCGCGCTCGTCGTCGGCGTGAACAAGTGGGACGGACTCGATCCGCATGTGCGCGAGCGCACCAAGGCCGATCTCGCGCGCAAGCTCAAGTTTCTCGATTTCGCGAAATTCCATTTCATTTCGGCCGCGGAGAAAACGGGTATCGGCCCGCTCATGCGCTCGGTCGACGATGCCTATGCGGCCGCGATGAAGAAACTGCCGACGCCCAAGCTCACGCGCGCGTTGATCGAGGCGGTCGAGTTCCAGCAGCCGCGACGCCGCGGCCCCGTGCGGCCGAAACTGCGCTATGCGCACCAGGGCGGACAGAATCCGCCCATCATCGTGATTCACGGCAACGCGCTCGACGCCGTTACCGACACGTATAAACGTTATCTCGAGAATCGTTTTCGAGAAACTTTCTCGTTGACGGGCACTCCATTGCGCATAGAGTTCCGTTCGTCGACGAATCCATATGCCGACAAGGAATAATCGGTCAATATCATGCGCGCCTGGCCTGATGGCAGAGGCGGGGCGCAGACAAAATCGGCTATAGTGTAGCGATTGGCGGCGGATCTCTTTTTCTTCGCCCCAATCTAGATCAACCTGCAAAAAAGATGGAGCACGCCATGAGCAACAAAGGGCAATTGTTACAAGACCCGTTTTTGAACGCACTGCGTAAGGAGCATGTGCCGGTTTCGATCTATCTCGTTAACGGCATCAAGCTTCAAGGGAACATCGAATCGTTCGACCAGTACGTCGTGTTGCTCCGGAACACGGTTACCCAGATGGTATACAAGCACGCCATTTCGACGGTCGTGCCTGCCCGCCCGGTGAATTTCCACCCGGACGCGGAAGCAGCGTCCTAACCTATGCCGCGGCTGGCTCGCATGGCCGTCGGCAATTGATGTCAGCCGCCTTATCTTGATATCCGACAATTTGATCAACGCAGCGTTAGTCGGCATCGATTTCGGCAAAACCGATTTCGAAGCCAGTCTCGAAGAACTCAGTCTGCTCGCCGCCAGCGCGGGCGCCCATCCCGCCGTCACGCTGACGGGCCGCCGCGCGAGCCCCGATGCCGCGATGTTCGTCGGCAGTGGTAAAGCCGAAGAATTGCGGCTCGCATGCGAGGCGAACGACGTCGAAATCGTCATCTTCAACCATGCGCTCGCACCCGCGCAGCAACGCAATCTGGAGCGGATGCTCAATCGGCGCGTCGTCGATCGCACCAGCCTGATTCTCGACATCTTCGCGCAGCGCGCGCGCAGCCACGAAGGCAAATTGCAGGTCGAACTCGCGCAGCTTCAATATCTCGCCACCCGGCTGATTCGTGCCTGGACCCACCTCGAACGGCAAAAGGGCGGTATCGGCCTGCGCGGTCCCGGCGAAACCCAGCTCGAAACCGACCGGCGATTGATCGGCGAGCGCATCAAAATGCTGAAATCTCGGCTCGAGAAACTGCGCCGTCAGCACCACACGCAGCGCCGCCAGCGCGAGCGCAACCGGACGATGTCGGTGTCGCTCGTCGGCTATACGAACGCGGGCAAGTCGACGCTGTTCAATGCGCTGACGAAAGCGCAGGCGTATGCGGCGGACCAGCTGTTCGCGACGCTCGATACGACGTCGCGGCGCGTCTATCTCGGCGACGACGTGGGGCAGATCGTCGTGTCCGACACGGTCGGATTCATTCGCGAGCTGCCGCACCAGCTCGTCGCCGCGTTTCGCGCGACGCTCGAGGAGACGATTCATGCGGATCTGCTGCTGCACGTCGTCGATGCGTCGAGCGTGGTGCGGCTCGAGCAGATCGAGCAGGTCAACGGCGTGTTGCATGAGATCGGCGCGGATTCGATCCGCCAGATTCTGGTGTTCAACAAGATCGATGCGGTGCCGGAGCTGGCGGCCCGCGGCGGTGCGGTCGAGCGGGACGAGTATGGTAATATTTCGCGCGTCTTTTTAAGCGCGCGAACAGGTCAAGGACTCGACGCGTTGCGCGCCGCCATCGCCGAGATCGCTACCGCGGAACATCTCGCCGGCGCCATGCCGCTTATCGGCGCGCCGGCGCAACCACACGAAGACCACCCGGTTTCCGAACACGGGCACTGACGACTGCGGTCGGTCATGCTGCTCCAATCTGGTGAACAAACACAGGTGAACGACTACAACGAGCGGAGTACCCAGCGGCCGATGCACGCATTGCCGTCGATCAATGACCCCCGCTGGGGGCGGGGCGGCAACGGCGAGCCGCCGCGCGCGAACGGGTCGAAGCGCCCGGACGGGCGCGACGAAGGCCCCCCGGATCTCGACGAGATGTGGCGGAATTTCAATCGCCGCCTATCCGGCTGGCTCGGCCGCAAGGGCTCCGGCAACAATGGCTTGCGCCCCGACAACGGGCGTGCGGCACGGGTAGGCGTCGGCATCGTCGCGGGCGCGCTGATCGCCATCTATTTCGGCAGCGGCATCTTTGTCGTGCAGGACGGGCAGACGGGCGTGGTGCTGCGCCTGGGCGAATACAAGGGCACGGTCGGCGAAGGCGCGCACTGGCGTCTGCCGTCCCCGTTCGAGTCGCACGAGATCGTCGATACCGCGCAGGTGCGCTCCGTCGAGATCGGCCGCAATAATGTCGTGCGGCTCGCGAACGTGAAGGACGCATCGATGCTCACGCGCGATGCCGATATCGTCGATGTGCGGTTCGTCGTTCAATATCGGATCGGGTCTGCCACCGATTATCTGTTCCGCACGGCCGATCCGGAGCGCAGCGTCGCGCAGGCCGCGCAGTCGGCGGTGCGCGAGATGGTCGGCAGCCGGTCCGCGGACGACGTGCTCGCCGGCGATCGCGATGCACTGCGCGATGCGCTTTCGAAGGCGATCCAGCGCGATCTCGACCACTACAAGACGGGGCTCGTCGTGACGGGCGTGACCGTGCAGAGCGTGGCGCCGCCCGAGCAGGCGCAGGCGGCCGTTGACGACATTGCGAAAGCGCGGCAGGACAGCGAGGCCGCGAAGAGCGCTGCTCAAACGTATGCGAGCGAATTGCTGCCGCGCGCGCAGGGGGACGCCGCGAAAATGATCGACGATGCGAAGGCTTACGCACAGCGCGTTGTCACGCAGGCGCAAGGCGATGCCGATCGCTTCAAGGAGGTCTATGCGCAGTATTCGAAGGCGCCCGCGGTGATTCGCGAGCGGATGTATCTCGAGACGATGCAGGAGATCTACTCGAACACGACGAAGGTGTACGTCGGCAACAAGGCGGGCAACAGCATGCTGTACCTGCCGCTGGACAAGATCGTCGAAGCGGGCCGCGCGCGCGCGGCCGATGCGGCGGCCAGCGGCACAAGCGGCGCCGCACCCGCGAGCGATGCGCAAGCGCGGGCGGCAGCGCCCGCTGCATCGTCACAGGCGCCGGCCGCATCGTCGCAGGCGCCCGCGGCGGCGGCAAGCGCCGCAGGCGTGCCGCCGCCGGCTGCCGCCAGCCCGGCATCCGCCAGCGATTCGCTGCGTTCCCGCGAGGCTTTCCGCAGCCGTTCGCGCACCGACGATCTGCAGTAACGAGGGCTGCAACATGAATCGAATCATCGCGCTCGTCGTAGCGATCGCCATCGCCGTGTTGGCGGCGTCGTCGACGGTGTTCGTCGTCGACCCGCGCCATGCGGCCATATTGTCGTCGCGCGACGGCGCCGCGCCGACGCTTGCCGGCCCCGGCCTGCATTTCAAACTGCCGCAGCCGCTGCAGGCGGCGACGCTCGTCGACATTCGCATCCAGTCGTTCGACCTGGCCGATCCGCAAAGCTTGACCACGCAGGACGGCCGCGATCTGCTCGTGAGTCCCGTCGTCAGATACCGGATTGCCGATGCGCTCAAGTATTACCAGCAGACGGGCGGCGCGGCGCGCGGCGAGGTCGACCGTCTTTCGGCGGCTATCAAGCGCGCGCTTGACGATGCGTTTGCCAAGCGCGCGCGCGATGCGGCACTCGGCGAGCAACGCGCGATCGCGCAAGAGGTGAAGCAGGCGCTCGGCGCGGCCGCGGCGCCGCTTGGCATCGATATCGTCGACGTGCAACTCACCCGTGTCGATCTGCCGGCCGCGCAAGCGGACGATGCGTATCGCCGGATAACGGCCGACCTGCAGCAGCAGGCGCAGCGCGAACGCGCGCAAGGCGCCGCGCAGGCCGAGCAGATCCGCGCGGATGCGAGCCGCCAGCAGCAGGCCGTCCTGGCCGATGCGTACAAGACTGCGCAATCGATCAAGGGCGACGGCGACGCGCAGGCGGCGTCGATCGCGGCCGACGCGTTCGGCCGCGACCCGCAGTTCTATCAGTTCTACGCGAGCCTGCAGGCGTACCGGAACAGCTTCAAGCCGAACGACATCATCGTCGTCGATCCCGACAGCGAGTTCTTCCGCTTCATGCGCAGCCCGACGGGCGGCGCGCCGGCGGCAGGCGCGGCTCCCCACAAACGTTGACGCGCCGGCGCGCTTGGCCGCTCACATGAATCTCGCTGGCTCGTTACTGCTTGCTGTCGCGCTGATGCTCATCGTCGAGGGCGCGTTTCCGTTCGTGTTCCCGAGCGCGTGGCGCGACACGTTCCGTAGAATGGCGGAGCGGCCACCGCACCATATCCGGATCGGCGGATTCGTCGTGATGGCGCTCGGGCTCGCGCTGCTGCTGCTCGTGACCTGACCTGTCGCCGCGCGTGGGCGCCAGCCGGCGCCCGCATGCCGCAGACGTTCGGCCCAAGCCGGGCGTCGCACCCGATTTCAATCCGAGGCGCGTGCGCGCGCCGTGTTTCCTGTCGTAGGATCGCCACGATGTCGACCTGGTTACTTCCCGAGAATATTGCCGACGTACTGCCGTCGGAGGCGCGCAAGATCGAGGAGCTGCGCCGCAGGCTGCTCGACCGTTTTCGCTCGTATGGCTACGAAATGGTGATGCCGCCGCTTCTCGAATATCTCGAATCGCTGCTCACGGGCGGCGGCAACGATCTGAATCTGCGCACGTTCAAGCTCGTCGATCAGTTGTCGGGCCGCACGCTCGGCCTACGCGCGGATATCACGCCGCAAGTCGCGCGCATCGATGCGCATCTGCTGAACCGCCAAGGCGTCACGCGCCTTTGTTATGCCGGCCACGTGCTGCATACGCGACCGCGCGGTCTGCATGCGACGCGCGAGCAAATCCAGATCGGCGCGGAAATTTACGGGCATGCGGGCCTGGAGGCCGATCAGGAGATCCAGCAACTGATGCTCGATGCGCTGCATCTGTCTGGTCTGACGAAAATCCGGCTCGACTTGTGCCATGCCGGCGTGCTGGCTGCGTTGTTCTCACGCGACACGGCCGCGGCCGCCCGCGGCGAGGCGCTGTACGACGCGCTTGCGGGCAAGGACGTGCCGCTGCTGCACGAATTGACCGATGACCTCGGCCCGGATACGCGCGCCGCGCTGCGTGCGTTGCCGCATCTGTACGGCGATCCGTCGGTGCTCGACGAGGCGCGGCGCGAGCTGCCCGCGCTGCCCGAAATCGACCGCGCGCTCGACGATCTGAGCGAGCTTGCCGCGCGAGTGACGAATGCCGAAGTGACGATCGATCTCGCCGATTTGCGCGGTTACGCGTACCACAGCGGCGCGATGTTTTCCGCGTATGTCGACGGCGTGCCGAATGCGGTGGCGCGCGGCGGACGTTACGATCACGTCGGCCAGGCATACGGGCGCGCGCGTCCGGCGACGGGTTTCTCGCTCGATCTGCGCGAAATCGCGCGGATTTCGCCGGTGGAGGCGCGCGGCGCCGCGATTCTCGCGCCGTGGAACCAGGATGCTGCGCTGCGGGCAACCGTTGCTGCGCTGCGCGATGCGGGCGAGGTGGTGATCGAGGCGTTGCCGGGCCACGACGGCGGGCTCGACGAATTCGCGTGCGACCGCATGCTCGTCGAGCGGGACGGCGCGTGGGTCGTCGAGCGCCGCTGACGGCGCGCGCATCGCCGCGCGATGCCGCCCGCGCGAGGCTCCGCCGGCCGGTTTCCGAGCCGCTTTCAGCGTGCCATATCGTTGAAGTGAAACGGAAAAATTCGGAGCTGGCGGCGAACCTAGGTAGAATACGTTTTTAACCAGCCAACGAATCAACATGTCTGTCAGCGCAGTGAACGTGACTCCCGGGCGCAACGTCGTCGTCGTGGGGACTCAATGGGGTGATGAAGGCAAGGGCAAGGTAGTCGACTGGCTGACGGACCACGCTCACGGCGTCGTGCGTTTCCAGGGCGGCCACAACGCCGGCCACACCCTCATCATCGGCGGCAAGAAGACGATCTTGCGCCTCATTCCGTCGGGCATCATGCGTGAACGCGTCGCGTGCTACATCGGCAACGGCGTCGTGCTGTCGCCCGAGGCGCTCTTCAAGGAAATCGGCGAGTTGGAGGAGGCGGGCGTTTCCGTGTGCGAGCGCCTGTTCATTTCCGAGGCGACGACGCTGATTCTGCCGTACCACGTCGCGATCGACCAGGCACGCGAAGCGCGCCGCGGCGCGGACAAGATCGGCACGACGGGCCGCGGCATCGGCCCGGCCTATGAGGACAAGGTTGGCCGCCGCGCGCTGCGCGTGCAGGATCTGTTCGATGCGAGAACGTTTGCCGACCGCTTGCGCGAAAATCTCGATTTCCACAACTTCGTGCTAACCCAATATTTGGGCGGCGCGGCGGTCGATTTCCAGGCGACGCTCGATACGATGCTCGGCTACGCGGATCGCTTGAAGCCGATGGTGACCGACGTGTCGCGCCGGCTGTACGAAGAAAATCACGCGGGCCGCAACCTGCTGTTCGAAGGCGCGCAAGGCACGCTGCTCGACATCGATCACGGCACCTATCCGTTCGTCACGTCGAGCAATTGCGTGGCGGGCGCGGCGGCGGCGGGCGCGGGTGTCGGCCCGCAGAAGCTCAACTACATCCTCGGCATCACGAAGGCGTATTGCACGCGCGTCGGCGCGGGACCGTTCCCGAGCGAACTGTACGACGCGGACAACCCGAGCCGCCAGGACCAGGTCGGGTTGACGCTCGCGAACGTCGGCAAGGAATTCGGCTCGGTCACGGGCCGTCCGCGCCGCACCGGCTGGCTTGATGCGGCCGCGCTGCGTCGCTCGATCCAGATCAACGGTGTGTCGGGCCTATGCATGACGAAGCTCGACGTGCTCGACGGCCTCGACGAAGTCAAGCTGTGCGTCGGTTACAAGATCGACGGCGAGGATTTCGATCTGCTGCCGCGCGGCGCTGCCGAGGTCGCGCGCTGCGAGCCTGTCTACGAGACGTTCAGCGGCTGGAAGGAAAGCACGGTCGGCATCGATTCGTGGGACGCGCTGCCGGCGAATGCACGCGCGTACCTGTCGCGTGTGCAGGAAGTGGCGGGCGTGCCGATCGACATGGTATCGACCGGCCCCGACCGCGACGAGACGATCCTGTTGCGCCATCCGTTCAAGGTGTAAGCGACGATGACGCAAAACATGACGATGACGATCAAAATGTCCGATCCGCGCAACGACGAAAAGAACCTGTGGGTCGGCTGGGACGAATATCACCGGCTGATCGAGCTGCTTGCGCTCGCGGTGCACGAATCGGGGTGGAAATTCGACAAGATTCTGTGCCTCGCGCGCGGCGGCTTGCGCGTCGGCGATCAGTTGTCGCGAATCTACGATCTGCCGCTCGCGATTCTCGCGACGAGTTCGTATCGCGAGGCGGCGGGCCGCGAGCAGGGCGAACTCGACATCGCGCAGTACATCACGATGACGCGTGGCGATTTATCCGGCAACGTGCTGCTCGTCGACGATCTGGTCGATTCGGGCGTGACGCTCGCGCGCGTCCAGCAGCATTTGAAGGAGCGTTATCCGGCCGTGACGGCAGTGCGTTCCGCGGTGCTTTGGTACAAGGGTTGCTCGAAAGTGAAGCCTGATTATCACGTCCAATACTTGCCGACGAACCCGTGGATTCATCAGCCGTTCGAGGAGTGGGACACGGTGCGTCCGCACAATCTCGGCGCGTGGATCAAACGCGGTAACGCGCAGCGCGACGACGACGCGGCACTCGCGTAATCCGCTCGCTGCATGAGCTTTGCGCGGGCCTTCCGTTGCAGGCAACGCATGCGGTTTCCGCGCGGCGGCATCGAAACGGCGCTCTATGAAGCGCCGTTTTTTATGTTCTCCTTACAGCGCATCGCGCAACGTGGCTCAGATTGCCATGCCGCCGCGCGGCGCGGTTCCCGGCGCGTTGCCGCGTCCGAAAGCGTCACGACCCCATGCTACACTGGGCGCGCCGCTTCAAGTGGTGCGCTCACAACACGGCGCGGCGGCATTTTTGCGTGGCCAGTTAGAATAGCGCTCGTTTTTCCGACCCCAGCACGGATTTATCCCGCTTTTATGACCGACACGAATCACTCGTCCACGCGCCAGCATTCGCTGCAGTCACTCGCGATTGCCGCTATCGGCGTAGTTTTTGGCGACATCGGCACGAGCCCGTTGTACTCGCTCAAGGAGGCGTTCAGCCCGGAGCACGGCATTCCTCTCACGCAAAGCTCGATTCTGGGCGTGATCTCGCTGTTGTTCTGGGCGATTATCCTCGTGGTCGGCGTCAAGTACGTTTTGTTCGTGATGCGCGCCGATAACAACGGCGAAGGCGGCGTGCTTGCGCTGATGGCGTTGTCGCTGCGGCCATTGACGCCGAAGTCGCGGGTGGCGGGGCTGATGATGGGCCTTGGCATCTTCGGCGCGTGTATGTTCTATGGCGATGCGGTCATCACGCCGGCGATTTCGGTGATGTCGGCGGTCGAAGGGTTGCAGGTCGCGGCGCCGCAACTCACCCATCTCGTCATGCCGATCACGATCGCGATCCTGATCGCGCTGTTCTGGATTCAGCGGCACGGCACGGCAACGGTCGGCAAGCTGTTCGGCCCGATCATGGTCGTCTGGTTCATCGTGCTGGCGATTCTCGGCGTGTATCACATCGCGCAAGCGCCGCAGATCATCTCGGCGATCAATCCGTACTACGCATTTTCGTTCATGGCCGACCACGTGCTGCTTGCCTATGTGGTGCTCGGCTCGGTCGTGCTGGTGCTGACGGGCGCGGAGGCGCTTTATGCGGACATGGGCCACTTCGGCGCGAAGCCGATCCGGCTTGCCGCATACGTGCTCGTGATGCCGTCGCTCGTGCTCAACTATTTCGGCCAGGGCGCGCTGCTGCTCGTCAATCCGAAGGCGATCTCGAACCCGTTCTTCCTGCTCGCGCCGCAATGGGGAACGCTGCCGCTCGTCGTGCTGTCGACGGTCGCGACGGTGATCGCGTCGCAGGCCGTGATATCGGGCGCCTATTCGCTGACGAGCCAGGCGATCCAGCTCGGCTATGTGCCGCGGATGAAGATTCTGCATACGTCCGAACTTGCGATCGGGCAGATCTACGTGCCGGTCGTCAACTGGCTGCTGTTGTTCGTGATCCTATGCATCGTGATCGGCTTCAAGAGTTCGGACAATCTCGCGGCCGCATACGGCATTGCGGTAACGGCGACGATGGTGATCACGACGATCCTAGCCGCGGTCGTGATGGTGAAGGTATGGAACTGGAACAGGCTGCTCGTCGCGTTGATCATCGGCGTGTTCCTCGTGATCGATCTCGGGTTCTTCGGTGCGAATCTGCTGAAGGTCGAGCAGGGCGGCTGGCTGCCGCTCGGCATCGGAGCGCTGTTGTTCTTCTTGCTGACCACATGGTACAAGGGGCGCCATCTCGTCAAGGAGCGCACGGTGGCCGATGGCATTCCGCTCGAGCCGTTCCTCCAAGGGCTGCTCGCGCATCCGCCGCATCGCGTATCGGGCACGGCGATCTATCTGACCGGCAGCGGCAAGCTCGTGCCGGTGAGTTTGCTGCACAATCTCAAGCACAACAAAGTTCTTCACGAGCGGACCATTTTCCTCACGTTCGTCACGCGTGATATTCCGTATGTGAAGGACGACGAGCGCGTGACGATCCGCGATGCGGGCGAAGGACTTTACATCGTCAAGGCGGAGTACGGTTTCAACGAGACGCCGGATGTGAAGGCCGTGCTCGAAGAGGTGGCGCGTCAGCGCGGCACCACGTTCGAGCTGATGGATACGTCGTTCTTCATCGCACGCGAGACGGTTGTGCCGACTCATTTGCCGGGCATGTCGATCTGGCGTGAGCGGGTGTTCGCATGGATGCACCAGAACGCCGCGAAACCGACGGATTTCTTCGCGATTCCGGCCAATCGCGTCGTCGAGCTGGGAACCAAGATCGAGATCTGAGCGCGCTGTCCGGCGCGAACGCGTCGGATGCGGGCGGCCGGGCATGCATCATGCAAGCTGCGCGCGCCGGCCGGAGTTGGGCGCATGCCAGACGGACGCGCCCCCGTCGAATGGGCCAGCGCCCGGATGCACGACACTCGACGCTCGTTAGGGCGCTTGCATTCGCTTATCGCTCGTTTATTACCCGCTTATCGCCGCATAGACGCGCGTGTTACGCAACGTGCCGTCCGGATCGGCGCGCTCATTGCGCAGCACGCCTTCGAGCGTCAAGCCCGCGCGTTCGCATACACGCGCGCTTTTGAGATTGAGGTCATCGACAAACGCCGACACGCGGCGCATTCCCAGCCGCGCAAAGGCGAACTGTACGAGTGCGGCCACTGCCTCGCTGATATAGCCGTGTCCTTGATGACGCGTGTTGCCCCACCAGCCGATCTCGATGCTTGGCACGCTCCAATTCGGCTGATGTAGTCCGCAGCATCCCGCGAGCATTTCCGTGTCGCGCAGCAGGATGAGGAAACGAAAATCGCGTCTGGCGATGAAGTTCGCGAAACCCTCCCGGCAATAGATTTCCGAACGTTCGAGCGACGGTTCCTCGAGTGCCCAAGGCAACGAGGCCGGAAACTGCCGCAGCGCGTGGAGCGAGTCGCATAGCGCTTCGTTGATCTTGGGGCCGTCGCCTGGCTTGACGCAGCGAAGAATCAGCCGTTCGGTGTCGAGCCGCTCTTCGAGATCGATAAGAAGAGGCTGCATGGTCATTGGATCCTGAGCGATAAGCATGCGTTGTCAAACAGCGCAAGCCGCGGGTTCTAATGCATGATAATCGCTGTGCTATGCTCGATGGCGATATCCGATAACGGCTGAATCGCCCGATTCGTATCGCGGCGACAATTTTCGTGTCATCCGATTCCGAATAAGCGCGTGTTGGTATATTGGTATGGCTTCGCGTCACGTATTCGGTGATTAACGATTAAAAATAAAATATCAATAATAAATCGATTTTTCTGCCATCAGGGTTGATCACCTCGAGAGGTTTCTCATGCATCAAAATGCGTTGAAATCCCTGCTTGCCGACGTAAAAATCGTGGATCTTTCCCGCGTGCTGGCCGGCCCCTTTGCTACCATGACCCTGGCGAACCTGGGCGCGCGCGTGATAAAAGTCGAGATGCCGGTGGTCGGCGACGACGCGCGCGCTTTCGGTCCGTTCGCCAATGGAAAATCATTATATTTCTCGGCTATTAATTGCAACAAAGAAAGCATCGCCCTCAATTTGAAGCGCGGCGAAGACCGTTCGATATTCGAAAAATTAGTCTCGAAAGCGGATGTGCTGGTCGAAAATTATCGGCCCGGCACGATGGAGAAGCTCGGTTATGGATGGGACGTGCTGCACGACCGATTTCCTCAGCTCATCTACGGCGCGGTATCCGGATTCGGCGATACGGGGCCGCGCTCCAGTCTCGCCGCGTATGACATGGTCGTGCAGGGAATGGGCGGCATCATGAGCGTGACGGGGCATCCGGGCGGCGCGCCCGCACGCGTCGGCGTGTCGATCGGCGATATCACGGCTGGGTTGTATTTGGCGCTGGGCATCAATGCCGCGCTGTATCGGCGCTCGTTGGCCGGGGTGGGATGCAAGCTCGATATCGCGATGCTCGATTGCCAGGCGGCGATCATGGAGGACGCCGTGACCGTGTATGCAAAGACCGGTGAAGTTCCCGGCCCGTTGGGCACTCGGCATCCGACGGTGGCGCCGTTTCAGGCCTATGCCGCCGCCGACGGCAATATCATCATCGCCGCGGGCAACGATCATCTGTTCTCGCTTGCCGCCGACGTGCTCGGGCGGCCTGAACTTGCGCGCGATCCCCGTTTCGTCACCAATGAACTGCGTCATCGGAACGTGGATGCATTGCAGGCGGAGATCGAAAGCGTGTCGGTGACCCGCTGCGTGTCGTATTGGCTGGATGCGTTGACCGCGAAAGGCGTACCATGCGCGCCGATCAACGATATCGCGCACATGATGGCCGAGCCGCAGATTGTCGCGCGCAATATGATCGTGCGCGTGACCGATCCGGTTGCGGGCGAGCTGAGCGTCACGGGAAATCCTGTCAAGGTTGCGGGTATGCCGGAGCCGCGAACGATGCGGCCGGCGCCCGAACTCGACGCCGACCGTGCGGCGATCGTCGCCGAATTTGTCGGGAGCGGGCGATGAGCGGCGTGGTTGCGGGGGGCGAACTAGTCCGCGCGGATGTGCGTGACGGCGTTGGCGTGATCACGCTCGATCATCCGGCCAAGCGCAATGCGTTGAGCGCGCAGTTGCTCGGCGCATTGATGAGTGCGCTGGACGGCGTCGTCGAGCGGGGGGCGCGCGTGGTGATTCTGCGCGCGGCGCCCGGGATGAGCGTATGGTCGGCGGGCCACGATATTCGGGAGCTGCCGCGAGGCGGCACGGACCCGCTGGGTTATTTCGATCCGTTGGAGCGGACGCTGCGTGCGATACGCGCACTGCCGGTGCCGGTGGTGGCGATGGTGCGAGGCTCGGTGTGGGGCGGCGCGTTTGATCTGGTATTGAGCTGCGACATGATCGTCGCCGACGAGTCCGCGACATTCGCGATCACGCCGGCCAACATCGGATTGCCTTACAACACGACGGGCTTGCTGCACTTTCTGGGCCGGTTGCCTTTGAATCTCGTCAGGGAGATGTTTTTCACTGCCGAGCCGTTGGATGCGCAGCGGGCCTTGCAATGGGGGATCGTCAATCGCCTGATGCCGAGCGTCGAACTGGAGGCGCGGACGATGGCCCTCGCAACGGGCATGGCATCGAAAGCGCCATTGGCGATTGCGGTGGTGAAGGAGCAATTGCGCGTGCTGACCGACTATCACGCCGTTCCCGCTCAGGCGTTCGAGAAAATCGAGGCGATGCGGCAGAAGGTTTACGACAGCGCGGATTATCGCGAAGGCGTGACGGCATTTCTCGAGAAACGCAGGCCGGCATTCAAGGGTGAGTGACGGCGCGTCCGATGCCCGCTTGTCGGCCGCATGGTCTGGTCAGGATGCGTCCAAAGCCGCTCGGCGCCGGCGCGCGACGCATCAATCGACGCCAGGCGGCCGCTCGGCAGCCGCCTGGCGTCGGTTCAGCGCGATTGCTTGAGTTTGGCAAACGCCGCGGCCATTGCGCCCGCCGGCTCCGGCTCGCGCGACGAACGGGCAGGGCGATTGCCGCCACCGCCGCGCATCCCGCCGCGCTCGGTGCTGCCGCCGCGTCCGCCTGCGGCGGCATTCGGCGCGAAGTCGTCGTCCAGACGCATGGTCAGCGAAATGCGCTGACGCTTCACGTCGACGTCGAGCACCTTCACCTTGACCACCTGGCCGGCTTTCACGACCTCGTGCGGGTCCTTGACGAATTTCGTCGACATTGCCGACACGTGCACGAGCCCGTCCTGATGGACGCCGATGTCGACAAACGCGCCGAATGCCGCGACGTTCGTCACGACGCCCTCGAGCACCATGCCGGGCGCGAGGTCCGACACTTTCTCCACGCCTTCGCGGAACGTCGCGGTCTTGAATTCGGGGCGCGGGTCGCGGCCCGGTTTTTCAAGCTCGCCGAGGATATCGCGCACCGTCGGCAACCCGAAGCGCTCGTCGACGAATTCGGTGGGCGACAGCCCGGCTAGCGCGTCGCGGTTGCCGAGCACGTCGTCGATCCGTTTGCTGATTTTCGCGAGAATCCGCTCGACGACGGGATATGCCTCCGGGTGCACCGACGAGCGGTCGAGCGGATTCTCGCCGCCATTGATCCGCAAGAAGCCCGCTGCCTGCTCGAAGGTTTTGTCGCCCAGGCGCGGTACACGGCGCAGATGCTCGCGCGACGGGAACGGCCCGTTCGCGTCGCGATAATCGACGATGTTGCGCGCAAGCGTCGCGTTGAGCCCCGAGACGCGCGCGAGCAGCGCGGCCGACGCGGTGTTCGCGTCGACGCCCACGGCGTTGACGCAATCCTCGACGACCGCGTCGAGCGAACGCGCAAGCTCGCGCTGATTGACGTCATGCTGATACTGGCCCACGCCGATCGCCTTCGGCTCGATCTTCACGAGTTCGGCAAGCGGGTCCTGCAGCCGGCGTGCGATCGACACCGCGCCGCGCAACGACACGTCCAGATCCGGGAATTCCTTGGCGGCAAGCTCGGAGGCCGAATAGACGGACGCGCCTGCTTCGGACACAACGATCTTCTGCAGCCGGAGTTCCGGATGCTTTGCGATCAATTCGCCCGCGAGCTTGTCGGTTTCGCGCGACGCGGTGCCGTTGCCGATGCTGATCAGCTCGGCCTGCGTTTCGCGCGCGATGCGCGCGAGCTTGGCAAGCGAGCCGTCCCAGTCGCGGCGCGGTTCGTGCGGATAAATCGTGTCGGTGGCGAGCAGCTTGCCGGTGCGATCGACGACGGCGACCTTCACGCCGGTGCGCAAGCCCGGATCGAGACCAATCACGGCCTTCGGGCCGGCGGGCGCGGCGAGTAGCAAATCCTTCAGATTGCGCGCGAATACGCGGATCGCTTCATGCTCGGCCGTCTCGCGCAGCTGCGTGAGCAATTCGGTTTCGAGGTGCGGTTGCACCTTCACGCGCCAGCACCAGCGGCACACGTCGGCGAGCCATTTGTCGGCCGGCCGGCCTTGATTGGCGATGCCGAAATGGCGGGCGATCATCGCTTCGCCCGGATGCGGCACCTGCGCGTCGAGTTCCTCGCCCAGGCCGAGCTTCACGCTCAGCACGCCCGCGTTGCGGCCGCGAAAGAGCGCGAGCGCGCGGTGCGACGGCACCGTTTTGAGCGTCTCGGCATAGTCGTAGTAATCGCGGAATTTTTCGCCCTCGTCGCCTTGCTTGCCGTCGACGACCGCCGACGACACCACGCCGCGCTCGAACAAATAGTCGCGCAGCTTACCGAGCAGTTCGGCCGTCTCGCCGAATTGCTCGGACAGGATGTCGCGCGCGCCGTCGAGCGCGGCTTTCACGTCGGCGACGCCCTTGTCCGCGCTCACGTAGGCGGCGGCTTGCGTTTGCGGGTCGAGAAGCGGATTCGCGAGCAGCGCGTGCGCGAGCGGCTCGAGCCCGGCTTCGCGGGCGATCTGAGCGCGCGTGCGACGCTTCGGCTTATACGGCAGGTACAGATCCTCGAGCGTTTGCTTGCTGTCGGCCGCTTCGATCGCCGCGCGCAATTCGTCCGTCAGCTTGCCTTGCTCGTCGATGCTCGCGACGATCGTCGCGCGGCGTTCTTCCAGTTCGCGCAGATACAGCAGGCGCTCTTCGAGTTGGCGCAATTGCGTGTCGTCGAGATTGTCCGTGACTTCCTTGCGGTAGCGGGCGATAAACGGAACGGTGGAGCCTTCGTCGAGGAGTTGCACGGCCGCGGCGACCTGCCGGGGCTGGACCGCCAATTCGTCGGCGATGCGCTGTACGATCTTGAGTGCTACGGTTTCCGTCATGTCGTGATATGCGTCTGCTGCGTGCTGAAATCGCCCGTGCCGGCCGGCTGGCCCTCGCACCGGGCTGGCGGGTGAATGGAGCGGGGCATTTTGCCATAAATGCGAAAGCACCCGACTTCGGGGTGCTAGAATTTGGCCCATGATCCGCAGCTTTCCTACGACGTTGCCTACCTTCCGATTTTCCGTTGTCACGTTCGCCACGCCCGCCGTGGCGCTTGCATCGGCGTTGTGCTGCGCCGGCGCGCTCGCGCAGGCGCTTGCGCCGGCGGCTTCGACGCCTGATGCCGCCGCCTCCGATGTGACCACGTTTGCCGCGCAAGCCAATTTCGACGCACGTCAAAAAGTGCTCGATCAACGCACAGCGGAAAACGACTATCGTTATGCGGTAGCCC
The DNA here is from genome assembly GCF_001718875.1 of Burkholderia singularis. Classification (NCBI taxonomy): domain Bacteria; kingdom Pseudomonadati; phylum Pseudomonadota; class Betaproteobacteria; order Burkholderiales; family Burkholderiaceae; genus Burkholderia; species Burkholderia singularis. The sequence goes on from NZ_CP013448.1 coordinate 2,068,992, forward strand.
AGCACAATTGCTACAGCAAGTTTTTCGTCAACCATTGCCTGGACGGCGCGCGGGAAACGATGCGCGCGGAGCGCGCGAGCATCAACCAGGAGCAACAGGCGCTCAATGACGAACAACGGGCAGTGCGCGCGCAGGAGCGCGATCGTCAGATCGCGCTGAAAGACGCGCAGCGGCAGGCGCAGGCGCCGCAACGTGCGGCCAGCGACGCGGCGAATGCCGCCGCATACGAAAGCAAGCAGCAGCAAAATGCGCTCAAGCGCGCCGAGCGCGACGCTCAGGCGCCGCAGCGCGCGGCGAGCCAGAAGGCGTATGACGATAAGCAGGCCGCGTTTCAGCGCAAGCTAGACGAAGCGCACGCGAAGGCCGCACAGGATGCGCAGCAGCGTGCGCAGAACGCGCAGCGCTACGAGGAAAAGCAGCGTGATGCGGCGCAGCACAAAGCCGAGGTGGACGAGCGTCAGCGGCGGGCTGCCGAGAAGGCGCAGCAAAAGCAGTAGCCACAATAAATAAGAGAGGGTCGGCGAGCAGTACGTTGGGTGGGGCGATTTGCAAGGCAATCTCGGGCACGCGGGCCGTTCGGCCGGTATGCCAGTTCAGTGAGGAGGCGAGTATGCAAACCCGTTTGGCGGATACGCAACAGGAGCTGTACAACCGGCTGGTATCTCTGCAAGAGCTGCACAAACAGCTTGCTCGCGAGATCGAACAGAAGGAAGGCCGCTCGGACATCGACGATCTGACGCTGCACCGGCTGAAGAAGGAAAAGCTGCTGGCCAAAGACAAGATCATTATGCTGCAGTCGCAGCTCGAACCGGATAAGCGCGCTTAGCGCGGCCTGGCAAGCGCCGGCGCCGCGGCAAGCGCCGGAGCCGGGATACCTGGGAACCGCTTGCCTTGAATTCACCGCTTGATGCCCATTCTGATGCGCGGCGCGACGCTTCGTCCGCCGCGGGCCCGCGTGCGCCCGAGGCCGGCGCGTACACGCCCAGCGTGAAGCGCGCCAACGAACTCGACGCTATTTTCGGCGCGAGCGGCCTGCTTGCGCGGGCGCTCGACGGCTATCGCCCGCGCGCGTCGCAAATCGAGATGGCGCGTGCTGTCGCGGCAGCAATGGAGGCGTCGGGCAAACTGATGCCCGAACCGGAGATTTTCGACACGCGCAAGCGCCCGGCGCGGCGTTTGCAAGACGGCGCAAGCGCGACCGACGCGGCCACCGCGAGTGCCGACGAAACCGCCGCAAGCGCCGACAATACGCTGATCGTCGAAGCGGGCACCGGTACCGGCAAGACCTATGCTTACCTTGTGCCGGCGATGCTGTGGGGCGGCAAGGTAATCGTGTCGACGGGCACCAAGCACTTGCAGGACCAGCTTTTTCTACGCGACATTCCGACCGTGCGCGATGCGCTCGCGGTGCCCGTGACGGTTGCGATGCTCAAGGGGCGCGCGAACTACCTGTGCCATTACTATCTGCAGCGCACCGCAGACAACGGCCGGCTGCCGTCGCGGCAGGACACCGCGCATCTGCAGGAAATCGTCCGTTTCGCGAAAATCACGAAAAGCGGCGACAAGGCCGAGCTTGCGAGCGTGCCGGAAACATCGCCCGTATGGCCGATGGTGACGTCGACGCGCGACAACTGCCTGGGCCAGGAATGCCCGCATTACAAGGAATGTTTCGTGATGCAGGCGCGCCGCGACGCGCAGCAGGCGGATATCGTCGTGGTCAATCACCACCTGTTCTTCGCGGACATCATGCTGCGCGATACCGGCATGGCCGAACTGCTGCCGAGCGCGAACACGATTATCTTCGACGAAGCGCACCAGCTTCCGGAAACCGCGACGCTGTTCTTCGGCGAGACGCTGTCGACGACGCAGTTGCTTGAGCTTGCGCGCGATTGCGTCGCCGAGGGGCTGGGGCACGCGCGCGACGCGGTCGAGTGGGTGAAGCTCGGCGGTGCGCTCGAACGCGCCGCGCGCGACGTGCGCCTTGCGTTTGGCGACGGCGGCACGCTGCGCGTGTCGCTCGCGCAACTCGACGACGATCACCCGCTGTTCGGCGCGCTCGATGCGCTCGACGCGGCGCTTGACGCGCTGTCGAGTGCGCTCGCGGCGCAGGCCGAGCGTGCTGAATCGATTGGCGCGTGCCATCGCCGGGCGCGCGAGCTACAGGATCTGCTGGCGGGTTGGGTCGCGCCGCAGGCCGAGCCGCCGGTGCCGGACGAGGCGGGCGGCAACGAAAAGGTACGTTGGATCGAGGTGTTTTCGAACACGGTTCAACTGCACGAAACGCCATTGTCGGTCGCGCCGATTTTCGCGAAACAACGTGCGGGCGTGCCGCGTGCGTGGATCTTCACGTCGGCGACGCTGTCGGTGCGCGGCGACTTCACGCACTATGCGGCGCAGATGGGGCTCGACGCGCGCCGCTCGATGACGCTGCCAAGCCCGTTCGACTATCCGGCGCAGGGGCTTTTATATGTGCCGCGGAATTTGCCGCAGCCGTCGTCGCCCACGTTCACCGATGCGGTATTCGACGCCGCATTGCCGGCGATCGAGGCTTCGGGCGGCGGCGTGTTCGTGCTGTGCACGACGCTGCGCGCGGTCGACCGGATCGCGGCGAAGCTGCGCGAGACGATCGACGCGCACGGCTGGCGCACACCGCTGCTCGTGCAGGGCGACGCGAGCCGTACCGAGCTGCTCGATCGCTTCCGTGCGTATGGCAATGCGATCCTGGTCGGCAGCCAGAGTTTCTGGGAAGGCGTCGATGTGCGCGGCGACGCGCTGTCGCTCGTGGTGATCGACAAGCTGCCGTTCGCGCCGCCCGACGATCCGGTGCTCGCCGCGCGGCTCGATGCGCTCGCGAAGAAGGGGTTGAGCCCGTTCGCCGTTCATCAATTGCCGCAGGCCGTGATTACGCTGAAGCAGGGCGCGGGGCGGCTGATTCGCGCGGAGACGGATCGCGGCGTGCTGATGATCTGCGACACGCGCCTCGTCGACAAGCCATATGGTCGGCGCATCTGGCAGAGCCTGCCGCCGTTCAAGCGCACGCGTGAAATCGACGTCGTGCGCGAGTTTTTCGCCGAGCGGCGCGAGGCCGAGCAAGCGTAGGCGCGGCGAGTGGCCGCGCGCGGGCGGCGGGCCGTGAGTTTGTCCGCCCGGCCGCTTGCCGCGCGCAAAAGAAAACCCGGCGCGCAGGCCGGGTTTTCTTTTGCGGCGCCGTGCAGGCGGCTGCCTGTCAGCTCGGGTGTGTCGGCTCAGAACTGCCACCACGACTTTTTCTTGCCCGAGCGCGAATGGCCCGTGATGTACGGGCTGTCCGGGAATGTCGACGCGAGTACGCGCTTCGTGTCGTCGGCGAGCTGGGGCTGATTCAGCTTCGTGTAGGACAGCATCATGATGTGCAGCGCATCCTCGATCGCGGGCGCATTCTTGTATTCCTTCAACGCGAGCTGCGCGCGGTTGATCGCCGCGACGTAGGCGCCGCGCCGATAGTAATAATCCGCCGCGTGCACTTCGTGCGAGGCGAGCGCGTTGACGATGTAGCGCATCCGCGCGGCCGCGTCCGGCGCATACTTGCTCTTCGGGTAGCGGTCGACGACGACCTTGAACGCGTCATACGATTCGCGCAGCGCCTGCGGATCGCGCTCGCTCATGTCCTGACCGGAGAAGCGGCCGAACAGGCCCAGATCGTCGTTGAAATGGATCATTCCCTTCAGATAGTACGCGTATGCGATATCGGGGTGATCCGGATGGAGCTGGATGAAGCGGTCGACAGCCTGGTCGGCTGCGGCCTGCTCGTTGTCCTTCCAGTTGCAGTATGCGACGTTGATTTGCGCTTGCTGCGCGAAATGGCCGAACGGGTCGCGACCCTGCAACGCCTCGAAGTACTTCGAGCACTTGCCCCAGTCGCCGCCCGTCAATGCATCCTGAGCCTCTGAGTATAATTTGTTGTTCGACCAGGTTACCGTCTCGTCGCTCTTTTGCGGCAGGCCATGGCAGCCCGCGACGAGCGCGGCGGCGGCGGCCAGCGCGGCCCAGGCGGCCGCGGGTTTCGCGACGCGTTTGGTCGAATGCATCATGGTGAATAGGGCTCGCATTGTCCTAGCTTTAAGTCTCAAATGACCCAGTCTAAATGACCCGTTCAAGTTCGTTGCATGCCCATGAGGGCAAGTCAAACGGCGACGATTATAGCCCAAGCGACAATCCCGCCGACGCATCTGCCGGCGATTCGCTCGACGACGATTTGGCGAGCGACGCGTTCGGCGCGTCCGCCGGCGCCGGCACGGGCGGTAACGCGCCGCGCACGGTCGAGGTGCCGCCCGCGCTCGCCGGCGAACGGCTCGACAAAGCGCTCGCCCAGCTTTTTCCCGAGTTTTCGCGCAGCCGCCTGCAGCAGTGGATCGAATCGTCACGCGTGCGCATCGACGGCGCGCCCGCGAAAATCCGTCAGCCGGTGCCGCTTGGCGCGACCATCGAGCTTATCCCGGAGCTGCTGCCCGAGCAGCTCGCGTTCGCGCCGGAGCCGGTGCCGCTCGCGATCGTCTACGAGGACGATACGCTCGTCGTGATCGACAAGCCGGCCGGGCTCGTCGTCCATCCCGCCGCGGGCAACTGGGGCGGCACGCTGCTCAACGGCCTGTTGCATCGCTACGGCGACGCGGCGGCCGGGCTGCCGCGCGCAGGCATCGTGCATCGCCTCGACAAGGAAACGTCGGGGCTGATGGTCGTCGCGCGCACGCTTGCCGCGCAAACCGATCTGGTGCGCCAGTTGCAGGCGCGCACGGTAAAGCGCCGCTATTTCGCGCTCGCGTGGGGGCGCATGCCCGACGAGGGTACGATCGATGCGCCGATCGGCCGCGATCCGCGTGAGCGCACGCGCATGGCGGTCGTGACGGGCGCGGCGGGCAAGCCCGCGCGCACGCACTTCCGGACCATCGACACGACGCTGTGGGAGCATCAGCCGGTATCGGCGATCCATTGCGATCTCGAAACCGGCCGCACGCATCAGATCCGCGTGCATTGCGCGCACGCCGGGCATCCGCTGCTGGGCGATCCGGTATATGGCCGCGCGCGCGGCAAGCGCTCAGTCGCGGCATTGCCGGGCGGCTTCGCGCGGCAGGCGCTGCATGCGTGGCGGCTCGGTCTCGTGCATCCGGCAACGGGCCGCGCGATGCAGTGGCGCGCGCCGCTGCCGGACGATCTCGCGGCGCTCGTCGACGCACTCGGTTTCGGCGCGGACGACGGGGAATTCGGTGACGACGGCGCGGTCTATGACGACGGTTACGATGACGGCATGCCCTATGCCGACGACGATGAGGATTGATTGCCGATGACGATGCCGCGCCCGCTGACTCTCGCCGATTGCGTGCAACCCGACTGGGGCGCGCCGCCGCGCGTGCATGCGCTGGTGTCGACCCGTAACGGCGGCGTGAGCGCGCCGCCGTATGGCGGCTGGCGCGACGCACGCGAAGTCGCGGGCGGGATGAACCTAGGCTTTCATACCGGCGACGATCCGGCGCACGTCGCCGCGAACCGCGCGCGCCTGCTCGCGCTGACCGGCCAGCCGCACGCCGCGTGGCTCGAACAGGTTCACGGCACGGACGTCGTGCGCGCGGACGGCGCGCTCGCCGGCGCGGCCGACGGCAGCGCGCGCGTCGTGCGGGCCGACGCGAGCGTGACCGCGATGCCGGGCGCCGTTTGCGTCGTGATGGTCGCCGATTGTCTGCCGGTGTTGTTATGCGACGGCGCGGGCCGGGCCGTCGGCGCCGCGCATGCGGGCTGGCGCGGGCTCGCGGCGGGGATCGTCGAGAAGACGGCTGAGCGCGTCGCGCAGTTGGCGGGGTGCGATGCCGGCGGATTGCTCGCGTACCTCGGCCCCGCGATCGGGCCGGCGGCGTTCGAAGTCGGCGCGGATGTGCGCGCGGCTTTCCTGGCCGCGGCGCAGCTCGCCGATTATGCGGCAACCGATCGCGCGTTCGTCCCGCAAGCGGCGGCTCCCGGCAAGTATTGGGCGGATCTCTATGCGCTTGCGCGCCTGCGCCTGGCGCGCGCAGGCGTCATGCGCGTGAGCGGCGGCGGCGCATGCACGCTGAGCGAACGCGAGCGGTTCTACTCTTACCGGCGCGATCGCGTGACTGGCCGGATGGCCGCGATGATCTGGCTGACCGAATGACGGCCGCGCGCGGCATACCGCGATGATTTCCGCGCAGCGCCGAAAGAATATTTTCATGCTTGATGGGATATATTGCTGCGGTGCTTCGCGCGATTATTATCATTGAATTTGTTTAAACTCCGATCGGTCGTCATTGCTTGTCGTTACAGGCCGCGCGCGATTTTTGCAACGATTTGTTCCGGTTTGCGAAGTATTTTGACGCGCACGTTATCGGAGGTGACGCGTTACATGGGGAAAACGATAATGATAAAACTACCGCACTGCGGCAGAATCTGAAGCCATGTGTCACGAGACGATCGTCCGACTCGATGGCACGTGATAATAGGATGGTCGACATCGAGCGGCTCGAGCAGGATTCCCGGGGTCTCGCAGGAATATCGAGGAAACACCGTTAAGGCAGGTATGACAGCACCGAAACAAACGTCGACATCCACTCACACGGATACTGAGCAAACCCACGAGTCAACCGGATCGGCGGCTCGACCTGATACCGCGTGGTTCGACGCGGCCCGGCCCATGCAACAGATGGTCGACGCATGGCTGAATGCGTGGCGCGGCTTCGCCGAGCCGGCCCGCGCGGCTGCCGGCGGCGCTCAGCCGGCGTGGACCTGGCCGAATCAGCCGTTTCCGTTGCCGTTCGCGATGCCGCCGATGCCGAACTGGTCCGGCGCGGCCGCGCCGTTTCCCGCGGCCATTGCCGGTCTCGCGCCGCTCGCGTCGGTGCCGCCCGCGCGGCTGCAACAGTTGCAAGCCGATTATTCGCGCGATTGCCTGGCGCTGCTTCAGCAGGCAACGGCCGCGACCCCGGCGCTACCCGAACTGAAGGACCGGCGCTTCAGCTCGGAGGCGTGGAAGGGCTCGCCGGCACACACGTTCGCTGCTGCGTGGTATCTGCTGAATGCGCGCTACCTGCAGGCGCTGGCCGAATCGCTCGAAACCGATCCGAAAACGCGCGAGCGCATCCGCTTCGCGGTCGAGCAATGGACGGCGGCCGCGGCGCCGAGCAATTTCCTCGCGCTCAATCCGGATGCTCAGAAGAATGTGATCGATACGCAGGGCGAGAGCCTGCTGCTCGGCATGATGAACCTGTTCTCGGACCTGCAGCGCGGCAAGGTCTCGCAGACGGACGAATCGCAGTTCGTCGTCGGCAAGGATCTCGCCGTGACGCCAGGCGCGGTGATTTACGAGAACGACCTGATTCAGCTCATCCAGTACAAGCCATTGACGGCGACCGTGTTCGAGCGGCCGCTGCTCATCGTGCCGCCGTGTATCAACAAGTTCTACATCCTCGATCTGCGGCCGCAGAGTTCGCTCGTCGAGCATGCGCTCGCGAGCGGCCATCCGGTCTATTTGATTTCGTGGCGCAACGCGGATGCGTCGATCGCGCACAAGACCTGGGACGATTACATCGACGAAGGACTGCTTGCCGCGATCGACGTGGTCCAGCAGGTAAGCGGACGCGAGCAGATCAACACGCTCGGCTTTTGCGTCGGCGGCACGCTGCTGGCAACGGCGCTCGCCGTGCTCGCTGCGCGCGGCGAGCATCCGGCCGCGTCGATGACGCTGCTTACCGCGATGCTCGATTTTTCCGACACGGGCATTCTCGACGTGTTCGTCGACGAAGCACACGTGCAACTGCGCGAGCAGACGATCGGCGGCAAGAATGGCGGACAGCCGGGCCTGATGCGCGGTATCGAATTCGCCAATACGTTCTCGTTCCTGCGGCCCAACGATCTGTTCTGGAACTACGTCGTCGACAACTATCTGAAGGGCCGCACGCCCGCGCCGTTCGATCTGCTGTACTGGAACAGCGATTCGACGAATCTGCCTGGGCCGATGTATGCGTGGTATCTGCGCCATACCTATCTCGAGAACAAGCTGCGTGAACCCGATGCGCTGACGGTATGCGGCGAGAGCGTCGATCTGTCGAGAATCGACGTGCCGACCTTCATCTACGGCTCGCGCGAAGACCACATCGTGCCGTGGCGAACCGCGTATGCGTCGACGTCGCTGCTCACCGGCCCGCTGACGTTCGTGCTCGGCGCATCGGGTCACGTCGCTGGCGTCATCAATCCGCCGGCGAAGAATAAACGCAGCTACTGGACCTACGACGTTCCGGCCAAGGCGCTGCCCGAATCGGGGGACGACTGGTTCGATGCGGCGACCGAGCATCCGGGAAGCTGGTGGCCCGAATGGACCGCGTGGCTCGACCAATACGGCGGTCGCAAGGTGAAGCCGCGCGCGCTTGGCTCGGCAAGTTTTCCGGTGATCGAGCCCGCGCCCGGCCGGTATGTGATGCAACGCGATTGACGAACGGCGGAAGGCGGCGCACGCTTTCCGACGCGACCGTTTTTTTGACAGGGCGGCCCTGGCGCGCGACGCCAAGTTTGCCCGGAGGACAGTGAGATGACAGACGTAGTGATCGTATCGGCCGCGCGCACCGCGGTCGGCAAGTTCGGTGGTTCGCTCGCGAAGATTGCCGCGCCCAAGCTCGGCGCAACCGTGATTCGCGCGGTGCTCGAGCGGGCCGGCGTGAAACCCGAGCTGGTCAGCGAAGTGATCATGGGCCAGGTGTTGACCGCGGGCTCGGGCCAGAATCCGGCACGCCAGGCGCTGATCGCGGCGGGATTGCCGAACGCGGTGCCGGGCATGACGATCAACAAGGTATGCGGCTCGGGCCTGAAGGCCGTGATGCTGGCGGCGAACGCGATCGTGGCGGGTGACGCGGAAATCGTCGTCGCGGGCGGCCAGGAGAACATGAGCGCCGCGCCGCATGTGCTGCCGGGCTCGCGCGACGGTTTCAGGATGGGCGATGCGAAGCTGGTCGACACCATGATCGTCGACGGCCTGTGGGATGTCTACAACCAGTACCACATGGGCATCACCGCGGAAAACGTCGCGAAGGAGCACGGCATCACGCGCGAAGAGCAGGACAAGTTCGCCGCGCTGTCGCAGAACAAGGCGGAAGCGGCGCAGAAGGCCGGGCGTTTCGACGACGAGATCGTGCCGATCGAGATCCCGCAAAAGAAGGGCGAGCCGCTGCGCTTTGCGACCGACGAGTTCGTGCGCCACGGCGTGACGGCCGAATCGCTCGCGGGCCTGAAGCCCGCGTTCGCGAAGGACGGCACGGTGACGGCCGCGAACGCGTCCGGCATCAACGACGGCGCGGCCGCGGTGCTCGTGATGTCGGCGCAGAAGGCCGACGCGCTTGGCCTGAAGCCGCTTGCGCGGATCAAGGCTTACGCGAACGCGGGCGTCGATCCGAGCGTGATGGGGATCGGCCCGGTGCCGGCGTCGCGCCGTTGTCTCGAGCGCGCCGGCTGGTCGGTGGGCGATCTCGATCTGATGGAAATCAACGAAGCGTTCGCCGCGCAGGCGCTCGCGGTGAACAAGCAGATGGGCTGGGACACGTCGAAGATCAACGTGAACGGCGGTGCGATCGCGATCGGTCATCCGATTGGCGCATCGGGTTGCCGGATCCTCGTCACGCTGCTGCACGAAATGCAGAAACGCGATGCGAAGCGGGGCTTGGCGTCGCTGTGCATCGGCGGCGGAATGGGCGTCGCGCTCGCGCTCGAGCGCCCGTGACGTGATGCATGCGCGCGCCGGCCGGGCCACACCGTCGCGCGCGCTCCGACTGACGGCAAAGAGGCAGAGAGGCCGCCGCCCGGCGCCTCTCAAAATGATAAGGGAGTGATGTCTATGTCACAGCGAATTGCTTACGTAACCGGCGGAATGGGTGGTATCGGCACGAGCATCTGCCAGCGCCTGCACAAGGACGGCTTCAAGGTGATCGCGGGCTGCGGCCCGAATTCGCCGCGCCGCGTGAAATGGCTCGACGATCAGAAGGCGCTCGGCTTCGATTTCTATGCGTCCGAAGGCAATGTCGGCGATTGGGATTCGACGAAGCAGGCGTTCGACAAGGTGAAGGCCGAGATCGGCGAGGTGGATGTGCTCGTCAACAATGCGGGCATCACGCGCGACGTCGTGTTCCGCAAGATGACGCGCGAAGACTGGACGGCCGTGATCGACACGAATCTGACGAGCCTCTTCAACGTGACGAAGCAGGTGATCGACGGGATGGTCGAGCGCGGCTGGGGGCGGATCATCAATATCTCGTCGGTGAACGGCCAGAAAGGTCAGTTCGGCCAAACCAATTATTCGACTGCGAAAGCGGGCATTCACGGCTTCACGATGTCGCTTGCACAGGAAGTCGCGACGAAGGGCGTGACGGTCAATACGGTGTCGCCCGGCTACATCGGCACCGATATGGTGAAGGCGATCCGCCCGGACGTGCTCGAGAAGATCGTCGCGACGATCCCGGTGCGCCGGTTGGGCTCGCCCGACGAGATCGGCTCGATCGTCGCGTGGCTGGCATCAGAGGAATCCGGTTTCGCGACGGGCGCCGACTTCTCGCTGAACGGCGGCTTGCATATGGGCTGAGCCGTGCGCTGCCGGCCGGTGTATGCCGGCCGGCCGCATGGATCGGGGTTCCGGGGACGCCGGGCGTTGCGCGATCAGGCGCGGCGCCCGCGTTGTCATTACGCGCATCAGGCGCTCAAGGGCGTTACATGACGACTACAAAGAAAACTAGCGAACGGCTGATCAAGAAGTATCCGAACCGCCGTTTGTACGATACGGAGACGAGCACCTACATTACGCTGACCGATGTGAAGCAGCTCGTGCTGGAGCAGGAGGACTTCAAGGTCATCGACGCGAAGAGCAACGAGGATCTGACGCGCAGCATTCTGTTGCAGATCATTCTCGAAGAGGAAAGCGGCGGCGTGCCGATGTTCTCGTCATCGATGCTGTCGCAGATCATCCGTTTCTACGGGCATGCGATGCAGGGGATGATGGGCACCTATCTCGAGAAGAACATCCAGGCGTTCATCGACATTCAGGGCAAACTCGCCGAGCAATCGAAGAACCTGTATGAGAACAATGCGATGAATCCTGAAGTCTGGTCGCAGTTCATGAATATGCAGGCGCCGATGATGCAAGGAATGATGACGAGCTACATCGAGCAGTCGAAGAACATGTTCGTACAAATGCAGGAGCAAATGCAGAATCAGGCGAAGACGATGTTCAGCTCATTTCCGTTCAAGCCGGTGACGTCTTCGGAGCCGGACAAGAAATAAGCAGTCACGCATTGGCGAGCCCGCACGATCGGTCGTGGCGGGCCGTCGCCGGTTTCGGGAGCCCGTTTTCCGCACGCAGTTAAGGGGCCGGGGCATGGCAGGGCGGGAACGGCGCTCATGACCCGCTGCGCTGCCGCGTTCGCGTGATTCCGTGTTTGAGGCGCATCGCGCCGCGGGCAGCGGGCAGCGTTGCCAGCGGGCTCCGCGCTTGGCGCGGCGCCCGCCACAACCATCGTTTTCACCCATGCGCCGCAAGCGGTTTGCGACGCGTGACGGCCTTCGGCGCGGACATTCACTGCGCGACGCGCATTTCAGTGCGCGAACATTCCATAACGCGCGGCCGGTCGAATCCGGCGCTTCGCCGCTCATGTTGCCCGCCGACTTTCGCGGCTCTGCTCGGCGGATTCCTGGAAGTTTTGCTGCGCCTTCGTCGTCATGACGCGAATGGCCGGCAGCGGTTCGTCGTCCGTTGGGGCGCTTGCCGCGCTCGGCGGCGCCGAGCGGATCGCGGCAAGCGCGCGCGGCGGCCCGGTCCGGCCGGCGCATCCGGTCGAAATCGGGACCGGGGAAATCTTGGGAAGGCGGGGGCGCAAGGTAAAATACCGATTTAGTGGCGCAGGGCGCTACGTCCCTCACAAATACGGAAGCATCGGTGAAAAGTCATCAGGAATCAAAAGTCAACGCAGGTTCTGCGCCCAAAATCGGGATGGTGTCGCTCGGCTGCCCCAAAGCCCTCGTCGATTCCGAGCAGATCATCACGCAACTGCGCGCCGAAGGCTATGAGATCTCCGGCACCTACGACGGCGCGGATCTCGTCGTCGTCAACACCTGCGGCTTCATCGACGAAGCCGTTCAGGAAAGCCTCGATGCGATCGGCGAGGCGCTTGCCGAGAACGGCAAGGTGATTGTCACGGGCTGCCTCGGTGCGAAAAAGAGCGCGAGCGGCTCCGGACTCATCGAGGAGGTGCATCCGAAGGTGCTCGCCGTCACCGGTCCGCATGCGCTCGGCGAAGTGATGCAGGCCGTGCATGACCACTTGCCGAAGCCGCACGATCCGTTCGTCGATCTCGTGCCCGCCGCCGGAATCAAGCTCACGCCGCGTCATTACGCATACCTGAAGATCTCCGAGGGCTGCAATCACCGCTGCACGTTCTGCATCATTCCGTCGATGCGCGGCGATCTCGTGTCGCGTCCCGTCGCCGACGTGATGCTCGAAGCGGAGAACCTGTTCAAGGCTGGCGTGAAGGAGCTGCTCGTGATTTCGCAAGACACGAGCGCATACGGCGTCGACGTCAAATACCGGATGGGGTTCTGGAACGGCAAGCCGGTCAAGACTCGGATGACCGAACTCGTCGGCGCGCTCGGCGAGCTTGCCGCACAGTACGGCGCATGGGTGCGGCTGCATTACGTGTATCCATATCCGCACGTCGACGAGATCATTCCGATGATGGCCGACGGCCCGTTCAAGGGACATCTGCTGCCGTATCTCGATGTGCCGTTCCAGCACGCGCATCCGGACGTGCTCAAGCGCATGAAGCGTCCGGCGAACGCCGAAAAGGTGCTCGAGCGCGTGCGGGCGTGGCGCGAGATTTGCCCGGACCTGACGATCCGCAGCACGTTCATCGCGGGTTTCCCGGGCGAGACCGATGCGCAGTTCGAGACGCTGCTCGATTTCATCCGCGAGGCGGAACTCGATCGGGTCGGCTGCTTCGCTTATTCGCCCGTCGAGGGGGCAACCGCGAACGATCTCGACGGCGCGCTGCCCGACGAGGTGCGCGAGGCTCGCCGCGCGCGTTTCATGGAGGTTGCCGAAGAGGTATCGGCCGCGCGCATCGCGCGCAAGGTGGGCAAGACGCTGAAGGTGTTGATCGACGAAGTCAACGACGAAGGCGGGATCGGACGCACCGCGGCGGACGCGCCGGAGATCGACGGCGTCGTTTATGTCGAGCCGGCGACGAAGGCGTCTAAGCGCTACAAGGTCGGCGATTTCGTGTCGGTAAAGATCATCGGCGCCGACGGGCACGATCTCTGGGGCGAAGTCTGACGCCATTCGGCGCTGTATGCGGGGCGCCGGGGCGGCAGCCGCCCGCGCGCGGGCAGCGGGACGATTCGCAAATGCGGGCGGCGGGCACCCAAGGCACGCAGCGAAGGCAGGCCGCCAACGCGGGCGGCGACGGCTGACGCAAGTCCCTCGGCGGCTTGCCGAGGCAGGCGACGAATGCATCACGCGCGCGGCAAAGATCGCGCGCCCGATTGAATTTCATCGAGAGAAGAGAGGGAGGCAACGATGCAACGCGAAGTGGTGGTGGTAAGCGGTGTGCGCACCGCGATCGGCAGTTTCGGCGGCAGTCTGAAGGATTTCGCGCCGACCGAGTTGGGTGCGCGGGTCGTGCGCGAGGCGCTGTCGCGCGCGCAGGTGTCGGGCGACGAGGTGGGCCATGTGGTGTTCGGCAATGTCGTGCATACCGAGCCGAAGGATATGTATCTCGCGCGGGTCGCGGCGATCAACGGCGGCATCGCGCAGCATACGCCCGCGCTGACGCTCAATCGTCTGTGCGGCTCGGGCCTTCAGGCGATCCTGTCGGCTGCGCAAAGCGTGCTGCTCGGCGATGCGGATATCGCGGTCGCGGGCGGCGCGGAGAACATGACGCGCTCGCCGTTTTCGGTGCCCGCCGCGCGCTTCGGCCAGCGGATGGGCGATACGCGTCTCGTCGATATGATGATCGGCGCGCTCAGCGATCCGTTCGAATCGTTCCATATGGGCGTGACGGCCGAGAACGTCGCCGCGAAGTATGGCATCAGCCGCGACGCGCAAGATGCGCTCGCGCTCGAATCGCACCGGCGTGCGTCGCAGGCGACGAAGGCGGGTTATTTCAAAGAGCAGATTCTGCCGATCGAGATCGCATCGAAGAAGGGCGCGATCGTCTTCGATACCGACGAGCATGTGCGTCACGACGCGGCCATCGAGGATTTCGCCAAGCTCAAGCCCGTCTTCGTCAAGGAGAACGGCACGGTGACGGCGGGCAACGCGTCGGGCATCAACGATGCGGCCGCCGCGCTCGTGCTGATGGAGCGCGGCGAGGCGGAAAAGCGCGGCGCGAAGCCGCTCGCGCGTCTCGTATCGTATGGCCACGCGGGCGTCGATCCGGCCTATATGGGGATCGGTCCGGTGCCGGCGACGAAGCGCGCGCTCGAGCGCGCGGGCATCACGGTCGCGGATCTCGACGTGATCGAAGCGAACGAGGCGTTTGCCGCGCAGGCTTGCGCGGTATCGAACGAGCTGGGTTTCGATCCGGCAAAGGTCAATCCGAATGGTTCGGGCATCTCGCTCGGTCACCCGATCGGCGCTACCGGCTCGCTGATCACCGTGAAGGCGTTGTACGAGCTGCAACGCATCGGCGGACGCTATGCGCTCGTGACCATGTGCATCGGCGGCGGCCAAGGTATTGCGGCAGTATTCGAGCGTCTGTGACGAGGGAGCGCATATGCGGGTGAAGCGGATGGACGGGATGCGCGGGGCGGCGTGCGTCGCGCTTGCGACGGCGGCGGCGTTTGCGTTCGCGCAGCCTCAACCTCAACCCGCGGCGGCGGCTGTCGCCGGCGCGTCGGACGCGGCCTCGACTGCGGCGCCGGCCGACGTGCCGCCGCCTGCCGTACCGCTCAAGCCGAACCCTGCGTATGCGCGCCTGCCTCGCTACGAAGGAACGCTGGGTGGCCGGCCGATCGTCGTGCGGCTTGGGCCGAAGACGGACGAGCCGGGCGTGCACGGCGAGTGCCAGTATGTCGATACCGGCGCGGTCGTCCTGCTCGCGGGCGATCGCGACGGCGACACGCTCGAAATCGAGGAATCGGACGACGGCACGAACATTACCGGCGTGTGGATCGGCCGTTTCGATGCGTCGGGCAATCTGGCGGCCGACCGGATGAAGGCGGACCAATCGGACCCGGTGCCGGTCGAGTTGCATCCGGCGGGCGGCGGCGCGGCGGCCAAGCCGCGCGCGGCGGCTATGCCGTCGGCGGCGAGCGGCTCGGCCGAGCGAGGGGCGGGGCGCAGCGTCGGCGGCGTGAGCAATCTGACGACGGCCGACTGATCCGCGCGGGCGCCGCAGGCGGGGCGGCCGGGGTCATATCGTGGAGTCAAAGCCAGTGTGGCGGCTTCACGCGTTCTTTTTGGCGTTTCCGGGCGCGCTCCGCGAGCGGGTGCCCGTAGGCGCTTTCCTTTTCGTTTTGGTCTGATTGTATTCAATGGCGGCGCGCACGAGTTGCTGCAGCGCGCGGCCGTCGATCTCGTCGCCCTCGAAAAAATCGATTGCCCGCCTCGCGTTGCCTTCCAATCCCGCATTGAAGAGCCGGGCGGGGTCGGGCAGACTCGCGCCGTACATGAAGGTCAGCTTCACCTTGTTCTTATGCGCGTTGGCGACCGCGATAATGCCGTCGCGGGACCACACCGGGCTGCCCATCCACTTCCATTCCTCGACGATTGCCGGATCGGCCGCGAGGATGCACTTGCGAACGCCGGCGAGCGTTTCGCCGCGCCAGTCCGTGATTTCCGCAATCAGGCGGTCGATGCATTCCGTTGGATTCATGGCGCGTAATGGATGGAGTTCGGGGTTCGTTTCATGAGGTCGGGCTGGCGTAATCGACATGTGGCTCGTGCGCTGCCGCCGTGCCGCACCGGGCATCGACATCGAGTGGGCGTGCCGGCTCCACTATAGATCATCGGTGTGCGCAATGAACGGGCGGCTTACAGCGGGCTTCGGCCGGCTGCGAGCGACGTCGGGCAGCTTCGGGCAGTGCAGATCGCGCCGCGGGAATCCGGTAAGCTACCCGGATTGCCATCACCAGGTTCGCGTTGCACCGAGCCTTTTCAGTCATGACCGCATCCCAGTCCAAACGCGCTTTGCAAACTCGCATCGTCCAGCCGGATGACCGTATTCCCGCCGGATTCGAATCGTTCGTCGCGCCGCTCGAACGGGCGTCGACGGTGGTTTTCCCGGATCTCGCGGCGATGCGCAGCATCGACTGGCGTCGCGACGATCAATGGCGCTACGGCATGCATGCGACGCCCACGTCGTTCGCGCTTGCGCAGCAGCTCGCGCGGATCGAGGGCGGCGAGCACGCGCTGTTGCAGCCGTCGGGGCTCGCGTCGATCGTGAATGTGTATTTCGGCCTCGTCAAGGCGGGCGACGACGTGCTGATTCCGGCCAACGCGTATGGCCCGAATGGCGATCTCGGCCAATGGCTCGCGAAGGATTTCGGCGTGACCGTGCGCTTTTACGATCCGCTTGCCGGCGCGGCGGGCGTTGCCGGGCTGATCCGGCCGAACACGCGGCTGCTATGGCTCGAGGCGCCCGGCTCGGTGACGATGGAAGTGCCCGACGTGCCGGCGATCACCGCGCTCGCGCGCGAGCGCGGCATCGTCACCGCGATCGACAACACCTATTCGGCCGGCCTCGCGTTCAAGCCGTTCGAGCATGGCGTCGACATCTCGGTGCAGGCGTTGACGAAATATCAATCGGGCGGCAGCGACGTGTTGATGGGCGCGACCATCACCGCCGATGCGAATCTGCACGCGAAGCTCAAGCTCGCGCGGATGCGGCTCGGCTTCAACGTGTCGGCCGACGATTGCGCGCTCGTGCTGCGCAGCCTGCCGAGCATGCGGGTGCGTTTCGAGGCGCACGGCAAGAGCGCGCTATCGCTTGCGCGGTGGCTGAAGGCGCGCCCGGAGATCGCCGCGGTGCTGCATCCGCAGCTTCCCGACTGTCCGGGCCACGCTGAGTTCGTTCGCGATTTCAGCGGCGCGGGCGGGCTGTTTTCGGTGGTGTTCGACGCGCGTTATTCCGCCGAGCAGATCGATCGCTTCGTCGAGGCGCTGGAGCTGTTCGCGATCGGCTGGAGCTGGGGCGGCTCGCGCAGCCTTGCGGTGCCTTACGACATTCAATCGATGCGCACCACGCCGTGGCCGCATCGCGGCACGCTGGTGCGCTTCTATATCGGCCTCGAGGACGAGGCTGATCTGCGCGCGGATATCGAGCGCGCGCTCGCCGATACGCTCGCGTGATCCCGGTCGCGCCGCCGGCGGCTGCCGCGTGCGGCCGCGGCGGCGCGACGTCGGAACTCAGAACTCAGAACAAACGCAACAGCCCATCGAGGCCGACGTGATCGAATGCGACGCTCGCCGCGTCGCGCACGACGGGCTTCGCGCGAAACGCGACCGACAGGCCCGCGCTCGCCATCATCGCCAGATCGTTCGAGCCGTCGCCCATCGCGATCGCGCGCTC
The DNA here is from genome assembly GCF_001718875.1 of Burkholderia singularis. NCBI lineage: Bacteria > Pseudomonadati > Pseudomonadota > Betaproteobacteria > Burkholderiales > Burkholderiaceae > Burkholderia > Burkholderia singularis. The sequence continues at coordinate 2,086,574 of NZ_CP013448.1, forward strand.
GGGCTCGATGCCGAGCGCCGCGCAGGTTTCGCGCAGCTTGCGCGCCTTCACGTGCGCATTGACGATCTCGCCGACGATCCGGCCCGTCAGCTTGCCGTCGACGATCTCCAGCGTGTTCGAATACGCATAGTCGAGGTTGAGCCGCGCCTTCAGCCGTTCGGTGAAATAGGTGAAGCCGCCCGAGACGAGCAGCGTCTTCAGGCCGGCGGCCTTCACGCCGGCGAGCATCGCCTCGGCGCCCGGCGACAGGCGCAGCCGTTCGTCGTACACCCGCTCGAGCGCGCTCGCGTCGAGCCCGGCCAGCAGCGCGACGCGGCGCGTCACGCTTTCGTTGAAATCCGCGATCTCGCCGCGCATCGACGCTTCGGTGATCGCGGCGACTTCCGCCTTCAGTCCGCAGAAATCCGCGATTTCGTCGATGCATTCGATCGTGATCAGCGTCGAGTCCATATCCATCGCAACGAGGCCGAAATCGGCGAGCCGTTTGTTCGCGTCGACGAACGCGTAGTCGAGCGCATGCGTGCCGCAATACACGGCGATGTCGGCCCGTTGCGCGGGGTCCGCATGCTCGATGCGCAGCGCGTGAGCATCGAGCGGGACGGCGCGCGCGCCGCGCGCGAGCGCGGTGAGCGGTTTGTGGTGCGCGTCGGATAGCGGCGCGGGGCTTTGGATGACAAGATTCGTGGTCATGAATGGGACACGGTGGAGCCAATGACGAACGCCGCGATGCTCGATCCGGCGAACCGGCATTGTAGCCGGTCGCGCCGGACGGCCCGCGCACGGGCGGCGGCGCACGCGGCGCCCGTGCGCGCACACCGGTTTGCCGCGATGCGCAAGCAGGGGTAACACCCGATGCGCGGCGAGCCTCAGGCGGTAGACTGATACGAAACAAGCTCCAAGGCCCGCGCCGGCGCCGCTCGCGCGGGGCTTTGCCGGCCGGCACGCTGGGTGCGGCCCGGCGTGCCGATGCGTACCGGCAGAAGCGTCATGCATTGATAACCGGCGATTCGCGCAGCCCGTCGCCGTCCAAGGAGGGTCAGCATGAGTCAACGCATTTCGGCGGCGCTCGTCGCGCCGTGCGCGGCCGCGCTGCTGTCGATATCCGCCGCGCATGCCGCGCCGCCCATCAAGGCGAGCATACTCGGCGGCAACGACGGCCAGCTTCGCTATACGGTCAAGGTCGAATCGAAGCAGTTCGGCACGATGCAGGAAACGCGCAAGATCCGCTCCGGCGAAACCGACGACTTCAACTGGAAGTCGGTGCCGCCTGGGGGCGCGGCGCCGATGCCCGACGCGTGTCCGAACGCGGCTGCGCTGCCGCGCGACGCGAACGGCGCGATGGTGCGCCAAACCCAGGTGCGGCTTGCGCCGTCGGTCGACGACAAGGGAATCGCGAACGTGCAGATCAGCTTCCAGGCGAGCGCGCCGAGCGGCGCGAAAGCCGTCACGGCCGGCGGCAAGGCGCTGCAATGCCCGAACGTCGTAACCGTGAGCCAGGTCAAGTGGATATCGATTCCGACCGCGGGCGGCTCGAAGTCGATGACGTTGAGCGACGGCACGAAGGTCACGGTGTCGGTCAAGCGGTAGGCGACCGAGCCGGCGGCGGCCGGCGCTGCGTTGGCTGGCGTGGGCGTCAGCCGCCGCCGTTCGCCGCGCCCCGTTCGACGAGCCGCTGCGCCAGAAAACGGTGCTCGGCGGAAAAAAGCCGCCGATAGGTCGACAGTACCGCGCCGACGGTGCCGAGCGCCGATGCCGCCGCGATCAGAAACATGATGACGATTTGATAGCGGACCGCCTGTAGCGGCGATTGCCCGGCGAGCACCTGGCCCGTCATCATGCCCGGCAGGCTCACGACGCCGACCACGGCCATCTGGTTGAGCGTCGGCAGCATGCCCGCGCGCACGGCTTGCCGCGCGGCGTCCCGCGCGGCCTCCCAGCGCGTCGCGCCGAGCGCGAGCGCGGTTTCGACGCGATCGCGCCGCGCGGTCAGTTCCTCCATCATCCGCTCGATGCCGAGCGACACGCCCGTCAGCGTGTTGCCGAGAATCATGCCGACGATCGGAATCGCGTATTGCGGCGCGTACCACGGATGGATGCGAATCACGCCGAACAGCCCGACCGCCGCGACGAGCCAGCAGCTCGCCCAGATCGACACGATGCTGTCGATGCGCTGGCCGGCGTAGGTGCGCTTGCCGCGCGCGGCGCCCGCGAGGCCGGCGATGAGCGTCATCAGCGCGACGAGCGGCAGCACGACGTACCAATGCGGATGGCCGAACACCCAGCCGAGCACGTAGCCGATCGCGAGCAATTGGACGACGGTGCGCGCGGCGGCCCATGCGAGCTTGCGGCCGAGGCCGAGCGACAGCGCGGCCGACAGCGCGCCGTTGACCGCGACGAGCAGCGCGGCGATGCCGACGTCGACGAGGCTCAGGTTTTGCAGCGGTGCGTTCATCGGCTGGCCTGCGTCGCTGCGTCGTCGAGCGTGCCGGCGCGCATTGCCAGGCGCCGGTGGCCGATCCGCCCGGCCTGCGCGGGATCGTGCGAGATCCACAGATACGCGCGCGCGCCGGGCGCGGCGTCGTACCATGCGGCAACGAGCGCTTCGATCGCGCGCGCCGAGTCCGGGTCGAGTGCGGACGTGGGCTCGTCGAGCAGCAGCACGTCGGGATCGAGTTGCAGCACGCGCAGCAGCGCGGCGATCTGCGCTTCGCCGCCGGACAGCTCGCTTGCCGCCTTGTCGAGAAAATCGTCGCCGCGTCCGGCTTGCGCGGCGAGGCGCGCCGCGCGTGCCCGATCGAAGCGCACATCGCGGTAGACGGCCAGCGAGTATGGGTAGCGCAGCAGCGCTTCGACCGTGCCGTCCGCGGTGGCCGGGCGCTGCCGCACATAGGCGACGCTGCGCCGGTAACGCGGAATCGCCGCACGCGCGACGCGCTGGCCGCGCCAGAGCAGCGTGCCGCCGTCGACCGGATCGAGCAGCGCGAGTGCGCGCAGGAACACGCTTTTGCCGGCGCCGGACGGACCGGTGAGCGCGATCCGCTCGCCCGGTCTGAGCGCGAAATCGGTCGGCGCGAGGAGCGTCTTGCCACTTGCCGCGTCGCGGCGGGCAAGCTGCTGCGTTTCGATCAGGACGTCGGCTGGCATAAGGAAATGCAAAAAAAGCAAAAAAGGGTTAATGGGGGCGGGTGACCGGATACCGTGCGTCATAATACTGGTCCGCTGGTGGCGATGTCGTTTGCGCTGCCGGATCAGACAGGAACAACAACGACGGAATCTGGCATGACGCTATCCCGAACCCTCGGCAAAACGGTGGCGTGGATCGTCGGCGTCATCGTGGTGCTGGCCGCGGCGCTCGGCGTGTTCCTCGTCGCGTTCGACTGGAACCGCGCGAAGCCTTGGATCAACGAACAGGTGAGCGAGTCGATCGGCCGGCCGTTCGAGATCCGGGGCGATCTTTCGGTCGGCTGGCGGCGCCCCGACACAGAAACCGGCTGGCGCGCATGGGTGCCGTGGCCGACGTTCTCGGCCTCGGACATTGTCGTCGGCAATCCGGATTGGGCCAAGGCGCCCCAATTTGCAACGCTCGGCGGCGCGCATTTCACGGTGGCCGTGCTGCCGCTGCTAGCGCACGAGGTCGTGATCCCGGCGATCGAACTCGTCAATCCCGCCGTCGACATCGAACGCCTGGCGGATGGCCGGAACAACTGGACCTTCGAGTTCAAGAAATCGGCGCAGCCTTCGCGTTGGAAGGTGCAATTGCACAATTTCGGCTTTGCGAAAGGCTGGGTCACGTATCGCGATGCGATCACGAAGGCTGATCTGACCGTGGCGATCGATACGCTCGGCCAGCCCATTGCACTGGGCGACGTGCTCGCGCAGCAGGAGCAGACCTCGCGTGCGGCGTCGGCGCAGCGCGTCGGCAAGAAAGGCGCCGCGCAACTGAGCGCGAAGGCGAAGGCGCAGATGGCGGCGCAGGCTTCGGCCGCGCGGGCGGCGTCGGCTTCTCCGGCGTCGGTTTCCGCCGCGGGCGCCGGTGGGAGCGCGGTGGCGCCCGCGGCCGGCGCGGCAAATGGCGGCGCTCGGGCCGCGTCGGCCCGGGCGGGGGGCGGGACGCCGTCCGGAACATCGCCGGCGTCTTCGCAGCCGGTTTCAGCGCTGACGGCGGCTTCGGCGGCGCCCGGCGCAGTTTCGTCCGGCGCGAGCGGCGCGGCAGCCGGCAAGCTCGCCGGCGCCAACGCTGCCGCCGCCTCCGGCGCAAGCGGCGCTTCGGCTGCCTCCGCGGGCGCGCCGGCGAAGCTGGCCGGCCCCACCTACGCGTTCGGCCTGAGCGTCAAGGGTCGCTACAAGGGCGTGCCGATCGACGGCACCGGCAAGCTCGGCGGCGTGCTCGCGTTGCAGGACGCATCGAGGCCGTTTCCGCTGCAAGCCGACGTGAAAGCCGGCGATACGCGCCTGGCGATCGTCGGCACGCTCACCGATCCCACGCATCTCGCGGCGCTCGACCTGCGCTTGTGGCTGCAGGGCGCGAGTATGTCCCATCTGTATCCGCTTGCCGGCATCACGCTGCCAGACACGCCGCCTTACGCGACCGAAGGGCGTCTCGTCGGCAATTTCAAACGCCATGCGAGCACGTTCCGCTACGAGAACTTCAACGGCCGCGTCGGGGGCAGCGATCTGCGCGGCACGCTCACGTATGCGCAGCGCGAGCCACGGGCGCTGCTGTCGGGCGAGCTCGTGTCGAATCTGCTGCAATTCTCGGATCTCGCGCCGATCATCGGCGCCGATACCGCCGCGAGCAAAGCGAAGCGCGGCGATACGACGAAGCAGCCGGCCGGTCGCGTGCTGCCGGTCGAAACGTTCCGCACCGACCGCTGGCGCGCGCTCGACGTCGACGTGAAATTCACCGGCAAGAAGCTCGTCAAGCGCAGCGATTTGCCGATCACCGATCTGTACACGCATATCGTGATGCAGGATGGCGTACTGTCGCTCGTGCCGCTCAAGTTCGGCGTCGCGGGCGGAACGCTCGCGACCGATGCGCGGCTCGACGGCAGCAGCGCGCCGCTCAAGGGCCGGTTCACGATCGCGGCGAGGCACTTGAAGCTCAAGCAGCTGTTTCCGACGCAAAAGGTGATGCAATCGGCGCTGGGCGAGATCAACGGCGACGCCGCATTGTCCGCGACCGGCAATTCACCCGCCGCGCTCGCGGCGACCTCCAATGGCGAGATGAAGGCGCTCGTCACGAACGGCGCGATCAGCCGGCTGCTGATGGAGGCCGCCGGGCTCAACGTCGCGAACGTCGTTTACGAGAAATTGTTTGGCGCGCGGGACGTCAGGATCAATTGCGCGGCCATCGATTTCGTCGCGACGAACGGCATTCTCGATTCGAAGGTGTTCGCGCTCGATACCGACGACGCGGTGATTCGCGTCGACGGCACCGTCAGCCTGCGCGACGAGTCGCTGAATTTGGTCATCCATCCGCAGACGAAGGGGTTCCGGATCTTTTCGCTACGCTCGCCGTTCTATGTGAAGGGCACGTTTTCGAAGCCGGATGTCGGCGTGAACGTGACTGCGCTCGCGTTACGGGCGGGCGCGATGGTCGGGCTCGGCCTGTTGAATCCATTCGCCGCGCTGATTCCGCTGATCGCGCCGAGCAATAATCAGGACGTGCCGTGCGCGCAGATGTTCACGCAACTCAGGACGCCGCCGAAAGCGGCGGCGCCGGGCAAGGCCGCGGCGGCGAAATAGTCCGGCCGGGACAGGATGCCCGCGGCGTGGGCCGCGCGCACGCAGCGGGTCGCGCACCGTCTGTCGGCCGGCGGTCGAGTCGGTGGGGCGAATAGCCGCGCGGATCGACATGGCCCGCCCGTATCGCCAGGATCGCCGGGTTGCGCACGGCGCCGGCTGATACGGTTCGCTCGAGCCGGCTATTCGCGCGATACGCTGCCATGTCGCACCGGCCCATTCGGCCAGGCCGGCCGGGGGCGATAGGCCGATGCATCCCCGATTACCGGAGCGCCTGTGCATATCCAGGGCGTGGGCTTCATCGACTCCTGCTAAAATATCCGGTTTTCCGTCGATCCATACCTCTTAACGGGGCAACGCTGTGCTTTCTACCGCCAACATCACGATGCAATTCGGGCCCAAGCCCTTGTTCGAGAACATCTCGGTCAAGTTCGGGGAGGGCAACCGCTACGGCCTCATCGGGGCGAACGGCTGCGGCAAGTCGACCTTCATGAAAATCCTCGGCGGCGATCTCGAGCCGAGCGCGGGCAACGTCGCGCTCGAGCCGAATGTGCGCCTCGGCAAGCTGCGCCAGGATCAGTTCGCGTATGAAGACGTGCGCGTGCTCGATGTCGTGATGATGGGCCACACCGAAATGTGGGCCGCGATGACCGAGCGCGACGCGATTTACGCGAATCCCGACGCGACCGACGACGACTACATGCACGCCGCCGAACTCGAAGCCAAATTCGCCGAATACGGCGGCTACGATGCCGAGGCACGCGCGGGCGCGCTGTTGCTCGGCATCGGCATCGACGAGAAATTCCATAACGGCACGATGAGCGAAGTCGCGCCCGGCTGGAAACTGCGCGTGCTGCTCGCGCAGGCGCTGTTCTCGAATCCGGACGTGCTGCTGCTCGACGAGCCGACCAACAACCTCGACATCAACTCGATCCGCTGGCTCGAGGACACGCTGAACAACTACAACTCGACGATGATCATCATTTCGCATGATCGTCACTTCCTGAACTCGGTGTGCACGCACATGGCCGATATGGACTACGGCACGCTGAAGGTCTGGCCGGGCAACTACGACGACTACATGCTCGCGTCTGCCCAGGCGCGCGAGCGCCAGGCCGCGGCGAACGCGCGCGCGAAGGAACGCGTGGCCGAACTGCAGGACTTCGTGCGCCGTTTCTCGGCGAATAAATCGAAGGCGCGTCAGGCAACGAGCCGCGCCAAGCAGATCGACAAGATCAAGATCGAGGAATTCAAGCCGTCGTCGCGGCAGAATCCGTTCATCCGCTTCGAGTTCGACAAGAAGCTGCACAACATCGCGGTGGTGGCCGAAGGCATCACGAAGCAGTACGAGCGCACGATTTTCCAGAACTTCAATCTGTCGGTGCAGCCGGGCGAGCGCATCGCGATCATCGGCGAGAACGGCGCGGGCAAGACGACGCTGTTGCGCGCGCTGTACGGCAACCTGACGCTCGATCACGGCACGGTGAAGTGGGCCGAGAACGCGAACGTCGGCTATATGCCGCAGGACACCTATGAGGAATTCCCGAACGACATCACGCTGATGGACTGGATCGACCAGTACCGCAAGGACGGCGACGACGAGACGATGGTGCGCGGCACGCTCGGCCGCCTGCTGTTCTCGGCGGACGACATCAAGAAATCGGTGAAGGTGCTGTCGGGCGGCGAGAAGGGCCGGATGATCTGGGGCAAGCTGATGCTCGGCCGCCACAACGTGCTGCTGATGGACGAGCCGACCAACCATATGGACATGGAGTCGATCGAGTCGCTGCAAATCGCGCTCGAGAAATTCGAAGGCACGCTGATCTTCGTGTCGCACGACCGCGAGTTCGTCAGCGGCCTCGCGAACCGGATCATCGAAGTGCGCACGGACGGCACGCTGGTCGACTTCGGCGGCAATTACGAGGATTTTCTGGCAAGTAAAGGTATTCAGTAAATCGTGTCCTTGAGGGCATGAAAATCTGCCTGTAGAAGCATCCGATCATTCATTATTGTTTCAACCGGGGATGAAGCGCTTTGGGTTCGGCGGCAGGCGCTTTATCCCTGGTGGATCACGGATCAATAAGAAATTAAGAAAAATTGCAGATAAGATATTCGTTAAAAAAACGATTTATAAAAATCGGCACATATGACGTATTATCTCGCCGAACGGAAAAGGCGCAACGTCTCCGGCATGTGTCCGAGGCGCGTCGCAGTGGCAGTATCAAAGTCGAGCCGATAAGGTGAGATACGTACCGAGGCGTGTCTGCCTCTTCCGAATGGTCACAGGTGTTAAGGCTCGACGGAATCGAAGACGCGGATCTTTACCCAGTTCGGATTGCTCTGCGGGATGAAGTGCTTGACGTGCGCATCGGAGACTTGGTATTTGTCATGCGCGCTTCGGCCGGAAAATACTAAATGAAAAGCCACGTCGAAGTTGTCTTCGTTGAAGAGATAGGATACCTGCTGGTGACGCGTTAAATTCTGCGCCAGGACCGTCGCGGAGAACGACAGTTCGCCGGGGTGATTGGTAAGGTATTTTCTGCCGAGTTCGAGTTGTTTTTGAACGGCGGCGGGGCTCTTGTCTTTAAGCGTAATGAAAATATCGTGATGGATCGGCTTGTCGGCAGATGCCGGGGATGTTTGCTGGGCCAAAGTAACGGTGCTTGCGAGGGCGAGTGTGATTAACGAGGGCGTCAGTATTGAGGTAACGCGTTTCATCGATGATTTCCTTCAGTGGCGGGAATGACTTGAATTGGTGGTTGGCGGTTGATTGATCGATCGATAAAATACTCCTGATATTGTTGATTGAAAATCGAAGCGATTATGCGCGGAATAATATATTTAATCCGCTCGCGGCTCGGCGGTAAAGCAACGTGCTTTTTGATGCGAATGACAAAGATAGTAGTAGAGATTGCGTAAGTGTCAACGGCGCTTCGGAAATGACTTTGCTTTGGCCGCTTGGCTGCGCTATTGAATAGCGCGGAGCGCCTTCCGTATTTGCTGGTGGCTTACTCGTCGGTTTCGGCGGCAAGCATCAGAATTTTCGCGCGCGCAAGGTATCCGCACGCGTCGCGCTGCTCGCGCACACGTCATCTGCGCTGAGTACAATGCTCGTTTGCGTCGACCCAGGAGCGAGACGATGAAAATCTACGATCAGTTCTATATCGGCGGGGCATGGCGTCCGAGCGCCGGCGTCGGCACGATCGACGTAATCGATTCCGCCACCGAGGCGGCGATCGGCCGCATTCCCGAAGGCATCGCCGATGATGCGCTGGCGGCGGTCGCGGCGGCGCGCGCCGCGTTCGACGGTTGGGCCGCGACGCCGCCCGCCGAGCGCGCCGGTTACCTGCGCCGGATCGCCGACAACCTGAAGGCGCGCAGCGAGGAACTCGCGCAGTCGATCACGGGCGAGGTCGGCATGCCGATCAAGCTGTCGCGCGCCATCCAGGTGAGCGGGCCGATATACAACTGGGGCGCGTATGCGAAGCTTGCCGAAACCCATGCGTTCGAGGAGCAAGTCGGCAATTCGCTCGTCGTGCGCGAGCCGGTCGGCGTCGTCGCGGCGATCACGCCGTGGAACTACCCGTTGCATCAGATCACGCTGAAGATCGCGGCTGCGCTCGCGGCGGGTTGCACTGTCGTGCTCAAGCCTTCCGAAATCGCGCCGCTCAACGCGTTCATCCTTGCCGAAGCGATTCATGACGCCGCATTGCCTGCCGGCGTCTTCAACCTCGTGTGCGGGTACGGATCGGTCGTCGGCGAGGCGCTTGCCAGCGCGCCGCAGGTCGACATGGTGTCGTTCACCGGCTCGACGCGCGCGGGCAAGCGCGTGGCCGAGCTTGCCGCGGCGGGCGTGAAGCGCGTCGCGCTCGAACTGGGCGGCAAATCGGCGTCGGTGATTCTCGACGATGCGGATTTCGCCGCGGCGGTGAAGGGCACGGTGTCCTCGTGCTATCTGAATGCCGGCCAGACGTGTTCGGCGCACACGCGCATGCTCGTGCCGGAGTCGCGCTACGACGAGGTGCGCGAACTGGCGAAGGCGGCGGCGGCGAGCTTTGTCCCGGGCGATCCGCGCGATGAAGCGACGCGGCTCGGCGCGCTTGCGTCGGCTGCCCAGCAGAAGCGGGTGCAGGACTATATCCGGCGCGGCCTCGACGAGGGCGCGGAACTTATCGCGGGCGGCCCCGGCATGCCGGACGGGCTGTCGCGCGGGTTTTTCGCGAAACCGACGGTATTCGGCCGCGTGAGGCCGGATGCGACGATCGCGCAGGAGGAGATCTTCGGCCCGGTGCTGTCGATCATCACGTATCGCGACGAAGACGACGCGGTACGGATCGCGAACGATTCGCCATACGGCCTAGGCGGCGCGGTGTGGGCGGGCAGCGACGAACGCGCGCTGCGCGTCGCACGGCGCATCCGCACCGGGCAGGTCGATATCAACGGCGGCGGATGGAACGTGGCCGCGCCGTTCGGCGGCTTCAAGCAGTCGGGAATCGGCCGCGAAAACGGCGTGTACGGGCTCGACGAATATTTGGAATACAAATCGATGCAGCTACGCGTCAAAAAAACGGTCTGAACGCGGCTGCACGTCCGTTCCGGCCGGTCTTGGACGGCATGCCGCCTGCTTGCGCGGCATGCCGTTTTTCTTTGATGGCGGTCAATATGCGGCGGCGGCAATCGCTGATCATCGAATCTTTTCTGCCGTTTTGACGAGGCTTCGATGATCGCTTCCCTTTCTTTTCCGCCGTTGATGATTCGCGGCCGTGCGTTGCTGCCCGTCGTACAGGGAGGGATGGGCGTGGGTATTTCCGCACACCGGCTGGCGGGCAGCGTGGCGCGCGAAGGTGCGCTCGGCACGATCGCGAGCATCGATTTGCGCCACCACCACGCGGATCTGCTCGAGCGCTGCCGGCGCGAACCCGTTCGCGAGACGCTGGAGGCGGCGAACCTCGAAGCGCTCGCGCGCGAGATCAGCCTCGCGAAGACCTGGAGCGAGGGCCGCGGCATGATTGCCGTCAACGTGATGAAAGCGGTGCGCTCGCATGCGGACTACGTGCGCGTCGCGTGCGAATTCGGCGCGGACGCGATCGTGATGGGCGCGGGGCTGCCGCTCGATCTGCCGGAACTCACCGATGGATACGACATCGCGCTGATTCCGATTCTGTCGGACAGCCGCGGGATCGCGCTGGTGCTGAAGAAATGGATGAAGAAAGGCCGCTTGCCCGATGCGATCGTAATCGAACATCCGGCGCACGCGGGCGGCCATCTGGGCGTGGCGAGCGTCGATGACATCAGCGATCCGCGCTTCGAATTCGCGCGCGTGCTCGATGAAACCGCGCAGACGTTCGCCACGCTCGGAATCGAACGCGAGCGCATTGCGCTCATCGTCGCGGGCGGCATCAACAGCCACCGCGCGGTGCGCGACGCGCTCGCCGCCGGCGCGAACGGCGTGCAGGTGGGCACGCCGTTCGCCGTCACCGAGGAAGGCGACGCGCATCCCAATTTCAAGCATGTGCTCGCGAACGCGACGCCCGACGATATCGTAGAGTTTATCAGCGTCACGGGACTGCCCGCGCGCGCGGTGAAAACGCCGTGGCTCGAGCGCTATCTGCGGCATGAGACGCGTATCCGCGCGAAGCTCGGCGCGCTCAAGCAGCGTTGTCCATCCGCGCTCGAATGCCTGAGCGTGTGCGGATGGCGGGACGGCGTCGAGCGTTTCGGCCATTTCTGCATCGATACGCGGTTGGCCGCCGCGCTGCGCGGCGACGTCGCGAACGGACTTTTCTTCCGCGGCCGTGAAGCGCTGCCGTTCGGGCACGCGATCCGCAGCGTGCGCGATCTGCTCGAATTGCTGCTGACGGGCGTCGCGCCTGAGCCTGCGGCAAAACGTCCATCGTTCTCGCTCGCTTGAAGCTTGATACGCATCAAGGCAAGCGGGAACCCCTCCCGGGAAAATGGGGGCTGTTCCTAGGGAGCTTAATCATCATGCGTTGTCAAACCGCTCATATCCGCATTCACGCCATCGCCTGCGCGGCTGTCCTTGCGATGGTTCCTTCGCTGTCGCACGCGGCCTCACCCGGCGAAGGCATCCATCAAGGCGACATCATCGCGCGCGTTCGCGCGATCAGCATCGTGCCGCAGGACCGTGCAAGCGATACGCTGGGAGCGCTGAATGTCGGCGTGAACAACGCGATCGTCCCCGAACTGGACTTCACGTACATGATTCGCGATTACCTGGGCGTCGAGCTGATTCTCGGCACGTCACGGCACCAGGTCGCTTCGTCGCTCGGCAATCTGGGCGGCGTCGGCGTATTGCCGCCGACGCTGCTGCTGCAATACCACTTCAATCATGCCGGCAGCGTGCGCCCGTATGTCGGCGCGGGCATCAACTACACGCTGTTCTACAACAACGGTTTGCGCGTGGGCGGAGAGGGCGTCGGCATCAGCAATCATAGCTTCGGCCCGGCGCTGCAATTCGGCGTCGACGTGCAGGTGACGAAAAAGCTGTTCGTCAACGTCGATCTGAAGAAAATCTGGATGCACACCGATGCGACGCTCGGCGGTAAGCCGATCGGCCGGCTGAACATCGATCCGCTCGTCGTCGGCGTTGGTCTTGGGATGAAGTTCTGACGCCTGGCAGCATCGAACAAGTGTTGGGGTTGGCGGCATGGCTGTACGCGTGCCGTCTTTTTTTGCGTCTACTCGGGCGCGCCGCGGATGCAGCGGCCCATGCTGCTCATGGCTTGTCGTATTTGAAGCGCATGGCGGTGCCTTCCCGCGTGATGCGCGCCCACACCGCCTGTTTTTCGGCATCGGTCATGAACACCCAGTTCGCGACTTCGACCGCCGTGCGCCCGCAGCCTTTGCAGATTTCGTCGAAGAGCGTCGAGCAGACGCCGATGCATGGGCTGTCGGGTTTGTCGTGAAGATTCGAGGTCATTGAGTATCGAGTTCGGCGGAGCCGGGCGTGAACGGCAAGCCGTTATGTTAACGCATGCCGCGTAGGCGGGCGCGATGCGCGCGCTTGCCAGGGCTGCGCGCACGAGCGGCGGGCGGCGCGCCGCCGCGGCGTTCCGTCAAACACCAAAACACCGAGGCACCGCACCGGCAGCCGCAGGCCGCCAATGCCCGCCGCTTCCCATCTCGCCGTCACCATTGAATGCCGACTGAATGCCAGCCGTCGGCATCCCGAATTCCAGCCGCCGGATAGGGCGCCAGCCGACCGTTTTTCCGGATGATCCCACGGTCAGAACCCGATAAAATTGCGCGCACCCATTGCATAGCAGCGCGTTGTTGCACCGGATTGGCGCAACTGGCAGACCGAATGTGTTCCGTTTGTGCGACAAAGGTGGGAAATTTTTGTGGAGGCCCCGGATTAATGGTAGCTTTCGGGGTTTTCATGGGGCGGCGCGCAACAATGCGCCGCGATGACGAGGCTCATGGCGATCGAATCGGTTCGATCTGGGAGAACGGGATGAAGGCAAAGGTGGCGGGCCGGTTGGCGGCGCTGGTATTGTGCGCGGGCGCGTCGGTGGCGGCGGCGAAGGATACGCAGCTCAACGTCTATAACTGGTCGGACTACATTGCGAAGGACACGATCCCGAATTTCGAAAAGCAAACGGGCGTCAAGGTCCGCTATGACAATTACGACAGCGACGACACGCTGCAGGCCAAGCTGCTGACCGGCAATTCGGGCTACGACATCGTCGTGCCGACCAGCAATTACGCGGGCAAGCAGATCGCGGCCGGCATTTTCGCGCCGCTCGATAAATCGAAGCTGCCGAACCTCAAGTATCTCGACCCCCAGCTGATGTCGCTCGTCGCGGGCGCCGATCCGGGCAATAAATATGTGGTGCCGTGGGCATATGGGACGACGGGCCTCGGCTATAACATCGACAAGGCGAAGAAGCTGCTCGGCGACGTGCCGCTCGACAATTGGGACATCCTGTTCAAGCCCGAGAACATCTCGAAGCTCAAGAGCTGCGGCGTGTCGGTGCTTGATGCGCCGGACCAGATGTTCGCGGCGACGCTGCACTACATCGGCAAGGACCCGGCAAGCACGAACCCGGCTGACTATCAGGCCGCGATGCAGGTGCTCAAGAAGATCCGCCCGTACATCACGCAGTTCAACTCGTCGGGCTACATCAACGACATGGTCGGCGGCGACATCTGCTTTGCTTTCGGCTGGTCGGGCGACGTCGTGATCGCGAAGCACCGCACGCTCGAGGCGAAGAAGCCGTATAAGGTCGAGTACTACATTCCGAAGGGCGGCGCGCCGGTCTGGTTCGACGTGATGGCGATTCCGAAGGACGCGAAGAACAAGGATGCCGCGCTGCAATGGATCAACTACATCGAGGATCCGAAGGTTCACGCGGCGATCACGAACGCGGTTTATTACCCGAGTGCGAACGCCGAGGCGCGCAAGTACGTGCGTGCGGACGTCGCGAACGATCCGGCTGTCTATCCGCATCCGGACGTGCTGAAGACGCTGTTCCTGCTGAAGCCGCTGCCGCCCGAGATTCAGCGGCTGCAGACGCGCCTTTGGACCGAGTTGAAATCGGGACGCTGACGCCACGCGCGGCAGCATGACAGCCTTCTGAAGCCCCTGGTGCTCCCGGGGGCTTTGTTCGTCAAACGTAGGAGCAAAACAGCAGATCATGAATAGTCAGTCGGGCGCGCCTGCGGCAGGCGCGGCGGGCGCGGATACGCGCGCCGAAAATTTTGTCCAGATCGTCGACGTCGTCAAGAAGTTCGGCGAGACCGTCGCGGTGCGCAACGTCGACCTGAACGTGCACAAGGGCGAGCTGTTCGCGCTTCTCGGCAGTTCCGGGTGCGGGAAGTCGACGCTGCTCAGAATGCTTGCCGGCCTCGAGACGGTGACGTCGGGCAAGATCCTGATCGACGGCGAGGATCTCGCGCAGATGCCGCCTTACAAGCGGCCGGTGAACATGATGTTCCAGTCGTATGCGCTGTTCCCGCACATGACGGTCGAGGCGAACGTCGCGTTCGGCCTGAAGCAGGAAGGCGTGCCGAAGGCCGAGCTGAAGGAGCGCGTGCACGCCGCGCTCGAACTCGTGCAAATGAGCCGCTACGCGAGCCGCAAGCCGCATCAGCTGTCGGGCGGCCAGCAGCAGCGTGTGGCGCTCGCGCGCTCGCTCGTCAAGCGGCCGAAGCTGCTGCTGCTCGACGAGCCGATGTCCGCGCTCGACAAGCAGATCCGCCAGCGCACGCAAATCGAACTCGTCAACATTCTCGACAAGGTGGGCGTCACCTGCATCATGGTCACGCACGACCAGGAAGAGGCGATGACGATGGCGAGCCGCCTCGCGGTGATGAGCGAAGGCCAGATCGTGCAGATCGGCACGCCGAACGAAGTCTACGAATATCCGAACTGCCGCTTCTCGGCCGAATTCATCGGTTCGACGAACCTGTTCGAGGGCACGACCGTCGAGGACGAGCCCGATCACGTGTTCATCGAATCCGCGGATCTGCCGAGCCAGTTGTACGTGAACCACGGGATCACGGGGCCGCTCGGGATGCCGGTCACGGTGTCGGTGCGCCCCGAGCGGATCGCGTTG
Source organism: Burkholderia singularis (assembly GCF_001718875.1). NCBI lineage: Bacteria > Pseudomonadati > Pseudomonadota > Betaproteobacteria > Burkholderiales > Burkholderiaceae > Burkholderia > Burkholderia singularis. Next base: position 2,101,894 of record NZ_CP013448.1, read on the forward strand.
ACGCGCAAGCCCGCCGACGGCGCATATAACTGGGGGCGCGGCGTCATCTCGAATGTCGCGTACATGGGCGGCTATTCGCTGTACCACGTGAAGCTCGAATCCGGCAAGACGGTGATCGCGAACGTGTCGAGCCTCGCGATCGCCGAACTCGATTCGCCTGGTTGGGGCGACGAAATCTACGTGCGCTGGAGCGCATCGGCCGGCGTGGTGCTGACGTCATGAGCGCGCTTTCGTCTCTGTTCGCATGGCCGGTGAAGCGGTTCGGTCTGACCGGGCGCACGGCGGTTGTCGCGGGCCCGTTCTTCTGGCTCGTGCTGTTTTTCCTCGTGCCGTTCGTGCTGGTCGTCAAGATCAGCTTTGCCGAATTGCAGCTCGGCATTCCGCCTTACACGGAACTCACGTCGATTCAGGACGGCGTGCTGCACATCGCGCTGAACCTGAAGCACTACGCATTCCTGTTCAGCGACAGCCTGTATTTCGCGACCTATGTGAACTCGGTCGTCGTCGCGGCGGTCACGACGCTGTTGTGCCTGCTGCTCGGCTATCCGATGGCGTATTACATCGCGCGCTCCAATCCGGGCACGCGCAACCTGCTGATGATGGCGGTGATGCTGCCGTTTTGGACGTCGTTCCTGATCCGCGTGTATGCCTGGATCGGCATCCTGAAGAACAACGGTCTGCTGAACAACTTTCTGATGTGGACGGGCCTCATCAGCGCGCCGATCGAGCTGTATCGCACCAATGCCGGCGTTTATATCGGGATGGTGTACTCATATCTGCCGTTCCTCGTGATGCCGCTGTACGCGCATCTCGTGAAGATGGACCTGCGCCTGCTGGAAGCCGCATACGACCTCGGCGCGAAGCCGTGGAAGGCGTTCGTGCAGATCACGCTGCCGTTGTCGCGGAACGGCATCATCGCCGGCTGCCTGCTGGTGTTCATCCCGGCCGTCGGCGAGTACGTGATTCCCGAGCTGCTCGGCGGTGCGAACACGCTGATGATCGGTCGCGTGATGTGGAATGAGTTCTTCAATAATGCCGACTGGCCGATGGCGTCAGCCGTGACTTGCGCGATGGTGTTGCTGCTGCTCGTGCCGATGGCGATGTTCCAGCACTTCCAGGCGAAGGAGCAGGAGGGGCGGCGTCGATGAAACCGAATCGCTTCCTGCAGGTGCTGATGCTCGCGATCGGCTTCGGATTCCTGTATATCCCGATTGTGAGCCTCGTCGTTTATTCGTTCAACGAATCGAAGCTCGTCACGGTCTGGTCCGGTTTTTCGACGCGCTGGTATGCGGCGCTGATCGAGGACGACGAGCTGATCGCCGCTGCGTGGCTGTCGCTGAAGATCGCCGTGATGACGGCGTTCGCATCGGTCGCCATCGGCACGTGGGCGGGCTTCGTGCTTGCGCGGATGGGCCGTTTTCGCGGTTTCGCGCTGTACAGCGGGATGATCAACGCGCCGCTCGTGATCCCCGAGGTGATTCAGGGGATCTCGCTGTTGCTGCTGTTTATCGAACTCGGCAAATGGTTCGGCTGGCCGGCGGGCCGCGGAGTGTTCACGATCTGGCTCGGCCACGTGATGCTGTGCATCTCGTATGTCGCGATCATCGTGCAGTCGCGCGTGCGCGAACTGAATCCGTCGCTCGAAGAAGCCGCGCTCGATCTCGGCGCGACGCCGCTCAAGGTGTTCTTTGCCGTCACGCTGCCGCTGATTTCGCAGGCGCTCGTGTCGGGGTGGCTGCTGTCGTTTACGCTGTCGATCGACGATCTCGTGCTGTCCGCGTTCCTGTCCGGCCCCGGCTCGACGACGTTGCCGCTCGTGGTGTTCTCGCGCGTGCGGCTGGGCCTGAATCCGGAAATGAACGCGCTCGCGACGCTTTTCATCGTCGCGGTGACGATCGGCGTCATCGGCGCGAATTTCGTGATGCAGCGTCAGGAGCGGAAAAGGACGGCGGCGGTGGCTTGACGCGGTTGCCGGCGATAGCGCGTTCGGCGGGTGCGGCGATACCGGATGCCGTGCGGCCTGTCGCTTGATCCGCCGACGAGGGAAGTATCGGGAAAAAGCCCGTGCGTGTGCCGCACGGGCTTTTTTTATCGTCGGGCTTGTCGTGGCGTGTCAATGCGCGCCCGTCGCCGGCGCGCCGGTGCGTCAAAGCGCATTGAGCGGGATTTTCAGATAGCGCAGCCCGTTGTCCTCGGGTTCGGGCAGGTGCCCGGCGCGCATGTTGACCTGCACCGACGGCAGCATCAGCATCGGCATATCGAGTGTCGCGTCGCGCGCGGTGCGCATCGAGACGAATTCGTCCTCGGACACGCCGTCGCGCACGTGCACGTTCGCGCGCAACTGCTCGGCCACCGTGCTGACGTATTGCACCGCGCGCCCGCCTGGCTGATAGTCGTGGCACAGATAAAGGCGCGTGTCGGCGGGCAGGCTCAGCACCTTGCGGATCGACCGGTACAGCACGCGCGCGTCGCCGCCGGGGAAATCGCAGCGGGCGGTGCCGTAGTCCGGCATGAACAGCGTATCGCCGACGAACGCGGCGAGGGTGCCGCCGTCGTCGATCACATAGGTCATGCAGGCGGGCGTATGGCCCGGTGTGTGCAGCGCGCGGATGGTCAGCGTGCCGAGCGGCAGCGTGTCGCCGTCCTCGAGCAGACGGTCGAACTGGCTGCCGTCGCGCGCGAAGCTCGTATCGGCATTGAACAGCGTGCCGAACACCCGTTGGACGCGAACCACGGCCGCGCCGATCGCGATCTCGCCGCCCACTTGCCTCTTCAGATAAGGCGCGGCCGACAGATGATCGGCATGCACATGCGTCTCGAGCAGCCAGCGCACGCGCGCGCCGAGCGCCCGCACGCGCTCGAGCAGCTTGTCCGCGCTCGCGGTGCGCGTGCGGCCGGACTTCGGGTCGAAGTCGAGCACGCTGTCGATCAACGCGCATTCGTTGCGGGTGGTGTCGAGCAGCAGGTAACTGACGGTGCTGGTCGCCGGATCGAAAAAACCTTCGACGGCAATCGCGGACGCGGTGGTCACGAATGGGCTCCTTCGAACGGATGACGTGAACGGATGACGGGATTATCGCATCGCAGTCCGCTGCGGGCGTTGCGGGCGCCGCCGCGCGTTCGTCAAGCGCGGCGGCGCCCGGCGAGATCAGCGCGACGGCGTCAGGTGCGCGACGGCGTCACGCACGAAATCGAGCAGCGTATCGTTGACCCAAGTACCCGTCATCAGCGCGGGCTCGTTCGCGAGCGCCTGGCGGAACTTGAGTTGCGTGGCGGGATCGTCGCCGGCGTAGCTGCTAAACAGCGCAATCCAGCGCCGCGCGAGCGCTTGGCCTTCCGGCGACGCAGGCAGCACGCCGGCGTCGAGCGCATCGCGCACGTCGCCCATCAATTGCGGCCATGCCATCGCGCTTTCGCCGTAGTGCGCGCGCATGAAGCGAATCTCGCGGGGCGACAGGTATTTCTCGTAGATCCGCATCTTCGTTTCGGAGAACGCGCGCAGCACATAGTCGCGCAGTTCGGTCGAGATACCGATGTGCGCCTGCATCGACGGCTCCTGGTCGTGCATCAGGTTCAGCTTCGCGAGCAGGCGCGGATCGCCGTTCGTGTCGCGCACGAGCATCGTCATCCAGCGATCCGCGAGCACGCGCGCTCGCTCGTCCTCGGGCGGCACGCCGCTTTCCATTAGCCCGCGCACGTCGGCAACGAGCGCGACCCACTCCGGGTCGGGCGTCTGGCTGTTTTGGTACATCGGCAGGCGTGCGAGTTCGTCTTCAGAAAAGTATTTGTCGTACACGGTCATCAATTCCAGGGTGTTGAGCCAATCGGCCAGTTCCGGCTGCCGGCCGTCGGCGAGCGCGCAATGCAGTTGCGCGAGGCGTTCGCGCAGCCGCGCCGCTTGCGCGATCTGCCGATCGAGCATCGCGATCTGGCGCTCGACGATCGATGTGAGCGGCGTGCCGGGCTGGGACAGGTGAGTGCCGACGTCGGCGAGCGTCAGGCCGAAACGGCGTAGCGCCTGGATCTGATGGAGCCGGGCGACGTCGTCGCGGTTGTACAGCCGATAGCCGTTGTCGGCGCGCGCTGAAGGTTTCAATAGGCCGATCGCGTCGTAGTGGTGCAGCGTGCGGACGGTCAGTCCGCTGCGTTTTGCCAGTTCTCCGATTTTGAGCAGCATATCCGGGCCTCCATTTCGTGCGCAACTGAAGGTTGAAGCCTGACGTCGCGTGAGGGTCAAGCGTTGTGGAACAAGAATCGCGCAATGATCGGCGTGACTGATGACCAGACTGATTATCAGACCGAATACCAGGATTTCGTTCCGGATACCATTGAACCGGCGCGGGGCGTTCGCCGGCCGGGGGAGCGGCTATGGCAACGCGCTGACTGAAATGATCAACGGTTTATATACGAACGTGAAGCTGATTCATCGTCCGACGTCATGGAAAACGGATGAATTCCGTGCGTTGGCAACTTTGGATGGAAGGGAGAGCGTCGCTCCACCCTCATCGGCCGACGGAACCACTTGGCGATATCCAACCCCGCAGATGCAAAATCAAACCGCGATCGACAACTCAGTCATGCCGCCGCCGCGCCCGGCGTTGAATTAAATCAACTTGCCTCCACGACTCTCGGGACGGTTCGGAATTGCACAATCCATGACGATTTTTAGGTTTGAGAAAGGATGGTGTTTTATCGCGATGAATTTGATATTTTCCGTGAAAAATCCATGTGAGCCGTATAAAACGATATCTATGGGGGTGATGTGAAAGTAATGTGGTTTGAATGATTTATTTTATTCGGGTGTTTCCATATTGAAAAGAAGGCTGCGCTCGGATCATAGTCCGTTTGGCGGGTGGCGAACGATTTAACTAAATGCATCGATAAATAATTTTAAAGATATGTTCACGTTCTTTTTTAAGGAATGCTGTTTTTAAGCTTCTCCTCTAGAGGCCCTACTATTCATCGGAGATAAGCATGAAAAAGTCAATCATTGCGTTATTTTTCACACTCGTATTTTTAGGCCAAGCGCGGGCTCAATTGGATTTCAATGTTCCGCTGCTGGGCGTAGGTAACGTGGCGCTTAATCCGGGAATTGCATATGGAAGAACGATTCGGTGGTTTTTTGCTCCGGGCGGGACGATCGCCACGATTAACATCGACGGAGTGACGTATAGCCGTGATTTGGTGCCGGTGATTTTGGAGGCCATTCAAGAGTGGCGGGTACAGCTAACGGGAACAAATATTGTTTTAGAGCCGGCTGCGGATATAAGTCGGGCGAATCTGATTTTCGAATGGAGGAATTCCGTAGCGACCGATGATACCGATCCCTTGGCGATTGCCAATACGAGGTATGACTTTTTATATAGCAGAGGCACTATAAGCCTGAATTCACCTACCAGAATAGCTTTTCTGCATGACAGGATTCAAAATTTTTTCAATAACCCGGCCTATAGATTCGATACCCCGAATAATATGTACACCAGGAATCCGGCATTCAATCTTCCGAGCGGCATGCCGCTCGTGGCGGGAGGCGGCGCCGGTTTGCTGGATTATGTGCTGAAGATGGTGGCGAAACACGAACTGGGCCATGTCATGGGCCTTGCACACCCGACTGATAGAAACGAGCCTTTCATTCGGATCGCCGATGCCCCTGTCCAGGCTGAGATCATGGCTCGCGTGGACAACCAGATATTGGCGAATTTCATGGTGGTCCGTCACAACGAAGGCAACCCTCGGCCGCTGACGCGCAACGATGTCGCCATTAGCCAGGCGGAAGGGGAGGCAGTGCGGGCCGTCAATCGCGGCCAGCAGCCCAGCTGTTCGAGTAGCTGTAATGGAACCATTCCACACGACGAACTATAAAAATACTCTGCGCAGGTGCATACCGGATTCAGGCCTGGCCTGCGATATGGTTGGGGACGAAGCCCTGCAACTTTCTTATTACTTTGAATGGTTGCAGGGCTTTTTTGCGCTCGTCCCGCCTGTGCTAAAACCGCAGCGGAACGGCCCCGTTGCCGCTGCCGCTCGCCATGCGCGGCATCATCCCTTGGCTTGCTGCGCGTGTGCGTTCGTACCGGCATCATCGTCCGCGGGCGGCGTGCCCATCGCATCGAACAGCCGCGCCGTATCGACGAGCCGCGCGCTGGTGGCACGGATTTCGTCGAGCCGCGCGTTGCGCCATTGCTGCTCGCTGGCGCGCGCAGCAGCAGGCGGCAGCGCGCCGAGACGCACGCGCGCCGCTGTGTCGTCGAACGCGCCGCGTGCGGCGACGGCCGCGCGATTCGACGCGTCGAGCGCGCTCGCATCGTGCTCGAGCGCGGCGAGCGAATCGGCGACGTTCTGGAATGCGCCGAGCACGGTCGATTTGTACTGCTCGACAGCCGCTTCATAAGTCGCGCGCGCCGCGCGGCGTTGCGCGAGCAGCGCGCCGCCGTGAAACAGCGGCTGCGTGAGCGACGCGCCGATGCTCCAGATCGCGCCCGCGCCGGAGAGCATCGCGGGCCAATTGAAGCCGGCCTGACCCATCGACGCCGACAGTGACAGCTGCGGAAACAACTGCGCGGTTGCGACGCCCACTTCGGCCGCGGCCGCCTGCAGCGCCGCTTCGGCCACGCGCACGTCGGGCCGCGCCTTGAGCAGCGTCGACGGCACGACGACCGGCACGTTTTCCGGCAGATGCAAATCGGCAAGCGGCAGCGCGGCGGGCGCCTGATCCGGCCTGCGGCCGAGCAGCACGGCGAGCGCGTGGCGCGTGCTCAGCGCTTGCTGGCGCAGCGGGGGCAGGCTGGCTTCGAGCGACGCCGCGTTTTGCTGTGCGTTCAGCATGTCCGCGTGCGACACCGCGCCAAGCCGGTAGCGGGCCGCCGTGTCGTTTGCCTGCTCGCGCGCGAGCGCGACGAGCCGCTCGGCAGTCGTCACTTGTTCGTCGAGCGCGGACGCGGTGATCGCCGCCGAGACGATGTTCGCGGCGAGCGAGCGCCGAGCGGATTCGAGCTGATACGCGCTCATGTCGACGCGCTTGCCGAGCGCGCGGTTCGCGAAACGCGCGGCGCCGAATAAGTCGAGCGTGTAGCTGGCGCGGAGCTGGCCGGCGAACACGTTATAGAGCACGGTTGGCGGGCCGAATGCCGGAACGCTGAGCGCACGCTGACGCGTCGCCTGGCCGCCCGCGTCGATCGACGGCAGCATCGAGTTGGCGACCTGGGCGCGCAATTGCTCGCGCGCCGCGTTCAGGTTCTTGTCGACTGCGGCCAGCGTCGGACTGTTGCGCAAGCCTTCGTCGACGAGCGCTTCGAGCGCGGGCGACCGGTATTGTTTCCACCAGTCGGGCACGGGCTGCGCGCCGACGTCGAAGCGCTGCGCGACGCCCTGCGCGGCGGCCGTCTGCTCGGGTAGCGGCAACGCGCCGTAATGCGCGGGCGACGGCATCGCGGGCGGTGCGCCGCTGGGTGCGAACAGCGAGCAGCCGGCGAGTGCGAAGGCGGTCGCGACGGCCACGGCGGCGGTGCGCACGGCGGCCGGGTGTGCGCGCCCGGCGGCGCCGGCGCGGCGGAATTCATGCGCATGGCGCAACGCGAAAGCGCGCGCCGCCGCGTGCGTTTCTGTGCGCACGGCGTGTGAGCGGATTGCGGCGGCTTGCGCCGCGGGCTCGGCTGCCACGTTCCGGGCCGCGCGGTGCCGGGCGGCGGCCGCCAAGCGATGCGAAAGCAGAATCGTCGGACCCATGGTCAGGCTCCCGTGGTCGTGGCGGGCGGCTGCGCGTCGCGCTCGTGCGGCTTGACGCGGAACCACGCGGCATAGAGCGCCGGCAGATAGAACAGCGTGAGCACGGTGGCGCTCGTGATGCCGCCCATCAACGCGGTCGCCATCGGGCCGAAGAAGTTCGAGCGCAGCAGCGGGATCAGCGCGAGCACGGCGGCGGCCGCCGTCAGCGTGATCGGCCGGAAGCGCCGCACGGTCGCGCCGATGATCGCATCGAAGCGGCCATGACCGGCGGCGATATCCTGTTCGATCTGATCGACGAGAATCACCGAGTTGCGCATGATGATGCCGAACATCGCGATCACGCCGAGCATCGCGACGAAGCCGAACGGCTTGCCGAACAGCAGCAGCGTGCCGACGACACCGATCATCCCGAGCGGCGCGGTCAGCACGACCATCAGCACGCGCGAGAAACTCTGCAACTGAATCATCAGCAACGTGAACACCGCGATCGCCATCAGCGGCATCTGCGCGTTGATCGAGCTTTGGCCTTTCTCGCTTTGCTCGACCGAGCCGCCGATCTCGATCTGATAGCCGACGGGCAGCTGCGCGCGCAGGGCGTTCAGCTTTGCGTCGATCGCATGCGTGACGTCGATGCCTTGCGCGCCCGCCGTCACGTCGGATTGCACGGTGATCGTCGGCTGGCGGTTGCGCTCCCAGATCACGCCGTATTCGAGCGTGTCGGTGAAGCGCCCGAGCGAGCCGAGGGGCACCGGCCCGCTTGGCGTCGGCATGGCCAGGCTCGCGAGGTTCGCCGGATCGACACGCTCCGTGCGCGGCGCGCGCAAATCCACCGCGATCAGCTTGTCGCGCTCGCGGTATTGCGTGACCGTCGTGCCGGATAGCGTCAGCGCGAGAAAGCCCGCGACGTCCTGTGACGTCACGTTCAGCTCGCGTGCCTTCTGCTGGTCAAGCTCGAAGCGCACCGAGCGTTCGGCCGGCTCGTCCCAGTCGAACTGGACGTTGACGGCGTGCGCGTCGGCGCGCACCGTCGCCGCGACTTTCTCGGCGATCGCGCGCACGGTCGCGATGCTGTCGCCGCTTACGCGAAACTGCACCGGATAACCGACGGGCGGCCCGTTTTCGAGGCGCGAGATCCGCGTGCGCGCGGCGGGAAACTGCTCGTGCAGCGCCGGCTGGAGCCACGCGGCGAGCTGCTCGCGCGCGTCGACCGATTTCGCGGTGATCACGAATTGCGCGAAGTTCGGCAATTGGAGCTGCTGATCGAGCGGCAGGTAGAAGCGTGGCGCGCCGGAGCCGACGAAGCTCACCGCGTGGTCGATCTCGGGCCGCTTGTCGAGCAGCTTTTCGAGGCGTTCGGCCTGTTTGAGCGTTGCATCGAACGACGCGCCCTCGGGCAGCCGCAAATCGACGAGCAGCTCGGGGCGATCGGAGTTCGGGAAGAATTGCTGCGGCACGAGCGTGAAGCCCGCGAGCGCGGCGACGAAAAGCGCGCCCGTGATCGCGAGCACGACGAAGCGCCGCTTGATGCACCACTGAACCCAGACGCGCAGCCGCGTATAGAAGCGGGTGTCGTAGATATCGTGCTCATGCTCATGTCCGTGCTCCGTCTCGCGGCCTTGCGCGCCGGCGGCGTTCGGTTCGCGTTTGCGCTCGGGCAGTATGTGATAGCCGAGCAGCGGGATCAGCACGACGGCGGCAAACCATGACGCGATCAGCGCGATCGCCGATACCTCGAAGATCGACCGCGTGTATTCGCCGGTGCTCGATTTCGCGAGCGCGATCGGCAGGAAGCCCGACACGGTGACGAGCGTGCCCGTCAACATCGGAAACGCGGTGCTGGTGTACGCGAACGCGGCGGCGCGCGCGCGGCTGAAGCCCTGTTCGAGTTTCACGGCCATCATTTCCACCGCGATGATCGCGTCGTCGACGAGCAGGCCGAGCGCGAGCACGAGCGTACCGAGCGAAACCTTGTGCAGCCCGATGTCGAACAGATACATGACGAGCGCGGTGACGGCAAGCACGACGGGAATCGAGATCACGACGATCATCCCGGTGCGCAGGCCGAGCGACACGAGGCTGACGAGCAGCACGATCACCACCGCCTCGGCGACCGCCTCGAGAAAATCGTCGACCGAGCGCGAAACCGTGTGCGGCATGCTCGACACCTCGGTCAGCGTGAGGCCGGCGGGAAGCTGGGCCTGCAATTCCTTTGCCTTTGCATCGAGCGCCTGGCCGAGCCGGATCACGTCGCCGCCCGGCTGCATCGTGAGGCCGATGCCGAGCACCGCGCGGCCGGCCGCGTGGCGATCGCCCGCGCCCGGAGCGCCTTTGCCCGCGCCGAGCGCGCGCATCTGCGTGACGGGCGGATCGTCGTAGCCGCGCCGGATGGTCGCGAGATCGCCGAGCCGGAACGAGCGGCCGTTGACCCGGATCAGCGTATCGGCAATGTCGGCCACGCTGCCGTACTGGCCCGTCGGGCGGATGAACACGCGGTCGTGCGTCGCCGTCAGCACGCCGGACGAGGCGACGTCGTTTTGCGCGTTGATCGCTTGCGCGATCTGCTGCGGCGAAATGCCGAGCCGCGTCACGCGTGCATTGTCCAGTTCGATGAAGATCCGCTGATTGGGGTCGCCGAAATAGTCGACCTTCGCCACGCCCGGCACGCGCAGCAGCACGGTGCGCAACTGGTCCGCGTAATCATGCAGTTGCGCGGGCGAGAAGCCGTCGCCTTCGAGCGTGTAGATGTTGGTGTAGACGTCGCCGAATTCGTCGTTGAAGAACGGCCCTTGAACGCCGGGCGGCAGCGTCGCGGCAATGTCGCCGACTTTCTTGCGTATCTGATACCAGGTTTGCGGCACGTCCTTCACCGGCGCCGATTCCTTCATCTCGAAGAAGACCAGCGATTCGCCGGGGCGCGAGTAGCTGCGCAGGTTGTCGATGGCGGGCGTTTCCTGCAACTTGCGGCCGATCCGGTCGGTGATCTGTTCCTGCACTTGGCGTGCGGTCGCGCCGGGCCAGAACGTGCTGATCACCATCACGCGGAACGTGAATGGCGGATCTTCCGATTGCGCGAGGCGCGTGTACGCGAGGATGCCCGCAACCGTCGCGAGCGCGATCAGGTAGATGACGAGCACCTGATGACGCAACGCCCATGCGGACAGGTTGAAGCGGGTGCTTTCTTCACGGCCGGCCGTCATGACGCGACGTCCTCCGAATGGAGCGGCGGCACGGCGCGCACTTTTTCGCCGGCGCTGACCGTATGGACGCCTTGCAGCACGACGCGCTCGCCCGGCGCGATGCCGTTTGCGACGGTCACGGTGCTGTCGTTGTAGCGCACGATGTCGACGCGGCGCAGCTCCAGCGTATCGTCACGGGTGCGCACCACCCACACTGCCGGCGCGTTGCCCGAATGAAAGAGCGCGGTCGACGGCAGCGTGAAGCGTTGCACGCCGGCGGCGGGCGCGTTGCCCGGTGCGGCAGCGAACGAGACGTTCGCGGTCATCCCGAGCCGTACCGCGGGGTCGGGCTTTTCGAGCGTGAGCTTCACGCGGTACGTGCGGCTTTGCGTATCGGCGGCAGGCGCGATTTCGCGCACGCGTGCATCGAACGCGCGGCCGGGCAGCGACGGCAGCGTCACGCGTGCCGCGTGACCCACGCTCACGAGCGACAGCGTGCTTTCCGGCGCGTCGGTGACGACGTCGACGTCGCCGGACCACGCGAGCTGATAGACGGCCTGACCGGCCGACACGTTTTGCCCGGTGTCCGCCTGCTCGGCGGTGATGTAGCCCGCGTGATCGGCAACGAGCGTCGCGTACTGGAGCTGGTTTTTCGCGAGCGCGAGCTGCTGCGCGGCCTGATCGCGCTGCGCGCGCGCCGATGCATAAGCGTTTTCGGTCTGCTCGAGCTGCGCGGGCGCGATCAGGTTTTCGCGCGCTTGCGCACGGTCTCGTTCGAGCTGTTGTTGCGCGTAGGTCAGCGCATGCGTGGCGGCATCGAGCTGCGCTTGCGCGCTGGCGGCGTTTTTCGCGACGTCGGAGGTATCGAGCAGCGCGACGACTTGCCCCTTTTGCACGGTGTCGCCCAGGCGCACCTTGCGCTCGACGATCTTGCCGGCGATCCGGAACGACAGCGGCGTCGCGTAGCGCGGCTGGATTTCGCCGGGCAGCGACGCGGCAGCGGCGGCGCCGTCCGCCTGAACGGGCACCGCGACTACCGGGCGCAGGGCGGGCGGTGCCGCTTCAGGGCGATGGCACGCGGTGACGGCAAGCGCGGCCCCGATCGACAGCGCAATGCGAAAACCGGAACGATTCACGACGGTAACTCCTCGGCTGGAGGAAAGCGGAAAGAGCGCGACAGACCGGCGGCACGTGCCGGTAAGTCGAAGGCGGCAGTAATCGCAAGATCGGCGACCTTTTTGCTTACTGAAAAACCGGAATGCATTCTAATACAGGGTTGTATTTGAATGCAAAGGTGTTTTGATTGTTCGGAAAGTGCTAGACTTGCGCGTCATGAAGCCGACCCGCCTGACTCGAGAACAAAGCAAGGATCTGACGCGCGAGCGTCTGCTCAACGCCGCGCATGCCACTTTCGCAAAAAAGGGGTACGGCGCGACCAGCGTGGAGGACATCGCGTCGGCGGCAGGCTTTACGCGCGGCGCGTTCTATTCGAATTTCCGCAGCAAGGCGGAACTGTTGATCGAACTGCTCAAGCGCGACCACGAAAGGGCGGAGCGCGAACTCGAGGAGATTTTCGATGCCGGCGGCACGCGCGAGCAAATGGAGGCGAACGCGCTACGCCTGTATAGCCGGCTCTTTCGCGACGATCCGACGCTCGTGCTCTGGGGCGAGGCGAAGCTACAGGCGATGCGCGACGCGAAGTTCCGCGCGCAGTACAACGAATTCGTCAAGGAAAAGCTCGATTACCTGGCGCACTACATCCGCACGTTCAGCGAGCGAGTGGGCACGCCGCTGCTGCTGCCGGCCGACGTGCTCGCGCTCGGCCTGATGGGCTTATGCGACGGCGTGCAGTCGTACCATCTCGCCGATCCGCGGTGCGTGACGGCCGATACCACGCAAACGGTGTTGGCCGGTTTCTTCTCGCGCGTGGTGCTTGGCCGCGCGCCGGACTGACGGGCCGGCGCGGCGCGCGAGGGCGGGGCCGCTCGGGCGCGCTCAGCGCCCGAGATCGGCGTTCATCCGCCGGTAAGCGTCGAGCAGCGCAGTCTTGTAGACCACCCCCGCGAGCGTCGGCTTGTCGGCGCATTCGATCACCGGCAGCCGCTCGCCCTGGAACCGCATGAAATGCTCGAGCGCGGTGGCGATCGGCATGTCCGGCGTGAGCAGCGGAAACGGCGTGTGCAGGTAGTTCGCGGCGCTCTTGTGCGTGGTGTCGCGCTTTTCGAGCAGATCCGACGTGATGTCCTTGAGCGCGACCGCGCCGCGAAAGCGTCCGGCCTCGTCGGTCACGTACAGGTATTTGACCGGGTATTCGAGGAACACGCGCGTCATGTCGGCCACGCTCGCCGTCAGCGGCACGACGGTTGCCGCGGGTTGGATCAGATCGCGCATTTGCGCGGCGCGCAGCCGCATGCGCGCCTCGTCGTCGCGATGGCGGCGCAGTGTGATTTCGTACATCGACGTCTTGCCGAGCGCGCGCGCGGCAAAATACGCGACGACGCACGACACCATCAGCGGCAGCACGACCTGATAGCTGAGCGTCATCTCAAAGATCATCAGGATCGCCATCAGCGGCGCCTGTGTCGCGCCCGCGAGGAATGCGCCCATGCCGACCATCGCATACGCGTACCACGCAGATACGTGCGCGGGCATCAACGCATGCAGCGCGATGCCGAACAGCGAGCCGAACACGGCGCCCGTGAAAAGCGTCGGCGTGAAGATCCCGCCGACCGCGCCCGAGCCCGCGGTCGCCGCGGTCGCGATCAGCTTGCAGACGAGCACCGTGACGAGCGCCTGCCAGGTCCACGGCGAATGCAGGATCGCGTTGACCACGCTGTAGCCGTTGCCCCAGACGTCGGGCACCCATACCGAGATCACGCCGACGACCAGGCCGCCCACCGCGAGCCGCACGGGCAGCGGCACGGGCAGGCGGCGGAACTGCGCTTTCGACGCGTCGAGAAGATGCAGGAACTGCGGCGCGGCGGCGCCGCAAATGAGGCCGAGCGCGACGAAGAGCAGCACTTCCCAGCCGGTGACGGGCGGGAACACGGGCATCTCGTAGGGCGGCCGGTAGCCGGCGAATTCGCGCATCACGATGTTCGAGACGACCGACGAGACGACGATCGGCCCGAAGCTTTCCATCGCGATCGAACCGAGCACGATCTCGCAGACGAAGAACGCGCCCGCGATCGGCGCGTTGTACGCGGCGGTGATGCCCGCCGCGGCGCCGCACGCGACGAGCAGGCGCAGCCGCGACGGATCGAAGTGCGCAAAGCGGCCGACGAGCGACGCGACCAGCGCGGCCAGTTGAACCATCGGCCCTTCGCGGCCGATCGAGCCGCCGCTGCCGATCGTCAGGAGCGACGACGCGCTGCGCCAGAGGCTTTGCCGCACGGGCACGACGCCGTCGCCGAGCGCGACGGCCTCCATATAGTCGGATTTGCCGTCCGGCGGCGCGCCGCGCTGCGCGATCAGCAGCACGCACCCGGCGACGAAGCCGCCTGCGGCGGGTAGCGCGATACGGGCGAGCGGCGGCACGCGCCGCGCCATCTCGGTGAAGCTGCCGCTCGATCCGCTCAGCAGGCGCTGGATCAGCTCGATGCCTTCGCGAAACGCGACCGTCGCGAGCGCGCCGCCAATACCGACGATGACGGACCAGACGAGCATCGTGTGCGCATCGGACAGGCGGAACAGGGTTTGCGCGCGGGTGCGCAGCTTTAGCAGGAACGAGAGCACGGCTGAAGCGCTTCGGCGAATGAAATCGAGCGGAAGAATAGCACCGCGCCGTGCCGGCCGAATCCGTTGCGTGGACCCGGCCGACGCGGCGCGGCGGCGAAAAAGAGCGGCGAGCGTTTAACCAAGCCAGCGCTGCGTCGCCCAGACGATCGCATAGCCGCCGACCGTCAACCACACATAAAGGATCAGACCGGTGACGAGCGCGCGCGGGCCGGCGGCGCGGATCTGCGACATCCGGGTCTCGATGCCGAGCGCGGTCATCGCCATCGTCAGCGCGAACGTGTCGAGTGCGTTGAGCGCGCTCGTCATGTTGGCGGGCAGCATCTGCAGCGAATTCACGACGACGAAGCCGAGAAAGCCGAGCGCGAACCACGGCACCGCGAGCTTGCGCGCTCCGTGCCCGGCCGCCGTATGCTTGGCCGAGCGGGCGAGCCAAGCGCCGAGCACGAGCAGCACCGGCACGAGCAGCATCACGCGCGTCATCTTGACGATCGTTGCCACCCGCGCGACTTCGGGGCTCACGTCGCTGGCCGCGCCGACCACTTGCGCAACCTCGTGGATCGTGCCGCCGAAGAAAAGGCCGAGGCCCGTCGCGTCGAGCGGCAGCCAACCGGCGCGATACGCGAACGGGTAGGCAAACATCGACAGCGTGCCGAACAGCACGACGCTGCCGACCGCCATCGCGCTCTGATGCGGTTTCGAGCGCAGCGTCGATTCGAACGCGAGCACCGCGGCCGCGCCGCAGATCGCGCTGCCCGCGGCGGTGAGCAGCGCCGAATCACGGTCCAGCTTCATCAGCTTGATGCCGGCCCAGGTGCCGACGGCGAGCGTGCTGACGACCACGAGCGCCGATACCGCGAGCCCCGGCAGCCCGACTTGCGCGATCTCCTGCAGGCTCACGCGCAACCCGAAAAACGCGACGGCGATCCGCAGCAGCTTGCGCGCGGAGAAATCGACGCCGGCCGCCCAGCTCGCGGGCATGCCGTCGCGCAGCAGGTTGCCGTACAGCGCGCCCGCGACAATGCCGACGATTAACGGGCTCAGGCCGAAGTGTGCGACGGCGGGCGTCTGCGCGATGCTCGTGACGGCGAGCGCGAACAGCGCAACGAACAGGATGCCGTTGAGCTTGCCGCGCACCGACGGCGCCGCGGCGCTCAGATGAGGAGAAGGGACCGTGGACATGGCGTGGTTTCAATATGGTTGGAATGGTAACGGTCCTAATCCTATTTTGAATATATGAATATGAAAAATTGTGATTTGTGACGTAAAATATCGGAAAACTTGATATTTTTATGAGATGACCCCGGACCAACTGATAACATTCGCCGCCGTCGCCGAGCATCGGAACATCAGCCGAGCGGCGCTCGCGCTGCATTTGTCGCAGCCGGCCGTGTCGGGCCAGTTGCGCCAGTTGCAGGACGAATTCGGCGAGCCGCTGTATCTGCGCGACGGGCGCGGTGTGCGATTGACCCCCGTCGGCGAGGCGCTTGCGCGGCATGCCGCGCAGTTGCGCGATACGTTCGCCCAAGCGCGCGCGTACCGCGACGCGGTGCGCGGGCTCGAGCGCGGCACGCTGCGAGTCGGCGCGAGCACGACGCCCGCCAGCTATCTGCTGCCGTATCTGCTCGCCGAATTTCAGCCGCTCGCGCCCGAGGTCGTGATTCAGACCATGAGCGGCAATACGGCCGAGGTCGTTGCATCGCTCGCGGCGCTCGACGTCGCGCTGATCGAAGGCCCCCCCGGCGACCCGCTGCCGGTGGGCACGACGGTTCGTCAATGGTGCGACGACGAGATCGTCGCGATCGTGCCGGCTGCCCATCCGCTCGCCGCGCGCGTGCGCGCTGGCAAGCGGCCGGGCGCGACGCTCACTGAACTGGCCGCCTATCCGCTGGTGCTGCGCGAGGCGGGCTCGGGCGTGCGGCAGCTTGTCGAGCGTGCGTTCGCGCTTGCCGCGGCACCGCTGTCGGTCGCCTTCGAGATTGCGGGCGTCGAGGCGGTGAAGGAGGCGGTGCGGGCGGGGATGGGAATCGGTTTCGTGTCGGCGATGTCGCTCAGGCACGACGATGCGGCGCTCGCGATGCTATCGATCGCGCCGCAACCGCTCAAACGGCATTTCTCGATCCTCGTGCCGCATGGCGCGACGCCGTCACGCGCGGCCGCGCGGTTTCTCGAGCTGTGCATGGCGCGTGTGCCGGTTGCGGTTGACGGGCGTCCGGTGCGAAGCGCGGCGCTTAGCGGCGCGCGCCGCGTTGACGGCCGCCAGGCGGTTTGAGTGCGATCAAGCAAAGCCCGGTCGGGATCGCGACGGCGACGGCCAGCGTTGTCAGCAGCGTAAGGCGGGGCACGGGGATGCCGCGGAGCGTGCAGTATTCGAGCGCGGCGACATAGACGGCGCTCGTGATCATCAGCGCGACGCCGAAAATCCGGTTGCAGCGATACCAGACGGCTTCGTCGCGCAACGTAGCGCTCAGCCGGACGCCGTAAAAACGGTTGGGCTTGATCCATTGCGCGGCAAGCGGCACGGCGATCAAGAAGAACGACGCGCCGGCAAGCAGAAACAGCATGGTAGGCGGAAGGTCGGGCATGCGGCGGGCTCCTTTTGACTTTGAGGCGGCGGCAGACGAATGGGCGGCGCGTTTCCTTCGCGCGGCGCGTATGGAACCCGGCATACAGATCACACCGGCGCGCCAGACGGCCATCCCCGATATTGTGCGCCGCGCGCGCATGATCGCGTGGCGCCGGCGCGCCGCAACGGCCGGGTCGGCGGGTGTTCGCCTAGGGATTTCCTCTATGGTCTATGTCGGACACTCGGCGCACCATGAGCGCAAATATGAATGGAACCGGTTCCATCCATCAAATACGCTATCCATCGACATGGAAAAGGGGCAGGCGAAGCATGGTCGACATCGTGATCGTGGCAAGCGCATTCGGAACGCACGCGGTGCGGCGCGACGGGCATCGCGCGTTTATCGATGCGACGGCCGAAGCCGGCGCGGCCGGCTTCGAAGTGCGGCGCGAGTTGTTCGCGTCTGACGACGACGCGTCGCCGCGAGCGCTCGCGCAGCTGGGCGGCGCAATCGCCGCGGCCGGCCTGTGGTCCGTATATTCGACGCCCGACACGCTCTACGCGGATGACGGCACACTGAACCGCCAGGCCGTTGCCGCGACGCTCGATGCGGCCGGCGCGCTCGGCGCGCGCTTCGTGAAGTTCCAGCTCGGCGCTTTCGCATCCCGCACCCAGGCGGCGCAGCTTGCCGACTTGCTCGAACGCGCGCCCGCCCGCATGCGCGTGCTCGTCGAGAACGGCCAATTGCGGCAAGGCGGCGCACTTGCGCAGTTCGTGTCGCTGTTTGCCGCGCTGCGCGACGAGCGAATGCCCGCGCTCGTCGGCATGACGTTCGACATCGGCAATTGGCTGTGGGCGGGCGAAGCACCGCTCGACGCGGCGCGCGCGCTCGCGCCGCATGTCGAATACGTGCATTGCAAGGCCGTCGACGGCGCGGGCGCGCGCCGTTTCGCGATCGCGCCGCCGCCGCACGACCGGCTTTGCACCGACGCGCTCGCGCTGCTGCCGGCTGCCGCGCCGCGCGGCATCGAGTTTGCACTCGACGCCGCGCGGCTCGCCGACGACGCGGCGGCGCGCGTGGCGTGGCTCGCGGCCGCATGACGGAGCTGCCCGCCCGGTCCCCAACGGGCTAAGCTTGACACCGGCGCCGCGCCGCGAGCGGCGCATACAACGATGCCCACTGTCACGATCAAGAAGGAGCCATTCAATATCATGCAAGTCCCGCTCGACGTCATTACCTATGGCGAAGCGATGGCGATGTTCGTCGCCGACGAGCCCGGCCCGCTGGAAAGCGCGACGCATTTCGCCAAGCGCATCGCGGGCGCCGAACTGAACGTCGCGATTGGCTTCGCGCGGCTGGGTTTCCAGGTCGGCTGGGTGAGCCGCATCGGCCAGGACTCGTTTGGCCGCTATGTGCTCGACACGCTCGCGCGCGAGCACATCGACGCGTCGTGTGTGAGCGTCGATGCGCGTTATCCGACCGGCTTTCAGTTGAAGTCGCGTGCGATGCACGGCGCGGACCCGGTGGTCGAATATTTTCGCAAGGGCTCGGCCGCGAGCCGTCTGTCGCTCGATGACTACGTCGCCGAATATGTGCTGGGCGCCCGGCATCTGCATTTGACTGGCGTTGCGCCCGCATTGTCCGATACGTCGCGCGAACTCGCGTTTCATCTCGCGCACGCGATGCGCGACGCAGGCAAGACGGTGTCGTTCGATCCGAATTTGCGGCCCACGCTATGGCCGTCGCCCGACGCGATGGCGAGCACGCTGAACGCGCTCGCGGCGCTCGCCGACTGGGTGCTGCCGGGGCTGGCCGAAGGCCGGCAGCTCACCGGCCGCGATGCGCCCGCCGATATAGCGGAGTTCTATCTGGCGCGCGGCGCGCGCGGCGTGGTCATCAAGCTCGGCGCCGAAGGCGCGTACTTCCGGACGGCCGACGGGGACGAGGGCACGGTGGCGGCCGAGCGTGTCGAACGGGTCGTCGATACCGTCGGTGCGGGCGACGGCTTTGCGGTCGGCGTCGTCAGCGCGCTGCTCGAAGGCCGCGCGATCACCGAGGCGGTGGTGCGCGGCAATCGCATCGGTGCGCTCGCGATCCAGGTGATCGGCGATTCGGAAGGCTTGCCGACGCGCGCGCAGCTCGATCGGATCGAAAGCGCGGCCGACCGGGCCGATTGACGGACGGGGGGCGGGCGCGCGGCGGGCCGTTCGTGCCGGCTCCGGGTGGACGCAATCGCGGCGAGCCGCGCGCCGGCAGCGTATGCCGCGCGGGTGATAAGGGATCGGAGTGGGCGCTTCAGCGCCCACTCCGATCGAGCGCCAAGGGGACGGAGCAGGTGCTGAAGCACGCACTCCATCCAACCGTGGCATGGGATGGGAGTAAGCGCTAAAGCGCCAACTCCCATCGACATCGACACTGGGGACACGCTTCATGCCAGCAATACTTGCGCCTCGCCGCTGGTGGACGATCATGCCGATCGTCTTCATCACGTATAGCCTCGCCTATCTCGATCGCGCGAATTACGGATTTGCCGCCGCGGCCGGCATCAATCAAGATCTCGGCATCAGCAAGGCGCTGTCGTCGCTGATCGGCGCACTGTTCTTTCTCGGCTACTTCTTCTTTCAGATTCCGGGCGCGATCTACGCGCAACGGCGCAGCGTGAAGAAGCTCGTGTTCTGGAGCCTCGTGCTGTGGGGCGCGTGCGCGACGGCGACGGGGATCGTCACGAACATCCCGTCGCTGATGGCGATCCGTTTCCTGCTCGGCGTCGTCGAAGCAGCGGTGATGCCCGCGATGCTGATCTTCATCAGCAACTGGTTCACGAAGCACGAGCGCTCACGCGCGAACACGTTCCTGATTCTCGGCAACCCGGTGACTGTGCTGTGGATGTCGGTCGTCTCGGGCTATCTGGTGCACGAATTCGGCTGGCGTCACATGTTCGTCGCCGAAGGCGTGCCGGCAATCGTCTGGGCGGTGTGCTGGTGGTTCATCGTGCAGGACAAGCCCGCGCAGGCGGCCTGGCTCAGCGCCGACGAAAAGCGCGCGCTCGATGCCGCGCTCATGGCAGAGCAGGCGGTGCTCAAGCCCGTGCGCAACTATCGCGACGCGTTTCGCTCGCCGGCGGTGATCCGGCTGTGCGCGCAGTATTTTTGCTGGAGTATCGGCGTGTATGGTTTCGTGCTGTGGCTGCCGTCGATCGTGAAAAGCGGCTCGTCGCTCGGCATGGTCGAGACCGGCTGGCTGTCGGCGCTGCCATATCTGGCGGCGGTGATCGCGATGCTCGCGGCGTCGTGGGCGTCCGACAAGCTCGGTTCGCGCAAGCGTTTCGTCTGGCCGTTCCTGCTCGTCGGCGCGCTGGCGTTCGCCGCGTCGTATATGCTGGGCGCCGCGCATTTCTGGATATCCTACGGGCTGCTCGTGGTCGCCGGCGCGGCGATGTACGCGCCATACGGGCCGTTCTTCGCGATCGTGCCGGAGCTGCTGCCGAAGAACGTCGCGGGCGGCGCGATGGCGTTGATCAACAGCATGGGCGCGCTCGGCTCGTTCGTCGGCTCGTATGTCGTCGGTTATCTGAACGGCGCGACGGGCTCGCCCGCCGCCTCCTATGCTTTCATGAGCGCCGCGCTCGTGCTGGCCGTCGTGCTGACGCTGTCGGTGCGGCAGGCGGACACGGCGCCGCCGCTCGCCCATCCGCTGCAAGGAAAATGAATCGATGAAGCATCGTATCGTCGTCTACAAGCCGCTGCCTGACGACGTGCTCGCGTATCTGCGCGAGCACGCGCACGTGGACATCGTCGACGGCGCCGACGCGCTGGCGCAAGCGCTCGGCGACGCCGAAGGCGCGCTCGGCGCGAGCCTGAAGATCACGCCCGCGTTGCTCGAGCGCGCGCCGCGCCTGCGCGCGTGGTCGACGATCTCGGTCGGTTTCGACAACTTCGACGTCGACGATCTGACCCGGCGCGGCATTGTGCTCGCGCATACGCCGGACGTGCTGACGGAGTCGACCGCCGATACGGTGTTCGCCCTGATGCTTGCGAGCGCGCGGCGCGTCGTCGAACTCGCCGAATTCGTGAAGGCGGGCAATTGGCGGCAGAGCATCGGCGAAGCGCTGTACGGCACCGACGTGCACGGCAAGACGCTCGGAATCATCGGGCTCGGGCGCATCGGCGCGGCGGTGGCGCGGCGCGCGGCGCTCGGCTTCCAGATGCCGGTGTTATATACGAACCGCAGCGCGAATCCCGACGCGCAGGCGCGGTACGGCGCGCGCCGCGTCGAACTCGACACGCTGTTGGCGCAGGCCGATTTCGTATGCGTGCAAGTGCCGCTGACCGACGAGACGCGCCACCTGATCGGCGCGCGCGAGCTGGCGATGATGAAGCGTAGTGCGATCCTCGTGAATGCGTCGCGCGGGCCCGTGGTCGACGAGACGGCGCTCGCCGCCGCGCTTGCCGCCGGCACCATCCGCGCAGCCGGACTCGACGTGTTCGAACGCGAGCCGCTTGCCGCCGATTCGCCGCTGTTGGCACTGCCGAACGTCGTCGCGCTGCCGCACATCGGCTCGGCCACGCACGAGACGCGGCACGCGATGGCGCGCTGCGCGGCCGAAAACCTGATCGCCGCGCTCGACGGCAAGCTCTCGCGCAACATCGTCAATCGCGACGTGCTGACGCGTGCCGCGGGCGGTCAATGAGCCGGCGGCCGGCGTCGTGCCCGGCGCGCCGCGCAACCTTCATTCCGCTTACTGAGGCGACGCGCTTGCGCCGCCGCTAGAGTCGGACATCTTGGTACGGTCCGATGGGCTGCGTTATGATCGCCGCTCATCGCCCATGCGAGATGCACGGCGATGCACGTAAGGCGCCGTGTCGATGCGCCGTTTCCTATCGTTTTTGCGTGGCCGGATCGGGCTGGCGTCAGATATCGCGCGTTGGCCGGTCCGTCGAACAACAATGACCCGCTCGTTTGGCCAGCGGCGCGGGCTGCTTGTCGCGAGGCGACCCAGTGACTGATTCTCGAAACCGCTCGTTGCGTCCCGCGACGATCAGCGACGTCGCCCGCGAAGCGGGCACGGGCAAGACCAGCGTCTCACGCTATTTGAACGGCGAAACGAACGTATTGTCTGCCGACTTGCGCAAGCGCATCGAAGATGCGATTGCGCGCCTGAACTATCGCCCCAACCAGATGGCGCGCGGCTTGAAGCGCGGCCGCAACCGCCTGCTCGGGCTGCTCGCCGCCGACCTGACGAACCCCTATACCGTCGAAGTGCTGGGCGGCGTCGAAGCCGCGTGTCACGCACTCGGCTACATGCCGCTCATCTGCCACGCGGCGAACGAGCTTGAGATGGAACGCCGCTATCTGCAATTGCTGACGACTTATCGCGTCGAGGGGATGGTCGTCAACGCGCTCGGCGCCGACGAGAATGCACTGAAATCGCTGCGCGGCGGCGGCATTCCGACGGTGCTCGTCGATCGCAGCATCGAAGGTTTCGACGCCGACATCATCGGACTCGACAACACGGCCGCGGTCGAGCTGGCCCTGCGGCATCTGTTCGATCAGGGTTTCGAATCGATTCATTTCGTTGTGCAGCCGTTTTCGCACGTTAGCTCGCGGCGGCTGCGCGAGGCGGCGTTCCGCACGCAGCTTGCGGCGTCCGGCCGTCAACCCGCGCCGACGCTCGTGCTCGACTTACAAGATGCCAACGCGATGCGCGAGGCGCTGAGCGAATTCGACGCACGGATCGATGCGGCCGCCGGCCATCGCACGCGGCCGGCATTCTTCGCGGCGAACGCGCCTGTCGGGCTCGCGCTCGCGCGGCATCTGCACGCGCGATTCGGCAATGCGTGGACGGCGCGCGTCGCGCTGATCGCAATCGACGATCCTGATTGGGCGGAATTGATCGGCGTGACGACGATCCGCCAGCCGACCTACACGATCGGCTATCGTGCGGTCGAATTCGTGCATGAGCGGATCGACGGCGGCACGGGCGCGTTTCGCGAGATGCTGCTGCCCGGCGAGCTGCGCGTGCGCGCGTCGACCGCAAGCTGAGTATCATGCGGCTCACGCACTGAGCCGGTGCGCGTTTTGAACAAGGATTGTCATGACTGTTGCTCCCGTCACGTTGGCCGCGCTCGTCGTCGCCACGCTGATCGTGGCGTTGTTGCCGATCGGCCTCTATCGATTGCTCCGCAAGAGCGCCGCGCTCGACAGGCGCGATGCGATCGTCGGCATTGCCGCCTACACGCTGTTCGCGACGCTGCTCGAACGCGGGCTCTATGCGCTGTTGCTGAGCCAGCCGGCGACGGTGGCATGGTTGTCCAAGCCTGCCGTGTTTGCCGTGTCGGGCGCGCTCATCGCCGCGCTGTTCGAGGAAACCGGCCGCTATCTCGGGCTGCGCTTCGCCGCGAAACGCTACGGCCCGTCGGCCGGCGGCGGCCGCGGGCTTGGCTACGGGCTCGGTTTCGGCGGCGCGCAGGCGTGGTTCGCCGGCGTCGTCGTGCTCGCACAATGGGCCTATCTCGCATGGCTCGCGAACCGCGGCGCGCTCAACGAGCAGTTGTCGACGATGCCGCCCGATCTCGCGCTGCGCATCCAGGTGATGCTGGCGACGATGTCGGCTTCGTCGATCTCGGTGTCGGTGCTCGAGCGCGTCGCCGCGTTCCTGTTCCAGGTCGTGCTGTCGATAGCGATGTGGCGGGGTGTGCAGGCGCGCAAGTGGTGGATTTTGCCGCTGCTGATCGTGGTGCATCCATTGATCGATTTGCCGTCGATTCTGTATGGCGCGGGCACGGTCCCGTTCGAATCGATGGTCGCGCTGTATCTGCTGCTGGCCGCAGGTTCCGCGCTCGGATTGATCAAGCAGTGCCGCCGCCTGGCGGCACAGGCAGCACGCTGAAGGAGAGGGCGCGATGGACGATTATCAGTACGACTGCGCAAGCGCGGAATTTGAGGCGCTCGCGCGCGTGATCTGCGACCTGTTTCCGGAGCAAACGCGTTTTGCCGAGCGCGCCGATAACGCCGGGCGGTTTCTTGCTGTCCAGTGGCTGGCGATGCGCTTCGGTGCGACACCGCGCAAGATGACGCTCGACGTGCGCATTGCACCGGCCGCGCTCAAGCGCTATCTCGGATTGAAGCCGATGCAGCGTGCGCGCAGTCATGCGGTGCTGCGCGCCTACGTCGAGGCGATGCTCGGCACGCTCGAGCAACGGCATGCGAACGGCGAGGCGGTGCCGCGCGAGGCGCTCGTCGAACTCGGCGACGAGTTTGCTTGATTGAGAGCGCAGGGCAGCCGCGCCCGGGCCACTCGACGGCCGCTCAAGGTGCCGCGCGATATACCTGCGCGAAGCGTTGGGCCTGGACGACGCCGTAATCACCGGGCGCATACTGCATGACCCAATCGCCCGCGTTGCCGCGCAACGTGTCGCCACCTGCCGAGCGTGCGATCGAAAACGGAGCCTCCATCCGCTTCGCGAGCACGACGACGGGAAGGTTGCGATACGCGCCTGGTTCGCCGTGCGCGTGAGCGGCGGCAGGCACGTACTTCGCGTCGAAGCGCGCGCGCGATACCACCCAGCGATCCCCCGTCGAACCGGTGACGAGCGCGTCGCCCGCCGCATACCGGTTTGGGCCTTCGAGGCTCATCAGCTCGCCGGGCCGGGCGGCGAATTCGACCTGGACCGTCTCGTCCTTGATGACGCGCGTCGCATCGGGATCGTGGCGAAGGTCGACGTTTTGCAGTTCGATCATGTCGGTTGGAGTCAATCAAAGCGCGACACTTTAACGTGAAACGGCGCGCACGGGAATGCCGCGCGCCGGTGCGGGGCACCTGCGCTGGACTGCCGGACCAACCGACATGGGCAGGACGGCGCGTACCGCGGCCGCGCGTCGTCCACCGGCGGTCTTATTCCTTCGCCCCTGCCCGGCTCTTGCCCGCATCCGGGTGCTGCAGCCAGTTGCGAAACGTGGTGTCGGCAAGCGCCTTTTGCTCGGGCGGGAAGCTCGTGTACAGCGGCGTGAACGCGTCGGCGAGCTTCTTCGCGCCGTCGGCACCTGCCTGCGTCAGTTCGACGTACTGCTTGATATCGTCAAGCGCCGATGCGTTCTTGTTGTTGAGCCGGTCGCGGAAGAGGCGCGCCATCGATTCGTTGTTCTCGCGAATCGTGTCGGCGAACGCTTTCCATTGCGGCTCTTGCGCCGGGGTGATCTTGAGCTGATTGTGCAGATACGTGATGCGCTCCTCGACACGCGCTTCGTGGCGCGCGGCCGCCGTGCCAGAGGCCGCCGCGGGCGGGGCCGGGGGCGTTTGCGCGTGCGAGAGCGCCGCCGACAACGTAAGCGCGGCGGCAGCGAGAGTCAGCGGGATCTTTTTCATTGTGGCTCCTAAGTGATGGTCCAGCAGTGGTGCGGCCAGGGTTCGGTAACGGGCCGCGGGCGCGCCGGCAGGAGCGGCGCACGTTCCGCGTTATTAGTAGCATGGTATCGGGGTACCGGACATCGTTGCGACATCTGCTTACAACCGAAACGAATCGAAATCGACGGCGCGGATCTGCGCGGATCTGTTTTCGCGGCGCTTCGAGATTGGGCGGGTTGGGCAGCCGGCCGTTCGGCGCTATCATCGCGGCACTTTCATTCATTCGTGCGCCATGCGTCCTCCCCGACTCGATCAACTCGACGAACTCGATCGCAACCTCGTTGCGCTGCTGCAAGCGAACGCGCGCGCCAGCGTCGCGGATCTCGCGCGGCAGCTCGGCGTCGCGCGCACGACGGTCCTGGCCCGCATTGCGCGGCTCGAGCGCACGCAGGTGATTGCAGGCTACAGCGTGCGGCTCGGCCAGGACGTGCTCGATGCGAGCATCTATGCATACGTCGGCATCATTCTCGCGCCGAAGTACGGCAAGGATGTGCTGAAGCGCCTCGATCGGATGCCTGAAGTCCAGCTTTTATGCGCGGTAAGCGGCGAATACGACTACGTGGCATGGCTCAGGGCGGATTCGCCCGATCGGCTCAACGATCTGCTCGACCAGATCGGCACGCTCGAGGGCGTCGAGCGCACGACTACGTCGATCATTCTGGCGCGCAAGATCGATCGCGGAACGATCGGCGGTTAGACCGCGAACCCGCGATGGCTCGCGGACCGCGCGTGCAACGCGTGTCGACGGGACTATCGTGGCGGGCCGGCCGGACCGGCGGAAACCCGGCCGCTGCGAAAATCGTCTCGGTAAAGCGAAATTCGTCGATCGAGCATTAATAATCGCCAAGATATACTCGGTGACAGAGTTTAATCGATTGAAAATGACAGGTTCAGGCGCGGATGCTCTTAGTTAAGCCTTGATGTGTTTCCGGGCGGCGTGGGGCGCCGCATTAAATTTGGCGAAATACATAGGTGTGGCATCGGTAGGAATAATATTAATAATAGTTGCTTTGCGCGGCGCCAATGCCTGCTTTGGCAGATATTCTGATTTTTCAGAATCGACCGATTCGTGCGTTGCGCCATATTTATATATGAACATCCGCCAGGAATTGGGTATGTTTTAGTATTATTAAAATTTCGATTAAATTTCATACATCGATGGATCGCCAGGAGCATTTTCCATGAGACGACATATTTCAAGAACACACAATCCGTTGTTAGATGTTCGCAGGAAGATGGCCGACGACCATAATGCCTGGCAGCAATGCCATTTGCTGCCGCCACGCCGCCATAAAGCCGCGCCACGCGCGGTATCGACATGTCATGCGCAAACCGCGCTTTTTTTTACTTTTTTATTGGCGGGCGATTACGTCGTCAACGGATGCGCTGCCATGCGAACGGCCGGAAATACGCAGGTTCGCCGGCGCTTCCATGCCGCAGATTCGAAAGAAGGTATGCGCACAGATATGGCGCAGTACACATCGGCTGGCGCAAAAGAATATTCCTTGCCCCGGCATAGTGGCACACCGGCCGCGAATATTATCGACCATGCGATAGCAATTGGCGAACCGCTCGCCGATTCGTCCCGAAATCAGTTATTTCAATCAGACCACTTTGCCGCTGAAACAATGCCTCGTGCCGGAATGAAGCAATTTGCGGTCAATGTGGGCGGTAACCAAACCAAAGTTGGCAGCGAAAGTCGTTTTGGTGATAAACATGGCGTAAAAACCGGGCCATTAACCCAACCTAGTGAATCGAACGTCACCGATCATTCTCAAAGATATTTGAAATCGAGCGCGCCGGTCGCTTCGGCCGGAATAGCCAATGTTCGACATGCAAGAAGCGTCGATGTATCCCCCCCGCCCATGCCGGCGATAGACCAGACGCTACAAGGCGATCTCCAGATCGATGGCAGTTCGTTGATCGGCGCACGGATATTGGGCATGCGCAAATTATTGGGCGATGTGGCAAAGAACCATGAAGACGAGCAGTTGTTGGAATTGGCAAATGGCATTCATCAATACGCATATCGTCACCCTGCCAATCAAACCGCTGCGGCGCTTTCTCTAGCGCTGCTTGGCGAGGAATGTTCGTATTGGGCGGCAGCACATGGTGGCAACGAGCTGAAAATAAATACATACGCCAAGATGAGAATATTTCGAGAATCATGGTCTATCGCCTTGAATTCGCCACCGCTCCCGGAATTCAAAAATAGAACTGAATTGGCCAAGGACTACATCGCGGAAAATAATATCGAGTCGAAGTATTTTCATGCTGGACTTCAGAAATGGTTGGCTGTGGAATACGATTTTCTCGTCAGGCGAGTCAGTCAGTATCGAGAAATTTCGATCGAATATTTCAAGCAATTTGATAAATTCATCAAACAGAATATTGATGCGACTGTTAAGGCGAAAGTATTTGCTCTTGCGGATGAAGCAAAGGTAGGAAGGCTGACGCTTGAATATCGTCCCGAGAAAGCTTGGGTCATATCGGACGCAAGCCTGAAAATCTATGATATGAGAGAGCGATATATTGGGGTGGTGGTGGCGAAATCGCGGGATATCATCCAAGATACAAGCGAGCCGGCGCTGGTCTTGCCGGTACCCGGGGATCGCTATTTGTTAATTAAGCCGAATGGTGAAATTTCATATGTAAACGATATTGTGCAGGGCGATGAAATTCAAAAAGGCCCGGCGCTAGCTGCTTTGGGAGCGGAGTTTTCCCGAAATATAACCAACAATGACCGGGAAACGCTGTGTGATATAAACAAGAAAGACTTATGCGATCTTTCTGATTTTAGGTTGCATTCCAGTTTGTACAGCACGCCGCATCGTCCCATTTCAATACGCGATATCATGGAAGCCAAAGTTAAGCGTCACATGATCAGGCTGATAGATGCGTGGAAGGACAGTATGTACACTGAGACACCCACCGACGCATTGTTCAGTTTCATCATTCCATTTTACGAAACGATAAATAAGGCCCAATTGGATCCGCGTTATCAAGTTCGTATCCAGGATATCGCATTGGATATTGTTCAACTGGGCCTGACGCTTGCCACGATCGGTAGTTCGACAATCAGCTTTAAAGCTATCCGGGCGGGAGTGAGAGCTGCCAGGGCTGCAAAACTAGCGAGTGCCACCGAAAGGGCATCCGCCATCGTTAGAGCTACGCTCGAAGGTTCCAAAACCAGCAGCTTCCTATTAGTAGCGGGAAGGGAATTAACCGATTTTGTGATACCAGTTTTTACCGCGCGCAGCATTTTTCGCGCGGCCTTCAATATTCCAAAAAGCAGGATGGCTAAAATAATTGGTGGCGAATTGCAAAAGATGGACGAATTATTCAAAAAACTTGTCATTCAAAACACCGCGCTCGATAAAATTTATGAAAATATTGCCCGGGGCTTCGATTACGTCATGTCGCCTGCTGATATAAAGAAAATGATCGATGAAAGGGCGGCGAGAAAAATTCCAGATAAATTGTTTAGGGGGCAATCGTCCGTGGTGGATAAAAATTATTTGGGCACGCCGTGGACTCATGTCGATGAATTATCTCGCGATGATTATCTGGTCGACTGTATAAAACACTCCGCAAGGGTAGGCGGCTCGATGGGTAGAGTGCTTTCGCTCAGTGCGAACAAATTCGTGGCAAAAAAATTTGCGATCAGTCGGCAGGCAGGAAAATTATTCATGATACATGCCGACAAAAGCCCTCGCAATTTTCGAACTATCGAAGATATCATAAAAAATGAAGGGCCTCGATTGATTTCGGAAGGGAAAATAACCGCCGGAACCTTGGCGTCCGCCGTCAGAAATAGTGCGATTAATCGAGAAGAGGAAATATTTTATATGCTCGGCAGTATTCCGGATGAAATGGTAGAAATTGTAAGCAATAAAAAATTTCACGAATTGTCGGTTTGATTTTTTGTGCAATTGCAATATGAAAAGAAGGACCGGTCGACGACCATGCGCGTCATCTCATGCCGTGCTGTCTCATGCGGCGGGCGCGTTGAACAAGCCTGGGTATCTGTTGCTCAACGCGCGACGCGCCGGTTGGCGCTGCGAACAATACGCGTGCGCGGCACCCTGGTATTCGTCTCTGCAATTGCCCAGGCCCGAGGCGATGGGGGATGGGAACGGGTTGACGGCAAAGCTCGCGTTGAAGATCGAACGCGGGAGCGCGTCCTGAAGCAGGCCGCTCGTCTCGTCGCCTCGCGGCGTGCGCATTGATACGCCGTTTACAACAAAACGTCAAAACGGAATGACGATTCGTCGAAAACATGCGTCGTTTCGCATCAAATTTAATCTATAAACTGTTTTTGCACATCCCTACACTCTCCGACAGGGCAACGCGCCGTTTACAACAACCATTTCGTCAGGAGAGACTCAACATGAAAATCGCCATCGTCGGCGCTGGTCTTATCGGTCACACCATTGCGCATCTGTTGCGCGAAACCGGCGACTACGAAGTCGTCGCATTCGATCGCGATGCGGAAGTGCTCGCGAAGCTGTCGAGCCTGGGCATCGCGACGCAGCGCGTCGATTCGGCCGACGCGTCGGCGATTCGCGAAGCCGTGAAGGGTTTCGATGCGCTCATCAACGCACTGCCGTACTACCTCGCGGTCAACGTCGCGGCGGCGGCGAAGGCGGCGGGCGTCCATTACTTCGATTTGACCGAGGACGTGCGCGCGACGCATGCGATCCGCGAGCTGGCCGAGGGATCGGACCGCGCGTTCATGCCGCAATGCGGGTTGGCGCCGGGGTTCATCGGCATTGCCGCGCATGAACTCGTCAACGGCTTTAGCGAAGTGCGTGACGTGAAAATGCGTGTCGGCGCGCTGCCCGAATATCCGACGAATGCGCTCAAATACAACCTGACGTGGAGCGTCGACGGCCTGATCAACGAATACTGTCAGCCGTGCGAAGCGGTTCGCGAAGGGCGCCGGCAGTGGGTGCAGCCGCTTGAAGGGCTCGAGCATTTCTCGCTCGACGGCACCGAGTACGAGGCGTTCAACACGTCGGGGGGCCTCGGCACGCTTTGCGAAACGCTCGAAGGCAAGGTTGAGACGCTCGATTACAAGTCGGTACGCTATCCGGGCCACCGCGCGCTCATCCAATTTCTGCTCGAGGATCTGCGCCTGTCGACCGATCGCGACACGCTGAAATCGATCATGCGCCGCGCGGTGCCGTCGACGAAGCAGGACGTCGTGCTCGTATTCGTGACGGTGACGGGCGTCAAGCACGGGCAGCTCGTGCAGGATGTGTTCACGCGCAAAATCTTCGCGAAGGAAGTGTGCGGGATGCCGATGAGCGCGATTCAGATCACGACGGCCGGCGCGATGTGCGCGGTGCTCGATTTGTTCCGGGAAAAGAAGCTGCCGCAAAGCGGCTTCGTGCGCCAGGAGCAGGTGCCGCTCGCCGCATTCCTCGAGAATCGCTTCGGCAAGCTGTACGAAGGCGAGTCGCTGGTGCGGATGCACGCGCTCGCGTGACCCGGCTGCGGCAACGGGCGGGCAGTGCGGCCGGTTCCGCCGATCGGCCTGACCGCTTTCCGGTTGCCGGCCTGCATCCGAATCCGTCGCCGGACGCCCGCCCGGCGCTTTCTCATGCCGGTTTAGGCAGGTAACGGCGGAACCGTCGAGATCGTGCGCGCCGGCGGCGGCACGATCCGCGCGAGCAGGGCGTCGAAATCGGCATCGGTGGGCGCGGTGTTGTCGAACATCAACAGATCGTCGCATTGCTCACCGGACGGCGAGAAGCGGCGCTGCCGGTATTCGTCCCAATGCGCGAGCTTGTACGCGTCGTTCGGATTGCCGCGAGCGACGATTCGCGCATGCGCGATGGCTTCGGACGTGTGTACCCAGATGACGCGCAACACGACATCGGGCCCGATGCCCAGCCATTCGCGATCGAACAGCCGGGCGTCACGGATTTCGCGCGACAGCGGCCCGACCGCGAGCACACTGATGCCGAGTGCCAGATTCTCGCGTGCGGTATCGAGCAGCCCCTGATATTCGGGATCGCGCAGGTGCTGTAGATAAAGCGGGCTGTCGCGATCGTTCGGGTTCTGCGTCAGCGCGCCCATTGCGGCCGCGCTATAGCGGCCGTACAGCGTATCCTTGTCGAGCAGGCAGAATGCGTCGCCGGTCGCGTGCATCAGCGGCCGGATCAGACGCTTGGCGAGCGTGGTCTTGCCGGTGCCTGCGTGGCCGCAGACGAACACCAGATAGGTCACGGGCGTGGCCCTTGCTGGGCGGCGCGCCCGCGGCGTTCGCCGTCGGCATCGTCACGCGGAAATTGGCCGTTCGCTTCGAGCCACATCACATTGATGATGCCGAAGCCGAGTGCGACCCCTATGCCGAGAATCCATGAGTAATACCACATTGCGGTCTCCTTGATGGATGAGCGGGCGGGGCATGCCGCCCGGCGCTCGCGCGCGTGCGGCGTTGAACGCCGGCACGGGCGCGCGACACCGATCATGACCAATAATGACGGACGGCGCAAGGCACGGGCCGCTCGCGATGGCCGCAAGCCGCTAAACTAAGCGGCCCATTCGTTTCAATCACGCAACCGCATGCTGATCAACTGCGCCGCATATCAGGATGGCCAAAAGCTGGCCGACATCGACATCGACGATATCAGCGACTACGTCGCGAAGCCGGAATGCTTCGTGTGGGTCGCGTTGAAGGACCCGGAGCCGGCCGAACTCGAAAGGATGGGCGACGAGTTCGGCCTGCACGAGCTTGCGCTCGAGGACGCGCGCAAGGGCCATCAGCGCCCGAAGATCGAGGAATACGGCGATTCGTTGTTCGCGGTGCTGCATACGGCCGAACTCGATTCGGACGGCGAACTCCAGTTCGGCGAACTGAACGTGTTCGTCGGGCCGAATTATGTGCTGTCGATTCGCAACGGCTCGGAACAGGATTTCCGGGCGGTACGCGCCCGTTGCGAGCGCGAGCCCGGATTGCTGAGGGAGGGCTCGGCGTTCGTGCTCTATGCGCTGATGGACGAGGTGGTGGACCGCTATTTCCCAATACTCGAGACGCTCGGCGCCGAGTTGGAGGCGCTGGAGGACCGCATTTTCGCGAAATCGGGCACGGCCGCGGCGCGCGCGCTGATCGAGGATCTGTATTCGCTCAAGCGCCGGCTCGTGGCGCTCTATCAGCACACCGCACCGCTCGTCGAACCGTTGTCGAAGCTCGTCGGCGGTCGGATTCCGCAGATTTGCGCGGGCATGGAGCATTATTTCCGCGACGTCTGCGACCATCTGCTGCGGATCGTGAGAACGATCGAAGCCCGGCGCGAGATGCTCGTTACGGCGATCCAAGTGAATCTCGGCATGATTTCGCTCGCCGAAAACGAAGTGACGAAGCGGCTCGGCTCGTTCGCCGCGCTATTCGCGATCCCGACGATGATCGCCGGGATCTACGGGATGAATTTCAATAACATCCCGGAACTGCATTGGCGCTACGGGTTTTACATCTGCATCGGCGTGATGCTCGCGGCCGATTTGTTCCTGTGGTGGCGCTTCAGGAAAGCGGGTTGGCTGTAAAGCGGCGGCGTTTCGTCACGCGGGCGGCGCATGCTTGCCGATGACGACGGTCCAGGGCCGCACCCGCCACTGCCGGACCAGGCCGTGCGTCACGTAGGGATCGGCTCGCGCGAACGCCTCGGCGACGGCGGCGGACGCGCCCTCGAACACGAGCACCGCTTCATCGGCCGGCTCGGCGAGCGCGCCCGCGAGCAGCAGCTCGCCGCGGCCGCTCGCGGCGCGCGCGAGTTCGAGATGCTCGGCGCGGTAGGCGCCGCGCCGCTCGAGATAATCGTCGACCAGGTCGTAGATCAGCAGATAGAACATGGGAATACTCGTCGGGCAGTGATGATCGGGGAGGGCCACGCGGTTCGCGCAGTGCCGGAATAGGCCGGTTACGGTATCTCGGCCGGAAAGTATATCGCCGGCGTAGGCCAGGTGGGCGGATCGCGCGGACACAATGCGCGCGTCGCACGACGGGGCGCCGCTGGCACCTGCGGCCATCGCCGGATGCCGTCGAATGGCTACGCCGGCAAACACGCGGTTACAAATCGATACTGCTCGCAGCTCGCACAGGCGTCAGACTGGCGCGCATCAGCGCCGTTGTGGATCGCGCCGCCGACGGCCAGTCATCCAGAATGGCAGCGTCGCCATGACGGCTCGCCGAACGTCCACTCCTACGAATCCGCTCGAATCGATGAAGCTCAAAACCGTGTTATTTGTCGGCCTGTCGTCGGCGATGCTTGCCGCATGCGGCTGGCTTCACGCCGGCCCCGGCGAGCGCGAAATCGATGCCGCCGTGCGCCGCGCGCTCGACGCGGAGAACCGCGGCCCGCTCAACACGCTGCTTGGACAGCCGTTGCCGGTGTCGGCCGATATCGCATCGGTCAAGCCTGTCGGTGATTGCACGAAGGTGGCCGAGCGCGCGTACTCGTGCAACGTGGAGATTGCTTGGCACGACACGCGGCCAGACGGCGAGCAGTCATCGCTGCGCACCACGCTGACGTTCACCGAGGACGGCGACGGCGCGTGGCAGACATCACAAGTCGACGCCGCGCTTGCTTCTGGGGTGGCGAAATCGTTGATCGATCGGATCAGCGGCGCAATCGGCGCAAGCGGGACGCCGCCCGCGCAATAGAAGCGCAAAGGAGGGCGCCGCGCCGGTGCCGCGCGCGGCGGATGGATTCGCTCGAACGAAATTAGTGATGCGAATAGGTGCCTTCGGGGTTCTTGGCGACCGCGTGGTGCTTATGATGCTTGTTGTGGTGCTTGCGGTGATGCGCCGTTTTTGCCGGCGGCGCATCGTTTTGCATCGGTGCAGGCGCAGCTTGCGCGGGCTGCGCGCCGGCGGCCGGCGCGGCCTGGCCTTCGCCGAACTGATAGTTCTGCGCGGGTTGGGTTTGGGCGATGGCGGCCGAGGTCAATGCAAGAGCGGCGCTCGCGGCACCGATGAGAATCGTAAGCTTCACGGGTAGGCTCCTGTCGTAATGGAGGGACGAGCATAACGCGGTGGCGGCATGCGAGGCTTTCTGTTTGCCTGCATCGAATGATTCTTGACAATTGCGTTGTGCGGCGACGTCAGTCGCGGCGGTTGTCATCGTCGTGTCGATTTCGAGGGTCGTCGCGCTCGCGGTATTGTGGGCGGCCGCGTTCCCATTCTTCGCGATCCCAGTAGCGGCGGCCATCCCAGTAACGATCGCCGTGCCAGCCGACGCTAACGTTCACGCCGGCGCCCGGGTCCGCCGGATACGCGATACACCCGGCCAAAAGCGTGCTCACGGCGAGCGCAAGCAGGATCGGTCTCGTCATTGTCTGGGGCTCCTCGAGCGTGGTTCGTATTCCGAATCATAGGATGCCTGCCGAGCGTGTAAAGGATTTAAACGCGATGCGCATCACGCTCGGCGAGCGCATGGTCAGTCGGCCGGGGGCGGCAGGTTTTGCACCATCAGCATTTGTGGATTCGACAGAGGAATGTGCTCGGCGCGCAGCCGCTTCAGAATTTCGAACAGTAGATCGCTTTTTGTCGACGATGCGATGCGCGGGCTTGCGACGTAGCCCGTCACGCTGAGCGTGATGCCGTCGGGCGTGAGCTGACTGAACGTGACGGACGGCGCGGGCTTCTCGAGAATCGCAGGGTGTTCGAGATACGCGCTGAGCAGCAGATCCCGAACCTGTTCGGGATCGGTGTTCAGCGGAAACGTCAGCATCAGCGTGGCGACGCCTTGCGTGCTGTTGCCCATCGTCACGTTGCGCAGGTTCTGCGAAATCAGTTGCGAGTTCGGCACGATCACCGTCGAGCGGTCGGAAAGCTGGATTTCGGTCGCGCGCACGTTGATGCGGCGGATGTCGCCTTCGACGCCGGCAATGCTGATCATGTCGCCGACCTTCACCGGGCGCTCGGTCAGCAGAATCAGCCCGGACACGAAGTTCTTCACGATTTCCTGCAAGCCGAAACCGATCCCGACCGACAGCGCGCTGACGATCCACGCGAGGTTGTCCCATTTGACGCCCAGCAGCGACAGCGTGACCAGCACAACCAGCACGTAGCCGAGATTGCTGAACAGCGTGACGAGCGACGCGCGCATGCCAGGGTCCATGCCGAGCGCGGGCAGCAGCTCCGTGTCAAGCCAGCGGCGTACCGAGCGCAGCAGATAGAGGCCGACCGCAAGCCCGATCGCCGCGTTCAGGATGTGGTTCGGCACGATGTTGAGCCGCCGCAGTTTGTCGCCGCCAAACACCGACAGCACGCTCGACAGCAAGTCGCCTGGCGTCGTGCCGAAGCCGCCCGTCAGCAACGCGATGACGGCGAGCAGCAGCAGCACACTGGTGCCGACGCCGGAAAACACCGTGCGGGCTTGATCGAGATGGCTGTCGTTCAGGCCGAACAGATGCTTGATCAGGCGGCCGCTCGGCAGGTTCGCGGAGAACAGGCTCGCCCACATGTCCTGGGTCAGGCGCGTCAGCAGGAACAGGCTGCAAAGTACGATCTCGAACCAGACGAGTTCGTGGGTCAGGAAGCGGGCGAACGAGATATAGCCGATCAAGAGCGAGCCGAACGCGGTGACCACGGTCAGTGTCACGCCTGCATGGATCAGGCCCGCGAGTGTCGAGCTAGCCTCGGGCGGCTCGCCGGCTGCCGCGAGTGCGCTGCGCACCCGGTTCGAGCGCACCAGCGAAGCGCCGATCGTCAGCACGACCACAAGCGACACGAGGCCGCGGCCGAACAGCGTGACCTGCAGGCTGGTGTCGGCCAGCTTGTTCAATAGCTCGAGCGTGCCGGCCAGCATCAAAAGCGCGGCGAGAATCACCGGAAATGGCTTGAGCGCGAGCGCGACCTCGTCCGCGAGTGCGGGCAGGCGCCACGACGGATGGCTCGTGCAAAGCAGCGCACGGCCGAGCCCGGCGATCAGCGCGCAGCCGATCGCGAGCTTCGCCAGCTGGTCGGCGAAGACCTGGAGCGGGGCGGGCAGCGTGTAATCGCGAGTGAACGCGGCATAGACGAACTGCACCGCGATACCCGTCGTCACGACACTCGACAACGCAATCGACGTGGCGAGCGCGCTGCGCCGCAGGCGGGTTTCCGGTAGCCAATTGAGACAGAGCCATTCGAGCCCTTGCACGATCCACCGACGGCCCGCGGCCCACACCGTGAGCGCGACGGCCACGAGCAGCGCGGTGACCAGGCGCTTGCCGGGCTCCCATGCCGCATGCAGCACCTGGCCGATTTGCGCGTTGACGTCGTCGAGCCGCTGGATGTCTTCGCTCGGGGTATCGAAGAGCGCGGACCAAAACTGCGCGCCGAGAATGCTGCCGGAGCGAAGCGCGAGCTGATCGCGCATCAAGCTGCGGTCCAGTTTGGCGAGTTGCTGCGCAAGATTCGCGAGCGTCTCCTTGATGTCGACGGCTTGCTTCAACGCCGCATCGATCTGCGCCTTGCGCGCATTCAGGCTCGCGCGCTGCTGCGCAACCGCCGCGGTTTCGGGAGGCGAGCCGGGCGGCGGGAGCGGCCCCAGCACGTCCAACTGTGCCTGCAATTGCGCGCGCTCCGGCTGCAACTCGGCTGTCAGCTTGTCGACGTCGGCCGAGCGCTGCTGCGTATCGGCGCTGAGTTCGCTAAGCCGCTTGCTCGTTGCCGCAGTCGCGGCCTGTTGCTTGATGCGATCCAGTGCAGCCTGCAAGCGCTTGAGTTCGGCCATTGCCGCTTCCAGCGAAATCGGCGGCACGGGCGCGGGCGACGCGGCATCGGATGCAACGGAGGCAACACGCGTATCGGCATCGGCATCGGCCGCGGCTGCCGGCAGCGCAACACAAAGCAAATGCAAAAGGACGGTAAGCGCGACAGGTCGCGCGAATTTCGGAAGCCTGAACATAGGGAAACCTTACAGATCGATTGCACGAACGGGCAACCGGCAATACGCGGTAGATTGCCACGGTTTTCCAGGCTGTGTGCTGACGATCGTGCAATCGAATGTCAATGCGTGGCCGGCGGGGCAGGGTTTTGACGTGTGCCGGCCTGATGCCGCCGGGAGTGTTTGCGCCTGAAACCTCGGTCGAGCGGGGCCCGGAAAGCGTGTTTGAGCGGGTTCACACACAGTTACGAATTGGGCAGTGAGCGGGCGCGGCTGGTTTGCACATCCGAATCCGGACCTGCCGGCGCCCTTGGCTCGGCGATGCGGCATGGCAGAGCGCGCGGCGTTCTAGTGGTAATGGCCCGTGACAGGCGGGCTGAATCCTGCGGATTCCGGCGAGTTCGGTCGTCAGCGCAGATTGCGCAGCAATCTATACAGCCTCACCTCGCATCGCTTGTAGCGGCGACGCGCTGCGGCTTATCGATTGATCGGCACGTCCGCCACGATTTTATGCGATCTGAGCAACGCTGATCTTGCGTGGTCCATGTGATACTTGCCCGTTGGGAGGCGGACAATGGGCCGGCGGGAACCGGCCTCGCCACGCTGGTATCGGGTAGGTCGATCGGGGGCGCGCCGGCGGATACCGGCCGAACGCGGCTTCAACGCAGATCCAGCGCAGACCCAACATTTTCGAATGGAGTCGGGATGGATATCGATAGAGACGTCGAATTGCTCAGGCGCGCGGCAAAACACTGGCAATCGGGATTTTCCGGGCTGCCGGCCTATGCCGATTCGGCGTCGGCCGACGAAATGGCGCCGATACTCGAGCAACTGGCAGCGAAGCTGCACGACAATTATCCGTATTTCCATCCGCTGTATGCGGGCCAAATGCTCAAGCCGCCGCATCCGATCGCGCGCGCGGCTTATGCGCTCAGCATGTATGTGAATCCGAACAATCATGCGCTCGAGGGCGGGCGGGCGACGTCCGCGCTCGAAAAAGAATGCGTCGCGCAGATCGCGCGGATGTTCGGCTGGGACCATCACCTCGGGCATCTTTGCAGCGGCGGCACCGTCGCAAACATGGAAGCGTTGTGGGTGGCGAGCCGCGTCAGGCCCGGGGAAAAAGTGGTCGCGTCCTCGCTCGCGCATTACACGCACGAGCGCATTTGCAGCGTGCTCGGTGTGGAATTTGCAAAGGTGCGCTGCGACGAGTACGGGCGGATGTCGCTGGACGAACTGGAAAGGATACTGGCCGACGAAGGGCCAGTCGGCACCGTGGTGGCCACGCTGGGCACCACCGCATGCGGCACGATCGATCCGCTCGACGGCATTCTCGCGCTGCAGAAGCGCTATGGCTTTCGCGTGCATGTCGATGCGGCTTACGGCGGATACTATGCGCTCGCCGACACCCTGACCGAACATGGAAAGGCCGCGTTCGCGGGCATATGCGCGGCCGATTCGGTCGTGGTCGATCCGCACAAGCATGGCTTGCAGCCTTACGGTTGCGGCTGCGTGATATTTCGGGATCCGGCCGTCGGCGCGATATACGTGCACGATTCGCCGTACACGTATTTCACGTCGGCCGATTTTCATCTCGGGGAAATCAGTCTCGAATGTTCCCGTCCCGGGGCGAGCGCCGCTGCGCTTTGGGCAACGCAAAAGCTGATGCCTTTGGAAAAAGGCGGGCGTTTCGCGCACGACCTCGAGCAAGCGAGAGCGGCGGCGCTGCATCTGTATGACTTCCTTCAGCGTGACAGCCGCTTCGTCACGTGTTTTCCACCGGAGTTGGACATCGTATTTTGGTTTCCGGCAAGCGGGCGCGCGAGTACCGCGTCGCGTCTATCGCGCGCATTGTTCGAGGCGGCGGCTGCCATACAGCTGCACTTGGCCTTGGCTCATATGCCAAGGTCGCTCGTCGAACCGCATGTGTCCGGCCTGATATGGGACGAGGACAGCGTGCTGTGCCTGCGGGCCTGCCTGATGAAACCCGAGCAGATGGCGTGGCTTGGCGAGCTTTGTAAGCGAATCGAACGTGCGGCCGATGCGGCCATGCGGTGATAAATAGTCGCAGCGGGTGCAGTCTTGACGACGGGGGCGGCCAAGGTAATTCCAAGGTAGTTCCGGCGGGGCTACCATGAGGGCGAGCGGCGTGATGCACAACCGTCAAAAAATGACGCTGCGCATGTCCGCTATCAATCTGGCGAAGGCTGCAACCGTCCTGTAGAACTGGATGTTCGTGGGCGACGAGGGGCCGACGCGTTGAGCAGTCAAAAGGGGCAGCGTTCAACATAGCCATCACCGGCAGATCCGGCCCGGCATAGCCACTTGAAAAGCAATCTCTTGAGACTGAGTTCCGATATTCGATAAAACATCTTCCAGGCTGGCTATAAATGACCGCAGAACTTGATGTTAAATACAACGAATCGTCGTTCACGTCCCATCTAGACGGAAAGCAGATTTTTTATCGTGAATGGACTCCACCCGCGGGCAGCGGGCCGCGCGCAGTCGTACAGATTACGCATGGAATCTGTGAACATAGCGGGCGCTACGACCGCTTCGCCCGCTATCTGAGCGCGCGGGGTTATGCCGTCGCCGCACTCGATCTGCGTGGGCATGGCCGCACGGCGGGCGAGGCCGGGTTGGGGCAGGCCGGCCTCACGGCATGGGCCGATATGCTCGGCGACATTGCCCAGTTGTCGAATCTCGCGTTGGAAAGCTATGGCGGTCTTCCGTTGATCGCGTTTGGTCATAGCATGGGATCTGCACTCACGCAGGCTCATATCCAGGCATGCGGGCATTTGCTTGCAGGTGCGGTGCTGTGCGGCACGATGGGGGCGTTGCCGGGCATTGATGACGAAGTGCTTGGCCAGCTTAAGGCCGCGGCGCATTCAGCTGACGCGAATCAACCTTCGGCGATCCTGGCAGACGTCCTGAAGGCATTTAATGCGCCATTCGAGCAAGCCGGCCGGCCGCCTACCGGCTGTGAATGGATGACGGCCGATCAAACTGAGGTCCAGCGCTTTCTCGACGACGAACTTTGCGGGAAGCCGTTCTCGAATAGCATGATGTATTCGGTGGCCGAAGGTTTTCGAAACCTGTGGATTACACAAAATGAATCGAGAATACCGATCGACCTTCCGATCTTGATCGTGGCAGGCACTCGCGATCCGGTCGGGGCGAGCACTCATTCCATTCAATCCTTGA
The DNA here is from genome assembly GCF_001718875.1 of Burkholderia singularis. Taxonomy (NCBI): domain Bacteria; kingdom Pseudomonadati; phylum Pseudomonadota; class Betaproteobacteria; order Burkholderiales; family Burkholderiaceae; genus Burkholderia; species Burkholderia singularis. The sequence goes on from NZ_CP013448.1 coordinate 2,142,584, forward strand.
TCACGCGTTATATGAAGCAAGGACATCTTGCATTGGCATATCGATTTTATCCCGGCGATAGGCATGAAATTTTGAACGACAGAAACAAGGATCTCGTTCACTACGATATTGCTTCGTGGCTTGGCGCCGTGCTGAACCGTCGATGAAGTGACGCGCGTTGTTGGATATGGTGCGATCGGACGGGTTTCGTTTCGGATGGAAGCGCGAGGCGCGTACCGATTAACGCCTTGAGTAGAGAAGGTCGTGCTGGAGCAGTCCCGTAAATCACCGGACACGGTTGCCCATTTAAATGAGCGGATGGGCATAAGACTGTTTTGTGACTGACATCAGGCAGGAAATGATGGAAGTATAGACGGTGCCGTGGCGCGTCGGCGAATATAGGCACGAGATCATGCGGTAGATGAATGCTTGTCACTTCATATCCTATGGAATGGCGAAAGCATGGGTATCGCATTGACTGCGGCTCAACCGGTCGATGAAGAGCGTTTGCATTGAGCAAGGCCGTTGTTTCTTCAAACTTCGTCTTTCAGTTGTAGCCGGTCGCTACCGAGTTGCCGTGCTTGCGACAAGGTTCCATTTTCTTCAAGTTCGCCTGTGCGTTCTTTAACGGGTAAATGAGCCTCGATATCTCGACAAATATTGTTTGAAGTAATCAGAAATTTCGACCGATCTCGATCAGCAATCCAGGTTGGCGGTCGACCTCTTCCTGACCATGTTTGCCCTGTTTGAGGGTTGATGTACATTGGCAGATGGGCTCGTCTCCGGCTGCGTACCCCGGATACGCCCGTGAGCGCATCCTTCAGCTCGTTGAGGGAAATGCCATAAGCCAGCATCTCCTTGACTATGCCGGATATTACCCTTTTTACTTCAGAGTCTCGTGTTTCGACAATTTCTCTATGTATTCGATAATGTTCCTCGAGTAATTCAAGATATTCTCTTCTCATTTCTTCCCTTTGGTTTATTAAGCTGTCGATAAATAGTGCGCCATGAGGTAATTTCCGAAGGGCAGCTGGGAACGTTGCTCTTGATTCTCTAAAAAACCCATTCATTGCGGCGGGACCGCGCGGCAATCGCATCTTGCACGTGCGCCGAATAGACGATGACTCGCAACCCAAAGCCTGCTCTTCGCACCACGCTCGATAGTGTTGTTGGACGGCCACCAATCGCATCGACGGAACGGCTGCGATTCACTGCAACGGGCCGTGAATTCGGCTCGCTCCATCAGCATGTTTAGCTCTCGACGACTCAGTTGCGTATTGCGACAAACATAGTAAGGGATGGATTCAGATAGCATGAATGTCTATCAGTATCCAGTTTTAGTGAATTCGTATCATGGATGCCCTGACCCGAATTCTTCATTTGAGTCGCCCGCAGGCCGAGCTCGATATGCGCTGCCAGTTGTCTGGCACATATGAGATTCCGCATGTAACCGCGCCGGCAGGAACCGCGCCATTTCATTTGGTACTGGCCGGCCGCTGTCAAATTGAGACTGACAACGGCCTTCTGATAGCGCAAGCAGGGGATTTCATCCTGTTTCCGCGCGGCGGCGCACATTTCATTCAAGGCGACGGCGAGCAATCGAATCCCGCTGCTGCATCGATGAGCCACGACGGCATGTTGCCAATGCGTCGTATCGGCGAGGGAGAGGTGGAGGCGGATTTGCTGTGCGGGCGCTTCGAGCATGTACTGGGTCCAGGAGACTTGCTCTTCAAGTCGTTGCCCGATCCGATGCATGTTTCTTTGTCGAACGACGAATCATCGGCGTCACTGCAGGCATTGGTCGCGTTGATGCGTTACGAGGCGGCGAAGCGGCGCCCCGGGGCGCTCGCCATCGTGACTGCGCTCAGCCAGACTTTACTTGCGATGGCGTTGCGGCGCTTCGGCGAATCGCCCGCCATCGAGGCCAATATCCTGGGCCTATTGATGAACGCCCGGCTTGGTATTTCAATACAGCGCTTTCTGAAGGAGCCTGGGCGCGATTGGACAATTGACGCACTTGGCAAGCTCGCGGCGATGTCGCGCGCGAATTATGCGAGGCGTTTTCGCCAAGCATCCGGGATGACAGTATTTGAATTCATGACTCGCGTGCGCATGGCAATTGCTTGTGAGCTGCTGCGCCACACACGTCGAAACGTAGGGGATATCGGCAGAGAGGTGGGCTACCAGTCCGAGACTGCGTTCGGCAAGGTGTTTAAAGAACAGGTCGGCGAACTACCAAGTCAATACCGCCGCCGTCACTGGCAAATGGAAAACTTCGTCGCCGAGTGATACGCATCGAAGACGGTCATCTCACGTGCGGGATGAGCATCCCTGAATCCGATTAATCGACCGGGGATTCCCATGTCGCACGATCTGCGGCGGGCGATGAGGCGCACGGCGGAGGCGGCCGGTATGCAGAGCGGCATCATAAATATAAAAAAATCATCATATAAATAAACATTTTTACTCAAACAAATGGTGGGTCTCATATATTTAATATGAGAGCATATGATCGAGCGCATTAAATGCGCAAACCTTGTTTACCAGTATGGCAATGGAGTTGACATGTCTTTGTCGAGCGGCGGCATGCCGATAAAGTAGATCCATATTTTGAAGTTTGTCGCATGCCGAACAATAATTAATCTTTAAATTTTCACTTGAATAATAGGATTAATATTTTCGATATTTATGAATATTCTTTACACTAATTTTCATGGAGAATTCGGTGGTGGTCAAGACACCTATGTTCATGATTTAGCCGTCGAAATGAGCCGAAATAATCGAGTAACCGTCGCTTCTCCACCCGAAAGCCGCCTGTCGAGATTACTGAGGGCAATTCCGGCGGTTTCGATCGTCGATATGGAATTCAAGCCGAACTGGAAGTCATTCTTCCGGGAAATATTGCGGTTGCGCAAGCTGATCGATACGGCACGCTTTGACCTCATTCACGTCAATGGCGCCGCCGATCATCGACAAATCATGTTTGCGTTGATCGGCTGCCAAGTCCGCCCCGCAATCGTTTTCACAAAGCACAACACATATCGCGCGAACAGTATCGGCAACTTTCTGCGTGCGCGATTCGCAACCACATGTACTATCGCGGTTAGCGATTACGTGCACGCGATGCTCAAACAATGTTCGCCTTACGGAAACATCACCGTCGTCAAGCATGGTGTGCGAATGCCGACAGTGGACCGACTTGGCCGCGATGAAATCCGCCGCCGCAAGGCCGCGCTTTTTGGACCGGTTGGCACGGACGCGATTGTATTGGGCAGCACCGCGGGTACGGCGCCGCAGAAAGGTTGGATGGATCTGATCGTGGCATTGGGCCGGCTGCCCGATGCGCTGCGCGAGCGCTTTCACGTATTTCTCGTCGGCGAGGAGCCGTCGACCGCGCAACGCGAGCAAGTGGAGAAACATGGCATGGCGTCGCGGATCGTCTTCACGGGCCGGCTTGACAACGCGCGTGAGTGGCTCGCGATCGCCGATGTGTCATTCGTGCTGTCATACCAGGAGAGCTTGTCTTACGCCTGTCGCGAAGCGATGTCGATGGGCTGCCCGACCATCGTGACGCGCGTGGGCGGCTTACCCGAGAACGTCGAGCATGGATTGGACGGATGGATCGTTCCGCCACGCTCGCCCGAAGCGATCGAGCCGATTCTGCGCATCATCGCGAGCGATCCCGGGCTTGTCGAAACGATGGGGTGCAACGCGCGGCGGAAAAGCCGCAGGGAGTTCTGCGTCGACAAATTCACTCGCGCGACGCTATCCGTTTACGAAAACTCGATTCGTCGAAATCGGAATCGTCGGGCGATGCCTATGAGGGTAATGCAATGGCGATGAATATTTGGAAGAAGTACTGGGATTTGCGCGTGCGCGAATGCCCTTGTGATGTGCATTTCATCGAATGGTTGGAAACTATTCATCTGAAGCGTGCGCGTATCTATCACTTCGGCACGGGCGGCCATCACTATGTCGGCCAAGAATGCGCTCGGCCGCATCTGGACAATACGGTGTTTGGGATCACTGCGTCTCCAAAGGAATACAAATCGTATGTCGACCTGGTGACTCGATACCCGGAGGTGAGCAAGAACTATCTGGTTTACTTCGGTGATATCTACACGAGCAATTCAGGATTGCTGCCGCGGTTCGAAGTCGTCACTCTTTTCCATCTTTGCGAGTTTCGCGACGAAGCGAACAGCCGTTACGGTGCGAAGACGGATGAAGAGGTGCTCGAACTGTTTGCGCAGCATACCGTGCCGAATGGCCACATCCTGTTTTATACCGGTTCGTCTGCTTATCGGCAGGCCGAACTGATCATTGCGCAGTGGGTCGGCAAGTCCGACTTTCTGGAGGTTGGCGGGTTCAAGAGCTTGCGGATTTTTCGTAAGGCCGCGTAGCGCTTCATGCTTTGTCTACCATGCGTTACCCGATCCTTATGTACCACCAGATCCGCCCGTTGCCACCACAAGACGATCGCCTGCGGGGGTTGAGTGTCGAGCCCGCAACGTTTGGCCGCCAGATGAGGCTGTTCAAGCGACTCGGCTATCGCGGGCTGAGCATGGCTGGATTGCAGCCTTACGTTCGCGGGCTGCGGCATGGCAAGGTCTTCGGCATCTCGTTCGACGACGGCTTTCTGAACGTGCTGACGCACGCGATGCCCGTGTTGGACGAACTTGGGTTTACTGCGACCTGCTATTTCGTCGCAGGCCGGTTCGGCGGCTGTAACGACTGGGATGCGGACGGCAACACTGCTTTGTCTTCGCTGATGTCACGTGACGATATGACCGTGTGGCGCGATCACGGACATGAGATTGGCTCGCATACACTCGATCACGTGGCGCTGTCGCGGATATCGGAACAGGACGCCCGCTTGCAGGTGCTGGAATCGAAACGCTTGCTCGAGGAGTGGAGTGGACGGCGCATCGAATCATTTTGCTATCCTTATGGTGATCTGAACCGGCGCGTGCGTGACCAGGTGGAAGCGGCGGGATACAGCAACGCAACGACGACTCGGCGCGGCCTTGCTGGCGCATGTGACGATCCATTTGCGTTACCGCGGATTCCGGTGGCGGGCGGCGTAAGCGCAGCCCGTCTGCTGTTCAAATGTTCGCGCTGGCATATTGATTGGCGTAACTGGCGCTCGACAGCGAGAAGCTGAGTGCGGCTGGCCATTTCACCGGCATCGATCTGGACACCAAATTCTTCCACGCGCCCATGCGCAGCAGTAGATTGTCTCGCTTGCCGCGCTTCATTCAGGCAACCTTCCACGGGAAAATTAGTCATGCTTGCCAAGTCGTCGAGTCGATTGGTCTTCAGTCAAGCCGTTTGACGTCCGGCCTCTCGATGAAGGGCGGGGAAGCCGCCTCTACTGCGAGCGTATCATCAAGACCGCCGTGCCATAGCAGATTACTTCCGTTATGCCAGCGCCAAGTTCGGTCGAATCGTAGCGCACTCCGATAATTGCGTTTGCGCCGAGCCGACGCGCATTGGCGATCATTTTGTCGAATGCCTGCCGACGCGTCTTTTCGGCCAACGACGTATAGAGTGAAATATTGCCGCCAAATAGAGTTTGTATTGATACTCCAAATGAACCGATGACCGAGCGCGAGCGCACAATGACTCCCTGTACGATGCCGCGTGAATGCATGATCGTATAACCAGGCAATTCCAAGCTGGTCGTGATGTGATCGTGTGTCAGTTCTTTGAGCTGCTCAGTGGTATTGGGCATGGCTAGTGAAATTAATGGTGACATTTTCTCGTGAACAATTTACGACGTTTTTCTAGACACTTTTGCAAGTGAAACTCAACCTAAAACAATTCTTGCTCCTCAGATATCTAAGCATAAAATTCAGCAGCCCATTCATATAAAACTAATTGAGATTTTTTTGTTTTGTTGCGTTTTACTTGTTTCGCGGCGCATCAATTTGATACGCGACGAAAATTACCTCACACATTGTGGAGCGCAAATTAATCCGCGCAATGACAGATCGTATGGTGGTATGCACTTTCACAGGTCACCGAAAAATGAACTTGTCCTTGCGAGATTGCGTGCGCGATTCCAGCGAACCCCATTGATCGATACGATGCGCGATAAGAAAATACACAATTATTTCATTTGATTCGATCATTAAATTTTAATTTGTTTAATTAATTCACTTATATTTCCACTTGTTTTTGTTTATTTTTATTTATTTATTTAAGTAAATTTCCGGAAAAAATCATTGAGATTGAAATATTTTTAGAATGAAATTATCGCTAACGTATTGGAGGCATGTCTGAGTAAATTGAGGTGCAATGCCGGATGGCAATCGCAAGAGTGTGCGTTGTTAAAATGGATCTGGAAAGGCGATCCGATGTCTATTAATGGCCCCTGGTGGGACGAGAAAGAGGATGAAGAGTCGATATCTTGAACTGCTTGAGGAGCAACAAAAAATACACAAAAAAATTATTGAGGCACGAGAATCGGAAGTTAAGAAAGTGTTGTCTGACATAGTCAAGGAAATGTTGACTTATAACATTTCCATTAACGAGCTGAAGGATGCGTTGGCGTCTGCGTCAGGGACGCGCTCCCGGAGAAGAGCACATCTACCAATGTATATTAACCCCAAAACAGGGCAAACATGGTCGGGAAGGGGGCGGCCGCCAGCCTGGATTGTCAATCAAGATCGCTCAAAATTTCTGATTACGGCCGATGATATTTACCAAGATACCGAAGGTAATTTATAATAAATTTTATTTATGGAATAAGATAAACAACTCAATGGATGACGTAACTGCTCACACCGGCCTGACAGAGCCTGAGAAGCACGGAAACTCAGGGTGCAGGCGTGCTGACTCCATATTGTCATCGATATGCATTGGATAGAATGACACTGCTCATTCAAATTTGTCCGATTAAAATTCAATCCATATAAGCCGTTTAGCAAAATTTTGAATTCGTCGTACGCGAGTGCGTGGCGTTGCCATCGACTGACGCGTGTGTCGTTTCGGCCATGAACTTGGTTTACTTGGTTCATGTCTTGGCACAGTCAAGCGCGGTTCCTCGCAAGCCGACGATCCGAATATAAACAACTAAAAGAGAGGTTTAATTCCATGGCACACTGGAAAAAATATACCCCTTGTTTCTTATAGCGATAATTTTTCGATTGGATGGATCACTGTCGTTCAGTTTGTAGCGGATTTTACAAATCAATGCGTCGATTGCTCTATCATTGAAGGATGCCGAACGTTTGAATATTTCATGAGAAATTTCTTCTCGCATCACGACATTTCCAGCACGCCGGGCAATCAGCAATAGCAAATCAAACTCGGATGAGGTTAAGTGTGGGCACGTTCCGTTAGGTAGGCGAACCGTACGCGAGTGACTATCAATAACCAATTTCCCAAAATTATAGATGCCACGATATATATTGGCATTGCCAATTCGACTGGCCCGCCTCACGCAAGACTTTACTCGCTCTACAATTACACGATGATCCGCGTCGCTCACAATATAATCGTCTGCGCCGATGGATAGACCGAAGCATTCATCCATTTCATTTTTATGAAAGGCAAGCATGATAATCGGGCCATCGTAGATGTCACGAATTCTCAAGCACTCCACGAATCCATATCGATTCATATGGCTGACGTTAATGATCACGGCATCCGACGACCGAAGTTGGATGGAATGATCCGCCGTCATTCCATTTCGATAAATTTTGGATTCGAATCCATTTTTGACAAAATTGTCTATTAAATCTTGAGGCGTGGGATTTACATCCTCGAAAATTAATAACTTCGCTGACATTTTATCATTCATACGCAATAACCAGTTCCTGCGTTGAAATATAAGCCCCGAAAAGGTGATTTCGTTGTGTGATTTGCAAGCCAAACAAAAGTCAACACAACTATACGGCATTAGAAGATTGTTGCAACCCACTTATCCATTTTTAACATTTACTGAAATATATTAGTATTTTAATTTTCCTTATTAATTTTCTTAAAAGTTTAGTGGCTTTAAAACCATGGCGTAACCTGAGGAAAAGTAGACGGGCCAGGAGGGTACTGCATTGCAAGATAGTCGGCCAGCTCGGGATGAATATGGATAACGTATACGGCAAGATCGGCGTCGGTGAAATGAAGTCAAACCGCCGGTACTGCGCGACTTGCCGGAGCATTTCGCATCGTGGATAAAAAAGAGTGTCTGGTACTGTGGCTCAGATTGTACGGATATTTAGACAACAGTCTCGCCATGATCAATCGGATCTGGCTCACACACGATTGGCATGCTTGCCCACTTATAAATATTGTTTCGATCGAATTTCTATTGGATCTGCGCCGTCCATGTCGCAGCCCGTTTTTGACAGCATGCCGGTCTCGGTTTGCGTTTCATCCCCAGATTATATTTTTGCCTGCCGTCGTGCTTGAGACCGGTTATCACTCGGGACTTAACAGTTTATGGACTCGGCATGGATGGGGCAGGCACAACCGTGCCGCATTCGAACGTGAGGCTCGACGGCTCGGCTCGCTGGTCGCCGCCGCGGTAGGCGCCAGCGGTCTCGAGCGTGTCGGCCAGGCGATCGCCGCAGATGCGCGTGGCGGTTTTCGTGCGGATCGTGTATTTCCCGAATGCGTCGCCGCGGGCGACGCGATACGCATCAGGATGGCCGGGCAGGACGTTCCCCCAGTCTGGTGCGGTGGCGGGACGCGCCTACCGCGTGTTATTTCATTGGTACAGCGTGCCCGCGCTGATCACCTTCTAACTGCCACTGGAGCCGCCATTCACTGACGCCTTCTGGTTCTCCGCGATGTGCGCCTGCATGCCGACCGCCATCGCTTTTTAACCGAGAAACGTTGACGTACCAACACCCATCGCGAAGTTCGAATCGCGATCCATATGCGGAATCGCCATCATCACCGCCACCGCCGCAATGTTCGTGATTTGCCGCTGCTGTGTCGCGCTGCCGACTGAAACCACGTTTGGTCGGCAGCCGTCGTTCGAATTCACGCTGATCGTTACAGAGTTCGAACCGACCGCGACGGCCATCGCGCTATGTCGGCGGCGATGCCGGTACTCGACGACAGCGAACGAATCTCGACGTGAAAATAAATAAAATCGGCTTGATTTTTAAATATGGTATTTTTTCGGGATAATTTGGTGAGGATAATGGAAGGTCACGAGGAATTTTGTCGAAAAACCTCGGTTCGGCAAGCGTCGAACCGCTTGGATAGGCGAGGGTAGTGTACGCAACGAGGGAATTTAAGATATGGCGTAACAAAATCGTAATGCTTGATGCGCCGAAATGGTTGCATTGGTTATACATCGTTACGCTGTATCAGCATGAGCACGGCGTTGTGAGAAATCTCGTGAACCCGAGTCAAATCGTTTAAATGATTTTCCTAATCATTGGTTATTTCAATTTTTCCAAGATTGAGGGCGTGTATTGATTTGTTGATTTTTTTCAGATCTCCGATAACCAAAAATGTCATTGCATTCGGATGGATGATTTCCTTGATTGCATTTTCTGCTGCCTGTAGTTGTACAGCTTCGATACGTGTCTTGAGTGTCTGAGTGTAATCATCTGAATGGTTGTATTTTACGATTCTTCCCAATTCATTTAATACGCTATCGTTACTTTCGAAGTTACCTGACAGGCCTCGGATCATGGAAAATTTTACCTTGCCTACTTCCTGTTCGGTGAGTGGGCGCGCGCCGATCACTTCATTGGCCTCCTTGAATACCTCAAGCATAGATTCTGCCGTTTTATCGGTTTGCACCGACACTTCCATCAAAAGCAGGCGCTGACCCACTGCATCATACAAGGTACTCGATGCCCCATAAGCCCAGCGTTTGTCTTCTCGCAAATTCATATTCAACCGCGAAGTAAAACCGCCGCCTAAGGCACCATTGGCCACATCGATGGCCACTTCGTTCCGTGCGTTGCTCGACGGCGCCAGCAGGCCAACATAGATTGACGACTGGGGCGCGCCGGGTTTGTCGACCAGGATTACGTGTGGTTTAGTCCGGATGGGCGCGAGGAAAATATTTTTCTTTGACAAAGGCCTCGCGGGTGCCTGCCAGTCGCCAAATACTACGTCGAGCCTTGGAACGATCTCCTGTAACGTGGTATCGCCGACAACCAGAATTTTTGCATTGTCAGGCCGTAACCAGTTTCGCCAAAACGTCTTGAGGTCGGACGCCTTTATCTTCTGGATGGATTTCCTGGTGCCTAGGCCCGTGAATGGCGCGCCATAGGCGTGACCGGCGCCATACAGCATGGGTGGCAATATGCGCAATGCCTGCTGGTCAGGTTGCGTTTTTTCTTGCGCGATACCGGCCAATATTTGTACTCGCTTACGCTCAATTTCGGCGGGACGGAATGCCGGATTGCGAACGATGTCGGAAAACAACGCCAGTGAAGGTTGCAGCTGGCTGTTCAACGCATTGAGCGAAGCCGAACATGAATCTAGTTCGCAGCCTACATGGACGATCGTTCCTTGGCGTTGCAGGCGTTGGGTTATTTCCACCGTATCGAGATTTTTCGTACTTTCATTCATCATGGCAGTTGTAAAGTACGCTGTGCCCGGCTTGCTTTGCGGATCGGCGGCATAGCCCGCATCGAACATCAGTTGCACATTGGTGACTGGAATAGTGTGCCGCTGGGCAAGAATCACCTCGATACCGTTTTTGAGCTTTCCGTGCTCCAGTTTGGGAAATTTCAAATCCGGAAACTGAGTGACCTGAGGTACGCCCTTGCTACGATCAATTTGAGTCTTAGTGACGGCATACGTGCGCTTGGCCGGCATTTCGGCCGGAGGGCGGCCCGGTATCGGGCCGCGTGTGACGATCTTGGCATCTTCTTTTTCCGGATCGAAACCGGGTTTGGCCGGCAGCACGGTAAGCAAATAATCTCCGTTGCCGAGCCATTTATTGAGCGCCTTCTTAACAGCGGCTGTAGTGGCGGCATCGGCGCGCTCCAAATCCCGCTCGTAAGCACCTGGATCGCCGCGATAAATCTGACTTTCCGCCAAAATCGTCGCCTTGGCGCCGATCACTTCCATACCGCGCACGAAGCTGGCGCGGCTCTCGTTCTTGACTAACTCGAGTTCATCAGCTGCGGGGCCTTCGGTGAGAATTTTTTTCAACTCATCTCGCATTGCTGCTTCGACCTTGACGAGATTCGCTCCTTTTTTTACGTCGACCTGGATCTGAAACAAACTGGCCAATGCAAAAGGCGAGAGGCTGACTGAAACGTTGTCTGCCAAGTTGTCTTGGGTAACGAGACGCCTGTAAAGGCGCGAAGCATGGCCATTGCCAAGTATCGAAGCAGCCAGCTCGAGCAGCACGGCATCGTCGGTGCCCAATTGCGGGACAACCCATGTTCGATAAATGCTCGGCTGCGCAACATGGTCGTGCTGCACGCCACGCGCAGACTGGGCCAGTGGCGTGATCCATGGTTGTTGGCGCGGCAGGGGCGGCCCAGCGGGGATATCGCCGAAATATTGCTCAGTCTTGGCTCTGGCTTCTTCCAGGGTGATGTCGCCCGCTAAAACCAGGGTGGTGTTGGCGGCACCGTAGTAATCGTGAAACCACTGCTTGACATCCGTCAGCGACGCCGTGTTGAGATCGGCCATCGAGCCGATCGTGTCGTGCTGGTACGGATGATTGCGTGGAAAGACCTTGGCCAGAATATGAGGAAACGTGCGGCCATGCGGCCGGTTTTCTCCTTGACGTTTTTCATTTTGCACCACGCCGCGCTGGGTATCGAGTTCTTTTTGGCCGATCGCGCCAAGCAGGTGTCCCATGCGATCCGATTCCATCCATAAGGTCATATCCAGTGCCGTGACCGGCACCGTTTCATAATAATTGGTGCGATCGAACCAGGTCGTGCCATTCATATCAGTGGCGCCGGCCAATTCGAATGGTTTGAAGTAGCTGCCTCGGTGGTTCTCTGAGCCGGAAAACATTAAATGCTCGAATAGATGCGCGAAACCGGTTTTACCTTTGGGTTCATCGGCGGAACCGACGCGATACCAGACGCTCACCGTCACGATCGGCGCTTTGTGATCCTCGTGCACCACCACGGTAAGACCATTGGGAAGCGTGAAGCGCGTGTAGGCAGGGTATGGCAGCGTGCTGGATGTCGCAACGACAGGAATACAGATCGGCAAGCTGAGCAAGCCCGCAACAAACAAAGCCAGAGATTTTCTCGTCATTGCGATATCCATTTCAATGTTGGCAAGACAATATCTAAATTGATTGAAGCCGTGAAATTGGGAAAACAATTATCAACATATATAAATACAGAGAAATTCCATAAATTGGCGGATATTTCCAAAGCGAGTTATGCAATGGGTCGTAACTGCGCTCCGATTTTCGAGCGTAGAAATTCGTGTGTCGTTGCCTGCGCGCGAGCAATCGTTTCGGGTTCGATGCCGGCCCCGTGCCCACCATCGCGATGCTCCAAGTACCAAACTTCACGATGTCCAAGCGCCTGCATTTTCGCCACCATCTTGCGCGCATGGCCGGGATGGACCCGATCGTCCGTCGACGACGACGTGAACAGCACGGGCGGATACGATACGTCCGGCTTTACGTTGTGATAGGGCGAGTAGGCCATCAACGTGCGGTAGTCGTCCGCATTGTTGGGATCTCCATACTCGTCGATCCATAAGGCTCCTTGCATCAGCAGGTGAAAACGAGACATGTCGAGCACGGGCACGTCGGATACCACGGCGCCGAATAGATCCGGACGCTGAATCATGCATACCGCGCTCAGCAAGCCGCCATTGCTTGCGCCCATGATCGCGAGCTGTTCGGGCGTCGTGACGCCGGTGGCGATCAACGCCTCGGCCACAGCAATGAAGTCGTCAAATGCAACCTGGCGCTTGTCGCGTTGAGCCGCCCGGTGCCAAGCGGGGCCGAATTCGCCGCCGCCACGAGTGCTTGCGATGGCGTATACGCCGCCCTGTTCCAGCCACGAGAAGCCTATCGTGTCCAGATAGGCGGGCGTGTCGACCGAGACCTCGAATCCGCCGTATCCGTAGAGCACGCAAGGCTGTGCGTTGCCGCGCAGATCGGCTTCACGGCCAATGACCCAATACGGAATTCTCATGCCGTCAGGGGCCGTGGCATGTCGACGCTCGGTGGCCAATCCGGTCGCCTCGAAACGCGCGGGAAGCCGCCCCAGCAAACGCATCGGCGCATTGGTATCGAGATCGGCAAGATAAAGCGACGGCGGAGTCAGAAAGTGGTCGACATAAATCAACACGGTATCGTCGCGAGTGGGATCGATGGCGGTTACAGACGCTTCACCGTCGTCCGGCAACGCATAAGCACGTGCTTGCCACGCTTCGTCGGCCGAGACGGGGGGTTGCCAGAGTGTTACTCGAGTCACGCTCTCCTTTTTATGAGAAACGATCAACCAATGCTGGGTCCAATCCACTCCCGACAAAATGCCTTCATCCGAAGGCGCGAAAAGTACTGCGAAGCGGCGGGCGCCACCGAGAAAGGCATCGCGGCGGATAGCCAGCAATGATCCGCCCAGGTATGTTGCCGCGTCGACACACCAGTCAGTGCGCGGCATGACGAATAGCCATTCGTTCCACTCGAGCAGTCCCGCATCGGATGGCACGTCGACTCGACGCCATTCTTCGGTTTCCTCATCGAGCCAGAACTGCTGCGCGACGAAGAATGCAGTGGAGCGGATGGCGGTGTGGCGGGCATGGATCGGATCGTAGGTGAGCGTGACAGACAAGTCGTCGGGCTCGCATTCGAATACGATCGGCGCCTGCGCAACCGGCACTCCGCGGCTCCATTTGCGTACCTGTCTCGGATAGCCGGCCCAGGTGAGCGCGGGATTCGGGTTTGTCGCGCGGTCGTCCCAACTCACATAAATCGTCTCTCGGTCGATCCACGCAACGTGATGGTGACCCGGCTCGGCCAACTCGAATCCGTTCGCGACGAACATACGTGCCTCTATGTCGAACTCCCGCACAATGCAGGCGTCGGAGCCACCGGGCGAAAGATGGACCAACGCGCGATCGTAGGTCGGATAAATCGGATAGAAATCGGCCAGAACCCAGCGCGTGTCGTCGTCGCTTCGATTGTTCAGATCGAGCGCATCGATGTCCAATACCGTTTCCCAGGAAGGCTGGCCGTCGATCCACGCTTGCCACGGTGTACGCCGCACCAGACCGAGCGGATGCGTTTCGTCGGTCCAGGTGTTGTAACCCCAGTTGCCGCAACGCGAACAAACGACAAGACGATTCTGGGCCGTCATCGCTTCGCGGAAGCGTTTGGTGTATGCATCGGCGTTTGCCGTGTGTCCATACGCATTCAATGTTCGGTTCGTCTGCGCACGCACCCAGGAATCGACAATGGGATCATCCAGCGCTTCGAGGCCGATGTACGGATCGACGGCGTGCGGAGACGGAGGCCATATCGTTTTAGAAGGAGGATTTTGCATAGATAGATGTGTTCCGTTGCATCAGATGTTGGCGAGCCAGAAAATCATGTGCGTTGCTGGCGGCTTCATGACATGGATTCGTCGTGCCAACCGTTCGGGATCGAGGTGATGAGCCGATTCGTCGTGCGTGACGGCGCCGCAGAGCAGGACGTCGATTGCATGATGCGCGTGAGCCGCTCGCCGCTTTTGCGCGGTTCGAGCGCGCCGGCCGGCGTGAGCTTGAGGGTGGCGTCGAACGAATCGGATAACGTGTTGTCGCTATCGAGTCGAAGTGAAACGGATGGCTGCGCACAAAGCGCTGCGGTGGGCATGACTTAGCCATAAGCATCTCCAAAATGTGAAAACCTTCGCACCACATGCGCATACGGCTGCGGCGAAGACATTTTTTTGGGAGAGCTTAATTGTTCACTTTGGCTAAAGTCTGGTGACTGAAAGGAGACCGCATCCTAACAAGACGGCTTGGTGAAAGCAAGTATTCGCCCCATGTTTTTGTCGCGTGTACGCACCTCGTCTGGCAGGGCGCCTGCCGGGGTTGATGGCGCGAAATTTCGATGATTTCTATTTTTTTGTGTATTTATATTGAGCGCCTTCAAAAGCAGGGTACGTCTCGTGAAGGTGCTATAAGCCAGTATGTCTGCTTGTGCAAAGTCTGATTCATGCTGATTGCATGTTTCGATGGCGGTGGTCACGTCGCGTGGGCTTCGAAGGCGGCAATGTGTAGAAATACCGGGGTTGCTCCAGGCTCTCGGCTGGCGAATTATTTTATTTTACATAATGCAAATTATCCAACTTAAAAGTTGTAGTGGCTAGATTGAAATGTCCGCTTTTGGCTACATAGAAATGTCCGCTTGCGCGTTGTTTGGCATGTCTCGTTCGCTGTATCGGTATCAGTCGGTTGCGCGTGATTCGTCGGCGCTGCTCATGCGTATCAAGGAAATCACCGCCACGCGCGTGCACTATGGGTATCGGCGCGTTCACGTGGTCCTGCGACGGGAAGGCTGGCGAGATAACTGCAAGCGCGTCTACAGGCTGTATCGGGCGGAGGGCCTTTCACTGCGGCATAAGCGGCCACGACGTAACAAATCGGCTCGGCTGCGACAGCCCAAGCATATCGTGACCGCGATCAACGAAATCTGGAGCATGGATTTCGTTGCGGATGCACTGTTCGACGGGAGACGTCTACGGACACTGACCGTCGTCGACAACTACACCCGGGAATGCCTGGCCATCGAGGTCGGGCAAAGTCTGAAGGGAGAGCATGTGGTCGAAGCGCTGACGCGTATCACCGCTATGCGCGGACACCCCGCCACGATCAAGGTCGACAATGGCAGCGAATTCATCTCGAAGGCAATGGACCGGTGGGCGTATGAACATGGCGTTGAACTGGATTTCAGCCGGCCGGGCACGCCCACTGACAACGCCAAGGTCGAAAGCTTCAACGGGCGCTTCCGTCAGGAATGTCTGAACGCGCATTGGTTCTTGTCATTGGCTGACGCGCAGAGCAAAATCGACGACTGGCGCACGTACTATAACGAGGTTCGTCCCCACTCCGCATTGCAGTGGATGACACCCGCCGAATTCGCCCGTCAGGCAAGGGAATCCGCCTCGCCTGACAACTCAACCAAGCCGGAAATCTCCACTTCCGACCGGGACTAATTCTGGTTCAGGGTCAGTTCAGGGTCAGTCAGTCCACTCGCCGCCTCCAATTCTCCGTCCTTATTGCGACAGAACCTGTATGAGTTATGTCGGTCATCTACTCCTCGTCGTGAATATCCGCATGTTTCGTCGGATTGGACGATGGCGCCCCCAATGCTGTACTGCGATATTGCCATCACCATGATGAAACTCGACGATTGCTGCGCTCACGATCGGCGCTTACGGCTCAAAGGTATCCTGGCGGGATCACGATACTTCTTCGCAATCCCACCATTACGTAATTTGTCTGCAAACCGTGCCATCCTCCAATGGAAAGCCCTCGAGCCGTTGGCCATATGAAGATCCGGGCGGCGATCGCGCGACGCGGGACCCATCGCTTCTCGATTGATGACTGTACGCTCGAAGCCGAACCACATCGGCGCGAGGTTCGGTTGCGGCTGCTTGCTTGCGGCATTTGTCATACCGATCTGGCCGCACGCGACCAGCATTTACGCACTCCGTTGCCAGCGGTGCTCGGGCATGAGGGCGTTGGCGTGATAGAGGCAATCGGCCCCGAAGTCAGCGAACTCCATGTCGGACAACGTGTGCTGGCCAGCTTCGGGGCCTGCGGCGAGTGTTTTTCCTGTATGGCTCGAGCGCCAGCATACTGTCAACATCTAGCACGATTTTGCCTGCAGGGGCGACGGCTTGATGGCGGTTCGCCACTCAGCCAGGACGGCGCCCCCTTGACCGGTCACTTCTTTGGCCAATCCAGCTTCGCGACTCACGCGATTGTGGCTGCTGCAAACTTGGTTCCGCTCGACCCAGATCTGCCTCCCGCACTAATGGCGCCGCTGGCCTGCGGTGTGCAAACCGGCATGAGTGCCATGATCACTATCCTGGCTCCGGACGTGGATTCCGCCGTCGCCGTGTTCGGCTGTGGCGGCGTAGGCCTGGCCGCCATCATGGCAGCGCGTATCCAGGGTTGTCGCCACATCTTGGCCGTGGATCGGCTGGAGGAGCGGTTGGTTCTGGCCCGTGAACTTGGCGCTACCGCCACGGCGCACGACATCGAGGCCGCCGTAGAGCCTGTGGCAGTTTGGGGCGGACTCAGCCATGCGCTGGACACCACCGGGCAGCCTGCATTGATTGAGCACGCCTTCCTCCACCTGCTGCGCTCGCGCGGCCAACTGGTCTGCGCCGGCGTTGGCCGCCCGGAGGCCACGCTCAACTTCAACCATAACGCGTTGATGCTCAGCGGCCGCACGCTGCGCGGCACGATCGAAGGCGATGCCGATCCGCGCAGTTTCGTGCCACGCATGCTGGATTGGTTCCGTCAAGGGCGGCTGCCGCTACATCGGCTGGTGAAAACCTACCCCTTCGACTCGATCAACGAGGCGGTGGCCGACATGGAAGCCGGACGCGTTATCAAGCCAGTGTTGGTGTTCGATCCCTTCGAGGGCTAGGAGAGACCAAACGATGAGTGCGCAATTAGAACGGATGCTGGCGCGCGGGCACAGTGAGCGCATCTCGCTGCAAGAGCTGGCAGCGTGGTTCGCTGGCCTACCGCCGACAGGCTGCGACTTCATGCAGGGCAATTGGACTGGCGGCGTATTCAACACTGGCCATCCCGGCGAGCTGATGCTTGCGCAGATGCGCTGGTGCGGAAAAAACTTCAACAGCGTCGAGGATGTCGCTCCTATCGTTTGCCGCGACGAACAAGGCCACCGGATCGTTAGCGAGGCGATAGGCGCTGCGCGACTGCGCATGATTTCGGCTCCCGGCGAAAGCGCGCCCACGGCCGCGATGGTCTACGACAAGCACCCCATCATCGATTATTTCAAGCGCCTGGATGACGACACGGTGCTAGGGGTGATGGACCGCAAAGGCGATGCGTTTCCGCTGTACTTCTATTTGCAACGATGGCGCGGTGAGTGATCTGCGCTTGCGCGCCAGATACGGCGCAAGGCGTCCTCAGGGGCTTATACCTATCCGAGTTATCACGCGTGTTGCCAAGGGTTCGGATTTCATCGTTTCAGACGATGCCGCCGCTGATCCGGAATCGCTAGGATAGGTTGCCGGACCAATTTGGGGGAGACATGATGAGCATAGCAAAACAATGGCCATTCGCCATTGCAAGCGCATTCGTCAGCACGGTACTGCCGTGGGGCAACCATGCCGAGGCACAATTGCTTGATCAGGCCGCAATCAGGTCGCCACTGGCGGCCGGTTGTAATGGCCAGCCTGATTCGACACCTGTACCAACCGACCCACGCACCTTGGTCGTGCCTGGAGTAAACACCAATCCGAATGCCGCGGTGCAGTTCAACGCTTTTTTCGTTGATTTGCATAATCCGCCCTCACCCTATGTCAAGCGCCTACCATCGCGGCCGACAACGTGTGGCGCATGGCGGGCAAGCGTCGCGCGTGGCCAGAATAACTTGCAAACGCGTCAGTACTTCCAGCCGATGGCGTTGGCGTCGAGCTACTACAACATCTGGCAGGTATGGGGCTACGCACAGCGCCCGGCGGATTTCGATGATCAAGTCGCCAAGCGATACGGCTTTTACCCGGCACCGTTCCGCAATCCGTATCCGCTGCCCGGAGAGGACCCCAATTTGACGAATGGCGGTAGTGGCCAGTTGCCGCTTGGTTTGATTCAGGGAAAGGATGATAGCGGCAGGTGGACCGGCATGATTGCGGCCTCGTGTTCGGCTTGCCATGACTCGCGTTTGGGTTCGACAAATGAATCCGCATTCACTTATGGCCATTCCAACAGTGCGAACGACGCCGGACTGCTTGCTTCCGACTTGTTTCGTTCGAATATTCTCACCTCACCCGGCGTATTGCTGCCAATCCCATGGAGCGTCGGACGCGGTTCGAGTGATGCGATCGGTCTCATCACGCTACTGCCGGCCCTGTTCGACATGGACAATCTGATGCTGTCCCCCAGCCCGCTCGAGTATAAGGCCAACAGCCCGGCTGCCGGGATGACCAAGGCGCCGACCTGGTGGACTCGCGTCTTCAAGACGCGGCAATTCTGGGATGGCGCGCTCACCTCCGATAACGTGCATTCCGAAATGGCATTCGGCGTTGCCAACGTTTCGCGTACCGCCGCACAACGACGGAATTTGGAATCTGAGTTTGACGATATCAACAATTTTCTACTCTCGTTGTCGCCTGCACCGTATCCGCAGCCAATCAACACGACGCTTGCCAATCAGGGCGCAGTGATCTTCCACGAACGCAATCTGTGGGCAAATGGCGCTAACGCCGGCATTCCCAAACCGCCGGGTAACGGCTCTTGCGCCAGTTGCCATGGTGTGTATTCGCCGAAATATGTAAACGATCCGAACTATCTCCCCGATCCGCGCCTGAAAGGCGTAGCGGGCGTCGTCACGCCGATTCAGACGATTCAAACCGATCCACAGAGAATGCAACTGATGGCGAGTGATTTTCAGCGGCGTGCATGGGCATCGTCATGGTGGGCCTATAACGAACTCAGCCCCAGCTGGTACACGTACTACGGCGATAATCAGTTGAATCCCCTGGACATCACGGCGAGTCAGTTGCGTCGCGTCCCCCGCGCTGCCTACGACAACGGAATCGGCCCGCTCTATTCCCCAATCGGGCCGAACCAATGGGCACTGCCTATTGGCTATGTCGCCCCTCCGTTGTATGGCGCTTGGGCGAATGCGCCTTATTTCCACAACGGAAGCGTACCCACGATTTGGGGAGTGTTGAAGCCAAGCGACCGCCCGAATGCCTGGACGCGTCCTTACAGCCCCCCCGGTATCGGAGGCAAGAATCAGGGCTTCGACTACAGTTATGCATCCTATGATTTTCAAAATCTCGGCTGGAAATACACTGCCGTCAATTGCAATAACACTTCGACGACAAGTCCGTATGTCCCGTGTAATGGTCAGGCAACACCGGATCAACTGTTCTCGGCCTGGAATAATGTTGCGGCGAAGTACCTTAATCTGGCTTACCAGTCGCCGCCGCCGATCACCGATCAGCAGATCCAGTCGCGCATGATCTACAACAGCAATCTGTACGGCAACAGCAACGCCGGTCACACCTTTACGCAATCACTGACCGATGCAGAGCGTTGGGCATTGATCGAGTATCTGAAGACACTGTAACGGCGTGACGTAGTGGTGGTGCTCTCTTCTCCAGTGGTGAATTCCGCTTGCCGGCCCCTCCGGCAAGCGGTTTTTTAAACACATGTCGATTCAATCGCATTGCGATAGTCCTTGCTCCACAACGGTCTCGCCACGCTTGACCGCCGTAGGGCTTGCCTGCCGACGAGACAACAAACTCCTCTTCAAGGATCTCGATCTCAGTGTGGGGGCAGGAGAAATCTTGTGGGTGCGCGGGCATAACGGCAGCGGCAAAACCAGTCTGCTCAAGCTGGCGGCCGGCTTGTCGCTCCCCGAGACCGGGCAGATAAGCTGGGGCGGCGTGCCGGTGCGGCAAGCTGACAGTTTTCGACGGCAACTCATCTACGTTGCCCACAGCAACGCGTTGAAGGAAGACCTCACGGTCAGTGAAGCGCTCACGTTTTTGCTGCGCATCCACGACCGACCCAGCGACAACTTGACGGTGCATGCCGCACTGGAAGCGTGGGATCTGCAAAGTCGGCACCACGCGATGGTGCGCACGCTCTCGCAAGGCCAGCGGCGCCGTGTCACGCTGGCCCGCCTTACGGCAGACGATAGACCTTCGCTATGGATTCTCGACGAGCCTTTCGACGCGCTCGACACCGATGGCGTGGCGCGTCTCTGCGACACATTGCGCAAGCATGCAAGCTGCGGCGGCACGACGCTGCTGACCAGCCACCAAGCCGTGGATATCGGAATGCTACGGCCGAAGGAAATCAACCTGGACCGGTATTGCTGAGATGCACGCGGCTTTTTTCGCCCTTTATCTACGCGATCTGCGGCTGGCCTTGCGCCGACGCATCGAAGCGCTGCTGCCGATGGCCTTCATCATTATCGCGGTCAGCTTGTTCCCGTTAGGCGTCGGGCCCGAACCGCGGATGCTGCGCGAGATGGCGCCTGGCGTGGTCTGGGTCTGTGCGTCGCTGGCCTCCATGCTGTCCGTGAGCGGCCTGTATGCCGGCGATTTCACCGATGGCTCGCTGGAGCAGATGCTGCTGTCGGGCCACAGCGGCATTGTGATCGCGTGCGCCAAGGTCGCCGCACATTGGACGCTGACGGGGCTGCCGCTGATCGTGACTGCGCCGGTGATTGGCCTGATGCTCGGTATGAGCCTGCCGTCCTTGCTCGTGCTGAGCACAACGCTGCTGCTGGGCACGCCGATATTGAGCCTGCTTGGCTCGGTGGGGGCTGCCCTCACGCTGGGTCTGCGCAGCGCCGGCGTATTGATCATCCTGCTGGTGCTGCCACTGTCCCTTCCGGTACTGATCTTCGGCGCCGGCGCAATCAGCGCAGCCGAAGCGGGGCAATCGCCAAGCGGGCACTATTCGATCCTCGGCGCCCTGCTGATCTTTGCTGCACTGACCGCACCGCCGGCCACGTCGGCAGCTCTGCGTATCTCGCTGGAATGAGGAGCTTACGATGATCCGCTGGTTCACTTTCTCGGCACCTTCGCGTTTCTACAGACTGGCCAGCTTGCTCATCCCCTGGCTATGGGCCACGGCGGTACTGCTTGCGCTGGTCGGGCTGTACACCGGCTTGTTCGTCGCACCCACGGATGCCCAGCAGGGAGAAGCCTACCGCATCATCTTCATCCATGTGCCGGCGGCCTGGATGTCAATGGTGATCTATCTGGCGATGGCCGGCTGGGCCGCCGTCGGCTGGATATTGAATGCGCGCATGGCCTCGATGCTGGCGCACGCGCTGGCGCCGACCGGTGCGTTGTTTACGTTCATCGCACTCTGGACCGGCTCGTTCTGGGGCAAACCGGCTTGGGGCACCTGGTGGGTGTGGGATGCCAGGCTAACGTCGGAGCTGATCCTGCTCTTCCTCTTCTTCGGCTACATCGCGCTGACCGGGGCGATCGACGACGTGCGGCGCGCCGATAAGGCCGGTGCGTTGCTAGCGATCGTCGGCACCGTCAATGTACCGGTCATCTATTTCTCGGTGCGCTGGTGGAACACGCTGCACCAGGGCGCCACCGTCAGCATGACGGCCGCGCCCAAGATGGCCACCGTCATGCTCGTCGCGATGTTATTGATGATCTTCGCATTCTGGGCGTACACCTTTGCGGTGGTGTTCACCCGAGCCACGGCAATCGTGCTGGAGCGTGAATCACACGCCGATTGGGTGCGCGAGTTGGCGTCGGCATCCTCCTCGAATCTCGGCACGAAGCGATCCGCATGAACTGGCACACTGCATCCGAATTCCTGGCCATGGGCGGCTACGGTCTCTATGTTTGGGGAGCTTACTCGGTGACTGCGTTGATCATGCTGCTGGAACCTCGAGCGGCGGCGCACCGCCGGCGGCGCGCCCTACTGGATGCGGCGCGCGCCCGGAAAGCGGAGTCACGGCCATGAAGCCTCGCCACATGCGTTTGGTTATCGCGCTGGGCATCGCCGCCGCGGTGGGCGTAGGCGCCACACTGGTGCTCAATGCCTTCCGCAGCAATCTGGTGTTCTTCTATTCGCCATCGCAGGTGTTTGCCAAGGAGGCACCGGCGGGTCGCACCTTTCGGCTGGGCGGCCTAGTGGAAAACGGCAGCGTGCGGCGCGATGGCCTGACGGTGAACTTCCTAGTGACAGACACCGTGCGGACCATACCGGTGCGCTATGAGGGCATCCTCCCAGACCTCTTCAGGGAGGGCAAGGGTGTGGTGGCCCAGGGGCAGATTAGCGGAGATGGCGTCTTCGTCGCTCGCGAGATATTGGCCAAGCACGATGAGAACTACATGCCGCCCGAGGCGGCCGACGCACTGAAGCAGGCTCATCGGATCAACGACAAAATCGCCGCCACGGTGGTCAAGGAGGCAGGCAGACCATGATTCCTGAGCTTGGACAAATCGCGCTGCTGCTGGCGCTTGCCGTTGCCCTGATCCTGGGCACGCTGCCTCTGCTGGGTGCGGCCCGCGCAAGAGTCGACTGGATGTCGCTCGCTCGCCCTGCAGCGCAGACACATTTCATACTCGTCGGTATTGCCTTCCTGTGCCTCGCGAGCTGCTTCGCACGCAACGACTTCTCAGTGCTCTACGTGGCATCCAATTCCAACAGCGCCCTGCCGCTGCCCTACCGCATCGCCGGTGTCTGGGGAGGACACGAGGGCTCGTTGCTGCTATGGCTGATGATGCTCAGCATCTGGATGCTGGCCGTCGCGCAGCGCAGCCGGCATTTGCCACAGCCACTCGTGGCGCGCATCCTCGCGGTGATGGGATTGATCAGCGTGGGCTTTCTGCTGTTCATGCTCACCACGTCCAACCCCTTCGCGCGCCTGTCTCCCGTACCGCCAGACGGCAACGATCTGAATCCGCTGCTGCAGGACCCGGGCATGGTGGCTCATCCGCCCATGCTTTACATGGGCTATGTCGGCTTCTCGGTAGCCTTCGCCTTTGCGCTAGCGGCGCTGCTGGGCGGCAATCTGGACGCCACCTGGGCGCGCTGGACCCGCCCTTGGACCACGGCGGCCTGGCTCTCCCTCACCATCGGCATCATGCTGGGCAGCATGTGGGCCTATTACGTGCTGGGCTGGGGCGGCTGGTGGTTCTGGGACCCGGTGGAAAATGCCTCCTTCATGCCGTGGCTAGCCGGCACGGCGCTGATTCATTCGCTAGCTGTGACTGAGAAGCGCGGTGCCTTCAAGTCCTGGACCGTATTGCTGGCGATCATCACCTTTTCACTGTCGCTGCTTGGCACCTTCCTCGTCCGCTCAGGGGTGCTGTCCTCCGTGCATGCCTTCGCGACTGATCCCCGCCGCGGCCTTTTCATCCTGACGTTCCTCGCCGTCGTGATCGGCAGCTCGCTGGCCCTGTATGCCTGGCGCGCCCCTAAGGTCGGGCTAGGCGCACGCTTTGGCATCGTGTCGCGCGAGACCATGCTGCTCGGCAACAACGTGCTGTTTATCGTGGCAATGTTGTCAGTGCTGTTGGGCACGCTCTACCCGCTGCTGCTCGATGCGCTGGGCATGGGCAAGATTTCAGTCGGCCCCCCCTACTTTGACACGGTCTTCGTACCGTTGATGGTGCCGGTGGTCTTCCTGCTCGGCGTCGGCCCGCTGGCGCGCTGGAAAGAAACCGAGTTGCCCGATCTCGCCAAACGCCTGCGCTGGGCCGCCGCGGTGGCGGTAATCGCCGCCGCCGCGACCGGCTGGCTGGCCGGCCGCCTCTCGCTGGGACCGACGTTGGGCTTCCTGATGGCCTACTGGATTGTGGCTTCCGTCGCGACCGACCTATGGGAGCGCGTGCGGCCCACCGGCGGTGTCAAGACGAAGCTCACAGCCCGCCTGCGCCTGTTGCCACGCGCCATGATCGGCATGATGATTGCCCATCTCGGGGTCGCCGCCTTCGCTTTTGGGGTGAGCATGGTCAAGACCTTCGAAGTCGAACGCGACGTGAGGATGGACGTCGGCGACACCACTGAGCTGGCCGGTTACGTCTTCGCATTCCGTGGCGTCAAGGACATGCAGGGGCCCAACTACGATGGCGTGCAGGGCCTGATCGAGGTCACGCGCAATGGTCGTCCGGTGGTGCAACTGCGGCCCGAGAAACGTATCTACCGCGTACAGCGCACCCCCATGACCGAGGCGGCGATCGATCCCGGTCTGACACGCGATCTCTATGTCTCGCTGGGCGAACCGATTCGCGGCGGCGGCACCTGGATCGTGCGCGTCTACGTCAAGCCTTTTGTCGACTGGATCTGGGGAGGCTGCCTGCTGATGGCGATCGGCGGCGCCCTGGCTGCCAGCGACCGCCGCTATCGCGCCCGCTCAAAGGCCGATCAGCGTCGGACTGCCTGCGCAAGTTCGGGAGCCGACGCATGAAGAGCCTGCGCTTCCTCTTACCGCTCGCCGTGTTCGCGATCCTCGCGGGCTTCCTGTGGCGCGGCCTGCGACTAGACCCCCACGAGGTGCCTTCGCCACTGATCGACAAGCCAGCGCCGCGCTTCGTGTTGACGCGGCTGGATGATCCGTCCGTCCTCGTCCGACGCGACGACATGTTGGGCAGAGTCTGGATGCTCAACGTGTGGGCCTCGTGGTGCGTCGCCTGCCGCGAGGAGCACCCTACGCTGGTAGCCTTCTCGCGCACCGGGGCTGTCCCCATCATCGGCCTGAATTACAAGGACAAGCGCGCCGACGGCGTTGGCTGGCTGAGCCGGTTCGGCAACCCTTACGAGGCATCGGCCTTCGACCAGGACGGACACGTGGGCATCGACTTCGGCGTCTACGGGGTACCCGAGACCTTCATCATTGATAAGCGGGGAGTAATCCGCTTCAAGCAGACTGGCCCACTCACGGCTCAGGTCATTAACGAGCGTGTCCTTCCCTTGTTAAGGCAACTCAATGGCTAGGCTTCTCGCCTCCGTGCTTCTGGGCCTGCTATCCCTGGTTTCCAGCGCCAAGGATGCCGCACCGGCCGCTGACGATCCAACTCTAGAAGCGCATATGCTGCGCATCACAGGCGAGCTGCGCTGCCTGGTATGTCAAAACCAGACCATTGCCGATTCGCATGCGGATCTTGCGGAAGACTTGAGAGAAGAGGTACGCGTGATGTTGCGCAAGCACGAAAGCGACGAACAGATCGTCAAGTACATGACCGACCGCTATGGCGACTTCGTGCTCTACCGTCCGCCGTTCAAGGCCACCACCTTGCTGCTGTGGCTCGGCCCCGCCGCGCTTTTGCTGATCGGCGCCGCGAGTCTGTTCTTGGTGCTGCGTCGGCGCGCCCGAATGAGCGACGACTGCTTTGAGCCCGACACACTCGACGAGCGCGGCGCCGCGCGGGAACCTCAGTCATGACGGCCGCCTTCTATTTGAGCGCTATTGCGATGTGCCTGTTGGCAGCCGCGCTACTGACGCGGCTTTCATGGTGGCCCTTCGATCGCGCCGAGCGGAATGCGTCCGGCAAGCAAGCCCGCGAGACGCGATCCGTGGCTTCGCCTGCCCTGGCCGTCGCGCTGGCGCTGTTGCTCTGCGTCGTTGCGGGCGGCGGCTACTACTGGATCGGCTCGCCCTCCAGCCTCCCCCTCGGCCCGAATAGTTCATCCCCGCGAGCCTCGGAAGGCGATGGCACCGCTTCCCGCTCGACGCTGCCAGATCAACTCCTGGTCGACCAGTTGGCCGAGCGCATGAAGAACCGACCTAACGACGCCGAAGGCTGGTGGATGCTTGCACGCGCTTACGCGAACCTGGGCAAGCATGCTCAAGCCGTGGAGGCCTACAAACGGGCAGCCAAGCTGCGGCCAGACGATGCCTCAATGCTTGTTGACTACGCCGAATCACTCGCAATCGCGAACGGTCGCAGCCTCGAGGGAGAACCGGCCAAACTGATTGCCCGTGCGCTCGAGATCGATCCGAAGAATCCCAAGGTGCTCGCTTTCGCTGGAGCCGTGGCCTTCAACCGCAGCGACTATAAGAGCACGTTGCAGTACTGGAACACGCTGCTGCAAGTGGAGCCGGCGGACAGCCCGCTCTCGCAGAAGATACGCGGCGCCATCGTGCGAGTTCGCCAATTGGCCGGACTGCCGCCGGACGCGGACGTCGCGCCGGTTGCCTCCCGTCCCAAATAGCCGGCAGGGCCGCCACATCGTAAGGTGTGTTCGGTGGCATGCGATGATCTCGTGGATTTTGATGCTGATCTCGATCGGGATGGATTGCCAGCACGTTCGCACAACTGGAATTTGCGCTCGCTCGGTAGCAGTGTGCTCGAGCAGACGAGTGGATTTAGAAACCCCGAATCGATTCGAGAATCTGTTTTCCGGAAAATTCTCTCGTTAATCGGGAAAGGTGGATCGCATCAGACAATTTGCTTTTATTACTTAGGCATCCAAATTTACAAGGCTGGCGTAATCGCAAACGCAAGTTTCAGGATGGGATTCCAAATATGAACCGAAGAGATATGGTGAAGGCTACGGCCGTTATAGGTGGTAGCGCCGCAGTGACGCTTGCGGTCCGGGCGGAGGTGCTTTCCGGATTGAGTAACTGGCTCTGTTCCGCAGCCTGCAAAGTGTCCAGTCCGTCGAGTCCAGTAGCCAGCCAAACGGTGGCTGCGGCGGCAGGATCAACTTCAGTGCCCACCCTGCCTCAATATGACACGCCTCAAGGGCGGCTCGCACGGGCTACCTATACGGAAGTTCAAAAACTGAACTATGTCTGGACAGAAAATTTCCCCAACTCGGCGAATATTCCGATGGCGGCAACCATAACGGCTGCGGATTTGCCAACCGTCGAGTGGCAACTGCTGGCAGCCGAAACCCTAGTCGAGATTCTGACCAACTTCCTGGCGGCGGCTCCCAGCACCGCCGTATCGCTCTGGCAGAACCAGTTGAATTCGATCAGTGCCAGCATTGCCTCGGTGCAATCGAGCTATAGCGCGCTGCTGGCCAATCCCGGCGATTCGGCTGCGTTGGCGAAGATCTCGACGCTCCAGTCGACACTGCTGACGACGCTGCAAACGATCCATACCCTGATCCAATCGATCATTACGCAGTTGAATCTGCTCTACGCAGCCCAGGACGGCAACCGCAACGAAACGAACTATAAAGCGCTGTTCGCGACCATTCCGTTACCGGACATTGCCAATACGTTTCACCAAGACAGCGTATTCGCACATCTGCGCGTCGGGGGCCAGAATCCCGTGTTGATCCAAGGAATCTCCAGCCTTCCGTCGAAGTTCCCGTTGACCAATACGCAGTACCAACAAGTCATGGGACCGTCGGACGACCTCGGCACAGCGGCACTTGAGCATCGACTGTATCTGCTGGATTACGCCGCGCTCGGACAGGTCGCCACGTCAGGCCCCGTTTCCAAACTCTTGACCGGGACCGGCTATTCATACGCGCCGATCGCACTATTCGCGATTCCGAAGGGCGAAACGTCGTTGGTACCGGTCGCCATCCAGTGCGATCAGGACCCGTCCGTCAATCCGATTTTCCTTCCCGCGGACCCGGGCAATGCATCGGCATACTGGGCATGGCAGCAGGCCAAGAGTGTCGTGCAGGGAGCCGAAGAGAATTATCATGAGATGTTCGTGCATCTTTCACGCACGCACTTCGTAAGCGAAGTCTTCGCGATGGCAACCCATCGCAATCTCGCGAATACCCATCCGCTCTATCTCCTGCTGACGCCCCATTTCGAAGGTACGCTCTATATCAACGAAAGCGCGTCACTCATTCTGCTTCCGCCGGCTCCTCTCGGGTTCATCAATACGCTGTTTGCCGAGACCATCCCGCTAATCGAACAGGGCGTGGCGGCAGATCGGTTGGCATTCGATTTCTACCAACATATGCTCCCGACCGATCTGGCAAATCGCAAAGTGGACAATCCAGCCTTTCTGCCCGATTACCCTTATCGGGACGATGGCCTGCTAATCTGGAATGCGATCGCCGCGTGGGCCGCGGATTATGTGGACGTTTATTATCAATCCGATAGCGATGTCACCGGCGATTATGAACTCGCCGCATGGGTCAACGATGTCGCCAACAACGGACATGTCAAAGGTTTTGTACCGATCACGTCGAAGCCGCAGTTGGTGGACGTGCTGACGCTCGTCATTTTCAACGCGAGCGCGCAGCATGCAGCAATCAACTTTCCGCAGCGCGATCTCTGTACGTATGCGCCGGCGCTCTCGGCCTTGCTGTCCGCACCGGCACCAACCGGCACGAACGGACAAAGCCAGGATAGCTGGAACAAGATGTTGCCGCCAATGATCGCCGCGATCGAACGCGTCGCGATCTATGAGTTGCTCGGCGGGATCTATTACCGCAATCTCGGTGACTATCGGAGCAATGTCTTCCCGTACTTACCGCTCATCACTGATCCTAGGGTCACGTACAGCGGCGGCCCGCTGCAGCGATTTCAGCAAGCACTTCAGCAGGCTGAAGCCACGATTAACAATCGCAATCTAACGCGAGCCACGCCTTATCCGTACTTGCTGCCAAGTCGAATTCCCGCCAGCACCAACATCTGACTGATCGCCGCGTCCGGCCGGAAGCGACGACGTTGCGTAACAGCGAAGCCGGTTTTCTTATGCGCTGGTACGCATCACGTTCATCGTCGAATCCGACGATTCGAAAAGACCCGCTTCCTCCCTATACTCGCTGGCATCCCCCCGCAGCGGATCAGTCGACGCATGCACGCAAGACTGGATGCGACCGGTGCCATGCCTAAGATGTGTTTGAACCATCTTTCGGCCGCACACATGCAAGGCTCGTAATACGGTGCGAACAGAACCCCAGGCATTCCATCCTCATCATGAACTTCGAGCTTTCACCCGAACTAATCGATCTACGTGATCGAACGCGCAAGTTCATTGTCGAACAGGTTATCCCGCTGGAAAACGATGCGCGGCAAGACGCGCACGGGCCAAGCGAGGCATTGCGCGATGAACTGATCAATCGCGCCCGGCATGCAGGTCTGTTGACACCGCACGCGTCGGTCGAGATGGGGGGATTGGGATTGAGTCATGTGGCCAAGGCCGTGGTGTTCGAGGAAGCCGGATACTCGTGGCTCGGCCCAACCTCGCTCAACATTCACGCCCCCGACGAAGGCAACATCCACCTGATGGAAACCGTGGCGTCCGACGCGCAGAAGGAGCGGTGGTTGCGGCCGCAAGTTCAAGGCCGCACGCGCTCGTGTTTCGCGATGACCGAACCGCAGCCAGGTGCGGGCGCGGATCCTGCGATGCTGACCACGACGGCAATACGGGACGGCAACAGCTACCTTGTCACCGGGCGCAAGTGGTTCATCACCGGTGCCAGCGGCGCCGATTACGTCATTATCATGGCTCGCATGGAAGACGGATCGGCCACGATGTTTCTGGCCGACATGAACCGCGAAGGTATCCGTCTGGAGCGCAGCATGGAGGCGATGGACCGCTGCTTCACCGGCGGACATGGGGTGTTGACATTCGATCGCGTGCGCATTCCCGCGACCGATGTGCTGGGTGAAATTGGCAAAGGTTTTTTGTATGCACAGGTGCGGCTCGCGCCGGCGCGTCTCACACATTGCATGCGTTGGCTCGGACAAGCGCGCCGCGCGCACGACATCGCCACGGAATACGCGCGCAAACGCCGAGCGTTCGGCAGGCTGCTCGGCGAACATGAAGGCGTGGGCTTCCTGCTCGCAGACAACGAAATGGACCTGCAGACTGCCCGACTGCATATCTGGCATACCGCGTGGCTGCTCGATCAGGGACATCGCTGCAGTTTCGAGTCGAGCCGAGCCAAGGTGGTGTGTTCGGAGGCGCAATGGCGAACGGTCGACCGCTGCGTACAGATTCTCGGCGGCCAGGGCGTGACTACCGAAACGGCGGTGATGCGCATCTTTATGGATATGCGGGCATTCCGCATCTATGATGGTCCGAGCGAGGTACATCGCTGGAGCATGGCGCGTAAGATCGTCGACACAGCGGGGAAGCCATCGTGAAATCGTCGATCTTCGAAGCATCGCGGGCCATCGGTCGCATCATGCCGCAGGCCAGCTCGCAGGAAACAGAGCGCTGTTTCATACAACTTCGACTGACGAGTCCGCAATGACGCAATCGCACCTTTTCTCAGCGATGGATGCCTATCTGCGCGATCATGGGTTCGCGGGACCGGGATCGATTGTGATCACGCCGCTATCAGGTGGTCAATCGAATCCGACTTTTCGCATCGATTGCGCGCGAGGCCGCTACGTCCTTCGTAAAAAGCCGACGGGCCACCTGGTGGCATCCGCTCACGCGATCGACCGTGAGTACCGCGTGATGAAAGCACTGCAGGAAAGCGCCGTTCCGGTGCCCGAGATGCTCGTGTATTGCGAAGACACATCGATTATCGGCACGCCCTTTTTCCTCATGGAATATCTGGATGGCCGGGTTCTGGTTGATCAATCGCTGCCGGGCATGATGCCGGCGCAACGGCGGGCGATTTACGCAGAAATGAATCGCATCATCGCTGCGCTGCATCACATTGACGTTGCGGCGGTCGGTCTGGAGGATTACGGTAAAACCGGCAACTATTTCGCGCGGCAGATCGCCCGGTGGTCGAAACAGTGCCGCGAGTCGACGCTACCCGTAAGCGCCGCCATGACCAAACTGATGGATTGGCTGCCCGAGCAAATACCTGACGGTGACGAGACGACGCTCGTGCATGGCGACTATCGGCTCGACAATCTCGTGTTCCATCCAACTGAACCGCGCGTACTCGGCGTGCTCGACTGGGAACTGTCGACGCTCGGCCATCCGCTCGCCGATTTCTCATACCACGCGATGAGCTGGCAAATTCCGCCACGTATTTGGCGCGGCATCGCCGGTTTGAATCTGGCGGAACTGGGCATTCCCGCCGAAGCGGATTACATCGGTCAATATGAAGCCGCGACAGGCCGTCAAGCGCGCGAGCACTGGGATTTCTATCTCGCGTACAACTTGTTTCGGATGGCCGCGATCCTGCATGGCATCGGCGCGCGCGCCGTACTCGGCAATGCGACCGCCGTGGACGCGATAGACACGGCGGCCAAAAGCGCGCCATTAGCGGAAATCGGCTGGGCATGCGCCCAGCGGTACGACGCCACACGTCGCTGATCTGGGTGCGACTCCGTCATGGGCGCCCGTCGACCGCGGACATCCGGCCGGTTGCGGCGCGACTCAGGCTCATGCCGGCCTGGCCTTGAAGTCCGGTTCGCGCCTCTCAATGAACGCACGCACGCCCTCGGCAAACTCGGGCCGATCAATCAACTCGCGCTGGCGTTCGGCCTCGTAGCACAACTGCTCGGCGAGGCTGTGCCTGTCTGCGGCATCCTGCGCGCGGCGCGATTCCAACACGGCATGCACAGGCTGTGCCGCCAAGCGCCGCGCCACCGTCAGCGCCTCGGTCAACAGTGCTTCGTCATCAACGCACGCCCACACCAGCCCCCACCGCTCCGCCTGCTCAGCCGACAGGCGATCACCCAGCAACATGAGCCCGGTCATGCGTGCACGGCTGACCAGCCGGCTCATGAACCACGTGGCACCCAGATCGGGGACGATGCCCAGCCTGGGCAGGGAAGGCAAGTAAAAATAGGCCGAACGCGCGGCGATCACCACATCGGCCGTGAGCGCTAGACCCATGCCCCCGCCCACCGCGGCGCCATTGAGCGCGCATACCACCGGCAGGGGCAGCTCGCGCAGTTCCTGCACCAGACGGTTCGACTGCTCATGCATGATGTCGGCGGTCCGCTGGCCCAAGGTATGGCCATCGTGGTCACCAGCGTCGCTTGCGTTGGCGGAGCGCATGCCGGAAAGGTCCACGCCTGCGCAGAATGCCTTGCCCTCGCCGGTGAGCAGCAATGCGCGCACGCTGGGATCAGCACGCAGCACGGCCAGGCTTTCGCGAAGCTCGGCCTGCATCGTCACCGTCAGCGGATTCATGCGCGCGGCGTTGACGATGCGGACGATGGCCACATCGCCGTCGCGTTCAAGGCGGATCTCACTCATCGTCATACTCTCCTCCAGATTCACGCGGTCAGAGGCGCTCGACGATGGTCACGTTGGCCAGCCCGCCGCCCTCGCACATGGTCTGTAGGCCATAGCGGCCGCCGCGCTGATGCAGCGCATGGATCAACGTCGTCATCAGCTTGGTACCCGAGGCGCCCAGCGGGTGGCCTAGCGAGATAGCGCCGCCATTGACGTTCAGGCGCCGCGGATCCGCACCCAGCACCTTCAGCCAAGCCAGTGGCACCGGCGCGAACGCCTCGTTGACTTCGTACAGGTCGATGTCGCCGATAGTCAGACCCGCCCTCCCGAGCGCACGCTGCGTCGCCGGCAACGGCGCTTCCAGCATGATTACCGGGTCGTGACCCATCACGCTCATATGATGCACGCGCGCTAGCGGCTTGACGCCCAGCGCCTTGAGCCCGCGCTCGTTGACCACCATCACGCCGGATGCGCCATCGCAGATCTGCGAGGCGCTCGCCGCAGTGACGCGCCCCCCCTCGGCAATCAGCTTCACGCCAGCAATGCCCTCGCGCGTGACGTCGAAGCGAATGCCCTCATCCACCAGGTGCGGCTCGTTCAGATCCCCGGCTTCGGCGCTGCGCGCGGCCACCGGTATGATCTCCTCCTCGAAGCGGCCGGCCTTCACCGCATCGATGGCGCGCTGGTGACTCTGGTATGCGTATTCGTCGAGATCGTCACGGGAGAAACCATAGTTCCTCGCAATCGCCTCGGCGCCAGTGAACTGACTGAACTCCACGTCCGGATAACGATGCTTCATCGCCGGGCTGACATAGAAGCCAAACCCATTCTTGGCCGGCAGCGCGATCGACAACCCCATCGGCACGCGCGACATGCTTTCCACGCCAGCGGCAATGACACAATCCATCGTGCCCGACATCACCGCCTGCGCAGCGAAATGCAAGGCCTGCTGGGACGAGCCGCACTGCCGGTCTATCGTGGTCGCCGGCACCGACTCGGGCAGGCTGGACGCGAGCACCGCACTGCGCGCTACGTTGGAGGCCTGCTCGCCAATCTGGCTAACACAGCCCATGATCACGTCGTCGATTAACGCGGGGTCGGCGCCGGTACGCGCTATCAATGCGTCGAGCACCTGCGCAGCCAAATCGGCCGGGTGCCAGCCGGAGAGGCGGCCGCCACGGCGGCCACCCGCCGTGCGCACGGCCGCTACGATAAAGGCTTCAGTCATGTCAGTTCCTTGTCGAAGACTGGAAATCGGCGATCCGATATGGCATTCATCGCGGCGCCATGCGGATGGCCCCGTCGAGTCGCACGCTTTCGCCATTGAAATAGCCGTTGGTGATCATCAATTCGGCCAGCGCCGCGTATTCGGCCGGATCGCCGAGCCGCTTCGGGAATGGCACCGAGGCGGCCAATGCGGCCTTCACATTCTCAGCCGCGCCTTGCAGCAGCGGCGTGTCGAAGATGCCCGGCAGGATGGTGTTGACGCGCACGCCTTCGCCCATCAGGTCGCGGGCGATGGTCAGCGTCATGCCGACGATGGCGGCCTTCGAGGCCGAGTAGGCCGCCTGCCCCATCTGCCCATCCTCGGCTGCCACCGACGCCGTGTTGACGATCACGCCGCGCTCGCCATCGGCCAACGGTTCCAGAGCGAGCATGCCGGCCGCCGACTTGGCAATACAACGGAAAGTGCCGACGAGATTGATCTGGATGAGCCTGTCAAAGGCCGGCAGCGGGAAGTGCCGGATCTCGCCACTAGTCTTGTCGCGGCTGGCGGTCTTGATGGCGTTGCCGGTGCCAGCACAATTGACCAGCACGCGCTCCTGGCCGATCGCCGCGCGCGACCTCGCGAACGCGGCGTCGACCTCGGTGTCGCTAGTCACGTCGACCCTGCAGAACACGCCGCCGAGCTCGCGCGCAAGCGCTTCGCCCTGCTCGATATTGAGATCGAACAACGCAACCTTCGCGCCTTGCGCCGCGAGACGACGTGCCGTGGCAGCTCCGAGGCCGGAAGCACCGCCGGTGATGACGGCGCTGACGGAGGAATCAATTTTCATACCGAACATCCTTATGGTCGTGAAATGCCGCATTCAGTCATGCGTAGTAGCGCAAGCCCTGCGCGGCCATCTCGCGCATGCGCGGCGTCGGCGTGTAGGCAGGGCCGAGGCTCGCGTATTTGCCGCACAGTGACACCACGCGCTCCAAGCCCAACCAATCGGCATATTTGAGCGCGCCGCCCAGGTAGGCTGGAAAGCCGATGCCCAGCATCAGCGCCATGTCGAGTTCGGCCGGCGTGGCCACCACCGCCTCCTCAAGCGCGTGCGCGGCCTCCACCATCATCGGCAGCATCATGCGCTCGATCACCTCCTCGTCGGCGACGTGACGTGGGCCCGGCGGCTGCAAATCGGCAATCAGCGCTTGCGCATCGGGCGCAACACGTTTGCTGAGCTTGCCGGCGGCGTCGGGCTCATACCGGTAGAAGCCCAGGCTGGTCTTCTGGCCGTAGCGACCATGCTCGACCATCCGCTTGACGGCATTGCGCGCCACCGGCAGCATGCGGTCCGGGTAGCCGGCACAGATCACGTCGCCGACGTGGGCACCCACGTCCATGCCCACCACATCCTGCAGATAGGCCGGCCCCATCGGCCAGCCGAAAGCCTCCATCACGCGGTCGACCTCGATAAAGTCTGCGCCGTCGGCCACCAGTTGCAGGAACGCGCTGACGTAAGGCGTAATGATGCGGTTGACCAGAAAACCCGGGCAGTCCCTCACGACGATGGGCGTCTTGCCCATCGCCAGCGCATAGCCCACAGCGGTGGACACGGCGGCCTCGCTGGTTTTGCCGCCTCTGATCACTTCGACCAGCGGCATCGCCGGCACGGGGTTGAAGAAATGCATGCCGACGAAATTCTCGGGTCGTGCCATCGCCTGCGCAATATCGTCGATGCGCAGGCTGGAGGTGTTGGAGGCGATTACCGTGTCGCAACGCACCGCGCCTTCGAGTGTGGCCAACACCCGACGCTTCACGTCCAGGTTCTCCACCACGGCTTCGATCACCACATCCACCGTCTCGAAGCCGCTGTCGTCGAGCTGCGGGTGAATGGTGGCGAACAGCGCGTCAGCTCTCTGCTGCGTCAGCCGGCCGGCTTTCACCTGCTTGGCCAATTGCTTGGTCGCCTCATTCATGCCCAATTCGAGCTGGGTCTGGGCAATATCCCTCAGGCGCACCGGGATGCCGCGCAACGCGCTGGTGTACGCGATGCCGCCGCCCATGATGCCAGCGCCCAGCACAGCGGCCTGCTTTATCGGGCGGGCGCTCTTCGCATGCTTTCTGAACAGCTTCTTTAGCGCCTGATCGCTCAGGAAGGCCTGCACCAGCGCGCCGGCCGCCTGGGTCTTGGCGACCTCGCCAAAAGCCTCGGCCTCGAGCTTCAATGCATCGGCGCGAGTACATAACACCGCGCGACTCATCATCCGCACCGCCATCACGGCGGCCGGCTGATGTTTGGGGCTTCGGCGCGCGACGTCGGCAAGCGCCGTCTCGAACCACGCGCGCAGTTCGCCTTCAGGCTGCGGCAACGGCCCACGCTTGCGCTCCTGCTGCGCACGCCAGTCCCGCTCACCAATAGCCGCGCTGCGCAGCAGCCTTAATGCGGTGTCGCGCAAAGCCTCGGGTTCGCAGATTTCGTCCACGACGCCCGCCTTTTGAGCTGCGGCGGCAGATGACGGCTTGCCGCCTGCGACCCAGTCAACCGCCGTCGCCGCGCCTGCCACGCGCGACAGCCGCACCGTGCCGCCGAAGCCGGGGAATAAGCCGAGCCTGACCTCGGGAACGCCAATCTGGGCGGTCGTGGACATGACGCGGTATGCAGCGGCGAGTGCCAGTTCCAGGCCCCCGCCCAATGCGAAGCCGTTGATTGCCACCACGCTCGGAAAAGGCAGATCCTCGAAAGCGACGAAGATCTGATTCTTGGCCAGCACGTCACGAGTGATGTCTTGAGCGCTTTGCTTGAACATCTCGCCGAATTCGGTGATGTCGGCGCCGACAATGAACACATCCTTCGCGCTCGTGACCAGCACGCCGCGCACACCGGGCGCCGCAGCCAAAATCTCGGTGGCCTGACGGAATTCGTCGACCGTGCGGCCATCGAGTTTATTGATGGCATCGCCGTCGCGGTCGAAGCACAGCTCGACGAAACCTTCGTCGAGCACCTTCAATTGAATGCTTTCGCCCTGGAACAAGAGGATCTCCCTGCCTGATTTCATAGTTAGCCAGTCTAAGAAGGCCACCGCCGGCCGGCCATCGTCGCAAGCGACGAAATAAGAAAGCCTTACCTAGCCAGCCATGAGCGACATCAAGCGCAACCGCTCGCGGCACTCCGTCACCATGCGCTGCAGCAGTTCGGCGCAACTGGGCACGTCATCGATCAGTCCGATGCATTGGCCCGCAGTGATGACGCCACCGTCGATCTCACCGCTTTGCAGCGCGGCGCGGCCGCGCGAACCGAGCACCAGCGGCCGGATATCCTCGAACTCACAGCCGCCGGGTCTACCCTCGATCGCGCACACCTCGTCAGCGATGGCGTTGCGAAACACGCGTGCGGTGTTCTTCAGCGTGCGGAAGACGAGCCTGGTGTCGCGCTCGTTGCCGCGCACCATCGCCTGCTTGATGCTGTCGTGAATGGGGGCCTCACGCGTCACGCAGAAGCGCGTTCCCATGTTCACTCCCTCGGCTCCCAGCGCCAGCGCGGCAGCCATGCCCCGGCCATCTGCGATGCCGCCTGAAGCGACGACAGGGATGTTCAATGCACGCGCCGCCACCGGGATCAGCACGAGGCCGCCGACGTCGTCCTCGCCTGGATGACCCGCGCATTCGAACCCGTCGATGGAGACAATGTCCACACCATTACGCTCGGCGGACTGAGCATGACGTACCGTGGTGCATTTATGCACGATCCGGATACCGTGCGCTTTAAAGCGGCCGATGAATTCCTTGGGGCTGTTGCCTGCGGTCTCGACAATCTTGACGCCGCCGTCGATGATGGCGTCCACATACTCCGCATAAGGGGGCGGCTTCACCGAAGGCAGGATCGTGAGATTGACGCCGAAAGGCTTGTTCGTCAGCGAGCGTGTGCGTTCGATCTCGCGGCGCAGGTCGCCCGGCGTGGGCTGCGTCAACGCTGTCAGGATGCCCAGGCCGCCGGCATTGGACACGGCCGCAGCCAGTTCCGCCACGCCCACCCACATCATGCCGCCTTGGATGATGGGGTACTCGATACCGAGCAGCTCGGTCACACGGGTCTTCATGCTTGGCTTCCTTGCGGTCGACCGCGCACTGGCTCGCGCGCGGCGGATTCGGCGACGAGGCGGCCGAAGAATTTGGCTTCGAGCGCCAACGCACTGTCAATGGGCAACTGCGTGCCTTCGTACACGGCCGACAGCAGCGCCAGCGGCGCAGGCGCCAGGTCCTGCGTGTCGCGGCGCAGGCGTGCCAGGCCGATCCCGAAACTGGCGGCCGCATGCGGTGCCAACGCGCCAGCGCCGCCGGGCACGCGGTAGCCCTTCACGTCCCAGGGCTGCCGCGCACCGGGATGGGCGAGCACCCAGCGGCGCGCCGCCTCCACCAGTTGCTCGTGCGGCACCACCGCATCCACCAGGCCCAGCGACAGCGCCTCGCCGGGCACCACGGCGCGCCCTGTCAGCATGAGCGGCAACGCACGCTCGATGCCGATGTAGCGCGGCAGCCGCTGCGTGCCGCCGCCTCCCGGAATCAGCCCCGCCTGTACCTCCGGCAGTCCGACCACGCAGCGATCGTCGTCGGCCAGTACGCGGTAGTGGCATGCCAAGCAAAGCTCGAAGCCAGCGCCCAGCGCCAAACCGTTGATTGCTGCGGCCACCGGCTTGCCGCAACGCTCGATCCGCCGAAAGGTGGCATTCACTGGAGCGACCAGCGCCGCCACTTGTGCGGCCGTGACGCCGGCATCGCAGCCGGCCAACAGATCGTCGACGCGTGCGCCCGTCATGAAGCCATTGCTGCGACCCGACGTAATCACGGCGCCGACGATGTCCTCTCGCATGGCCAGTTCCTCCACCGCCGCTGCGAGATCGACCGCGAGACCCGCGGTAAAGCAGTTCGCCTCATGGCCCGCAACGGACAGCACGACCATGGCCACGCCATCGGCGCCCGTCTCGAAATTCAAGTTGCCCTGCATGCCTGCCTCACACCCTTTCAATCACCATGGCTGTCGCCTGCCCCGCGGCCGCACAGAGTGTCACCAGCGCGGTCGCCAGATTCCGGCGCTCCAGCTCGTCAAGCACGGTGCCCAGCAGGATCGCGCCCGTCGCGCCCAACGGATGACCCAGCGCGATGGCGCCGCCGTTGACATTGACCTGTTCGGGGTCCAGATCGAAATGCCGCATGTAGGCCAGCGGCACTACCGCAAAGGCTTCGTTCACCTCGAACAGATCGATGTCGCGCACCGTCATGCCGGCGGTTTGCAGGATTCGCCGGGTGGCCGGCATCGGACCACCCAAGCTCAGTAGCGGCTCGGAAGCACAGCTCGCACTACCAACGATGCGGGCGCGCGGCGCGATGCCGTAACGAGCGCCGAACGCGCGGCTGCCAAGCAGCACGGCGCAAGCGCCGTCGACGATGCCGCTCGAATTACCACTGGTATGCACATGCTCGAATCCAGCAAGTTGCGCATAGCGCCGCAACACGATCGCGTCGAAGCCCTCGGCCCCGATTGCCGCGAAAGCCGGCTTAAGCTTCGCCAGGTCAGCGGCTGTGGTGTTCGGGCGGATGGTCTCGTCATGCTCCAGCAGCAGTTCGCCGATCATGTCGCGCACTGGCCGCAACGAGCGCGCGAAACGGCCCTCCGCCTGCGCCACGGCCGCGCGACGCTGACTCTGCGCTGCGTAGGCGTCAAGCGCCTCGCGTGTGTGGCCGCCCAGCGCCGCCATCAGATCGGCCGCCACGCCGTTGGGAATGTAAGGATGATGCCGCCCGATCTCGGGGTCGGTGTAAGCCGCGCCACCGTCGCTGCCCAGCGCCACGCGTGACATCGATTCCGTGCCGCCACCGATCACCGCTTCGGCCTGGCCGGACGCAATCAGTGCATGACCGTATTTCAGCGTATCGAGCGCCGACGTGCAGAAGCGGTTGAGCTGATAGCCCGCCACGCTGTCGCCATAACCCGCAGCGAGCAACGCATAGCGTGTCAGGTCCGCGCCCTGTTCGCCCACCGGCATCACGATGCCAAAACCAACGTCGTCGATGGCGTCTGCATCGAAGCCGTTGCGCTCGCGCAGGCCAGCCAGCACGCCGGCCGCCAGCCGCACCGGCGTTACCTCGTGCAGCGCCCCATCGGGCCGGCCTTTGCCTCGCGGCGTGCGGACATGATCGTAGATATATACGTCGTTCATGCGATGCAGTATAAAAACGTGCGGCGCCGCGCACATCGTCGGAAGCGACGGAAATCACCGATAGACAGACCGTTGGTCGCAGGATATAAATCAATTTAATTGAGTTTTTGTCTGCCCGCCGATCGAGATGTGCGTCCGCGTGATGTCCACTTTGTCGTTCGCGATGGCCGTTCTAAGCGCCTATTGATGTCAGCGACTACCAGCCCTCTCGGCTCGGCATTGTGGGCCAAGCTCAGCCCGCCGAACGCCTTACCGACCCACATGTTGCGCTCACGGGTATGCGAGCGCATTTGCCATGCAGGCATGGCCAAACTGGTGGTGGTGCATGCGCCCGCCGGATTTGGCAAAACCACGGCCATGCTGCAGAGCTGCGCACGCTTCGAGGCAGAGGGAATCGGCACTGCCTGGCTCACGCTGGACCGGGCCGACAACGATGCACCGCGCTTTCTTGCTGGCCTGAGCCGGGCGGTAGCGCGTATCGCCGGTGACGATGATTTCGGCACAGCGACGGCTCACGCGATGGAAGCGCTGGAGCACTACCCCGCACCGTTCGCGCTGTTTCTCGACGACTTCGAACTGCTCCAGGAACCCGCCGTGCTTGACTTGGTGCGCGAGATTATCGACCACCTGCCGCGCCTGGGACTCCTCGTGATCGGTTCGCGCGTGCTGCCCGACCTGAGACTGGGCCGGCTTCGCGCACGCGGCCAACTCGTCGAGGTGGATGCTAAACACTTGCGCTTCAGCGTCGAAGAAACCGCCGAGTTCTTTTGCCGTCGCGGCATGCCGCTGGCGCCGCGGGCGTTGGCTCAGTTGCATGACAAGACCGAAGGCTGGGTCGCGGCGCTGTGGCTAGCGTCGATAGCGCTGGAGCGTTACGCGACGGATGACGAGAGCAGCGATTTCGTCGCTCGCTTTTCCGGATCGCACCGCGCCATCGCCGACTACCTGGCAGAAGACGTGCTCGCGCATCAAAGCGCCGAGGTACGCGAGTTCTTGCTGCGCACCAGCATCCTGCGCCAATTGACCACGCCGCTGTGCCAAGCGCTCGATCCGAGCGCGAACTGCGCACGCGTGCTCGGCGAGTTGGAGGTCGCCAATGTCTTTCTCACGCCGGTACAGAGTTTCTCGGGCGACACGGAGCCGGCTTGGCGTTACCACCGTCTATTCGCGGACTTCCTGCAAGCCCAACTGCATAGGCAGCATCCGGACGAATTCGCGCGGCTGCACCTGTTGGCCTCCGGCTGGTACGAGGCCGCCGGCCGGCCCGTGCCGGCCATCGATCACGCCATCGACGGCGGCGACCTCCCGCATGCGTTGAACCTGCTGGCACAGCATGCCGAAAATTTTCTTTCGCAGGGCCGCTTGCGCTTGATGGCTCGCTGGTTCGCGGCCATCCCGGAAGCTGCATTGCGTGCACACCCGCTGCTACAGGTCATAGCCGTATGGGTGACGTGCTTCACACAAGGCGCAGGCAAGGCGATGGCACAGTTGGATCGCTCAGAGGAATGGCGCAGCGATTCCGCCGACGTGCATGCCCACCTCAACGCGCTGCGACCGCTACTGCTGGCCATGTTGGACCGCTACGAGGATGCCTATGCAATCGGCCGTGACAGCATGCGCCGGCTGCCCAGTTGCAAGCCCTTTGCCGACAGCGTTCTCATCAACACCATGGCCAGCGTGGCCTCGGTCATGGGAGAAAGCTCTGAAGCCCACCGCCTGCTCGACGCCGCGCGCGCCGGCCGCGGCACCAGCGACTTCGTGCGCGCCTACACCGAGGCGATGGAAGGTCTTCTCGACCTGCAGGAAGGCCGGCTGCGCCAAGCTACCGCACGCTTGCGCATGGTGCTGCTCAGCGATGCGCACGGCAACGGCTATCAGCATTACAGCGGCAATGCTTGGGCCGGTGTGCTGTATGCGTCGGCCATCTACGAAACCAATCAGCTCGAGGAGGCCGAGCACTGGCTCAACATCTACCTGCCGCTTGCGCGGGACGTCAGTCTGCCCGACCATATGATCGCCAGCCACTCGATGCGGGCGCGCATTGCGTTCTTTCGAGGCGACATCGACGCGGCCGTGCGTGTGCTGACAGAGTTGGAGTATCTGGGCCACCATCGCCATTTGCCTCGCGTCGTGTGCAGCGCTAGGCTCGAGCGCGCACATATGTTCATGCTGCAGGGCAATGCCCAGGACGCGCGTGAAGAATTGGAGCGCGCCAATGACCCTGAACTATGGGCGCGCGTATCGCATCAGCGCCTGCCTGCGCACGAGACCGACGATATAGCCATCGGCAACCTGCGCTGGAACATCCGTTTCGGCGATGCGCAGGCGTGCTTGCCGCACATTGCCCATGAGCTGGCCGAGGCCGAGGCCGGTGCATGCCGCCGCCGTGCACTCAAGCTGCGGGTACTGCAAGCAATGGCCTTGCAGCGCTGCGGCGATCTCTCCGGCGCGCTGCAGGGCATAGCCGCCGTCCTGCGACAAGCCTGCTCTGAAGGCTTCATGCGGCTCATCCTCGACGAAGGCGACGCCATCGGTCTGCTGCTACACCGGCTGCATGCACGGCGCGCCAACGACGGCGCGCCGCATGGCGGCGACCCTCTCTTCGACGACTACCTGCAGCGCCTGATTGCCGCCGCCGGCCCAACGCCGCTTCTCGAAGCCGAAACCGTTGCAACCGCCCTCCCCGCCGACGTGCTGGCCGAACCGCTGACACACAAGGAAACCCGTGTGCTGCAATTGCTGGCCGAGGGCTACTCCAACAGCGCATTGGCCGAGAAGCTGTTCGTCTGTGACAGTACAGTGCGTACACATCTGCGCAACATCAACATGAAGCTTGGCGCGAAGAACCGGACGCAGGCGGTGGCGATCGCGAGGAAGCTGTCGATTATCCGGTGATCCGGCTGACGTCGGCGGGCCGCTGGATCCTTGACACCGCCACCGAAGAGTTCCCCTCGACGCTCGGCGCCGGAGAATGCACGCTGCACCGCCTAGTGGAAATGGTACGGCAAAAGTGTCCCCTATCTGTCGATTCCGCGCTCGGCCGCGCGGATCAGATCCACCGCCTTCTCCGCAATAGCGATCACGGGTGCGTTTGTGTTGCCACCCACCAGCGTCGGCATGATCGACGCATCGACCACCCGCAGTCCGTGCAAGCCACATACGCGCAAACTCGAATCGACCACTGCGGCTTTGTCGCTTCCCATGCGGCAGGTGCCGGCCGGGTGATAAACCGAGTCTACGCGCTCGCGCAGCACGGCGCGGATCTGCTCGTCACTCTCGACTCCGGAGGTAAAGAGATCGCTACAGCGCCATTGCGCCAATGCCGGTGCGTCCATCAGCCGACGCGTCAGCTTGAAAGCGGCAACCAATGTGTCCAGATCGTCGGGGTGCGACAGAAACGCGGGATCGATGCGGGGCGGTTGCAAAGGATCGCCGCTATACAAGCCCACGCGCCCACGGCTCGCGGGCCGCAGCAGGCAGACATGGCAGGAGTAGCCATGCGACACATGCAACTTGCGGCCATGATCGTCGCCGATGCTAACGAGAAAGTGCAATTGCACATCGGGCGCCGCCAAGTCGGGGTTGGTCTTGAGGAATCCTCCAGCCTCGGCATAGTTGCTGGTGATGGGGCCGCGCCGCTCGCGGCGATAACGGGCCACGCCGCGTGCGATGCGCAGCAGGCCGCTGGGCATGAGACTCATCAGGTCGGGATGGCGCCGCGCGCGGTAGCTGAAAATGAAATCCGGATGATCCTGCAGGTTCTCGCCGACACCCGGCAGATCGTGCAGCACCGGAATACCGCACGCACGCAATTGCTCGCCCGGACCGACGCCAGACAACATCAGCAACTGCGGCGACTGAAAGGCACCCGCGCAGAGGAGCACTTCGCGGCGCGCCCGCAGGGTGTACCGCCGGCCGCTCTGCAGGCATTCCACGCCCACCGCTCGCCTACCCTCGAACACGATGCGCAGTACCTGCGCGCCGTTGCGCACATGCAAGTTGCCGCGGATGCCG
This sequence comes from Burkholderia singularis, assembly GCF_001718875.1. NCBI lineage: Bacteria > Pseudomonadati > Pseudomonadota > Betaproteobacteria > Burkholderiales > Burkholderiaceae > Burkholderia > Burkholderia singularis. Next base: position 2,186,668 of record NZ_CP013448.1, read on the forward strand.
AGATGGGGTAGCAAATACGCGCGTGCGGCACTGCAACGCTCGCCGTTCTTCTGCGTCACCTGAAACGGGCCAACCCCTTCCTGCTCAGCGCCGTTGAAGTCGTCATTCAGCGGCACGCCGCATTGCACGGCCGCTTCGAGGAAGTACTGGGGAAAGGGGTTGTCGGTACGCAACCGAGCTACGTTCAGCGGGCCACCCTGACCATGGAAAGCGTCGTCAAACTGTTCGTTGTGCTCGCTGCGCCGAAAATATGGCAGCAGCTCGTCGTAGGACCAGCCAGGGTTGCCCAGTGAAGCCCAATGGTCGTAATCAGAGCGATGGCCACGCGTATAGATCATTCCGTTGATGGCTGAACTGCCGCCCAGCGCCTTGCCCCGTGGCTGGTAACCACGCCGTCCGTTCAGGCCGGGCTGCGGCACGGTCTTGAATGCGTAGTTGCAAAGCCGCGTCGGCAACATCGCCACCAGCGCCGCCGGCGTGTTGATGATCCAGCCATCGCCGCGGCCGCCTGCCTCCAGCAGCACCACATTGACGGTGGCGTCTTCACTCAGGCGGCCCGCCAGTACGCAGCCAGCCGAGCCACCGCCCACCACGATGTAATCGAACGCGTCCCCATCCATCCCTGGTCCTCTCGACGCTACCGGCATGACAACGGTTAAAGCGCCCGCGAGATCACTTCCTTCATGATCTCGCTGGTGCCCCCGTAGATGCGCTGTACCCGCGCGTCGGCGTACATGCGGGCGATGAGGTATTCGTTCATATAGCCATAGCCGCCGAACAATTGCAGGCATTCGTCGACCACCCTGCCTTGCATCTCGGAGGCCCACAGCTTGGCCATCGAAGCGGTGGCGGTATCCAGCGTGCCGGCCACCAATTGTTCGACACAGCGATCGACGAAGGTCCGGCCGACCTTGAGCTGGGTTGCAAGCTCCGCGAGCTTGAAACGCGTGTTCTGCAATTCGGCGATCGGCTTGCCGAAAGCTTTACGCTCTCGCGTGTACTGCAGCGCGGCCTCGAAAGCGCCTTCGGCACCGGCCTGCGCAAGCACCGCGATGGTGAGCCGCTCGTATGGCAGGTCACTCATGAGTTGATAGAAGCCCTGACCCTCCCGGCTGCCCAGCAGGTTGGATACAGGCACCCGAACATCGTCGAAGAATAGTTCCGACGTGTCCTGTGCCTTAAGCCCGAGCTTGTCGAGCACGCGGCCTACACGGTAGCCCTCGCAGTCTTGCGTCTCGACGATGAGAATCGAGGTGCCGCGCGCGGCCTGAGCCGGATCGGTTTTGGCCACCACCAGCACCACGCCGGCAAGCAACCCGTTAGTAATGAAGGTCTTGGAGCCGTTGATGACATAGACGTCGCCGCATCTCTCAGCGCGAGTGCGCACAGCTTGCAGGTCGGAGCCAGCGCCGGGCTCGGTCATCGCGATGGCGCCGACCAGCTCGCCGCTGGCCATGCGCGGCAGCAGGCGGCGCTTTTGTTCGTCAGTACCGTGGTTGAGCAGGTAGTGCGCAACGATGCTATGCACCGAGCTCCCCATGCCCGTGAGACCGCGGCGCGCCATCTCCTCGCAGAACACTGCCTCATGACGGAAATCGCCACCGGCACCGCCCCACTCCTCGGGAATGTCAGCGCACAGAAAACCCAGCTCGCCAGCCTTGCGCCACAGCGCGTGCCCGACATTGCCGTGGCGACGCGCAGCCTCGTCGGCAGGGATCATCTCGGTTTCGATGAATCGAGCGACCGAATCACGGTAAAGGTCGATGTCTTCATCGGCCCACAAACGACGGAAATCCACGGTTATGTCCTCAGTTGATGCGCCTCGCGCGACCGGCCCAGAACGACTCGCGCAGGATGAACTTCTGCAGCTTGCCGGCCGGCGACAACGGCAGCTCGCTGCGGAACTCGATACTGCGCGGGCATTTGTAGCTGGCAATGAGACCGCGACAATGCGTGATCACGCTATGTTCGTCGAGCTCGGCGTCCGGACGCAGCACGATCACCGCATGCACGCGCTCGCCCCATTGATCGTCGGGCACGCCGATCACGGCACACATCGAAACCTGCGGCAGTTGTGCGATTGCATTCTCGACCTCGGCCGAATAGACGTTCTCACCGCCGGTGACAATCATGTCCTTCAGGCGGTCGACCACATAGAGATACCCTTCGGCGTCCATGTAGCCGCCGTCCCCGGTATGCATCCAGCCGTCCCTCAGCGCGAGCGCGGTCTCCTCGGGCTTGTTCCAGTAACCTTGCATCACCATCGGCCCGCGTGCGCTGATCTCGCCCACCTCACCGGGCGGCAGCACGCGGCCTTCCGTATCCACGATACGCACCTCAGCGATCGGCACTGGCCGGCCGGCAGAACGCAGGCGCCTGGCCTGGTCAGGACCAGGCAGGTGGTCGGCGGGCAGCAGCACCGAAATGGTCGGGGCCAATTCCGTCATGCCATAAGCCTGGCAGAACTCGGCCCGGGGCAGTGCCTTCATGGCCTGCGCCAGCAGTGCGGCGTCGATGGGCGCTGCGCCGTAGAGCATCATTTGCAGGCTACTCAAATCGAACTCCGCAAAGCGCGCATGCTCGATGAGTCGCTTGATCATCGTCGGCACCATGAAGGTCTCGGTGACACGCTCGTCCTGGATAGACTGCAGGATGGTCGGCTCGTCGAACATCGGTATCACCACCTGCGTCATCAAGCGCTGCATCATCTGCAGCGAAAGCCCGCAGCCGGCGACATGGAAGAACGGCGCGACCACCAACCCCACCTTTTTGCCGCTTGGCCGCGGCACCGCCGCCACTGCACTCAGCGCATTGATGTAGAGGTTGGCGTGCGAGAGCATCACGCCCTTGGGCATACCGGTGGTGCCGCCGGTGTACATCACCGCCGCGAGCTCATCGCCACCGTGCGATGCGTCGTCCATGGGTTCGGACTCGGCCACGATCTGTTCGTAACCGACCATGCCGTCGGGTACCTCGTCGTCGCCGCAGTACACCAGCGTCCGTAGCGATTGGGATAGCTCGCGCAACGCACCGGCCTGGGCCGAGAAGAACTTGTCGACCAGTAGGATTCGCGTATCGCAGTCGTCCAGCGAGTAAGCCACCTCCTTGGCGCTCCATCGAATGTTGACCGGATTGACGGCACCGCCACCCCACCACACTCCATACAAGTACTCGACGTAGCGGGCCGAGTTAAGGCTCAACATGCCCACTCGGTCACCCGGCCGCATGCCGAGATTGCGCAATGCCGCGGCCAGCCGCGTCGCACGTTCGGTGAACTGGCGAAAGGTGACGCGCTGCGCGCCGCAAACCACGGCGGCCGCCTCCGGGCACTCTCGCAGCGCCTTGTGCAGGGATTGGGTGAGATACATCTTTGTTGCCTCCTAGTCTTGCCTACCCTTTTTCTTTACTCGGTTGCTCGCGCCCGCGAAGCGGCTCCCCTCCATCCTCCATGCGCGATCCGGACACCGCCCCATCGGTACGCCGAAAGCGCCGCGCCGACGCATCATCTGTCAGACCACCCGGCGATCATGGTCTCGCCAATACGGCTCGCGTAGTGTGTGCTTCATGACCTTGCCGGCCCCGGAGACAGGCAAGGCATCGACAAACTCGATGCTGCGCGGACATTTGTAGCCAGCGATGACCGAACGACAGTGCGCCTGCAGTTCCGCGGCTTCCACCCATGCATCCTGTTTTCTCACCACCACTGCATGTACCGCCTCCCCCCACTCGACACTGGGAACACCGATTACCGCCACGGCAGCCACTGCGCAATGCCCTGCCAGCGCATTCTCCACTTCGGCGCAGTACACGTTCTCGCCGCCGCTGACGATCATGTCCTTGAGGCGGTCGACGATCGTGATAAAGCCCTGCTCATCCATGCGCGCCGCATCGCCGGTATGCAGCCAGCCCGTCCGCAACACCTCTGCGGTAAGCCCGGCCTGGTTCCAGTAGCCCTGCATCGCACAGGGACTGCGCACGACAACCTCGCCGACCTGACCGCGCGGCACGTCGCGGCCGTGCGCGTCAACGATGCGCACGTCCACGCCGGCCAGTGCTCGCCCGGCCGTAGTCAGCTTGCCGAGCTTGCGGCCCTCGGGCGTGTGATATGTGCTGGTGAGATAGCTCACCCCGGCCGACAGCTCGGTCATCCCGTATCCCTGCACGAATTCGGCCTCGGGAAGCAGCGCGAACGCGCGATCGAGCAATGCTTCCGAAATGGGAGATGCGCCGTAGCCGACCCAGCGCACGCTGGCCAGATCGGCAGCGTGAATGCTCGGATGGTCGACCAGCATTTGCAACATGGTCGGCACCAGCATCAGATGGCTGACGCGCTGCGTCTTAACCGCCTGCAACACGCCATCGGGTGTGAAGGTGGGCAGGAACACCTGGCGGCAGGCGCTCATCAGCCCACGCAGCGCGAACGACAATCCGGCCAGATGGAACAACGGCGCGCTGTGCAGCAGCGACTCGCCGCCCGTAAACGGCACGGCCAGTAGCGAGATGAGTGAATTCGTGACGAGCGCCTCGTGGCTCAACATCACGCCTTTGGGCCGCCCGGTGGTGCCGCCCGTGTAGAACACGCCCGCGAGATCGCCGCCGTTGCGCAGCGCGTCGGCCATGGGGCGCGCGTCAAGCAGGAGATCGTCCAGCCGCAGCGCGCCTTCCGGCACGCTTTGCTCGCCGAAATGCACCAACGCGCATAGAGCGCTCGACGTGCCGCGGATCGTCGCGCACGACGGTGCGAACGCATCGTCGACGAACAGCACGCGGGTGTCGCAATCGTCCAGTGAGTCGACAATCTCGGCCACGCTCCAGCGCGTGTTCACGGGGTTTACCACGCCGCCAGCCCACCAGATCGCGAGCAGGAGCTCGAAGTAGCGATCGCTATTGAGAGCCAGCAGTCCGACACGCTCACCGCTACGCACGCCCAACGCATGCAGTACACCGGCCAGATGCGCGACTCGTTCATACAGTTGCCGGTAAGTCTGGCGCCGTGCGGCGAAACAAGTGGCTTCATCGTCCGAATGCTGCTGCAACGCACGGTGAAGGGCCTGGGTGAGGTGCAGCTTCATCCCCGCACCACCTCCAATGTCTGAAGCACGCACGCCATCATCTTGCCGCCCACGCCTCTCAGCCCTTCGATCGGACCTGCCATCGCTTATCTCTCCCTGTACGGCGCGGTGCCGCGTCGCACCTTGATCTTGCGCTATCGTGGGATCGCCGGCATCGTCGAAAGCGACGAAATCCGATCAGGCCGCCACTGCCCTGTTCAACACGGCCGGCACGCTTGCGCGTCCCGATTCAATCAAACCTTGAGCATGAATTTGACCAGCGCGGCGGAACGCGCACCGTATGGCGGCGAAAGCAGACGGCGGCCGTTCAAACGCGGCTGCACCAGAATCGGCTTCATCTTTGAAAAGGTCACAAATCCGTCGTAACCGTGGTAAGCGCCCATGCCGCTTTGCCCGACACCGCCGAACGGCAGCGACCCGCACGCTGCATGCATCAGCGTCTCGTTCACCGACACACCGCCCGAAATAGTTTCACGCATCACACGATCAATGATGCGCTGCGACTCGTCGAACAAGTACAGTGCGAGCGGACGCGGATGCGCATTGACATACGCAATCGCATCTTCCAGCCTGTCATAGGGAACGAGCGGCAGCAGCGGCCCGAATATTTCCTCCTGCATCACGGCTGCGTGATCTGGCACACTCGTCAAGATGGTCGGCGTGAAGCGACGCGGCACCTGGGTTTTCGTACCGTCTGCCAGCGGATGGAGTTGCGCACCGGCATTCTGCGCCTCGTTGGCGAGTTGCTGAAGACGGGCGAAATGGCGATCGGAAATGATCGAAGTGAAGTCACGATTGTTTGCGAAGTCCGGATACAACCTGGCAACGACGGCACTCGCTTGCTCGATGAATGCACGTTCCTGCCCATTCGGCAACAGCACATAGTCGGGCGCAACGCACGTCTGGCCGGCATTGAGCAGCTTGCCGCTCATGATCGAATCGACGGCCGCGTCGAATCGCGCGCCAGGGCCAATGATCGCTGGCGACTTGCCGCCGAGTTCGAGTGTGACCGGCGTGAGATTGTCGGCCGCCGCATGCAATATATGACAGCCCACATTCGTTGACCCGGTAAATACCAAATGATCGAACGGCAAGCTTGAGAACACTGCTCCGATGCCCGCATCGCCATTCACCACGGCCACGTGATCGCGTGCAAAAGTCTTGGCGATCAGCGTCTCGAACAGTGCCGAAAAGCGCGGTGTCAATTCGGACAACTTGAGCATCACCCTGTTACCTGCGGCAAGCGCGCCGATCAGCGGCGTCACGCCGAGCAGCAACGGATAGTTCCACGGCGCGATGATGCCGATTACGCCGAGCGGCTGCGGCATCAACCACGCCTTGGCCGGGAGCATCCATTTGTTCATCGGGCGCTTGCGCGCCTTCATCCACCGCTTGCCATGCTTGAGCGCATCGTTGATCTCCTCCTTCGACAACCAGAACTCTGACATCTGGATTTCCAGCTTCGCGCGATGGCCAAAGTCCGCATGAATGGCTTCGGCGATAGCGTCCTGGTTGTCGAGCAGCATCGCGCGCAACAGGCGCAAGTGCTCGGCACGCTCGCGCCATTCCGGGTAAGGCGCCCGTTGGTAGGCAGCCCGTTGCTCCTGCAAAAGCGAAACGGGCGTTGCGAACTCATGCGGCTCATTCTTCATGTCGACTCCTCGGCAAATGCGTGACCGGCTATCAGGCGGGCATGTTGTAATCAGTCCAAAGCAGCCGCCAGCTCCGGCACCACGATATTCAGGTCGCCCACCAAACCATAATCCGCCACTTGGAATATCGGCGCCTCCGGGTCTTTGTTGATCGCCACGATCACCTTGGAATCCTTCATACCGGCCAAGTGCTGGATCGCGCCCGAGATGCCCACGGCGATGTACAGTTGCGGCGCGACGATCTTGCCGGTCTGGCCAACCTGATAGTCGTTTGGTACGAAACCGGCATCCACGGCGGCACGCGAAGCGCCGAGCGCCGCCCCCAGCTTATCGGCAAGCGGTGTCAGCACCTTGGCGTAGTTCTCGCCCGAACCCAGGCCGCGACCGCCCGACACGACAGTCTTTGCAGCGGTCAGCTCCGGGCGATCGCTTCTGGTCACTTCACGAGCGACGAATTGCGAAATGCCGGCATCGGCCACCGGCGTCAGACTCTCGATAGCGGCCGAACCGCCGGTGGCGGCGGCCGGATCGAATGCCGTGCCACGCACGGTGATCACCTTCACCTTGTCATCCGACTGCACCGTGGCGATCACGTTGCCGGCATAGATCGGACGCTCGAAGGTATCCGGGCTACAGATCTTGGTGATGTCGGAGATTTGCGCAACGTTCAACCTTGCGGCCACACGCGGTAGGATATTCTTGCCATAGGCGGTGGCGGGCGCCAGGATATGGCTGTAGCCGCCGACAACGGCAAGCGTCTGTTCGGCAACGTTCTCGGCCAAGCCATCTGCAAAATGGGATGCATCGGCCACCAACACTCTGGTCACGCCCGCGATGCGCGCAGCGGCTTGCGCCGCCGCGCCGCAATCTGCGCCGGCCACCAGCACATGGACGTCGCCGCCGCATTGCAGCGCAGCCGTCACGACGCTCAGCGTCCCGGCCTTGATGGTTTGATGGGTGTGTTCAGCAATAACGAGCGCGGTCATCTTGATCTGCCTGTTCAGTGTGCTTCGGAGGATATGCGTGTCGTGGATGACCGCCTATAGCACCTTGGCTTCCGTCTTGAGCTTGGCCACCAACGTGGCCACGTCCGGCACCTTCACGCCAACGCCGCGCCCGAGCGGCTCGGCAAGCTTGAGTGTTTTCAGATGCGGCGCCACGTCCACGCCCAAGTCTTCCGGCTTGATCGTTTCCAGCGGCTTCTTTTTTGCCCTCATGATGTTCGGCAGCGTCACGTAACGCGGCTCGTTCAGGCGCAAGTCGGTCGTGACCACGGCCGGCAGCTTGACCGACAACGTCTCCAGACCGCCGTCCACTTCCCGCGTCACCGAGGCCCGGCCGTCGGCAATCTGCACCTTGGAGGCAAACGTGGCTTGCGGCAAACCCGCCAGCGCGGCCAGCATCTGGCCTGTTTGATTGGCGTCGTCGTCGATCGACTGCTTACCCACGATGATCAGTTGCGGCCGCTCCTTGTCGACCAGTGCCCTAAGCAGTCTGGCCACGGCGAGCGGTTGCAGATCCTCGTCAGTCTCGATCAGGACGCCGCGATCGGTGCCGATGGCCATGGCGGTACGCAACGTTTCCTGACACTGCGAAACGCCGCACGAGACGGCGATCACCTCGTCCGCCACGCCTGCTTCTCGAAGGCGGACCGCCTCCTCCACGGCGATCTCGTCGAATGGGTTCATGCTCATTTTGACGCCGGAAAGATCGACACCGCTGCCGTCCGACTTCACGCGAACCTTCACATTGAAGTCGACAACGCGCTTGACCGCGACTAGTACTTTCATGTCCGTTCCAATAAGAATCCCCAATAAGGCGTTCGCCGGGCCTCAGCGCTCGCCATCGATCACCAGCGCCGCAGCCGTTGCCTGATGCGACCGGCGTCCCAACCCTGTCAATGCCGCCAGCGCCGGAATCAGCACCACCGCGCCCACCATGTTCCATAAGAACATGAAGGTCAGCAGCAGCCCCATGTCAGCCTGGAACTTGATGTCGGAAAAAATCCACGTCAGCACGCCGACCGCCAGCGTGACGCCGGTAAAAGCGATCGCGAGACCGGTTGTCTTCATTGTCTCGAAGTAGGCCTCTCGTAACGGCAGGCCCTGCGCCAGAAATAGCTCAAGCCGGTTGTACAGGTAAATACCGTAGTCCACGCCGATGCCCACGCCCAACGCGATGACCGGCAGCGTGGCCACCTTTACACCGAGCCCCATCAGAGTCATCACGGCCTCGCACAGGATCGACGTAATCACGAGCGGTATGAGCAGGCACAACATCACGCGCACCGAGCGGAACTCCAACAGCAACAACGTTGCGACGATGCCGTACACCAGCAACAACATGGGTCGCCAGGCTTGTTCGACCACCGAGTTGGTGGCCGCCTCGATGCCGGCATTGCCTGCAGCCAACAGGATCTTGGCATGGATGTCGGGGTGCCGCGCGTTGAATGATTCGACCGTGCGCACCACCGCCTTCAACGTCGTTGCCTTATGGTCATCCAGGTACGCGATGACGGGCAGCATCGAGCAGTCGTTGTTGTAGAACGCGGCCGGAATACCCTTATGCGCAGCATTCGAGATGTAGCGGTTGCGCGTGACCGTGGCCCACTTCAGGTTACCGCCATAGGTGCCGGCGATGATCTGCTTCATCCAATCGAAAAGCGACAACGTGCCTTGCACGCCGGGCGTCTCCTCGAGCGCCCACTGCAACCTCGACACCACCGCAGCGCTCGGATAGGCGCCGCACGCATCGGGCGGCGTGGTGACCATCACGACGAAGACATCGGCACTGGTAGCGTAGTGTCGGGTGAAGAAAGCGACGTCGCGGTTATATACAGAGTTTGGCCGAAGCTCGGGGGCCCCGGGGTCCAGATCGCCGACCTGCAGTTGACGACTCAGCGTGAGGCCGCCCGCCGCCATCATGGCGGCCAGTCCCACGACCAACCAGGCACGTCGCGGTTGCGCGAGCGTCGAAATCGCATGTGCCAGCCGATGCCGCCCCTGCGCGCGGCGCTGCGCCGCGCGCAGACCGGCGCGCGAAATGCCGGCATACGACATCGCAACCGGCAGCAGGAACATCTTGGTGAAGATGATCACCGCCACACCGATACTGGCGCTAATGGCCAGTTCCCGGATCACTCCGATATCGATTGTCAGCAAGGTGGAAAAACCCACCACGTCGCATAGCAGCGCCACGGTGCCCGGCACGAACAGCAGGCAGAAGGTGGCACGGGCCGCCGCCATCTTGCCGGCCCCCTGAACGGTTTCGCTCGCGAAGGTATTGATGTTCTGCACCGCATGCGACACGCCGATCGCGAAAGTAAGAAAAGGCACGAGGATCGAATACGGATCGAGGCCGAACCCGAGCGCATGCATCAAACCCAGATGCCACACCACCGCTAACAGACAGCAAGCGATGGTCGCCAGCGTGCTGCGCCAGCAGCGCGAATAGGCCCACAGTAGCAACGTGGTTAGTACCACGGTGACCAGGAAAAACATTCCGATCGAGGCGGTGCCCTGGATCAGTTGACCAACCAATTCGGCGAAGCCGACGATATGGATGCGAACGCCTTTGCGCTCGTACTTGGCTCGCAGTTGCTTTTCGAGCCGCTGCGAGAAACGCTGATAGTCCAGCTTCTGTCCAGTATCCGGATCGTTTTCGAGCAGCGGCGCCACAATCACACTGGACCGATGATCGTTGGCCACCAGGCTGCCGACCAGCCCGGCCTTGGCGACGTTCTCGCGTACGATATCCGCATCGCGCTTGGCGCCCAGGCTGCCATAGTCGGACGGAACGACCTTACCCGAACGTAGTCCATCCTCCGCAGCCTCGAACCAAAGCGTGTTCGGTGTCCATAGCGAGCGCAAGTTGCCGCGATCGATGCCGGGGATGTAGAACACCTCGTCGGTAATCTCGCGCAGAACTTCGAGATAGCGGGAGTTGTAGATGTCGCCGTCGGTCGCCTCCACCGCGATGCGAATGGTGTTGCCCAGTGGCCTGAGTTCGTTCTCGAAGCGCAGGCTGTTCAAGATGAACGGGTGGTGGGACGGCACCATCTTGCGAAAACTCGCATCAGGCTGCAACAACGTGGCCTGCCACAGCAGCACCGCCGAAGCCAGCGCAAAAAACATCAGCCACAACGGCCGATGATCGAATAACATCCGCGCCGCGAAAGCCTCGATACGCGCAGTCCAGCCGGGTTTTTTTGGGGGGGGCTGCACCGTCGTCATTGTTGGCTTCCTTGCGACGCTAGCGGGTGGATGCGGACCCCGCCCAGTCCTACCGTCACGGCTGATAGTTTGGCACTCGCGCCGATCAGGGCGAGGCCGCTAAGACGACGCTGCGACAGGCGCGCGCCGACAGGACGGAACGCTTGAGCTTGGTCGCTACTGGTCAGCAGTTGCCCCTCCTCGTCGACCAATAACGGGATGCCGTCGCTGCGCACGACACCGGCAACGAGAGTTTTGTCGGTGCCGCTACGCACCGCCGTCCAGCGCTGGCCGCCATCGACCGAGCGGAATGCATGGCCCTTGAAGCCGTAGGCCAACAGCACGGAGCCGGGCAGCGCAAGCACACCGTATAGGTAGCCGTTGTAGCCGGTATGGCCGCGCGACCAAGTATGACCCCGGTCACGCGAACGGAACACAACACCGGCTTCTGCGGCGATCAGCACGTCGCCGTCGGAGGTCAGCGTAATACCGTTAAGGTGCAGGCCCTCGCCGTTATCGAGCCGGTCACCGATATAGTCCCAATGCCGTCCGCCATCCCCGGTTTCGAACAACTGGCCAAACGCACCGACGGCAAAACCGTTCGCGGCATCGAAAAACCGCACACCCAGCAGAGGGCGCGACGGCCCCGCCGCAATCGACTGCTCGGCGGAAGCGACGGCATCCTCGGCCTGCTCGCGCCGTTTCTCGTCGACATTCGGTACAGCACGCAGCCGCTCAAGCGACGCGCGCGCGGCGGCCAGCATCTGCGCATCTCCCTGCCTGCCGTCGAACTGGCGTTGCCAAGTGGCACCACCGTCCAACGTGGCAAGAATCACGCCGTCATGGCCGACCGCCCAGCCGTTGCGCTCATCCGCAAACGCAACAGCGGTAAGCATCACCGAGGTCGGCGACGGCGACTGCGCCCAACTGACGCCCCAGTCATCGGAATGCACAATGAGGCCCATATCACCAACGGCCACCAGCCGCTTGCCGGCCTGGGTCACGTCGACGAGCAGCTTGCGGGCACCGTTGCGGGTGGCTGGAGCCGGTGTGTCCAGCAAATCGAGCGGCGTCGCCGTCGGTGTGACCGTCTGCCCGAGCGCCCACGCACCACCGGACAGCGCCAGCACAACAAGCAAGGCAGTCTGTGCTACGCGGCCTGCAAAGCGGGTCACGAACGTGCACTCCGAGTTCCGCATGGTTGCCTCAGTTGCCCACGCGACGCAGCGCGTCGGGCGTGAAGGCAGACGGTTTCAGTGCCACATTGAACTGAATCGGCTTCTCTTCGTTGGTGAGATTGCTGGTGACGTAGCGGCGCGCCTGGAGGTCGTACTCCGCGATGCCTGCCACGAAATAAGCCGGCGCATCGTAGTACTGAGCACCATGCACTTCCATCACGCGCCACAGCTCGCCACGGCCGTCGTAGAGGTCGGCATGCACGATCTGCCAGCTATCCTCATCGACGTAGTACACTCGCTTGCCGTAGATATGGCTCTTGCCTTTCTTAAGCGTCGCCTCGACAACCCATACCCGGTGCAACTCGTAGCGCAGCAGATCCGGATTGATGTTGGTGGGCTTAACGATGTCCTTGTACTTGAGGCTCTTGTCGGTAAGCTTGCTGTTGTTGTACGAGACGATCATTTCGCGCTTGCCGACCAGCTTCCAGTCGAAGCGATCGGGCGAGCCGTTGAAACCGTCGTAGTCGTCCACTGTCGACAGGCCGTCAACGCCGGTACGCGGCGTGTCGTAGGCCACCTCCGGCGCCCGCAGCACGCGACGCGAGCCAGGGTTGTAAAGCCATGCGGCGCGTGGCTGCTTCACCTGGTCGATGAAGTCGTGCGCAAGCAAAGCCTCGCCCGCGATCGACGACGGAGCCTCCCATGTGGTGAGGAAGTAGAACAGCACGTTCGGCACGTCCTTCATGCCGTTACCGAAAATGGTTTCCTCATGGCGTCTGACCGGCGTGAAGCTACCGTTGGTATCCACCGGGAATTCCGTCGTATAGCGGATCATCGTGCGGCCGCGATAGCGAAAGGCGTGATTCCAGATCACCTCCACGCCAGTGGTCGGCACCGGAAAAGGCACGGTGCTGCTTTCCACGCCGGTGACTGAATTGCCTTCGTTGGCGATATCAATCGTGCCGGCTTCGGCCTTGACGGCGTTGTAGACACTTTCCGGATAAGCCGCCGAGCGCCGCGTCGGATAAACCTTGATCTGGTAGCTCGGATAGCGCTTGAGCAACGCGAGCTGGCCGGGGGCGAGCTTGTCCTTGTACTGGCCGGCGTTCGCGGCAGTAATCGTGTAAAGCGGCTTATCGGCGGCAAAGGGATCGGTCAATCCCTTGGCTGGATCGAACCCCGCAGGGGGTTTGGCGATACCGCCATCCCAGGCGGGAATCGTGCCGTCCTTGTTGCCGGCTCGCTCTGCGCCCACGGGTGTAAGTTCTTTGCCGAGACGAGCGATCTGGTCGGCCGGTGTCTTGGCCGCGCCTATCTGCGCCGCCAGTGCCAGCAGCGCGACACTGGCCAAGCGAACGGGGGTAGTGATACGGTACATGGATTCTGTCTCCGGTGTAGAGCGCTCAGAAGCTGGCCGTCAGCACGGCCGCAACGAAGTCGCGATCATGAAAGCTGTCGAAGCGGGCATTGGGATTGAAGTGCGTGTAGCTCAGGTCCAGTGTGTATTTTTTGTTTACCTCGAACTTCACGCCTGGGGTGATGGCATAACGCCCTTGGCTGAAAACGCCGTCGGCCGACCAACCCTTCACGTCTTCCGAGATGAACAAACGCGGCTTGACCACCACGTTCGGAATCAGGTTCGGATACTCGAGTTCGATCATCGCGCGCACGCCCCAGGCGTTGCTGGTGAAATAGCCGTCCTGCGTGCAGTTGCCGGCATTGGTCGCCGCCGCTGGGCAGGCGCCGCCAAAGCTGGCGTGCTGCGCGGCGCCGAACTCGAAGCCTCGCCCGTAGCGTAGGCCGGTGTAGGGATCGCCGATACCGTTCCAACGCTGGTAAGCCGCTTCTGCGACGAAGGAAGCGCTCGCGGCGCCAAGCACGTGGGAAAACACCTTTGTCGTCGAAAGCTGGATCTGCAATTTGTTCTTGCGTTCGTAGCCGGGCATGTCCTTCGCGGCGGTACCGCCAAACACGCCGGCCGCCGGCCCACTGTCAAGCGCCAGACCGAGGAAGCTATCGACCGGGTTCAATTGAACCGGGAAGCCCTTGGTGAAGGACAGCTCAGCGCTGGTCGACCAGCCGCCCAGCACGGTGGACGCGCTTAGCCCCAGCACCTTGATGTTGTTGGCCGAGTAGTCCCAGTAAATCGACGCGTTCTGCGCCATCAGACCCGTGATCGCCGGTGGCAAGCCGTAGACCGAACCAGCCGGATGCTGGATGGCGTCTGGCTGCCCCGCCGCGCGGCGCACAGCAGACAAATTCGGCACTTTGGGAGCGTAGTTGACAAAGTAGGCGCCAAACTCAGTGTCGATCGACTCGACCATATCCTTGAAAGCGATACCGAACTGGCCGCTATTGCTCGGCGTCTTGTCGGGCAGTCTGGAGAACTGATAGTTCGGTATGCCGCCCCAGGCCTGCTGCGAAGGGGACGTGCCGTTGCCGTCCACGAGGATGGAACCTGGCGTGCAGTTCAGCGCAGTGGCCGGGGACCAGTAGGTGCCACAACCGTCGATGGCGCTACGTCGCCACTGGAACTGGTAGAACGCCTCGATCGACTTGCCACCGCCCAGCCCCAGGTTGGCCGAGATCTGTGGCACCGGCAGGATCGCCTCCTTCAGGAGCGTGCCGGGCTGACGCAGCGCGGTCACGTCCAACACTTGATATTGGTTGACGCCCGGGATAAACAAGCTCTCGCCGAAGTTAACCGCATGCTGCCCTACCCGTACCTTCAATTGGGCCGTTTGGCCCAGGTCGAAGCTGCTGTAGGCATAGGCGTCCAGCAGTTCGAAACCCTTGAACTTGGACAGATTCGTGTCGAAGTGACTATCGTCGAGCTTCGTATAGGGCGTGAAGCCGTTGCTGGGCGCGCCGAAGGATACGCTCCCCCTGCTGTAGCGCAAGTCATCCCATACCTTGGCGCGCAGCACCACGCCGGTGCTCCCCTTGTGCACGTCGATGTCGCCCACCACCCGCAACAGATCCGTAAAATTGTTGCCCTTGCCGAAGTTGTTGTCGGTGGATTGCGTCGACGCGGAAGCCCGCCCACCGTTACCGATGCCGATCAGATCCGGATCGGGGTTCTTCATGCGCCAGCCACTGGTGTATGACGCAGTGAGCGACCACAGGCCCTCGATACCGTTGCCGAAGTCGATGGTGCCCGCATGCGCGGCATGCATCCCTCCCCAAGCGAGGTATACCAGCGCCGCCAAGCGAGAAAGTCGCGCGACCGGGAATCTCGCGGTGCGACGCAGCGGCGGCGTCACGATCTTCGACATGTTCATGTTGTCTCCCTGTATCTTCGATGTTCTGCACGACATCTCAAAATCCTTTTTACGTGGCTGGCTTTGCGGTCCCTTCGGCACACGCATCCGCCCCGACGGATGTTGGATAATTTACAAATAAATACGGCAATCAACATCGTCACTTTCGACGATTCGAAACCAGATAATTCGACGCAAAATGGCGCATCGGATTCGTCGTTTCCGACGGCCCGTGCGCGCATGAACATTCAAAGCATCCTTTTGAGAATGCCGTCTCGCTCGATGAAGTGATGCTTGAGCGCAGCACCGATATGGAGCACGACGAGTATGAACAGTCCGTAGCAAGCATTCTTGTGGAAGAAGTACCAGTGGTTGGTAACGGAGCCTTTGGAGAACGGCGTTGCAACATGAAAAAGCCCGAAGAACCAATAACCGTCGGGCACCATCAGGATGCCGCTCATGAGCACAAAACCCGTTATTGCGTAAATGAGCGAATGGACGATACGCGCGATCGCTTGCTGCGTTCGTCGAATCGTGGTGACTGGCGCGACTGGCGGGCGAAAGAACGACCAGATATAGCGAACGGGGAACAGCGGGACGAGACAAGTCGCGAGCGACATGTTCAGCGTTGAGACGAAGCGCCGTATCACCAGGTTCTCGATTAAATGTAGCGAGAACCCGGTGATCATCGTGTACAGAATGATCGCTGCGAAGATCCAGTGCAGTGCGCGAGTTAAGCCGTCATACCGGCCGGCGGGAGAATCGGGATCGGGGTTCCGAGTGCGCCGGCCATCGTTGCGAAGCATGTTGAACGAGCCCACGGCCTCGACATCGCCTCCTAGATCGGTGGTGTCCGTCTGCCTGGCATGCAACCTGCCCCAGGTGATATACCTCTGCGCCGACAGGAGCGAAAGCCGCCTAACAAAGAATCCGGCCGCGCGGCATGATGCCGACGCCACAGCGGTCTTCGTCGCGCCCATGTTGTCTCCTGTTTGTTCGCTGTTCCGAACGGACACCTCAGAACCTATTACCTGTCCTGATGGCGGCACGACTCTTGGGGCCGTATCCACCACAACAGATAGTCAGTAATGTAATGAAACGCGGGCAACGCACAACATCGTCACTTTCGACGATTCCAGATGGCGCGCCGAATTCGCCGAATTCGTCGTTTTCGACGGTGCGCCGCCGCGGCGGGCTCTTCAAAATGCCGAGGCATGAACGCCCATTCAACGCCACGATCGAACAAGCCCTCCCTGCCCCCAAGCACGGCGGCACAGCTCGCACGCGACGACATTTGCAAGCGCATCGCCCGCACCGCGCCGGTCAAGCTGATACTCGTGTGCGCGCCGGCGGGATACGGCAAGACCAGCACGATGGCCCAGGTACGTGAGCAGTTCGAAACCAACGGCATCGATACCGCTTGGCTCACGCTCGACGCCGCCGACAACGACACATCGCGCTTCATTGCCCGCCTTGCGGCAGCGATGACGAAGATCGCCTGCGATCACGTACCGCATGGCGCCCCTATTGAGTTGCTGCGCCGCTTGTCGACGCACGACGCGCCCTATGCGATCTTTCTGGACGACTTCGAGCGCATCCAGGAACCGGTTGTCCTCGGACTGGTACGTGAGTTGATCGAGCAGCTGCCCCGCGAAGGACGCCTCGTCATCGGCACACGCAGTCAACCTGATCTGAGCCTTTCCCGCCTGCGCGCGCACGGTCAGCTGTTGGACATCGATATCGAGGATCTACGCCTGTCACTATCCGATACCGAGCGCTATTTCGCGTTGCACCCGCAACTGCAGCTTGCCTCGCAAGCAGTTCAGCAGTTGCATCGCAAGACCGAAGGCTGGGTGGCCGCACTATCGTTGGCAGCAACGGCTCTGCAACGGCAATTGCACACCGATGAGTTCATCGAGCGCTTTTCGGGTTCGTATTGCCCGATTGCGACCTATCTCGCCGAAGCCGTGTTCTGGCAGCAGAACGATGCCACGCGCCGTTTCCTGCTGCGCACGAGCATCCTGCGGAAGCTCGAGGTTCCGTTGTGCGACGAACTGGTGCCGGACTGCAATAGCCTTCTCATGCTTGAAAGCCTGGAGGCCGACAATCTGTTTGTCACGCCACTGCCGGGTCTGGAAGACAAGGATCGAGCCTGGCGCTACCACAGCCTGTTCAACGACTTCCTGCGCGCCCGCCTGGCCGATGAACAACCGGAGCAGGTCGCCAGGCTGCATCTGGCGGCCTCCGGCTGGTACGAAGCCAGAGGCCGGATGGTTAACGCCATCGATCACGCAATCGATGGCGGCGACCTAGCACACGCCACGTCGCTGCTGGTGCGGCACGTCGAATCGTTCATCGAGCAGGGACGCTTACGCTTGCTCGCCCGCTGGCTGACCGCCTTGCCCGACCATCTCATCGCCAACGAACCGCTGCTGCTGGTGGCCGCCATCTGGGCCGATTGCTTCTCCCACGGGCCTGCGCAGGCGCTGGCTCGGCTTGAGGCGAGCGCCTGCGAGCGCAGCGCCGTGCCGGCTGTACAGGACCATGCGGCGGCGCTCCGGCCACTACTGCTGGCCATGATGGACCGCTTCGACGAAGCGCTCGCAGCAGGGCGGCATAGCCTGCGGCAGGCGCGCAACAGCGCCGATGAGCACGGTTTTGCCACGATTCTGCTTACCAACACCATGGCCTGCATCCATGCGCTAGTCGATGAACCAGCACAGTCGCACCGGCTGCTCGATGTGGCGCACCAGGCCTCGCAAGGCGATCGCTTGACGACTCGCTTCACCGAATCGATGCAAGGCATTCTCGATCTGCGCGAGGGCCGCGTTCGCCAAGCCGCTGCGCGCTTTCGCATGGCCGCCGGCGAAGCCCATGGCACGGGCTACAATCACGCTCACGGCAACGCCTGGGCTGGCGTGCTGTATGCCAGCACCGTCTATGAGAGCGGCCAGCTCGATCAGGCGCTACGCCTGCTCAATGTCTACAGCCCGCTGGTGCGCGACATCGCGCTGCCCGACCACGTCATCATCAGTCACACGCTGCGTTCGCGCATCGCCTTCCAGCAAGGCGATGTCGATGGGGCGAAACAGGTGCTCGCCGAACTCGAGTGCCTGGGCCATCAACGCGAGTTGCCGCGCCTGGTGATCACCGCGCGATTGGAGCATGCGCGCCTCTTGTTGATGCAAGGTCATGGGCTGGCTGCCCGCGAAACGCTGGAGCGCGCGGACAGTCCTGCCCTGTGGGAACGTGTGCGCACGCTGTGCCTGCCCTGGCACGATGTCGACGATCTGGCGATTGGCCAGCTGCGCTGGGAGATCGCCTTCGGCAACGCCGCCGCCGCTTTGCCCAAACTGGCCGCCGAGATAGCCGCCGCCACGCAATCGGCACGCCGCCGGCGCGCGCTCAAGCTACGCGTGCTGCAAGCCTTGGCACAGCATCGCTGCACCGACATTGCCAGTGCATTGCAAACCGGGCAAGCCGTATTGCACGAGGCCTGCACCGACGGTTTCGTGCGGCTGGTGCTCGACGAAGGAGCAGCGTTAGTGCCACTGCTCCAGCGTCTGTACAGGGATTTGCAGGAGCAGTCGGGTCGTGGCGATCCGATTTTCGGCGACTATCTGCTGCGGCTGCTGCATGGTCTGGGTGTCTCCGCGTCGCAACATGAAGCAGCTGATACCGACAGCGACCTGAGCGGCGGTAACCTCACACGGCAGGAGGTACGTATCCTGCATCTGCTTGCCGAAGGCTATTCGAACGGTGCAATGGCCGAGAAACTAAACATTTCCGACAGTACGGTGCGCACCCATCTGCGCAGCATCAATCTCAAGCTCGATGTCCACAACCGTATACAAGCGGTGGCGGCGGCAAGGCGGCGGGCGGTGATTCAGTGACCGGCCTGCTCCCGTTGACGTCGAGATCATCTTCAACTCAAGCTCAACTCAAGCGTCGAACGCTTGCGCAACACGGTCCACACGCCTCAGATGATGCTCGAGCGAACCGAACAACTGCTCGATCTGCGTCGCACGGCGGAAATAATGCCCTACCGCCAGCTCCTCGGTCATTCCCATGCCGCCGTGGATCTGCACAGCGCCCTGTCCGACGATGCGGCAAGCGCGGTTCACGCAGACCTTGGCCGACGACACCGCGCTCATGCGCTCGGCGGGCGGCGCGTCCAGCGCCGCCACCGAAGCCGCCGTTAGCGCGCGAACTTGTTCCAGCGCCATGTACATGTCGGCCATGCGATGCTGCAGCACCTGAAAACTTGCGATCGGCACACCGAACTGACGGCGCTGCTTCGCATAATCCACCGTGTCATGGAGCAGCCGGGACAGCACGCCGCACGCTTCGGCGCACACGGCGAGCGTCGCTTCGTCCAGCACCTGTTCGAGCAAAGGCAGCGCTGCGCCCGGCTCGCCCAGCAATTGGTCGGCTCGCACCGGCACTTCGTTGAATACGAGCTCGCTGGCACGGCCGCCGTCGAGTGTACGGTAAACACGACGGCTGATGCCGGGCACGTCGGCCGGCAGACACAAGAGCGACACGCCCAGCGGATCGTAAGGTGCTCCCGCGCTACGCGCGGTAATCAGCAGCTCGGTGGCCCAGGGCGCGCTGTGCACGACAGCCTTCCGGCCGCTCAGCAACCAGCCGCCGCCGACCGGCTTCAGCCGAGTCTGGATGTCCGCAAGGTCGTAGCGCCCCTGCGGCTCAGTGGCGGCGAAGGCAATCACTGCGTCGCCGTCTATTACGCGGCCCAGCAGGCTATGCGCTTGCGCGCCCGGCACACGCCTGAGCAGACCGCCGCCGATCACGACGGTGGAAAGATAGGGTTCGGCCGCCAAGTGGCGGCCCAGCGTCTCCATGATGACGAGGTTGTCGCGCATGTCGCCGCCCAAGCCGCCTTGCGCTTCACTGAACGAGGCGCCGAACAAGCCCAACTTGTGTGCAAATGCACGCCACAGCGGCGGCTGGTCTTCGGCGGCGGCCAGCGTGCGGGCCCGCAGTTCGATATCGTATTGCTCAGTCAGGAAGCGCTCGAGACTGTCGCGCAGCATGGCCTGAGTCTCGGTAAGCTCGAAAGCTGAGTTGTCGCAGTTCATGGCGTCCGGGTCCTCAAACGTGCTCAGTCGTCTAGCAGGCGCGCAGCGATCAGGTTGCGCTGCACTTCATTGGTCCCAGCATAAATGGAAGCCGCGCGGTCGTTCAGATAGGCCGACATGCTGAACACCGACTCCTCAGGGATGGCCAGCGCGCCACCCGCATCGCATAGCTCCATCGGCACGCGAGCGCCCGCGTAGTGCGCTGCGATCTCCACGCCAAGCTCGGTAATGCGCTGACGTGTTTCGGTGCCCAGCACCTTCCCCACCGAAGGGCGGATGCCCGGAGGCTCGCCGCGCGTATGCGCTTGCAGCGCGCGCATTTCCAACGCTTGCACGGCGTCGATGCGGCATTGGACGTCGGCCAACTTGAGTTCGATGTCACGGCGCTCTGCGCTTGCGGACGGCTGCTGCGCGAAGGCCTGCTCCACGAAGCGGCGCAGCCGGCGCAAGCGCGCCCGCAGCATCGGTGCCCACGCACTACCGCGCTCGTGCTGCAGCAAGTACTTGGCGATGCTCCAACCCTGATTCTCCTCGCCGATTAAGCCCGAAACCGGCACACGCACATCGTCGAAGAACACCTGATTCAGTTCGTGGTCGCCTGAGATGCTGATGATCGGCCGCACTGTAATGCCAGGCTGCTGGAGGTCGAAGCACAGGAAGCTGATGCCCTGCTGTGGCTTGCTCGTCTGCGCTGTGCGGACCAGGCAGAACATCCGGTTGGCATATTGCGCGTGAGTGGTCCAAATCTTGGTTCCGTTGATGACGTACTCGTCGCCGTCGCGCACCGCCTTGCAATGCAGCGACGCCAGATCGGAACCGGACTGCGGCTCGGAATAGCCCTGCGCCCAATAGTCCTCGCCTGAGCGGATGCCGGGCAGCCAGCCTTGCTGCTGCTGCGGGCTGCCATAGGCAATGATTACCGGCCCGACCATGTTCGTGCCCATGGGAGCGAGCGGCGGCGCATCGGCTTCGGCCAGCTCGCTGGCGAAGATGTAGTGCTGTAGCGGTGTCCAGCCGGTGCCGCCGTGCTCCACCGGCCACTGCGGCACGCTCCAGCCACGCCCCGCGAGAATGCGGTGCCAGCGTATGCCCGCAGGATAGTCGGCAAAGATACCCGAACAGCGGCGCCCCGCCGAGCGCAGATCGTCTGTCAGCGCGCTGGCCAAAAAGCGACGCACCTCGTCGCGGAAAGCGGCATCCGTTTCGTTCAGCACCATGCCTGTTACCCCTTTGGGAATGTCGCCCAGTATCGCAGAGAACAGTTCCGCCTTGGATCGTCAGATTCGACGAATTACCGAGGCCGGGCACGTCCTCTCGCTCATTATTTTGGAAGGCTGCACGCAGTGCTGAATGTAGTGCGAGAGGCGGGTGTCGCTCCTTCAGCGCGGGTGATTCGCGGACATCGTTTCAACTAATATGGGCGCGATGGAGCGCGCCATCGCGCTTTCGGCGCCATTGGAAGATTGATGGGTATCAAGACAACGCCCGTCGATGTAACCGAATACCTCGACACGCCCGAGGCGCAGGCCGAATATCTGCAGGCCTCGTTCGAGACTGGCGATTCCGCCGACATTCACGAAGCTACCTGCACCATGGCGCGCGCGTGGTATGACGCAGATCGCGGGCGACGCGGGGAGCGGGCGCGAAAGCCTCTACAAAGCGCTTGATGAGCACGGCGACCCAGATTTCGCGACGATTCCGCGCGTTGTTCGTGCGCTCGGTCTCACTCTAACCGTAACGCCAGCTCACACGGGCACGCCTGACGTCACGTCGCCCAGATTTTTGCGCTGTGCCGCGGGCTGGCGGGCGGTGGTTGCCGCGACCGCCCGCCAGGCCGCGACCAATGCGTTATCCAGTTTACGCAAAACGCAAACAAATCGGAACAATCCTGCCAGCGCATATCCCGCGCTTCGCTGGATTGCCCCAATGACCACACCTACGCACCTTCAGCCACAATCGCTATCGGCGTGGTCGGTGCATTTTTCTTGGTTCTGTCGCAATAAGGACGGAGAATTGGAGGCGGCGAGTGGACCGACCCGGCTCATGAAACCAGGGAATAGAATTGCTGTGCTGCGGACAAACGAGTCCCCTTGGGGAAATTCATCTGTCCCTTGGCGACCATGTGCATGGTCTCAATGCCACCCACGATGATGCGTGCGCATCGAAAACTCTGGAACCCGAGCATGGACCTCGTTCGTCGTTTAATCGCCCGGTGATCCTGCTCGATCATGTTGTTCAGATACTTGCGCTGACGGATCTTGATCGGCGTCTCGCGCTGCGCGTTCACGGCATGCAGGGCTGCCAGGTTAGCCCCGCTCTTGTCGACGGTCACGGTGTCGGGCGCGCCGTTGCTGGCGATCGCTTTCTCGAAGTAGCGCCAGGTAGCAACCTTGTCACGACGGGCTCGCAACAGGAAGTCGACGGTGTTGCCGGCCTTGTCCACCGCGCGATAGAGGTACGTCCATTTGCCTCGCACCTTGAGGTAGGTTTCATCCATGCGCCAGCTTTTGCCGACCGGGCGCCTGTGGCGGCGAAATGCCTTCTCGAACAGCGGCAGCAGCTTGATGACCCAGCGGTGCACGGTGGAGTGATCGACCTCCAGGCCGCGCTCTGCCATCATTTCTTCGAGGTTGCGCAGACTCAGCGAATAGGCCACGTACCAGCGCACGCACAGCAGGATCACGTCCAGCGGATAGTGCAGGCGCTTGAGCACCCTGGCGATTCCTACGGGCAGGTTCTTTCGCGGTATCTTCGCAGCAAGGCGCATCGGTGAGGGCTCAGTTCTTCGAAGTCGACCATTCTACTGGCCCCCCACTAATGCGACAGAACCCAATCGGAAGCGACCACGCCGGAGCAGCGGGACTTGCTGGATCACCTGACGGCGCGCGCGGATCAACTTTCGGCGCTGCACGAGCGGATTTTGCGTTGGTTAAGAGGGTCGGCCGGGCCTCTAATTGAGCTGCGTACCGAGCACGCCGTCAGTGTTGCTCTGTCGCGACCAGGCAGGCTCCTGCTAAACATCCTCGTATTCTTGGTCGTCGACGATGAAACGCCTACCGGCCGGCAATCGAAGATACTTGACGACGATCGGCAGTATTTGCTGAAGATGCTCCGTGTGTACTGGCTGATAGAAGTCGTCGGCGTCCGAGTACGCGCCACAATGAAAGCATCCCCCGGTGGTGCTTGGCCTCGAAAGGCATTCTCTTTCTAAAATGGCTGATTGAGCCCAGATTGCATCCGAAGCGATCCGCGCATTTCCGTTCATAGCGGGTAAGTCTTGGCGGAAGACCTACATGCTTATATGAATTCAACGCTGTTGGGCCTCCAACTCGCGGCGGGATGATAGTGCTGCCCACGCATCCTCACGCATGAAGCGATTCACCGACATTACCGCGCCCTCGCCTCTCACCGTGTGGAACCATCCCGCTGGCAAAACGAGCAACTCACTGGGATGCAATTCACACTCGATCGATTTTGCCTGCTGTGCGAGCGGAAATTTCGCCAGATCCGGCCGAAATGGATCGAATCTCGCAATCTGAAACATATTGAAGCAGGCACCTGGATATAGGTATTCTGCGTCGTCCGGTCGGTATAGCACAAATCTCTTTGAGCCTATTACCTGACCAATAAAAGCATGTAAGAAATCACGATGCAAGCGGGTGTACGCGTTACAAGCCCGACGCCCCATCCACAACTGTGGTCGGGTAAAACATTTTCGACTCAGCAACGGGAGTTCAAATATTTCATGCATGGGTCCGGGCAATGCACACCCACCACTGTAGACGTCGGACGCGTCGTCATCCAAAGTGGCTTCGATCAGCGCCCCCAAGGTTGATAGGCCTAGTGTGACGCCAAGAATATCGGCATCCAGTCCTGCAAGCGGCAGGTCACCAAACCTTTGTCGGAGTTCGTTGAATGTCGTCCGCCAGCCGGAGGCCTTGAGCATCGTCGTTAGAATCACCGGCGTCCCTATATGCAATATCTGCATTAATTGTCTTGAATCAACGGCCGCCATTCGATGCACCTCAGTTTCGGGCAACGCCAGATTTGTCGCCTGCGAAGTCAGATTGCGCAAGCGGGTTCGGCCGCTATCCGCTTCCGGCTGCGCAGCATGAGCGATGAGAGAAACCAGGGCGCGATTCCCTGATACCCTGATAGCATCTTCCAAGGCTGCGTATGGCTGCTCGATCAACATCCGAAATACTGCGGCGGACATTTCGACCACTGCGTCCGGCGCTTCGCACATACCGTCAAAAAATCTGATGCTTTCCGAAATCTCCGCATAAAACTTTCCCTCGGCTTCATCGAATACGATGAATTGCACGATGCCATCTTGATATCCAGGAAAAAAATTACGACTGATATGTTGACAAAGAGTTGACTTTATATTGCAAAATAGTTCCATTTGCATTGAGGCTTCTTAAATATATGAAGCGCTGGCCGCGCAGAATTTCCAAAGATCAGCATGCGCAGCACAAGCGCTTCAAATTAAACCTGTGAGAACGATGGTCAATCGGGATGAGCATCGACTCAAATCAGCGCTCACTTCGATTCGCGTGCGTTTTCCTCAAGCGCGCGCCTCAGGCTCAACGGACGCATGTCTATCCACGTCTTTTCTATGTAATCGAGACACACCGCTTTCTTGCCACTCACGCCCACTGTTTTCCAGCCGGCCGGCACTTCCTTGTAAACCGGCCAGATCGAATACTGCTCTTCATGATTGACGACGACGTTAAATTCGGTATCTTCATGGTCCCAACTCATTTTTCATTCTCCTTGACAAAGCTAATTTGCATATCTTTCATATGCACGATTGTGTCGGCCACATTGAAATAGTCACTGTCATGCGTCACAACGATGACCAGTTTCTTCATCGCCGCCAGTTCGGGCAGGAACCGTCGATAGAACAATTCCCGACGGCTCTTGTCTTGATCCGCCGCCCATTCATCGAAAATACAAACCGGCTTATCGTCGGCCAGCAGATTGACCAGCGCCAGCCGCTTTCGCTGCCCCTGGGAAAGGCGCGGAGCCGATTGCCAGCCGCCCGCCGCAGACAATTTGTCTTCGAGCCCAAGCAGATGAATCCATTGGCTCAACATCGGGCTTCGTGCCGAAGGGGCCGTCTCAAAGGGCATGACAAAAAAATCGCTATGGATCGCGCTGACGCACCGCCGCAGCATCAAGGCCGAATCCAGGCCGAGCGCGACATCGTTCAACAGCACAGATCCTTCGCTCGCCGCATAAAGCCCCGATAGCAATTTCGCCAGCGTCGTCTTGCCCGAGCCATTGCCGCCTGTGACGAATACGATTTTTCCGGCGGTCAACTGCAAATCAATCGGGCCAATCGATACGGGCTGTTCATCCGCGTCGACGGGATAGCGAAAACGCAGGGCCCGCAGCGCGAGACTTCGGACTGTGGGTTCAGTCACGTCGGCACGCTCGCGCGGCAATTGAGGCTGTTCAAACCGGGCGAGGCGCTCAAGGGCAACTTTACCCGCGACGAGGGTTGGCACCATTTCCATCAACGCCATCAACGGGCCGCGCAACAGTAGCAACACGAGCGCATACGTCGTCAACGTGCTGGCGTTGCCGAGCGACAACTGGTTCGGCAACACGGTCGCCATGGCAAGAAGCATAAAGAAAACGAAGTTGTTCCATTGCACCGTCGCCCCCCAGAGGATGCCGCTCGCCCTCTTGCGCGAAGCAAGCCGCAGACTCAACGGCGCGAACGTCGACTCGATGAAGCGTTGCCGACGACCGGCGCTGAGCCGGAACTCCTTCGCGCCTTCAATGAGCGCGCGATACAGCCCCTGCATCTCGTCCTCGTCGGTCCGCGCTTCGCGAAGCGTTCGGTCAAGGCACGCGGACGCGTATCGCGCGACGCTCATCCCAACGAGCAGAACCGTGGCCACCCCCACGAAATGAACGGGCGAAAGCAGCAGCAGATACCCGAATCCGAATGCCGCAAGGCCCGCGCAGACGACGAAAGACGGCAGTGTTCCGAGCGCGGAGGATGCCTTGGCGACGTCCTCCGACAAGATCGCATGCAGGTGGGACGCCCCGAGCCGCTCATGCGTCTCGTACGGCAGATGCATGATGCGCGACACAACCTGGCTTCGCAGATCATGCATGATCCGCGCGCCGACGTGGCTCAGCGTAACCTGCGAACACAGGCCGCCCAGCACGGTCACGACAAGCGCCGCGATGAATACGGGCCACGCGAAATGCTGACCGGCGACGCGATCCGTCAACGCAAAGGCGATCTCGCGAATCGCCACGATGACGGCACCCGACGACGCCAGCCCGGCGAACACGCATAGCGCGAGAAACAGCGCCCGTTCACGGCGCAACAACAGAATCCTGACTGGCATGTTCAGATCGACTCCGTCACTGGCATCCCATGTGCCGCATCGTGATCGAGGGACGTCATGATCCACGACGCCACCTCCTGCACCCAGGGCCGGCGCAGCAGCGCGTAGTGATGCGCGTCAAGCGCATGCACGTGCAATAAAGCCGTCCTCGGCCAGCTCGACGACGCGCTGACGTGCGCCGGACCCGCGCTTTCGAGCAGCGCGATGCAGGGCGTCGTTACCTCATGTCCGCCTGTCGCGCCCGCCTGCAGGAGTGCGACGGATGCCTCGCGCAATTCGGCCAGGGCTGCATCGTCGATCGCATCGGGCAGCAATCCCGCCACCGCATCGGACGTCTCGCGCGCCGCGCCGGGCTGCCCGGCTGCGCCGCCGACCGTATCCATTACGCCGAACGCATCGATCAGCAGTGCGGGCGACGACAACGTCAACCGAGACGCATCGGCCCGGCTCAGCAGATTCGCCGCCAGCATGCCGCCGAACGACCATCCGCACGGTATTGCGCGTTCGATTCCGGCCTCCGCGAGCGCGGCCGCTATCAGTCGGCACAGCGAGCGCACCGACTGCTCCGCGCCATCGCGCCACCGCCGCAACAGCGGCAACGTGAGCGCAACCGTGCCAAGCCCGCCTGGCCAGGCCCGCAACTCGTCCATCAACGCCGCATAGCAGGCGCCGTCGGTCCCAGGCGGCGCGATGAAGATCAGCATCGGCATGCGGCCGTCTCCGGCCTTCCAGACGCTGACCACCGCCGCGTCGGCGGACGACGCCGGCCGGGACGGCGGCTGCGCGTCGGGCACGGCGATCCGCATCGCGAGCCGGCTCGGCGTCGGATAGCGGAAGACGTCGAAGACCTGCAATGCCGTGCCGAGCCGTTCATTGACGAGACCGATTATCCGCACCGCCATCAACGAAGTTCCGCCGTAGTGGAAGAAGCTCTTTTCCATGTCTTCAACGGGGGTGCCCAGCACTTCTTCCCATAGCGTCGCGAGCCGGCCCGCCAGCGTACTGAACGCGGTTCGCGGACTGCGGCTGGCCGCTTGGCCGTGATCGGATGCAAGCCGCTCGCGGTCGACCTTGCCGTTGACCGTCATCGGCCATGCGTCGACGAAATGAACCGACGCCGGAACCATGTAGTGCGGCAGCCGCGCGCCGAGATAACTCAGCACCTGCGCGTCGTCCAGCGCGCCCGGTCCAGTGAGTTGGACATAGGCGCGAATCTCCTGCCGGTAGGCGTCCATCAGCGCCAGCGCGGCGCGCACCTCCGGCATCCGCTGGATGGCGCTTTCGACTTCGCCGAGTTCGATTCGATAACCGCGCAACTTGATCTGCGTATCGGTCCGGCCCAGTATCCATAGCGTCCCTGAAGCATCGCGCCTGACCCGGTCGCCGGTGCGATAAAGCCGCCCGGACGCCGCGAAGGGATTCGGAATGAATCGCTCCGCAGTCAGCGCGGGGGCACCGAGGTAGCCATCCGCGAGACAACCGCCGCCGATATACAGCTCGCCTTCGACGCCGTCCGGGCAGATCCGCAGATCGTCATCCAGCACGAAATACGCTGCTGCGCCGAATGCGCGCCCATAGGGAACCGCGCGCCGCCAGCGCATCGCCCGCGCCGCCTCCGCCCGGCCGATGTCATGGAAGTTCGACCAGATCGCCGCTTCGGTCGCACCGCCCAGCGCGTACCAGTGCGCGTTCGGAAAATGCCGGCTGCCGTCGGCCGGCAACGTGACCGGAATCCGGTCGCCGCTCAGCATGACGAGCCGCATCGTCTCACTGCGGAATGCGTCTGCCAGCACGTCGCAGCCGGCGAGCGCGAACTGCAGCACGGCCGGCGTGGAATCCCACATCGACACGTTCCAGTGCGTCAGATAAGCGGCCAGGACGGTCGGGTCGAACAGCATGCCGCGATCGGCCACGCAAACCGTGGCGCCCGCCCCCAGCACGCCGAACACGTCGTAAATGGACAGATCAAACCCTGGCGACGCGCACCACATCAGCCGGTCGCCGGCGGTGACCTGGAACCGCTCGTTGATCCAGTCGAGCGTGGCGCACGCTGCCGCGTGTCCGATCATCACGCCCTTCGGCGTGCCGGTGGAGCCGCTCGTGAAAATGACATAGGCGGCGTGCGACGCATCGTGCGCGACGGAGACGGGCAACGGGCGCGAGTCGGCCCAGTCCCGCGCGGTCACGACTGTCCCGAAGCCGCCCGGCGCGGGTGTACCCCGCTGCGTCCCGACGTCGTACAGGCAGACATCGCGCATCGACTGCGTCGCTTCCAGCGACCAGCGCGCGACGATCGCGTGGGTCGACACGAGCCGGGTGATGCGATGCTGCGCAATGATGCCGCGCAGCCGCAGCGCCGGCACGTCGCTGTCGAACGGCACGAAGCAGCCCGCCGCCTTGCTGACGGCCAGCAGCGCGACGATCAGCGGATAGTCGCGCTCCACGCAGAGCGCGACGCACTCGCCCGGTTGCAGCCCATCCGCCAGCAAGCGGCGCGCGAGTCGATTCGACTCGGCGTCGAGCGTCGCATAGCTGAACTCGCCCGAGACGGTCTTGACCGCGATCGCATCGGGATTGGCCTTCGCGTGGCGTGCGAATCCGTCGATCAACCGGGCATCGCGCACGGCCGGCGCGACCACGGAGGCACCGACATCGACGCCCGGCAACGCGGCGAGCGGCACGTCGAGATGCGTCGCCAGACAGCTCAGCAAGTGCCGCAGGTGCGCGCCAAACGCGGCGATGCTTGCCGGTGCGTACAGCGCGGTCTTGTATTCGAGCGTCACCCACATGCCGTCCGGCGTTTCGTTGCAATGGCACGTGAGGTCGAACGGCGTCGCGTGACGGCCGCCCTGCGACACACGCCAGTGCAGCCCGTGCGCGTCGTTTGTCGCGAGCGTCTCATCCGTATGCGCGAACGCGAGCTGGAACAACGGGTGATATCCCGGCACGCGCTCGGACTGCCGGTCCGTGACAATCGCCTCGAGGCCCGGCTCCTGGTGACGGAAAGCATCGACGCAGACGGCATGCACGCGCCTGATGAAGCCGGCCAGCGTATCACTCGGCGAAAAGCGCGTGCGCAGCGGCAGCGTATCGACAAAGAAGCCCTGCATCGCGCGGGTCGACACGATCTGACGATTCGTCACGGGTGTGCCGATACAGATGTCGCGACTGCCCGCGTAGCGATGCACCGCCAGCTTGAACAACGCGAGCAGGCCGACAAAGCGCGAGACGCGCAGCCGGGCCAGCAGGCCGCCCACCTGCTCCAGCTCGTCCCGTCCGATCAGGAACGCATGCGTCGCGCCATCGTGTCGCATCGTTGCGTCGCGCGGGTAATCGGCGGGCAGCGACAGGAACTCGGGACAGTCGCGCAACTGCTCACGCCAGTACGCCAGATGCGCCTCGTGCGCGGGGCCGCGCGCACGCGCCCATGCCGCGTAGTCGATGTATTGAATGGCGGGTGCGGCGAGTCTGGCCGGTTGCGCATACTGCTGGCCGATCTCGTCGACCAGCAGCGAGATCGAATCGGCATCCGTGATGACGTGATGCAGCACCAGCGCCAGCAGCCGCGTCTGCTCGGACAGACGCGCCACCTGCAGCCGGAACAGCCCAGGACGACGCAAATCGAAACGATGCGACGCCTGCATCGCACGCCATGCGGCTTCGTTCTTGCGCTGCTCGAGTTCCGTCAGCGTCGACCAATCCTCACACGCCAGATCGGGAACATGCGTATCGTCGATCTGCGCGACGACCTCGCCATCGACGAAATGAAATGACGTCCTGAACACCTCGTGACGCTGAAGGCAAGCGCGAATCGCGGACAGAAACCGCGCATCGTCCGTCACCCCGTGCACGCGCAGGACGACCGACACGTTGTAGTGCGTCGCGCCCGGGTCGATCTGATCCAGAAACCACATGCGCCGCTGTGCGCTCGTCACGGGGAGATGTCCGCCGCGCGCGATCGGGCGGATGCCGTCCCGTCCCGGCTGCGACGTCCCGCCGGTTCGCGCGAGCGCGTCCGCCTGCGCCGCGAACTCGGCAAACACGGGGAATTCGAACACGTGCCCGAGCGGCAGCACGAGCCCCGTCGCCCGTTCCAGTTCCGCCAGCATGCGCAGCGCGAGCAACGAATGACCGCCCAACGCGAAGAAATCATCGGTTTGCGCAATATCGTCCCGCTTCAGCGCGTTTCGCCATGCGTCGCGCAGCAGGTGTCCGAACGAATCCGACGGCGCGAACGGCACTCGTGGCTCGGGTCTCGCGCGCCATTCCCACTGTGCGAGCAGGTGGACGTCGACCTTGCCGTTCGGCGTCAACGGCAGTGCATCGAGCACGACGAAGCGATTGACGAGGCGGCCGTACGCGAGCGGGCGGGTGCGCGCCACGCGCGCCCGGAACGCCTGTTGCAGCGTCGTTTCATCGAGGATCGCGCCCGCTTCGGGCACGCAGAACGCGATCACGCGCGCGTCGTCCTCGTCGTCGCCGGATGCGATTGGCAGCACCACCGCGTCGCTTACGCCGTCGCACGCGCGCACGTCCGCGGTCAGATCATGGAAATTGACCCACACGCCGCGCAGTTTCCGGACGCCGTTGGCGCGCCCCAGATAAGCAACATGGCCGCGCTCGTCGACCCGGCCCAGATCGCGCGTGCGGTACATCCTCGCGCCCGGCTTGCCGGCAAAGGGATCGGGAATGAAGTGCTCGGCCGTGAGCGCGGGTTGTCCGGCATAACCGTGGGCGAGCCCGCTCCCGCCTATGCAGATCTCCCCCGGCACACCCGCGGGCGTTTCCGACAGAGCGTCGTCCACGAGATACAGCGCGGCGTGCGGATGGGGACGGCCGATGCCCACCGCGCCGTCGAATGTGGCGCGCCGGATATCCTCGACGCTCGCGTAGATCGAGCATTCGGTGGGACCATACAGATTGACGACGCGCTGTACGTCCGTCTGCGCAAAGATCCGTTCGACCAGTTTGCGCGGCAGCGGCTCACCCGCGACATTCAGCGTCACGGCGCCGGCCGGGAAGTCTCCCCGGTCGAGCAGCATCGCGACGTGCGATGGCGTGCCGCTCACGCAGGTCAGCTGAGTGTCCGACTCTGGCAGGACCTGCAGACTCTCCAGCATCGTTGCGCAGCCGCCCAGCGCCCAGGGCGTGAACATCTCGAACAGCGACACATCGAACGTCAATGCGGTCGCGAACGTGCTGTTTCGATATTCGCGCGCGGCATACGCGCCGCACGCCCACGCAATCAGCGCGAGCACGCCCTGATGCGGCACCGTCACGCACTTCGGCCGGCCTGTCGATCCCGAGGTGCGAAAAACCACCGCGCTCGCCTGAGCCGTTCCCGATGCGATCACCGCGGCCGGTCCATCGGCCATCGGCGCAACCAGATAGTCGAGCGCGATCGTGCGCACGCCGTCGAGGCCCGCGCCAGCCGGTCCGGCCAGCACGATCGCGTCGAGGCCAGCGTCGCTTGCGTGCTCACGCCAGTCCGACGCGCAAGCCTGCATGTCCATCGGGCTGTAAGCCGCGCCCGCGCGCAAAATGCCGAGCAGACAGACGATCGCATCGGCCGAGCGCGGTACACCCAGGCCGATGCGCGAACCCGCGCCCACACGTTGCGCCCGCAACCGCGCGGCCACGCGATTCGCACCAGCATCGAGTTCGGCATAAGAGAGTGTCGTCGCGCGATCGCGCAGCGCCGGCTGGTCCGGCACACGGCGCGCCTGCCGGCTGACGATCTTGCACAGCGCACGCACGCCGCCCAATCCGGCCGCATCGGCGGAAACCGGCGCGACCGGCGACACGCGCGCCGTGTGCGGCGTCAGCGCCAGGATTCCAGCGTCGGGATGCGCTGCCCATTGCTCGAGCATCGACACATAATCGGCCGCCAGGCGCCCGATCATTTCCGGATCAAGCAGATCCTCGCGGAACTCGAATTCGCCGTAACCGATGCCCGCTCCGAGCGTCACCGTGCCGCTCAGCTTGAACTTCGCCTGCTGCGTGCGTTGCGCGATACCTCGCAGCGTCAGACCGTCCGGCGCCGACACCGACGGCGCAAACGCCTGAAACGCGAACAGGGCCTCGAACAGCGGCGACGCATCGAGATGCCGCTGCGGCTGCAGCGCCTGCACGACTTCCTCGAACGGCGCGCCTGCGTGCGCAAGCGCATCGATGACCGTGTCCCGGGTCGCCGCGAGCAGATCGGCGAGCGAGCGCCCCGCATCGATCCGCATCCGGAGCACGACGGTATTGACGAACAGCCCCACGATCGGCGCGGTCCCTTCCCGATCGCGGTTCGCGACCGGCGCGCCGATGCACAGATCGCTCTGGCCGCTGTATCGCGACAGCACGATCGCAAACCCGGTCAGCAGGATGGCGTGAATCGACGCGCCGTGCGCGGCGGCGATCCTGCCAAGCGCCTCGCACAGCACGGCGGGCAAGCGGAACGAATGATGACCGGCGCGCGGGCCGGCACCCGGCGCCACCGTCCGTGCCGGCAACGCCAGTTCGCCGCGCGCGCCGCCCAGTCGGTCGCGCCAGTAACGCAGGTCCGCATCGACGGCCTGCCGCGCCTCGTCCGAGCGCCGCCAGCAGCAATAGTCCCGATACTCTGCGGGCAGGACGGGAAGCGCGTCGCGGCCCGAGTAAAGCCGCAGCCAGTCGTCGACGATCACCCCCATCGACCAGCCATCCGCCACGATGTGATGAAGCGCGACGTACAGGTAATGCACCTTCGGATCGTTGGTATGCACGAGCCGCGCCCGGATCAGCGGCCCGCTGCCCAGATCGAACGCCGCATCGAGGTCCTGGATCAGGTGCGCGGGCGGCGTATCGCCTGGAGGCGTCTCGCCCTCCCAGCGCACTTCATCAAGATGCACCGCGCCAGTCGGCAGCAGGCATTGCCGGATCTCACCGTCCACCGCCCGAAATACCGCCCTCAACTGTTCGTGCCGCCGCACCAGCGCCGCGAACGACGCGCGCAGCGCGCTCACGTCGAGCGCGCCGTCGATCCGGTAGGCGGTCTTCATCACGTAACGGTCCGACACATCGGGCAGGCGGTCGAGCACCCACATCCGCGCCTGCGCCTCGGACACCGGGTACGACAGGCTGCCGTCCTCTTCGATGCGGGTCCACTCGTCACTGCGTGCGTCCGGCTGCATGTACCAGGCGCCACAGGCGGCGTCCTCTCGGCGCTGCGCGGCCATGACGGCAAAGCGCGCGACCGTGCGTGCTTCGAACAACTGCTGAAGCGTCGACGTGCAGCCGAACTCCCGGTTGACCTCGGCGACGATCAGCGCAGCGGACAGCGAGTTGCCGCCCACAGCGAAGAAATCGTCCTCCGCGCCAAGCCCGGGAAAGCGTAGCGCGTCCGCCCAGATGCGCAACACCGCCGCCTCGTGCGCATCCCTCGGCGGGCGCTTGCGCGACGCGTCGTCCGCATCGCGCCCGACCCGCCACAATTCATCCAGGTCGGGCGCGCCGCCGACCTGCTCGACGATCCACGGCACGACGCGAAATCGCGACGGCACGCCATGCATCGGCAACGACGCGAACAGCGCGCGACGCAGCACGGCGAGCGCGAATGACGCCTCGTCCACCATGAGATGCATGACCAGCCCGTGTTCGACATCGTGCGTCAGCAGCGCGCGACGCACTCCCGTCACAGCGCGCGCGCACCGTTCGACCGCGTCGATGTCGATGCGGCCGCCATCGACGTCGTAGTGCGCCGGTCGCGTGTCCAGCGTGCGCACACTGAGGTCCGCCAGCCGCCGCGCCGGCACGCCCAGGCGCACCGGCGCGGCCGACGGATCGTCGAACCGGCACAACTGCCCGACAAAACCAGCGGGCACCGCGACGCCCCAGTCGTCCAGCACGTCCGTATCGCCCGCCATCCTGGACGCGATCGAATCGCGCCGCGTCCAGCCGAGATGAGTGAGCGGCGTATCGGGTTCCCGCGCGGCATCCATGAGCATTCGCAGATACACGTCGAGCCAGGCCTGCGCCGTCGACGGCTCGACGACGCTCGCGTCGTATTCGAACACCACCTCCACGGCCGCGTCTTTTTCATACGCGGTCAGCTTCAGGTCGTAGGTCGATCCCGCGTCGATGCCGCCCAACTGCGCGAGCGCCACGTCGCCGAGCCGCAAACGCGGCCCCGACGCATTCATGAACGCGAACAGCGCCTGCGTAAACGGCACCCGCGCGGGATCCCTGACTGGGCACAGCCGTTCGACGAGGTACTGGAACGGAACCTGCTGCCGCGCCATGCCTTCGAGCGTGATCTCGGCCACTCGCGCGGCGAAGTCGCGGAACGGCTGATCCGGCCGCACGTCCGAGACGAGGACGATCGTGTTGAAGAAAAGGCCGACCGTATCCTCGAATTCGCCGTCGCCGCGATTCGCGACCAGCGTCGCGACCGGCACGCGTTCGCAGCGGGACAGGCGCCACAACAGCACGTCGTAGGCGGCCAGCAGGATCGAAAACAAGGTCGCATGCGTGGCACGGGCGAGCGCGTGCAACTGGCGCGTCGCCGTGACGGGCAGCACGCCCGTCAGGGTCCGCTTGCGCGGCGTGCCCGCGACGCTGCGCTGCCGATCGACCGGCAGCGCAAGCTGGGCGGGCAGCGCGCCAAGGCGGTCGGCCCAAAACGCGACCGCGCGCGTGCCCTCGTCGGAGCGCAACCACGCGTGCTGGCGCCGGGCGAAGCGTAGATAGCGCGCGCCGCCATCGTCCCGCGCGGGGCGCGCCGGATCGCGTCCGGCATAGCGCGCCGCGAGTTCCCGGTGCAGCAGTCCCATCGACCAGTCGTCGGCCAGCAGATGATGCACCGTGAGCAACAGGCAACTGTCGCGCGACGACAGGCGCACCAACGCGTAGCGGAACAGCGGAGCGGCGGCCAAATCGAAAGGCGTTTCCCGGAACCGGACGCGCAGCGCCGCGAGTTGCGCCGCCGCCTCGTCGGGCGGCAGGCCGGACCAGTCGTGCACCGGGCACGCGATCGGCGCGATGTCGTCGAAGCGCTGCGCGACGCCGTCGTCGTCGTCCGCGTACGGTACGAAGCGCAGATGTAGCGTCGCATGGTTGGCAAACGTATCGGCCAGGCTGCGCGCGAGCCGCGGCAGATCGACGTCGCCCTGCAACGCCAGCACATCGGTCATGTGGAAGTGGGCCGCGTCGCGATCGATCCGCATCGCGCGGTACATCTGCTTTTGCCCCCAGGACAGGGGCGCTTCGTCGGCGTGGCGGGAACCGAAAGACGGGCTGTTTCGCTCGTTCATCGTGATTGGTCTGGTGCGAAGTTGTCGGTCAGCGTGAGCGGGCTCGACAGCGCCCACGATAAAGGGTTTCCGCGTACCGGACGCCGCTTCCCGGTACGCGTGAAATAGTCGGCCCCGAAGCCGGGCGACGTGAACACGCCGTTGAACACCCAGCGTTCGCCCTGCGTGAAATCGCCCGCGCGGTGATAGCCGCGCGTATCGGCGAAAACCAGCGTGCCCGCCGGGCCGTCGCACGAGACGGCCTGCCGATCGAGGCTCGCCGGCGCAATCTCGATCCGGCTGCCCTGCGCGCCCTTGCGGTGCGTGCCGCGCGCGTAGCGCATCGCGCCATTGCATGCGCCGACATCGGCGAAGTAGGCGAACAGACGCACCACCGACGTATCGCACCGTCCATCGCGGTGCCACTTGCCGTTCTCGGACAGCCCGCCCCCCGAATGCCGGAATACCGCGTACTTTCTCAACTGAACGAACATGTCGAAGTACGCGTTGATGATTTCGAGGAACGGGGCCTGGCACGCGAAACGCGCGTACACGCTATCGGGATTGAAGCGCGGGTACGAACCCAGCACGTTCGACATGAATGCATAGGCCCGCGCCTGATCGGAGTTCGCGGGCACGCGCTTGCGGCGTTGCGACTCGGCCCGACACGCCTGCTCGCGCAATGCGTCGAACAGCGGCTGCATTGCGGCGAAGCGGCTCACGTGCGAGATCGCAACGCCGTCGTCGTTCAACGCTTTCAGGATCCGGCGTCCCTCGTCACACAGCACGGCGCGGTGATGGCGGTACTCGCGCGTCGGACGGCGATTCAAGACGTTCCGGTACAGGAAATCGCATTCGACAAGGCGATGGAAGATGCGGTCGAACAGGTTCATGGAGTGGATTTTCACTGAAACGGATTCAACGCGTGCAGAAGTCGCGTCGCCGCGGCCCGGTCCGTCTTGCCGCGTTCGTTGAGCGGTATCGCAAACACGATTTCAATCAGTTGCGGCGTCATGTACGCGGGCAGCGCCGCCGCCAGACGCGCGCGACACGCTTCGCGCAGCGCGTCGACGGGCAGATCCGGCCTGGCGCGCTCGACGAGCGCCGCCAGCTCGGCACGCTCGCCGTCGCGGTAAAGCATCACGACAGCCGCGCGCACGTGCGGGTCCCGCAGCAGCACCGCTTCGATTTCCTCGGGTTCGATCCGATGGCCGCGCAGCTTGATCTGCAGATCGAGCCGACCCAGGAATTCATAGACGCCGCCGCGTCGCCTGACCCGGTCGCCCGTCCGATAGAAGCGCCCCTGCGCGAACGGCACCGCGACGAATGATGTGGCCGTCTGTGCCGGCGCGTCGATGTAGCCGACGCCCGTCGCCATGCCGCCGATCAGCAGCTCACCTGCGTCGCCGTCCGCTACGGGAGCAAGGTCGGCATCCACGACATGCAGTTCGGCGCCTGGGATCGCGCGGCCGACCGGCACGGCTTCGCCGTCCGGCGCGCAGGTCATCACGTGATGCGTGACGTCCACGCCGCACTCGGTCGGGCCGTATGCATTGACGAGCGGCGCGTCGCTGACGTCGAACCAGCGACGCGCTACCGCGATCGGCAGGCGCTCCCCCGCCGTCACCATGATGCGCAGTGTGTCGGGCACGCGCGCGCGATGCCGCGCCACGACATCGAGCAGCGTCGCCAGATAGCTCGGCACCGCCTGCAGCACGGTCACATTCGCGCGCGCCAGCCCATCCAGCAGCGCCGGCGGATGCGCGACCGCGTCCTGCGCCACGACCGTCACGCGCGCGCCGACCAGTCCCGCCGCCAGAAACTGCCAGACCGACAGATCGAACGCGCACGGTGCGGTCTGCGCGATGCGGTCGCCCGCATGAAGCCCGAGATCGTCGATCTTCGCCCACAGATGATTGACCAGGTTCGCCTGCGACAGCAGCGCGCCCTTAGGCTCGCCGGTCGAGCCCGACGTGAAGATCACGTAGGCGGGATCGTCGAGGGTCACGTCGGGCAGCGCGTGGCCGGCTTGCGGCCCCGACGCCAGCCACGCC
Organism: Burkholderia singularis; assembly: GCF_001718875.1. Taxonomy (NCBI): domain Bacteria; kingdom Pseudomonadati; phylum Pseudomonadota; class Betaproteobacteria; order Burkholderiales; family Burkholderiaceae; genus Burkholderia; species Burkholderia singularis. The sequence continues at coordinate 2,224,822 of NZ_CP013448.1, forward strand.
GCGGGATCGACGACCGTGACGGCGCGATCCGGATCGATCGCGTGGTCTGCGTGCGCATCCGCCAGCATCAGGCGGCAGGCGCAACGCGCCAGCATGTACCGCTTGCGCTGGGCGGGCGCGCCGGGATCGATCGGCAGATAGGCCGCGCCGCACTTGAAGGTCGCCAGGATCGCGGCAAGCATCACGACATCGCGCCCGCGCGAAATCGCGACGATCGCCCCGCGCCCCGCGCCCAGCCGCCGCATTTCGTGCGCGAAGCGATTCGCCAATCCGTCCAGCTCGGCGTAGGTCACGCGCCGGGCCGCGTCTTCAGCAGCGATCGCCGACGGGTGCGTCCGCGCCGTTTCCTCGAACCGGTGAATGTACGGCACGCGCCGCGCCGTCCGGTTGCGATCCACATTCGTCAGCATATCGGCCGCCCGCTCACAGCTCGACGTCATCGAAGCTGTCGGCGCCGATCGTCCACTCGATCAGGTCGCCCAGCCCCGCGATCGTGACCGCTTCGAACACATTGCGAATGTCGAGCTTCACGTTCAGTTCCGACTGGATCCGACGCACGATCTTCACCGCGCTCAGCGAGTGGCCGCCCAGTTCGAAGAAGCTGTCGTAAATGCCGAACGGCCGGTCGGCGGGCAGGTCGAGCACGTCGCGCCAGATCGCGACCAGCACGCGCTCGCGCTCCGTGCGCGGCGCCCCTTCGGGCGTGCTCGTCGGCGCCGCCGGACCGGCGCCGTATGCGGCCAGCGCGACGCGATCCACCTTCCCGGTCCGACCGCGCGGCAGCGCATCGAGTTGCGTGATGCGCGCCGGCACCATGTAGAACGGCAGTCGGGCCTGCAGGATGGCGCGCAGTTGATCGGCGAGCGGCGCCTGCACATCTTTCCGGCGCACCGGAAAACGCGCCTTGAGCAGTTGCGCGATCCCCTTGCGCTGTTCCACCGGCAGCGGCCGCGCGCGAATGAAAGCGGCAATCGCCGGCTCGCCGCGCAGATCGGACGACACGACGACCGCCGCCTCGTCGACGCCGTCGATCGACATCAGCGCATGCTCGATTTCGCCGAGATCGATCCGGTAGCCGCGGATTTTCACGCGCTGGTCGCTGCGCCCGCGCAACGCGAGTCGCGCTTGCTCGTCCCATGAGCCGAGGTCGCCGCTGCGATACATGCGGCTGCCCGGCGCGCCGAACGGATTGGGCACGAACTTTTCCGCCGTGAGACGCGGATTCCCCATATAGCCCCTCGCCAGCAGGTCGCCCGCAATCGCGATCTGTCCGGTCACGCCAGTCGGCACCGGCCGCAGGTACGCATCGAGCACGTAGACCGCGGTGTGCGGCGCAACGCGGCCGACCGGCGCGAGCCCCGCGTCGGCCGCGCCGTCGCACGGATGGAACGTCACCGGGCACGCTTCCGTCTGCGCATAGCTGTTGTAGAGCGTCGCGCCCGACATCGCGACAAACCGCGCCGCCATTTGCTGCTCAAGCGACTGTCCGACGCAGTACACCAGCTTGAGATCGGAGCAACGGGCCAGCACCCGGTCGTCCAGCAAAGCCGTCAACACCTGGGGCAATACGCTGAAGTGGGTGATCCGCTGCTGTTGCAGAAGCTCGCCCAGATAGACGGGATCCTGATGCCCGCCCGGGCGACACATCACTACAGTCGCGCCGTTGAGGAGCGGCCACAGCAATTCGCCGACGAGTCGCGCCGAGCTAGTCGGCGTGGTCATCAGCAGCCGGTCGCCGGGACCAATCGGATGCGGGCACGTCTGCGGCAACTGCCCATTCAACACGCCCGCATGCGTCAACTCGACCGCGTTCGGCACGCCGGTCGAACCCGATGTCATGAAGACGAAGGCCGTCTGTTCGGCACATACGTGGCGCGCCCCTGACGCGGGCGCGGCGCACGCGCGCGCGGCCAGCGCATCGAGCGTGATCACGTCGCCTGGCAGGTTTCCGGCGGCTTCCAGAAGCGAGTCGCACAGCAGCGTAACGATGCCGTGCGCGCGCACCGCATCCCCGATCCGGAGCGCCGGCGCGCTGTGATCGAGCATCGCGCATACGCCGCCCGCGCGCAGCACCGCGAGCACCGTCTCGACCATCGGGATCGAACGGTCCGCAAGCAAGCCGACCCGCTGCTCCGGCGCCAGCCCCGCGAGCGGCGCGACGCCGGCGAGCCTCGCGCTGGCATCCGCCAACGCCTGGTATGTCACGACCCGCTCGCCGTCGATCAGTGCGGGACGATCGGCCCAACGCGTCGCCATCCGCTCGAACCACGCGTGGATCGCCGCCGGCGGCTCGGCGTCGCGCGGACCGGGGCGCGGCGCCGGACACAGCGCGCGAACCTCGTCCTCCGAGAGCATCGCAAGCGCGTGAATCGCCGTGCCCGGGTTTGTCACGCCCTGCTCGAGAATGCGCAGGAAATGCCGGATCATCCGCTCGATACGGCTCGGCGCGAACAGTTCCGTGTCGTACTCGACGCCCCCCAGCACCTTGCCGTCGCGCTCGCGCAGGTACATATAGATGTCGTATTTCGTGGTCGGGTGCGGCACGGTGAAGCGCGGCTTGTCGTGCAGCTTCCCGGTATTGATCTGAGGCAGGCCGATATCTGCCCACTTGATGTTCTGAACCGAAAAGAACACGCGCAACAGCGAATAGCGGCTGAGCCGCTCGCCCTTGCCCCGCACGCCCAACGCCTCGACCACCGACTGGAACGGCGCCGCCTGATGCTCGTAAGCTTGCAGCGCGCTCGTGCTCACGCGCCGCACCGCGTCCTCGAAGGTCGGATTGCCATCGAGTTCGGTGCGCAGCGCAAGCGAATTGATCGTGAAACCGATCACGTCGCGCATCACATCCAGTTCGCGGTTCGCATGTGGCGTGCCGACCACGATATCGGACTGTCCCGTATGGCGCGCCAGCATGATCTTGAACGCGCTCAGCAAGACCATGTAGAGCGTGACGCCATGGCTTCTCGCGCACGCATTGGCTTTCTCCAGCAGATCCGGCTCGATCAGCACGAGGCTGTTGGCCGCCCGGTGACTACGCCGCTCCGGCGTGGGGAAATCGGTCTCGAGTTGCAGCGGCGGCGCCTCGGCGAGCCGCTCGACCCAGTAGTCGACATGCTGCGCGTGCGCGCCGCGCGCGATCTGCTCGCGCTGCCAGATCGCATAGTCGCCGAACTGTGCCGCCACAGGCGGCAGCGAGCATGGACGCCCGTTCACGATGTCATCGTAATGCGTGCGGATCTCGCGATCGATGATCGCCACCGACCATGTGTCGCACACGATGTGATGCAGCGACACGATCAGCACATTCTTGTTCGGCGCGACGATCAGCAGCGTGAAGCGGATCAGCGGGCCCTGTTCGAGATCGAACTGGTGGGCCGCCTCCTTGTCGACGAGCTTCCATCCCGTCGCTTCCTTCAGCGCATCCGGCAGCGGCCGCAGATCGACGCGCTCGAGCGCGGGCGGCCAGCTTTCATGCACGATCTGCACGGCGCCGGCGTCGTCCTGCCGGAACGTCGTGCGCAGGATCTCGTGGCGCTCGATCATGCGGCCGATCGCCTGCAGGAGCGCCGGTTCGTCGATCTCTTCCTCGGGCAGGCCCATCGGATACACGACGTTATGCGCGGTATCGCCGCCCTCGTACCGGTCGATGAACCACAGCGGTTCCTGATAGCTGGTGAGGGGGATGCGCTGGCCCGGCGCGCGCGGGGCGATGCCCTGCCCGCCGGGATCCGCGAGGCGTCGTTCCGCGAGCAACGCCCGGTAGCGTTCGCGCTGGTCGGCAGACAACAACAATGTATCCAGATTGCTCATGATCGATCCCCAATGAGGCCGCGCCGAACCCGCCCGGCCCGCGCGCGACCAATCCAATCAATTCGACGGGCGATGCGCACCACCGCCCGTATTCCCCGCCAGGATCGCCGTCCGCCATGGCACAACGACGCGGCGGCTGCGCGGTCCCCGGTCCGTCCCTCAGCCGGCCACGCCGAAACAGCGCTGCAACGCGAAGAAGCTGAGCGCCATCATCAAAAAGCTGTCGACCCGTTCCTGCGATTTTCTGGACAGCGACGGCAGCAGGCTGTCCAGCCACAGCAGCCGTCGATGGTCGAAGATCGATGAGTGCCGCGCCACGTCGCTATGCAGCACGTCCTGCCAGTAGCGCTGGAACGCGCCGCTTCGCCGCGCCGAGATCGGCGGCGCCTCGAACGGCCGCTTAGGCGCGCGGCGCGCGCACTCGGGCGTCAACGACACGACCGCGGTCCTGAGAAAACGCTTGTCGCGCGCATCGTCGGCGAGCCACGCATCCGGCAACGCATCCGCGACGGCGGCGACGCGATGGTCCAGATACGGATAGCGCGTCTCGAGTCCATGCGCCATGTCCAGCCGCTCCGATACCAGGATGTGATTCACAAACAGCGACTTGCGCCATAGTTGCAGCGACCGGCGCATGGTTGACCTCGACGGGTCGCCGAAGCCGCCCGTCGCATCCAGCAGCATGTCGTATGGGTTGTACTCGCGAAACTGCTCGAGAAACGGCTGCGCGAGCAGCAGGCGCATGCCGCTGCGCTGATAGTTCCAACTGGTCACGAGGTAAGGCGCGATAGCGCCATGGCGCGCGACGTCCAGCCCGAAGAGCGGTAGCGCCTGGCCAAGCTCCGCCGCGAGCGCCGCGCGACCGCTCTCAAGTACGTGCGTAATCAGGTCGCGCTGACGCGGCGAGCCGCCGAACAGGCCGTCCATCACGGAGAAACCATACCCGCCGAACAGTTCGTCGGCGCCGTCGCCTGCGAGCACGGCCTTGTAGCCGCTCGCGGCAACCGCCCGGCCGAGCATCCAGCGCGCGGACCCGATGAAATTGAAACCGATGGTCTCCGCGTGCCGCACCGCGTCCTCGAAATGCGCGACGAGTTGCGGTTCGTCGAACGGCAGGACCTGATGCTGGATGCCGAGACTCGACGCGATCGCCGCCGCGCCGGCCGCATCGTCGGCATGGGTGCCGAAATCCACGGTGAAAGCCGCCAGTCCGTCGGGCCGGTGGCGGACCGCCAGCGCCGCAAGCGTCGCGGAATCGACGCCGCCGCTCAGATAGCAGGCAATCGGTGCGTCGCCCTCCAGCCGGTCGCGCACGGCATGGTCGAGCCGCGTGCGCAACGCCGGCATCAGCGCGCGCACGGGGTCGCGCGGATCGCGCGGCAACGCATCGTCGGCCGCCGGTTCGTAGGGCGTCACGCGCCAACCCTGCGCATCCCATTCGAGCACATGACCCGGCGGCACCTGATGAATGCCGTCGAACAAGGTCTGAGCCGGTCCGAGCGACGCGAAACAATGCTGGAACAGCGCGCCGTGGTTCCAGCGCAGGCACGCGCCGAGCGCGGCCAGCGCCCTGATCTCGGACGCGAGACGGATGCCGTCGCCGTCGATGCGGTAATAGAGCGGCTTCACGCCCCATTGATCGCGCACTGCGTATAACGTCCGCGCGCGCTGGTCCCAGATCACGCCGGCGAATTCGCCGTTCAGCCGCCGCACGAAGTCGATGCCGTCGCGCCGGTAGCCGTGCAGCATCACTTCGCAATCGGATTGCGTCGAGAACCGCGCGCCGCGCGCGGTCAACTCGCGCCGCAACGCCGCGTGTCCGTACAGTTCGCCGTTGACCACGACATGCACGTCGCCGGCGTGAAACGGCTGCATCTCGTGAGCGGGCCCGACCAGCGCGAGACGGTGGAATCCCATCGCGCTGCGCGCGTCGTCCGCGCACCATAGCGCGCGACCGTCGGGACCGCGATGGCGCAGCGTGTCGAGCGCGTGGCCGATCCGCTCGATCGGCACGGCCGCCTCACGATGACAGACGACGACGAATCCGCACATGGTGTCCGCTCCTGTTCATCTCAATCATTCCGGTCGGTTCCGTGCGAGCCGTGAACGCCGCGTGTGCCATTGGGACGGCGCGCGCGCCTGCGGCGTGGGTGCGTCGCGCTCGCCCGATGCGAGCCAGTGCGCGAGCCGCCGGGCCGTGGGAAAGGCGTATAGATCGGCCAGTTCGATGCGCGTCGCAACGCGCAGCGCGAGCCGCGCGTACACCCTCGACAGCACGATCGACGTCGCGCCCAGTTCGTGAAAATTCGCGTCGATGGTCACGTTCGAGCGGCCCAGATCTTCTTCGAGCGCGTGCACGATATCCGCCCGCAACCGGGCTTCGTCAAGCGATGGGGTATCGGACGCCGACGCACCCGCCGTGCACTCCAGTTCGGCCTGGATCGCATCGAGATCGGGCTTGCTGTTGCGCGTCAGCGGAAACGTCGGCCGATGAACGAAACGGATCGGCAGCAGATAACGCGGCAAGGTCTCGCGCGCGAAGCCGGCCAGCGTCGCGAGTGGAATCGGTTGGCCATCCGACGACGTATACAGTGCGCCAACGCCGTCATCCGGAAGATGCGCACAGCCGACCTGCGCGATCCCGGGACACGCCGACAGTGCATGCGACACGGCATCCAGTTCGACGCGATAGCCATTGATCTTGGCCTGCCGGTCTGCCCGTCCGACGAACACCAATCCACCGTCGCGCGAATAGCGGACGCGGTCGCCGGTGCGATACATGCGTTCGCCCGACCGCCACGGATCGGGCACGAACGCGGCGGCTGTCGCGCCGGGCGCGCCCAGGTAACGCGTCAGCTGCGGCCCGCCAAGATAGAGCTCGCCGGTCTGATGCTCCGGCGCCCACCGAAGTCGTTCGTCGAGCACATAGGCGCGCATGCCCGCGAGCGGATAACCGATCCGCGCGTCCTCGTCGTCGGCGCGCAGCCGCGCGCACGTGGCCCAGACCGTCGCTTCCGTCGGGCCGTAAAAGGTCCACGCGTCGACGCCGAGCAACGCGAGCCGGTTGACGAGCGCACCGTCGAGCGCAGCGCCGCCGACGCACACGACCTTCAGGGTCCGCACGCCGCACCGCTCCAGCATCGGCAGCAGCAGACGGCAGGCGGCCGGCGTCAGTCCCATGTGCGTGATGCCGTCGCGCACGAGCGCGTCGTACAGCGCATCGGGCGAGGCCGCTTCCCGCTCGCCGAGCACGGTCAGCGCGCCGCCGTGAGCAAGCGGCCCCCACAACTCCCACATCGAAAAATCGAAGCTCGGATGATGCGCGAGCGTCCAGTGCGCATCGGCGACGTCGAACATGAACCGGCTCGCAGCCAGCAGGTGCTGCAGGCTGCTCCGGCTCACCGCGACGCCCTTGGGCAGGCCAGACGACCCCGACGTATGGATCACATACGCGGTATCAAGCGGATCGGGGCTGGGCAGCGCGGCGTCGCCGACCTGCTCGGCCAGCGTCCGCCACCGTGAATAAGCGAGCGTCGGCGCCGGCATCGACGCAGCCAGTCCGGCATGCGCGGCCGAACACACGAGGTGGCGCACGCCGGCATCCCGGCATGCGCGGGCCAGCCAGGCGGCGGATTGATCGGGATGCAGCGGCGCGACGGCAATCCCGGCCCGGAATCCCGCGATCACCGCCAGCGCGGCATCGACGCCGCGTTCCATCAGGATGCCGACGGGACCGCCCGCCGGCGCGAGTTGCCTGAGCGCGAGGGCCATGCGATGCGTGACGCGCATCAATTCGTCGTGCGACAGACGCTGCTTGCCGTCGCGCAGCGCGATCGCATCCGGCGCGCGGCGCGCATGCGCGCGCAACGCGGCTTCGATGAAATCGGCCGGCGGCGCCGGCGCGACCGGTTCCCGGCAATGCCAGTCCGGCGGCTGCACGAACGCAAGCTCACCACATGGCGTCGCCGGCGCGCCGGCGAGCAGCAACGCGAAACGCGGCAGGTCGGCGACGCACCGTTCGACGAAATGCCGGGGCACCATCGCGGCGTCGTGCTTCAGTCCGCAAGTCCACCCGTCGCTCCGCACGTAGACGGTCAGTGCCAGATCGTATGGCGTCCCATGCTGTTCGACATGCTGCGTGTCGAGCCATGCGTCGGCATCCGGCTCCGGCATCACATTCCACACCAGCCCGACCTGCGTGAATGCGGTCATGCCGGGGCTCAGCTCGCGCACACCGGCGCGTTCGCACAGCGCGGGAAACGGCACCGGCGCGGCACGCAGTCCGCCGCGCAACGCATCGCGATTGCGCAGCAGGAGATCGGCAAAGGTGTCGCGCGCGTCGATGCGCTGGCGAACCGGCAACGCATTCGCGAAATAGCCGATCGTCCGGCTGAATGCGCGGGTTCGGCCATGAACCGGCGTGGCCACGCTGACGTCGTCCGACGCGCAATGGACGTGCAGCAGCAGTTGAAACACCGACAGCATCGCCACATATGGCGTCACGCCGTGCGTGCGCGCGCAGACCGTCAGCGCATCACGGACAGTGTTCGGCAAGTCGAAGCGGTATTCGCGTTCGGTTCGGTTTGCGGGCCGCGCCGCGGGCGCGCCGCCGAACGACAGCAGTTCTGCCGGCTGAACCAGATGAACCGCGTACGCGTCGGCGCGCGCGCGCGCATCGGCGCTGTCGAGCCAGTCGCGTTCCCAGGTCGCGAGCCGCCGGAAATTCGCGTCGGCCTGAAAGGCACGCCGCGTCCGCGACGCAGCCGCGGTCTCGTCCGCGTAGTGCGTGTCCAGCTCTCGCAAAATCAGCGGAAACGACAGGAAATCCACCACGACGTGATGCGCGGTGAACACGAGCAGCGCGACTGTCCCGGCCGCCGGATCGCCAAGCGGCGCGCACACCCGCGCGCCGTTCAGCGTCAGGCCGTCTGCCGCCGCGCGGGACGCAAGGACCGCCACGCAGCGAAACAACGCCACGTCGCCGACGGCGTGCGCGCGTGCAAAGCGCGCGTCGATGAAGGCCGCCAGGCGCTCGCTGGACCAGTCCTGCGCCGGTTCGAGCGGCAACAAATCGTCGTCCCCGATCCGCCCGAGGTCGAGCGGATACGCGGCGAGCCCACTCGCTCCGTCGCCGATCCGGCACCGGAGAATCTCATGACGTTCGACGAGGCGCCGATACGCACGCCGCAGCGACGCGATGTCCGGCACCGTACGCGCACGCGCAATGCCCAGCATCGCATACGTCGCCGCGTCCGGAAACATGGACTGATAGCGCCACAGCAGTTGCTGGTTGACGGAAAGCGGATAGCCGTCCCGCGTCTGCGCGTGATTCACGGCGCCAAGCCTCCGAGCAGCGTGTGCAGGCACGCCTGCCCCTCATCGAGTTCGAACCAGCCGCGCACCGGCTCGAACGCGAAATCGCCGATCGCGCACAGGCCGATGCCGCAGGACGGGGCGCGCATGCGCAGCAACTGCGCCATCGCCCCCGCTTCGAGCAGGCTGTAGTCGCGCGCGCGTGCGCCGTACATCGGTTCGATGGCGGCCGGCCGCGACACCAGATGAATCGAAAACGCGGCCTGCCGATGAATCTCCGCGTTGAGCAACGGGTCGTACAGCGAGCCATCGACCACGAGATCGGGCGCCAGCAGCCACAGCTCTCCGCGCGTCGGATGGAAGTAATACAGGCCGCATGACAGACCCGCGACGGCGCCAGCCTTGACGTACAGATAGGCCTGCACTGGATAGCGCGCGCCGGCCGACGCGTAGGCGGCGCGGCGCGGCGAGTTCGCATCCGTTTGTGCGAGCACGCCCAGCAGCCGCGCCAGTCGCGCGAGTTCCAACGGCGTCTCGCGAAACGTCCGGACGCTGCCGGCGCACGGACTGTCCGATGCATCGACCGCGAGACGCACGACCGGCCAACCGGCGTCGTCGCGAAGCGCGTCGATCACCGGCCCGACGCGCCGCTCGTCCGCGCCGCCGATGTCGGCCGCATCCGGAGGCGCCGGCGGCGCAACCGCGTCTCCTCGCGCCGCATCGACGCTTGCCGCCAGCATCGCGACGGACGGCGAGAAATTCAGCGCGTCGAAGCCGATGCGCACGCCGGTGCTGTCCTCGATGCGGTTGATGATGCGCACCAGCTCCATCGAGTTGGCGCCGAGGCCGATGATGTTCGTATCGCGGTCGGGCACGGCCACGCCCAGCACCGATTCGACGATCTGCCGGATCTGCGCGAGGGTCGGCGACGCGCCATCGGAACCTTCGCTGGCGATGGGCGAACCGGCCGACGGCGATGCAAGCAATGCGTCCATCATCGCTCAGTTCGTCGCGCCGGCGGCGGTCGCCGTGCTCGCCGCGTTGCGGTGAACGGGCACCGCGTACAGTTCGTAAATCGGACGCCGCGTATACAGGTCGCCTTCGCCGCCATAGCTGCTTTTCGCACCGACCGGATGCTCGCCACTCATCACCTTCGCGAAGAACTTGTCGTAGGACGCCCGATCGCGCCAAATCGTAAAGTGCTTGAAGGGCGCTGCGTTGTCGTCGGCGAGCGGCGCCAGGAGATAGGATTCGAGCAGGCCGTCCGTGCGCCCGATGGCGCCGGCGTAGCGCTGTTCGTACTGTGCCTCGAATTGCGCGCGCTTGCCCGGCGTCACGTAAATGCTGGCGATGGAAGCGACGGGCGCGTTTGAGCCGGCTGCGCCCATCACGGTTTGTGCGCAGGCCGGAACGCCGGCGAGCGCGGCCAGCAGCAGAATTGCGTTGCCAAAGCGGGTCTTCATGGTTTTCTCATGACGTGTCGAGTGGTGACGGAATACGATCGGTGACGATGCGCCGGATCAGTCCAGGCGGGGCACGATGTCCTCCAGCACTTTGCGGGCCACCCAGTTGCCGTCCGCCGAGGTCGCGCCCAACCTCACCACGACAAGATCCCGGTCCGGAACGACGATCACGAACTGGCCCTGGAAGCCGCCGAGATAGAACGCGCCGTGCGGCACCTCCGGACCCAGGGAATTGAGCCAGTAGCCGGCGCCGACTTCCGTGCCGATCGGCATGTTCCGCGCAAGCGTCGGGCGCAGGCTGTCCTTCAGCCAATTCGCGGGCAGCAGTTCGCTGGCGCGCGCGCTGTTGCGCGACTGATCGAGCAGGAACTGGCCGAGCCGGCCCCAGTCGCGGGCGGTCGCGAGCATGAACGACGACAGCATGTAGTTGCCGTCCGGCGCCGCTTCCAGCACCGCGCTCGTCATGCCCAGCGGACCAAGCAGCGCGCGATATGGATAGACAAGCGGGTCTTCCCGGTGCGCGCGCAACGAATCCGCAAGCACGGCCGACAGGATTTCATACGAGCCGCCCGAGTAGCGCCATGCCTCGCCGGGCAGCATCGTCCGCGCAACGTCGCGGGGCGTCAGACTCTTCGCCGGGCCGAGCACCGATTCGAAACGCTGCGCGTCCGGGAGCGGCTTCGGCGCACCGGCGGCGTCCTCGCGCGCGGCCAGCGGCTTGGCCGCCGCATACGCCGCAGGATCGTGCGCCGCGGTCAGCATCTTCATCAGATCCGAGCGCGTGCCGAGATAGCTTTCGCTCCACGCGAGTCCCGACGTCATGCGCAGCAGTTGATCGACGGAAATCTGACGGCGCGCGTCGTCGGGCGCGTCGCGCCATTCGTGCCGAAGGTCCTGTTGCCCGAGCGTCAACCACCCGCGCCGCACGAGCGTCCCGGTCAGCAGATTGGCGACGCCCTTCACCATCGAATAACCCGGCAGCGGCGTATCCATCGTGACGCCCTGCGCATATCGCTCCGCGACGATCCTGCCGCGATGCATGACCAGCACCGCGCGCGTATTCTTCAGCAGCGCGGAATCGTTCTCGTCGAACGCATGGTCCAGCGCGGGGATCAGCGCCGGGAGCGGAGCGGCCGCGAGCGGCGCGGGATGGGTCGCGCTGGCTTCGTCCACCTGCGGATAAGGTTTCGGCGACGCCGCCTGCGTCAGCGCGGGGGACACCGCGTTGTCGAGCGTGCAGCCCAGCCCGTCCCGATAGCGGGCGGTGCGCTTCACCGGGCCCAGGCTCGCGGAGACCACGCGGCGGTCGCGATCGATCTCCACCGGGATCGGCGGCAGATCGGCCAGATCCTGCGTGCGGATCTGCCGTTCGTCGAGTCCGGCAACGAAGAGACCGGAGCACATGATCTTGGCGTAGGTCGACGCGCCGATGAAGGCCGGGCTGGGGCCGTCCGGTGGGTTGTCGGCGGCGAGCGCGGCAAGCGGCGCGCCGGACAGCGCGGCGCTCAGCGCGACACCCTGCAGGTAGCGCTGCGCCGACAGCCAGTCGAGGAGACGCGGCGCGCGCGGCGAGCGGGAGGCAACAGACGGACGTTTCACTGGTTTTTCCTGTTCGAAGAAGTTGTCAGAAAGCCGATCACGGCATTCAGATCGTCGGCCGACAGCGCATTCAGGCTGTCGCGCATCCTGTCGGGCATGCCGCGGCGACCGTAGACGAAATCGCGCAGCGCGCCAACGAGGTACGCGCGGCCCTGCCCTCGCAGCAGCGGACTGTCGGCCGCCTGCTCATGGCAAACGGCGCAATGCTGCTGATAACGCGCAAAGCCGATGCCAGCGGTGCCGGCACCCGCGCCAGTCGACGGCAGCAAACCGGAGCGCTGCGACGCCAGATACGTCGCGAGCAGATCGATTTCTTGCGGCGTGAACGCCGGCATCAGACGCGGCATGAGACTGCCGTCGGCGCCGGGGTGGCGAAACGCGTCGAGCCGGCTGACGAGATAGCCTTTTTTCTGCCCGAGAATGACTGGCATCGCCCCGTCGTGTCCGCCCGCCGTGTCGTGACAGGACATGCAGTCTTTCACGTGATAGCGGTTATCGTCCGCGACCGCCGGCTGCGACGCGCAGATGAGCAGGCTCGCGTACACCGCGCGGCGCAGCGCGCCGTGCGTTCGATGAATCGTCCCGTGCGCGAATCGCGCCATGTCATTCAGCCTCCATGAGTGCCGCTTCGATGCGTTCGCGCATGACGCGTCGATCGAGCTTGCCGTTGTCGTTCAGCGGAATTGCCATGTCGCGATGCCAATGCCGCGGCACCATGTACGCCGGCAGTCGTTCGCCGCAATGCTGCCGGATGCGCTCCGTCGACAGTGCGTCGTCGGCCTGCAATACCGCGTGCAGTTCGACCACGCCCGCGCGGCCCGCGACCGGCACCACGACGGCGCGGGACACCCCGCCGCACGCGCCGATCACATGCTCGATCTCCGCGCACTCGATCCGATGACCGGCGATCTTGACCTGTGAATCGATGCGTCCGAGCAGTTCGATCACGCCGTCGGCCCGATAGCGCGCGAGGTCGCCCGTCCGGTAGCGGCGTTCGCCGGTCGGCGTGTCGACGACGAAGGCCTGCGCGGTCAGATCGTCGCGCTGCCAGTATCCGTCGCTCAGGCTCGCGCCCGCGATCGTCAATTCGCCGGCGACGCCATCCGGACAGGACAGGCCAAAGCTGTCCACGATGTCGCAGCGCTGTCCGCGCAGCGGCATGCCGTATGGGATTCGGGTCCAGTCGGGAGCCACCGTGGCCACGGGAAAGGATACCGACCAGATGCCCGCCTCGGTCGCGCCGCCGAGCGACAGGAAGCGCGCGCCCGGCGCGAGTTCGCGCAGCGCGTCCGGCAGATGCAGTGCGATCCAGTCGCCGCTCAGCATCACCCAGCGCAGCGGCAGCGTGCCGATCCGCGCGGTCTTGCCTTTCGCATAGTCGACGAGCAGTTCGAACAATGCGGGCGCGGTGTTCCAGATCGTGACCCGATGTTCGACGCAAAGCGCCCACCAGGCCCCCGGATCCATGCGCGCCGACGCATCCGGCATCACCAGCGTGGCGCCAGACGACAGCGTGCCGAACAGGTCGAACACGGACAGGTCGAAGCCAGGATCGGACAAACCGAGCACGCGGTCGCCCGCGCCAAGGCGCAGGCGGGCGCGCAGGTCGTCCAGCGTGTTCGCCACGGCGTGGCGGCGCATCATGACGCCCTTCGGCTCCCCGCTGCTACCTGACGTGAACATCACGTACGCGAGCGCGGCGGAATCGAAGACCGGCTGGAATTCGCCCAGATCGGTCTCGTCGTCGCGCTCGGGAACGTGGAACGTCCGGACCGCCGGCCGATCCGGTCGCGACGGCAGATCCGCGCCGTCCGAGAACGCATACCGGATGCCGTACCGATCGATCACGCTGGCCACGCGCTCGCGCGGCCAGCGCAACGACAGCGGCACGTACGCGAAACCGGCCAGTTGCACGGCGAGCGCCGCTACCGCATAGCGCCAGCCGGGCGCCATATGGAGCGCCACGCACGTCGTGCCGTTGGCTTCGCGCGTCAGGCGCGCGGCAAGCCGCGTCGCGCGCGTCCACAGCGCGCCGTAGGTCAGTGTGCGGTCCGACGCAATGACGGCCGCCGCATCGGGCGCCTCACGGCATCGGCGCGCGAACCGGCTCAGATAGTCCTCGCCGGGTTCGCTCTCGCGTTCGGTCGCGCGACGGCGCGCGCGTTGCGCGGCGGGCAGCCGGACGGACGGCGCGTTCGCTTCGTCCGGCGCGGCGGTCAGCGCGATCACCAGATCGCGGTAGGCCGCGAACATGTCGTCGATCACGCCCGGCGCGAACCGCTCATCGACGCTGTCCCAGTGCAGGCGCACCAGACCGCCCTCGCCCACCACCTGGTTGTCGATCCACACGCCAGCCGTGCGCGTGATCCGGTGGCGCTCCGTGCCCAGCGACGCGAAGGACGCCGCGCCGCCGTCGAGTTCCGGGATATGCGTAAAGACATAGCGCATCGCGTCCTGAGTCGCCGACGCGTGCCGCGCTTCGCGGGCCACTTCGACGCCGCCATAGTCGCGATGGTCCAGGTCCGCAAGCAGGCGCGCGTGGACCGCGCGCGCGAACGCAAAGAACGACGCGGCGGACGCGCCGTCGATTTCGAGCCACAGGACCGACGTGAAATCCCCCGCCACGCGATTGACGTGCGGGTGAACGGGCGGCCGGTCGAACCAGGTGAGCGTGATGGAAAACGCCTTTCGCTCCGACCAGCGTTGCAGCACCGCCACGTAAGCGGCGAGATACAGGCTGCTCGCCGGCACGCCGACGCGGGTGGCGAGCGCCGCAAGCGCCCGCTGCGCATCGGCATCGAGCGTGAGCGCGCGCCGCCTGACCACCGGCAAACGCGCATCGGCGTCGTTGCGCACCGGCAATGCCGGCATTCCCGGCAACGACGCGAGCCGTTCGCGCCAGTATCGTCGCGCCGCGTCCCGTATGGCCGGATCGGCATGCCGGCGCCGGTGCTCGAGTACGTCGCGGAATGAAATGTCGAGCGCCGGCAGTGCGGCATCCGGATCACGATAGAGCGTCGCACATTCGCGTGCGAGTATGCCGAGGCTCCACGCATCGGCGATCAGGAAGTCCACCTTGACGACGAGAATGTCCATCTCGGCCGAGAGCCGGAACACGCGCAAATCAAACAACGGCCCGCCATCGAGCGGGAGCGGCGCAAACGCGTGCCGCTCGCGCCATTCCAGCAGCACGGCCGCCTGGCGCGCCGGATCGAGGTCGCGCAGGTCCCGGCAAGCGATGCGATACGGCCGCGCGGGCTGCACCGACAACTGGCCGTCGCCATCGAACCGGGCACGCAGCATGCCGTGACGCGCAATCAGCCGATTCCACGCATGCGTGAGCCGGTCGGCGTCGAGGCGCGCGATTTCCCACTCCTGATACAGATGGCTGCCGCCGCCATCGGATCCCGCCTGATGGCGCGCAATCCAGTACGCCTGCTGCAACGGGGTGGGCGCGAACGGAACAGCCTCCGCGGCCGGGTTGCCGACGAGCGGCGTCGCGGCGGGCGCCGAGGTTCGTTGCGCGCGCACCAGTTGCGCCTCGTCGGCCAACGTCGGCGCGGCCAGCAGTTCCGCAACGCTCAGCCGGCAACCGAACCTGCGCTCGATCAGGCCGCCCAGTTGCAGCAGCAACAGCGAATGACCGCCGGCTTCGTCGAAGCGACTGTCCCGCGTGACGTCCGCGTCCGGCAACAGTTCGCGCCACAGGCCGGCCAGCGCCGCCTCCACGTCGTCCAGCGAGGTCGCGGCGGCGCTTTCGAGACGGCGCGCGTTCGTCGTGCGCAATGCCGTGCGATCGATCTTGCCGGTCGGCGTAAGCGGCATCTGCTCGAGCCGCCAGAACTGCGCGGGCCGCGCCTCCGCGCTCAACTGCGCGCGCAGCGCCTGCCGCCACGCATCGGGATCGCATTCCGGCGCACACTGCAGAAAAGCGATCAGCACGCCGTGCTGCTCGATCACGGCGGCGCGCCGTACCCGCGGCAGGCGTTCGAGACATGCCTCGACACCGTCGAGATCGACGCGCACGCCGCGCACCTTGATCTGCCGGTCACGCCGGCCGACGATCTCCACGCCGTGCGGGCCGACCCGCGCGAGATCCCCGGTGCGGAACAGCCGGCTGTCGCTGCGCTCGCGCGCCCAAGGATTCGGCATGAAGCGCTCGGCGGTCAACGCGGGCTGCCCGAGGTAACCGTGCGCCAGCGCCGCGCCGCTCACATACAACTCGCCCTCGCCTCCCGGCAGCACCGGGTCGAGGTTCGCATCGAGGACATGAAGGCACAGGTTGTCGAGCGGCGCGCCGACGGGAACGCCCGGTCCCGGATCGTCGGAGTCAGCGCACGCATCCAGTGCGAAAGCGCTGACATCCGCCGCCACCTCGGCGCTGCCATACAGGTTCAGGCATTGCACCGTGGGCAGCAGCGCGCGGACGCGTCGCGCGAGACCACGCGTCAGCGGCTCGCCGCTCACCGCAATGCGGCGCAGCGCCAGCCTGGGTCGCGATGGGCGCAGTTCGAACTGCGTCAGCAGGGATTCGAGCAGGGTCGGCACCACGACCAGATGCGTGACGCGGTGCTGCTGCAACAGATCGGCGATACGCCCGGCATCGCGGCATTCGGCATCGTCAGGCAGGACCAGCTGCGCGCCCGCGCACAAGGGACCGAGTACTTCGCAGAACACGTCGACAAAGCTCGCCGCCGTCTTCGCCAGGCAGACATCGCCCGGTTCGAGCGGATAACGCTTCAGTTGCCACGCGATGCGGTTGCTCAATCCGGCGCGCGTGCCGACGACGCCCTTCGGCTCGCCCGTGCTGCCGGACGTGAAGATCAGATAGGCCGGCAGCGCGCCTGCCGACGGCCAGCGTTCGAGGACCACCCGGTCCGGGTCCGAGACGCCGTCGACCGGCGCAACGTGCCGCCCGGACGGGAACGCGCCGCCCGCCCCTAGTTCGTCCGCGATGACGAACGCGGGCTGGCTCGCACGCAGCATTGCGTCGATGCGCACGGCGGGAAGCCGCGGGTCGATCAGCACCGCCGTCGCGCCCGCCTTCATGACGCCGAGCAGCGCCACAACCCAGCGAAACGAGCGCGGCACGATGATCGCGACGATCGCGCCGCGTGCGTCGCCAGCATCCAGCAAGCGCCGGGCCATGACCTGCACCGACGCGGCGAGCGTGCGATAGGCGTACTCGCGGTCGCCTTCGCGTAGCGCGATCCGCGCGGCATGTGCCGCCCACGCCGGCTCAAACAGGTCGCCGAGTTCCTGCACGGCGACCGGGGCGCCCGCCAGCCGCGAAGGCGTCATCTCCAGCCGCGTGACCGGTGCGACGCCGATCGTCAGCACATCCGCGTCCGGGGTCCGCGCGAACGCGCTCAGGATCGCGTCGAACTGCAACGCGAACGCGTCGGCCTGCTCCGGCGCGACGCGCGCGTGATCAAACGCCAGATAGAGCCGGTACGCACCCGTGGCGGCATCCCGGTCCACCCACAGCTTGAACGGATAGTGGGTCTTCTCTTCGCCGAAGTAGCCGAGCAGCCGCAACGCTCGGCCCAGCGCACCGGTGTCGGCGATCGCCTGCAGTTTGCGAAAGTGCGTGTAGTTGAAGCAGTTGTCGAACAGCGCCACGGACCAGGGCCGCTGAATGTCGCTCAAGGGCAGATGCCGGTGCGCGATCACCTGCGCCTCCGTGCGCATCAGCGCCGCGAGATAGCCGCCAATCGGCATCGATGCAAACACATGACGCAACGGCACCGTGTTCAGATGCAGGCCCAGTACCTCCGCGCCGCCATCGGTCTCGACGCGGGTGTGCGTCTCCAGCCCGACGACGACATCCAGTGTCCCGCACCAGAGCGACAGGGCTCTCAGATAGGCGGCGAGCAGCACGACCTTCGGCGTCGCGCCATGCGCGCGTGCCACGGCGTCGACGGAACCAGCCGCGCCGAAGGGCATTTCACGGATCACGATGTCGGGCGTCGGATCCCCCGCGGACGGCGCGCCGCGCGTCACGCGGCTAGGCGTGCAGTCTTTCAGGTGTTCGCGCCAGAATGCGCGCGAGTCGTCGCGCGCCACGACGTCGCGTTCATGGCGCACGTAATCATGAAAGGTGAGCGCAGGTGGCGCGGGACGGACTGGCGCGTCGCCATCGAGGAGGCGACCGTAGTGCGCCACCAGTTCCGCCAGCAGCGACGTGGCGCTCCAGCCGTCGAGCAGCGCGTCATCCAGCAGCAGCAGCACATGCAGGACGGGGCCGGCGGGCAGTGCGAACAGATGGACGGCCCGCCCGATCGGATGACGTGCAGCCGGCGTCCGTTCCGCCAGCCATTCGCGCACGGTCCGCCCGTGCAGCGCCTCGACGGTCACGGACGCGTCGCCCGCGGGATAGACGATCTGCATCGGCTCGCTATAGCCCGACGCGTCGATAACGGTTCGAAGTACCGGATGCCGTTCGACGCAGCTCGACCATGCCTGTTCGAGCAGCGCGGGCTCGAACGCCACACGGCTTTCGAGTTCCGCCCACAGCACATCGCGGTAGATCGTCTCATCGCCGTAACGGGACCGGTAATACACGATGCCCTGCTGCAACGCCGACAGCGGAAAGGCATCGACGGCCGCATCGGGCACACGCCGGCGATCGTCGCCCGATAGCAGCGCGAACGGCTCGGCGCGCCGCGCCGGACCGGCGGGCGGCGCGGCCGCATTCAGTCTGGCAAGCTGCGCGATCGTGGGCGCGCGATACAGATCGGCGAGCGACATCCGGAACCCGGCCTTTTGCGCGCTTTCGATCACCAGCAGACCGCTGAGCGAATCGCCGCCCAGCGCGAAGAAGTTGGCGTCGGCGGCGACCGATTCGAGGCCGAGGTGCCGTGCGACGATGTCGCGGAGCATCGCCTCCCGCTCGCTTTCGGCGAGTCCGTCATCGTTCGGCCGGTCGGCGATGCGGGTGCGGAATCGCTGCGCGCGCTGCTCGACCCGGTTCGCCAGATCGGCGACCGGCGCTGCGGCAACGATCGGATTTTCGAGCGCGCATCCGTCGATGAGGCGTTCGAGTGACGCGAGCGCTGTCGACGCCGGCAACCCATGAGAAAGCGCATCGCCCGCGATCGCCAGTGCGGGCAGCACGCGTTCGTCGAGCGGGGCGAAACGCACGCCGGCCATCGCCAGCAAAGGCACGTCGTGCGCATCCGTCACACAGACATCGGCGAGCACGAACGCTTGCGCCACATCGCGAATCGCGACGTAGCTATAACGCGCGGCGGCCAGCGATGCCACCGCTCGAATCCGCCCGAATGCGACCGGCACGGAGAACGTAGCCGCGCATGACTGGATCGGCGCCAGCGCGGCGTCCATCACCGCGGGATGCATGGGCCATTCGTCGAAGTCGCGGTCCAGCGCGCCGACCTGCAATTCGACGCGATAGAGGCTGCCGCACCGGCGAACCTCGCCCAGGCAGCTCCAGCGCGGGCCGACGCTCAGGCGCGCGGGAAGCCGGACCGCGCACGGCGCGGCACGCCCGTCCGAACAGGCCGCGATCCAGCGCGCCGGAACGTCGGCCAGAATCGGCTCGTCGGGCTGCGTCGCAACGGCCGTGCAGACCACTGCGCCGCTCGCGTTGCTGACGTCGAGCTTGCGGGACGCATCGGCGCGCGACACCGACAGCGCGACCCCGGCGCCGTCCGGCGCCAGCACGGGCGCAAGCAGCGCGACGTCGCTCAGATCCGCGTCCGGCGCCGCACCCAGCAACAGTGCGATATGAGCGGTTCCCGGCAACAGCGCGACACCATCGACCCGATGTTCGCGCAACAGCCATGCGTCGCGCGGCAAGACCACGTGTGCAGCGACGCTGCCGGCGTCGCGGGACCGGCCAACCAACGCGGGACGCGCGCCGCACCAGCCGCGCAACGCGCGCGCCATGCCGGTGTCCAGCCAAGTGTCCCAGGCAATCGACAGCACACGCCATGGGGCTGCACGGCTTCGTGCGAACGCGTCGAGATACGCGTTCGCCGAGCAGTATTCGGCTTGCCCCACGCCGCCCAGCCAGGCGTTGACCGAGCTGGCCAGCACCATGAAATCGAGCGGCACGTGCGCGAACACCCGGCATAGCGCCTGCACGCCGCGAACTTTTGCCGCGCAGCGTCGCCAGGCCTGGTCGGGATCCTTGGTCAGCAGCACGCCTTCGCCGCTCGCGCCCGCGCAGTGGAAGACACCGTGAATTGCGTGCAGCCCGCCGTCGATCCCGTCGCCCAGCCGCGCGAGTTGTGCGTCGCTTTCGACGTCCGCCTGAACGTAGACGACGCACGGATGCTGTTCGCAAAAGGCGCGCCAATCGTCGAGCGCCGTCTGCGCGCGTCGCCCGCACACGAGTACGCGCGCGCCATAGGCGCTTGCCAGCCATGCCGCCAGCGCTCGCCCGATTCCGCCCGCGCCGCCTGTCACCAGATAGGTTCCGCCGGTGCGCAACACCGGAGCGGGCATCGCGGTCGCTTCGTCGAACCCTCCCGGCATGGTTTCGATACGCGGAGCGTACACGCGCGCGCCGCGCACGGCGAAGACGGCGAACGCGCCGTCAGCGTCCGCGTCGGCCGCGATCAGGGCCGCGGCGGTTCGCCAGCCCGCATCGTGTTCGATGCCGTCGGAATTCCCCGCGACGTCGTACACCCGGCAGACGACGCCCGACGTTTCCTGAGGCAGCACGCGCGCCGGTCCCCACACCGCGGCCCGGTCGGCACTCGGCGACACGCCTTCAGCGTCAGTCAGTCCCGACGAGATCCAGTGAATGCGCAGCACCTGTTTCGCGTCCGTCGGCCCTGCCGCGATCGCGCTCGCGAATGCCAGCGCACAGGCGAGCGACGTGTCGAACGCAAGCGCGGTCGCACCCGCACCGTCGAAATAGATCAGCGACGCGGGAACGTTCGCTGCCGCTTGCCCGGCCCACGCGCGCCGCCACGCTGCGACGGACGTGAAGTCGAAGCACTGCGACGCGGCCCTGCGCGCATCGTGCGCGACGCCATCGGGCGTATGCATCCATACGTCGAGCTCGCCGATCGCGGTGAGACTGTCGCGCAACGTATCGGGCAACGGCGTCGCCGCGACGCACAGGATCCGGCCTGGACCGCGAGCAGGAACCCGGCGACGCGAATCGCGCATCCAATGCAGATGCGCGACATGCGCATTCTTGCCCGCTTCGGGGCGCGGCACGTCAGGTTTCGCCTGATACGTCAGCGTCGTTCGCTTGAATGGATAGCCGGGCGCCGACGTCGTACGCGGACGGGACCGATGCAGCCGGGTCCAGTCGACATCGACGCCGCGCGTCCACAGCTCGGCTAGCGAACGCACGCCTGCCGCTTCGTCGAACCCATCCGCGATGACCGTACACGAGGAAAGCGCGTCGAGGCACCGTGCAAACGGCGAGTCCGGCGCGGTCCCGACGCCGATCCGTTGAAGAATCGCCGCGCCGCCGGACAGTGTGCTCAGCACTGTGTCTGTCAAGCGCGCGGGCGCGTGGGCGCGCATCGCCCAGTGCGACGGCTGACGCGCGTCGTTCCGCGTCAGCCAGCCGCCCGTGACGCACGATGCGACGGGAATCGCCGGATGAGCCGTCTCGACATCCAGCAGCCCCTCGGCAGGCGCGGCGGCGGCCCATGACGACGACGCGCGCCGCGCGTGCGCCTCGTCAACGTCGCCTTGCCGGCCGGCCCCGCCATCGCCATCGCCATCGGCATCCGCCGAGGTCGCCGCGAGCCGGTTCGCGCAGCGCTGCGCCAGTTCGAGCGCATCGTCCGGCGAGAACATCCCGGATACGGCCGCGGCGATCAGTTCGCCGATCCCTTCGCCCAGCAACGCGCGCGGCGCCACCCCGCATGCCAGGTAATGCTGCGCCAGCGCGTAGCCATGAACGAACGTCGCCAGATACGCACTGCGCGCATCGTGCACGCGCGCCTCGTCCGCCGCTTGCGCGTGGCCGCCGAGCAACCATTGCCGCACCCGCGCCGCCACGCGTGCATCGAGTCGGCCGAGCAGCCGGTCGAGGTTCGCCGCGAACACCGGCGCATTGCGATAGGACGTCGCGCCCGCGCCGGCGAACGGCATGCATTCGCCGGCAAACGCCCAGATCACACCCGGCGCGACGTCCGGCGCCGGTTCGGCACCCTCGGTGCGCAGACAGGAAAGATCGCCGCGCACGCCATCGCGCCGCGCGAGCAACACGCCGCGATGACGGCCCCGCCCGCGCCTGCGTTGCAGCGTGTAGGCGAGGTCCGGTAATCCGGCCGATGGCGCAGCATGCGCCGCCTCGACGAGCACGTCCAGGTAACGCTGCAGCGAATCGACATGCGGCGCGACGAGCGGCATCGCCTGCATCGCATCGTTGCAACCTGTACATACCGCGTCACCACTCGTGTCGGGTGCTTCCTGCAGCACGACGTGCGCATTCGTGCCGCCGATGCCGAACGAACTGACGCCAGCCAGCCGCGCACGCGTCCCGCGCGGCCACGGCGCGACTCGGTCGCAAATCGCGAATCGTCCGTCGGTCGGAAGGGCCGCGGTTTCGCCGGAGACATTCAACGTCGGCGGCAGCACGCCGTGATGCAGGCTCAACGCAGTCTTGATCAGTCCGGCGACGCCGGCCGCGTTGTCCGTGTGCCCAAGATTGCTCTTCACCGAGCCGAGCAGGCAACGCCGCCCGGACGATCCGGCTGCGCCGAACGCCTGATCGAGCGCGCGCAATTCGATGCGGTCGCCGACCACCGTGCCGGTGCCATGCGCTTCGACGTAATCGATGTCGTCGCCGCTCACGCCCGCCACCGCGTGCGCCATGCGAATTACTTCGGTCTGCCCGCGCTCGCCGGGCGCTGCGTATCCCGCCTTGTCGGCCCCGTCGTTGTTGACGGCCGACCCGCGAATCACCGCGTAGATGCGGTCGCCGGCCGCGCGTGCGTCCGCGCATCTCCGCAGCACGACCACGCCGACGCCATCGCTGAAAACCGTCCCGCCCGCATCGCGCGCGAATGGCCGGCACACGCCGTCTCGCGCCTCAATGCCGTCCGCGAAATGGCGATAGCCCTGCTGCAACGGAAAATGAACGCTCGCGCCGCCCGCCAATGCGACATCGCAATCGCCGTCGAGAATCGACTGGCACGCCAGATGTACGGCGACCAGCGACGTCGAGCAGGCGCTTTGCACCGTGACGGCCGGGCCATTTAAATCGAGTTTATAAGCCACTCTTGAAGTGGCCGTGTCCTTGTCATTGGCAATACCGGCGCGCCACCGATCGAGTCCACTCCATTTGCGCAGATCATTTGACAAATGCGTGACAAGATAGGTGTTAAAGCCGACGCCGCCATATACGCCAATTCGCTGGTCTTTATCGTGCGCGAGCGTGGCGTCTTCAAGAGCATGCCAACAGGTTTCGAGAAAGATGCGCTGCTGTGGATCCAGCAAAGCGGCTTCTTCGGGCGCATAGCCGAAAAACGCGGCGTCGAAATCGAGCGCATGATCAAGACTGCCATTCGCCCTGACATAAGCGCTATCGGCAAGAACTTCCGGCGGCACTCCGGCGCAACGCAATGCGTCGTCGGACAGCAGGCGGATAGCGCTGCGACTTTCCAGCAGAAAACGCCAGAATGCCTGGACATCGCTCACGCCCGGAAAGCGGCACGCGATGCCGACAATGGCGATCGCTCCATGCTCGTCGGACAGCGTAATCTCCTGATTCTTTTGCATTCTGATTCGATCTCGCCCGTCTCGGGTCTACGCCCGCACACGCTGCTCTGCCGTCCTGCGGACATTGACTGCCCGCGCCTCTCGCCGTCGCCCGTTCACTTTAAAAAAATAAGGCAGCCGCTTCTTTCCCCCATGCCGCCGCCCCGGTTTTACGTGGTTGCTTACGACATGTAAGTCGCGGAGGAGTATGACATAGATGTCTCAAGAAACACAAATCATTCTCACTACCAATAGCAATTACAAATTGGATCGACTACTCTATCGCGACATTACGTCTGCCTGACATACGGCTGCCCACCCTCTTATCTGATGAAGCAGGAGCTCCAATGACCCTTCCCATGACTCGTGTGATTCTTTACGTCCACGACGTGGCGCCGCTTAAGTCGTTCTATCAAAAGTATTTCGATCTGCCGGTCGTCGAGGAAATAGACGGCGAATGGGTGGTATTCAAGGCGGGAGAAATCGAACTGGCTCTGCACCTGGCCGGCGAGGCCTATCAGAAGAAGCCCGCGGCGCCCGCTCGACGGCGCACCAACACGAAATTCGTGTTCTTGATCGCAACGGGCATTGCCGAGCATCACGATCAACTGGCGGCGGACGGCGTCGTCGTGCAGCCGATGAAGCGTTACGACGGCTTCGCTTATCAGATGTACGACGGCGTCGATCCGGAAGGCAACGTATTCCAGGTCATGCAGTTCGACTGACGCCGTCCGCCTTCCCGTTTCTGCCGTTGCTTCCGATCATCCGCGATTTCACAGGCCCGAACGCCATTCATGACTACGCCCTGCCTGCTGGCGGACGCCCCGGGCCCGACGTGCTCCAGAACGCTTCCCATGACGCTGGGACAACGGCGGCTGTGGGCGCTCGAACAACGTCATCCCGGCAGTGCCGCCTACCACCACCTCAGCGCGCTGCGACTCGCGGGTCCGCTGGACGAGGCCGCGCTGCGCGTGTGCCTGCAGCAAGCCGTCGATGCGCACGACAGCCTGCGCATGCGCTTTCCGCGCGTGAACGGCGAGCCGGTGTGCCGGATCGACGCGCGCTGCGCGCTGCCGTTGCGGCGCTACGATCTGAGCGGAATCGATGCGGATGCGTGCGACGCAGCGCTCCGGCAGTTGGCGCACGAAGAAGTCCGGCGCGCGTTCGATCTGGAAGCCGGGCCGCTGCTGCGCGCGAGTCTGCTGTCGATCGCGCCCGGACAAGCCGTTCTGTTGCTCTGCTTTCACCACATGATCACGGATGGCTGGTCATTAGGCATCCTGGTCAATGACATCGCGACGCGATATCGCGCCTATATATCGAACGACGCGCCGCCCCGGGACACGGCGCCCCGCCCCGCGTGCGAGACGATCGACGACTATGTCTCCCAGACGCTCGGCGCGATCGGGACACCCGCCCATCGCGCGTCGCTGAGCTACTGGCAACGGCAGCTTGCTGACCTGAGATGGACGCGGATTCCGGCCGACGCCACGCCGGCGGCACACGCGCCGGTCTCCCGGCGGGGCCGCACGCTGCGCCGCCGTTTCGACGACGTGCCGACGGCGCTCGACGCGCCGGCGCGCAAGCTGTGCGTAACGCGCTATCAGTTGTTGCTGAGCGCGTTCCTACTGTACCTGTCCCGACGTTGCGGCAGCAATGACGTCGCGATCGCGACGCTGCTCGCCAACCGCAACACGCGCGCCCGGCAGCACCTCGTCGGCTACCTCGCCAACACGGTCGTGGTTCGGCATCGTTTCGCGCCGGACCAGCGGGCGGCCGAACTCGTCTCCGGCGTGGCGGCCACGGTCCGCGATCTGCTGCGGCACGGCGACGTATCGCTGTACAGCATCGCGGAGCACATCCCGCAAGCGGTATCGCGGGAGCCGTCCATTCTGTTCGCTTTCCAGAACAACCCGTTGCCGCCGATGCAGCTCGGCGACGTGGTGCTGACGACGCTCGACCTCGAGACGGGTTGCGCAAAATTCGATCTCAGCGTCTATGCCGCGGAAAGCGAAGGCAGTCTCGATCTGTGGATCGAATACGATACGGGGCTTTATCGCGACGCGAGCATCGCGTCGCTCATCGAGGGCTTTCGCGCGACGATTGACGCACTGTGCGCGGCGCTCGCCGATCCCGGCACGAGCGTCGAGCGGCGGCTCTGCGGCGTCGTCGCGCCGTCCGCGCTGCTCGGCGCCGATCCGGTCGCGAACCCGGACGCGTCGCTGCTCCGCGCGCTGCTGGACTGCGCGGCGCGCACGCCGGACGCGGTCGCGCTCGAAGCCGACGGCCAGATCCTCACCTTTGCCCGCATGCGCGACGGCGTCGCGTCGATCGCCGCCGCTCTCGATCGACTTGGCGCGACGCCGGGCGAACGCGTCGCGATACTCGGCGAACGCACCCCGGCCACGCTGTGCACGATCTGGGCCTGCCTCGCGCTCGGTCTCACCTACCTGCCGCTCGCGCGGGATCTACCGAACGCGAAGCTGCGGCTCATCCTCGACGATGCGGCGCCCGACTGGCTGCTCGCCGACGCGCCCGTGCACGATCTGCCGGGCGCGTGGCGGGTGGTGTCGCCCTGGCTCGCGGGTCCGCCGGCGCACGCGGCGCTCGCGGCGCTCGCGCGCGCGGCGTCGTTGCCGCCGATGCTGCCGGCCTACCTGCTCTACACGTCCGGATCGACGGGCCGCCCCAAAGGCGTCCTCGTGTCGCGCGCCAACCTGGACGCCTTCTGCGCGGCGATGGACCAGACCGTGCCCCGCACACGCTCGGATGTCTGGCTCGCGGTGTCGAGCCTGTCGTTCGACATTTCCGCCGTCGAACTCCTGTGGGCAATGAGCCGGGGCTTCCGGGTCCGGGTCGACACCCTGGTGGCGCTCTGTGCGTCCCGCGCGCCGAGCACGCGCGAGGATGTCGGCCCGATCCCGTCGCTGAGCGCCTTCTACTTCGGGGCCACGGACCTGTACGCGCCCGACGAGCACCTCCGGATCCTCGAGCACACGGCCCAATGGGCCGATCGCCACGGCTTCCACGCGCTCTGGACGCCCGAGCGTCACTTCTCGTCGTTCGGCGGTTTTTTCCCGAACCCCGCCCTGACCTGCACGCATCTCGCCGCGCTCACCGAGCGCATTGCGATTCGCGCTGGCAGCGTCATCGGTCCGCTGCACCATACTGTCCGGCTGGCGGAAGACTGGGCCGCCGTCGCGCGGCTGTCGGGCGGTCGCGCCGGCCTCTCGCTCGCCCCGGGCTGGAATCCGGCCGATTTCGTACTCGCCGGGCGACCGATCGCGGAACGCGCGGACACCGTGGCGCAGCAAGTACGCGACCTGAGGCGGCTATGGAACGGCGAGCCAATCGCGTTTCGCGATCCCGACGGACGCTATTTCAACGCCCGAATACCGCGTGTGTCGCACGCCGACGTCCCGCTCGCGTTGACGGTGTCGAACCGACCCGAGCAGTTCGAACTCGCGGCGGAACAGGGACTCGACGTACTCACGCATTTGCTCGAACAGGACGTGACGCAGCTATCGCGCAATATCGAACGTTACCGCCAAACCTGGCAGACCTGTCACGGCGAGGCGAGACCGCCGGGCCGCGTCGTGCTGATGCTGCACACCTACCTCGACGCCGATGACGACACGGCGTCCGCCGTCGCCCAGCCATTTCTCGCCCGCTATCTGGCCAGCGCGCGCAACGCGCTGCGCAGTCTCGCGAACGGCCATAAGGCGCCCGAGCCGCACACGGAAAGCGGGCTGCTCGACAGCGCCGCCCGGCGGCTCATCGCCGAGCGCAGCCTGATCTGCGGCGCGGGGACGGCGACGCGGCGGCTGCGGCAACTGCAACGGCTCGGCGTAGACGAAATCGCCTGCCTGATCGATTTCGGTCCCGATCGCGCAGCCATCCTCGCCAGCCTGGCGCGGCTCGCAACGGTGCGCGACACCGCCTGCCAGCCGCGCGCCGAACCCGTCGCGCCGCCGCCCGCGACCCATTTTCAATGCACGCCGTCGGCCGCACGGCTGCTCGTCGCGCGTGCGGATGGTCTGCCCGCGCAACTGGACGGACTCGCCTGCTGGGCGATCGGCGGCGAGGCTCTCGACGACGCGCTGGCGCGGCAGTTGCGCCAGTCGACCGACGCGACCCTGCTGAACCTGTATGGCCCGACCGAAGCGACGATATGGGCCACCTGCGCCGCCATTCCCGCGCGGCGCGTCGGGCCGCTCAGCATCGGCCGGCCACTGGCGGGCACGCGCGTCCATCTGCTGGATGATGCGCTGCGCCCCGTGCCGCCGGGCGTCGAAGGGCAGATCCATCTCGGCGGCGCGGGCGTCTCGCAAGGGTACTGGCGACAACCTGCGCTGAGCGCGGCAGCCTTCATCCCGGATCCGTTCGGCGGGCCCGGCGCGCGCCTGTACGCGACGGGCGATTACGGCCGCGTCACTGCGTCCGGGACGCTCGAATTCACCGGCCGCCGCGACAGTCAGATCAAGCTTCATGGCCATCGCGTCGAACTGACGGGCCTGCGCGACACGCTGCTGCGGCATTCCGCCGTGGCGGATGCTTACGTTCATCCGAGTGCGGACGCGGCGACGCACAGCGGGCCGCGGATCGTCGCCTTCGTCGTGCCGCGCGAGCCGGCGGACGACGCATTGGCCGCCGATTTGCGCGACCACTTCGGCCATTACTGGGAGCTCGGCAGCCAGCCGCACGACATCGTTCTCGTGCCGTCGATTCCGCTCACCGCCAGCCAGAAGACCGATACTCGGCGTCTTGATGCGATGTATCGCGCGCACCTCGAACACCTCGAACAAGCGTCATCCGTCGCGCCGACGTGCGCCGACGATTCCCGGTCAGCCGCGGCCCGCGCCGAACTGATCGACATTTGGCGCACGGCGCTGCCCGGCTTCGAGACCGGCGCGGATTTTCATCGCGCGGGCGGCAATTCGCTGATCGCAGTGCGGCTGCTGGCGCAGGCGAACGCCCGCTTCGGCGTCGACCTCACGCTGCAGGACTTTTACCGCTCGCCGACGCTGGCCGGTCATCTGCGCGCGATCCTCGCGAGCGACGCCCGCGCGCCGGCACGCGCGCTGACGCGCATCGCACGACGCGGCGACTATCCGACCTCGTTCGCGCAGCGTGCGATGCTCATTCTCGACGCGATGGGTCATGCGCGTCACGACGCCTATCACGATCATGTCGTGCTCGAACTCGACGGTGCGCTGTCGGTCGCCGCACTCCGGCGCGCCTATGCGACGCTGTTGCAGCGTCACCGCATCTTCACCTCCGCCTACCGCTTCGAGGCAGGCGACTACCGGCAGGTATGGCGCGACGATGTCCCGCCTGATTTTCGTATCGTCGACGCCCCGGCGTCCCGTCACGAAGCCCTCCTGAGCGCTTTCGTCGAGGAGCCGTTCGATCTGGCCGGCGGCCGGGTCGTGCGCGCGCTGCTGCTGCCGATTGGAGGCTCCGCGTCGCGCCTGTGCGTCGCCGTCCATCACGTCGTCAGCGACGGCGCGACCTTGCGGCTGATGCTGGAAGAATTGCTACACCACTACCAGCGGGCCGTGGACGGCCAGCCGGTGAACGCGGCCGAGGCCGACTGGCAGTACGTCGATTTCGCGCACTGGCAGCGCCAGCACGTCGATGTCCGCCGCGCGGAACTGGAAGCCTTCTGGAGCGGCCAGCTCGCCCGCGGCCGCTGCGCCACGCGCATCGGGCCGGCGCGCGCGCCAGCCGATGCCGGCCCGATGCCGGTAGCCGGACACCTGCATATCGAAATCCATGCCGCCGCGACGCGGATCATCGACGAACAGGTCGTCACGCATTGCATCGGCGAACTGGCCGTGCTAACCGCGCCCCTCGTTCTCGTGCTCGAGCAACCCGGCGCGGACACGCCCGTCGCGATCGCCACCGACGCGCGCAACCGCGAACGTCCGGAGTTCGAGCGCATTCCGGGCATGATGGTCAACCAGTTGCTGCTGGCCATGCGCATGCCCGACGCGGGCGGCCTCGACACGGTCCTGCAAGACTGTCAGCGCCAGATCGCCGATGCGTTCAGCCATCAGGCGTATCCGTACGAGCGGCTGGTCGCGCTGTCGCGCAAATCGCCGGCAGGGCCCGACGGCGCGGCGCTGTTCGACGTCAAGTTCGTGCTGAACGATGCGCGCACGCCGGTCGCCGCACCTGGCTTTCACATCGTCGAGCGCACGCTGCCGCCGCGCGTCGCGAAGTTCGGCATGCTCATCAACATCGCGCGCGACGGCGACCGCTTCACGGGAAGCATCGTGTTCGACAGCCGCCGCTACTCGGCCGATGCCGTCCGGCAACTGTGGGACGACTATCGCTTCATGCTCGAACACCTGCCGCGCATGCGCGACGTGCGCGACGCGCGACACGCGCTGGCGGCGCGGCGCAGCCGCGGCGACGCACAACGCGGCCCGACTCCCGAAGCCGCGCGCGCTCCGCACATGCCGTCGCTGCTGGTGCAGTTGCGCAATGCGCGCCGCCAGCCGTTGGCGCCCGAGCGCGCGAGGCTGCGCGTGCTCGCGGAGGACGCCGGCTGCCCCGTGCCCAGGATCGAACCGGAGCGTCCCGGCACGCCGCTCGCGACCGTGATCGAGGAAGCGCGAAGCGCCATCGTCGAACGCGTTCAACGCGATGGCGCGGTCTTGCTGAAAGGTTTCGCCGGTGTCACCGCCGCCGAACTCACGCGGGTCGCGACCGACCTGTGCGGTGAACTCGTCCCGTACATTGAACGGTCGACGCCGCGCACCCGTCTGGGCGATTCGCTCTATACGGCGACGGAATACCCGGCGCACCAGCGTATCGACCTGCACAATGAAAATGCCTATGCGCATCGCTGGCCGGGGACCCTGTTCTTCTGGTGCGCGCAGCCCGCGTCGTCGGGCGGCGAAACGCTGCTGGCGGATTCCCGCCGCATCCTCGCCCGGCTTCCGGACGCGCTGCGCGACACGTTCCTGCGCAAAGGCGTGCTGTACCGGCGCGAGCTCGGCCCACCGCTCGGCATGGCGTGGCAGTACGTGTTTCAGTGCGACCAGCGCCACGAAGCCGACGCCCTCGGCCGCGCCGCGGGCTACCAGATCACCTGGCGTTCGGACGAACGCGTCAGCCTGGCCCGTGTCGCGGACGCGGTCGCGACGCATCCTGTCACCGGCGCCGCGTGCTGGTTCAACCACGCGCTGTTCTTTCACGAAAGCAGTCTGCCCGACGGCATTCGCGACGGTCTGCGCACGCTGTACGGGGAAGACTACCTGCCTCATCAGTCGTTCTACGGGGACGGCTCGCCGATCGATCAGCCCGCGCTCGATGCGCTCCGCTCGGCGCATCGGCATTGCGAACGCACGCTGCGGCTGGAACAGGACGATGTGTTGATCATCGACAACCTGCTGATGGCCCACGGCCGTTGCGCGTATGAAGGCCCGCGCGACATCCGGCTGATCATGGGAAAAACAATCGAATGACATCATGAAGATCGACTTGCGAAACGCGTCGCCGGGATACCGCCTTTCTCCACAGCAACAGGCGCAATGGCCGGGCGACGGCACCCGGCGCGCCTACGTCGTCACCCTGAGGCTGGACGGCAGACTGGATTCGCATCGCCTCCTCGATGCCGCCAACGCCGTGGCGCGGCGGTACGAAATTCTTCGCACGGTCGTCCGCACGCTTCCTAACGGCGCAGGCGCGATACAGATGGTCGGCGCGCATGAGCCGGCGACGACGCTGCCGGCGCGCCTGCCGTCCGACGACGTGCCGTTCGGCGTCGCGCTGCGCGATGACGCGGCGGGTTGCGTCATCGACGTGAGCATCGATGGTTCGTGCGCGGATCGCTGGTCGGTCGCGACGATCCTCGAGCGCCTGGCCGATGCATATCGGGATGCACAGTTGCCTGACGCGCGCCCCGTCATCGAATATCCCGATCTGAGCGAGGGCTACCACACGCTGCTGCTCGACCCGGCGGGACGCCGCTATTGGAACCAGCGTCTCGCTTCGACACGCGCGGCAAAGCATGACGCCTCACCACCCGCCCCGGCGAGCGAGGCCGAGCACAGCGCGACGCTCGCGTGCGACGCCGGATTGACGGAAACCGAGTGCTTCGCGCGCTGGGTGCTGTTCCTGGCGAAATGGACGCGCAGCCGCACGGTCGTCGCGGGCTATCTCGCGCCGGGCGACCGGTTCGCTGACCACGCTGATCTGATCGGACCCATCGCGCGGCCGCTCGCGCTGCCATTCGAAGTCGATTGGTCGTCGGACGTCGATTCGATCCTCCGCGCGATCGCCCGGCAGACCGGCGCCGATCTCGCTCAGGCCAATCATTTCGACTGCACAGCACCCGGGCCTGTCACCGGTCCGGCGTTCATGTTCGAGCCATCGTGCGCGCTGCCCGCCTTCTTCGCCGGCCTCCGCGTGCTTGATGCGACGTTGTGGCCGCCGCCTTCGTCGGCTGTTCTGCGGCTGTCCATGATTGCACCCGGCGTGCTGCGTTTGAGTGCGCGCGATCTGCCCGATGCGCGGTTCGAAACGATGATCTCGCAAGTGCGCGGCGTGTTCGACCCCGCCGCGCCCATCGGCGGCATGCGGCCCGGCGCCGTCGACCCGCGCGGCAACGACGCCGCCTTGGACCAGGCGCACGACATGCCGTGCGTCGCGGATACCGTGCGCCACTGGGCGCGGCATCGTCCCGAGCACATCGCGCTGCGCGATGCGACGCAGTCGATGTCCTATGCCGCGCTCGACGTCGCCGTGCGCGACGCGGCCCGCACGCTTGCCGCGCGCGGCGTCTCGCATCGCGATACCGTCGCGCTGCAAACGCGCCGAGGGGTGGAATGGGTCGTCTGGTGGCTGGCGATATGGCGCACGGGCGCGGTCGTGTTGCCGCTGCCGGCCGATGCATCCGCCGAACGCACCGCGCAAGGGTGCGCGCAGGCCGGCGCGCGCTGGCTCGTCTCGACCACGACGCCTGCCGATCACACCGCGGGCCTGCCGCCCGTGATCACGCCGACGGCCGGGCGCGCGTGCGTCGAAGCGACCGCCCCGGACCATCGCCCCGCCGCCAATGAGCCCGCGTACATCCTGTTTACGTCGGGCTCGACGGGCACGCCCAAAGCCGTCACGGTCAGCCATCACGCGTTGTCGACCTATCTCGGCTGGGCACGGACGCGCTACGCAAGCGAGCGCCACGGCGGCACGATCGTGCATTCCGAGCTCACCTTCGATTTCACGCAAACCTGCCTGTGGCTGCCGCTGCTGGCGGGCGAAACGGTACGCTTCGCGCCCGATCCCGTCACGCCCGCCATGTTGTACGAGCTGCTGCTCGGCGAGCCACCGCTGTCGTTCATCAAGCTCACGCCCGCGCACCTGCAAGGATTCGCGGCGCTCGAAAGGCTGAATCCGCGCTCCGTGCCGTGGCCGGATCACGTGGTGGTGGGCGGCGCGGCACTCGCGGGCGCAATGTTGCCGCCCTCGCTGCGGCGTGCACGCACGATCATCCACAACGAATATGGTCCCACCGAAGCCACCGTCGGCTGCTGCGTGCAGAGCGAGCCGGCCGAGGGCATCTCGCCGGGACCTGTCTCGATCGGCGCGGCCACGCCGCGTAGCGCGCTCCTGGTGCTCGACGCCGAATTGCAGCCCGCTGCGGCTGGAGAAGCCGGCGAGCTGTATCTCAGCGGCGATCAACTGGCCCTCGGCTATGTCGGCAATCCAGCGCAAACCGCGCAGCGGTTCCTGCCGAATCCCGCCCCCGGCAGCCCCGGGGAACGGGTCTATCGCACCGGCGACCTGGTCCGGCGCACGCCTGACGAACACCTTGTCTTCGTCGGGCGCGTGGACGACATGATCAAACGGAACGGCGTGCGCATCGAACCTGGAGCAATCACGGCGCACGTGCTGCGCCATCCGGGCGTATCCGGCTGCCACACATTCGCACAGCGGCCCGCGCCCGCGTCGGAACCGCTGATCGTTTGCGCCGTCGTCGGCGACGGGGTCGACGTGCATGCGCTGCGTGCGTGGCTCGCGTCGCAGTTGCCGGCGCATACGATGCCGAATCGCATCGTGCCGGTCGACACGCTGCCCTGCACGCCGCAAGGCAAGATCGACGAACGGGCACTCGCCGCCAGCCTGTCCGCCGCGGACCCCGCCCCGCCTTCGCTCGCCACGCGCGCGGAAACGTTGCTCGGCGCCATCTGGCGCGCCACGCTCGGCGCGGCGGAGATCACGCCGTCCAGCCATTTCTTCGTCGAAGGCGGAGATTCGATCCGGGCAATCACTGTCGCCGTCGAAGCGCGCAAGCAAGGCCTCCTGCTGACCGCGGAACACCTTTTTCAGCATCCGGTGCTGCGCGATCTCGCGGCCGCGGCCACGGCCGCCGGCCCCGTTCCGGACGACGCGGCGCCGACGATGCCGGACGCCCGCCCCCCGGATGCCGACGTGGAAGAGACCTGTCCGGCGTCCTACCTGCAACTCGGCATGATTTTCCAGAATCAGGCCCATGGGCACGACGGGCGTTATCACGACATCTTCAGTTACCGGCTCGGCCTGCACGTCGACGAAGCCTGCCTGCGCGAAGCGGCGCGGCGCGCCGTCGCGCGTCATCCCGCGTTGCGCACGACTTTCGATCTGGCCGCCGACGGCCAGGCGGTGCAGCGTATCTGGACGCGCGGACCGGACGCGCTCGACTACGAGGACCTGACCGCGCTGCCGCCCGCCGACCAGCAGCGGACCATCGACCAGTGGATCGCCGGCGAACGGGCGCGCGGCTTCGACGTCCGGGTGTTGCCGCTGCTGCGCTTCAAGGCGCACCGGCTGGGTCCGCGCATGCTCCAGTTCACCACCAGCTTCCATCACGGCATCATGGACGGCTGGAGCGACCAGCAGATTCACACGGAACTGTTCGCCGACTACCAGGCCCTGCTCGGCGGCCGGGAGGCCCGCCTCGCGCCGCCCGTCAGCCGTTATCGCGACTTCGTCGCCGCCGAGCGCGCCGCCGTCGAATCGCCAGTGACGCGCGCGTTTTGGCGTGACTATCTGGAGGACGCGGCGCCGACCCGCCTGTCGCCGGCAAGCGGGGACCCGCCCGCCTGCGCCGAACCCGGCGCGCCAGCGCATCACCACCGCACCGGGACCGTATCCGCGCCGGTCTGTCAGCGCCTGCACGACGCCGCGCGGCAATCGCGCGAGCCTCTCGCCGTCCTGCTGCTGAGCGCCCATCTCGTCGCGCTGCGTCTGCTGACCGGGGAGCGCGAGCTCCTGTCATGCAGCGTAACGGATTGCCGTCTCGACGAAGACACGGGCGAGCGGGCCGTCGGCCTGTACATCAACACGCTGCCCGTGCGGGCACGCGTCGACGACGACACATGGCGAGCGCTCGTGAATCGGGTGGGTCATGACCGGCGCGCGGCGTTCGGCCATCGCCGGCTGCCGTATGCGGAAATCTGTCGCCTCGCCGGCGAGGCCCGCCTGTCGGATTCACTGTTTTACTTCACGAACTTCCACAACGGCATCGCAGCGACCGACGATCTCGTGCAGTATGGCAAGTCCTCGCACGAGATCACCAGTTTTCCGCTGACGGCCAGCTTCAACGTTGCGCCGTCCACCGGCGAGATGACCTACAGCCTCGCGTTCGACACGCGGCACTTCACGGCCGCCCGCATCGAACAGATCGCATGCTGCTACGACGCGGCGCTCGATGGGCTCGCGCGCGGCATCGACGCGCCGCTGCCGACGATCGACGCGATGCCGGACGTGTCGCGCTCGATCCTGTTGAACGACGACGCCAGCAGTGCCAGCGCGCCAAACCTGCCCGCGCTATTCGCCGCGCAAGTTCGGTCGCACGGCGACGCGCCCGCCGTTCGCGACGCACACAGCGTCCTGACCTATCGCGAACTCGACGCACGCGCGCGCTCCATCGCGGCAGCACTCGCCCGGCGCGGCATGGGCGCCGGCTCCGTGGTCGGGATTCGGATCGAGTATTCGGCGGCATTGCCCGTCGCGCTGCTGGGCGTGCTGATGAGCGGCGCCTGCTTCGTCGCGGTGGACCCTGATGAGCCTCACGCCCGCCTCGCGCATGTCCTCGCGAACGTGGCGCTCGTCCTCTGCCCCAACGGCGACGATGCGCCCGCATCCGCCGTCCCCCACCTCGACCTGCACGCGCTCGAAACAGAGGGCGCCGGCGAGCAGACCTTCGAGCCGCCCCACATCGCGCCCCTCCTGCCCGCGTACCGGATCTATACGTCTGGAACGACCGGCATCCCTAAATGCGTCGATGTCCACCACGCCGCCTACGTCAACGCCATCGCTCACTTTCGCGACATGCTGCGCGTCGGTCCCGGCGATCGCGTGATGCTGACTTCGGCCCTGACGTTCGACATCAGCCTGCTCGAAGTCGCGCTGCCGCTCGCGAGCGGCGCCGTGCTGCACGTCCTGAACCGCGACGAGGCGCTGACGCCCGCCGCCTACGACACGACCGGGCACGCAGCGGGCCACACGATCATCCAGACCACGCCGTCCGTCTGGTCGGTGCTGCGCCTGCGCGGCTGGTCCTGTCCGCCGCGCGTAACGGCCCTCGTCGGCGGCGAAGCATTGCCGCACGAACTCGGCGACTGGCTGTCCGAGGCGACAGAAGCCGCCTGGCAAGTGTATGGCCCCTCCGAGACCACGATCTGGTCGACCGCCGCGCGGCTGGGCCGCGCGTCGCACGCAATCGGCGCGCCGATTGCGCAGACCCGCTGTTACCTGCTCGACGAGCGGCTCGACGCGGTGCCGTCAGGCAGCGTCGGCACGCTCTACATCGGGGGCGCCGGCGTCGCGCTCGGTTACGCGGGCGCGGCGGGCGCGACGGCTGCATCGTTCCTGCCCGATCCGCACGCCGCGACGCCAGGCGCCCGCATGTACCGCACGGGCGATCGCGCGCGCGTCGATGAGACCGGCGCGCTGGTGTTTCTCGGTCGCGTCGACCGGCAGGTCAAGCTCGCCGGGCATCGGCTCGAACTCGACGAGGTGGAAGCGCGGCTCGCCGCCCACCCCGACATCGCTCACGCAATCGTGGTGCTGGATCCCGAGTTGCAAGACCGGCTGGCCGCTTACCTCGTGGCGCGCGCGCCTCGCGCGCAGCCGGACGCCGCGCAGTTGCGCGACTGGCTGTCGACGCACGTGCCGCCCTACGCGCTGCCGGCCAGCTATACCTGGATCGACACGCCGCCGCGCACGCGCAACGGCAAACTCGACCGGCGCGCGCTACCCGTCCCGCCCCGTGCGCACGCCGCGCCCGCCGCCCGCCAGGCCGCCCCGTCGCGCCCGCTGGAACGCGTGCTCCAGCACCTATGGATGAAGGTCCTGACGGTGGAGTCGATCGGCATGCACGACAACTTCATGATGCTCGGCGGCTATTCCCTGTCCGCCATCCGGATCGTCGCGCAACTGCGCGATCTGTTTGGCGTTCCGGTCTCGGCGTCGGCGCTCTTCACCGCGCCCACCATCTGCGAACTGGCCGATCATCTGCTGGACACCTACCCGTCAGCCGATATCGATGCGAAATCCGATCTCCTTCTCTCGTTAATCTAATATGTTCACGCGCCCTTTCGACCGCACCCGCCGCACTTTTCTCGCCGCCCTGTTAAGCGCGACGGCGGCCGATCTCGTCTCGGCCGCCGGCCTGCCAACCGGCGGCGGCATCCGGATCGGCATCGTCGGTGCGGGCGTCGGCGGCCTGACGGCCGCCCGTTATCTGAACATGCTGATGCCGCGCGCGCATCTCGTCGTGTTTGAACCCGACCGGCGCTATCACGCGTGCTTCAAATCCAATGAAGCGCTCGCGGGCATCCGGCCGGACAGCGACCTCCTGTTTGGCTACGACGCGTGGAAAAAACGGACTGAGTGGATCGCCGAAGCGGTCGCGTCCGTCGAAACCGGCGTGATCGTCACTGAGCGCGGCAGCCGTCATGCGTTCGACTGGATCGTCGTGTCGACCGGCGTGCAGTTCCGCTACGACCGCATCGACGGGCTGTCCGCCGCGCGCGCGCTGGACGTTCCGCATGCGTGGGCGGGCAAGGCGCAGTACGACGCGCTGCGCGCGCAGCTCGTCGCGATGCGTGACGGCGGCGTGGTGCTCATCGCGCCGCCCAAGGCCCCATACAAGTGCCCGCCGGGGCCGTTCGAGCGCGCGAGCCTCGTTGCGCACTATCTGCGTCATCACAAGCCGAACGCCAAGATCATCATTGCCGACGGCAACGAGAACTTCTCCAAGCAGCCGCTCTTTCAACGGGGCTGGGAACGGCTTTACGGATTCGGCGCGCCGCAGAGCCTCATCGAGCGCATCAGCGGCGGCAAGGGAGGACGGGTGGTCAGCGTCGACGTCGCCAGCCGGCGCGTCACGCTCGAAAACGGCGAATCGATCCGCGCCGACGTGTGCAACCTCATTCCGCCGCAATACGCGGGCGCGATGCCCGAGCGCTCGGGCCTGGCCGACGAAAGCGGCTGGTGCCCCGTCGACAAGGCCACGATGGAATCGACGCGCGTAGCCGGCGTCTATGTGGTTGGCGATGCATGCGACGCCGCGAGCATGCCGAAATCGGCGTTCTCCGCGACCTCGCAGGCCAAAGCCTGCGCGTTCGCGATCGCCGCGGCGGCCGCGTCGGCGCCGCCGCCCACCCCGCGCTTCATGAACGCCTGCTTCAGCCTGCTGGAACCAGGCTATGGCATTTCGATCGCCCATCACTACGCGTATGAAAAGGCGGGCAATCGCATTACGCAGTTGTCCGGCGGCACGACATCGATCGATGCATCGGACGAGGATCTGTCGAGAGAAGCCGCATTTTCCGAGGACTGGTTCAGCATCGTCACGCGGCAACTCTTCGCTTGATACGGTCACCATGCCCCTAGCTCACTCACCACACACTGACCCGCTGCGCACCGTCGATCCAGGCCAGCAACACTGCGTCGTGGTCGGCAGCGGCACGCTGGCCGTGTCCTGCTGCGAACAGCTGCTCGCATCGGGCCGCGTCGTTGCCGCGCTGCTGCCGACGGATGCCGCGCTGCATGCATGGGGTGAGCGCGAACACGTCTTTCGGCTGGGCTCCATCGCGTCACTGTCCGAATGGGTCAGGGACCATCCGGTTCACTGGCTGTTTTCCGTCTCGAATCCGCTCATGCTTCCGTCGACACTTGTCGACAACATCAGCCGCGGCGCATT
Source organism: Burkholderia singularis (assembly GCF_001718875.1). Classification (NCBI taxonomy): domain Bacteria; kingdom Pseudomonadati; phylum Pseudomonadota; class Betaproteobacteria; order Burkholderiales; family Burkholderiaceae; genus Burkholderia; species Burkholderia singularis. The sequence continues at coordinate 2,263,900 of NZ_CP013448.1, forward strand.
CAATTACCACGACGGTCCCCTGCCGAAATATGCCGGCAGTCATGCGACGTCGTGGGCGTTGCTGTCTGGCGAAACGGAGCACGCAATCTGCTGGCATTGTCTTTCCTTCCCGGTGGACGCGGGACATATTGCCATTCGCCGCAAAGTGCCGATCGAGGCCCAGGACACCGCGTTGTCGCTGAACCTGAAGTGTTACCAGGCGGCCCGCGATGGTTTTGCCGAGTTGCTGTCCCGTCTCGATTCGAATCCGCTCGCACTTGAACCGCAGGATATGGCGCAGCGAAGCTTCTACGCAAAGTGGCGTCGACCGGAATCCGGCGCGCACCTTCGCTGGTCCATGCCAGCGCATGCTCTGTCAGCATTGGCACGCGCGCTCGATTTCGGCGAACATTACCCCAACCCCCTGACTTCGCCGAAGCTATGGGTCGCCGATACCGCGTTCGCGATCCGGCAGGTTCATCCTCTGAGGCAATGCTCCGGCAAGCCGCCTGGCACACTAATCGGCATCGCCCCTGATGCCTGGCAAGTTGCCACTGGTAGTACCGACGTGCTCGTGCGGGGATTCTCTAGTCTCGAAGGCGTTCCGCTCGCCGCAAACGAACTCGCTGATGCGTTGGCATTGAACCGAGGTTCGTCGCTCCCCGTTCTCACGCAAGAAGAGACTGAGTTGGCGAGAAGCACGCTTGAGACCTTGGCTCCGGGCGAGGCATTCTGGCGCGAGCGCCTCGCCCGGTCCGGCGCCGGTCGGCTGATCTTTCCCTCATCGCACGATCACAGCAGACAAGGCGCGCGTGAGACGACCGACTGGTTCTCCCCACGTCCTGCAATGGGCTGTGAAGACCCTGCTGTTGTCACACTGGGTACAATCCTGGGTTGTATCCAGTTTGAATTCAATCAATCGCGCGTTCAGGTTGGATGGAAAGTTGACGAGGCGGCGACTTTGTCCGGGCGCTTGGCCGGACTAGCGCAGATCGTCCCGTTGGAATTTCATGCTGAACGGAGAAGTGATTTTCGTTGCTACCACCAATCGGTCACGCGGGAATTGAGGCTTATAAAGCAACATCGCACGTATCCACGAGATATTGTGTCTCGATACCCAGAATTAAAATCGATTCACGCGCTGCGGACCCAGCATCCATGGGACATTGGAATTTCCCTGGTCCGAAGCAACATCGATTCGACAAATCATACGCCCGCCCCTCCTTGTGGTATCGGTCGAGTCGCCACTTTGGAAATCGAGGAAGACGGACGTTTTCGTTGGATATATGACGCACAACACGAAAGCCGAGGCATTATCGAACGTCTGAATGACAGGATGAAAGATACTGGCTCATTTCCGGGATCCGACTTGTGAGCGGGCAGTAAAATAATCAGCTTCATCTATCTCCGGGGTTCATAACTGCAAACGTCTGCCAAGGTCGGGGACGATATATCCGATGGTCTCGCGAGCGGATTCCCGATGAAAAAAATGTCCACCGCGAACTGCCTGCGCGCGAAAGCTACTACGGGTATGGTGGCCCCATTGAGCCATGCTCGCGCGATCGTGATCGGCGTCGTGTGCGCCGAATAGCGCCATGACGGGACAATCGAGCCTATCTTGTTCCGCGTCGTAGGCATACCGATTGAACAACGTGAGGTCAGCTGCTATCACCGGCAGGAAGTACCTCATGAATTCGGACTCCGCAGCAAAGCTGTCGTCGACGCCGCCAAAGCGTCGCACCGTTCGCAGTAAGCTCTGCTCATCTTCAAACTGTGTGTCCGCCTTGCGCACTGCCGACGGCGCGTACGAGGCGCCAACGAAGAGCATTCGCGGCCCTGCGACGCCGCGGCGTCGCAGCGCAATCGCCACCTCGTATGCGATTAAACCGCCGAGGCTGTGCCCATAGAACGCGAACGGTTTGTCTTGCCAGCAATCAAGCACATCGCAAATTTCCTCAACGAGCGGCACCCAATCGATGCACGGCGGCTCGTCGCTGCGCTGCTCGCGTCCCGCAAGTTGAACCGCATAAACACCCACGTCAGGAGGCACCATTGGATCCCACGCGTAGTAGATCGATGCCCCCGCACCTGCATGCGGAAAGCAGACCAACCGCGTGGCGTGGTCAGTGCGTCGCGATACAGTATAAATGCAACGCCGCTCCGTCATCGGCACTCGCCTTGTAAGGTTGCAGAGAATTTCCGGCCAGCGCGCTCCGAAACATTTGCCGTACAACGGATACCGAGCAGTCCATACAATTCCTCGTCCAACCAGTGGGTGGCCGCCCGCCATTTGCAGAATTCGATCACATCCCTCATACAGCCTTCTTTTTTAACAATAAGGCGAGAAAGAACGGCGCGCCAAACAGGGCTGTCAGAATGCCGAGAGGAATTTCAGCGGGGGCGTGCAAGGTACGCGCGCCGAGGTCCGCGAATAGCATCAGGATCGCGCCGAACAGCGCAGCTCCCGGCATAACGAAACGTTGGCCATGCCCAACAAGCAACCGCATACAATGTGGAGCGACGAGACCTACGAAAGCGATTCCGTGCATGCGACTAGTGTACCAACACATAATGCGACGCCGCAAAGCACGCTTCGTTTGACGCGCAACACTGGGACACCGAGATGAAGAGCTTCAGTCTCTCCCAACTGCAGCGCGTTAAGTGCCCGTCGGTTACCTAGAAGCAATCCACCACCGAGCACGATGATCGGGGCGACTGCTGCGATAACTGTCCAATTTGCACCCGCTATGCTACCGAGGTTCCAGAATGTGAGTGTCCGCAACTGCTCGCTATCAGAAACGTATATGAGAAGACCGATACCGCCGAGAGCGAGAGCGTTGACTGCAATACCTGCGAGCAGCAGCAGAGGTACGGCAAGATGGCCGCTTAGTGCCGCGAAACCATACATCAGCAATGAAGCGACGAACGCACCGGCGAATGCAGCCACCGGAAGGTAGCCAAATATTACCGGATGGGGAAGGAAGACAGATCCCAGCACGATTAGCGCTGAGGCGCCGAATGCAGCGCCGCTCGATATGCCAAGCAACCCAGGATCAGCAAGAGGATTTCGAAAAAGAGCCTGCATGGCACTTCCCGACAAGCCCAACCCGGCTCCCGCCAGAATCGCCATGACGACCCGTGGAGCACGGATTTCGACCAGCACGTACCGCAATTGTCGTAGCTCCGGGTCATGGAGCAATGATGCCTCGCTTGCGAACATCGCCGCTAGGACCCGCTCAAAAGGGAGTCGATAGGCACCAATGCATAGCGTGGCGCCCATGACAGCGATCAGACCAAGAACCAACATAGCCAACGCTAGTCGACCCGTAAATACAGCAGACTGGAATCTTGATATATTCATAACAGAGGCCACAGAAATCGAGTTTGGCAGTGCATTAAACTCCATCCGAGGCGAAACTACGCGTAATTGTGAGTCTACGCCCAGAAGATGTGATTTCTGCATCACGCCTTGGCTACGGGAATCCTAGGGACGCGGGGAACTTGTCGTTGTGTGGAGGACCCGCCTGTTTAGAAAATTTCAAGATAGGCCCAAGACTGCGGATAACGGTACGCCAGTTCGTCGAACAGGACTTAGGCTGCGAAATCGGTGACTTACATTCGAGACGACTTGCTCGACGCAGCATACGGTAAGCAAGTGCATCTCGCTCATACCGAGTTTCGGCATGGTTCCGATTTGTCGATGAGCAAGACAACGTCAACGCGATCCGCGCTTGCTGAACAGCGAGATAAAAAGCCACCACTGCAGCGCAGGACGGGTACATGTTCACTGAGAGTCTCCAAGTACAGAGCAACAGAAGGCTGGCTGGGCGGACATCTGCACCTGGCTGGAGTACCCATGATATGGGTGTCATCGCGAACCGCGCGTTTGTGATCGACAGTGTAATCGGGGATACCCATTGTTAGCAATCTCGACTCGGACTACTGTCGCGGACAAATAGAACTGTCCGGTCTTGCGGAAAATAACATGTCCGCACGTTAGGCTGGTTCACCAGGTGCACTCCCTTCCAAAAACAATCGTATGCGGTCTTTTAACGACGCCCCTCAGAGGTTGAGGTCGGCAGGCATGCTCCAAGGGGCATGCGTACTTTTCATCCGAAATGTGGCGGTTTCAGGGTGCCGACCCGCCTGCAGCAAGGCTTTGCCTCGATTGGCATTTCGCGCGGCCTGTCCGATCGCAAGTCCTTGAACTTTTAGCCCTTTTCAGAGCTACCCGGCATTCCCTGCACGAAAAGGACAATCACCCCCCTTGGCCGTCGCCGTTTCCGCAACGGCGACCACCATACCCCGGAACCTGGAATACACCAGGCGGTGCGCATTCTTGTTCATTCTTGTCGACGTGGCCCGAGTCCATTCGTTGGTTATTGGACGCGAGCTCACAGTAGTCTTGGAGGATGACTATCAACAATTGCTAAGCCGTTGATGAAAAACTACAAATTTCGAATTTCAGACTTGTCCGATTGACGTGCCACTCGCGCGCCAGCCGCTCAATGAACGACGCGATCGCCGCTCCGCTTAGCGCGATTCGGTTTGTGGAGTGATCTCGAACGAGAAGTGGACATCCCAATACCGCTCGACCGTATAAATGCAGTCCGGCACCTCGGTGGATTGGGTTCGCTGCAGCAGCGTGACGGCGATATCGAGCGTGACGCCGCACAGGTTGCAGAGGAATCGAACGGCATCCCGAAAAACAATGTCCTTCAGTCTGTCGAGATCGAAGCCAAGCGCGCGAAGGTGCTCGCACAGAAAGACGCCGCCCCATTCGTTGTTGTCGAGCTCGTCGATGTGCTGCATCCTCAACAGCCGATCGAACCCATTGTCGTCGTCCAGAGCGCATGCGGGCCCAGAACGACATGTTCATCGCGGCACGCTTGGCCACGATAACTTGTTCTCGGGTGATCGGTTTCATCCTGTCGAAAATCGTGTACCCGAGGTGACAGAGGGTTGATTTTCAAACAGCATTCTGCCTCACATCGTGTGGTTTGCCTCCAGCCATTCAGTCTTCGCCAAAGTCGTCGTCTGGATATAACGCCTCCAGTGGCTCGAGAATCGTCCTCACGCGCATCAATTCCGATACGAATTCGTCGATCAGGTCGAGCGCATCCAGTACCTGCTCGGGGAAGGTGCCTTCTCGCCGTGACGGAACCGACGGCGCGCCGTTCAAGACCGAATGCGCCATTGTGTGGATGGCCAGCAAATCGTCGCGCAGTCCCTCGGGATCGTGCAGTTGGATTCGGATGCGATCGACAATATCCACAGCCGCTAGCAGCCGCGTCGTGTCGTAACTCGATTCGAGCCGCGTTAGCGCCGCAGTGTCAACGTCGCCGAAATAGGTCGTGGTCGTAGCCGGGCGTGCGGTCATGGGCGAGATGGATAGTGACGGGGCGCATGACCGAATAACGGATCTCTGATCCAGGCTTCCGGACGACGGTCCAGATGCAGTTTATAGTGGCCAAAGCGCCGGATGTTGTGGGTCGGGTATGGACTCAGGAAAGCAATATCTTCGGTGCGTACTTTTTCGCCATTCGCGACCATCTCGCGCAGCGCCTGCATCATGTCCACCGTGTTCTGCAGGATCACTGCCGACGCGACCAGGACATTGTAGCGAAGCCGCTTCTGCTGCTCCTCCGGTTCGTTCTCGGCGATCACGTCGCCGCCGAAGCCCAGCCATTTCGAGAAGCCATTGTACGACTCGATCTTGTTGGTATTCGCCGTGACATCCTGCCGCAGTTCAATGCTGCCGATCCACTTGAGCAGATACACAGTGCGCACCACGTTGCCGAGCTCGCGGGCCGCGAGGTACAGCCGGTTCTTGCGGCTTTCGGACCCGAGTCGGCGCAGCAGCAGCGGTGACGAAATGGTGCCCGCCTGGATCGACAGCGCGACCTGCATCAGTTCCTGCCAGTGCTGCTCGATCAGCGTCCAATCGATGGTCGCCGTAAATAGCTTGTCGATGTGCTTGTACCTGGACTTGCTGTCTGGCCGGTACAGAACGAGATCCTTCCAGTTGCGAATCCGTGGCATCAGGTTGATGCCGAGCAGATACGTGAAAGCGAAGACGGCGGCCGACTGACCCTGCGTGTCGGCATGGACCGTATCGGCCTTAACCGACAGCCCCGCTTTCAGCAGTCCCTCGATCACGTAGATCGCTTCCCAGACGCCCGGCGGGATGAAGTGCTGGAACACCGCGATATAGTTATCGGCAACGTGCCGGTATGCGATCGCGCCCATCTTTTTGTACCGGAAGTGGTAACCGGCCAGCAGGTTGTTGTCGTAGAAATCGTACTGCGTACCATCCCATCGGCCGCGACTGTTTTGCCATCGCCCCAGTGCTTCGGCAAGTCGAGCCGCAGGTACAGCTCGATCAGCTCGCGCTGCGCGGTCTCGAGCTTGTCGAGACTCACATGCCGACGGTTGACGAACGACAGCATATGCGCGGTCACATCCGAGTCGAGATGGCGGGCCGCCTGGGTCGGCCCCAGATTGCAGCCCATCGCGAAAATCGTCAGCAGGTAGCGCTCGGCGTCGGCGGCCTTGCGAATCTGAGAATCGCTTCCGGACAATGGGCCGAAGTGTCGCGTGAAATGCGTCCAGTGCTCGATGTTCGCGAGGATGTCCAGCATGTTGCGCGTCGGCAGCCGAGCGTTCAGCCGCTCTTGCAGCGCGATCGCGCTGGCCGGAATCTCCTTCGGGACCGTTTTGCGCAAAATCGGTTCGCCGTTACGGTCAATCACGACATGCTCACGCTTGCGCGGCAATTCCTCGTCAAGCATGCGGGCGGCGTCCGTCAGCCATTGACAGAGATGGCGCACGAAGTCGCTGCCGGTCGTTGGCATGCCGAGCTTGTCGCAATAGTCCGGTAGCTGCTCCTCACATTGCCGCCACGGCAGCAGGTGGTCGCGATAATCGGCGTAGGCATCGGAGCCAGACACGCAGAGATCGCCGATTCGCAGTTCTTCCGCCATGTACGAAAGCACGCAGAGCTCAAGATAGCGACGGTTGGTCGGCGGTCCTTCGCCATGGGAGCGCCGCGCGAGTTTCCGCCACCTCGGCGCCGCGAAGCTCAGATCGACGTCGGCGTCGATCCACTCCCGATGCAGCGTTTCGTTTTCCAGCACCACATCGAGGGCTTCCAACAGCGTGCGGACCGGGCTGGTCGAATCCCACTCGAGGGAGCGGGCGACACGCATCATGACCGAGCGGTGCGCCTTAAAGTGCTTCCATAGCAGCGGCAGATAATTGCGGCCACTGAACGCCCGGATCGCCGCGCAACTCTCACGCAACGGCTCCAGATCGCCTTTGGGCGCGAGCAGTTTTCGGACTGCCTTGGCGATGGCGGTCTCGTCGGACTCCTCGGCAAGGATGTCGGCCACGCCGTCGAGCAACCCGACCAGATCCTCGACCTGATCGCGCTGCTTGCGCTGAATCACCTCCAGCTCGCCGCTCGCCCGCTTGTGGATGGCCGCCATGCGCCGCACGAACATGTCGGCGAGGTCATCGCGGCCCCGTACGCGCATGCGGTTGAGCAGCGCAACGATCAGCGTGTAGCGCTTCTCGGGCAGCATGTCATTTCTGAGTGCGGAGGCATCGAGCGCCATCGCTTGTTGTGCCAGCGAGCGCAACTTCGAGGCCGGAATCCCGGCGAGCGCAAGCGAGAAATCGCCGAGCTCGTCGAGCCAGGCGATCTGGTCGATCAACTGATCCAGATGCTGCCGGGATGGGCGTTTCGCGTGACGCTTGATTCGGTTATAGGCGGTTTGCCGGCTCGACAAATCGCGCGCGAGAAGTCGGTCGAGTGCAAGTTTCTGTTCGTCGGTCAGGCGTCGCGGGACCCGCTTGAACAGCCGGGACTGCGCGCGAGCATGGATCTGTTCGGTTAGCCGGTCGAGCGTCGAGAACGCCGGCAACTCGATATTGCGCGCAATCAGCTCGTCGATTGTCGCGTTGATGATGTCGACAGGCTGGTCCATCGTCAGCGACGCCGTGTGTGCGGCGCGTGTCGCGATCGCGTTCGCATCGGTGCCGTAATACGGCTTCACGTCAAGGTAGGCGCGAACCGCCGAGTAATGCCGGAACAGCGTGGGTGACATCGTGGTGTCGTAGCCGAATCGGGTGGCGTCGCTGATGTCGGCGGCGGCACGCACATGGTCGACGATGGCGTCGGGGATAACGCCGAGCACCGGGAAGTAATGCAACTGCTGGAACACCTTCAGCAGCACCAGCAGGCCCAATCGAGGTCGCTCGCCGCGCGTCGACCGGCGGGCCCATTCCAGCTCGTCGGGTAGCGGGGTGTAACAGGCTTGCAACTCCCGTGGTGACAAAACCTCGGGGAAGCATGGGTACGCGGTGCGTTCGAGGGTAGCCATTGCGAATCGTCCGGATCGCAGAGGGCCGCTCAGGTTAGCGCAAGAAAAATCAGAGGTTACTACGGCAAACGGTAATAATTCCCCGGTTCTTTATTACCAAAAGTCTTATGATAGGATTTTGCGCTTACCTTGTTCATACCCCTATTTCGAAGCACTCTCGAAGTATCTGGGCGCGCACGGCAAGCCGGTGGCGTTCTACAGCGACAAGGCCAGCGTGTTTTACGTGAAGGACCGCTCGGCGACAGCGGGCAAAGGCGTCACGCAGTTCGGGCGTGCCCTGTACGAACTCAATATCGAGACATTCTGCGCGAATTCGAGCCAAGCCAAGGGGCGCGTGGAGCGCGCAAACCAGACGCTGCAGGACCGGTTGGTGAAGGAGCTGCGGTTGCGCGGCATCAGCACATGGGAGGCCGCCAATGCGTATGCGCCCTCCTTCGTCGCGGACTTTAACCGGCGTTTTGCCAGGGCGGCCGCGAGCGATCACAACGCTCATCGGCCGCTCCGTGATGACGAGGACCTGCGGCAGATTCTGGCCTATCGCGTGCCGCGCAAGGTCACGAATGCGCTGACGGTGCAGTATGACCGGGTGATGTATCTGCTGCAGGACACGGTAGCCAACCGCAGCCTGATCCACCAGTACGTGGAGGTCGTCGAGTATCCCGACGGAAGGATCGAGATTCAGGCTGACGGCATCGTGTTGCCGTACACGGAATACGACCGCATTGCCAGGATCGACCAGGGCGCCGAGATCGACAACAAGCGCCTCTCGCATGCGCTTGCCGTGGCCCGCTCGATACAGGAGATACGTGACGATCGACGCGCGGCGGGCTCGCCGTCACGAACGCATATTGGCGAAGCAGTCCGGGCGAAGAAAGCACTGCTTGGGCTGAAAAAACAGCGTGCAATCGAGGTTGCCGACCTGAACCAGGCCATTCTCGGAATCAGCGTGAAAGAAACGGGGGACGGGGGGCGGCTGCGCCGCCCCAACCCAGAAACATAAAAAGAAACAGGACCAACACCACGCTCAAACCGGACATTTCTATCTAGCCAGAGCCCCGACATTTGTATCTGGCTTTGACAAAAAGATGTGAGACTGGGAACGTCCGGCCCGAAAGTGTCCAGGCTGTGCCTCGGCTGCATGACCTACGGCGATCCGTCAATTCGATCTAGAAATCATCCGATCACGCTCCAACTCGGGTCGGTCCGCTCACGTACTGAATTGTCAAAGTTTTCTCAGTTGGACGTTGGACGCTGTCGACTTCATCCTTCTCATTTTTCTATCGAATGAAATCGCGAAGTCTTTCCATATCGATCTTGAAAAAATCACGCTGGTGATCTTCACCGCTCTGGTAGTGCGGCTGGTCGGCACACTACTGTTTGTGCCGAGCAGCCGAATGGTTTCGGCCGCAAGCCGATATTGAGGTTCAAACTTCAAAAGCCAACAGCAATCGCCAGCGCTGTCAACTCACGGCCGCACTATGAGAATGACTTTACCCAGTCCTCGCCCGTGCTCCATTCGCTGGTGCGCCTGAGTTGCACAAGCAAGCGGGAACCGGCTATCTATGACTGGCAAAAGTGTTCGACGCACAAAGTGCTCTTCCCAGTTTTCGCGGAAGCGTCTAACCATCGCGTGCTTGGCCTCGGGGTCGCGTGACTTCATGACAGTACCGAATATCTGAAGATGCCGATAAAGGAGTCGATCTAACGGAAATCCCGTGCTGACGGCGCCTCCCAGCAATCCGACCTGAACCAGTCTCCCCCCGTAAGCGAGTGAGCGAACGTTACGCTCCAGGTAGCCGGCTCCGATCAGATCGAGAATAACATCGACGCCTTGGCCTGCCGTCGTCGACGCGAGCACGTCCTCATAGTCCTCTGTTCTGGGATCAATCAGAATATCCGCACCAAGCTTATGCAACGCCACGTGTTTTTCTATTTTTGCAGTAGCGTACACTGTTGCACCTTTTGCCTTCGCGAGTTGCACTGCCGCGCAGCCAATTCCACTGGACGCAGCGTGAATCAAGGCCCGATCGCCATATTGCAGCCTGCCCAGATGAAAGAGCGCTTCGTGTGCCGTGACAAATACCTCTGGAATGGCGGCAGCATGTGCGTAGTCAAGTCCGTAGGGTATAGGCATGGCCATCCGATAGTCGATACGCGCGAGTTCAGCGTAGGCCCCGCCACCGACGATGCCCATTACTCTGTCGCCAGCACGGTAACCCACGGTATCTCTGCCCGTTTCTATCACCTCTCCGGAAATTTCCAGTCCCATAACGGGCGAGTCTCCGAAAAAAGGTCTGCCATATTTTCCGAGACGCAGCAACAGATCTGCCCGGTTCACACCTGCTGCGTACACGCGAACCAGCAGGTCTGCAGGACGGATCACCGGATCCTCGACTTCAGTTAAGCGCAACACGTCTGCTTTGCCAAACGTATCGAAGGTGATTGCTTTCACGAAATGACCTTCTGTTGATGGGCGAAATGACCACCGCATCAATCAGCGTCGCTTTGCGGCAATGCGACCGTATCGGTGGAGTCCGTGAAAGGTCTGGACGCGGGGCTTTGTTGCCTATGACAACGCTTTCGTAGTTCAGTAATTGGCCCGGGCTTCAGGCGAATGGCCTCGTCGGTAGATCAGCAACACGCGCTCGAACGTCATCACGATCTTGCCGTCTTGGTTGACACCTTTCGTCTCGACCGTGACGATGCCCTGGGTCGGACGGCTTTTGGATTCACGCTTCGAGAGAACGGTCGATTCCGCGTACAGCGTATCGCCAGCGAACACCGGATGCGTTGCGCGCACCTTGTCCCAGCCGAGATTCGCGACTACTTTCGCGCTGACGGTGCGCACGCTCATGCCAGTCAACAGCGCGAGTGTGAAAGTGCTGTCCACCAGCAGCTTCTTCCACTCGGTCTGTGCCGCGAATACGGCGTCGAAGTGCACCTGCTGCGTGTTCATCGTAAGCAGCGTCGTCCAGATGTTGTCGACGTCGGTAATCGTGCGGCCGGGCCGGTGCTCATAAATGTTGCCGGGTTCGAAGTCTTCGTAGTAAAGACCGGACGTTTCGCGGAAACGATTTTCACCGATCTGACGAAAGGCGGATATTGCGGTACTCATTGTGGAATCCTTTGTTTGGCGATAAGAGGAACACGTAAATTAGCTTATGCGTTAGCCAGCACGCGTCGCGCTTCGCGTGCCATCGCTTCGTCGATCATGCACTCGTCGACAATACCAACGCCCTGCCCGCTTGCGGCCATCACCCGGTGTGCCCAGGCGATGCGCTCGGCGGAAGGAGAAAACGCGGAGTGAATTGCCTCGATGTGTGTCGGATGAATCGTTGCCTTCGCGTGAAACCCGTTGTCGCGTGCGAACGCGAGTTCCGCCTGCAACGCACCGGTGTCGTGGATGGCGAAGCACGGCGCGTCGATCGCAAGCACCACCGCACGTGCGGCAGCCGCAGCAATCCTGCAGCGTGCAATCTCAAGCGCACGCGAATGCGGCTGCGCGCCAACATCCGATGCATAGTCGGCCGCGCCGAACATCAATGCAGCCACGCGCGGACTCGACGCGGCAATTGCCTCGACCGCGCACAGGCCGCGTGCCGATTCGATCAGCGGCACGATCGAACAATGCTTTTGCGCGGCCTCGAGCAGCGCGTCGAGCAGTTCAATCTGTGCTGGCGCTTCGACCTTCGGCAACAATACGAATGCGGGTGTACGCCGCGCATCGAGCAGCATCGCGAGATCATCGAGACCGAAGCGAGTCGACAGGGCATTAATGCGTACCGCAAGTACCGGTGAGTCTGCCGGCGGTGTTTCGAGCAACCAGCGAACGGTTTGCCGTGCAGCCGCTTTTTCGCCGGAATGCACGGCGTCTTCGAGGTCGACGATCAGTACGTCGGCCGCGTTTTTAGCGGCGTTGGCAAAACGCTCGGGGCGCGTCGCCGGCGTGAAGAGCCAGCTGCGCGCACGTAGCAGCGGGGAAGAAACGAAAGAGGAAGACACAGCTCGGAGAACCTCGTAGAGGTGATCGATGCCGACATTGTTGCCACTATGCGAACTTCACACAATTCGGCATTGCCGAGAGCAGCCTTCGGAAATCGGGAAGTCCGGCGATGAGCGCCCTACTCCAGGGCATGCGTGGTATCTACCGTTTCACGCGCGAGGCCGCGCTCGCCACGAGATGATCGAGCAGTTGCAAGGCATAAACGGGTAGCGTTTCCCGGTCGCGCACGCACACGCGCATTTTGCGCAGCGCCCACTTGTCACGCAGACGCAGCACGCGCACCGCCATCGTCTTTTTGCAACGACGTGCCGCCGACTCGGGCACGACCGCAACGCCAACGCCGTTCTCCACCAGCCGGCAGATCGCATCGAAGCTGCGCAATTGAATGCGCTGTCGAATCCGCTTGTGCAGACTGCGCGCATGCCCTTCGAGGTAGTCCTGAATCGCCGAGCCCGCACCATAACCGATGAAGTCGTGATCGAGCAGTTCGACGAAACCGATCTCGCGCAGGCCGTCGAAATGCGCATCGTCCGCAGGAACGACTGCGCAAAGGCGGTCGGTGGCGAAATCGTAGGTTTGCAGCATGCCGATGTGCGCGCTCGCCGCGACGATGCCGATATCAGCAACGCCTTCGTTCAGTGCCTCGATGATCTCGCGACTCAACCGTTCTTCAACCTCGATGTTCACGTTCGGATGATTGGAAAGGAAATGACTGACCGGCTCCGGCACGAATTCAGTCAGCGCGTTTGTGTTTGCGAGCAGCCTCACGGTGCCTTTCAGTCCGTGTGCGAATTCCCCGAGATCGTCGGTCATCCGCTGCATCGACGAGAGCATCGTGCGAGCATGTCGCAGCAGCGTATGCCCCGCTTCAGTCGGCGTTACGCCGAACCGCTGGCGCGCGAGCAACGGAACACCGACCGCCTCCTCCATTTGCTTGACGCGCCCGCTGGCAGAGCCCAATGCGAGGTTCGCGCGCGCCGCACCGTGCGTGATGCTACCCGCTTCCACGATGGCCACGAAGAGCCGCAAGTCCGCTATATCGAAACGCATCGCCGCTCCTTTTTTCGCATGCCTACGGAATTCCCGAAGGCCGCCACCAAGAAATTCGCATTGTGCCTAGCAGACGCGTCTTCGACAATGACCGGACAAAATCGATACGGAGACGCAGATGACACCCTCGACCGATGCCAGGTCGCTCGACCCACATCATGTCCGCTCGATGCAACGCCGCGCCGCCATCGCGAGTCTGATCGGCTCGGTGATTGAATGGTACGACTTCTTCATCTTCGGCACAGCTGCCGCGCTCGTGTTTCCGCATTACTTCTTTCCTGGCGAAGCGGGCCGTTCGCTCGCCTCGTCCTTCTTCACCATCTTCGTCGGGTTTGTCGCACGGCCGGTCGGTGCGCTGATCTTCGGTCATATCGGCGATCGTCTTGGGCGCAAGGCAACACTACTTTCTACGCTACTGCTGATGAGTATTGCGACGATCACTGTCGGCTGTCTGCCGGGCCACGCACAATGGGGCCCTGTCGCGGGCTGGGTGCTAATGGCCTGCCGCTTTCTACAGGGAATCGGCGTCGGCGGTGAATGGGGCGGCGCGGTTCTGCTGTCGCTCGAATGGCACGGAGAACGTCGGCGTGGACTGATCGGCAGTCTCACGCACATCGGCGTGCCGCTCGGACTGGTGCTGTCTGTCGCGGTCAACAAGGCCGTTAGCCTATGGTCCGCCGACGCGTTTGGCGACACCGGCTGGCGTTACCCATTCCTGTTCAGCGCAGTGTTGCTGGCCGTCGGCCTGTTCATCCGTTTCAAGGTCGACGAATCGCCGGCATTCGCAGAGACGCAAGCGCATGCTGACGTACCGCGCGCACCGATCGTTGAAGCAATGCGGGGGCATTGGAAAGATATTCTGCTTGCTGCGCTCACCCGCCCGGGTGAACAAGGCTCGTTCTACATCTTGACCACCTTCGTCGTGTCCTACGCGATCGACCATCTCGGCATAAGCCGCGACTTCATGCTCGATACCCTATTCAACGCGGCGCTCGTCTCGGTCTTCACCACACCACTGTTCGGTTGGCTGTCGGATGTCTGGGGACGCCGTCGCGTATACGTCGCCGGCGCGCTCGCGATGGCCGCTTTCTCGTTTCCATATTTCATGCTGCTTGAATCGAGGATACCTCTCGCGATTGTCGTCGCCATTGTCGGCTCACTGATCGTTCACGACGTAATGTACGGCCCGCAGGCCGCATTCATCGCCGAAGTGTTTCCCGCGCGCGTGCGCTACAGCGCATCGTCGATCGGTTACCAGTTCGCATCGGTGATCGCAGGCGGTCCCGCGCCGTTAATAGCGGTCGCGCTGCTCGGCTACTACGGGTCGGGCTACGCAGTGGCTGCCTATCTGTTCGCGATGAGCTGCGTAAGCGCGATCGCCGGTGCGCTGCTTGGCCGGAGGCACTCGCTCGAACGCGCCAGAGTGACAGGCTTTGTCCGTCCAGAATAAATTTGGCCTTCCGTTTCTTTCACACACCACCATGACCCATATCGCACCAGCATTGCCGCTCGCCGGTATCACCGTCGTCTCATTCGAACACGCGATCGCGGCGCCGTTCGCTACCCGTCAGCTCGCCGACCTGGGCGCGCGCGTGATCAAGGTTGAGCGCCCAGGCAGTGGCGATTTCGCGCGCGGCTATGACAACCGTGCGCGCGGGGTCGCGTCACATTTCGTGTGGTGCAACCGCTCAAAGGAAAGCCTGACACTCGACATGAAAGCGCCCCCTGCCCGCGAAATCCTCGAACAGTTGCTCGCGCACGCCGATGTAGTCGTGCAAAACCTCGCTCCCGGCGCAGCCTCTCGTCTTGGCATCGACGAAGCGTCGCTGCGTCCGCGCTACCCGAAAGTGATTGTCTGCGACATCTCCGGGTACGGCGATCATGGTCCGTATCGCGACAAGAAAGCATACGATCTGATGATCCAGAGCGAATCCGGTTTTGTGTCGATCACCGGTAGCGGCGATGCGCCCGCGAAAGCCGGCCTGTCGATCGCCGATATCGCATCTGGTATGTACGCGTATTCGGGCATCCTATCCGCGCTGATCGCGCGTTCGCACAGCGGGCTCGGTACCCGCATCGAGGTATCGATGCTCGAGGCACTCACCGAATGGATGGGCTACCCACTCTACTACACGCTCGACGGTGCACCACCGCCCGCCCGCACCGGCGCAGGCCATGCGACGATTTTCCCGTATGGTCCGTTTCCGGCGGGCGACGGACGCACCGTTCTTCTGGGCTTGCAGAATGAACGCGAGTGGCAGACATTCTGCTCGCGTGTGCTGGGCGACGAAGCTCTCGCCACCGACCCGCGTTTTGCGAACAACATGTTGCGCTCGCTGCATCGCGATGCATTGACGGCAATCATCATTGACGCATTCGCCCCACTCACTACAGAGGATGTTTTGCGCAGGCTGGACGACGCAGGCATAGCGAACGCACGTGTACGCGAGATGGACGACGTATGGGCACATCCACAGTTACGTAGCCGCGGCCGGTGGACTACGATCGACACCCCCGCCGGCAGGCTGCCTGCGCTGCTCCCCCCAGTGACAATTGCCGGCTGCTACCCGGTGATGAACGCTGTGCCCGCGCTGGGTGAACATACCGTGCCGATCCTGCGCGAGCTGGGTTACTCAGATGAGCTTATCTCGCGATGGCGTGAGGAACGCGTGGTGTGACATGCTCAGCTGCTACTTAACCTCTCTTCCACGCGGTGGGCGTCTCGGCGCGCATTTATGACTTCAATTCTGCAATCGGTCGATTTTCAAAAGCAAGATCATATGATCGCGAAGTGCCACGATAGATCCAGAAGCAAACGACCAGGATCCACACACAGGTTATCCCTTCCTGAGCGAGAAATGCAAAGGAGGATGCGGGTGACCAATGGCCGGTAGGAATGAATATGCAGAAAATCGCGACGAAATTGGCCGCCGCCACAACGAGTGCTGCGTCATTTCCGAGCCAACGAGGAAGCAGCGGGTAATGCCGGTTTGCCGAAGCGATGGCGGCCCATACCATGCCTTGAAGGCATGCGCCAATACACCATGTGAGATTGGAGGCATCCCACATCGCCGTAAGCACGAAATAGTCGGACGAGCCGGCACCAACGTTCGGATATCCACGAACGAGCAACGGAATCGTCATATAGAGGCTCAACGCGATCACTTGAACCACCAAGTATGCGGCGCTCGCGACGATCATGATCAGCGTTGGGAACGTGATGCGCTTCGCTTGATCGATGTAGACGAGAGCGAGAAGGAGTATGAATACCTTGATTGCGTCGAATCCTATCGTCCCAAGAATCACTTGCCATTCAACCCTATGATAGAGCAGCAGATAGGCCAGATAAATTCTGGCCATCGAGGTTGACGTCCGGATAGGGAAACGGACCAATGTTTACGAGTGCCACCAGACAGAGCAACGAGACGACGCTGAAGATGCTGGCATGGCGCAAGCGGTTTTGCTCGTTCATTTAAATCTCCTGGAGACGGGCAACTGGCGAATTCAACGGATTCGTGACTACGTGATGTTTCAACGTTAACGACGACGTGCGATGAAGCTGAACGACGATGCCTTGTCGTTTGAGCGACGGCAATGCCGACCTGCCTAGCCGCCCGCTGTACGACGGCGTGTCGGAACTCGTGCAGACGTATCGGCCAGACTGCGCCTCCATCGAAAAGGTGTTCGTCAACGTCAACCCGCAATCGACACTGCTGCTGGGCCAGGCGCGCGGCGCGGTGATATGCGGGATGATGAGCGGCAACCTGCCTGTGTACGGATACACGGCATTGCAACTGAAGCAAGCTGTGGTCGACTACGGCCGCGCCAACAAGGACCAGGTGCAGGAGAAGGTCGTGCGCCTGCTCAACCTCGAAGGCAGGCCCTGCGCGGATGCGTCCGACGTGCTGGGCGTGGCGATCTGCCATGCGCACGGCGGCGAAACGCTGGCCGCCATGGCCGGGCTGGCGCCGCAGCTTCCGCAGAAGGGGTTGCGCGTACGGCGCGGGCGGTTGATTGGATAGCCAGAACTCGGTTCAGACATACCGCTGCCATGTCCGAACCATGCGCACCGAACGCGATGGCTACTTCACACCGCTGGGTATGAAATCAGGCCCCAAGATATGCAATGGCAGGATCATCGGTTCAACCGTCACCTCGCCGGAAATGAAAGGTCCTTCTCTGTTCTGGCCAATGTAACGTGACGAAAGGGTATGAAATTCAACTGTGCCGCTATGAAGGTGCTCCAATTCGGTCATGTACCTTCTTACGTCAATACGTTGACCAAGTGCTGAGGCTAAAATGCGATTGCGCGCCGCTATCAGGTCACGCTCTCTTTCTCGGGCAAGTCCAACAAGCTTGTTGATTGCCTGCTGGATACTCAAATCATACTGACGCGCCAATACCCAAATTCCGTTCATGGCCTCCTTGCTGGAAAATTCTTTCAGGAAAGAGCAAACATCATGAACAAAGAGGACCAGATCGATCGTGGCTTGACGCATCTCGCGCAAATCCTCGCTTTCTTCCAATGCATCGCCGATATCCACATCGATTGCATATTCGATGAGTGTTGCCATCAGTGTCGCAAAGACATCAATTCTTCTAGCGTCTACATATTCATCAAAAGTGAGTGTGGTTATATTGTGAACGGGCGGATGCGAAAGAATGGTGATCATGTCTTTTAATGCGTCACGTACGCGTTTTCGCACGAGCGAGCCCGACGGATAGGTTTCCAGTATTGGCCTGTAATTGTCATGAAGCAATTGCGCAATGGGGTAGGCATCCGGAGGCCGAGTTCCATCAAGGGCATGGCTGAATTGAGCCTCAAGGATGGAAAGTGCATTGGGGTTGTCTATTATTTTTGGATGCGTAAAATTATCATCCATGATTGTCAGCATATCCCCGCATTGCATGACAAGAAAGATTCTATCCTTCAATGCATTTGGGTAAATCAGGGCGCAGTAAAAAGGTATCCTCTGATTTTGATAACTCTCGACGGCATCTTTATTCTTGTAATATGAAGAAAGATATGGGAAATTGGCTTTCTTGACACGCTCCAGAGTAACGCTCGAATCTGGGTGCCACTTTGCCTTGAGTTTGAAATTGAAATCCGGAAAATTAAGTTTGTCACCAAATTTAAGCTTCCCGGAAGAAAATACGCTTTCGTGATCTTGCATGGCGGATTCTCGGCAATGTTTTTGGGCGATGTTCCAGAAATAATCACATACGTGATCCAGATCGATTGATGCGAATCGAAACTGATTTGAAACGCCTCCTGAGCAAGGGTTCTTTCACCGACATCCGCAGAGTTTTTTC
This sequence comes from Burkholderia singularis, assembly GCF_001718875.1. NCBI lineage: Bacteria > Pseudomonadati > Pseudomonadota > Betaproteobacteria > Burkholderiales > Burkholderiaceae > Burkholderia > Burkholderia singularis. The sequence goes on from NZ_CP013448.1 coordinate 2,282,629, forward strand.
CACGCCATGGGCGTAACCCCCGCACAACAGGGTATTGCTCATGGGCCGGGAAAAGCCTTCGAAGTCGACTGACGGTATCTCGAATGTGGGAGGCCGCTCGGCGCTGTCTCGCCACACCAGCACCACACCATTGATTTTGCGTATAAGCCATTGGGTCAGTGTGGCACACGGAGGAGAATGTCCCATCCCAGTGCGCACGCATACGCCATCCGGCGCGAAGGCGAATCCGTGGAAAGGGCAAACGGCTCCAAGGCGCTGACATGTTAAGAGGTGCAGCATCAGGAGACGGATGCCGTTCGGGCGATCGCTGCTGCTTGACGCGCCCACGCCTGTAACCCGGATGGGCCTGCACGTTCGATCATCTGCCGGAACCACACCGTAAAGGCGTCGGGGTCGGCATCAACCCACGCAAACAAGGCGAGTATCTCAACCCATCGCCAATCTTCAGCTTCCGCCGGGTCCGGTTGCGGTGTGCCATCAAACATGCCGGCGTGGATGTGTACGAATTCGTGCTCGATCAAACCGTTGGAAAGCGGCGCCCGATAGTGCAGGGTGTCGACCTTGTGCAAGTCGCAGACGAAGCCCATTTCCTCGGCAAGCCGGCGACGCGTGGCGTTCGACATGGTTTCGCCCGGGCGAGGGTGGCCGCAGCAGCTATTGGTCCAGAGCCCGCCGGAATGGTATTTGCCGGGCGCGCGCTGTTGCAGCAGCAAGCGGCAGTCCGCGCCGTCAAAAACGAAGATCGAAAAGGCGCGATGCAACAGCCCTTGCTGATGCACTTGTGTCTTACTGCAGATGCCGATGGGCGTGTCGTCCGGGTTGACGAGAATTAGTCGCTCTTCCATGTGCGTGCCAAGGTCCGTTGTGATCGCCATTGGACCGCCGCGCCGGCGATGAGGCGCGCATGGCGGTCAACTTCCAGGAGGCAAGGAGCGGCCTCTTCGCATGCGCTCATCGTGCGGCCTTTCTGGCAATCACGCTGTATGTCGATACCTTGTTCTTGATGAGCGCCACCGACCAGTTCTCCGCCAGCACGCGTAACTCCTCCAGCGGGACGGGAATGCTTTCGTCTGTGAAGTGCCGCTCGATGTTGGCCTTGGAGTCCATCAACCAATGGGCTACATCGATATTCGAGGGCAACACCTGCATGTCGTCGATGATGAAACCGCTCTGCTCCAGCACGTGCCGGAAATAGGCCGGTGTCTTGCGGTGCTTGCAGGCCAGACGGTCTACCTCGTCATACGTATCTGACTGGTAGGTCTCTGGTGGCACGTTATAGAGGTTGTCGGAGATGATGACCTGCCCACCCGCACGCATGCGCGTGGCCAACTTCTGCATCGCGCGCTCATACAGATCGTCGGGAAAGTGCGAGATAACGCCGCGGATGATGACAAGGTCGTAGAGCGTTTCGGGGTAGGGAAGCAGGTCGATATCCTGCGCGTTGCACTGGTACAAGTTAATGCGCTCAGACAAGCCCTGTTCTGCATGGAATCTGGCGCAGAACTCCAGTTGCGCGCGGCTGACGTTCACACCATCGAGCCATCGGCACTCAGGAAACCGCTCGGCCAGGTGCTTGAGGATGTAACCCCAGCCACATCCGATATCGAGAATCCGCTGAATGGGCCGGTGCTTTCCCTGCATCAGACCTGCCAGCTTGAGTTGGCGATCGAAGTACTTGATCCCCGATTCGTCCAGCGTGATCGGTTGGGGAGACGTGGGATCGTCGTACACCCCAAACTGGAAGAGAAGGTAGTTGCCGATGGCTTTGCGCCAGTCTTCAGGGTTGTCCTGATAGGTGTATTCGACCTTGGCTTGGTATGGACTACGCTCCGTACCTTGGAGGATCTGAAACGGCGTGCGGGCGGCAGCTTTAGGGGTGGAAGCAACAGCGGTGCTCATCGGGTTCTCCTGTGAAGGTCATGCAGTTCAAAACAGGACAACAGACAGTCAAGATGCGACGCTCATGCGGGGCATTGGTGTCGCGCGATTGGCGGGTGCGTTGGCGTCGAAGAAGCGCGCTGGATCGATCGGGTAAGTCCATCGGCATCGAGGCCGCAGGCAGTCAACAACTTGGCCGGGTCGCCATGTTCAATGAACTGATCCGGCAAGCCGAGTTGCAGCAGGGGAATCAAGGGTCGACAAACATCCGCGCTCTGCTCAACCGAGCAGAACGATTCGTTCCGTCAATCTTGCGAATCCCCGATTCTCAGAATGAGCAAACTTCAATCATATTTTTAACTCCTTGGTATGAATAATACGATTCAATTTCGATTCTTAATAATATTAAAATAAATCAATACTCGTAAGCGGCTTAACTCAATAGGGAAATTATCTGGATATGAATCCATTTTATGGATTCGCATTTTTTCCCAACAGATACTACGATGACCAAGACCGTTGATTGACGGATTCATTTATAAGAGGGCAATTTGATTTTTTCAAGCGTGAACTTTTAATTTTCGATGAACACCTTAAATTCAGGAAAAACCTACTTAATAAAATGAATTAAGCACATCGATCGCACAATCACGCACCGCCACGGGGCATTTCAGGTCTGGCGATCGATTGCGTCATACGCGGGGAAAACCATTATGCAAAGCACTCTCCAATCCGTCCGGCTACCGAGCGATCTTCGTGGGCTGACGCGCGAGGCGCTCTCACGACTCGCCGACGAACTGCGCGCGTTTGTACTCGATAGCGTGTCGAAAACGGGCGGTCATCTCGCCTCCAATCTCGGTAGTGTCGAATTGGCAATTGCATTGCACTACGTGTTCAATACGCCGCACGACCGTATCGTCTGGGACGTCGGCCATCAGTCGTACCCGCACAAGATCCTCACCGGCCGCCGCGACGCGATGCCGGGCATCCGGCAACTCGGCGGTATTTCCGGCTTCCCACGTCGTTCGGAATCCGAATATGATGCATTCGGCACCGCACATTCGAGCACCTCGATCTCAGCGGCGCTCGGCATGGCACATGCCGCGCGGCTGACGCGCGAGGCCCGCCATTGCGTTGCCGTGATTGGCGACGGCGCGCTGTCCGCAGGCATCGCGTTCGAGGCGATGAACAATGCCGGCATCGCACGCGATTTACCGCTCATCGTCGTCCTCAACGACAACGACATGTCGATCTCGACGCCGGTCGGCGCGCTGCGGCATGCGCTCGGACGGCTGATCGCAGGCCGAATGTATGCATGCGCAAAGCGGCACGCGCAGGACGTGCTGAACCTCGCGCCGCCGACACGTCAGCTTGCGAGCCGAATCGAAGCGCTGACCAAAGGTTCGATCGCTCCGGCCACGCTGTTCGAGGAATTCGGCTTCAACTATGTCGGCCCGATCGACGGGCACGACGTGGGCGAATTGATCGATGCGCTGACCACGCTGAAAGGTCTGCCCGGCCCACATCTGCTGCACGTCGTCACGCAGAAGGGGCATGGCTATCCTCGCGCCGAGGCCGATCCGATTCAGTATCACGGCCCAGGCAAATTCGATCCGGCGACCGGTCTCGTCCCCGGCAAACCCGGCCGCAAAACCTATGGGCAAATATTTTGTGACTGGCTGTGCGACGAAGCGGTACGCGACGAACGCGTCGTCGCGATCACGCCGGCCATGCGCGAAGGTTCATGTCTTGTCGAGTTCGAGCGGCGCTTTCCGAACCGCTATTTCGACGTCGCCATTGCCGAGCAGCATGCGGTGACGTTTGCGGCGGGCCTGGCCGCAGACGGCATGCGGCCCGTGGTCGCGATCTACTCGACCTTCCTGCAGCGCGGCTACGACCAGTTGATTCATGACGTCGCGATACAGAATCTGCCCGTGACGTTCGCGATCGATCGAGCGGGCATCGTCGGCGGAGATGGTGCCACGCACATGGGTGCGTTCGATCTCGCGTATCTGCGCTGTATCCCGAATCTCATCGTGATGGCGCCGTCCGACGAAAACGAATGCCGGCAGATGCTGCACACTGCGCTACGTCAGCCTGGGCCGTGCGCGGTGCGTTATCCGCGCGGCAGTGGATCGGGGGCGATGGTCGAGGCGAATCTGAGTGCGCTGCCCATCGGGGTATCGATGCTACGCCGTTCGAGCAGTGCGCCGAGTAGCCCACGCATCGCCTTCCTCGCGTTTGGCACGATGGTGGCTCCCTGCCTGAGTGCGGCAGACGCACTCGACGCGACTGTGATCGACATGCGCTTCGTGAAGCCACTCGATACGATCCGGCTGTCCGAGGTCGCTTCGACGCACGACATACTGGTTACAGCCGAGGAAGGTTGCCTGCATGGCGGCGCTGGCAGCGCATGCATCGAGGCGCTGGCGAACCTGCTGATCTTTCGCCCCGTGCTGCGCCTCGGCTTGCCCGACGCGTTCATCGAGCACGGCGATCCAGCCCAATTACTGAGTCTGCACGGTCTCGATGCACCGGGCATTCAAGCGTCGGTCGAGCGTTTCGCCGCACAACTCACCGCGCATTGCGCCGCCGCAACCGCGGTCGTCCTGCCGTTCGATGCGATGCGCAACACCGCGTCACACACACGCTCGCTATGACAACCGCTTCCGGTTCGGTCGATTGCGCCGATCCCCATTCTCCGCGGTAGAAAACGATGACGTCAGTTGAAGCCCTGCCTCTGCCATCGCCCTCGCACGGAGCGCACAGGCCGCCCCAGAACTGCTTGGCGCACGCCACGCCGCCCGACAATCTAGCCAATCTTATCGTTCATCGGATCAACTAAACGATTACGCCAACGAAGCGTTATCTTGCACGTCATTCTTGTCCAGCAGCGTGGATTTTACGCGGGTGTCGTCTGCGCGATCGATACCACCGAGCGCGCGCTCGAACGGTACGGCACGCCGACTAGCGCTTCGCGGGCGAAGACATCGATGAGGGTCAGTGCACGGAACCTTTGGCCGCTCGAAAGCTAGTCGGCAACGAAGTCCAAGCTCCGTATCTGATTTGCCGCCGTCGACTTTGCGCATGCAAGACGGCTTATCTGGGCGCGTCGTTTGCGATCTGGTCTACCGCGCAGCGACAGACCTTCCTCTCAATACAGACAGTACAGCCGATTCTTGTTGGCCGGATAGCCTTCCCGCAGGAGCAGCAGCACCTATCCGCTGGAGCGATCCAACGTGTTGTTCAACCACTTCGCCCACAAAAACGCGGACAAGTCCAGGTCGACCTACATCAGTAAACTAGATCGAAATCACCTTCCTCGATCCGTTCGACGTTCGGGTGAAACAGCGGACGTGCGACGCTTGCCGGCCGCCGCTTTCGGCGCCGCCGGCCGCGCCGTTTCGTCCGCCAGTTGCTGGAGCGCGATCTCGCGCCAGAACTGGAACGCGGCCTGCGCCGCGGCAGGCTCGCCGCCTGTTACAACGTCGATAGTCAGGCCGCGGATCGTCGCCCCCGCCAACAGTTGCAATTGCCGGACCTTGAGCGCAGTCGCCTCGTCGAAGCCAGAGACGACTTCGTCCATCAGCGCGCGAAATCCCGCGCCGAATGGCGCGAGGATGCGCGCCGTGACGGCGTCGAGCTCCTTGTCTGCGCGGCGCGCGAGTTCAATCTCCATGCTCGCGGCGAAACTGGGCGAGCCGATCAGCGTTCCGGCTACGTCGAGCAAGCGATCGATCCGCTCGAACGGAGCCCCGGAGGCGCGCAACGCGCGCTCGAATTGCGTGAAGCGCTCGCCGGTAAGCCGCTCCTGCACGGCTGCCATCAACTCGGCCTTGGTCGGGAACTGATGCTGCATCGCACCCATGCTGACGCCCGCGGCACGTCTTATCGAAAGCGTCGTCGCCCCGGAATAGCCCTCCTTGTGAAGCAGCGATATCGCCGCGGCAATGACGCGTTCACGTGTTGCCTCACTACGCTCCGCCTGCGTCGGACGACGTCCTCGCACGAGGTTAAGGGCGGTTGTTGTTTCTGTCTTGATGGTTTTCTTCATTGGTCCTGGCGCACATTGGCAGTTCTGGACAAGATTTTTCTACAAAAAGGATATCTCATCGAACAGACAATACGTCGTTCCAGACAGTGGGTACAGCAGTGTCTTTCGGCCCCCGCTTCGCGAGACCGAATTGGCCCGGCATATATGACACGCCACTTCAATATCCGAGAGCGTGACCGCTGCGCTCAATTTCGAGGCATTGCTCGATTTGCCTGATTGACATGCAATATATCCTACTTGTATGTTGCGAGGAAGTCGTACAACGTATCGCGCCGTTGTCGCGCATGGCAAAGCACGGAAACCAGCCAACGCAAATATCCCGACATGACCCGAGCCAAGCTTCTCCGCCTCATCGCACGATGTTCGGCCGCGATTCTACAACTGTCGGCCCGCGCCAGCGAGACGGCAATTCCGGCTGGTTCTGATGGACACGTCGGCTCGGCCGCCGATGCAGGCTTCAACGTCGTGCAGCCGAGCCTGTCGCAGGCGTCGCTTGAACCCGCACCGAGCGCTATGACGGCGCCGACTTGGTGTCGATCGCGCAATCCCGGCAGCAGTTTGCGACACACGGCGTCTACACGTCGCTCGACATACGCCAGGACGGCTATTCGCGCCAACCCATCTGCGCCAGCCGCAATCGCAACGTGGCCACGGGCAACCTTAATGGCACAGAGATCAACAACGGATTCGCCGCAAGAATGGTGCTCGACGACGGCATGCGAACCTCAACCGTGCGTATCCGCCCCACTCCGTCACGTCGAAAGCGATCAACTGGCGGTTCGGCAATCTGTACGGCAACACGCCGAACTCCAATGGTATCGGCCTTGCGGCACGTTTCAGCGGCGCTTGAAAAGCAGGTCGACGCGACATAACGGTTCGTTTGGATGCCGCTTGTCGCATCGGATGCGCTCCCTGCTGGAAGCACAGGCGTCCCAATATGCACCGCTGGATTTTCGTATTTTACAAGTAGGTTAACCTATTTTTATTAAAAGTTTCACGGACACGATCCGGATGACCTCTGTTGGAGACATCGTTGATGAGCAAAATTTCCACCTTACGATCCCCGGGCCGCCGGGCCATTCTGCAAGCGGCCGCCGCGGCGGCAGGTTATGCATGCCTTCCGGCGTTCGCGCGTGAAGAGGATGCGCGTTTCGCCGACGATTTCGTCTGGGGCGTAGCCGCATCGGCCGCGCAAACCGAAAGCCGTGACGGCCGCGGGCGAAGCAATTGGGACGTGTTCGCGGATCGCGCGGGAAATATCGCAGACGGCTCGACCAATGCGCGATGCGCCGAATTCGAGCGGCGCTATCCGGCCGACCTCGAGTGGATGGCCGCGGCCGGGATTCACGCGTTCCGTTTCTCGATCGCCTGGCCTCGCGTGCAGCCGCAAGGGCCCGACGCGGTGAGCGATACGGGTCTCTCGACTTACGAACGGATGGTCGATGCAATGCTGGCTCGGGGTATCGAGCCCGTTCCCACGCTGTTTCACTGGGATACGCCGGTTTGGGCAGGCGACTTCCGCAGCCGCGACATCGCGTTCCGGCTCGCCGACTATGCGGACCGCGTGACGCGCCGGCTCGGCGATCGCGTGCGTCGCTGGATCGTGCTGAACGAGCCCAACAGTCTGGCGCTGCGCGGCTACGGCATGGGCGCACATGCGCCGGGCCTGCGTTCGGCGGCGGCCGCGTTCGCCGCGATCCATCACCAGAATCTCGCACAGGGTCTCGCATTCCAGGCGATACGCGCCAACCTGCACGGCGCACGGATCGGCACGACGATCAACCTGCAGCCGGTGCGTGCGGCGGGCAGTCGCGACGAAGACCGCGCGGCCGCACAGCTTGTCGACACGCTGTGGAATCGCGCATTTCTCGATCCGCTGTACGGAAACGGCTATCCCGACAAGGTCGGCCATGCACTGGCCGGGCTCGTCCAGGCTGGCGACATGGATGTCATCGCGGCGAAGCCGGATTTTCTCGGCATGAACTATTACTCGCGTATCTACGTTCGCGCCAATCCGACCGCGCAGTTCGGCGTCGAACAGAGCAAGCCGCCGGCAGATCTGCAACGCACTGCGTATTTCCAGGTAGAACCGGACGGGCTGACCGAAATGCTCCTGCGTGTGCATCGCGACTACGGCGCGCCGGACATATACATCACCGAGACCGGGTTCGCGCTGGACGATCCGCCACCGCGCGACGGCGTGGTCGACGACGGCCCGCGCATCGACTACCTGTCGCGCTATTTGCGCGCAGCGCACGACGCATATCGGCAAGGCGTTCAACTCAAGGGGCTGTTCTACTGGGCCGGCACCGACAACTGGGAATGGGGACAAGGTTTTTCGAAGCGGTTCGGCCTTGTGCATGTCGATTTCGATACACAGATTCGCACTCCAAAACGAAGCCTCAGTTACTTTGCACGGTGCATCGAGCAAAACGCGGTGGCCTGATGCGCCGACCGGCCTTCGGATTCCGGTTTCCGGATTCCCCGATCTGCTGTTGATGAGCGTCGTCCCATGAAATCCCATTCTCACGCCCGGCGCCGACCGCGTCCGACCGCCGCACCGGTAGCGGCGCGCGACACGCCCCAGCGGCTCGATATCGGTCGCCATCGGATGTATTCGCTCAGCTGGCGCCACGCCATGCCGGTGCTCGCGCTGATTGCCGTAGGTGCTGCAACCGGTGCGCTGATCGGTTGGTATGCGACCGCACCAGCAGGCAGGCAGGCGCAGCATGCCGTAGTCGGCGACGGACGGAACGGTCCGCGCGACATGGCATGGATACCGGGCGGAACGTTCCTGATGGGAAGCGACGCGCGCGCCGCGCAACCGAACGAGCGCCCCGCACACCTGACGACCGTGCACGGATTCTGGCTCGATCAGCACGATGTGACTAACGCAGAGTTTCGGCGCTTCGTCGATTCGACCGGCTACGTAACCACTGCCGAGCGCAAGCCCGACTGGCGCGCGCTGCAAATGCAATTGCCAGCGGGCACGCCGCGTCCTCCGGACGAGGTGCTGGTGCCGGGCGCACTGGTGTTCGTCGGCACCGCGACACCGGTCCCGCTCGACGATTACGCGCGTTGGTGGCACTTCCGTCCAGGTGCGAACTGGCGACAGCCCAACGGCCCCGGCAGCACGATTGCCGACAAGGACGAGTACCCCGTCGTCCAGGTCTCTTACGATGACGCGCGCGCCTATGCGAAATGGATCGGCAAGCGGCTGCCGACCGAGGCCGAATGGGAGTTCGCTGCGCGCGGCGGCCTCGAACAGGCTGATTATGCGTGGGGCAACCAGCTCAAGCCGTCGGGGCGGCAGATGGCGAACATCTGGGACGGGCAGCAGCCGTTTCCGGTCGTCGATCCGCGCGCCGGCAATCAACCGGGCCCGAGTGCGGCCGGTAGCTATCCGGCCAACGGCTACGGACTCTACGACATGACCGGCAACGTTTGGCAATGGGTAGCGGACTGGTATCGGGCCGATGCGTTCTCGCTCATGGCCCACACCGGCAATCCTGTCGTCGACCCTCAGGGCCCTGTAGACAGTTGGGATCCGTCCGAGCCGGACGCTCCGCCGCAGGCACCGAAGCGGGTGATACGTGGCGGCTCGTTTTTGTGCAACGAGTCGTATTGCCAGAGCTATCGGACGAGCGCGCGACGCGGCGCCGATCCCGAAGCGGGGATGTCGCATCTCGGCTTCCGGCTGGCGATGGACGAACGGACCTGGCTCGAGCAGCGCGACCGGACACATGCCGCGCGAAGCGCCGCCAACTGATCGCCACGTTCACCCGCACCCATTGAATGGAGGAGACGATAAATGAGGTCGACAACCCGCATCCAGCCATCTCGAAGACAGGCATTTTCGCGAACGGGGGCCTGCGTGACCGTGTGGCTGCTGGCACTGTTTGCGGGCGCAGCACACGCCGGCCCCCATCGACCGAACATCGTTTGGATTACCGTTGAAGACATCACGACGTTCATCGGCGGGTACGGTGACCCGCAGGTCAAGACGCCGAATATCGACCAGCTGGCACACGAAGGCGTGCTTTACACCCATGCGTACCAGGTATCCGGCGTGTGCGCGCCGTCACGCTCTGCGCTGATCACGGGCATGTACCCGACTTCGGTGGGCACGCAGCATCATCGCACTGGGCCCGGCGAAATCTCGATTCCAGGTGTGACGGCAAACGACAAGCCGACCGGCGTACCCGCTAACTATTCGGTGGTGCTGCCGCCGGAAGTGAAGGCCTTCCCCGAACTGCTGCGCAAGGCCGGGTACTACACATCCAACAACCAGAAGACCGACTATCAGTTTGTTCCGCCGGTGACGGTGTGGGACGAGAACGGCCCGGCTGCGTCGTACCGGTATCGCCCGAAGGACAAACCGTTTTTCGCAGTGTTCAATTTCTTCGTCACCCATGAGTCGATGGTGACTTACCGGAAGGATCCATTGCGCGTCGATCCCACATCGATCACGGTGCCGCCGATCTACCCGGATACACCGGCCGTACGAGGCGACATCGCACGCATGTATACCAACATCGAAACGATGGACCGGCAAGTCGGCGACCTGATTGCGATGTTGAAGCGCGACGGCGTATACGACGACACGATCATCTTCTTCTTTGCGGACAACGGCGGCACGCTACCTTGGATGAAGCGCGAAGTGCTCGAACGCGGCACGCGCGTACCGCTGATCGTGCGCTTGCCCGGCGCAAAGCGAGCCGGTTCGATCGATGCGCAACTCGTGAGCGGAGTCGACTTCGCGCCGACCGTGCTGTCGCTAGCCGGTGTGCCGGTCCCGTCGTACATGCAGGGTCAGGCGTTTCTCGGTCCAGAGCGTGCCCACGCGCCGCGCCGGTACGTATTCGCCGCGCGTGACCGGATGGACAGTGAGTACGATCGCGTGCGCATGGTGCGGGACCAGCGCTTCCGCTATCTGTACAACTACATGCCCGACCAGCCGTACTATCAACCGATCCGATTCCGCGAAAACATGCCAATGATGCGGGACATCCTCCGGCTGAGGGACGAAGGCAAGCTGCCGCCGGCAACGGCCGCCTGGTTCGGAACGAAGCCGGTCGAAGAGCTGTACGACGCCGATCGGGATCCGTGGGAACTGCACAACCTCGCAGGCGATCCGCGCTATCGCGGCAAGCTCGACGAACTGCGTGCCGCGTTCCGCGCTTGGACCGACCGCTACGGCGACATGGGCAGCATTCCGGAACCCGAAATGATCTCCCGGATGTGGCTGGGCGGCACGACGCCGCCTGCCACGGCCATGCCCGAGATCCGGCCGTCAGCGGGCGGTGTGAAGATTGCGTGCGCCACCGACGGGGCCTCTATCGGGTACTGGATCGAACGTCGCGGCAAACCGGCGCCCAGCGTCACGCACACCATCTTGAGCTGGGACTACGAACGGCTCGCCGGCGAAATGCTGCCGCCGAAGCTCGGCGCCCGCTTTGCTCATCTAGGCGATCAACGTCCCGCCCCGCGTACATGGAACGTGTACGACGGCGGCGTCATCGCATTGCAGCCTGGCGACGTGCTACACGTAAACGCGATGCGGATCGGCTATACAGCCGCGACGCTGGACTACCCGTTCCCGCCGGCGGCAGCGCGCCCATAGCGCTGCTCGAAGCGAGACGGCTCGCCCGCACAAATTGTCGCGCAGCGACCTGGCGGGCGGACCGAACCTGCCGCGTCGGATCGATAAAATCCGCAACGGCCTCAAAAACAATAAGTAAAACTAACTATATGGATGGAGACAAATGAAGCGAATATTCGTGGTTTCAGCGTTGGCCTGTTTGTCCGCCAACGTTGTCGCGCAATCCAGCGTGACATTGTTTGGGTATCTCGGCGGTGGGGCCCGATGGGTCGACGGGACGAAAGGTGGCAATCAGCTCGGTTTTGACAACAACGTGATCTCGGGCAATATCTTTGGTCTCAAGGGTGCCGAGGATCTTGGTGGCGGCATGCAGGCAATCTTCATGCTGCAGAGCGGGTTCTTGACGGGCACCGGCAGCCTGTCGAAAGCGTCGATACTGTTCTCGCAGATGTCGTATGTCGGTCTGAGCGGTGCGTTCGGCCGTGTCACGTTCGGCCGCCAATTGAATGCGGCCGAGGACGTTGGTATTTCGCTCGACCCGAATTCGGCACAAGGGATCATACTCGCCACGATGCCCGGCGTAGTATGGGGCGGCAACTTCTTTACGAACGATTCGCGCTTCAACAATACGGCCAAGTACGTCGGCGGGTTCGGTGGCCTCACGCTGCGAGGCAGTTACTCGCCCGGCGGGGTGACTGGCAATCAGCGCGCCGGGTCGAACGTGGCAGTCGGCACGAGCTACCGGTTCCGAACGCTGTTGCTCGGCGTGGCTTACCAGACAACGTGGAATGCGAACGCGTCGCAATGGGCGCGCACCATCATGGGCGGCGCGAGCTGGCAGATCGGGCCCGCCCGCCTTTATGTGAACTACAGCGATCTCGCCGTCAGCGCGGCGGCGGCGGGCGCGGCACAGCGGCACGACCGGATTCCGGGCATTGGTGCGGTCTATCAGATCACGCCGTACCTGCAGTTCACCGGTGCCACCTACTACGACTTCGCGAGCAACCTGAAGAATGTTGGTGGCGCAGACGGCCGCAAGCTCACGTCGTATGCCATGCTCGAGTACTTCCTGTCGAAGCGCACGCGGCTTTACGCGGAGTTCGACCGCAACGGTTTTTCCGGGGCGTACAAAAAGGATCCGACCAATGTGTCCGCGCTCGCGTTGCGGCCGGACGGCCGGACCGTGACCGGTGTGTCGCTCGGCATGATCACGCAGTTCTGACGGGCGTACCACCCGCTTCCGGGAGCGGCCACCGTGTGTGCCGCACCGTGCGTTCTCTATTCGTGAGCCTACCTATGAACATTTCAAAATCGACGATTGCTTTGTTGCTCACCGCGTTGCTGTCGACGCATGCCATAACCGCGCTTGCCCAGCCGGCGGCGCAAGCCGGCAGTTCCACCGGTGCTTCGGGTCCGGGGGATCCTACCGGCGCCGCGATAGCCGGGAGCGATACCGCACGGAATAAGCGCAAGAAGAACCGCCAGTTGGTCAGGCGTGTAGCAGCAGCGCTCGTGCGCGTGCGTGGTCTCGACTCGAGCCGCATCCTGATTCGTGCGGTCGACGGCGCGGTAACCTTATCCGGCACTGTGCCGGACAACAACCAGGTTCCGCTCGCGATCGATGCCGCGCAGCGGGTCGAAGGCGTCACGGCGGTGCGCAACCAGTTGCGCCTCGCCTTGCGTACCGAGTAGCGCCGCGGCCGCGCGTCGGCTTCAGCCTGCCTCCGATGAGCCGCATCACATTGCTTATAGCTGGTTCGAGATGCGCGTCCGTCATCGACCGTGCCGCGCGCGCATTGCGCATGCGGCGCGCTTGTAGGATGTCCTCGTGTTCTACCTGGAACGACGGTGTTTCCGCTAGCAACATGGTTTGCAGGCGCTCGACATCTAGTACGGTTGATCAGCCCGCGATAGCTCGTCCGGTCACCAAACTTTAAAAAACCTACTTACGATCCTGCCGTCGTTAATCGACGGATTCGGGCAAGCCCCCACTTCCTGAACTCTACTGCTCGCGACCGCGATTCCGCATACATCCACTTCCCTCCCCATCAACACGCAATGCACGACGACGGATTCACATGCCAGTCGTCGAGAATACAGAATTTAGTCTGCATCACTTATGAATAAATATTTATCCACTCGCAACGCAGAAACTTTCTTGCCGCAGGATCGGCGAACCTACCCGTATCGTTGCGCGCGAACGTCGATACGACCGACGAGCCGCTGACCCGCAAGCGCGGCGACACGCCGGTCTGGAGCGAACACAACATCGACGACGTCGCGGCGTTCCTCGCGACGCTCGACGACGGATACGAAAAGTCCGGCGACAATCGCCGCTCGTCGGCCATGGATGAACTGACCCGCCCTCAGTCTGCCAAGCACGCACTGATCCCCGCGGGGCAGGATCGTGAACCGCCGCCGCGCGTCGTCAGCGGCGATACATCGTCACGACACACGCGCCGCCCAGTCCGATGTTGTGCTGCAGCGCCACGCGAGCGCCTTCAACCTGGCGCTGCCCTGCATCGCCGCGCAGTTGCCATACCAGTTCCGCGCATTGCGCGAGACCCGTCGCGCCGAGCGGATGTCCTTTCGACAGCAGGCCGCCCGACGGGTTGGTGACGATCCTGCCGCCATACGTGTTGTCGCGATCGCATACGAACTTCTCCGCGCCGCCCTCGGGACACAGGCCGAGCGCCTCGTAGCTGAGCAGTTCGTTGCTCGTGAAGCAGTCGTGCAGTTCGACGACGTCGAGTTCCTCCGGCCCGATGCCGGCCGACTCGTACACCTGGCGTGCGGCCGCCGCGGACATGTCGTAGCCGACCATCCGGATCATCGACGGCGGCGCGAAGCTGCTCGGATAATCGGTCGTCATCGCCTGCGCGGCGATATAGACAGGATGCGTATGCCCGTGACGTCTCGCGAAATCGTCCGAGCAAAGTACCGCACAACCGGCGCCGCAGGTCGGCGGGCAGCACTGGAGCCGCGTGAGCGGATCGAATATCGCGCCCGAATTCATCACCTGCTCGAGATCCAGCGGCTCGCGAAACAGCGCATACGGATTGCGGGCAGCATGCTCGCGCGCCTTCACCGCGATCATCCCGAACGTGTCACGCTGCGCGCCGTAGCGCTCGATGTATTCACGCCCCGCGCCGCCGAACATCCGTATCGCGAGCGGCACGGACATGTCGCCCTGCACCGCGTCGGCCACCTGGAGATGCTGCTCGAGCGGCGAGTCGCGGTCGTCGAACTTCGTCGTCAGCGCTCCCCGCTCCATCTGCTCGAAGCCGAGCGCCAACACACATTCGGCCGCACCGCTTTCGATCGCCTGCCTGGCCAGCCACAGCGCGGTCGAGCCGGTCGAGCAGTTGTTATGGACGTTGACGACCGGCACACCCGTCATGCCGACGTCATAGATCGCGCGTTGCCCGCAGGTCGAATCCCCATACACATAACCCGCGTAGACCTGCTCGATCGAGTCATACACAACGCCGGCATCGGCGAGTGCGATCCGCGCGGCTTCGGCTGCCATCCGGTGATACGGCGCGCTCGCACCCGGTTTCGTGAACGGGATCATCCCGACACCGATGACGTTGACTCGACGGCTCATGCTCTTCTCCTTCCCGGATTCAGAAAATCTTCATGACGCGCAACTGCACGCTGTAGCGGTTCTGGAAACCGCCCTCGGCCGAGATCGCCTTGCCGAGCATGCCCGACACCTGCCACGTCGGGGTTAGCATGTGACTCGCGAACAATCGCAACTGGCTGGTGCTCGTTTTCTGCCCAGTATAGGCATCGTCGACATATTGCTTGCCGCCGAACGTGCCGGCATAGCCAAACGACACGGACGTGGCCGGCGTGACCTGGTAGCGCAAGTAAGTCTGCAGTTCGACCGACGGCCGCACAGAAATGCGGTGGCCGTGGTCATCTTGCCCGGGCTGGGCGGCGACGTCGAGCGCAGCGTCGAGGAACAGGTTGCGGCCCAGTCCCTGGATCACGCCCAGTTGCGGCGTAAACACCACGGTGCCGGCGCCGGCGCCCACTCGGCCGTAATCGTATTTCCCGGTCGGTACGGAGAAGTAGGCGGTGAACCCGACGGTCGTGCCGTACTGCGGATCCGGGCGGTTCACCAGAAACGCGGTGGCGCCGAACGTAAGGTCGCCGAGCCCGTTGTTCGTCGGCAACGGGCTGCCGCCGACCTTCACGTCGGTCAGCTTGGCGAACGGCAGGAATGCCTGGAACGCCACCGGCATTGCGCCGATCTGCGTATAGTGCAGCACCCGCGCGATGCCAACCGTCTGATCGAGGCTGGAGTCCGGCACCCGGCCGACGCCGTCGAGCCGGAAATCGCTGCTGGGCGTATAGCCTATGTAGCCGAGCGCAAGCGTCGTGCCGGGCGGCAATATCGTGTAGTCGCCCGGATAGATATCGATCGCCGACGCGGACGTCGAGATCGCCAGCAGCGTACCCGCCATCACGGCGGACCTCGTCAGTTTCGCCTTCATGTCTCCATCCTATTTATTCAGTACACCATATTGTTGGCGTGGCGGCTGGCGCGACCGCCTGCCTGTCTGCCCGCTTCGCCCGCGCTATCCGGCAGCCGCGTCGCGCAGCAGCCGTGCTTTCACGTCCGGCTTCGACACCTTGCCGACCTTCGAGCGCGGCAGGTCATCCCACACCTCGATCTGCTTCGGTGCCTTGACGCTGCCGATCCGCTGCTTGACGAACTCGGTCAGCGCCGCTGCGTCGATTCGCCTGCCGTCACGCGGCTGCACGACCGCGACCACACGTTCGCCCCACTTGTCGTCGGGCGCGCCGACCACCGCGCAATCACGCACGTCGGGATGCGCGAGCAACGCCTGCTCGACCTCGATCGAATAGACGTTGAACCCGCCCGTGATGATCATGTCCTTCGCACGATCGACGATGAACAGGAAGTTGTCGGCGTCCAGATAGCCGATGTCGCCGGTGTGGTGCCAGCCGAACGCGGACGCTTCAGCCGTCGCGGCGCTATTGCCGTAATAGCCCTTCATCACCAGCGAGCCGCGCACGACGATTTCGCCACGCTCGCCGGTCGGCAGCAACCGTCCCTGCTCGTCCATGATGCCCACTTCGACGAGCGGCGTCGGACGACCGGCGGACGACAGCCGGCCGAGCGCGAGCGTGCCATCCGCATGGTAGTGATCGGCCGGCGCCAGTGTCGACACCATCATCGGCGCTTCGGTCTGCCCGAACAGCTGGGCCATCGGGCCAATCCGGTCGAGTGCCTCAGCGAGGCGTTCAACCGAGATCGGTGCGGCGCCGTACCAGAAGCACTGTAGTGAATCGAGACGGGTCGACGGCAGGCGGGGATGATCGAGCAGCATGTAGATCACCGTTGGTGGCAGGAACGTGTGCGTGACCCGTTCGCGTTCGATCGCTGCGAGAAAAGCGCCGACGTCGGGATGACGCATCACGACGATTCTGCCGCCGAGCGTCATGATCGGCAGACACAGTACACCGGCCGCATGCGTGAGCGGCGCGAACGCGAGATAGACCGGCCGCCCGTCGAACGGATAGCTCATCAGCGTGAGCGCCGTCATCGTCTCCAGATTCCGCTCGGACAGCATCACGCCCTTCGGCACGCCGGTCGTGCCGCCGGTGCCGGGCAGCATCGCGACGTCATCGGCCGGTTCGCGCTCGAACGCGGTGTCGGACAGGCCGCCGAGCCAATCATCGAGACGCTTCGCGAACGGCAGCGTCTCATCCAGACAAACCACGACGCGCAGCGCGGGCAGATCGGGCAGCATCTTGCGCACCATGTCGGCGTATGCGCTGTGAAACAGCAGCGCGCGGCAATCGAAGTTGGCGAGCACGAAGCGATTCTCGGCGACTTCATTGCGTGGATTGACCGGACACCAGACGCTGCCCGCCCGGGCAATGCCGAACACGCACGCGAACGCGACCGGATCGTTGCCCGACAGAATCGCCACCTTGTCACCAGCAGCGACGCCGTCGCGCACCAGCGCACGCGCGACACGGTAAGTGAGGCGCTGCACCTGCGCGTAAGTGAACGTCTCGTCGTCGGCGACGAGGCACGGCCGGTCGGCGCCGAGCGACGCGCCCTTGTCGAGATAACGGGTCAAGCGCATGTCGATTCTCCGGTAAGGCCCGACGCGTCAATCCTGCACGCTCAACACGGGTTTCATCACCAGGCCGAAGCTGCGCAACTGGCCGAGCAACTCGCGATGACCGAACGCCTGGCAGCCGGATGCGAAGCCGACCCGGCGCGGGGACGTTTGCAGCAGCGAGAACGCCGCGTAGGCTTGCAGCAGGCCTGTCTGCTTGTAGTTGCACACGCCGTGGATCACGCAATGCGCGCGACCGAGCGGCCCCGACGCATGCACGGAATCGACCGTCGTGTTCAGCCGCGGATTCTCGCGCGGCGGCATGCTCGCCTGCATGCCGTTCGCGATCTCGGCGAGCGCGGCTTCCTGCTCGTTAGGCGGCAACGGGCGAATCTTCTCGTCGAACATCTGCGTCGTCTGACGAACGCCCTCCATGACCGCGCGCGCCATCACGCCGCCGATCGCACGGCAATTCGCCACGCGCGGATCGTCCTTGAACCACACCGGATGCGCGGTGCCACCCCACGGCACCGCGATCGCCGTTTCATGCTGGCCGGGCACCAGCACTTCCGCGTGCGCGGTCGGCTCCCACGGCACGTACTTGTTCTGTTCGAGGTAATACCAGGTCGCCTTCAGGATCGTGAAGATCGTCTGCGTCGACGCATAGGTCGGAAAACCCTTCCACAGCACCAGAATGTCGAGCGTATCGAGCCCGGGCGTCTCGAGGCACAGGTTCGCCGCGATTTCCCCGGTCGTGTACATCTGCGCGATGTTCGGCGCGAGCAGCAATTCCTTTTTCGCAAACGCATCGCCCCAGCGCTCCTTCGCGAGCAGCACCCAGTCCTGCTCGCCAGTCGTGTCCGAGTAGTGACACCCGGCCGCCAGACATGCGTCGACGACCTCCGGCCCGTACTTGATGAATGGTCCGACCATGTTGCTGACGAATTTCGCACCCTTGAACAACTCGGTCAGCGCGGCCACCGAGTGTTCGACCTCGACGATTTCGTAGTCCGCGGTCTCGATGCCGGGAATCCGTTCGACGACCGCCTCGATCCGCTTCCGGTCGCGCCCCGCCGCGATGAACGGAATGTTGTACTCGCGCAGATATTCGCAGACCAGGCGGCCGGTATATCCCGACGCGCCATAGACAACCACCGGCTTTTTCTGACCCATCTCGCTTCTCCCACCTGAAAAGAATTCGGCACCCGCGCCGCGCTACATGCCCATGCCGCCATCGACCGGCACGCCGGCGCCGCTGATGAAGCGGGCCTCGTCGGAACACAGGAAGACAATCGCATCGGCGATCTCGTCGACCGTCGCGAGCCGCCCGAGCGGCGTCTGCGCGACGACGCCCGACACCGCACTCTCGACGTCGGGTGCCAGCCCGTTCGCGACGATGTCGGTCGCGAGCTTCATCCCCATCTCGGTCGGCGTGAGGCCCGGATACACGCAATTGACACGGATGCCGTAGCCGAGCTTGCCGGCCTCCATCGCCGCCACGCGGGTCAGGCGATCGACCGCAGACTTGGTCGCCGAGTATCCGGCGATCGCCGGATACGCAATCGTCGCGGCCACCGACGATACGTTGACGATCGCGCCGCCTTGCCCCGCCACACCGCCCGGCCGCATCGCGCGGAACGCGTGCTTGAGTCCGAGCCCGACGCCGACGATGTTGATGTCGCACATCCGGCGCAGGTCAGCCGCCTGCAGATCGGCGACGAGCGACGTAATCTCGATGCCCGCGTTGTTGATCAGGATGTCGAACCCACCCAGCTCATCAACCACCGCGCCGACGGCGCGCGGCCACTGCGCATCGTCGCTGACGTCGAGCGCCGTCGCGCCGGCCCGAACGCCCGTCTGCGCGATCCCGTGCGCCGTCTGCGCCGCGAGATCAGCCAGCACGTCGCCGATCATCACGTCGGCGCCCGCCCGCGCAAGCGCCTGCGCCACCGCGGCGCCGATCCCGCGTGCGCCGCCCGTCACGAGGGCCTTGCGTCCCTGCAACCTGCCATTCGCCATGTCTGCCTCCACACTCCAAAGTTGTGCCGGATGAGGACCCGTCCTGACGGCCTGATCTGACAATTTCTAACCAACTGGAAAGATAATTTTTAACGAATGGTTAGTTTTATTTTTACGTATGTCAAGAATTATTTTTACAACCGCTTAGTTTTTTCTTGACAGTCGTTTCGCTGCTTTGCACAATGAAATCGCCTGCCGTCAAAGGCCGGCGTCCGCCGTGCAGTGCCGCACGGCGTCAATGATCAAAGGGAGTCACGAGCAGGATGGTGAAGCCGCACGACACCGCCACCGCCGCGCCAAAGCCCCGTGCCGCGCGCATGCGGCGCGACCCGGTGGACAAATACGAAGCGCGCCGCGTCGAACTCGCGGAGGCCGCGCTGCAGACGCTCGCGGAGTTGGGGTACGCAAAGACGAGCCTGCGCGAGATCGCACAGAAATCCAATTTCACGCACGCTGTGGTGCATTACTACTTCGAGGACAAGCTCGACCTGATTCGCTGCAGCATCCGGCATTTCAAGGCGCAGTGCGTAAAGCGCTACGACGTCGTGACGGCCGCCGCGCAGTCTCGGGAAGAACTGACGAACGGCTTTCTCGACAAACTTGCAGAGACGATCAGCGACGAACCGCAGATGCACTGCCTCTGGTATGACCTGCGCGCACAGGCGCTGTTCGAGGAAGCGTTCCGCGACGTCGTGAACGAGATCGACAAGAGCCTCGAGAACATGGTCTGGCGCGTGGTCACGCGCTATGCGGAACTCGGCGGCGGGCAGCCGGCGATCACGCCGGGCGTTGCCTATGCGCTGCTCGACGGTCTGTTCCAGAAGCACCTGCTGTTGCACATGTCGAACGATCCCGAAGCGATCGCCCACCTGCTCGACGAAGTGCGGGCGCTGCTGCCCCGGCTGGTCTGACGTAGGCTCTGCGGCTCTGGTGCAAAGCTTTGATTGGAGTGCTGTCTCCCCGGTCTCATCATTCGAGCGCGCCGCATCAACACCGGCGCCATTGCGGGCGATCGGCCCCGTAAGGCACCAGCCGATCGATCGACGGCAGCCGGACCGTCGAGTAGCGCAGCGGACTTGCCAGCGTCGTCACTTCGCCGAATGACGTCTGCGCGACTTTCGTGCGATAGCGATAGTTGTCCCGCGAAGGCAACTCGGCAACGGTGGCCTTGTCGAGCATCCTGCACGTGCGTGCGAACTGGCCGCGGCGTGGCGCAACGCTGGCGAATATCAGCGACGCACTGCGAATGCATCGATGCCTGTCAGCTCGGCGGATAACGTCCAAAGACGTGCCGCCTCCTCAGGATCGATCGCGTGTGGGCGCACCCCCGCTTCCTCGTCTCCCGTGGCCATGGTCGCGATGTCGCAATCCTCGCAGTACACGCCGCCGAAATGCTCCAACTGCGACGAGGTGGCCGCCCATACTTGGGTCGCGGCACCTTGTTCGGTCGTCTTGAAAGTTGGATCGATGGGCACCCCGTGCTCGTCCACCCAGCCTTGTCCCATCATTTCCGCATGAGTCAGATGCCGCTGCAGGGGCGTGGCGATCTTGCCCGGATGCAGCGAATAGGCCCTCACGCCGTGGCGAGCGCCGAGCGCATCGAGCTGCACCGCGAACAGCGCATTGGCGGTCTTCGACTGTCCATATGCCAACCATTTGTCATAGCCGTGCGCAAATTGGACGTCGTCCCAGCGGATCGGCGACAGCCGATGCCCGAGCGACGACACCGCGACGACGCGCGCGCCGCGACCGTGAGCGAGCACGGGCCACAACAGGTTGACGAGTACGTAATGGCCGAGATGGTTGACTGCGAACTGCGCTTCCCAGCCATCGCCGACACGTGTCTCGGGGCAAGCCATGACGCCTGCGCTGTTGATCACGATATGCACGTCGCGCCGAGCGTCGACGAAGCGTGCAGCGAATGCGGCCACGCTGGTCAAATCGGCGAGGTCGAGCGCCGCAATCTCGACGCCGTTCAGGCCGTGCGTCGCGGCACGCGCGGCTTCGGGGTTCCGTGCGCCGACGACGACGGTCGCACCGGCCTGCGCGAGCGCGCGCGTCGTTTCGAGACCCAGGCCCGAATGGCCGCCCGTCACGATCGCCGTCTTGCCGCTCAGATTGAGGCCAACCAGCACGTCGCTGGCCGTCGACGCGGAACTGAAACCGGAATGCACGGGTATCTGATGATTCGTCATTGAAGGCTCCTGGATTGATGCATGACGCACACAGCCGTCCGTCGGCCGCGCCGATGCAGAAATTCATTGTCCGGTGACATCCCTGGACTGTGAATGCAATAGAATCTGGTTTTTCGTCGAGATCGTCCGAGGTGTGCGTGGACCCGTTATCGGAGGTACTGTCGCTGCTGGAAACACGCGACTCCTATTTCACCGGCCTGCGCGCCGGTGGAGAATGGGCGATCGCCATTCCGCCGCCCGACGGAATCAAGTTCAATGCGGTCGTCGAAGGCGCTTGCTGGCTGACGGTCGACAAAGCCGGTCCGCCGGTCCGTGTGTGTGCGGGCGACTGCTTTCTGCTTACGGCACCGCGCGCGTTTTCGCTGGCGAGCGATCCCGCCGTCGCGCCGATGGCAGCAGCGGAGGTGTACGTGAATACCGAGAACGGCATTGCACACTACGGGGAGCCGACGGATTGCTTTCTGATTGGCGGCCGCTTCTCGTATGAAGACGGTGCGCAGTTGTTGCTCGGCGGCCTGCCTCCGGTGGTTGTCGTGAACGGACAGTCCGAGCAGGCGGCGGTGCTGCGTTGGGCGTTGCAGCAGCTCGCGCGCGAATTCGGCGCGTCGTTGCCGGGGGCATCGCTGATGATCAGCCAGCTCGGGCACATGATGCTGGTGCATATCCTCAGGCTCTACATGACCGAGGCGTCGCTTGACGAAACCGGATGGCTCTCCGCATTTGGCGATGCGCGCATCACGGCGGCGCTCGCCGCGATTCACGCGGCCCCCGCGCGACGCTGGACCGTCGAGGAGCTGGCCACGTGCTGCCATGTATCGCGTTCGACGTTCGCGCTGCATTTCAAGCGGCGCATGGGATTCGGGCCGCTCGAGTACGTGCTGCGTTGGCGGATGCAGCTCGCAATGCGCGAATTGCGTCGTTCGAACCTGTCCGTGTCGACGATTGCGCAGCAGCTCGGTTACGACTCGGATAGCGCGTTCGGGCATGCGTTCAAGCGTATCGTGGGGTGCTCTCCTCGCACCTATCGCCGCCTCGGTAGCGACCAGCCCGTTTGAAATCTTCGGTCGCAACCTGGGCTGGGGTTCCTTTGATTTTGATGCGGTTCACCGAGGTAGGGGTGCTTCAGGATTCGGAGAAATCGCACGCCAGCCCCCGTAACCCGCGCTTTAAATTCCGAATCCCGAAGGCACGCCAAGTAGACATACCATCAATTCACTCATAATTGAGTGCAGCGGCTAAGTTGTAATGTCCGCCTCTGGTTAAGTTCAGATTCCAGCGCCGGAGGCCTCTTCGATGGCGAAACGGATTGACGATGGAGGCGGACAGGTTCAAGGTCATTCAGGGAAAATCTTTTACACAAGCCGCATCTTTAGCGATGCAAGCTTTGTGAGTTCCCCATTCGTCATACTTATACTCACATCTTCGGATAAAACCTTCACTTTAACACCGGCATGACCTCTCGATAGCAAGGCGTAACTATAGCCGGCTCGAGGATTTGGTCCTATAGCCTCGTTGTAATCAAACAGCTCAACCTTCTCGTTATTTTTTGTAATTTTTGTTCCGGATTTTCCCATATAAGAAATAACTGTTTTATTGTTGTTAGAAAACAAATCAACCAAATCGTTATTGTGTGATTCGGATGTTAAGCTGATAGCCTTTCCGGTCAAAGCTTGATAGCTCTCGTGAGTACTCACAATACCATGTTGTCCCGTTTTCCATTCATCATCGCCGGGTTTTTGTCCAGTGTGAAACGCATAGAAGTTATTGTCGTCGACGGAGTAAATCATTGTGCATCCACTTAGGGCGCCAGATGTCACAACAACAGGCTGATCACGCTGCATGCTCTCAAATGGAATTCGGATTCCAACTGTACCGGACATGCCATTCACTACATTTATTCCAATTACGTTGGAATTCAAAATATTTCTCCCCCAATATTTTCCAATTGTCGCCGATCCTGATTCGGCTGATGTTACTTGACTTCCACTAAATATGCTAATCGCACCATAAAATCCCCCTCCTTCTTTTATCGATATATTCTCAAAATCTACAGATCTATCCATGCGAGCAACCGAGTCATATCGATGCATGCTGAATTGCAAATTTGTTTCCGCCTCACCACTCCCAACGAATAACCCTCTGTCGGACAACACTGAAATGTGCCCTTTTTCAAGTCGAATAGTATTTATAGTTTGCGATACTTGTTTGATTCGCCCATCTGGATCCTCAAAACGCAATGGATTATTTTTGACTATCGCGAATAGGTTGAGCCCATCGACAGTCCCTGCGGGATCTGCATTGAGCCAGCGTCCAAGCCACGGCTGATAGGATCGCCAACCATAGTCGTATAGCCCCGTCGCATCGCGTTCCTTGCCCGAATAGCGGATGAACTTCGTATCCGCTTCAATCTGGCTGCGGGCCGTCCATACCGCCGTTCCGCCGTATGGGTAATATTCCTCCCGGCTGATCAGCTCCGCTTGGTCGTCCAGTTCAAGTCCGATCGAGTCGATCAGATCGCCGATACCGTAGCGCATCGCGTCATTCTTAATCCCTGGTGGCTGACCGCTCTCCCAACGCAGGGCCCGCACACCCGCTCGACCGGCATCCACCTTGACTTCCTGCTGCGCCTCAACCACCTTCACGGCTTGCCCGTCGTCGCTGCGCGTCACCCGCAACGTCAGCCCCGGCAAGTAAATCGCATCGGTCATGCGCGTCACGCTGCCGGTATGGATACGCGTTAGCTTGCGCACTCGCATCCCGTCCGCACCGTATTGATACACCTCTTGATCATCTGGAGGCCCGTCTCGCTTGACTTGCGTGACTCGAATCAACCGGTTGCGGTTGTTCCATGCCAGCGGCTGCAGACGGTCCGGCAACAACTGCCGCTGGTTGCCCGCCGCATCGAACCAGGTCCCGTTATCGACATTGGCCGGCGTGATAGTGCCATCGGCGTTTTGCTGGAGTGCGTGGTTGCTATGCTCGGACACCACGATCGTTTGCGTGTAGCTCACCCCACCCTGATGCCGGACCTTTGTGAGGTTGCCTCCGCGATCATATGAGTAGGTGCGGGCGTAGTTCGTGTAGACGGCGTCGCTGTTCGGCAGCGGAATCATGGGTGCCGGAAGCGTCACGCCCTGTTGGCCGCGATTGACCATCTCGCGGCCCGTTGCCGTGATCAACTGATACAACGCGTCGTAAGCGTAGATGTGCGCCGCTTCGATCTTTTGGTTGCGCCAGTAGGTCGTCGCCTGCGCGTCGTCGCGCACGCTCAACACGTTGCCGACCGGATCATAGGTGTAGTGCAGATCCTGCAGGATCGCGGCACGGCACGGCACGGCTGGGCGCGCCACGGTCAACCGCATGAGCCGCTGCGTCTCGGGCTCGTACCCATAGGTGCTGACCACACCATTACCCGCCGTTTCGCTGAGCACCTGGCCCGCTGCGCTGTAATCGATCGCCGATAACACCGGCCGTGCGTTCCCGTCGGCGAACGTCAGGTTACTGCTGAGCAACCGGCCAGCGACGTCGAATGCACGCGCCTGCGAATTGCCTTTCGCGTCGCCCTGCATGCACCAAACGCCCGTCGCATCATGCGACCATCCAGTCGTGTAAAGGGTGGGGTCTAATTTTTCCGCCCACGCCGACTCGTCGTGGCCTGTCCAATCGCCTTCGCCCTCGGCATCGACCAGCAGCTGCCGGGTTTCGGCAACGGGTTCGCCGGTAAGACGGAAGCCGCTCCATATGAGTCGCCCCGCGGTATCGTAGCGGCGCACACAGCGGCCGCGCAAATTGTGCGCTTGCGCATTGGCTTCGGTCTCACCGTACATCCATACGTCGCGGGTCGCGAGAGCTTGGCCCTTGATCGTCTCGTTCGCTCGCAGCGGCCGGCCCAGCGCATCGTAGGTCCACGTCGTCACGGTCCCGCGCGCATCCCGCGCCCAAACCGGCCGACCGTCTACATCGACCAGCGCCCAGCTCGTGCCAGCGTCGACGCTGGCAGTGCGCAACGCGCCACCGGTAAGCGATGTCGTATAAGCGAAGTTCGGCATTGCGCCGGCACTGAACAGCCGCGCATCGATTCGGGACGAAGCAAACCCGAGCGCGCTGTACTCGGTCCGTTCGATCCGCTCGTCAAGGTTGTCGTCAACCGCGGCGCGGTTGTAGGTCAGCGTGCGCACCGTCGTTCCTCGGTTGCTCAACACTGCCAGCGTCGGCGTGCCCAACGCGGGGTTCTCAAGCATCGCCATAACAATCTCCACCCTTTTAAAGAAGTGTCCTTGCAACAGTGTCAGCTCGTCGGCTGCCAGGTGTCGTTCGCGTCCTCGGCGACCGTGAAGCAGGGGAAATAACCTGCGCGGCGCAGATACCCCTTGACCGTCACCACCTGCACCTCGCGCCCGGTCGTATCGCAATAGTGCGTATCCGCATACCCGCAACTTCGCATTGCCGTGTCATTCAGGGTAAACCTTTTACTCAAATCGCATCTTTAACGATGCAAGCTTTTTGAGTTTCCCATTCCTTATACTCACATCTTCGGATGAAGTCTTTACTTTAACACCGGCCCAAGCATACGGTCCTTGGCCTCTTTGTAATCAAACAGCCCAATCGTTTCGCTATTCCTTGTATTCTTGTTCCGGATTTCCCCATATAAGAAATGACCGTTTTATTGTCTCCATAAAACAATTAGATCAATCGTTGTTGTGTGATTCGGATGTTAAGCTGATAGCGTTTCCGGTCAAAGCTCGACAGCTCTCGTAAATATTCACAATCATAATTGAGGCTGTAGCCGAGTCGGCTCGAGCCCGACCAGGCGGCCGAACGGCCGGACACGGCGGCAGCGGCCGGCACATTCCCGACGAACGCATCGCCGAGAACATGCCGGCCGCTTTATAGCCGCTTCATGGCGATATCGTCACATGAAGAGTTGTACTTCTTCCCGCTTCGCTTTCTTGAGCGGAAACGCCGTGACGACCATGCCGTTTTGCCGCAGCACGATGCGAACATTGCGGAACACGGCCACACGAGCGCCGTCGCGGAACGTGAAGCGGCTATAGGTACGCACAACCTTGCCGTCCGCCGTTCGCGTTTGCGTATATTGCGCGTCGACATCGGTCAGCGCCGCCATGATGACCCGGGTCAGCATATCGCGCGAATCGACCGACAACGCGCGCCAATCGTTTCGATGACCGTCGTCGCCGCCGCCACCGCCCGGCGCCCAGATATGTTCGAGCCCATACCCGAAGCGCTGTCCGCGCACGCCTCTCGGGTCGTTCAGATAGACGATCCCGAGGTTATCCCCGGTTGCCGCGCCATCGTGCGCGATCGCGGCCGTCTGCGACGCGAATTCGTCGGGACGCATCCCCGCCGGCATCTCCGTTCTTTGTTGGCGTAACGAGCGCACAAGCGCACTGAATTCGCGTCCGTCGGCCGTTCGACTCGCCAGATAATAGCGGCCACCGGTTTGCAACTGCGGGGGCAGCGCGATCGCATCGTCTTGCCGCTTGATCTTGCGCTTCGCCTTCTTCACGCACTCCCAGCCCTGCTCCGTCGCTTCGCGTGTTGCATTATTGTCGGCGCAACTCGCCTTGACGACCTTCTTCTTCCGTTGCCGCAAGTTGGATGGTTCGTTCGGCTTCGCCCTGCTATCTGATACCTGAACGACATTTTCCGCAGTACTAAGCGCATTTGCCGCACGCTCCGTATCGGCGAGCAGCCACCCGTCCAACCGGGCGTTGCCGGTCGTCAAACGAAGCGGTGCCGCCGCGCCGGACGCGCTATCGACGTTGTATGCGTTGATCTGTTGAAGCAGCGAGCGAATCGTGGTCGGCGGCAGTTCCCCGACAGCCGCGATCGCTTCGCGATCCTGCATCGTGCACGCGTCCGGTCCGCTTTCCCGTCGCATATTCGGCCGATCACCGCAGAACAGGACGCCCATCGCAACGTCGAAATCCGGCACGTCGCCACCGCCGATCTCGTTTGCCTCGTACACGCTCAGATCGACGTTCACCGGTAACGGCTGCGTTGTGACGAGGTCGATCTGGGTATCGGGCATCGGATCGCTCGTGCGGGTCGAGCAAATGCTCGGTGCGCCAAACAGGCGTTCCCACCACCACGCGGATAGCGACGTGACGCCCTGAATGAAATCTTCGAAGCATCGCTTGCTGCGATGGTGCGAATTCGGACTGTCGGCAAGCGGCATCGTCCGCTGTTCGACGAACGCCAGCGTGCGATTGTCGCGCTGAGAGGACGACACATCGATCGCGGACCGGGCAAACGCATCGAGTCCATAGGGCGAAAGCGCCGAGCGAATCGGATCGGCGATCTCCCGCCCCGCGACGATGCTTGCGCCTTGTATGACGGCCTCGTTGGCGGTCACGATCACGCTGTCGGACCATTCGGATTGCGCGGTCGTCTTCGGCACGAGGTAAGCCGTGAACATCAAATATTTGACGTCCTTAGGAATCGGCCGCCATAAAAGCTTCGATTCGGTGCTTTGCGACAGCGACAACGGATTGCTGTCGCCGAACGTCACCGCGATCGCCGACGGCGATACGCGCGCGGCGATGCTGGCATTTTCCGCGCGCAGCGTGAACAGGTTGGCACTGCTGTCGTCGCGCTCGACGAGCACCTTGATCGAGCGCACGGCGTTGGCTTGCCCAAGACGCTCTACCGACAGACTACTCACGCTTCTCGCATCGCCACGAAAATTCGGGAACACCATGGTGTTCGCGATTTGCTCGACGAGGCCGCCGTCCCCTGCTGTCTGACGCGCGTCCATGAAACCGAGCGACTGGGCGCCGGCCGACGCCGCCCAACCGATCAGCGCGCAGAGCCCCGACGTCGCAATCAATCGCTTTGCATAAATCTGAGTTGGCATTCGCAATTTCACCTCATAGTTAGGATAGCGAATCCAGACCCCTCAGTATTACAATTACATTACCGCCACAATTTGTCAACAAAGACATCAGAAACGGAAAATCGCACAATAGGCGCCGCCGGGAAACCGGACTCTCGTTATACGAGGCCCGCCATCGTTCCATGGGCTCCCTGGCGTCGAGAGCCCATGCGGGTTCCGGCATGCATCGCATCGTGTGCCGTTGCATGACACGAGGCGCCCCGATTGACTCTCGGTTCGTCCAATACGCAAACGACATCCGAAGCGCCCCATCGCTGGCCCATGTCGATCGCGAGCGCTTCACGCGTGAAGATATCGATGATGATCAGCGCGAGAAACCTTTGACCGCTCGAAAGCGGGTCGACGATGAAATCCAAACGCCGCGCCCGATTGGGCGCAGTCGACTTCGCCCGTACCGGGCGGCGCATCTTGCGCGTCGCTTGCCGATTGGGCCTGTAACGCGGCGACAGACCTTCGCCTCGATACAGGCGGTACAGCCGATCCTTGCCGATCTCATGGCCCTGCCGAGCAGCACGCGTATCTTCCGATATCCATAGCGCATTCGCGTCGCCGCACCGTCCTACATGCGCTGCCGCGCCGCAATGCAGCCTGCGTGCGGGTCATCCCGGCAAGCTTCAATCGGATCGCACCGTGTGCATATCCGCGGGTTTCTCCTATTCGCCGCACGGTCCGCCACGCGCCACCGCCATCCGATCGATGAATAATGATTGTATTTTCACATTAAATGTGATTTTATTATCATTCATCGGGATAACGGTTCATTCATGAGCCGGCTTGCCCCTCATGCCAAGCCAAGGAAGACAGATGGAGACAATCGCCGTCATCGGCAGCAACATGGTTGATCTGGTGACTTACGTCACCCGCATGCCGGCGCGCGGCGAGACGCTCGAAGCGCCGAGCTTCGAACTCGGCTGCGGCGGCAAGGGCGCGAATCAGGCCGTCGCGGCCGCCCGCCTCGGCGCGCCTGTCGTGATGGTGACAAGCGTCGGCGACGACGTATTCGCCGACAACACGATCCGCAATCTCGAGCGTGCGGGCATCGACACGACGTATGTGCGCAAGGTGCCCGGCGTGCCGAGCGGCGTCGCGCCGATTTTCGTCGAGCCGGATTCAAGCAACAGCATTCTGATCGTCAAGGGCGCGAACCGCCATCTGCTGCCGGCCGACATCGACGCGGCCGCGCCGAAGCTTGCCGAATGCGGTTTGATCGTACTGCAGCTCGAAATCGAACTCGAAACGGTCTATCACGCGATCGCATTCGGCGCGCGGCACGGCATCCCGGTCCTGCTGAATCCGGCGCCCGCCGTGCCCGATCTCGATTTCGAGCGGATCCGCTCGGTCGAATTCTTCGTGCCGAATGAAACCGAGCTGGCGATCGTATCCGGCATGCCGGTCGATTCGCCGGATGCGGCCGCACGTGCGGCCGGGTCGCTTATCGAGCGCGGACTCAAGCACGTGATCGTCACGCTCGGCGACAAGGGTTCGCTGCACGTGTCGCGCGACGGCGCGCGGCATGTGCCCGGCGTGCCGGTCGACGCGCGCGACACCACCGGCGCGGGCGACGCATACATTGGCTGCTTCGCGCGCTATTACGCCGAATCGCGCGACGTGGCGGCCGCGATGCGTTACGCCTGCGCGTATGCCGCGCACTCGGTCACGGGTTTCGGCACGCAAAAGTCTTACGCGAACGCCGCGACTTTCGAGCGTTTTATCCGCGACGCCGGTCTCTAAATACGGCGGCGCAAGCCAACCAGCCCGACAAAAACCGACAAAACGACCCTTCCCGGGAAGGAGACACCCATGAGACGCGCCAGCATCGTACCCTCGCCCGACGGCTATTATCTGAACCGCACCCCCGTGTTCGCGTTCACGCTGCTCTGCTGCCTGTTCGCGCTATGGGGCACCGCGGCGAACCTGAACGACGTGCTGATCGCGCAATTCAAGAAGTCTTTTTTCCTGTCCGATTTCGAATCGGCGTTCGTGCAGTCCGCGTTCTATCTCGGCTACTTCTTCCTGGCCATCCCCGCTGCCACCGTGGTGAAGAAGTTCAGCTACAAGACGACGATCCTCGTCGGCCTGCTGTGCTACACGCTCGGCTGCCTGTTGTTCTTTCCGGCCGCGTCGATGGCGAAATACGGGATGTTTCTCGCCGCATTGTTCGTCATCGCCGCCGGCCTGTCGTTTCTCGAAACGGCGGCGAATTCGTATTCGACGCTGATGGGCCCGCGCGAAACCGGCACGCGGCGTCTGAATATCTCGCAGACGTTTTATCCGTTCGGCGCGATGGCCGGCGTGTACATGGGCAGCTTTCTGATCTTCAAGGAGGGCGACGCGTCGCACGCGCAGCTTGCGGCGATGTCGGCCGCCCAGGCGCGCGTGCATCAGCTCGCGATGATCCAGGCCACGCTCGAGCCGTACAAATGGCTGATCGCCGTGCTCGCGGTGGTGTTCGTCGTATTCGCGCTCACGCCCTACCCGGCATGCAAAGGCAACGGCCCGCGCGCGGCGGCGCCCCGGGCCGATGTGCTCGGCACGCTGGCGCGCCTTGCCGGCAACCGCCGCTTCGTTGCCGGCATACTCGCGCAATTCCTCTATGTCGGCGCACAGGTCGGCGTGTGGAGTTTCACGATCCGGCTCGCGATGCAGATCGGCCAGCTTTCCGAACGCGGCGCGTCGCGCTACCTGCTCGCGACGTTTTTCGCGTTCTTCGTCGGCAAACTGATCGCGACGTTCGTGATGAAGCGCGTCGGCCCGGCGAAAGTGCTGATCGCCTACGGGCTGCTGTGCATCGCGATGCTCGCCTACACGATCAGCGTGCATAACATGACGGCCGTGTATGCTGCGGTCGGCGTCAGCGTATTCCTCGGCCCGTGCTGGCCGACGATCTACGGGCTCACGATCGACGGCCTCGGCAACGATACCGAGTACGGCGGCTCGATTCTGGTGATGAGCATCGTCGGCGGCGCGGTCGTGCCGTTGATCCAAGGGCTGATCTCCGATCATACGGGCGGCAATATGCAGCTTGCGTTCGTCGTGCCGCTCGCGTGCTTCGTCGTGATCGTCTGCTACGGCTTCCATTGCCTGCGCCATCTGCCGGCGGCCATGCCCGGCGCGCTTGCCGACACCCGCAACGCCTCGGGAGCCTGATCATGCGAGGCGAGATCGAACTGCGCCGCGAAGACTTCCGCGATACGCCGCGCACGCTATACCGGACCGACGGGCTCACGGCGACCGCGTTCGCGTATGCGTCGGGCGTCGAGGCGCTGAGGCTCGAGAACCGGCGCGGGCATATCGTCGTGCTGCCGTATCTCGGCCAGATGATCTGGGCGGCTGCGTTCGACGGCCGCGACTTGACGATGAAGCATATGTTCCGGCAACCGAGGCGCGCCGCGTCGATCATCGATACATACGGCTGCTTCATGTTTCATAGCGGCATGTTGCGCAACGGCTGCCCCGGCCCGCACGACACGCACGCGCTGCACGGCGAGATGCCCTGCGCGCCGATGGACCGGGCCGACATGATCGTCGGCGCCGATGCGCACGGCGCGTACATCGAGGTGACGGGCGAATACGAATACGTGCAGGGCTTCGGCAGCCATTACGTCGCGCGCGCGTCGGTGCGCATCGGGGAGCACGATGCGCGCATGTGGATCCGGATGGAAGTGACCAACCTGGGCGGCGTGCCGATGGATCTGATGTACATGGCGCACTTGAACCACGCGTATGTGCCGGGCGGCCGGTTCGTGCAGTGGCTGTCGGACGGCGGGCTGCGGCTGCGCGAGAGCGTGCCGGCGCACGTGAAGCCGACCGCCGCGTGGCGCGACTACATGGCCGCGCTGGCGCGCGCGCCCGAGCGGCTCGACACGCTCGACGCCCCCGCGCTGTACGATCCGGAAATCGTGTTTTTCATGCGGGATGTGCAAACGGATGCGAACGGCGTCGCGCACTTCCTGCTCGTGCATCCGGACGGCGGCGCATTCCATACCGCCTATCGCCCCGACCAGTTTCCGTATGCGACGCGCTGGATCTTGCACAATGCGGACCAGCAGGTTGCCGCGTTCGCGCTGCCGTCGACATGCGAGCCGGAAGGCTACGAAGCGGAGCGCCGCAAAGGCCACGTCGCCGTGCTCGCGCCCGCCCAAACGCGCGTGTTCGAGGTCGTCACTGGTTATCTGGACGCGGCCGGTGTGCGCGATTGCATGGCAGGTCGCGATGCGTGATGCTGGATACCGCGCGCTCGCGTTACGTCACGAGCGCGATGCCATGCTCACGAATCGCCGTTTCGTAATGGCGGCTCAACTGCCCGTCGCAGATCACGTAGTTGAAATCGGCCAGCTCGCCGAAGTAAGCGGCACGCACTTCGTCGAATTTCGTATGATCGACGAGCAGGAAGCGGTTTTGCGCGCGCTGCATGACCTTGCGTTTTGCGTCGACTTCGTGGAAATTGAAGCAGGTGACGCCGCAGCGGTCGCTGACGCCGGCCGCCGAGATAAAGGCTTTCGACACCCGCACGGTATCGAGAATGCTTGCCTCCGCGGCCGATTCGAACACCATGTTCTTGCGATGATAGACGCCGCCGCACAGAATCACGCTGCAATGCGGCTTTTGCTGCAGTTTCGCAAACACGTTCAGCGAATTGCAGATGGCCGTGAATTCGAGATCGTCCGCAATGAAGTCGATGATGAACGGCGTCGTGGAGCCGCAATCGACGAAGATCGTGTCGCCGGTTTTCACGAACTGTGCGGCGAGCTTGCCGATCCGGCGCTTCTCCTCGATCTGCCGGTTGTTCTCGGTGCTGATCAGGTATTCGCCGATGTCGCTGCGCTGCGCGGCGAAATGACGCGTGACATAGCCGCCGATCAGGCTCAGGCCGTGCGGGTTGTCGGCAAGATCGCGGCGGATCGTCATTTCGGATACGTCGAACAGCTCGGCGACTTCGCGCAGGTGGATCGCGTTCTGTCCTTGCAGCATGTTCATCAATGTCTTGATCCGCTCGCTTTTCTTGGTTTCCATGCCTGTCCGTTGTCCGCCTGTCGCTCGTCGGGCCGGGTGCGCGGGCCCGGCAGAAATGCCGTATTTGTAACAAACCGCTATGAAAACATCAACTTTGCCGCGCGGCGCGCTGCCGCACGGCCCTTTGGAGTCCTGAAACATGTCGTATTCCCCTGCCCAGCTCGCCCACATGATCGACCACACGCTGCTCGCGGCCGACGCCGGCGACGCGCAGATCCGCACGCTCTGCCGCGAGGCCGCTGAGCATCGTTTCTACTCGGTCTGCGTGAATTCGGCCAACGTCGCGCTTGCCGCGCGCGAGCTGGCCGGCACCGGCGTGAAGGTGTGCGCGGTCGTGGGTTTTCCGCTTGGCGCGAGCCTGTCGGCCGCGAAGGCGTTCGAGGCGTCGGCCGCGATCTCGGCGGGCGCCGGCGAAATCGACATGGTGATCAATCTCGGCGCGCTCAAGAGCGGCCGCCTCGACGACGTGAAGGCCGACATCGCGGCCGTGCACGCGGCCTGCGGCGCCGTGCCGCTGAAGGTGATTCTCGAGACGGGCTTGCTGAGCGATGACGAGAAAGTGCGCGTTTGCGAACTTTGCCGCGACCTCGGCGTGGCGTTCGTGAAGACTTCGACGGGGTTCGGTCACGGCGGCGCGACGCTTGCGGACGTTGCGCTGATGCGCCGTGCCGTCGGGCCTGACGTGGGCGTGAAGGCGTCCGGCGGCGTGCGTGATCGCGAGGCCGCGATCGCGATGATCGAGGCCGGCGCCACGCGGCTCGGCACAAGCTCCGGCGTCGCGATCGTCACCGGCGGCGGCAGCGAAGCGGCGTATTGAGCGGCTATTGAGCGGCGCAGGTCGGTTCGATCGGCGTCGGATGCGCCGGCTGCGGCCGGCCCGTGCCTCGGTGTGTCTCGGCATGCCGTTAAGCGCCGAGTGTGTCCGTCACGCACGCGACGCGCCATCGGCCTGCGTTGCGCGCCTATCGACCAGCACCGACCGGTCGACGTCGGTGACGAGACGCTTGCCGGTCAAGGCCATCGTGATATCCAGTTCGTTGCGAATGATCTCGAGCGCGCGCGTGACGCCGTCGCGCCCGCCCGCGCCGAGCCCGTACAGAAACGGCCGGCCGATATACACGCCGCGCGCGCCGAGCGCGAGCGCTTTGAGCACGTCCTGCCCGCAGCGGATGCCGCCGTCGAGATGGACCTCGATGCGCTGGCCCACGGCATCGACGATGTGCGGCAGCATGCTGATCGACGACGGCGCGCCGTCGAGCTGACGCCCGCCGTGGTTCGATACGATCAGCGCATCCGCGCCGCTGTCGGCCGCGGCGCGCGCATCGTCCTCGTCGAGAATGCCTTTCAGAATGAGCTTGCCGTTCCAGCGCGACTTGATCCATTCGATATCCCGCCACGACAGCCGCGGATCGAACTGCTCGGCGGTCCACGCGGACAGCGACGACAAATCCGACACGTTGCGCGCATGCCCGACGATATTGCCGAACGAGCGGCGCTGCGTGCGCGCCATGCCGAGACACCAGCGCGGGCAGCGCGCCATCTGCCACAAATGCAGCGGCGTGAGCTTCGGGGGCGCGGACAGGCGGTTGCGCAGATCCTTGTGCCGCTGACCGAGAATCTGCAAATCGAGTGTCACGATCAACGCCGAGCAGCGCGCCGCCTTCGCGCGCTCGATCAACGCCGCGACGAAATCGCGGTCCTTCATCACGTACAGTTGGAACCAGAACGGCTTTGCCGTGTGCGCGGCGACGTCCTCGATCGAGCAGATGCTCATCGTCGACAGCGAGAACGGCACGCCGAACGCCTCGGCCGCTTGCGCGGCGAGAATTTCGCCGTCCGCGTGCTGCATGCCGGTCAGGCCGGTCGGCGCGATCGCGACGGGCATCGACGCGCTCTGGCCGGCCATCGTCGTCGCGAGCGACCGGTTGCTCATGTCGACGAGCACGCGCTGGCGCAGCTTGATCGCCTCGAAATCCGTCTCGTTCGCGCGGTAAGTGCCCTCGGTCCACGAACCGCTGTCCGCGTAATCAAAAAACAGTTTCGGCACGCGGCGGCGCGCGCAGGCTTTGAGATCGTCGATGGTCAATGCATTCTTCATGTTTGTCTTCCGGGGTGTCGGCTCGATACGCGTGAACGATACGCGTGAAGATATCCGATCGGGCGCGGCTGGCAAACCGCGTCGTGAAGCGCACAAGGCCGCGCGGCGGCGCGCCGCACGCGCCGGCTGCCGGCGTGCGCTTTACCGCACGGCGCGGCGGCATGCGACAGCGCGCCGCATGCCGCCGCCTGCCCAGCGCCGCGTAGCGCCGTGCTGCGCTGCGCGGATCCGGGCCGAAATCCGGGCCGGCGAGCCGAATGCACGCGGCCGGCATTGCCCGCGCGCGGACGTGGAAATCCGCGCGAACGGGCGTGCCGATGCGCGCGGCGACCGGCTCGGCATCAGATCAAGGCAAAATAGAGGTTTTGCGCTGCCCGGCCCGGATGGACGAGAGGCTGGAGCGGGCCGGACCGAGGCCCGCCGCCGGCGGGCCCGGTTCGTTCCGGGGCCGGCGCGATAGCCCGTCGCCGACGGGCCCAATGGAGTTTTTTCCGATGACCGAACCGAACATTTCATTTGCCGGCAGGCTGTCACTTGCCTTCGGCCTATTCTTTTCCGTGCTCGGCGATCGCTCGCTCGCGAGCCGCGCCCGCCGGCTGCGCGACGGCGAAGCCGACGCCGCCGCGCCCGACGCCGCGCCCGTCACGCCCGCTCAACCCGCCGCGGCTGTGCCCGCGCCCGCCGATATCGTGCAAGCCAGCCCGGACGCCGCGCTGCAATTGCTTGCGCTGCTGCAGCGCGACGCGCGCCTGATCGATTTCGTCGAGGAAGACATTGCCGGTTACGCCGACGCGGATATCGGCGCCGCGGCGCGCCTGGTCCATGACGGCTGCCGCAAGGCGCTGCGCGAGCACTTCACGATTCGCCCGGTGCGCGACGAGGCCGAAGGCACGCGCGTGACGATTCCCGAAGGGTTCGACGCCGCCGCGATCCGCCTGACCGGCAACGTCGTCGGCAAGCCGCCGTTTCACGGCAGCATCGGCCATCGCGGCTGGCGCGTCGACGCGGTGAGGCTGCCCAAGCTCAACAACGGACACGACGCGACGATCATCGCGCCGGCGGAGGTGGAACTGTGAACGAGCCGCGTTATTCGATCGGCATCGATCTGGGCACCACCCATTGCGCGCTGTCATACGTGGATCTCACGGTCAGCGACGGCGAGAAAACTCATCTCGGCGTGCTGCCGATCACGCAATTGGTCGCGCCGGGCACACTCGAGTCGCCGTCTTTGCTGCCGTCGTTTCTGTATCTGCCGCACCCGGACGAGCTTGCGCCGGGCGATCTCGCGCTGCCGTGGGCGGCCGAGCGCGATTTCGCGGTCGGCGAGCTGGCGCGCAGCCGCGGCGCCGGCACGCCGATTCGTCTCGTGTCGAGCGCGAAGAGCTGGCTGTGCCATCCGGGCGTCGATCGCCGCGCCGGCATCTTGCCGAGCGACGCGCCGCCGGAAGTCGCGCGCGTGTCGCCGCTCGACAGCTCGGCGCGCTATCTGACGCACCTGCGCGACGCGTGGAACCACGCGCATCCCGACGCGCCGTTCGATCAACAGGACATTACCGTCACGATCCCCGCGTCGTTCGATCCGGCCGCGCGCGAATTGACCGCCGAAGCCGCGCAGGCGGCGGGCTGCGCGCGCATGACGCTGCTCGAGGAGCCGCAAGCGGCGCTCTATAGCTGGATCCAGCAAAGCGGCGGCGCATGGCGCAAGGAGGTGAAAGTCGGCGACATCATCCTCGTCGTCGACGTCGGCGGCGGCACGACCGACTTGTCGCTGATCGCGGTCGTCGAACGCGACGGCAACCTCGAGTTGCACCGCGTCGCGGTGGGCGAGCACATCCTGCTCGGCGGCGACAACATGGATCTGGCGTTGGCGCATGTCGTCGCGCGCAAGCTGGCCGCGCAAGGCACGCAGGCGGACCCGTGGCAGTTGCGCGCGCTCACCTACGCATGCCGCGGCGCGAAGGAAACGCTGCTGGGCGATCCGTCGGCGGACGCGGTGCCGCTCGTCGTGCCGAGCCGCGGCTCGAAGCTGATCGGCGGCTCGATTCGCACCGAGCTGACCCGCGCCGAGTTGACGCAGACGATTCTGGAGGGCTTCTTCCCGCAGGTCGACGCGGCGGCGCGGCCCGTTGCCCGCACGCGCGCGGGCTTGACGCAGCTCGGCCTGCCCTACGCGCAGGACGCGGGCATCACGCGGCACCTCGCGGCGTTCCTCGGCCGCCAGGTTGCCGCGCTCGCGGATCTCGACGGCTTGCAGCACGCGCAGCCCGCGTCGGCAAGCTTTCTGCATCCGAGCGCCGTGCTGTTCAACGGCGGCGTGTTCAAGTCGCCGCTGCTCGTCGAGCGCGTGCTCGGCACGCTCAACGGCTGGCTCGCGGCCGAGGGCGCGGCGCCGGCCCGCTTGCTGGGCGGCGCCGATTTCGATCTCGCGGTGGCGCGCGGCGCGGCCTACTACGGTTACGTGAAGCGCGGCAAGGGTGTGCGCATTCGCGGCGGCACGGCGCGCGCGTATTACGTCGCGGTCGAATCGGCCATGCCGGCCGTGCCGGGGCTCGAGCCGCCGATTCAGGCCCTCTGCGTCGCGCCGTTCGGCATCGAGGAAGGTTCGGAGGCGGCGCTGCCGCCGCAGGAATTCGGCCTGGTGGTGGGCGAGCCGGTGCAATTCCGGTTTTTCGGCTCGTCGGTGCGCCGCCAGGATCAGGTCGGCACGCTGCTCGATTTCTGGTCTGCCGACGAGTTGCAGGAACTCGAGCAGATCGAGGCCACGCTGCCGCCCGAAGGGCGCACGCCCGGCGAGATCGTGCCGGTCAAGCTGCACGCGCGCGTCACCGAGGCCGGCACGCTCGAACTCGAAGCGGTGCCGAGCGGCACGAACGAACGCTGGAAGGTGGAGTTCGACGTGCGCGGCGGCGCGAACGCCTGAGCGATGAAACCGTTCATCGTCGGCATCGATCTCGGCACGAGCAACACCGTCGTCGCCTATGCCGAGGCGGCGGGCGGCGCGATTCGCGTGTTCGACGTCGAGCAACTCGTCGCGCCGGGCGAAGTCGGTGCGCGGCCGCTGCTGCCGTCCGCGCGCTATCACCCCGCGCCGGACGAGTTCGCGCCCGGCGCGCTGAGGCTGCCGTGGCGCGACGCCGATGCTCACGGCGAGCACGGCGAAAATGACGCCGCGCGCGGTGCGAACGCCCCGCCGCCCGCCGTGATCGGCACGCTGGCGCGCTCGCTCGGCGCGCAGGTGCCGGGGCGGCTCGTGACTAGCGCGAAAAGCTGGCTGTCGCACGCGGCGGTCGACCGGCTCGCGCCGATTCTGCCGTGGGGCGCGGCCGATGCCGAGCACAAAGTGTCGCCCGTGGCCGCGAGCGCGAGCTACCTCGCGCATGTGCGCGCCGCATGGAACCGCCGTTTTCCGCACGCGCCGCTCGAGGATCAGGACGTCGTGCTGACGGTGCCCGCGTCGTTCGACGACGGCGCGCGGGCGCTCACGCTCGAGGCCGCGCGGCTTGCGCGGCTGCCCGCGCTGCGTCTGCTGGAGGAGCCGCAGGCGGCGTTCTACGACTGGCTGTACCGCCATCGCGCGACGTTGCGCGAATCGCTCGCGCAAACGCGGCTCGTGCTGGTGTGCGACGTCGGCGGCGGCACCACCGATCTCACGCTGATCAAGGTGCGGATCGACGGCGGCGAGCCGCAATTGACGCGCATCGGCGTCGGCGATCATCTGATGCTCGGCGGCGACAACATGGATCTCGCGCTCGCGCGTCTCGTCGAGACGCGCATCGCGCAGGACGGCGCGCGCCTGTCGGCGGCGAGTTTGTCGCAGCTTGTCGAGCGGTGCCGCGCGGCGAAGGAGCGTCTGCTCGGCGACGAGCCGCCCGATTCGGTCGGCATCACGCTGCTCGGCTCGGGCTCGCGGCTCGTCGGCGGCGCGCGCACGGCGCAGTTGAGCCGCGCCGAAGCCGAGCGGATCGTCGTCGACGGATTTTTCCCGGCCGGCGACGCGCACGATCTGCCGCGCCGCTCGCGCGCGGCGCTCGTCGAGTTCGGCCTGCCCTATGCCGCCGATGCGGCCGTCACGCGGCATATCGCGGCGTTCCTGAACCGGCTGGCCGCCCAATCGCGCGATGCGCTCGGCGCGCCGGACGCATCGGCTGCCGATGCCGCCGCGTGCGCCGACGCGGCGGTGCCGATCCCCGATACGCTGCTGCTCAACGGCGGCGTGTTTCGCTCGACGACGCTTGCCGGGCGGCTCGCGCGCGTGCTCGGCGGCTGGCGCGGCAAGCCGTTGCAGGTGCTGAACAACGACCATCCGGACGTGGCCGTCGCCCGCGGCGCGGTGGCGTATGCGCTTGCCCGCGCCGGGCACGCGCCGCGTATCGGCGGCGGCTCGCCGCGCAGCTACTTTCTCGTGCTCGACGATAGCGATAACGACGGCGACGCCGCGCGCGCACCGCGCGGCGTATGCGTGCTGCCGCGCGGCACCGACGAAGGCCGCGAGGTGCGCCTCGACGATCGCGTGTTCGCGCTGCAGCTCGGCCAGCCGGTGCGCTTCCATCTCGCGTCGACCGTCGCCGATCGCGCGTGGCGGCCCGGCGAACTCGCTGATCTGACGGACGGCGAATTCGTCCGCCTGCCGCCGGTGGCGGCCGTCGTCGGGCAGCGCGACGCGACTCGCGCGCGCGAGCAGCGCGTCAGGCTGACGACTTCCCTGACCGAAGTCGGCACGCTCGACATGCACTGCATCGCCACCGACGACCCGTCGCAACGCTGGCACCTCGAATTCCAACTGCGGCGCGAGCGCGCCGCCGACGCCGATGACGCCTCTCGCGCGCCTGCGGCGGCCCCGCGTGCGCAATTGGACAAGGCGGTCGAATGGATCGACCGGTCGTTCGGCGCGCGCCTCGCGAATGTCGAGCGCAAGGAGACCGGGCGGCTGCGCACGCAGCTCGAACAACTGCTCGGGCCGCGCGAAAGCTGGGACATCGCCACTCTGCGCGAATTGTTCGGCGCGCTGTGGGAGCGTCACGGCCGGCGCCGGCGCTCGGCGGACCACGAACGCGTCTGGCTGAATCTGGCCGGCTATTGCGTGCGCCCTGGCTTCGGCTATCCGCTCGA
Source organism: Burkholderia singularis (assembly GCF_001718875.1). Classification (NCBI taxonomy): domain Bacteria; kingdom Pseudomonadati; phylum Pseudomonadota; class Betaproteobacteria; order Burkholderiales; family Burkholderiaceae; genus Burkholderia; species Burkholderia singularis. The sequence goes on from NZ_CP013448.1 coordinate 2,323,617, forward strand.
CGATTGGCGCGTCGCGCAGCTCTGGACGCTGTTCGACGACGGCATCCAGTACGTGAACGAAGGCCGCGTCTGGTCGGAATGGTGGACGCTGTGGCGCCGCGCGGCGGGCGGGCTCGACGAGCACGCGCAGCATCAGGTGCTCGATGCGATGACGTGGCTGCAGGACGCGGCCCGCGCAAAGCGGCCCAAGCTGCCGTTCGATCCGGCGAAGATCGGCGATATGGATATGGTCCGGCTGTTCGCGTCGCTGGAGCGCGTGGCCGTCGATCGCAAGATCGAACTCGGCGAGCGCCTGCTCGCGCGGCTGCAGCGGCCGGCCGAGAACCCCCAGTGCTGGTGGGCGATCGGCCGCATCGGCGCGCGGCGTCCGCTGTACGGCAGCGCGCACGGCATCGTGCCGCCCGAGGTCGCGAGCCGCTGGCTGGACGCGATCCTCGCGCTCGATTGGAGGAAGGTCGAACCCGCTGCGTTCGCCGCCGCGCAAATCGCGCGGATGACGGGCGACCGCTCGAGCGACCTGCCACTCGACGCGCGTGACACCGTCGTGCGGCGGCTCACGGCAGCCAATGCGCCGCAGGCGTGGAGCCGGATGGTGCGCGAGGTCGTGACGCTCGATCACGCGGATACCGGGCGGGCGTTCGGGGAATCGCTGCCGGCGGGGCTGAAGCTGCTCGGAGATTGACCGGCGAGCGGCGCTGGGGCCTGCCCGCCGCGTGCCGCCATCCGTTCGGCTATTTCAGGAACGCCTGCGCTACCGCCCTGGTTTCACCGTCGCCCGCCGCTTCAAGCGGCCGAACAAGCGGCCGAAGCAGCCGGCTTGAACCCCGCCGCGGACCGGCTTGACTCGCACGTTTCACTGCGCCGTTCGCCGCCGCGCGGCGGCCGGCGGCCGCCCGTGCGCAATACGTCGCCGCGCCGCTCATGGCTTTCCCGTCGAACACGGCGTCAGCTTCATTGCGCCGCCCGCCGCCGTGATCAGCGCGAGCGGCGCATAGTGGTGCAGGATGCCGTGCGGCGGCACGGCGGCCGGATGGCTGACGGCGCTGCCCTGATCGTCGGGCGCGCTCTCCTGCGGCCACAGCACATCGCCCGTTGCCACCCGCGCCGGAATCAGCCAGTAGTCACCCGTCCGGTACACCGTGCCCGGCACGTCCTCGAACAGAATCTGCACGCCATCCTCGAGCGTGAGCCACGCGGCATCGCCTCCGGCGAGCGTGCCCGGTTTGACGCTCACCGCGCCGTCCGGGCCGATGTCCGATCCGCCCTGCGCCGGATCGCCCGCGCGCTGGTCCCAGCGCCGCAACAACGGATGCAGCGACGCATCGTTGCCGACGCTTTGCGTGAGCGCGCCCGCGAGCACGACCACGCAGCGCGCACGATCGATCGACTGCACTTGCAGCAATTGGCCGGGCGCCTGGTTCAGCACGGTGCCGTCGTCCTGCAGCTCCACGTAGTCGCCCTCGGCAAGACCGAACCGCTCGTCGCGGCCGAGATCGCCGAGCGTGACCGTCGTCGTGGCGGCGGCCGTTTGCACGCCCAGCACCGGAAAAATCGCGGCGCCGTTGTCGCGCGACCACTTGAAGCTCGGCGCATTGCCCGCCGCGTTTTGGCTGCCGGTGTTGATCTCGACGCGGTACAACTGGTTTTCCGCGCGGCGATAGCCCGCGCTCGGCGACACCGTGCACGGGTCGGCCGACGCCGTGGCAGGCGCGACGCGCGCGCGCAACAGCCCCGGCAGCCCGCCGCGCAGGCTGTCGTGCAATTGCTGCTGCGTCGCGCATACGGGCGTGCCGGCCGACGCGATCGGCAGCGCCTTGACCTGCCAGACGACGTGCGTGCGGGCCGCGGTATCCGCGCCGCCGAGCGCGACTTCGCGCATCGCGCTGTCTTCGAGCGGCGTGACGAGCCGCTCCCACACGTCGAGATACAGTTGGCACGGCGCGGCCGGCAACGCGGGCGGCGCGGGCCAGTCGGGCTGGGTGCGGTAGGTCACGAGGCGCCGCGCGCGGCCCTGCGCGGCGTTTTGCAGCGGCGCGATATCGATATCGAGCGTCAATTGTCGCGACGGGTAGTCGATTTTCGTGATGGTCGCCACGAGCGGCTTGGTTGCCGGCGTTGCATCGTCGCTGAGCCGCAGATACTGGCCCACCCGGTAGCTTGCCGCGTCGACGAACCATTGCGCGACGGTGATCGCGCGGTTCGCGACATCCCATTTCAGAATCGCGACCGGCGTCGACGCCAGCTCGCACAGCAGGCCGTCGACGTAATACGTGCCGGCGGCGATTTCGAAATCGTCGGGATGGTTCGGCAGCGCGGCGATCGCGAAGCCGCCGTTCGGGCTTGCCGCGCGGCCGAAGCCGTCGATCGCCATCGTGCGCAGCAGATGCAGCAGGATATCGGCTTGCTCGTTCCAATCGGCGTCGAGCTGCACCCGCCCCTGTTGCATCACGACGCGGCTGAAATGCTTGAGCGGATCGAAACTCACGCGGGTCAGGTCGGCTTTCACGGGGCTCTCCTTGTTTTCTGTTCTCAGCTTGCGAAAACGATGCCGGCGTCGGTCTGCGCCGGCGTGAACTCGCTCAGGCGCAGGCGCACGCGTGCCGCGCGCTGCGGCTCTTGCAGATGATGCAGCGCGCCCATTTCCGAGCCGTCGTGCGCGCCCGTGCGCAGCTCGGCGGCGCAGGTGTCCGCGAGCCGGCCGTAGCGCGGCGTGCCGTAGCGCACGCTCGCAAACTCGGGCGCCACGCGCACGCGTTCGGCCGCGAGCAGCGCGGCGCGCTCGGCAAGCGTCAGGCCGCCGGCCAGATAGCGCTCGCCGAGCGCCCGCTCGACGCCGTCGGGCTGGCACGCATGGCGGCGCGGCGTGCGCGAGCCGGGCGGCACGTAGCAAAAGCGCACGCAGCCGCTCTGGCGGCGGCATGTGGTGACGATGCCGTCGAACACGCTGTCGGCCGCGAGATCGATCTGATGCGCGCTCACGCGGCCGATGACGGTGCTGCAGCGAAGATCGAGCGCGACTTCGGCGCATGGCGTGTCGCTCGCGCCGATGGCGAGCCGTTCGCGGCCGAGCGCATCGACGATACTGTCGGCAATGGCCAGCCGTAACGGCGCGACGCGCTCCGCGTCGCGCTCGACCCGGATCGCGCCGACGATACTGCGCTCGATGCGCACGCAGCGCAGCGCGCCGGTGACGACGATGCTCGGATCGCTAGGCCGCTTGGCGGTGCAATCGCAAGCGAGCCCCCAGCCGGGCACGAGCGTGCTGTGACGGATCGTCACGCCGGACAGGCCGCCGCCCGCTTGCAGGCCGCGCCCGGTGACGATGATGCCGTCGAGCGTGAACCAGCTCGGCCCGTCGCCGCCGATATCCAGTTGGTCGGGCGCGGACGGCTGCCAGTCGAGCAGGCGCAGCACCGGCCGCTGGCGGTTTGCCGCGCGCAGTTGCAGGCTTTGCCCGGCTTGCAGCGTAATCGCGATCGGCTCGACATAGACGCCACTGTCGACGATCTCGATCACTGCGTCGCGCGGCGCATCGGCGCGCCAGCGCGCGAGCGCGTCGGCGATGCGGGCGAACCCGCCGCCCTGCCCGACCGTGTACGTGGCCGCGCCCGCCGGCGCGTCGTCGAGCAGGCGCGCGTATTGGCCGCCGCCTAGCTCCGTGCTGAACGCATACGCATACGAAACCCGCACCGCCTGCCTGCGTGCGTCGCCGGGCGCGAACGCGATGCGCCCGAGCACCGGATCGAGCGCGACGCGCCCCGGCGGCACCCGGTAGCGCCAGTCGCTCAGATCGGCGGCAATGATCCGGCTCGCATCGACGGGCGTCCAAACGGGCGTCTGACCGAGGGGGGAGCTGGGCGTTGAATCCGGCGTTTGACGAGAGGCGGCCGAGCGGCCGGCACCCGCCGGCGCGGGCAGCGGGCTGGTCCAGATCATCACGCTCGCCTCGGGGCCGTAGAGCACCGGCGGCGCGGCGCGCTCGCCCGGCGTTGGCGGCGCGGCTTGCGCCGCATCCGGCGCTGAGCCGATGCCGGCCGATTGTTCGAGCGCGTCGCGGCTGATCGGCAGCGGCAGACGCGGCGCATTCGCCGGCGCGGCGGGGTTGACGTACAGCGGCGTGTCGTTGCCGAGCGCGCTGAACAGGAAGCAATTCGGCCCTTCCTCTTCGTAGCAGTAAGCGGGCGCCTGCGTCACCGGGTAAGCGCGCAGCCGCCAGACGAACACGCCGACTTCGGCGAGATTGGCAAGGCCCGGGGTGCGGGTCGAATCGATGCGCCGCACGTCGACCGTCCGCGCGCGCCGGTCGAACGCGGGGCCGCGCCAATCGGGCGCGTCGCGCAGATCGGCAAGCCGTCCGCGTCGCATATGAAGAAAATCGAGATGCTGCGCGAGCGCGAGCCGGCGGCGGGCTTCGACCGCGTGCGCGGGCCAGCCGCCGACGGCTGCCGCGATCTCGTCGAGCACGCCGAGCGTGCCTTTGCGCCGTCGGTAGCGAATCGTGTTCGCGACTTCGCGGCGCGCGGACGGCGCCGTCGCGAAGGTTGCGCCGCCCGCACGGCAATCGCAATGGCCGCAACCGTCACCGCCGTCGCAACCGCTACAGCCGCCGCCACCCCCTGCGCCCCCGCAGCCGCAAGCCGCTGCGAGAGCGGCCGCGCCGTCGCCCGGCAGCCGCGTGTAGCCGATCAGCGCGCCGATATACGGCACGGCCCAGTCGGCGCAGGTTTCGATGAACCAGTTTTCATAGAGGCCGTCGATATCCTGCTCGACCACGATCGCCTGCTCCGCAATCACGCGCAGCAGCGCGCGCAACGCATAGCCTTGCTGCGCATCGCGCAGCCGGTAGACGGCGGGCACCAGCGCGTACAGAAAATCCGGATCGCGGGTCATGATGGCGTCCTCATGCGTTGAGCTGCGTGAGCAGCAGCGTGTCGGGAAGATCGGCGGTGAGATAGGCCAGCTCGGCCGGCGCGATCGCCGCGCGCTGGCCGCTCGCCGCCGCCGTCGCCTGGGCGGGCGACGACGCGACCGACGTATTGAGCTGCAACGTGCTGCCGAGCGCGGCGAGCTGCGCGGCGCTCATCGTGTCGGGCACGCTGTCGAAGCAGGTGACGTCGAGCCATGCGACGCCGGGCACGCGCTGCGCGGCGGCGACGGCCTCCGACAGATAGGCGCTCTGGCCGAGCGCGCGCGCGTCAAAGCCGAAGCATGCGAGCAGCGCGGCGCGCAACGCGGGCTCGACCGCTTCCCACGCGTAGTCCGGCTGTAGCCCGACGCCTGCGGCGATCACGAGCAGCCGCACGCGCCGCGCGTCGAGCGCGACGGGCAGATGCGGGTCGCCATAGCGTTGCAGCGCCGCGAGCAGGTTCGCGTACAGGTCGGACGTCGCGTCGATCGGAATATCGTCGACGCCCGCCACCGTCACGTGCACGAGCTCACGCACCCCGTCCGACAGCTTGACGGCCGACGCCTTGCCGATGCCGGCGAACGTGCGGGCGAAGTCCGCGTAATCGCGCACCGACACGAGCCGCTCGAGCGCCATCACGGCCGCCGGCGCGTTCGCCCGCGCATCGCCGATGCGATCGGCGTCGGCGCCGCCGGTGGCCGGCAGCGGATTGACCACGGCCTGCGCGCCGAGCGGATGCGTCGCGAGCTGGCTGATCGACCAGGCCGGAACGTTGCCGGCCCGGCCGAGCCCGTAGCGATAGCTTGCCTTCACGTTCGCGACGCCGCTCGGCACGCGCGCGCCGTGCGCGCCGTTGCCGAACGTGACCGACGTGACGCCCGAGTCGTCTTCGCTCCCCACGTATGCGCGCTGCAGCGGCGCGGCGGCGGACAGATCGCCGAGTTCGCGCCACTGCAGATCGTTGACGCGCACGTCGAGCGTGCTCGCGACGCCGGACGCGGTGGGCGCGCTCAAATACGTGAGCGGCGACTGATGCAGCGCGAAGGTCTGGAAGTCCGCCGTCGCGTCGCCGTTGCCGAGCACTTCGCCGGTGCTCTGGCCGTGCGTCGCATCGGTTACGTTGCCGTAGAGCGTCGTCGTGCCGCGCTCGTAGGTGTACGCGAGCGGCGTGGCCAGATCGAGCACGGTGTGCGGCGCTTGCGTCGTGATCCGCCACGCGAACACGCGATCCTTCTCCCAGTTCAACTGTCCGCCCGGATAGGGAATATGCGTGACGGGGTCGACGAGCAACCCGTCGAACGATGCAAAGCTGCCCGCGCGCTCGTCGGCCGTGGGCACATACGCGTTCGCGTAAAAGCCCGGGGCGAGTTGCACCTGGTCCGCATACTGCTGATTGAGCGTCGCGGGCAACGCAATGCCGTCGAAGAACGACGGCACGCCCGGCGTATTCGCGCTCGGCGGCTGATTGTCCGGCAATGTCCCGACGACGAGCCGGTCGCCGTACACGTCGGCATCGGACGTATAACAGATCGTCGCGAACGGCGGCGCGGCGAACGGCCACGCGATGCTGCCCGGCGCCTCGACCCCCTGCCGGACCCCGGCGACCATCGCCAGTTCGCTCGCCGTCACGCCGCTCGTGTGCGGCACGTCGGTACGCTGGCCCGAGACGATCACCCAGCGCCCCGCTTCGAGCCCTTCGTAAAGCCCGGCCAGATCGACCGCGCTCGCGCCCACGTCCGCGTCGAGCGGCTCGTCGGCGAGCTTCATTGCCTCGCTTTGCGCATAGACGATGGTTTCCCGCAGCAGCGCCGTCGAATTGACGGCCGTGTTCCACGCGGCCGCGGACTGCCCGGTCAAATCGCTCAGCCACGGCGGATCGAGCTTGAGCACCGTGACTTTCGCGGCAAAACCGCTGCCTGCGGGCGCGGCCGCCCCCGTCGCCGCCGACAGGCTGGTGCTGAGGCTGCCGCCGGCGGACGCGGCCGGGCCCGTCGCGAGCGCGGCGCTGCGCAGATCGACGACCACATGGAACGTGGTGGCCGGCTGAAGCGTCGCGGCCGCGCCGCTCACGCCCGGGCGGCGGATCGCGACCCAACTGCCGGGCTTGATCTGGTCATAGACGGCATCGAGCGGCACTTCGACGGCGGGCTGGGGGCTGGACGCCAGCAGCAGATCCGGGAACGCCGCGCCCCACGCGTTTGCGATCGTCGGCTGAACGTAGCGGGTGGTTGCGACGGCGCTGTTCGTTTGCGTCGACGGCGCGCCGATCCAGCTTGCCGCGAACAGCGACGCCTTCGCGCGCGCCGCATACACCTCCACCCGCCCGCCCGGCACTGCGGCCGACGCCCAGCCGCCGTAAATGCCGGTGGCGGCAGCCGTCATCGCCGTCACGGCGGGGGCGCCCGGCCGCGTCGCGAATATGCCCGCGGGCGCGCTCGCCGCCTGACGGTAGACGCCCACGGCGGCCGGCCGCAACGCGGCAAGCAGCCGCGGCGCCGCGTCCGACTGAGGGCCGAAGCTCGCCGGCACGGAACGCGCGAGCCGCAATGCGTTCGCCGGCTGCACCGAGGCCGGCGTCGCGAGCGCGCCGGCGATGTCGCCGAGCGTTTGCAGCGCGGTCGCCGGCGCGCTCGTGGGCAGCGCGGCGAGATGATCGACCGGCGGCGGCACGCCGGTCGACGTCGAGCCGCGCGGCGGCGGCAGCGGCGCGAACGCGCGCGCGCCGAGGCTGATCCATTGCAGGCTGCGGATCAGCATCTCGAACCACGCCGCGAGCCGGGTGAAGCCGCGCGCCACGGCGATATCGCGCTTGATCGCGAGCCGCGACATGGCCGGCGCGACGATCTGATGCGCGGTCGCGACGGTGCCCGCCGAGCCGGCCGCCTGCACGGCGAGCAGATTCTGCGCGACCGGCGTGACGATGCCGATTGCGTCGCTGGCGAGTGCGCTCGCGGGAAACAGCAAGCGTGCCTTGTCGATATACAGCAGCAACTGGCGGACCGCCGTGCGCAGCGGCGGCACGTTCAGGCCGAGGCTGACCTGGGTGCGCGAGAACGCCGGCTGCGCGTCGACCGACGCGGCGAGCCGCAGATACTGCAACGCGGGCGTCTGCGCGTTCAGGTTCGCCGGCACGTTGGGCGCGAACACGAAGAAAAGCGCGTCGCCCGCGTTGATCTGGGTGGCCACGCCGTCGAGATAGACGGTGTCGATCACGTCCGCGCCGGTCACGAGAATGCCGCTCGTCTCCGGCAGCGGCGGCCCGTTCTTGAAATCGGCGAGCGCTTTCGCGGGCGAGATTACCTGCGGGCGGGTCGTGCGCGGCGCCAGCGTGTTCCAGACGTCGCGCGCGTCGAGATCGGCCGAGGTCTCGTAGAACTGCGGCAACTGCCCGGCGGCCGGCACGCTTTGCGCGCGCGTGCCGGCCGGCAGCACGCCGCAAAAGCCGGCGGCGACGGTAAACGCGAGCCGCACGCTCGCCGCGACGCCGGGCCGCGGCCGGTAACCGACCAGCCGCGCCAGCTCGAGCACCGAGCGGCGTTCGAGCGCGCTCGGCAAATAGCCTTCGTTCGCGTAGCGCGCCTGATAGAACGTCAGCACGTCGGCGACGATCGCCCACGCGTCGATGAACGCGATGCTCGGGTCCGACGGCTCGCGTGTCGTGAGCCGCGCGAGCGGGCGCAACGTGTCGGTGCCGCTGCCGTTGGGCGACGGCACGTCGATCGTCAGTTGCGGCAGCCTTGCGAGCATGGCGTCGTAGAACGTCGCATAGCTGCCTGCGCGGCAGCACAGCGCCGAACGGCCCGGCGGGTGGGGCTGCGCGCCTGCCACGCCTGCCGTGTTGGCGCAGCCGCCGCATGAACTGGCGGGTTCGGCCGCCATTCGCGTCGTCGTCATAGTCCACCTCGGATCAGCAGCGTCAATCGGCCATGCCCCGGCGCGCGAGGATCGTCGTCGAGGCTCGCGATCTGCGCCGCGCCGAGCGTCAGCACGCCGTGCGCCGGCACGTCGTCGGGCGCGGCGCCCGGCGCGGGCGTGCCTGGCACATACGCGCAAAGGCGCGTGACGCGCACGTCGATCACGCCGTCGAGCGCCTGCGCGGCCGCGATGATGCGGCTCACGTACACGCGCTGCCCGAACGCGCGGTTGGCGGGCGCGAACATCGCGGGGCGTCCGTCGGGCAGCGTGCCGCTGCCGAATACGGCGGCGAGCGCCGCCTGCACGTGCGCGCGCTGGCACTGCGGCGTCACGCAGACCGCCAGGCCGAGATCGAGCGGCACGTAATCGGCCGCGGCAATACGCAAGTCGTGGCCGATGCGCCGATAGCGCGCGAGATACGCGTGCAGTTCGCCGGCGAGCGCGGCGTCGAGCGTCTCGCGATCGCGCGGATCGACGGCCACGCGCGCTTCGTATCCGCTGCCGTTCCAGCACAGGCTCGCCTGCGCGCCGAGCACCGGCTCGAACGGCGCCGCGCATCGCGCGGCTGGGCGCTCAGCGCGGCGGCGGGCATTGTCGGCGGCGAGCGCGGCGTAATCGTCGGCCGTGATCGCGCGTTCGAGCGTCGCGCGAAACGCGTGCGGGGCGAACATCCGCACGTCGGCGGCCGTCTCGGGCGCGGTGCCGCCCGTCGCGGGCAGCGGATTGCGCGGCGCGAGCCCGTTGGCATCGAACCGGTCCGACGTGAACACCAAATAGCGGATCGATTCGGCGCCGACGTTGCCGGCCGGACCGTTGCCGAGCCGGTAGTGCGCGGCGAACGACGCGCCGGCGTCCGGCGCGCGCCCCTCGACGCCGTTGCCGAAACGCACATGCGCGATGCCGTCGTCATCGGTCTCGACGACGAACCGGCGATCGTCCGGGCCGCTGTCGATCAGATCGGCGGCGGGCGTCCAGACGATGGACGGAGCCGGCGGGGGGATGGAGATGGCGGTTGTATCGGTTGTATCGGGCGAATCGGTTGTGCCGGACGAACGGGTCGAATCGCCCGGATCGGACAGATCGGTTGCCTGGCCCGCATTGGCGCTCGGACCGCTCGCATGAACGTCGCGACGCGCGCTGTCCGCGCCGCCCGCCAGGCCCGCGCCGGCCGGACCGGACGTTGCGCCGCCCGCGCCGTCGACGCCCGGCGCGGCCGTGCCTTGGCCGCCGTATTGCGGGTCGGCACCAGGCCGCGCATCGGCCGGCGTCTCGATCAGCACGATTTGCGGCAATGCGCGACGCGGCGCCTGCGCGATCAGATCGGCGGCGCAGCACGTGCGCGACAGCGGCTCGGCGAACGTGAGCGGCACGCCGCCAAGCTGCGGCGCAAAACGCGCAGGCGTGCGTATGCGCCGCGGCGGCGCGCAATCGGTCGCGCATGTCGTGCAATCGGCGCCGGGCGGCACCGCGCCAAGCGTTTCCCCGACGCTCATCCCATGATCGACGAGCAGCACGTTGCCGCGTGCGACGCTGATGGCGTCGCGGCGCCCACAGTCGGGCGCGGGCATCACGGCCGACAGGCATAACGCAAAGCGCAGCGCATCCTGCGTGCACCATTCGATCTCGACGACGGGACGCCCGCCCGCGTCGGCGTCGTACAGCGGATCGACCGACGGCGTGACGCGCGTGAGCCTGACGGCCTGCCGGTGCGCCGGGTCGGCATCGGCCGCCTCGCCGGTGCGCGGGCCGAGTACTTCCTCGAAGATCAGCACGTCGCCCGGCCGCAAGTTCAACGCGCGGCGCGGCGCGCCGTCGGCGGGCAGCCACCGGTCGGCGAGCGTGGCGCGCGTCGCGCCGGCCGGCAGGCAGCAAGCGCCGTCGCCCCATGTGTAGAACGCGATTTCGCTGTGCGCGGCGCGCAACTCGACGGTTTGCGAGCGATCGGGCCAAAGCGGCTCGAACCATTCGACGCTGCCGGGCGGCGCGCCGGCCAGTTGCGACGCGCGCAGCGCCGGCGTGACCGACGCGTCGGGCGCGCCGGCAAACGCGGTGCAGAACGCAATGTCCGACAGATCGAGCGATACGTCCCGCGATGCGGCGAGGCACACCCATGCGCGCGCATTGCAGCCTTCGTGCATCGCGTAATCGACGAGCCGCGCATGACGGCGCAACGAAATGCGCAGCCGCGCGGTGTTCAGATACGCCTCGGTCGCGACGGCATCCTGGTAATAGCTGAGCTGGTCGCCCGCATACGCGAGCAGCTCGACGAGCATCACGCCGAGGTCCGGCGCATGCGACTCTTGCCAGTCAGGCATCGTCAGCGCGAGCCGGTCGGTGATCAGCCTGCGAAAGCTGTCATAGTCCTTCGCGAGATAGTCGATATCGGGCGCGGTGCGCGCGGCTGCCGCGCACGCGGGCGGCGCGCAGCAATCGAGATCGGACGGGCACGACGCGGCGAAGCTGAACGTCGCGCTCGCAAAGCGCGGATCGAAGCCCGCCAGCGGCGCGCCGCTGGCCGCATCCACGATCGACAGCGTGTACGTGCACGCATCGCCCGGCCGATCGACGTCGATTTCGAGCCAATCGTCGAACGCCGGATCGCTTTCGTGCACGAGCCGCAGCGCGGTGATCGTCACCGGCGCGCCGCCTTCGATGCGCAGTTGCTGCGCATCGAGGCTGGGCGGCGCCTTGCCGAGAAAATGCACATCGAGCGAACTCAGGCTGGCCCCCGTTTCGACGTAATCGATGCCGTAAAGCGCCGAGCGCCGCACGTCGTCGCGGCGACGTTCGAGTTCGCATCCCGCTGCCGTGCCGTTCATCACGCGCTCCTCGCGAAGGTCTGCGCGACCGGCTGCTGCGTCGCGCGGATCACGTAATGGACGACGACGGCAAGCGTCGCGTCATCGGCGTTCACCGTCAGTTGCTGCAAGTCGATCAGATCGCCGAGATAGCGCTGAACGGCCGCCTGCGCGGTGAATTGCAGCGCCGCCGCGAGTTCGGCGCTATTCGGCGCGAACACCATCTGCAACAGCCCGCTGCCGAAATCCGGACGATTCACGCGCTCGCCGGCCGACGTGAACAGCAGTTGCTCGATCATGCCGCGGATGTGATCGGCGTCGTCGGCCGGCGCGGTGCGGCCCCGCGCATCGATGCGAAACGGAAAGTCGACGTTCATCGCGCTTCTCCGATGGCCGCGCCGTGTTCGCGCCGCCTGATGTGGCCTTCATGTGGCCGTCACGCGGGTCTGCGTCACCGCGACGATGAGCGGCGTGCCGCTCGGCGCGCAGACCGCTTGGCTGTCGAGCAGCAGCAGCGGCTGCCCGTTCGAGGTGACCCGCACCGCGCTCGTGACGAACTGCGCGCTCGCACACGGACCATTGCCGGACGGCGGCGGCGGGAACGCGCAGCCCGCCACCACATAAGGCGTGGCGACCGTCACGCTCGGCATGCCCATCACCGTCACGCGCGGATTCGGCATGGTCGGCTGCGCCTGCCCGCCGTGGCTGCAGGTGACGGTCGCGCCGACATGGAGCACGAAGCCGGGCATCACGTCACCATCAATGCGCCGGCGTTGATCGTCACCGACGGCCCGACGAGCACGATGCTCGCGCCCTTGCCGTTCTGGATGTAGATGCCGGTATCGTTGACGATGATGGTCGCGCCCGTGGTGCTTTTCAGCATGATGCCGCCGGTGGGCCCCGGCAGATCGCTCACGACCACCGCGTTTTGCAGCGTGCTTTGCAGCACGATGTTCGGATCGCCCGGCACGCCGGCGAGCGCGAGCGCGGGCACCTCGGCCGCGTTGCCCCACCAGCCGCCCACCCACACCGGGTAGTCGGGGTCTCCGCCCTCGAATTGCAGCCAGACGCCGGCACCGATCTGCGGCACCATGAACGCGCCCATCTGCTTGCCCGCGATCGGCGCGCACGGCATCGCCCAAGTCGACGGCGTGACGCTGCCGACGTCCGGCACGATCGCCATGATGCGGCCCATCTGCATCGGATCGACATTGTTGACGACCGTGCCGCGATAGATGCCGTAATACCGGTTTGCCTTGCCTGCGCTCATACGCTCACCCTGCTGACTGACGATCCGGTGCCACCGCGCGCGAGCGTGAAATTCTGCTTGTACTCGCCGCGTTTGATCTCGTGCGTGACGCTCTTCACGTAATAGAGCCCGTCGTAATACTGGCCGCCGCCGCGCACCGCGCAGAGCTGGCGCGCCTTGAACACGCGGCCGTAGCGCAGCACGTCGAGCTGGCCGCTCGCGCTCGCGACGTCCGTGCTCTCGAACAGCTTGCCGAGCGCGGCGAGCGCGGCGCCGATCGGGTCCTGGTTCGCGACCGGCTTGAGCTGCGTGAACTTCAGCGGCGTCGGCGCGTGAGCGGCCTGCGACGCCTTGAGCAGATCGATGCTCGGGATCGGGATCGGAATCGGGATCTGCGAGTTCTGCTCGATGATCGTCACCATGTAATTGGTCGCGAGCGTGCCGTCGTAGGAGAAGTTCAGCGAGTCGATCGTGGTGGTCCCGTCGAAATCGATGCTCAACGCGCTCTGCGTGCCGCCGACGAGCTTGGTCAGATCCGGGCCCCAGTACGCGAGGCTCGCGCCCGGCGTCGGGCCGGGGTCGAGATAGAACACCGCGCCGACGTCGCTCGCGAGCTTGGTCACGTAGCGGTAATCGGTGCCGTCCTGCTTCATGAAGCGCTCGATCGGGTTCTGGATCAGCGCGAGCAGCGGCGGCAGCGCGAGCGGCACCACGCCGAGCACCGCGTATTTCGCGAGAATCAGCTCGACGATCACGAACATCGGCATGGCCGGATACGGGATGCCGGTCAGATCGATCAAATCCATCAGCGCGCTCAGGTCGAGCCCGGTGATGGTCAGCGTGGCCTTGCCTGCCGCGTTGCTCGGCGTCAGATCCTGCTTGGTGACGACGCCGTCCATCAGCACCTCGGTCGCGCCGTTGACCGTCACCGCGATGATCACGCGTTGGCGCGGATCGAAAAATCCGTTCGCATGCAATTGCGCGAGCGGGCCGGCCTTGCTCCACGTGAACTTGAGCTGAAAGCCGCCCTGGTTGCCCACCGTCGTGCTGACCTGCACCGATACGAGCGCGTCGATCACCGCCTGCGGCACCGGGCTCGCGCGAAAGCCGCCCATCATCAGGGTCAGGTAGAAGCCGCGGTTCATAGCGCGGCTCCCGTCACGCCCGGCGGCAGGGCGATGCGCAGCACGCGGCCGGGCGTATGCGTCAGCGTCCACGGCTGCATCGCGCGGTTCGCGTCGGCAATGCGCCAGAAGAGCGCCGGATCGCCGAGGCACTGCGCGCTCACGTTGTCGAGCCGGTCGCCCTGCTTGACGGTGTACTGCTGGATCACCTGAAGCTGTTCCGGCCGCGGCGCGAAGCGGCGCTTCACATATGCGACGCAAAGGCCGTTGTGCTCGATCGTCGCGAGTTCGAGCCCGTAGTAGCGGCTGGTCGGCGCGAACAGCGACGTGTTGAGCGCGGTTTGCGCCAGCATCGCCTGCACCGGGTCGAGCAGCGGGTCGGTTGCGTTCATGGCAGCCCCCTGATGCCGAGATCGTTGAACGTGCCGTAGCGGTAAAGCTGCGCGAGGGCTTCCTTTTGCCGCTGGTAGGCCATGTACAAGCCGCCGCCGCGATCGGCGAAGAACAAATCGTCGATGCTCAGCACGCGCAGCCCGAGGCTCACTTTCGCGCGCAACGGATTGAGCTGCGGATCGAACGCCTCCTCGGTAATGCTGAATTCGGTCAGCCGCACCGGCACAATGCGCGCCGCACTCCAGACGAACAGGCTCATCGGGGCGAGCACCGGCATGATTTCGAGCACGCCCTGTTGCGACAACGCGTAGTTGTGTTGCAACGCCGCGCTCGACGGGTACGCGAGCATTTCGAGCGCGGCGAGCTGCGGCGCGATGCCGTAGCGCACCGTGTTCGGATTCTGGTCCGGATGCTCGAGCTGGTCGGCCGCGTCGATCTCCGCTTCCAGCTTGAAGATCTCCACCGGCGGGCCGGTGACGCGCAACGCCTCCGAGCGGTCGCCGCCCTCCTCGGCGCCCTTGATTTTCAGCGTGCGCGTCAACGTATCCGGGTTGTACTGCATCACGACGATGCCGTTGGCGAGCACCGTGAAGCTGTCCGGGTCGAGCAGCACGATGCCGCCCTTCAGTACGCGCGGGGAACCGGGAAACGAACTCATGTCTGCCCCTGCTGACGATGCTGCGCGCGTTCGAGATGCTGCTTGAGCAGGCCCGCGCCGATGCCTGCCGCGAGCCCCGCCGCCGCGCCGATCAGCGCGCCGCGCCCGCCGAGCGCGAGCGCACCGAGCGCGGCGCCGGCCGCCGCCCCCGCCGCGCCGAATAGAGCCGGCGTCAGGACACGGCCGAGCCATTTGCCGGCCGCCGATGCGCCGCGCCCGATCACCATGCCCGCATGCACGACGCCGCTGCCAATCCATGTGGCCGTTTCCGAGAAAAACCGGCCGGCGGCATGGAGGAACTCGCCGAGCGCCTCGAACGTGAACGTCACGCTTGCGCCGATATGGCGCTCGGGCGGATTGGGCGCACCGGGCGCGTCGGCATGGGCATTGGGCGCGGACGGCCTCGCGCGGCCATGCACCAGCTCGCGCAGCAGCGGCGGCAGCTCGGAGGCCTTCGCGGCCAGATCGAACTTCAGCGTGATGCCGCGGCCCAGATCGAGGTCCGGCATCGCGGGCAGCTTCGGATCGTTCGCGGCGATGAACATCGCCCCCACCGCCGTCACCCAGACGACAAGCGGCACGCCCTCCTGACTGAACACGTATTCCTTGACCGCTTTTTCCAGCTCGCGGCCGAGTTGCGTGCGGCGGAATGTCTCGAACGCGGCTTCGAGCGCCTTGGTCGCGGCCTCGTCGTAGCGATTGCCCGGCGCGGGTGGCTTGCGCGGGTCCGGAATCGATGCGGGCTGCGGCGCGAACGCTGGTGGCGGCGACGCGAATGGCGGCGCGGCCGGGTTGCCCGCCGGCGCGCCGCGGGCGCCGGCCGACGACAGCGGTTTTTCGGCGGCGACCAGCCGATCGAGCACGTTCGGCAGCGTCGCTGCGGGTGCGGCGCCCGGCATCAGCCACGCGCGGACCTGCGCGTAGAGCGCGCCGGCCGTCGCGAACGTCTGCGATGCGCTGACGGGCAGCGTTTGCGTGCCGAGAATCAGACGCAAGCCGTCGACGACGTTCGGCGTCAGCCGCAACGGCTGCTGTCCGCCCGACTGCGCAAGCCACATCTGCTTCAGAAAACCGTCGAGCAGCCGCTCCGATGCCGATTGTTTCGGCGCGAACGGACCGAACGGCTGCGGGGCCGCCAACGGCAGCGCGGGCGGCGGCGCGTCGCCCGCTTGCTGATAATGGATGCCGGCGCGGGCGGCGTCGAGCGACGGCGCGCGGCCGGCCGCGAGATCGTGCACCGCGCGCTGGGCGCCGGTTTCGTCGCGATCGCCGGGTGTGCTGGGCCGATGCGCATCGCCGCAGCCGCGGCGTTGCTGGACCACGTGCGCCAGCTCATGCGCGACGAGACCGCGCCCGGCCGGCGTGTCGGGCGCGTAGCGGCCGGGCGAGAACGCGATGTGATCGCCTGCCGTCAGCGCGTGAGCGCCGCATGCGCGTACCGAATGCGCGTCGGTATGCACGCGCACGCGGCTGAAATCATGACCGAAGCGCGGCTCCATATACGCGCGCGTCGCGGCGTCGAGCGCACGGCCCGCCGCGCGCGGGATGCGCGGCGGTGCCAGCCGCGCCGGATGAGCCCGCGGCGCGGTTTTCGGCGCGCCGACCCGGTAGCGCGCGCTCATCGCTTCGCCTCGTTGCGTTGGGCGCGCCGCCGGTCGTCGTGCGTGCGTTTCGCGTCGAAGAAGCCCGCGTCGCCCCAGCGCAGCCGCAACGCGAGCAGACAAGGCTCGACCCAGCTTTTCGCGACCGGCTCGCCGAGCAGATCCGCGAGCGTCACCCATGCGCTCGCGAGCGATCCGTAAGCGTCGGCGCGCTGGCCGAGCGCGTCGAACAGTTCGGCCGACTCGACGCTCGCCGCGAAATAAGGCACCGGCGCGATCGCGTCGAGCGCGTTCGCGCGCGCCTCGCGTGCCGCGATGCGCGCCGCTTCCCAGTGCCCGGCCGCGCGCTCGAGGCGCGCATGTTCGACGCCGATTTCCGCGCACAGCTGCGCATCGCCCGGCACGGGCGGCGGCAGCGCCGCGCGCGCCGCGTCATAGGCGCCCGCGTTCGATAGCAGCCGCGCATGCTCGGTGCGCAGGAACGCGGCGATGCGCGGCGCGGCGAGCGCGCACGCGGCATCGAAATCGGCCGCGGCGGCGCCGAACGCGCGCTCGGCGATCCGGCACGCGGCGCGCGCACGCAGCAGCGCAATCGATGCGTCTGCGCCCAAGTGCGCGGTGCGCGCTTGATCGAGCGCGGCCCCGTAGCATTGCGCCGCGTCGTGCCAGCGGCCCGCTGCCTCGCTGGCTTCGGCCTGCCGCACCCGCGCGGCGACGGCGCTCGGCGCATCGTCCGGCAGCGCGGCGGCCGCTTGGCCCGCCAGCAGACTGGCGGCTTCGGCGTGCCCGAGCGCGCCGCGCAGCGCGGCGGCCAACTGCAGGCAGCGCGCGCGTTCGACCGGCTGCGCCGCCTGCTGGCCGGCAGCGTCCTCCAGCGCGCGGGCCGCGCCATCGAAATCGCCCTGGCGCAGCCGCGCAAGCGCGGCGTCGAGCAACGCATCGGCAGGCTCGCACGGGTTCATCGCTCGCGTACCTCCGTGATCCGATAGCCCATGTCGGCAAGGCGCTTGCGCGTCGCCTCGAGCGCATCCGAGCGCGCCTTCGCATGGCCGCGCGCCCAGAATTGCATGGCCGCGGCGAGGCTCACCGCCTGCTGTTCCTTCTGCTTCGCTTGCGCCGACAAGCTATTCGACGTTTGCTGCGCGCCCTTTTGCTGGTTCGACGCATCTTCCTTGCGCGCCTGGTTGTTTTTGTCGAAATCCTCCGTTGTATCCTTCGCGTCCTGCAATTGCTTCGACGATTGATCGGCTTGATCGCCGGTTTGCCTGATGGTTGCCGCATCGGCCTGGATGCCTTTGTCGCGCTCGGCCTGCCGCGCCTTCTGGTCGCTCATCGTCTGGTCCATCTGGTCGAGCTGGCCGAGAAACTTCGTCGCGTCGCTGTTCATCTTCAGCACGCCGTTCTTCACGCTCAGCACCGGGCCCGGCTCGTCCGGCAACGCGCGCGCAAGCCCCGTGAAACGCGCGAGACCCCGCAGCGGAACGGTCAGCGAGGTCAGCTTTCCGGCGCGGGACGCGTAGTCGTCGATCTTGCCGCGCGCCTTGTTCTCTTCGGCCTTCTTGCGCTCGTTTGCTTCGTCGCGCTCGGCGAGCGCTTTCTGATGCGCTTGCGTCGCGCTGATCGCGTCGCCCGTGCCCTGCTTCATGTCGGCGAGCGGTTTTTCGTTCTCCTCGTGATGCGCCTTTTGCTTGCCCATCATCTGCGCAAACTGTTCGGTCTGCGCGCGGGCCGCGAGCGTGTCGATGATCTGGTTGCGCAGGTTGACGAGATCGTCCGGCGTCGCGGGCGGCGGCTGGTAAGCCGGGTTCACGCGCTCGACGACGGGCTCGGCGGACGCGCTTTCGTCCGCGGCGGGTTCGGGCGCAGGCAGCGGCGCGGCGGGCGGCTTGGACGACGCGGGCGACGTGGACGGCGCGGGTTGACGCGATGCGGCCGCCGAGCCGGTTTCGTCTTTCGACGGCGACGCGCCCGATGTGCCGCCGGTTTCGTTGGACGGCGACGCACTCGGCGTGCCGTCGGCTCCCTTGCCGCGCGCGCCGCTGTCGTTGCCGGCTTCCTGACTGGTCCGGGTTCCGGCAGCGGGCGCGGCGCCCGGCATGAGCGCCGACGCCAGCGCAGACGGCGGCGTGGTTTCGAGCGCTTTTGCCGCCGCGGCCATTGGCGTAGCCTTCGGCGCTTCGCCGGCGGCGGCCGATGGCGACGCCTGCGCAGATGGCGCGCCCGCCGCCGGCGGATGCGCGATATTCGGCTCACCGCCGGCAGCCGGATGAGAGGTCACGGGCCCCGACGCCGCGGCAGGCGCGGGCGGCGCAGACGCGACAGGCCGCGACTTCGGCGCCAACAGCGGCAGGTTCGCCGGTTCGCCGGCCGGTTTGTCTGCCGTCACGGCTGGTGTGGCGTCCGTGGCGGGCTCGGCGGCACTGGCGGGCGCCGCGCGTGCCGGGCTCGGCGCAACCGGCGCGGGTGCCGCGCTGGCGGGCGTATCGCGGGGCGGCTCGGCCGATGCGGATGCCGATGTCGATTCCGATTCCGGTGGCGCGGCAAATGCATCGGCAGGCGCCGCCGCCTCCGGCGGCAGCGCTTGCGGCGTGGCATGGGCGTCGAAGGCATCGGAGGCGTCGGAAGGCTCGGCGGAGGCTTGCGCGGAAAGAGCGGGCGGCTGCTCGGACGGCGCGTCCACATTGGACGGCGGCGCATCCGAGGCCCCGGCCGGCATCGACTCGGCCGCTGACGTGCCGGGCGGCTCGTGCGTCGTGGATTCCGCCGCCGGCGTTTCCGTGGCAACCGGCATGGCGGGCGCATCGGCAGGTGCCGGCTGGGCCGACGGCGCGGCGGCGGCCGGCTCGGCTTCGACGCCGGGCGCAGCCGACGGCGCATCCAGCGCGGCGGCGCCTTGTTTCGCGGCAGCCGCACCTTCCTGGCCGGCCGCGACAGGCTGTCCCGCCAGCTCAGGCTGTCCGGGTTTCGCGGCAAGCGGCGCATCGGACGCGGCAACCGGCGTCTCCTTCGCCGCCGCGCCAAGCGGCTGATCGGCCACCGGCTGGGCGGCCGCGGGCAACGCCTGCGGCTCGCTCGGGGCCGCCGCGGACGCGCCCTTCGCTTTCGTCTTCGCCTTGGCCGTCTTGGCCGCCTTGGTCGCCTTGGCCGTTTTGACGGTCTTGGCCGCGCTGGCCTTACCGCTCTTCGGCGTCTTCGCTGCGGGCGGGGCCGCCGCGGGCGCGGCCGGGCTCGCCGTGGCCTTCGCGCTTTTCGTACCGCGTTTGCTCCGTTTGAGCTTTGAGAAAGGCGTGATTTCGGAGACGGCCAGTCCGCCGGATTGCGTCTTGAATTCCTGTTTTTTCGCCACCTTGCCGCCACCCAGTTTCATATCGAGCGCTTCGTCGAACACCGCGGCGCCGCTCTTGCCTTTCAGTTTTTTCCATTTCCTCGGCGAGATCGGCTTCTTGGCGATGTTCAGATCGGACGTGCGCGCGCCCTTGGGCTGCCCCCCCGGTTCGACGCCGACCGAAATGATCTTGCCGTTGTGGAAGCCCGCCTCCGGCACGAGGCGGCGGCTCGCGTCGCCGAAGTGCCCTTCGCTCGCGCCCTTGCCCGCCAGCTTCGAGCGCCGTCTCACGTTCTTGAGCAGGATCTTGCCCGCCAGATTGCCTTGTTGCGTGCTGTATTTGAGCCTCAGTTCCCGCGCCTCCTTGGTGTTCTCGACCAGCTTGTCGAGCACTTCGCCGGTGGGCGGCGGCAACTCCTTGCCGCCGCTTTTCGCCTTCCTTCTGCCGGTTTCCAATTGCTTGCCCGCCTCGAACGCGGCCTGGCGCACTTCGAATTCCGCCACGTCGCGCGGATCGTTGACGGGTTTTGCCGCGCCGTCCTTCGGGGCGGATGAGGTCTTCTGGGCGTCGGCTGCCGCGGGCGGCTTGTCCGGTGCCGCGCTCGCTGGTTCAGACAGCGACGCGGGCTTGCCCGGCGCCTGCGGTTGCGCTTGC
Organism: Burkholderia singularis; assembly: GCF_001718875.1. Classification (NCBI taxonomy): domain Bacteria; kingdom Pseudomonadati; phylum Pseudomonadota; class Betaproteobacteria; order Burkholderiales; family Burkholderiaceae; genus Burkholderia; species Burkholderia singularis. The sequence goes on from NZ_CP013448.1 coordinate 2,344,241, forward strand.
GGCTCGTTGGCGGGCGATTTCGCCGGCTTGCCCGCCGACTCGGCGCTTCCTTTCGACGCCGCCGGTTTTTTCGCCGCCGGCTGCGCGGCCGGCGCGGGCGGCTCGGATACGGTCGATCCATCTGCCGTCACGGCTTGCTTGGCTTTTTTGGCGGGTGCGGATTGCTTGGCCGGGGCCGTTTGAGGCGTTTGCGCGTCCTTGCTTGCAGGGTCCGGCGCGTTGGCCTTTTTGGGGGCCGAAGCTTCCTTTGGCGTCTTGGGCGCCTTCGGGGTTTTGGGCGCTTTAGGGGCGGCTTTGGGGGTTGTAGGCGCGCCGCTCGCCGCTTTCGCGGGCTCGGCCGGCGATGCGGCTGCCTGTTCCGCATTGGCATTCGAAGGCGTCGCGGCCTCCGGGACAGACTTGGGTTCAGGCTTCGGCGCGGCGGTGGCCGTTTCGCCGGACGGCTTCGTTTCAGCGTGCTCCGTCGCGCCGTTGCCCGGCTTCGTCTCCGCTGCCGCCGGTTGCGCGGCTTCGCCGCCCGCCGGCCTGTCCTTCGACGGCGCGCCTTCGTGCGCCGGTTTCGCATCGGCCGGTCCCGCGCCCGCCTGCGCGGGTTCCGCTTGCGGCGGCGATGCCGTTTTCTCCGGCGCGGCAGGCGGCGCTTTTTCGGGCGCGGCGTGGATTTCCAACTCGGCCGGCTTGCCGCCGGGCGTGCCCGGCATGGCAGGGCCGGCTGGCGGTTTCAGTTCGCCGGGCCGATCCGATGGCCGACTGCCCGGTTTGTCGACGGCGGGGCTTTCGACAAGCGGTTTTTCGACGGCTGGTTTCACGGCGGGCTCGCCCGCCGGCTTGATTCCGGACAGATCGGCCGCCGGCGGCGTCGCGCGGGCAGGCTCACCGGCCGTCGGCATTTTTCCCGTGCCGCTTCCCCCGCCGGCAGGCAACGGCTCGCCGCGCGGCGCGGCACCGCCCGCCGGCACCGTCTCGCCGCCCGCCGCCGGTTTGCCGGCCGTTTTCGGCTCGCCGCCCGCAGTCGGCGGCTGCGCCTTCACGAGCGGCCCCTCGCCGCCGCCGGCCGGCGGATTCGGATGCGCCGGCAACTTCGGCGGGGGCTTCGGCGTGGCCAGATGCATGCCTTTTTCGGCCGCCTTCGCGCCCACCATCCCGCCGACGAAGCCGGCCGCGCCGCCTGCCGCACCCTGAATCGCCTCGCCCTGCTTGACGACGTCGCGCGGGTCCGCGTCGCTCGCGAACGCGTGCAGCGCGCGAAATACGGTGATCAGCTCCTTGAGGACGATCGCGTTGATGCCGTCGAGCACCATCGTGCCCGCGCCGATCGCGAGCGAAATCGCCGTGAGCGTCGCCGCCATCGGCGACACCGCACCCGCCGTGGCAACCGCCGCGACCCACATGCCGACCGTGACCGCGCCCAGAATGCCCGCGATCACGTTCGCTACTTGCGTGGCGACTTCGATCACGTTGCTGATTGCCTCGATCGAGTTGGCTAACTGCTCATAGACGTCCGCGCCCTTGCCGAAATTCTCGATGGCGCGGCCGGTTGCGGACCAGTCGCGCTTGGCGAGATCGTAGCCCGCCATGACGCCGCCGATCACCGCGCCGATACCAGGCAGCGGCGTGAATTTCGCTGCCTGCGCGCCGAGCCGCACCGCGATCGTCACCGCCACCTTTTCGATGACTTTTTCGGCAACCTTCAGCTTCACCGCCGTCTTGGCGCCCTCGACCACGCCCTCCTTGAACGCTTTGGCCGCGCCCTCGCCGGCCTGATCCGCGATGAACGCGGCGCGCTCCTTCGAGCCTGCCGCGCCGACCTTCTGCGCCGCCGCGCCCCAGCGCTCGTGCTCGGCTAGTTCGTCGTCGATCAACGCAAGCTCGCCGGTGGGCAATTCGCCTGGCGTTTTCGGCCCGGCGGCTGGGTCGGCAGCGGCCGTCGCCGGCTGCGGCGCCGGTTGGAGCGCGGCCGGTTTTGCCGGGGCGCCGGAAGGCGCTTGCGCGTGCGATGCGCCGGGCGGCTGCGCGGCCGGGACGCTGGCCGCGCCCGGCGGAGCCGATGCACGCGCGCCGGCGGCGTCGCCGGATGGCAGATCGTCGGTCGGCAACGGCAAGTGCTTGCCGTCGAGTTCCGCGTCTTCGGCCGTCGGCGGCAGATCCGGCGCGGCGTCGGCCTTGCGCGACAGACGCCCGGCCACGCGCTGCGCGACATGCGCAAGCTCGTGCGCGAGCAGCCACAGGCCGTCGCGCGTGTGCGGCCGGTAAGCGCCCGCGGCAAACACGATGGCATCGCCGAATGCGAACGCGCGTGCGCGCAATGCGCGCGCCGCGTCGTGTGCGGCTGTGTCCGCATGTACGCGCACGCGGCTGAAATCGGCCGCGAACGCGCTGTCGCGGGACGCGAACCCGTCCGGCGCTTGCAGAACGCGATCGGCCGCGCGATCGGCCGCGTATTCGAGCGGATCGCTCGCGCGCGCGATGGCGAACGCGAGCGGCCGCCGGCCGCTCAGGCTGGCGCGTGCGGCGCCCGTCGGCCTGGCGCCCGCCGAATCGAGCACGGCCGATGCCGCCGGCGCGGCCGGTTGCGCGCCGATCCGGCGTTCGAGAAAACGCCGCACCGCCGGATCGAGCGGGCGGCCGGCGTCGCGCAGCGCGCGTTCGACGGCGTCGTTCAGCGGATGCACGCGCCGCGCCGCCTGCCCGGGCCCGCCATCGCGCGCGCCCGTGCCCGCGCGTGTCGCCGCGCCGACGGCGGCGTTGCGGGCGAACCCCGGCGCGGCGGCATGCGTGCGTGCGCTCATCGCCGCCCCCGGATACCGGCATGGAGCGCGCCGGCGATGCGCCGCCCGGTGGTCTCCGGCGTCTCGCCGCGCGCGGGGCGAATGCCCGGTGCGCGCAGCGTCGGCGTCGCACCGGCGCGCCAGCCGCGTGCATCTGACGCATCGAACGCGCCGGGCGCGCCGACCAGCCGCGCCAATTCCTGCTCCAGCGCCGCGCACAGGCGCGCGCGATGCCCCGGTTCGTTCGCGATCCCGTCCAGCACCAAGCGCTCGATACGCACGACGATCTTCATACGGCGGCCTCCGAGCAGCGGAAATCGGTCTCGTTGACGGGCCGGTCGAGTTTGCGAAACTCGACGCGCGCCGCATTGAACACGATCGGCATCGTGACGGCGGTGCCGGCGCGCGCGGCCTGGAAGGCCGCATTCACCGCGATCACCGCGATATGGCCGCCCGTCAGATTGAGCCGCGCGAGCCGCGCGTAATCGAGGCCGGCGAGCGGCGTGTCGCTCGGAAACGCGCGCCGCCACATCTGCTCGCGCTCGGCTGCGCCCGGAAACGGAAAATCGACGATGAAGCGCAGCCGGCGCAGAAACGCCTGGTCGAGCGCGGCCTTCATGTTGGTCGCGAGCACCGCGAGCCCGCGATACGACTCCATGCGCTGCAACAGATAATTGATTTCGATGTTGGCGTAGCGGTCGTGGCTGTCCTTCACTTCGGTGCGTTTGCCGAACAGCGCATCGGCTTCGTCGAAGAACAGGATCGCGCCGCCGCCCTCGGCCGCATCGAACAGCCGCCTCAGATTGGCCTCGGTCTCGCCGATGTATTTACTGACGACCGCCGACAGATCGATGCGGAACAGATCGAGGCGCAGATGATTCGCGAGCACCTCGGCCGCCATCGTCTTGCCGGTGCCTGTCGCGCCCGCGAACAGCACGCTGATGCCCAGGCCCCGGCTCATGCGCGCGGCGAATCCCCAATCGCGGTAGACGGTGCCGCGATGGCGCACCTGATCGGCGATCTGATGCAGCAGCTCGTGTTGCGCCGCGGGCAGCACGAGGTCGTCCCAGAGCGCGTTCGACACGATGCGCCGCGCAAGCAAATCGAGGCCCGGGCGCGTGAGCGCGCGGGCCGCGTCCCACAGGCGCTGGTCGAGCGGCGGCTCGGCGGGGGCGCACGCCGCCGTCTCGCGCTGCGCGAGCGCGCCGATCGCGGACGGGTTCAGATCGAACTGCTCGGCCAGCGTATCCGCGAGCGCCGCGCCGATCTCGGGCGATGCCGCGCGCCAATAGGCTTTCTGCTCGCTCGCGCTCGGCCGGTCGATCTCGATTGCAAGCGGCGTTTGCGCGACGTTCGGCCACAGGTGCCGGGTCGCGACGAACACGCCGCCGCCGATGCGGCTCAGCAACGGATCGATGATCGTCTGCAAGCCGTCGGCTTGCTCGGCGTCGATATACAGCATGACGGGCAGCAGCACGCTTTCGCGCCGCCACAGCCGGGCGAACGCGTCGAGTTCGCCCGGCGCGGCGGGCAGCATCGCGCTGTCGAGCCGGTACGCCTGGAGCCCGAGCGCGCGCGCGGCCGTGGCGGCAACGGCGCGCTTGCCTGCCGGATCGGCGCCGAGCAGCCAGACGGTGGGCACGGTGCTGTCGCCATCGTTTTCGCGGGCGCTCGCGGCCGCCACGATCGTCTCGACCGCCGCGCGCTGCGACGCCGGCAGCGCGTCGAGGTCCGCATCGCGCGCCGCGTCTTGGCCGGGCGCAGCCCCGGCGGCGGCCGGCGCAGGCGGTGTGGCAAGCGGCACTGTAAGCGGCACAATGAGCGGCACGACAAGCGGCGCGAGCCGGTCGTCGACGCACGTGACGCCCTTGATGAAATTGACGATCCGCTCGTCGGCGCGCAACGGGCTCGACAGCAGCGTGCCATTGCCGGCGCCGATCTCGACGAGCCGCCAATACCGCAGCGCACGATCGGGCGACAGCGCGTCCCATCCGCCGTGGTCGAACAGATGCAGCGCGAGCGCGAAAGTGGGATAGGCGAGCGCGCGATCGCCCTGCGCTGTCGCGCACAGGCCCGCGATCGACGTGTCGAGTTCCATGGCCGCGCACAGCAGCAGCACGTCGCGCTCGAACGCGCCGAGCCCGAAGCGCTGCGCGATCAATTCGAGCGCGCTCGGCAGCCGATGGGCTTGCGCGTCCAACCCATCCGTTGCATCGGCCGCATCGGGCGCATTTGGCGTACCCAATCCATCGTCCGGCGGCGGGGGCGATGCTGGGGGCGCGCTCGCCGGCGGCGAGATCGGCAGCGCATTTGGTGAAGCGCCGCCTGCCCCTGCGCGCCGATGCCAGAAACCGAGCAGAGGCCGCCGCTCGCCCGCGCCGGACGGCGCAACGGCGCTCGCGCCCGCCCGCGGCGGCGCGCACCGCTGCAGACGCTCGCGCAGATTCGCGAGCGCATCGCTCAGATACCGCGCATTCGCATCGAGCCATTCGCTTTCGGTCATGTCACGCTCACCTTTTGCGAGGGATCGAACACCGGCGGCGTTTGGCTGCGATCGACGAGCAGGCTATCGACGCCATCGACGCGCAGCCGCACCCAGTAATCGCCCGTCGTCATGCCTGCCGCATCGAACGTGAGCGTGCCGGTTTGCAGCGGATGCGCGTTCGCGACGATTTCGTTCGCCCCCAGCATCAGCGACGCCCGCTGGCCCGGCCACACTTGCGGCGACACGGTGACGGTATAGACGATGTCGCCCGGCGCGGCGCTCGCGGGCGCGATCGCGAGCGAAGGCGCGAGCGCAAGCGTCAATTGGTTGGTCTCGCGCCGGAACGTTTCACCGGGCCGCTGCACCAACACGCTGACCATATAGAAACCCGCCGGCCACAGCGCGGGCTGCAACGGAATCGTCACGCTCAGCTGCGTCGACGTGCCGCCGGCGTCGGGCGGCACGTCGACCGGCGCGCTCCACAGCGGATGAGCGAAGCGCACGCCGACGTTCGTGCCGTCCAAGTGCACGCCGCTTAACGTGAGCGTCGCGCCGAGCAGCGCGGCGCTCTGCCGGTTGGGCGGCGCGAGCGCGGTGAGCGTGGGCAGCGGCGGCGTCAGATCCGCTTGCGACGCGATGCCCGAATCCTGCGCGCCGCGCGTAAGCACCGGCAGGCCCGCGCGGGCCGCGCGCGTGCTTTCGATCAGCGCGACGCCGACTTCATAGGCGGCCGACAGCCGGTATTGCATCGCGAAGCCCGTCCACAGCTTCGACAGCTCGTCGATCGTCAGCGGATGGAACGTGATGCGCACCCGCTCGATCTGCTTGTCGAGATCGCTCGGCGGCAACGCGGCGCTCGCCGCCGCGATTTCGGCCGCGCTCAGCACCGGATGATCGTGCAGCACGCTCATCGCGCAGCCGAGCAGCACGTGGCCGCTCGGCTGCGTGGCATCGTCGTTCGCGCCGAATGCGGTGATCAGGTAATACAGATTGAGCGGCAGCGGCGGGATCGATACCTCGCCGGGCTTGACTTGCCGCGGCATGTCCGCGTTGGCCCATGCCGCGTTGCGCACGACCATGTAGAGAAACAGGTTGAGCTGATTGTTGGTGTTGCTGCCGCGCGCCTTGTCGAGCGGCAGGATTGTCACCGTCGTATCGTTCAAGCCGGGCTGCGCAGTCGTGCTTTGCTGCAGGATCGACTGCAGCGTGGCGGTGATGGCGGCGATGGCGTTCGAGTTGCTCATGGCGGTGGCGTGTGGGCGGCAAGCGGCGTGATGAAGAAGCGATAGGCACAGCGTCATCGCCCGCCATGGCGGCGCAGGTATTCGTCGAGCGTCATCGCGCGAGGCGCACCGTGCGCGTCGTGCGCACGGTGAGCGTTCGACTGAGGCGTCGCGCGCACTTCGACGCGGCCGATGTTGACGACGACCGTCGTTTCGGCACGCGCGCCGCGCGACGCGGCGTCGAATGCGCGTGGCGGCGCGTGCGCGGCAATCGGGTGCGGCGATGCCGCCAGAGCTTGCGCCGATGCGTGGACGGACGTATTCGCAGGCGTCGCGCGTGCGGGCTGCGCGTGGGAGACCGTGCGCGCCGGTCGGACAGAAGCCGGATCATGCGCGTCCGGCATGGCCGCGGCCGCGTGCGGCGCATGCGCGATCGGGTTGTCGTCTGCCGCATGATGTTTCGGCGAGCGAAACGATTGAAGCGGCTCGTGCTCGTCGCTCGGCGCGGCGCGTTGCGTTGGCCGCCCGGCGAAGCCCGCAGCCGGCGTCACGGCGCTTGCCGTATCCGCTTGCCATGCCGATTGCGCAGGCTCGCCGTGCCCGCGTGCCGCACTCGATGCCGATGCCCGCATGCGCGGCGTGCCGAATGCGTCGAGCGCATCCGCGCCGCCCTCGCCGCGCCCCGGCTCCGGCTGTGCCGCCGCGCGCGGCTCGCCGGATGGCCGCGAACCGTCGCGCGCGCCGTACGTTGCCGGTTGCGGCGCGCTTGCATCTGCCTGTTGCGGCGCGGCCGGCGCGAACGCATCGGGCCAGTCCTCGAACCAGGACCGCAGCCGCGGACGCGCATGAACCGGCGCGGCATGCCCGCGAGCGCGCGAAACCAACGTGACGAGATAGCCGTTCATCCGAGCACCAGGCTCAAGTATGTCGCGCGGCGCGCGGGGCCGAGCGACAACACGTCATGCTCGCGCCAGCCGTAGGCGCACGCGAGCGTATGGATTTCCCATAGCGTGCGCCCGGCCCATGCGTCCAGCTCCGACCACAGGTAAGCCACGATATCGAGCGGCGCATGCGAGCGCGCGCCGCACGCCGAACAAATCGCCGCGAGCCGCAAATCGGCGTGCGGATCGGCATGCGCGAGGTGTTGCGCGGCATCGTCGAGCACATCGTCCGACAATGCAGCGATGTCCAACGGCTCACCGTCGCGCCGCGCCGAAACGATGCAGCCGCGCAGCAGCGCGCGCGCCGCGGCTTCGTCGCCGCCGTCTTCGCCGGCGTCGTGCGCGGCCGTGCGCAGATCGCCGCTGTCGGGGGGACGCATGCGCAGCTCGATGCCATCGCCGCGCCGCCACGCGAGCGGATCGTGCTCGAGCGCAGGCGGCAGCGCCGCGAGCAATGCGTCGATCGGCACGTCGAGTTCGAGCGGCTCGCCGCAGGCGTCGCACGATGCCAGCGCCGCGAGCCGCGCGCCGAACATCACGCGGCGCAGCGCGAGCAAATGCCGGTCGCGCTCGCCCAGGCTCGTCGAGATCAGCGCCCGTTCAGGCCAGTGCGGGCAAGCCAGCGACAACAGGATCAGCCCGCGTTCGACGGCATCGCACGCGCGGCCGCGCTCCCAAGCCTCCAGCATGTCGGCCGCGGCGGGCGCGATCGCCGCATAGGGGGCGGACGCATCGGCGCCGGCCATCGGCGGACGATCGACTATCGCATGCGCCATTGCGCACTCCGTCATCGAGGATAAGGGGCGCCGCGCGCTCAGCCGAGCGCAGGCGGCGTGAAGCTCGGCTCAGTCGGTTCGGAAACCGAAACGTCGCGCTCCCACCCTTCGTTCTCGAGCTTGATATGCTGGATCGCGACCGCGTTCGCGTTCGCATCGAGATCGGGCAGCGCCTGATATTCGGACACCCAGCAGCGGTACACCTTATAGGTGATCGCCAGCTGGCCGGCTTCGTTATACAGCTCGATCAGGATGTCCTTGCGGAAATCCTTCAACGACACTTCGGTGCCCAGCCCGTGATTGACGCTCCACACCTTGCCCGCCCATGCTTCGAACTCGGCATCGTGCGTGACGCCGCGCTCCAGCGTGATCGCCTCGAACTCGGTGCGCCCCGGCGATTTGCGGCTCGTTGACGCATCGCCCCCCTCGCGGTGCTTGACGACCTCGGTGGTGCGCTTGAGCATGCCGACCTTGCTGACGCCGGCGACATATTTGCCATCCCACTTGATCCTGAACTTGAAGTTCTTGTACGGATCGAAGCGTTGTGCGTTGACGGTGAATTCGGCCATGATGATGCCTCCTCAGCTCGCCAGTTGTCCGGCGATCTGCTGGACGGTGATCACGACGAACTCCGCCGGCTTGAGCGGCGCGAATCCGACGACGATGTTGACGATTCCCTGATCGATCGTCACTTGAGGATTCGTGCTCGCGTCGCACTGAACGAAGTACGCCTGCTGAGGCGTGGCGCCCTGAAACGCGCCCTGCCGGAACAGCGTCTGCATGAACGAGCCGACGTTGAGCCGGATCTGCGCCCAAAGCGGCGTATCGTTCGGCTCGAAGACCACCCATTGCGTGCCGCGGAAAAGACTCTCCTCGATGTATAGCGCAAGCCGCCGGATCGGAATGTACTTGTAATCGTCGGCGATCTGATCGGCGCCCTTGAGCGTGCGCGCGCCCCAGCAAACCGGCCCGGTCTGCGCGAAAACGCGCAGGCAATTGATCGCGAGCGGATTGAGCACGCCGTTTTCCGGATCGGTCAGCGTGTATTCGAGCTTGCGCACGCCGGCAAGATTCGCCTCGGTGCCCGCGGGCGCCTTCCATACGCCGCGCGCGGCGTCGGTGCGCGCCCACAGGCCCGCGACCGTGCCGCTTGGCGATACCTGGCGCGGCCGGTAGGCGTTGATCGGATCGGGAATATCGACGCGCGGAAAATAGAGCGCGGCGTTGCGGCTGCGCAGCGTCGCGTTCGCGTCGAGCCACTGCATGATCGCGGGCACCGTATCGCGGTTCGCATCGGCTTGCGGCACGTCGAGCAGATACATCGCGCGCCGCGCCGTGCACAGCTCGATCGCGCCCATCGCGACGGCCAGCGCCTGACCGTCGGGCAGGTTCATCGTCGCGGGCACGCTCAGAATGTTGAACAAATCGACGTCGAGCAGCGCCTGCATGCCGGTTTTCTTTGCCGCGTCGCCCAGCAGCCCGCCGGCGAAGCCGGCCGCGTCCGCGTTCATGTCGAGCGTGCCGTCGCTGCCCGCTTGCTGCACGCGTGCCGGCGGCGTTGACGCCGACGTCGGATCGACGGGCAGAAACTGATCCTGCACGGCGGCGCCACCGAGCGCGTATTGCTGAACGTTCTGGTCCGTGGGCTGGAAGCCGAGTTTTTTCGCGAGGCCATCGGCGCTGTTCGACAGGCCGACCACGTCGCTGGCCACCGGCGTGCCCGCCTTCACCACCAGATACTGCTGCGCCGGCGACAGCCGCACCACGCCGACCGTCGCGTTCGCGAGCGGCTTGGCGCCGTCCTTGGTCAGGCCGCGCAACAGGCCTTGCAATTTCTGCGCGAGCGCGTCGATCGTCGTCGGCGCGGGATCGCCCAATGCGTCGGTGGTGCCGAGTGCGTGGCCGCTCAACGTCACGTCGACCGTGTCGGTCTTCGCAAGCTTCAGCGCGCCGATATCGCCGATCGCGCCGCTCACGGTGCCGGTGCGCGCGGGGCGCTTGCCCTGCCCGCTCGCCGATGCGGCAAGCCGAATCAGCTGCGATCCGGCATTGACCGTGGCCACCGCGTCGTTTGCTTGGCCGGCCGAAACGATCAGGTTGCGGAACGTTTCGCTGGCGGCCGCGCTGCCGTCTGGATTGAGCTGCGTGACGCGCAGGTTGAACTGCGTGCCGGGGTCCGCCGCGGCGTAATCGATATCGATGCGCAGGCCGTTGCCGCTTATGCCGGCGCTGGCCGCGGTCGCGGTCAATACCTCCTGCGCATCGCCCGGCGCGGCCGCCATCGCGATCGCCGCCGCCACCGCCGCGTTGCCCGGCGTAACGGACGACACACGCACGACGTAGGCTTCGGTGCCGCCGTTCAAAAAGAACTGCTGAATCGCGTAGCTCGCTTCGCTACGCGCATCGAGGCCGCCGAACTGGCGCTCGAAATCCGCGAAGCTGAACACTGGCACGGCCCGGTTCATCGGTCCTGCGGCAAAGAAATCGACGAACGCGGCAATCGACGTTGCAACGCCGGTGATCGTGCGCACGCCGCTCGAAATTTCCTGCACGTAGACGCCGGGATAGGTGACGGCAACAGGCATCGCACACCTCCATTCGAACTCGGCGCCCATGCAGCCCACCCTGCGGACGCCGTACAGCGCTGATGGTTCAAGCAGCCAGCCCGGCTTACCGGCGCAGGCCAACGGACAACGGATCGTTACGAAGCGAGCGGATCGATTCGCAAGACAACGGCCCGTTCGACAAGGCGGCCGGCACTGGCACGCGTTTCCCCCGTCTTCGCGCGGCGATGCGGCGAAGCAGTGAATTGTCGCAACGGGTTATCGAAGGAATTGGGATGACCAGAGGCCCGAGACCGAATGAGCGGCACGGTCTGTTTTGATGCAGCGACCATCCCATACATGATGGGCCCCTTAAGCAAAGCAGCTATCGATCGATGCCGCGGCAGCAGCGATGCACGGCATGCGGTTTTGAAATTAAGCTAGGCGGCGGGCTGTGAATAGTCAAGAACGATCTGCCGGGCCGCAGACGTTCGTGCAGCGTCATCGATTCGGCATCGTCGAGAATTCAGATAGTTGGGATGTCGAATCAACTCGCGCTGAATTCGTGGTTACGTATTCAGCGTTTAACTTAATCAGGCATCAGCGCCCGGCGCCGGCGCGCCGCGCGTGCGATGGCGCCTGGCTCAATGCGCTTGGTCGCGCTGACGCAGTGTCTGCCTGACGCGCTTGGCGACGAGCACGGTCAAATAATCGCGAATCAATGCGCCCTCGCTGTATTGCGCGAGCGTTTCTTCATACAACCGGAGCACCGCTTCAGCGGGTGTGTGCGTTTCCAAGGCGATCGCCTGAACGACTTCGTCGACGCGGTTCTGGACCATGTTTGCTCTCAGTGGGGGAGGAAAACGGACAAAACGGCTTGGGCGCGGACGCTTATTGAAAAACAGACAAAATCCCATGGCCAATTGAATGCACCTATGAGCGCGCCATACGTGCGATGCATGGTCTATTCGAACAAGTCAGACGAAAGCGAACGCAATCGACACACGCGCGATGCCCGCCGAATATCCGTGCGTCACGCGCATCGCATGCAAACATCGGAGAGCAGCGTCGTGTACGCGCCGGCCGTTTGCCGAATCGGCCATGCGCCGGTTCAGGTTCCCGCGCGCGCCGCCGCGAGGAACAAAAACGGCGGACGGCGGCACTCCGACTCGAGATCGGGCCGCACCGCCAGCGCTTCAGGCACGGGCGCGGGCTCGCCGAGATGCGTGAGCGTGAAGCCCGCTTTGAGCAGCGTGTTCACGTAGGTCTCGATGCTCCGGTGATATTTGACCACGCCATCGACGAACCAGCGCGTGTCGCGCCGCCCCTCCTGCCGGTAGCGATCGACAGGCCAGTGCTGTTTGCGGCCGTCGTCGTCGCGCACCCAGCCGACCGGGTACGCGGTGCAGAGCGGATGCTCGACCGAAAACACGAAACGGCCGTTCGAGCGCAGCGCCTCATAAACGCGGGAGACAACGCCTGCGTAATCCTCGACATAATGCAGCGCAAGCGACGACACGACAAGATCGAACGCGCGCGCAGGCGCATGGTAGGTTTCGATCGAGCGCTGCAAATAGACGATCGCGTGGTCGTCGGAACGCTCGCGCGCGGCCTCGAGCATGCGTGACGAAATGTCGATAGCCGTGACCGATGCCGCGCCATGAGCCCGCGCGTAGCGGGCGAAATCGCCGAAGCCGCAGCCGAGATCGAGCACGGCAAGGCCCGTCAGATCGGGCAGCAGACGCTTGAGCGCGGGGAACTCGAGCGCGCCGTTCAGGCCGGCGTCGCCTTGCCGCAACGCGCGATAACCTTCGAAGAAAGAAGCGTCGTCGTAGATATTTTGCGGGGCGCTATGGCGCGTGACATGGGGATCGCTGCTCACGATGAACGCTCCTTGATGACGTTGATGGCAAGTCGATTGCAACCGGCGAAAAAGCCCGCGGAAAACCCCTCCGCCGCGACACCGTGGGACGCAGGCGACGCAATCCGGCGCCGTGCCCGGCCAGCCGAATCGCGGCCCCGACGGCCGGATTGTATCGCTGTCCGAATGAATTGCGCAGCCTCCCGCAGTGTCCGGCAGACCGCATTCGGCATGCATGGGCAAGCGCGCCGGTTTGCCAAAGCGCGCGCGCTCAAGTAACTTGCACCCTTGCCGCTTGCGATCAGCCATTTTGCCCTGCTTTGCCGCGGCGGGGCGATGCCGTCGCATCCTTTCATCTGCCTTGACAGAATAAACCGGAGTTTCAGTCTGATGAAGATGTCCCGCTTCACCCAATGCCTGCGCGCCGCTGCGGCAGCCGCCGCGCTCGTCTTCGCCGCGAGCGGCGCGCACGCCGCCGACACGGTGACCGTCTCGTCGAAAATCGACACCGAAGGCAGTCTGCTCGGCAATCTGATCGCGCAGGTGCTGAAGGCGCACGGCATCGCCGTCGTCGACAAGATCGGCCTGGGCGCGACGCCGATCGTGCGCAAGGCGCTCACCACCGGCGAAATCGATCTGTATCCCGAATACACCGGCAACGCCGCGTTCTTCTTCAACAAGGCGGACGATCCCGCGTGGAAAAACGCGGCGCAGGGTTATGCGCTCGCCAAACAGCTCGACTACGCGGCGAACCGGATCGTCTGGCTCGCGCCCGCGCCCGCGAACAACACCTGGGGCATCGCGCTGCTGGGCACCGTCGCGCGCGCGCAGCATGTGAGCACGCTCAGCGATTTCGGCAAATGGGTGAGCGCGGGCGGCAAGGTGAAACTCGCGGCATCGTCCGAGTTCGTCAACAGCGCCTCCGCGCTGCCGTCGTTCGAAAAAACCTACGGCTTCAAGCTCAAGCCCGAGCAGTTGCTCGTGCTGTCGGGCGGCGACACCGCCGCGACGATCAAGGCGGCCGCGCAGCAGACGGACGGCGTGAACGCGGCGATGGTCTACGGCACCGACGGCGGCATCACGGCAACCGGCCTGAGCGTGCTCGACGACGACAAGCACGTGCAGCCCGTCTACGCGCCCGCGCCGATCATCCGCGAGGCCGTGCTCAAAGCGCATCCGCAGATCGCCGACTATCTGCGCCCCGTATTCGCGAGCCTCGATCTGAAGACGCTGCAAACGCTCAACGCACGGATCCAGATCAACGGCGAGCCGGCCGCGGGCGTTGCCGCGAGCTATCTGAAAGCGAAAGGCTTCGTCAAATGACGAACCGCACGGCGGGCGCGGGCGGCCTGCCGGCTCCCGCGCCCGCACCGGACGGCGCCCGCGCGCCGCGTATCAGGATCGACAAAGTTGGCGTGCTGATCGCCGCGCTCGTTGCGATAGCCGCATTCGCCGAACCGTTCGTCACCTGGCGCGCGAACCGGATCGTCGCGGGCAAGGCGCTCGCGCTCGGCGCGGTGTTCCCCGCGCCCGCCGGGTACGCGCTCGCCGCGCTGTGGGCCGCGGGCGCGGCATTCGCGCTCGTGCGCAGCCCGCCCGCATGGCGCGCGGCCGCCGGCGGCGCGCTCATCGTCGTGTTATGCATCGCGCTCGGCGCCGCACCCGCTTATCTCGTCACGTCCGATACGCCGCTTGCGCGCGTATCGCCCGCGGCGGGCGCGTGGCTGTTGCTGTTCGCATTCGCGGTGCTGATCGCCGATGCGCTCGCGCGCGTCGCGCTGCCGCCGGGCAAACGGCTCGCCGCGCTCGGCGCCGCCGTCGCGGCGAGCGCCGCGTTCGTGTTGAGCGGCGCGTGGGACGGGCTGTCCGTGATGCAGGAATATGCAGTACGCGCCGACACTTTTCGCAACGAAGCCATCAGGCACCTGGAACTCGTCGCCGGCTCGGTCGCCGCGGCGATCGCGTTCGGCGTGCCGCTCGGCATCGGCTGCGTGCGCTCGGCCACGCTGCAGCGCGCGCTGCTGCCGCTGCTGAACGTCGTGCAGACGATCCCGAGCATTGCGTTGTACGGACTCCTGATGGCGCCGCTCGCGCTCGTTGCTGCGCACGTGCCGCTTGCGGCCAGGCTGGGCGTCTCCGGCATCGGCGTGACGCCCGCGCTGATCGCACTGTTCCTGTATGCGCTGCTGCCGATCGTATCGAGCGTCGTCGTCGGCATCGCGCAGGTGCCGCCGGCGGTCGTCGAGGCCGCGCGCGCGATGGGAATGACGGATCGCGAGCGGCTCGTCTCGATCGAGTTGCCGCTTGCGCTGCCGGTGATGCTGTCCGGCGTGCGGATCGTGCTGGTGCAGAACATCGGGCTTGCCGCGGTGGCCGCGCTGATCGGCGGCGGCGGCTTCGGCACCTTCATTTTTCAAGGAATCGGCCAGTCGGCCACTGATCTCGTCTTGCTCGGCACATTGCCGACGATCGCGCTCGCGCTCGTCTCGGCCGTGTTGTTCGAAGCGATGACCGAACTCGCGAAAGGAGCACGCCGATGATCGAAATCGAACGCGTGAGCCGGTATTTCGACGAACCCGGCGGCGGGCACCGCCCTGTCGTCGCGCTCGATGACGTGTCGCTGAGCGTCGCGCGCGGCACGGTGACCGCGCTCGTCGGCGCATCCGGCAGCGGCAAATCGACGCTTTTGCGCACCATCAACCGCCTGATCGTGCCGACGAGTGGCACGATTCGCGTCGACGGCGTCGACACCGCGAGCGTACCGGCCGAAACGCTGCGGCGCGGCATCGGCTACGCGATCCAGGGCCACGGGCTGTTTCCGCACTGGACCGTCGAGCGCAACATCGCGACGGTGCCGCGTCTGCTCGGCTGGCATGCGCCGCGCATCGACGCGCGGGTGCGCGAATTGCTCGAATTGTTCGAACTCGACTATGCGACCTACGCGAAAAAGCTTCCCCATCAGCTCTCGGGCGGCCAGCAGCAGCGCGTCGGCGTCGCGCGCGCGCTTGCCGCCGAGCCGGCGATCCTGCTGATGGACGAACCGTTCGGCGCGCTCGATCCGATCATCCGCAACAAGGCGCAGGACGATCTGATTGCACTGCAACGGCGGCTCGGGATCACGATCGTCATCGTCACGCACGACATCGACGAAGCGCTGCGCCTCGGCGATCAAATCGCCGTGATGGATGCCGGGCGTCTCCTGCAAGCCGGCTCGCCCGCCGAGATTCTCGGGCGGCCGCGGCCGGGCGTCGTCGAACGGCTGGTTGCCGGAGTCGACCGGCCGCTGCGGCTGCTGTCGCTCGTCCGCGTGGACGAGCTTGCCGAGCCGGGCGACGCGCCCGGCGAGCCGATCGCGCCCACGCTCAGCTTGCGCGATGCGATTTCCGAGCTGCTGTGGCGCGGCGCGAGCGCGCTGCCGGTGCGCGGCGCCCACGGCGCACCCGCCACGCGGATCACGCTCGCCGCGATCGCGGCCCAAGCGAAGCGGCCGGAATGATGCGCTTGCCTCCCACCGTTGCCGCGCGACGCCGGATCGGCGCGGCTGCGTTTCATATCGCCGTGCGCATCGCCGCGCTCGCGCTGCTCGCCGTGCTGCTCCTGCGGCCGGACTGGCTCGAGCCGCTGTTCGCGCCGTTCGCCGACAACGGCGCGCCCGTGATCTACCGGCGCGCGAGCCTGCTCGATCTGACGCTTGCGCATCTGGCGACCGTCGCGGCGGCGAGTGCCGCAGGCGCGGCGCTCGCGCTCGCGGCGGGGATCTTCATCACGCGGCGCGCCGGCGCGGAATTTCTGCCGGTCGCGCGCAGCGTCGTGCATATCGGCCAGACGTTTCCCCCGGTGGCGGTGCTCGCGCTCGCGGTGCCCGCCGTCGGCTTCGGCATGACGCCGGTGCTGATCGCGCTGGTGCTGTACGGTTTGTTGCCGGTTTTCGAAAGCACGATCGCAGGCTTGTCGGAAGTGCCCGCGGACGCGATCGACGCCGCGCGCGGCATGGGCATGAACGCGCTGCAGCGGCTCATGTGGATCGAGCTGCCGCTTGCATTTCCTGTGATCCTGAACGGCATCCGGCTTGCGGTCGTGATCAATCTGGGTACCGCGACGATCGGCTCGAGCGTCGCGGCCAAGGGGCTCGGCGACGTGATCATCGCCGGGCTGCAAACGTCGAATACCGCGTTTGTCTTGCAAGGCGGCCTGGTCGTCGCGCTGCTCGCGGTGCTGATTTACGACGCGCTCGGCACGGCAGGCCGCCGGATCGCGCCCGCCGCCATGGGGCAGCGCAACGGCGGCGGCAACTAGCGTCGACACGATCGCTGCCGTGGCCGCCGATATCCCCGCCCACGCGCCCACACCGGCAATCGCCATCACGGCACTCGTCAGACATCGGCATCGCGGCGGTGCAAGCCGAACGGCCGGCGCGCCGCGCCCACTCGCACGGCGCGCCGGTTCCGCGACGGTCACCGAAACCCGCTCCGCGATTTTTCCGTCATAGCACGAATCCCGCCTCCCGCATCGACCTTTATCGATTTCTTGATCGATAACATAGATCCCCGTTCGACTCGTTTCCCGCCGGCCCGGAATCGGGAAAAATCAAAACAATGAAAGCGAGTTTGAAGAGCAATCGATGCGGCTTTACATCGAAAACATCCTGCCGACGCTCACGCGCGATGCATTGCGGGATTTCATTTTCAAATATACGAAAAAGCACAGCGGCGGCATTCGGTTTGTCGCTCCGTCGGCGTCGTCATCCAATGCGTTGACCGAGATCGACGGCGTCGGCAGTTTCGAACTTGCGCAAATGCGCGGCCGTTGGCACGACATGTATTGGACAGGATGCCGAATCACCCGCTGCACTTTCGCGTTCTGGGATTTCAGCGACGCCGCCGATTTACGGCATCGAAGCGACAGGCCGTCGCCAGGAGCACACCGATGACGACATTGCGCTGACAACGCCCGAATGCGCCCGAGCATGCCCGGCACGGCACGCTCTTCACCGCAGCGCGCTCCGCCCGATCAACGCCGCAAACCGCCGATTACGCGCTTCGCGCCACATGCGAAGCCGCGGGGGCCGCGTGCGCGCCGCGACCGGCTGCGAGCGCCGATCCTCGAGGAAAAATCATGACCGAAACAACCCATACCGAAGCGGTACCCCACACCGTCGAGCAACCCGCCGCGCGCAAGTTGCGGCTCGGCGCGCTGACCGCGCTCGTCGTCGGCTCGATGATCGGCGGCGGCATCTTCTCGTTGCCGCAAAACATGGCCGCCGCAGCCGGCGCGGGCGCGGTGCTGATCGGCTGGGCGATTACCGCCGCCGGCATGCTCGCGCTCGCGTTCGTGTTCCAGACGCTCGCGAACCGCAAGCCGCAGCTCGACGGCGGCGTCTATGCGTATGCGAAAGCGGGTTTCGGCGACTACATGGGCTTCTCGTCCGCCTGGGGTTACTGGATCAGCGCGTGGCTCGGCAACGTCGGCTACTTTGTGCTGCTGTTCTCGACGCTCGGCTATTTCTTCCCGGTCTTCGGCCAAGGCAATACGCCGGTGGCGATCGCGTGCGCATCCGTGCTGCTGTGGGCCGTGCATGCGCTCGTGCTGCGCGGAATCAAGGAAGCGGCGTTCGTCAATCTCGTGACGACCATCGCGAAAGTGGTGCCGCTCGCGGTGTTCGTGCTGATCTGCTTGTTCGCGTTCAAGCTCGACGTGTTCAGCGCCGATATCTGGGGCCACGCCAATGCGTCGCTCGGCTCGGTGACCAACCAGGTGCGCGGCACGATGCTCGTGACGGTTTGGGTATTCATCGGCATCGAAGGCGCGAGCATCTTCTCGGCGCGCGCGCAACGGCGCAGCGACGTCGGCCGCGCGACCGTGATCGGCTTCGTCGGCGTGCTGCTCGTGCTGGTGCTCGTCAACGTGCTGTCGCTCGGCATCATGACCCAGCCCGAGCTGGCCAAGCTGCAGAACCCGTCGATGGCGGCCGTGCTCGAGCACGTGGTGGGCCACTGGGGAGCGGTTCTGATCAGCGTCGGCTTGGTGATTTCGCTGGCGGGCGCGCTGCTGTCATGGGTGCTGCTGTGCGCGGAGATTCTGTTCTCGGCCGCGCAGGATCATACGATGCCCGCGTTTTTGCGCCGCGAGAACGCGAACCACGTGCCAGCGAACGCGCTCTGGATCACCAACGGCATGGTGCAGGTGTTCCTGTTCGTCACGCTCTTTTCCCAGAGCACCTATTTGTCGCTGATCTATCTGTCGACGTCGATGATTCTCGTCCCGTATTTCTGGTCGGCCGCCTATGCGCTGCTTCTGAGCATTCGCGGCGAAACCTATGCGCAACGCACGCGCGAGCGGCGCAAGGACGCGTTCGTCGCCGCGCTCGCCGTGGTGTACGCGGCGTGGTTGTTGTATGCGGGCGGCATCAAATATCTGCTGCTGTCGGCGCTTTTGTATGCGCCGGGTGCGTTCTTCTTCGCGAAAGCCAAGCGCGAGATCGGCCAGCCGGTCTTCAAGCCGCTCGAGAAGCTCATTTTCGCCGCGGTCGTTGCCGCCGCCGTGCTGGCGGCCTACGCGCTCGAACGCGGTCTGCTCACCCTTTGAGTCCCCTTTGAACCAGGAGGTATCCGATATGACCCAAGCCACTCATGCCCCTGAAGTCGGCGTCCATTCCGAGGTCGGCAAGCTGCGCACGGTGCTCGTCAGCTCGCCCGGTCTAGCGCATCAGCGCCTGACGCCGAGCAATTGCGACGAACTGCTGTTCGACGACGTGATGTGGGTCAATCAGGCAAAGCGCGACCATTTCGATTTCGTGTCGAAGATGCGCGAGCGCGGCGTCGAAGTGCTCGAAATGCACAATCTGCTGACCGAGACGGTTTCCAATCCCGTCGCGCTCAAGTGGATTCTCGATCGCAAGATCACCGCCGACAGCGTCGGCATCGGTCTCGTCGACGACGTGCGCGCGTGGCTGGAAAGCCTCGAGCCGCGTGCGCTGGCCGAATTCCTGATCGGCGGCGTCGCCGCGAGCGACATCACCGGACGCGACGATTCGAAGGCACTGGCGCTGTTTCGCGGCTATCTCGGCCGGGCGTCGTTCGTGTTGCCGCCGCTACCGAACATGATGTTTACGCGCGACACGTCGTGCTGGATCTATCGCGGCGTCACGCTCAATCCGATGCACTGGCCCGCGCGCCGCCAGGAAACGCTGCTCGTCGCGGCGGTCTACAAGTTCCACCCGCACTTCGCCGATTCACAGTTCGACATCTGGTATGGCGATCCCGACCGCGATCACGGAATGGCAACGCTCGAAGGGGGCGACGTGATGCCGCTTGGCCGCGGCGTCGTGCTCGTCGGCATGGGCGAGCGCACGTCGCAGCAGGCGATCGGACAGCTCGCGCGAGCGCTGTTCGACAAGGGCGCGGCCGAGCGCGTGATCGTCGCCGGGCTGCCCAGCTCGCGCGCGTCGATGCATCTCGACACGGTATTCAGCTTCTGCGACCGCGATCTCGTCACGGTGTTTCCCGACGTCGTCGAACGTATCGTGCCGTTCACGCTGCGCCCGGACGATCGCGCATGCGGCGGCATCGACATCGTGCGCGAGGAGCGGCCGTTCGTCGAGGTCGTCGCGCAAGCGCTCGGCCTGAAGGCGCTGCGCACCGTCGAGACGGGCGGCAACGAGTTCGCCGCCGAGCGCGAGCAATGGGACGACGGCAACAACATGGTCTGCATCGAGCCCGGCGTCGTGGTCGGGTACGACCGCAACACCTACACGAACACGCTGCTGCGCAAGGCGGGCGTCGAGGTGATCACGATCGGCTCGAGCGAACTCGGCCGCGGACGCGGCGGCGGCCATTGCATGACCTGCCCTGTCCTGCGCGATGCGGTCGACTACTGAGCGCCTGATGCGTGCGGTTTCGCCGCACGCATTTCCAATCATTCATGGAGAAATTCGATGGGCTTCAACCTGCACAACCGCCATCTGCTGAGTCTGGTTCATCACAGCCCGCGCGAGCTGCGCTATCTGCTGGATCTCGCCCGCGACTTGAAACGCGCGAAATATAGCGGCACCGAGCAGCCGCATCTTGCCCGCAAGAACATCGCGCTGATTTTCGAAAAAACCTCGACCCGCACGCGCTGCGCATTCGAGGTGGCCGCGCACGATCAAGGCGCGAACGTCACCTACATCGATCCGGTGTCGTCGCAGATCGGCCACAAGGAAAGCATGAAGGACACCGCGCGCGTGCTCGGCCGGATGTACGACGCGATCGAGTATCGCGGCTTCGCGCAAGAGACGGTCGAGGAACTGGCGAAATACGCGGGCGTGCCGGTCTTCAACGGGTTGACCGACGAATATCACCCGACGCAAATGCTCGCGGACGTGCTGACGATGCGCGAGCACAGCGACAAGCCGCTGCACGATATCCGCTACGCGTATCTCGGTGACGCACGCAACAACATGGGCAATTCGCTGTTGCTGATCGGCGCGAAGCTCGGGATGGACGTGCACATCGGCGCGCCGAAATCGCTGTGGCCGGCCGCCGAATTCGTCGAGCAATGCAACGCGTTCGCCGCCGAAAGCGGCGCGCGGATCACGCTGACCGACAACCCTTACGACGCGGTCAAGGGCGTCGACTTCATTCATACCGACGTGTGGGTATCGATGGGCGAACCCGTCGATGCATGGGACGAGCGGATCGCCGCGCTGCTGCCCTATCAGGTAAATCGTCAGTTGATCGAATCGACCGGCAATCCGCGCACGTGCTTCATGCATTGCCTGCCCGCGTTTCACAACTGTGACACGAAGGTTGGCAAGCAGATCGTCGAGCGTTATGCGCAACTGAAAAACGGCATCGAGGTGACGGACGACGTATTCGAATCGCCCCGTTGCATCGCATTCGAGCAGGCTGAAAACCGGATGCACACGATCAAGGCGGTACTCGTCGCGACGCTCGGGGACATTTGAGCCGGTCACGCGGCGGCGCATTGCCGTTGGTCTTTTAAGAATCGAGGAGAAACACGATGCGTATCGTCATCGCACTGGGCGGCAATGCGCTATTGCAGCGCAATCAGCCGATGACCGAAGCCCACCAGCGGCAAAACGTGAGGACGGCGGCCGAGCAGATCGCACAAATCGCCCCCGGCAACGAACTGGTGATCGCGCATGGCAATGGGCCGCAGGTGGGGCTGCTTGCGCTGCAAAGCGCCGCGTATGCGGACGTCGAGCCGTATCCGCTCGACGTGCTCGGCGCGCAGACGGAAGGCATGATCGGCTATCTGATCGAGCAGGAAATGGGCAATCTGCTGCCGCCCGACGTGCCGTTCGCGACGCTTCTCACGCAGGTCGAGGTCGATCCGGACGATCCGGCGTTCGCGCATCCGACCAAGCCGATCGGCCCCGTTTATTCGCGCGACGAGGCCGAGCGCCTCGCACGCGAGCACGGCTGGCAGATCGCGCCCGACGGCGGCCAGTTCCGCCGCGTCGTGCCGAGCCCGAAGCCGCGGCGCATCTTCGAGATCCGCCCGATCAAGTGGCTGCTTGAGCACGGCGCGATCGTGATCTGCGCGGGCGGCGGCGGCATTCCGACGCGCTACGACGCAAGCCGCAAACTCTGCGGCGTCGAGGCCGTGATCGACAAGGATCTGTGCGCGTCGCTGCTCGCGCGTGAACTGCAAGCGGATCTGCTCGTGATCGCAACGGACGTCGACGGCGCCTATGTCGACTGGGGCAAACCGACGCAAGCGCGCATCGAAGCCGCGCACCCGGATGTGCTCGAGACGCTCGGCTTCGCCGCCGGCTCGATGGGGCCCAAGGTTGAGGCAGCCATCGAGTTTGCGGCGCGGACGGGCCGTGACGCGGTAATCGGCGCATTGCCGGATATCGTCGCGATTGTGGACGGCCGGGCAGGCACCCGTGTCAGCAGCCGTGTGCACGGGATGCGTTGCCGTGCGCCGCGATAGCGCGCGCGGCGCCCATTGCCGCGCGCGGATCGCGATCAGCCGTACCGTTGGCGCGGCTCGTTTGGTCGGAATCCGTTTGATCGGATAAACGATAACCACACACGGCAGCGGGCGCCCGCCTCCGCCCGCTGCCGTTGCTGACGGGGCTCGTGCTCCTTCATGCCTCGCCGTTCTGGCGACGCGTCCAAGCATGCGCCTGCTCGTCGCGCACGAACTGTTCGATCGCGGCGGGCAGCAGATTGCGCAACAGCCCGCCGTCGCTTTCCGTCACCTCGACGATCTTCTCGATCATCTCTTCCGGATCGAACTGATCGAGCGGAAACTTCAATTGGGCAGGCGTTGCCACATCGCGCGCCGGATCGAGCCAGCGGCTCGGCGTCTCGACCATCCGATCGTTGAAGCCGGTGTTGTACGGCCCCGGATTGACGATTGCGATCTGGATTCCATGTGATGCAAGCTCCTGGTGCATCGCCTCGGCCACCGATTCGAGCGCATGCTTCGATGCGCAATACGCCCCCGTGTACGCGCCGGTAATCAAGCCCGCGATCGACGAGACGAACACGATCTTGCCGCGCTGCCGGGCGATCATTGCGCGCGCGATTTGCTGGGTCAATTCGAGCGGGCCGAATACGTTGGTTTCGAACAATTCGCGCACGATGTCGACAGGCAAATCGACGAGCGCGCCCGCCTCGCCTGCGCCGGCATTGTTCAGCAGCACGTCGATGTCCCAATGGGCGGCCTGCGCGCGGTCGCGCGCGGACGTGACGTCGAGCTTCACGACATCGAGCGTCACGCCGCGCCGCGCGGCTTCGGCACGCAGTTCGGTGATCTGCGGCACGATCTGCACGCTGGCTATCACCTGATGGCCTTTCGCGGCGAGCCGCAGCGCGGCTTCACGCCCGAAACCGGAGCCCGCGCCCGTGATCAGAATGCGTTTCTGAGCCATGTCATTACTCCCTATTCCGAATGATGTGACGTATTGATTAGGATCGCGAACGCCTCGGCGCAGGTCAGCGCGATCGCTTCGTCGTCGTCGACCGAGCCGCCCGATATGCCGACGGCACCGACGCAGCGCCCGCGCGTGTCGAACAGCGGCAGGCCGCCGCCGAACAGCGCGAGTCCGCCATTGCTGAGTTCGATCGTGCGAATCGGCCCATCGGCCGCCGACAGCGGGCCAAGCGCCGCGCTCGACGTGCGAAACCGCACGGCCGTGCCGGCCTTGCGCATCGCTAAATCGATCGCGCCGAGAAACGCGCCGTCCATCCTCGCGAACGCAACCAGATGCGCGCCGGCGTCGACCACGGCGATCGCGACGCCGGGCACGTTCAGCCGCGCCGCATGGCTGATGCCGATGTCGACGACGCGCAACGCGCGCTCCAGGGTAAGTTCAGTGGACACCGGCAGCTCCTTGCGATTCGACTGGTGCCCAGTGTAGGAAACGCCGGTATCTGAGAGAATCGGTATTGTGCTCACAACAGTATCAAGTTTTTCTAATGACTCTACGACGCGATCCACTTGGTGGCCTGCACGTTTTCATGAGCGTCGTCACGTTCGGTAATTTCACGCGTGCGGCAGCAGCGCTCGGCTTGACGCCGGCCGCCGTCAGCCTGGCGATCGGACTGCTCGAGGACGAATTGAAGGTCAAGCTGTTTAGCCGCAGCACGCGCGGCGTGAGCCTGACCGAAGCCGGCCAGCGCTACCGCGACGCGGTCGCGCAGCCTTACCAGCAGGTCGTCGACGCGCGCAACGCGCTGAACGATGCACGTGACGATCCCGAGGGCCATTTGCGCATCAGCGCGCTGCATCTGGCGAAATGGGTCGTCACGGCCGAGGTGCTTGCCGATTTCTTCGAGCGCTACCCGAAAGTGAGCATCGAGATCCGCTACGAGGATCATCTGGTCGATATCGTCAAGGAGCGGCTCGATGCGGGCATCCGCCTGGCGGACCGGTTGCAACCGGGGATGGTCGGCGTGAAGATCGCGCCCGCGCTGACATGCGCGCTCGTCGCGTCGCCCGACTATCTCGCGCGGCACGGCATGCCGACGAAGGTCGGCGATCTCGCACGGCACATGTGCGTGGTCTTTCGTTTTCCCAAGAGCGGCCGGTTGCACAAATGGCCGTTGCGCGACGGGCGCCGCGACGTGGAGATCGACATCGCGGGACGTTTCGTCAGCACCGATACCGACGCGGTGATCGAGGCCGCGCGCGCGGGCGCGGGCATCGCGCTTGTATTCATGCGCGAGCGCATCGAGGACGACCTGCGCCGCGGCACGCTGCGCGAAGTGCTGCCCGGTGCGTGCCGCACGCTGCCGCCGATGTGGCTTTACTACGCGAACCGCAAGCATGTTCCGCCGAAGCTGCGCGCGTTCATCACGGTGCTGCGCGAGCATGCGGCCGCACCCCAACCGCGTTGACGGCGGCGTAACGCATCCGTGCCAGACAGGTTGCCGTGAGAGACCGGCCGTCTGCGAACGGCCGCGGCATGCATGCCGCGAAGGCGCTGAAGCGGGTTGTCGCAACGGTGCGATCGCTGCGGTCCGCCGCTCGAAGCCGGCCGGCCATTCGACTGGCCTTCCGCGCGCCCGCGCACCGTCGCCTTCGCGCCGCCCGCATGGGCTAGGCGACGCTCGCCGCACACGCCCGCAGCACGACAAAACGCCGTGCGATTCGTCGGAACGGCAACGGCACGCGCGGCCCCGCTCCGCCATCGGGCGGCTTCAACCAAGCCTCAAGCGCCCCGACTCTTGAAGACCGAGCAACAATGCGCCGGATCAGCTACATTGACGGACGCGCCTCGGCCTGTTTTTCCGGCAGGCCGGCGGCGCCCCATCTGGTTTCTTCGAACGAGTGAAATCCACCCATGTCCGATCTTTCTGCATTCCCGATTACACAGAAATGGCCCGCCCAACACCCGGATCGCATTCAGCTCTACTCGCTGCCGACGCCGAACGGTGTCAAGGTATCGATCTTGCTAGAAGAGACCGGCCTGCCTTACGAGCCTCATCTGGTGCGCTTCGATACGAACGACCAGATGTCCCCCGCCTTTCTGTCGCTGAACCCGAACAATAAGATTCCGGCGATCATCGATCCCCACGGCCCGGGCGGCAAACCGCTTGCATTGTTCGAATCGGGCGCGATCCTGCTCTATCTCGCAGACAAGACGGGGCAATTCATTCCGGCCGATCCGGCGCGCCGCTACGAGACGATCCAGTGGCTGATGTTCCAGATGGCGGGCATTGGTCCAATGTTCGGACAGATCGGTTTTTTTCACAAATTCGCCGGCCGCGAATACGAGGACAAGCGCCCGCTCAATCGCTATGTCGACGAGGCGAAGCGTTTGCTGCACGTGCTCGACGGCCGCCTCGCGGACCGTGCGTGGATCATGGGCGATGCCTACACGATCGCCGATATCGCGACGTT
Organism: Burkholderia singularis; assembly: GCF_001718875.1. NCBI lineage: Bacteria > Pseudomonadati > Pseudomonadota > Betaproteobacteria > Burkholderiales > Burkholderiaceae > Burkholderia > Burkholderia singularis. The sequence continues at coordinate 2,370,197 of NZ_CP013448.1, forward strand.
CCCGTGGGTGCGCAATCTGATTGGCTTTTATGAAGCGCGCGAGTTGGTCGGCTTCGATCGCTATGCGCATGTCGCGCGCGCGCTCGATGCGTTTGTTGCGCGCCCCGCCGTTGTGCGCGGGCTGAATATCCCCGCGCGTACGTAAGGCCGCATTGCGCGAACGGTACGCACGCCCGTTCGCGCATCGGGGTCACCTGCTGGTATTCCCGCCGCCTTCCATTCGATGACGGTCCCAGCATCAATAGGCGACTCATAGGATTGATCCGAATATACGACCGGATAAGTCGATTTACACAACTCCAATCACTCAATCGACCGGGATTCGGATCAAGTATTAATCCATATTGAGCAATTGATAATCCGAATGGCCAGCTGATATACCGCGCCGGTATCGCCACTCAGTCAAATAACCGAAACATATAGCGCATTCCCAGCGCGGCATCGCTGGACGGCATGCGATTCCACTCGTCATTTTGTGGATGCACGCTATTTTTCGACAAGAAATTAAAGCGTCCACTCCAACGCATTTCTGATGCTTAGCATCGTTCCAGAGATGCTTTCGGTTTGTGCGTCAGCGAACTTTCATTCGCAACATCTTTTGTTATTTTCCGTAATCAAGTTCAAACCGGCTCGACATGGAAATTCAATGCGTGCCACGCTTTATTTCTGCATCTACACACCACCGTCATCAAAACGCGGTGGATCTGCCGCGATACCCGCGGCATATGCATACAAAAATGATTCGAACTGCAAATCGGTTGCAGGTCGACAACCCTGCCAGATGGGACATCTGGTATTTTTTGGAGATGAGTAATGCAAGAGCTCAACCAGCAAGAAATCGCATACGTTTCCGGCGGCTATTACAACGGCAACACCATTTTCGACGCGCTTGGCAATTTGAGCGCGACCGTTGGTCAAGTCGGCGAAACCCTCGGTAACGTCCTGACGCTCGGTCTGGGCGCGCCGATCGGCCAGTTCGCATACAGCGTCGGCGAAGTGTTGACCACGGCGGTCGTGAATCTTGGTAACGGTCTGCTGAACGTGCTTGGCATTCCTGCCAACCACTATTAATCCGTCTCATCGACGAGATGCGGTGGTTTCGTGATGGCCTGGCATTGATGTTTTGATTGCGAATCCACCGTTGCGGCTCGTGCGAACGCGTTCGCACGAGCCGTTGTTTCATATGCGCCGCCCAACGGCGGTCTGCCACGCCGTTATCGCACCCCGCCGCCGCCGCGGACCGTGCCGCTATTTCCCCGCATGCCCTTGCAACAGCTTGCCTAGCAACTTCGCGAGCTGACGCTGCTGCGCATCGCTGAGTGACGACAACACGCGCCGCTGATTGTCCACGTGCGCGGCCAGCGCGTCGTCGATCAGCGCAAACCCATCGGACGTCAACGCGACAAGCGTGCCGCGCCCGTCCGCGGGATTCTTGCGCCGCTCGACCCATCCCGCACTTTCGAGGCGATCGATCCGGTTGGTCATGCTGCCCGAAGAAATCATCGCCGCATCGTAAAGCTCGGTCGGCGTCAGCGCGTATGGCGCGCCGCTGCGGCGCAGGGTTGCGAGCACGTCGAATTCTCCGGGCTGCAGCCCGTAGCGCGCAAAAAGCGGATTGAGCGCATCGCGCGCGATGACGAGCGCCGCCTCCTGCAACCGGCCAAGCACGATCATCGACGACACATCGAGATCCGGCCGCTCACGCCGCCATTGTTCAACCGCATACGCTGCACGATCCATTAACCCTCCTCGTCGCCCCAGTTATCTTGACGTCGAGATAAACCGAATTTATCTTGACGTCGAGATAATTATACGCGGTGTACGCGGCTGGCAACCAACCTCGTGCATCGCTCATCCGATATGCGCTTACTCAATTCTTCCGCCTGGCGGCTTGCCGCTATTGTCGTGGTCGGCCTCAATCTTCGTCCGGTGCTTGCGTCGATCGGGCCGCTTCTCGATACGATCCAGCGTGCAACCGGCTTATCCGACAGTGCCGCCAGCTTGCTGACCACCGTGCCGATCTTATTGATGGGCGCGGGCGCGCTGAGCGCGCGATGGCTCGCGCATCGCACCGGCGTGAAGGCGGGTGTCTGGCTCGGCGTCGTGCTGATCGCGCTTGCGTGCGCGTCGCGCATCGGCGCGGATTCGCCCGCCGTGCTGCTGGCGTCCGCGGTGGGCGCGGGGCTTGGCATCGCGGCCGTGCAAGCGCTGCTGCCCGCGTTCATCAAGGCGCAATTCGCCGCGCGCGCGGGCAGCGTCATGGGTTTTTATTCGACATCGATCATGGGCGGCGCCGTGCTCGCGAGCGTCTCGACACCGTTTGCCGCGCGCACGGTCGGCTGGGCGCCCGCGCTTGCCGCCTGGGCATTGCCCGCCGTCGCGGCGGCCATTCTGTGGCCGCTGGCCACGCCGACTGCCGCGCGTGCCGCGCAATCGCGCACGGCTGCGCGCAGCACGCCCGGCGCGCGCGCATGGTTGCTGGCCGCTTTTTTCGGCCTCGGCACGGGCGCCTATACGCTCGTGCTCGCATGGCTGCCGCCTTATTATCTGGCGCTTGGCTGGCCGTCCGAGGCGGCTGGCGGCCTGCTCGGCGGCGTGACGCTCGCCGAGGTCGTCGCCGGCCTCGCCGTATCGGCGTTCATCGACCGGCTGCCGGATCGCCGCCCCGCGATTTTCGCCGCGATCGCGTCATTGTTCGCAGGCCTGATCGTTCTGATCGCGGCGCCGCTCGCCGGCGCATTGCCCGCGTCGCTGCTGATCGGCTGCGGCATCGGCGCACTGTTTCCGCTGTCGCTGATCGTCGCGCTCGATCATGCGCCGCATCCGGCCGAGGCCGGCGCGCTGACGGGTTTTGTTCAGGGAATCGGTTACTTGATCGCGGGCCTGTTTCCATTCGTCGCCGGCGTGATCCGACAGAACGTCGCCGATCTGTCGCCGGCCTGGAGCTTCATGGCTGCCGTCTGCGTCGTGATGGCCGGCATCGCCGCACGTTTTGCGCCCCACGCGGCCGCCGCCGTGCGCAGCAGCGCGTGATGCACGCCGTATGCCGCTATGCCGCGTGTGGGATGGCCGGCGTAGCGTCATATCGGACTTTTATCACGCATGCGGTTTTCTTCGGCGCGGCTCGAGCCGCGCCCGAACCCGCGGTTCAATCTTTCGCATAGAGCGTCGAATCGTCGAAGCCTTGCGCATCGAGCACGCGCCCGATCAAAATCAGCGCGGTGCGTTCGATTTGCGTGTTCGCGATCTTATCGACGATATCGCCGAGCGTGCCCGTCACGCGCTGCTCATCGGGCCAGCTCGCGCGGTAGATCACTGCAGCGGGACAATCCGCGCCATAGTGTGGCAACACGTCGTCGACGATACGCGCAAAGTGCCGCACGCCGAGATGGATCGCGAGCGTTGCGCGATGCGCGGCGAGGTCCGCGAGCGCTTCGCCTTCCGGCATCGTCGTCTTGCCCGCATAACGCGTGAGGATCACGGTCTGCGCGATGCCCGGCAGCGTCAGCTCGACGCCGAGCGCAGCCGCGCTCGCGGCCGTAGCGGTCACGCCCGGAACGATTTCATAAGGAATCCCGAGCGCATCGAGCCGCCGGATCTGCTCGCCGATCGCGCCAAACAACGACGGATCGCCCGAATGCACGCGTGCGACGTCCTGCCCTTTTGCGTGTGCATCGGCGAGTAACGCGACAATCTCGTCCAAATCGAGGTCGGCCGTATTGACGAGCCGCTCGGCTCGATGACCGTCGAGCACTGCGGCTGGCACGAGCGAGCCCGCGTACAGGATCACCGGGCAGCTTCGCACCAGGCGCTGCCCTTTCACCGTAATCAGCTCGGGGTCGCCAGGCCCCGCGCCAATGAAATAGACCGTCATTCAGGACTCCGTTATTCGTCGGCAAAAAATTGGATTCCGGCGTGCGAAAGGCCGCGCGACACGCGTGTCCAATCTCATCGCCTTTATGTCGCAGCAAGCATACGCAGCGGGGCCGCCAGTGTGCGCCCCCGCTGCCGTTGCGCCGACGCCTGGTGCTGTCACGTATGTTCGTCACAGCGCCTGCGTTGCAGGGGACCGAAAACGCATCGCGCGCCACGCGTCATGCCGCACGAAATGCACGGAGCGCGTCGGCAAGCGCGGTGGCGTCGTCGAATTCGCGGTCCGCATCGGGAAGCGCCGGCCGCTCGAGCATCACCACCGGAATGCGCCGTTCGCGCGCGACGTCGAGTTTTGCTTCCGTCGCCGCCCCGCCGCTGTTCTTGCTGACGACGACGTCGATTCCGCAAGCCGCAAACAGCGCCCGCTCGCCGTCGACCGTAAATGGGCCGCGTGCCGCGAGCACGTGCGCGCGCGCGTTGCCGGGATGCGCGTCGAGACAGCGCACGATCCAGTGCTGGTGCGGCGCGATTTCGTCGAGATGGGCGAGCGGCTCGCGGCCGAGCGTAAAAAGCGGCCGCGAGAACGGCGCGATCGCCGCGGCAACGCCTTCCCAATCCGCGACGCCGCGCCAATCGTCGCCGGGCCTCGGGCGCCACGGCGCGCGGCGCAGCGCCCAATAGCGCACGCGCGCCGCATCGCAGGCGGCGGCCGCGTTCGCGCTGATGCGCGCGGCGAATGGATGCGTGGCGTCGACGACGAGTGCGATCGCCTCGTCGCGCAGGTAGCGCGCGAGACCGTCGGCCCCGCCGAAACCGCCCACGCGCACGCGGCAGGCGAGATCGCCGGGCGCCTTGCCAAGGCCCGCGAGGCTGTACACGTCTTGCCAGCCGAGCGCGCGTGCGGCGCGCAACGCATCGCCCGTTCCGCCGAGCATCAGGATACGGCGCGCGCTCATGATGCAACGCCGACGATGCGGCCCTCGCGGTCGATCGCGAGTGTCTCGACGGCCACCGACGCCGGCACGATCTCGCATGCCACGCGGCGCGCGTGCGCGCAGACGATGTCGCCAAGCGGCACGCGCGCCGCGAGCGCGAGCGCGAGCGCCTGCTGGCTCGTATTCGCCGCGCGGATCGCCTGCTGCAACGCCGCGCTCGCGCCCGCATCGGCGGCCCATCGGGCAAGCTGGGGCATATCGATGCTGGAATGGCGGCTGTGAAGATCGAGATGGCCGGCCGCAAGCTTGCTGAACTTGCCGAAGCCGCCGCACAGCGTGAGCCGCGCGACGCTCGCGCGGCGCAGATACTTGAGCACGGCCCCCGCGAAGTCGCCCATCTCGATCAATGCGATATCGGGCAGGCCATAGCGCGCGCGCACCGCGTCCTCGCTCGCGTTGCCGGTGCATGCGGCGATGTGGTGCATGCCGTTGGCCCGGGCGACGTCGATGCCCTGGTGAATCGACGCAATGTACGCGGAACACGAGAACGGCCGCACGATGCCCGTCGTGCCGAGAATCGAGAGTCCGCCGACGATTCCCAGGCGCGGATTCATCGTCTTTTGCGCAAGCGCCTCGCCGCCCTCGACGCCGATCGCCACGTCGAAGCCGCCCGCATAGCCGTGTTCGGCCGCAAGCGCGCTCAGATGTTCGGTGATCATCCGGCGCGGCACCGGGTTGATCGCCGGCTCGCCGACCGCGAGCGACAGCCCTGCGCGCGTGACGGTGCCCACGCCCGGCCCCGCGCGAAAGCGCACGCCCGGCGCGCCGGCGAGCGCGACGCGCGCGAACACCAGCGCGCCGTGCGTGACGTCGGGATCGTCGCCCGCGTCCTTGATGGTGCCCGCTTCCGCGTGGCCATCAGCGCGCATGCGGCAGTACTCGAGCCGCATCGTCACATGCTGGCCCTTCGGCAGCACGATTTCGACCAGCTCGCTGCGTTGTCCGGCGAGCAACAGACGCGCGGCCGCAAGCGATGTCACGGTCGCGCAGCTGCCGGTCGTATAGCCGAAGCGCAGCGGCGCAGGCTGCTCGGGCGTTTCGTCGCGCATCATCCGCGCTCCGGCGGCGAACCGGCGCACGGGCCTGGTTCGGGCGAGCCAGCGGCGTCCGCGGGGGGAGATCCGGGCGCGATGCGCGGCGGCATGCGGCCCGGCGTATCCGATCCGAGGGCCGGCACGCCCATCGCACGCATACCCGCCGGCGACGTTACCGCTTCCATTGTCGATCCGTCCGAAAGCGCATCGCCGCGCCCATCGCGCGCGCACGAGTCGGCCGGCGGCCGCCCGTTCAGGCCATGCGCAGGGGAATCGTTCGAATCGTCTAAATCGGTCGACAGATCCTGATTCGCGTGGCGCCCGCCAGCCGCCGCCGCGCGTGCCTCGCTGACCGCTTCGAGCGCCTGGAAGCCGCCCGATTCTTCACAGGGTTTGCGCCCGTCGTACAGCGTCACCGGCAACGCCTGCCGCCATGCATCGAAGCCGCCGAGCGGCTGCGCATGGGCGATCGATACGCGCGTCAGCGCGCCGCCGTGCCGCTCGCGCCACGCGACGAGCGCCGCTTCGCCTTGCAGCGTGACCGCGTGCGCGATCAACCGTCCTCCCGGCTTCAGGCCGCTCCAGCATGCATCGAGCACGCCCGCGCGGCTCACGCCGCCGCCGACGAATACGGCGTCGGGTGCCGGCAGTCCCGCGAGCGCATCGGGCGCGCGGCCGGCGACGAGCACGAGAGCCGGCACGCCGAGCGCATCGCGATTGTGCTCGATCAGCCGTTGCCGGTCCGGATGCGCTTCGATCGCGATCGCGCGGCAGCTTGGGTGCGCGCGCATCCACTCGATGCCGATCGACCCGCAGCCCGCGCCGACATCCCACAGCAGTTCGCCCGGCGCGGGCGCGAGCCGCGCGAGCGCGAGCGCGCGCAACTCGCGCTTGGTGAGCTGGCCGTCATGAAGATAAGCGTCGTCCGGCAAGCCGGGCGTGAGTGCGAGACGCGGCGCGCCGGCATGCGCGCGGCATTCGATCGCGACGAGATTGAGCGCGGCTGCGCGCGCGCCGCCCCATGCGTCGGCGCGCGCATCGACGCGCCGCTCGAGCGGCCCGCCCAGATGCTCGAGCACGCTCATCGCACTCGGCCCGAAGCCGCGCGCGACGAGCGCGCCGGCGATCGCCGCGGGCGTCGCGCCGTCCGCGCTCAGCACCAATAGGCGGCGGCCCGGATAAAGGTAGCGATGCAGCGTCGCGAGCGGACGCCCGACGAGCGATATGGCGTCGACGTCCTGCAACGCCCAGCCGACGCGCGCGGCCGCGAGCGATAGCGACGACGGCGCGGGCAGCACCTGCCATTCGTGCGGCGCGAGCTTGCCCGCAAGCGTCGCGCCGACGCCGAACAGCATCGGATCGCCACTCGCGAGCACGCACACGCGGGCGGGACGGCGCGCAACGAGCGGCGCAACATCGAACGGCCTCGGCCACGGCTCACGCTCGGTGGCAAGCCACGCGGGCAGCATCGCGAGGTGACGCTCGGCGCCGATCGTCACCGCCGCATCGGCAAGCGCGCGCCGCGCCCGCTCGCCAAGCCCCGCATATCCGTCGTCGCCGATTCCCACCACCGTCAGCCACGCGGTCATCCGTCGTACTCCATCTTGTTCCAGTCGATCGTCCAGATTCCGCCCGCGCGCACGGCACAATGCATTCGGGCGTCGTGAAAAAAGGCATAATACCGTGTCCGTCCGCCGGTGCCCCACGGGGCCGAACAGGGAACGCAGAGCGCACCGCGCCGCTGCGGCTGCCCCCGCAACTGTGAGCAGCGAGTCCGCATCCGATTGACGCCACTGGCAGCGCCGCGCATCGCGGTCACCGGGAAGGCCGCACTGTGGATGACGACCTGCCAGCCAGGAGACCTGCCGGTGACGTTTCGTTCGTGCCAGCCGACATCGGGCGGGGTGTACCGATGCGTCAGCCTGCGTTGCGCGCGCCATATGCATGCTGTGTCCGGCCTGTCGCGCGACGCTTATCCGGAGCGCCGTTGAATCCTACCGCCACGGTTTTATCGGCCGATGCCGACGCCATTGCACACGTGCCAAACGCGACGCGCGGCGCCAGCGCCTGCCCGGGGCTCGTGCGGATCGTCGCCGCGCGCGACGGCGGCCTGTGCCGCATCCGGCTCGCGGGCGGCTCGCTCACGGCCGCACAGGCGCGCACGATCGCGGCGGTCGCGCATGCGTTCGGCTCGGGCGTGATCGAGGCGACCAATCGCGCGAACCTGCAATTGCGCGGCGTAAAGCCCGGTTGCGACGCCGACGTCAGCCGCGCGCTGATCGACGCCGGGCTCGGCCCGCTGACCGAAGACCTGCCGCACGCATCGCGCGCGGCCTGCGTCGGCGCGCGCGACGGCGTGCGCAATGTGATGCTGAGTCCGACCGCCGGCCGCGATCCGCACGCGCTCGTCGACAGCGCCGCGCTCGCCGCGCCGCTGCTCGCGATGCTGCAAACCGAGCCGTGCTGCGCGGCACTGTCGCCGAAATTCTCGCTGCTGCTCGACGGCGGCGAGCGGCTGGCGGCGCTCGATCATCCGCACGACATCTGGCTGTGCGCACTGCACGACGCACACGGGCACACGCGGCTCGCCCTCGGCCTTGCCGGCTGCCCGCCCGTCGTCGGCGAGCGCATCGGGCCGCAACAGCACGCGCTTGCGAGCATCGCGCCGGAGCAAGCGGTCGAATGCGTGCACGCGCTCATCACGAGTTTCATCGAGCTTGCGCCCGCCGGTGCAACGCGAATGCGAGACTGGCGCGCGCTCCAACCCGTCGATCGGCTTCTTTCGCATGCCGAAGCACGGCTGCCGTTTGCGCTGCGCCGCGATCCCGGCCTCGCCGGCTGGCGCCGCGTGCGCGCCGAGCCGGCCCGGCGCTTCGGCATCGAGCCCGAGCGCGATCCGGCGCGCTGCTTCGTCGGCGGGCAACCGCCGCTCGGCCGGCTCGACGCCGCGCGCCTCGCCGCGCTCGCCGCGCTGGCCGATTCGCACGGCGACGGCACGCTGCGCATCACGCCATGGCAAGGCGTGATGCTGGCGGGCGTCGCGCGCGATGCCGCTCATGACGCGCTTGCCCGGCTCGCCGCCCTCGGCTTCGTTTGCGATGCGGGCGTGCCGCTCGCGCATGTCGTCGCATGCGCGGGCGCGAGCGGCTGCGCACGCGCGCACGCCGATACGAAAGCCGACGCGCTCGCGCTCGCCGCCCGGCTCACGGCTGCCGCCGAGCTTCACGTCAGCGGCTGCGCCCGTTCGTGCGCAATGCCGCGCGCGGCCGCGCATACGCTCGTCGCGACCGCCGCCGGCCATTACGACCTTTATCGGCGCGACGGTGCGGCGGGCTTCGGCGCCGCCGTCGCGCGCCACCTGACGATCGACGAGGCCGCCGCCGTGCTCGCGCGCCGCGCGCGGCCCATTGAGGACGACATTGATGCTTGACTACCTTCGCGACGGCGATGCGATCTACCGCGAATCGTTCGCGACGATCCGCGCCGAAGCCGATCTCTCGGGCGTGCCGCCCGAACTCGAAAAACTCGCGGTGCGCGTGATCCATGCATGCGGCATGGTCGACATCGTGCGCGATCTGCGATTTTCCGCCGATGCGGGCGCAGCCGGCCGCGCCGCGCTCGCGGCGGGCACGCCGATCCTGTGCGACGCGCGGATGGTCGCCGAGGGCATCACGCGCGCGCGGCTGCCGGCGGCCAACCCGGTGATCTGCACGCTCGGCGAACCCGGCGTGGCGCAACTCGCGCGCCAGCTCGGCACCACCCGCTCGGCGGCCGCGCTCGAACTGTGGCGGCCGTACCTGGCGGGCAGCGTCGTCGCCATCGGCAACGCGCCGACCGCCCTCTTCCATCTGCTGGACATGCTCGATGCGGGCGCGCCACGGCCCGCGCTGATTCTCGGTTTTCCGGTCGGTTTCGTCGGCGCGGCGGAATCGAAGGCGCTTCTGGCGGCCGACAGCCGCGGCACGCCGTTCGTCGCCGTGGCCGGCCGTCGCGGCGGCAGCGCGATGGTCGCGGCAGCGGTCAACGCACTCGCTTCGGAGGCCGAATGACTCGCGCCACCGGCCGCCTGTTCGGCCTCGGCGTCGGCCCCGGCGACCCCGAATTGCTGACGCTCAAGGCGCTGCGCGTGCTGAAGGCGGCGAGCGTCGTCGCGCACTTCGTCGCCAAGGGGAAAAAAGGCAATGCGTTCGGCATCGTCGAAACGCATCTGAGCGATGCGCAAATCCAACTGCCGCTGGTCTACCCGGTGACGACCGAGGCGCTGCCGCCGCCGCTTTGCTACGAAACCGTGATCGCCGAGTTCTACGACACGGCCGCCGCCAGCGTCGCCGCCCATCTCGACGCGGGACGCGATGTCGCCGTGATCTGCGAGGGCGATCCGTTTTTCTACGGCTCGTACATGTACCTGCACGACCGGCTTGCGTCGCGCTACGACGCCGAAGTGGTGCCGGGCGTATGCTCGATGCTCGGCGGCGCGGCGGTGCTCGGCGTGCCGCTCGTCTACCGGAATCAGAGTCTGTCCGTGCTATCCGGCGTGCTGCCGGAGCACGAATTGCGCGAGCGGCTCGCTCACGCCGACGCGGCCGTCGTCATGAAGCTCGGCCGCAATTTCGACAAGGTGCGCCGCGTGCTCGACGAACTCGATCTCGCGCAGCGCGCGCTGTATGTCGAACGCGCGACGATGGACACGCAGCGCATCGTGCCGCTCGCGCAAGTCGATCCGATGGCGTCGCCGTACTTTTCGTTGCTCGTGATACCGGGGGAAAAATGGCAAGGATGACGGCCGCGCCCGCGATCGTGATACTCGGGCCGGGCGCGCTGCCGGCCGCGCAGCGCATCCGCGCGCGCTACGACGGCGCGCAGATCCATGCGCTCGCGGGCCGCGCGCAAGGCGATCTCGCCTTCGCCGAGCTTGGCGCGCATTTGCGCGAACTGTATGCGCGCGGCGTGCCGATCGTCGCGCTGTTCGCCGCCGGCATCGTGATCCGCTGCATCGCGCCGTGCCTGACCGATAAAGGCGCCGAGCCGCCCGTGCTCGCGGTGGCCGAGGACGGCAGCGCCGTCGTGCCGCTGCTCGGCGGGCTCACCGGAGCGAACCTGCTGGCGCGGGACATTGCCCGCGCACTCGGCGTGGCGCCCGCGATCACGACCAGCGGCGAGCTGCGCTTCGGCGCTTGCGTGCTGAATCCGCCCGACGGCTACACCCTTGCCGATCTCGATGCGGGCAAGCGCTTCGTGTCCGACTTGCTGGCGGGCGCGGGCACGCGAATCATCGGCGCGGCGCCGTGGCTCGACGAGGTCGCGCTGCCGCGCGACGCGCACGCCGAGCATGCGATCCGGATCACGCCCTATGCGTCGCGACGCGCGGCACATGAACTGCTGATTCATCCGCGCAGCGTCGTCGTCGCAATCGGCGACGACGCGCGCACTGATTCGGATGACGATGCAAATATGCACGACGCGGATCGCACGGCTGGTTCGCACAATGATGCGCCATTGCGCGCCGGGAACCTTACCGGGCCCGATAGCGATCGGGCCAGCCCCACACCCGGCCGCCGCGCCGCACAGCCCCCGCTCGCATCGAGCATCGCCGCGCTGCTCGCCGCGCACGATCTCGCGCCGCTCGCGCTTGCCGCGCTCGTCGCCCCCGCGCGCCACATCGGCGACTCGGCGCTGACCGAAGCGGCGCGCGCATTGCGCGTGCCGCTGCGCTTCGTCGAAGGCGATGCGCGCGACGCATCCGCCGTGCTGGACATCGCGCTGCCCGCGTCGCACGCGTCGCGCGTGCCGGCCCCGCATGGCGATCATCCCGCGTCCGCAACGCCGCGCGACCTCGCGATCGCCATTGCCGACGCCCCTGTCGACCCCGAGACGCTCGGCGCCGCGCGCGGCCGCGTCACCGTGCTGGGTCTCGGCCCCGGCCGGGCCGATCTGCTGACGCCCGCCGCGCGCGCCGCGCTCGCCGACGCGACCGATATCGTCGGCTACGCAACCTATGTCGACATGGCCGGCCCGTTCCGGGCCGACCAGCGGCTGCACGTCTCCGACAATCGCGAGGAGTTGCAGCGCGCGCGCCACGCATTCGAGCTTGCCGCGCGTGGCCGGCGCGTCGCGGTGGTATCGTCCGGCGATCCCGGCGTATTCGCGATGGCAGCCGCCGTGCTCGAAGCGCTCGACGCATCCGGCGACGCGCGCTGGGCGAATGTCGAACTCGATATCGTGCCGGGCGTGTCGGCCGCGCTCGCCACCGCCGCCGAGGCGGGCGCGCCGCTCGGCCACGATTTCTGCATGATCTCGCTGTCGGACAACCTCAAGCCGTGGACGATCATCGAAAAGCGCATCGAGCACGCGGCGGCGGCCGATTTCGTGCTTGCGTTCTACAACCCCGTGTCGCGCGCGCGCCCCGTGCAGTTCGATCGCGCGCTCGACGCGGTGCGCCGTCACCGCGCGCCGGAGACGGTCGTCGTGCTCGGCCGCGATATCGGCCGCCCGGGCGCAACGCTCGTCACGACGACGCTCGGTGCGCTGTGCGCGCGGCAGATCGACATGCGGACCATGGTGATCGTCGGTTCGTCGACGACGCGCCGTTTCACCCGCGACGGCACGCGCGAATGGGTGTATACGCCGCGCTGGTATCGATGATCGATCAATCAGCAATCCGCTAAATTGTTTCGGGGTGCTTTTGAACAGGAAACCGAATTGATTGTCAACTGATAAGAAATAACACAGTAAACAGCACAACCAATCATTCCATCTCGCCCGGAATCCTCCATGATGTGCGCGCCGATGCATCGATCGCCGCATCGAAAGCGGCGGCCCGGCGGCGACATGTAGGCCAGCATGTCCCGCCTCCCCAACATGGAGACACATCATGAAAACCAGTCGGTTGTCTCGGTTCGTCCCGCGCGCGCTCGCCGCGGGCTGGGTGCTCGCGGCGGCGGGCGTCTGTCATGCGACGGGCGTCTACTACGCGCCGTACCTCGACGTGACGCTCTATCCGACGCCGCAAATCGACAAAATCGGCGTCACGCAAGGCATCCAGCAGTTCACGCTCGCGTTCGTCGTCTCGAACGGCCAGTGCGTGCCGTCGTGGGGCGGCGTTCAGCAGATTGGCGGCGGCGCGAGCGGCGATCTGCTCGCGTCGATTGCGGCATCGCTTGCCAGCTACCGCGCGAAAGGCGGCGAAGTCGCCGTATCGTTCGGCGGCGAGGCGGGCACGCCGCTGATGCAGGCCTGTTCGAGCGTGCCCGCGCTGAAGGCCGCGTATCAGACGGTCATCGATACATACGACCTTCGCCACGTCGATTTCGACATCGAAGGCGCCGCGCAGCAGGACAGCGCGGCCGTCGCGCGTAATTTTCAAGCGGTATCGCAGCTTCAGGCCGAGTATGCGGCAAAGGGCAAGCCGCTGTCGGTCACGCTGACGCTGCCCGTGATGCCGACGGGCCTCATAGACGACGGTCTGAACGTGCTGAACGCGGCGCTCGCGAACAAGACGGCGATCGATGCGGTCAACATCATGACGATGGACTACGGCCCGGCGAACCTCGATATGGGCGCGGCCGCGATCAGCGCCGCGCAGGCGCTTTATTCGCAGCTCGATACCGCGTATAAGGCCATCGGTCAGCCGCAGACCAGTGCGCAGCTCTGGCAGCGGGTCGGCGTCACGCCGATGATCGGCATGAACGACGTGCAAGGCGAAACCTTCACGCTGGCCAACGCGCAGAGCGTGTTGAACGCCGCGCGTGCGAATGGCTATGGCCTGATCAGCAACTGGTCGGCCGGCCGCGATCAGGCGTGCCCGAACAATGGCGCATCGGTTTCCGATACTTGCTCGGGCATCGTTCAACAACCGTATGCGTTCGCCGCGATCTTCAGGCAGGCCGCCGGACACTGGGGCACCGGCGTCACGCAAGATCCGAACTACGGCGGCACGACGGGCGGCGGCACGCCCCCGTCGGCCGCGCCGTGGTCGGCAAGCCAAGTCTATACGGCAGGCCAGACGGTCACGTACCAGGGTGTCACGTATCAGGCGCAATGGTGGACGCAAGGTGAAGTGCCGGGGCAGGCCGCGGTCTGGAAGCCGGTCAGCGGCGGCACGCCGACCTGGTCGCCTGACGCGTCGTATTCGGGCGGCACCTGCGTGATGTATCAGGGCGCGAAGTACTGCGCGCAGTGGTGGACGCAGGGCAACGTGCCAAGCGCGGGCGGCGTGTGGGTGAAATCGTAACGGCCGTAATGCGGGCGCTCGCGTTCGTTTCGCCTGTGTGGAACGCGGGCGCAGCCGGCCGCGATGCAGCGCGGCTTGGCGGGCGCGGCAAACCGCGCCGCGCCGACGCCGGCCGCGCCCCGAGATGGCACCGCCGTCGGTCGCACGGCCCACGCCGCGGCGGCGATCATGCCGTCCGCGCCGCGGCGGCGCTCACGCCGCGGCAATCCGCGCATGCAGCCAGCCGCGCAGCGCATCGACCTCTTCCGCGCAAACCGAATGCGGCATCGGATACGCGTGCCATTCGACGCGCGAGCCGGCGCCCGCGCCGCGCGCCGTTGCAAAATCGCGCGCGGCCTCGCCTAGCGCGACCGGTAGAACGTCATCGCCGGTGCCGTGCGCGGCGAAGATCGGCGTGCCGCGATTCGCTTCGGCGAGCCGCTTATCGATGAAGTCCGGCGATGGAATATACCCGGACAGCACGATCAGGCCGGCGAGCGTCTCCGGATGCGTGAGCCCCGCCGAATAAGTCATCGCTCCGCCCTGCGAAAAGCCCGCGACGAAAATCCGCGAAGTCGGAATACCGCGCCGGTTTTCCGCGTCGATCAGCCGGCGCACCGTCGCGCAGGACGCCTCGATTCCCGCTTCGTCGACCTGCCGGCCAAGCGTCTGGAACGACAAAATGTCGTACCACGCGCGCATCACATAGCCGTTGTTCGCCGTCACCGCAATCTCGGGTGCGTTCGGCAGCACGAAACGCACGGCCGGTGCATCGCGCAGGTGCAATTCCGGAATCAACGGCACGAAATCGTGCGCGTCGGCGCCGAGGCCATGCATCAGGATCACGGCGAATGTCGGGTTGGGACCGGTTTCGATTTCGATGGTCGGCTGCTCGTCGGTCATGCTGATCGGCTCCACAAGGTCGGGTGAATATCGGCCGATGATCGCATATCGGCCGCGCCGCCGGCGATCAGCCGCTACCGAGCGCATCCGGCCCGATCAGCGTCGCGCCCCACGCGCGGGCCAGCCGGGCGCAGCGGCCCAGCCGGACGGATGCATCATCGAAATCGACGACGACGATCCGCTCGGCATGGACGGGGCGCGCCGGGGTTTCGCGAGTGCGTCCGTCGGACAGCACCCAGAGCCAGCGCGCCTGCCGCGGCTGCCGACGCGCGGCGCGCGCGAGCAGCCGCTGCGCGGCGTCGATCCCTTGCACGAACGGCGTGCCGCCGCCGCCGCCGATCGGCGCGAGCCAGCGCTCGTTCCACCAGCGCGGCACGGCCGGGCCGAAGCGCACGTCGGCCGAGCCGCCGCCGAAGCAAACGAGCGCCGCCGCCGCGCGTTCGCGCGCGAGGCAATCGAACAATGCGACAACCAGCCCCTTTGCCCGCGCAAGACGTCCGTGCGTCAACATCGACGCGGAGCAATCGAGCACGAAGCAATGCAGCGCGCCGGGGTTGCCCGCTCGCGGCCGGTAGCGCAGATGCTCGGCACGCGGCGCGTCGCCGCGCGCGGCCGCGAGCGTGGCGCGCCACGCGATGCGCGTGCCGGGTTCGCCGCGCGCGTCGCGTTTGCGTATGCCGGTGTCGAGCCATCGAAGGCCGTTGCCGGGCGCATGGGGCGCGACGGCGGCAGCGGCGGCATCCGTCCGATGGCTCAGCGTTTTTTTAGCGGCAGCGCGATCACGCGCTTGACGGCCGGTGCCGGGGCCATGCCCACCGGTTCGGGCGGCAGATAACCCCAATCGCGATCGGCCGACGACGCGGCGTCCGGGCGGGTTTGCGCGGCGGTATCACGAACCGGGCGATTCGCCCCGTCTGCGCCGGACGGTGCGCGGGCTCCCGCGTGCGCCGGGCCGCCCGCTTCGGCGCGAGATCCGGCTCGCGCGAATGGCGGCGGCTCGTCGGCATGATCGGCGGCGTGCGCGATACGCGCGTCGTCGTCATGCTGTTTGGACGATGCGTCGCGGCCTGACGAATTCGATGGCGTTTGGCCGAGTGAATCGGCCGCCGGCGCGCGCCGCGCGGCATGCGCCGGCGCGTCGGCAGCCCCCGCCGTATCGGAATCGGGCCGCGTGCGCCGATGACGCAATACGTCGGCGGCCACGCGCTCGACGTGCGCCGCATCGACCGACGTCGCGCCTTCGAGCGCGGCCAGCGCCCGCGCGGCGCGCAGCATCACCAGATCGCCGCGCAGCCCGTCGACCGCCGCGTCGATGCACAGCGCGGCCGCGCGCGCATGCGCGGCATCGCTGAAGGCAAGCGCCGGCAACGCGGCGCGCGCCGCGCGAATCCGCGCGACGAGCGCCGCCTGGGCATCGCGATACTGCTCCCGGAACGCGTGCGCATCGAGATCGAACGCAAGCCGCATCCTGACGATCTGCTGCCGCAGCACGGCGTCATTACAATTGCCGACTTCGACCATCAGCCCGAAACGGTCGAGCAACTGCGGCCGCAACTCGCCCTCCTCGGGATTCATCGTGCCGACGAGCGCGAAGCGCGCCGGATGGCTGTGCGAGATGCCGTCGCGCTCCACGGTGTTGATGCCGCTTGCGGCGGCATCGAGAAGCGCATCGACGAGCGCGTCCGGCAGCAGATTGATTTCGTCGACATACAGCACGCCGCGATGCGCGCGCGCGATCAGGCCCGGCGCGAAGCGCACCGTGTGATCGGCGAGCGCGCTCGCGAGGTCGAGCGAGCCCGTCACCTGTTCGTCGCTTGCCGATAACGGCAGCGTGACAAAGCGCCCTTCGGGCAGCAGTTCGGCAAGCGCGCGCGCGGCGGTCGATTTGGCCGTGCCGCGCGGGCCGCTGATGAGCACCCCGCCGATGCCGGGATCGACCGCGACGAGCAGCAGCGCCTGCTGCAATGCCTGCTGGCCGATCAGCGCGGCAAACGGATAGGCAGCCGGCAGCGCGGCGGCGTCCTGCGGCGGTGCCGGCGCTGCCGGCGTTTGCGCCGCCGCTGCCGTGCCCGGTGCGGCCGGCCCGCCGCCGGCGCCGCCGTTCAGATCGTTGGTGGTCGCGTCGTTCATTGCCGTGCCCCTTCCAGAAGCTGCTCGCTTGCGAGCAGATAGCCCTCGATCGCGTCGCGGTGCCCGCCCGGTTCCTGCCATAGGCCACGCTGCATCGCCTCGACGAGCCGCTCGCACATGCCGTGCAGCGCGTGCGGATTGTGCCGCTCGAGGAACGCGCGCGTATCCGGATCGTGCAAATACGCGTCGGCGACGAGCGCGTACTGATGATCGGCGATCACGCGCGCGGTCGCATCGTAGCCGTACAGATAATCGACGGTCGCGGCGATCTCCGCCGCGCCCTTGTAACCGTGCCGCTTCACGCCGTCGATCCACTTCGGGTTGACGACGCGCGCGCGGATCACCCGCGCGATCTCCTCGCGCAGCGTGTTGATCCGCGGCGCGGCCGGGTTGGCATGGTCGCCGTGATACAGGCTCGGCTGCCGTCCGGACGCGTGCCGCACCGCCACCGCCATGCCGCCGTGAAACTGGTAATAGTCGTTCGAATCGAGAATGTCGTGCTCGCGGCTGTCCTGGTTCTGCACAACCGCGTCGATCGCCGCAAGGCGCATTCCAAACGCGTCGTGCGCGGCGTCGCCCGCGCTGTTTTGCGCATACGCATAGCCGCCCCACGCATGGTAGGCGTGAGCAAGGTCGGCATCCGTGCTCCAGCGGCCGTCGTCGATCAACGTCTGCAGCCCCGCGCCATAGCCGCCCGGCCGCGCGCCGAACACGCGCCAGCCGGCGCGCCGCCGCGCTTCGTCGGCCGGCATGCCGCGCGCCGTAAGCGCCTGCGTATCGCGCAGCACGCGCTCGCGGAGCGGATTGAGTTGCGGCGGCTCGTCGAGATTCGCGACCGCCTGCACCGCCGCATCGAACAAATGCATCACGTTTGCAAACGCGTCGCGGAAAAAGCCGGACACGCGCAGCGTCACGTCGATCCTCGGTCTGTCGAAGATTTCGATCGGCAGAATCTCGAAATCGGTCACCCGATGGCTGCCCGGCGCCCATTTCGGCCGCACGCCGAGCAGCGCGAGCGCCTGGGCGATATCGTCGCCGCCGGTGCGCATCGTCGCGGTTCCCCATACCGATAGACCGACCGCGCGCGGATAGTCGCCGTGTTCCTGCAAATGGCGTTCGATCAGTTGCTGCGCCGATTTCAAACCGATCGACCATGCGGCCTGCGTCGGCACCGCGCGGGTATCGACCGCGTAGAAGTTGCGCCCGGTCGGCAACACGTCCGGCCGGCCGCGCGACGGCGAGCCGCTTGGCCCCGGCGGCACGAAACGGCCTTCGAGGCCGCGCCGCAACTGGCGCAGTTCCTCGGCGCCGCACGCATCGAGGCGCGGCAGCAGATCGCGCGCGAGCCGCTCGAGCACCGCGTGCGTGCGCGGCCAATGCGTGGCGACGTAGCCGAGATCGGCGCTCGGGCGAACCGCGTGGGCCTCGGTGGCGCCATCCCATTCCGCTTCGGCGTGAGCGCGCTCGCCGGCTTGGGCGATCGTCGTATGCGCGGCGCGGCCGGCCGCCTGCTCGCCGCCCGCGCCGTTCACGTTTTCCGCATGGCCTGCGGCGATCGCCGGCTGGCCGTCGCGCCGCGCGCCATCGCACCGCTCGCACACGCGCTCGATCAACGCGCTCGCGAGCTGCTCCAACCGTTCGCGCGTGTCGCCCGCATGCCGCCAAGGCTCGCCGCTTACCTCGCGAAGCGCGTCGGGCCGCGGCCCGGTCCACGGCTCGGCCCAGTCGGCCGCGAGCGGATCGAAACCGTCGGGCAGCGCGAGATCGCGCGCGAGCGCGCCGATCAACCCGGCGTGCTCGCCGCTGCCGTCGCCGGCCGGAAAGCGCGCGAGCGCGGCGAGCGTATCCCGCCGCTGACGGCCGCGCGGCGAACTGCCGAACGTATGCAGCCCGTCGCGGATCTGCGCCTCCTTCAGCTCGCAAAGCCACGCATCGACACGCGTGAGCAGCGCATCCTCGGCGTCGCGCCCGTCGGGCGGCGCGATGCTGAGTTCCTCGTGCAGCCGGTGCTCGACGATCGTCGCGAGAATCGTCTCGCGCAATACCTTCGCGCGGCGCGCATCGACCATCAGCGCGTCGTAATACTCGTCGACTTGCCGCTCGAGATCCTGCAGCGGCCCGTAATTCTCCGCGCGGGTCAGCGGCGGCATCAGATGATCGACGATCACCGCTTGCGCGCGCCGCTTCGCCTGGCTGCCCTCGCCCGGATCGTTGACGATGAACGGATACAGGTGCGGCAGCGGCCCGAGAATCAGGTCGGGCCAGCACGCCGCCGACAGCGCGACGCTCTTGCCCGGCAGCCATTCGAGATTGCCGTGCTTGCCGAGATGGACGATCGCGTCGATCGCGAAGACGTCGCGCAGCCAGAAATAGAACGCGAGATAGGCGTGCGGCGGCACGAGATCGGCGTCATGATAGTTCGCGTAATCGTCGCCGCCGCGCGAGCGCGACGGCTGCACGCCGACGAATACGTTGCCCGCGCGCCAGCCCGCGATCGCGAAGCGCCCGCGCCGCAGCGTCGGGTCCGCCTCCGGCGGCCCCCAGCGCTCGTTCAGCGCATCGCGCAACGCGCTCGGCAGCGCGGCGAAGCGGCGCAGATAGTCGTCGAGCGCGTAGCTTTGAAACGCCGGGCGCAGCGCGCGCGTGGACGCATCGTTGGTCACGCCCGCGGTGATCCGCGCGAGCAATGCGTCGCCGTCTTCGGGCAGTCCGTCGCGCAGTTCGTCGACTTGCGCGCCGCGAGCGCCGCCTTCGCAGGCATCGGCGATGCGATACCCTTGGTCGCACAGCATCGCGAGCACCGCGAGCGCCGAGGCCGGCGTGTCGAGCCCGACACCGTTGCCGATGCGCCCTTCGCTCGCCGGATAATTCGCGAGAATCAGCGCAATGCGCTTGTCCGCGTTGTCGAGCGTGCGCAGCCGGCACCAGCGGCGGCTCAGCTCGGCGACGAACGCGATCCGCTCGTCGTCCGGCTGATAACGGACCACGTCGACCTCGGTATGCGCGCAGCGATAAGCCAGCCCCTTGAAGCTCACCGCGCGCGTGATGATCCGGCCGTCGACCTCGGGCAGCGCAACGTGCATCGCGATGTCGCGCGCGTGCAGGCCGTGCGGATCGGCCAGCCATGCGTCGCGATTGCCGCCCGACAGGATCACCTGCAGCACGGGCGCGTCGCCGGCGAGCGCCTCGGCCTCGTCGCCGGGCGTGCCCGCGGCGAACGCGGTCGTGTTCAGCACGAGGCAGACGCGCGCGGCATGCGCGCCGGCTCGGCGCGCATCGGCAACCGGGCCGCCCGCATCCGCCGCATCCGCGCACAGCCGCTCGATCACCGCGCGGCTCATCGCATCCTTGAGCGACGTCACCGCGATCGGCAACGGATTGAGCCCTTCGCGCTCGAGCGCGCCGGCGAGCGCGTCGAACACCGCGGTATTGGCCGCCTGCCAGTGCGCCTTGTAGAACAGAATCGCGACCACCGGCGCGCCCTCGCGCCAGCGCGCGCGCCAATCGTCGAGCGTCGCGCTCGCGCGGGCCGGATGATAGAGCGCGGCCGCGGGCAGCGGACGCGGCGGCTCGGGCTCCCTGCCGAAGCCGAGCGCGTGATGCGCGATGCTGCGCAACAGCGCTTCGGCGTTCGCGCTTCCGCCCTCGCGCAGATAACGCCACCACAGCCGGCAAAGATCGGGCGTGACCGTGCTCTTCGCGATCAGATTCGTGTCTTCCTGCAGATCGCCCGAGAACATCGCCAGCTTCATTCCGGTGCGGGCCGCGAGCGCGACCGCCTGCTCGATTCCGTATGGCCAGTACGACTCGCCGCCGAGATGATCGATCACGACGGCGCGCGCATGCCGCAGCACGTCGTCGATATAGAAATCGACCGATGCGGGCTGGCGCAGAAACGTCACGTTCGCGAGCCGCACGCTCGGAAAACCTTCGGGAAGGGTCGGCACGACGCTCGCGAGCAGCGACAGCGTCGTGTCGGCCGAGCTGAGAATCACGATGTCGGCCGCACGCTGGTCGATCCGCACGACTCCCGCCGTGTCGTCGACGAAGCCGCCGGGTGTCGTGCGTAGTAAATGCATGGCGCTGGTTCGTGCGCGCTACGCTCAAGCGGCGCGCGCGCGGGCCGCGAGCGCCGCGTCGAACGCGCGCTGCAGCGCCGCCGCGTCGAGATCCTCGCCGATCAGCACGAACCGGCTCGAGCGCGCCTCGTCGTCGCGCCAGCGCCGGTCGAAATAGCTGTCGAAGCGCTGCCCCACCCCCTGCACGACCAGCCGCATCGGCGTATCGGGCAGCGCGGCGAAGCCCTTCACGCGATAGATCGTGTGCGCTTCGACAAGCGCGGCGAGCGCGGCGAGCGCCGCGTCGCGCGAGCCGATCTGCGCATGCACGACGACCGAATCGAATTCGTCGTGGTGATGATCGGCGTCGTCGGCCGAGCCGTGGTGGTCGTGCCGCAGATGGATCGTCTCCTCGGACGCCGCGTTCAGGCCAAGCAGCGTCGCGAGATCGAGCTCGCCGCGCTGCGCGCGAACGATCTTCACGTGCGGCGGGATCTCGTCGCGGATCGCCGCGTCGACGCGCGCGAGTTGCGAGTCGTCAAGCAGATCGGTCTTGTTGAGGATCACGAGGTCCGCGGCCGAAAGCTGATCAGCGAACAGTTCGTGCAGCGGCGATTCGTGGTCGAGGTTCGGGTCCGCGCGGCGCTGCGCGTCCACTGCGGCCGGATTTTCCGCGAACTGGCCGCGCGCCGCCGCCGGGCCGTCGACGACCGTCAACACCGCGTCGACCGTAAAGCTGTTCTTGATCGACGGCCAGTTGAACGCCTGCACGAGCGGCTTGGGCAACGCGAGCCCGGACGTCTCGATCAGCACGTGGTCAATATCGGCGCGCCGCTCGACGAGCGCCTCCATCACGGGATAGAACTCCTCCTGCACCGTGCAGCACAGGCAGCCGTTCGCCAGTTCGTAGAGTTGACCGTCGGCTTCGCCGCCCGCTTCGTCGCAGCCGATTGCGCAGCCTTTGAGGATCTCGCCGTCGATGCCGAGTTCGCCGAACTCGTTGACGATCACGACAATCCGGCGGCCGCCCGCGTGTTGCAGGATATGCCGCAGCAAGGTCGTCTTGCCGCTGCCGAGGAAGCCCGTGACGATCGTCACGGGAATTTTGCGCATGTGCATGGTCGTTTCCGTCGAGGTATTCGAATGTCGTCCGGCGTGCCGCCGCGCCCGCAGGCCGGCTGCGCGCCATTCAGGCCGAAAGTGTCACGTCGATTTCGTCGTAGCGCTTGAGCCGGTAGACGAGCGCCGATACGGCCCAACTCACGACGAAGATTCCGATCACGAAATAGCCGAGGACGCCGAAATGCTCGGCCGCCATTGCCGCGAAATCCCACACGCCGCCCTTCAGCTCGAACTTGTCGGCAATCAGCGCGAACGCCTCGATCCCGCCGATCACCACCGCGACCACCACCGATACGAACGTGATCGTCATGTTGTAGTAGATCTTGCGGATCGGCCGCACGAACGCCCAGCGGTACGCGCCCATCATCATGATGCCGTCCGTCGTGTCGACGAGCGTCATCCCGGCGGTGAACAGGATCGGCAGCGCCATCACCGACCAGAACGACAGGCCGCCTTGCGCGTGCGTCGCCGAGATGCCGAACAGCGCGATCTCGGTCGCGGTGTCGAAACCGAGCCCGAACAGAAAACCGATCGGATACAGATGCCAGCTTTTCGACACGATCGCGAACAGCGGCCGGAATACGCGCGCGAGAAAACCGCGGCGGTTCAGCAGCAGGTCGAGATCCTGCTCGACGAGCGTCTCGCCGCGCCGGACTGCGCGAAACGTCCGGCACACGGAGATCAGGATCAGCAGGTTCGCGAACGCGAGCACCAGCAGGAAGAATGCCGACACGCTCGTGCCGATCGCGCCGCCCCACGTCTTCATCTCGTCGAAGTGGGCGGCAAGCGACGCGGCCGTCGCCGCAACCGCGACGGTCATCAGAATCACGATCGTCGAATGGCCGAGCGAGAAGAACAAACCCGCGCCGAGCGGATTTTTCCGCTCGTGCATCAGCTTGCGCGTGACGTTGTCGATCGCGGCGATGTGATCGGCGTCCACCGCGTGGCGCAGCCCGAACGTATAGGCAAGCAGCGCGGTGCCGAGCAGCGCGGGCTGCCCGCGAAACGCGGCGAGTGCCCAGAGCCATGCGCCGATGTTGAAGGCGATCAGCAGTGCGTAAATGCCGACGATCTTGCTGCGCAGCTCGGCGGGACTGTCGTTGAACAGGCGGAGAAACGACTTGAGCATGATGCTCCTTTGGAGAACGGTCCGGCGCGCCGCCTCCCCGCAGCGCGGATTCCCGGGCACGCGCGCCGCCGCACGGCGCACGCCCCCTGCATCTCGGCCGGTATCCGGGCTGACGAACACGCTGCTTCACCTTCCCGGACGCGACGCATCCAGTGGCCGATCGCACATGCGCTCGCGCATGTGGAGAAGTCAGCGCCGCACCGCTCGCGCGATGCCATCGCTTACCGTTGCGGGGGCAGCACAGGTGGGCGGGCCGTGGCGGCCATGCTTCCTGTTTCCCGTTTAACTGCGCGCAAAAGAACTTGCGCGCGAGCACCAAGACGCGGCGAGTGTAAGGCGCGCGTCGGGAACGCGTCAAGGCGGACAAAAGGCGGATGGCTTTCGGGCGGCCGGCGGCCGGTCGCATCGGGGCCGCCGCCAATGCCGGTGTAATGCTCGAGCCCGCGTTTCGCGCTCGAAAAAAAGCCCGCTCGCTACGGCTGGATATTGATCGTGCCGAATACGTTCTGAGCCGAGTACGTTATGCGCTGATAGATCGGGTCGCGGTAGGAATAATCCATCACGGAGCTGATCGCGCCGACATGGGTGGCCGCGCACGTGAAATTCACGCTGGCGCTCGCGCCATAGGGCGACGCGCCGACCGCGACCGTGGTCGGCCCCGACCACTGGACATTGCAGCCCACCGAACTTTGCCCGACGTTGTAGCCGCGGCAATTGAACGTCGAAGTGCCGTTGCTGCGCGCGGGCAGGCCGGCCCACGGCGCGATGTACAAATCGGCCGAGCACGAGACGGCAAGCGGATTGCCTGCCGCAATCGAAAAGCTTCCGCTCGGCGGGTGCAGCGTCGCGGAAACGGGCGTCGTTGGGATCGGCCCCGCCACGGCATTTTTCGCATATTCGTTCTGCCGCGCCGCGGCTCGCGGATTGCCCGATTCGGGATACTGGCACACCACCGCGGCCGTCACGTCGGCCCCGGTGGAAAGCTTGCCTTGGTCGGTCACGTCGCGCCCGCCGTTGGATTCGCAAAACAGCGTGCGCCATGCCTTCTCGCCAGGCGTCGGCGGCGCGGCGGATGCGGATTCGCCGGCTTGCGCGGCCGGGCCGTGAACCGCGGCGAGCATGAGAAAAGCCAAACGCGAGATGTTCTTCATCTTCATGTCGATGCCCTCGTCAATATTTATTTATCGCATGCGGTCAAAAGCAGCGCATCGCCAAGCGTCATGCCGGCGCGATCGTCTGCTTCGAGCAAACCGGGATCGCCGTCAACGCGGAACCGTTGAAATCGGTGCGCTGTCGCCAACCTACATGGCGCCAAAACCGAAATCCAATGAAAATTTTTTGACAGGTGCCGTAAGCCCTTCGAACCAAATGGCGCGTTGAATCGCACGTTGAATGGCGCGTTGAAAAAGGCCGGTGAAACACGCGGCGCAAGCGCGATGCGCCACGTCCCGTTCGATTCGAACCGGCAGGCGGCTCGCCGCTGGCGCGAACCCCGCTGTGCTATCGTATGCGCGCATCTGACCTCCGCCCGCCAACGCACCGCGCCCGCCTTACTCAGCATGATTCGATTCGCCCTGCACCACTGCCACGCTCGCGCCGACCGGTGCCGCGCGTGCGCGTGCTGATGCGCGTCGCGCTTGGCATCGGCTGTCGCGCGGGACGCACGGCCGACACGATCGACACCGCGATTCGCGCGGCGCTCTCGCGCCTGCCCGATGCACCGGCTGTCGACATCGTGCTCGTCGCGACGCTCGATGCGAAGGCGGGCGAGCCCGGTCTCGTCGAATGCTGCGCACGGCATGGCTGGCCGCTCGCCGCGTTCTCGCGCGACGCAATCGCCGAGCAACTCGCGCGTGGCCTGAGCCGTTCGCCCGATGCCGCTTGCGGACCGTCGGCCGAGCCGCATGCCGGCGCGCTCGCCATCGACGCGGCGGGCGCGGCCGGCTCGGCCGCCTGGAATACGGCTGCGCTGCGCGATGCGCATGGCGCGCCGTTCGGCGAATTCGGCAAACCGTCCGTCGCCGCGCGCGCGCGCTTCGGCGTGGACGGCGTGTGCGAGCCTTGCGCGCTGCTTGCCGCACCCGGCGGTGCGCTCATTGTGCGCAAGCTCGCGCTCGATGGCGTGACGGTCGCGATCGCCCGCGTCGCCGGCGCGCCATGAGATGCGCTGAACGCGGGCTTCGCCGCGCGCCGCTGCCGGCTTCAGCGCGCTTCCGGCAACGCCCTGCCGCACCAAACTGCTCCCTCCCAACCGAATCACAGGACGCCAATCGATGAAAACCGATTCCGAATCGCATCAACGCATGGCCGAGCGCCGCCGCGCGGGCCACGAAAAGAAGCAGGCGGCCGCCACCGTCGAGAAGGGCTTGCTGATGGTCCATACCGGCAACGGCAAGGGCAAGAGCACCGCCGCGTTCGGCATGGCCGTGCGCATGCTCGGCCACGGCATGCGCATCGGCGTCGTGCAGTTCATCAAGGGTGCGCTGCATACGTCCGAGCGGGATTTTCTCGGCGCGCACGCGCAATGCGATTTCGTCACGATGGGCGACGGCTATACGTGGAATACGCAAAACCGCGACGCCGACATCGCGACCGCCCGCCGCGGCTGGGACGAGGCGCGCCGGATGATCGAAAGCGGCGATTACCGGATGGTGATCCTCGACGAGCTCAACACCGTGCTCAAGTATGAATACCTGCCGCTCGACGAAGTGCTCGCGACGCTCGCGGCCCGCTCGCCGATGCTGCACGTCGTCGTGACAGGCCGGCACGCGCCCGACGCGCTGATCGACGCGGCCGACCTCGTCACCGAAATGCGGCTCGTCAAGCACCCGTACCGCGAGCAAGGGGTGAAGGCGCAGCGCGGCGTGGAGTTCTGAGCCGATGCCCGCCTGCCCCGCGCTGTTCATCTCAGCGAGCGCGTCCGGCCAGGGCAAGACCTCGGTGACGGCGGCGCTCGCGCGCCATCACTGGCGGCTCGGGCGGCGCGTGCGCGTATTCAAGACCGGGCCGGATTTTCTCGATCCGATGCTACTCGCGCGCGCGAGCGGCGCGCCCGTTTATTCGCTCGATCTCGGCATGGTTGGTGAGCGCGATTGCCGTGCGCTGCTCGCGCGCGCCGCGCGCGAGGCCGACGTGATTCTGATCGAAGGCGTGATGGGCCTTTACGACGGCACGCCGTCGAGCGCGGATCTCGCCCGGGCGTTTCACGTACCGGTCGCCGCGGTGATCTCCGCGCAGTCGATCGCGCAGACCTTCGGCGCGATTGCGTTCGGACTCGCGCAATTCCGGCCCGGCGTGCCGTTCCACGGCGTGCTCGCCAATCGCGTCGGCTCCGAGCGCCACGCGGCGCTGCTGCGCGACGCGCTGCCGCAATCGATTCGCTGGCTCGGCCATCTGCCGCGCGATCCGCTGATCGCGCTGCCCGAGCGGCACCTCGGCCTGCATCAGCCCGACGATATCGCCGATCTCGAAGCGCGCATCGAACGCGCGGCCGATGCGCTCGCCGCGACGGCGCTCGCGGCGCTGCCGCCCGTCGTCGAGTTCGGCGCGGCAAGCCACGACGTTCGCGGCGATGCCGCTTCCGGCATAGCGGGCGTGTTGCATGCCGGCAATTGCGGCATGTTCGCGCCCGCGCCCGCCGGCGATATCGGCGGTGCGCATTCGGCCGCGACAACGGCGCTTTCGCCCGCCGGCCACGCGGCCGGTTCGGCAACCGGCGCCGCCGCGACGATCGGCGGCCTGCCCGCCGCGGCGGCCCATACCGGCGGCCGTCTCGCCGGCAAGCGGATCGCGATCGCGCGCGACGCGGCGTTTTCGTTCATCTATCCGGCCAATCTCGACGCGCTGCAAACGCTCGGCGCGCAGCTTGCGTTCTTTTCGCCGCTCGCCGACGAGCCGCTGCCCGACGGCTGCGACGCGCTATATCTGCCGGGCGGCTATCCGGAGTTGCACGCGGCGCGGCTCGCGGCGAACGCAACGACGGCGCGCGCAATCGCCGCGCATGTCGCGGCGGGCAAGCCGGTCGTCGCCGAATGCGGCGGAATGCTGTATCTGGGCGAAACGCTCACCGACGCCGACGGGGCGGCCACGCCGATGCTCGGCCTGATCCCCGGCGCAGCATCGATGCAGCGCCGCTTCGCCGGCCTGGGCATGCAGACGCTTGCCACCCGCTTCGGCGCGCTGACGGGGCACACGTTCCATTACTCGCGTTTCGTCACGCCGCTCGCGCCCACCGTCAACGCGACGCGGCCCGACGACGGCGCGCCGGGCGAACCTGTCTATCGGCACGGCCCGATCGTCGCGACGTATCTGCATGCTTATTGGCCGTCGAATCCGCAGGCAGCCGCGGCGCTGTTCAGCGGCGATCCGCTGTGACGGCGCCTGCCCGCTGTTGCAACGCTTGCCGGGGCGCGCGTGGTCCAGCGCCTCGTTCATCGCCCTCGAATTCGAACTGCGAGAGCCGAAATCGACCCCTTTGGGGCGAAGGTCTATTACGTGATGCTCGCGCAAGGTCCGCTCGAAAGACTTCGCCACAGCCGTCGGCATCACTGAGCAGAATCTGTCGCTGCTCAAGCAAGGCAAGGTCAAGGGCATCCGCTTCGCGACGCTCGAGGCGATCTGCCGTTATCTCAATTGTCAGCCCGGCGATTTGCTTGAAGCCAGGACGTTGCCGGGCGGCAGCATTTCGCTGCCTCGGTAGATGAGGCACGACGAAACAACGCATGTTGCGATTCCGGGCGATTCGAGCCCATCACTGCGGTGCGGCTTCACGCCGCACGGGCTTGGCCATGCAAGCGCGCACCGCGCAAACTCACAGAACTCGGCCGCGCCCTGCGGTGCTTGGCGGCATCGCAAGGCAACCGCGTTTCATCCGACACGCGATCTGAAATTCGACCGTGATCGTGACGATCGCGGGCTCCGCCCGCCGGAATACGTGTCCGATCCCCGTGCGTGACGCGGCCAGCGAAGCCGTCTGCTGGCGCGAAACATTCGTTTCGACTTATCCGCCTGCGGATTCGCAGGCAAATCTGCGTGCGACAACGGCGATGTCCGCCGGAAATTTCCATGGAATTTTATTTCGACGGGAATCGAATAAGTCGCAAATAATATTGGATGACACCATCACTTTCTGAAATAAAGGAGGTGATCGTGGCACGCCATATTACATATGAAAATATCGGCCGAGATTCCGACCTTCAAAATGTCACATGACTAACTGCAGCCATTTACTAGCCGATCCACGACACATCGGCATCGTTTACGATTGTAATTCTCACCTTACTCTCGATTAGCAGTTGCTGAATCAATCG
Source organism: Burkholderia singularis (assembly GCF_001718875.1). Classification (NCBI taxonomy): domain Bacteria; kingdom Pseudomonadati; phylum Pseudomonadota; class Betaproteobacteria; order Burkholderiales; family Burkholderiaceae; genus Burkholderia; species Burkholderia singularis. Next base: position 2,398,959 of record NZ_CP013448.1, read on the forward strand.
CCCTCGGCGATAAAATCGATGTATCCGTGCAGCACACTGAATCCACATGACATTGCAATACGGATGAAAATTGACTACTTTCATCGTTAACTCATTCATTGAAAATGGTCATCGAATATTTTCTTTTTTCACCACACACAGCACTTACATAAAACCTCGACCACAAGCCAAATTAAACAATCAATGGGGAAAATCGTGACACTTCACGCTGATCTGAAAGACTACCTCGAATCCTGCGTTGCCGAACTGAATTTGCCCCAGCATCCATACTTCAAGAAACTATGTTCCGGCGAAATGTCGAAGCAGCAATTCTTGAAAAGCCAGATCGAGTTCGCGCCGATGGTTTATTTTTTCAGCCGGCCAATGGCACACGTCATTGCCAGCATGCCGGAGGCCGCGTCGCGAATCTCGCTGGTCGAAAATCTATGGGAGGAGCATGGAAAAGGTGTCCCGGAACAGATGCACGGCCAGACCATCCTGACGCTGATTGACCGTCTTGGCGGCGATTCGTCGTCGATCGATCTGAATGCTCCGTCGCCCAATGCCCGCACTTTTAATGAAACGCTTCGCGGTGTTTCGTCGTTCCAGGATTATCGCTTCGCCGTATCGATGTTCGCGGGAATCGAACGAACCTTCGTCGATATCTCGACGATGATCTTTCAAGCGATCGTCGATCGCGGATGGCTCGACGCAGCCCAGATCACGCACTACGGAGCGCATAAGGAGCTGGATATCGGACACGCTGAGGATTTTCTAAGAGTCGTCAACAGCGACTGGAACGATGTCCGTTTCAAGCCTTTAATCAAGGACGGTGCGCGATTCGGCTGCCACTTGTTCGCCAATACCTATATAGGCTTTTACAATGGCATGCTTCATTGACGCGCAAGCCTGATTGCCGGCGGCCGAACGCTGACAGTTGGCACGCCACCTGATCCTGCCCTTGCCCATTACATCGGCAACATTCCGTATGGCGAAGTCCGGCAAAGCTCTGGTGCGAAAAAACTAGCGCTTCGCCGCTTTTTCGCACCGCGAGCATCAGGCTCCGTCAAGACATGTCAGGACAGCAGCGCATTGGCCACCGCTTCGCGCTCGAGCCCCGCCATCATCGCCAACCCTTCATGCAGCGCCGGAAACAGACTGCGGTTGAAATTATTCCAGCGCAACTCGAGAATCGTGTCGCGCTCGTCGATTTCGGTGTTCAGCACGTCGTGAATCACTTCGCCCGAATCGACGCCGTTGTCGACATAGTGAAACGACGCGCCCGTCATTCTGACCGGCTCGACCGGCACACTCTCCATCGTTTGCCAATCGACGACCTTGCGCCCGCGCGCGCCGTGTAGCGCATCGAGCGTCGCATATGCGCCGCGCCGCTCGTAGGGCGAATCCGCACGCGTGATGCCCGGATGGATATTGACGATCCGCCGGCAATACGGCGCGCCCGGGCGCACCAGCTCGTCGAGAATCACGAGCAGCCCGTCGAGCACGACGAGATCCGCGCCGAGCCCGTCGAGCGTCTCGCGCAGGCGCGCTTCGAATGCGCGCTTGCCGGCCGGCCGCGCGGGCGAATCCAACGGTTCGCGCCGGTATTCGGACGCCATCGCGAACAGCAGATCGTTGACGAGCCGTCCCTGCACGCGCAGCTCGGGCGGATAGAACCAGCGCTTGCCCGGCTCGTATGCGAAGCCGTATTCGGCAAGCTTCTCGCGATCGCGCGGCGAGTTCGCATCGTCGTCGTAGATCACGCGTTCGAGCGAATAGGCGTCACCGAGCGCGGTGTCGTTGAGCGCTTCGACGAGCGATTCGAGCACCGATTTCATGTAGCGCTTGCCGCCCTTGTAGTCGATCTGTTGGCCGGCCTTGTCGGCGGCGGCGTTGCGCAGCGACCAGATGTAGACGAGTTTTTTCTTTGCCATTGCAGCGTTGTCCTGTGGTTGGCGCGGCGCGCCGCCGCGCCGCGCTTCGGGATGAAGAAGCAGGATGAAGAATCGGCGGGCGGCTCGCGCCGCGCTCACCAGTTGTATTTCGCCGACGCCATCACGGTGCGCTGATTGCCGTACATGCACACCGAATACGACTGGCAGCCGCTCACGTAGCGCCGGTTGAACAGATTCGTCGCGTTGAGCGCGAAACGCCAGTTGCGCAGCTCGTAATGCAGCGCCGCATCGAAGAGCGTGTAGCTCGGCACCGATATCGAGTTGTCCGCCGCGCCCGCGGCCGCGCTTTGATAGCGCACGCCCGCGCCGACGCCGAAGCCCGTGAGCGGCCCGTTGCGCCACGTCCAGTCGGCCCACAGCGACGCCATCTGGCGCGGCCGCGGCACGTCGGTCGGCCACATGTTCAGCGTGTTGTCGGTTGCCTTCACGTTCTTCACGTCCTGGTACACATACGCGGCGATCACCGACAGCTCGCGCGTCAGATTGCCGACCGCGCTGAACTCGATGCCGCGCGAGCGCACCTCGCCCGCCTGGATCACCGTGCTGCTGGTCGGGTCGTTCGGATTGCTCATCGCCACGTCGGTCTGGTTGATCTGATACACCGCCGCGTTGAGCATCAGGTTCTTGCCGGGCGGCTGCCAGCGCAGGCCGGCCTCGATCTGGCGCCCCTTCGTCGGCGTCGCGAGCCCGCCTTGCATCAGCTTCAGGCCGATCTGCGGATTGAACGACGTGGCGTAGCTGATATACGGCGCCAGCCCGTAATCGCCGAGGTACGTCAGACCGGCGCGGGCGCTGAACGCATGGTCGTTCTGCTTGAAGCTCGCCGCATTCGCGATGTCGTCCTGCGTGGTGCGGGTCCAGTCCTGCCTGCCGCCGAGCGTCAGCACCCAGCGCTGCCACTTGATCTGATCCTGCGCGTAGAGGCCGAACGCGTTCAGCGTGGTATGCGTATCGGTGCGCGGGTATGCAGCGTCCCCGCCGAAGATGCCGATCGTAACCGGCGCATAAACCGGGCGGTACATGTTCAAGCTCGGCGCCTTCGCGAGCCATTCGCTATCGGTGGTCGTCTGCCGGTTGTAGTCGAAGCCGAACAACAGCGTGTGCGCGAACGGGCCGGTCGTGAATTTCGCCTGTGCCTGGTTGTCGATGTCGAAGCGGCTGTAGTTGAACTGGAACACGCCCGCGTAGCGGGTCATCGACGCCATCGTCGGGTCGGCGTCGTCGATCCCGCCGCCGTACACCGACGCATCGTCGAGCGACAGATGCATCCAGCGCACGTTCTGCCGGAACGTCCACACCGGGTTGAGCCTGTGCTCGAACTGATAGCCGATCGACCATTGCTTCTTGCGGTAATGATCGAAGTTCGCATCGGCCGTATACAGATCGCGCGAGATCGTGCCGTTCGGGTTCGGCAGCACCGTGCCCTGGGCTGGCAGGAAGTTGCTCGACGTGTCGCCCCAGTCCTGCAGATAGGTCGCGGACAGCGTGAGCGACGTGTTCGCGTTCGGCTGCCACTTGAGCGACGGCGCGAGCGACACGCGCTGATCGGCGAGCGGCCCGGTCTGCGCGTTGCCGTCGCGGCCGACGCCGACCACCCGATACGACAGCGTGCCGTCGCGGCCGATCTTGTCGCCCACGTCGAACATCAATTGCTTGCGCGCGTAGTTGCCGATCTGCACGCCGACTTCGCGAATGCGCTCGCCGTTCGCGAGCTTGCTCTGCACGTCGACGGTCGCGCCCGGATCGCCCTGCCCGTACAGCACCGAGGTCGGCCCGCGCAGCACGGCAATGCTGTCGATCATGTACGGATCGACGCGCCAGCTCGACAGGTTGATCGTGTTCGGCACCTGCAGCCCGTCGACGAACACGGTCGGCGTGAAGCCGCGCAGCGCCGAATACCAGTCGGAGCGGTTGTCCGAGCCGTAGCTCGAGAAGCCGGGGATGTAGCGAAACGCCTGGTTGATGTCGGTCGCGCCCGTCGCCTCGATCTGCTGTGCGGTGACGACGTTGATCGTCTGCGGAATCTCGACGATCGGCGTATCCGTTTTCGTGCCGCTCGTGCTGCGCCGCGCGACGAGGCCGACGACCGCGTCATGCTGCTTGCTCGCGTTCACCGAAATCGCGGGCAACGTGCCGCCCGCCGCGGTGGCCTGGTCCGCAGGGTTGCCCGACTGCCGCGCCGCCGCGCCCGGCTGCGCCGCCTGTGCGTGCGCATGACTCGCGCCCGCCGCATAAAACGCCACGCCCGCCGCAGCCGCGATCGCACGCATGCGCGTGCTGGTTGCCCACTCCATCTTCCGTTGCTCCATGTTGCAAAGCGGCCTGCCGGCCGCGCTTCGTCAAAGAGCGATGGCCATCCGGCCGTCGCTCACCCCGTTGTTATGTCTTGAATCGTGTCGCGGCCGCGCGTGGCCTTCGGCCCGCGCGGCGGGCGCGCGCCCGGCGAGCGACGCGGCGATTTCGTCGGCGCGCCGGGCGAGCACCGACAGCAGCGTGTCGGACAGCCCGTGGCTATCCTCGCAGCATCCTTGCAGATAGATGCGCGGCTTGAAGTGCGCGGGCGTCGCGAGCCGGTAGTCGCGCGCGACGCCCGCCGCGAGCGCGTCGCCCAGGTGCGGCGCGAGCGAATCGAGCAGCGCGGCATGCGCATCGCGCCGGTAGCCGGTCGCCACCACCAGCGCGTCGAACCGCTCGGTGCGCGCGTCGCCCGTCAACTGGTCGCGCAGCACCAGCTCGATCTGCCCGTTGCCCGCACGCTCGGCCGACTCGATCGCGGCATTCGCGAGCAGGCGGTGGCGCGGCGCGCCGCACACGCGCTGCAAATAAAGCATTTCGTAGATCTGCTCGATGAGCGGCCGGTCGACCACCGCGTAATTGGTATCGCGAAAGCGCTCGAGCAATGCGCGCCGGCCGCTCGCCGGCTGCGCGTAGACGACGTCGGTGAATGCCGGATCGAAGATCTCGTTGACGAACGGGCTGTCGTCGGCCGGCTTCAGCGCGCCCGAGCGGATCACGAGGCTCGCGTCGACATGCGCGAAGCGACGCGCGAGATCGACGAACACCTCGGCCGCGCTCTGCCCCGCGCCGATCACGGCAACCCGCACGGCCGCGCCGGGCGCCGACGCGCCCACGATCCGCTCGATCGACGTCAGATAATTCGACGAATGGACGACGCGCTCGGCGCCGAGCCTCGCGAGCACATCGGGCATGTTCGGCGCGCCGCCGACGCCGATCGACAGCGCGTGCGCGACGCGCTGCCGCTCGCGTCCCTCGCGGTCGCGCGAAAACACACGCAGCGCTTCGATCACGCCGCTCGCGTCGCGCGCCGCGACAGGCTCGACGGCCGTGACGGTCTCGCCATAGTGGACGCGATCGTCGAACGCGTTCGCCACCCAGCGCAGGTAGTCATGAAACTCGGTGCGGGTCGGATAGAAATTCTTCAGATTGATGAACTCGTTCAGCCGGCCGTGCTCGTACAGGTAATTGATGAATGTGTAGCGGCTTGTCGGATCGCGCAGCGTGACGAGATCCTTCAGAAACGAGATCTGCATCCGGCAGTCGTCGAGCAGCATGCCGCGATGCCAGCCGAACTCGGGCTGCCGCTCGATGTAGCAATGCGCGAACGACGCGGCGTGATCCGCTTCCGCCAGGCGCACGGCGAGCGAGAGGTTCGACGGTCCGAAGCCGACGCCGATCAGGTCGAATACGGTATCTCTGTGCATGTCTCAGGTTCCCTTGGCAAGATGGCCGGCGCGCGCGATGCGCCGGCAGGAAAAAATACGGCGCGCGCCGCACGGGCGGCCCGTGCGCACGGGGTAGGAAAAGTAACGCTCAGTCGGCATCGCGTGCGTCGGCCACCGGTTGAATCGCTGGTTGATAGGGCGATGGGTCCGCCGGCCGACCCGTCGGCCGGGCGGCCGCCCGAGCCGGCGGCGCCGCTTGCGACGCGCTTGCGATGCGCGCGCCGAGCGCGGCGAAACTCGGCGCGGCGAACACGTCGGCGATCGATACGGACCAACCCGCCGCGCCTGCCGCGTCGACGAAGCGCACGACGTCGAACGACGTGGCGCCGGCTTCGAACAGATCGTCGTTCAGCGCGGGCGCGGTGTGCCCGAAACAGGCGCGCCACACGTCGGCGAGTGCGTGCGCGGCGTGCCGAGCGGCGTGCGCGTGCGCGCCGTCGTGCGGCCGCGGCGCGACGGCAAGCGGATCGTGCGCGGCGAGCGCGAAGCGCGCGCCGGACGCGCCGAGCGCGTGCAGCGGCGCATCGACGAAGCGCTGCACCACGTCGAGATAGTCGGCCGCGAGCGCGGCGGCGAACGCCTCGTCGACGCGCTCTTTCGCATACGAGAACGCGCCCGTCACGCGGCCGTCCGGATGTTCGACGATATCGAGTTCCAGTTCGAACACGACGTGATGCCGCACATCGTTGAACGCATCGATCGAGAGTCCCGCCCAGTCGCGCGCGGCCGTGCCCGCCGGGCGCAGGTAGTTGAACATCACCTGGAACAGCGGATTGCCGTTGACCGCGCGCGGTGCGCGCAACGCGGCGACGACGTCGGCAAACGGCGCGTCCGCGTGCGCATACGCGGCGAGCGCCGCGTCGCGCACCGTGGCGACGAGCGTGGCCGGGGTATCGGCGCCCGACAGCCGCGTGCGCACGACCACCGCGTTGATGAACAGCCCGAGCGCGCGCTCGGCGGCTTGGCCGGTCGGCTCGCGCGTCGACGCGAGCACGCCGACCGGCTGGTCGGTTGCGCCGGTCGCCCGGTAGAACGCCGCGTTGAGCGCCGCGTGCAGCAGCATCGGCAGCGTCGCATGCGCATCGAGCGCCATCTCTCGCGCGCGCTGCACGAGCGCGCCGTCAAGCTCGAACGCGATGCGCCCCGCGTCCCAGCGCGGCGTGGCGGCGCGGCCCGTGCGCGGCGGCGGCAGCGTGTGCGACGGCACGCCCGCGAGCGCATCGCGCCAGAACGGCAGATGGGCATGCGGCGCGGCGCTCGGCAGCACGGGAACGTCGCCCGCGCGGGGCGGCTCGTTCCGTTCGACAGGCGCGGGGTCGTCAAGCGGCGCCCCCGTCACCCGCGCGACGTAGGCGGTGCGCACGTCGTCGAGCCATAGATCGATCGACTGGCCGTCCGACACGATGTGATGGACGACCAGCGACAGCACGTGATCATGTGCGCCGAGCCGGATCGCGCGCGCGCGCCATAGCGGCGCGTCGGCGGCCAGATCGAACGGCGTGAGCGCGTCGTCGTCGGTCAGTGCGACGGCGGCGGCCAGCCGGGCCTCGCCGTCGGCCGGCGCGACGACGCCCGCATCGGCGCATGCGCCAGCGGCTGCCGCAGCCTGCGCCGTCAGATCGACGACGGGCAATGTGAAGGGCTGCGTCGGCACGATCCGCTGGCCCGGCGTGCCGTCGGCCCGCTCGACAATGCGCGTGCGCAGCGCCGGATGACGGGCCGCCGCGCGCGCAAGCGCGCCGGCGAGCGCGTCCACGTCGAGCGGGCCGCGCAGCCGCAGCGCGACGGGAATGTTGTACGCGGAGCTATCCGGCTGCGCGCGCCACAGGAACCACAACCCGCGCTGCGCGGCCGATAGCGGCAACGCGCCGTTCGTGTCCGGCGCATACGGATCGGGCCGGGCGTGCGGCCCGGCGCCGGGCGCGGGCTGCACGGGCGCGGCGCTCGCCGCGCGCTGCGCATACGCGGTGAGCACCGGCGCTTCGAACAGCGCGCGGACCGGCACGTCGCGCGCGAGCCGCTCGGCCACGCGCGTCGCGACTCGCACCGCGGCAAGCGAATGGCCGCCCAGCTCGAAGAAATGATCCGCGCGGCCGATGCGCTCGACGCCCAACACCTCGCGCCAAATATCGGCGAGCACCGCTTCGTCGCCAGGCTGCGGCGGTTCGTATGCGCGTGCCGTGTGCGCGGGCGGCGGCAGCGCCGCACGGTCGACCTTGCTGTTCGCATTGCGCGGCAGCGCGTCGAGCACGACGATATGCGCGGGCACCATGTAGTCCGGCAGCGTACGGCGCAGATGCGCATCGAGTTCGGCCGCGTCGGCGCGGCGGGCCCGCTCTTGCGCGTCGCCCGTCAGTTCGACATAGGCGACCAGCCGCGCGTGCGCGCCGTTGCCGAACACCACGGCGACCGCCTCGCGCACGTCGTCATGCGCGGCAAGCTGGGCCTCGATCTCGCCGAGTTCGATCCGCAATCCGCGCAGCTTGACCTGATGATCGATACGGCCGATGAAGTCGAACACGCCGTCGGCGCGGCGGCGCACCAGATCGCCCGTGCGGTAGAGCCGCGCGCCCGGCGCGCCGTAAGGATCGGGCACGAAGCGCTCGGCCGTGAGCGCCGGGCGCGCCAGATAGCCGCGCGCCACGCCGATCCCCTCGCCGCCCAGGTAAAGCTCGCCGGTCACGCCGACCGGCAGCGGATTCAAGCGCGCGTCGAGCACGTGCGCGGTGCGCGCGCCGACCAGCGTGCCGATCGGCAGATACGCGGCATCCGCGAGCCGGGCCGGGTCGTCGCCGGGCGCAAACATCCAGAGCATGGGTGTGATGACGGTCTCGGTCGGCCCGTAGCCGTTGACCACGCGCGCGTTCGGAAACGCGCGGCGCATCAGCGCGAACGCCTCGCGCGACGTCGCCTCGCCGCCGACCGTGATCGAGCGCAGCGTCGGCGGCGCGCCATGCTCGAGCGCCCACTCGGCAAGCTGCGTCGCGCAGCCGGGCGGCACATAGGTCATCGTCACGCCGTCGCGGGCGATCAGCGCGCAGGTGCGCGCGGGCGGCCATAGCGTGTCGGCCGTCACGGTGACCGCCGCGCCCGACATATATTGCGAGAGCCAGCCTTCGTGCGCGCCGTCGAAATTCACCGACTGGAACAGCAGGAACACGTCGCGCCCGGTCACGCCGTAGCGCTCGGCAATCGCGTCGCAATGGCGCGCGAATGCGCCGTGATCGACGACCACGCCCTTCGGCTTGCCCGTCGACCCGGACGTGTAGATCACATACGCCGCTTGATGCGGCGACACGTCCGGCAGCGCGACGCCGTCGATCTCGGCGTCGGGAACCGGTTCGTCGACGAGCCACGCGCGCGTGGCGCCGGTCAACGGCAGCGCGTCGATGCTGCCGCGCTCGGTGATCACGTGCTCGATGCGCGCGTCGTCGAGCATCTGCGCCAGGCGCTCGCGCGGATGGCCCGGATCGAGCGGCACGAACGCGCCGCCCGACTTGAGCGCGGCGATCAGCGCGATCAGCAGATCGACGGAACGCGACAGCGCGATGCCAACGCACGTCTCCGCGCGCACGCCGGCCGCGACGAGCCGCCGCGCAAGCCGCGCCGCACGTTGTTCGACCTCGCCGCGCGTCAGCACGCGCTCGAGATCGGCAATGCCGCGCGCGTCGGCCCGAAGGCGCGCTTGCTCGGCAATCCGGTCGTGGACCGCGATGAACGCGCGCGGCCCGGCGTGGTCCATGGAGCCGGCGCGGCGGACGTCGATGCCGGCGGCGGCATCGACCGCGCCGTCGCGCCGCTCGCCGTTCCACGCGGCCAGCTCCCGGCGCTCCCAGGCCGGCAGCCATTGCAGATCGCCGATCGCCGTGCCCGGCGCATCGGCCGCGTGGGCCAGCAGCTCGCCATAGCGCGCGGCAAGCCGCTCGATCGCATCGGCATCGAAGATATCGGTCGCATAGATGAAGCGCGCGTCGAACCCGCCGTCGTCGCGTTCGTCGATGCTGAGCGTCAGGTCGAATTTCGCATACGGCATCCCGGACGGCAGCTCGGTCACACGCACGCCGGCGAACGACGGCAGCGCGCGCCGCGCGCCATACGCGGCCATCACCTGAAACAGCGGATGATGGCTTGCGCTGCGCGCCACGCCGAGCGCGTCGACGACCTGGTCGAACGGCACGTCCTGATGCGATTGCGCGTCGACGAGCGCACGCTGCGTCGCGTCGACGAGCGCGTCGAACGCGAGCGTCGCGGGCGTCTTGGCCGCTAGCGTCAGCGTGTTGACGAAAAAGCCGACGAGGCCCGCGGTTTCGCTGCGTTCGCGGTTCGCCGCCGGCACTCCGATCCGGATCTCCGGCTCGCCGCACGCGCGGGCAAGCAGCGTCGCGAGCGCGGCAAGCAGCACCGCGAACGGCGTGGCGCGGCGCGCGCGGGCCAGCGCGCGCAGCCGCGCAGCGAGCGCGGGCGGAATATCGAACGCATGGCGCGCGCCGCGCGCACTGCGCCGCGCGGGCCGCGTGGCCGCGCCGGGCAGCGGCAACGCGTCGCGGCTTGCGTCGAGCGTCGCGCGCCAGTACGCAAGCTGGCGCTCGCGCTCGCCCGCATCGAGCCAGCGGCGCTGCCAGAGCGCGTAATCGGCGTATTGGATCGGCAGCGGCGCGAGCGACACGGCCGCGCCGGTTGCATACGACTGATAGAACGACGCCAGCTCCGCCAGCATCACGTCGGCCGACCAGCCGTCCGACGCGATGTGGTGCGTCGTCAGCGCGAGCCAGTGCGTGCGGGCGTCGAGCCGGATCAGATGCGCGCGCACGAGCGGGCCGTGCGCAAGATCGAACGGCTCGGCCTCGTCGCGCGCGGCGACGGCCGATGCGAGCGCATCGCGCTGCGCCGCGTCCGCGTCCGACAGATCGGTGACGCGCCACGGGCAGCGCATCGGCGCGCGCACCGTCTGCAGCACGCCGTCGCCGTCCTCGGCGAACGCCGTGCGCAGCGCCTCGTGACGCGCGATCAGCGCGTCGCACGAGCGGCGCAGCGCATGCGCGTCGAGCGTGCCGTCGAGCCGCAGCCGCTCGGTGATGTGATACGCGGCCGGCTCGTCGAGCAGGCGCGTGTGCAGCCAAAGACGCGTTTGCGCGAACGAAGCCGGCACGCTCGCCGTGCGCTCGCCGCGCGGTGCGATCGGCAGCATCCGGAAATCGATTCCCGCATCGCCGAGCTTCGCGAGAAACTGCTTGCGCTGCGCATCGGGCAGCCGCGCGAAGCGCTCGGCAAGCGACAACAGATCGAAAGAAGCGCTCATGCGGATTCCTTATTGGGTTTCAAGCTCGCCAAGCAATGCGTCGATCGCGCTCGCGGCGTCGCGCCCGCGGTTCGCGTCGCGGGCGCGGTCGATCGCCGCCGCGCAACGCGCGAGCGTGCGCTCGTCGAAGATCGTGCGCAGCGGCAGCGTCAGCGCCCATTGCAGGTTCGCCTGCGCGTTCGCTTGCGCGGCGAGCAGCGAATGGCCGCCGAGCGCGAAGAAATCGTCGTCGCGGCCGATCTCGCGCACGCGCAGCACGCGCTGCCAGATCGCCGCGAGCGCGCGCTCGGTATCGGTGCGCGGCACGTCGGCCGGCCGCGCGTCGAACACCGGCTCGGGCAGCGCGCGGCGGTCGCATTTGCCGTTCGGCGTGACGGGCAGCGCGTCGAGCGCGACGAGCCGCGCGGGCACCATGTACGCGGGCAATTGCGCGCGCAGTTGCTCGAGCAGCGCGGCTTCGTCGAACGCGGCCGGCACGGCGCACGCGACATAGCCGATCAGCCGCTCGTCGCGCACGATCACGACCGCATCACGCACCTGCGCCGCCGCGCGCAGCCGGGCTTCGATCTCGCCAAGCTCGATGCGCTGGCCGCGCAGCTTCACCTGCGTGTCGATCCGGCCGAGATAGTCGAGCGCGCCGTCGGCGAGTCGGCGCACGAGGTCGCCGGTCCGGTAAAGGCGCGCGCCGGCGTGCTGCGGATCGGGCACGAAGCGGTCGGCCGTCAGCGCCGCGCGGCCGAGATAGCCCCGCGCGAGCCCCGCGCCGCCCAGATACAGCTCGCCCGTCGCGCCGAGCGGCGCCGGATGGAGCGCGGCGTCGAGCACGTGCAGTTGCACGTTCGCGATCGGATGGCCGATCGGCACCGAGCCCGCGCGCGCATCGTCGTCCGTGCAGGTCCAATGCGATACGCCGATCGCCGATTCGGTCGGCCCATACGAGTTGTGAAGCCGCACGTGCGGCAGCCGCGCGGTCACGCGCGCGACCAGCTCGGGCGCAAGCGCCTCGCCGCCCGCGAAGATCGTCTTGACGCTCGCGCAGCGCGCGGCAGCGCCGGCCGCGGCGAAATCGTCGAGATACGCGACGAACGCGGCGAGCATCGACGGCACGAAATGCAGCGTCGTCACGCGATGCGCGTGAATCGCGTCGACCAGCCGGGCGGGATCGCGATGGTCCGCGGGCGCGGCGATCGCGAGCGTCGCGCCGACCGCGAGCGGCCACACCGATTCCCACACCGACACGTCGAAGCCGAACGGCGCCTTGTGCAGCACGACGTCGTCGCATGCGAGCGGCGACGCATCCTGTGTCCACGCAATCCAGTTCGCGAGCGCGCCGTGCGTGTTGCCCGCACCCTTCGGCTGGCCGGTCGAGCCGGACGTGTAGATCAGATACGCGAGTTGATCGGGCGATACGTCGGCGCGCCGCGGCGGCAGGCCGGCGGCCGGATGCGCGAGCAGCGCGTCGAGCGTGAAGACGGCGGCTTCGCTGTCCGCGCACGCCGTATCGATACGCGAACGCCATTGCGCCTGCGTGATGACGACGGGCGGCTTCGCGTCGCCGAGCAGGTACGCGATCCGTTCGTCGGGATAGTCGGGATCGATGGGCAGATACGCGGCGCCCGCCTTCAGCGCGCCGAGCAGCGCGATCAGCATGTCGAACGAGCGCTCGGCGCACAGCGCGACGATCGAATCGGGCCGCACGCCGGATGCGCGCAGCGCCGCCGCCACGCGGCCCGACTGCTCGTCAAGCTCGGCATAGGTCAAGCGCCGGATCGCGCCGTCGCCGCCGGCCATTTCGAGCGCGACCGCGTCGGGCCGCGCGCGAGCCGCCGCCTCGAATTGCTCGTGCAGCGGCGCGCGCCGCGCGTCGGGCCAGCTCACGCCGGTCGCATTGCAGCGGGCGATCAGCGCGAGATCGTCCGCTTGCGCGCACGAGATCGTGCCGAGCGGCGCGTCCGGGTCCGCGATCAGGCCGTCGATGCAGGCGGCGAACGCGCGGTGCAGCGCCCGCACGCGCGCGCCGCTGATTCGCTGCGGATCGTAGCCGTAATCGATCGACAGCGTATCGCCGGCCTCGATGCCGAGCGTCACCGCGAAATCGGTCGCCTCGATGTTGCGCAGCGCGCGCATCTGCAGCGCGCGCGGATCGTGCCCCTGCCACGCTTCGTCGACCGGGTAGTTTTCGAACACGATCAACGTGTCGAACAGCGCGCCGCCCATTCCCGCCCACTGCTGGATTTCGTAAAGCGGCGTATGCGCATGCTCGAGCGCGGCCGCGTTGTCGCGTTGCAGGCCGACAAGCCACCCGCGCGCGGCAAGCTGCGGCGACGGCGCGGTGATCACCGGCACCGTGTTGATGTAGAGGCCGAGCACCTTGTCGGCGTCGGGCAGCGCGTGCGGCCGCCCCGCGACCGTCGCGCCGAACGCAACGGCCGTGCGATGCGTGACGCGCTGCAATGCGAGCGCCCACGCGCCCTGCACGATCGTATTGACGGTCACTTGCAGACGCCGCGCGGCATCGGCCACGCGTGCGGTGTCGGCGGCGGACCATGCCGCGCGCCAGTTTGCACGGCTCGGCGCCGCGTGGGCTGCGTGGGCTGCGTGGGCTGCGTGGGCCGCTTGGGCCGCGTCGCCGGCCGCGGCGCTCTCGCGCTCGGCCACGCGGGTCGGCTCGTCGAGCCGCGCGAGGCGCTCGAGCCAGAACGCGCGATCCGCGTCGGCATCGCGCCGCGCGAGCCACGCGATGAAATCGCGATAGCGCTCGCGCGCCGGCGCGGCAAACGGGTTCGCGCGCGGCGGCTCGATATAGTCGCGCAGCACCTGCGCGAACAGGCTCGCCGTGCTCCAGCCGTCGAGCAGCAAATGATGGCGGGTCCAGACGAGCCGCCATTCGGTCTCGCCGGTGCGAATCAGCGTGACGCGCATCAGCGGCGGCGCCGCGAGATCGAAACCGCGCGCGCGGTCGCCGGCCAGCCACGTGTCGAGCGCGGCATCCAGGCTCGCGGCGTCCGGATGCGCGCCGCGCCAGTCGACCAGCTCGACCGGCATGCGCGCCTGCCGGTGGACGATCTGCATCGGCTTGGCCTCGTGCGCGGCGAAACCGGTGCGCAGGATGTCGTGACGCGGCACCGCCGCGTCGAATGCGGCACGCAGCCGCTCGACGTCCGGCTCGACGAGCGTCGCGACGAGCTGGTTCACATAGGTCGCGCGCTCCGGCGCGAGCAGCGTATGGAACAGAATCCCCTGCTGCATGGGCGACAGCGGATAGATATCGTCGATGGCGCGCGCGTCGAACGGCAGCCGGTCCAGCGCCGCCTGCGTGAGCCCGGCCGCCTGCGCGAGCGGATAATCGCCCGGCGTCGCGCCCGCGCCGCGCTCGGCCACGCGCGCGGCGCACGCCGCCGCCAGTTCGCGCAGCGCCGCGTCGAACTGCGCGGCGAGCGCTTCGATCGTCGCGCGCTCGAACTGCGTCGCGCCGTACACCCAATGCACTTTCAACGCGCGTGCGTCATGCGCGTCGACATACGCGTGAATCGCGAGCGCATTGCCGAGCGGGCCGGCCGGATCGCGCTCGCATCCTGCGCCGCCGAAGCGCGGCACGAGTGCGGCGTCGCGCGGCGCGTCGAACTGGCCGAGGTAGTTGAACGTCACGCGCGGGCGCGGCACCTCGGCGAGCGCGGCGCGCGCCGCGTCGTCGCCGTAATGGCGCAGCACGCCGAAACCGAGCCCCTTGTTCGGCACCGCGCGCAGCGTGTCCTTCACGCCCGCCAGCGTCGCTTCGGGCGTCGCGCCGATCGCGAACGCCACCGGATAATGGCTCGTCAGCCAGCCGAGCGTGCGGCTCGCATCGATATCGTCGAACAGCGGCTCGCGGCCGTGCCCTTCGAGTTCGAGCCGGCACGACGCCGCGCCGGCGTGGCGTCCGAGCGCGGCGGCAAGCGCCGCGATCAGCAACTCGACCGCGTGAGTGCGATACGCGGCGTTCGCGTCGGCCAGCACCTCGCGCGTGAGCGCCGCGTCGATGGTTTGGATCACCACGGCGGCGTCGGCGTTCGTCGCCGCCGCGCCGGGGTGGTCGAGCCGGAGATCGTCGCACGGACCGGCGAGCGCGCGCCAGTAAGGCAACTCAGCCGCGAACGGGCCCGCGCGATCGCGGGCCGCGCGCGCGAGCCGCGCCGCCCAGTCGGACGCGCTCGCGCCGGCCGGCGCGAGCCGCACCGGCCGGCGCTCGCAGGCGGCACGGTACGCGGCGTCGAGATCGTCGAGCAGCAGCCGCCACGACACGCCATCGACAATCAGATGATGGATCGCCAGATAAAGCTTGGTCGCGCCGCCGGGCAGCGCGGCCGCGAACGCGCATGCAAGGGGGCCGTGCGTCACGTCGAGCGTGCATTGCAGCGCGTCGAACTGGGCGAGCGCGTCGGCCTCGTCGCGCGCGGCGGCCGCCGCGAGCGGCAGCGAATCGAATGCGCGCGGCGCGTCGGCGCACAGCCAGGCGCCGTTCGCACCGGCCGGCGCGAAACGCTGCCGGAACACCGGATGCTGGGTCAGTACGGCGTCGAACGCGCGCGCGAACGCGTCGAAATCGAACGCGCCGGCGACGTCGAGTTCGATCGACTGGTTCCAGTGGCCGCGCCGCGGGATATCGAGCGCGAAAAAGCGCAATTGCGCGGGCGTGAGCCCGTTCTCCCGCGCGGGCTCGCCGGCGGGCCGTCCGGCGGCGGCCGCGTCGGCCTGCGCCGCCGCGCCGTGCTTCGGCACGGCGGCCGGATCGATCGAGGTGGCCACGCGCGCAAGCTGCGCGAGCGTCGGCGCATCGAACAATTGTTTCGGCGTGAATTTGACGCCGCGTTTGCGCGAGCGCGCGATCACCTGCAACACCAGAATCGAATCGCCGCCCAATTCGAAGAAATTGTCGTGGCGTCCGACGCGCGGCGCTTTCAGCACGTCGCGCCAAACGGCCGCGAGCACGGCCTCCCGCTCGTCCTGCGGCGCATCGGCGTCGTGCGCGCCGGCGGCGGGAATCGCGGCCGGCGCATGCGCGAGCGCGCGCAGCGCCGCGCGATCGACCTTGCCGTTCGCGGTCACGGGCAGCGTAGCGAGCACGACGATCGCGGCGGGCACCATGTAATCCGGCAGGCGCGCGGCCAGCGCGTCGCGCAGCGCGGCGCCGTCGAGCCGCGCGCCGGCCGCGGGCGACGCGAAACCAACCAGGCGCAGCCGCGCGTCATGCTCGACGGCCAGCGTCTCGGCCTGCGCGACGCCGTCAAGCGCGCGCAACGCGGCGCTCACCTCGCCCGGCTCGACGCGATAGCCGCGAATCTTCACCTGATCGTCGAGCCTTCCAAGAAAATCGATCCGGCCGTCCGCCCGCAGCCGCACGCGGTCGCCGGTTCGGTAGACGCGCCCGCCCGCGCCGTGCGGATGCGGCACGAAGCGCTCGGCGCTCGCCGCCGCGCGCTGCCAATAGCCGCGCGCCACGCCCGGGCCGCCCAGATACAGCTCGCCGATCGCGCCGACCGGCACGCTCGCGCCGTGCGCGTCGAGTACGCAAGCGTGCACGTTCGGCAGCGGCCGCCCGAGCGGCACGTTGCGCGCGGAGCCGCCGGCGGCCGTGCGCAGTGCCGCCTGCGCCGGCGCGGACGTGTCGCACACGAGCGCGCCGACGCTCGCCTCGGTCGGCCCATAGTGATTGATCACGCGGCAGCCGGGCTTGAGCGCGGCAATCCGCTCGACAAGCGCCCACGGCAGCGCCTCGCCGCCCATGACGAGCGCGTGCGCGGGCAGCACGTCGGCGGCGCGCTGCGCATCGAGCAGCGCGTGCAGATGGCTTGGCACGATTTTCAGCACGCCGACGGCGCGCGTCGCCATTTCGTGCGCGAAGCGGTCCGGATCGAACGCCGCTTGCGCGGGCAGCAGATGCAACGTGCGGCCCGAGCACAGCGCGCCGAACAGCGTCGTGTGCCCGAGATCGGCCGCCACCGTCGACACCATCGCCATCGACGCGCCGGGCGCGAACGCCAGCTCGTCGAGCATGCCCGCCACGTAATCGGCAAGCGCGCGGTGCGAGACGACGACGCCCTTGGGCTCGCCGGTCGAGCCTGACGTGAAAATCAGGTACGCGGCCTGCTCCGGATGCGGCGATACGCGCGGCGCGGCGTCATGCGCGAGCGACGCGTCATGCGCGCATGCGTCGACGTCGAAGAGCGCGATGCCGCCGAAGCCGTCCAAACCGCCGGGCGCGCCGGATTCGCCCGCCACGAACATTCGCTGCGCGCCGCACGCGGCGAGCGCCGCGGCGATCCGCTCGCGCGGCGATGCCGGATCGAGCGGCACCGCGCACGCACCGGCCTTCAGCACGCCGACGAGCGCGACGACGAAGCGCGCCGAGCGCTCGACGCAGATCGCAACGGGCGTCTCCGCGCGCGCGCCGTCGCGGCGCAGCGCGAGCGCGACTCGGTTGGACGCGTCGTCCAGCTCGGCGAACGTGAGCTGCGTGCCGGCGTCGGCGAGCGCGATCCGGTGCGGATGCTCGGCCGCCGCCCGCGCGAACGGCGCGAGCACGTCGGAGTCGGTCGCGAGCGGCCGGCCGGCGAGCCACGCGTGCGACGCGGCGCCGCTCGTCCCCGCCATCGCCACCGCCAGTTCGACGATCGCGCGGCTTGGATCGCGCACCGCGTCGTCGACCAGCGCCGCGATGCTGTCGAGCCACGCGTGCGCGGTGGCATCGTCGAGCGCGTCGCGCGCATATGCGGCGACGAATTCGATGCCGCGCGGATCGTCGGTGAAATCGAGCGCGAAATCGAAGCGCGCGGCCGGATCGAGCCCCGGCGCCATGCGCACTTGCGCGTCCGGCAGCGTGCACGACAATTCGAGGTCGAACTGCTGCGCGAACTTCACGCGCAGCCACTCGTCGCCGCGACGCACGGGCGGCTTCACCGCATCGACGACCTGGTCGAACGGCACGTCCTGATGGGCGAACGCGCCGAACGCCGCGTCGCGCACCGACGCAGCCAGCGATTCGAACGACTGCGCGGGCGATACACGGGCACGCAACGCGAGCGTGTTCAGAAACAGACCGACGAGCGGCGCCGTTTCCGCCCGCGCGCGTTGCGCGATCGGCGCGGCGACGACGAGATCCCGCTCGCCCGTCAAGCGGAACAGCCACGCATCGAATGCGGCGAGCAGCACGGTAAACGGCGAAGCATGCAGCCGCCGCGCGAGTTCGCGGACTGC
Organism: Burkholderia singularis; assembly: GCF_001718875.1. Classification (NCBI taxonomy): domain Bacteria; kingdom Pseudomonadati; phylum Pseudomonadota; class Betaproteobacteria; order Burkholderiales; family Burkholderiaceae; genus Burkholderia; species Burkholderia singularis. The sequence continues at coordinate 2,417,168 of NZ_CP013448.1, forward strand.
GCAGGACGCGCCGGCCGACAGGCGCCGCGCGATCCGGCCGCCGCGGTAATCGCGCTCGGCGGCGCGCGGCCGGTCGAGCGGCAGCGCGAGCGGCGCCGGCGCATCGGCGAGCGCGCCGCGCCAATACGCGAGCTGGCGCGCGGTCTCGCGCGCGTCCAGCGCATCGCGCTGCCACTGCGCGTAATCCGCATACTGGATCGGCAACGCGGGCAGCTCCGGCTCGCGGCCCTCGGCCCATGCCGCATATGCGCGGGTCAGTTCGCCGAACGCGCAACGCGAACTCCAGCCGTCGCTCACCGCATGGTGGGCCGTCAGCAGGAAACGCTGCGCGCCATCGGCAAGCGTGACGAGCAGCGCGCGCACGAGCGGGCCTTCGGATAGATCGAACGGCGCGCTTGCATGATGCTCGGTCAACGCGTCGAGCCGCTCGCCGCGCGCCGGCTCGCCGCGCAGATCCGCCGTGGCGAGCCGTACCGGCAGCGCCGCGTGAATCCGCTGCATGACGACGCCGTCGTCGTTTTCGGCAAGCGTCGTGCGCCACGCTTCATGGCGGGCGATCAGCGTATCGAGCGCGCGCTGCAGCGTAGCGGGCGCGAGCGCCCCATCCACGTCCCAGTGGAACGACACGTGATAAGCGGCACCCGCATCCTGCGTGCGCGCGAGCACCCAGAAACGCTGTTGAGCGAACGACGCCGGGCGCTCGACAAAGCCCGCCACGGCGGGATGCGCCGCCGCCGCGATCATCGCGGGCGGCGCACTCGCGAGCGGCTCGGCGCGTTCGAGCCGCGCGGCGAATTCGGCGAGCGGCACGTCGTCGAAAATCGCGTCGAGCTGCAATTCGACGCGCCATTCGAGCCGGATTGCCGTCTGCAATTGCATCGCGGCGAGCGAATCGCCGCCGCGGGCGAAGAAGCGCTCGGCGCGGCCGAGCGGCGCGCGATCGTTCAACACGCGCTGCCACAGCGCGGCGAGCCGGCGCTCGGCATCGGTGCGTGGCGCGTCATAATCGGCGGCGGCCTCGGCGGGCTGCGCCGCGATCGCATCGCGCAGCGCCGCGCGATCCAGTTTGCCGTTCAGCGTGTACGGCAGCTTGTCGAAATACGCGAACCGGTGCGGCAGCCATGCCGCAGGCAAATGGGCGGCGAGATGCGCGCGCAGCGCGTCGTCGTCGAGCGCGACGCCGTCGCGGGCAGGCGGCGCGCTCGCGCCATCGGCCGCAACGACGCACGCAATCAACCGCGTGCGGCCGCCGGCCGTTTCGGCAAGCACGCCCGCGTCGCGCACGCCCGGATACGTGAGCAGGCACGCGGCAATCTCGCCCGGCTCGACCCGCACGCCGCGCACCTGAACCTGATCGTCGATGCGGCCCAGGTAGTCGAACGATCCGTCGGCGCGCTCGGCCGCGAGATCGCCTGTCCGGTAGATCCGCGCGCCGGGCTCGCCCGCCGGGTCCGGCAAGAAGCGCTCGGCGGTGAGCGCCGCGCGGCCGTGATAGCCCCGCGCGAGGCAGACGCCGCCGAGCAGCAGCTCGCCCGCTTCGCCGCGTGCGGCCGGCGCGCCGGCCGCGCCGTCCTGTGCGGTCACCCGCGCGACGCGCGGACCGATCGGCCAGCCGATCGGCAGCGACGCGTAGCCGTTAGCGGCGTCGAGCGCGGGCGTCGCGCCCGGATCGAGCGGCCACAGCATCGGCGAGATCACGGCTTCGGTCGGCCCATAGCCGTTGACGAGCCGAATCGACGCAAACACGGCGCGAATCTCGTCGAACGCGCTTTGCGGCATGGCCTCGCCGCCGAACAGCAGCACGCGCAGCGACGGCGGCACGCCGTCGCGCGCGCACACCGCCGCGAACTCGCGCAGATACGCGGGCGGCAGCGTCGTGTTCGTCACGCGCTCGCGCGTGATCAGCGCATGCGCGGCATCGGGCGCAAACGGCGGCGGATCGCTGATCACCACGCTGGCGCCGACGGCGAGCGGCACGAGCCACGCCTCGATCGCGACGTCGAAGTTCACCGATGCGAAATGCAGCACGCGGTCTCCGGGGCCGATCGGCAGCGACTCGGCAAGCGCGTCGCCATGCGCGGCAAGCGGGCCGTGCTCGACCACCACCGCCTTGGGCGTGCCCGTCGAGCCGGACGTATAGATCATGTACGCGGCCGCGCGCGGGTGGACCGCGTCGTCGCCGTATACGCGCGGCGCGGACGGCTCCGGATGCGCGGCGCTCGCCACGTCGAAGCACTGCGCGAAACGCGCGCGCATCGCGGCGTCGGCCGATGCGTCGACGATCCCGTGCGCGAGCCCGGCGTCACGCACGATCCAGTCGAGCCGCGCGGCCGGGTGACGCGGATCGAGCGCGACAAACACGCCGCCTGCCTTCATCACGGCGAGCAGCGCGACGAACAGGTCGCACGAGCGCGCGACGCATACACCGACCCGCACTTCCGTGGTCACGCCCGCTTCGCGTAATCGGGCGGCGAGGCGCGCCGCGCGCTCGTCGAGTTCACCGCGCGACAGGCGCACGGTGTCGGGCGCAAACGACGCGAGCGCGGGCGCGTCGGGCGCAAGCCGCGCGAGTGCGCGGATTCGTTGATGCAGCGCAGTCGGAAAGCTCTTCATAGGGCGTGAAGTCCGTTGGCACTGGCCGGTTCGGCCGGTTCGTTCATGTCGCCGGCCGCGATCGGGCCGCTTCAACTGCAAGACGAACCGCGCGCCCTTTTTTTTAATCGACCTTTCGCTCTTTTTGTTCTGTCTGCTTTTTTTGATGCGGCTGTCGGGCGTTTTTGGGGGCGTTTTTCGGGGGCGTTTGTTTGCGTCGCGTGCCCGTTTCGGTTGCCCTTTTCGCTCCGCTTGCGCCATTTGCTCCATGCAGCGCTGGCTCCAGCCCCGTTCGTGCCGCAAGAATGCGGGCTTGCGCAGGCCGCCGGCCGCGCGTCATTGCTCAAAATGGACGCCACGCGCGCTGATGACATGAGCAAACGCAAAACCCAAACGACATGAGCAAACGCAAAACCCAAACGCCCGCGCGCCGACGCTGCCCGCGCTCGGCCGGCATCCGGTGCGCATCGCGTCGAAATTGGTGTGGGATCGCCGCGAAACCCATGCCATTCCCCGCCGGCCCGCCCAGCCCGCGTGGCTCTTCCGGCCCGCCCAGCCCAGCGAATCGCCGGCGACAGCCGCCGCGTCCCCGCATGCCCCCAAATGGCGTTCCGCCTGAGTAAAGATTCCGCGCGCCCGTTCGTCTAAACGATCGAAGGGCGTTGCATGCGCCTTGCCGTCCGCTTCGCCGCGCCGAAGCGCCGTCTTCGATTTCTCTTGATCCGTACCTGCCGATGACTGACGCCATTGGGCGCCTCGACGCCCCGCCCTCGACCGATTCCCCCGCCGCGCCAAAGCACGCGCGGCGCCTGATCCTCGCGCTGCTGCAGCGCTCGCGCGGCGCGTTCGCGCTCGCGCTCGTCGCATGCGTGCTCAACGGCGCGTCGAGCGTGCTGCTCGTCGCCACGTTGAGCCGCGCGCTGTCGCAGCCCGGCGCGGCCGACGCCTCGCTCGCATGGCGCTTCGGCCTCTGCGCGGTCGTCGCGCTCGTCACGCGGATCGTCACCGGCGTGCTGTTCGCGCGGCTGTCGCAGGACACCATGGCGCAACTGCGCGAGCACGTCGCGCGGCGCGTCGCGGCGGCCGAGTTGCAGGACGTCGAGCGGATCGGCGCGGCGCCCGTCCAATCGGTGCTGACCGACGACGCCACCAACGTGTCGATGCTGTTTTTCGCGCTGCCGAATCTCGTGATGCACGGCTCGATCGTATTCGGCTGCCTCGGCTACCTCGCGTGGCTGTCGTGGCCCGTCTGCCTGCTCGCGGTAGCGGCGATCCTGATCGGCTCGCTCGGCTATCACGCGGGTGACAAGCGCGCGATCGCATGGCTCGAGGATGCGGGCCGCGCGCAGGACAAACTGTTCGGCTACCTCGGCGCGCTGTTCTCCGGCGCGAAGGAACTGAAGCTGCATCAGGCGCGCTCGCGCCAGTTCGTCGACGGGCAGCTCGGCGCCGCGATCGCCGAAGTGCGCGACCATCGCCGCCGCGCGTTCAGCGCGTATGCGGTCGGCGTCGGCTGGATCGTGTTCCTGTTCTATGTGTTTCTCGGCGTCGCGTCGTTCTGGCCCGCGCTCGGCGTGCGCGGCGACACGGGCGCCGCGTCCGGCTACGTGGTCGTGTTCCTGTTCATGCTGCTGCCGCTCGACGGACTGTTGAACAACGTGCCGACACTGAACGCGGCGCGCGTGTCGCTCGAGCGCATCGAGAAGCTGATGGCGCAATTCGGCGCGCTGCGCACCGCGCCGGCGCCGGACGAAAGCGCGGCGCATGCGCCGTTTCGCACGCTCGCGCTGCGCGGTGTCACCCATTCGTATTTCCACGAGCGCGACGAGCGGATGTTCCGCGTCGGTCCGATCGACCTGACGCTGAAGCCCGGCGAACTGGTGTTCATCGTCGGCGGCAACGGCAGCGGCAAGACCACGCTCGCAAAGGTGCTCACGGGGCTCTACGAGCCCGAAGGCGGGGTCATCGAACTCGACGGCAAGCCGGTGGGCCTCGTCGAGCGCGCCGCGTACCGCGAGCGCTTCTCGGCCGTGTTCAACGATTTCCACCTGTTCGACGCGCTGCTGGGCATCGTCGATCCGAGCGACGCGGCGCGCGCGCAGGCCGATGCGCGCGCGAACGCGCTCGTCGCCAAGCTTGCGCTCGATCACAAGGTCAAGGTCGTCGACGGCGCGTTTTCGACCCGCGCGCTGTCCACCGGGCAGCGCAAGCGGCTTGCACTCGTCGTTGCCTATCTCGAGGATCGGCCGCTCTACCTGTTCGACGAGTGGGCCGCGGACCAGGACCCGGCGTTCAAGGCGGTGTTCTACGAGCAATTGCTGCCGGAGCTGCGCGCACGCGGCAAGACCGTGATCGTGATCAGCCACGACGACCGCTATTTCCCGACCGCCGACCGCGTGCTGAAGCTCGACAACGGACGCATCGTCAGCGAGACGCACGGCCCGGCGCACGCCGCGGCGCTCGCGAACGGGACCAGCGGATAATCGCGACGGGTGCGCGGGTGCGTGCGGGCCGCCGATGCGCTACCCGATTTCGCGCGCCGGCGCGCGCCGCTCGATATGCCGCCCGGCTCGGAACACCGGCGCGTATGGGCCGCCCGATACCGCGCACTGGCGGCCCATCTCGCCCCCTGCCGCGCACATCTACCGCCCCTACATCTTCGAGCCGTCTTCTTTGCAGCCGTCGGCATTGCCGTCATCGCGCCGGCAGCCGCCCGTGCCCTTGCCGTCGTCGCCGACGGCATCGCCGAGCGCGACCGGATCGGGCATGGCCGCGAACACCTTGGCCGCGTCGCTATTGCCGATCACCGCGACATCGAGCGTGCAAGCGTCCTGCAGCGGGCCCTGCCTGACGCCGGCTTGCACGCAGACCGCGCGCGTGCGCTTGGCCAGATCCGCCGGCAGATCCCGCGCGAAGAACGGCCGCCTCGGCACGCTGCGCTCGATCCGGGTTCCCCCGCACGCGGACAGCATCGAGTCGTTCGCGGGCACGCGCCAGCTTTCGGCAAAGCGGCCGTAAAGCGCGTCATGCGAGAACGGGCTCATCAGCATCTCGCCGCTTCGCGTCTCGATCGAGCGAACCCCGCCCGTGCCGTTGGCCAGCAGGCCGCGAACGTTGCCAGGCCAGCGCCCGAGCCCGACGGAAACGTCGATATAGCTGGTGTTGTTCACCGCGCGGATGCTGTCGCCGCTTGGGCCGCGCACGATGTATACGTTTCCGTCGACCAGAATCTGCCCGCCGCCGGGAAGCAGCGTCGCCCGCTTCTCGACCATACGCGCCTGCCTGCCGTTGATCACGACGCGCGGCGGCGCCAGACAGATCGCGACGCGGCTTTTCCCCGCCCGCACCGCGACGGCCTTGTTGACCGTCGCGTTCGGCCAGCTCGGCGCGCCCGACACCTGGCGCGTCTGTACCGCGAAGTCCGGGCCGGTCTCGGCCAGCAGGAAGTCGCCCGCGGCCTGGAAGTCGTACAGCAAGCCGCCGAAGGTTGTCAGATGCGTGTCGCCGATCGTGGTGGCCGCCGCGCAGTTCGACGGCGAACCGCCCGCGCTGCTGGCGGCGAAGATGACCGCCGGCCCCGGCGCCGACGCGGCGGGCGGGCTCGGGCCGAAGCTCAGATTGTTGGTCTCGGCGGTAAAGCCCTGCGCAACGCAGGCCGGAGCGCTCGTGTTGCCGTTGATGACGCGGGTGCGCGCGACAAGCGTGGTGCCCGCGCTGAAATTGACCTGCGACGAGCAGCAATCGCCGAAGATGCCGAACTCGGCGGTATTCCACTGCTGACTCAGGCTGACCACGCTATCGGCCGCCGTCGCCGTGGCGGTGCCGCCCGGCGACGTGAGCACGACGGTATCGGTCGTGGCCGAGGCCGTGCCGGTCAACGTGGTTCCCTGCAATTGCGCGCCGCTTATCGCGGGCGCGGGCGTGCTGGCCGAGTTGAACCAGCAGCTGTTGCCGGACTGAATCCAGGGCCCCGCCGGGCAAGTGGCCCCGTAATTGATCAGCCAATACTCCATGAAGATGCACGGGCCGCCGCACTGATTCTGCGAATAGATGAACTGCTGCCAGCCGATGCAGCCGGCCACGCCGTTACACGCCGGCGTCGAGAAAAATTGGCTGTTGATCTGCAACGTGAACGCATTTGCGGCATTCGCGTTGCCGCCCCACGGCCCGGAGACGGTGACGCTCGACGGCGTGACGCTGTCGAAACTGCCGATGGCCGTGTTGATCTTCGGCCCGGACACCTGGGCCGAGATATCGTTGCCGTTGCCGACGAGGTTCGGCCGAGGCCCCGAAGCCGGCGGATTCTGGAATTTCGACGGTTCGCCGCAACGCACTTCCTGCCATTCGAGGCTTGGATAGGCGCCTCGAAAGCAGCCTTTCTTCGGCACCGGCCTTTGCGACATCGATTTTTGCCATGCTTGCCGCTTCTGCTGCTCGTCCTGGCTCATCAGCGCTTGCTCTCCGGCGACGGCTTCCGGCAGCGGCGCGGCCGCCGCCGAGGCCGGCGGGGGCGGTTGCTGGGCGGACACGTCGACGGACAACAACACGGCTGAAGCGACGCATCCCGCGGCCCAGATTCCCAAGGCCCGGATGCCGCGCACCGATGAAGAGAAAAAGGATTGCATGATCGCCCTCCAAAACGCGGATCGCGCACGCCGGGAATATCGATATTTTTGATGAATTGATAGGCGTGCCAGAAAAATATAGGCGTCTTTTTACATATCGCGAAAAAATCGGATTTAAAAAATACCGTTTTTTATTTTCGGAGGGTAGAGAAAATCACCAGCCAAGGTAAATCATGAGCGTTATTGTTGATGCGTTTGCATCTTTGATGGGAATCATCAGAAGGAAATGGCCTGCCGATTCTGCCGCCGGCCGCCATGACAGGGTCCAACGCCGCGATGAGAAAAACGACGCCGCCTGACTCCGCCTATTCATGTGGCGGCCATCGCATCATGCATTCGAACTCTTCCGATTGATCAGACAATCGCCGCAAAACGGGAAATTTGAATTCCTACGATTTATAAAATCCCAGCCGAACCCGGCCGGTTATTTTCGGACATTTATTTATTGAAAAATTCCGATAATTCCCAAACCCGTCAATGAGTGCTGGGCCGGCGATTTTCGCCGTGTCGCGATTTAGAATCGTGTGATTGATCGAATATTGCCGATCAAGCTGTTATTCAGCATGGCCGGCGGGTTGTCCGCCGCCCCGTTGGACGCGTGCGGCGAATCGATCGACGGCTCACCCGCTCCATCCGCCGACCGCCGACCGTCGGCCGCACACCGGAACAAGCCCGTCGCGCCGCCGGCTCAACGCGGCGCGGACGCTTTCGGCAGTGCCAGCAGCCGCGCCGTGATCTCGTCCGCGAGCCGCAGCGCCGACATCGGCCCGCCGAACCCCCAGATATTACGTTCGACGAGCGCCACCCGCCCTGCCCGCCGCGCCGGCACGAACCGCCAGATCTGCGAATCGAGCTTCGCGTCGAGCGGCACGCCCGGCGCGCTCGCGCTGACGAACAGCACCGCCAGATCCGGCTGCTTGAGTAAATCCTCCGATGTCACATAGACCGTGCCCTCCCGCGTCGGCTCGCCAGGCCAAGGGTCGAGCCCGAGCGCGCGCGCGATGCCCGCCGGCGCGCTGTTGCCGGTGAACGCCCAGTACCGGTCCGGCAGCCCCAATTCCTGCAACCATGCCACGCGCTCGCCGTCGCGCCCCGCCGACGCAATCCGCTGCGCGTTGCGGGCGATGCCGGCATCGACGCGCGCGTTGAGCGCCTGTGCGTCGCGCTCACGGCCGGTCAAACAGCCGATCGTGCGCAAAATCGCGCGCGCCCAATCGAATTGCGTCACCTGCCGTCCGTCCTCGACGTAGTTCGGGCTGTATTTGAACAGCACCGTCGGCGCGATCCGCGATAGCGCATCGAAAATCGGCGCGTGCCGCAGGCCGACGCCCAGGATCAAATCCGGCTTGGCCGCCGCGATCGCCTCGAGGCTCGGCTCCTGCCGCGTGCCGACATCCGGCACGCGCGCAAGCCGCGCATCGTCGTAACCGATCCAGACCGGGTAGTACGCGGGATCGGCCATGCCGGCCGGCGTGATGCCGAGCGCGGCGAGATCCTCCGCGAACATGAATTCGAGTACGACGATCCGTTTCGGCTTGACCGGTAGCGTCCGGCTGAACTGCGAGACAGTCGGATCGGCGGCGAGCGGCTGGCAGACCGGCGATGGCGGCGCGGCCGCCTGCGCGTGCGGCGCGAGCAGCGCCGCGCAGGCGGCGAATGCCGCCGCCGCGGCCGATGCGCGCGCGAACCGTCGGCACGCGCGCCACGTGCGGCATGCCATGTGCATATAGGCATCCGCCGCCGCGTCGACCTCGCCCGTCAGCCGCACGAACCACCGGCCCAACGGCGCACCGCGCACGCTCACCGCAGCGCCTCTTGTTTCGCGAGTTCGTCGTCGCCCATCGTCAGGAGCAGCGGACAGCTTCCACACAGTTGGTCTTCCCCGGGGATTTCGTTGCGCAGGCAACATACGCGGCGCACGCGGAACGGATCGGGCAAGCGCGCCGAACCGGGCGTCACGCGCCGCACCGGCAAGCGCAGCGGGTTCGCTTCGCCGTGCGCGTCGAGCGCGCCGAACAGCCACGCGGCATCGGCCGCCGCACGCGGCACGTGCGCGCACTGCTCGAACAGATAATCGAGCAAATTGCCCGCGTTGCTCCACAACACGCGCGGCGAGAGCTTCGCAAGCGTGCCGAGCGCGCCGATCGTCGCGCGCAGATGTTCGACGAGCGCCGCGTAGCGCGACGCGGGATCGGGCTGCGCCGGGCGCAGCGCGTCGGCGTCGAAAATCAGCGCGGCGGGCATCCCGTCGCGCAGCACGACGCGCATCCGCGACGGCGTCATGTCGAGCGTGCGGCCCAGCAGCAGCGCGGCGGCGAAACCCGCCGACGCCGCCAGCCCGAAGTAATACTTGCTCCATTGCGACAGCAACGCGCGCGCCTGCGCGCAAACGTCGCCGCCGTACAGCGCGGCCATCGCGCCAAGCAGCGCATCTCGCCGGCTCGCGAGCGCGTCCGGCGGAATCACGTCCGGTGCGCTGCCGCCGTGCGCCGCCAACGCGGGTTCGTCGCATGCATCCGGCACGCCGAGCCACACATGTTCGAGATAATGCGCGACCGGCGCCGGCGCGAACGCCGATAAACGTTGCGCATGCACCCGATGCGGCATCACCGGGCACCCCGCCGCTCGCGCCGCGCCTCGGCGATCAACAGCGCGAGCAGATACGGCGCGCCGATCAGCGCGGTGAGCACGCCAGCCGGAATCTCGCGCGGCGCGAGCAGCGTGCGCGCGGCGATGTCGGCCGCCGCGAGCACGAGCGCGCCGCACGCGGCGGCGACCCACAGGCGCGTCGCATGCGTGCGTGCGCCCAGCATCGCCGCGAGATGCGGCGCCATCAGTCCGATGAAGCCGATCGGGCCGACCGCCGCGACCGCCGCGCAGGCCGCGAGTGTCGCGATCGTCAGGACGAGCGGACGCAACAGCGCGATCGGCAGTCCCAGCGCGGCGGCCTGATCGTCGCCGAGCGCAAGCAGATCGAGCGGCTTGGCCAGCAACGCGAACGCCGGCAGCGCGAGCACGCACCACGGCAGCAGTGCGGCAAGTTCGCCCCAACTGCGGCCATACGTGCCGCCGACGAGCCAGACGACGAAGCGCGCAGGCTGCACGCTTTCCTGCGTAATCAGCCACTGCGCGAGCGTCGTCCACAGCGTGCCGAGCACGATGCCCGTCAGCGCGACGGCGATCGGCGCATAGCGATGCCGGCGGTTCAGCAGCAGCGTCAACGCGAGCGTCGCACCGCCGCCCGCAAGCGATGCGGCAACGAGCGTCGCATGCGCGGCGAGCGGCCACGCGACGAGCGCGGCGAGCGTCGCGAGCCCCGCGCCTTGCGTGACGCCCAACACCTCGGGCCCCGCGAGCGGGTTGCGCACGACGCTCTGCATCAGCACGCCGGAAGCCGCGAGCAATCCGCCCGCCAGCAACGCGCAGATCAGGCGCGGCGCACGCAGCTCGACGAGCATGCGCGCGACCTCGTCGCGGCCGGCAAACGCCGCGAACCAGCGCGCGGGGCCAACCGACACCGGCCCGAACGACGCACCCGCCACGACGATAAGCGCCGCCGCGATCAACGCGAGCGCGGCCAGCACGGGCGACGGCAGGGCTTTGAGCGCGCGCAATGCGCGCGCACCGCCGTCAGGCCGGGCCCGCCGCTCGTGCGTCAGATCGAGCGCGCCGGACCACGCCGCGCCGCGCCGGATCATCGCGAGCATCAGCGGCGTGCCGACGAACGCGACCGCCACCCCCGTCGACAGCGTTGAATCCAGACCGAGCGCGAGCACGGCGCTGTCGGTGGCGAGCACGAGCGCGCCGCCCGCGAGCGCGGCAAGCGGCACCAGCGCGCCGAGCTTGGCCGATTTGGCGCCGCGCATGCGCCGCAACAGATTCGGCGCGACGAGTCCGACATAGGACAGCGGGCCCGCGATGCTGACCGCTACACTCGCGAAGCCGACCGCAACGAGCGTGGCCGCCAGCCGCGTCGCATCGACGCGCACGCCGGCCGCGGCCGCCGCGTCGTCGCCGAGCGCGAGCGGATCGAGCGGCCGGATCACGAGCGGCAGCGCCGCGAGCGGCGCCACGAGCCAGACGAGTGCATCGCGCAGTCCGGCCGCGCCCGGCTGGTACAGGCTGCCACTCGCCCACAGCGACGCGCCGGTGACGGTTTGCTCGAAAAACGCGAGCAGCAGCGTCGTCATTGCCGAAAAAAGCAGCATGCAGACGCTGCCCGCGAGAATCAGCCGTAGCGGCGTCGCGCGCCAGCCGCCCGCCGCGGCCGACACGCAGACGGCCGCGGCAATCCCGCACGCGAACAGCAGCGGCACCGATGCATGGCCGCCGAGCGCCGGCACGAGCATCGCGACAATCAAGCCGAGCTGGGCGCCACCCGTGATGCCGAGCAAGTCGGGCGCGGCGAGCGGATTGCGCGTGAGCGCCTGGAACAGCGCGCCCGCGACCGCGAGGCAGCCGCCCGCGACGAGCGCCGCAACCACACGCGGCGCGTTCAGATCGAACAACATGATATGCGCGAGTTGCGCGGCATCGCTGCCTGCCGGCGCGGCCAGCCATGCGCGCCACTGCGGCGCGAGCCGCAACGCGGCAACGAGTGCGATGAAAGCGGCCAGCGCGGCTGCGATCGTGCCGACCCGGCTCGTCGCGATCGCGCGGGACCTGGCGTCAACGGTGCGCGCATCGCGGCGCGAGCGCTTGCGCATGGCGAGTGTCGTCATGCGGCGAGATCCCGCTGCGACGACGGAGCCGGGGCCGGCGCATGCGTGCCGAATGCTGCCTCGGCCGCCCCGGCTGCCGAGGCAGCCGGGGCGCCGTGCGGATGCGATGCGGCGCACGCATCTTGCGCGCGATATGGCCCGGGCGAGCCCGCCATGCCCGGCTCGCCGCAAGCATCCGGCGTCTCAGCCTGCGTACCGCAACCGCGCGGCGCGCCTGCCGGGCCCGGCCGCTCGCCGCCGCCGTGCGCCGCCGCGCCGGCATCGATCACGCCTTCATACGCGGGCACGCACATCGGCGCGCCCGTCAGCGGATGCGCGGTCTTGAGCATCGTCACACCGAACGCCGCCTGCAAGTGATGCGGCTCGAGCATCGCATCAGGCGTGCCCTGCGCGACGATCCGCCCAGCGCGCATCAGCACGATTTCGTCGCTGTATGCGGCCGCCTGATTCAGATCGTGCAACACCCAGACGATCGTCAGCCCGCGCTCGCGGTTCAGACGCCGCAGCTCCCGCAGAATGTCGAGTTGATGATGGATGTCGAGATACGTGGTGGGCTCGTCGAGCAGCACGATCGGCGCCTGCTGCGCGAGCGCCATCGCGATCCACGCGCGCTGCCGCTCGCCGCCCGATAATGCCGCGACGTCGCGCGACGCATCGCCGGCAAAGCCGGTCGCGGCAAGCGCCGCATCGATCGCATCGCGATCGGCGCGCGACAGCCCGCGCAGCCAGCCGCCGTGCGCGTAACGGCCATAGGCGACCAGCTCGCGCACCGTGAGCCCGGCGGGAATCTGGTTGAACTGCGCGAGCATCGTCAGCTTGCGTGCAAGCGCGCGCCGCCGGTACGACCCGAGCGGCGCGCCGTCCACGTCGATTGCGCCCGACAGCGCCGGCTGCAACCCGGCAAGCGTGCGCAGCAACGTGCTCTTGCCGCAGCCGTTCGGCCCGCACAGCGCGGTCACCCGCCCCGCCGCGATCGTCAGATCGAGGCCGTCGAGCACCAGCCGGTCCCGGTAGCCGACACGCAACGCCCGCGCCGTGAGCGCCGCCGCAGTCTTCGTCATGATTGGATCATCCGCCCACATCCGCTAGCTGTTTACTCACCATGGCTTGCGTCTCGATGGCTTTGCGCCATCGCCACCACCACCTTGCGTGGCCCATCGAACGGATCGCGCGCGTGCGCGCTCAGCATGTTGTCGAGCATCAGCACGTCGCCGGTGCACCATGGAAACACGATCCGCTGCCCGTCGAGCACGCCGCGGATCTCGTCGAGCGCGCTCGCCTCCAGCGGCGTGCCGTCGCCATAGTAGACGTTGCGCGGCACGTTCTCGATGCCCACCGCGTCGACGAGCGCTTCCTGCATATCGTCGTCGAGCGCGGACAGGTGAAAGAGATGCGCCTGGTTGAACCACACCGTCTCGCCCGTGCGCGGGTGCCGCGCGACCGCCTGGCAACGCTCGCGCGTGCGCAGCAGCGGCTCGCCGTCCTCGCCGTCGCGCCATTCGCACTCGATCCCGCGCGCCGCGCAGATGCGCTCGACCTCGCGCGGATCGCCGGTGCCGAATGCTTGCGGCCATGGCAGATCGAGCCCCTGCCCGAAATTGCGCACATACAGCAGTTCGCGCGACGCAAAACGCGCGACGAGCGCCGGATCGAGCGCGCGATGGATCGCGCGGCTGTCGGCGATCGGCGTCGCGCCGCCCGAGCGCGCGGCCAGCGCGCAGTGGAACCAGATGCGCATCGGCCACTCGCGCGTATACGACTGCTCGTTGTGCAGCGGAATCGACCGGTGCGGCGGATACTCGGTGGACGTGTAAACCGCGCCCTCGACTTGGCTGCGCGGCGTCGACGCGAATTCGTAGCCGATCAGCGGATCGCCGAAGCCGGCCGCAAAGCGCTGAAACGTCTCGATCGACGCGACGCGAAAGCCGGTGAACAACACGCCGCCCGCGCGCTCGACAACGTCGTTCGCGATCTCGCGCAACAGCGGCGCGGCTGCGTCGAGCGTCAGATCCGCGCCGGCGCGCGGCGACACGACGCTCGGCAGCCCCGGCTCGACGCGCAGATCGTCCAGCGTCGGGCGCACGGCCTCATCAACAATCGAAAGCTCGGACATTCGGAATCCTCCCGCGATGGATGGCAATGGCGCGCGAAAAACGGCGCGGCGCGCCAGGCGTCACGCCGCGTTCGCGGCGTCGAGGTGGCGGCGCAGGCTCGCGGGGCGCATATCGGTCCACACGGCGTCGATATGCGCGAGACAGTCGGCCTTCGGCCCGCGCACGCCGATCTCGCGCCAGCCGGCCGGCACCTCGCGAAACGTCGGCCAGATCGAATACTGCTCTTCGTCGTTGATGACGACCGTGTAGACGACTTCGTCGGCGGCCGTGCCGTCGGGCACGCGGGAGGAAGATTGTGCTTGCGTCATGATCAGGACTCGCTTGAAAAATTCGGAAAGCGGTGCGCGGCGCGGGCGATGCGGCGGGCGAACCCGCCGCGCGCGGCGCGAACGCGCAATGCGTGTACTCGATAAACGAATCGCGCGCGCATTTTTTTACCGGCGGCGCGCGCGGCCGCCGCAGAAGGCCGGGCGTGCGTCGCCGCGCTCGGACGCGGCGACGCACGCGACGCAGTGCTGCTCGGCGTCGCGCACCATGAAATGCACGAGCGTCTGCGACACGTTCAGCGCGCGCGCCGTGGCCTGCAGCGTCTCGTCGCGCAGCCGGACCATCTCGAACGCGATGCGGCTGCGCGCGGGCAATTGCGCAAGCGCGTCGCAGGCGCGGCGCAACGTGTCGCGCACGACGAGCGCGGCCTCGGGCGACAACTCCGGCGACGGCACATCGAGGCCGTCGTCCTCGTCCGCGTGATAGACGTTCTCGAGCGTCTGGCGGCGGCACGCGTCGATCGACGCATTGCGCACCATCCGGGTCACATAGGCGACGGGCTGCCGGATGGCGTCCTGGTTCGGGAAATCGACGAGCTTGACCAGCACGTCGTGAACCACGTCTTCCGCGCGGCTCGCGCAGCCGACGAAACTGCGCGCGAGCTTGACCAGCATCGGCCGGTTCGCGACCAGCACGTCGACCAGCGCGCCGTGCACGCGCTGGGCGGCCCGGCGCCCGCGCGCCGGCGCCGGGACTGACGCGGCGGCGGGCTTCGCGGCCGGCGGGCGAACGTCGAACGCCAGCGTCGCGCACGCATCGACGATCGGCAATGAGGTTGCCGGCATCGGCCGTTCAAGCACTTCGGCCATGAGTTCTCCAGACGTTTACGAGATGATGGTTAATTTATCGTAAACGCGAATCGTTCTCAATTTTATTTATAAATACCCTAATCATCTCAGGGATGCCCGCGTGAAGCCATCGCGCCAAAGGCTCGTCGTTTCCGGGGCGAGCCGGCGGGCGCGCCCCGCATGCCGTTGCACGCGACGCTCGGCAGTGCCGGCGCCACGACGAATATTTTTCCGGCATTTTTTACCGCCATTGGCGCGAAATCCGCGCCATCCGCAGCCTCCATGTGGCCGGCCCTGGCATGCCGGCTGCCGGCACACCGCCCGCATTCGCGTTTTTGAAACCGGCGAACGCCGGTCAAACGAGCGTCATTCGATGTGGCTCAACCGCCGAAAGTCGTCGAGATCGAACCTGAGCTTGCTTCGCATATTCATAGTCTCCCCTTCGGTCAGCGGCATTCCGGGCGGGCGGAGACTCGCGCTATCAAAATCAATCAAATTGAATTTTTTCGTATTGTGGTCATACAGGATATTTGCGAGATTGATATCCCAATGAGAAATTCCATGCGATTTCAATTGATCGATCAGTTCCGACACCACATCCCTGTTACTCGCTTCTTCACATATCTGCTCGGCCAGCGCCCAATCATTGCGCCGTAAAATAGAGGCGAGCGATTCGCCTGGAATTTTTTTCATTTTCAGCGTAACGATTTTGACGGCAGGATCATCGGTAGCCTGCAAAATCACCGACGCGGCGTTCTCGCCATAAAGCCGATTGAACGCCTCCTTGCTGGTTTCGGCGTTCCGCAATACGATCGCATCATTCCCTCCTCTCAAAGGCCTCTTATATTCCTTGATCACGTGGGCGTCGTCTAATTGATAGACTTTGCCGGCCGTGCCGCTGCCCAGCAGATTCGATTCATCTCTGTAAGCAGGCTCCGCCGCATGGCTCGGCGCTGCCTCCTGGCGGTGCCGGTGCGTGCGTCTGGTACGCGGCAGCACACGGGAGCAGTCGCCGCCTCTTTTGACGCGCTGCCTGGCCCGCGTTACGCAATAAACGTTTCCCCGCTTGCGGATCGACGGCTTCCAAGACATACCGTCGCCCTGACGAACCAATTGACTGACTCCATGCACGCCCGCCTTGGCAAGACTAGCGCCGTCGATTTTTTCAACGTGCCCGCGAAAAACCCGCCCTTTCCTGAAATGAGTTATCCAGACTTTCTTGGCCAACGAAGGCGTCAATTTGAATAATTTTTTCCCGACCGATTTGAGAGGCCCGATATTGTCGACCACTCCGCCGACCACGTGAAACACCGCTTCATTGACATTTTCCTTGACGACGGCATCCGCCAAGCCATAAATATCGCCGACGAACGGAAGCAGTTTTCGTCCTTCCATCGAATTATTTTCTAATTCGGTCTCCCCGTATTTTTCGTCATATATGCCGCGCCAATGGTCCAGCAGATATTTGTTGACGATCTCGGTCACGGCCGCTCCCGGGGCAGACGCCCGCTCCAACGCATGGGCCCGAAACATGGAGCCGTCGCCTATCCGCACATCGTCGGAAAAAAACAGATGCTTATGCTTGGAAATCCACGCATTCCATCGAGACGCGTTGCCGCCGTCTTCCAAATTTCCACCAAGCGGGATTTTCTCCACCGCCAATTCCTTATTGGAAAACGATATGTAGAAGTTACCTTTCCCGGTGGCGAGAATATATCCCTGCGATCCGTGATTGAGCGGAGACAAAAGGGTCACGCGCGGTTTCAGCGCATGCCGGATGACTTCGTAGGCCTGCGCGCGCCCGGACTCCGGCTCGACGCCATAGTTCGACAATGCCGTATCGACGATATCCGTGAGGGTATGAGCCAAGATACTCATCGCTTCCTGGAATTTCGCGTCGAACTCGTCGTTGAGATCGGGCAGGCCGAATTGCTTCGTGAGCGTCGGCCCGACGATATCGCCGGAAGGCGAAACCGTCCGCCCATATTCCTCGAGATATAAATCGACGTACTTTTTGCTGTAAGTGCAATGCGAGCGGCCATCCCTGCAAATCCCCTGGGACACCCATGCCTCGGGAATGAAATTGGCGATTTTTCGAGAGCCCATCGCCTCCGGGTCCCGGTGATGCTTTTTGAGAATGTCCTCGGCGACATTGCGCCGGCTGGGAATGATGTCCGGAATATGCAACGGCTTATCGATGTAATGCTCAAGCCGTGGCTCGGCCGTTTGCGTGACTTTCGTCGTCTGCCGAACCGGGTTGATAGGGTTGCCCCGCACGTCGGCGGCGCGCGGCACGATTCTCCTTGGCAACATGTGCGCCGAAAGCATCGGCCCCCGGTCCGGCACCCTATCGCCGCGGGCGTGGCCCGCCCGGCTACTCAACGTATACGGCCCGTCATCCTCGCCGCGATGTTCGTCATTGCCGAGATTCTGGTCGGCATCGACGCCTTCAATGCGCATTTGCGATAAAAATAAAAACGCATTGAGTCCAACCGCAAGCGGATGGGTGGTGACCTTAGTCGGCCGGAACGAGAACTCCGGCTTGGGAAAAAGCCGTTGCCTGCGATGAACTGTCAGTTGCAGCAAATCATCGTGACCCCCCGGGGCTTGCACCATGCTCGGGGACGCTGGCAGGGATTTCGCCGCCATTTGTTGCTTGGCTACCCGTTCCTCATAGCTTCCACCGGCGCGCCGAGCCTGCTCCAGCGCCAATAAATTCAAATTCTTTCCCATGGCGGCATTCGCTTCCCAAAAATATCAAAATCGGACAAAACGTTTTTTTACCTATCCGGTTGAATTGCCGGCCCACCACATGGCCGCGCCGGCCGCGCACGCATGCACGACGTCACCTGTGCAAGCTCCTTTCGCAACGCGTGATTTGCATGGAAATATCCGTCATTGCCACCGCGTGGCGTGCCGGCGCGATAGCGGCCCCGCAGTGCAGCCCGCCCGACCGGCGATTTGCGGTGGGGCTTGGCGGGAAGATCCGAACGCCGCGCGGCGGATAAGCTGAACCGCTCAGCAAGACCTGAGCAAGCGTGGCGGCCGAATCCTACGTGCACGCGGCGCGAGCGCGGTAGTGCGGCGCGGCGCGCGATGCGGGTGCGCGCCGGCGACACAAGCGCCGGCGCATGAAGACAGGGTTCGGCTCATGTCCTGAGTGTCCGTTGGATGCGGTATGCGCACCATACGCGTGTCCAATCGGTGAGGCAGCCGCGATGGCGAAAAGGCCCGGATCAGGGCGCAACGACTCGGCCGCCGTCACCGCGTCGACAGCGGCGCACCGCATGCCTGCCCGGCCGCCGCCGGCCATGCCGCCACGGCCCGTTCGCCCCGGCGGTGCGCGGGCTCGTCGGACCCGCGCCCGCCGGCATCGGCGCCCCCGCGCGCAGACGGCGCTTGGGCCTAGCGCGCGGTATAGCCGCCGTCGACCGGCAACGACACGCCGTTCACCATCGCCGCCGCGTCGCTCAACAAAAACAGGATCGGCGCGACGACATCGCCGACGCGCGCGAAACGGCCAAGCGGAATGGCGGCGAGCATCGGCCCGCTCGATGCGGGATCGCTCCACGCGCGCTCGGCCATCGGCGTGAGCGTGACGGTCGGGTTGACGCTGTTCACGCGAATCCCGTGCGCGCCAAGCTCGACGCACAGCACGCGCGTCACCGCGTCGAGCGCTGCCTTCGATGCGCAATAGCTCAGATGCGACGGCAACGCGACGAGCGCCGCCTGGCTCGATACGTTGACGATGGCGCCGCCGTGCCCCGCGTCGATCATCCCGCGCGCGACGTGCCGTGCGACGAGCATCGCGCCGCGCGCGTTGACGGCCATCACGCGGTCGAAATCGGTCCACTGCGTGTCGAGCGCCGCGGCGACGTGCGTGACGCCCGCGCAATTGACGAGGCCGTCGAACGCACCGCGTAACCGGCCGCCGTGGCCGATCGCCGCGTCGATCGACGCCGGGTCGCCGACGTCGAGCGCGAGCGGCTCGCACCCCGCCTCGTCGGCAAGCCGCTCGAGTTCGCGCGCGTTGCGCGACGCGGCCACCACGCTCGCGCCATGCTCGCGCAGCGCCACGGCCGTCGCGCGGCCGATCCCGCTCGTGGCGCCCGTCACCAGCACCGTGCGGCGCCTGAAATCGAAATCGACGTTCATCGTGCGTGCAGCCCGTGCATGACCGGCTTGAGCGCCGGATACAGCCCCGCGTACAGCGCGAAACGCGCATCGTGCAGCGCGGCGTGGCGCGCGTCGGGCCGCGCCCGCTCGGTGAGCGTGACCCAGCCGCGCCGGGCGGCATCGCGCGTGATCAGCCCCACGCCGAGCGCGGCGAGCAGCGCCGCGCCCATCGCCGCTTCCACTTCCTCGGCGATCGTCCACACCGCATAGCCCGTGATGTCGGCGATGATCTGCATCCACAGGTCGGAATGCGCCGCGCCGCCGACCACGACGAGCCGGTCGTCAAGCTCGCCCGCGCCGGCCGCGCCCGCCTCGATGTTGTGCCGCAGCGCGTAGGCGACGCCTTCGAGCACCGCGCGATACAGATGCGCGCGCGTATGGAACAGCGACAGGCCGACGAACGCCCCGCTCGCCTTCGCATCCCACACCGGACTGCGCTCGCCCATCAGGTACGGCAGGAACAGCACGCCGTCGCTGCCCGCCGGCACCTGCGCGGCGGCCGCCTCGAGCAGGCGGTGCGCGTCGCCGTTCCCGGCCGCGCGCGCGGCTTCGAGCTCCGCGTGGCAAAACTGCTCGCGAAACCACGACACCGACGCGCCCGCCGTGATCGCCCCACCGAACACATACAGATCGCGTGCGCCGTCGAACACGTGCGGCATGCTGACGAGCCCGCGCCGCGCATCGGTGGCCCCGGCGATATAACCCCAGCACATGCTGGTGCCGATCATCGCGACGTGCTGGCCGCGCCGCGTCGCGCCGGCCGCGAACGTCGCTACCGCCGCGTCCACGCCGCCCGCGACGACCGGCGTGCCGGCCGCGATGCCGAATTCGCGCGCCCAGTGCGCGAGCAGCCCGCCGACCACTTCGTCGGAATCGACGAGCCGCGGCGGCATCATCGTCGCCGGAATCCCGAGCATGTCGAGCGCTTCGTCGGACCAGCCGCGGCGCGCGAGATCGTAGACGCCGCCCAGGTTGCCGGCCGAGCTGTGATCGAGCGCCAGCTCGCCGGTCAGTTGATAGATGATGTACGCGTTCGGCGGCACGAAATAGCGGATCTTCGCCCACACGTCGGGCCGCTCGTCGCGCAGCCACAGCATCTTCGTGTAGCCGTAGTAGCTGTCGAGGCCGTTGCCGGTGATCGCGCCCAGCCGCTCGACGTCGGCGTGCGCGCGCACCCAGTCGAGTTGCGCGCTCGCGCGCCGGTCCATCCAGATCAGGCACGGAAAGAGCGGCCGCATGTCGCGGCCGACCGGAATCCCGGCGCCGCCGTAGAGGCTGCTCACGCAGACGGCCTTGATCGATGCCGCGTCAATGCCCGCCTCGCGCGCGCCGGCCACGCAGCGCGCGAGGCAGTCGCGCACCGCGTCGAACCAGACAGTGGGCCATTGCTCGGCCCACAGCGGTTTGGGCGTATCGGGCCGATACGCCGCCGCGCTCTGCGCGACGATCGTGCCGTCCACGCCGACGACGAGCGCCTTCGTACTCTGGGTGCCGATATCGACACCGATCACGCATTCCATGTCTCCTCCACGATTCGTTCGGCCGGTCAGTCGCGCGGGCGCATCAGCACCTTGATCGAGTCGAGCGAGTTCGCCACCCGGATCGCCTCGTCCCACTCGTCGAGCGTAAAGCCGTGCGTGACGATCCCGTTGGACGTGACGAGCCCACGCGCCAGCAGATCGATCGCGACAGGATAGCAATAGGGCCCAAGGTGCGCGCCACGCACGTCCAGTTCCTTGCGATCGCCGATGATCGACCAGTCGGCCGTCGTGTCCTTGCCGAACACCGAGAACTCGACGAAGCGGCCAAGCTTGCGGATCAGCGCGAGCCCCTGCGTGACGCCCGCGGGCACGCCGGTCGTCTCGATATAGACGTCGCAGCCGTACCCCCCCGTCAGGGCGTGGACGATCGAAAGCGCGTCGTCGCGCGCCGGGTTGATCGTCACGTCCGCGCCGTAATCGCGCGCGAGCGCGAGCCGCTCGTCCACCAGATCGATCACGATCAGCCGCTTGGGCGTCCTCAGCTTCGCGACTTGCGTCATCATCAGCCCGAGCGGTCCCGCGCCGGCGATCACGACGACGTCGTCGAACTGGATGTCGCCGCGATTGACGGTATGGATCGCGCACGCGAGCGGCTCGATGATTGCCGCGTCCTCGACCGAGATGCCGGCCGGAATCTTGTGGACGATCGCCGTCGGCGGAATGCGCATGTATTCGGCCATCCCGCCGTCGGCGACTTCGCGCTGGAAACCGAAGATGTTGTGGACCTCGCACATCCAATACTGGCCGTGCTTGCAATAGCGGCACTGGCCGCACGGCACGATCTGCTCGGCGATCACGCGCTCGCCGAGCGCGACGCCGAAGTGCTCGGCCGCGCCTTCGCCCAGTTCGTCGACATAGCCGAAAAATTCGTGACCGGGGATCACGGGCGCCTTGACCCACGGGCTCGGGCCGCCCCAGAACATCTTGGCGCCGGCGTGGCATTTACAGTCGCTCGCGCAGATCCCGCACGCGCCGATGCGGATCACCAGCTCGCGCGCGCGGGCGCGCGGCTTCGTCACGCGTTCGACGCGATAGTCTTCGGGGGCGTGGCAGACGACCGCTGTCATCTGCTGGGTTTCGTCGTGGAGATTTTTCATGATGTGCGTGGTTTGGCCGCTCATGCCGGCCGGGTTCGAGGGAACATTGCGGGGCGGTTGCGCGAACGCGCGCGATCGCCGGTTCAATCGCCGGTTCGGCGCTCGCGCGGCGCGGCGCGCGACGGCGGCACGCGGTGGCGGCGCGCCGCCGCCGCGAACCGTGCGAACCGTGCGAATGGCCGCCGCGCCGGGCGGGTCGCTGCTGTCGTCACTGCCGCTGCTCGCTGCCGCCGCACCGCGCGATATCGTGACGCCGCACCGGCCGTCGCGCCGCCGCCCGTCGTCACTTGCCGCGCTCACGGCCGATGTAGATCGCGAGCAGGATGATGGCGCCCTTGATCACGTTCTGCACGTATGGATTCACGCCGACCATGTTCAGCCCGTTGTTCAGCACGCCGAGCAGCAGCGCGCCGACCAGCGTGCCGAGGATCGAACCGCGTGCGCCCGCGATCGACGTGCCGCCCATCACGACGGCCGCGATCGCGTCCAGCTCGAAGCCGACGCCCGCGTTCGGCTGACCGCTCATGAGCCGCCCGGTCAGCACGATCGCGGCAAGCGCGGACGTCAGCCCGGCGAGCGTGTAGACCGCGAGCTTCACGCGCGCGACGCGCACCCCGGACAGGCGCGTGGCCAACTCGTTGCCGCCGATCGCATAGACATGGCGCCCGAACGGCATCCGTTCGAGCAACAGCCACGCCAGCGCGTAGACGACGAGCATCACGAACACCGGCGTCTGCACGCCGAGCACGCTGCCGCTGCCGAAGAAGCGGACCCAGTCCGGCAACCCGTCGATCGGGTAGCCGCCCGTGTAGATCAGCGCGAGGCCGCGCGCAATGCCCATCGTCGCGAGCGTGACGATGATGGGCGGCATGGCCGCGAACGCAACGAAAAAGCCGTTCGCCGCACCGAACGCGAGCGCCGTGCCGACGCCCGCCGTGAGCGCGAGCGCGCCATTCGCGCCGGCGGCCAACAGGCCCGCGACGAGCGTGCCGGACAGCGCCATCACCGAGCCGACCGACAAGTCGATGCCGCCCGTGAGGATCACGCACGTCATGCCGACGCCGATGATCGCGTTGATCGACGCCTGCCGCAGCACGTTTTCGAGGTTCGCCGCGCTCAGAAAGCCACCGCTCGCGAACATCATCGCGACACATACGGCGACGAGCCCGACGAGCGGATAAAACACCGTCGAGCGCTTAAGCGCGGCGAACGCGCGGCGCGCCCGCGCGGGCGCGCCCCCGCCCGCCGCGGACGCATTCGGCGCGCCGCCCGGCACGCCCGGCGCAGCGGGCTGCGCCGGCGCGGCGGTGCGCGCATTGGCGGGCGGCGTCGCCCGCGGGTCGATCGGGTCATGCATGTTCATGATTCGCTCCACGTCCGTCTGAAGTCGCATAAGTCATCACCCTGTTCGGCGTGAGCGCGTCACCTTCGAGCATCGCCTCGATGCGGCCCTGCCGGAATACCGCAACCCGGTCGCACATCCCGACGATCTCCGGCAACTCGCTCGAAATCAGCACGATCGCGTAGCCACACGCGGTCAGCTTGCGCATCAACTGGTAGATCTCGGTCTTCGCGCCGATATCGATGCCGCGCGTCGGCTCGTCCAGGATCAGAATCCGCGTGTGGTGATTCAGCCAACGCGCGATCACGACCTTCTGCTGGTTGCCGCCGGACAGCGTATCGACTCGCGTGTCCGGCGAATTGGCCTTGATGCCGAGTTGCGTCATCAGCTCGCGCGTCGCGCGCGTCTCGGCGCGCGCATCGACGAACCACCGCAGGCGGCGGTATTTGCGCAGGTTGTTGATCGACACGTTGTGCCGGATCGAGAACGCGGTGACGAGCCCTTCGGTCTTGCGGCTTTCGGGCAGCAGGCCAATGCCGGCCGACAGCGCGCCGGCCGGATCGGCAAGCTGCACCGGGCGGCCCTCTACGCGTATGCGCCGCACATGCGCGGGCCTCGCGCCGATCAGCGCGAGCGCGCTCGATGTGCGGCCCGAGCCGACCAGCCCCGCAAAACCGAGAATCTCGCCGGCATGCAATGCGAAACGGTTGACGGGGCCATGCTCGCGCAACTGCAACGCATCGACTTCGAGCACCGGCGCGCCGCGCCGCTCGAGCGCCGGCTTCGGCGGAAAGTTCTGCTCGATGCGCCGGCCCACCATCATCTCGACGAGCGTGTCGAGATCGGCGCCCGCCACCGGCGTCGTGCCGACATACTGCCCGTCGCGCAGCACGGTGACGCGGTCGCACACGGCGAAAATCTCGTCGAGATGGTGCGAAATGAAGATCATCGCCACGCCCTGACGCTTAAGCTCGCGCATCACGTCGAACAGATGCGCGGCCTCGGCGGGCGTGAGCGTCGCGGTGGGCTCGTCGAGGATCAGGATGCGCGCATCGAGCGCCAACGCCTTGCCGATTTCGACGAACTGCTGCTGCGCGACCGACAGCTCGCGCACCGGCGCCGACAGATCGATCTCGACGCGCAGCCGCGCGAAGATCGCCTCGGCCGCGCGGCGCATGGGCGCGCGCGCACGCAGCCCAAGTCGGCCGCGCCATTCGCGGCCAAGAAACAGGTTGTCGACCGCATCCAGATCCGGAATCAGGCTGAACTCCTGGAACACGATGCCGATGCCCGCGGCGATCGCATCGCGATAGCTCGCGAAATTTTGCCGTTGGCCGTCGATCGCGATCGTGCCCGCATCAGGCTGATGAATGCCGCAGAGAATTTTCATCAGCGTCGATTTGCCCGCGCCGTTCTCGCCCAACAGCGCGTGAATCTCGCCGCGCGCGACGCGCAGATCGATCCCCTTGAGCGCCGCCACACCGGCAAAGCGCTTGGTGATACCCGTCAGTTCCAGGCTCGTATTCATCGTCGTGTCCATCGCCGCCTCGTTCACGCGCATGCCGCCCGCACGGGCGCGGTCACGCGCGCCTTTCGCTCACCAGCTGAAGCTCTTCGCGCTGTCCTTGTCGATCAGCTTCACGTCGACCGGAATCGCCTTGGGCACATTGGCGCCCCACTTCTTCGCCAGCCCGATGCCGATCGCCAGACGGATCTGGTCGCGCGGAAATTGCGCGGACGTTTCGATGAACTTCGAATTCGGCTTTTGCATCGCGGCGATCGCTTCGGGCGCGCCGTCGACGCTCGTGAGCTTGATGTCGCGGCCGGACGCGTCGATCGCGGCCAGCGCGCCGAGCGCGCCGCCGTCGTTGACGCTGAAGATGCCCTTGAGCTTCGGACGCGCCTGGATCATGTTCTCGGTGACCGACAGCGCGCTCGCGCGCTCCTGCCTGCCGTTCTGCATGTCGACGATCCTCACGTTCGGAAACTTCGCGAGCGCCGCACGGCAGCCGCGCACGCGCTCCAAAATCGGCACGACGGGGATGCCGTCGAGGATCGCCACGTCGCCGCTGCCGCCGATCGCCTTGGCAAGGTAGTCGCACGACATGGCGCCCGCATCGAAATTCTTCGAACCGACGAACGCATCGACCGGGCCGCTCGCGTTCGCGTCCACCGCGACCACCACCGCGCCGGCTTTCTTCGCCGCGACGACGGCCGATTGAATCCCGGTCGAATCGGTCGGATTGACCAGTAGGATGTCGATCTTCTTTTGCAGCATGTCCTCGACGTCGCTCACCTGCTTGCTGACGTCATGATGCGCGTCGGTGACGATCACCTGCGCGCCGATCGACGCGGCCGCCTCGTTGAGCGCCTTTTGCATCGTCACGAAATACGGGTTGTTGAGTTCCTGGAACGTCATGCCGATCTTGAGCGGCGCCGCGTTCGCGGCGCACACGCCTGCCGATGCGAGCGCACCGGCGAGCGCCGCGGCGCGCGAGGCGCGCAGGGCCAGGTTGCCGCGAGCCGGCGTGAATAAAGCAGTCATGGTCATGATCGTCTCCAAGTTTTTTTACGGATGAGCGCGCCCCGTGCGCCGTCTCGACGGCGCACTGCAACACGTTTGCTGCATCTGGAATCGGCTTGGCCCGGCTGGCGAACGTCGCTGCGCCAGCGAGCCTGCCGGCTTTTCGGCCGGCCGCGCTGAACGGCCGGCTCCGACAGGCCATTGCAGCAGGCCGGCCCGGCAGCCCGCGTCAGCCGGACAACCGAAGAGCGGGGCTCGAGTCTTCGTCGGCCGCCGGTGCCGCCGTGCCGCGCGCCTCGCCCGCCGGTATGATCTGCGGCGCATCGCTCGTGCCCGCGCCGCGTTGCGCCGCTGCCTCCGAAGCGGCCCGGCTCGCGTCGTTCAGCGCCTGGTAGCGACGGAATTTCGACGGCGGCATGCCCTTTTCCGCAAGAAATTGCCGATTGAAGTTCGACAAATTGTTGAAGCCGCTTTTGAAGCAGATGTCGGTGATGCTCGCATTGCCGTTCATCAGCAACTGGCACGCGAGATTGATCCGCATCCGGTTCACGTACTGGACGAACGCCAGCCCCGTGTGCCGCCGGAAGTAATGCGAGAACGCGCTGACGCTCTGTCCGGCAAGCCGCGCGAGGTCCGCCTCGCGCAACTCGCTCGACAGGTTCTTGCCGATATACGCGAGCACGTGGTTGAGGCGGGTCGACGCGAACGTCGACGCATCGGCCTGATACGCGGGGCTCGCCAGGCATTCGCGATCGCCTGCGTCGATGAGCAGTTGCATCATCGACAAAAACAGCACGATGCGGCGCAACCCGCGCGCATGGATCAACTCCGCGAACAGCGGCGCCACCGCGGCGCTCGTGTGCGCGCCGAACTGCACGCCGCGCCGCGCATCGGCGAGCAGCGCGTCGATCTGGCGCCATTCGGAGAAACTGTCCGCGCAGCGCGCGACGAACGCTTGGTCGAATTGCAAAACGAGATTGCGCTCGGCGATCGTCTCGCCCTCGCGCACGTCGCTGACCCAGTTGTGCGGCAGGTTCGGGCCGATCAACACGAGATTGCCGGGGCCAAACGCGCCGACGTAATCACCGACGAACATCTGCCCGCTCGTCGCGACGATCAGATGGAGTTCGTACTCCGGATGAAAATGCCACCGCACGGTGCGGTACGGGTAGCCATGCGACCACGCCTTGAACGATTCGCCCTGGCGCACGCCGACGACTTCGAGATCGGGCTGCACTCGCTCCTCCTATTCTCCAGACCACGGCGCGTGCGCCGCGCCGTTCGTCTTGTTGTGTAGTGCGAACGATAATCGCCGTCCATCCGGTCGGCCACTCAAAATCAGACACCAAACTGATATTTTTTTGAATTGTGGTGAATGCGCAGGCCGAACGCGTCAAATTTGGTGCGAAGCAGCAGACCCCATGCGCGCCCGGCGGCGCGCCGACGCATGGCCGCACGCGCAGTGCGCGACACGCGTGCGGCGAATCTCGGGCGTTTTGACGCTGTCCGCCGGCCCGAGCCCACCGACGCGAACGCATGACGCGCAAACGTCCGTGCGCGGCAGGTTCAGTCGATGAACAGCCGAATCTCCGCCATCGCGCCGGACGGCTCGGCATCCGGCGCGCCGAATGACGTCGGCGCCGCGCCGGGCACGGCGTTTCAATACGGCACGTTACCCGGCCTCTGCGTGAGCGCGAATCGCTTGATTGAACGGGATCGCGGGCCGTTCGTGCCCCGGCGCGCAGCGGCGGCTTGCGCCACGCACGCCCGCGCGACGCAAGCCGTCAGCAGGCCGATCCGGCCGGCACCGCCCGGCCGTCGCCGCACACGAGCGGATGATGCGCGCTCTGGACCGCGCGCACCGCTTCGTCGGAAGCGAACATCCGCGCGACGTCGTGGCCGACGCCGCGCACTTCGAGCAATCGCCAGCCGAACGGCCAGCCACGGCTGCGCGCCGCCGCCTGTGCAGTCTGAAATGCGTGCAACCCGCGCGCGAGGCGGGTCGGGCCCTGCGCGTCGGCTTCGACACCGTGCGCGAGCCGGTTGCCCTTCACGTCGTCCATGCCGAGCAGCACCGTGACGGGCTGCGCCAAATACGCACGCAGCGCCGCCTCTTGACGGCGCGCCGAGCCAAGGCCGCCGAAACCGTAAGGCGCGGCAGTCGAGTTCGGCATCACCCACGTACCCGGATTGGCGAGCACGATCCGCGCCGCGCCCGGCTGCGAGTACGCGGCGACGCGGTCGAGAAATTGCGCGCCCGCCGAATGACCGAGCAGCACGACCGGCAGCGCCGGCGCGCCGGCGGCTCGCCGCGCCCAGTCGGCGAGCCGCGGCACCAGATCGATCGGACGCGTGCCGCCGGACGGCGGCGCGGCGGGCATCGAACCGAAGGCGGGCGCGGGCGTCACGCCGCCATGCTGATAAAGCGCGTCCGGAAAGCGCGATTCGTCGAATTGCGGCGCGACGGCAATCGCGCAAATGCGCTCGGCCAGCGGCGTCGCGGCGTCGCGATACTCGGCGCCGTTGCGGCTCATCCCGTGAAAGACCAGCAACAATACCGACGGCGCGCATCGCGCGGGCCGATACGTGAAAACCGGCAGCGACGTGCCGCCGAGATCGACCGTCTGCATCGACGGGCCGATCGGAATGCCCGCCGACGCGTCGGCGGGCGGCGTCGGCTGCGCAGGCGCAGTGCTGCTCAGCATCCACGACGCGGCGAGCGTGCCACGGGCGGCGCTCGCGTGGGCAGGCTCCTCGGGCGATGGTTGGGCCGGCTGCTGCGTCTGGGCAGGCCCGGGCAATTGAGCCGCGGCGGATGCCGGCATCCCCGCTGCCTGCGCCGAGCCGAACGCCTGAGCGGGCTGCGGCGTCTGCGCGGCGGCGGATGCCGGCGCCAACTCAGCCGCCCGCGCCGCGTCGACCGGCTGCGTTGACTGCGCGAGCGCCAAGCCAAGCGGCGCGCCCAGCGCGACGGCCGCCACCCATCGTCCGATTCGAATCGTCACTGCATTGCCCTTTCCGTCTGTTGAAGTGCGTTGCGCCCTGCCATCGCAATGGCGCAACCCGATACCTTACCGGATTTGGCAATTTTGCGTCGTCACCGTGGCGCGTGCGGCCCGCGCCTATGCCGTGCCGTCTCGCGCCGAGCGCGACCAGCCGCCGCCGAGCGCCCGATACAGTGCGATTGCATTGGTCAGGCGCAACTGCTTCAGACGAATCAGTTCCTGGCCCGACTCGAACGTGCTGCGCTGCGCGTCGAGCAGCTCCAGATAATTCGCGACGCCGTGCTGATAGCGCCGCTGCGCAAGCTTCAGCCGCTCGGCGTCCGCCTCGTAGACGGCCCGCTGCGCATCGAGCTGCGCGTCGATCTGATCGCGGGCCGCAAGCGTATCGGCGACTTCGCGAAACGCGGTCTGGATCGCCTTTTCGTATTCCGCCACCGCGATATGCGCGCGCGCGTCGGCCACGTCGAGGTTCGCGCGGTTGCGCCCGCCCGCGAAGATCGGCAGCGTCAGCTTCGGCGCGAACGTCCAGACGCCCGCGCCGGCCGAGAACAAGCCCGCGAACGTATCGCTGACCGAACCGATTTCGGTCGTCAGCGCGATACGCGGAAAAAATGCCGCGCGCGCCGCGCCGATGTTCGCGTTCGCCGCGATCAGCCGCTGCTCGGCCTGCCGGATGTCGGGCCGCTGCTCGATCAGATCCGACGACAGCCCCGGCGCGATCGGTGCGACCATCCACTCGTCGAGCGGGCGCGCATCGGCTGTGCTCGGCGTCGCGAAATCGCCCGTCAGCAACTGCAACGCGTGAACCGCCTGCGCATGCTCGCGCGCGAGCGCCGCGCGCGACGCACTGGCCGACGCGACGAGCATTTGCGCCGTGCGCAGTTCGATGGCCGTGCTCGTGCCGCTGTCATAGCGCCGCTGCGTCAGCGCGCGAGCCGATTCGCGCGCGGCGAGCGTGCGCTCGGCAAGCGCGAGTTGCTCGACGAGCGCGCGCTGCGTCACGTAAGCGGACGCAACTTCCGCGATCAGGCTGATGAGCACGGCGCGCCGCGCCTCGGCAGTCGCGAAATACTCGGCGAGCGCCGCGTCGGACAGGTTTTTCACGCGGCCGAACAGATCGATCTCGAACGCGCTCACGCCCACGCCCGCGCGATACAGCCCGCTCGCCGCGCTTTCGCGCAGCACCGGATCGTACTGGCGGGCGCGTTCATAGCCGAGATTGCCGTCGATCGACGGCAGCCGGTCCGCGCGCACGACACCGTACATTCCGCGCGCCTCCTGAATGCGCAGCGTCGCGATTCGCAAATCGCGATTGTTGTTGAGCGCGGCGTCGATCAACGCGCGCAACGACGGATCGGTGAAATACGTGCGCCAATCGTCAAGCCGCGCATCCGGTGCCTGCCCGGCAGCCATCGCAGGCTGAACGGCGGCCGCTTGGCGCTCGTGCGGCGGTTGTGCGGCATCGTGCGTTTGCCGCGCGGCGAACGCGTGCGGCTCCTCGGATGCGGGCCGCGCATCAGACGGGTGTGCTCCGGCAGATGCCGACGAGGCATCCGGCGCCGGGCCGCCGTGCCCGGCCGGCGGCTGCGCGGCACCCGCGATGCTGGCCGCATCCGGCGTGGGGGCTGGCATCTGTTGCACCTGTTGCACCTGTTGCACCTGTTGCGCCGGATACGCCGGATAACTCACCGGCACCGGTGCCGCCGGCCGCTCGTAGCGCGGCGCGAGCGAGCAGCCCGCCAGCAGCGCGGCCGCGAGCGCGGCCGGCCACGCGCCGCGCGCCGGCGGCATCGCCGGGCCGCGCGGGCGGCCCGATACGCGTTTGATCATCACTGAGTCTCCCAAGCTCGCGCATCGCCTCGGCGGCGCGGGCGGACGTCGAACACACGGCCGACGCAGACGAAAAAGAGCGGAACCAGAAAGATCGCCAGCAGCGTCGCGCTGATCACGCCGCCGAGCACACCGGTGCCGATCGCCACCTGCGCGCCCGACGCCGCGCCGGACGCGAAGGCGAGCGGCAGCACGCCCACGCCGAACGCGAGCGACGTCATCACGATCGGCCGCAGCCGCAGCCGCGCCGCTTCGAGCGCCGCATCGACGAGCGACGAGCCCTGCGCGACCCGATCCTTCGCCACCTCGACGATCAGGATCGCGTTCTTCGCGGACAACCCGATCGTCGCGATCAGTCCCACCTTGAAATAAATATCGTTGGGCATCCCGCGCAGCACGACGCCCGTCACGGCGCCGATCACGCCGAGCGGCACGACGAGCATCACCGCGAACGGAATCGACCAGCTCTCGTAGAGCGCCGCGAGCGCGAGGAACACCACGAGCACCGACAGCGCGAACAACATCGGCGCCTGCGCGCCCGACAGCCGCTCCTCGTAAGACTGCCCGGACCACGCGTGGCCGATGCCGGCGGGCAGCTTCGCCGCGATCCGCTCGATCGCCGCCATCGCGTCGCCGCTGCTGCGCCCCTCGGCGGCCGAGCCGTTGATCGTAAACGACGGGAAGCCGTTGTAGCGGGTCAACTGCGGCGGCCCCATCGTCCAGCGCAGCGTGGCGAACGCAGAAAGCGGCACCATCTCGCCCTTCGCGTTGCGCACGCGCAGCTTCGTCACGTCGTCGGGATCGAGCCGGTGCTGCCCGTGCGCCTGCACCACCACGCGCCGCACCTGCGCGCCGTGCATGAAATCGCCGATGTAGTCGGAGCCGAACATCACCGCCAGCGTCGTGTTGATCTCGTCCATCGACACGCCGAGCGCCGACGCCTTCGCGCGATCGATATCGAGCTTCAGCTGCGGCGCATCCTGCGTGCCGGCGAACATCAGGTCGGTCAACGCGGCGTCCTTGCGCCCCTCGGCGAGCAGTTTCTCGCGCGCGGCGACGAGCGCTTCGTGACCGAGTCCGCCGCGATCCTGCAAACGCAAGTCGAAGCCGCTCGTCGAGCCGAGGTCGGGCAGCGCGGGCGAATTCATCGCGAAGACGGTCGTATTCGGCGTGCCCGCAAAGCGCGCGTTGATCCGCTCGACGATCGCCTGCACCTGGTCGTGCGCGCGCTTGCGCAGCTTCCAGTCCTTCAGCGTGACGAAGATCATCCCGCCGTTCGGCCCTTCGCCGTACAGATTGAAGCCGCCGAGCGCGAACGTGTACGCGCTCGGCTCCTCGCTGCGCACGTATTGCTCGACGCGCTGCACGCTCTTCATCGTTTCGGCCAGCGGCGTGCCCTGCGGATGAATCACCATCACCATGAAGTTGCCCTGGTCCTCGTCCGGCAGGAACGCGCTCGGCAGGTTCGTGAGCAGCAGCGCCGCGGCCGCCGTCAGCGCGCCGTACACGGCAAGCCAGCGCAGCGGCCGTTTCAGCACCGCGCCCACGCGCTGCGTATAGCGGTTCGTCGCACGCGCGACGAAGCGGTTGAACCAGCCGAAGAAACCGCTCTTGTCGTGATGGTCGGCGGCGACGGGCTTGAGCAGCGTCGCGCACAGCGCGGGCGTCAGCGACAGCGCGAGAAACGCCGAGAAACCGATCGACACCGCGAGCGCCAGCGCGAACTGCCGATAGATGTTGCCGACCGCGCCGCCGAAGAACGCCATCGGCACGAACACCGACGTCAGCACCACCGTAATGCCGATGATCGCGCCGCTGATCTGCTTCATCGCCTTCACGGTCGCCTCGTAGGGCGGCAGCTTCTCCTCGACCATCAGCCGCTCGACGTTCTCGACGACGACGATCGCATCGTCGACCAGGATGCCGATCGCGAGCACCATCCCGAACATCGTCAGCACGTTGATCGAGAAACCCGCGGCAAGCATCACGCCGAACGTGCCAAGCAGCGCGACGGGCACGACGAGCGTCGGAATCAGCGTCGCGCGCAGGTTCTGCATGAACAGGAACATCACGGCGAACACCAGCACGCCCGCCTCGATCAGCGTCGTCACGACCTTGCTCATCGACACGCGCACGAACGACGACGTCTCGTAGGGAATCTGATATTTGACGCCCGCCGGGAAGTACTTCGATAGCTCGTCCATCGTCGCGCGCACGCGCTTTTCGGTCGCCACCGCGTTCGAGCCCGGCGCCAGCTTGATGCCCATGCCCACCGCGGTCTTGCCGTTGACGAACGACGGATAGTTGTAGTCGTTGCCGCCGAACTCGACTTTCGCGACGTCGCGCAGATACAGCGCCGAGCCGTCGGCGCGCGCGCGCAGCACGATCGCGCCGAACGCGTCGGGGGTGGCAAGCGGCGCATCGGCGAGCACGGTCGCCGCGATCGGCGCGCTGTCCGGCACCGCGCTGCGGCCGATGTCGCCGATCGTCACGCGTGCATTGTGCGCGCGCACCGCCGACGCGATATCAGAGGCCGTCAGATTGAGCGCGGCCATCTTGAGCGGATCGGGCCAAATCCGCATCGCGTATTCGGCTCCCCAGAACTGCACCTTGCCGACGCCGTCGACACGGCGCAACGCCTGCACGACGTTCGCCGATGCGTACTCGCCGAGCTGCACGGCCGACAACCGCCCGTCCTCCGAAGTCAGCGACACGACGATCTGCGTGTTGTCGGCGGCCTTCTCGATCGAAATGCCATCGCGCCGCACCGGCTCGGGCAGCCGCGATTCGACGGTCTTCAGGCGGTTCTCGACGTCGACGGCCGCCAGATCGGCGCTCACGCCCTGGCGAAACGTCAGATACAGCGCCGCCTGGCCGACGCTGCTCGTCGCCGACGTGTACAGCAGGCCGGGCACGCCGTTCATTTCGCGCTCGATCACCGCCGTGACCGATTCCTCGACGACCTGCGCGGACGCGCCCGGATAGGTCGCGTAAATGCTGACCACGGGCGGCGCGATGTCCGGATACTGGGCCACGGGCAACGCGCGGATCGCGAAGATGCCGCCCATCATGATGAATAGCGAGATCACCCACGCAAATATCGGGCGATCGATAAAGAATCGAGCCATGATCGAAAACGATGCTTGTCAGATTGAGCGCGGCGCCGAAGCCGGCCGCGCGGCGGCGGCACGCTCGATCGCCTTCACGCTCGCGCCCGCGTCGAATTGCGCGGCGTCGCTCACGACGACGCGCTCGCCGCCGGCCAGCCCGCGCGTGACGATCCAGTCGCCGCCCTTCATTCGCGACGCGTCGACCGCCACGTCGCGCACCTTGCCGTTTGCGTCGACGACCTTGACGCTCGCGCCGTCGGCCGTGCGCAGCAGCGCGTCGCGCGGCACGAGCACCGCCTCGCGCTCGATCGCGCGATCGAGCGCGAGGCGCACATACGCGCCCGGCAGCAATTCACGCTCGGGGTTCGGGAAAAGCGCGCGCATCGCGACCGTGTCGGTGGACGGATCGACCGCGAGATCCGCGAACAGCAACTTGCCCTTGCGCTCGTACACGCTGCCGTCCGGGCGGATCAGCGTCACCTCGACGTCCTGCTGCGCGATGCCCGCCGCGCGGCCGCTTTTCACCGCGCGCCGCAGCGCCTCGACCTCGGCGGCCGGCTGTGAGAAGTTCACGTAAATCGGGTCGAGCTGCTCGACGGTCGTGAGCGGCGTGGCCTGATCCTGGCCGACGAGCGCGCCCTCCGTGACGAGCGCGCGGCGCGCGCGGCCGTCGATCGGCGCGGTGACGCTCGCGTAGCCGAGCTGCAACTGCGCGCGCGCCAGCTCGGCGCGCGCGGACGCGACGGCGGCTCGCGCCTGCCGCTCGTCGGCGAGCGCCTCGGTATGGTCGCGCTCGCTGACCGCCCGGTCGCGCACCAGATCGTCGTAGCGGCGGCGCTTGTCCTGCGCGGCGAGATACGCGGCCTGCGCCTTCTCGAGCGCGCCGGCCGCCGCGTCGCGCGCCGCCTTGAACGGCGCGGGATCGATCCTGAACAGCACGGCGCCGCGCTTGACCTCTTGCCCCTCTTCGTAGGTTCGCGCCGTGACGATGCCCGCCACCCGCGCCCGCACTTCGGCCTGCCGGTACGCGTCGAGCCGGCCCGGCAACTCGACCGTCAGCGGCACCGGCGTCTTGGCGACCGTCACCACGACCGCCTCGCGCGGCGCAGCCGCGTCGCCGCCTTCGTGTTTGCCGCAGCCGGCGCTCAGCGCCGCGACGGCGAGCGCCAGCCAGATTCGGCGCGTGCGCGCCCGTCGGTCTGTCATTGTTTTCCTCATGATTCTTTCGACCCCGCGTGAATAGGAGTCGGTTAGGGCGATCGATTATAATCAGTCACGATTGATTAAATACTCCTGATTGACAGCCTGTCGTAAGAAAGCGACAACCATTCGAAAACCAGGGAGAATCGACCCACATGGCCCGCAAAACGCGTGAAGAATCACTGAACACGAAGCACCGGATTCTCGACGCCGCCGAACTCGTGCTGCT
Organism: Burkholderia singularis; assembly: GCF_001718875.1. Taxonomy (NCBI): domain Bacteria; kingdom Pseudomonadati; phylum Pseudomonadota; class Betaproteobacteria; order Burkholderiales; family Burkholderiaceae; genus Burkholderia; species Burkholderia singularis. Next base: position 2,452,389 of record NZ_CP013448.1, read on the forward strand.
TGAAAAAGGGATCGGACAAACCGCGATGGCCGATTTCGCGGAAGCAGCCGGCATGTCGCGCGGTGCGATATACGGGCATTTCAAGAACAAGATCGAGGTGTGCGTCGCGATGTGCGACCGGGCGTTCTCGCGCGCGGTCGCGGGCTTCGAGTTGTCCGACGAGCGGCCCGCGCTGCACACGCTGCGCCTGGCCGCATCGCACTATCTGCATCAGTGCGGCGAGCCCGGCTCGATGCAGCGCGTGCTCGAAATCCTCTACCTGAAGTGCGAGCAAAGCGACGAAAACGCGCCGGTGCTGCGCCGGCGCGCGCTGTACGAGCTGCAAACGCTCAGGATCGCCAAGGCCCTGTTGCGGCGCGCGGTCGCGTCGGGCGAACTCGATGCCGCACTCGATATCCATCTCGCCGGCGTGTATTTTCTGTCGCTGCTCGAAGGCATCTTCGGCTCGATGATCTGGACCACCCGTCTGCGCGGCGATCGCTGGCACGACGCCGACGCGATGCTCGACGCGGGCATCGATACGTTGCGCACGTCCGCCGCGCTGCGGCTGCGCAACGCCGATGCGCCGCTTCGGCACGCGTGCGCGGACTGACGGAGGCGACACAATGGCGGGCGGGCCGAGGCTCAGGCTCTGCCCCGAGCCCGCGTTCAAGCCCAAGCACAGCCCCAAGCCGATGCGCCGCCAAGCGGGCCGCGTCATTTCGCGCCGGGCCGCCCTTTTTCGCCCGGGCGGCCCGCAGCGGGCATCGGCGCGCGTATCGTGCATCGTCCGAATTCGAGGCCCGCATGAAACCATCCGCACTCTGCCCGCCCGCACTTGCGCCTGCGTGCGCTCCGCCGCCCGCCGGGATCGCGCGCGGCGCGCCCGCGCCCGCGTCTCGCCCGGCGCAGCCGACGGCGCCGCCGAGCGACGCGAAGCTTTCCCGCCCGAGCGCCAGACAGATCATGGATCTTCCGGCAGAAATCCTGACGAAAATCGCCGACCACGCCGGCCCGGACGGGCGCAAAAGCATGCGCGTCGCTCACTCCCGGTTGAAACAGGCCGCCGAAAACAACGCGGCGCTGCTGATCACGGGCCGCACGGAGTTGCAGCAATTGTTGTCGAGCGGGCATTTCAGCCGCCCCAAGAAACTCACGTTGATCGGCGATTACGAAACAGGCGATCTCGACGCGCTGCCGGCCCGTATGCGCGGCGCGTCCGTTCACCTCGGGCGTTTGCCGGGAGAATGGGACGGCGCTTATCTGAACCGGCTCTTGAGCGCCGGCATCCGGCCGAAGCCCGCCGCCCACGCGGCGGGATTGTCGGCGTTGCCGGACGAGCCCGGCTGGCCCTATTTTGAGCGTCTTCATCGGCTTGGCGTGAGCGCGGGCCATGCAGCAGCGATCGCGGGCATCGACGTCCCGGCCCCGCCTCGCACAGAGGGATTCCAACAGGCGCTGTTCTTCCAGCAACACGGCTTTGAAGCGGCCGAGGCAGCGGATCTGGCGGGCGTGCCGCAGGAGACGAACTTGATCCGGCGGCTCAGGCGTACAGCGCGGCCCCCGGAGCCCGTCTCCGCGCGATTTGTCCAGACGGTTCAATGGCGCGCGCGGTCCGATCCGCGCTACGCGGACTTCGCCGCGCGGCTGGGGCTCGGCACCGACGCATCGCCACCGCGCGGCGGCAAACCCGGTCTGCGCGAAGGAGGACGGTAAGCCGGTAAGGCGGTTCATCCGGCTCACCAGCGGGCGGGCGGCGGCAGCCGACGCCTGCCGCCGCCCGCGCGGCCCTTTCGAACGGAACGGCGCGGCGCATCGAATGCGCGCCAAGTTCCACACCCGGACAAAATCGCCCGCCTTCAGGAACAATTGCGCGCATCATACTGTCACTCAGTACGGCGTCGATTCACCCGGCGGGTTTCAACCCTCCGGAACCGAGTCACCGTTCGGAGCGGACCCGATCCGCGTCGCTGGGCCGAACGGGACGTAACGGGGCACGATCACGAGGATCGTGCCCCGTTACGTTGAACGCCTTGCACTGCCGGCTCGCCTGGCGCGAGTCTGTCCGCAGCCGCATGCCCACCCCCTATTCGATCGAACCACGCATTTTTAAAGGATGTGGATTCTTTTGGCCAAGCCATCCTTGCATACCGTTTCCGCCGACCAAACCGCGCACGCCGCCGGATCGTCGGCTTCGCTGCCGCGCTCGCCCGCATTCAAGCGCAAGTTGTCCGCCGCCAGTGCGCTCGGCGCGCTGATCGCGTTCGGCATCGCCACGCTGCCGGCGGTGTCGAAGCCGCCCGCGGCGTCCACGCGTGATGCCGCGCGCGCGCCGCAGCGCGTGCTCGCCGATGCGCCGTTCCCGAGCGCGCAGCGCTATGTGACGGCCGAGCTGGAGCAGATCGTCGATCAACGCGCGGCGCCAGCCGGCGCTCAGACGAGTGCCGCGTGGCCCGACCTGCTGAGCGGCGCGCTGCCGGCCGGCGCCGGTTTCGCGCCGTCCGGCGCGGCGCGGCCGGGCCTTTTCGCCCCGCTCGCCGAACACCGCAACGAACTCCTCGGCTACGACACCGGCGCGTTCTCCCTCGCCGCGCCAGCCTTTGCGCCAGCCACGAGCGGCGTGCGCACCGGCGCGATCGAGCAATCGTTCGCCGATACGCTGAACCAGATCGATCTGCCGCCTGAAGTGCGCATCCAGATCGGCGATCTGGTCATGAATCGCGTGAAAGCGCATGCGAGCGCGCAGCCAGGCGACTATTACCGGATCGCATTCGATTCCGCGCCGGACGCGGCAGCCCCGGCCGCGGCCGAGGCGTCCGATGCGGCCGCGCCGCACCGGCCACGCGTGGTCGCGCTCGATCTGCGCGTCGCGGGCCGCTCATTCGGCGTGCTCTGGTTCAAGCCGCCAGGCGCGACAGCAGGCGCGTACTACGCATTCGACGGCCAGCCGCTCGATGCGCCGTCGCTTGTCGAGCCCGTCGTCAGCACCCGCATCAGTTCGTACTTCGGCGAGCGCATTCATCCGATCAGCCAGGAATGGCAGATGCACACCGGCGTCGATCTCGTCGCGCCGGCCGGCGCGCCCGTCGATGCAGCGGGCGCCGGCGTCGTGTCGTTCATCGGCACCGATCCCGAAGGCTACGGCAAATACGTCGTGATCGACCATCCGGATCGGACGTCGACCTATTACGCGCACCTGTCGGCGTTCGCGCCTGGGCTCGAGGTCGGCATGCCCGTCGTCCAGGGGCAACGGATCGGCGCGGTGGGCTCGACGGGCGCGGCCACGGGCCCGCACCTGCACTTTGAGGTCCGCATCGACGATCAGCCGGTCGACCCGCTTGTCGCGCTCGCGAACGCGCAGCACACGCTATCGGCGATGCAGCTCGACGCGTTCCGGCGCGTGGCAAGCGAAACGCGCCTGCGGCTCGCGGCGAGCGATACGCGGCAACCCGGGCTTGCGCGTGTCGACGCGCCGCTGTGGTCCGCTTTCGCGATCGGCACGACCGGCGCGCCCGGCACATCGACGCTGCGCGCGATCTTCGCCGCGCATTACGCAGCGTCGTGACGTTGCCATGAAGCGCGCGCATCGGATGCGGCGGCACTTGCCGCGGCCGGACGCTCCGGTGCGGCCGGCTGCTCGCGGCGGCGCGCGAGCAGCCGTGTCGCCGCGAAATCCAGTGTCGTGCAGAGCACCAGATAAATGACGCCGACGAAGAAGAAAATCTGCGCGGGATACACCATCAGCCGGTTGTTGATCTGCGTCGCGACGAACGACAGCTCCGGCACGCCGACGATATACGCAAGCGATGTGTCCTTCACGAGCGACACCCACTGATTGACGAACGACGGCGTCATGATCCGCACCGCCTGCGGCAACAGCACGTAACGAACCGTTTGCCAGCGCGTGAGCCCGAGCGACAGGCCCGCCTGCCATTGCCCGGCTCCCGCGGCGCGAATGCCGGCATGCACCGAATGCGCAAGATAAGCGCCGCCGATCAGCGACAGCGCGCTCACCACGGCCGCGAGCCCCGGCACATCCGCATGCAGCAGCACCGGCAGCAGAAAGTACGTCCAGAAGATCAGCATCAGCACCGGAATCGCCCGGAAAAATCCGATCACGACGACGAGCGCGCCGCGCACCGCGCCGCTCGACAGCGCGAGCGCCACGCCAAGCGCGACGCCGAGCACGGCCGACGCGAGCGCCGACGCGATCGCCAGCACGAGCGACAGTGCGGCGCCGCCGAGCGGGCCGTCGGGAAACGCGCCGATCAGCAGATACGGAAGATTGTCGAAGAGTATCGACCAGTCCATCGTCAGCGCCCCGTGAATGCGCGCTCGCGCCGCATGACGCTCCATTGCGCGAGCGCCTCGACGGCCGCGACCGCCGCGATGTACAGCACGCTCGCCACGCCGAACGCGGCGAAGGTCTGGAACGTCTCGGTTTCGACCTGCCGCGACGCATATGACAGCTCCGCGACGCCGATCGCCATCGTCAACGACGAATTCTTGATCAGATTCATGTATTGGCCAAACAGCGGCGGCAACGCGATGCGCACCGCCTGCGGCAGCACGACGAAGCGAAACGTCTGCTGCGGCGTGAGCCCAAGCGCGCTCGCCGCGTCACGCTGCCCCTGCGGCACGCCGCGAATGCCCGCCTGAAACTCCTCGGCGACGAACGCGCTGGTATAGAGGCTCAGTCCGATCCAGCCGGCGACGAATTCGAACGACGGCCACTGCACGAGCGTGACGCCGCCCCACGTCCATGCATGCCGCGCGTTGAGCCACGCCATCGCGTGCTCCGGCAGCAGCGACGCCACGCCGAAATACCAAAACAGCAGTTGCACGACGAGCGGCGTGTTACGAAACGCAACAATGTACGCCGCGACGATGCGCCTTGGCAGCGCGGCCGTCGCATCGCGCGCGAGCGCGAGCGCAAAGCCCGCGAGCGTCGCGGCCACGGCCGCCGCGAGCGACAAACCCAGCGTCAGCAGAAAGCCTTGCCACAGCCACATCAAATACTTCGGAGCGAGCCAGCCATCCATTTCGTTTGCATGGGCCGCCGGGAAGCGGCCGTCGGTTCATTCGCAAGCGCCGCGGCGCGCATGCATATGGCGCGCCGCCGCATGGCGTGCATGAGCACGCATCGTCGATCAAACGCCGGAGCGGATGCCGGGATCGAACGTCCCGGCCGAACGCCAGATCCGGATCAAGTCTTGTCGCCGATTTTGAAGATGCGCGCGAGCGGCGTCTTGGTGGCCGGGCCGAACCACGCGTCGTAAATCCGCGCCGCTCGCCCGCTCGATTCGAGCCCCTTGAGCGTCTCGTTGACGAACGCGACGAGCCGCGTCTCGCCCTTCGGAATGCCCACGCCCATGTAGTCGCTCGAAATCGCGAACGACGACACTTCATAGTTCTGCCTATCCGGCACGTTCGCCAGCAAGCCGATCAGCTTCGGGCCGTCCTGCGTGATCGCCTGCACGTTGCCCGCGCGCAGCGCGGCGAACGCGAACGGCGTGTCGTCGTATGCGACGATCGTTGCCTTCGGATACTTCTCGCGCACGACGATCTCGTTCGTCGTGCCCTTGTCCGCGCCGATACGCAGCGCGTTCAGTTGATCCGGCGATTTCAGCACGCCCTTCTTCGAAATGAACTGCGTGCCGGACGCGAAGTACGGAATGCTGAAGTCGATCTGCTTCGCACGCTCGTCGGTGATCGTGAAATTCGCGAGCACGAGATCGACCTTGCCCGACGTGAGGAACGGAATGCGATTCGCGGGATTGGTCGGCTGCAGCTTCAGCTTGACGCCGAGCTTGTCGGCCAGCGCCTGTGCGTAGTCCACGTCCAGGCCGACGATCTGGTTCGTCTTCGGATCGACGAAACCGAACGGCGGGTTGCTGTCGAACGTCGCGACGCGCAGCACGCCGGCTTTCTTGATGTCGTCCAGACGGTCCGCGTGTGCGGCGGCATGAGCCGCGATCAGCGAGCAGCCGACGAGCCAGGTAGCGAGTGTCTTGAGTTTCATTGGTGCAATCTCTCTGGTGGAGCCTTGTGGTTTATCCGTCGGGCCGGCGCGCGACGCGCATCGGCCCGGGAATCGGCGCAGCGGCGTCGCCGCTGCGAGCCCGTCACCGTAACAGTGCATGCACCCTTTTCGAACCAATAAATGCTGCTGTACTCAGCAATATTTCTGCTATGACGCGCCCGCGCGTCACGCTCAATGCTGCGCGCCCCAGCGCCGGACCGTCACGCGCTCGAGCAGGTCGAACACGCCGTGCTCGGCCAGCAGACCGATCACGATCACCGCGGCGAGCCCGGCGAACACACGATCGGTATAAAGCTCATTGCGGTTCTGGAAGATGTACCAGCCGAGGCCGCCGCCGCCCGCGTTCGCGCCGAACACCAGCTCGGCCGCGATCAGCGTGCGCCACGCAAACGCCCAGCCGACGCGCAGGCCCGCGAGAATCGACGGCAGCGCGGCCGGAATCAGGATCGCGACGACGTGGCGCAGCCCCGTCAGCCCGTAGTTGCGCCCGACCATGCGCAGCGTCGCGGGCACGGCCTGGAAGCCGGCGAACGTGTTGAGCGCGAGCGGCCAGAGCACCGCGTGGACGAGCACGAACAGCAGACTGCCGCTGCCGAGGCCGAACCACAGCAGCGCGAGCGGCAGCAGCGCGATCGACGGCAGCGGATTGAACATCGCGGTCAGCATCGTCAGCAGATCGCGGCCAAGACGCGTCGACACCGCCAGCGCGGTCAGCACGAAAGCGCAGCCGACACCCAGCGCATAGCCGCGCAGCAGCACCGACAGCGACACCGCGATCTTCGCCGGCAGCTCGCCGCTCGCGACGCCTTGCACGAATGCGAGTGCCGTCGCGCTGAACGTCGGCAGCAGCAGATCGTTGTCGAGCATGCGCGCGGCGATTTCCCACAGCGCGATCAAGACGATGGCAATCGCCGTCTTGCGCAGCCAGCCGGCGTCGCTCAGGCGGCGGAGCGCCGAACGGCGGGCGCCGAGCGCGGGCGGCTGCGCGCGGCGCCCGCCCGCGTGCGACGCGGCATCGCGAACCGCGCCGGCCGCATCGGCCGGCGCCGGCACGGTTTCATCGAGCGCGATCTCATATTCGCGCCGCACGGGTGGTAGCGGCCTGGCGCTCATGCGCGGACTCCGGCCCTGGTCTCGCGGGCGTCGTCGCCATCGCCGTCGCCGAACAGCAACCGATGAATCCGGTTCGCCGCTTGCTGAAAATCCGCACGGCCGACGCTGCCGTCGTCGAAATGATGACTGTTGAGTTCCGCGCGCACGCGCCCCGGATGCGGCGACAGCAACAAAATCCGATTGCCGACCACAAGCGCCTCGTCGATCGAATGCGTGACGAACAGCAACGTGAAGCGCGCACCGTCCCACAAGCGCAACAGCTCCTGCTGCATGCGCCGCCGCGTCAATGCATCGAGCGCGGCAAACGGCTCGTCCATCAACAGCACGCGCGGCTCCAATGCGAGCGCGCGCGCGATGGCGACCCGCTGCTTCATTCCGCCCGACAGCGTATGCGGATACGCATCGGCGAATGCCGACAGCCCGACCTTTTCGAGCGCCTCGCCCGCGCGCCGCGCCGCTTCGCCGCGCGGCAGCTTCCTCGCCGCGCGCAATGCGAACGCGATATTCTCGTGCACCGTTTTCCACGGCGGCAACTGATCGAACTCCTGGAATACGACGATGCGATCGGCACCGGGGCCGCGCACCGGCTCGCCCGCGAGCGCGATCGTGCCCTCGACGGGCGCGATGAAGCCCGCGATCGCCTTGAGCAACGTCGATTTGCCGCAACCGGACGGGCCGAGCAGCACGAAACGGTCCGCTTCATAGACGTCGAAACTCACGTGCTGCGTCGCGCGCACGACGCGCTCGCGGCTGCGATATTCGAGCGTCACGCGATCGACCGCGAGCAGCTTGCTGCTTGTCGCGCCGCCCAACTGCGGCAACAGGAGGGGCGCTTGCGCCGCCATGCATTGCACTCCATCGAAGTCCGCCGGAATCGATCGCCCGCGCGTCGCGCAAAAAAATGCCCGCTGCGCGAGCGGGCGAGAATCCCAGTCAAGGAGGTGTCACACGAACTACGGGTTCAGAATAAAACCCGCCGCCATTGCGCACAACGAAGCATTTCCGATATCGATATCGTCCGCGCAGCATTGCGCGCACGGCGCATGCGTGCCGCTCAACTGCCCTGCGCCGTCGCGGGATCGTCGAAAAAATAATCGCGCCAGGTCTTGGGCTCGTTGCGGATCGCCCCCACCCGGTGCATGAATGCCGCGAGCGCGAACGTGTTCTGCGGCGCGACCTTGAACTGCACCTGCGGATTCTTCACGATCTTCAGCAGCAGCGCGCGGTCCGCGTTCGTTTGGTTCACGCGCCGGTACGCATCCACCGCGCCGTCCGGATTCGCCTGGACGTAGCGCGCGGCCTGCTCGAGCGCGGCGACGAACGCGCGGTAAGTCTTCGGATTGTCGCGCCGGAAACGTTCGGTCGCATACAGCACCGTCGCGGAACTCGGGCCGCCCAGCACGTCGTAGGAACTCAGCACGACGTGCGCGTTCGGATTGCCCGCGAGTTCCTGTTCCTGAAACGGCGGATTGCCGAAATGCGCGCTAATCTCGGTGCCGCCCGCGATGATCGCCGCCGTCGCGTCGGGATGCGGTATCGCTTGCGTCAGCTTGTCGAGCCGGTTGTATTCGCGATCGCCCCAGCGCTGCGCGGCCGCGAATTGCAGCACGCGCGATTGCACCGATACCGTGACCGCCGGCACCGCGATGCGGTCGCGATCGGTGAAATCCGCGATCGTCTTCACGCGCGGCTGGTTGCTGACGAGGTAGTACGGCAGGTTGCCGAGCGACGCGACGCCCTTCACATTCTGCTTGCCGCGCGTGCGGTCCCAGATCGTCAAAAGCGGCCCGACACCCGCACCCGCGATGTCGATCGAGCCCGACAGCAGCGCATCGTTGATCGCCGCGCCGCCCGACAGCCTGACCCAGTCGACGTCGATCGAAATCCCCTCGGCACGCCCGGCCTGCTCGATCAAATGCTGATCGCGCGCGACGTTCAGCAACAGATAGACGATGCCGAACTGCTCGGCGATCCGGATGCGACCTTCGGCACGAGCCGCCGGCGCGGCCAGCCATGATCCCGCCGCTAGCGCGGCAACGAGCGCGGCCGCGAACGCGCGCCGCGCGGAAAAAAAAGCGATCCGTGCCATGCCATCCCCCCCAAGCCATGCTGTCGAGACAGCGAATCTAGTGGCGGCGCGGCGTGCGGGTCAACGAAGCAAATTCGCTACGCTTATCGGCTGGGGCGATAACGGCGGGCAAGCGCTCAAAGCAGCGCGTCTGAAAAAAACGGCGTTTCGCGCTGAAAGCGAAACGCCGTGTGATGTGAAAACGTGAAGGCGCAAACGGCGTGAAACGCCGCACATCCGCGCGGCGCGGCATCCTGCTCAAACACGGCCGTCCGCGCCTCGCGCGCGCCATACCGCGCCCGTGCCGTTGCCGACCGCATGAGCGTTCGCCCGGCGGCGGCCGCGCGTGGGCGTCACGGTTCGTTGCGCAAATACCCTTCCTTGCCCGGATCGCGCATCCGGTACGACACCACGAGCGAGATCGCCGCCAGCACCGTAACATACCAGTAGAACATCGATTCGCTGCCGACCGACTTGAACCACAGCGCGACATACTCCGCCGTGCCGCCGAAGGCCGCGTTCGCGACCGCATACGACAGGCCCACGCCCATCGCCCGCACTTCGGGCGGGAACATCTCGGCCTTGATGAGGCCGCTGATCGACGTATAGAAACTGACGATCGCGAGCGCGACGATCACGAGCCCGAATGCCGCATACGGGCTCGTCACGCCGCCGAGCGCGTGCATCAGCGGGACGGTGCAGATCATCGAGCCCGCGCCGAACAGGATCATCGACGTGCGGCGTCCGATCCTGTCCGACAGCGCGCCGAACACGGGTTGCATCAGCATGTAGACGAACAGCGCCGCGGTCATCACGTTGCTCGCCGTTTTCGCGTGCATGCCCGCCGTATTGACGAGGTACTTCTGCATATACGTCGTGAACGTATAGAAAAGCAGCGAGCCGCCGGCGGTGAAGCCCACCACGGTCAGGAAAGCGCCCTTGTGCTGCCAGACGCCGCGGATCGTGCCCGCGTCCTTCGCCTTGCGCGACGCTTGAGTCGACGTCTCGTCGAGCGACTTGCGCAGATACAGCGAAATCAGCGCGGCCGCCGCGCCAGCGACAAACGGAATCCGCCAGCCCCACGCCTTGAGTTCGGCGCTGGACAGCACCTGCTGCAGAATCACGAGCACAAGAAGCGCGCAGAGCTGGCCGCCGATCAGCGTCACGTACTGAAACGACGCGAAAAAGCCACGCCGCCCCTTGAGCGCGACCTCGCTCATGTAAGTCGCGCTCGTGCCGTACTCGCCGCCCACGGACAGCCCCTGGAACAACCGGGCGACAAGCAGCAGGACCGGCGCGAGCGCGCCGATCTGCGCATAGGTCGGCAATGCCGCGATCACGAGCGAGCCGCCGCACATCATCAGCACCGAGATCATCATCGCGGTACGGCGGCCGTGCTTGTCGGCAATCCGGCCGAACAGCCAGCCGCCGATCGGCCGCATCAGAAACCCCGCCGCGAACACGCCCGCCGTGTTCAAAAGCTGCGTCGTCGCATTGCCGCTCGGGAAGAACGCCGGCGCGAAGTACAGTGCGCAAAACGAGTAGACGTAAAAATCAAACCATTCGACGAGATTGCCCGACGATGCGCCAACGATCGCGAAAACGCGTCGCCGCACGTCGGACCGCGCGACGGCGGCATGGTCGAGTCGATCATTCATGGGTGGTCTCTGCGGGTTGAAATTTTCTCGAATTGCCGGCGATCGACGCATCGGCCCGGCCGAACGCGCCGGTGATACCGGTTCCAGCGTCGCGCGCTGCGATTTTAACGAAATGTAAGTTGGCTGAATGTACGGGATGGTCCGGATATCGCGCCGCGGCCGGCGGCTATTTCGGCCACCATCCGCCCATCAAGCGAAAACGCGAGCCAGACGGCTCGCGTTTCGTGCAAGATCACGCGCCGCGGCGGGCGCGCGGATTGCCGGAAGATCAGAGGCGAATTTCCGGCGCGGTGTAGCGGCACTCGTAGCGCTTGCGGACCGTCCCCGATTCGTCGACGCTTTCGAGAAACACGTCGAACTGCCAGAGCCGCGCCACGTGCTTGAGCACTTCTTCGCTGTCGTTCGACAGATGCCGGTTGTCGGTCATGAAGTGACGCAGCGTCAAACTGCGATCGCCGCGCGTGTTGACCGACCACACCTGGATGTTCGGCTCGCGGTGGTGAATGTCGTACTGACGGGACAACGCCTGCCTCACATACTGATAGCCGCTGTCGTCATGGATCGCCGACACTTCGAGCGCATCGCGCATGTCGTCGTCGAGCACCGAGAAAAGCCGCATCTCGCGAATCAAATGCGGCGACAGATATTGCGCGATGAAGCTCTCGTCCTTGAAGTTGCGCATCGCGTAATGGAGCGCCGGCAGCCACGGGCTGCCGGCCAGCTCCGGAAACCATTTGTAGTCCTCGTCGGTCGGCGCCTCGCAGATCCGGCGAATGTCGCTCATCATCGAAAAGCCGAGCGCGTAAGGATTGATCCCGCTGTAATACGGCTTCGTCACGGGCGGCTGATAGATCACGTTGCTGTGCGAATGGAGGAACTCCATCATGAAGCCGTCCGCAAGCTTGCCCTGGTTGTACATCGTGTTGAGCAGCGTGTAATGCCAGAACGTCGCCCAGCCTTCGTTCATCACCTGCGTCTGCCGCTGCGGATAGAAATACTGGCCGATCTTGCGCACGATGCGGATCACCTCCCGCTCCCACGGCTCGAGAAACGGCGCGTTCTTCTCGGCAAAATAAAGCAGGTTCTCCTGCGGCTCGGGCGGATAGCGCTCCTCCTGCTCTTCGGCCTGTTCCTGCTTCTTGCCGGGCAGCGTGCGCCATAGCTCGTTGATCTGCGACTGAAGGTACGCTTCGCGCTCGCGCCGCAATTCCGACTCTTTCGCAAGCGACGGTTTTTGCGGCCGCTTATAGCGGTCGACGCCGTAATTCATCAGCGCGTGGCACGAGTCGAGCAGTTCCTCGACGCGATCGAGCCCGTAGCGCTCCTCGCACTCAGCGACGTAGTTCTTTGCGTAGACCAGGTAATCGATGATCGCGTGCGCGTCCGTCCACAACCGGAACAGATAGTTGCCCTTGAAAAACGAGTTATGCCCGTAAGCCGCGTGCGCGATCACGAGCGCCTGCATCGTCATCGTATTCTCTTCCATCAGATACGCGATGCAAGGATTCGAATTGATGACGATCTCGTAAGCGAGCCCCATCTGCCCGCGCCGGTAGCTTTTCTCGGTGGCGAGGAAATGCTTGCCGAACGACCAGTGGCGATAGTTGACCGGCATCCCCACCGACGCGTAAGCATCCATCATCTGCTCGGCGCTGATGAGTTCGAGCTGGATCGGATAGATATCGAGTTCGTATTGCTCGGCGACCTGCGAGATGTGGGTGTCGTATTCTTCGATCAGCTCGAAGGTCCAATCGGACGGACACGGCAACGGTTTGCGATCGGCAACGTTCATACGCGCTTCCTTCGGCCCGCTCGCGGGCGCTTGCGGGCAATGCGCCGCCGTGTCGGCCGTCGCGCCGTGCTGCGCGCCGGGCTCCGATGCGTCGTCGCTGTTGCGGTGCGGTTCATATCCGCGTGCTTCGTTATCCAAATGGCGTGTCGTCATCAGGTTTCCACGTGCTTTTCGAAGAGTTCCCGGAACACCGGATAGATATCGGCGGCCGATTCCACTTTCTTCATCGCGAGATGCGGTTGTGACAACGCCAGTTGCGCGTATTCGAGCCACAGATTCTGCTCTTCCGGCGTCACCTGGATGTAGGCGAAGTAGCGCACCTTGGTCAGGATATCCTCGTCGAGGATCTTGCGGCATTTCGGCGAATCATCGGTCCAGTTGTCGCCGTCCGATGCCTGCGCGCCATAGATGTTCCATTCGGTCGGCGAATAGCGCTCGTCCATCACCTTGCGCATCAGTTCGAGCGCGCTCGACACGACCGTGCCGCCGCTTTCGGTCGAATGGAAGAACGTGTCCTCGTCGACTTCCTCTGCACGCGTATGGTGACGGATGAACACCACCTCGATGCGCTCGTAATTGCGCTTCAGGAACAGGTACAGCAGGATGAAAAAGCGCTTCGCAAGGTCCTTGCGCTGCTCGTCCATCGAGCCCGATACGTCCATCAGGCAGAACATCACCGCTTGGCTCGACGGCTGCGGCTGCTTCACCCGGTTCACGTAGCGAAGGTCAAACGGATCGATGAACGGAATCCGCCAAATGCGGCCCTTCAGATGATGAATCGCCTCTTCCAGCTGCGCAATCTCGACCCGGTGATCGCCGGGTTCGTCGCTCAGCGCCTCGAGCTTCGCTTCGAGTTCGCGCAATTCGTTGACGAGCGGCGAGCCGAGCGCGATACGCCGGCCCAGCGCGCTTCTGAGCGAGCGCACGATGTCGATGTTGTTCGGCGTGCCTTCGGCCGCCCAGCCCGCGCGCACGCTCTTCCAGCTCGGAACCGTCAGCAGATGGGTTTTGACCAGGCGCGGCAGTTCGAGATCGTCGAAGAAATATTGCATGAACTCTTCGCGGGACAACTCGAACACGAAGTCGTCCTGACCTTCTCCCTCGTTGCTCGCCTGGCTGCCGCCGCCTCCACCGCCGCCCGGCGGACGCGGAATCTTGTCGCCGCGCACATAATCGGCGTTGCCCGGATGCACGATCTCGCGGCGCCCGCCGGGACCGTGCCGGAACGTCGGCTCGGCGATGTCCTTGCGCGGAATCGTGATGCTCTGCGTGCTTTGAATGTCCTTGATGCTGCGATCACGCACGGCGTCGGACACCGCGCGTCGAATGTAATTCTTCACGCGGCGCAGAAAGCGCTCGCGGTTTGCAATGCTCTTGTTCTTGCCGGCCAGCCTGCGGTCGATGATTTGATGAAGCACACCCGGTCTCCCGCTCGAATGTCGATACGCCGGGGCGCCGCCGCGCATGCGACCCGCATGCATGGGCGGCGGCGCCTCTCAGGGGGCCCGCGCGCGACCGCGCGGGCGTCGCGCGGCACGCGTCATGACGACTTGCGCACGCGCAGATACCAGTCGCACAGGAGCCGCACCTGCTTCGGCGTATAGCCCTTCGCGACCATCCGGTTCACAAAGTCCTCATGCTTGCGTTGCTCCTCCGCCGAGCCCTTCGCATTGAACGAAATGACCGGCAACAGCTCCTCGGTGTTCGAGAACATCTTCTTCTCGATCACGACGCGCAGTTTCTCGTAGCTGACCCACGCCGGATTCTTGCCGCCGTTCGCCGCGCGCGCGCGCAACACGAAGTTCACGATCTCGTTGCGGAAATCCTTCGGATTGCTGATGCCCGCCGGCTTCTCGATCTTCTCCAGCTCGGCGTTGAGCGCCGCGCGATCGAAGCTCTCGCCCGTGTCGTGATCGCGGAATTCCTGATCCTGGATCCAGAAATCCGCATACGTCACATAGCGGTCGAAGATATTCTGCCCGTACTCCGAATACGATTCGAGGTACGCGGTCTGGATCTCCTTGCCGATGAACTCCGCATAGCGCGACGCGAGCAGATCCTTCACGAACGACAGATACTTCTGCTCGGTCTCCGGCGGGAACTGCTCGCGCTCGATCTGCTGCTCCAGCACATACATCAGATGCACGGGGTTCGCCGCGACTTCGGCCGAATCGAAGTTGAACACGCGCGACAGGATCTTGAACGCGAAACGCGTCGACACGCCCGTCATCCCTTCGTCGACACCCGCATAGTCGCGATACTCTTGATACGACTTCGCCTTCGGATCGGTGTCCTTCAGGTTCTCACCGTCGTACACCTGCATCTTCGAAAACAGGTTCGAGTTTTCCGGCTCCTGCAACCGCGTCAGCACGGAAAACTGCGCCATCATTTTCAACGTGCCGGGCGCGCACACGGCTTCGGCGAGCGACGAATTCCGGATCAGCTTCTCGTAGATCTTGATCTCCTCGGACACGCGCAGGCAGTACGGCACCTTGACGACGAAAATCCGGTCGAGCAGTGCTTCGTTGTTCTTGTTGTTGCGGAACGCCTTCCATTCGGATTCGTTCGAGTGCGCGAGAATGATGCCGTCGAACGGAATCGCGCCGAATCCTTCGGTGCCCTTGAAGTTGCCTTCCTGCGTGGCGGTCAGGAGCGGGTGCAGCACCTTGATCGGCGCCTTGAACATTTCGACGAATTCCAGCAGACCCTGGTTCGCGAGGCACAAGCCGCCCGAGTAGCTGTATGCATCGGCGTCGTCCTGCGCGTATTGCTCCAGCTTGCGGATATCGACCTTGCCGACGAGCGAAGAGATGTCCTGATTGTTTTCGTCGCCGGGCTCCGTCTTCGCGATGCCGATCTGCCGCAGCACCGACGGGTAGCGGCGCACGACGCTGAAGCGCCGGATATCGCCGTTGTATTCGTGCAGGCGCTTGACCGCCCACGGGCTCAGAATGCTTTTCAAGTAGCGGCGTGGAATCCCGTATTGTTCTTCGAGGATCGGACCGTCCTCGTTGTAGTCGAACAGGCCGAGCGGCGATTCGTTGACGGGCGAGCCCTTGAGCGCATAGAACGGCACACGCTCCATCAACTGCTTCAAACGCTCGGCGATCGACGACTTGCCGCCCCCCACCGGACCGAGCAGATAGAGAATCTGCTTGCGCTCCTCGAGCCCTTGCGCGGCATGCCGGAAGTAAGCGACGACCTGTTCGATCACCTCCTCCATCCCGTAGAACTCGCGAAACGCCGGATACACCTTGATGACCTTGTTCGCAAAGATACGCGACAGGCGCGGGTCATTGCGCGTGTCGATCTGCTCCGGTTCCCCGATGGCCGCCAACATCCGTTCGCCGGCAGTCGCATAAGCCGATGCATCGTTCTTGCAGAGCGCGAGATACTCCTCAAGCGAGAGTTCTTCTTCTCGCGTTTTTTCGAAGCGGTTCGCGAAACTGCCGTAAATATCCATGCTACCTCCTCGCCTGAGTCTGAAGACGATCTTGCCTTCATGTAGATCGTGTCGAAGCAGGATCGTTCGAGTTCATCCTAAACCCATTTCCTTATTTTTTCACGCACTCTTCGGCCGCACGATCAATTCTTAACATTGCTGAAAACGCTTCTTGGAAAGGGCTTTATGCTGCCCTACAATGGTGTTCCCGTTTCGGGCCAGACGTGCGTCGGCGCGCTCCATTCGCGCAGAGAAGCGTCTGCATCCATCGCGCTTTCGTGACGTCCGAAACCCTCCTGCTTATTTCCCTATACGCGCGACACAGCGTTTGCGACGACAAAGCCGCTCCGCCGTTACAAATTTTTTTTGTGGCGCACGCAACACCCGACGCACCAGCCTCGGCCTACGCAATCTCGACGAGCCGAGCCGGTGAAAACCCGCACGACGAATGCGGTCAAAGCCTGCGCCCCGCGGCTTGCATTCGATGCAAAAACGCCCGCTTTCGCGGGCGCCGGCAGATACGCAAATTAGGGGTGGATCGTCTTGCGATCCACGCCAAAAAAATCAGAAAGTCTCCCAATCGTCTGCGGACGCGGCGGGCAACGCGGTTCGTGGTTGCCGTTGCCCGGAAAGAGGTTCGGATAGCACGGCGGGCGCCGATGTCGCGAATGAAGCAGAGACGCCCGATGCAGGCTTGGACACCGCCCGGCGCGCGATGTTCGCCGCTGGGGGCTGCGATGGCGTATCCGGCGCAGCGCCGCGCGCGCCGGCTACCGCGCGAATTGCATGGGCATCGCCCACGCGCGTTTGGTCGCTGTCGCTTGCATCGAGCTGAAACACCGAGACAGTCTGCCGCAACCGCGACGCCTGCTCGTCGAGTGACTGCGCTGCTGCCGCGGCCTGCTCGACGAGCGCCGCGTTCTGCTGCGTGACCTCGTCCATCTGCGCGAGCGCGCGCGACGCCTGGTCGATCCCGCTGCTCTGCTCTTCGGACGCCGACGCGATCTCGCCCATGATGTCGGTCACGCGCCGCACCGCGCCGATCACATCGCTCATCGTGCGCCCCGCGTCATCAACAAGCGTCGAGCCGGCACGCACGCGCTCGACCGACGTATCGATCAGCGCCTTGATCTCCTTGGCCGCGCCCGACGAACGCTGCGCCAAATTGCGCACCTCGCCCGCGACGACCGCGAAGCCGCGCCCTTCGTCACCCGCGCGCGCTGCCTCGACCGCCGCGTTGAGCGCGAGGATATTGGTCTGAAACGCGATCCCCTCAATGATCGAGATGATGTCGGCGATCTTCGCGGAACTCTCGTTGATATCGCCCATCGTCGCGACCACTTGACCGACTACCGCGTTGCCGCGGTTCGCGATGTCCGACGCGCTCGCCGCCAGCGCGCTTGCCTGCCGCGCGTTGTCGGCGTTGCGACGCACGGCGCCCGCAAGCGTCTCCATGCTCGATGCGGTTTCCTCGAGCGCTGCCGCCTGCTCCTCGGTTCGCGACGACAGATCGACGTTGCCCGCCGCGATCTGCCCCGCCGCGGCGGCAATCGATTCGCTGCCGGCGCGCACGGTGCGCACGGTGCCGCCCAAGCTTGCCTGCATCTTCGCGAGCCCTTCGAGCAGCAGCCCCATCTCGTCGCGCCGCTCGACGACAATCCGCCGGCGCAGCTCGCCTGCGGCGAGGGCGTCGAAATGGCCGAGCGCATCGGCAAGCGGCCGAGAAATCGCCGCGCGCAAGCTCAGATAGCAGTACAGCGCGATCGCGAGGCCGAGCGCGAGCATGACGGCATTCGCGATCCGGCTCGTTTCGTAGGCCCGTTGCGTCGCGTCGAAATGCGCGCTCGCCTGCTTGAACTGGAACGTGCGCAATGCTTCGCCGGCAAGCGCGAAATCGTTGAATACCGTCTGCAGCCGCTTGGCCCCGGCGAGAATCCTGTCTCGATCCACGCCATCGACGAGCGCGGCGAATGCGTCGAGTTCGCGCTGCAGAATTTGCCGCTTTGCCGTGACGTCCTGCGCGAGGCGGTCCTCGTCGGCGTCGCGCGGCAGATCGAGATATTTGCGCCACCATGAATCGGAAATCGCGCGCATCTCGCGCGCGCGCTCGATCATCGCCGCGGTCTCGGGCGTGCCGGCGGCGAACGCCGCGCGATCGAGCGCGAGCCGCTCGCGCGCCGCGGACAGCTCGGCGGATGCAACATCCACCGCGCTCGGCATCTGGTTGGTGAAGATTTCTTCGTTGGCGTCGTTGGCCTTCAGCATTCCGAACCAACCCAGCGCGCTGACGACGCACAACAGACCGGTCAGGAGCGCCATGGCCATCGCCACACGCGTTCTGATCGCGAGATGATTGTTGAACAACATGATTCTTCCTGTGATGCGTCGTCACGACGACGGAATCGCACCGCGGCTTTGCGCTCAATCGAGACGGCCGCTTTGCTTATTCCGTTTACGGCGCTATTCAGGAAGTCTTGATCCGGACGATGGGATTCGGAGAAAAAGTTCGGCTTGCCCGCCGTGCCGCCGCGATATTTTTTCTTTTGAGCGCGGCAGCGCGGCGGGCGGCGCGTCGGTCACGCCACGGCCGGCACGAACGCATCGAGTTCGGCAAGCGTCGGAATCGACGGCTGGGCGCCCGCGCGCGTCACCGACAACGCCGCCGCCCGCTGCGCGAAACGGATCGCCTCCGGCAGCGCGTCGCCCGCCGCGATCCGCGCGGCGAAACCGCCGATGAACGTATCGCCCGCCGCGGTCGTGTCGACGGGCACGACGCGCGGCGCCGGATAGTGGCTCGCCGCGCCGTGCGCCGTCAGCACGAGCACGCCCTGGCCGCCGAGCGTGACGATCACGTTGCGCGCGCCCGCTGCCTGCAACGCGCGCGCCGCCGCTTCGGCGCCCGCCGGATCGCGCACCGGCAGCCCGGTGAGCATCGCGGCCTCGACTTCGTTCGGAATCAGATAATCGACAAGCGGCAGCCAGTCGCCGGGCAGCGGCCCGACGGCGGGCGCCGGATTCAGCACCACCGCCTTGCCGAGCCGCCGGCCCGCGGCGAGCGCCGCGCGCACTGTCTCCTCGGGCGTTTCGAGCTGGCAAATCAGCACGTCGGCCGAGGCGATCGCCGCTTCGTGCGCGGCGATCGCCTCGGGCGTCACCTCGCCGTTGCTGCCCGCGACGATCACGATCGCATTCTGGCTCGTATCGTCGACGACGATCAGCGCGACGCCCGTGGCCGCCTTTTCGCTGACCGCGAGCGCCGTGCAATCGATGCCTTCGGCAACGAGCCCCGCGCACAGCGCGGCGCCGTGCCCGTCCGCGCCGACGCAGCCGAGCATTGCGACGCGCGCGCCGAGCCGCGCGGCCGCCACCGCCTGATTGCCGCCCTTGCCGCCCGCCGCCTGCGCGAACGAGCGGCCGGCGAGCGTCTCGCCCGGCAGCGGCAGCCGGGGCGCGCGCACGACGAGATCCATGTTCAGACTGCCGACGATCATCACGTTGCCGGCCGCCGCCGGCGCGACCTTATTGATTCCCGCCGTCATCCCCGATACCCGGACTGCGCCGGCTCCTTGTAAACCGCCGTCGATTCGCGCAGCACGAGCCGCGGCGACACGACACGCCGCCGTTTGGCCGCTCCTGCGCCGCCGATGCGCTCGATCAGCGTCTGCGCGGCCATTTCGCCGAGCGCGCGCACCGATTGGCCGACCGTGGACAGCGCCGGATACGTGTAGCGAGACAATTCGATGTCGTCGAACCCGATGATCGAGCAACCGGCCGGCACCGCGATCCCGCGCTCGGCCGCCGCGCGCAGCGCGCCGAGCGCCATCAGATCGTTGCCCGCGAAGATCGCGCTCGGATGCACGGTGTCGAACAGCCGCGCGGCCGCATGATAGCCGCCGATGCACGAGAAATCGCTTTCCGCAATCGCGCCCGGCATGATTTCGATGCCATGCTCGGCCATCGCCCGGATGAAGCCGTGCACGCGCATCGCGCTGACCGCGGTCGATACCGCGCCCGTGATGCAGCCGATCTTCGCGTGGCCGAGTTCGAGCAGATGACGCGTCGCGAGGTACGCGCCCCGCTCGTGGTCGATCTGCACCAGATCGGCCGACAGCCCCTCGATGTTCCGGTCGACGACCACGAGCGGCTCGCGCGTGTCGGCAAGCGTCTGCGCGAGCACCGCGTCGTCGCCCGCGGACGCGATGATGAGCCCGTCGATGCGCTTTTCCTGCAGCACGCGCAGATAGTTGCGCTGCTTTTGCGGATCGTCGTCCGAATTGCACAGGAACACGCAGTAGCCGGACATCGCGCACTGGTCCTCGATGCCGCGCGCAAGCTCGGCGAAGTACGGATTCGTGCTGTTCGGCACCACGAGGCCGATGGTGGCCGTCGAGCGCGCCTTCAGCGAGCGCGCGACGGCCGAAGGCACATAGTTCAGCTCGCGGATCGCCTGTTCGACCTTCGCCCGCACATCGGCCGATACCGGCCGCGAATTATTGACTACGTGCGATACCGTCGTGAACGACACGCCGGCGATGGCCGCCACATCCTTGATCGTCGCCATTCCGTTTCTCTCTTTATGAGTTCTGGCTATCCCCGCGCGCGCCGGCTGCGATACGTGTCGAGCACCACGGCCACGACGATCACGGCGCCGGTAATGATGCGCTTGGTCGGTTCGTTCGCGCCGATCTGGGCAAGCCCGGCCGCGAGCACCGAGATGATCAACACGCCGAAAAACGTGCTGACGACCGAGCCGCGGCCGCCCATCAGGCTCGTGCCGCCGATCACGACCGCCGCGATGACCTGCAGCTCGAGGCCCGCGCCCGCGTTCGGGTCGGCGGCTTCGAGTCGCGAGATCTGAAACAGCGCGGCCAGCCCGGCGAGCGCGCCCATCAGCGCGAAAACGATGATTTTATACGGGCGCGGGTTCACTCCGGCGAGACGCACGGCCTCCTCGTTGGTGCCGATGCCGGTCAGGTAGCGGCCGAACACCGTGCGCGCGAGCACGAACTGCGCGACGATCATCACCGCCACGGCGATCAGGAACGCGGGCGAGATGCCGAGCGCGATCGGATTCGACAGGAAATCGAGCGCATCGCCGATATAGGCGGTGCGCGAGTTCGTCAATTGATACGCGACGCCGCGCGCCGCCTCGAGCACGCCGAGCGACACGATGAACGACGGAATCCGCCAGCCCACCGTCACCGCGCCCGTGAGCATGCCGGTCGCGGCCGCCGCGAGCACGCCCGCGGCCGCGGCCGGCAGCGGCGCCCAGTGCCAGCGCAGCGCCGCGACGCTGACCACCGATGCCGCGAGCGCGAGCACCGAGCCGACCGACAGATCGATTCCCGCGATGATCAGCACGAAGGTCATGCCGACCGACAGCACGACGAGATCAGGAATCTGGTTCGCGATCGTGCTGAACGTGTCATAGGTGAGGAAATGCGAACTCAGCACCGAAAAGAGCGCGATCAGCGCGATCAGCGCGAGCGCGAGCCCGATGTAGTTGGACAAGCCGAGCCGCACGCCGCGCGGCTTCGCGGCCACGGGCGAGGAAGCGGCGGCGGCGCCCGCCTGCCGGGATGGCGCGCCGCCGGCGCGCTCGATCGATCGGTCGTTCATCATCATCAAATCCTGTCGTCAATCCTGTCTGGTCACGCCCCCGCCCGCTCGGCGGGCCGGGAATGGTCGTCGAGCGGCGCCGCCATGGCGTCGCGGCGCGCGTAGCCGGCGAACGCGGCGGCGAGCAACGCATCCTGAGTCCATGCGCCGCGCTCGAACACGGCGCTCATCCTGCCCGCCGACATCACGCCGATCCGGTCGCAGATCTGCATCAGCTCGCGCAGGTCGCTCGACACGACGACGAGCGCGCGCCCTTCGCGCGCGAGCGCATCGAGCAGCGCATAGATGTCGAATTTCGCGCCGACGTCGATGCCGCGGGTCGGCTCGTCGAACAGCAGCACGCGCATATCGCGGCCGAGCCAGCGGCCGATCGCGACTTTCTGCTGATTGCCGCCCGAAAGCTCCGCTACGTGCTGCTCGGGCCCGCGCGTGCGAATGCGCAGCGCATCGATCTGCTGCGCGGCAAGCGCCGCCTCGCGCCGCGCGTCGATCACGCCGCCGCGCGCGACACGCGCAAGCTGGCCGAGCGACACGTTGGCCGCGATTGGCTGGCTCAGCAGCAGCCCTTCGCCCTTGCGGTCCTCGCTGACGAACGCGATGCCGTGGCGCACCGCGTCGGCGGGCGAGCGGATCGCGACGGGTTGCGGCGGATCGCCGATCGACACCGCGCCGCGCTCGGCCGCGTCCGCGCCGTAGATGAGCCGCATCAGCTCGGTGCGCCCCGCGCCGATCAGCCCGGAGATGCCAAAGATCTCGCCCGCGCGCACGTCGAACGACACGTCGCGCACCGCGTCGCCGCGCGCGAGGCCGTCGACCTTCAGCAGCGGCGCGCCGCGCGGGCGCGCCTGCGGCGCCGCCTGCTCGTCGAGTTCGCGCCCGGCCATCAGCGCGACGAGCCGCTCGATCGGCTGCGCATCGATCGCGCCGACGTGCACGAGCCGGCCGTCGCGCAGCACCGCGACGCGCTCGGCCACCCGCGCCAGTTCCTCCAGCCGATGCGAGATATAGACGAGCGCCACGCCGCGCGCCTTCAGCCGGTCGATCTGCTCGAACAGCAGTTCGACCTCGCGCGTGGTCAGCATCGCGGTCGGCTCGTCGAGAATCAGCACCCGGCAATCGCCCGCGAGACTGCGCGCGATCTCCACCATCTGCTGATGGCCGATGCCGAGCGCGCCGACGGGCGTATCCGGGTCGAGCGCGTCGAGGCCGACGCGCGCCATCGCCGCGCGTGCATCGTCGCGCAGCCTGCGGCGATCGATCACGCCGAACCGGTGCGGCAGCCGGTCGAGAAACAGATTTTCGGCCACGGTGAGCGTGGGCACCAGGTTCAGCTCCTGCATCACCATCCGCACGCCGAGCGCTTCCGCGTGCGCGCGGCTCGCCGGCGCATACGGCGCGCCCGCGAGCCGCATCGCGCCCGCGCTTGGCGCGACGAGCCCGGCAACGATTTTCGACAGCGTGCTCTTGCCCGCGCCGTTCTCGCCCGTCAGCGCGAGCGCCTCGCCCGCGATCAGCGACAGCGACACGTCGGCGAGCACGGGCTCCGCATAGGTCTTGCCGACACCGTCGACGACGAGCGTCGGCGCGGCATGCGGCGAATACGGGGTGGTCGAATCCATCTCGATTCTGAATGAAAAACGATTGACGCAAGCCGCGCGATGCGCGGCCAACGACACGGGAAGGCCGCCTAGACGGCCATCCCGCGCGGCTGCCGAACGCGGCGGCGCGCATGCGCGCCGCCGGAGCGTTAAGGTTTCGTCACGAGATCGACGGGCGTGGCCACCACGCTCGTCATATCGGCCTGCTTGCGGTGCTCGGTGAGCGCCTTCAACGCGGTGTCGATGCCGAACACCGCCTGCTTGGCCGCGTATTGATCGGCGGTCGCGAGCACCCGGCCGTCCTTCAGCATCGGCTTGATCGCGTTGATGTTATCGTAGCCGACCACCAGCACCTTGCCCTGGCGGCCCGCCGCGCGCACCGCCGACACGGCGCCGATCGCCATGTTGTCGTTGCCGCACAGAAGCGCTTTCAGGTTCGGATACTCGTTGAGCATCGCCGAGGCAACCGCATTGCCCTTGTCAATCTCCCATTCGCCCGACTGCACCGACACGATCTTCGCGCCCGCGGCCTTCATCGCGTCGGTAAAGCCCGCGGTGCGCTGTTGCGCGTTGGTCGTCGTCGACACGCCCTCGACGATGCCGACCTCGTCGCCCGCCTTCAGCCGCTTCGCGAGATAGTCGCCGACGAGCCGCGCGCCCTTGCGGTTGTCCGGGCCGACGAACGGCACATTCAGATTCTTCGACTTCAGCACGTCGGGATCGAGCCGGTTGTCGATGTTGACGACAAGAATCCCGGCATCGACGGCCTTCTTGACCACCGGCACGAGCGCCTTCGAGTCGGCGGGCGCGAGCACGATCGCGTCGACCTTCGATACGATCATCTGCTCGACGATCCGGATCTGGCTCGCGGTATCCGTCTCGTCCTTGATGCCGTTGGTGACGAGATCGAATTGGCCCGCGTTGTGTTTTTGGTATTCCTTCGCACCGTTTTCCATCGTGAGGAAGAACTCGTTGGCGAGCGACTTCATCACGAGCGCGACTTTCGGCTTATGCGCCGGCTCGGCCCATGAGCGCGCCGGCAACGCCGCGGCAGCGACGGTGACGCAGGCGGCCGCGGCAATCAGGGCGCGGCGACGGAAGCTGACATTCATGTGTTGTCTCCTGGAGATGATTATTAGGGGTGGACAGCATGTCGTTTTTTTGTTGAGCAAACGTTTGCGCGACCACGTCCGATTGGTTCCTGTCAGGAGCGCCTATCGTCGACTTTTTCTCTGGATTATGCAATGCCGATTGCACATGTTTAGGGGTTTACGCGGACAAAATCCGCCGCGCGTTCCATCCGTGCAATCGGCTTGCCGATTCGGCAGAATCGGCCGGCTTGCGCAAAGCCGGCCCAGCGGCATCCGCGCAACCCGCGTCGGCCGAACCCGCAGCCGGTTCGGCCCGCCGCCGCGTCAGGCCGCCTCGCGCAATTGCCCGGCGATCTCGCTTTCGGACAGATGAGGCGCGAACATTTCGATCAGCCGGTATGCGTAGGCACGCAGGAACGCACCCTTGCGCAGCCCCACCCGCGTCGTGCTCGCCTCGAACAGATGCTGCGTGTCGAGCGCGACGAGGCCCGTGTCGCGTTGCGCGTCATACGCCATCGCGGCGACCACGCCGATGCCCATCCCCAGCTCGACGTAGGTTTTGATCACGTCCGCGTCGATCGCGGTCAGCACCACATCGGGCACCGCGCCCGCCTGCGCGAACGCCTGATCGATATGCGAGCGGCCGGTGAAATCCTGATCGTAGGTGATGATCGGATATTCGGCGATGTCGTCGAGCGTTACCTTCTCGCGGCCGACGAGCGGATGTTCCTTCGGCACGACGACGACGTGATGCCACGAATAGCACGGGAACGTGACGATGTCCGGGTAGCGGTCGAGCGCCTCGGTCGAGATGCCGAGATCCGCCTCGCCGTTCAGGATCATCTGCGCGATCTGCTGAGGGCTGCCCTGGCGCAGCGCGAGATGCACCTTCGGATAGACGTCGGTGAACTGGCGGATCACCTTCGGCAGCGCGTAACGCGCCTGCGTGTGCGTGGTCGCAACCACCAGGTGGCCGCTGTCCTGATCCGCATACTGGCGCGCGACGCGGCGCAGGTTCTCCGCGTCGAGCAGCATCCGCTCGATCAACTGGTGAACCGCCTTGCCCGGCTCGGTGAGCCCCGTCAAACGCTTGCCGCGGCGAATGAAGATATCGACGCCGAGTTCGTCCTCGAGATCCTTGATCTGTTTCGATACGCCCGACTGCGACGTGTAAAGCACGTTCGCGACTTCCGTCAGGTTCATGTTCTGCCGTACAGCTTCGCGCACGAAGCGCAATTGTTGAAAATTCATGGGTAGCCTCTGTCGGGCAATGTCTTTGTTGATGTGATGCAACGGTTTCGACGCGGCGCGAAAGAGCGTCAACACGCGGGAAACACGCGCACAGCGCGCGGCACGGCCGTGAGGCCGTCGCCGACGTCGAGCGCGAGCGCCTGCCACACGTTGCGGTCGAGTTCGGCCTCCAGCACGCCGCCCGCGCGCGCGGCCAGCTCGATGCGCACCGAGCCGCCGAGCGGCACGACCCGGCGCACGTCGGCGGCGATACCGCTCGCGCGCGCGTCGGCGCGAACCAGCGTGAGATCGTGCGGGCGCACGTAGGCAAACGCCCGGCCCGCGAAATCGGCGTCGACCGCGATCGCGTCGCTCACGCCATCGGCCACGAAGCCCTCGCCGCTGACCGTGCCGGCGAGCCGGTTCGCCGCGCCGAGAAATTCGTAGACGAACGCGCTCGCCGGATGGTCGTAGACATCCTGCGGGCTGCCGACCTGCTCGACGCGCCCATGATTGAGCACGACGATCCGGTCCGCGACTTCGAGCGCCTCTTCCTGATCGTGCGTGACGAAGATCGTCGAGATATGCAGATCGTCGTGCAGCCGCCGCAGCCAGCCGCGCAATTCCTTGCGCACCTTCGCATCGAGCGCGCCGAACGGCTCGTCGAGCAGCAGCACCTTCGGCTCGACGGCCAGCGCACGCGCCAGCGCGATGCGCTGCCGCTGGCCGCCCGACAGCTCGGACGGATAGCGCTGCGCAAGCCAGTCGAGCTGCACGAGCTTGAGCAATTCGTGCACCTTGTCGCGGATCGCCGCCTCCGAAGGACGCTCGCGGCGCGGCTTCACGCGCAGCCCGAACGCGACGTTCTCGAACACCGTCATGTGCCGGAACAGCGCGTAATGCTGGAACACGAAACCGACCTGCCGCTCGCGCGCGCCAACCGACGCGACATCGAGCCCTTGCAGCAGAACCTGCCCGACGTCCGCATACTCGAGGCCCGCGATCACGCGCAGCAACGTCGTCTTGCCGCAACCGGACGGCCCGAGGAGCGCGACGAGTTCGCCCGGCGGAAAGTCGAGCGATACGTCGTCGAGCGCGGTGAAGTCGCCGAAGCGCTTGTGCAGGTTGCGAACGGTGATGCCCATCTCGGTGCCTCTTTATGAAATCGACGAAGTGACGGCAGCCCGCGCCGCCGGCGCGCCGGCGGCCGGGTGCGTATCGGCCGGCTCGTCGAGCAGGCCGCGTTCGGCCGACAGATGCCGCTCGGCGATGAACTTCAGCGCGAGCGTGACGAGCGCGAGCAATGCAAGCAGCGACGCCACCGCGAACGCGGCCGCGAAGTTGTATTCGTTGTAAAGAATCTCGACGTGCAGCGGCATCGTATCGGTCTGCCCGCGGATGTGGCCGGACACGACCGACACCGCGCCGAACTCGCCCATCGCACGCGCATTGCAGAGAATCACGCCGTACAGCACTCCCCATTTGACGTTCGGCAGCGTCACGCGCCGGAAAATCTGCCAGCCGGAGGCGCCGAGCACGCGCGCCGCCTCTTCTTCATCCGCGCCTTGCGCCTGCATCAGCGGAATCAATTCGCGCGCGACGAACGGGAACGTGACGAAGATCGTCGCGAGCACGATGCCCGGCACCGCGAAGATGATCTGCACGTCGCGCGCCTGCAGCCACGGCCCGAGCCACCCCTGCGCGCCGAACAGCAGCACGTAGATCAAGCCCGAGATCACGGGCGACACCGAGAACGGCAGGTCGATCAGCGTGGTGAGCAGCGCCTTGCCCTTGAATTCGAACTTCGCGATCGCCCACGATGCGCACACGCCGAACACCAGATTGAGCGGCACCGCGATCGCCGCGACGCTCAGCGTCAGCGTGATCGCCGACCAGGCATCCGGATCGGTGAGCGACTCCAGATAAAAACCGATGCCCTTGCGCAGCGCCTCGACGAACACCGCGGCGAGCGGCACGACGAGAAAAAGCGCGAGAAACGCGAGCGCTATGCCCGTGAGCAGCCAACGCACCGCGCGCGGCTCGCTGACCGGGTCAAGGCGCGCGAACGCGCCCGCGCTGGCCTGCGTACCGGCGCCCCCGCGGGCGCCGCCGCTGCGCGGCGCGGCCGATACCGGCGCGCGGTTCTGGTTCTGCACGAGATCGTCGCTCATTGCGCGCCTCCCAGCGCCGCGGCGCCGGCCGCCGGCGCGGGACCGCTCGCGCCGCGGCTCGTGCGACGCTGCAAATACCACTGCAGCGTGTTGACGACGAGCAGCATCGCGAACGACACGACGAGCATCACCACGGCAAGCGCCGTCGCGCCCGCATAGTCGTACTGCTCGAGCTTCGTGATGATGAGCAGCGACGTAATCTCCGATTTCATCGGCACGTTGCCCGCGATGAAGATCACCGAACCGTATTCGCCGAGCGCGCGCGCGAATGCGAGCGCGAAGCCCGTCAACAGCGCGGGCAGCACAGCGGGCAGCACGACGCGCCGGAACGTGAGCCAGCGCGTCGCGCCCAGGCACGCGGCGGCCTCCTCCTGCTCGCGCTCGAAATCCTCCAGCACCGGCTGCACGGTGCGCACGACGAACGGCAGGCCGATGAACGTCAGCGCGACGAGCACGCCGAGCGGCGTGAACGCGATCTTGATATTGAGCGGCGCGAGCAGACTGCCAACCCAGCCGTTGGTCGCATAGACGGCCGCGAGCGAGATGCCCGCCACCGACGTCGGCAGCGCGAACGGCAGATCGACGATCGCATCGACGAGCCGCTTGAACGGAAAGGTATAACGCACCAGCACCCACGCAACGAGAAAACCGAACACCGCGTTGACGAGCGCGCCGCCAAGCGCGGCGAGAAACGTCAGCCGGTACGACGCAAGCACACGCGGCGATGTCGTCGCGGCGACGAACTGATCCCAGGTAAGCGTTGCCGTTTTCAGAAAAGTCGCGGCGAGCGGAATCAGCACCACGAGGCTCAAATAAGCCAGCGTGATGCCGAGCGTCACACCGAATCCCGGCAACGCGCTCGGTTTGCGCAAGGTAAACGTCGTCATGCGGAATGCTCTTCCTGGATGATGCACATGGGGGCGCCGGACGGTGCTCGCGCCACTACAGCACGAACACCGTCCGGTTCGCCATCTGCGCCGGCGGCACCGGCGCGGGCCGCGCGCGGCGTCCAACCGGGCGCTTATCGCGCCGGCTTATTGCGGCTTGTAGATCGAATCGAACACGCCGCCGTCGGCGAAATGCGTTTTCTGCGCTTGCGTCCAGCCGCCGAACGTGTCGTCGACCGTGTACAGCTTCAGCTTCGGAAACTGCTTCGTCAGCGCGGCCGGCACATCCTTCGCGCGCGGCCGGTAATAGTTGCGCGCGGCGATCTCCTGCCCTTCCTTGCTATACAGGAACTGCAGATACGCCTGTGCAAGCTTGCGCGTGCCCTTCTTGTCGACCACCTTGTCGACCACCGCAACCGGCGGCTCGGCCAGAATGCTGGCCGACGGCACGACGATCTCGAACTTGTCGGCGCCGAATTCCTTGACCGACAGAAACGCCTCGTTTTCCCATGCGATCAGCACGTCGCCGATGCCACGCTGCACGAAGCTGGTGGTCGCGCCGCGCGCGCCGGAGTCGAGCACGCCCGCGTTCTTATAGAGCTTCGTGATGAATTCCTTGGCCGTTTCCGCGCTGCCGCCCGGCTTGTGCTGCGCATACGCCCACGCGGCGAGATAGTTCCAGCGCGCGCCGCCCGAGGTCTTCGGGTTCGGCGTGACGATCGACACGCCCGGCTTCACGAGGTCGTCCCAGTCCTTGATGCCTTTCGGATTGCCCTTGCGCACGAGAAACACGATCGTCGACGTATAGGGCGACGCGTTGTCCGGCAGACGTTTTTGCCAATCCTTGTCGACGAGGCCCTTGTTCGCGAGCGCGTCGATGTCATAGGCGAGCGCGAGCGTCACGACGTCGGCCTGCAAGCCGTCGAGCACCGAGCGCGCCTGCGCGCCCGAGCCGCCGTGCGACTGCTTGAAATTGACCGTCTCACCCGTCTTGGCTTTCCACTCCTTGCTGAACGCCTGATTGACGTCTTGATACAGCTCGCGCGTCGGATCATACGAGACGTTCAGAAACGTCGTGTCCGCCAGCGCGGGCGTGAGCACGCCGAGCACGGCTGCTGCGCCGAGCGCGACCGATGCGATGAGACGCCGCGCGCCGTTGCCCAACCCCGTTTTGCGCTTGACCATCCGTTGTTCTCCAAGTGTATGTGCAGGCCGTCAGTTCAAGGTGGGGCCAGTCTAACGAACGGGTTTCATCATTAAAAATAATCGTTCCTTATTTTTTAATACTCAAAAGTGGTAATGAAACGCCGCTGGACGGTTATTGCCGCCGAAACGCCGCTAGGACGGCGCGAAGCCACGGCGGAAACGATGCGATAGCGTCGAACCTCAAGTAACGCTTGAATTTCCGTGGATACTGTATAAAAATACAGACACTGTCTATCCATACAGTCATCTCATGATCAAACTCACCGCCCGTCAGCAGCAAGTGTTCGACTTGATCCGCCGCGCGATCGAGCGCTCCGGCTTTCCCCCTACCCGCGCGGAAATCGCCGCCGAACTGGGGTTCAGCTCGCCGAACGCCGCCGAGGAGCACTTGCGCGCGCTTGCGCGCAAGGGCGTGATCGAACTGGCGGCCGGCGCATCGCGCGGCATCCGCTTGCTCGGCACCGACGATGCGCCGCATCAGCTTCCGCTGCCGCATGCGGCGCTGATGCAGCTGTCGCTGCCGCTCGTCGGCCGTGTCGCCGCAGGCAGCCCGATCCTCGCGCAGGAGCACATCTCACAACATTACGCGTGCGATCCGGCGCTCTTCTCGAGCAAGCCCGACTACCTGCTGAAGGTGCGCGGGCTGTCGATGCGCGACGCCGGCATCCTCGACGGAGATTTGCTCGCGGTACAAAAACGCAGCGAGGCGAAGGATGGCCAGATCATCGTCGCGCGGCTTGGCGATGACGTCACGGTCAAGCGCCTGAAGCGTCACGCCGGCGGCGTCGAGCTGATCGCCGAAAACCCGGATTACGAAAATATCTTTGTCAAGGCGGGCAGCGCGGAATTCGCGCTCGAAGGTATCGCCGTCGGACTGATTCGCCCGGGCGAATTCTGATCGCCCGTTGGCCCCGCTACAGCTTCGCCTTTCCATTCGCTTGGATCTGGAGGACCCTATGGAACGCCTCGCCCGCCTGCTGCCCTTTCGACAATTTGGCCGCCTGCGCCATCTGCGCGGACGCACGCCTTGCGCGCCGCTCGTCGAGGATTCGCATGCCGCCGGCGTGCAGCCGTCGCTGCTGCCGTCTGCACTGCCCGCATTCGCACGCGTATCGCTGAACAGCGCGCTCCATCACGCGGAGCCCGCTCGACGTGCACCGGTAAGGGTTTACCACGGGCCGTCCCGGTTCATCATGGTCGGCACGGTCGACGCGATCTGCCGCATGATCGATCGCTGCATCGCCGAGGAACATTCGCTTACACAGCAAGGTCTCTGATCCTCGAGCGCTATTTCGTTCGTCGAGGGGGCTGTTTGAGTGCTATCGCGCATCCGCAAAGACGGGTCCTGAAACCGCTTTTTATCATCGCGATGTTCGTTATTGCCGTCGCGATGATTGTCTATGGGTACGCGTCGCCATATCTCGCACTCAGACAAATCAAGCAGGCGATCGACGCGCGCGACGCCCACGCGATCAGTCAATACGTCGATTTTCCGGCGCTGCGCAGCAGCCTGAAGCAGCAGCTCACCAATGAATTGATGCAGCGTATCGAAGCCCGGCAGCGCGACAATCCATTGGCCATCATCGGTGCACTCGTCGGTTCGGCACTCGTCGGTCCGCTCGTCGATGCGTATGCAACCCCAGAGGGCGTCGCCGCGTTGATGAGCGGTTTACCGCCACGCGCTCAGCCTGGTGAACGTCCCCCCGAACTGAACCCGGCCGGCAGCGAGCCGTCCACCGCAGCGGCCACGGGGCCCGGCGCGGCACCGCCGTTAAACAACGGCGGCGTTTCGTCGTCCGTATCTGGAGCCGCCACCGACACCACGACGCAAACTGCGCCGCCGGCGTCCGATGCGCCGCCCAACCTGGCGCCGCGCACTAGTGCATCGTACCGAGGGGTAGACGAATTCGTCGTCATCTACCGCCGTAACAACAGCAATGCACACTACGCCGCAATTTTCCATCGCAGCGGGCTGTTCGGCTGGAAATTATCGGCAATCGACCTGCACGAGCATGACGATTGAGCTGGCAGCCGGCACGCCAGCCGTTCGAACAGTGGTCGGCGCAACCGAATACGATCCGTCGCGCCGCACGGTAGCAGTCGCCCACCGTCACGGCGAACGTTATCGTCCGGTCGCCGCCTGCGCCGCCTCTTTCTGGCTCTCCGCGCGCTGTTCGGCAGACGACGAGCAGGCAACGAGAATGCTGCACGATATGCGGTCAAGCAATTGCGTGTTGCCCGAACCCATCCACCATCGCGACAAGCCGCTCCGGCAACGATGGCCGACCACGACGAGATCGACCCCGAGCTTCGTTGCGAGATTGGCGATTTCGTCGATCGGATAGCCGAATGCAAAGTGCCCCTGCGCCTGCACGCCGCGCGCGGTCAGCCAATCAACGCCTTCTTGCAGGATTTCGCGCGCGGTTTCCTCGAAGCGGCTGCATGCAACGTCGGTCAGCAAGCCGGCGCTTTGAGCAATGCTCGATCGCATGTCGACAACCGACAGCAAATGCGTTTCCGCCTTCAGTTCGAGCGCCAAATCGGCGCCGCACCGCAATGCCTTGCGGCCTTCGAGCGTACCGTCGTAGCACAGTAGAATTTTTTTATAGCTCGCCATGATGATCTCCCTATTACGCAACAGGCGCGTGAGTTCATCATGGTGCGACGCAATCGCAGATGCAAGAGCTGGAAAACGCTGATTCGCCGCGCGCCGCAAATGCACAATGATGTGATGTAACGATACCGGGCGACACGTGATCCGCACGTCTCGCGCCGCTGAAATCATGCAATCGATGCACTAGAATGGCCCGTTCGTGCCGCACGATTCCTATTACCTCCGCTCGCCCATGTCCGTCGCATCGATCGATTTTCAGGAAGTCGAAAAACGCTATGACAACCGGCTCGTCGTCGATGGGCTGTCGTTTCATGTGCATCCCGGCGAATGTTTTGGCCTGCTCGGTCCGAACGGCGCGGGCAAAACCACGACGCTCAAGATGCTGCTCGGCGTCACCCATCCCGATGCGGGCTCGATCCGACTATGCGGCGAACCGGTGCCGGCGCGCGCGCGCCATGCGCGCCGGCGCATCGGCGTGGTGCCGCAGTTCGACAACCTCGACCCCGACTTTACCGTTCGCGAGAACCTGATCGTCTTCGCGCGCTATTTCGGGCTCACCGCACACGATGCGCGCGCGCTCGTGCCGCCGCTGCTCGAATTCGCGAAGCTCGAAAACAAGGCGAATGCGAAGGTAAGCGAGCTGTCCGGCGGCATGAAACGGCGGCTGACTCTCGCGCGCGCGCTCGTCAACGACCCTGACGTGCTCGTGCTCGACGAACCGACGACAGGGCTCGATCCGCAAGCGCGGCATCTGATGTGGGAGCGGCTGCGCTCGCTGCTCGCACGCGGCAAGACGATCCTTTTGACCACGCATTTCATGGAAGAAGCCGAGCGCCTGTGCCATCGGCTGTGCGTGATCGAGGAAGGCCGGAAGATCGCGGAGGGCGCGCCGCACTCGTTGATCGAGCAGGAAATCGGTTGCGACGTGATCGAAATCTACGGCCCCGATCCCGTGAGCTTGCGCGACGAACTTGCGCCCCTGGTCAAGCGCACCGAAATCAGCGGCGAAACGCTCTTTTGCTATGTCGACGATCCCGAGCCGATCAATACGCGGCTGAAAGGCCGTCACGGCCTGCGCTGCCTGAACCGGCCAGCCAATCTCGAAGACGTGTTTTTGCGGCTGACGGGCCGCGAGATGCAGGACTGACGCACGATGGACACCCGCCGTTACCCGCCGACATCCGCCACCGCGCCCCGCGAGCGCGAATCCCTGCTGGCGCTGCCCGCGAACGCGACCAATTGGATCGCCGTGTGGCGGCGCAACTATCTCGTCTGGCAGAAGCTCGCGCTCGCGTCGATGTTCGGCAATCTCGCCGATCCGATGATCTATTTATTCGGGCTCGGGCTCGGACTCGGGCTGATGGTCGGGCACGTCGACGGCGTGTCGTACATTGCATTTCTCGCGGCCGGCACGGTCGGCTCGAGCGTGATGATGTCGGCGAGCTTCGAAGCAATGTATTCGGGCTTTTCGCGCATGCACGTGCAGCGCACCTGGGAGGCGATCATGCACACGCCGCTCGCGCTCGGCGATATCGTGCTCGGCGAGATCGTCTGGGCAGCGAGCAAGGCGATGCTGTCGGGTGCCGCGATCATGCTCGTCGCTGGCATCCTCGGTTACGCGACATTTCCGTCGATGTTGCTTGCGTTGCCGGTAATCGCACTCGCCGGCCTTGCATTCGCGAGCTTATCGATGATCGTCACCGCGCTCGCGCCGTCGTATGACTTCTTCATGTTCTATCAGACGCTTGTACTGACGCCGATGCTGCTGCTCTCCGGCGTGTTCTTTCCGCTCACGCAGTTACCCGATTTCGCACGGCATGCTGCTTATGCGTTGCCGCTCGCGAATGCCGTCGACCTGATCCGCCCTGCAATGCTCGATCGTCCGGCCACCGGCGTCGCGATGCACGTCGCAATCCTTGCCGCGTATGCGATTGGCGGTTTTTTCGTCTGCGCCCGGCTATTCAGAAGGCGGATGATGCGCTGAATACGCAGGCGTAACAAGCAACCGCGGCCCACGCTAAGCCTTTGAGCCTTTGAGCCTTTGAGCCTTTGAGCCTTTGAGCCGCACGGATTGTCGGCCCAGGCGGCCCGAACAGCCAGTTTCGCCAGCGGCTATTTCTGCACGCGGCTCGTTTGCCGAATGCCGCACGACCGATCCGCCGCGCTCGTCTGCAGCCGCAGCTTCACGCAGCGCGCTCCGCCTAGCGGAATCGTCATACAAATGACGCCTGCACGCGCGGCATCGCGCTTCATCAGCCGCATCTCACCGGCCGCGCTTCATCAATCGCGCACTGGCCGTCCGAACC
This sequence comes from Burkholderia singularis, assembly GCF_001718875.1. Classification (NCBI taxonomy): domain Bacteria; kingdom Pseudomonadati; phylum Pseudomonadota; class Betaproteobacteria; order Burkholderiales; family Burkholderiaceae; genus Burkholderia; species Burkholderia singularis. Next base: position 2,487,206 of record NZ_CP013448.1, read on the forward strand.
GCATCCCGTGGTCGGCTGCCGATGGCCCGCGCCGGCCCGCCGCGCCCATTCGCGCTCACTCGTCGTCGTCGCTCCACGGCATCTCGACATCGGTCAAGAACGCAACGGTCGCAATCGGACCGCCCTCCTGCCGGCCGAGTTTGCCATCCGCGCGATGCCATTCGACGCGAAACACCGTGCCCGGATCGTCGGCGAGCAAATAGACGGTGCGCAGCTCTTCCGGATCGGCATCCGCGACGGGCCCATCGAACGACACCAGCATCTTCTGCGGCCACAGCCCGTTGATCGGATCGTAAACTCGCTCGCCTTGCGGAATCTCCACGCTCGCCTCGACGCCGATCGTCGCCGACGCCTCGACGATCATCTTGCCAAGCGCGTTCAGCACGGCAGTCGCGCGCGTGGAATTGGCCTGGCGGATCGCCAGATCACCGCGCGTCAGCGCCTGTTCGAGCCGGGGGTGTACCTTGTGTTGCGTCATGCGTTTTCCTGATTGTTTCCACTGCTGAAATAGCGGCCGGCCTCTGCGCCGAGGCCGGCCCGATTAGAATCCGAGCCCGATTGCGGCCAGGCCACCGACGATTCCGAATACGACGACGAGCCCCGCGACGAGCGCGAGCGTTGCCGGTTTGAACGAGCGGGCAAGCATGGCGAGCGACGGCACGCTGACGGGTGGCAGCGTCATCAGCAATGCACCGGCCGGCCCGACGCCCATGCCGAGCGACAGCATCGCCTGGATGATCGGCACCTCGCCCGCGGTCGGAATCACGAACAGCATGCCTGCCACCGCGAATGCGACGATCCAGCCAAGCCCGTTGCCAATGTCCGGCCCGATGTGCGGAAAAAGCCATGCGCGCGCTGCGCCGAGCAGCAGCACGAGCACCAGATACTCGGGAATGAGGCGCACCGCCATTCGCACGAAAAGCTTCGCCCAGCGGACGAACGCGTTGCCGGCCTCGGCCTGCCCGGCAATCAGCCGCGCGCGCAATGCATCGTCGATCGCACGCGTTTGCGGCCCGGCAAGACGGTTCAGCAGATAGCCAATGCCGAACACCATGGCGATGCCGAGCACGAGCCGCAACGCACTCCACTGCCAGCCGAGCACGAAGCCCATGAACACCAGCGCAGCGGGGTTGAGCACCGTATTGCCGAGCCAGAAGGCGACCGCGCCGCCCGGCGATGCGTCACGCTCGCGCAAACCAGCGACGACAGGCGCCGCGCAGCACGTGCACATCATGCCGGGCAGCGCGAGCAGACCGCCCGCCGCGACACTGCCGAACCCCGTGCCGCCGAGCGCGCGCGCGACCCAATGCGCGGGCAGCAGCGCCTGCACCGCCGAGCCGAGCAGCAAACCCAGCACCATCGCCTGCCAGATCGCCTTGCCATATGCCCAGGCATAGTCGAGCGCCGCCTTCAGCGACGGCTCGGGCGGCTGCGCCGCCGTTCCCATCAGAATCGACTGGCCGATCGAATGATGATCGGCGGCAACGAACGCCTTGTGGTAGTACGGAAACCACTTCACGTAGAAGAGCCCTGCGACAGCGAGCAGCACGAACGCAGCCAAGCCAAGCGCGGGATGCGGATTAAGAGAACGGGAAGTGGTCATGCTGGTCGCCGTGAATGCGTGTATCGGAGCCTATTGCGCATCGAAGCGAAACGCCGGAAACGGATGAATGAGCGGCCGCCCGCGCCGCATGCAGCGATGGCGGCCGCTCATCGACGCTTCGGCCTCGGATACGGGAAATCACTACCCGGTTCGACCGAACCGGGCCGGTAACGGGAAACCGGAATTATCGCACGTGATGCGCGATTCTCCGATCAACGCCCGTGCCGCCGCACGCATGCACTGCGCGCGGCGCCCATCGGCCGCTCGCGCTGGCGCCCCCGCGTAAAAGCCGCGCCATTGCCCCGGATGCACCCTTCAAGGCGCCGGATTGGGCTGCAATTCGTGCAGCGCGTCGATTTCGGCAAGAATTTCCGGCGACAGCGTCACGTCGATGCTGGCGATGTTCTCCCGCAACTGCTCGAGCGACGTCGCGCCCACCAGATTACTCGTCACGAACGGCCGGCTGTTGACGAACGCGAGCGCCAACTGCACCGGCGACAGCCCATGGCGCTTGGCCAGCGCGACATAGCGCGAGGTCGCCTCGAGCGCCTTCGGCTTGCTGTAACGCTGGAACCGCTCGTACAGCGTGATGCGCGCGCCGGCGGGGCGCGCGCCGCCTTCATACTTACCGGACAGCCAGCCGAACGCGAGCGGCGAATAGGCGAGCAGCCCGATGCCGTCGCGATGGCTGAACTCCGACAGCCCGTTCTCGAACGTGCGGTTCAGCAAGCTGTACGGATTCTGGATGCTGACGATGCGCGGCACGCCGGCCTGCCGCGCCGCATGCAGAAACTGCGCGACGCCCCACGGCGTTTCGTTCGACACGCCGACATGCCGCACCTTGCCCGCCTTGACGAACTCGCCGAGCACGGCGAGCGTTTCTTCGATCGGCACCGTATAGGGATCGTCGACCCAGGGGTAGGTTGAGCGGCCGAACGTCGTCGTGCTCCGGTCTGGCCAATGGAGTTGGTACAGATCGACATAATCGGTTTGCAAGCGCTTCAGGCTGCCGTCGAGCGCCTCGGTCAGATTCTTGCGGTCGAACTGGTTGCCCGTGCCGCGGATATGCGCGGGCTGATGCGGCTGACGCACCGGGCCGGCGATCTTCGTCGCGATCGTCAGCTTGTCTCTGAGCGCGCGGTGCTTCGCGAGCCAAGTGCCGAGGTAGGATTCGGTGCGCCCTTGCGTTTCCGGCTTCGGCGGCACGGGGTACATCTCGGCCGTATCGATCAGCGTCACGCCCTGGTCGACGGCGTAATCGAGCTGCGCGTGCGCGTCGCTTTCCGTATTCTGCTCGCCCCAGGTCATCGTGCCGAGGCCGATCACGCTGACTTCAACGCCCGAATCGCCGAGTGTGCGGTATTTCATGCTGGTTTCCTGTTGCGTCGAGTGGAAAATCCCGACGCTAGCACATCGGCGGGATTGCTTCACGGCGCGCCCGGCCCTGCGCCGTTCGAGCGGCGCTTACGCTGCCGGCGCGGCTCGAGCGGCAGCGCAAATGCGCCGTCCCGCCGCTCAGGGCTGCCGCTGAATGAAGCAGGTGGCCGATGCGTGGGCAACCAGTTTGTCATCCGATGTCTTCAGCGTCCCTTCCGCGACGCCCAGGCTTTTCGACAAATGGATCACACGCCCCTCGGCAATCAGGTCGGCGTCGCGCGGCACCGGGCGCAGCATTTTCACGTGCAGATCGATCGTCCCGTAACCGACTCCCGCATCGAGCATCGTATGCACCGCGCAGCCGGTGACGGAATCGAGCACGGTCGCGGCGAAACCGCCGTGCACGCCGCCCAGCGGATTCAAATGGCGACCGTCGGCCCGGGCGCTCATCCTGATGTAACCGAGCTCGACATCGTCAATGCGCATCGGCACCGTCTCGGCGATCGACGCAACCGGCAAATCGCCCGCCGCGGCGGCGCGCAACAGTTCGAGACCGGACATGGAAAGCGGATTCATCAATACTCCTCGTTATCGCGACACCGGAACGACGCGCATCGCACCTCTTTAAGTTCCAAAAAAGAACTAATAATGGCACTCATTATTGATAAGCGATCAAAGGCTTGTCAACACGCATGGCCGTATCCGATCCGAACCTAAGTTCTATAATGGAATGCAAGATCCGATCCACGATGGAAATCAATCATGAAATGGGATGACGTCGGCTCGATGCCGTGCTCGATCGCGCGCACGCTCGCGGTTCTCGGCGACCGCTGGACCATGCTCATTCTGCGCAACGCGTTTTTCGGCGTGCGCCGCTTCGATGCGTTCCAGGCGCAGCTCGGCCTCACCCGCCACGTGCTGGCGGATCGGCTCGCCCGGCTCGTCGACGAAGGCATCTTCACGAAGCGCGCATACCAGGAGCGGCCGCCGCGCTTCGAATATCGACTGTCCCAGAAAGGGCTCGAACTCTATCCCGTGCTGCTCGCGCTCAATGCGTGGGGCGATCGCTGGAAAGACGATGGCAACGGGCCACCCATCCTGCTGCGGCACCGGACATGCGGCCATCTGATCAGGCCCGTGACCGTGTGTGCGCAATGCGGCGATCCGCTCGATCCGCACGACGTCGAGCCGGTGCCGGGCCCATATTGGCAACAGAGAATGGAAAGCAAGGTCGGGTAATCGCACTCGGGCGCGGAAATTGAACAATACGGGCGGTTTCCGCCGCTTGTGAGCGCGGCCATTTTTTGACGCGGCCATTCAAAGAGCGCGCAGTTCCGCTCGCTGCGCCATGACGGCGTGTTCTTCCGGCCGCCTGCGCGATTCAGCCGGGTTACGAATCGCGGGCAAATGCGATCGATTCGGCTGGAGTAAAAAAATCTACCGGCGCCCCGCGCCGTCGATCTGCCACACCGGTTGAGTAAAACACATTGCGAGGGAGTCGCTATGGCGGATGACGTTTGACGCTCGAGCGATTTTCCGTCGACCGGGCTTCGCGCTCGGCGGTTCAAGCTTGCCGCCCCTCCGATCGGCCCGCGACGATGCGGCCTGCGGGTCATGCGTTTCGCGTCGACGGAATTGACTCATTTGCTCCGCAGTCCAGCCGGTTTCATTGCGGTAAAATTACGGGTTATCTCTACGTCGCCGCGTCTTACGGTCCCCGCTTATGTCAGTTTCGTCCTCGCTTAGTCCTCGCCGCGTATCGGTTGCGCCGATGATGGACTGGACTGAAAATCCTTGTTCGGAAAGGGTTTTGCGGGTGTCGTGTGCACTTTGTGTGCAGTAATATTCGCCACCCCGTCAACACACACTACTCGCCGCCGCCGCGCCAGACGCTCTACGAGCATTCGGTGCGGCATACATCGGGCGCAAGCGGTTTGGATTGTGCACGGATGAACTGGTGCTGCTCGCCGCCGTGTTCGTCGGATGCGCTGAAGGCCGACCGATGGCGACGACGAAGATCGCCGCCTACGCTGGCGTGGCGCGGCCGACAGCCATACGGAAGCCGGATCGACTGGTGAGACAGGGAATCGTGGTGAAGATTGGCCGGCGGTACGTGCTACCGGCGCGCGTCGTGAACAGCAACGTAGCACTGCGTGCGGCGGACGCGGCCAGGAAACGGATTCGGCGCGCCGCCGCAGCCCTCGAAATATGCTAGGCGCACACTACCGAAAGAGGAAAGCTATTGATGCCCATTGACTCGACAGTATTGGCAGAAGCGCGCGCGTTGGTGGCCAAGGCCGGCATGACGGATTTCGTGCCGGCCAGCGCAGCGCCTGCGGGCACCGGTGAGCGCCAAGTGGCGATTGCCCTGATTGATCCCGTGGTGCGGAGCCCCGGCACGCCGAATTTCGATAAGCCCGACCCCGATAGGCCCGGCGTGATACGCAGCGCCAGCATTCTGGCGGCGCTGCGCGCCGGCACGCCGCTGCCGCCACTGCTACTGTTTCAACGTGCGGGCGAACAACGCTACGAACTGCGAGAAGGCTTCCACCGTTTTCACCTGTGTGCGGCGCTGGGGTACACCCACATGCCCGCCGATGTGACGGATTGGAAGCTGGAAGACGAATACTAGTCGGGCAAGCGCTCGACACCAGCGGCACGCAATGCAGCGCCGGCCAGCGCCAGCGCATCGCTGCGCCGCCGTTCGCGGTCCGCTTCGGTGACGACGGGGCCGAGTACGCGGGACACAAGCGCGTCCCACGGGTCGGCCCCGTCATCGCGCTCCCATACGACGCGTCCGCGAGGCTCGCTGATTCGCATCACGCGCCCGCCAGATTGCGCAGCGGCGGAAGGTGCTCGACCAGTACACGCTGCAGAGCCGCAGCCAAGCGATCACGTGTCGCGTCGTCAATCGGCTGGCCGGCGTCCGGTTCGAGCGCATCGGCAGCGTCGTGAGCGAGTGCACGTGCGACGTTCTGCAGGCGCGCATTGGACAACGCGTCGCGCTTGTCCTGCTCAGCGTATTTCGCCAGTTCTTCGGGGGGCGGCACCAGGTTCTGCGCAGTAGTGCGCATCACAGCCAGCACGGCATCCAGGTTCGAGAATCGTTCAGTCGTCTGCATCTTCGGTTTCGTCGTCCAGTTCGGGGTTCACTTCGGCGGCACTTTTCAGCGCCGAATCGATTTCGGCCAGCAGCACTTCTTTGAACCGGCGCTCTTCCGTCTCTCCGATCAATTGCACAACGGCGCGCTGCGGAATACGGCGCATGTTCGCCTGAATCAGCTGGCACTGGTTCGTCCATGCGCGCTCCATTTGCTCGATGGGTGCCACTTCGCCTCGTTCCTTCGCCAGCGCCAGTTCAGCGCGGGTCGCGTCGGCGTCCAGCTTGCGGAGTTTGGCTTCCTGCAGCTTCGTCCCGACTTCGCCACCGCTGCCCAGCGCTTCGAACAACGTCGGAATGGCCTGGTCCAGCTGGTACGTGTTGCGACCAGTTCTATCCAGCACGCCAGTTTCGGCAAGGCGGCTGATATGGCGCGGCGTCACGCCGAACCATTTGGCGAGCGTGGCGGCATTCGCCACCGGGCCAGAGACTTCGATATCCTCGGTTCGCGCGCTCATCGCTTACCCCGCAAAATCGGCTCGTTCCAGTCGGCCTTGTAAGCGCCACGCGGCGCGGGATGGCGCTTCCCCTTGCTGTACTTGCGGCGCTTGTCGCCAGGCTTGCGCGGGGCTGGCGCGGGCGTAGGCACCGGGGCGGCTTCGGGTGCCGGTGCCGGTTCGGCGCGGCGGCGAAAAAGCTTCGTCAGCAGGGTCTTCATGCGCTCGCCCCTTGCTGTGCGCGCTGCGCATTCGCCAAGGCGATGGCCACGCATTCCAGGGCTGTCGCCGTGCGGCGAATATCGTTCACCGCGTGCGCCACGACGGGCGCGGCGATGCTGCCAGCTCCGGCCAACAGCGTGCGATATCGCGCCAGCAGGGCGCTCGTTTCGCCGAGTTGATCGGCGGCTTCGGTAAGAGTGTTTCGTGTACTCATGTGGTCGTGCTCATATGTTCAGGAGTGCTTCCGATACTTCCGGCGTCGGTAGCCAGCGCGATTGAAGTAACCCCCATGCTCAACACGGAGGGGGTCAGGCCGTGCCCACGCTCATCGGGTCGCGCGTCGTGAGCTGCGCGTCCGGCTATGTCCCGGCCGGCACGGTTTGAAAATCGTTTTGCTGCGCGTCCAGGCCGGCACGCAGCATCGCGTTTGCAGCGGCGTTCATGCTCAAGCGCAAGCCAAGCCGTTCAAGCTGCTCGGTGCGCCATGCTTCGATGCGCTCAATGGTCGGTTGCTCGATTGCGAGCGTGATAGTGGTTCGTTGCGGTCGGGTCATTGCCAATCCTTTGCGTAATTCGGTCGGCCACGGCCAGCTACTGCCGCACCCTGCAGGCGCTGCCACTCAGCGAACCGATCACGTAGCATCCGCATCGCGCGCTCCGTCTGCCCATCGTTCAAGCGGAAGCGCTTGCGAAGCCACGCAGATGCCGTATCGGCCCCGTACCTAAATCCAGCGCCGCCATCCGACAGCATGCAGATGACGCGCGGCGCGCCAGTTTCAGTGTCATCGTCGCGGTGATGGAACGACAATCCCGCGATCAGCGTCGCGCATTCTGTTGGCAGCGCATCGCTGACCGGCGCGGCAGCCTTGCGGCCACCGAACCAGGTTCGAATGGCGGCCAGCATCACGCGCCCGCAGTCCAGATGACCGACTTGTCGGCAATCGGGCATTGCGCCGACGCGAAGCACGTCACCGTCACGTCGCCATTCAGCGCGCCGGCACGGCTCACCAGAATGTCGATGGTCGGCCACAGCGCCGCGACGATGGTTCCAGGCGCGTAGATGAAGCTGCCAGCCGTCTGCGCGCTCAGGTCGGCGCGGATGCCGGGATTCACGATGAAATCGCCTGCCCCGTTGTAGCCAGCGCCCGCGCCTGCCGTGCCGACGACGCCCACCAGGTCCGCGATGCGAAGGTGTTGGGCTGCCGCCAACGCGTGAGTGAACGCAACCGGCGCGGCGTCGGACATTGCCTTGTACACCACGCGGTCGAGGTATTCCGCCAGACCGAACAGAACGCTGTTCAGCAGCGTGGCGAACAGAAATTCGCCGCCGCCGACAGCTTTATCGGCCGCACGCGAGATGACGGTCGAAAACGCCGCGCTGGCGACTTCCGGCCACGAATAGGAAACGTCTTTGAAGGGCAGCGGCGATGCGGCCACCGTCGCGCCATCGGCGATATCCGAAAATTGCGCGGGCAACGGTCGGCGAACGAGAGCGCTATCGCGATACATGCCCGCCAATCCGGTCAGCTTGTCGCCGCTGGCGACGATCAGCGCGTCATTGCGCGGATGTGCCAGCTGGAGCGTCACGCCCGATGCCAGCGCCACGCTACGCGACTTCAGCACCGCAACCGGGTCAAGCGTATGCACCTGGCCGGCATCGACATTGTTCACGGAATAAACGTTGTCGTCCTGGAGCGAATTGCTGACGAATTCGGCCAGGTTCAGCTGCATGCGCGTCGCGACTCCGGGACCGCCAAGCGGAATCATCCGCTGCGCGTCGCCGTTGCCTTGCATGTACATCGCCGGCTGTTCGCGCAGATTGTGCGCATGGGCGCGGGCCAGCGGGTTGACGTTCACGGCGCGGCCATCTGCGGCGCGGCTGCCAGCACGGCTGTGTGCTTCCACCATGACGCGGGCGTATTCGGCATCGCTCATCGGCGGCACGTAGCTTTCGGTTTGTTCGTGGTCCATGTGGTCGGGTGTCCGGTTAGTTGATGCAGGATTTGCATGAACTATACCGGCAGAAACCGTGCAAGTCATTGTTTTTAAATAGAAAAATATTCATGGACGTGAATAGTTGGGCGTGATATTTGTAACGAAATGCTTCAGGATTCGCGCCACTTCATTGCGCTTCACGATGGGCGTGGCACGCCGTATGCGCGCAACGTCGGGCCGAATTAGACATCGGACATGCATTTTTTTGCCTCGCAGTTATCGAGGATTGCCGGTCGATTGCGCCCGCCCGCTCCCCCATAGCGGAGGACCCGCGCTTCCTGGCAACCCGCCACGCCGCCATCCGCTCACATCCCGCCAGCATCGACGCGCCGCCGTCGTCGTACGCAATCACGGTGCACTTACACGTGCCGCCAGCACTGCTAGGCAGCACGTGCCACCAGGTCGTGGTCAGTGCATCTGTGCGGGTGTTGCTCGGTGCTTTGCGAGCCGATGCACCGCCCGCAAAGCCTTATCCAGCAAGGGTTACAGCGAATTCAGTGCATCAGGGCGACAGTGCATCCACCCGCGCGCACTCTCTTATGCCATTTTTGCTACCCCTCTCTATTTTCAATCTATACATATAGAAAAGGGATGCACTTGGATGCACTGATTAGGCTGGAAGCCTTATGCCGTAAGGGTTTGGCTGGTGTGCATCCCCCAGTGAATCGCCCCGTGCATCACCCGGTGCATCGGCAACAAAAAACCCGGCGTGTGCCGGGTTCATGGTTGATCGGTCAGAATGGGCGTTCCCAGTTTCCGGTATTTCGCCCTGGCAGCGGCGGCGCGAGCAGTAGAGTTTTGCCGTTTGTTCGTCTGCCTTGTCCGCCGTTCAGCTTGCGCAGAGCCGCACCAGCCTTCGATGCTTCGTCTCGATTCGGCTTGTCGATTCCCGTTTGCATAAGAATTTCCGTAGCCGTGCGCCACGTCCATTCAGCTTGTGGCGCGGTCCAGTCCAGTTTCGCCTGCAGCCGTTCTTCAATCGTGTCCGCAACCTGGAACGCTTCGTTGCTCGCGTTCATCGCCGCGTGCTCATCCGGCGTGAGGTAGTGACGTTCGCCGGCCTGATACAACGCATGCACTTCGGCGAAAACCTGTTGCATGTCCAACTGGTGCGAATGGTGGATGGCCCTGCATTCGATGGTCCAATAGCGCCGGTTACCAGTCGTGTCGTGCAGATACTCTCGCGGGTTCACGCTGCCGAAAAACACGGTGCGGCGTGCGAAATGCGATTCACCGCGCGCGTAAGGCATGCGCAGTACGTCCGACCGGTTCGTGATGAACGACTTGAGCGCGGAAATGTCACTCTTCCGAAATGTGGCGTCCAACTCGCCCAGTTCGACCAACCAAAACGAACACGCCTGCTTCACGGAATCCTTGTCGTCGGGCCGCAGGATCATGCCTTCCTTGGTCAGGCTCAAATCATCAGGCACCAGCGACCGAAACCATTTCGTTTTGCCCAGGTACTGTTCTCCCTGCAGCACCAGCACGCCGTGGGCGCTCACGCCGTTAGGTTCGAATGCTGCCGCGACGGCGGACAGCATCCAGCGCAGCATCAGCACCTGGTGCAACTGGCGACCATCCGGCAACGTCTTGACTTCCTGCGGCGTCACCGTCGCGTAGAAGTCCTGCAGACGGCTAACGCCGTCCCACGGGCGCGAAAGAATCCACGTCGCGGCTGGGTTGTACTGGTTTTGTCCCGCCAGATACGACACGATGCGCGGCAGGCTGCCGGTCGCCATGCCGGCTTCAGCGCAGCGCGATTCGACGCGCGCCAATGCATCGTTTTCCGCGTTATCGATGGCGAACGACTCACCCGGAATCGTGAATTCGTTGCGCTTGCCGATCACGTTGTAACGCACCGACGCCCGCATACGACGAAGGATTTCTGCGACGTTCTCAATGGTCGCTTTCGGTCGGCCGCCGCCCCCGACGTGCGGCAATGGAGTATGCGCGTCGAACGCCACCGGCATATTGTCATTCGCGTGGGCCGGCACTGACGGCTGCGCCACGGCTAACTGGCGCTGCACTTCGGCGATACCTTCACGCGCCGCCAGGTCGTTAAAGTCGGTCGGCTGTCCGTCCAGGTCCGCGAAGTCCGGCACGATGACGCGGGCATTGACCGATGCACCGGCAGCCTTCGCTTTCGTCACGCCAGGGTTTTCTACCGGCTCAATCGTCCAGCGGTCGTTATCGGCGCAAATCACGATCAGCGCTTGCGGAACGAACTCGCGCACCTTTTCCGCAACGGACTGCAGGTTGTACGCGTCGAATGCGACGACGACGGACCAGCCGGTGGCCGCGTGAATTGTCGCGCCTGTCGCGTAGCCTTCGCAGATTGCCACGGTACTGGTGCCGTCGAACTGGCCGATGCGGTAATAACCGCCACGCTTGCGGCCATCGCGCCAGAAATCCTTATCTCGCCCAATGTCGGGCTGCTTGGCCGGGAAGATGCCCTGCAGGCTGATGATATCGCCGCGCCGGTTCTTGATCGGCACCAGCAGTGTATTCGGAACGGTCTTAAAGGTGCGCCCATTCACATCCGTCAGCGGCCAGTCAGCGACGCGCAGCCCATGCGATGGTACGCCCTTGCGCGCCAGGTACGGGTGCGCGTCGTCGGCATCGGCCGCGCCATCCCACAACGCCTGCGCGCGCTGCGCAGCCGATGCCTGGCGTTCGCGCTCGCGCTGTTCGCGTTCCTTGCGCGCGGCTTCAATGCGGGCGTTTGCGGCGTCGCGTTGCTGTGGCGTCAGCCGTTCGCTGTCCGCGCACCAGGTGACCTGCAGGCCGGTTTTCCAGCTGCCGAATTCGCCAGCCGGAGTGCCGTCCAGAAACAGCACATACCAGCCGTTGCGCGTGTTCTTGGCGTCGCCATCGACGTGGAAGCGATGGATTTCGCCATCGCCGTGGATTTCGTCCGCAATGCGCAGGCCGGCTTCGGCCATCGCGCCGGCAAACTGGCGCGTCACATCGTCGTATCGGAGTGCGGGCGCGTTCATACAGCCTCCCGCGTCGTCAGCGACAAATCGGCCACGACAGGCAGGACGAAGCAGGACAGCCCAGCGCGACGCGCGAGGAATTCCATGTCGCTGGCAATGTCGGCAGCATCCTGTCCGCGCTTCAGCAGCTTGCTGGCAAGCGCGACAGCGGCAGGATAGAAATCCGCCGCAGTGCGAGCGCACGCGAAACGCCAGAACAACGGGTAATCGCTGCGCGTCGAAGCGCGCGAAATCTTGCGCCCACGTCGCTTAGGACTGCTATACTGGTTGCCGTCACGCAGTATTTCGCGCCGGGGTTCAGTCTGCTGCTGAATCCCGGTTTTCTTTTGGATATTCACAGAAGCGCGGCCCCCCGCACGGTGGAATTGCGCTCATGGACGATGCTCTCCATGAATTCGCGCACGGCCTGCAGGGGATAGTAATACCGCCTTCCTAGGCGAACGTACTTGGGCCCATAGCCCCGCTTGCGCCATTCGCGCACGGTCAGCGGCGTGGCATCTGCCAGTAGTTGGAAATCAGTTTCCGGTATGAAGCCAAGTCGGTCCGCAAGCTCGCGGACACGGTTATCGTCTCCCGGTATCTCAATGTTGGTCTGTTCCATTTCCGTCCGTTTGCAAGTTGTTTGCTACAGGACGGAGTGTCGTTTTCGCGTGGATATTTGGCCCCCGCGTTGATCGAGAAAATGAGCAGATCAACGTGCTGGTGTCGCGGCTTCGATGCCGGATTTGATGATGCGCGGGCCGACAGTTAGGCCGAAGTGCTCTCCGACGCAAGCCGCGAACGCCGCAAACCATGACGCCCGATCCTTCGGCGGCATCTGGCCAGTCAGGCTGCAGACGTGTCCCGCCAGCGAGAACACCAGGGCGTGCGCACGTTGCTGTCCCGGCTTGCTCTGGCGGTCTATCGTCATCTGCTCGCGCGTGTACTCAGCAGCCCGCTCAAGCGCGGCCACTGCGTCCCACACGTTCGACAGGAAGTCGCGATCATGCCCAAGGTCGCAGCGTGCGTGAGCCGCCAGCACGTCGCGTGTGCCGTCATCCAGCTTCATGCTCGCCAGCAGCCGGCGTGCGTTCGATGCGATTGCTTCCAATTGGGCGGACTGCTGCGCCGCTGGTGTCGTGTCAGCAGGAAGCTGCGCCCAATCGTTGCAGAAACGCAGCAGCGCGGCCTTTTGCTCGCCGGTAAGTGGCGCATCCGTCAGGTGCAGCATCAGTTCGGCACGCAGCGCGTCGGGCAGGAATTCCGATTCGACAATGAACGCGGGGACGGCCGACAGGTCGGGCTTCTTTCTGGCAGTCATTTCGCCGCTCCATTGCCGAATGCCGCGTGCACGTCCTCGGGCTTGATGCTTGTATACCGGCGCAGCATCGCCCACGTCTTGTGCCCTGTGAGCAGGGCGACTTGCGGGATGCCCAAGCCAGCGCGGAAGAACGCCGCCGTGGCACGGTGGCGTAGATCGTGAAAATGCAGATCGATGATTGCCGGCTCGACGGCTGCACACGCGCGCGTGAAGGCAGTCGATGCCGACGCTGCTGCTACGCCGAAAACGCTTCCGCCCGTGCGCCCCTCAATCAATGGCGAGACAATCGCCCATGCATCCGGCAGCAGCGGAACCGTCTGGTTATTCCCTATTTTCTCCTTAGGGTCTTTGCGGTCCCGAATGATGACGGTACGGCGTTCGCGGTCCACGTCCTCAATCTGCAGCCCGCAAATCTCACCCAGTCGCATGCCTGTTGCCAGCGCGAAGCGGCAGATCGTCGGCATATCGATACGCTGGCGCGGGCTCGCCTTCCAGTACGCATACAGGCGTGTCAGTTCTTCATCGGTGGGTTCGCGGTCGCGTTCCTGGGAACGCGCGTTCAGACCGCGATGCTTCAAGCTGGCGCGCGCTTCCAGTGCCAGATGATCGGGAACATCGATGTGACGCGCATGGCGCGCCCACTTAAGCACGGCCGACAAGAACGACAGGTCCGCAGCGATGGTGACACCACCGGCCCCGTCCTTGCGCCTGCGGTCGATGAAGTCGCGCAGCACGACTGCGTTTAAACCGGTCAGCTTCACCGCCCCAAGTTGATCGCGCTTCAGCATTGCGAGCGTCGCCGACTTTGTTTTTCCCGGTTCAGCCTCTAAATTCTCGACGTACTTGTCGATCAGATCGCCAAGGGTCGCCCCTTTCGGGATCGGGGCAAATCCGCTGGCTGCGACGTGGTTCAGTTGCCCTTCAACGGCAGCCGCCCAGTCCTGCGCCTCGCGCTTCCGGTCAAATGTCGCTGCACGGTACACGCCGCCACGGCGCACTTGGGCGCGCCACTTACCGGAAGGAAGATGAGAAAATGTAGCCATTCGTGTGCACTTTGTGTGTGTCCAATCGTTCGCACATGCTACACCAAACATTGCCAACGTGTGCACTTCGTGTGCACCAATATTTGCACATAGGCAGAACAGAGTAAATTTTCAGTGGAAAAAATATCAAATAATCAAATACATACGACTCGACGCGTAAGCGTCGCGCCGATGATGGACTGGACCGATCGCCATTGCCGTTCGTTTCATCGGATGATCTCGCGCCATACGTGGCTTTATACGGAAATGGTGACGACAGGCGCATTGATTCACGGCGACGTCGCACGTCACCTGGCGTTCAGCCCCGAGGAAGCGCCGGTCGCATTGCAATTGGGCGGCAGCGAACCGGCCGATCTCGCGCATTCGGCAAAACTCGGCGAGCGCTGGGGGTACGACGAAATTAACTTGAACTGCGGCTGCCCGTCCGAGCGGGTGCAGCGCGGTGCATTCGGCGCGTGCTTGATGAACGAGCCGCAACTCGTCGCGCAATGCGTGAAGGCGATGCGCGATGCCGTGTCGATCCCGGTGACGGTCAAGCACCGGATCGGCGTGGACGCGGTCGAAGATTATGGGTTCGTGCGTGACTTTGTCGGCACGGTCGCGTCGGCCGGCTGCGACGTATTTATTGTCCATGCACGCAATGCGATCCTGAAAGGCTTGTCGCCGAAGGAAAATCGCGAGATTCCGCCGCTCAAGTACGACTACGCGTATCGCTTGAAACGCGACTTTCCGCAACTCGAGATCATCATCAACGGCGGCATCACGACGCTCGACGAAGTCGAGCAACATTTGCAGCACGTCGATGGCGTGATGCTCGGACGCGAGGCGTATCACAATCCCTACGTGCTCGCGGACGTCGACGCACGTTTCTATCTCGCCGACTCTGCCGCGCCAACGCGCGATGAAGTCCAAGCGCGGCTCATCGAATACTGCGCGGCTGAACTTGCGCGCGGCACTTATCTCGGCGCGATCATCCGGCACGCGCTGGGGTTATATCGTGGCGCCGCCGGTGCGCGCGGCTGGCGCCGCGTGCTATCGGACAATAAGCGGCTGGCACGCGGCGATCTGTCGATTTTCGATGAAGCGCGCGCACACCTGAATGCGGCGAATGCGGGCAAAGACGAGTTTTTTGAAAAAAGGGCTTTGCAAGATTAAACGGAGTTTGTATAATCTCGCTTCTTCGCTGATGAGTTCTTCCGACGAGTCAGATGAAGAGGCAGCAAGCAAGTGGTGGCTGTAGCTCAGTTGGTAGAGTCCAGGATTGTGATTCCTGTTGTCGTGGGTTCGAGTCCCATCAGCCACCCCAAAAGATTCAAGCACTTGGCATCGGAATGCTGAATAGATGAACAGTGCGAAAATTCCCGAATGGGAATAAAAAAAGCCCGCCACCTGAGCGGGCTTTTTTACGTCCTGACGCGTTGCCCGCATTCGCTACGCCGCGCCCGAGCCAAGCCACATACCTCCGGCATCGAGCAGCGGCCCAGTCGAAAGCCATCGTAATTGACCATCGAATGCGATGCCGGCGCAATACGATCCGCGCATTCGCCAATGCGCGCAGCCATCAGCGATCGCCGCCCGTTCAGCGATCAATCGTATGCGTCGGACAAATAAGCGCTGCCGTCGTCGGTGATGTCCGCCCTGTCGGGGCCGCTCAAATAAACGAATCCGTCGTTCAGCAATTCCTCGAGCGCGGGCCGGAAGGCCGCCGGCAGCGGCCGGCCGGAGCCGAACTGATCGATCCATTTCAGCGCTTCGATCGCCTCGGGACTCAGGATGGGGAACATAGGCCGCCTCCGCCAGGTTCGCCTCATCCTAACACTCCACAAGTGCCTGGAAAACAGCGAAAACCATGCTTCGGCGGCCCAACAGCGGCCATGGGGAAATCTCTCGCCCGACGCGCAGTCGAAGCCCGATTTCCGCGCCGTTCAGAGGCGCGCGATCGACACTTCCGTCGACTTGACGAGCGCCACCACCTCGGTGCCCACCTTCAGTTCCAGTTCGTCGACCGAGCGCGTCGTGATGACCGACGTGACGATGCCGAACGGCGTATCGACATCGACCTCGGATACAACCGGCCCCCGAATGATTTCCTTCACTTTGCCGCGGAATTGATTACGCACGTTGATTGCGGTAATGCTCATCGAGTATTGCTCCGAAAGATTCGTTTGATGGAGAACAGGCTTCGTTGATCTGATCGGCACGCTCGCGCCCGATGGGCCGCGCCGCGCCATCGTCATACCGCCCAGCGCAGGGTGCCTGCCCTGCGCACGGCCGCGTCGCCGCCCGGATCGGGCGGCGCCGTCTGCGCTCCGGCGGTGGTGTCGCCGCCCGTCAGCACGCGCTGCAGCACGCGCTCCTCAAGCGCGGCGAAGGCGGTCGACGCGCGTGCGCGCGGCCGGGCAAGCGGCACCCGCTGATCGAGCGCGACCCTGCCCGCCTCGATCAGCAAAACCCGGTCGGCGAGCGCCACCGCCTCCTGCACGTCGTGCGTGACGAGCAGCGCGGTGAAGCGATGCTCGCGCCACAAGCGCTCGATGAGCGCATGCATCTCGATGCGCGTGAGCGCGTCGAGCGCGCCGAGCGGCTCGTCGAGCAGCAGCAGTTGCGGCCGGTGCACGAGTGCACGCGCGAGCGCGACGCGCTGCCGCTGGCCGCCGGACAACTGCGCGGGCCAATCGTTTGCGCGCGCGAGAAGCCCGACTTCGTCGAGCACCGCGCGCGCCTCGTCCTTCGCGCGCCGGCCTAGGCCGAGCATCACGTTCTGCAGCACGGTTTTCCAGGGCAGCAGGCGTGCGTCCTGATACATGATCCGCGTATCCAGCGCGTGCTCCGCGCCGCGCCGGCCACGCTTGACGAGCGTGCCGGCGCTCGGCGCCTCGAGTTCCGCGACGAGACGCAGCAACGTCGATTTCCCGCAGCCGCTACGGCCCACGATCGCGACAAACTCGCCGTGCTCAATCGACAAATCGATGTCCGACAGCACGGCCCGTTCGCCATACCGCTTGCCTACGCGCCGCAATTGCACCGCCGCGGCACCGGCGGCGCGGCCGCCGTCACGGCCGGCCCGCGACAGCCCGCCGTTGGCCGCCGACGGCCGCGCCTGCGCACCGCCGTCCTGCTCACGCATCGCGGCATCCCGCGCTTCGCCGTCGGCGGTGCGCGGCTGGACGAGTTCGGCCTCGAGATCGGCGCCCGCGATCGGACCATACGACGCGGCCAGCGTGGTTGCACTCATGCTCGACCTCCCGGTTGATACGCGGGGTGCCAGCGCAGCAACGCGCGCTCGAGCCACTTTGCGAACACGTCGGCGAACTTGCCGAGCGCCGCATACAGCAGGATGCCGACCAGCACCACATCGGTTTGCAAGAATTCGCGCGCGTTCATCGTCATGTAGCCGATGCCCGATTGCGCGGAGATCGTTTCGGCAACGATCAGCATCACCCACATCAGCCCGAGCGCGAAGCGCACGCCGACGAGAATCGACGGCAGCGCCCCCGGCAGGATCACGTCGCGATAGAGCGCGAAACCCTTCACGCCGTAGCTCTTCGCCATCTCGACGAGGCCCGGATCGACCGAGCGGATTCCGTGATACGTGTTGATATAAACCGGGAAGAACACGCCGAGCGCGACGAGAAAAAGTTTCGCCTTCTCGTCGATGCCGAACCACAGGATCACGAGCGGAATCGTCGCAAGCGCGGGAATATTGCGGATCATCTGGATCGTCGAATCGAGTGCGATCTCGGCCGGCTTCGACAATCCGGTCGCCAGCCCGAGCGCGAGCCCGACTCCGCCGCCCATCGCAAAGCCCGCGAGCGCGCGCCACGTGCTGACCTTCACGTTCGCCCACATGTCGCCCGATTCGACGAGCGCCCACGCGGCGCGCACGACGGCGAGCGGCTCGGGCAGCACGCGGTTCGACAGCGCGCCCGAGCGCGCGGCGAATTCCCACGCCAGCACCAGCAGCAGCGGCACGAGCCACGGCGCGACCGCGCGTGCGGCTTGGCCGGCGCGGCGCGCCGCGAGGCTCGGCTGCGAACGGAACGAGGATGTCATCTCGATGCCCCCGCGTCAGCTCGCGCTCGCCTTCGGCAAATACTGATTGCCGACGACTTCGCCGAACGGCCCGGATAGCGGCCCCGCGCGACGCGCGGGGCCGTCGCCCTTGACGAGCGGGAACACGAGTTCGGCAAAGCGGTACGACTCCTCCAAGTGAGGATAGCCGGACAGGATGAACGTCTCGATGCCGAGCGACGCGTATTCGCGCATCCGCGCGGCGACCTGCTCGGGATTGCCGACGAGCGCCGTGCCGGCGCCGCCGCGCACGAGACCGACGCCCGCCCACACGTTCGGATACACCTCAAGTTCCTGCCGCGAACCGCGTTTGCCGCCGTGCAGCGCAGCCATCCGGCGCTGCCCCTCGGAATCCATTTTTGAGAACGCCTGCTGCGCGCGGGCGATCGTATCGTCGTCGAGCCGGCTGATCAGGCGCTCCGCATCGCGCCACGCTTCGTCCTCGGTCTCGCGCACGATCACGTGCAGCCGAATCCCGAATTTGATCTGACGGCCGCGCTCGGCCGCGCGCGCGCGAATATCGGCGATCTTCGCTGCGACCGCATCGGGCGGCTCGCCCCAGGTCAGGTACGTATCGACGTGATCGGCCGCGATCTGGTGCGCGGCCGGCGACGAACCGCCGAACCACAGCGGCGGATGCGGACGCTGAACGGGCGGATACAGCAGCTTGCCGCCCTTGGACTGCAAATGCTTGCCGTCGAAATCCACGCTGCCGTTCTCGTGCGATTCGGTAAGCAGCTTGCGCCAGATATGCAGGAAATCGTCGGTTATCGCGTAACGCGTGTCGTGATCGACGAACAGACCGTCGCCTTCGAGTTCGGCCGCGTCGCCGCCCGCCACGACGTTGATCAGAAGACGCCCGTCGGACAAACGGTCGAAAGTCGACGCCATCCGCGCGGAAAGCCCCGGCGACGACAGCCCCGGCCGGATCGCCACGAGGAACTTCAAGCGCTTGGTCTGCGCGATCAGACTCGAGGCGACCACCCACGCATCCTCGCACGAGCGGCCGGTCGGCAGCAGCACGCCGTCGTAGCCGAGCGTGTCGGCCGCAACCGCCACCTGCCGGAAGTAATCGTAGTCCGCCGCGCGCGCGCCTTCGGCCGTGCCGAGATAGCGGCTGTCGCCATGCGTGGGGATGAACCAAAACACATTCATGCAATGCTCCTGCCTGACTGATCGTGCAAAAAAGGTCGATGTCGATGCGGCTGCGCACCGCCGCGTGCCACGCACGGCGCTGGCGAATGAACGGAGCACTCGCCTCGAGCGGCGCGCTGCATGCGGTACGCACGCAAGCCGGCCCGGCCGACTCCGGGAAATCAGTCTAGGGAGCGCGATATCGTTTAGGAACGATTTTTTTGAGCTTAGGTTTTCCGCTTTCGTGCTTAGCGTGCTGCTGCAACGAATGTCGGCGCATACGCGTCTATATAATGGCGGGCAATGAACAACCCGGCGCGCGCCCGACGGCGCCGCGCCCTTCCGTGGCGCTCCTGATGCAGAAAATAATCCTGCCGTTTCTGTCCGGTTTTCTCGCCGCCTTCTTCTTTCGCGAAGCGACTCTTACGCTTCTGCACACTGCCGGCCTCATCGACGCGACCGGTTTCTCGACCGTGCCGTTCGCACCGCTCGGCATTCCTGAATTCGTCGCGAACGCGATCATGAGCGCATGCTGGGCGATTCTGATGGCTTGGCTGCTGCGCGTGTCGCCCGAACGCTCGGCGCCTTGGGTGCCGTCGCTCGTGTTTGGCGGCGTCGCGCTCACCGCCGCGCGCGTTTTCGCCATCGATCCGCTGCGCGGCATTTGGCCCGCCGGCAACATGCTGCCGCCGCTGGCCGTCGGCTTCGTGACGAACGCGATCTGGGGCTGGGGCGCGCTCGTATTCATGCGCGCCTTCATGTCGGACCGCGACGCCGCATGATGCAGCCCGGCCGCGATGTGAGCGCGGCGTGAGGCCCGCATCGAACCATCGCGCCGGCGATATCGGTAATCCGGGACGCTCGCGCGTCAGTCGCGCAGCGCCTTCAACGGATGCGCATCGGCTGCCCACGGGCTGTCGAACATCTGCGCGACTTCCTGCGCCGGCACATCGGCGATCGTCGAATAGCGCCACTTCGGCGCATGATCCTTGTCGACGATGACCGCGCGCACGCCCTCGATCACGTCGCCGCGCGCAAACGTCGAGCGCGTCAAATCCAGATCACGCCGCAGGCAATCGGCCATCGTCGCGCCGCGCGCGCGCTCGACGACCTCGAGCGACACGGCCATCGACAGCGGCGACAGCGGGCCGCGCATCGCGTCGCGAACGCGATCGACCCACGCGGCACGCACCGCGCCATCGCGTTCGCTGTCGAGCGACGCGGCGATCGCGGCGAGGTCCGGTTCGGCGAAATGCCGGTCGATCGACGCGTGCGCGGCGGCAAGCGCCGATGCGCCGGGCGCTGGCGCAGGCGTGTGCCGCGCCGCTTCGGCCGCCACCCGCGCCGTCACCGCCGCGCCGTCGTCGAACGGCTCGGTGCGCAGCATCTCGAGCAACGCGGGCAGCGCCGCGTCCGGCAGATACGCATCCGCGAGCCCCGCATACAACGCGCCCGCCGCATCGAGCGTCGCGCCCGTGACTGCCAGATAGCGGCCGAGCACGCCCGGCGTGCGCGCCAGGAACCAGCTCATGCCGACATCGGGAAAAAGCCCGATCCGGGTTTCCGGCATCGCCATCTTCGTCGAATCGGTCACGACGCGCAGCCCGCCCGTGCGCCGCGCGGCCTGCGAGATTCCCATGCCGCCGCCCATCACGACGCCGTGCATCAGCGCGATATACGGCTTCGGATACGTGAAGATCGCATGGTTCAGCGTGTACTCGTCGATGAAGAACGTATCGATCGCCTGCCGGTCGCCGCGCTGGTGCGCATCGTAGAAGAAGCGCACGTCGCCGCCCGCGCAGAACGCGCGCGGATGCGGGCTGTGGATCACGACCGCGAGCACGCCCGGATCGTCGCGCCACGCATCGAGCGCGTGATACAACGCGCGGATCATTCCGGTCGACAGCGCATTGAGCGCCTGCGGCCGGTGCAGTTCGAGAAAGCCGATGCGGTTCGCCACCTGGGCGCGCACGTCGGCCCCGGACGAATCAAGACAAGAAGCGTTCATATCCGCGCCAAGAAGGACAGGCAGGCGCCGTCAATGCGCCTGCATATTGGAAAAAAGATTGAGCACCGCGACGCCCGAGATGATCAGCGCGAGCCCGATGATCGCGGGCCAGTCCGGCACCTGCCGATAGAGCACGAGCGCGACGAGCGTGATCAGCACGATGCCCGCGCCCGACCAGATCGCATAGACGATGCCGACCGGCATGCTCTTCAACGTCATCGACAAACAATAAAACGCGATGCCGTACCCCATCGCGACGATCAACGTCGGGCCGAGCTTCGTGAAGCCGTCCGCGGCGCGCAACGCCGACGTGCCGATCACCTCGGCGACGATCGCGATCACGAGCCATGCGTAACCGGGCACTCGCATCGCGTCAGGCTTTCGGCAACGCCAATGCGTCGTAGGCATGGCCGAGCTGCGCGCACAACGCCTCGACAACGAGTTCGTGATCGGCGCGCTGCGGCAGCCCCGACACGGTCACCGAGCCGATCACGCCCGCGCTCGCGACAGTCAGCGGAAACGCGCCGCCATGCGACGCATATTCGGTCGCGGGCAGACCATGCTTATCGGCGAGCGTCGTTCCCGCCTGCTGCATGCGCAGGCCGAGTGCGTATGAACTGCGCCGGAAGTGCGCAACGGTATTGCTCTTGCGGCGCGCCCAATCGACGTTGTCGGGTGTCGCGCCGTCGAGCGACGCGAAGAACAGCGGCAGGCCGAACGTGCGCACGTCGATGGCGACCGCGTGGCCGCGCGCGAGCGCAAGCTCGCGCAAGCGGGCACCGAGCGCCCATGCCTGCGCGGCATCGAATTGCGGGAACACGAGCGCCTTTTCCTGTGCGGCGATCGACTGTAGATCGAGAGCGATATCCATGAATGAAGCGTGCGTGCGTCCGTCTGTGGAAACAAAAAATAAGAGAGAGCCGACTGCGCGCGCCATCGGCATGCAACGGCTATGAGAACCGCTCGATTCTAGCTCAGCGTCCGTCGGCAGCCGTCCCCGAACGCCGTGCGCGAAAGAAAATCGTCGAAAAGGAATTGCTTTGCCTCGAAAAGCTCTTTATAATCTTGTTTTTCGTCGGACGCGGGGTGGAGCAGTCTGGCAGCTCGTCGGGCTCATAACCCGAAGGTCGTAGGTTCAAATCCTACCCCCGCAACCATACCGAGTGTTCGTCAAATTCTCGGCCTTTCTTTCGGCCAGTCGAACTTGGTGTGGGTCATCAGTTGCATCGGCTTTTTTCAGCCTAATCTCCTCATTTCCACCTCGTCGCTTTGCATCTGCGCCATGTGTTGCGGTATCGCTCCGCGTGGGCTCGCCTAGCTGAGTCCGTATGAAATGTCGCGCAGCAAGCTCGGCCGCAATCCGCGATTGATTGACTGACAAATTCCCCGAGGCATCCACACTCGCATGTGGCACATGCACGCTCGGCCGCCCCCATCATGCCAACGGACGATCTCGGCTAGGTGTCAAAGCATCCGCCGATACGGAGCGGCAACGTAAAGGTTCCCCATTGTCGGCAAATCGCGGAGCCGTCACCAAGCTGAATTCAGCTCCCAGGTTCCCGAGGCAACTGGACCGATATGCATTGACACCGCACCGCCGATCGACTAAGCCCATCCCGCCAGTTCGAGCCGGTCGCCTTCCAAATAATATTCACAATTCATCAATCCAAAAAAATAAATTATAAAGTGAAATAAAATCAACCATCAAAAATCATCAGCCAAATCAAAAAATAAAGTCAGCCATTAAATTTAAATCAAAGAAAATAAAAATTTTCCGCAACTCAATTTTTTCCTGCTTCCACGCCCCTACAATATCGCCAAATCCAAAACCAATTTGTCGGATGGAAATATACTTGACCCACCTTCGATGCAATAAAATTGACAGACCGATAAAATGCCGAAAAAAAGAATCCTCACCATTCAATATTCGCAAAGCGGCCAATTGACCGAAGTTGCGAATCATTTCATGCAACCGCTCGAATCAAGCAGTGAGATCACGATTCGCAACCTAATATTAAAACCTATTCCTGATTATTCGTTTCCGTGGTCGTTCTGGCAATTTCTGAATATTCTCCCTGAAACAGTCCGACTCGTTCCTCCAGCACTCGAGCCATTCGAACTTGACTATGAAAAGCCGTTCGACTTGATCATTCTGTTTTATCAGGTCTGGTATCTCAGTCCTTCGCCACCGGTCACGGCATTTCTGAAAAGTGACGAGGGTCGGCGTTTATTGAAGGGACGCCCTGTCATCACCGTCATTGTCTGCCGAAATATGTGGCTCACTGCGCAGCAGACGGTGAAGCGGCTTCTGCAAGAAGCCGGCGCGCACCTGCGCGACAACGTCGCACTGACCGATCGGGCGCCCACATGGAAAACTTTGATCACCACTCCACGTTGGATGATGACGGGCAAACGTGGCCCATGGTTGGGACTGCCGCGAGCGGGCGTATCACTTGCAGACGCTGCCGACGCCGCTCGTTTCGGCGATGCCATCAAACTTGCGTTGAAAAACGGCGACCTCGAGCGTCATACGAAGCCAATGCTGAGCGGACTCGGCGCCGTTGCCGTCAACCCTTCGATCATCCTGAGCGAGCGCATCGCCTATCGGGGATTCCGCGTCTGGTCGGCCGCTATCATGCGGGCCGGAAAAATCGGCCCCTGGGCGAGACGCGCCATGCTGTTCGCTTTCGCGATCTGGCTCGTCGTCGCCATTCTATTCATTCTTCCCGTCTCTTCTTTCGTGCGTCAGATGATCCGCCTGTTCATGCGAGGTCGCCTCGACAGCATGCAACGTTATTACGAGCAGCCGTCTGGATCGAGTCGTCACCTTAACCCATCGAGGTAAACAATGAGCCTCCATCCCGCCTATATCACCCGTGTCTCCAGTTTTCTACCCGGCAACCCAATCGACAACGACCATATCGAAAAAGTCCTCGGATACATCGGGGGCCAGCCGTCCCGTGCCCGCTCGATTATTCTACGCAACAACGGCATCAAACAGCGCCATTATGTGTTGGATGCCGAAAGCGGTCTGCCGCAATACAGCAACGCCGATATCACCGTCGAAGCGATTAAGGGCTTATGTGACGATCGATTTTCCATCGATGAAATCGAATGCCTGTCGACCGGCACCACACTGCCCGACCAGCTCATGCCCAATCACGGCGTGATGGTTCATGGCCAGCTCGGCACGCCGGCATGCGAGGTCGTTGCGACTTCCGGCATTTGCGTCGCCGGCATGACGGCTTTGAAGTATGGCTATTTATCCGTTACGTCAGGCAACACGCGCAATGCTGTCACGGCCGCCTCCGAAGCGGTATCCGTACACTTGCACGCGCGCAACTTCGAAAAAGAAAACGAAACGCTACTCGACGAGTTGCACCAGCGCCCCGAAATCGCATTCGAGAAAGACTTCCTGCGCTGGATGCTGTCCGATGGCGCAGGTGCGGTTCTGATCGAAAACCAGCCGCGCAAAAATTCGCTGTCGCTGAAAATCGATTGGATCGACATATTCTCGTATGCGCACGCGCTGCCCACGTGCATGTATGCCGGCGCGGAGAAGAACGACGAAGGAAATACGGTCGGCTGGCGAAATTTTTCGCCCGAAGAGCAAGCCGCGCGCTCCATTTTCGCAATCAAGCAGGATGTCCGATTGCTCAATGAGAATGTTGTTTCACACACGCTGAGCAAACCACTGCAGACAGTCATCGCAAAGCGAGGTTTGTCCGCCAAAGATATTGATTGGTTCCTGCCGCACATGTCATCCGAATATTTCCGTAAGCCTATTGGCCAGGCACTCGATGAAATCGGCTTCTCTATTCCCGAAAAACGCTGGTTCACGAATCTCGCAACCAAAGGAAATACTGGCGCTGCCTCTATTTACATCATGTTGGACGATTTACTCAAACGAGGCAATCTTGCCTTAGGCCAGCGAATCCTGTGCTTCGTGCCGGAAAGCGGACGGTTTTCGAGTGCGTTTATGCATCTGACTGCA
Source organism: Burkholderia singularis (assembly GCF_001718875.1). Lineage (NCBI taxonomy): Bacteria > Pseudomonadati > Pseudomonadota > Betaproteobacteria > Burkholderiales > Burkholderiaceae > Burkholderia > Burkholderia singularis. The sequence continues at coordinate 2,512,546 of NZ_CP013448.1, forward strand.
ACTGAAAAATAAGCCCCTCTCCATATTCATCCAAACCGGCTTTTTAGATTAAAGAAATTTTTCTTGCCAATAAAGGAAATGGAAAAATGGACGACGTCACGCAAAAAGTCAAAAATGTCACGGCCAAGCAACTGGGTATTGACGAGGCAAATATCAAACTCACTGACTCTTTCACTCGCGACTTGGGTGCCGACTCTCTGGACCGGGTAGAGCTGATCATGACACTCGAAGAGGAACTCTGCATTTCGATTCCCAATAGTGACGCGGATAAGCTCGAAACGCCGCAACAGGTCGTTGACTACATACAAGCCGTGGCAAACCGTGAATAGCCTACGACATGGCTCAAAACCGATCCGCTCAGAAAATGCTGCGGCGCCCAGTGGATTAACTCGCGCCTGAGTACGCGAGTCGGAAACCGCAATGTGCTCGGGATGAAATTTCGTATCTCCGGAATACCTTGTATCAAATCGATTCGGAATAGACGTATGGTCCAGAAACAGACTCAGAGAAGAAAATTTCGGGTGGCGCGCATTCGAGCCGCTCGCCCGAAATCGCGCGCGCCCCCTCTTCGAAGCGCATAGCGGAATCTATCGCATCGGTTGCGCGAGCGTGCCCAGCACCCCGTCGTTATCCGCGCCCAGCGCCGGGCTCGGGCCATGTGTCGCGCACGCATTGTCGAAAAAGATCGGCAGGTTGAATGCCGGCTTGCCGCCGTCATCCAATACCATGCCGCGTGCGCGCAACTGCGCGTTGTCCAGCGCCTCGCCGAGCGTCAGAACCGGTGTCACGCACGCGTCGGCCGCCTCGAGCAGTTCGACCCACGCATCGCGCGGCCTCGTCAAGAACAGCAGCGTGAGCAGCCAGCGCAGCGGCGCGAGTATGCGGCGCGCATCGCGCGGATCGGTTGTTGTCTTGCCGAACGGCTGCAGCTTCGCGCGAGCGGCGGCTTGTGGATCGTCGGGCGCAGCGCTCGGCGCGCTGGCCGGCCGCGGCGCAAACTTGCGCGCGACAACGCGGTTCACCCACCCCGGCAGCGCCGGCGCGATGCCCGTGAGCAACGCGCGGAAAAATTTCGGCTCCAGCGCGCCGATCGCGAGATGGCGCCCATCGCGGCATCGGTAGATCGCGTAGTTCGGCAGCGCGCCCGTGAAAACGTCGCAGCCACGCGGCAACGCCGCGCCGTGCTGACGCAATGCGGCCAGCGCCATCACTTGCAGCGCGGCGGAGCCATCGGCCATCCCGACATCGACGAACGAACCCACACCCGACGCGCGCGCACCGAACAGCGCCGCCAGGATGCCGATCGCGCACGTCAGCGAACCGCCGGCAAGATCGGCGATCTGCAGGTTCGACATCGCCGGCGGGCCGCCGTGCGCGCCGATCTGGTCGAGCACGCCGGCGATCGCCAGATAGTTCACGTCATGGCCCGCCCGATCGCGGTAAGGCCCTGTCTGGCCATATCCGGTCAGCGCCGCATAGACGAGGCGGGGGTTGATCCGCTTCAACGTGTCGTAGCCGCAGCCGAGCTTGTCCATCACCCCCGGGCGGAACGATTCGAGCACGACGTCCGCCTCGGCAACCAGCGCCTTGAAACGCGCGACGTCGTCGGACTGCCGCAGATCGAGCGTGATCGAGCGCTTGCCGCGATTCACCTGCTCGAAAAGCTCGGCCGACGCGCGCGCGTAGTCGCCGCCGGGCTCCTCGATCTTGATCACGTCCGCGCCGAGTTGCGCCAGATAAAGCGAACAGAACGGTCCGGGCAGCAAGCGCGACAAATCGAGCACGCGCACGCCGCGCAGCAGCGGATTGGTGGGGCAAGTCTCCATCGCCGGATGGGGATCGGCGTTCGGCGGCGTGCTCAAAGCAGCGATTTCGTATCGAACAAGGTTTCGATCTGCTGAGCCAGCATGACGTCTCCCGACAGTTTCAACTTGCCGCTCATCACGGCCATCGTGCCGTCGAGCTTGCCGCTCAGCAGATCGACCAGATCGTCGTCGGACAGCCGCAGCGTCAAATCTGCGTCGTCGGCCTGTCCTTCGACGGCCGAGCATTGGCCGTCGCGGATGCGCAGATACGTCGGCTGCGAAATGTCGAACTGGATCGTCTTATTGACGTGGTCGCCGCCGCGGTAGAGGGTCGGCAGTTGCTGAAGCGCGTCGACTGCATTCATGGTGTCTCCTGAAGGGTGATGACACGTCGATAGGCGGGCGCGCAAATGCGCAAGCGCGCCCGGGTCGCGATCAATCGGCGAAAACGGCTCCGCGCTCGGCCATATCGAGCAGCGACGCAGGCGGCGCAAAGCGCTCGCCATAACGCTGCGCGAGCGCCTGCGCCCGCGCGACGAACGCTTTCACGCCGTAAGCGTTGATGTATTGCAGCACGCCGCCGTGCTGCGGACAGAAGCCGAGCGCGAACACGCTGCCGATGTTCGCATCGGCCACGTTCGTGACGATCTGCTCGTCGAACGCGCGCACGGCCTCGAGCGCCTGCGCGAACAGCACCCGCTCGGCGATTTCGTGCTCGTCGAGCGGCGCTTGCGGCGCGAAATGCCGGCTAAGTTCGGGCCATACGCGCTTGCCGCCGGCGCCGTAGTCGTAAATGCCGCGGCCGTCCTTCTTGCCGGTACGCCCAAGCTCGACCAGCGTGCGCAGCGTGTCTTCCGCGCCGCTTGGCTGGTACGCGTCGCCAAGATCCTTCTGGGTTTGGGTCATGATCGCGAGCGGCAGCGTCAGGCTCACTTCATCGAGCACGGTGAGCGGGCCGACCGGCATGCCGGCCTTGACCGCGGCCATGTCGACGCGCCGCGGGTTTTGGCCCTCGGCGACGAGACGCGCGCCCTCGGCGATATAGCGCGAGAACACGCGCGACGTATAAAAGCCGCGCCCGTCGTTGACGACGATCGGCGTCTTGCCGATCTGCAACACGAAGTCGAACGCGCGCGCGATCGTCTCCGGCGACGTCTTCGCACCGCGGATGATCTCGACGAGCGGCATCTTGTCGACCGGCGAGAAGAAGTGGATGCCGACGAACCGCTCGGCGCGGCTCGACGCCTCGGCCAGCCCGGTGATCGGCAGCGTCGACGTGTTGGACGCGAACACGCCGTCCGGCGCCATCACCGCCTCGGCCTCCTGCGTCACGCGCGCCTTGAGGTCGCGGTCCTCGAACACGGCTTCGATGATCAAGTCGCAGCCCGCCAGATCGGCCGCATCGGCGCTCGGATGGATGCGCGCGAGCAGCGCCTCCTTCTTCTGCGGCGTGCTGCGGCGCTTCGCAATCGCCTCGTCGAGCAATTGCGCCGAATAGTCGCGGCCCTTTTCGGCGGCTTCCTTCGACACGTCCTTGAGCACCACGTCGATGCCCGCCTTCGCCGCGGCATACGCGATGCCGGCCCCCATCATGCCCGCGCCGAGCACGCCCAGCTTGCCGACGCGCGACGCCGGCACGCCGGCCGGCCGCGACGCGCCCTTCTTCAGCGCATTGAGCTGATACCAGAACGTCCCGATCATGTTCCGGCAAACCTGCGACGTTGCCGCATGCGCGAAATAGCGGCTTTCGACACGCAGCCCGCTGTCGATATCGAGCAGACAGCCTTCGAATACGCACGACAGGATATCGGTGGCGGCCGGATACAGGCGCTGGGTTTTCGCGCTCGCGATCGCCGGGGCGATCGAGAACACCTGCACGATGCCCGGATGCTTCGAATCCCCGCCCGGAATGCGGAAATCCTTGCGGTCCCAAGGTTGAACCGGCTTGGGATTCGCCCGCGCCCAGGCTTTCGCGCTCGCCAGCAGTTCGTCACGGTTGGCCGCGAGCGCATCGATCAGCCCTTCGGCGAGCGCTTTTTCCGCCCGCAGCGTCTTGCCTTCGAGCAGCAACAGCAGCGCGCGCTGAATGCCGATCAGGCGCGGCAGACGCTGCGTGCCGCCCCCGCCCGGCAACAAGCCGAGCTTGACCTCAGGCAAGCCGACCTGCAGCTTCGCATCGTCGATGGCAATCCGGTGGTGGCACGCGAGCGCAAGCTCGTAGCCTCCGCCGAGCGCGGTGCCGTTGAGCGCGGCCACGACCGGCTTGCCGCTTTTCTCGATGCGGCGCAGCAGCGCCTTGTAATCGTCGGCCAGTTGCATCGCTTGTTGCGGCGTGTCGATCGCGTACAGCCGGTCGATATCCGCGCCGGCGATGAAATCCGCCTTGCCCGAGGTGATGACCGCGCCGTTGACCGCCTGATCGGCTTCGATACGCGCGAGCACCGCTGCGAACGCCCCGGCGAACGCGTCGTCGAGCACGTTCATGCTGCGGCCCGGCAAGTCGATCGTGACGGTCAGGATGCCGTCGTGGTCCAGCTCGGTATGAATGGCATGCGTCGTCATGGCTCAAACCCGTTCGATGATGGTGGCGATACCCATGCCCGCGCCGACGCAAAGCGTGACGAGCGCGGTCGATTGATCGGTGCGCTCGAGCTCGTCGAGCGCGGTGCCAAGCAGCATGCAGCCGGTCGCGCCGAGCGGATGGCCCATCGCAATCGCGCCGCCGTTGACGTTGACGCGCTCGAGCCCGATGCCGAGTTCGTGCGCGGTGCGCATCGGCACTGCGGCGAATGCCTCGTTGACCTCGACGAGGTCGATATCGCCCGCGTTCATGCCGGCCTTGGCAAGCGCCTTGCGGCAAGCCGGCGTCGTGCCCGTCAGCATGATGGTCGGGTCGGAGCCGATCACGGCCGTCGCGCGAATGCGCGCGCGCGGCTTCAACCCCTGCTGCGCGCCGGCGTCGCGACTGCCGATCAGCATCAGCGCGGCGCCATCGACGATGCCCGACGAGTTGCCGGCGTGATGCACGTGATCGACGGCTTCCAGTTCGGTGTACTTGCGCAGCGCGGTCGCATCGAACCCCATCTGGCCGATCATCGCGAACGACGGCTCGAGCGCGCCCAGCTTCTCGAGCGACGTATCCGGGCGGATCGTCTCGTCGCACTCGAGCACCACCACGCCGTTGACGTCGCGCACCGGTACGAGCGAGCGCGCGAAGCGCCCTTCGCGGCGCGCGGCATCGGCGCGCTGGTGCGAGCGCAGCGCGAATGCGTCGACATCCTGCCGGCTGTAGCCCATCTGCGTCGCGATCACATCCGCGCCGATGCCCTGCGGAACGAACTGCAGCGCATCGTTGACGCGCGGGTCCATGTACCACGCGCCGCCGTCCGAGCCCATCGTCCAGCGCGACATGCTCTCGACACCGCCCGCGACGACGAGATCCTCCTGCCCCGACATGACCTTCATCGCGGCCAGATTCACGGATTCGAGCCCGGATGCGCAGAAGCGGTTCTGCGTGACGCCCGCGATGCGCTCGTCCCACCCCGCGTACAGCACCGATACGCGCGCGAGATTCGAGCCCTGCTCGCCGATCGGGGTGACCACGCCCAGCACGACGTCATCGACCCGGCTCGTGTCGAGCCGGTTGCGCTCGCGCAGCGCATCGTAGAGATTCTTCAGCAGATGGATCGGTGTGATCTGATGCAGGCTGCCGTCCTTCTTGCCCTTGCCGCGCGGCGTGCGCACGGCGTCATAGATGAATGCGTCTGTCATGGGTCCGTTCCGCAGGAGTGGACGAGGGGAATCGCTTCTGCGCTGGCATCCGGCATGCCAGGCATGCCAGGCGCCGGCCGCGCTACATGAACCGCGCGACCAGCTCGCGCATGATTTCGTTGGTGCCGCCGTAGATGCGTTGCGCGCGCGTATCCGCATAGATGCGCGCGATCGGGTATTCGAGCATGTAGCCGTAGCCGCCGTGCAATTGCAGGCACTGGTCGGTCACGCGGCTTTGCATCTCGGTGATCCAGAATTTCGCGGCAGCCGCCGCATCCGGCGCCAGCGCGTTCTTCAGCACAAGCTCCAGGCACCGGTCGACGAATACCCTGCCGATCGCGATCTCGGCACGCATCTCGGCGAGCTTGAAGCGGGTGTTTTGATAAGCGGCGACCGGCTTGCCGAACACGTTGCGCTGATCCGTATAATCCTTCGCGAGCCGCCAACTCGTCTCGGCCGCGGCCTGCGACGTGATCGCAATGATCATCCGCTCCCACGCAAGCTCCTTCATCAGCATGATGAAGCCCTGCCCTTCGACGCTGCCGAGCAGATTCGAGCGCGGCACGCGCACGTCCGAGAAGAACAGCTCGGCCGTATCCTGCCCCTTCATGCCGATCTTCTCGAGCGGCCGGCCTTTGGTGAAGCCCGGGCGATCCGCCTCGACGAGAATCAATGAGATATCTTGCGAGCCCTTGCCGCTGCCGCCCGTCTTCGCGACGACGATCACGAGATCGCTCAGATAACCGTTCGTGATGAAGATCTTGCTGCCGTTGATCACGTAGTCGTCGCCGTCGGCGACGGCGGTGGTCTTGACCGCCTGCAGATCCGACCCCGTACCGGGCTCGGTCATCGCGATCGCGCTGATGACTTCGCCGCTGGCGAGCTTGGGCAGCCAGTGGCGTTTCTGCTCGTCGGTGCCGAAATTGAGGATATACGGCGCGCAAATGTCCGAATGCAGCGCGAAGCCGAGGCTGCTGTCGCACGCATACGCGGCCTCCTCGATCAGGATCGTCGAATACAGGCGGTCGCCGCCTGCGCCGCCGTATTCCTCGGGAATCGCCGTGCACAGAAAACCGAGTTCGCCCGCGCGCTTCCAGATATCGCGATCGACATGCTGCTGCGCTTCCCAGCGCTTGCGATTCGGCGTGACCTCCTGCTCGAGAAAGCGTCGGAACTGCCGGCGGAACTCTTCGTGCTCGGGGCCAAACAGGGTGCGAGGAATCATGAAAACGTCTCCGAGGGAAATCGACCGGCACTTGCCGCTACGCGTGGATCACGCGCGCCCGGCACTCACCCAAATATGTAATTTATTTACACTTAAATAAATTTCATTAAAATCAAATTGGCGAATGCATCGTATATTTCGGGGAAAATCCCCGTCAACATTCAAATACAAGGGTAAACGCGAATTGATATCGAAAATGTAATTTCATTACACATTAGACTCAACCAATTCTGAAAACTATGGGTGAAACACCAACGAAACGCAGGCCGGCGGTCGAGGCTCGCATCGAAGAGGCCACCATGCGACTCGCCACGCACCAATCGCCCGACGAGATTTCGTTCGTCGAAGTCGCGGCGCAAGCGCATTGCTCACTGCAAACGCTGTACCGGTATTACGGCAGCATGGAGGATCTGTGGCTCGCCTGTGCCGGGCGCGTGCTCAAGCATCTCGGCGACCGGATCATCGATCACCTGCAGGCGATTGAAAGCTACAAGGACCGGATGAGAAAGGTGTTCTGGCTCATGCTCGATTTCTTCGAGCGCCATGACAATTTCATCAAGCTGTTCATGGAAACCGTGCATTTCCAGCGCTGGATGAACGACATTTCATTCAAGCAGCCCGAGGTGAGCCGGGTCGTGCTCGACATGATCGCCGAAGGGCAGGCCAGCGGCATCCTGACGAACGAAGTCGACAAGGTCGCCATCCTCGATTTCATCTACGGCGTCGTGTTCCGTTTCGTTCAAATGCATCAAATCCGCCGCATCAAGCAATCGAATGCGCAACGATCGAATGCACTGTTTGAAATGCTGTGGCGGGCAATCGCGAATCCTCATCCGCACCCTCATCCCCCGCGCGAGGGAAAGGGCGAACGCGGCTAGCGCGGCTGGCGCGACAAACCCGGCGTTTCAAACGGCCCGGCACGCGCCATCGCATCAAGGCCCGCTCTATTGTCGGACGCGCGGCGCTTCGTCCGGCAGCCGGCACGACTTACCGGTTTGCATCGGCAGCGGCCGCCGCGAACCGTCATGCACCGCCGCCAAGCAGCGAACATCCCGCGAACCGCGCGCAAACACCCGGCAAACCCGGCGAAAGTCCGGTGCCTGCCGCCATCACAGCCGCCGCGCGCCCGGCGGCGCCGGCGCGGCGCGCATACGCAGCCGCCACTCCCGGCCTGCGCGGCGTTCGAGAATGCCGCCTGCCGGTGATACACTCGCATCACTCTTTGCGAACCCGTTTCTATGAAATTCTGCTCCGTTTGCGGCCACGAAGTGATCGCGCGCATCCCGCCTGGAGACAATCGCGAGCGCTTCGTCTGCGACCATTGCGGCACGATCCATTATCAGAACCCGCGCAACGTCGTCGGCACGATCCCCGTCTGGGGCGATCAGGTGCTGCTGTGCCGCCGCGCGATCGAGCCGCGCTACGGATACTGGACGCTGCCTGCGGGCTTCATGGAAATGGGCGAGACGACGGCCGAGGCCGCCGCGCGCGAAACGCTGGAGGAAGCGGGCGCGCGCGTCGAGGTGCAAAACCTGTTTTCGCTGCTGAACGTGCCGCACGTTCATCAGGTGCATCTGTTCTACCTTGCGCGGCTTGTCGATCCGGCGTTCGAGGCGGGCGAGGAAAGCCTCGAGGTGCGTCTTTTCGACGAGGCCGACATTCCGTGGGACGACATCGCGTTTCCGACTGTCAGCCAAACGCTGCGCTTTTTCTTCGCCGATCGCGAAGCCGGCGATTACGGCATCCATACCGGCGATATCTTCCGTTCGCTGCGCAACGGCTAGGCGCGCGCATGGTCCCCTGGCTCGGCCCCGGCGATCCGTTTCCGAGCGTCGAGCACGCGCTCGGCGCGGCGAGCGGCGCGCCCGGCCTGCTCGCGGCGAGCGCCGATCTGCCGCCGGCGCGCCTCGTCGACGCGTACCGCCACGGCATCTTCCCGTGGTACTCGGACGGGCAGCCGGTGCTGTGGTGGAGCCCCGATCCGAGAATGATTCTCGCGCCGGCCGAGTTCCGGGTTTCGGCCACGTTCAGAAAAACGCTCAAGCGCGTGATGCGCGATCCGCGCTGGGAAATCCGCGTCGATCACGATTTTGCCGGCGTGATGCGCGCCTGCGCGCAAGCGCCGCGCCGCGGACAGCAAGGCACATGGATCACGCCGGAGATCGTCGACGCGTATTCGTCGCTGCACCGTGCGGGCGACGCACACAGCATCGAAACCTGGCTCGACGGCAAGCGGGTGGGCGGTCTCTATGGCGTATCGTTCGGCCGGATGTTCTTCGGCGAATCGATGTACGCGAATGTCGCCGACGCGTCGAAAATTGCGCTCGCCGCGCTCGTCGCGCATCTACTCGATCATAAAGTGGAAATGATAGACTGCCAGCAAAACACGTCGCATCTGGCATCGCTCGGCGGTCGCGAAATCACGCGCCGCGCGTTTGTCGCGCATGTGCGCCGTGCGGCGGCGCAACCCGCGATTCCGTGGCGATTCGACAAGACCGCCATCGCCAGCTTGCTCGGCCGCCGCATGGCGGCGACGGGTGCCGCCGGCCGTTAGCTTCGCATGACACGAGACATTGAGAGCCGCCCATGACTCATCCCACTGAGCTGCCGCTTTCACCCCTTTCGGCGCTGCAATTTTATGCAACCGCCCCCTACCCGTGCAGCTATCTGGACGGCCGGATCGCGCGCTCGCAAGTGGCCACGCCGAGCCACCTGATCAATTCGGACATCTACACCGAACTCGTGAAAGCAGGCTTCCGGCGCTCCGGCGTGTTCACGTACCGGCCCTATTGCGACGGTTGCCGCGCATGCGTGCCGGTGCGCGTGCCGACCGACGCGTTCACGCCGAACCGTACGCAGCGGCGCACGTGGAAACGCCATCGGACACTCGTCGCGACGGTTTCCCCGCTGCATTACGACGAGGAGCACTACGCGCTCTACATGCGCTACCAGTCGGCCCGCCACGCGGGCGGCGGAATGGATCGCGACAGCCGCGACCAATACGAACAGTTTCTGCTGCAAAGCCGGATCAATTCGCGGCTCGTCGAATTTCGCGATCACGAACCGCCGGCGAGCGACGTGGGCAGGCTGCGCATGGTCAGCATGATCGACATCCTCGGCGACGGGCTGTCGTCGGTCTATACGTTCTTCGATCCGGACGACGTCCACGCGAGCTACGGCACCTACAACATTCTCTGGCAAATCGAACAGGCCAAGAGCCTGCGTCTGCCATACGTCTATCTGGGCTACTGGATCGGGGAAAGTCAGAAAATGGCGTACAAGGCCAACTTCCATCCGCTGGAGGGTCTCGTCGACGGCCGCTGGAAAGTGCTCGATCCGGCGCACGTCGATCTGCCCCCCGTCGACGCCGCGCTCGCGCGTGCGCCGCTGCCGGGTGGCCATTCCGGCACGCGCTGACGCCCGCCGCCTGAGCCGCCCGGATGAGGCCGTCCCGCCGCGCGGCGGGCGCGGCAGCGCATCTCGGCTAAAATAACGGGTTGTCAATTTTTCGGCTGCTGCCTTCTGTCCCGTGTTCAGCTCCCTTTATCCACTCGCGCGCGCGTCCCTCTTCAAGATGGATGCGGAAGACGCTCACCATCTGACGCTGCGCATGCTCGGCGTCGCCGGCCGCTCCGGTCTCGCCTGCGCGCTCGCCGCGCGCGTGCCCGATGCGCCCCGCACGGTAATGGGGCTGACGTTCCGCAATCCGGTCGGCCTCGCGGCCGGCCTCGACAAGGACGGCGCGTGCATCGACGGGCTCGCCGCGCTCGGCTTCGGCTTCATTGAGGTGGGCACGGTCACGCCGCGGGCGCAGCCCGGCAATCCGCGCCCGCGCATGTTCCGGCTGCCCGACGCAGGGGCGCTGATCAACCGGATGGGTTTCAACAACGGCGGCGTCGAGCAGTTCGTCAGGAACGTGCAGGCGGCCCGCTACCGGGGTGTGCTGGGCCTGAACATCGGCAAGAACGCCGATACGCCGATCGAGCGCGCGGCGGACGATTACTTGTATTGCCTCGAGCGCGTCTATCCGTTCGCGAGCTACGTGACGATCAACATCTCGTCGCCAAACACCAAGAACCTGCGCCAGTTGCAAGGCGCGAACGAACTCGATTCGCTGCTCGCCGCCCTCAAGGACAAGCAGCAGCGCCTGGCCGACCTGCACGGCAAGCACGTGCCGCTCGCGCTGAAGATCGCGCCCGATCTCGACGACGAGCAGGTCAAGGAAATCGCTTCGATGCTGCTGCGCCACCGCATCGAAGCAGTCATCGCGACCAATACGACGCTGTCGCGCGAAGCGGTCAAGGGGCTGCCGCACGCGGACGAGGCAGGCGGGCTGTCCGGCAGGCCGGTGCTCGACGCGTCGAACGCGGTGATCCGCAAGCTGCGCGCGGAACTGGGCGACGCGATCCCGATCATCGGCGTCGGCGGCATCTTCTCGGGCGACGATGCGCGTGCGAAACTCGCCGCGGGCGCGTCGCTCGTGCAGCTCTACACGGGCTTCATCTACCGCGGTCCGGCGCTCGTCGCCGAATGCGCAAAGGCGCTCGCCCACCATCACGCCCGTTGATATAGAAATAAACAAACTATATTTAGCTATCGATTGCTATTTAGCTATCATCCCGGTCCCGATACCCGTGCCTTACCCGAGGCGGAGGAAACAACACGATGAAATTCGCATTGCTGAAGAAACTCATGGCTGCCGGCCTGATCGGCGCGTCGCTCATCGGCGCGACTGCACACGCGGCCGACTTGCTCGATGAGGTCAAACAACGCGGCACGCTGCGCATCGGCCTCGAAGGCACGTTCCCGCCGTTCAACTCGAAGAGCGCGCAAGGCGATCTCGTCGGCTTCGACGTCGATATCGCAAAGGCCATCGCGGCGAAGCTTGGCGTGAAGCCCGAGTTCGTGACCACCGAATGGAGCGGCATCATCGCCGGCCTGCAGGCCGGCAAGTTCGACGTGATCGTCAACCAGGTCGGCATCACCGACAAGCGCCGCGAAACGCTCGACTTCTCCCCGGCCTACACGTACTCGAACGCGCAACTCATCCAGCGCAAGGACGATACCCGCGAGTTCAAGTCGCTCGATGCGCTCAAGGGCAAGAAGCTCGGCGTCGCGCTCGGCACGAACTATATGGACATGGCCAAGTCGATACCGGGCATCGACGTGAAGACCTATCCGGGCGCGCCCGAGTATCTGCGAGATCTGGCCGCCGGTCGTCTCGACGCGGCGCTCAACGACCGCCTGATGCTCGCGTACCTGATGAAGAACTCGCAGTTGCCGCTGCGCCCGGGCGCGAACGTCGGCTCGGCCAACTCGTCGGGCATTCCTTTCAAGAAGGGCAATCCGAAGTTCGCCAAGGCGATCGCCGATGCGATGACGCAGCTCGAAGCCGATGGCACGTTCACGAAGATCTCGGACAAGTGGTTCGGCATCGACGTGACGAAACCCGCCAAGTAACCGGTCAACGCCTCGTCCGGCCAAGCGCGCGGCTTGCCGCGCGCAGCCTGCGGCAAACCAGGGCGGCACGTATGACGATGCCGCCCTTTGCATTGCGCGTCCGGTTTATGATTGCGCTTTCGCGCAAGCCACGCCACGCTTCACATGTCGACCACTTCCCTCCTCGTCCAATCGCTTCCGGTCCTGCTGCAGGGCGCGCTGTTGACCGTCAAGTTCGCCGCGCTCTCGATGGTGGTCGGCCTCGCCGGCGGTGTCGTGCTCGCCCTGATGGGCATCGGCGGCAACGCGTTCGTTGCCGGCCTCGCGCGCGCCTACGTCAGCGTGATGCGCGGCACGCCCCTGCTCGTGCAGATTTTCGTCATTTATTACGGACTGCCAAGCCTAGGCTTGTCGCTCGATCCGACACCCGCCGGCGTGATCGCGCTGTCCGCGAACGTTGCCGCGTATCTGTCCGAAAGCATGCGCGGTGCGATCAACGGCATCGATAAGGGGCAATGGCTCGCCGCCTACAGCCTCGGGCTGTCGTGGCAGCAGACGCTGCGCCACGTGATCGGGCCGCAGGCGCTGCGCATTGCGGTGCCGAGCCTGTCGAACAGCCTCATCAGCCTGATCAAGGACACCTCGCTCGTCTCGGTGATCACGGTCACCGAGCTGCTGCGCAGCGCGCAGGAGATCATCGCCTCGACCTATCAGCCGCTGCCGCTCTATCTCGCCGCGGCGGCCGTCTATTGGGTGCTGTGCCAGCTCCTCGAGTGGGCGCAGCGCTGGTACGAGCGCCGGCTCGCGCTGCCGGGCCGGCATTGAGCGCGCCCGGGCCGGCGCGATGCCGGCCCGGGCGCGGCGGGCAGCGTCAGTCCATCGGATAGCGCACGCCGAGCGCCGCGCGCGCCGCATCGGTCATCGCGATCATCCGGCGGGAATGATCGTGCGTCATCACCGGGCTTTCGAGCGCCCCCGCGCGCAGCAGCTCGCATAAATGCGCGGCTTCGTAATTGAGGCCGCCGCCGTCGAACGGCTCGTCAAGCTCGACGACGCGGCCGTCCGCATAACGGATCGTCGCCCGCGCCGGATTCCACCAGTTCTCGTGAATGGTTACGGTGCCGCCGCTGGCGGCAAGCAAAGCGTCGCCGCGCCCCATCACGTCGAGTCCGCAAAAGAGCTGCGATATGCCGCGCTCGTGCCGTGCGTTGACGCTCGCGAACACGTCGACGCCGGTCGCGCCGACACGGCCGAGTGTCTGCATATCGAGCATGGCGCCAAGCCAGTCGACCGCCAGGAACATTTCGTAGATGCCGATATCGAGCAGCGCGCCGCCCGCGTGCTCCGCGCGATAGACGGGATGCCCGGCGGGCACCGTCGACGATGCGCAGCCGGCGCGCACGAGCGCGATGTCGCCGATCGGGTCGCTGGCCAGATGCGCGCGCAATTTTCGGTATAGCGGATAGAACGGCGGCTTCATCGCCTCCATGAACAGACACTGCGAGGCGCGCGCGGCGGCGAGCACCGTTTCGAGTTCCCGTGCGTTGACGGTCGCGGGCTTCTCGCACAACACCGCCTTGCCGGCGTCGAGCGCCGCGCACGCGTAGTACGCATGGCTGTCGTTGAGCGTCGCGATATAGACAGCGTCGATATCGGAAGCAAGCAGCGCGTCGAAGCTGCCGACGCATGCGCCGCCGTATTCACGGCAAAATTCGGCGGCCGCGTCGGCGCGGCGCGCCCAGACGTGCGCAAGCGCGGCGTCGCGCACATGCGCAAGCCCTTGAGCAAATCTGCGCGCGATGCTGCCCGCGCCGACAATGCCGAAACGAATCGGCGCCGGAGGATGTTCGGTCATCGATGAAGATTCCGTGTCGCTGAACAAGCCGGCGTAAAGCAAAAAGCCGGGCCGGCCGCCATGATAAACGGCCGGCATGCGCCACGGTGATACACCGACGCGATCAGCCCCGTTCGGGCAACTCCACCGCGAAGTCGCGCATCTCCTCCACCGTGTAGCCGATCAGATCGAGCGCGGCGGCTTCCGCCTCGCGTGCATCGCGCCGCTCGATCGCCTCGACCACCCGCGCGTGCGACTTGAACGCGAGCGCGCGAATGCCCTCGCGCTGGCTCATCCGGCGATTCACGAGCCGCAGCGCGCCGCGAATGATCGCCGCCATCTGCTGGAAAAACTGATTGCCGCTCGCATGCACGATCCGCGTATGCAGCAGCTCATCAGCCTCGTCATAGGCCGACGAACCCGGCTCGGCAAGCTTGAACAGCTCGAAAGCCTCGCGAATGCCCACGATCTCCGCCGTGCTCGCGCGCATCGCCGCCTGTGCGGTCGCACGCGGCTCGATCAGCGTGCGGAACTCGATGACGTCGCGCATGAACTGCGGGTCCGGTTTTGCGCGGAAACGCCAGTTCACCACGTCCTCGTCGATCATCCGCCAATCGTGCATCGGCCGCACGCGCGTACCGACCTTCGGCCGCACATCCAGCATGTCGCGCGCAAGCAACATCGACAGCGCCTCGCGCATCACCGTGCGGCTGACGTCGAAGTCCTTCGACAGCACATCCTGCGGCGGCAATATGCCGCCATACTTGTCCTCGACGATTCCCGCGACAAGCCCATCCATCACTTTGCTGACCAGTGACCGGTCTTTTCCCTGCTCCATGAGACCTCCCCGAACATTACCTGTATTGGCACAATGCCCTCGCAGTCTCGCCGGCCCTTGATCGAAACGACTCTCAACTTCTGCTCTTTTTTTCTTATGATCGATACGTTGCTGAGTTCGCCGTATTTCCGCTATCTGGTAAACACCTGACAGGGTAATCCCTCTTACTATATCCAGAAATATTCGTTTTCTCAAAAACCCCGCCGGGCACGCTTTCCAAGCCCGCCCGGCTTGAGTCCGAATGGTTGGCGAAAGAATTGCGTTGCATTTTTTCAATTGAATGAAGCGCAATTCGATTAAGCTTACATTTCACATGAATTGCTGAATAACTGAATTAATGCCGCGCATAGGCGATCGTCTCGACGCCGTGCTCGGTGCCGAGCAGGCACAAATCCGCGCCGCGCGCCGCGAACAATCCCACCGTCACGACTCCCGGCCAAGCGTTGATCGTTGACTCGAGCCCGCGCGGATCGTCGATCGACAGCCCTTTGACATCCAGGATCTCGTTGCCGTTGTCGGTCACGTAGGGTGTGCCGTCCGGCTTCACGCGCAACACGGGCACGCCGCCGAGGGCCGCGAGGCGCCGGCCGACCGCGGTGCGGGCCATCGGCACGACCTCGACCGGCAGCGGGAACCGGCCGAGCACCGGCACCCGCTTGCTCGCATCGGCGATGCAAACGAACGTTTCGGCAACCGAAGCCACGATCTTCTCGCGCGTCAGCGCGCCGCCGCCGCCCTTGATCATCGCGCCTGACGCGTCGATTTCGTCGGCGCCGTCGACATACACCTGCAGCGCATCGACTTCGTTCAGATCGAAGACCCGGATGCCGTGCGATTTCAAGCGCTGGGTCGTCGCAACCGAACTCGACACTGCACCGCGATAGCGATCCTTGAAGGCGGCGAGCGCATCGATGAAGCAGTTGGCGGTTGAGCCCGTGCCCACGCCGAGCACCGCGCCTTGCGGCACGTTGTCGATCACGTAACGGGCGGCGGCCTCGCCAACGAGGCGTTTGAGTTCGTCTTGGGTCATGGCAGCGTCAAATCGTCAAAGGTGCAAAAGGCGCAAGTTTACCGGCAGTCGGCGCCGCCGCCCGTTTTTTGCCATGTGCGCGCCGCCCAAGCAAGCGGCGCAACGTCTTTCGCACCCCGAACCATCCCGCTCGAACGGGCGCCGTTGGCACCCCGTGCACGCCGCGCTACTTTTTCAAACCTCGCTGCCGCACCGCCTCATACAGGCAAACGCCGCTCGCAACCGACACGTTCAAGCTCTCGACGCTGCCCGCCATCGGGATGAACATCACTTCGTCGCACGTGTCGCGCGTCAGGCGCCGCATCCCCTCGCCCTCCGCTCCCATCACGAGCGCGACGGGGCCGTCGAGCTTCGTATCGTATAAGCTCGCCGTCGCATCGTCCGACGTGCCGATCACCCATACACCCGCATCCTTCAGCTCGCGCAACGCCCGCGCGAGATTCGTCACCGTGATGTATGGCACCGTATCGGCCGCGCCGCTCGCGACTTTCGCGGCCGTCGCATTGAGGCCGACCGCACGGTCTCGCGGCGCGATGATCGCATGCGCGCCCGCCGCATCGGCCACGCGCAGGCACGCGCCCAGGTTGTGCGGATCGGTCACGCCGTCGAGCACGAGCAGCAACGCCGGCCCGCCGATGCCGTCCAGCAGCTCCGCGAGATTCTGCGCAAGCGGCAGATCCTCGACGCGCGCGACAACGCCCTGGTGCCGTTCGGTATGCGCGAGCCCCCAAAGACGCGTCTCATCCGCGGCAATGACGCGCACGCCCGCTTCCTTCGCGGCGTGCAGAAAATCCTGCATCCGGCGATCGCGGCGCGTCGCATCGTAGAACACCTCAGCAACCGTCGACGCGTCGTGCCGCATGCGCGCGGTCACCGCATGAAAACCGTAGAGAACCTTCAAACGTGACATGGCTCGAACAACCTTCCATCAAAAAAACGCATGGCCGCGCCCGGCGCGTGGCCATATGGGAAAAGAAAAGCGCCGCGCACCCGGCCGGGCGCGCGGCGTCTCGATCGGCAAGCGTCGCCGGCGATGGGCGACACGTGCATTCAGTACTTCTTGCGCGAACGCGCTTTTTTCGCGGCGGGCTTCGCCGCTGCCCCCTTCTTGCGCGCGGCGCGCGCCTCCTTCACTGCGGCGCTCGGCGCAGCCGCCGCCTTCTTGCGGCGCACGGGCGCTTCCGCGGGCGGCAACGCGCGCACACGCGGACCGCCCGGCTCGGCGCCGCCGGAGGACACCGCCGCACGCGGGGCTTTGATCGGCGTATCGCGCACGAGCCGGAAATCGATCTTGCGCGCGTCGAGATCGACGCGGCTCACCTGCACCCGCACCCGATCGGACAGCCGATAGCGAATACCGGTGCGCTCGCCGCGCAACTCGTTCTTCACTTCGTCGTACTGGAAATAATCGGCGCCGAGCTCCGTCACATGCACCAAGCCTTCGATAAACAGCGTATCGAGCTGCACGAAAATGCCGAACGACGTCACGCCGTTCACCATCCCGCCATACTCCTCGCCGAGCTTGTCGCGCATGAAATAGCATTTGAGCCACGCCTCGACGTCGCGCGACGCCTCGTCCGCGCGGCGCTCGTTCGCCGAGCAGTGCAGCCCGAGCTCCTCCCAGATCGCCGCGTTCGAACGCGCGCGGCCGCGCGATTCGTCATCCTCGCGCTGCATCGCCCGGGCGCGCGGCGACAACGCGGTGTTCAACTCGACGCCATCCGGCGATTTCGGCACATACTTCTTTCCCGCGAGAATCGCATAGATCGCGCGGTGCGTGAGCAGATCGGGATAGCGGCGAATCGGGCTCGTGAAATGCGCGTATGCATCGTATGCCAGCCCGAAATGGCCGATGTTGTCGGGGCTATAGACGGCCTGCTGCATCGAGCGCAGCAACATCGGCTGCAACATCTGCGCATCGGGACGGTCGCGGATGTGCGCCATCAGCGCCGCATAATCGCTGGCGTGCGGCGTGTCGCCGCCGCCGAGCGTGAGGCCCATGTCGCGCAGGAACGCGCGCAGGTTCTCGAGCTTTTCCGGCGTCGGCCCCGCATGCACGCGATACAGACCCGGATGCTTATTGCGCTTCAGAAAATCGGCCGCGCAGACATTCGCGGCAAGCATGCACTCCTCGATCAGACGGTGCGCGTCGTTGCGCTGGCGCGGCAGAATCTGCTCGATCTTGCCTTGCGCATTGCAGACGATATAGGTTTCCGTCGTGTCGAAATCGATCGCGCCTCGCTTTTGCCGCGCGACGAACAGCGCCTTGTAGACGCCATACAGATTCTGCAAATGCGGCAGCAGCTCCGCGCGGCGCGCCGCCTCGGGCCCCTTGGTGTTCGCGAGCACCGCGGCCACCTCGGTATACGTCAGGCGCGCGGCCGAGTGGATCACGGCCGGATAGAACTGATAGGCCTTGATATCGCCGCGCGCGTTGATGACGATGTCGCATGCGAGCACGCAGCGGTCGACCTGCGGATTCAGCGAGCAGAGCCCGTTCGACAGCTTCTCGGGCAGCATCGGAATCACGCGCCGCGGGAAGTACACCGACGTGCTGCGCTCGAGCGCGTCGGCATCGAGCGCGCTGCCCGGCTGCACGTAATGCGACACGTCCGCGATCGCGACGATCAGGCGAAAGCCTCCGCCGCGCCCGAGCGCAATGGGCTCGCAATATACCGCGTCATCGAAATCGCGCGCATCCTCGCCGTCGATCGTGACGAGCGGCACGTCGCGCAGATCGACGCGATAGCGCAGATCGGCCGGTCTCACCTTGTCAGGCAACGCGGCGGCCTCGTCGAGCGCGGCGCCGCCGAATTCGTAAGGCACGCCGTACTTGCGCACCGCGATCTCGATTTCCATGCCGGGATCGTCGATGTCCCCAAGCACTTCGACCACGCGGCCGAGCGGCTGCGAATGCCGGCTCGGAAAATCGGTCAGCTCGACGACGACCACTTGCCCGACCTTCGCCTTCTTCGCATTCTGCGCGACCAGGATATCGTGGCCGATGCGCTTGTCCTCCGGCGCGACGATGAGCGTGCCGTTCTCGTTCAGCATGCGCCCGATCACGCGCTTGTTCGCGCGCTCCGTCACCTCGACGACATGCCCTTCCGGACGCCCCCGCCGGTCATAGCCGACGATCCGCGCAAGCACGCGATCGTTGTGCATGACCTTTTGCATCTCCGCGTTCGGCAGAAACAGATCGTCCTGGCCGTCGTCACGAATCACGAAACCGTAACCGTCGCGATGGCCCTGCACGCGCCCCGCAACAAAGTTCGACGGATGCGTCAGCTGATAATGACCGCGCTTGTCGAGCCGGATCTGGCCGTCGCGCTCCATCGCGGCGACCCGCCGGAAGAATCCTTCGCGCTCCTGACGCTTGATCGACAGCGCTTCGGCAATGTCGTTCGCGGCGAGCGGCGCGTCGCTCGTGCGCAGCACGCCGAGAATCTCTTCGCGGCTCGGGATGGGATACGGATACTTGCTCAAGGGCTTGTCGATGATTGTTCTCGGTGCGTTTGGCTTGCGTGACGGGCGGCAGACAGACGTTGGACGGGCGTCCCGCTCGTTCATGCCGCCCCATTCTAACACCCGCTGCCGCACCAAACGGGCCGCGTGCCGCGTATTGAGCAGCATTCGGCCGGATCGATCCGAGTGCCGAAAAAGTGTTGACAGCCTCGCTCCGCACCTTATAATAGCGGTCTTTGCAGCACACACCTGCCCAGGTGGCGGAATTGGTAGACGCACTAGGTTCAGGTCCTAGCGGTGGCAACACCGTGGAGGTTCGAGTCCTCTCCTGGGCACCAGTTGTTTTGAAAAAGCCGGCTTTCAGCCGGCTTTTTCATTTTCGGTTTCCGTTGCGAAAACCCAAGCGGGCTGATTGACGGATTCGTGACATCCGGCGAACACGCCCGCATACGCGGGCCTCGATCGCACCTCGAATCCGGGCAGCCGGCACATCATCGGGACGGCACGCTGCCCGGCCCCGGCTTCAGACGCCGTTCCAGCGCTTCGCCGCGCTCGCGACACGCTCGCCTAGCAATTCAGCCGTCTTTCGATCGCTTTCGAGAATCGCTTCGCCGCCTTGGTCGGCATTCGCCTGCGCCATGGCGCCCAGGAATGAACCGAGCCGGTTCAGATCGTTGACCGATCCCGTGCTGCTGTTGTTGCCGGGCATCAAACCGAGGCTGACCCACAGCATTTGGTGCTGAGCCGCGAAGACGGCAAGCTGCTGCAGCGTCGCGAGCTTATCGCCGCTTTGCGACGCGGACACCGTGAAGCCGGCCGCCAGCTTGTCGCGCCATTTGCCCCAATACTTGGACGACGCGTCCATGAAACCCTTGAACTGCGCGGAAGCGCTGCCCATGTAGGTCGGCGAGCCGAAGATGATCGCTTTGGCATCGCGCTCCAGGTACTCCCAGTGTTCATCAATCGCCTCGACAGAAATCAGCTTGACCGATGCACCGTCGATTTTTTCGACTCCACGAGCGACCGCTTCCGCGATGACGGCAGCGTGGCCATAGCCACTATGGAACACCACTGCGATTTCAGACATGAAAACCCCTCTTCAGTTGCGATGGACTGCTAAAAGTTACTTTGATGGTAACAGAAAATCGCCCATCCAATAATATCGTTCGAACACGTCACATGCATTACCCCTCGCCGCGACTGCGGCCAGCGACACGACGCGCCCACGCTCGCCGAGCGAGGCGTCAACCGCCAATACAACAGCGGCAACGTGCATCGGTCCGTGACGTCCGCTTGCCTGCGTTCGCGTGTCAACGTAGCGCGGCACTTCGCACACGTCGACAATAATTCTGCTGACGGCGAACTTGAACTGGCTCGTAGGAAATTCGCTCGTTCTTTCCCGGAGGCAATGCTTCAATCGAGATCAGCCAACCGTCTCGCGCACGACGAATCCGGCACGCACTGCGTCGCCTTTTTTCACCGTCGGACAAATCGCGCAGAAATAGTTGACAGAGCCTTCAATCACGCTATAATCACGGTCTTTCGCGATGCAGCAAGCGAAACGTGCCCAGGTGGCGGAATTGGTAGACGCACTAGGTTCAGGTCCTAGCGGTGGCAACACCGTGGAGGTTCGAGTCCTCTCCTGGGCACCATCAGATAGTCCGGCATAAGCCGCAGTAGTTCGAAGAACCCCGTAAGATCTTGGTCTGACGGGGTTTTTTGTTTGTGCGGACGATTATTCGATTCCATTGGCGTCGACGATTTTTGCGTTCGTATGCGCACGCTCTTCACGTGCGGTCCATCGGCCGCCACCCGATGGACGATCGGCGGCTTCGGAATCCGGCGCCGACGATGCAGCCACCGCCTCGCCGCAGGCAACGGCCCCGGCCCGCGACTCGCCATCGTCGCACGACAGCCGCGATCGACGTTGACAGAAACGTCGATCGATTCGGAGCCTCGCCCGTCGCTTCGCGGGCTTGAAATGCCCGGCTGCTAAAGTCCGCCCCCCCATCAAAGCTCGAACCGAACCGATGGCGTTTTGTCATCGAATCGCAAGCCGCGCGCCCAATGTTTATTTGATGTTGCACCGCGCCCGCATATAAAGTCAGCATAGCGACATCCAACATCCGAGGCCCGGCGACGCTGCCGGGAAGCCCCCATCCCGAACGCCGCGTACCTGGCGAGCGCATTCCGACTGGAGTTCCCGTGGCCAATCAACTCAAGAAAATCGACCACATCGTCTATCTGATGCTGGAGAACCGATCGTTCGATCACATGCTTGGCTTCCTGTATACCGACAGCGGCAACCAATCGCCCACCGGCCAGCCTTTCGACGGCCTGACGGGCAACGAATCGAATCCCGATGATCTCGGCCATCCGGTGAGCGTCTATCGAATCCAGGCAACCGATCCTCATCCGTATTTGATGCCCGGCGCGGACCCCGGCGAAGGCTTCCAGAACACCAACTATCAGCTCTTTTCCCACGACGATCCGGCGCCGGGCGATACACCGACCAATCAAGGCTTCGTCATCAACTTCAAATCAGCGATCGCCTCCGACCAAGCCAAGCACTACAAGGATTCGCTGCCCGGCACGACGCCGTCGCAGATCATGGGGATGTATACGCCGCAACTGCTGCCCGTGCTGTCCGGGCTCGCCAAGGGCTATGCGGTATGCGACCGATGGTTCGCCTCCGTGCCGACGATGACGATGCCCAATCGCGCGTTCGCGCTCGCCGGCACCTCGCAAGGCCACCTCGACGATCACGTGAAAATCTTCACGTGCCCGAGCATCTTCGGACGGCTGTCGGACAAGAACGTCGACTGGGCGATCTTCGGCTATAACCGCGATCCGCTCACGCGCCACGACTTCCCCGATACGCAAAACGCGGACGACTCGCATTTCGGCCACTTTCGCGACTTCCAGTCGCGCGCATCGGCCGGCACGCTGCCGGCGTTCACCTTTCTCGAGCCGAGTTGGGACGCGACCGGCAACAGCCAGCATCCGAACTACGACGTCGCCGCGGGCGAGCAGCTCATTCACGACGTCTACTACACGTTGCGCAACAGCTCCGCGTGGGCGAGCACGCTTCTCATCATCACTTACGACGAGCACGGCGGCAATTACGACCACGTCCCGCCGCCATCGGGCGCGACCCCGCCCGGCGACGGCACGATCGGCGAGTTCGGCTTCGATTTCACCCGCTTCGGCGTGCGCGTGCCGGCGGTGCTGGTGTCGCCGCTCATCAAGGCCGGCACGGTGTTTCGGAGTGCGGCTGGCACGATCGATCACACGTCGGTATTGAAGACGGTCAGCGAGCGCTGGGGAACCGCGCCGCTGACGGCGCGCGATAAAGCCGCGCCGTCGCTCGGCGACGTCTTGACGCTCGCGAAACCGCGCGCGGCCGACGACGATCCGCTGCAAGGCGTGAGCGTGCCGGTAGCGTCGCTGCATCATCCGAACGCATCGCTGCCGTCGAAGCTCGACAAACTGCAAGCGGCGCGCATCGCGGCGCTGCCGCTGCGCAACGAAAAAGGCCATTACGAGCAAGCCGACCCGCCGCTCACGTCGAGTGCCGAGCTATCCGACTTCATTCGCAATCGCGGCGCGGCCTGGAGCCAGCACCGCCAGCGGCTGCAACAGCGACGGCAGGAGCGGTCGCGGCAAGCCACGCGCGGAAAAAAACGCTGACCGCTGCCAGGCGATGGCTCGCCGGGCGGCAAGCGGCGGCGGACGGTCTGGCCGACGCACGCGCCGCCAAGCGGGCGTGTGTACGGGCAAGCCGCGCCGGGAAACGGATTGCGGCAATGCCAGCGCATGCGGGCCGGCTGTCAGCCGCTGCGCGCGCGGAACCGCGAATCTTCCGCGAATCTTCCGCGCGCCGCCCGCCTGCTCGTCCGATCGACGCGTTGCTCGCCTGCACCGCCGTGGCCGCGCGACTGCGCTGCCTGTCGAGCGTCAGTTCTTTCGCGGTCCTGAGCATCGATCCGGCCACCGCCGATCCATTGCGTGAGCCGCCGCCCCCCTTCGACCCCGGCCGCGCGAACGCTGCATGCCACACACCGCGCACCGGTCAAGCAGACGCGCCGTGCTTGGCCGCCAACAGTTGCAGGCTTTCGTCGACACTCAGCTCCGATAACGCATCCGCGCGCAATGCCGAATCCGCCGCGCGCTGCAACACCTGCAACACGTTCGGTTTCAGGCGCACGCACACGAGCCGCCAGCCGCGCATCTCGCATTCGGCGGCAAAAGTCTTCAGCGCCTCGATCGTCGTGCCATCGACATCGGGCGACTCCTCCAGGCTCAGCATCACGGTCTGCACGCTCGGCTGAGCGCCGCGCGCAAGCTGCCGCACCATATTCAGCACGCGCTCGGCGTTCGCAAAGAAGAGTTGCGCCTCCGGCCGCACGATCAGCACGCCGGGCACCGGTTTCGCATCCCGATGGATCGACGCGTCGACGAAATCGTGGCTGTCGCGCAACCGCCCGAGCACGCTCACCTTCGGTTCGGACAATTGCTTGAGCGTCAACAGCAGGCTCACGCCGATCGCGGCAAGCAGCCCGTGCAACACGCCGAGCACGATCACGGCGCCGAGCGCGGCGATCACGACGAGCCGGTCGCGGCGCCAGATCCAATACGGCCGGAACACGTCCGGATGCAGCGAATGACTGACGGCGAAGATCACGATCGCGGCAAGCACCGGCTCCGGAATCCGCGCGAGCTGCGGCAGCAGCAGCCAGACGATCAGCGCGATCACGGCCGCCGCAATCAGGCTCGCCATTTTCGATTGCGCCCCCGCTGCCTCGTTCGCCGACGTCGCCGAATAGCCTGCGCCAACGGGCATCCCGTGCAGCAGCCCCGATACGAGGTTCGCGCAGCCGAGCGCGACGAGATCGCGGTTCGGCGACACGGCATCGCCATGCTTCAGCGCGAAATTGCGGATCGCGCCATACGATTCCGCGTACAGAATCAACATCAGCGCGACACCCAGCTCGGCTGTCTGCATCCATGCGGTGCGGCTCAACGGCGGCAATCCGAATGCGAAGTTCTGCAGATCGATCGTCCCGACCACCGCGATCCCGTAGCGGTGCCAGTCGATCCAGTAACCGGCCGCGATGCCGAGCACGATCACCACGAGCGTCGCCGGCACGCGCGAACGCCGCCCGAGCACGAACAGAATCGCGAGCGCCGCCGCGCCGAGCGCCGCGCTATAAGGGTTGCAATGCGGCAACCCGGAGAGCAGATCGATGGCGACGCGCAGCGTATCGCTATGCGCGACGTGCAACTCGAGAATCTTCGGCAATTGCTTGATGACGATCGTGAGCGCAAGGCCGAACGTAAAGCCGCGCAGCACCGGCCGTGCGATGAAGTCCGACATCCCGCCCAGGCGGGCCGCGCCCGCGGCGATGAAGATCACGCCCGTAGTCGCGACGAGCGCGGCGGCCATCAGCAGCGGCGCGGCGTGCGGCCCCGCGCCGGAAACCACGGTTGCCGCAAGCACGACGGCCGACGACGACGTCGCCGACACGATCGCGAAGCGGCTGCTGCCGACGAGCGCATACACGACGAGCCCGACCAGCAGCGCGATCAACCCCGTCTGCGGCGGCAGGCTCGCGAGCCCCGCATATGCAACTGCTTCGGGAATCAGCAAACCCGCGATCGACAGCCCGGCGAGCGCGTCACGCGCAGTGCGCTCGCCGCGCGGCGCGGACGGCGCGGCGAGCGCGGCGAAATGCTCGGCTTGCCGCGGTGCCGTGTCGGGGCGGCTCGAATGGCTGTCCATGTTGTTGTCTCGCCTATCGAAAAGCGCCGCGCGTCAACGTGCCGTCGCAACCACGCCGGACCAGCCGGGCAAATAACGCGCTTCCTGCGTGTGCGCATAGCCGAGCGCCAATTCGAGCGCCTTCGCGAAATCCCTGCGGATCTGCGCAGCCGGAATCTTCAGGCGCAGAAAGTCGGCCCATAGGAATTCGCTGAACGGCGTCGCGTCCTTCGCGTAACCGCCCGCCGTGCGCAACTCCCCTGCAAGGCTTCGGAAAGGATCGTCCTTCAGGCCGACGAGCGATTTGGGCAGCTTCGAATAGTCATGACGCGCGCCGTTCGCGCCGAACGGATGGACCCACTGGTTGTGCTCCATCATCCGCCAGAAGATCGTCTCGTCGAGCCACGACAAATCCTTCAGCAGCATCGCCTTGACCTCGCTTACGCCTTCCTCGATCAGCGCGAGGCCGAGGTGATGGTGATCGACGATGAAATATTCGCCGCCCGGCCCGAGCACGGCCGGAAACCAGTGCGAATCGATCGCGGCCTTGCGCGCCTTCTTGCCGAGCGACTTCCAATGCTTGCGCTTGGCCTTGACCTCGCGATAGCCGACCGTAAGCTGCGTGGGCCGCAGCGCGTCGAGCTTCGCCGGAATCAGTGGGGTGTCCTTGCCGATCGTCATGACCTTCGCTCCCGAAAACGGTTTCGGCAACGATACATGGGATCAGCGCGCGCGTTAATACGGCATTGCACGGGATCCGCGAATCCGCGCATCGCTCGTCGAGCACGCGCCGGATTCGCTCATGCGTGCAGCCGGCCGGTGCGCCGCGGCCGCATGATCGAACGCGACGCGCGGGCCTGCAGGCCGAGCGGCAAAAGCCGCTTCAGCGGTCGTTCACGGCGAGATCGGCGCGCTCGAGCCGATGGCGGACATACGAGACTTCGCGCGTCGTCGCGGCCAGCCCGGGCGCCGCGCCGCCGGCATACGCCGGCTCGCGCACGATGCTCACGCGCCGCATCCCCAGCTTGCGCGCCACGTTCAGCGACGCGTGGTTTTCGGCGGCGATGTCCGCGACGATCCTCGGCAGCCGCACTGTCCCGAATGCATGCGCGACGACGCGCCGCGCGGCCTCGCCGGCGATCCCGCGCCCCCAAGCGGCGCGCACGAGCCGCCAGCCGATCTCGACGTCGCGCCCGAGCGCCGAATCATCCGGAATCAGCAACACCCAGCCGACGAACTGCGCGGGCCGCGCTTTCTCGAAGATCGACCAATAGCCGAGCCCCGGCGGATACGCACGCGTGATCCGATGCTCGACGAAGCGGCGATGCTCGACAGGATCGCTCCAAGGCCCGGCGATATAGCGGGTGACGTCCGGATCGCGATCCATCGCGATACATGCGTCGAGATCGGTCAGCGCGCGCGGACGCAGCCACAGGCGTTCGGTTTCAAGCGTCGGCAGCGGCAAGCGAGGTTCCATGGATGGCAGGTCTGTTTGTCAATGTAAGCATCTGGAAGCATGGCGACGCAAACACGTTAGCATCGCCGCGTCGCGCCGTCACGGAACGCCCAGGCTGCGCCGGCGGAGTTCGCCACGGGCCGCTGCCTAGGGATTAATCCGGATCGGCTCCGAGCCAGCGCTCAAGCGTGCGACGAGCAGCGTACACTCCGGTTGACCGTCCGTGCACGGCGCCAGCCGGGCGGTGCAAGCGAGCCACGGCGCTTCGATCTCGCGAGGAGACTGTCGCCATGAGCTGGACCCGGGAGCAACGCAACGTCACGATCGCCGCCTATCTCGGCTGGACCCTCGACGCATTCGACTTCTTTCTGATGGTCTTCGTGTTGAAGGATATCGCCGCCGAATTCAACACGAAAATTCCCGCCGTCGCGTTCGCCGTCACGCTGACGCTGGCCGCGCGCCCGGTCGGCGCGCTGATCTTCGGCCGGCTCGCGGACCGCTTCGGCCGCCGCCCGACGCTGATGATCAACATCGCGTGCTACTCGCTGCTCGAACTGGCCTCCGGCTTCGCGCCGAGCCTGGCCGCGCTGCTCGTGATGCGCACGCTGTTCGGCATCGCGATGGGCGGCGAATGGGGCGTCGGCTCGGCGCTGACGATGGAAACGGTCCCGACGC
The DNA here is from genome assembly GCF_001718875.1 of Burkholderia singularis. NCBI lineage: Bacteria > Pseudomonadati > Pseudomonadota > Betaproteobacteria > Burkholderiales > Burkholderiaceae > Burkholderia > Burkholderia singularis. The sequence goes on from NZ_CP013448.1 coordinate 2,539,845, forward strand.
ACGCGCGCGGCTTCGTCTCGGGGCTGCTGCAAGCCGGCTATCCGAGCGGCTATCTGCTTGCGTCGGTCGTCTTCGGCCTCTTCTATCAGTACATCGGCTGGCGCGGGATGTTCATGGTCGGCGTGCTGCCCGCGTTCCTGGTGCTCTACGTTCGCGCGAAAGTGCCCGAATCGCCGGCTTGGCGGCAGATGGAAAAACGCCCCCGCGCAGGGCTCGTCGCCACGCTCAAGCAGAACTGGAAGCTGTCGGTCTACGCGATCGTGCTGATGACCGCGTTCAACTTCTTCTCGCACGGCACGCAGGATCTGTATCCGACGTTCCTGCGCGAGCAGCATCATTTCGATCCGCACACCGTTTCGTGGATTCTGATCGTGCTGAATGTGGGCGCGATCGTCGGCGGCCTGACATTTGGATCGTTATCCGAAAAAATCGGCCGCCGCCGCACGATCTGCATCACCGCGCTGATCGCGCTGCCCGTGTTGCCGTTATGGGCGTTTTCCAGCGGCCCGCTGCTGCTTGCAGCCGGCGCGTTCCTGATGCAAATCTCGGTGCAGGGCGCGTGGGGCGTGATCCCGGTCCATCTGAACGAAATTTCCCCGGACGAAATTCGCGCGACGTTCCCCGGCTTCGTCTACCAGTTCGGCAATCTGCTCGCATCCGGCAACGCGACGATGCAGGCACAGTTCGCCGTCGATCACGGCAACAACTACGGCCTCGCGCTCGCCGCCGTCGCCGGTACGGTTTCCGTGGTGATCGCCGTGCTGATCCTGTTCAGCCGGGAACGGCGCGGTATCGACATGACGCAGGCCACCGCCGCGACACCGGCGGCCAGATAGCCGTTTGCGCGGCGGCGCATCATCGCGCAGACGCCATCGGCGCGACGCGCCGCGTATGATCCGTGCGGCAGCGCACCGGACTCTAGAGGACTTTATCGACAAAGAGTGCTTGCCGCCTCCCCGCCCTGCTTCTTATCTTATCGGCAAACGGTTGTTTCAATTACAGATTTGAATCGCTTGTTCGCGTACCGGGAAACCGGCAAGGGAGGCGGAACATGGCAGTTCGACAAACCAGCCGGCAATCCGGCGGGACGAAGGCGCGCATCCTCGATGCAGCCGAAGATCTTTTCATCGAGCATGGCTACGAAGCAATGTCGATGCGGCAAATCACGTCGCGTGCGGCAGTGAATCTAGCGGCAGTCAACTATCACTTCGGCAGCAAGGAAGCATTGATCCACGCGATGCTGTCGCGGCGGCTGGATCAGCTGAACGACGAGCGGCTGCTCATTCTCGATCGCTTCGATGAGCAACTCGGCGCGAATGTCACGTGCGAGCACATACTGGGCGCGATGTTCATTCCCGCGCTGCATGCGTCGCGCGATCCGCAACGCGGCGGCCGCGCGCTGTTGAGGCTCATCGGCCGCGCGTACACCGATTCGTCGGCGTTCGTTCGCAACTTTCTGACCGCTCACTACGCGCCCGTCGCCGGCCGCTTCTTCGATGCGTTCCAGCGCACGCTGCCGAATCTGCCGCGCGCCGAGCTTGGCTGGCGGCTGCATTACGCGATCGGCGCACTCGCCGGCGCGCTCGCGGGAACGGAAACCGAAAGTCTGATCGACGAATTCACGCAAGGCCGCACGCTGAACGACGTGCAAATGATCGCGCGGCTGGCGTCGTTGATCGTCGCGGTGCTGAAAGCGCCGATGCCGGGCAAAGAAGAGTTCGCCGTCTTCGAATTGGTGCTCTCGAGCCTCTCGTCGAACAGCCGGCTCAGCGCCGCGCAAGCGGCCACCGAGCCGCCGCCGGCCAGTCGCGAGTCGATGATCGTCGCGCCGTTGACCGAAGCGCCGCCGGCATCGACATCGGCGCCCGCACACGCATGCGCCGACGAACCGGCCTCGGCCGCCGCGGCCACGCCGTTCGTCGAGCCGGTTGCCCACGACGCCGACGCGCACGAGATTCAGGCAAGCTGACGCCGCGACGAGCGGCGCGCAGGGTGTGCGCGCGACGGCGCCGGACACGGCCGGCGCGGCCGCCCCGGCCGCGCGCATCGCCGCCGATCCCGCGGCAATGACTATAAAACCCAGGAGACAAGCGATGACCGCCTCTGTTGCGTCCACGTCGACCCATGCGCCCAATACGGACGGCCGCTGGTATGCGTCGTACCTCGCCGGCGTGCCGCATGAAATCGACATCACGCAATACGATTCCCTTGTTCAGTACTTCGACGAATGCACGACGCGCTACGCGCAGCGCATCGCATACATCAGCGCGGGCGCGCGGCTGAGCTATGCCGCGCTCGCGCGCAAGGCCGACGCATTCGCGTCGTATCTGCAAAGCATCGGCGTGAAGCCGGGCGAGCGCGTCGCGATCATGCTGCCGAACTCGTTTCAGTATCCCGTCACGCTATTCGGCGCGTTGAAAGCAGGCGCGATCGTCGTCAACGTCAATCCGCTCTACACGGCGCGCGAGCTTGCGCATCAGCTCAAGGACAGTGGCGCGCGAACCATCGTCGTCTTCGAGAATTTCGCGAAGACGCTGCAAGAGGCGATGCCGGAAACCCAAATCGAGCACATCGTGATAACCGCGCTCGGCGATCTGCTCGCCGACGGCCTCAATCCGAAAGGGCGGCTGATCAATTTCGTGCTCAAGCACGTCAAAAAGCTGGTGCCCGCTTATCAGTTGCCGAATGCCGTGCGCCTGCGCGCGGCGCTTGCGGCGGGCGCGCGCCATCCCGCCGCGCCCGTGGCGATCAAGCGCGACGATCTCGCATTTTTGCAATACACGGGCGGCACGACGGGCGTCGCGAAAGGCGCGATGCTCACGCACTCGAACCTGATCGCGAACCTGCTTCAAGCCAAGGCATGGGTCGAGGGCCAACTGCTGGACGACATCGAGACGGTGCTCACGCCGCTGCCGCTGTATCACATCTATTCGCTGACGGTCAACGCGCTGATCTTCCTCGGCCTGGGCGGGCGCAACATCCTGATCGCCAACCCGCGCGATACGAAGACGATGATGAAGATCCTGCGTCACGAGACGTTCACCGGCATCACCGGCATCAACACGCTGTACAACGCATTTCTCGACGACGAGGAATTCCGCCGGCGCGACTTCTCGAAACTCAAGCTCGCGATGGCGGGCGGAATGGCCATGCAGCGCGCCGTCGCCGAGCGCTTCGAGGCGGTGACCGGCTGCCCGATCGTCGAAGGCTACGGGCTCACCGAGTGCTCACCGATCGTCACGATGAACCTTTACGACGCCAAGCAAAAACGCGCGTTCAGCGGCACGATCGGACTGCCCGCGCCGTCGACGCTCGTGCGCTTTCGTAAAGACGACGGCACATGGGCAAACGTCGGCGAACCGGGCGAGTTATGCGTGCAAGGGCCGCAAGTCATGCGCGGCTATTGGCAGCGTCCAGACGAAACCGCGAAGGTGCTCGACGCCGACGGCTGGCTCGCCACGGGCGACATCGGCGTGATGGACGAACAGGGCTTCATCCGCCTGATCGATCGCAAGAAGGACATGATTCTCGTATCGGGCTTCAACGTCTATCCGAACGAGATCGAGGAAGTGCTGGCCGCGCATCCCGGCATCCGCGAGGCGGCGGCGATCGGCATTCCCGACCCGTCGCGCGGCGAACTCATCAAGGTATTCGTCGTGCCGCGCGACGCGTCGCTGAGCGCCGACGACGTGCTCGCGTATTGCCGCAAAAATCTGACGGGCTACAAGATGCCGAAGCTCGTCGAATTCCGCAACGAACTGCCGCAATCCAACGTTGGCAAAACGTTGCGCCGCGTGCTGCGCGACGAGGAATTGGCCAAGCGCGCATCCAACGGCCCGGCCGATCGCAAATGAGCGCGCCCGTCACGCGGAAACGGTGCGCGCGCGCTCGTGCTTTGGCCGCGGCACCTTCGCCCGGCAATAGGCCGTTCGGGGCACGAAAGGCCTGCCTGCTGACTCTGAGCGGCTTGGCTCGAAACGAACCGGATATTCATGAAGAGACTCAATGATTACCGCATCGGCTGCGCGCCGACGCATCGGCCGCGATCGCCGTGGCAGCCGGTGGCGCGAGTGGCGCAGGTTGCGCGGCTCTGCGCGAACGCCGCGGCGTTTGCCGCGCTGTGGCTGGGCTCGCCGGACGGCCCTCGGCCCACACAAGCCCAGCCGCACGAAACACACGAAACGGCTGCGGCTTCGGCCGCCGCCGAAGCCGGCGCGGCAGCGGCACTGCCTGCCGAGTTGGCGAAATTGGCAACGCTGCCCGCCAGCCAGCAAGCGCGCGGGTTGCGCGCCGCCGCACGCCAAGGTGCGCTCGAGAAACTCGACGACGCGACGCTCACCGCGCTGTTCCAGTCGCTCGATCCGCAAGCAGTGCCGGACTACATCGCGGCGGGGCCGATCGGCTATCCGTCATACGAATTTACAATGCTGCGGCAGGAACGCATCGACGGCAAATGGTCGGACAAGCCCGATCACATGCTTGTCAAGGTGACGCGCGAGCCGCTGCGCGTCTATGCGAAATGGTTGCCGGACGGCGCGCACGGCGGCCAGGAAGTGATCTACGATTCGACCAAGCGCGCCGACGAGATGTACGGGCACCTCGGCGGGCTGCTCGGCAAGCTGCCGATGTGGACGGCGCTCGACGGCACGCTCGCCCGCGCGCAATCGAACCATCAGGTGCGCGATCTCGGCACCGAATTCATCGCGAATCTTTATCTGAGCGAAGCGCGAAAATATCGTGACGCGGGCGTGCAAAAACCCACGCGCATCGAGGCGAAAACGATCGGCGGCGTGCGCGTCATCGCGCTCACCTACGAAACCCCGGGCCGTCCGCTGTTTTATGCAAAACGGGCGACGCTCGGCCTCGATCTGCGGCAGCCCTATTTTCGTACCGTCGAATCGTATGACAACGACGGGCGAATATTCGAGCGCGTGATATTCGAGAAAATCACACCGAAATCACTAGGCGATTCCGAATTTGATCCCAAAAATTCGGACTATCACTTCTGAGCGGCGCATCGTGCCGTCCACCCTGCCACCGATCGATGACAGAAGCGCGCACGCCAAACGGCGCGGGCCCGACGCGCGTTTTTACCGGCCGATACCGCACACCGGCGGCTCGACGCGGCATGCCAGCCGGTCGGCCGGCGGCTGACGCCGCAGCCGGACCCGGTCGCGGCGCATTCGGGCTGCGGCTCAATCGTCGTCGTGATGATGCCGCTTACGCCAGTGCTTGCGGTAATGCTCCCAGCGCTCGTGATCGTCATCGTCCTCATCGCCGCGCCAGTAGCCGCCGTATGCCGGATAAGCGACGACGGCGGGCTGCGGCGCGACATACACCGGTTGCGGCGCGACGTAGACCGGCGCAGCCGGCAGGCCGAGCCCGATCGACAGATCCACGCCGCCCGCCGACGCGCCCGCCGACGCGCCCAGCGCGACGCTCGCCAGCAGCGTCATGATCAGCTTTTTTTTCATGTTGTCACCTCGGTTCGCCGGCGTCGGCCGGCTCGATGCCAGTACTCTAGCGAGCCCGGACGTCAACAGGTGCAACGGATGTACGAGCGCTGTAACGCAACGTAACGAAATGGTGTCAGAGGCCGCCGAAACGCACGTTGGCCGATCGGCCGCATCGCACAAACGGGCCGAACCGTCTATAGTGGGTAACGGTTGGACACAAACGCTCGCGCACGCGTCGCCTTCGAACAGGGTAAAATCCCGCCACACGCTGTGAAAACTCGCATGCGGCGAAACGCATAACTCTTATTTAACGCCGGCATCTGCCGCTTTTGAATGGCCAATCCTGCAGAATCCCATCCGCAAAACGATTTCATCAATGCCGCGCGCAAGGAACGCAAGCGCGTCGAAATTTATCTTGTCAACGGCATTCGCCTGACGGGATGCATTGAATCGTTCGATCAGTACTTGGTGATGCTGCGCACGCCCGTCGGCCTGCAAGGCATCTATAAACGCGCGATCTCGACGATCCAGCTCGATACGGGCGGCTCCCGCCCAGGCGGGCCGCGTGGCCCGCGCACGGGTGGCGGCCACGGCGGCGGAGGCAGCCACGGCGGCGGCCGGCCTGGCGGGCGCGAAGGCGGCGGCCACGGCCCTTACGGTTCGCACGGCGGCCATCGCGAGCAGCGCGGCGACAGTTTCTACTCCCGCGAGCCGCGCGAGCCCCGCGAACCGCGCGATTACGGCACGCCGCGCGAGCCGCAAGAAGGTGTGACGACCCCGTCCACGTCGGAGCGCAATACGAGCAGCCCCGTGATCGTTACGCGCCGCCGGCGTTCGCTCGGCCCGACCGACGGCCAATAAGCGCTGATCGAACCCCGTCGCGCTGAAAAAAGCAAGCCGTGGCCGGCTTGCTTTTTGCCGCGTCTCGCCCCTGCGTCGCGTCTCACGCCCGCCGCACCAAACACCGGCGCATGACCGGCCATCGCACGCCGCCAACCGGCCTCCACGGCCAACTGCATCGTATTTGCGCCACCATTTCGGCAATTTCGCGTTTGCCGGCGCGAGCGCCCGATCATTCGCTTTCGCGGGTTTCGGGTTCTTCGTCAAAAATCTGATATTTGCGCATCTTCTCCCACAGCACCTTGCGGCTGATTCCAAGGTGCTGCGCGGTATCCTGACGGCGCCATCCGTTCGCATCGAGCGCAGCGATCACGCGGCTGCGCTCGGCCATATCCCACTTGCTGCGATCGACGAACACGTCCGCCGCGCTCTCGGCCGGCACCGGCTGCGCCCGGCGCGCATGCGCGACGAGCCGTTGCAGCCGCGCGGTGTCCCAGCCGCCCGTCTGCCTGACCGTCACGCCGACGCGCTCCGCGAGGTTGCGCAATTCGCGCACATTGCCGGGAAAATACGAATCGGCAACGGACTCGGCAAGCCAGTAAGGCAACTCCGGAAGCTCGGCAAGCCGTGCGTCGCCGACCACCGACGCGACGAACGTCTTGAAGAGCGCGATCTTGTCGACGGCGCCCCGCTCCTCGAGCGACGGAATGTTCAACTCGATCACCGCGAGCCGGTAATAGAGATCCGCGCGAAACAGGCCGTCCTTCACGAGCTGCGGCAGCTTTTTATTGCTCGCCGCGACGAGCCGGAAATCGACCTTGACGGGCGCCGTCGCGCCGATTCTCAGCACCGCGCCGTCCTCGAGCACGCGCAGCAGCTTGACCTGCTGATAAAGCGGCAGGTCCGCGACTTCGTCGAGAAACAGCGTGCCGCCCGCCGCCTGCTCGAAATAGCCCTTGTGCGTGCCGACCGCGCCCGTAAACGACCCTTTCGCATGCCCGAAGAACAGCGATTCGAACAGGCCGTCGGGAATCGCGCCACAGTTGACGGCAACGAACTCGCCTTGCGAATAGCGCGAATGCTTTTCGTGCAGAAGCTGCGCGATCCGCTCCTTGCCAACGCCCGTCTCGCCGTGCAACAGCACGTTCGTATCGCAATCGGCGAACGTGTCGACTTCCTGCAGCAGCGTCTGCATGCATTCCGAATGCGCGATGAGCGTCGTCGGCGCAAGCGTCTGCGCCGCATGCGCGCGAAGCTGCACCGCGAGCTTCGAAATCATCGCGCGCAACTCCGCGCCCGTGAAATCGAGCGGCAAGATATGCGAGTACTCGGGCGGATACTGCGACGGATCGTGATCGCGCGCCGAGCCCACCCAGATCACCGGCATGCCCATGTCCGCCTGCCACGAGCGCAGGAACGCCGAGCCGTTTTCGATCATCGTGACGCTGATGATCGCAAGCGACGGGCGCAGCGCCGTGCGCTTGGGCGAAAGCGTTGCATTGTCCGCGCGGATCACCTCGACGTCGAAGCTCGACATGCAGCGCGCGACCCGCTCGACGATGTCGGCCTTGCCCTCCCACACGTAGAGGTCGAGTCCTTCGATTGCGTTCGCGTTTCTCATCGTTATATGTGAATCAATTCAGTAAACCGTTTGCGCGGCGCCGCAGGTCAGTGCCTCGTTATGGACCGTCGCAACGCCGACCTGCACGCCCAGCAGATTCAGCAGCGGGACGACCACCTGGTCGAGTGCGCCAAGAATCGGCGTGAGAACGCCGGTCAGTAGATTGAGGAGCGGATTGAGGATGAATTCGAGAGGAAGAGACGCGTCGAGGATCGATATGTCAAGCCCCTTCGGCTGAGACCATGACGACGCAAGCTGCGACAACGCGTTCGCGAGCTGCGAACCCACGGCGTTTGAATTGGCGGACTGATAATCGTCCGCATCGCCCGTGACGCCATTAAACGTGAGCTTCACCGCGTCGGATTGCGGCGTTTCGACGGGCAATTGAGTGCCCTTCGTCTTGAGTTCGATCAGCTTGCGACCATGCAACACGCCCAACGACAAAATCGTCGTGGGTTGGCTGCAGACGGAGTTCAGCGATGTATTGGGATCGCCAGACGGCAATTGTCCAATGCAGAGGTTCGCCAGCCCGGGCTGCACGCCAACGACTGCCGTGCTTGCCGAAGCAGTGGATTCGCAATTCGTCTGTTCCAGCCACGCCCGGCCCGTCGAAACCTCCAAGACTATCGGCACATGCACCGAGATCTGCACCAAATTGCCCAAGATAAGCTGCAGCAAACTCAAGACCGGCGCCAACAATCCTGCCGGTATTTGATTGTGCTCAGTATCAAGCGCGATATCCAAATAAAGCCGAACCATTGCATTGCTTGTCTGCGTGCGCCAATCGCCCGTCGCCGGATCGATTCCGGCCTCGCCGAGCGCGATCGACGGCGGCGTGTTGATCTGCAGATTCAGCGTCGCGTGGACTATGCCCAGATTCAAGCCAACCGGCACATTGATCGCCGGCTGCCCGGCTTGACCGACCTCGGCCGCGACCATCAGCATGTCGAACAGATTGACCTTCGCGTCGAGCGCGGCCTGCTTGTCGGACAGGCCGAGCGAAATCACGCCGGGCGCGCCCGGCCGGCTGCCGAGATTGATCAGATTGCCGCCGCCGATGCCCGCCGAAAGCATCGACTGCATCGCGTCGAGACTGATCTGCCGGCTTGCATTGACGACCTGCGTCCTCGTCAGCGCGTCGATCATCAGTTGCACGAACTGAGCGGCCGTAATCTGCGTATTCAGCAGCGCATCGACGGTCGTGACGTTCGCTGCCACCACCAAATCGCTGATCTTGATCTGCGTGGCCGCGAGCGCCTGATACGCCCCCACCGCCAGACTCAGATTCGTATGCAGCAACGCGCCGAGCAAGCCGTTGACGAGACCTCCCTGCAGGCTCGCGAGCGTCGTGCCGACCGTGAACTGATCGGTGTTGGTGGCTTTCGCGATCGACGTCGCGGACAGCGTGCGCCTGGGGCCGACGAAGAAAAACGGCACGTCCTGCTCCACCGTCACCTGCACCGCGTTCAAAGGCTCGACCTGCGCGACGAAATAGCCTTGCACGCTGGGAAAGCGCTGCGGGTCCCAGCGGCCGCACACGGGCGCAACCAGCGTGTTGCCGGACGCAGCCGGATCGAAACCGTTGGCCGCCGCGTTACTGGCCGCCGCCTTGGCCGGCTCGGTACACGCGTCGTTGACGATGCGTTGTGCGGCTGCGATCGCCGCCATATCCGCGACTTTCTGCAAGTCGCGGCGCACAAAAAACACATGGCCAATATCGATCGCGCCGAGCGTGGCGATCGCAACCAGCAACCATGCCACCGCGGCGACGGCAAACGAGCCGCGCTGGCGCGCCGGCGTTGCGTGCGCGGGCAGGCGAACACGCGGCGAGCGCTCGAATGGACGATGGGCTAACGGCATGCGTTTCCTCGCTGCGTCACGGCATTGCTCTATCACTGCGATCCCGATGTCGGCGTCAACAGATAATTCGCGCCTCCACCACCGCTGCTCCCATGCCCCATCCCTGCGGCCGAGCCATAAAACGGCGGAATCTTCGTCTTGAACGAATCGATGTAACGCCGGTAAGCGTGCGACGCCGCGTCGCCCAGCAGCGGCTGCGACGCGGCGGCCTCGCGGTTGCTGCGCTGAAGCTCGGCCCATGCCTGCGTCGCGTGGCCGACCTCCGATGCATCAGGCGCGGCGGATTGCGGCACTTGCACTTGCGCGTGCGCGGCTGTCACAGCGGTCACGCACGCGAGCGCGCCGGCCAAGGCAAATGCGAACGCCGCGCGGACCGGCCGCCCGCTTGACGAACCGGCAGCCGGAATCTGGATGGGGTCATGCGTCGTCATATCGACTCCGTAAAACGTCTGTTATTGCGAGTGCTGGCGCGCGGGCGCCGCCGCCGGCTCCAGCCCCGCGGCCACCGCCACGGGCACAGCATCATTGGCCGCTGCCGCAGATCCGCCCGCGGCCGGCGCGCTCGACGCATTCGCCGATCCCGCCGTACCTGCCGCGCTTGCCGCCTGCGCGCTGCCCGGCCGCGTCAAATTGCGCTGCCGCACTCGCGCGGCGGCGGCGATCTTCGCCGCATCGCTACGAATTTCGGTGCGCACGGCGCTCGGCAACTTCTGTTGATCCATCAGCCCAAGCGCTTCACGCGTTTGTCCCGTCGCAAGCAGAAAAAGCGCGAGATTGCTCAGAATCTTCGAATTGTGCTGATCGAGTTCCGCCGCCTTCATCAACGGCACGCGCGCGCCCGTCACGTCGCCGCTGCGCATGCGCGCATAGGCGAGATCGGACAGCGTCGGCGCATCGGTGGGCGCGAGCGCCACCGCCTGCGCAAGCTCTTGCGACGCGCGCTCGAAATCGCCCGACGCGCCGGCGAGCAGCCCCAGCCCGCGATGGCCGCGCGACGCAAGCGGCGTGTCGAGCAACTGCCGGTAGGCAACGGCGCTCGCGGCCGGCTGATCGGTCGCGCGCAACGCATCCGCGCGCAGCAGGATCGTGTCGGGCGATGCGCCATACTGCTTCTCGTAAGCGTCGATATGCGCGAGCGATGCGTAATAGAGCCCCTGCGCCTGCATCCGGCCAATCAGGCCGAGATACATACCGGGCGTATCGGGAGGCGCGCTCTTGTCGGCCGCGGCCTGCATCAGCGCGGCACGCTCGGCCTGCGCGCCGATCCCGTATCCCGATTCCTTGAACGCGCATGCACCGAGCAGCAGCGTGCACGCCGCCAGTGCCGCCATCGCCGTCGAAAAACCCGCTCGTTCCATGTGATTCCTTCCTTCGTTGCCCGCTAGCGATGCACGCCCGCGAGCGCATGCATCACGGCCAGCATCCCCGGCCCGGCCGTCACGATGAACAGCGCGGGCAGCAGCGTGACGATCATCACGCCCGTCATCTTCACGGTGAGGCGGCCGATGCGCTCGCGCAGCATCGCGCGGCGCACTTCGCGCAGGCGGTCGCCGAATTGCTTGAGCGGCTCCTGCACCGCGCCGCCGTGCTTGTCGACCTGGATCAGCAAACGCACGATCGCGCGCAGATCCTCGTTGTCGAAGCCGCTTGCCAGCCGCTGCAGCGACTGCTCGCGCGTGCGGCCCGCGACGAATTGCCGCTGCGCGATCGCAAGCTCCGACGACAGCACGGGCAGCATCCCCTTGAAATCGTGGGTGACGACCTGGATGCTTTGATCGAGCGACAGCCCAACGCCCTGCAACAGCCTGAGCATGTCGACGAGCAGCGGCATCTCGTCGACGACGGCCTGGCGCCGCGCCGCCGCGCGGCGCTGCACGTAAAGCTTCGGCAGCATGAAGCCGACGATCGCCGACAGTGCGATCGACGCAACCAGATATTTGTGGACCCGGGCGCCGCCGATCAGCATCACGATGATCGGCACGCCCAACGCGCAGCCGATCCGCGCGCTCAGGAAAATGCCGCGCGTGCGCGCGTCGACGTATCCGCATTGCTCGAGCAGCAATCGATCCTCGTCGGCCACGATCTGCTTGCCGAGCGGCGTGTCGAGCAGACGCATTCCGAACCGGCCGGCCCGCTCGAGCAGTGCCGAGAAACGCGCATGCCCGCCGTCCGTCGCCTGCTGCACATCGGACGCGCGCGGCCCCGCCGCGCTCGGCGCCGCCGTGCGCGCCGCCAGCGCCTCGAGCGCGGCGGCGCGCTGCTCGAGCGCATCGGCAAGCGTGCGGCCGCTTTTTTGCGCAAGCAGCACGCGCAGCACCGCGAGCACGGCCAGCATCAGCACGCCGAGTGCGCCCAGCATGAGCGCGATTGCTCCAATGCGAGCGGGCTCCATCGTCGTCACCTCAGCCGGGCGAGCCGGTACAGCCAATAGCCGCCGGCGAGTTGCAGAAAAAACGCGAGATAGACCAGCTCGCGCCCCGTCGGATCGAACCACATCGCGCTGAAGTAGCCGGGGTTGGTCGCAATCACGAAGCCGCCCAGCGCAACCGGCAGCAAGCTCAGCACCCACGCGGACAGCCGCGTTTCCGCCGACATCGCGACAAGCTCCCGCTCGGCCTGCTCGAGATCGCGCATGAAGACGGCCATCCGGTCGAGCATCACGTCCGCCCGGCCGCCGTACTTCACCGACAGTTTCAGCACCGAGCCGACAAGCTCGAACTCGTCGATCTGGTAAAGCCGCGCGACATGGAACATCGCCCGGTCGATCTCGACGCCCGAGCGCAGCAGCCGCGACACGTGGTCCAGACAATCGCGCAGCGGCTGCTCGGTCGTCTGCAGCGTCGCCTGGAACGCAGCCGGCACGCTGTTGCCGAGCGTGACGAGCCGCACGATGCCGTCGAGAAACGACGGCAGCTGGCGCACGATGCGCAGCCGCCGCCGGTTGATTCGCGCGACGAGCCAGAACGCGACGCCCGCCGCGCCGGCCATCCAGGCCGCGGCCATCGCGAGCAGGCCGCCCCGCATGCCCGCCCACAAGCCCGCAACGGCGATGACGGCGACCAACGCTGTCAGCGGCTTGCGGATCTCGGGCACGCCCGCGCGGCTCGATACGTTGAGCCATTGGTCGGCCACGCGCTCGCGCCAACGCGCGAACCCTTCGACGGGCCTCGCTCCCGCCGCGCCCCCAGTGCCCCCAGTGCCCCCAGCGCCCGCCGCCCGCCTCGGTTCGGCCGGCGGCGTCGCGCCGGACCGCGACGCCGGCTGAAGCCGGCTGTCGACAAAGCGTGCCGCATGCGCGCGCTCCCGATGCGTCTGGCCACGCCGCCACAGCGCGAGCGCCGCCGCCGCGCACAACAGCGCGACAGCGAGCGCCCAGAGCGCCGCGCTAGACATTGAAGCCTCCGCCGCGGCCGAACGGCTCGCCGCCGAAGCCGCCGCTCGCGAGCGTCTGCCTGAAGCGCGCGAGCTTGGGCGAATGCGGATGAATGCCGAGCGATTCCCAGTGATCGATCTCCTCGCCGTCGGCGCTCACGCGCGGTTCGTACCGGTAAAGTTCCTGCGTCGCGATGATGTTGTCGGACAGCCCGGTGACCTCGGTCACCGACAGAATCCGCCGACGCCCGTTCGACAGCCGTCCGATCTGCACGATGAAATCGATCGCGTTCGCGATCTGCCGGCGCAGGCTCGATTCGGTGCCCTGAAAGCCCGCGAAGCCGGCGAGCATCTCCAGGCGGTACAGGCACTCGCGCGGCGAACTGGCGTGAACCGTGCCCATCGAGCCATCGTGGCCGGTGTTCATCGCCTGCATCATCTCGAGCACTTCGCCGCCGCGCACTTCGCCGACGATGATGCGGTCCGGCCGCATGCGCAGCGTGTTGCGCAGCAGATCGCGGATCGTCACCACGCCGCTGCCGTCGAAGCCTCCCGGCCGGCTCTCGAGCCGCACCACATGCGGATGATTGAGCGACAGCTCGGCCGTGTCCTCGATCGTCACGACGCGCTCGGCTTCGGGAATATGAAACGCGAGCGCATTGAGCAGCGAGGTCTTGCCCGAACTCGTGCCACCCGACACCAGGATGTTGCAGCGCGCATCAACCGCGGCTTGCAGCAGCGCGCCGATTTCCGCGTTGAACGTAGCGTTCGCGAGCAGGTCCGCGGGCTTGAGCGGGTCCTTGCGGAACTTGCGGATCGACACGACCGGGCCGTCGATCGACAGCGGCTCGATCACCACGTTCACGCGCCCGCCGTCCGGCAGCCGCGCATCGACCATCGGATTCGATTCGTCCAGACGCCGCCCGATCGGCGCGAGGATCCGCCGCACGATCCGCAGCAAATGCGCGTTGTCGGCAAAACGCACCGGCAGTTTCGTCAGCATGCCGTGCCGCGACACGTACACGTCGTTGTAGCCGTTGATCAGGATGTCCTCGACATGCGGATCGGCCAGCAGATCCTCGATCGGCCCGAAACCCGCCAGCTCCTTGGTCAGCGCCTCGGCGATCGTGCGCACCTCGTTTTCGTTGAGCGGGATGCGGCGCAGCCGCACGAAGCTGTCGATTTCGAGATCGACGAACTGGTTGATCGCCTGCCGGGACCAGCGGCCGAATTCCGCGCCCAGCTCCTCGATGCGCGTGAGCAGATGCTCGTGCGCGGCGTTCTTGACGTCATGGAACTGCTGCGTCTGCGAGAACGGCGTCGCACCATCGGCGAATTGAATGTCGTGTCCCATCGGTTACGAGCGCTTGGAGGTGGGTTGAATGAGGCGGCGCAGCGCGGCAAAGCCGCCCGCGGAACGCGGTGCGGACGCGCCGGCGCGGCCCGCGAGCCGCTCGACGAGCGGCTCGAGCGCGCGCACGTAGGGATCGCGCTCGGCGTCGTCGACGATCAGCCGGCCGCGGTTGGCCGCATGGCCGATCGGCACGCGCCGCGACGGCAGCGTCGCCGTGAGCGCGATGCCGAGCCGCTCGGCGATCTGCGCCGGCGACAGGCCGAGCGCCGCATCGTACTGATTGACGACGAGGCGCAGCGCATCGGTGGACACGCCCGCATCGCGCAGCGATTCGAGCAGCTCCACCGCCGAGACCACCGACGCGACGCCCTGGTCGCACACGAGCCATGTCTCGTCGGCGGCGCCTGCGGCCTGCGCGACGAAATCGCGGTTCGAGAAGCCGCCGAGATCGACAATCTGATGATCGAAAAACGCGCGCAGCCGGTTCAGGAGGCCGACGCACGACGCATACGACACGTCGCGCAGCCCGGCGAGGCTGGGCGGCAGCGTCGTCAGCGCGACGCCGCTCGCATGACGCGCGAGCGCGGTGTTGACGAACGTGCGGTCGAAGCGGCGCAGGTTGCGCACCGCCTCGACGAAATCGAACTCGCAGCGCGTGTTCAGGAACAGCGCGCCGTCGCCCGCCGGCAGCCCGAGATCGACGAGCGCCGTTTGCCTGCCGTGCGCGGCCGTGCGCTTTTGCAGCAGCACGGCCAGATTCGCGGCGAGCGTGCTCGTGCCCATCCCGGCGCGCGCGCCGAGCAGCGCGACGAGCTTGCCGTGACGGCTCGGCTGCTCGCCCACGTGATCGAGCAGCCCGCGCGTGATGCGCAGCGCATCGTCGGCGCTGGCGGAAATGTCGATGAAATCGCGCACGCCGGCGCGCAGCGCGGCGAGCGCGCTTTCCGGCTCGGCGAGCGAGCCGAGCGCGACGATCGGCAGCATCGGCTGCGCGACGCGCACCGCGGCTGCCGCGGCGCTCGCCGCCTGCGCGTGCCCGCCCGAGAAATCGACGAAGACGATCGCCGGATTCACCCCGGCGATGCGCTGCGCGAGCGCGGCAGGCTCGAGCGATGCTGCCTCGACCGCGCCCGCCGCCACGAGGGTCTGCGCGAGCCACCGCACGTGCTCCCGGTCGGGCGACGCGCAGACGAAATAATCGGTCACGGCAGGTTCAGCCAAGGATTGCGTTCTCGCATTCATGTTGAAGCGCCCCTGTTGCACGCCGCATCGCGGCCCCCGCGCGCCCGCCCGGTAGCGCGCTCATTTCGAGAACCCCGGCCCCGCGTCCGGCGACAGCACGCCGCCCAGGTACGAGCGCCACACCGGCCCGTCGCGCTGCTCGGACAGCTCGCCCGGTGTAGCGGGCAGCGGCGCGTTCTTCGCGATCGGCGCAACCAGGTGCGGCGTCACGATGATCACCAGCTCCTTGTCGTTCTGCTGATAGCTAAGCTGCTTGAAGAATGTGCCGATCACCGGCAGATCGCCGAGAAACGGCACCTTGTTGACGTTCGACGTCGTCTCGCGATCGATCAGCCCGCCGATCATGAAACTCTCGCCGTCGCCCAGCTCGACGGTCGTGTCCGCACGGCGCGTCGTCAGCGCCGGCACCGTCACGCTATTGATCGTGATCGAATGCACGAAATCGAGCTGGCTCGATTCCGGCGCGACTTTCAGCGCGATCCGGCGCGGGCTCAGCACGGTCGGCGTGAGCGTGAGGCCGACGCCGTAGGGCTTCCAGTCGATCGACGTGGTGCCGAGCCCCTGCGGCACCGGCACCGGAATCTCGCCGCCCGCGAGAAAGCTCGCGCTCTGCCCGGACAAGGCCACCAGCGTCGGCTGCGCGAGCACGCGCGCGAGATTGTTCGCCTCCAGGATCGACAGGTCCGCGAAAATGCCGCGCGACATCGAGCCGACCACCAGGTTGAACGCGGACGCGATCGGCGCCACGCTCGACAGCGCCTGCGTGGAGGTGGCCGCCGCCGTGTTCGCCAGCGTCGAGGTCGTGACCGACGAACTCACGCCGCCCGACGTGAGCCCGCTTGGCGAAAACGCGCCAAACGTGAAACCGTTGTTCTGCTTGAAGATATTGAGGCCCGCTTGCTTGAGCACCGAGCGGCTGAACTCGACGACCCGCACATCCACTTGCACGACATTCTTGCCGCTGATCGACGAAGTGTCGATCAGCCCGCCGTCCTTGCCCGTCATCCCCCTGCCGAGCGCCAGCGCGCGCTCGTGCGCGTCGAGCGTGGCGGCCTCGCCCGACACGACGGTCGTGCCGTTGTACGTCTTCACGCTCGGCGCGCCGCCGCCCAGCACCGCGCGCGCCGCCGCGCTCGTGACGTTGACCGTATAGACGGACGGCTCGTCGCGCCCGCGCTCCCACACCATCAGGCTGGTCGAGCCCGGCGCCTTTGCGACGAGCAGCACGCCGCCGCGCCCGCCCTTGACGACGAGCACGTCGGCCACATCCGGATCGCCGATCGCCACCCGCTGCAAGTTGCGCCCGGCCGCGATCTGCCGCTGCCCGCCCGCCGCCAGCTCGATCGTGCCAGGCTGCTGGGCGTGCGCGGCAAACGACAAACACGCGACGAGCATCGTGATGCCCCATCCAATCAATCTATTTTTCATCGTGTCGGAAACCGGTGCGAGCCGGCCTTCTCCCTGCCGTCACTGTGCGAATGCGCTTCTTTCAATAGGCGAGCGTTTCGACCCGCCCGCCTCGTATCACTTCGATGCCGCCGCCCGCATGCTGCTGCGCTGCCGGCGCGCGCGCGGGCTCGGCCGGGCGGACGGCCGCGGCAGCGGCCGCGCCGTTGCTGCGCGACAGCTCGGCGAGCGACAGCCCGCTCGCCGCGAGATCCGACGGTCCCGCGCCGTTCGCCGTGCGCGCCGCCACCGTCTGGGCGGCCACTTCGGCGTCGCGCGGACTGCGCAATGCGAGCACGAGGCGGCCGCTCGCCTCGGCAAGCGTCAATGCGTCGACCTGCGCGGTCGGCACCGCGAGCACCGCGGTGCGCACGCTGACGCCTGCCGGCCCCGGCGCGCCGTCGCGATCCGGCGTCGCATCGCCGAACGCCAGCACGCGCACGCGCGACAACAGGAGCCGCGCCTGCGATCTGGCGATTTCCGCGCCGGTCGCGCCAAAGCCGCCGTCACGCTTCAGATTGACGAACACGTCGACGAAATTGCCGGGACGCAGGCGGCTGCCCACCGCGTTGGTCTCGTCGACCTTGATCGCGACCGCCCGCTCGCCGGGCGCGATCTGATCCGCGAGGCCGGACATCAGCCCGCCTTCGAGCACGGGCGACTGCGCCGCGATATCGGCCGCCGGCACGCGGCCCGCGACCAGCGCCGGATTCGAGAACACGCCCGCGAGCGGCGTTTGCACTTGCTGCACCTTCAACGCGTCGGCCGGAATCGGCTGGCCGGCCGGCAACGTGCGCGCCGCGACGACCACGGGCACGGTTCGGATCGCGACCGCGCTCGCGGCGCTCGGCGCGACGCTCGCCGGCTGCCGCGCGAGCAGCCACGCGTAAATGCCGAGCAGGATCGCGAGCCCGATCAGCAATCCCGCGATGATCTTGGTCAGATGAGTGGCCATGTTTGTTGTCGTCGAGTCGTCGAAACGGCAGCGAAAGAACCGGGTTGAAAAAACCGCGCCAGCGCCAAGGCACGGCAATGTCGGGCTTATATCGCGAAGGTCATAGAAGATTGGCGGGGTTGAGCTGCACCGTTGCCTGGCTCGACAGCGTCGACGGAACGAGCGCCGCGCCGAACAACGGGATCGCCGGAAGCAGCGGGTTCGCGGCGTAGGGATACGTGACCGTCACCTGGATGCAGTCCATCGACGGCGCATACGCACAACTCATCGACACGCATGCCGATTCGCTGCCCTTCGCCGCCAACCATCCCGTCAGATTTTTCGCGGCCGTGCATGCGGCATCCGCTCTCGCGGCCAGCGCGGCGGCCGGCGTGCTGGCCGCCTGATAGCCGAGCGCGGCGCGGGCGCCTTCCGTCGCGGCGAGCGTAAGCGTCTGCTGCGCGGCGAAGATCATCCCGTATGTCACGAGCCCATAAAGAATCATGAAAAACAGCGGGAACAGAATCGCGAATTCGACGGCGGTCGCGCCGCGCTGCCGCCGCGGCGTTGCGAACGTTTGCGCGGCCGGCGTGCGCTTGGCGCTCAACGCACGCCTCCGATATGGACGAGATACGCGAGCCACGCGGCGGCGGGCGCGACGAGGAACGCGGCGTAAGGCGTCGCCCGCCGCGCGCCGAGCGCGAGCGCAGGCGCGCCGGCCGGCAGACGGCTCGACAGCACGACGCCGAGCGCATGCACGCCCGCGGCGATGCTCGCGGCAATCCACAGCCACGGCAGCACCGGCAAACCGCACCATACGCCGAGCACCGCGAAGATTTTCACGTCCGCGGCACCCATCACGCGCAATATAAAAAACGGAAAAAGAAAAGCAAAACCGGCCAACCCGCCGATCAATGAACCGGATAATGTCGTACCAAATGGATTATGTCGGCTTATTGTAAAAACGATACCGGCCACAAGCCCGGCGAGCACCCATTGGTTAGGGATACGGCGATCACGGCAATCAGCAATCGCAACGCCCGCAGACCAGATGAAAAAAAGTCCGATACTGAATAATTGAATCATTTCAGCTCCAGCCGCATGAAAACGTCGTATGGATTGTCGGCGACAATCCATACGGCTGTAATAATGCGAAAGGAAACGGAATCAGTTCATCTTGCCGGCGCGTTGGTTTGGACCTGCCTGGCGATACCGGCAAACGCGTCCTTCAGACTGCCGGTCAGCCCAGTGTCTCCTCCAACGGCCGCTACGATAGCCACCGCCAGCAGCCCCGCGATCAGCCCGTATTCGATCGCGGTTACCCCTGCCTCGTCCTTCAGGAAGCGCTTGATCAGTGCTTTCATAATCGATCCTCGTGCCTTGAGTTCTCGTTGGCCTTCACTTGACGCTATCGGCCCGCCTCGCCTGCCGGCCGATTTTAACCGGCCGGACCAGACAGTTTTGTTATAACTCTTTTTTCATGAGTCGTTAACAATTTGATACAAGTTGACGATCCGGCGGCTTACGTCGCTTCGCGTTCCCCGATGTACAAATCTTTCAATCTACGCACGAGCGCAACATCATATATCCGAACCTTTATTTCTTCCACTTTTTTATTCAACTTTACCCGGCCATATATATAGCCGTCTGATGTGTATTTTTACGACCGATCGGTAGTCCTTACCTATCAGGATTTACGATAGGTTAGATATACATACCTAATCATCAGTAAAACAGACGATTCACTAGTCCACGCCTTTACTGTCTGTTACGCCGTGCGCGTAACGCCGAGCGCGCGACGTTACGTTACGAGACGCCGCGAAACGCGAGCACCGCATGCCATCCGGCCCCCTATCGGAAACCCTTACCGCCCTGCCCGCCCTCCTCATCCAGTAAGGCTTTCCGGTAGGCCCTCGCACCGGTTCGTTGCATCGTCCGACGCAATGGCACGACTGTTGCAGAGATGTGACCGCAGCAGCAACGCAATCAACAGACAAACCCCATGCGAGGACACGATGAACACCCAAACGATTGCTCATGGCACGCTCCGGACGACTTTGATCGCGGCCACCGTCGCAGCCATGCTCTCCCTCACCGCGTGCGGCGGCTCCGGCTCGATTAGCAAAGGCCTCAGCGATTCGGGCGCCGGCAGCGGCGGCGGCGCAATCTCCACGACGGGCGGCGGTGCGGGCACGGACGGCGCGGGCGGCGCGAACGGCGGCTCCGGTGCGAGCGGCGGTTCGGGTTCGACGACCACCGCGGGCGGCGGCTCGACCTCCGGCAGCGGCTCGACCTCGGGCGGCACCTCGGCTTCAAGCGCCAATGCAATCGGCACGGTCGCCGGCAACGCGGGCGGCGTCATCAGCAATGCGGGCTCGACCGTCTCCGGCGTCGGCTCGGTCATCGGCGGCACGCCGCTGCCCGGCGCGAATCCGCAATCGACGCAATCGCTTGGCGGGGTCGTCCAAAGCGCGGGCGGCGCGCTCAGCGCGCTGGGCAACGGCGTATCGAGCGGCCTCGGCCAGCTCGGTTCGCCGAACGCCAATCCGATCGGCACGACGGTCGCGAGCACCGGCAACGTCGTCAGTCAACTGGGCGGCGCGCTCACGCAAACCGGCAATCTCGTCACCAGTCTCGGCAATGGCCCCCTGTCGCCGCTCGCGCCGATCACGTCGCCGGTCGGCGGCCTGGTGACCACGGCCGGCAACGCGGTCACCAACGGCGGCGCGACGCTCGGCAACGCACTGTCGACCGGCCCCGTTCAGCAAGTCACGCAAGCCGTCAGCTCGGCGATCACGCCGATCACCACGGCCGTCGCGAGCACCACGCAGACGGTCGGCAACGCGACGGGCCTCGGCGCGCCCGCCAATACGCTGCTTGGCGTGATCGGCGGCGGAGTGAATCAGGCCGGCGCGCTGATCACCAAAACGGGCGGCGGCAATCCGGTCGCAACGGGCCTCGGCTCGACGGTGTCGTCGACGGGCGCCACGATCAGCTCGCTGGGCGGCCTGGTAACGGGCGGCTCTGCGCCGACCAACCCCCTCGCGCCGGTCGCAACGGCCGTGGGCGGCCTGACCAATGCGCTTGGCAACGCGACGGCAGGTACGCCGCTCGCGCCGGTCGGCGGCATCGTATCGACCGCCACGGGCGCGCTGACGAATGCCGCCGGCGGCGCGGCTGGCGGCAATCCGCTTGCCCCCGTCACCAGCGCGTTGACCGGCGCGGCCGCAGGCAATCCGCTCGCGCCCGTCACGGGGATCGTGTCGAGCGTCACCGGCGCGATCGGCGGCGCGGCCGGCGGCTCCGGCGCAAGCAATCCGCTCGCGCCCGTCACCGGCGCGCTGTCCAGCGCGACCGGCGCGGCGTCGACGAATCCGGTGGCCGGCCTCACGGCGCCGCTGACCGGCTCGAGCGGCGGCGCGGCAAGCACGGCCGGCGCGGCCGGCAACCCGCTCGCGCCCGTCACGTCCCTCATCGGCGGGCTGCTCGGCGGCGGCCACCGCAATTGAAGAGCAAGCCCCCATCCGGCATCGAGGAATCGAAGAAGACAACGAGGAGCAGCATCATGAATCAGCAACGTTTGGCCCCGTCGTTCGCGCTCCGAGTCTGGCGCGCTCCGCTCACCGCGTTGGCCGCCGCGTGCGCGCTCGCGGCGTGCGGCGGCAGCGGCGTGAGCGCGCCGCCGTCGGCCAGCAACGGCGGCACGCCGTCGACCACGACCTCAGGCTCGGGCTCCGGCTCGACGCAAACCGCAACCGGCACCCCGGGCGTGGTGAGCACGCTTGGCAAAACCACGACGGATCTCGGCAACACGATCGGCTCGACCAGCGTGCCGGGCCTCGGCGGCGGCGTCTCGCAAGGCGTCGGCGCGACGCTCGGCAGCACTGGCGGCATTCTGACGGCCGCGGCCGATGCCGTCAGCAACGGCCTGGGGCAGACCGGCTCCACGCCGAATCCGGTCGGCACGACGGTAGCCGGGCTCGGCGGCGTCGTGAGCGCGGCAGGCGGCACGCTGCAAGGCGCGAGCCAGACGGTGCAAGCGCTCGGCACGGGCCCGCTCGCGCCGCTCGCGCCCGTCACGGCGCCCATCGCGGGCGCGCTGTCGACGGCAGCCAACGCCGTGACCGCGGGCGGCACGACCCTCGGCAACGCCCTGTCGACCGGGCCCGTCCAGCAAGCCACGCAGCCGCTCAGCGCGGCCATCACGCCGCTGTTGATCACGGCCGGCCAAGCCACGCAGACGATCGGCACGACGACGGGCGCGGGCCAACCGGTATCGGGTCTGTTGCAGCAAGTCGGCGGCGCGATCAGCTCGGCGGGTCAGCAGGTTTCCGGCTCGTCATCACAACCGCTCGCCGGCGACGCCGGCCAGCTCGTATCGGCGCTCGGCAACACCGTGACGAATGCGGGCGGCCTCGTCAATCCGGCTGCGCCGAACGGCGCGGCGCCGATTCCCGGCCTCATCACGAGCATCGTCGGCGGCACCACGGCGAGCGTCGCGAGCGGCACCGGCTCGAGCGCCAGCGCGCCACTCAGCAATCCGCTGAACGGCGCGCTGTCCACGCTCGGCGGCGCGGCGCCCGGCGGCTCGAGCAACCCGCTCGCGCCCATCACGGGCGCCATTGGCGGCGCAAGCGGCGGCGGCAACCCGCTTGCGCCCGTCTCCGGCCTGCTCAATACCGTCACGAGCACGCTGACGGGCGCGGCGGCATCACCCGGCAGTTCCACCGGCCTGCTCGCGCCCGTCACAGGCCAGCTCGGTTCGCTCGGAAGTATCGGCGGCATCGGCAATAAGTAATCCGAAATACCGCGCGCGGGTGCAAACGCGCGCGGCGTCGTTCCGGCGCCACCGGAACGACGGCATGCCGCGATACGCGGCGCACGGGGCACGACGCGCCGCGTATCGACACTAGAAGATCAGAAGCAGGACGGCCTACGAGGAGTCACCATGAAATCCAGACAAGAATCTTGGATGCTCGCGCTCGCGCTCGCCGCGACGGCCGGCATCGCGCACGCGCAAACGCGCTCGGGCGGCAATCCGCTTGAAGCCTTGCCGCAGATCAACACCCCGCAACGGCCCAGCGTCACCGTGCAAGTCACGCCGCAGGAGCAACAGATACAAACGTTGCTCGCCCGCCATTTGACGCCGACTTCGTTCCAGGTCGAAGGCGTGAAGTCGATTCCGTTTGCCGAAATCTCGCAACGCTTCACACCGCTCGTGGGCCGCGACATCACGATCGGCCAATTGATCGAAACGGCCAACGGCGTGACGAAGCTGTATCAGGATCGCGGCTATGCGCTGTCGTTCGCGTTCATTCCCGCGCAGACGTTCGAAGGCGGCGTGGTGCGCGTGACGGTGGTCGAAGGCTACGTGTCGAATGTGAAAATCACCGGCAGGCCCGGCGCAATGGAGCCGAAGATTCGCGCGATCGCCGCGCACATCACCGACGACCGGCCGCTGCACCGCGCGACGTTCGAGCGTTACGTCAACACGTTCGGGCTGCTGCCGGGCCTGAGCGTGAAGGCGAACGTCGCGCCGCCGCAGAACACCGACGGCGCAACGACGCTCGAGTTGAACGTCGATCGCAAGCCGTTCAACGTGAGCGCCGGACTCAACACGAGCAATCCCGGTCTGCAAGGGCTCTTCACGGTAACCGAGAACGGGCTCACGTCGCTCGGCGAGCAGCTGAGCCTTTCCGCCCTGTTCCCGAAAGGCCCGAACGATCAAACCTACGTGGCGTTCAGCGGCGCCGTGCCGATCGGCAGCAACGGGCTCGTCACGCGCGTCGACGCGAGCCATTATCACGGCAATCCGTCGGTCGATCAGACGGCGCTGCCGGACGTGCAGCGCACCGTCATCAACGATAAGCTCGGTCTATCGGCGTCCTATCCGCTGATGCTCAGCAATCAGCGCAGCCTGCTGGGCACGCTGTCCGGCTACGCATCGCACAACGAAGACCGTTATCAGAACCAGCAGTCCGGCCGCTACATCGGCACGCGCTCGCAAGTGCGCGTGCTGCAAATGCAGCTCGATTACGCCAACGTGCAGCCCAAGCAGGTCCAACGCATCAGCTTCAATGTCGCCAAGGCGTTCGATATCCTGGGCGCGTCGAAATCGGGCATCACGAACGTGCCGGGCATCTCGGCGCTGAATCCGGTTTCGACGACGTTCTGGCGCACCGGCGCGAGCTTCGTGCAAACGAACGAATGGCCGCTCAAGATCGGCACCACCGTGCAGCTCACGGGCCAGTACAGCCCCGATTCGCTGCCGACGAGCGAGCAGATCTCGTTCGGCGCGCAGCGCTTCGCGCTCGGCTACGAGCCGGGCGAAACGTCGGGCGATTCAGGCTGGGGCGCGTCGTTCGAAATCAATCGCGCGTTCTCGCCGGGCTTCGCGTATTTGAAGACCATCACGCCGTATGTGTCGTGCGACATGGCGCGCGTGTACCTGCATTCAGGCACGCCGGTGCCGCGCAAGCTGTCGTCGGTCGGACTCGGCGTGCGGCTGACCGACAGCCATTTCTACAACCTCGATCTGTCTGTCGCGAAGCCCGTCGGCGATGCGCCGATCGAAAGCGCGTCGCGCGGCCCGCGCGTGAACGCATCGTTCTCGTATCAACTTTATTGAAGTGAAAAGCAGCACACGCGCGTGCCGACAAACCGCGGCCCGCTTCGATTAGAAGCACTTGTATCAAACGAGACATCCGGTTTCACGTATTCTCACCAGGGCTCGCGCGCATCGCCACGCAACACGGCGTGCTAGCCGCAAACCGGCAATCGACGACAACGACATTGTGTAACCCAAGGAGGAAGACATGTTCCAACTGACCCGCTCCCTGCGCTCGATCACGATCGCCGGCGCGCTCGCCCTCTGCGCGGGCGGCGCGCTCGCTCAGGCAAGCAATCCCGTCGGCGTCTGGCAGACGATCGACGATCACACCGGCAAACCGAAAGCGCTCGTGCAGATCAGCGAGGACGCGAGCGGCGAGCTGTCCGGCAAGGTCATCAAGGGGCTCGGCGAGAACGATACGCCGGATCGCCGCTGTACTGCGTGCACCGACGAGCGCAAGGACCAGCTCATCAAAGGCATGACGATCATCAAGGCGATGAAGAAGGAAGGCGATCACTGGGACGGCGGCAACATCCTCGACCCGGAAAACGGCAAGGTCTACAAGTGCAAGATGTCGCTCGAAGACGGCGGCCAGAAGCTCGTCGTGCGCGGCTATATCGGCGTGTCGCTGCTCGGCCGCTCGCAGACCTGGATCCGCCAGCAGTAAGCAAGCGCCAAACCCGCGTGCCGCACGCGGCCAGAAGACAGCCGGCCCGCGAGGCCGCGAGGCCGGCTTTTCCGTCGATGCGGTCAAACGCTTCGCTGCGCCCAATCGAGCCCGAGCCGATTCGAGCCTCCGGATCAAGCCGGCGAGCATGATGACGCAGTACGTCCGGCGCCACGATGCCGGGCGCTTCAACGCCCTTCGTGCTCGGACGCATGCCGCATGCGCAGGGCCATTTGCTCGCACCAGTCCTTGCTGTCGACGCCGAACAGCTCAGTCAGCACGCGCTCGAGCGCGCCGGACTCGTACCACGCCTTGAAACGGCGATGGCAGGTCTGATAAGCAGGAAAGCGGCTCGGCATCGCCGACCAGTTCGCGCCGCTGTAGATCACCCACAGCACGCCGTTGAGGACCGCGCGTGTATCGGCGGGCGGCCGGCCGCGCAATTCCTTGCGCGAATGCCACTCGGTCAGCAAGGCGGCGACGCGCTGCCACTGTTCATCGGAGATGTCGTGATACGGCGTCATGGCTGTCTCCGCTCGGGACGAATATGACGCAACGATATCGAGATCCAATCGTCGGAAATTTGACGATCATCAAAGCGGCGAAGGAAAAAAGCGGCTATCGGGATGGCGACAACATCGTCTCCCCCGCAAAGCGGCGAGGTCTAAGGACCGCCCGGATATCGCTTGAAGACGGAGGATGGAGACATGCCACGCATCAGCGTGTCGCGGCACGGCATGTTCGCGGATCTGGGTCCGCCGGCAGTGAGCGCAAGACTGCGCGTCGCGCCGCTCGCGTGGTCGGAAAACGCTGAAAATGCTGCCTTGCGCCTGCGCGCAAGACAAGCGTCGTTATCCGATCGGCCGTCGTCGGCGGCGGCCAAGCCACGATTGACCACACCGTGGCCGAAGCCGCCTAATGAAGGCGCCGAAATCGACGCCGGTTTTTTATGCAGCCTGTTCGAGCGCAGGTACGGGTTCGTGACGCGGCACGCTGGGCGACGACGGCGCGGCATTACCTGCATCGGCCGTTTTCGTGCGCAAATGCGTGCGCATACGCTGCGCCATTTGCTCGCACAAATCCTCGCTTTCGGTGCCGAACAGTTCGGCCAGCACGCGTTTAAGCGCTCCCGACTCGTGCCATGCCTTGAAACGACGGTGACAAGTCTGATAAGCAGGGAAACGGCGGGGCATCGCGGACCAATTCGCGCCGCTGTAAATTACCCACAGCACACCGTTGAGCACCGCGCGCGTATCGGCGAGCGGCCGTCCACGCAACTCCTTGCGCGGACGCAGCTCGGGCAGTAGAGCGGCAACGCGTTGCCACTCCTCATCGGTGATGTCGTGATACGGCGTCATGAGTCTCTCCGTTCTGGAAGAACATGACACAACGATATCGAGTCGAGTTGGCGTTGAATATAAGGCGACCGAAGATTTAAGAATAGTTAATACCGAATTAACCGAAATTAACTGTTTCGCATCCTTGCCTGAACGGCCTCGCAGGCACTTATGTTGGGCAGATTACATAAATCAAATTTAATTGGGCTCAATCATTTTAATGTAAATGCCGCATCGCACCACAATTAATCGCACCAGAACAATCGAATCAGGTTAGTGAAGTATTAACCAAACGACGTGGTGTTTCGAGATATTCCTTCGATTGCATCTCGACAATGCGTGAAATCGTCCGGCTGAATTCGTTGACCATCGGCCCTTCGACATATAACGCCTGCGCAGGCACCGCCGCCGATATCAGCAGCTTGACCTTGTGGTCATACAGCACGTCGACGAGCCACGTGAAGCGGCGCGCCTCCGACGCCATCCGCGGCGACATCTGCGGCACGTCGGACAATACGATCGCATGAAAACGGCTCGCCAGCTCCAAATAGTCGTTCTGCGAGCGCGGGCCGCCGCAAAGCGTCGCGAAATCGAACCAGACCACGCCATCGGCGCGGCGCAGCGCCTTCAGCTCGCGCTTCTCGATATGCAGGATCGGGCTCTCGTCGGGCACGGCTGCAAGCTGCGCATACGCATGCCGCAGCGCGCGATCCGCCTCGGCGCCGAGCGGGGTGTGATACACCTGCACCTGCGCGAGCGTGCGCTGCCGGTAATCGACGCCCGCGTCGACGTTCAGCACGTCGAGCTTGTCCTTGAGCAGCGCGATCGCGGGCAGCATCCGGTCGCGATGCAGCCCGTCCGGATACAGATCGTCGGGCTGATAATTGGACGTCATCACGAACTGCACGCCATTGGTGAACAGCCTGTCGAGCAGGCGATACAGAATCATCGCATCGGCGATGTCCGATACATGGAACTCATCGAAGCAAATCAGGCGATAGCGCTTCGCGATCCGGCGCGCGAGCTCGTCGAGCGGATCGGCCTGCCCTTTCAGTTCCTCCAGCTCGCGATGCACTTCGCGCATGAACTCGTGGAAATGCAGCCGCGTCTTGCGCTGCACCGGCACGACCGCATAGAAGCTGTCCATCAGAAAACTCTTACCGCGCCCGACGCCGCCCCACATGTACACGCCGCGCGGCAGATCGGGGCGAATGATGAGCTTCTTGAATGCATTCGAGCGCCGCGCCTTGTATGCGACCCATTCGTCATAGCATTGTTGCAGCCGTTCGACCGCTGCGCGCTGCGCGGCATCGGACTGGTAGCCGCGCGTTCCCAGCTCGTGCTCGTAGTATTCGGTGACGTTCATCATGCAAACCGGCAAGACAAAAACAAAGGCGAGCGGAAAAACCCGCCCGCCTTCGTCGAAACAAGGCCGCCGCGCGGGCGCGAGCGCCCGCGCGCGGTATCGCGCTTAGCTGTTCAGCGAGCGCTTGTCGACGGCGAGCGCCGCCTCGCGCATCACTTCAGACAACGACGGATGCGGATGGCAGATCCGCGCGATGTCTTCGGAGGCCGCCTTGAATTCCATCGCGACCACCGCCTCGGCAATCAAATCGGACGCATTCGCCGAAATCACATGCACGCCGAGCAACTCGTCGGTCTTCGCGTCGGCGATCATCTTCACGAAGCCGTCCGGCTCGTTCATGCCGAGCGCGCGGCCGTTGATCGAGAACGGGAACTTGCCCGTCTTGATCTCGCGGCCTTCGGCCTTCAATTGCTGTTCGGTCTTGCCGACCCACGCGATTTCCGGCTGCGTGTAGATCACCCACGGAATGCAGTTGTAGTCGATATGCGGCTTCTGGCCGTCGATCACCTCCGCCACCAGCACGCCCTCGTCTTCCGCCTTGTGCGCAAGCATCGGACCGCGCACCACGTCGCCGATCGCGTAGACGTTCGGCACCGCGGTACGGCAGTGGTCGTCGACGTCGATGAAGCCGCGCTCGTTCGCCGTGAGGCCGATCGCCTCGAGGCCGAGCCCGTCGGTGTTTGGCACGCGACCGACCGACACGATCAGGCGGTCCGCATCGAGCGTCTGCGCGTTGCCGTCCTTATCGGTGTACGCGATCGATACGCCGTCCGCGCTCGTCTTCACGTCGCCGATTTTCACGCCGAGATGAATGTCGAGGCCCTGCTTCTTGAAGAGCTTCGCCGCCTCCTTCGCGAGCGCCTCGTCGGCCGCGCCGAGAAATGCCGGCAGCGCTTCGAGCACCGTCACCTCGGCGCCCAGGCGCCGCCACACCGAGCCGAGTTCGAGGCCGATCACGCCCGCGCCGATCACCGCGAGCTTCTTCGGCACCGATTCGAACGACAGCGCGCCCTCGTTGTCCGAGACGATCCGGTTGTCGACCGGGATGCCCGGCAGATGGCGCGCCTTCGAGCCCGTCGCGATGATCACATGCTTTGCGGTGACGGCTTCGGTTTCGCCCTCGCCGCTCACCTCGATCGTGACGCCCGCGTCGGTCTTGCCCGTGAACTTGCCGTGGCCCTTGAGCCACGTGATCTTGTTCTTCTTGAACAGGAACTCGATGCCGCCCGTCATCTTTTCGACGATCGCATTCTTGCGCGCGAGCATCTTCGCGACATCGATCTTCACGTCGCCGACCGTAATGCCGTGATCGGCAAGATGATGCGACGTTTTCTCGAACTCCTCCGACGACGCGAGCAGCGCCTTCGACGGAATGCAGCCGACGTTCAGGCAGGTGCCGCCCAATTTCAGCGCGCCCGCCGGGTTCTTCCATTTTTCGATACAGGCAACCGTTTTGCCCAATTGAGCGGCGCGGATCGCGGCGATATAGCCGCCAGGGCCGGCGCCGATCACGACGACGTCAAATTCCTTCGACATGACAATCCTTTGTTCTGGCTGCGGCGCGCCGAACGGCGCTCCCGTTGTCCGGAGCCCGCGGGCAGCCGCAGCGGTTCAATGCGAAAAAGCGCGTTACAGGTCGAGCAGCAGGCGCGCCGGGTCCTCGAGCGCATCCTTCATCGCGACCAGCGACAGCACCGCTTCGCGGCCGTCGATGATCCGGTGGTCATACGACAGCGCGAGGTAGTTGATCGGACGGATCACGATCTGGCCGTTCTCGACGACCGGACGCTCCTTCGTCGCATGCACGCCGAGGATTGCCGACTGCGGCGGGTTGATGATCGGCGTCGACAGCATCGAGCCGAACACGCCGCCGTTCGAGATCGAGAACGTGCCGCCCGTCATTTCCTCGATCGACAGCTTGCCGTCCTTCGCCTTCTGGCCGAACTCGGCGATCTTCTTCTCGATCTCCGCGAGGCTCAGTTGATCCGCGTTGCGCAGGATCGGCACGACGAGGCCGCGCGGCGAGCCGACGGCGATGCCGATGTCGAAGTAGCCGTGATAGACGATATCGTTGCCGTCGATCGACGCGTTCACGAGCGGGAACTTCTTCAGCGCATGCACGGCCGCCTTCACGAAGAACGACATGAAGCCGAGCTTCACGCCGTGTTCCTTCTCGAACTTGTCCTTGTACTTCGCGCGCAGATCCATCACCGGCTGCATGTTGACTTCGTTGAACGTCGTCAGGATCGCGTTGGTCTGCTGCGATTCGAGCAGACGCTCGGCGATCCGCGCGCGCAGGCGCGACATCGGCACGCGTTGCTCCGGACGGTCGTTGAGCCACGTCGTCGCCGACGCCGGCACCTTCACGTCCGGCAACGCCGGCTTGCGTGCGGCAGCCGGCGCGGCGGGCGCGGCGGCAGCAGGCGCGGCCTTCGCCGGCGCGGCGCCGGCGGCGAGCGCGTCGCCCTTCGTGATGCGGCCGTCGCGGCCCGAGCCCGCGACCTGGGCCGCGTCGAGCCCCTTCTCCGCGAGCAGTTTTGCAGCGGCAGGCGATGCGGCCGCCGAGCTCGACGCAACGGCAGCCGGCTGCGCAGCCGCCGCCGCGGCGGGCTGAACGTCGGCGGTGCCTGCCGCGGCGGCAGCGGTGCCGGCCTTCGCCTCGGTATCGATCGTCGCGATCACCTGATCGGCGACAACCGTGTCACCGTCGTTCTGCAGCACTTGCGACAGCACGCCCGCCGCGGGTGCGGGCACCTCGAGCACGACCTTGTCGGTTTCGAGTTCGATCAGAATTTCGTCTTGCGCGACGGCTTCGCCGGGCTTCTTCTTCCACTGCAGCATGGTGGCTTCCGAAACCGACTCCGAAAGCTGGGGGACTTTGACTTCTACGATAGCCATGTGATTTTCCTGGATGCTTAATCTGGGTAACGACGAGACGCTTGCGAACGCCGCCCGGCGGCGGCGCGCTCGAACGCGTTCGTTTGTTCGAGCGCACGCGGCCGGCCGCGCACGCAGGGTGCGCGACGCGCCCCTGCGTGCCGCAACGTCTGTTATTTCACGATCGATGCGCTCTTCAAGCGGCCGAATGCGCCCTCGACGAGGGCCTTCTGCTGCTCGTAGTGCTTCGCGTAATAGCCGACAGCCGGAGAGGCGGAAGCCGGGCGGCCGCTGTACGCGAGCTTCTGCCCTTCCTTCAAGCCTTCCTTCAGGTGGTGTTCGATGTAGAACCACGGGCCCTGATTTTGCGGCTCGTCCTGCACCCAGACCACTTCCGTCACGTTCTCGTACTTCTTCAGTTCAGCCTCGAACTGCTTGTGCGCGAACGGATAAAGCTGCTCGATACGCACGATCGCGACGTCGTTCGCTTTCGCTTCGCGACGATGCGCGACGAGGTCGTAATACACGCGGCCCGAGCAGACGATCACGCGCTTGACCTTCTTCGCGTCGATGCTGTCGTCGACTTCGCCCAGCACCGGCTGGAACGAACCCTTCGCGAGTTCCGACAGATCCGACACCGCCTCCTTGTGACGCAGCAGCGACTTCGGCGTGAACACGATGAGCGGCTTGCGGAACAGGCGGATCATCTGGCGGCGCAGCAGGTGGAAGATCTGCGCGGGCGTCGTCGGCTGAACGACTTGCATGTTGTGCTCCGCGCAAAGCTGCAGATAGCGCTCGATGCGCGCCGACGAATGCTCCGGCCCCTGGCCTTCATAGCCGTGCGGCAGCAGCATCGTGAGCCCCGACACGCGGCCCCACTTCACTTCGCCCGACGAGATGAACTGGTCGATCACCACCTGCGCGCCGTTTGCGAAATCGCCGAACTGCGCTTCCCATGCGACGAGCGTATTCGGCTCCGCGGTCGAGTAGCCGTATTCGAAGCCGAGCACAGCTTCCTCGGACAGCACCGAGTCGATCACCGTGAACTTCGCCTGGCCTTCGGCGATGTTCTGCAGCGGCACGTATGTTCCGTCGTTCCAGCGTTCGCGGTTTTGGTCGTGCAGCACCGCATGACGGTGCGTGAACGTGCCGCGGCCGGAATCCTGGCCGGTCAGACGCACCGCATAGCCCGATGCGACCAGCGATGCATACGCGAGATGCTCGCCCATGCCCCAGTCGAGCGGCTGCTCGCCGCGCGCCATGTTGCGGCGATCGTTGATCACGCGCTCGACGAGCGGGTGAACCTTGAAATTCTCCGGCACCGTCGTAATGCGCTCGCCCAGGCGCTTGAGTTCGGCGAGCGGCACCGCGGTGTCCGCCGCATCCGTCCATTTGCGGTTCAGGAACGGCATCCAGTCGACCGCGTACTTGCTCTTGTAGTTCGACAGCACCGGATCGACCGTGTGATGGCCGTCGTCCATCGCCTTGCGGTACGCCTTCACATAGCCATCCGCTTCTTCGGCGGTGATCACGCCTTGCTGGACCAGTTTCTCCGCGTACAGCGCGCGCGTGCCCGGATGCTGCGCGATCTTCTTGTACATCAGCGGCTGCGTGACGGCCGGCGTGTCCTGCTCGTTGTGGCCGAGCTTGCGGAAGCAGACGATGTCGATCACGACATCCTTGTGGAACTGCATCCGGTAGTCGATCGCGATCTGCGTCGCGAGCACGACGGCCTCCGGATCGTCGCCATTCACGTGCAGCACCGGCGCTTCGATCATCTTGACGACGTCGGTGCAATACAGCGTCGAGCGCGCGTCGCGCGGGTCCGACGTCGTGAAGCCGATCTGATTGTTGATGACGATGTGCAGCGTGCCGTGCGTGCCGTAGCCGCGCGTCTGCGCGAGATTCAGCGTCTCCATCACGACGCCCTGACCCGCGAACGCCGCGTCGCCGTGAATCTGCACCGGCAGCACCTGCAGGCCGTCCGCGTCGCCGCGACGGTCCATCCGCGCCTTCGCCGAGCCCTCGACGACCGGGTTGACGATTTCCAGGTGCGACGGGTTGAACGCGAGCGACAAGTGAACCGGGCCGCCTTCCGTCGCGATGTCCGACGAGAAGCCCTTGTGATACTTCACGTCGCCCGCCGGCAGATCGTCGACGTGCTTGCCTTCGAATTCGGCGAACAGATCAGCCGGCATCTTGCCGAGCGTGTTCACGAGCACGTTCAGACGGCCGCGGTGCGCCATCCCGATCACGATCTCCTGCACGCCCTTCGAGCCCGCGTGCTGCACCACCTCGTCCATCGACGCGATGAAGCTCTCGCCGCCTTCGAGCGAGAAGCGCTTCTGGCCGACGTACTTCGTGTGCAAATAGCGCTCGAGGCCTTCGGCGGCCGTCAAGCGGTTCAGGATGTGTTTCTTCTTGTCGGCCGAGAAATTCGGCGTCGCGCGGATCGATTCGAGGCGCTCCTGCCACCAGCGCTTCTGCTCCGGATCGCTGAGATACATGTACTCAGCGCCGATCGTGCCGCAATACGTGTCGCGCAGGCCCTTCACGATATCGCGCAGCGAAGCCTGCTCGAACCCGAAATACAGGTTGCTCGCGCTGAACGTCTGGTCGAGATCGGCTTCGGAGAAATCGTAGAACGCGGGTTCCAGCTCGGGAATCGCGGGACGCTCGCGGCGCTTCAGGGGATCGAGGTTGGCCCATTGCGAGCCGAGGAAGCGATAGGCGCTGATGAGCGTCTGAACGTGGACTTGCTTGCGGGCGGTAGCCAAATTGCTGCCGCTTTCGCGCGGAATGAAGGCATTGGCCTTCGCGCGCTGCGCGAATGATTCGACGATCGGGTTATGGGCCACGTCGCTCGCGTTGGAACCATCTGTCGCGGGGACGTTTTGCAGTGCGTCGAAATATTCGCGCCAATTGTCGGGGACCGACGCCGGATTATCCAGATAGGCTTCGTACAGTTCTTCAACATACGAAGCGTTGCCGCCGAACAAATACGAGTTCAGCTGGAACTGCTTCATTACATCTGACATTTGACGCTCACCTTTCTTCGAGCTTCTCGAGAAATAGCGGGTTACTCAACCTTCCGCGACACGGCCTGACCGTTTAGCGGATTGCGCGAATCAAGTCTTGCTTGGAAGGACCTAAAACTTGCGTGCGCGCAGCATATCACAAAACCCTTGTGTCAAGCGGGGAGACAAAGAGGCCGAAAGCCCGTCGTGACGGGCTTTCGCACGGTTTCGCACAGATTGCGTCGGCTGTGCGCAACAGAGTTTTTCCGGGGAACGGACGGATCTTGCCGAGCGCGCAAAAAAGCCGCCCGAGACAACGGCCTCGGGCGGCTTGGCGGCATGCGGGCGGCGATGCGGCGTCACGCGCAGCGTGCGCGCGCGACGCACGCGCCGCCACGACGGGCGCGGCTTACTCGACCGCGTTTTCGCGGCTCGCGCGGCGGCGCTCGTGCTCCTTCAAGTGGCGCTTGCGCAGACGGATCGACTGCGGCGTCACCTCGACGAGTTCGTCGTCGTCGATGAATTCGACCGCGTATTCGAGCGACATCTGAATCGGCGGCACGAGACGCACCGCCTCATCGGTGCCCGATGCGCGCACGTTCGTCAATTGCTTGCCCTTGATCGGATTGACGACGAGATCGTTGTCGCGGCTGTGAATGCCGATGATCATGCCTTCGTACAGCGCGTCGCCCGGCTTCACGAACATGCGGCCGCGATCCTGCAGCTTCCACAGCGCATACGCCACCGCCGCGCCGTCGTCCTGCGAAATCAGCACGCCGTTGCGGCGCTCGCCGACCGAGCCTTCCTTGACGGGCGCATACGAATCGAAGATGTGGCTCATCAGGCCGGTGCCGCGCGTAAGCGTCAAGAATTCGCTCTGAAAACCGATCAGCCCGCGCGCCGGAATCCGGTACTCAAGGCGCGTGCGGCCGCGCCCGTCCGACACCATATCGAGCATCTCGCCCTTGCGGCGGCCCAGTTCCTCCATCACGCCGCCCTGATGCTCGTCCTCGAGATCGACCGTCAGCAGTTCGTATGGCTCGTGCTTGACGCCGTCGATCTCCTGCATCACGACGCGCGGACGCGACACCGCAAGCTCATAGCCCTCGCGACGCATGTTCTCGACCAGGATCGTCAGATGCAGCTCGCCGCGGCCCGACACTTCGAACACCGTCTCGTCGCCCGTATCTTTCACGCGCAGCGCGACGTTGTGATTCAACTCCTTCATCAGGCGATCGCGGATCTGACGGCTCGTGACGAACTTGCCTTCGCGGCCCGCGAGCGGCGACGAGTTGACGAGAAAGTTCATCGTCAGCGTCGGCTCGTCGACCGTGATCATCGGCAGCGCTTCGGGCGCGTCCACCGCGCAGATCGTCGCACCGATGCCGACGTCCTCGATGCCGTTGATGAGCACGATATCGCCCGCCTCGGCCGATTCCACCTGCACCCGCTCGAGGCCCTTGAACGACAGCACCTGGTTGATCTTGCGGTTCAGCACCTCGCCTTGCGGCCCGAAGCGCATCGCGACCGGCTGGCCCGGCTTGATGCGTCCGCGGGTGATGCGGCCGACGCCGATCCGGCCGACGTATGTCGAGTAGTCGAGCGACGTGATCTGCAGTTGCAGCGGCGCATCCGGGTCGGCCGGACGCACCGGCACGTGCTTGAGGATTGCCTCGAACAGCGGGCGCATGTCGCCATCGCGCGCGGCCGCATCGAGCGACGCGTAACCGTTCAGGCCCGATGCATAAACGATCGGGAAGTCGAGCTGCTCCTCGGTCGCGCCGAGCTTGTCGAACAGGTCGAACGTCTGGTTGATCACCCAGTCGATCCGCGCGCCCGGGCGGTCGATCTTGTTGATGACGACGATCGGCTTCAGGCCGAGCGCCAGCGCCTTTTTCGTGACGAAGCGCGTCTGCGGCATCGGTCCCTCCACCGCATCGACGAGCAGCAACACCGAATCGACCATCGACAGCACGCGCTCGACCTCGCCGCCGAAATCCGCGTGCCCCGGCGTGTCGACGATATTGATGTGCGTGCCCTCATATTCGACCGCGCAGTTCTTCGCGAGAATCGTGATTCCGCGCTCCTTTTCGATGTCGTTCGAATCCATCACCCGTTCGGCGATCTGCTGATTCTCGCGGAAGGTGCCGGACTGGCGAAGCAGTTGATCGACGAGCGTCGTCTTGCCGTGGTCGACGTGAGCGATGATGGCGATGTTGCGAAGGGCGCGGGTCATAGAAACCTGGATACGAAGGAAACGCGCAAACGCGCGCGCATCGGGCGATGCGCGCGCGTTTGCATCTTTGGAAAGCCTCAAATTATAGCACGCCGGCATGTCGCCCACCCCACCGGGGCCGCGCCGCGGCACGGCGGCCGCGCGCCGCCCGATGAACCCACTTGCAGCAGGGCTATTTTTGCGCGTCAGCGGATGAATTCGGCTTCGATTAATATTTGCCGCAGCAATTATCTGGGCCTATAATGCTGCCTAGTCAATTATTGTAGTCTCAGGGAACTTATGGCGGACCCTTCTCCTTCGTTCGACCGCGAGCTGTTCGAGTATCAGATGAACGATAGCGTCGGTTACCTGATGTCCCGCGTGAAATCACTGATGAGCAGCCTGATCACGCAGCGCACGCAAACCGAGCTTGGCATCACCGGCACCCAGGCGAGCATGCTGTTCAAGCTTGCCATTGGCCATTGCTCGACGGCCGCCGAACTTGCGCGCGAATTCGGCATCGATGCGAGCGCTGTCACGCGCCTGCTCGATCGCGTCGAAAAACGCGGGCTGCTGCGGCGCGTGCGCTGCAGCAACGACCGGCGGGTCGTGCGGCTCGAGCTGACCGACGAAGGGCATGCGCTCGCGAGCCGCATGCCGGCCATCTTCCGCAGCGTGCTCGATCAGGTACTCGAAGGCTTCACGCCTGAGGAAGTCGGCTTTCTGAAGAGTATGCTGCGACGCATCCTATCGAATTTCGGCGAGTGTCCGGCCGCCACCAGTACCACTATGCAACCATTGTCATAACAGGCATTTTCGACAAATAAATGTAAGGAAATCCTTGCAGTGTCCATGATCTCTTCAGAATCCGATTCCGAGTCAGGAAAATCCGCGATGAAAACCCTTCCGTTGTCCGCCAGTCGCAGCGCCATTGCCGTCGCGGCTGCCGTGCTCGTACTGTCGGGGTGCGCGAACTATTTCGGCATCAAGAGCGATAAGACGATCGCGCCGGCCACCCAATTCGAAAGCGCGCAAAGCCTACCCGCGCAGGGCGGCCGCTGGCCGACGCTCGACTGGGCGAGCCAGTTCGGCGATCCTCAGTTGCCGAAGCTGATCGACGAGGCCCTAGAAGGCAATCCGACGATCGCGCAAGCGCAGGCGCGCATCGCGCAGGCGTCGTCGTATATCGAATCGTCGCGCTCGGCGCTGCTGCCGCGCGCGGACCTCAAGTATTCGTGGACCCGCGAGCTGTACTCCGGCAACGGCCTGTTTCCGCCGCCCTACGGGGGCCAGTGGTACAGCGAAAACAACGTGCTCGCGAGCGCGTCCTGGGAGCTTGATCTGTGGGGCAAGAATCGCGCGCGCCTGAATGCAGCCGTGTCGCAGGAAAAGGCCGCGCAAGCCGACATGCAGCAGGCGCGCGTCACCCTCGCGACCTCGGTCGCGCGCACCTACAACCAGCTCGCGCAACTCTATGCGCAGCGCGACATCGCCTCGCGCGAGATCGGCAACCGCCAGTCGGTCGGCAAGATCACTGACGATCGCGTCGGCGCCGGCCTCGATACGAATGTCGAGCGCCAAACCGCGCGCGGCAATGTCGCGACGAGCCAGGCAACGCTGTCCGATCTCGACGGCCAGATCACCGCCACGCGCTATCAGCTCGCCGCGCTGCTCGGCAAAGGCCCCGATCGCGGGCTGCAGATCGCGGCGCCCGTGCTGAGTCCGGGCGACGTGGTCGCGCTGCCGGACAACCTGCCCGCCGATCTCGTGTCGCGCCGGCCGGATATCGTCGCCGCGCGCTGGCAGGTCGAAGCGGCGCTGCACGACGTCAAGGAAGCGAAGGCCGAGTTCTACCCGGACATCAACCTCGCCGCGGGCTTCGGCTTCGATGCGTTCGGCTGGGGCAAATTCCTGAATTTCGCGAGCCGTCAGGCGCAAATCGGCCCGGCGATCCATCTGCCGCTGTTCGACGCGGGCGCGTTGCGCGCGCAGTTGAAAGGCCGCTACGCGGACTTCGATTTGAGCGTCGCCAACTACAACCAGGCGATCGTCAACGCGCTGTCCGACGTCGCGACCCACGTCTCGTCGATCCGCGCGATCGACGCGCAAATGGGCGACGCGCAGCGCGCGCTCGATGCGTCGACACGTGCATACGAACTCGCGGTGATCCGCTACAAGGCGGGCCTGTCGCCGCAGTTGCAGGTGCTGAACGCGGACAGCAGCCGGCTCGCCGCCGAACAGACGGTGACGAACCTGAAGATGCGCCGCCGCGATCTGCAAATCGGCCTCGTGAAGGCGCTTGGCGGCGGCTTTGACGCGGCCGGTTCGCGGCTCGCCGCGCCCGCGCCGTCTGCCGCGCCCGCGCCGGCCGCGAAACCGGCCGATGCGCAGCAGGCATCGAACTAAAGCCGGCCGACTCCAGATCGACGACTCTCGAAAACCACCCGCTTTAAATCAAGGACGGAGAACTCGCCATGAGCGACCCACAACAAAACGCGGCAGCGAGCACACAGCCGCAGAACAACGGCAAGCGCAAGCGGATGATGACGCTGCTCATTGCCGTGATCGTGATCGCCGCGATTGCCTATGGGCTTTACTATTTCCTCGTCGCGCGCTTCCACGAAACGACCGACGACGCATACGTGAACGGCAACGTGGTGCAGATCACCCCGCAGGTGACCGGCACCGTGATCGCGGTGAAGGCGGACGACACGCAGACAGTCAATGCCGGCACCCCGCTCGTCGTGCTCGATCCGGCCGATTCGCAAGTCGCGCTGCAGCAGGCCGAGGCGAATCTCGCGCAAACCGTGCGCCAGGTGCGCGGCCTGTTCGTCAACGACGATCAATATCGCGCGCAAGTCGCGCTGCGCCAGTCCGATCTGTCGAAGGCGCAGGACGACCTGCGCCGCCGGCTCGCGATCGCGCAGACGGGTGCCGTGTCGCAAGAAGAAATTTCGCATGCGCGCGATGCGGTGAAAGCCGCTCAAGCGTCGCTCGACGCCGCGCAGCAGCAGCTCGCGTCGAACCGCGCGCTGACCGCGAACACGACGATCGCCAATCATCCGAACGTGCTCGCCGCCGCCGCGAAGGTCCGCGACGCGTATTTGAACAACGCGCGCAACACGCTGCCCGCGCCCGTCACCGGCTATGTCGCGAAGCGCTCGGTGCAGGTCGGCCAGCGCGTGTCGCCGGGCACGCCGCTGATGTCGGTGGTGCCGCTCAATGCGGTGTGGGTGGACGCGAATTTCAAGGAAGTGCAATTGAAGCATATGCGGATCGGCCAACCGGTCGAGCTGACGGCCGATATCTACGGCTCGTCGGTCAAGTACCAAGGCAAGGTGGTCGGCTTCTCGGCGGGCACGGGCGCGGCGTTCTCGCTGCTGCCCGCGCAGAACGCGACGGGTAACTGGATCAAGGTCGTGCAACGCCTGCCGGTGCGCATCGAGCTCGATCCCAAGCAGTTGAAGGACCATCCGCTGCGCATCGGCCTGTCGATGCAAGTCGACGTCGACATCAAGGACGAAAGCGGCGGCCAGCTCGGCAACGTGCAGAACACCGTCTACGAGACCGACGTGTTCGCGAAGTATGGCGACGAGGCGGATGCCGAGATCGCGCGCATCATCGCCGCGAACGCCGGCGGCGCGGCGGCGAGCGCGGCTCCCGCGCCGGCCGCGGCGGCGAAGACGGCCGGCAACCGTATGCCGAATCTGATGTAAACGCATGATCCGCACATTGATCCGATAACCCAGCATGGCACAGCCACAAGCTCCGTATCCCCCGCTCAAAGGCGGGCAACTCGTGCTCGGCACGATCGCGGTGTCGCTCGCCGTGTTCATGAACGTGCTCGACACGTCGATCGCGAACGTCGCGATCCCGACGATCTCGGGCGATCTCGGCGTATCGTCTGACCAAGGCACGTGGGTCATCACGTCGTTCGCGGTCGCGAACGCGATCTCCGTGCCGCTCACCGGCTGGCTCACCGAGCGCATCGGCCAGGTGCGGCTGTTTCTCGCGTCGATCATCCTGTTCGTGATCTCGTCGTGGATGTGCGGGCTCGCGCCGACGCTGCCGTTCCTGCTCGCGTCGCGCGTGCTGCAAGGCGCGGTCGCCGGGCCGATGATTCCGCTGTCGCAATCGCTGCTGCTGTCGAGCTACCCGCGCGCGAAAGCGCCGATGGCGCTCGCGCTGTGGTCGATGACGACGCTCGTCGCGCCGGTGGCCGGGCCGATTCTCGGCGGCTGGATCTCCGACAACTACACGTGGCCGTGGATTTTCTACGTGAACATCCCGGTCGGTATCGCGGCCGCGGGCGTGACGTGGATGATCTACAGCAAGCGCGAGTCGCCGGTGCGCCATGCGCCGATCGACGGCGTCGGGCTCGCGTTGCTCGTTCTCTGGGTCGGCTCGCTGCAAATCATGCTCGACAAAGGCAAGGATCTCGACTGGTTCGCATCGACGACGATCATCGTGCTCGCGCTGACCGCCGTGATCGCGTTCGCGTTCTTCGTGATCTGGGAGCTGACGGCCGAGCACCCGGTCGTCGACCTGTCGCTGTTCCGGATGCGCAATTTCACGGGTGGCACGATTTCGCTATCGGTCGGCTATGGGCTCTACTTCGGCAATCTGGTGCTGCTGCCGCTGTGGCTGCAAACGCAGATCGGCTACACCGCGACCGACGCCGGCCTCGTGATGGCGCCGGTCGGCTTCTTCGCGATCCTGCTGTCGCCGCTGACGGGCAAGATCCTGCCGCGCACCGATCCGCGCTATATCGCGACGGCGGCGTTCCTGTTCTTCGCGCTCTGCTTCTGGATGCGCTCGCGCTATACGACGGGCGTCGACGAATGGTCGCTGATGGTGCCGACCTTCATTCAGGGCATCGCGATGGCGGGCTTCTTCATTCCGCTCGTATCGATCACGCTGTCGGGCCTGCCCGGCCACCGGATTCCGGCCGCATCGGGGCTGTCGAACTTCGTGCGGATCATGTGCGGCGGCATCGGCACGTCGATCTTCCAGACCGCGTGGGATCACCGGAACAATTTCCACCACGCGCAGCTCGTCGAGCAGGCCAATCCGTACAATCCGGCATTCAACCAGGCGGTCGATCAGATGGGGCGGCTCGGCCTCACGCCGTCGCAGGCGCACGGGCTCATCAACAATCTCGCGACGCAGCAGGCCGCGCAGCTGGGCGTCAACGATCTCTTCTACATCTCGGCGGCGATTTTCGTGCTGCTGATCGGGCTCATCTGGATCACGAAGCCCGAGCGGGCGGGCGGCGGCGATTCGAGCGCCGCGGCGTCGGCGGCGCACTGAAAGACGCGGCGCGCGCCGTGTATTGCTTGTGAAAACGCCCGGCCTTCGAGCCGGGCGTTTCGTTTCACGCACACATCGCGATATTCAATCGCCGGATGGCCGAAAAGCCCCGGCGGCGCGGCTATTCGCCCGTCACGACAAGCCGCTGCGGCGCAAGCACGCCGTGAGCCGCGCGCGCGACGCCGAGCAAGCGATCGTCGCCGTCGTAGACGCGCACGCGCGCGCCGTCACCGATGTCCGGCCGCGCGGCCAGTTCGGCAAGCGGCAAACGCTGACCGTGCACAAAGCGCTCGGCGAGCGCCGCATCGAGCTTCACGCGCGGAAAAGTCGACAGCAGCGCGTCGACCGGCCGCAGCCACGCATCGCGCTCGTGCTGCGTCGCGTTCGCCAACGCATCGAGCGTCACCGCATGCTCGAGCGTCAACGCGCCGACAGCCGTGCGGCGCAGCATCGTCAGATGCCCGCCGCAGCCGAGCGCGCCGCCGAGATCCTCGGCCAGCGTGCGCACATAGGTGCCCTTGCTGCACGTCACGCGAAACGTCACGTCGGGCAGCGTGCACGACAGCATGTCGAGCGCGCGGATCGACACCGCGCGCCCCTCCCGCTCGACCGTCTGGCCGGCCCGCGCATATTCGTAAAGCGGCTTGCCGTCGCGCTTGAGCGCCGAATACATCGGCGGAACCTGCACGATATCGCCGACGAACCGCGCGAGCACCGCCTCGACATCGGCCGGCGCACAACGCACGTCGCGCGTCTCGAGCACCTCGCCTTCGGCGTCGCCCGTCGCCGTGCGCACGCCGAGACGCATCGTCGCCTCATAAGTCTTGTCGGCGTCGAGCAAATCCTGCGAGAACTTCGTCGCTTCGCCGAAACACAGCGGCAGCAACCCTGATGCGAGCGGATCGAGCGTGCCCGTGTGGCCTGCCTTCTTGGCCAGATAGAGGCGCTTGGCGCGCATCAGCGCATCGTTGCTGGACAGCCCGACCGGTTTGTCGAGCAGCAGCACGCCGTCGAGCGCACGGCGCGCGATTCGGGGGCGAGGTGAAACAGTCGTCATGGTCAACGCGCAAGAAATCGTCGCTCAATCGTCCTTCGCGCGCGTCGCGTTCGCCTCGTCGATCAGGCGCGACATCGCGACGGCCTTCT
Organism: Burkholderia singularis; assembly: GCF_001718875.1. Classification (NCBI taxonomy): domain Bacteria; kingdom Pseudomonadati; phylum Pseudomonadota; class Betaproteobacteria; order Burkholderiales; family Burkholderiaceae; genus Burkholderia; species Burkholderia singularis. Next base: position 2,582,515 of record NZ_CP013448.1, read on the forward strand.
CGATCGTCTGGTCGTAATGGAAATGCAGCGTCGGCACCGTATGAATGTGCAGGCGCTTGAAAAGCAGATTGTGCAGATGGCCCGCCGCGTGATTGAGCGCTTCCTGCGTGCCGGCGGGGTCGCCCGTCAGCGTCGTGAAGAACACTTTCGCATGCGCGTAATCGGGCGTGAGTTCGACGCTCTGAATCGTCACGATCCCGATCCGCGGATCCTTCACCTCGCGCATGATCAGCTCGGACAAATCGCGCTGGATCTGATCGGCGATCTGCACGTTGCGATTGGGAGAAGTACGTTTTTTCGTCATGATGAATCCGTCATTGCTTGGGGCAGCCGGCCATGCGCGGCTCACGCCGCCATGAAAATGGGCGGGACAGGCCCGCGCCTGCCCCGCCCATGAGCCTGCGCGCCGTCTTACAGCGTCCGCGCGACTTCGGTGACTTCGAACACTTCGAACTGATCGCCTTCGACGATATCGTTGAAGTTCTTGACCGACATACCGCACTCGAAGCCTTGCTTCACTTCCTTCACGTCATCCTTGAAGCGTTTGAGCGATTCGAGTTCGCCCGTGAAGATCACGACGTTGTTGCGCAGCACGCGCACCGACGACGAGCGCTTGACGATGCCGTCCGTCACCATACAGCCGGCGACCGTGCCGACCTTCGGCACCTTGAACACCTGGCGCACCTCGACCATGCCCGTCACGACCTCGCGCTTCTCCGGCGCGAGCATGCCCGACATCGCCGCCTTCACCTCATCCACGGCGTCGTAGATGATGTTGTAGTAGCGGATATCGATGCCATTCGCTTCGGCAAGCTTGCGTGCCTGCGCATCGGCGCGCGTATTGAAGCCGATGATGACGGCCTTCGATGCGGTCGCCAGGTTGACGTCGCTTTCGCTGATGCCGCCCACCGCGCTGTGCACGATCTGCACGCGCACTTCGTTGGTCGACAGCTTGAGCAGCGATTGCACCAGCGCTTCCTGCGAGCCCTGCACGTCCGCCTTGATGATGAGCGGCAGGTTTTGCACTTCGCCTTCGCCCATCTGCTCGAGCATGCTTTCAAGCTTCGCTGCCTGCTGCTTCGCGAGCTTCACGTCGCGGAACTTGCCCTGACGGAACAGCGCGATTTCGCGCGCCTTGCGCTCGTCCGGCAGCACGATCACTTCCTCGCCCGCGCCCGGCACTTCGGACAGGCCCTGGATTTCGACCGGAATCGACGGGCCGGCTTCCTTCGTCGGCTTGCCGTTCTCGTCGAGCATCGCGCGCACGCGGCCGTAGGCCGTGCCCGCAAGCACGATGTCGCCGCGGTTCAGCGTGCCGGACTGCACAAGCACCGTCGCGACCGGACCCTTGCCCTTGTCGAGCTTCGCTTCGATCACGAGGCCCTTTGCCGGCGCCTCGACAGGCGCCTTCAATTCGAGCACTTCCGCTTGCAGCAGCACGTTTTCGAGCAGATCGTCGATACCCGAGCCCGTCTTCGCCGACACCGGCACGAACGGCGAATCGCCGCCGTACTCTTCCGGCACGACACCTTCCGCGACGAGTTCCTGCTTCACGCGGTCCGGATTCGCCTCCGGCTTGTCGATCTTGTTGATCGCAACGACGATCGGCACCCCGCCCGCTTTCGCGTGCGCGATCGCTTCCTTCGTCTGCGGCATCACGCCGTCATCGGCTGCCACCACCAGAACCACGATGTCGGTTGCCTTCGCGCCACGCGCGCGCATCGCCGTAAACGCCTCGTGACCCGGCGTGTCGAGGAACGTGACGACGCCGCGCGGCGTTTCGACGTGATACGCGCCGATGTGCTGCGTGATGCCGCCCGCTTCGCCCGCTGCGACTTTCGCGCGGCGGATGTAGTCGAGCAGCGACGTTTTGCCGTGGTCGACGTGACCCATCACGGTCACCACCGGCGGACGCGTCAGTTGCTCCGCGTCGCTGCCGGCCTCGCCTTCGACGAGAAGCGCTTCCGGGTCGTCGAGCTTCGCCGCGACCGCACGATGGCCCAGCTCCTCGACGACGATCATCGCCGTTTCCTGGTCGAGCACCTGATTGATCGTGACCATCTGGCCCATCTTCATCATCACCTTGATGACTTCCGATGCCTTGATGGCCATCTTGTGCGACAGATCGGCCACCGAGATGGTTTCCGGCACGTGCACTTCCCGCACGATCGGCTCGGTCGGCGCCTGGAACGACGACGCATTGTCCTGGTGCTTGCCGCGCCCCTTCGGGCCGCCGCGCCAGCCGCGATCGACGCCGCCGCTCGAATCGCCGCGCGTCTTGATCCCGCGGCGTTTGGCGGCGTCATCCTGCCAGCCGCCCTTGCCGCCGCCCGGCTTCTTGTTGCGATCGCCTGCTGGCGCCGACGTGGCGGGCGCGGCCGGCGCGCCGCCGCCCGCCGCCTTCTTCGGCGCGGGACGCGCGGCAGCGGACGCCTCGCCGGCCGGCTTTGCCGGCTTGTGAAGCGTGCCCTTCGCCTCCGCAGCCTTCGCGGCAGGCGGCGCCGCGGCCGGCTTCGGCTCGGGCGCCTTCACCTGCGCGCGGCGCGGCGTGTTCATCATTTCGCGAATCGCGCGCGCTTCCGCCTCGGCGGCTTCGCGGCGCTTGCGGATTTCCTCCTGCTCCGCGCGCGCCTTCTCGGCAGCCTCGCGCGCAGCATCCTCGGCCTTCTTCGCCGCTTCCCGCTGCGCGGCGCGCTCGGCGGCCGCGCGCTCTTCCTCCTGCGTGGATTGTTGGGACTGCGCGCGCTGCGCCGCAGCCGCCTCTTCCCGGGCCGCGGCCTGCGCGGCTTCGGCCGCGCGCTTGGCCGCCGCTTCCTCTTCCGCGCGACGTCGCTCGGCCTCCGCGGCTTCCTCGCGGGCACGGCGCTCGGCCTCCTCGCGCTCGAGGCGCTCCTGGCGCTCGCGCAGCTCCTGCGCCTGCTTCTCGAGCAGTTCGGCCTCGCGGCGCGCCTCTTCCTCGCGACGCTTGAGTTCGGCGTCCGCCTGCTCGTCGGCGTGCGCCTGCTCGGCGCCCGCCTCGTTGACGTCGTCGCGCTTGACGAACGTGCGCTTCTTGCGCACTTCGACCTGAATGGTACGAGCCTTACCCGTCGCATCGGCCTGCTTGATCTCGGACGTATGTCGGCGAGTCAGCGTGATCTTGCGCTTGTCGCCATCGGTCGCACCGTGCGACTTGCGCAAATGATCGAGCAGACGCGCCTTGTCCGTCTCCGACAGCGCATCGTCCTCGCTCGCTTTCTGGACGCCCGCAGCCTGCAGTTGTTCGAGCAGCACACCAGCAGGCATTTTCAGTTCCGCGGCAAATTGGGCTACGTTGTTACTCGCCATTCATTCCTCTTAGTGCAAGGACCGATTCCTTGCGGTTAGCATCGGGTCAGGCCTTCCGGCCGCCAGCAAATCAGTTCGCCATGATCGTGTCTCATTGGAACCAGTGTTCGCGCGCCTTCATGATCAGCGCCTTCGCCGCCTCCTCGTCGACGCCCGTCATCTCGGTGAGTTCGTCAACCGCCAGCTCCGCGAGATCGTCGCGCGTCTGCACGCCGTGCTCGGCGAGCTTCGCGACCAGCTCGGGCGTCACGCCTTCCAGGCTCTTCAAATCGAGCGCGGCATTCTCGACCTTCTCCTCGTTCGCGATCGCCATCGTCAACAGCGCATCGCGCGCGCGGTTGCGCAACTCGTGGACGGTGTCCTCGTCGAACGCCTCGATCTCGAGCATTTCGTTCAACGGCACATAGGCGATCTCTTCGAGACTCGTAAAGCCCTCATCGATCAGGATATCGGCAACTTCCTCGTCGACGTCGAGGCGCGCCATGAAGAGGCTGCGCAGCGTGTCGCGCTCTTCGTTTTGCTTCTGCGCGGATTCGTCCGGCGTCATGATGTTGATCTGCCAGCCGGTCAGCTCGCTGGCAAGGCGAACGTTCTGGCCGCTACGGCCGATCGCGACGGCCAGCTCGCTCTCGTCGACGACCACATCCATCGAATGCTTTTCCTCGTCGACGACGATCGACTGGACGGCCGCCGGCGCAAGCGCGCCGATGACGAACTGGGCGGGATCGTCCGACCATAGCACGATGTCGATGTTTTCGCCACCAAGCTCGTTTCTCACCGCCTGCACGCGCGAGCCGCGGATGCCGACGCAGGTGCCGATCGGGTCGATCCGCTTGTCGTATGCGACGACGCCGATCTTCGCGCGCACGCCGGGATCGCGCGCCGCCGCCTTGATCTCGAGCAGACCCTGCTCGATTTCCGGCACTTCCATCTCGAAAAGCTTCATCAGGAATTCGGGCGCGGTGCGCGACAGCTCGATCTGCGGGCCGCGCGCGGTGCGGTCGACCTTCGCGATGTACGCGCGCACACGGTCGCCGACGCGCAGGTTTTCCTTCGGAATGAGCTGGTCACGGCGCAGCAGCGCCTCGACGCGCCCCGATTCGACGATGAAATTGCCCTTGTCGAGCCGCTTCACCGTGCCGGTCATGATCTTCTCGCCGCGCTCCAGATAGTCGTTCAGGATCTGCTCGCGCTCGGCATCGCGCACCTTCTGCAGGATCACCTGCTTGGCCGCCTGCGCGCCGATGCGGCCGAATTCGATCGACGGCACCGATTCCTCGATGTAGTCGCCCACCTCGACGTCCGGCTTCTGCTCACGCGCCTCGAACAGCAGGATCTCGCGATCCGGCTCCTGCAGCCCGGCCTCGTCGGGCACGACCAGCCAGCGCCGGAAGGTTTCGTGTTCGCCGCTTTCGCGATCGATGTGGACGCGGATCTCGGCGCCCTCATCGAACAGTTTCTTGGATGCCGATGCAAGCGCGGCTTCGAGCGCGCCCAGCACGACGTCCTTGTCGACGTTCTTTTCGCGCGCCAGCGCATCCACCAACATCAACACTTCGCGACTCATTGTTTGCGGCTCCTAAAGTCAACGTGCGGAATCAGGCGAGCTTTGTCGATATCGGCCAGCGTGAAATCCAGCATCGCGGCCTCGCCTTTCTTCCTCTCAAATTCCAAACCGATCGTCTCGCCGTTCGGCGCATGCAGAATGCCACGGTACGTCTTGCGTCCGTCCAACGGCTTTTTCAGGGTGATGACGGCTTCGCTGCCCGCGAAACGCGTGAAATCAGCCAGCTTCTTCAACGGCCGGTCGAGCCCCGGCGACGAGACCTCGAGCCGTTCGTAATCGATGTTTTCGACCGTCAGTACGTGCTGGAGCTGACGCGTGACCTTCTCGCAATCGTCGATCGTAATGCCGGCGGGCTGATCGATGTAGACGCAGACCATGCCGCGCCCGGTGCGCTCGAGATCCACGAGCTCGTAGCCGAGCCCCGTGACCGTGGTTTCTATCAGTTCCGTCAGTTGCACAGTGTCCTCTCAGGTGTCCGCGCCCGCCCCTCGCGATTCACCCGCTGAACGCGCGCCTTAGCCGGCGCAGGAAGCGCTACCCGAGATGCCCAACCGTTTCGGCAAAAAAAAATGGGCGCAACGCCCATCTTGTTACCGGTGGTCGCACCTGAGCTGCACATCGAATCCGTACGCCCAGCGACTTTGCGATTATAGCGAGTTCTGGGCCGGACGCAAAGCGCCACCCCGCCAATTCGGCGCAAAATCGGCCCGAAATGGGAATTTTGCGGGGCATTTGCAACATCCGGGATTATGGCAAAGCGTGGCGGACGGCGATTTGCGCAGCCTGCCGGCCAGACAAACGATTAAAAACCCGACGAAATGAAATGCGCCGCCGCGCCTCTCGTCATTATCGCCGTGGCCGCCGGCAACGACTTGCCGGCCTTTGTGCACCCGAACCGCGCAAGGCTCGCGCGAAAGCGGCGGTGAGCAAGCCGCAAGATCAGCGTGCGCCCTGCACCTGCCGTTCCAGCAACCGGTACAACCGACGCAGCCGCGAAACCACGATTTCCTTCCAAGCGGCAACGCGAGCCTTGCTCGAGCGCCACATTTCCGGACTGAAGGTGCTGCATAGACATGTATTGCGAACCCTCGTGATTGAGCATCGCGAGGCAGTCCTTAGCCGTATCGGCATCGCAGGCACGACGAAAAACGTGTGGCAATCGCGTGCGACGACGCGGTTCACGGCATCGAACGCGTCGGCAAAAAATTATGCATGAAATTCGACGAGACTCGAGATCCCCACCGCCGATCGCACGGCATGCTCGGCAGCGCAAGGCCACCGCAGCACATGGAGAAATGAGCCGCGCCGGTTGCGCCAAGCGCGGCGGAACCGGCCGGCATGAGCTGAGCAGCCGGTTTCAGGGCTTTGCCCGGCTTCGGCGCGCGGCCAGGAGTGCCGCCGCCACGCAACGAGTTTACGCCGGCCTTTCGCCAGTTTTGTCGCTTACCGGCCGCGCGAGCGATTACGCGGCGGCATATGCGGTTGGCCATTATTGCGGCCGCCGCCCGCATTCCCGTCGGCCCGATTGCCATTCGCGTTTCGGCCGCCCTTGCCGCCGGCGCCGCGCTTGTTGCCACCGGCGCCATAGGACGCGCGGTTGCCGTCGATATCGCGGCCGCCTTGGCGCGCGCCGCCGCCATATGCCGGCAGGCTCGAGTAACCGCCGAGACCGGCGCCGAAACCGCCGCCGCCCGCCAGGCCGCGCCGGCCTCGGCGAGGCTGATCGAGTTGACCGTGCGCCGTCAGCACCGGCTCGCGGCTGATAAAGCCCATCGACGTCTGCATCGGATCAGGCTGGCGGCGCTCGGCCGGACCGCCGCGCTTGCCTTTGTCGTCGGTCGGCACTTTCAGTCCGACCGCCGCCATCAGGCGGCGCACCTGTGCGTCATCCAGCTCCTCCCAGCGGCCGCGCTTCAGGCCGCGCGGCAGCGGAATCGGGCCGTGACGCGTGCGGATCAGACGGCTCACCATCAGGCCAACCGCCTCGAACATCCGGCGTACCTCGCGATTGCGCCCTTCCGCAAGCGCGACGTGATACCAATGATTCGTCCCCTCGCCGCCGCCGTCGCGAATGCGCAGGAAGTTCGCCGGACCGTCGTCGAGTTCGACGCCATGCAGCAGCTTTTGGCGCGACGCCTCGGTCAGCTCGCCGACGACCCGCACCGCATACTCGCGCTCGACGCTATAGCGCGGATGCATGAAGCGGTTCGCGAGATCGCCCGACGTCGTCAACATCAACAGACCTTCGGTATTGAAATCGAGGCGGCCGACCGCGAGCCACTTCGCAGTCTTCATCGGCGGCAGCCGGTCGAACACCGACGGCCGCCCTTCCGGATCAGCATGACTCACGATCTCGCCGGTCGGTTTGTGATAGAGCAGCACACGCGGCGGCTTGTTCGGAAGCTTGCGCTTGACTGGCTTGCCGTTGATTCGAACCTGGTCGGTCGGCATGATCCGCTGGCCGATATGCGCAGGCTCGCCATTGACCGACACGCGGCCGGCGATGATCAGCTCCTCCATCTCGCGGCGCGAACCCATGCCTGCCTCCGCCAGCACCTTATGCAACTTCGGTGCATCGTCATCCGGCGACAGCACGCGCTTCGGCTGCTGCCCCTGGCGGCCACGGCGCAGCATCGGCGCGCGCACGCCACCGCCCTGCGAATTGTTATCGGCATCGAACGCGGGCGAAATCACATACGCAAACAAATCGTCCTGGCTCGCCTCGGCGGCCGCCGGCGCGCTGCGCTTGCCCTGCTGCCGCGCGGCACCTTCGCGCTTGCCGGCTGCCGCCGGTTTGCGCTGCGCTTTCGCGGCCGCATCCTGATTGCGCGGCGCGCGCGCCGGCGCCTTCGCCGCGCCGGCATCGCCCGCCGCCATTGGGTCGGGTTGCTCCGCGCTATCGGTATTCTTCGATTTCGCAGCCGCGCGACGGCGTGCGATCAAGCTGCGCGGACCGCGCCGCAGACCGCGGCGCGGGCGCTCTTCGCCGCCCGCATCCTGGGTCTGAGCAGGCTGCTCGCGCGCATCGTCGGCGCGCGCCACCGCGACGGCATGCGCGGCTTCAGACGAATCGATGTCGTGGATATCTGTCAAAACAACCTCAAAATGTCAGGTCTCGCGCCCGTCACGGGCACGGCTAGGGTTGGTCGCCCGTTTTCACGCGCGGTGTTGCTCGGGCGCCTCGACGTCCGGCGCATCATCGATGCGCGGCGCCTCGCCGTCCTGCTGCGCGTGCCCGGGGGCCGCCTCGCTTGAACTGCGCACGGCGTCGGCAAGACTGCCGGACGAATCGTCCAACGCCTGCTGCACGTGCGCCTGGACCGGCCCGGCGTCGCTGCGGACGCCGCCGATCTGGCCTGGGTCTTCTTCCTGCTTCACTCGGCCCACCGCCGGCTCGGCGGTCACCTCGCGATTGGCTGTATCCGTCGCCGCGACGCCATCCTCATTCGCCGCGGCGCCCCGATGCGCGGGCGCATCCGCCGGCGCGCCAGCCGATTCGGCGCGCAGGAGTGCCGCACCGCCGCCTGCAAATTCGATCGACGACGAGGCGCTGTCATGCGCAATCGTTTGTTCATCCTCGACATGCGCCGCCGCACCATCGCCGGCAACAGGCTGCGCATTCGCCGGCCCGTCGCCGCACACCGCCGTTTCAACCGATGCAGCCGACTCACCGCCGAGGGCGGGACGACCAGCATCTTCGGCCCCAGCCGGCCCGGCTGGCACCGCGCCGCTGCCGTCGGCAACGGCGGCATCCTCGACCATGTCGTCCGATACGTCCGAGCCGGCGCTCTCCACCGGCCCGGCCGAACCGGCGCGGCCCGCCGCGCCGCCAACAATATCGGACTGCGCGTCGCCACCCGGCGGCGCCGCTTCGTCGGCTTCCGCAATCGCGCCGCTTTGTGCATCGTCATCCGGGAAATCGATGGCCTGCTGCGCGAGCAGGCTCGCCTCCAGATGCGCGGCGGGTTCTTCGAGGGCCGGCAGATCGTCGAGCGCCGCCAGGCCGAGGTCGTCAAGAAACTGCTTCGTCGTCGCGTAGAGCGCCGGACGCCCCGGCACGTCGCGATGACCGATCACCTCGATCCAGCCGCGATCCTCCAGCTGCTTGACAACCTGCGTGTTGACCGTGACACCGCGAATTTCCTCGATGTCGCCGCGCGTCACCGGCTGCCGGTACGCGATGATCGCCAGCGTCTCCAGCACCGCCCGCGAATATTTCGGCGGTTTTTCCGGGTGCAGCCGGTCGAGATAAGTGCGCATCGCCGGCTTGCTCTGGAAGCGCCAGCCCGACGCCAACCCAACGAGTTCCACGCCGCGGCCGGACCACTCCTGTTTCAGATCTTCGAGCAGTGTTCGGACTGTATCCGCCGACACGCTGTCGACGAAGAGCTTGCGCAAATCGCCGAGCTTCAGCGGTTCCTGCGCGCAGATCAAAGCAGTCTCGAGGACGATTTTCGCCTCTTGGGTATTCATGCAGCTAAGTCAGACCCTGTGGTCAAACGAACCGGATCAATCGAACAGACGTAAGGAACGGAAGACGCGCTCGCCCGATTCTGATCGGTCATATTGATGGGAGCACGAACCGGGGGTGGCGAAACAGCTTTCAAGCCCAACCCGAACCGGACGGAACAGCGCGGAACCGACGTCGGAGCCGCGTGACTGAGCGCCATCTTACGCAAAATTACCCGGTGCGTAAAGATAAAGAGCGGATAAAAAAGCGTGCGGCAAAGGACACTTTGCGCAAACACCCCTCATCCGCGAACATCCGCCGCAAGCGTCAATCGAGATCCTCGACACGCGCCGGCATCTCCTTCACGAGCCCCCAGACCGCGTCGGCCGCCGGCGACAGCGAGCGTTCGCGCCGCCGCACCAGCTCGACGGTGCGCTCCGCACGCGGCGCAAGCGGCCGCGCGACCAGCGACGAGCCGGCAGGCAGCGGCAACGAAAGCCACGGCAGCACGCTCACGCCGACGCCCGCCTCGACGAGCCCGAACACGGTCGCCGAATGACCGAGTTCCTGCACGACACCGGCTGCGACCCGATGCGCGGCGAGCGCCGCATCGATCAGCGGACGGCTGCCCGACGCGTAATCGAGCAACACGAGCCGTTCGCCGGAAAGCGCGGTCCACGGCACGGGATCGCGCTCGGCGAGCGGATGATCGGCGCGCGCGACCAGACAAAACGAATCGGTCATCAACGGCTCGGCAATCAGATCGCCCGTCGCGAGCGGCCCGATCACGACGCCGAAATCCACTTCGCCCGACTTGACCTTGCGCAACACGTCGCTCTGCACGTCGTCACGCAAGCCAAGCGCAACAAACGGAAAGCGCCGCTCGCAAGCGGCAACCACACGCGGCATCAGCCGGCAAGCGACCGTCGGACTTGCCGCGACGATCACGCGCCCGCGCCGCTGCTCACCGATCTCGCGAATTTCGCGCAAGGCGTCGTCGAGATCGCCGAGCAGGCGCGACACGCTCGCGATCAGATTCACGCCGACGTCGGTGAGCTGCACGTCGCGCGTCGTGCGGTCGATCAGCTTGAGCCCGATCTCGCCTTCCAACTCCCGCACCGAGCGGCTGACGGCCGATTGCGTGAGACCGATCTCGTCACCTGCCCGACTGAAGCTCTTGAGCCGCGCCACCTCGATGAACACGCGCAACTGCCGCAGCGTGATATTCATAGCATTGCCTCATTAATCGGACGCATCGATGCGCAATTGTATGCGTTCGCCCTCGCGCCGTCGTGTGTCGGTGCGGTGCAACACAAGCTGAAACGCACGTCTCACGGGCCACGCTGCACAAGATTGGTGATTGTCCTGATTTGCGTGAGGGTCGTTTTGGCGTCTTATACGCCCCTAGTTGTCGCGGCCATCGGCGCGCCGTCTAGCGGCTCTGCAGCGATTGCCGTTGACATGGCACGCTTCCTGCATAAGCAGGCGCACAGGGCTGCGGGGGGTTGGCCTTCCCGCGGCGGATTACACCGCATCCGCCGTCGCGTGAAGCCGGCGCCCTCACCCGGCACTCGCTCAACGAGTGCCCGACGTGTGGAGTGCGCAGCGCGGGGCGGCGCACCGGAAATAGCTTCGCTGAGGTGAGGACATGATGCTGTTCGACGATTTGAGAGATAACGAGTGGGCGCTGCTCGAGGGGCTGTTCTGCGCCGAGCCTGCGCGCAACGAGCGCCGCGGCCGCCCTCGTGTGGAGGCGCGTTCGGTCGTGAACGCCGTTCTTTGGGTGCTGTCGACGGGCGAAGGCTGGTCGAAACTGCCTGGCCGCTATCCGTCGCCGCCGACTTGCCGTCGACGCTTCGACGAATGGCAGGCCGACGGCACGCTCGCCGAAGTGGTGAAGCGTCTCGGCTCGAACGGCCGCCAGATCTCGCTGCGCGGCCGTATCGGCGCAAGCGCGGTCAAGCCGCCCGCCCCGCCGAGCCGCGACCGCCTGCGCGGCGCATTCTGGACCAATCCGGAATCCTGGCGCGCGCCCGTCAAAATGGCGTGAATCCTGTCTCCGGGCGGTCCGCAGCGCCGCCCGGACAACGCGCCGGGATGCCGGCTTCCCTTTCGCATGCCGTGCCGACGATGCGATTGGGCGACACATCCGCTTACCAATATTTACAGCGCACTTTCGCTCTCCCGCATACCTTTACCGGTACACGGAACGAGCCGTCTATCGGCTCGAAGGGAGCCTTCAACGATGAAACCCTTGCCACTTCTCGCGGCATGCGGCGTTGTCGTTTCGCTGGCGCTCGCCACTGCTGCGCGAGCCGGCCCACCTTTATCGAAGCCGCACGAACGGCGGGATCAGGTCGCGCTTTCTCCGGCAGACGCAGCGGCGCATCGCAATCAGTCCAGCGTGCCGCGCGGCGACCTGCGCGGCGACATTGCGAGCAATGCGCGCGAACGTGACGACGCGCAGCGGCCACGCAATCCGAATCGTCAATAAATCGCCGGTACCAGGAAAAATCGGTCAGCTCGGGAACTGCGCGGCATTGGCCGAGTCTCAGCATTGCCATGAGCACAGCGTGGCAGCAGCAATGAACCCGGTACCGCCCGTATCCTCGTGATACGGGCTTTTTTTTTGGGCCCAACCCATGCAATCTGTGCTACAGACGACTCTCCAGGATCGATACGGCGCTTGCCTCGCTGAGCGCGTAGTCCGCCATCTTGCGATCCTCCCAATCGGCGCGTTTCTCATCCCGCTCGAGCCGCGCGAATTCAGCACGGCCATTGTCAGTCAGCACTGCGATGTCGACAGGCGCGTGAAAGCCCGGCGCGGGCGCGACGGTCTTCTGCCGAACCGTATCCATCAAACCCAGCGAACGCAGGTATTCGAACACGCCCGGACGCCTCGCCCACGGAACTTGACGGTACTGGACACGCCTGAGCGCGTCGAGTACTGCTTCGTTGGAATACGTGGCCATCTCGATTCTTTCTTAAAGGGCAGCGACATTGCAAAGCGGCCTCGCCGGCCGAGATCTCCGCCCACCGACGCCACCACGCAGCTCATGAGGGATCTGTGATTGTCCCTCCCCAGTCTCTTCCGACCCGCACCCGGCCGTTTTGTTCTTACAAAACAGGGGCGGATCATTCTCCATTCCCGAAAAGCTACCTTACCCCAATCAAATTGATTCTGTTCAATTCATTTGCCCTACTCTTTGCGACTTTGGTGCTCTACCGCAAGCACCGTGGCGCGCGCGCCATCGCCATTACGATCGTCGCGCTCTTCTGGCTCATCGCATCCGGATGGCTCGCGGCGCCGCTTGTCGCACTCGCTGAATTGGGCGTGCGGCCAGTCGAGCATCCGACCATGACAGGCGACACCACGATCGTGATGCTGGGCGCAGGCATTGAGCAGCGCAACGGCGCCGCCGTCCCCACGCGCGACGCCCTCGCCCGCATCGCGAAAACGGCCGAACTCTATTCGACGTGCATACGAACGGCCGCGCACTGCACCGTGATCGTATCGGGGGGCGATCCGCAGCGGCCCGGTGTCAGCGAAGCCGCTACATACGCGCCTTATCTGCTCGCACGCGGCGTGGCGAACGACGCGCTGATTCGCGAAGCGCGCAGTCACACCACCTACGAAAACGCGCGCTTCACCGCTTCCATATTACGCGCTCAACATTACGACGCGCTGATCCTCGTTACGACGTCATACCAGATGCGACGCGCGCTCCTGGACTTCGACCACTTCGGCATCGCGCCGCAGCCCGTCTACTCGAACCGCCGCGGCGCGCAGCTCGGGTGGCTGCCGCGCTTCGACAATCTTGCCAATGCGGAGCAGGCGCTGCACGAAATTCTCGGCATCGCGCAGTTTTACGTGTATCGTCAGCTCGGCTGGTTTTGATCAATGCTCGACTGTCTTTCGCGCACCACAAGGTGCCACCCCGGCGAACCGATCCGACGCCCGAGCCTTTCCGGGCAAGCGTGTGGCGGCGGCATGACGGGGCGAACGACTGTTGCGCCCGATCCACGCGGCCGATCGCCGCGATGCAATCGAATGCACTGATCCGTCACTTTTGATAAACTCGGCTCACTCGATTGCAGACGCCAGACAAATCGGCAACACTCGGGTCCATCACCACTTAGCGGAGGTAAGCAATGAAGAAAATGACCATGGCTATCCTGGTTTCGATGTCGGCTCTGGCTGGCGCGGCATACGCTCAAGAAAGCACCGAAATCAAGACGATCACCGATCCGGCAAAAATCGCTGAAATCGAGCAGCGCGCGCAAGCGCTGCAACAGCAGCAAGCCGCGCAACCGCCGGCAGCCGAAGCGCAGCCGGCTCATGAGCGCAAGCATCACGGCAAGAAGGGACACCATAAGGCCGCAAAGAAAGCTCAGTAAGTCCGGCTCATCTCGCTGCACGCAAAGCCGAATCCGGGTTGCCGGATTCGGCTTTTTCATTCGCGTGTCCCGATGAGCGCGCCGTGCGTTGTGCTAAAGTCGCGCACCGAACTTTTCCACCCGTGCGCACCCTGGTGCGGAGGACTGAATGAGCAACATCCAATTGGATATCGAATGGACTGACGCCGCAACCCGCAAAATCAAGCAATTGATGCCGCGCGGCTCCGACGAGGCGTTTCTCGCACTGCCGCCGATCGAATGCCTGCCGATGGAGGGCGACGTGCTTTTCCTTGGCCCGCAAGGCAAGCAGCACCCGTTCATCGTCGCGGAACGGCAATATCACCACGACGGCGACGCAGACTGGACCATCATTCTGATTCTCGACGTCCCGAACGCCTCGCACTGACTGTCGGCGTGCCCCCCCAGGCGTCGGCCGGCGCAGCAAAAAAATAGCCCGCGCTTCATACGAAGCGCGGGCAAAACCGTCGCCCTACGAGGATAGGCGACGGGGCCACCGAGATCCGCGCAAACGCGGATCATCGTTCAGACTGGGTAGCGCGCCGATCGCCGGCAGCCACCCGATGCGTCGATATCCCATCAGGCAGGGGGTATGCGAGACCGAACCTCGCTGTATTCGAAATACCCTCCCTGATTACTCCCGGAAATGAGAGCAGTTTTCGTGCCAATCTGGAAATATTTTTTAAATATTTGATTTAAAAAGATTAATCATCCGCGGTCTGCGGAAAGTGCGATTTCGAGCTATCCGTTACGGGGGTGACGTTACGTAACGCCGCCACTAGCCGGCACGCGGCCGCAGACGCCGAATGTGCGACGTCCGCCGTCCGCAGCACAAAAAAAAGCCCGCCGAAAGGCGGGCCCGGTGATGCTTGATGCGGCGAATGCCGCAGGATGCACGCGTCAACGCATCTGGCTGACGAGAAGCGCCATGATCTGCCGCGCAGGCGCCGACGTATCGACTGCCCCCTTGTCGTCGACAATCGCGACACGGGTTTGATCTTCGGCAAGTGCCTTCACGTTGACAAGATATTGCTTCGCCTTCTTTTCCTTCTTGCCGTGGAAAAGCTGATTCCAGAAGCCCTGCTCCTCGGCGCTGAAATCCTTCGGATCAACATAACGAACGTAGTACAGCCCCTTCGCCCGATCGCGGTCGTCCACCGTGAAATTCGCACGATCGAGCGCGATACCGACACGTAGCCACGAGCGGTCATACGACTCGGGAAGCGTCACCTCCGACGGCACATCCGCCGCCGGTTCGGCCGGGCTGCGCGACGCCGACGCGTTCGCCACATTCTGCGCAGCGATCGCCGCGGCAGCCGCCTTGCTCTTGTCGCTCGCGGATTTTGAATTGCTCGGCGCGGCATCGTCGACGATCGGCACGCCGCCGGCCTTCACGCGCGCATCGTTTTGCGCAAGCACCGCCATCAGACGCTTCAAGTATTCGGTTTCGAGTCCAGGATCATTAGGCTTCGGCTCCCATTTGCTCGAATCATTGCCCGGCCCGGTGAGTGCCTCGCGCATCCCCTTCTGGCTGACGAACACATAGGTGCCGCCATTCGGCGCGGCGTCGAGGCGCGTGCGGTACTTGTTGCGCTCCGCCGTCACATAGGAATTGCCCATCGCCTTCGAAATCACGCCGCGAATCAGACCATCGTTGATCTGCGGGTGCGTTTCGTTCCAGTCCGTTTCCATCACGCCCTTGTCGCGCTGCTCGACCACGAGCAGAAAACCCTGCTCTTGCCAGAACCGGCGAATCTGCGGCCAGATTTGGGCCGGCGTCTTGTCGTCGATCACGAGCCAGCTTTCGGTGCCGTCACGCTGAATGTGCATCCCAGGTACGGCAGGCACGACCGTATCGGTCGCGGGCGCAGCCTGCTGCACCTGCTGCAGGCTCGAAAGCGAGGTCGCGCCCCCCTGCGGCGGCAGCGAACGCTGATCAGGCGTCTCGTCCAGCATATTGGGCGGCACCGCGAGCGACACCTCCTTCGATTTCGAGTCGCTCTTATAGTCGATTTTCGTAGGCGACGGCGAACTGCAACCGGCGACGAACGCGCCAGTCGCGAGCAATACCGCAAACCGCGTGGTAAGACGAAGATCAGTCATGTTCAGGGAATCCTTCCGCTAGGTCGCTCACGGCGACTTTTCCGTGAGTCAACTTTCCATTTTACCGGTCCAGCGCAAGACCGTGCAAAAAGCAAACATCGGTATCGTCACGGACGGCGTTGAAGCGTCGACATGAGGCTCGCAAGAAGCGAATGCGGACGAATCCATGCCGTGGAGTTGCCGTAAAAAAACCGGAAATGCGCAACACCCCATCCTCGGCCGACATCTCGTTGCCGCCGGAGAAACCCGGTGAGCCGGGACAAGAAAGACGCCGACACGGCGATGATCGAAGCGCGTACATCCGTCAAGTCAGTCGCGCGACACGCTGCGCGCGAATGTTGGTCGTCACCTGTCTGGGCGAAAATCGGCGCGGCGCCCAGGCTCGATATGAGAAAGTTTCCAATATGGTTTTCGATTTACTCAACAATCAAGCGCCCATTAAAAAACCCGCACAGCCTTACGCTGTGCGGGTTTTGATCTGGTCGGGGCGAGAGGATTTGAACCTCCGACCACCTGCACCCCATGCAGGTACGCTACCAGGCTGCGCTACGCCCCGAAAGCGTTAAAGTATAACAGACACTTTCTCTCAAGAGAACAGTTGAAGCGCAATTGCCGCGACACGCGTTACGCGATCGCCCCCGGATACGCAACCTCGACATGCGCGGGCAGCGGAACCGCCCGAGTCGTGCGCCACAAGTCGCCGTCAACCGACCAACCGCACTTCTCGAACAGATCGCGCGACAACAGATTCGCATCGGTATGCTTCGAAACCGCAACGGCAGCAGCGTTGTCCCGCAACAAGGCTTCAGTCAGCAAAGAGACCATCGCGATTTCCACGTCCAGGCCGACCACACGGCAACTCATCACCACTTGCTCGATGCGCTGCGCGGATGCGATGCCGATCACGACGAGACCATATTCGGCATGCCGGTCGGTCACCTCGCCGACGAGCACCAGCCCGCTGCGGCAGATGTCGTCGAGTTCCTGCGTGCTCCAGCGGCGGCCGGTCGTATTGAACTGGTTGGTCTTGTTCAACAACTCGAGCGTTCGCGGAAAACGCGGATCGCTCTGCCCCGTAATCCGGCCGAATGCGGCCTTCAGATTCAACCTCGCCAGAAATTCCTCGCGCGACAATGTCTTGCGCTCCGTCTCGCGCTGAATTTGCGATTTGATCATCTCCGTGCGCCGCGTGGATTCGGCGGTAATCGTCACGCCCTGCGTTTCGGCGCTCCACATCAGGATGCGCTTCCAGTAGTAGTGCGACGCATGCACCACGCGAAGATCGGGAATCGCCTCCTCGACGGTTTCGCGCTCGCGCGGATTGTCGTCGACGAAGATCACGTTTCGCGGCAACAAATTCGCTTCTTGCATGGCCTCGTTGATGCTCTGCACCTTGTTGTTCCACGAGACCTTCAGGATCGCGAAATCCTCCAGAAGCAGCCGGCGCTGGAAAACGCGAGGCCAGATCGCCTTGATGCGCTCGAGATCGTTCTTGCTGACGAGCGCGAGAATCACGCCGCGCCTTCGCAGCGACAGCAACGCCTCCGCGATGCCGAGCGGCCATCCTTCGACGGCGCTTTGATAGTCGGGATTGTCGGCTTCTGCCAGCACACCGCGCCAAAGAGTATCGTCGAGATCGACACAGACCATCTTGACGCTGTCGATCGACCGCAGGCTGCGATACATCGCCTCCGCCTCGAGCCACAGCCCGCAAATGAATTCGCCCACCTGGTGTGAATAGTGGGCCGAAGGCGCAGGCACCCTGACGATGCGGTCCTGATCCAGCGTGAAATCATGGTCGCCGATGAAGCCGCCGTGCGCGTAATGCCAGATGCTGTCGTCCTGAATGAAACGGCGCCCGTAAATGGACGCTAGATGATTCATATCCATCAGGTACAGATTCGGATGCTCGAACACCCGGCGCTCGATATGACGGTTGATCTGCTCCATCAGATAAAGGTTGCTCGTCGCATCCGAGCGGTGGAAATGCCGGCCGTTCACGTTGTACTGCGGCGTCATGTAATTGACGACGAACGTCGGAATTTCACGCGCCCAACGCAAAATGCGCTCGATCCAGAAATCGACGATCTCACAGGCTTCGTTGAGCAGCCTATCGGTTGCCTGCTCATCTGAGTACGGCGCGCGCAGCCACTCCGCGTAGCTTCCCTCCAGCAGGACGCCGCGCAGCGGAATCTGCGCGATATGGAACGAGTAGGCATCGAACGGATGAGGCAGCGTGTCCGGCATATCGGAGGCGAACAACACGAGGTCGATCGGCGTCTCGATGCCATGTTTGCGCAGCGCCGGTATCCACGCCTCCATCAGACACGAGCCCTGCAGCAGGACGCGGCCGAGCTTGGAATCGGTGCGGCGCAAATCCTGCGGTATCGTGTAGAACCGGTTGTTGTGCTGCCTGAAGTCGGAAACGGCAGTGGCAGGCATCGGCGTAAAACTCATCGCGAATTCCGCTGAGTTCACGAGATGTTCGAGCAGCCGTTCCAACGGAAAGCGGCTGCCCGTCCAATAATCGATCACTTCCCGGCTTTCGGGGTCGCGCTTCAAAATAGCGCGGTAAGCGCTGAGCACTTCGGATTCGGTAATGCGGGCCATGCTGCATCCTCGCTCTTGTTACGTTTCAATGAAACTGCTACGAGAGGTGCCGCCACTCACCGGGGAGAGATTATAAGGTTTCCGCGATCCGTACAACACGGCCGTCCGCGGCATATCCCGCGCGCTCGCCCGCATTCAGTCACGGCCCGTCGCGCGTCATACGCCGCCGATATCGCATTCGACGTGGGATTTCAGAAATTCATTTATCAATTACAAGAAAAATGAAAGAGAAACAAAACACGATCATTCAGAAAAACAGCGTCTGCTCTTTAGACGGTAGAGGGAATGCGGCATCGAATGTCGGGGGCGGTAGTCATTATGTTAAAGCATGCGCGCGTGAGACATTCTTGCAAAACGACGTGCGAAGAACTGGACGATAACGCGTGCCAAATCGCATGCCCCAGTCATGCGCGCGAGCCGCCCGGCGGGAGCTTCGCCCGCTAAACGCACGACGATTCGCCCCGCATCGGCCGCGTGTTTAAGCTGCCTAGACAGAGTTCCGGCATGCTCCGCCGCGGCGCGCCCTTTGCGCAATGCAACACGACGCCCCCACGTTTGGTGCTGCCCCTCTACCCCATCGTGTCACACTTGCCGCACAGGGCGGCCGATGCGCGCACCCGCGCAACGGCCGGCCACGACAAATACAGGGAGACAGCAACCATGCGCACATCGGTCCAGTGCGTCGAGCGCACGCACGTCTTTCGCACTGCGCATCCACCGCGCATGCCGAGCAACGCCGTTTCGGTTTCTCACGGATTCTTACGCTCTTGCGCGGCAACGGCGGCCGCGCTCGCGTTGCTCAGCACCGGATGCGCCCAATCCGCGACGAGCGCCGGCAACGGCACGCAGGCGGCCACGTCGATTGAACGCGCGAAAGCCGATCGCCTTGCACGCGAGCAGCAAATCGCCCGCACCGTGCCATCGCTCGCATCCATCAAGCTCGCCCAACCGCGTCCGCTGACGTTACGCGACTCCGGCCAAAGCGCAGCGTTGACGTTCCTGCGCGACATCGATTTGCGCATCGTCGGCGACATCGGCTTCTATGTGCATCGATTGTCGGCAACGCTCGTGCCGACGCAGGCCGGCGCGCCGATCGTGCTCGACGATCCGACCAGCTTCGAGATCGACGTGCATCGCGGCGCCGTCACGCTCGACGACGCCAAACTCACCGCGCTCTTCAACGGCTACATCTTCGGCTACCGCAACGCGCCGCTGCGTAAGCTGCACGTATCGGCCGGCGACGGCGTCATCCACCTGCAGGGCGAAATGCAGCGCAACGGCTGGGTGCCGTTCTCGTTGACGGGCCGCCTCGACATCGTGGATCGAACCAAGCTCGTGTTCCGTCCGGTCTCGATCCGCGTGTCGGGAATCAACGCGAATCCCGTGATGCGCGCCGCGAACGTCAAGATGTCGGATCTGCTGAAGATCGATACGCCGATCGCGCGGCTGACCGGGGACGATCTCGTGCTCGACATCGGCAAACTGATGCCGCCGCCGCGCCTGAACATCACGATCACCGCGCTCAGGATCACGCCGGGCGGCGTCGATCTCTCGCTCGACGACGGCTCGCGGGCCGGCTTCGCCTTACCCGATTCCGCCCCCAAGCAGGCGATGTATATCCGCGGCGGCGACGTGAAATTCATGCGCTCGATGCCGATGAACGCGAACCTGGTGATCGGCCCGATGCGCGACGCCAGCGCAAACGAGCCGTTCGTACTGGATCTTTATCACTATCGCGACCAGGTCAGCGCCGGGTATTTCAATTTCGACAATACGGGGGCAATAACCATCCGGATGCCGTCCTACGCGAAACTCAACCGGCCGGGCAGCGCGCCGACGTTCGGCGCCGCGTCCGCCCGGCTCAATGACAGCCTGCTGGCCGATCAGCAAACGGACCTCGAAGCCGCGCGCCGGCAATGGCAGGCGTTCGCGCTCGTCGACGCGCGCGGTCCCGCCGCGCAACCGGGTTTTCGCAAAATCGCCGTCAACCGCAACGCCGGCGCACCGGCGCGGCCGACCGAGCGCCGCGTATCGAGCCGCCCGACCACCATCCATCTGCACAACGCCGATTTCTACATCGCCGACAACATCGGCTTTCGCGTCGACGATCTCGTCGTACAGCTCATCGCAAAACGTGCCGGCGAACCGGTCGACCTCGACGATCCGAATCAATACGACATCCGGATTCTGAGCGGCTCGGTGCTCGCGCCGTGGCAAGCGATGTCGGATCTCTTCAACCGGTATCTGCTCGACTATTCGCCGCGCTCGCTGAACGATCTGAAGCTGAGCGCCAACGGCGGCAACCTGCGCGTGCAAGGCGGCCTCAAGCTGTGGAACCAGGTGCCGCCCGGTGTGTGGCTGCCGGCTGAGATGGAGGGCACATTGACGCTCGTCGACGAACGCCATCTCGCGTTCACGCCGTCGCAGGTAAGCGTGCTCGGCGTGCCGCAGGCGAAGCTGTTGCGGGCGCTCGGCATCGAGTTGTCGACGCTCGCGCCGCTCAAGCGCCGCGGCGCCGAGTTGCGCGGCGATCAGCTCGTGCTGGACCAATACACGGTGTTTCCGCCCCCTGTGCTGGCCGGCCGCATGTCGCAAGCGACGGTCGAGCCCGATGGGCTGCGCCTGACGTTCAGCCCGGCAACCGACGCTCCCGTCTTGCACCCGCCCGCCTCGTTGCCGGCAAGCTATATGTGGCTCGAAAGCGGCGACATGAAAATGTTCAACGTGCTCGAGCTGAATGCGCGCGCGCTGATCCGGAACTCGACGCAAGCGCGTGTGCGCTTCGATCTTTACGGCTATCGCGATCAGGTTTCACAGGGTTCGGTGCAGATGGCGGCAGACGGCACGCTGCTCGTCGACCTCGGCAAGAAGAACCCGCTCGCGCCGTAACCGTGGCGGCGGGCCGGTCAATCGTACCGGGGGCGGATCGGATCGATGGGATCAGCTGCCGCGCTTCAGACTCTCGATCACGTCGAGCAGCGCATTGCGCAACTGCGCGACATCGACCGTTTCATCCGCCGCCGGCGCGTGGTGCACCGGCGACTCCGGCTGCCCCTCCGCCGCGGCCGAATCGCTCGCGCCACGCCCGCTGCCGACGGTGTCGAGGCGGTTGCGCGCCCCGTTGATCGTGAACCCTTGTTCGTAGAGCAGTTCGCGAATCCGCCGAATCAGCAATACCTCGTGATGCTGATAATAGCGGCGATTTCCGCGCCGCTTCACCGGACGCAACTGCGTAAACTCCTGCTCCCAATACCGAAGCACGTGAGGCTTGACGCCGCACAGTTCGCTCACTTCCCCGATCGTGAAATAGCGCTTCGCGGGAATCGGTGGCAACACGACTTTTTCAACCGTCGACGTCATCGTCAGTTAACCGTCGGTAAGGGCGCGCGGGCGCGTCGCGCGTGGGCGAAGCGCCGGTTTCAGCGCACGAGATTCGACTCGGCGCCGTTTTCGACGAGCGCCTTCAGCTTCTGGCTCGCATGAAACGTCACGACGCGGCGCGCGGCGATCGGAATCGCTTCGCCCGTCTTCGGATTGCGCCCCGGCCGCTGCGGCTTGTCGCGGAGCTGAAAATTACCGAAGCCCGACAACTTCACGCTTTCGCCGTTTTCAAGCGCATCGCGGATCACCTCGAAGAACGCTTCGACCATGTCCTTCGCTTCGCGCTTGTTGAGGCCGACGCTGTCGAACAACAGTTCGGCCAGCTCGGCCTTCGTCAGCGTGGGCGTATCGCCCGGCGCCGACGACGCAGGCACGTCGCGGGTCATGGCGCTGCGTTGCGCCGTCAGAAGGGCTTCGAATTCACTCGAGTTCATGTCGTTCATATTCTGCAAAACCAGCGCGTCAAACTGGGATAAAACATCGGCGGAAAGCGGCGACACGCCACTTCCTGCGCACTATCCGCGCAAACGCGCGCCATAAGCTCGAGCCATGCGGTCCACGAGGGTCTGGATCGCCTGATCAACCGTCTCGTCCTGCAAGGTTCCGGCCGCATCCTGGAGCGTCACGCGAAACGCGAGGCTTTTCTCGTGGGCGGACAACCCACCAGAAGTATTTGATTTTGCACGAAATTCATCGAAGAGCGCAACCTTCTGGACAAACTTGCACGCATCCTCCGCAAGCGCTTTGCCGATCTCGTCGAAGAGCGCTTGCACCTCGACCTGTTGGTCGACGACAACCGCGATATCACGCCGCACCGGCGGGAATTTGGAGACTTCGGACGGTGCCGGCAGCGCCCGCGGCACGAGCGCATCGGCGTCGATCTCGAACATGACCGGCGGATGAGGCAGCTCGTACTTCTGCATCAAACGAGGATGCAGCTCGCCGATCCAACCGACCGCCCGGCCATCGAGTTCGATCCGCGCGCTGCGCCCCGGATGCAGCGCCGGATGCTCGGCCTTCACGAAGCGCGCCACGGCCGGCGCGAGCAGCGCCTCGAGATCGCCCTTCACGTCGAAGAAATCCACCTGACGCGTTGCCGCGCCCCATTGCTCGTCGAGCACCGGGCCGTAGGCCAGTGCGCCGATACGCTTGGGCTGCGCATAACCAGCAAGCGCCAGCTCGCCCGCCTGCGCGGCCGGCTCCGCCGCGAACACGCGCCCCGCCTCGAATACCCGCACGCGATCCGCACGGCGGTTCAGGTTATGGCGCAGCACGCCAACGAGGCTGCCGAACAGCGTCGAGCGCATCACCGACAGCTGACTCGCGATCGGATTCAGCAGCCGCACGGGATTGGCGTTGCCGGCGAAATCGCGTTCCCATTCGTCATCGACGAAGCTGAAATTGACGGTTTCCGCGTAATCGCGCGCGGCAAGCGCGTGGCGAAGCGCGTGAATCGAGCGGCGCGTCTCGTCGGTCGCACGCATCTCGTTTCTCGCGATGGGCGGCCGCGCGGGAATATTCTCGAAGCCATGAATGCGCGCGACCTCCTCGATCAGATCCTCCTCGATCTCGATGTCGAAGCGGTGCGGCGGCGGGCTCACGCGAAACACGTCGCCGTCGCGCTCGAACACAAGCCCCAGGCGCGTGAAAATCTGCGCGACCTCATCGGCACCGATCTCGACGCCGATGATCTTGTTCGCGCGCGACACGCGCATCGACACCGGCGCGCGCTGCGGCACGTTGACGACCTGGTCGTCGACCGGGCCCGCCTCGCCGCCGCAAATGTCGAGAATCAACTGCGTGATCCGCTCGAGATGCTCGGCGGTCGTCGAGTAATCGACGCCACGCTCGAAGCGGTGCGCGGCGTCGGTCGAGAAGTTGTACTTGCGCGCCCGGCCGCGGATGCTGTCCGGCCACCAGAACGCGGCTTCGACGTAAATGTTTGTCGTATCGAGCGTGACGGCCGTGCTGTCGCCGCCCATGATGCCCGCGAGGCTCTCGACCTGCCGCTCGTCGGCAATCACGCCGACCGTCTCGTCGAGCTCGACCGTATTGCCGTTCAAGAGCTTCAGCGACTCGCCGCGCTTGCCCCAGCGCACGTCGATGCCGCCGTGAATCTTGTCGAGATCGAACACGTGCGACGGGCGGCCAAGCTCGAACATCACGTAGTTCGAAATGTCGACGAGCGCGGACACGCTGCGCTGCCCCGAGCGTTCGAGACGCTCGACCATCCATTGCGGCGTTTTCGCGCGCGCGTTCACGCCGCGGATCACGCGGCCGGAGAAGCGGCCGCACAGATCGGGAGCGGAAATCGTGACGGGCAGCGTCTCGGCAAGCGCTACCGGAGCCGGACGAATCTCAAGCGCCGTGAGCGGCGCGCCGGTGATCGCGGCTGTCTCGCGCGCGATGCCGAACACCGACAGGCAATCCGCCTTGTTCGGCGTCAGCTTGATTTCGAAGATCGTGTCGTCGAGATTCAGCGCGTCGCGGATGTCCTGGCCGATCGGCGTGTCTTCCGGCAGGATCATGAGACCGCTGTGATCCTCGGAGAGCTTGAGTTCGCGCGCCGAGCACAGCATCCCCTGGCTTTCGACGCCGCGCAGCTTCGACAGCTTGATCGCGAATGGCGCGCCGCCGTCTTCGGCGGGCGGCAGCTTCGCGCCGACCAGCGCGACCGGCACCTTGATGCCGGGCGCGACGTTCGGCGCACCGCAGACGATCTGCAGCGCCGTGCCGGTGCCCGCATCGACCTGACAGACGTTGAGCTTATCGGCATCCGGATGCTTGACCACCTCGAGCACGCGGCCAACGACGATTTTCTCGGTCGGCGGCGCCGCGCGGCGCTGCGATTCGACCTCGAGCCCCGCCATCGTCAGCGCATGCGACAGTTCGTCCGTCGTCAGTTGCGGATCGACAAAGGTTCTCAGCCAGGATTCAGGGAATTGCATGGAAGTCCACGTTCGAAACAGGTTGGATCGAGGCCCGGCGCGGCATTCGGCGCGGCCCGCCGGGCGCGGAGCGAGGCGGTCGCGCGGGTCAGGCGAATTGCCGCAGGAAACGCAGATCGTTCTCGAAGAACAGACGCAGATCCTGCACACCGTAGCGCAGCATCGTCAGCCGCTCGAGGCCGCTGCCGAACGCAAAGCCGATGTAGCGCTCGGGATCGAAGCCCATGTTGCGGATCACGGTCGGATGCACCTGCCCCGAACCGGAGATCTCAAGCCATTTGCCCGCGTTCTTGCCGTGCTCGAACATCATGTCGATCTCGGCCGACGGCTCGGTAAAGGGAAAGTACGACGGGCGAAAACGCACGAGAATATCGTCGCGCTCGAAGAATTTCTTCAAAAAATCGGTGTAGACGCCTTTTAGATCCGCGAAGCTGACGTTCTCGTCGATCCACAGCCCTTCGACCTGGTTGAACATCGGCGAGTGCGTCGCGTCGCTGTCGACGCGGTACGTGCGGCCCGGCGCGATCACCTTGATCGGCGGCCGGTTCATCCGCGCGTAGCGGACCTGCATCGGACTCGTATGGGTACGCAGCAGCAGCGGACGGCCGTCGGCGTCCTTGCCGTCGATGTAAAACGTATCCTGCATCGAACGCGCCGGATGGTTCTCCGGGCTGTTCAGCGCAGTAAAGTTGTACCAATCCGTTTCGATCTCGGGGCCGTCGGCCACGTCGAAGCCGATCGAGCGGAAAATCTGCTCGACGCGCTCCCAGGTGCGCATCACCGGATGCAGGCTGCCCGTGCCCGCGCCACGGCCGGGCAGCGTGACGTCGATCGCCTCGGCGGCAAGACGCTGATTCAGCAGCGCATCGGCGAGCGCTTGGCGGCGCGCGTTGAGCGCGGCCTCGACCTGCTGCTTCGCGACATTGATTTGCGCGCCTTCCGTCTTGCGCGAGTCGGGATCGAGCTTGCCGAGGTTCTTCAGCCGCTCGGTCAACACGCCCGACTTACCGAGGAAGCGCGCCTTTTCGTTCTCGAGCGTGGTGATATCGGCAGCCCCTTCGAACGACTGCTTCGCATCGGCGACAATCTGATCCAGATCCATTGGTCCCTTCACTTCCCACGTCAAGGGTTCAGCGCGCATCCGCGACGACACGAAAGCGCCCGACCCAACAAAAAAGGGGCTCGGAAGAGCCCCGTTTTCGCTGCAGCGGCCGAGATTACCGGAGCATCGCTGCAACTGACCACGCAGTGCTAATCTCGCAATTAGGCTGCAACGGCGGCTTTCACCTGCTTGACGATCGCGGCAAAAGCAGCCTTGTCGAACACCGCCATGTCGGCCAGCACCTTGCGGTCGAGTTCGATCGACGCCTTCTTCAGGCCGTTGATGAACACGCTGTAGGTCATGTCGTGCTGACGCACGGCCGCATTGATACGCGTGATCCACAGTGCGCGGAACACACGCTTCTTGTTGCGGCGATCGCGATACGCATACTGGCCCGCGCGCATCACCGCCTGCTTGGCGATGCGGTAGACGTTATTGCGGCGGCCGCGATAACCCTTGGCCAGGTTGATGATCTTCTTGTGGCGGGCCCGTGCGGTTACCCCACGTTTGACTCGAGGCATGTTTCTCTCCTGTGAGTATCGGTTGAGGGCTTACGCGAACGGGAGCATCGCGCGGACGGAGTTCAGATCGGAATCATGAACTGCCGTGGCGCCGCGCAGATGGCGCTTGTTCTTCGTGGTTTTCTTGGTCAGGATGTGGCGCTTGAAGGCTTGACCGCGCTTGACGGTGCCGCCCGGACGCACCACGAAGCGCTTGGCAGCGCTCTTCTTGGTCTTCATCTTAGGCATGACGAACAACTCCAGTTTATTTGATGGAGATGGGTGTGCGGTTGGCTCTTCGCCCCTGACCCGCCCTTCGAAACCCAGTCCACTTGTGTACGGCGCGCCGCAAGCAGCCGCCGTCGTTTCTAGCGTGCCGCCCCGACAGGGCGACACGCCGAACCACTGCAAAGCCGCGCGCATGTCGCGCGCAGGCCGGTTACTTCTTCTTCTTCGGCGAGAGCACCATGATCATCTGGCGCCCTTCCATCTTCGGCATCTGCTCGACCTGGCCCACTTCCTCGAGATCGGTGCGCAAACGCTCGAGCATGCGCATGCCGATTTCCTGGTGAGCCATTTCGCGGCCGCGGAAACGCAACGTGATCTTCGTCTTGTCGCCTTCCTCGAGGAAGCGCACGAGGTTGCGAAGCTTGACGTTGTAATCACCGTCATCGGTACCCGGGCGGAATTTGACTTCCTTGACCTGGATGACCTTCTGCTTCAGCTTCGCCTCATGCTGCTTCTTGGCTTCCTGGTACTTGAACTTGCCGTAATCCATCAAGCGGCAAACCGGCGGAACCGCCTGCGGCGCGATTTCCACCAGATCAACATCCAGTTCCTCCGATTTACGGAAAGCATCGGCGAGCTTTACGATACCGAGCGGTTCGTTCTCGATTCCGACCAGACGCACTTCCGGCGCAGTAATTTCACCGTTGATGCGATGCGACGACTTATCAGTAGCGATGTTACGTTTCCTCTAAAAATTAAAAAAACGAGCCGCGCTGCCAGGGCGGTTACTTGAACGCCTGGATTTCTCCACGCAGGCGCTCAACAAAGGCCTCGACCGGGAGAACCCCCAGATCGACGCCGCCACGGGCACGCACGGCTACCGTTTGCGCTTCACGCTCCTTATCGCCTACGACGAGCAGGTAGGGAACTTTTTCGAGCGTGTGCTCGCGTATTTTATAGCTAATTTTCTCGTTGCGCAAATCAACCGACGCTCTAACCCCTTGTTTTTGCAATGTTTGAGCAACAGATTGCGCATATTCGGCCTGACTTTCAGCGATATTCAGCACAACCGCCTGCACCGGGGCAAGCCAAATCGGCATTGCACCAGCATGGTGCTCAATCAGAATGCCGAGAAAACGCTCCATCGAACCGACAATCGCCCGATGCAGCATCACCGGCCGGCGGCGGCTATTGTCCTCGGCGACGTACTCCGCGCCGAGCCGCTCCGGCAGCAGCATGTCGAGCTGCAGCGTGCCGCACTGCCACGAACGGCCAAGCGCGTCCTTGATGTGGTACTCGATCTTCGGGCCATAGAACGCGCCCTCGCCCGGCAGCTCCTCCCACTCGAGGCCGCACGCCTTCAGCGCGTTGCGCAGGCCCTCTTCCGCGTGATCCCAAGTCTCGTCCGAGCCCATCCGCTGCTCCGGACGCAGCGACAGCTTGATGTCGATGCGCTCGAAGCCGAAATCGTCGTAGACGCTCATCGCAAGCTTGTTGAACGCGATCGCCTCGGCATTGATCTGGTCTTCCGTGCAAAAGATGTGCGCATCGTCCTGCACGAAGCCGCGCACACGCATCAGCCCGTGCAGCGCGCCCGACGCCTCGTTGCGATGGCACGAGCCGAATTCCGCATAACGCAGCGGCAGATCGCGGTACGAACGCAACCCGTGCTTGAACACCTGCACGTGCCCCGGACAGTTCATCGGCTTGATCGCGTAGTCGCGCTTCTCCGACTCTGTCGTAAACATGTTGTCGCGATAGTTCTGCCAATGGCCCGACGCCTCCCACAGCGAGCGGTCCATGATCATCGGCGTCTTGATCTCGAGATAGCCCGCGTCATTCAGCCGGCGGCGCATGTACTGTTCGACCTGCTGCCACAGCGTCCATCCCTTCGGATGCCAGAACACCATGCCGGGCGACTCTTCCTGAATATGGAACAGATCGAGCTGCTTGCCGAGCTTGCGGTGATCGCGCTTTTCCGCCTCTTCGAGCATGTGCAGATACGCGTCCTGGTCTTCCTTTTTCGTCCACGCGGTGCCGTAGATCCGCTGCAACTGCTCGTTCCTCGAATCGCCGCGCCAGTACGCGCCCGCCACCTTCATCAGCTTGAAGACCTTCAACTTGCCGGTCGACGGCACGTGAGGGCCGCGGCACAAATCGGTGAAGCCGCCGTGCGAATACAGTTTGATCTCGTCGCTCGACGGAATCGATTCAATGATCTCGGCCTTGTATTTCTCGCCGATGCCCCGGAAGTACGCAACGGCCTCGTCGCGCGACACGACGCGGCGCGTGACCGGTTCGTCCTTTTTCGCGAGCTCCTGCATCCGCTTTTCGATCTTCTCGAGATCCTCCGGCGTGAAAGGCCGGCTATACGAGAAGTCATAATAGAAACCGTTGTCGATCACGGGGCCGATCGTTACCTGGGCTTCCGGATACAGTTCCTTGACCGCATAGGCGAGCAGGTGGGCCGTCGAGTGACGGATGATGTCGAGACCGTCCGCATCCTTGTCCGTGACGATCGCAAGCGATGCGTCGCGATCGATCAGCGCGGACATATCGACGAGTTCGCCGTCCAGCTTGCCGCCGAGCGCAGCCTTCGCGAGGCCGGGACCGATCGACGCCGCGACTTCGGCGACCGTCACCGGATGCTCGTACTGGCGAATCGAGCCGTCGGGCAGGCGTATCGAAACCATATTGGCAATCTCCGTGATGCCGACAGTGAGCGGCGGATTGAGCCGCGCACGAGGAAACGCCCCAAACGCGCGACAAAAAAAATGCGGCCCCGCTTTCGAGGGGCCGCATTCTGATACTTCAAAACCACAAGGCGAAAACGTTCCTCGACTAGCGCCGCTCCGAATGAATTTCGGTCAACGTTCGCGGTGTCATAACCGTATTCGCCTTTTGCGATGTGTCATTGGTAGGCTCGATTGGATTCGAACCAACGACCCCCACCATGTCAAGGTGGTGCTCTAACCAACTGAGCTACGAGCCTGAAGAAGCTGAAATTATATGGAGCTTTTTTAGGCTTGGCAATAGCTTTCGTGCATTTTGTTCAGAAAAATTCGCACCCCATTGCCATCGCCAGCCGCCCCTCGGCGGCGTTCATGCCTTGCGCGCCGCCCGCACGACGCCCGCCACCTCACCGAGCAACGTGCACGCGCGCTGCACCTGCGACGAACTCGACACTTCGACCGTAAATTGCATGAACGCCGTGTTCCGGCGGCTCTGCGTCTTCACGCCGGTCACGTTCATCTTCTCGCGCGCGAACACTTCGGAGATGTCGCGCAACAGCCCCTGCCGGTCGGTTGCCTCGATCATCAGGTCGACCGGATAGACCGACACGCCGCGCCCGCCCAGCACGTCGGCGGACCACGTCGTCTGCAGCACGCGCTCCGGCGCGCGTTCGGCCATCCGCCGGAACATCGCGCAATCGCTGCGGTGAATCGACATTCCCTTACCACGCGTGACGAAACCGCTGATCGCGTCCGGCGGTGCCGGACGACAGCAGCGCGCGAGCTGCGTGAGAAGCGCGTCGACACCGACGACGAGTACGCCCGTCGACGCGCCTTGCGTGACGCTCGCGCCGCTGCTGCGCTTCTCGAAATTCTCGGGCGCTTCGGGCTCGGGCTCCGGTTGCGGTGCATCGGAAAGCGCCTGCTCGACGTTGCGCAGGCTGAACTCTTCCTTGCCGACTGCCGAGAACAGTTCGTCGGACGACTTGAAGCCGAGCTTCGCCGCAAGCTGCTCGAGATTCACCGACGTCTTGCCTTCGCGCTGCAACGTCTTCTCGACAAGCGCGCGGCCGCGCGCAACGTTCTCTTGCTGGTCGATCAGGTTGAACCATGCGCGCACCTTCTGACGTGCCCGCGCGCTGCGCAGATAACCAAGCTGCGGATTGAGCCAGTCGCGCGACGGGCCGCCCTCCTTCACCGTGACGATCTCGACCGTCTGCCCGTTCGCAAGCGGCGTGTTGAGCGGCACCATCGCCCCGTCGACGTGCGCGCCGCGGCAGCGGTGGCCAAGCTCGCTGTGCAGGTGATACGCGAAGTCGACCGGCGTCGCGCCCTGCGGCAGCGCGATCACGCGCGCCTGCGGCGTCAGCACGTAGATGTGATCGTCGGCGAGCGACGTCTCGCGCAATTGCGCCCACGCGTCGCGACCGCTCGCCTCGCCGCCGCTTTCCGCGACGTCGTCCTTCCACGCGAGCAGTTGGCGCAGCCATGCGATCTTCTCGTCGTATTTGTCACTCGCCTCGAACTGACCGCCGTAACCGCGCGCGCCCGCTTCCTTGTAACGCCAGTGCGCGGCAACGCCGTATTCGGCGAAGTTGTGCATCTCCTGCGTGCGGATCTGCACTTCGAATGCGCGGCCGTCGTCGCCTATGACGACCGTGTGCAGCGATTTATAACCGTTCGGCTTGGGCCGCGAGATGTAATCGTCGAACTCCTTCGGCACCGGCTGCCACAGGTGATGAACGATGCCGAGTACCGTATAGCAATCCTTGATGTCCGGCACGATCACGCGAAACGCGCGCACATCGTAAAGCTCGGAGAAATCGAGTTCCTTGCCGCGCATCTTGCGCCAGATGCTGTAGATATGCTTGGGCCGGCCGCTCACGTCGGCGTGGATCTGCGCGGCGGCCAGCTCGCGCTCGAGACGCCCGATTGCTTGCGCGACGTATGCTTCGCGCTCGGCGCGCTTCTCGTCGAGCAGTTTCGCGATGCGTTTATAGGTAACGGGGTCCTCGAAGCGAAACGCGAGATCCTCCAGTTCCCACTTGAGCTGCCAGATACCGAGCCGGTTCGCGAGCGGCGCATAGATCTCGAGCGTCTCGCGCGCCAACTCCGGCGGCGGCGCGATCTTCGCGGCGGCGTAGTAGCGCATCGACTGCAACCGCGACGCGAGCCGGATCAGCACGACGCGAATGTCCTGCGCGAACGCGAGCAGCATCTTGCGCAGCGCCTCGATCTGCGCGCGCCGCTGCGCCTGCGCGTCGCGGCCTGCATCGGCCCCCGCGTTCTGCGCGGCGCGCAGACTGACGGTGCCCAGGCGCAACAGCTTGCGCACGTCGTTGACGAGTTGCACGACCTCGTTGCCGAAATGCGCGGCGATCTGCGTCTCGGGATCGTTCAAATGCGGCGTCAGCGCGAAGAGCGCGGCCGCGCTCACCGCGGGCGGATCGACGTTCAGCCGCTGCATGATCGACGCCGTGCCCGCCGCATGCTCGACGAGCGGCTCGCCCGACGACAGCCGCGCATCGCCCGCGTGCTCGCGCACGAATGCGAGCGCGTCGTCGAACGACGGCGCCGCAACGGCGGCAGAAGCCGATTCGGCTGTCATTGGCGTGCCCTGCTTCATCGGTACGTCGTATTGCCCAACCACGCGGCTTGGGCTTCAGCTCCGTTGCGCGGCGACGACCACCACTTCGACGAGGCAGGCCGGATCGGCCAGCTTCGCCTCGACGGTTGCGCGCGGCGGCGTCGCGCCCGGTGCGACCCATGCGTCCCACACTTCATTCATGCCCGGGAAGTTCGCCATGTCGGAGATGAAAATCTGCACCGACAGCAGATGCGACTTGTCGCTGCCCGCCTCGGCGAGCAGGCGATCGATGTGGCCGAGCACTTCGCGCGTCTGGCCCTTGATGTCCTGGGCGGTGTCCTCAGCGATCTGGCCCGCGAGATAGACCGTGCCGTTGTGGATAGCAATTTCGGAAAGACGGGGGCCGACGTGGTGACGAATGACTGCCATGAGAAATCCCGGTTGGAAAGTTGATCGAAACACGGCGCGGCCCGCATCCGGATGAACCGCGCACGCTGACGGCCAAGCTGCGCCGAACCGCATATTATGACGCGTGCCGCGCTTATGCGATGAAGAATCGACGCGCAATCGCAATTTGATCGGCGCTCACGAACGCCGGCGCATGGCCCGCTTGCGCGATCTCGACGCTCGACACCTCGCGCCCGCGCGCCTTCATCTCAGCCACCGTCTCGCTCGACAGCAAATCCGACTGCGCGCCGCGCACGACCAACAGCGGGCCGCCGAACGCTTCGAGTGCTCGCCACAGCAGCGCTTCGCCTAGCGCATTCGCCTCGGGCGTCGCGGCGGCGAACGGCTCGACGATCCGCGGATCGTAGCGTGTGCGCCAACCGCCGTCCGCGTCCTGCTTGAGCAGCGGCCGGTTGATCTCGCGCCACTCGTCAGGCGTGAGCGGGCCGAACGGCAGCGACAGCGAAGTCAAATAATCGACCCCTTCCTGCTCGGTCGCAAAACGCTTGTCGAGCCCGAGATATTCGCCGATCCGCGCCAGCGCCGGCGGCTCGATATGCGGGCCGATATCGTTGACGAGCATCCTGCCGATCGGCGTGCCCGGCAACCCGCCGAGCGCGAGCCCGATCAAGCCGCCCATCGACGTGCCGAACCAGTCGACCCGTTCGACGTCGAGCCGCGCGATCAGCGTCACCATGTCGGCGACGTATTGCGGTATGCCGTAGAGCTTCGGGTCGGCCAGCCAGTCGGAGCGGCCACGCCCGACGACGTCGGGACACACGACGCGGTAGACATCGGCGAGCGCTGCGGCAAGCCGGTCGAAATCGCGCCCCGAGCGGGTCAGGCCGTGCACGCAGACAAGCACGCGGGGATTGTCCGGTTCGCCCCACTCGGTATAGGCGACATGGTGCAGACCCACGGGGCTCGCGCATTGGACACGGCGCTCGCGAGGCCGCCGCAAAGAGGAAGGGGCAAGGTTCGATGACATCTGCGCATCCTGACGAACAATCGGCATGAAGAACGCCCGCCGCGCCGAAGGAGACGGGCCACCGGGCACACGGATCGATTGTAATCCGCGTTGCGCCGGCTTGATCCGCGGATCGGCCATTCGGCCGATGCGGCACGTTGCGCATCCCCCCGCCGACGCCCTTCATGCGAAGCCTGGCGTCATTCATACCGGCATGAGCCCCCTTTGCCGGCCACAGCGACAATGTCAACCGCAAGCGAGCGCGCGGCCGTCCTGGGCCAGCACGGCCGCGCACAGCAAAACGCCCCGCGCTTTACCCAACGCGGGGCGTTTTACGGCATGGGCCGGCGGCCGGGTTTCAGCGCATGCCCGCCAGGCAACGGCTACTCGGCAACACAAACAAGACTGCCGCCGCACCGCGCCGGCCGCCCACCATATCCACTACGCGAACGCGCTCACGTCGAGCGGCGCGCCGGTTTTCGCCTGGATCTCGTCGACGCTCACGCCGTCGGCCAGTTCGACGAGCTTCAGCCCGTCCTTCGTCACATCGATCACGCCAAGATCGGTGATGATCCGGTCGACGACGCCAACGCCCGTCAACGGCAGCGAACATGTATCGAGAATCTTGTGCTGGTTGCCCTTCGCAACATGTTCCATCAATACGATCACGCGCTTGACGCCCGCGACGAGATCCATCGCGCCGCCCATCCCCTTGATCATCTTGCCCGGGATCATCCAGTTCGCGAGATCGCCGTTCTTGCTGACCTGCATTGCGCCGAGGATCGCGAGGTTGATGTGGCCGCCGCGAATCATCGCGAACGAATCGGCCGACGAGAAAATCGACGAGCCCGGCAGTGTCGTCACGGTCTGCTTGCCCGCGTTGATGAGATCGGCGTCGACTTCGTCCTCGGTCGGCGACGGCCCGATGCCGAGCAGACCGTTCTCCGATTGCAGCCAGACTTCGATGCCCGCCGGCACGTGATTCGCGACGAGCGTCGGCAACCCGATACCGAGATTCACATAAAAACCGTCCTGCAGTTCCTGCGCCGCGCGCGCGGCCATCTGATCACGATTCCAAGCCATCTCAGTCTCCTTTCGCGCGCACGACGCGTTGTTCGATGCGTTTTTCCGGCGTCGCATTGAGTACGAGCCGCTGCACGAAGATGCCCGGCGTATGGATCTGATCCGGATCGAATTCGCCGTTCTCGACGATCTCCTCGACCTCGGCGACCGTGATGCGCCCCGCCATCGCGCACATCGGGTTGAAGTTGCGAGCGGTGCGGCGATAAATCAGATTGCCCGACTTGTCGGCCTTCCACGCCTTCACGAGCGCGACATCGGCGGTCAGCGACGGCTCCAGCACATACTGCTTGCCGCCGAACTCGCGCGTCTCCTTGCCTTCGGCGATCACGGTGCCGTAGCCTGTCTGCGTGAAGAACGCCGGGATGCCCGCGCCGCCCGCGCGCAGCTTTTCGGCAAGCGTGCCTTGCGGCGTGAATTCAAGCTCGAGTTCGCCGGCCAGATACTGACGCTCGAATTCCTTGTTCTCGCCGACGTATGACGAAACCATTTTCTTGATCTGCCGGGTTTCGAGCAGCAGGCCAAGACCGAAGCCGTCAACGCCCGCATTGTTGCTGATACAGGTAATACCCTTCACGCCGGAATCGCGCAGCGCGGTGATCAGCGCCTCGGGAATCCCGCACAAGCCGAAGCCGCCCACCGCAAAGGTCTGTCCATCGCTCACGATGCCCTCGAGCGCGGCAGCCGCACTGGGGTAGATTTTGTTCATCTGTGTCCCTTCCTCTATGGAAAACGGTTCGACGGCTCATGCGGCGCGCCCGTCCGCCTGCTCCGTCACACCACATTCTAGGCACGCGCGGCCCATGCTGCCGCGATGCGCTTGTTCTCATCGCCGCAGCCCGAGAGCCGCGACCTGCCCGAAAGGGTACGATGCGCTCGACATGGGGCACAATACGCAAAAATGCATAAGTGTTCACCGTAGCCCGCACGGCATCCCGCCACCGCCCACCCGCTTCCATGCCTGCCATCGACTATCAGACCGCATTCCACCTCGCGCCGATCGGCCTCGTCCTGTCTCGCGACCGGGTGATCGAGGACTGTAACGACGCGCTGGCCGCCATCTTCCGCTGCGCGGCGCGCACTGACCTGATCGGGCAATCGTTCGAAGCGCTCTATCCGTCGTCCGACGAGTTCGAGCGGATCGCGGAGCGGATCGCGCCGGTGATGATCGCGCACGGCAGCTACGCCGACGACCGAATCATGAAACGCGCAAGCGGCGAACTATTCTGGTGCCACGTGACGGGCCGCGCGCTCGAGCGCACCGCGCCACTTGCCGCCGGCGTATGGACATTCGAGGATTTGAGCGCGACGCGGCGAGTCGCGATCGAGCTTACGCCGCGCGAGCGAGAAATCGCCGCACAGCTCGTGACAGGCAAAACGAGCAAGCAAATCGGCCGCCTGCTCGACATCAGCTCCCGCACGGTCGATATCTACCGCGCACGGCTGATGCGCAAATACGGAACGGGCAATACGGCCGAGTTGGTGCAACGCCTGCTCGGGCGGTAAGCGGCCCGCAAAATCGGCCGCAGCAGCAGAAAAAGATAACGCAAAACAACCGGACCGCCATTAGCCGCGGTCAAAATTCGAAAAATAATGGAATTGGCCTATCCCATTATTCATCTCAAATTAATTCACATCCAAAATTCAATAATCCCATCTCTGAAAACCGATTCAATCAAAATTCGGGTCTACACTTTTCCGCGGAATTTATTTACCCTTATGCCCGGTAACCAGACCTAGAACAAGCGCACAGTAATATCAGACGAAAAGCAATGCATCTGCATTGTCCGGGTAATAATATTTAATAGATAGTTGAACGAGGATGCCAACCTTTCTGCCGGACGCTTCGACCGCGTCCATCCTTCGATCGGACCGACTCGCGATCCGGTGGCGCCGCTTCGCGGCTGACGCCGGACTCAGCCCTGCCATGCCTGCGGCAGGACCGCCGGCATGGCGCGCGGATATCGCGCAACGCTGAGCGACGAAGCAACCGAACAGTCGAGCAATCACGCGACAAAAGCGACCGTGCGTCAGCGCGGGGCCGCGGCATGTTTTCTCGCATAAATCAAACAACAACGATTTTTCAATCAACTACAACCAAACCTTAAGACCAGGTGCTTTCATGATTATCGCGAGAATAAGACCCTTCCTCCTTATTTTGATATTGGGTTTGATTGGCTGCCGCTCCTCTTTCGCCCAAACCAATACGCCGGTAACCGGAGTCGATGTAGGCGGCGAAATCCTCGATATTATCAATCAGAATTCCAAAAACCCGACACAAGCCATCAATAACTATATGGCCGGCATTGCGGCAATGAACGTGCGCTGGGTCCGTATTCATATCAATTGGGCAAACATCCAGTTGGCGAAGACCTGGATCATCCCCGGCGACCCCAATCCCGGCCCGACCAGCGGCCTATACTGGGGCGTCACGGACGCCGTCGTCCGGGCCGCCCGGAACAATGGCTTGCGAATTCTCGGCGTGATCACGTCCACGCCAAAATGGGCGGTCGGCGCGCAATGTCCGAGCAGCTATCGCAGCGGCATGTACACGCTGTGCGCGCCCGACCCCACGTCCTATACCAATTTCGCGAAGGCGGCCGCCAGCCACTACGGCAACGACAGCTACGGCGGGCGAATCGACGCATGGGAAATCTGGAACGAACCGAATTGCGGCCCCGACTTCATCCCGCACGATCCCGTGGCGTACACGCAAATTCTGAAAAGCGTCTATCCGGCGATCAAGCAGGTCAATCCGTCCGCTTATGTCTACGCGGGCGGCAGCTCGAGCTGCATCACCGCGCCGAACAACGGCACCGGCGCCCTGCCGGCGAACGGCGTGGCGGGCCTGGTCAATTCCACGAATCCGCAATATCCGGCTCCGGTGCAATGGGAGCCGCGCGATTGGCTGGCCGTTATGTATGCGAACGGCGCGCGCGGGTACTTCGACGCGCTCGCCCATCATCCGCACTGCCACAGTGACGACTGGCAGGCGCCAGGCAATCAGTGCCCGAACACCACGCTCAATTCGCAGTACCCGGATTACTCGAACGCGTTCAACATCATGTGGCACACGTTCTCGTCGCCGTCCTATGCGTGGCCGTCGCCTACCGGCAAGACTTTCGCGAGCTACACCGGCACCAGCCTGCGCGACCTGATGAACGCGAACGGCGATGCAGGAAAGTCCATCGCGATCACCGAATTCGGCGCGCCGACCACGGCGTCGGACGGCGCGACCAATTTCACCGGCCAACTGGGCGGCAGCCCGCAGCAATATACGAACGCCAATTTTCAGACGATGGCGCCGCCGTACCTGACGCAAGCCAATCAGGCGCGCGAGTACCGGGAGTTGATGGCGTGGATCAGCAATCAGCCCTATGGCCAGTACGGGCCCGTGTATGCGTATTCGTATTCGGACATGGCCCTGTCGTCGCCGTACAGCGGGGATATCTATGAACCGTATTTCGGCCTGGTGACGATTACCTCGTCGACGGGCGCGACCGGCACGGTGGGCGCGCCGAAGATTGCCGGGACGTACCAAGCCACGTCGAGCCCTTACTATCCGGCGTGGCCCAACTTCGGCGCCGCCGCCAAGGCGGCCGCCAGCCAGACGCCGGGTTACGCGCCGGTTGGTCCGGGTTGGTAAACATCTCGAAACATCGAGGCAAAGGCGGGCAGCCGCACGCGCGGCGCTCGCTGCCTTGCATGCACTAGCCGGCGGCATTCGCGGGAACCCGCCACGCTTGCCGCTTGATCGACGCAAATGCCGCCCCGCAAGCCGGAATCCCGCCGCATGCTGGGCGGCAAGCGCCGACGAACGGACGAGCGCCGGTTGCACGAACGGCCCACGGTGCGGCAAATACGCCGCCAGGCCGAAATCAGCGCCCCTCTATTCCCGCTGTTTTCGCCAGCGCGCTTTCGATCATCTGACGCAGCGCATCCGGCAGCGGCACCGATTTACCCAGCGCGTAATCGATCCACACACAGCGTGCATTGCCGCGCGCGTACAGGTGCTCGGGATCGTCCGCGCGGGTCAGCTCGAAACCGGTGTCGAAGCTGCTGCGCCCGGGCTTTGCCGCCGACATGCGCGCCACCACATCGCCCGGATAGTGCAATTGCTTCAAAAACTCCATCGACGCATTGACGATCACGGGCCCCTGCCCCTCGCCGTTGCCGCCCGCGATGCCGAGGGTCTCGAACCACGAGATTCGCGCCTGCTCCATGTAGCGGAAATAGACCGTGTTGTTCACATGGCCGAAGGCATCCATGTCGCCCCAACGAATCGGCATCGACATCTCGAAAACAGGGGTGTAATCGCTCATTGCACGCTTCTTTTCTACAAAATGACTATCCGGCGGCGCCTGCTCACGCGAGCCCGTGACCGTCGTCGGCCGAAATGATCGAGCCGTTGATGAATTGCGATTCATCGGCCGCGAGCAGCAACAGCAGACCGTCGAGATCCTGAGGCTTGCCGACCCGCCGGCGCGGCAACGCCGACTGCAGCTTCTGGCCCTGCTCGGTTTCCCACAGGTAATGATTGATCTCGGTATCGATATAGCCTGGGCAGATCGCATTCACGTTGATCCCGTAGCGCCCCCATTCGAGCGCCATCGCGCGCGTCATGTGGACGACGGCCGCCTTGCTCATCGCATAGAGGCCGATTTGCGCAAACGGCCGCAAACCCGCCACCGACGCGATGTTGATGATCCGGAACGCCGGCTTCCCATTGCCGCTGCCCGCGCGCATGATCATTCGCTTGGCGACTTCCTGCGCGACGAAGAACGCGCCGCGCGTGTTCGTATCGAATACATATTCGAAATCGGCGGGCGTCACGTCGACGAGCTTCTGCATCGTCGATACGCCCGAATTGTTGACGAGGATATCGATCGTGCCCGCCTCGGTTTCCGCATGCGCGACGGCCGCCTTGATGCTTGGATAGTCAGTGACGTCGAGCGACACCACATGCGCGGCACCGCCCGCCGCCTCGATCTCCGCGCGCAGCTCCTTGAGCCGCTCGACGCGGCGGCTCGCGAGCACCACTTTCGCGCCCGCCTGCGACAGCACCTGCGCAAAACGCTGGCCGAGGCCGCTCGATGCGCCCGTGACGAGCGCAACTTTTCCTTCCAGATTGATCGATCGGCCCATGCCGACTCCTATTGTTTTCAATGATGCAATGCCGCAACAGTATCATGCGTTCCGGCACGCATCCCAACCTCAAAAATAGAACGATCGTGCTAATCTACAGGTTCGCTGTTGCGGCAAGCGTTTTATTTAGCCGACAATACGGTCCCGAATAAAAGCATTCTAATGGTTAGAGGAGCGTTCATGACCCCCGCAAGCCTCATCGAGCAATACGGCCCTCGCGAATCGATGGAATACGACGTCGTGATCGTCGGCGGCGGCCCGGCGGGCCTGTCGGCGGCCATCCGGCTCAAGCAGCTGGCCGCGGAAAAAGGCACGGAAATCGGCGTCTGCGTGCTCGAAAAAGGCTCGGAAATCGGTGCGCACATTCTGTCGGGCGCAGTGATGGACCCGCGCGCGCTCAACGAGCTGATCCCCGACTGGAAAGCGCAAGGCGCGCCGCTCGACGTCGAGGTGACTGAAGACCGCTTCCTGTTCCTGACCGAGAAAAGCGCGTTCCAGGTGCCGAACTGGGCGCTGCCGGACAACTTCAAGAACCATGGCAACTACGTGATCAGTCTCGGCAACGTCACGCGCTGGCTGGGCCAGCAGGCCGAGGCGCTCGGCGTCGAGATCTTCCCGGGCTTTCCCGCCGCCGAGATCCTG
Source organism: Burkholderia singularis (assembly GCF_001718875.1). Lineage (NCBI taxonomy): Bacteria > Pseudomonadati > Pseudomonadota > Betaproteobacteria > Burkholderiales > Burkholderiaceae > Burkholderia > Burkholderia singularis. The sequence goes on from NZ_CP013448.1 coordinate 2,622,747, forward strand.
TACAACGACGACGGCTCGGTCAAGGGCGTCGCGACGGGCAACATGGGCATCGGCAAGAACGGCGAGCCGACCGAGAACTTCCAGCTGGGCATGGAATTGCACGCGAAGTACACGCTGTTCGCGGAAGGCTGCCGCGGAAACCTCGGGCGCCAGTTGATCGACAAGTTCAAGCTGAACGCGCAGAGCGACCCGCAAGCCTACGGGATCGGCATCAAGGAGCTGTGGGAGATCGACCCCGTCAAGCACAAGCCGGGCCTCGTGATCCATACGGCGGGCTGGCCGCTGTCGTCCGATACCTATGGCGGCTCGTTCCTCTATCACCTGGACAACAACCAAGTCGTGGTCGGCTTCGTCGTCGGGCTGGCGTACTCGAACCCATATTTGTCGCCGTTCGAGGAGTTCCAGCGCTACAAGACCCATCCGTCGATCCGGCCGTTCCTCGAGGGCGGCAAACGCGTGTCATACGGCGCGCGGGCGATCACGGCGGGCGGGCTGCTGTCGCTGCCGAAGACCGTGTTCCCGGGTGGCGCGCTCGTCGGCGACGACGCGGGCTTCCTGAACGCATCGCGAATCAAGGGCAGCCACGCGGCGATCAAGACCGGGATGCTCGCCGCCGAAGCCGCGTTCGACGCGGTGCAGGCAGGCCGCCAGAACGACGAACTGAACGCGTATCCGGACGCGTTCAAGACTTCGTGGCTGCACACCGAGCTGTACCGCGCGCGTAACTTCAAGCAATGGATGAGCAAAGGGCTGTACCTCGGCACGTTGATGGTCGGCGTCGAGCAGAAGCTGATGAACGGCAACGTGCCGTGGACGCTGCACCATCAGCACGCGGACCACGAAATGCTGAAACCCGCGTCGCAATGTCAGCCGATCGATTATCCGAAGCCGGACGGCAAGCTGACTTTCGATCGCCTGTCGTCGGTGTTCATTTCGAACACGAATCACGAGGAGAATCAGCCGGCACACTTGACGCTCAAGGACGCAAGCGTGCCGGTGAACGTCAACCTGCACAAGTACGCGGGCCCGGAAAGCCGGTTTTGCCCGGCGGCGGTGTACGAATTCGTCAACGACGAAAATGGCGAACGGCTGGTGATCAATGCGCAGAACTGCGTGCACTGCAAGACCTGCGACATCAAGGATCCGACGCAGAACATCGTCTGGGTCACGCCCGAAGGCGGCGGCGGGCCGAATTATCCGAACATGTAACGCAGGGGTGCACGGACGCGCCGTGTGCCGGGTCCTGCCCCGGACCTGGGCGTCCGGCCCCGGCATTCAAACGAAACGGGCACCTTTGGGCGCCCGTTTTTTTGTGCCGCCACCGGCCGGGGCAGCCCGCCTGCCGCGAGCGAACCGCCCAGCGCGCGCCGCCGCCGTTTCCGCGCGCCGCTTACTTCGTATCCGGCGCGCGGGCCGCAATCTTCGGCGTCGCGGTCGCAACGTCGCCGCACTGTGCGCGGTGGCGCAACGCGTGATCGATCAGCACGAGCGCGAGCATTGCTTCGGCAATCGGCGTCGCGCGAATCCCGACACATGGATCGTGACGCCCGAACGTCTCCACGACAGCGGCCTCGCCCGTCTTCGTAATCGAACGGCGCGGCGTGCGGATGCTTGACGTCGGCTTGATCGCGATCGATACCGTGATGTCCTGCCCGGTCGATATCCCGCCGAGCACACCGCCCGCGTGATTGCCGACGAAACCTTCGGGCGTCAGTTCGTCGCCGTGGACCGAGCCGCGCTGCGCGACGCTGGCGAAGCCCGCGCCGATCTCCACGCCCTTCACCGCATTGATCCCCATCATCGCGTGCGCGATGTCGGCATCGAGCCGGTCGAAAAGCGGCTCGCCCCAACCGGCCGGCACGCCGGACGCGACGACGTCGATCCGCGCACCAATCGAATCGCCGTCTTTGCGCAACTCGTCCATATATGCCTCGAGTTGCGGGACGATGTCCGCATTCGGCGCGAAAAACGGATTCCCGCGCACGTGCGCCCAATCGACGAACGGAATCTCGATCCCGCCCAGCGCGCTCATGTAGCCACGAACCTCGACGCCGAAACGCTCGCGCAGCCATTTCTTCGCAATCGCGCCCGCGCCGACGACGGGCGCGGTCAATCGCGCGGACGACCGGCCGCCGCCCCGGTAATCGCGCACGCCATACTTCTGCCAGTACGTGTAGTCAGCGTGGCCTGGGCGGAAAGTCTCCGCGATATTGCCGTAGTCCTTGCTGCGCTGATCGGTATTGCGAATCAATAGCGCGATCGGCGCGCCTGTCGTCACGCCGTCGAACACGCCCGACAGAATTTCGACTTCGTCGGGCTCCTGGCGCTGCGTGACGTGCCGCGACGTGCCGGGCTTGCGACGGTCGAGTTCGAGCTGCACGTCGTTTTGCGAGAGCGCGAGGCCCGGCGGACAGCCGTCGACCACGCAGCCGATCGCGGGGCCATGCGACTCGCCGAAGGTCGTGACAGTGAAAAGCGTACCGAGGGTATTGCCGGACATAATGCCGTCCAAAAGAAAGGAATTCGCGGAAACCGTCATTATGCCAGCGGCCCGCGCGCTTGCGCCGCGCATGGCCGTAACGAACGGCGGACTCCGCATGCGGCCGCGGACCGCCGTGCACGCTTTGCGCCATCAAAACGAAGCAAACCGTGCCTGTTTGCGCGCCTACTTGCGCGCACCGCGCAGCGCGGCCACCGCCTCCTGCAAAGCCTGTGGCGTTGCCGCCGCGGCAGGAATCGGCTCGCCGACCGCGAGCGTCAACCGGCTCATCACCCCACGCCTGACGGGACGCGGCCAGTGCGCATCCTCATGCCGCGAAAACACGCTGCCCCACAACCCGCGCAACGCCATCGGCAGAACGGGCACGCTCACGCGCTGCAGGATCTCGGTGAGCCCATGATGGAATGGGTTGATCTCGCCCGTTCGCGTAAGCTTGCCTTCCGGAAAAATGCAGACGAGTTCGCCTTCGCGCAGCGCGGCCTCGCACGCATCGTAGGCACGCTCGAGCAATGCCGGATCCTCGTGGCGCGGTGCGATCGGTATCGCCTTCGCATGACGAAACGCCCAGTTCGCGACGCGCGTCTGGAAAATCCGGTGATCCATCACGAAACGGATCGGTCGCGGGCTTGCCGCCGCAAGCACAAGCGCGTCGACATAGCTCACATGATTGCACACGAGAAGCGCCGCGCCTTGTTCCGGCAGCCGCTCCGGATGCACCAGACGGATGCGGTAAAACGTGTGCACCAGCACCCATGCAACGAAGCGAAGCAGAAATTCCGGCACGAGCGAATAGATGTAGCCCGCGACGATGACGTTCAACAGCCCGGTCACCAGAAAAATGCCCGGAATGCTGACGCCCGCCTTGGTCAGCAACATCGCCATCAATGCCGACACGATCATGAACAGCGCATTGAGGATATTGTTGGCGGCAATGATCCGCGCGCGATGCGTCGGCGCGCTGCGGCTCTGGATCAGCGCGTAGAGCGGCACGCTATAGAAGCCGCCGAACATCGCGAGCAGAAACAGATCGGCGAGGATGCGCCAATGCGCGGCAGCGCCGAGAAACTCGCCGACCGTCAACAGATGCGCTTGCGCCGGCAATGCGTGGCTCGCGAAGTACAGCTCGATCGCGAACGCGCTGATGCCGAGCGAGCCGAGCGGCACGAGCCCGATTTCCACGCGCCGCCGTGACAATCGCTCGCACAATAGCGAGCCCAAGCCGATACCGATCGAGAAGGTGGCGAGCAGCACGGTGACGACGTCCGGATTCGCCGACAGCACATCCTTCGCAAAGCCGAAAAACGACGTGAGGAATGTCGCGCCGACAAACCACAGCCACGAGATGCCGAGCAGGCTGAGAAACACCGTGCGGTTCTCGCGCGCGAGCCTCAGATTGCGCGCCGTCTCCGAGAACGGATTCCAGTTGATCATCAGATCGGGCTGCGGCGCGGGCGTGATCGGCACGCAAGCCGCCGCGCCGCGCCCGGCGACCGCGATGGCCACGCAGCTAACGGCGAGCAGCCATTCGCCGCGCCCCGCGATACCCGCCGCCGCCCCGCCGATGATCGTGCCGATCAGGATGGCGACGAACGTTCCCATCTCGACCAATCCGTTGCCGCCGACGAGTTCGCGATCGCTCAAATGCTGCGGCAGGTATGAGTATTTGACGGGCCCGAACAGCGTCGAATGCATGCCCATCATGAACGTGCATAAATAGAGCAGCGGCGCGCTATGCGTGACGAAGCCCGCCGCGCCGATTGCCATCAGCACGATCTCGAACGATTTCACGAAACGCGTGAGCCGCGCCTTATCGTATTTATCGGCGATCTGGCCCGCCGTTGCCGAAAACAGCACGAACGGCAAGATGAAGACCGCCGAGATCAGGAACGCGGCCGTTTTCGGATCGACGCCGCTGAATTTCGCCGTCTGATACGTGACGAGCGACGTGAAACCGATTTTGAAAACATTGTCGTTCAGCGCGCCGAGAAACTGCGTCGCGAAAAACGGCGCGAAACGGCGCTCGCGCAACAGATCGAACTGCGACGCGTGCGTGCGGCGCGGCTCACGACGCGCGGCGGATACCACCGACGGATCACTCATACATAAAAACGCCCGCTCGACGCATCGATACGATCGCGTAAGCGGGCGAATGAAAATAAACGGAAATGCCGGGCCGGCTGTGCGGCGCACCCGGCCGCGGCCGGCACGCGCGACGCACGAAACTCAGCTCGCCAGCGGCTTGTGTTCTTCGCCGTCGGGCTCCGGCCAGTCGCGGATATAGGCCTTGAGCATCCGGTTCTCGAAGCTCTGCGCCTCAACCACCGTTTTCGCGACATCGTAGAACGAGATCACGCCCATCAGCACCCGCTTGTCGAGCACCGGCATGTAACGCGCATGGCGCTCGAGCATCATCCGGCGCACTTCGTCGAGATCGGTCTCCGGCGTGCAGGTGAGCGGTTCGTCGTCCATCACCTTGCGCACGAGCGCGTCGCCCAGGTTGCCGCCGTTTGCCTTCAAGCGCAGGATGATTTCGCGAAACGTCAAAATCCCGACGAGATCGCCGTATTCCATGACGACGAGCGAGCCGATATCGTGCTCGGCCATCGTATCGACCGCACTGCGCAGCGGCGTATCGGGCGTCACGGTGAAAAGCGTATTGCCCTTGACTTTCAGAATATCGCTGACGCGCATCGTTGTCCCCTATTGCAACTTGCTTCGTGCAAGACTGGCTTTCGATCCTAACGGAAAGCCTGTCAAAAGGAAAGCGCGTGCGCCGCGCCCGGGTCGCAGTTGCAGCCTGGCACGGCTCGCCGCAAAATGAACGGCATGCACGCCGCGCCGTGCGAGGCTCGGTGCGGGCGCATGGGCCGCAGCGCAGGACCGGGCGTCAGTTCGGAGAAGATGGGGCAAAAGCTCCGGGCAAACGCTCACGCGCGCATTCCGGCCGGCATGGGCGCTGCAGTATCAACTGCTTGCGGCCGCGGCATGGGACCGGAGTAAGTGCCGAAGCACGCACTCCGATCGACACAGGAGATCACGATGACACACTCCGATTCCTCCCCTACCGAGCATTTCGCGAATTTCTCCGAGTTCTACCCGTTCTATCTTGGCGAACATCGCAATCTCGTGTCACGGCGGCTGCACTTCATCGGCTCGCTCGGCGTGATCGGCTGCGTCGCGATGGCGCTCGCCACCGGCCGGTGGGCGTGGCTGCCCGCCGCCGTCGTCTGCGGCTATGCTTTCGCGTGGGTCGGCCATTTTTTCTTCGAAAAAAACCGCCCCGCGACATTCCGGCACCCGCTCTACAGCCTGATGGGCGACTGGGTCATGTTCAAGGACATCTGCACCGGCAAGCTGCCGATCTGACCGGCCGCCCGACGCTGCCTGCCGCCCGCCTCAGGCGGTGCGCGGCGGCAGCGCGGGCGCGGGTTGCGCCGCGGGTTGAGCGCCTCGCGCCGCGCCTGCCTTGCGGCGCGCGATCAATTCGGCAAGCGAGACGCTCAGCTTGTCGGTGGCCAGCGCATCGACGAGTGTCGCGCAATCGATCTGGGTCTTGCCGCGCTGCGCCTGGTAAATCAACTCCGAACGGTCGATCACGAGCACGTCGAACAAATCCGCGACGCTCAGCCGCTCGGGATTGACGAGCAGCACGTAACGCGGCATCGCATCGTTGCCGTTTTGCAGCCGCGCGATCCAGCCGCGCTCCTCGAGCGTCGACAGCAACCGCTGCGCGGTTTCCATGTCGCAGCGCGTCAACAGCGCGAGCCGCGCGGCCGTATAGCCGCGCTTGCCGGCGTTCTGCGCATCGGCAAGCCGCGCGAGCAATTCGAGCGAATCGAGCAGATCGCTGCCCGGATAGTGGATCCGGTGGAACTGGCCGACCCGGATCGCCGGCAGCGACGATGCGATCATCGCGCCCGCGAGCGCGATGAACCAGCTCAAATACATCCATAGCAGAAACATCGGCAGCGCGGCGAACGCGCCATACACCGCGGTATAGGTCGGGATGCGCCGCACGTAGTAGCCGAAGCCGCGCTTTGCCAGCTCGAACGCGACCGCCGCGCAAATCCCGCCCACCACCGCGTCGCGCCACGCCACCGTGCAGTTCGGCAAATAAACGTAAAGCAGCGTGAAGGCCAGCACCGTGAGCGGCAGCGAGGCCGCGGTCAGCAGCCATTCGAACACGGTCGTCGCGCCCGTCGAGCCCGTGAATGCAAGCGACTGCGTGAACAGATATGACGAAATCGACAAGCTCACGCCGAACAGCAACGGCCCGAGCGTAATCAGCGCCCAATACGCGAGCACGCGCTGCGCGAGCGGCCGCGGCTTGCGCACCCGCCAGATCACGTTGAATGCCGATTCGACCGTCATCATCGTCATCACCGCGGTGAAGACCAGCACGATCAGGCCAGCGGTCGTCAGCCCTTTCGCCTTCGACGCGAACTGGTTCAGGTACTTGAAAATCTGGCTGTTGAACTGCGCGGGCATCAGATGATCGGCGAGAAATCCCTGCAGCGAGTTCTGGAACGACGCGAACATCGGAAACGCTGTGAACAGCGCGAACGCAACCGTCACGAGCGGCACGAGCGCGAGCATGGTCGTGAACGTGAGGCTGCCCGCGACTTGCGGGATGCGGTCTTCGGCGCTGCGCTTCGCGGCAAAGCGCGCGAGACGCTTGACGGCATCGAGATCGACGCTCAACTTCTTCAGCAACGGCGGACTCTCCTATCTCCTATTACGACTGGGGAACGGCCTGTGCCGCGCGGCGGGACAAACCCCCACGCGGCGCGCCAGCTTCAGCCCCTATAATAGCCGCTCATTCAAGAGGCCTATGAAAGACATCCTCGTGCTCTATTACAGCCGTCACGGCGCGACGCGCGAACTCGCGCGCGCGATCGCGACGGGCATCGACGGCGTGCCCGGCATGCAGGCGCGCATCCGCACCGTGCCGCCGGTATCGACTCTCTGCGAAGCCACCCAGCCCGACATTCCCGACGACGGCCCCCCGTATGCGGAGCCGCGCGATCTCGACGAGTGCGTGGGCCTCGCGCTCGGCTCGCCGACCCGTTTCGGCAACATGGCCGCGCCGCTCAAGTACTTTCTCGACGGCACGACGCCGCAATGGCTCTCGGGCGCGCTCGCGGGCAAGCCGGCGTGTGTGTTCACGTCCACGGGCAGCCTGCACGGCGGGCAGGAATCGACGCTGCTGTCGATGATGCTGCCGCTGCTCCATCACGGGATGCTGATCGTCGGCATCCCGTACACCGAAAGCACGCTGACTGTCACGCAGACGGGCGGCACGCCGTATGGCGCGTCGCACTTCGCGCGCGCCGCCGACGCCGTGCACGCGTCTATCTCCGTCGACGAAAAAACGCTCGCGATCGCGCTCGGCGCACGGCTCGCGCGCATCGCGGCGCGGCTCGACGCGGCATCGGCATGAGCGCGCGCGCGGCGGCGGCCAACCCGCGCGCGGCGCGCGCTGCCGCGCTATGCGCAGCGTTGCTGATCGTGCTGTGCGTCGCATGGGAGACCTGGCTCGCGCCGCTGCGCCCCGGCGGCTCCGCACTGATGCTGAAGGCCGTGCCGCTCGCGCTTGCGCTGCCCGGCGTATGGCGGCGCAATGTCTATACGCTGCAGTGGGCGTCGATGCTGATTTTGATCTATCTTGCGGAAGGCATCGTGCGCGGGATGACGGACGCCGGGCTGTCCGCTCGGCTGGGCTGGGCCGAGGCCGCGCTCGCGCTCGGCTTTTTCGGGGCCGCGCTCGCTTATGTCGCGCCGTTCAAGCGCGTCGCGAAGCAAGCGGCCAAGCAGGCGGCCGATCCGGCCGCAAGGCCCGCCGCCCCCCAGCCGCCCGCGCCACGCCGCCCCCGCTCCTGATTTCTTCGACCGCGTTCCTCTTTCGAGTTCGAATCATCGCCATGACCGCCTCCTCCGCTTTCATCGACGCCTGCCGCGACGCAATCGGCGCGGATCACGTACTGACCGATGCGCACGATACCGCAGCATTCCTCACCGACTGGCGCCGCCGCTATCAAGGCGCGGCGTGCGCGGTGCTGCGCCCGGCGAACACCGCCGAGGTCGCGGCGATCGTCAAGCTCGCGCTCGCGCATCGCGTCGCGCTGGTGCCGCAAGGCGGCAACACCGGGCTCGCCGGCGGCGCGACGCCCGACACGAGCGGCCAACAGGCCGTGCTGAGCCTGGCTCGCCTGAACCGCGTGCGCGCGCTCGATCCGTACAACAATACGATCACCGTCGAAGCCGGCGTGATCCTCGCCGACGTGCAGGCGCACGCGCAGCAGGCCGACCGCCTGTTCGCGCTGAGCCTCGCCGCCGAGGGAAGCTGCACGATCGGCGGCAATCTCGCGACGAACGCGGGCGGCACCGCGGTACTGCGCTACGGCAACACGCGCGAGCTGTGCCTCGGGCTCGAGGTGGTGACGCCACAAGGCGAAATTTGGGACGGCTTGCGCGGGCTGCGCAAGGACAACACCGGCTACGATCTGCGCGATCTCTTCATCGGCGCGGAAGGCACGCTCGGCATCATCACGGCCGCCGTGATGAAGCTGCATCCGCGCCCCGCCGCCCAGGTCACCGCGCTGGCCGCGCTCGAATCGCCGCACGCGGCAATCGACTTCCTCGCGCTCGCGCAGCGCGCAGCCGGCCCGCTGCTGACGGGGTTCGAGCTGATGTCGGATTTCTGCATGCGCCTGGTCGGCCAGCACTATCCGCAGTTGCGCTACCCGTTCGACGCGCCGCACCCGCAGACCGTGCTGCTCGAACTGTCCGACAACGAGAGCGAAGCGCACGCGCGAACGCTGTTCGAGAAGATGATGGAAGACGCGTTCGAGGCCGGGCTCGTCGTCGATGCGGTGGTCGCCGAAAATCTCGCGCAGTCGCGCGCGTTCTGGGATCTGCGCGAGCACATCCCGCTCGCGCAGGCCGACGAAGGGCTCAACATCAAGCATGACATCGCGCTGCCGATCTCGGCGATCGCGCGCTTCGTCGACGAAACCGACGCGGCGATCCAGGCCGCCGCGCCCGGCTCGCGGATGGTCACGTTCGGCCATCTGGGCGACGGCAACCTGCATTACAACGTGCAGGCGCCCGCGGGCGGCGATCCGAAGGCCTTTCTCGCCGAATATCAAGCGCCGATCAACCGGATCGTCTACGACAACGTCCATAAGTACCAGGGCACGATCAGCGCCGAGCACGGTATCGGCCAGCTCAAGATCGACGACGCGCAGCGCTACAAGCCGGCCGTCGAAATCGACATGATGCGCGCGCTGAAAGCCGCGCTCGATCCGCTGAACCTGATGAACCCCGGCAAGGTGCTGCACTGACGCGACGCGTCGGCGCCGCGCCGCGAAGGAGCCGCCCGTGAAGATCCGTGTGCTGTCCGATCTGCATCTCGAACACCATGAGCCCGATGCGATCCCATTCGCGCACGCAGATCTCGTCGTCCTCGCGGGCGATATTCACAATCATGCGCAAGGCTTGCGCTGGGCGGCCCAGACGTTCGCCCCTGACGTGCCGGTCGTCTACGTGCCCGGCAATCACGAGTACTACGACGGCGAATTCGGCGCGCTCGAAACCGCGATGCGCGATACCGCATCGGCGCTCGATCACGTGCACTATCTGAACAACGATACGTATATCGACCCCGCCGGACGCTTCCGGGTGCTCGGCACAACGCTCTGGACCGATTTCGCGCTGTTCGGCGCCGACGCCGATACGCTCACGCAAGCGATCGCCGCTTGCGAGCGCGCGATGCTCGATTTCAGGGGGTTGATTCAGGTCGACTGGCCGGACGGCGCGAACGGCGCGAAGCTTGCCGCTCGGCAACCGCCGGGCACGGATACGACCGCCGAACCGGCAATCGCCCGCGTTCCCGGCACGCTCCATCCGAGCGCGTCCGCCGCGACCGCTTCCGGCGCCACGCCACCGCGCGCCGCCACGCCGCCTCCCCGCGGCTTCACGCCGCGCGACGCGCTGGCGCTGCACCGCACCGCGCGCGCGTGGCTCGAGCGCGAACTCGCGAAGCCGTGGGCAGGCGCAACGATCGTCGTCACGCATCACGCGCCACATCGCGCGAGCCTTGCCGCCCGCTACGCCGGCGATCTCGTGTCGTCCGGCTTCGTCAATGATCTCCCCGCGCTCGTGCGGCCGCCCGTCTCGCTATGGATTCACGGCCACACGCACACATCCTTCGATTACACAACGGCAAACGGCACGCGCGTCGTCTGCAACCCGCATGGCTACGTGAGCCGGCGCACCGGCGAACACGAAAACCCAGCGTTCGAATGGAACAAAGTCGTCACGCTCGGATGACCCGCGCATTCAGCGCACGGCGGTGAATGCGGCGGTAAGCGCGACGCACGCCTCGGCGGGAACCGCGCTCGCAGCGACGAAAGCCACGTTCGCCGCAACGGGAAACGATGCCGCTCACAGCACGGTCCGCCGGCCGTCGCGGTGCACGCGGCGCGCACGCACCGGCACCGGCGCACGGCGCATTTGCGCATCGAGCGCGCGCAGCAACTCGCGCGATGCGGCAACGCCCGCCACGCCGAGCAGTGCGAGCGCGCCCAGGCCCATCAGCAGTTGCGTATTCATCGATTTCTCCCCGATTCGTCGAATGTGTTGAACGAGTGCCTAGAAAAGACAGTAGCAAACCCATTGCCGAACGACCGTTAAAAAATGTTGCGCCAGCGTCAAACACGGTCAATTCCGCCGATCGGCGACATGAATTGCCCTTTTGCTTTTTTCCCGTTTCGCGCGCCCATTCGGCGTTCAGGCCTGAAGGGTGAATCGTTCGAGTTCGGCCTCGTCGGCTTCGAGAACCAACGGCAGTTCGTCACGCAGAAAATCGACCCACGTGCGGATTTTCGCGTCGAGATATTGGCGCGAAGCGTATAGCGCATAAATGTTCATCACGTGCGACCGGTATTCGGGCATCACGCGGACGAAGTCGCCGTTGCGCAGCCCCGCGATCGCCGAATAAAGCGGCAGCACGCCGATTCCCATCCCTTCGCGCACACCGACCGCCAGCGCCTCGGCGACATTGACGCGAAACGGCGGCGACGACAGCGTGACGGCTTCGTCGCCATTCGGCCCCGTCAGCTTCCATTCGTCCCAGTACAAACCCGGCGCGACCATCGCGAGGCACACGTGGCTCGCGAGATCCTGCGGGCGCTGCGGCGCGCCGTGCTTGTCGATATACGCGCGCGACGCGCATACGACGCTGAACGTCACGCCGAGCCGCTGCGACACGAGCCCCGAATCCGGCAGATCGCGGCCGACCACGAGCGACACGTCGAAGCCCTCCTCGAGCAGATCGGGAAAGCGCTGCGCGAGCGTCAAATCGACGTGGACGTCGGGATAGCGCCGCTGGTAGCGCGACACGGCGGGCACCGTGTAATGCTGACCGAGGCTCGTCATGCAATGGACTTTCAGCTTGCCCGACGGGCGCGCGTGCGCGTCGCTTGCCTCCGCCTCGGCCTGCTCGACATACGCGAGGATCTGCTCACAGCGTTGCAGATATCGCTCGCCCGCCTCGGTAAGCGCGATGCGGCGGGTCGTCCGGTTCAGCAGGCGCGTGCGCAGATGCGCTTCCAGATCGGAGACCGCCCGCGACGCGTAGGCCGTCGTCGTATTGAGCTGCTGCGCAGCCGCCGTGAAGCTGCCCGCATCAACCACACGGACGAACACGCGCATGTTTTGGAGCGTATCCATGGTGTTTCCCTATCGAATCCGGCCAGATTGTTGCACATACGTCCAACAATATTATCTCGGATTCCGTAAGAATGCGTTGCATTCTTGCTGGCTTATTCTAGAATTCGCAAAAAAATATAATCTCGCTCGACTCATCTTTATTCAAAAGGGAGAAAATCGTGCGGTCTCCGGCAATCAGTGGGGCGCTTGCACTGTCGGTTCTTGCAATGTCATTAATAATGACCGGTTGCGCGAGCATGGGAGACGCAACCCCTCAGGCAAGACGGCTCGATCCGGCGCTGCTCGACGCAGGCACCGCAATCGCCGCGGCCGAGCGCGACGCGGGCTGGCCCGCGGCCGACTGGTGGCATGCGTATGGCGACCCTCAGCTCGATACGTGGATCGCCGCGGCGCTCGCCGGCAACCCATCGCTCGCGGCCGCCCAGGCGCGCGTGCGCGAAGCGCAGGCGCTCGTGCGCGAAGCGCATGCGGGCGAGCTGCCGCAACTGAACGGCTCGCTGTCGCTGATGCGCCAGCACTGGCCGGACAATGTCTATTACGGCCCCGGCCCGCTTGCCGATTCGAACACCTGGAACAATACGGGCGGGCTCAACCTGTCGTATCACCTCGACTTGTGGGGCGAGGACAAGAACAACACGCAACGCGCGCTCGACGCGGCGCACGCGAGGGCAGCCGACGCGCGTGCCGCGCAACTCGCGATCGAGGCGCACGTGACGCTCGCCTATATCGATTTCGCGAAGAATTACGCGCTGCTCGACATCGCACACGCGGCCTACGAACGCCAGCACGAACTCGCCACGCTCGCGCGCAAGCGCCTGCAAGCAGGCATCGGCACGCAGCTCGAAGTCAGCCAGGCCGAGGCGCCGCTGCCCGACTACGCGCGGCAGATCGACAGCTACGAGGAGGCGATTCAGCTTGGCCGCCATCAGCTCGCCGCGCTCGCGGGCAAGGGCCCGGGCGCGGGTGACGCGCTCACGCGGCCCACGCTCGCGCTGAATGCGCGCGCGGGGCTGCCGTCCGCGTTGCCGGCCGAATTGATCGGCCGGCGGCCGGACGTCGTCGCCGCGCGCTGGACGGTCGATGCGCAGGCGCGCGGCATCGACATCGCAAAGGCCGCGTTCTACCCGAACGTCAACCTGATCGCATCGCTCGGCGGCCTGGCCGTCGGCGGCGCGTTCACCACCTTTTTGCGCGCGATGAACGGCGGCTGGTCAGCCGGCCCGGCGCTGACGCTGCCGATCTTCGAGGGCGGCCGGTTGCGCGCGCAGCTCGGCGCGGCGGCTGCGGGCTACGACCTGGCGGTCGAGCAGTACAACCAGACGCTCGTCGGCGCGCTGAAGGATATCGCCGACAGCATCGTGCGGCTGCGCTCGCTCGACACCCAGCGCAAGGACGCGGCACGCGCGGTTGCGCTCACCCAGCGCACCTACGATCTGTCTCATACCGGCTTCAGCCGCGGGCTGACCGATTACGTGAACGTGCTGCTCGCGCAAAGCCAGTTGCTGAGCGCGCAGGAGAACCAGACGCGCATCGACGCGCAGCGGCTCGCCGCGCATGCGTCGCTGATGGTCGCGCTCGGCGGCGGAATCGAGCCGCAGGGCGACGCGGCGCGCGACGGCGACGTGCCGGCGGCGAATGCGCTCGCGGGTCTGGCGGCAGCGTCAGTCGCGATGCCGCACGCATCGGCAGCCACGCCGACGACGGCAGCCCCGGCGTCCGCGACGGCGACGGCGACGGCGACGGCGGCGACATCATCGGCTGCATCCGCCACGTCCGCGATGCTCGCCGCCCGTATACCCGCGGCCAGGCCCGCGCCCGCTGCCGCGCCGCGCGTACCGCTCACGCCGCCCGCCGCAACCGCGGCGCGCTGATCACGGAGCCAGCCGACATGTCCGCCGCCCCAGCCGCCTCCACCGCATCGTCCGCCGCCCCGCTCGCCAACGCGATGCGCGATTGGGCGCGCACCGATGGCGCCGCTTGGCTCTATCTCGTGAAAGCGCTCGCTGCCGCGTTCGTCGCGCTCGGCGTCTCGATGGTGCTCGACCTGCCCGCACCGAAAACCGCGATGACGACCGTGTTCATCGTGATGCAGCCGCAAAGCGGCGCGGTGTTCGCCAAAAGCTTCTACCGGCTGATCGGCACATTCGTCGGCTTGAGCGCGACACTCACGCTCGTCGGCTTGTTTCCGCAGCAGCCGCTGCTGTTCGTGCTCGCGGTCGCGCTGTGGGTCGCGCTCTGCACGGCGGGCGCCGCGCGCAACCGCAATTTCCGCAGCTACGGCTTTCTGCTCGCCGGCTACACCGCCGCGCTGATCGGCCTGCCCGCGTCGCAGGCGCCCGGCGGCGCGTTCATGACCGCGATGACGCGCGTGTCCGAAATCTCGATCGGCATTCTGTCGGCCGGCATCGTCAGCGCGCTGGTGTTTCCGCGCTACGCCGGCGAGCAGATGCGCACCACCGTGCGCCAGCGCTTCGGCGCGTTCGTCGACTACGTCGCGTCGACGCTCGCGGGCACGCTCGATCGTTCGAAGATCGAGAGCGTCCACACGCGCTTCGTCGCGGACGTGGTCGGCTTCGAGGCGGCGCGCAGCATCGCCGTGTTCGAAAACCCGGACACCCGGATGAGGAGCGGCCGGCTGTCGCGGCTGAACAGCGAATTCATGACGGCGGCAAGCCGCTTTCACGCGCTGCATCAATTGATGAACAGGCTGCACGCGGCCAACGCGCCGGCCGTCGACGCGCTCGAGCCGTATTTCCGCGAGATCGCGCCGCTGCTGTCACGCAACGGCGAACACGTGCGCACGGCGGCCGACGCCGTGTTCGCAGCCGAACAACTGCTCGCGTACCGCGACGCGCTGCCGCGCCGGATTCGCGCGACGCGCGCCACGCTCGAGACGCAACCGGACGCCGCGCTGCTCGATTTCGATACCGCGGCCGAGCTGCTGTACCGCTTCATCACGGATCTGCACGCGTATGCGGCCACCTACGGCTCGCTCGCCGCGAGCACGCACGAGCGCGAGCGTTGGATCGAGCGCTACGAGCCGCGCACGAACGCGACGGCCGCGCTGATCGCGGGCATCCGCACCGCCGCCGTGATGCTGCTGCTCAGCGTGTTCTGGATCTACAGCGCGTGGCCGAGCGGCGTGACGCTCGTGCTGAATTCGGCGGCCGTGTGCGCGCTCGCGTCGTCGTCGCCGCAGCCGACGAAGATGGCCGCGCAAATGGCGATCGGCACGGCATTCGCGGTGATCACGGGCTTCGCCCTGATGTTCGGCGTCTATCCGCACATCGACGGCTTCGTGCTGCTGTGCGTGTCGCTCGCGCCGTTCCTGCTGCCCGGCGTGTTCATGTCGATCTCGCCGAAATACGCGGGCATCGGCGCCGGCTATCTGATTTTCTTCTGCACGCTCGCCGGCCCGGAAAACCTCACGCATTACGATCCGGTCGGCTTCATGAACGATGCAATCGCGCTCGTGCTGTCGATGATCGTATCGGCGATCGCATTTGCGGTGCTGTTTCCGCCGAGCGCGCCGTGGCTCAAGAAGCGCTTGTTCGCGGACCTGCGCCACCAGGTGGTGGCCGCCTGCCATGCGCGCCTTGCCGGCCTGCGCTCGCGCTTCGAGAGCGGCGCGCGCGATCTGATGTTCCAGGCGCATGCGCTGTCGGCCGATCAGCCGGGCGCTCAGCGCGAAGCGTTGCGCTGGATGTTCGCGGTGCTCGAAACCGGCAATGCGGTGATCGACCTGCGCGAGACGCTCGCGGCGCTGCCGGACGATCCGCGCTATGCGCCGACGATGCCATGGCGGCGCACGATCGACACCGCGCGCGACGCGCTCGCCGCGCTGTTCTCGCGGCCCGCGCCGGCGCGCCTGGACGCGGCGCTCGCCGCGACGGTCGACGCGATCGCCGCGGCCCAGCAGGCGCTCGCCACGTTCGCGCCGCCGCGCGAGACGCGCCATCAATTGCAGCGCATCCTGTCCTACCTGCATTTCGTGCGCACCGCGCTGCTCGACCCCGAATCGCCGCTCGCCGCGCTTGGCGGCGCGCCCGTTCCACCCGCCGAAGGAGCTTCATCATGATGCCGCGCGACCTCGCGATATTCGACGCGTACATCCCGACTGTCGTGCTGATGTTCGTCATCGGCGGCTTCGCGACCTGGCTGCTCGACCGCCTGCTCGCGTACACCGGGCTCTACCGCGTCGTCTGGCACCCGTCGCTGTTCCGGGCCAGCCTGCTCGTCTGCATTTGCGGGGCGCTCAGTCTCGCCGTCTATCGTTGATATGAATCGAACCATGCTCTTGCGAAAACTTTTCGGCTTCGTCGCGACAGCCGCCATCCTGATCGTCGCGATCCTGATCGGGCGCGCGCTGTGGGTCCATTACATGGACGAGCCGTGGACGCGCGACGGACGTGTGCGCGCCGAGATCGTCAACGTCGCGCCGGACGTGTCGGGCGCGGTGGTCGAGTTGCCGGTGCGCGACAACCAGTTCGTAAAGAAAGGCGATCTGATCATGCAGATCGACCCATCGCACTACCAGATCGCGGTCGAGCAGGCGCAGGCCGCCGTCGCCGCCCGCCGCGCCGAGTTGCAGATGCGCCGCGACGACGCGGCGCGCCGCGCGGATCTCGACGCGCTCGTCGTATCGAAGGAAAGCCGCGAGAACGCCGCGCACACCGCATCGAGCGCCGAGGCGCAGTACCAGCAGGCACTCGCCGCGCTCGACGCCGCGAAGCTCAATCTGCAACGCACGCGCGTGATCTCGCCGGTGGACGGCTACGTGACGAATCTCCAGGTATTCAAGGGCGATTACGCGAACGCCGGCCAGGCGAAGCTCGCGATCGTCGACAGCCATTCGTTCTGGGTCTACGGCTACTTCGAGGAAACCAAGCTGCCGCACGTGAAGATCGGCGCGAAGGCGCAGATGCGGCTGATGAGCGGCGAAGTGCTGAAAGGCCACGTCGAAAGCATCTCGCGCGGGATTTACGACCGCGACAACCCGCAAAGCCGCGATCTCGTCGCCGACGTGAATCCGACGTTCAACTGGGTGCGGCTCGCGCAGCGCGTGCCGGTGCGCATCCATATCGACGAGGTGCCGAAGGATCTCGTGCTGTCGGCCGGCACGACCTGCACGGTGATCGTCGAGCCCGACGGCGGCCAGCGGAAGAAATCCTGAGAAGCCGGCCGGCATCCCTTGCCGCATGTGCGCGGCAGCCGCTGCGCGGCGCACGAGACCGGGCCGGTCGGATCACCCCGGCCCGACATCGGATGCGCCCGGTCGACACTCGCTCGCGCGTCGCGCCGGTTCGACATAGCCACCTGCGCAACGCGCGCAAGCGCATCGCTTATTCGGACGAATCGTTGCGCAACTGCCGTCGCCCAAATTGCGTCAGCGAGCCATTCTCGTTTCCGATGGCTCTGGCGAAATGCGTGGAAATGCCGTGTTTCGCTGCGAAAGCCTCCCGGCTTATGCGCCCTTGCTCCTGGCCAACCGAAATCAGGAAATCGGCCGCGAGTTCGGCCCGCGACAATGGCGTGCCCGCCTGCTGCCGTGCGTCTTGATAGAGCTGATCCACCCGTTGCTTGAACGCCTCCAGGTTCTGTTGCGCCACCTGCGCGTCGGATGGCTGCGGGCTTGATTCGCGCAGCCCTGCCAGCGGGGAATCGGCGCGGGCCACCTGAAACGAAACCGTTCCGGGGCTGGGTATGCGTGCCCCGGACCCCGCGTAAGGCACCATCCCCGCAACGTTCTGCCGGCCGCGGGCAGGCTCCGCCGCCCCTCGCGCCTGGGAGGAACCCGCACCGTCAGCGCTGGGGTCCGAAGCGCTGACGGCTGCGTCCGAGGAAGTGGGACTCGAATGACCAAGGGAGAAATTGCGGGGACTACGCATGACGACACGACCGTGAAAATGAGAAGACAAGGACATGATGCAATGGCCCAACATTCCGATGGGCGCCGAACGCGCAACGGCCCGCGCGCCGGCGAAAATGCGCGTCCTGGGCCGTCCTGGGGTGAGTCGTCTCGCGGCAATCCAACGCCCGCTCCGCGCGAAGCACGAAGCACGAAGCACGAAGCCGGACACCTGGGCACGGCGACGCGGCGCCTGATTCACGCGGGTAACGGGCTCGCGAGCAGGCGTCTGCGGCTCATAGCGTGAAGCGGGAGGCGCCGTTTGGCACGCGCGAGCGCCGAACTAATCGTGGTTCGCGATAATCTGCGCCATTCGCCGATCTCGACGACGTCGACCTATCTGCATTGCGATGAAGTCCACCAGGCCCCGGCAGTTCGATCATTTCAGCATCAGCGCAGAGGATTTCATGACTTCAAGGCTTACGCTAGATAAGCGCCTACCTTGTTCACCCTTCTGCGCCTTCGAATTCGATTGATGCAATAATGCCCCGCTTCCTGAGAAACCGGGACGATGGAAAACGCGAAGCGGTTCAGTTATATCTTGTCGAGAGCTTGAAGCAGATCCGATTCAAGATCATCGATGTGCTCAACTCCGACTGAGTAGCGCACGAGATTGGCAGGAATACTGGCTGTCGCCATCTGGGTTTCTGTCATAGTTCCTGCCCACATCGTCGCAACATGAATGGCGAGAGAATCGACGCCACCGAGGCTACCGGCGTTCAACGGAATGCCAAGCGCAGCGACTAGGCGCCTGGCCGCTTTGAATCCTCCTTTCACGCCAAAGGCAATCACGCCGCCAGCTCCCTTCATCTGGTGACGCGCAAGGTCAAACTGCGGATGGCTTTCCAAGCCTGGATAGCGCACGTATTCGATCTTCGGATGTCGTTCAAGGACTCTCGCCATATTCAGCGCATTGGCATTGATCCGTTCGATTCGGATCGGCAATGTACGAAGCCCCCGCAACAATAGCCAGGCATCCATGGGCGAAAGCACGGAGCCGAGTGTGACGTGTGTGTGCCAGATCTGTTCGGCGAGAGACCGGCTCGTGCAGATTACGCCCCCAGTCAGATCGTGATGCCCTCCCAGATACTTGGTCGCACTATGTACGACGATATCGACGCCCAGCGCACGAGGCTGCTGGTTTACCGGGCAAGCGAAGGTGTTGTCTGCCACAGTGAGAATGCCGCGTGACTGCGCAATCCCCACAACACTGGCGATGTCGGTCAGATTGAGCAATGGGTTGACGGGGGATTCCAGCACAATGAGTCTGGTGCGGGGTTGAATCACTGCGGCAAAAGCAGATGCATCCGTCTGATCGACCAGGGAAACATCCACGCCAAATCTATGCAGCACCTCATCGAGCATCTTTGCCGTGCTCATGTAATGGTGCGTCTGGGCGATGACGTGATCTCCCGCCCCAACCAGGGCAAGGATCGTCGCTGCCATTGCTCCCATGCCGGAACCAGTGACGAGCGCTGTCTCTGTTCCTTCCAACCTGGCCATGATCGCCTTGACCCGCTCGTGAACAGGGTTCCCGTAACGAGTATAGTTGCGCGGATGCTGCGGCACGCCCGACATTTCGGCGAATTCGTCGCTGTCCGCAGCCGCAAACACAGACGAGTAGTGAATGGCTGGTGCAACGCCCTTTTCATCGGCAATCTGGCGGTCACCGTTGATGACAATGGTTTCAATCCTATCTTGCATAATATTGCCCGCTCCCGAATCAATGATCGCTATGTTCAAGGGTTGATTAACGGCAAGGTTCAAGGCGGGCTTGTTTCAGCACGAGTGGGGGCGCGTCAGCGCCATCGTCGCCGCCGTCGGAGCATGCGGTGCGGCTTGCTCACGGGACACGCGACTGGAGGTCCCCCTTGCCTGCACCCACAATCGTTAAATTGGGAAGCTGTGAACCCGTTCCCGCGGCCGCAAGATATGCGTTGCCTTCCGCATTCGGCGTTTCTTTCAGGCCTGTGATCCAGCCACGACAGCCTACCGAGCCGCAGCGGCAAGGGAACTGCCTCGCCAGCACATCTTCAGTGGACGCGTAATCCATGGTCAGAAATTCACCGGCGGCAATGTCCCGGAGCGCCCAGATCTCCAGGCTCGTCATATCGAGACGAACGCAGGGAGAGCACGAATGAAGAAGCAGGCCGGAAAAGTGCGGATCATAAAGGTGCGTCGTCTCGTTCACCTGCAATGTATGCAATTGACGGCTCCTGGAAAGCAGCCCTGCCATCCGACAAATTAGTTGTCCGCGCTGAAACGGTATCCGAAGCCGAATACCGGCTCCCCTTCCGTCCGACGTCCATACGACCTCGAATCTATCGATCGACGGATAATCTTCGTTGAGATTCAGTTCATTAAATGGATAAATGAATTTTTTTTGCACAACCGCTCCCGATTTGGTAGTCAAATTGAATTATCCACTAACATCCGCACCTTGTTACTCCATTTTTAAGCATACCGATACGATACGGCGTACCGGAACACAACTATGTGACTGCAATGCGAATGAAAAAATAGCCCGCATTGTAAATTTTACGTATCTGGATGAAACCGGGCGATCATAAATATTTACATTTTCTGAATGGATATGAATAAAAGAAAGTTATCCATTAGCAGAAAAAGTAGAATACTTATGAAAAAAGTCAAGGAACAGGCGCTGACGGCCCCGTCAGGCTGATCAGGTGACGTCGCAAGGCGGAATGGCGAAGAAGAAAATTCTGTGGTTAATATAGAAAACGAGAATGATGAACAGCTTCCAAGCTCCAGTTCCGCCGACGATGGAGTATCGTTCCTCCCGGACGAAATTTTTCGCTCTTCTTAAAATTATATATTTTCAAAAACCTACACAATTCAGACCGGATGCAACGCGAGTTCGATATAAATCTTTGGAGATAAGACTTTCTGATCAGCAATTGCTAAATTGCATATAAAAAATGACAACAATCAAAGAAAATTTTTTAAACTTACCTCTTATTTCTGCCCTCGAGAATTTTCTCGACAATTACCGACGTTGCCGCAAATGCCAAATGTCCGAATTGTCGGCATCTGCGACCTAATGCCCGCGCGGGCGATGCAGGCGCGGGCATGGCCAATGCCGCCCGCGCGAGCGGCTGGCGAGGACAGGCGCCGCCGCTTATTCGAGGATGAATCGCTCGACAGTGTCCGGCGACAGCTGATGCCGCGTCGCATCGATCCCTCCAAGCACGACAAGGCTGTGGTCCTGCGCCGAGCAGTACCCTGGGAAAGACCGCAGTTCGCTCATCGAGGCCGCTGGCCGCGACTCTCGCTTGACCGGATCGTATATTTCAGCTGCCTTATCGTTTCCGCCGGCCGCGATCAACACTTTCCCTCCGTCCACGATCCCCATCGCGGGGTAGAAGGGCCTGTCGTATTTCAGCGGGACCGGTTTTTCCCAGTTGCCAACAGCACTGGAAGAATCGGGAGGATTGTAAACTTCGAGCGTGCCGCTTGCCGGGTAGCCGCCCGCCACGACGACCCTACCGTCAGGCAGGACGATCGCGCTGGCATACATGCGCTGATACGTCATGGGCGCGACGGTCGTCCAGTCCGGCTTGGGCTGATCGGCATCGTACCGTTCCACCAGCCGCAGGATCTCGCCGCTTTGCGTTGTCCCGCCGATGACCAGGACGGCCGCGCCGTGCCGAAGGCGCGCCGTCGCGGTGCCCGCCCTGGCGACCGTCATCTGCGCCGCGGCGCGCCACTGCATCGAAACCGGGTCGTAGAGGTCGGCGGACGCAAGGAAATGCGTATGCACGCCGCCCGCCGCGAGCACCTGCCCGTCATGCAGCAAGGCCAGGGCAAACTCCCTACGCGGTTCGGTCAGATAGCCGGTGAGCTGCCACGCGCTATCCGCGGGACGCGCGGGGTCGTAGACAATACCCCGGAATTGCATCACCGTGCGGTCGAAACCGATCGCCAATGCCGTACCGTCCCGCAGTAAAGTCAGGCCGCCGGTCAAAAACGTACCCTGTGGAAAGTTGCCGGCCGGGTCCCATCGTTGCTGGTCGAGATCGCCTTGATACGCATTGCCGGCAACCGCCAGTATCGCGCCGCTTTCCTGACACACCGCCGAATAGGTGTCCGGCTGCCCCAACGCGCCGGCGGGTATCCAGCGGCCCGGCCCCGGACCGTGTGCGCGGTTTGCGCTGGCGTCGGCCGTGGCGCCCGCGCAGGCGGCAAGCATGTCGAATCTGCGTTGGAAATAAGCCCGCAGCGCCTCAGGCGTTTCTTGCTGATTCATCGCGTTTCTCCTTGATGGGTGGCATGAATTCGATTACCGCCCGAGCCGCCGCTCGCCTTCGTCGCGACCGTCGGGCACTGCCTTCCCAGCGTAGAAGAAAACCCGGCGGTGCCCGCCTCCTGAGTGTCGTGGCGAGAGACCGTTCCTTACTCGCATTCTTCCCGTGCCGTCGCGCCATCTACCAGATTAGCCATGCGTGGGTATCGTAAAGTGCGACAGTACCGCCCCGTATCCAAACGCCCTCTCTCGCCCTCCCCGCCCCATTGCCCGCCGCCGGCGGCGGCCATGATCGGCCATTCAAGCCGGACACGCGCCCTTTTGTCGTTCTGGTTCCCGCCGCCTGTCCGATCTGCCTTTTTGGATTTGTCCGCTTTGCGACAAAAATTGTCCTGATACTTTTTAGAAGCCACATTACACTCCGACGACACATTCAACGAATCGCACGCGGCAGCACTGCACGCGGCGCCCCTGCAGAGACCTCCGAATCACCATGCAAACCAGCCTCGACCATCGTCCCCCCGCCCCGGTGCGCGCTGCCGCCGCGCGCACCGTCTATCCGGTGCTCGGTGCCATCAGCTTCGCGCATCTGCTCAACGACATGATCCAGTCGTTGATCCTCGCGATCTATCCGATGCTCAAAGCGACGTTCTCGCTGTCGTTCACGCAAATCGGCCTGATCACACTGACCTATCAGATCACCGCGTCGCTGCTGCAGCCGATCATCGGCAGCTATACCGACAAGCGGCCGCAACCGTACTCGCTGCCGATCGGCATGGGCTTCACGCTGTCCGGCCTGCTGCTGATGTCGGTCGCACCGAATTTTCCGCTGCTGCTTGCCGCCGCCGCGCTCGTCGGCTGCGGCTCGTCGGTATTCCATCCGGAATCGTCGCGGGTCGCGCGCATGGCTTCGGGCGGTCAACACGGGCTCGCGCAATCGCTATTCCAGGTGGGCGGCAACGCCGGCTCGTCGCTCGGCCCGCTGCTCGCCGCGCTGATCGTGATCCCGCACGGGCAGCGCAGCATCGCGTGGTTCTCCGCCGCGGCGCTCGTCGCGATCGTCGTGCTCACGCAGATCGGCCGCTGGTACAAGCGCCATCCGGCGTCGAAGAAAAAAGCCGCTCAGGCGTCGCCCGCCACGCTGCCGCCGCGCCGGGTCGCCCTCGCGCTCGGCGTGCTCGTGATGCTGGTGTTCTCGAAATATCTGTATCTCGCGAGCCTGAACAGCTACTTCACGTTCTATCTGATCGACAAGTTCCATCTGAGCGTGCAGGCCGCGCAGATCCACCTGTTCGTGTTCCTCGCCGCCGTCGCGGCAGGCACGTTGATCGGCGGGCCGGTCGGCGACCGGATCGGCCGCAAGTACGTGATCTGGGTATCGATTCTCGGCGTCGCGCCGTTCACGTTGCTGCTGCCTTACGCGAACCTGTTCTGGACCACGGTGCTGACGGTCGTGATCGGCGTGGTGCTCGCATCGGCGTTCGCGGCGATCATCGTCTATGGGCAGGAGCTGATTCCGGGCAAGGTCGGCACGGTCGCCGGCCTGTTCTTCGGGCTGTCGTTCGGGCTGGGTGGCGTCGGCGCAGCGGTGCTTGGCCAGCTCGCCGACGTGACGAGCATCGCGTTCGTCTACAAGGTCTGCTCGTTCCTGCCGTTGATCGGCGTGTTGACGGTGTTTCTGCCGGATCTCGAGAGCAGCATGCGGCGCAGCCGGCGCGGCGCGTAAGCGGCGGCGCGAAGTGCGCTGGTGACGGCAGCTGCGCCTAGTGCGAGGGGACCGGGCGCGGCCCTCGGTGCGGCGGCCGCGTTCGCCATGCGCCGCTTCCCCCTTGCGGGATTCAACGTCGCTGCTCGGCGCCCCGTTTGCGATGCCCGGTTTTCGCCGATGCGTAACACCGCAAACGACATTGCTCGCCCGCCCATCGCGCTTGGCGACTCATGCGCCGCGCCCCCATGCCGGCACGCGCCGACCAGCATGCCGGCGCATCACATCCCGTTCGCGTGCGCGAGCAGGAATTGCCGCAAAATCCCCGACGAATACGTGCTGGCGATATCGGCGAGAAACGTCACGAACGAAGCGCTCGCGTGATCGTCCGCGGCATCGGAGATCGTGCGCACGATCGCACACGGCACGCCGTATTCATAGCAGACCTGCGCGAGCGCCGCGCCCTCCATCTCGACGGCCAACGCGTCCGGCAGCGCGTCGCGCAACGCGCTCACCTCGCGGTCGCTCGACACGAAACGGTCGCCGCTCGCGATCAGCCCTTCGTGCACGCGCGCGCCGCGCAGCCCGAAGCGCGCGTTCAGCGCGGCGCCGTGGTCGGCCACGAAGCGCTCGCAAGCCGCCTTCAATTGGCCGGCCAGCGCGGCATCGGCCGCAAAGCGCGTCACGCCGAGCAGCGGCACCTCGAAACGCGCAAAGAGCGGCGACGCGTCGAGATCATGTTGCAGCAGCGCATCGGCCACCACGATGTCGCCGACCGACACGTCACGCGCAATGCCACCCGCCACGCCCGTAAACACGATCCCGCGCACGTCGAAGCGATGGATCAGCGCGCTCGCGGTCGCGGCGGCCGCGACCTTGCCGACGCGCGCAAGCGTGACGACACACGGCACGCCGTATGCCAGCCCGACGTGATAATCGCGCTGGCCAAGCCGCACCGCGTCGACAGGCCCGCTCGCGCGCATCGCGGCGACGAGGTCGCCCAGCTCCTCCGGCAGCGCGGCAAGAATGCCGAGCGGCCGGTCCGCGTTCATCAACTGCTTCATTCGATCTCCTGACATGCGGGGCACCTGGCCGGCGCGAAGGCGTCCGGTCGAGGGGCGGCTCATCGGCGGCTAATCGGCGGCCGTGCCGGCTGCGCCGGGCACGCCGGATCGCCGGCGGCCATTCGAAACGCCAGCCCGCTCACTCGACGGCTTGCAGCTTCGCTACCGCGAGCGCGAGCCACTTCTCGCCGTGCCGCTTGAATTTGACTTGCGCCTTCGCATCCGCGCCACTGCCTTCGAGCGCCGTCACCGTGCCCTCTCCAAACTTCGTGTGGAACACCTGCTGGCCGATCCTGAAGCCGTTCTCGGCCGCGCGCTGCTGATTCGCGAACGCGGGCAGCGGCGCGGACACCGCCGCGTCGACCACACTGTCGCGCGCCGCGCCCGGCCGCGCGAACCAGTCGCGCCCCCAGCCGGCGTTGTCCGAGCGGCCGCCCCAGCGCGCGCCCGCCTCGGCCTTCGGCGTGAGCCATTTGAGCACGTGCTGCGGCAGTTCGTCGAAAAAGCGCGAGCGAATGTTGTAGCGCGTCTGGCCGTGCAACATCCGGCTCTGCGCAAACGACAGATAAAGCCGCTCCTTCGCGCGCGTGATCGCCACATACATCAGCCGGCGCTCCTCCTCGAGGCCGTCGGCCTCGAGCGCGCTGTTCTCGTGCGGAAACAGCCCCTCCTCGAGGCCGGTGATGAACACCGCCGTGAATTCCAGCCCCTTCGCCGCGTGCACCGTCATCAGTTGCACCGCGTCCTGACCCGCCTGCGCCTGGTTGTCTCCCGCCTCGAGCGACGCATGCGACAAAAAACCGGCGAGCGGCGTCATCGCATCGGGGTTCTGCGCCGGATCGGCCAGGCTCGCGGGTTCGAGCACCGCATCGCCCGCGTCCGGCGACGCAAGCTCCGGCGCCGCGCTCGCGCGTGCGTTGAGCGGAATCGAACGGGCGGGCGTGTCGAGCCCGTACCCCTCCTCGGCAACGAACGCGGTGGCCGCGTTCACCAGTTCCTGCAAGTTTTCGAGGCGGTCCTGGCCTTCGCGCTCGCCTTGATAGAAATCGGCGAGGCCGCTCGCGCGCACCACATATTCGACCGTCTCGGGCAAGCTCATCTGCGCGGTCTCGGCGCGCATTTTCGCGATCAGGTTCGCGAACGCGCCCAGGCTCGTGCCCGCCTTGCCCGTCACGTATGGAATCGCGGCGGCCATCGAGCAATCGTACAGACGTGCGGCGTCGGCGAGTTGCTCGATCGAGCGCGCGCCGATGCCGCGCGTCGGAAAATTGACGACGCGCGCGAACGCGGTATCGTCGTTCGGATTGTCGATGAGGCGCAGATAAGCGAGCGCGTGCTTCACCTCCTGCCGCTCGAAGAAGCGCAGGCCGCCATACACGCGGTACGCAATGCCCGCCGTCATCAGCGTATGTTCGATCGAGCGCGACTGCGCGTTGCTCCGGTACAGCACCGCGATTTCGCTGCGCGCCAGCCCCGTGTTCACGAGCGAGCGGATCTCCTCGATGATCCACGCCGCCTCCTGCGCATCGGTAGCGGCCTCATAGACGCGCACCGGCTCGCCGTGGCCGGCATCGGTGCGCAGATTCTTGCCGAGCCGATGCGCGTTGTGCGAGATCAGGTGATTCGCCGCATCGAGGATATTGCCGTGCGACCGGTAATTCTGCTCGAGCTTGATCAGGTTGCGCACGCGGAATTCGTCTTCGAAGTCACGCATGTTGCCGACGTTCGCGCCGCGAAACGCGTAGATCGACTGATCGTCGTCGCCGACCGCGAAGATCGCGTTCTGGCCGCCCGCAAGCAGCTTGAGCCATGCATATTGCAGCTTGTTCGTATCCTGGAATTCGTCGACGAGGATCTGCTTGAAGCGCGCCTGATAATGCGCGCGCAGCGGCGGATTGTGCGCGAGCAGTTCGTAGCAGCGCAGCAGCAGCTCGGCGAAATCGACGACGCCCTCGCGCTGACACTGCTGCTCGTAAGCGTGGTAAAGCTCGACGAACTTGCGGTTGAAGTTGTCGGCCGCATCGACCTTGTCCGGGCGCAGCCCTTGCTCCTTCGCGTTGTTGATGAAGTATTGGACGTTCTTCGGCGGATATTTCTCGTCGTCGATGTTCGCGGCCTTCATCAACCGCTTGATCGCGGAAAGCTGGTCGGCGGTGTCGAGAATCTGGAACGTCTGCGGCAGGCCCGCGTCGCGGTAATGCGCGCGCAGCATCCGGTTGCAGAGGCCGTGAAACGTGCCGATCCACATCCCGCGCGTGTCGATCGGCATCATCGCCGACAGGCGCGCCATCATTTCGCGCGCGGCCTTGTTCGTGAACGTGACGGCAAGCACGGTCGGCGGCGACGCATAGCCCTGCTGGATCAGCCACGCAATCCGCGTGATCAGCACCCGGGTCTTGCCGCTGCCCGCCCCGGCGAGGATCAGCGCCGGCTCGTTCGGCAAGGTGACGGCGGCGAGTTGTTCGGGGTTCAGGTTCGCGAGCAGATCGGGCATAGAGGACGAAGCGGAAAAAACGGCATGAGCGCGGGCCGGACATTATAAATCGCAGTCGACGGAACGCCGCTTGGCGCGATACGCATCCATTTATAATGATAGGTTTCCGCATCAATCTTCCCTCTCTTTCGGCGAATTCCCACCATGAGCGACAGCACGCTTGCGAAAAGTTTCGAGCCCCAGACAATCGAATCCCATTGGGGGCCGGAATGGGAAAAGCGCGGTTACGCAACGCCCGCGCTCGATCCCAACCGCCCGGACTTCTCGATCCAGTTGCCGCCCCCGAACGTGACGGGCACGCTGCACATGGGCCACGCGTTCAACCAGACGATCATGGACGGGCTGGTGCGCTATCACCGGATGCTCGGCCACAACACGCTGTGGGTGCCCGGCACCGATCACGCGGGCATCGCGACGCAGATCGTCGTCGAGCGCCAGCTCGATGCGCAAGGCGTATCGCGCCACGATCTCGGCCGCGACGCGTTCGTCGAGCGCGTGTGGAAATGGAAGGAGCAGTCCGGCTCGACGATCACGCGCCAGGTGCGCCGCCTCGGCGCGTCGACCGACTGGTCGCGCGAGTACTTCACGATGAACGACACGATGTCCGAAGTCGTGCGCGAGGTGTTCGTGCGCCTGTACGAGCAGGGCCTCATCTATCGCGGCAAGCGGCTCGTCAACTGGGACCCGGTGCTGATGACCGCGGTGTCCGATCTCGAAGTCGCGAGCGAAGAGGAAAACGGCCATTTGTGGCACATCCGCTATCCGCTCGCCGACGGCTCGGGCCACCTGTGCGTCGCGACGACGCGCCCCGAGACGATGCTCGGCGACGTCGCGCTGATGGTGCATCCGCAAGACGAGCGCTATGCGCATCTCGTCGGCCAGCGTGTGAAGCTGCCGCTGACCGACCGCGAAATCCCGGTGATCGCCGACGACTACGTCGACCGAGAGTTCGGCACGGGCGTCGTCAAGGTCACGCCCGCGCACGACTTCAACGACTACCAGGTCGGCGTGCGCCACCACCTGCCGATGATCGACGTGCTGACGCTCGATGCGAAGATCAACGACAACGCGCCCGAGCCGTACCGCGGCCTCGATCGCTTCGACGCGCGCCGTGCGATCGTCGCCGATCTCGACGCAGCCGGCCTGCTCGAAGCCGTGCAGCCGCACAAGCTGATGGTGCCGCGCGGCGACCGCACGGGCGTCGTGCTGGAGCCGATGCTCACCGACCAGTGGTTCGTGGCAATGACGAAGCCCGCGCCGCAACACACGTTCCATCCGGGCAAGTCGATCACCGAAGTGTCGCTCGACGCCGTGCGCAGCGGGCAGATCAAGTTCGTGCCGGAAAACTGGACGGCCACTTACTACCAATGGCTCGAGAACATCCAGGACTGGTGCATCTCGCGGCAGCTGTGGTGGGGCCATCAGATTCCCGCCTGGTACGGCGAGAACGGCGAGGTGTTCGTCGCCAGGAGCGAGCAGGCCGCGCGCGAGCAGGCCGCCGCGAAGGGCTACACGGGGCCGCTCAAGCGCGACGAAGACGTGCTCGACACGTGGTTCTCGTCGGCGCTCGTGCCGTTCTCGTCGCTCGGCTGGCCGAACGACACGCCGGAACTCAAGCATTTCCTGCCGTCGTCGGTGCTCGTCACCGGTTTCGACATCATCTTCTTCTGGGTCGCGCGGATGGTGATGATGACGACACACTTCACCGGCAAGGTGCCGTTCGAGACGGTCTACGTGCATGGCCTCGTGCGCGACGCCGAAGGCCAGAAAATGTCCAAGAGCAAGGGCAACACGCTCGATCCGATCGACATCGTCGACGGCATCGGCCTCGATGCGCTCGTCGCGAAGCGCACGACGGGCCTGATGAATCCGAAGCAGGCCGCCACCATCGAGAAGAAAACGCGCAAGGAATTCCCCGACGGCATTCCCGCGTTCGGCACCGACGCGCTGCGCTTCACGATGGCGTCGATGGCCACGCTCGGGCGCAACGTGAATTTCGATCTCGCGCGCTGCGAGGGCTACCGCAATTTCTGCAACAAGCTGTGGAACGCGACGCGTTTCGTGCTGATGAACTGCGAGGGCCACGACTGCGGCTTCGACAAGCCGCAAGCGTGCGGCGCGGGCGAATGCGGCCCCGGCGGCTATCTGGATTTCTCCGCGGCCGACCGCTGGATCGTGTCGCTGCTGCAGCGGGTCGAGGCGGACATCGCGAAGGGCTTCGCCGACTACCGATTCGACAATATCGCGAACGCAATCTATAAATTTGTTTGGGACGAGTACTGCGACTGGTATCTCGAACTTGCGAAAGTGCAGATCCAGAACGGCACGCCCGAACAGCAGCGCGCGACGCGCCGCACGCTGCTGCGCGTGCTGGAGACGGTGCTGCGCCTCGCGCATCCGGTCATCCCGTTCATCACCGAAGCGCTCTGGCAGAAGGTCGCGCCGCTCGCAGGCCGCTACCCCGCCGGCTGCGCCGAGGGCGACGCATCGCTGATGGTGCAGCCGTATCCGATCGCCGAACCCGCAAAGATCGATGAGGCTTCCGAACAGTGGGCGGCCGAACTGAAGGCAGTGGTCGATGCATGTCGTAATCTGCGTGGTGAGATGAATCTTTCTCCTGCGACCAAAGTGCCGCTGCTCGCGGCGGGCAACGTCGCTCGGCTCACGGCGTTCGCGCCTTACGTACAGGCGCTCGCGCGGCTGTCCGAGGTGCGCGTGCTCGCCGACGAGGCGTCGCTCGACAGCGAAGCGCACGGCGCGCCGATTGCTATCGTCGGCGAGAACAAGCTGGTGCTGAAGGTCGAGATCGACGTCGCGGCCGAACGCGAACGTTTGTCGAAGGAGATTGCCCGTCTCGAAGGAGAAATCGTGAAATGCAATGCAAAGCTCGGCAACGAGGCGTTCGTCGCGAAAGCGCCGCCCGCCGTCGTCGAACAGGAGCAGAAGCGGCTCGCGGAGTTTCGCAACACGCTGTCGAAGCTCAGCGCGCAGCTCGCTCGTCTGCCGGCTTGATCCTGCATTCTGGCGTAACAAACCGTAAGGTCGCTTGCGCCAGCTATCGTGCAACAATCACCATTTGATTCAATGGAATCAAAAGAGGAACAAGGGTTCGATCATGTTGAAAGTCACTAAGGCGGTATTCCCGGTCGCGGGTCTGGGCACGCGATTCCTGCCCGCCACCAAGGCGAGCCCGAAGGAAATGCTGCCCGTCGTCGACAAGCCGCTGATCCAGTACGCTGTCGAGGAAGCCATCGCCGCCGGCATCACCGAGATGATCTTCGTCACCGGCCGCAGCAAGCGCGCCATCGAAGACCATTTCGACAAATCCTACGAGATCGAGGCCGAACTCGAGGCCCGCGGCAAGGAAAAACTCCTCGAACTCGTGCGCAGCATCAAGCCCAGCCACGTCGACTGCTTCTACGTCCGTCAGCCCGAAGCCCTCGGCCTCGGCCACGCCGTCCTCTGCGCCGAGAAACTCGTCGCCGACAACCCCTTCGCCGTGATCCTCGCCGACGACCTGCTCGACGGCCGCCCGCCCGTCATGAAGCAGATGGTCGACGTCTTCGACCACTATCACAGCTCCGTGATCGGCGTCGAGGAAATCCCCCCAGCCGACACCAAGTCCTACGGCATCGTCGACGGCAAGGAATGGGAAGATTCCATCATCAAAATGTCGGCCATCGTCGAGAAGCCCGCCCCCGAAGTCGCCCCCTCCAATCTCGGCGTCGTCGGCCGCTATATCCTCAAGCCGCGCATCTTCGACCATCTGCGCGCCCTCAAACCCGGCGCCGGCGGCGAGCTTCAGCTCACCGACGCCATCCAGGCACTGCTCAACGACGAGCAGGTCCTCGCCTACAAGTATCGCGGCACCCGCTTCGACTGCGGCAGCAAAATCGGCTATCTCAAGGCCACCATCGAATTCGCCCTGCGACACCCCGAGGTCAAGGACGAGTTCGCCGCTTATCTGCGCGAGCGCGACGCAAGCCCGTTGTAATTCTCATTCTGGATGGGGTGCGGCAAGGCGGGCATTGCACCGCCGAGCCGCACGCCGAGTCACGGCGTTGGTTTCTGTCCGGATCGCGCCGAGCGCTTCGTTTCGGCGCGCTTAGTGCGCATCGGCGGGTTTCACCGACACCACGCCCAGCACGTTACCCTGATCGTCCTGCTTGGTTTTGACGAACCAGCCGCCGCCAGCGAACGGCAGTTTCGCGAGCGCGCTTTGCACCAGCGCGGGCGCGGCTTGCAACGCATCGGCCTGACGATCCTGAACAATCGCCGACACACGATACGCTTCATTTCCGGTCGCGCGTTCGACGAAACGCAACGTCAGCATGTGCCGGTAGACCGTTCCGAACAAGCCGAACGGCGCCGGCCCGTCGACGGCGATGCACGCGGGCTGCCGCTCGCCGCCGCAACCCGCCTGCGTCAGTGCAACCGATGCCGGCTGCGTCGCATACGCCACCGTCAAGCGATAACGGGCTTGCGCGGCACTCTGCTCGGCAAACCCGCGCCGAGCCAGCTCGCTGCGCACGAGCGCCTCGACGCGCCGATAATCCGCATTGTCGGCTTGGGTACTCGTTTGCACGAAATCATAGGTCTGCGCGCCCGCGAGCGCTCCCGACGCGCTAACGCCGGTCGTGACCGACGCGCAGCCGGACAGCAATGCCACTGCCAGTCCCGCCCCCGTCCACAAGATCTTCATAAGTTCTCCCATACTCGCGGATTGCCCCGCCATTTCTCGCGACCGCTGGCCCATGCGCGCCGCTTGCACTACCCCGCTTGCCGAACATCCCCCCATCATGCCGACGGTTCGTCGAGCGTCGGCAACGATACGGTGATCTCGGTACCCACGCCAGGAGTGCTGTCCACACCGACGCTGCCGCCGTGCCGCACGATCACGGTCTTGACGAATGCCATGCCAAGCCCCGCACCGGCGACCTCCGGCCGCTCGTTCGCATGAAAGCGCTTGAAGCGCTCGAACAGGTACTGCTGATCCTCGAGCGGAATGCCGTATCCCTGATCGCGGATCGCGCAGTGCATCCGCTTGGCCATCGGTTCGACTGATAGCGTACACGTGATCACGGTATCCGTCGGACTATATTTGACCGCATTATTCAGCAAATTGACGAGCGCGCGCGTCATCAGCGAACGGTCGGCGCCGATCCAGCACGGCGCGGTGCCGATCGACGTGTCGATGCGTATCCGCTTGGCCTGCGCCTGCGGCCAGACTTCGTCGCTCGCGTCGATCAGCAGATCCGCAAAGCTCACGATCTCGAGCTGATAGGTTTGCGACTCGGCGCGTGCGAGCTGCACGAATTCGTCTGCCAGCATCAGCGCGCGCTGCGCATATCGCTCGATCCGCGCGAGCAGCCCGCGCATGTGCTCGGACTCCGCGCGCGGCCGCTCGATCTCGACCAGGGCGAGAATCGACGATTGCGGCGAGCGCATGTCGTGCGACAGCAGGTGCAGCGCCTCCTCGCGCTGCCGCTCGGCCGCATGCAGCGCGGTCACGTCGACTAGGCTCGCGATCCAGCCCGTCACCCGGCCCTGAGCGTTGGTACACGGCGCGTAGCGTAGCAGATGATCGAGCCCTTCGCGATCACGAACCTCGACGCCGCGCTCCATCACGTCGTTGCGGCTGTCGCGCGTCGGGTCGAGCGCGGCGGGCCAACGCTCGCGAATCGCGACATCGGACTCGGCCTGGCCGTCGACCGTCTTCATGAACGAAAGCTCGCCGAAAGCCGAGCGCAGCGGCCGCCCTTCCGGCGCCGGCACGTTCAGCCGCCCGCAATAGCGCTTGGCCGCATGGTTGGCGATCAGCACGACGCCTTCCAGATCGGTGACGACGACAGGCTCCGGCATGCTGTCGAGGCTATCCCACACAAAGCGCTTCATGTCCTGCACGCGCTGCGCCGCCTGCGCCATCAGCGCCATCTGCCGCTCGAGCACGTCGCCGCCGAACTCGTTGCGATCGCGCGGCGCCTCGGGCAACAGGTGCGGCTCGTCCGCAAGCCGCTGCAGCTCATAGCGCAGATACGACATCGTCATTTCTAGCCGCCGCCAATTCCAGATCGGATAGGCCGCGATCAGACCGAAAATCGCCGGCGCGGGCGACAGCCACAGCCGAGCGTAGTAAAGAAGCGCCGCGCTCGATACGACCGCGAACAGCGCGAGACTCAGCGTGAGCAACAGCGAGCGCCACGGCGACAACATCAGGAAGCCCGCGAGCAGCACGACGAGCGGCAACAGCG
Organism: Burkholderia singularis; assembly: GCF_001718875.1. Lineage (NCBI taxonomy): Bacteria > Pseudomonadati > Pseudomonadota > Betaproteobacteria > Burkholderiales > Burkholderiaceae > Burkholderia > Burkholderia singularis. Next base: position 2,656,665 of record NZ_CP013448.1, read on the forward strand.
ATGCGGCGAAGATCACCCAGCCCGAGGCGGGCGAGATCGCGCGGTCGTTCATCAGCATGTCGAGCGCGCTGGTATGGATGTAGACGCCGGGCAGCGGGCCGAATTCGCCCGAAATCGGCGTCGCGAACCGGTCGCCGAGCCCCGATGCCGTCATGCCGATGATCACGACCTTGCCGCGCAGCTGTTCCGCGTTGACGTTGCCCGAGAGCACATCGACGAACGACACGCTCGGATAAGTCGCCGTCGCAAGGCCGAACGGAATCAGATAGCGGTCTTCGCCTTTCGCGTGCTCGGCAAGCTCGCGCATCCGGTGCGCGATCGGCCTCGGGTGCGCAAGCTTGAGCCGGCCATCCGCGACGGCGCGAAACACGGACATCGACAACAGCGGCCAGCTCTGCCGGCCGTCGCTCTCGAACGGCGCGATGCTGCGCACGATTCCGTCCGGATCGACTTCGACGTTGATGTGCCCGGTTCCCGCGATGCTCTGCGCGATCGAAGGCACCGGCGGATCGACCGCGCGCGTGCCGTCGGGCATCTCCTCGTGCAGCAGCACCGGCACGAACGTCGGCACGAGGCCGAGAGACTGCGCAAACGCCCGGTCGTCGGGAGACGGATCGCTGAACAGCACGTCGTAGACGACGGCAGCGGGCTTCGCCTTCGCGATCGCGGCGATGAATTCGGCCTGGATGTTGCGCGGCCACGGCCAGCGTCCAAGCAGGTTGATGCTGCGGTTGTCGATCTCGACGATCACGAGATTGGGATCGATCGGCAGCTTGCGCAGCGTCAGCAGGCGGTCGTAGATGATCCGGTCGACACTCGACGTCGTGCGACCCATCACGCCCGCGAGTATCACCGCGACGCCGAGGCAGCCGATCGCGATCCATTCGACGAGAAAGCGGCGGCCCAGCAGCCGCCGCCGTTGCGTGCGGTCCAATCTCATCCGCCGCCCATCAGCGCGCGATCGTAAACGAGTTGACCGCGCCGGCCTTTTCGTAGAATCGGCCGCCCTCGAACCGCTCCGCGATCACTGTCCAGTAGTATTCGCCCGGCTTCAGATTCGACACGACGATGCGCCCGCCCTTCAGATCGACCTGGTCGACGATCGGATTGCTCAGATCCTTGGACGACGACAGCACGAAGCGGAAATGCGTCGCATCGCCCTTGCCGCTTTCCGTCGTGGACCAGCGGAACGCGTAGCCGCCGTTGTCGCTCGGCGCGGCCGACGCGTCAATGCCGAAGCGGCGCCGCTCGAACGCGTAAATGCGCGGCACGCCCTCGAGGCCGTGCGAATCGAGCGCCGACACGCGCACGAAATAGGTGCCGTCCGGCACGTCGCCGAACGTCGCGAGCGGCGAGCTCACGCGGACTTCCTTGAAGAGATCGTAAAGGCTCGCGTCGCGGCCGATTTGCACGTGATAGGCGCTCGCGCCGTCGAGCGGCGCAAGCGCGAACGCGACGTCCGGCTCGTCCTGCACTTTAGCCGGATCGACGAGCGTCGGCGCAGCAAGCAGCGCGATCGGCGCGCCCACCGCGCCCGTCGAACTCGCCACGCTGCCGTAGTTCGCATGAACGAGCGTCAGGTCGCCAGCGGCGCGCTTCGCATCCGGCGCCACGCCGACCGTGCCGTCCAGCACTTCGACCGTCGTCGTCGCCTTGCCGTCCTTGTCGTAATTCATACGAAAGCGCGTGCCGCGCACGCCGGCCACGACCGACGGCGAACGGATCTGGAAACGGTCGTCCTTTTTCTTCAGGTGGGTGACATCGCTGTCGACCGAACCGCGCTTCAGGTCGATCACGCGCTCGAGCGTGCCCGTGAGCACCGTGCGGCGCAACGTCGACAAGTCGATCTGACTGTCCGGCGGCAAGCTCAGGTGCGTGCCGTCCGCGAGTTCGAGCGTGACGAAACCGTTCGCGCCGGTGCGCAGGCGATCGCCTTCGGTCAAGGTCGTGTCGACCGGCGCGGGCACGAACTGGTCGTCGCCGCGCGACGCGCTCTCGACCGGCCCATGCGCGGAAATCACGCGCGCGGACAGCCGCTCCTTGCGCAGCCGCGACGCGGGCAGCTTCAGCGCGATGCCCGGCAGCAAATGCTTGGGCACCGGCACGTCGTTCAACTGCGCGACGAGCGGCCAGTCACCCGGCCCTTGCAGATAGCGGGTGGCGACGTCGTACAGCGTATCGCCTTCGCGCGTCGTGTATTCGACGACCGGCGTTGCCGCGGCCGCGCGCTTGGGAGGCTGCGCGACCGACAGCTGCGGTTGCGCGGCGAACGCCAGTACGGCTGCGCTGCACGCCGTCAGCGCAAGTTTCGTTGCCCGAATCACCCGAATGCCCGCCGTCACTCCGCCTCCCCTAATGCGATGCGCTCGAGCCGATAGCCGTAGCCGTAAATCGGCGCGAGACGGTAACCGTTTTCCGGACGCAGGCCGAGCTTCGTGCGCAGCATCGAGATGTGCGTGTCCATGGTCCGCGACGGAATGTCGGTTGCCTGCTTCCAAACGAGATCGAGGATGTGCGCGCGCGACAATGGCCGGTCCAGATGCTGGAACAGCAGCAGCGCGAGCTCGAATTCCTTTTGCGTCAGGCTCACCGGCTTGTCGTCGACGTATGCCTGCTTCAGGTTGACGTCGAACTTGTAATTGTCGAATTCGCGAACCGACGACTCGGAATTGACGGGATACGCGCGCCGCAGCAGCGAACCGATGCGCGCGCGCAGAATTGGACCCGACACGGGCTTGACGACGTAGTCGTCGGCGCCGGCGTTCAGAATCTGCGTGATGCCCGCCTCGTCGTCGCGGCTCGTCATGAAAATGATCGGCAGCCGATGTTCGACCTGGTTCGCCCGCACCCACTTCAACACTTCCTCGCCGGACATGTCGGGCACGTTCCAGTCGAGCACCAGCAGATCGAACGTCTCCCGCTGCAGACGCTTCTTCAGCGCCTTGCCTTCCCTGAACGCGTAGCAGGTGTGACCCGCGGCCGTCAGCGTCTGACTGACGAAATCCGTTTGGGCTTGATCGTCATCCAATACAGCAATTCTCATAGCACCCCGCAAAACGAAATCCATTCAGCCTCTCACACGCGGCGCCGCACAGCAATGGCCGGGCGCTGATTCAGCCCCCGCCCCGTCATCCGCCGCTATCGGCCAAATGGTGATGGTGTTGTCCGTTCGACTAGCCCGCAAACCGCTATTTTATGTGATAGACAGCGCGATATCTCAAAAACAGGGGACGCAAGACCTACGTTTTCACGATAGTAGTATGAAAACGCCATGGAGATCGCCAAGAAACCGGCTTGAATCGCAGCTTTGTTACCGGGGCCACAACCAACGCCGGCTGCCGCGGCCCAAAACGGCATCGTGCAAACCAGCCGATGCATTCGAGCTTACAGAACGGAATCGGGCTCGACCGCCTTGCGCGCCGACAGATCCATTCGCTGCAGCGCATCATGCAGCCGGCCGCGCACGTGCTCCCACGCGGCGCGCGCATAATCGGGTTGCTCGGCCGCCCACGCATGCGCGAGATCAAACACGCGCTCGACCGTGGCCGCGCAGCGTGTGAGTTCGGGCTCGGGGCCGCCAAGCGCCACCCGCATCCATTCGGCGAGCCATGGCATGTCGCTCGCGCTGGAATCCGCATAAGCCTCGAGCGCGGCCCGCGCATGACGATCCTGTGCGGGGTCCAGTTCGACGCGCTGCATGTTCGTCCGATGCAGCATCTTGCTATTCGGCTCGAACGGTATTCGAATCGCTCCCGATCTGAACAGCATTGCATCCCCCCGTTGGTCGTCAACGACACGCACCGGGCATGCCGGCCCGCGGCCACTCCTCTTGCACGGCCTTTGCGCAGGCGATCCGGCACGAGTATAAGCAGCGGGTAACGGCAGATGGTTTAAGGATTGTTAGACGCTCACGCGCCGCGCGTCGAACCGTCAGCGGCGGCGCATCAGGAAGATGAAGGTTTTGTCTTGCGTCGTCGACTCGACGATCTCGTTGCCGGTTTGCTTCGCGAATGCGGCGAAATCGCGCTGCGAGCCGGGATCGGTGGCGAGCACCTTCAGGATCTGCCCGCTTTCCATGTCGGCCAGCGCTTTCTTCGCGCGCAGGATCGGCAGCGGGCAGTTGAGTCCGCGCGCGTCCACTTCTTTATGTATGTGCATCGGCTTTCGACCTTCGAATCGCGCCGTCGCGGCGCTTTCGCTGTGGGAAGCGCCGATTTTACCGCAAGCGTCGCGCGCCGCATGGCGCGACGCTTGCAAGCGGGCCGCCGCTGCGCCTGGGGCGTCTACTTCGCCTGCTTCGGCCTGCCTCGCGTTGCCGCGCCTGTTGCCGCCCGCCGGGCCCGCCATCCAGCCCGGCCGGTTTCGCCCAGTCCGCCGCGCCGCCAGGCGCCCGCTACAACGCCCGCTACAACTCCACCGCCCGCCCGGTGTCGAGCGACGCGCGCAGCGCATGGCCGATGCGCGTCGCCTCGAGCGCGTCGGCGAGCGTCGCGCCGCCGAGCGCGCCATTTTCGCCGCGCACCGCCGCGACGAACGCCTGCGCCTCGATCAGAAACGCTTCGTCGAAGCGGTCGAAGAACGTCGGCGTGCACGTGTTGCGAATGCCCGTCGCATCGTAGATCTCGACGCGGTTCGCGCGCGGGTTGCGCCCGATCGTCAGCGCGCCGGCCGTGCCGATCACCTCGGAATGCGTGTCGTTGCCGTGCGCCATCGTGCGCGACGCGTAGAACATCGCGAGCCCGCCGCCGTCGAATTCGCAGATCGCCACGCCGTTGTCGACGTCGCCGCACGCACGCAATCCTTCATGCAGCGCGACCGTGCCGGCCGCGTACACGCGCTTCGCACGCGGCGAGCCGAGCAGCCATCGCGCGACGTCGATGTCGTGCACCGTGCAGTCGAGAAAAATTCCGCCCGAGCTGGGCGCAAAGCGCACGAAGAAGCCGTCCGGATCGTTCTGGTCGCAGGTCTGCGAGCGCACCAGGAACGGCCGGCCGATCGAGCCCGACGCGACGCGCTCGTAAGCATCCCGATAACTGGGATCGAAGCGGCGCATGAAACCGATCATCGCGTGCAGGTGCGGCCGCGCATTCGCTTCGGCGAGCACCCGCTCGCATTCGGCAAGATCGAGCGACAGCGGCTTCTCGCAGAACACGTGCTTGCCGGCGGCGAGCGCGGCGACGATCTGATCCGCGTGCAGCGCCGACGGCGTGACGAGCCACAGCGCGTCCAGCTCGGGATCGGCGGCGAGCGCGTCGAAGCTGTCGTACACGCGCGGCACCTTCAGCGCGTCGCGCGCCCACGCGCATTCGTCGGCAACCGGGCTGCACGCCGCCGCCAGCTCGGCGCCCGCGACGCGGCGCGCGAGATTTTCCGCATGACGCCGGCCGAGCCGGCCGAGCCCGGCGATGCCGATGCGCACCGGCGCGCGACGCGCCGACTCCGACAAGCCGGCCGACTCGGCGGGCTTGGCCGGACTCGGCGAGCGCGCCGAATCCGGCGCATTCGATACGTCCGATACGTCCGATGCACCCAATGCGCTCATCGGATTCGCGAAACCTTTCAGTACCGCCATCGCTCGCCTCCTTCAGGCCGCCGTTTCACCGAGCTTCACCGCGCGGGCCTCGCGCCACGATAGCGTCGCCGCCTCGGCAAGCTCAAGCGCCTTCACGCCGTCGGCGACCGTCGTGCGCACCGGCTCGCCGCGCGTGACCGCCGCGACAAAGTGCTCGATCTCCCGCACATACGCGGTGCGATAGCGCTCCAGGAAGAACGCCTCGGGCAGATCGGTCGACACCGCGCTCGCCGTGTAGCCCGTCACCTCGGTCGGCCGCACGTTGCCCGCCTGCAGCATGCCGAGGCTGCCGAGCACCTCGAAGCGCTGATCGTAGCCATACGCGGCGCGCCGCGACGTATTGATCTGACAGAGCCGGCCGCACTTCGTGCGGATGGTGACCGCCGTCGAATCGATATCGCCCGCCTGCGCGATCGCCGGGTCCGTCAGACAACTGCCCGTGGCATGCAGCGTGTCGGCCTCGTCGTCGAGAATCCATCGGAAGATATCGAAGTCGTGAATCAACATGTCCTTGAAAATCCCGCCCGAATGCTTGATGTAATCGACGGGGGGCGGGCCCGGATCGCGGCTCGTCACGACAAGCGCTTCCGGCGTGCCGATCTCGCCCGCGTCGATGCGGCGCTTCACCGCGTCGAACGTCGGATCGAAGCGCCGCTGAAAGCCGATCATGCACACCACGCCCGCTCGCGCGACGGCGGCCTCGCACTCGCGCGCGCGCGCGAGCGTCAGGTCGACGGGCTTCTCGCAGAACACATGCTTGCCGGCGCGCGCGGCGCGAACGATCAGGTCCGCGTGCGTGTCGGTGCTCGAGCAGATCACCGCCGCGCCGATCGACGCGTCGCCGAGCGCACCGTCGACGTCGGCAACCTGCGCGCCGTGCTGCGCGGCGAGCGCCGCCGCCGCGTCGCGGTTGACGTCGACCACGTATTTGAGCCGCACGCCGGGCTGGCGCGCGCAATTGCCCGCATGAATGCGGCCGATCCGCCCGGCGCCGAACACGGCCACGTCGATCGCCGGCGCGGCCTTCGCTACTGCATCAGTCATCGTATCCTCCAGTGTCCTTGACTTCTTCTACGTTCAATTCCAGCCGGTACGCGAGCGCGATGAACAGCGCCTGGCACAGGCAAATCGTGCTCGTGAGCGAGCGGAACGCGAACGCGCTGCCCTCCTTCACGAGCAGATGGGCAGTGGCATCGCGCGCGAGCGGCGACAGCCGGCTGTCGGTGATCACGAGCGTATCGGCATGGTTGTGCCGCGCGGCGCGCAGGCAATACTGCGTCTCCTTGCCGTAAGGCATGAAGCTGATCGCGATCACGACGTCGCCCTTCGTCACGCTGCGGATCTGCTCGCGGTACATCCCGCCGAGCCCCGACACGAGATGCACGCGCTTGGCCGTATGCTGCAGCGCGTAGACGATGTAACTCGCCACCGGAAACGACCGGCGCACGCCGACCACGTAGATGTTCTCGGCGCGCTCGAGCATCGTGACCGCGGCGTCGAACTGCGCGTCGTCCAGGCCGGCGGCGAGTTCGTCGAGGCCCGAGCGCGACGCGTCGATGAACTGCCGTGCGACCGCGCCGCCCGTCATCGGGCCCGCATCGCCGTCGATCAGGCTGCGAATGCGCTGCTGATAGCTCTGCACGGAGGGGTTCTGGCCCGTGTACGCATCCTTGAACACCGCCTGCAAATCGGAAAACCCGGAAAAGCCGAAGCGCTGCGCAAAGCGCACGACGGCCGACGGATGCACGCCGCAACGCTCGGCGATATCGCTCGTGCGATCCATCATCACGCTCGAGCGGTGTTCGTCGATATACGACGCGACGCTCTTCAACTGGCGCGGCAGCGCGTCGTATGCGTCGGCGATGCGTTGCAGCAGATCGTCGACGGCGGGCGTTTCGGATTGGGGCGTGTCGTCCATGGGCTGGGTTGCGGCGGGCGGCGCGCCCTTCCGGCTGTATTTGTCGTGCCCCGAGTATAGGCGCGCGCGAATCGAAATGGAATAAATTTTCCACAATAAAACTAAATAAAATTTTCTTTGCAATTCGTGGCGAGTTGACCTAACCTTGCTCGTGAACGCAGCCCGATCTGCGTTCGCCCGATAACGACAGACACAGGTGGAGACATGAGACTTTGGACTGGCAAGGCGCTGCTGCGCGCATTGACTGTCGCGCTCGCCGCGCTCGCGGGCGTGGCAACGCCGGCAGCGCATGCGGCGGACGCCCGTTTCGTGCTGATCAGCCATGCGCCCGATTCGGATTCGTGGTGGAACACGATCAAGAACGCGATCAAGCAGGCCGATGAGGATTTCAACGTCACGACCGACTACCGCAACCCGCCGAACGGCGATATCGCCGACATGGCGCGTCTGATCGAGCAGTCGGCCGCGCGCGACTACGACGGCGTGATCACGACGATCGCCGATTACGACGTGCTGAAGAATTCGCTCAAGAAGGTCACCGCGAAGAAGATCCCGCTCGTCACGATCAATTCGGGCACCGAGGAGCAAAGCGCGCAACTGGGCGCGATGATGCACGTCGGGCAGCCCGAGTACGTCGCGGGGCACGCGGCGGGCGAAAAGGCAAAGGCCGCCGGCGTGAAGTCGTTCCTGTGCGTGAACCACCTGGCGACCAACAGCGTATCGTTCGACCGCTGCCGCGGCTTTGCCGACGCGATCGGCGCCGATTACAAAGCGTCGACGATCGATTCGGGCCAGGACCCGACCGAAATCCAATCGAAGGTCAGCGCATACCTGCGCAACCATCCGAACACGCAAGCGGTCCTCACGCTCGGCCCGGTGCCGGCCGCGGCGACGCTCAAGGCGATTCAGCAAATGGGGCTCACCGGCAAGCTGTATTTCGCGACGTTCGATTTCTCCGACGACATCGCAAAGGCAATCCAAAACGGCGCGATCAAGTTCGCAATCGATCAGCAGCCGTACCTGCAAGGCTACATTCCGGTCGCCGTGCTGGCGATCGCCAAGCAGAACAAGACGAGCGATCCGGCGAAGATCCGCCAGCTTCTCCAAGCGAATCCGAAATTCCAGGCGCGTCTTGCCACTTACGGGCTGCAGCCGTCGTATGGGCCGAAGAACATCCGCTCCGGCCCGGGCTTCATCACGAAGGAAAATCTGGACAAGGTGATCAAGTACGCGGGGCAGTATCGCTGAGGGATTTCGCACCGCATCGCAGGTTTGAGCGCGCCGTGCGATGCGCGCGGACCGAAAGCGGCGCGACAGCACCGCTTTCGGCCCGCGCGAGCGCTGAAGCATCGGCTCGAGCAGTTACAGGAGACATCATGGGCGTCATCGGCAAACACATTTCCGCGCATCCCCACGAGCAACCGCCGGCAGGCGCTCGTCCCGACGAGCGGCTGCGCGGCGAAGCGTGGTTCCAGCGCTTTCTCAACCGTCCCGAATTCGCCGCGATTTCCGGCACCGTGCTGGTGTTCGCGGTGTTCGCGTTCGGCGCGGGCGGCTCCGGCATGTTTAATCTCGACGGGATCATGAACTGGTCGCAAGTCGCCGCGTATCTCGGGATACTCGCGGTCGGCGCGTGCCTGCTGATGGTCGCGGGCGAGTTCGACTTGTCGATCGGCTCGATGATCGGCTTTGCCGGCATGATGGTGGCAATCCCGACCGTCTACTTTCACTGGCCGATCTCGCTGTCGATCCTGTTCGCGTTCGCGGGCTCGATGGCGCTCGGCGCATTGAACGGCTATCTCGTGATGCGCACGAAGCTGCCGTCGTTCATCGTCACGCTCGCATTCCTGTTCATCCTGCGCGGCCTTACGCTCGCGCTGTCGATCATGTTCGCGGACCGCACCATCGTCTCGGGCCTCGGCGACTACACGCACGCCGATCCGATCGCGCATCTGCTGTTCCAGGGCGTCGCGTTCCACGGGCTGTTCCGCTGGCTCGCTCAGCACGGCGTGGGCCAGATGCTCGACAGCGGCGAGCCGCTCGTGCCCGGCGTGCCGAAGGTGCTGCTGTGGTGGTTCGCGATCACCGCGATCGGCGCGTTCACGCTCGCGAAAACCCGCTACGGCAACTGGATGCTCGCCGTCGGCGGCGACGCGCTGGCGGCGAAGAACGTCGGCGTGCCGGTGCGCCGCGTGAAGATCTCGCTGTTCGTGCTGACCGCGTTCTGCGCGTGCCTGTTCGCCGTGCTGCAAGTGGCCGACATCGGCTCGGCCGCGGCCGACCGCGGGTTGCAAAAGGAGTTCGAGGCGATCATCGCCGCGGTGATCGGCGGCACGCTGCTCACCGGCGGCTACGGCTCGGTGATCGGCGCGGCGTTCGGCGCGCTGATCTTCGGCGTCGTGCAAATCGGCATCACGTACACGAATATCAGCTCGGATTGGTTCCGCGTGTTCCTCGGCGTGATGCTACTCGTCGCCGTGCTGTTCAACCATTACGTGCGCCGCCGCGTATCGCAAGCATGACGCCACGCACCACGCCATTCGCCACGGGAGCTTCCAGCATGTCCACGCCAGCCTCCAACGATACGATCCTCGCGCTCGAGAACGTCAGCAAGTTCTTCGGCAAGGTGATCGCGCTGTCCGACGTCACGCTGCGCCTGAAGCGCGGCGAAGTGCACTGCCTGCTCGGCGACAACGGCGCCGGCAAATCGACGCTGATCAAGACGCTCGCGGGCGTTCACCAGCCGTCGCAGGGCCAGTATCTGGTCGACGGCAAGCCCGTCGCGTTCGAATCGCCGAAGGATGCGCTCGATCTGGGGATCGCGACCGTCTATCAGGATCTCGCGCTCGTGCCGCTGCTGTCGGTCGCGCGCAACTTCTTCATGGGCCGCGAGCCGCAGAAGAAGCTGTTCGGCTTGCTGAACGTGATGGATCTCGACGCGAGCGCCGAAATCGCCCGCGCGAAGCTCGCCGAAATGGGCATCAACGTGCGCGATCCGCATCAGCCGATCGGCACGATGTCCGGCGGCGAGCGGCAATGTCTCGCGATCGCGCGCGCGATCCATTTCGGCGCGCGCGTGCTGATTCTCGACGAGCCGACCGCCGCGCTCGGCGTCAAGCAAAGCTTCAACGTGCTGAAGCTGATCCACACCGCGCGCGCGAAAGGCATCTCGGTGATCTTCATCACGCACAACGTCCATCACGCCTACCCGATCGGCGATTCGTTCACGCTGCTCAACCGCGGCCGCTCGCTCGGCACGTTCACGAAGGAAACGGTCAGCAAGGAGGAGGTGCTCGACATGATGGCGGGCGGCGCCGAAATGCAGAAGATGATCGCCGAACTCGACGGCGCGACCATTTGACATCCAGGACTCGAGATGACTTCCCCTACCCTTTCCTTTGCGCCCGAGCGGCCGCTCGACGTGATCTGCATCGGCCGCGTCGCGGTCGATCTCTATGCGCAGCAGATCGGCGCGCGGCTCGAGGACGCGACGAGCTTTGCCAAATATCTCGGCGGCTCGTCGGGCAATATCGCGTTCGGCTGCGCGCGGCTCGGCCTCAAATCGGCGATGCTCTCGCGCGTCGGCCACGACCACATGGGCCGCTTTCTCGTGGAAACGCTCGCGCGAGAAGGCTGCGACGTGAGCCATCTGCGCGCCGACCCCGAGCGGCTCACCGCGCTCGTGCTGCTCGGCCTGAAGGATCGCGACACGTTTCCGCTGATCTTCATGCGCGAGAACTGCGCGGATATGGCGTTCGACGAAAACGATTTCGACGAGGCGTTCATCGCGTCGTCGAAGGCGCTGCTCGTCACCGGCACGCACTTCTCGACCGAGCAGGTGAACCGCGCAAGCCGCCGCGCGCTCGACTACGCGCGCCGCAACCAGGTGCGCACGGTGCTCGACATCGACTATCGCCCAGTACTGTGGGGGCTGACCGGCAAGGCCGACGGCGAGACGCGCTTCATTGCGAACGAAGGGGTGAGCGCGCATTTGCAGCGGATTTTGCCGCTGTTCGATCTCGTGATCGGCACCGAGGAGGAATTCAGGATCGCGGGCGGCAAGGACACGCTCGTCGACGCGCTGGCGATGGTGCGCGCGGTGACGAGCGCCACGCTCGTCGTCAAGCGCGGGCCGCTGGGCTGCTCGATCGTCGACGGCGACGCGCCCGCGAGCCTCGATGCGCTGCCGATCATCGGCGGCGTGGAGGTCGACGTGCTGAACGTGCTCGGCGCGGGCGACGCGTTCGCGTCCGGCTTCCTGTCGCGCTGGCTGCGCGGCGCGCCGCTCGATGAAGCAGCGCGCACCGCGAACCTGTGCGGCGCGCTCGTGGTGTCGCGCCACGGCTGCTCGCCCGCGATGCCCACGGCCGCCGAACTCGCGTATTTCGCCGACGAGGCGCGGCGCGACCCGGTGCGCATGCGCCGGCCCGATCTCGATGCGACGCTCGCGCGGCTGCACCGCGTGACGCCCGCGCGCGTGCCGCGCGACGAAGTGCTTGGCTTCGCGTTCGATCATCGTCCGCAATTCTTCGAACTTGCACGCCAGACGGGCGCGCCGCTTGCGAGGATCGCCACGCTCAAGCGGCTGTTCGTCGACGCGGTCGCGCAGACGGAAGCGCAGCTCGGCCTGCAAGGCAGGATCGGCGTGCTGATCGACGACCGCTACGGCCAGGACGCGCTGAACGATGCCACCGGGCGCGGCTGGTGGATCGGCCGGCCGGTCGAGCTGCCCGGTTCGCTGCCGCTCGAATTCGATCACGGCCGCTCGGTCGGCACGACGCTCGTGTCTTGGCCGCGCGAGCATGTCGCGAAGTGTCTCGTTCAGTTTCACCCGGACGAGCCTGCCGAGCAGCGCATCGAGCAGGAAACGCAATTGCGCGCGCTGTACGACGCGGTGCAGGCAAGCGGCCACGAACTGCTGCTCGAAGTGATTCCGCCGCGCCGCGACGATCTGCCGCACACCGCCGAAACCGTCTATCGCGCGATCAAGCGGCTGTACAACATCGGCCTCTACCCGGAATGGTGGAAACTCGCGCCGCTCGATGCCGCGCAATGGCAGGCGGTCGACGCGCTGATCGCCGAGCGCGACCCGTCGTGCCGCGGCGTCGTGCTGCTCGGGCTGTCCGCGAGCGTCGAGGAGCTGGTCGACGGCTTCAACGCGGCGGCCGCATCGGCAACCTGCCGCGGCTTCACGGTCGGCCGCACGATCTTTCACGAGCCGAGCCGCGCATGGCTCGCAGGCGAGATCGACGACGACGCGCTGATCGCGCAGGTGCGGCACACGTTCGAAACGCTGATCGACGCGTGGCGCACGGCCCGCGCCGCGCATGCGCGGCGCGTCGGCCAGCTCGACGCGGTGCGGCGCGTCGCGTGAGCGCAGCGGATCGCGCGATGCATCCCACCATAACGAACGATGAGATCTTATGAGGCAATCACATGAGCCGCTCCTTGGATGAAACCGCTGCGCGCGGCGCGGGTACGCTGCGGCTGAGCACCGCGCAAGCGCTCGTGCGCTACCTCGCCGCGCAGCGGGTGGCCACCGGCGCTGCCGGCGACGAGGCCGGCAACCCCGGCAGCGCCGCCGAAGCGCTGTTCGGCGGCGTGTTCGCGATCTTCGGGCACGGGAATGTCGCGGGTCTCGGCGAGGCGCTGTATCAATATCGCGACGTGCTGCCCACCTATCGCGCGCACAACGAGCAGGCAATGGCACATAGCGCGATCGCCTATGCGAAGGCGCACATGCGCCGCCGGATGATGGCCGTCACGACGTCGATCGGCCCCGGCGCGACGAATCTCGTCACCGCCGCCGCGCTCGCGCACGTGAACCGGCTGCCGGTTCTGCTGCTGCCCGGCGACGTTTTCGTCTCGCGCGCGCCGGACCCGGTGTTGCAGCAAATCGAGGATTTTCACGACGGCGGCATTTCGGCGAACGATGCATTCAAGGCCGTGTCGCGCTATTTCGACCGGATCGTGCATCCGGCGCAGTTGCTCACCGCGCTGCCGCGCGCGCTGCGCGTGCTGACCGACGCCGCGCTCTGCGGGCCCGTCACGCTCGCGCTGCCGCAGGACGTGCAGGCGATGGCATACGACTATCCGGCCGCGTTCTTCGAGCCGCGCGTCGTATCGTTTCATGCGAGCGCGCCGAGCGACGCCGAACTCGATGCGGCGCTCGCGACGCTGCGCGCGGCCAAGCGGCCGCTGATCGTCGCGGGCGGCGGCGTGCTGTACAGCGAAGGCGGCGTGCAGGCGCTGCGCGCGTTCGCCGAGCGCCACGGCGTGCCGGTAGGCGAAACGCAGGCGGGCAAAAGCGCGCTGCCGTGGGATCATCCGCTCAACGCGGGTGCGATCGGCGTGACGGGCTCGCCCGCGGCGAACGCGCTCGCCGCCGAGGCCGACTGCGTGATCGCGCTCGGCACGCGCCTGCAGGATTTCACGACCGGCTCGAACACGTTGTTTCAGCAAGCCAGCGTGGTCGGCATCAACGCGAACGCATTCGATGCGCTGAAGCACCGCGCATCGATCGTGCAGGCCGACGCGCGGCTCGCGCTCGACGCGCTCGGCAAGCGGCTCGAAGGCTGGCGCGCGCAACCCGCATGGACCGGACGCGCGCAAACGCTCGCCGGCCAATGGCGCGACACCGTCGCCACGCTCACGCACGCGCCGCAGCGCGCGGACGTGCTGCCTTACGACGCCGACGTGATCGGCGCCGTGCAGCGCTCGGCTTGCGATTCGCCGGCGCGCGACATCGCCGTGTGCGCGGCCGGCACCCTGCCCGCCGAGCTGCACAAATTGTGGCGCGCGGCCGTGCCGGGCGGCTATCACGTCGAGTACGGCTACTCGTGCATGGGTTACGAGATCGCGGGCGGCCTCGGTGTGAAGCTCGCGAAACCCGAGCGCGAAGTGATCGTGATGGTGGGCGACGGCAGCTATCTGATGCTCAACAGCGAGATCGCGACATCGGTGATGCTCGGTGCGAAGCTGATCATCGTCGTGCTCGACAACCGCGGCTACGGCTGCATCAACCGGCTTCAGCAGGCGTGCGGCGGCGCGCCGTTCAACAATCTGCTCGCCGATTGCGTGCAGGGCCCGCTCGGCGCGCCGCCGATCGATTTCGCCGCGCATGCGCGCGCGCTCGGCGCACGGGCGGAGCATGTCGCCGACCTCGCCGGGCTCGATGCGGCGCTCGCTCGCGCGCGCGCATCCGATCGAACCTACGTGATCAGCATCGACACCGACCCCGCCCGCACGACCGATGAAGGCGGCTGGTGGTGGGAAGTCGCGGTGCCCGAAGTCTCGCCGCGCGAAGCGGTGCGCGCCGCGCGCGCCCGTTACGACCGGCAGGTCGCGATGCGCGACGGTACCGGCCGCTGCATCGACACCGATGGCGCTGCGCCATCCAATGCTTCCTCTTCTGCGGATTCATCGACATGAACCCAACCCACATTCGCATCGGCATCAACCCGCTATCGTGGATGAACGACGATCTGCCGTCGCTCGGCGGCGAGACGCCGCTAAGCGTCGCGCTGACCGAAGGCCGTGAAATCGGCTACGAAGGCTTCGAGCTGGGCAACAAATTCCCGCGCGAGCCGCAGGCGCTGAAAACGCTGCTCGCGCAATATGATCTGTCGCTCGTGTCCGGCTGGTATTCGGGGCGCCTTGCCGAGCGCGGCGTGCAGGAGGAGATCGATGCGGTGGGTCCGCATCTCGAACTGCTCGCGCAAAACGGCGCGGCCGTGATGGTGTACGGCGAAGTCGCCGGCTCGATTCAGGGAGCGCCCGTGCCGCTGTACCAACGCCCGCGCTTCGTCACCGATGCGCAGTGGGACGCTTATGCGGCGCGTGTCGACGCATTTGCGCAATACACGCAGAGCCAGGGCGTGAAGCTCGCCTATCACCATCACATGGGCGCCTACGTCGAATCGCCCGCGGACGTCGACCGGCTGATGGCAAGCACGAGCGACGCGGTCGGGCTGCTGTTCGATGCGGGCCACATGACGTTCGGCGGCGGCGATCCGGTGACGGAGCTGGCCAAGCACATCGGCCGCGTATGCCACGTGCATTGCAAGGACGTGCGCCCCGCCGTGATCCGGCTCGCGCGCAACCGCAACTGGAGCTTTCTCGACGCCGTCATCGCCGGCGCATTCACGGTGCCGGGCGACGGCGCGATCGATTTCCCGGCGCTGATCGCGATGCTCGAGCAACACGGCTATCGCGGCTGGCTCGTCGTCGAGGCCGAGCAGGACCCGGCGGTCGCGCCGAGCTATGCGTACGCGCAAAAAGGCTACCGCGCGCTGCGCTCGCTCGTCGGCGCGCCGTTGCCGCCCGCCGTCCGTCAGGAGGCCGCGTAATGAGCCTGCTCGTCAAAGGCGCGAATGAAGGCACGTCGATCGCGTGCGTCACGCCGCAGTCCGCGAACTGGAAACACGTCGGTTTTGCCGCGTATCGTCTGAAGGCCGGCGAAAGCATCTCGCTCGCGCAGACCGAGCGCGAAATGTGCATCGTCGTGCTCACGGGCACCGTCGACATCGACGCGCAAGACGGCACGTATTGGCGCGACCTCGGCTCGCGCGACAGCGTGTTCGACGGCGTCGCGCCGTATGCGCTCTATGTGCCGCCGAAGCTCGGCGTGAACGTGCGCGCGTCGCGCGACGCCGAACTCGGCGTCGCGAGCGCGCCCGCCGCGGGGCGCTATCCGGCACGGCTCATCAAGCCGTCGCAGATGCAGCGCTCGGTGCGCGGCAGCGGCGCGAACACACGCTACGTCTGCGACATCCTGCCGCAAACCGAGCCGGCCGAATCGCTGCTCGTGGTCGAGGTGCGCACGCCGTCCGGACATTCGTCGAGCTATCCGCCGCACAAGCACGACACCGACAACGTACCGCACGAAAGCTCGCTCGAGGAGACCTACTATCATCGCGTGCATCCGCCGCAAGGCTTCGTATTTCAACGCGTCTACACCGACGCGCGCGATATCGACGAATCGATGGCCGTGAGCGATCACGACGTCGTGCTCGTGCCGCGCGGCTACCATCCGGTCGTCGTGCCGTATGGATACGAGTCCTACTATCTGAACGTGATGGCCGGGCCGGCGCGCGTCTGGCACTTCAAGAACGATCCGGCGCATGAATGGATGTTGAACGGACGATAAAGCCCGCGCGGCGGCGCTCGCTGCACCGCGGCCGGCGGTCGGCCAGCGGCAGTGCGCGTTCGCGCCATCCGCGCCGGCCAACGTCGATCAAGCCGCCGATGCCGTTGCGCTGCCCGTGAAAAAAACTCGCCGGCGGCTCTGGCGCCGGCAGGCTCCCGCTCAGTTCGCAGGCAAGACGAGCGGCGCAAGCGCCGCGCGCAACGCATCGGGCAGCGGCGCGGGCCGCCGCGTGCGCCGCTCGACGTACACGTGGACGAAATGCCCCTGCGCCGCCGCTGATTCGCTGCCTTGCGCAAACAAACCGATTTCGTAACGCACGCTCGACGCGCCGCGCTTCGTGACGCGCAGCCCCGCGTCGACGTGCTGCGGAAACGCGAGCGGCATGAAGTAATTGCACTGCGTCTCGACGACGAGGCCGATCGTCTCGCCGTGCTCGATGTCGAGCACGCCCGCGCGGATCAGATATTCGTTGACGACCGTGTCGAAGTAGCTGTAGTAGACGACGTTGTTCACGTGCCCATAGACGTCGTTGTCCATCCAGCGGGTCGGAATCGTCAGGAAGTGGCGATAAGCGCTGCGCGGCAGTGCAACGGGTTTGGCGGCGGACATAAATCGGGCGGGTCGAAGTAGAAAGGAATCAAACGGTTGGAGGCGGCGCGCCGGGCTCGGCACGGCGTACCGCGCACGAGCCGGCATCCCTCGGCTCCATCATAGCGATTCGACGAGCATGCGCCGGTAGTCGTCCGCCGTCGCGATGCGCGGATTCGTCTTGTGACAATGATCGGCGAGTGCGCCTTCGATCACGTGATCGAACACGCCGGCGTCGACGCCCATCTGCGCGAGGCCCGTCGGCAAACCCAGGCGCGCGCTCATGTCGTGCAGCGCCTGCGGCAAATCCGCACGCTCCGGCAGGTTCATCGCGCGGCGCATCCGCGCATAGCGACGCTCGGCGACAACGCTCGGCGCGCTTTCGTTGAAGCGCAGCACCGCGGGCAGCACGACGGCGTTCAGCGTGCCGTGATGCAGCGACGTCTTGCCGTTCACCTTCACGCCGCCGAGCGGGTGCGACAGCGAATGCACGCAGCCGAGCCCCTTCTGAAACGCCAGCGCGCCTTGCAGCGACGCACTCATCATCGCAAGACGCGCCGCGCGGTCGCCGCCGTCGCGCGTCGCGCGCTCGATATGCGTCCACGCACGCTCGAGGCCGTCGAGCGCGATGCCGTCGGCCGGCGGGTTGTACGCGGGCGCGAGAAACGTCTCGATGCAATGCGCGATCGCGTCCATCCCGGTGGCGGCCGTCAGCCCCGGCGGCAGGCCGAGCGTCAGCGACGGATCGCAAATGGCAGCCTTCGGCAACAGATGCCACGAATGAAAGCCGAGCTTGCGGCCGTCGGCGAGAATCAGGATCGCGCCGCGTGCGACCTCGCTGCCCGTGCCCGATGTAGTCGGCACCGCGATCAGCGGCGCGGCGGCGCCGGTGATTTTGTCGCTGCCGCCTTCGATCGTCGCGTATTGCGCGAGCGGCGCCGGATGCGTCGCGGCGATCGCGACGCCCTTCGCAAGATCGATCGACGAACCGCCGCCGATCGCGACGAGCCCGTCGCAGCGCTCGTCGCGATAACGCCGTGCGGCGGCAAGCACGGCCGCTTCAGTCGGATTCGACGGCGTGCCGTCGAATACCGGCAGCGCACCGAGCCCCAGCGCGTCGAGCGCGCGCGCGACGAGCCCCGCCGCCGCGACACCCCGGTCGGTCACGACGAGCGGACGCGCGATGCCGCTCCTCGCACATTCGGCTTTCAGCATCGCGAGCGCGTCGTCGCCGAGATGGATATGCGTCAGGTAGTAGATATAGGCCAACGGTCGTCTCCTTCGATCTTCGTCTTGCGCTTCGGCGGCGCAACGGTTCGCACGGCGCGCAGCCGCTGCCGTGCGTCGAGCGCGCCTGCGCCAACGGGTCCGCTGGACAAACGCATGCCGTCCGGGCGAACATGCCACGCTTGGCGCGCTGCGAACGAGCATACGGCAATTCCGGCCAGCACGCGCCCGCACGGCCGCCCGTGCGCCGTTCCGATCTGCCGGCAACGGCTGTCGCCGGTACGCCGCCCTATTCTGACGAGGAACCTTTTATCATGGCAGACCCCCAACTCATCACCACGGCCGTCGAGCTGCCCGGCTACCGGATCGAACGCTCGCTCGGCATCGCGCGCGGAATCGTCGTGCGTTCGCGGTCGATCGTCGGCACCTTCGGCGCATCGATTCAAACCCTGTTCGGCGGCAATATCTCGCTTTATACGTCGCTGTGCGAACGCGCGCGGCAGGACGCTTACGAGCGGATGATCGAGCAGGCGCGGCAGATGGGCGGCAACGGCATCATCGGGATGCGTTACGACACGACCGACATCGCATCGGGCGTGACCGAAGTACTGTGCTACGGAACGGCGGTGCAGGCGGTGCGCGCCGGCTGACGGTGGCCGTCGAAGATAACGGCGCTCGAGAGGAGCCGATCGAGACGCCCGAACGCAAGCGGGAATCGAGGCCGATCGGAAATGGCCGAAGCGGTCCGGCAAGCCGTCGAGCAGCCCAGCCCAGTTTAAATTCAGCGCACCGCTCCGGACATACCGCCGGCCCCGCGGCTCAACCGCCGGGCGAATCGACGAATTCCACGGCAAGGCCGCGGGCGCGCATCCAATCGGCCAGCGCGTGGCCGGTGCCCGCGCGCCACGGACGCAGATCCGGCGGATCGACGAGACGATATTCGAGCAGCTCCGGGGACAACCGGATTTCGCCACGCGCGCGCACGTGATACGCGATGATCAGTTCGTTCTTTCGGATGAATTCGTAGACACCGACGAGCGCGACCGATTCCGCAAGCAGCGACGTCTCCTCCCGCACTTCGCGGGCAATGCCGTCCTCGGGGGTCTCGCCGCGCTCGAGAAAGCCGGTGATCAACGCGAACCATCCTTCGGGCCATGCCGCGTTGCGCGCGAGCAGGATCTTGCCTTCATACTCGACGATCGCAGCCACGACAGGCACCGGGTTGTTCCAGTGCACATAGCCGCACGCGGTATCGGGACAAGCCACGCGCATGCGCTCGCCATCGTCTGAAGAAACGGCACGCTCGACGAGCGGACGCGCGCATTGCGGGCAGAAACGAAAATCGGCAGTTGTCATCGGACAGACAGGACGCGGTCAGGAAAGGAGCGCACGGAGCGCCGTGCGGCTCCGGCGCGGCTTGCGCGCCACGCCGCCGTTGCGCTTGGCCACGCTGCGGCAGGTCACCCGGGACGGGATCGCAAGACTTCACATTGTAGCGAGCTATTACCCGGTGCACCGCACCATCGCATGCAGGCGCTCACGCGTGCGCCGCACTCGCGGCGGGTAAAACGCACGCGGCGCCCGTGCCGCGCGCCCAGGCGCCGGCGCATCCGCGCCGCCCGATGCGCGCGCAGCCCGTCGGCGGCGCGTCGCGCGCCGCCCTGCCCGGTCTGCCGTATTCCGCGCGCGCTCAGCCGCTCTTGCGCGCAAACGCGAGAATCGCCCGCAGTTCGTCCATTGAAAAACGTCCGTCCAATTGAATCTGGCCATTGGACCAATCCGGACAATCGCGAAACCCGTTCCAGACGATCCAGCCGCCGGAACCCCGTAATATCGTCCGAGCCGTCTGCTCGTCCATCGGCCGATCGGCCTGCTTGGAAATCTGTTCAGTTGCGTCGCTCATTGCCGTACCTCATCCCTTCCACTTCGCCTCGTGCCAGCGGCAACACCGCCGGCCATCCGTGCCGCGCAGATCATCGATCTGCATCGAGCGCGACTGCCGCACGCGTCGCGCCCAACGCCTTGCGCCGCGTCTGCGACGAAAGGTGCCGACCGACGAATACGCATTCTTCATACGAGAATTCCGCCCGCCGTTGCGCCGCGTCATCGCACCGTTCCGGCGAAACGGCAACCGGCACACACAGATGCGGCGGCGAGGCCGGCTTGCTCCATTCGCGCCGAACCGGCTGCGCTCTGCCGATAGATTGAACGTTCCGATCCGATTCGACCGTTGCCTAGCCAACCCTTCCGCTGCGCGGCTCGACACCGTCGCCTCGGGAACAACGCCCGATGCGAGCCGCGGGCGGCGTGCGCCTGTATCGGGTGCACGACATAGCGGCAGATCACGCCGCCGACGCATGGCGTGCGGCACCGCTGAACCAGGCATCGCTATGTGCAATGGCACACGCTTTCCATCCTCATTTTTCTGTCCGATCGTGCTCTGGATCACGATCGGCGTGCGCGACGTGGCGAGGCGCGGCGAGGCAACGCTCGGCGCATCCAATCGAACGGCGCGAGCGCCTTCGCCCTTCGCCCCCCGGTGCGGGCGCGCTCACACGCCGCTACGGCGCGGGCGCCCGGCCGGCATCGCCGCGTTGCCGCTCGAGCATCGCGCAGCAGCGCAACGCAACGCATCCGGACGATCACGCTGTTTCGCAGGCGCGGCGCGGAATGCGCGTGCGGCATCGTCGATGCCGGCGCGAGCCGGTGGACAACCCCGACCGTCTGTGCTGAGATTGCCGGACCACGGCTTTGGAGAACTTGCATGGAACGCCCCGATTTCATTCGGCACTGGAGCGAACTCGAAAATCCGGACCAAAGCCATTACCCGGGCGACTCGGAGTTGATGTCGATCGGCGCGCCGCTTGCGCGCAAGCTGGGGCTGACGCGGATCGGGATTCATCACGAACGCCTGCTTCCCGGGCGGCGCACGTCGTATCCGCATGCGGAAAGCGCGGAGGAAGAATTCGTCTATGTGCTGCAAGGCACGCCGGACGTATGGATCGACGGACACCTGCATCGGCTCGCGCCCGGCGATTCGGTGGCGTTTCCCGCCGGCACCGGAATCTGCCACACATTCCTCAACAACACGCGGCAGGAAGTGCATCTGCTCACGATCGGCGAAACCCCCAAGCCGGAAAACCGCGTTCGCTACCCGATGAACGAAGCTTACGAGGCGACGCGCGCGGATCGGTGGAGCAACTGGCCGTCGCGCCCGCTCGGGCCACACGACGGCAAACCGCGCGTCGAATGAGTACCGCGCGCCGGCGCGCTACGCGCTCGGCGCGGTGCTCGAGCTGAAAGCGGATTGATGATCGCGGATGAAATCGTCGATGCTTCGCGCCGGCCGGCCGATGAGCCGTTCGAGCGCGGGCGTGAGCGCCGCGTGGCGGCCGGCTTGCATCGCATGTTCGATCCCGAGCGCGATATCGGCGAGCCAGTCCGGCACGCCGCGCTTCGCATATCCCTGCCGCATCGTCGCCTCGTCGATCGGCACATACTGAATCGGCCTGCCGAGCAGCGCGGTGAATCGCCCAGCCACTTCGGCGAACGTCAGGCTGGCCGGCCCCGTCAGATCATATGAAACGTTTTGCCGCGCCGGATCGCCGAGCACCGCGTGCGCGGCGTCGGCCACGTCGCGCGTGTCGATCATCGCGATGCGGGCGCTCGGCACCAGTCCATACCAGCGGCCGGCACTCGCAATCGATGCCGCCGCAAACAGCAGATTGCTCATGAAATAGGCTGGACGCAGCAGCGTATGCGCCACACCCGAGGCCGCCAGGTAATCGTCGAGTTCGCCGTGGCGGCGTGCGACTTCATAGCCGCCCTGCTGGCTCGCGCCAAGCACCGACAAACGAACCACCTGCCCCACCCGCGCATGCGCGGCCGCATCGATCAGCGCTTTCTCGAACGCGATTTGCTGCGTGCTGGTGCCAAGTGCGAGAAAGACCGAGCCGACGCCGTCGAACGCGCGTTGCAATAACTGCACGTCGCCGAAATCGCCGTCGACGATTTCCAAACGATCCGCCGCATCGGGCGGCACGTCGGCAAAAACGACTTTCGCCTTCGCGGGATTACGGACCAGCGCGCGCACTCTCGCTCCGCTTTCGAGCAGGCGCTTTGTCAGGTGAGACGCCGTGCGTCCGGTCGCTCCGGTAATGAGTATCGTCATTGTGTGGTCCTTGGTGGCCATATCGTGACCGTGTAGTCGAACATCGGCCCCGCCAGATGCCGCACGCCGGCGAGACCCCGTCATCGATGTAACACTTGCATTCGGTATTTTATATGCATATACACATTAGGTGCCGGAGGCCGACGCCATCGAATTGGCATCCGAATCATCGATGCAAACATCCATAGGGGGCATAAGGTGAAGAAGCGAGACTTATCGATAGGACAACAAATCGATGCGTTGCAATGGGCGGCCATCAACGGACGCATTTCACGCCGTCAGATGATCAAACAGTTGCTCGCCCTCGGCATGTCCGCCGCGTCGGCGACGTCGATGGCCGTGCACGCCCAGGCCGCATGGACCAATCAAAGCACGCTGCGCAACGCGCTTCGCGACGAATACGATTACATCATCGTCGGTGCAGGCTCAGCCGGTTGCGTATTGGCCAACCGGCTTTCGGACACGGGCGCGTCGGTGCTGCTGATCGAAGCCGGCACCGACCGCATCAACGAGCCGCAGATCGCGCGGGCGGCGCTCTGGCAACGCAATCCGATGAGCTATGCGTACTGGAGCCGTCTAACCGTCGCGCAGCCCGCGTTCGGCTCGCGCCCTGCGCTTGCCGGCAGCGGCACGATCTGGGGCGGCAGCGGCAGCATCAACGCATTGCTGTGCCTACGTGGCGATCTGCGCGACTACCTGCAATGGCAAGCGCGAGTCGGCCCGGCCTGGAACGTCGCTGCGCTCTATGCCGCGTATTTGCGCACCGAAAACTACATCGCGGGCGATAACCCGCTGCGCGGACATCATGGCCCGCTGACCGTAAGCCGCTTCTCGCAAGACCATCCGCTCACGCCCGCCTACCTCGCGGCCGGCCGCGAACTCGGGCTCGCGCAGATCGAACTCAACAGCGGCGGCTCGCTCGACGGCATCGGCGTCAGCGAGCTTCACGTGACGCCTGACGGCTCACGCTCGGGTCCGGCCGAAGGCTATCTCGTGCCGGCCCTCACGCGGCCGAATCTCACCGTGCTGTCCGAGACCCTCGTCACCCATCTCACGCTCAAAGGCTCGCGTTGCACCGGCGTCACCCTGGTCGCCGGCGGGCAGACGCGCAGTATCGCGGCCAAGCGCGAGGTCGTGTTGAGCGCCGGCGTGTTCGAATCGCCGAAGCTACTGATGCTGTCCGGCATCGGCCGCGCTGATCAACTCTCGCCGTTCGGCATTCCGGTGCGCCACGAGCTGAAAGCGGTCGGCCAAAATCTTCAGGATCACTCACTGCTCTATAACATCTTGATGAAAGCGCGCAACCCAGTGCCGCAGTTCGACACGATGACGGGTGCGGCCGCGATCGCCTATTTCCGCACCGCGCGCACCCGCATCACCGAATCGCCGGACATCCAGATCCTGCTGTCGGTCAATCCGTTCTTCACGAACGCGGTGCCGCCTACAGGCGGGTTCAGCATCGTGCCGATTTACGTGAAGCCGCGCTCGCGCGGCAGTGTCACGTTGACGAGCACCGATCCTCGACAGCCGTTGGCGATCGACCCGCGTTATCTGCAACATCCGGTTGAAATAGACGGCATGATCGAAGCGCTCGATCGTGCGATCGATATCGGCAACTCAAGCGCACTGCGGCCCTATACGACCGGCTTCGTCACGCCCGGGCCGTTGCGCACCCGCACGGACAAGCTCGCATTTATCGCAAACAACGGCGGTGCGGGCTTCCATCAAATCGGCACTTGCGTGGCGGGAACTCACCCGGCACAGAGCGTCGTCGACCCGCACTTCCGGGTCTGGGGCATCGACGGCCTGCGCATCGTCGATGGTTCCGTGATTCCTTACCTGCCGTGCGTCAACATCAACGCGCCGATCCTCTCGCTCGCCGAACTGGCGGCGCATTTCATCGCCCGCGACGCGCTCGCGGCAGCCTGACGATACGACGGCGGGCGGCGCTCTCGCGCCGCCCGCCCCGCCCAATCACTTGACGCCTTCCGCCTGCGGCCGGCGCGATGCGCCGAGCCGCCTCAAATGGTGACTACTTCGCCTGCGCGACGTCGACCGACTGCTCGGCCGCGACGAGCCGATCAAGCATCGCGCGCGCGACGAACGATGGCTGATCGACGACCAGATGCACGATGGGCGCGTCTTCGCGCCAATTGTTCTGCTGCGCCTCGGTCACCACTTTGTCTTCCTGGATCGTCGAATAGATCTGCTTGCCCGCCATCTCGGTCAATTCAGCGTTATCGATCAGGAAATCCCGATGCAGGCCGAGAAACGCATGGCAGCTCTTCTCCGTTTCGGGTGTGAAGATCGTCGTCGTGTACAGCCGGAATGCCGGGCCTTGCGCGCCGCCGGGCGGCCGTGCGATGGTCTCGATGCGCACGTTGCCGACCGGCCAGAACACCATCTCCTGGGTACGGTCGATGAACTCGAGCTTCATCAGCTTGTGCAGCAGCGGCGAATTGCGCTCGCCGTGCGTGGTGCGCGAGACGCGCACTTCGTGATCGTTGCTCGTGAACACGGGCGGCGTCGTCGCGATCGCGTCCGAGCCGATGGTCGACTGATGGACGAACGCGATATGCGACAGATCGAGCAAATTGTCGACGCCGAGCCGATAGTCGGTGCCGATGTGAATGTATTGCACCTGCCCGGCGAACTCGGGCGACGCGCAGATCGAATGATCGGGAATCGCCGCTTCGTCGAGCAGCGCCGGATCGCCCATCCACAGCCAGACGAACCCGTGACGCTCGCGCGCCGGATAACGTTTCACGCACGCGCGCGTCGGGATCGTCGCCTGACTCGGGATATACACGCATTGCCCCGTGCCGTCGAAACGCAGCCCGTGATACCCGCATTCGATTTCGTCGCCCTTCAGCCGGCCCATCGACAATGGCACCTGCCGATGCGCGCAACGGTCGTCGAGCGCCGTCACTTCGCCGTCGCTGCGCCGAAACAGCACGACCGG
The DNA here is from genome assembly GCF_001718875.1 of Burkholderia singularis. Classification (NCBI taxonomy): domain Bacteria; kingdom Pseudomonadati; phylum Pseudomonadota; class Betaproteobacteria; order Burkholderiales; family Burkholderiaceae; genus Burkholderia; species Burkholderia singularis. The sequence continues at coordinate 2,682,251 of NZ_CP013448.1, forward strand.
ATCGCCAAGCATCGTCCGTGCGAAAAGCGCGTGCGTGATTTCAGCCGAGAGTGCCGCCACATACCAAGCATTCCTGATGAACATCGCTACCTCCTGGCAACATGAATCGACACTGCTCGCCCGTTGGCCGCAGCGAGTGCCGTTCAGATCGATATCATTTCGAAATCCTCTTTTCCAACGCCGCATTCGGGACAGCGCCAATTGTCCGGAATCGCCTCCCAGCGTGTGCCGGGCGCGATGCCGTCCTCAGGCGAGCCCGCCTCTTCCGAATAAATCCAGCCGCATACGAGACACATCAACGTTCGCATTTCCACAGTAGGCGTGCTCATGCGATTCGCTCCTCCAGATTCGACATATGCTGTTTCACGAATGCAAAAATCCGCTCGCGCACTTTCGCATCCGACAGGATGCGGCCGTGCCCGCAGCCCGGCATCGGCTCCAGCGTCGCGTGCGCCAGACCTTCCGATACCCGCTGCGCCTCGCAATACGGCACGACCGGGTCGTCGGGATCGTGGACGATGAGCACCGGCGAATCGAGCGCTCCGCCGCGCGCCGGAATATCCCAATGACTGACGGGCACGCCGTTGCGCACGAGCAGCTCGGCGTAGATGCGATCGACGATCGGCCGCGGCAGCGCCATGTCGTTCTGCGCCCAGCGTTCGAGCACGCCGGTCAGCGCGGCGGTGGGCGCGATCAGCACGACACAGCGCGGCCGCACGCCGCGCTCCGCGAGTGCCGAAATCGCCGCGATCGAGCCGAGCGAATGCGCAATGACGACGTCCGCACCGCCGACCGCATCGAGCACCGCGCCCGTCGCGCGCGTGAAACGCGTCATCGTCGTATGCTTGCCCGGCGAAATGCCGTGCGCGGGCGCATCGAACGCGACGACCGACAGCCCGAGCGTCTGCATCGGCTTGACGAAGCCCAGCATGCTGCTGCTATCGGTACCCCAGCCGTGCACGAGCAGCGCGCGCGCCGCGCCGCCGGGCCAGCGATAGGCGCGATCGATGTCGGGATTGCCGGCGATCTGCATCGCCCGCGCGCCAAGCGGCACGCGATCGCTGACCGGCAGCCCATAGCCGCGCGTGAAGCCGAACGCGTCGGCCGCGCGCCGGCCCGCGGCCCTGGGCGCCAACCGGTAGAGCGCGCGATAGCCGTACTGCGTGATGCGCTCACCGAACGACGGCGCCTTGGCCGATACGCGCGCGATCGGCGAAATGTCGGCGGTATCGGCCGCCGTCATTGCTGTGCTCCCGCAGCCGCCGCGGTCGTCGCGCCCGACGCCGGAGACACCGGCACCGGCTCGCGCGACAGGCTCCGGTAATAGCCCGACTCGGGGTCATAGAAGTGGCAATAGCGGATCACATGCCACAACTCGCCGAAAGAAAAATCCTTTTCGCGGATCATCCCCGGAAACGCCGCCTTCAGCGCCGCCTGCGCCTTCGGCAGGTTGTAGAACGGCACGATCGGCGCGACGTGGTGCGCGGTGTGCACCGAGATATTGTGCGTGAGGAAGTGCAGCCACTTCGGATAGCGGAAATCCGTCGTGACGAGCAGCCGGCTGGCGTTCGGCGTCCAGTGCTCGGTAGGCAGGAACGGCACGTCGTCCGACGTGTGATGCATCAGCGTCGTCGCGCTGAACCACGCATGGATCGCGAACCAGGGCGCGACGAAATACAGCAACGCCCCCGACACGCCGGTCAGCGCGATCAGCACCGGAAAGTAGATCGCCGAGGCGATCAGCACGAACGCAAGCGAGCGCTTCACGTCGCGCCGCATCTCGCGCTTCGGATAGAAACCCGGCCGGAAGCCGGATTCCTTCCAGTAGCTGATCGTGCCCATCCAGAAGAGCCACTTGCGCGTACCCGCATATTCGAGCCGTTTGAGCAACGACATCCGGTCGTACAGCGGCGCGGGAATCGGCCGCCAATCGGTGTCGAGTTCAAGCCGGTTCGTATTTGCGTGATGCAGGTTGTGCGTATGCCGCCATGCATGAAACGGATACAGCAGCGGCAGCAACGCGACGTGCCCGACAATCAGGTTGAGCGTGCGCGATCGCGAGAACGAGCCGTGGCCGCAATCGTGCGCGATGCAATGCAGCCCCCACCCGCCCAGCCCCGCGAGGAGCCACAGCGGGATATAGAACAGCCAGTGCGGCGCATACGCCACACCGACGATCGCGCCGGCATACACCGCGTAGCTGACGAGGAATCCGAGCAACCCGCGCGCGACGCTCGGCTCGTACAGCGATTTGGGAATCGCGTCGGCAAGGCGCACGCCTTCGAGCGCCTTCGATTTCTTCAGGAATTCGTCGAAGCTCGGCGGCGGCGCGCTTGGAATGGAATAAGTCGTGGCCATGTGGTTCTCCCGTTCACGCCTGCTCAAGGCCCAATTCGGTCGCGAGATAACGTGCGAGGTCATCGATGCTGCCGTGTTCGAACAGCAGCGCCGGCGACAGCCGCTGCTCGACGACCTTCTCCAGATCGCCCGACACCTGCACCGCGACGATCGAGTCGAGACCATACGCATCGAAGCGCTTGGACGTATCGATCGACGCGCGATCGACCTTCAACTGCTTCGCGAGCCGCTCGACCAGCCAGTTGCGGATCGATGCCTCGGACAGCGTGCCGATGTCGGCGGCCGCTGCCTTGTTCCGGCCGAAGAGGCCGCTCAAAATGCCTGCCTGTGCCATGAATCGACTCCTGTAAGTGAGAAATGAACGAGTGAAACGAACTTGAATGCCGTCATCGGCGCACTCATCGGCGCACGAATGCCTCGGGTTTCTTCGCGAGCCGCTCGATCGCGGCGGGCTCGGGCTTGCGCAATCCATGAACCACGCCGAGCTTGCCGAGCGTCCACAACACCCACGCGCTCAGATCCGGCTCGTACCACTTGACCGAGTGGCGATACGACGCGGGAAACGCATGGTGATTGTTCTGCAGCCCTTCGCCGAACGTGAAGATCGCAACCGGCCAGTTGTTCGCGCTCTGGTCGTCGGTCTTGAACGGACGGCCGCCGAACATGTGGCAGACCGAACCGACGCACCAGGCCGCCTGATTCGCGAGAAAAATCCGGGCGAAGCCGCCGAACAGCAAACCGTTCCATGCCGCGTGCAGGCTGCCGCCGACGAGCCCGCCGATCGCGGCCGGCAGCGCAAGGCCGAGCACGACCCACCACATATACGTGCGGTGGTAGAAAAAGAGCCGCCTGTCGCGCAATACGTCCGGCGCGAAGAACGTCCATCCGGACACGTCCGGCGCCAGCATCCACGGCATGTGCGCATACCAGAGCCCGCGCGCCTTCGCGAGGAACCCGTTGCCGAGCAGGTTCGGCGAATGCGGATCGCCCTGCTGATCGCTGTACAGGTGATGGCGGCGATGCGTCGTCACCCAGAACATGATCGGCCCCTGCGCGGCCATCGATCCGCAAATCAGCATCAGCCCTTCGAACCAGCGGCCGGTTCGAAATGTCTTGTGCGACAGATAACGATGAAAACCCATCGTGATCCCGCCCATATGAAGAAAATAGAAGGCGGCGAACAACACCAGATCGGTTGCGGCGAAATCGCCGAGCGCGAGTTGCCGCAACGCGAGAACGAAGCCCGCGAACGGCACGAGCATCACCGCGAGCGCGGTCAGCCGCTTGATGCGCGCGCCGGCGCCGATCAACGGCGAAACGCCGGGAATCTGCCCGCCGGCGGCGGACAATCCGCCTCCGGCATCGACGCCGGGTGCTACCTGAATCGACGAAGTCATGAGGGTCTCCAAATACGGTCAAAAGGAAGTCATCGAAGGGAAATCATCGAAGCTACCGGGATGAAGACGCGTCGGCGGCCGCCTGTTTCGATGCGTATCGCACATCCGTGACCAGGCCGACGGAATCGAGCAAACGAATGAACCATGCGGACGGATCCAGTTGCCAGAATTCGTGGTCGTTGTTGGCAAGCGCCGGATGGGCGTGATGGTTGTTGTGCCATGCGCCGCCCACCGAGAAGAGCGCGAGCACGCCGAGATTGCGGCTGTGATCGCGTGTCTGGTAAGGGCGCGTGCCGATCGTATGGCACAGCGAATTAACCGCCCATGTCGATTGATCCAACAGGAAAATCCGCGCGAGGCCGCCCCACAGAAATCCGCCCAGCGCGCCGATCCACACATGGCCCGACGGGGCGAACAACGCGCCTGCCGCAGCCGGCAGCGCGAGACCGAGCGCCACCCACCAGCCGTAACGCAAGTTCAGATTGACGATCAGCCGGTCCCTGAGCAGATCCGTCGCGAACGCGTTCCAGTTGTCGCGGCGCACCGTAAACAGCCAGCCGACATGGCCGTGCCAGAGCCCGTAGAGGCGGCTCGCGCGGCCGTCGCGGTTCGCCTTGGGCCGCGGCGAATGCGGGTCGCCGTCCTGATCGGTGAACGCATGGTGCATCCGGTGCGTTGCCGCCCAGAATAGGATCGGCCCTTGCGCGGCCATGCTGCCGAGCACGCCGAGCAGCACGGTGACGATCGGATGCCCCTTGAACGCGCGATGGGAAAAATAGCGGTGCATGCCCGTCTCGACGCCCAACGCGGTCGCGAAATACATGACGGCCAACAACACGAAATCGGCCGCGCGCACGCCGAACGTCCATGTATAGGCGATCGCGAGCACGAAGCCTGCCGCCGGCACGCATACCGTCAGATAGGCGAGCCGGCGCGCGCGCCTGTCGGCGTCGGCGTGCGCGCCGCCCGACGTGCCTGACGCGCTTTGAGAAGACAAAAGATCCGCTTCAGCCATGACAGACTCCGAAGAAAAAGAGCGGAAATGAAGCAGGCGAAAGAGCGTCGCGCATGCGCTACGCGCTTGCGGTGAACACGCGCAAACTGCCCTTTTGGAACGCCTGCTTACATGCTTGCCGACGCACCTTGCCGCTCGTCGTCAGCGGAATCGCGCCCATCGGCCCCAGATGCACGAACGCTGGCGCGACGCCGTGATCGCGCGTCACCGCCCGCGTGATCGCCTCGCGCACTTCGCCCAGTTGCGCGTCGTTGAGCTGTTTCGTGCGCTTGATCTCCGCGACGATGATCAGCGATTCGCTCGTCTCGCCGTCGACCGAGAATGCGACCACGCCGTTCGTGCGGATCGCGTCGTGCGCCTGCTGAACGGACCCCTCGATGTCGTTCGGATAGAGGTTGCGCCCGGCGACGATCACGACGTCCTTCAGCCGCCCGGTGACGAACAGCTCGCCGCGCTCGACGAACCCCAGGTCGCCCGTGCGCAGATAGCGGGTCGATTCGCGCCCGGGTTGCGGCGCGTCGACGGCGAGCGTCGCGGCAAATATGTCGTCGCTGTCGTCGCGATTCAGATACCCGGCCGCGACGTTCGGACCCGCGACCCAGATCTCGCCGATCGCGCGCTCCGGCAACGGCTGCCGCGTTTGCGGATCAACGATGCGCAGTTCATGGCCCGCCGCGACGGGCCCGCAGCCGACGAGCCTCGCCTGGCCGAGCGGTGCGTCCGTGGCGCCCGTGTACGGCAAGCAGATGCCGGCGGCGAGCGCTTCCTTGTCGACGTCGAGCAGCGTGATCGGCTCGCGTCCACGCTTGCCGGACACGTAGAGCGTCGCCTCTGCCATCCCGTAGCACGGCACGATCGCGTGACGATCGAAACCGCGCGGCTCGTATCGCTCGAAGAAGCGTTCGAGCGTCGCGTAGCGGACCGGCTCCGCGCCGCAAAACACGTGCTGCAGCGAGCTGAGATCGAGCGAGGCCGCCTCGGCTTCGCTGATGTTGTCGACACATAAATCGAAGGCGAAATTCGGCGCGACGCTTGTCGTCACGCGATAGTCGTTGATCGCCTTGAGCCACCGGTACGGCCGCTGCACGAAATGCTGCGGCGACAAAATGACGAGCGGAAAACCGCTATAGACCGCAAGCAGCAGCGCTCCCATCAAGCCCATGTCGTGATACGGCGGCAGCCACGTGCAGCCGACGCGATCCGGATCGTCGCCGAGGCGCTCGGCAATCACCGCGCAATTGCTGACGAGATTGTCGTGCGTGACGATCACGCCCTTGGGCTCGCCCGTCGATCCCGACGTGTATTGCAGCAGCGCCGGAAGATCGGCGTCGACGGGCGGCAGCTCCGTTATCTGCTTCTTATATGCATATACATTTTCTTCATCAAAAAATTTTTGATCGATCCCGAGCAGCGCCGGCACGGCCTGCACACCGGCCTGCGCATAGAACTGATTGAGATGCTGCTTCAGCAGCTCGAGCACGCCGGCACCAGCGATGACGATATCCGGGCGCGCATCACGGCAAATCGACGCGAAACGGGCGATGGCCCGCGATCCGGCCGGCGGAAACGACGGCACGGCGGTTGCACCCGCAAACAGAATGCCGAATAAAGCCGCCACATAATTCAACCCCGGCTCAAGCACCAGCAAGACGCGCCGATTATTAAGCGGGTACTGCAAAACGGCATCGCGCACGCGAATTGCCGCGTCATAAAAAGTTTGATAACTCCAGGTAATTACGTCGCCTTCACCATCGCGCAAAAAGATAAAAGCCGTGTGATCAGGCGCCTGCGCGGCGCGCTCGCGGAGAATATCGAGCAACGACGCACGCCGGTCACCGTCGCGTGGCGTGGGGATGACATCGATCGCCATGGAAGCCCTCGGTTGATGTTGTATGCCAGATCCCGGTTCTGGTTTTCCCGGTGCATACGCTTTTATATACGCGAGCGTTAAAAATTCAAAATAAAGTCGACTGATGAACTCTTCTACAAGTCGCCTCTCGCTTTCGGTTGACAGAATAACCCATTCAATGGATTTTCACCAAAAATAATTTGCTCTTTTTAGGTAACAAAAATCCATTCAATAAGCATCCCCATAAATCAACCATATTATTTTTGGGCAACCTAAATTAGCCGGCAGACGATCAAAGTCCAATTACGATCGAGATGCATTCGCGGCACGGCGATGGTGCGCGCCTCACCAACATCGATCAGCGCTTGCCCCACGATAGACAGTTGCCGCAAACCCGGCGGCGGCGGCAACCAGCACCGCCGCTGCGAGCCATAATGCAGGCGAGAACGATCCCGCGCGCGCGGCGAGCGGCGCGGCCACGAGCGGCCCCGCGATCTGGCCCAGGCCATACGAAGCGGTCGCATATCCCATCAGCCCGACCGCACGCTCGCCATACAATCGGCGCGCCTCGCGCATCGCGAACAACGTGATCGCGGTAAAAGGCAACCCGACGAGTATGCTGCCGAGCGCAAATCCCGCGGCCGTCGGCCACACGATGCCGAGCATCACGCCCACGGCCTGCACCCCGCAGCAGGCAGCAAGCAGCAGCCGGTTGTTCCAGTGCGGCGGCAGCTTCGCGCCGAGCAGCGCACCGGCAATCACCGCCGCGCCGAACATCGGCCAGAACAGATCCGGCCACGGCGAATGCGCGGGCAATGCTGCGCGCGCGATCACCGGCAGGAACGTCGCCGTGATGATATAGCCGAAACCCGGCAAACCGTAGAGCAGCACCAGCCAACGCGCATCGCGCCGCACGGCGCGCGCCCGCGCCTCTTGAGGGACGAGAACGGGATGCCCCGCATCGGCTCTTTCTCTATGTGTATGCATCTTATTTGCCTTCGCGTTCATGCTGGCGTGCGCATCGCGTGCGCCGCCGCTCGCGCCCGCGCACGGCGCGAACGTGCGCCACACCGCGGCCGACAACAACGCCGCCACCATCGCGAACTCGCTCCATCCGAGCGCGGCACGCTGCCCGGCCAGCGCCGCCGCAGCCAATCCCGTGGCCACGATCCCGGCGCCCGGCCCGGTATAGATCACCCCACCCCACGCCGGCGCGCCGCATTGCGCGATACGCGTCAATCCCCACTGCGAGGCGAACACGAATGTCCACGCGCTCACCGCTCCCGCGGCAAAGCGCGCGAGCGCCCAGATCCAGAATGGACTGGCCACGCTCATCGTCAGCAACAGCGCGACCGTCGCGGCGAGCCCGCCGCGCACCATCCTCTCGGGCGCAGCGCGGATACGCGCGCAAGTGATCGCGCCGACGAAATAGCCCGCATAGTTCGCGGACGCGAGCCATCCGCCGTGCCGAATATCCAAGCCGCCGCCTGCGAGCATCAAAGGCAGTAGCGGCGTGAACGCAAAGCGCCCGATGCCAAGCGCGACGGCAAGCGCGACCGCGCATGCCAGCGCCGCACGGCGCGCGGCGCTGGCGTCTGGCGCGGCAGGCGGCGAAATGCCCGCCGAGCCAACGGAACCGGTATCGCGGACAGAAGAGAACATACGCATCGGAATCGGCCTTGGGTCCACGTGCGATACGGCGGCGGCAGCCGGCGGCATCGCAGCAACATTCGCATCGGTCCGATGCTAACTTGACGGAACGTTCTCTAAAAATGAATAATTGAGATTCGATTCATTTCCAGGAGAGAATCGTGGATCTGGCCGCCCTCGCGATCTTTCGTGCCGTCGTGCGCGAAAACGGCGTGACGCGGGCCGCAGCGAAGCTCAATCGCGTGCAGTCGAACGTCACCACCCGGATCAAGCAGCTCGAAGAGCAGCTCGGCGCGGCGCTGTTCGTGCGCGACGGCCGCCGGCTCGTGCTGACGCCGGCAGGCCAAACGCTGCTGCCTTACGCGGAGCGTCTGCTCGCGCTTGCCGACGAAGCGCGTCACGCGATTCGGGAGGACAAGCCGCGCGGCCGGCTGCGCTTCGGCGCGATGGAAAGCATGGCGGCCACCCGCCTGCCCGCGCTGCTCGCGCGCTATCACCAGCAATGGCCCGACGTCACGCTCGAACTCGTTACCGGCACGACCGGCCATCTCATCCAACAAGTCCGCGAATTCGAGCTGGATGCGGCGCTCGTCGCAACGCCCGTCGAATCGGCGGTGCTGGGAGAGCCGTTCGACACGGCGTCCGCGTTCACTGAGGAACTGGTATTGCTGACGCCGCGCGGGCATCCGCGCGTGCGCACGCCGCACGACATCCTGTTGCCGACACTCGTCGCTTTCGAGCGCGGCTGCGCGTACCGGGGCTATATCGAGCGCTGGTACGCAGCATGCGGCGTAAAGCCCGCACGGGTGCTCGAACTCGGCTCTTATCATGCGATCGTCGCATGCGTTGCGGCGGGCGCGGGCGTCGCGGTCGCGCCGCGCTCGGTGCTGGCGGTGCAGCGCGAGCCGGACAGCCTCGGCGTGCATCCGCTCGCGGATCTCGCACCGATCGTCACGCGGCTGATCTGGCGTCAGGGCCACCTGTCGGCGGCGCTCGGCGCATTGCGCGATGCACTGGGAGAAGCGGCTGCCGATGCGGCAGCGCTTGCCGAGGTCAAACCGCGCCGCGCCCAAGGCCGGCGGGCAGCGCCCGTTGCGTTGCCGGCCTGAGTCCGGAGCGCTCGCTCGCCGGCGGAATGCGAACCAGCGCAGCGTGCGCCGCACGCATGCCGCGCATAACGCAATAGCCCGCTGGATGGCTTGCCGAATGGCCTGTCGATAAGCGACTGAGGCATCGGCAAACCGCTCATGCGGGCCATATGACGCGGTTATCGGCACTCCAGCCATACGATCGTCGCCACCCCGGCCGGTCCGGCGGCCTGCCGATCGTCATCGGCACACGCGCCGCCCATGCAAACCAACGCGGGCTCGCGCCGCCGCGCGATACGCATCGCAATAGCCGCTCGTTATCGCCCCCAAAAAGGCCCGTCCCTCAAAAGAAAAAGCCGCGATTCGATTCGCGGCTTTTTCTGCACGACGGGCGCACGGCGCCCGATCCGGCGGCGCCTACAGCTTCGCTTCAACCCAGGCTTTCACGCCGGCCAGCGCGGCCGGCAGATTCGCGGGCTCGGTGCCGCCCGCTTGCGCCATGTCGGGCCGGCCGCCGCCCTTGCCGCCGACTTGCTGCGCGACGAAGTTGACGAGCTCGCCCGCCTTGACTTTGTTGTTCGTGCCGTCGGTCACGCCGGCAATCAGGCTGACCTTGCCGCCGTCGACTGCCGCGAGCACGATCGCCGCGCTTTTCAACTTGTCCTTGAGCTTGTCGACCGTCTCGCGCAGCGTCTTCACATCGGCGCCGTCGAGCGTCGCCGCGAGCACGCGCACGCCGCGCACTTCGACCGCCTGCTGCACAAGCTCGTCGCCTTGATTCGACGCGAGCTTCGATTTCAGCGCCGCCAGTTCCCGCTCGAGCGATTTCACCTGGTCCTGCACCTGGCCGATGCGCTGCACCAGTTCGGAAGGCTGCGCCTTCAGCGCGGCGGCCGCGGCATTCACGCGCGCGTCGAGCGCCTGCACATAGTGCAGCGCGTTGTCGCCCGTGATCGCCTCGACACGGCGAATCCCTGCCGCGACGCCGCCTTCCGCGACGATCTTGAAAAGACCGATATCGCCCGAGCGCTGCACGTGCGTGCCGCCGCACAGCTCGCGCGAAAAACCGAGATCGAGCACACGCACCTCGTCGCCATACTTCTCGCCGAAGAGCGCCATCGCGCCGCCCTTCACCGCTTCGTCGTAAGGCATCACGCGCACGATGCCCGGTGCGTTCGCCAGCACCTGCTCGTTGACGAGCGCCTCGACGCGGCGGATCTCGTCGTCGGTCAGCGGCGCGTTGTGGGCGAAATCGAAACGGGTCTTGTCCGCATCGACGAGCGAACCCTTCTGCTGCACGTGCGCGCCGAGCACGTCACGCAGCGCCTTGTGCATCAGGTGGGTCGCCGAGTGATTGCGGGCCGTGCGCGCGCGGCGTTGCGCGTCGATCTCCGCGCGAACCGCGTCGCCCACCTTGAGCGTGCCTTGCACGAGCGTACCGTGGTGACCGATCACGTCGGCCTGAATCTTCAGCGTATCGGCCACCGCGAAGCGCACGCTCGCATTCGCGAGCGTGCCTTGATCGCCGACCTGGCCGCCCGATTCGGCGTAGAACGGCGTATGGTCGAGCACGACGACTGCCTGCTGGCCCGCCGTCGCTTCGTTGACGGCCGTACCGTCGACGAAGAGCGCGGTGACCTTGGCGTCGTCGAACGCGATTTCGTCGTAGCCGTGAAACGTCGTCTTCGCGCCGCTGTACTCGAGGCCCTGCGCCGCCTTGAACTTGCCCGCCGCGCGCGCCTGCTCGCGCTGACGCGCCATCGCGTCGTCGAAAGCCGGCTCGTCGACCGTGACGCCGCGCTCGCGGCACACGTCGGCCGTCAGATCGAGCGGAAAGCCGTAGGTGTCGTGCAGCTTGAACGCCAGTTCGCCGTCGAGCACCTTGCCGCCCTTCGCTTCGAGTTCGCCCAGCGCGGCTTCGAGGATCGACATGCCGTGCTCGATCGTCTCGAAGAAACGTTCCTCCTCCTGGCGCAACACGCTGGTCACACGCGGCCCGGCCTCCTTCAGCTCCGGATACGCATCGCCCATCTCGGCGACGAGATCCGCGACGAGCTTATGGAAAAACGGCGCCTTGCGCCCGAGCTTGTAGCCATGACGGATCGCCCGGCGCACGATCCGGCGCAGCACGTAGCCGCGGCCTTCATTGCCCGGAATCACGCCGTCGACGATCAGGAACGAGCACGCGCGGATGTGATCGGCGATCACCTTCAGCGAATTGTTGCCGAGATCGGCGACGCCCGTTTCGCGCGCGGCCGCGGCGATCAGCTTCTGGAACAGGTCGATCTCGTAGTTGCTGTGCACGTGCTGCAACACGGCCGCGAAACGCTCGAGGCCCATCCCGGTATCGACGCACGGCTTCGGCAGACGCGTCATGTTGCCCTGCGCGTCGCGGTTGAACTGCATGAACACGAGATTCCAGATCTCGATGTAGCGGTCGCCGTCTTCCTCGGCGGAGCCCGGCGGGCCGCCCCAGACGTCCGGGCCGTGGTCGTAGAAGATCTCCGAGCACGGGCCGCACGGGCCCGTGTCGCCCATCTGCCAGAAGTTGTCCGACGCGTAGCGCGCGCCCTTGTTGTCGCCAATGCGGATGATCCGCTCGGCGGGCACGCCGACTTCCTTCGCCCAGATGTCGTATGCCTCGTCGTCCTCGTGATAGACGGTGACCCACAGCTTGTCGGCCGGCAGCTTGAACACCGAGGTGAGCAGCTCCCATGCGTACTGGATCGCGTCGCGCTTGAAGTAGTCGCCGAACGAGAAGTTGCCGAGCATCTCGAAGAACGTATGGTGCCGCGCGGTATAACCGACGTTCTCGAGATCGTTGTGCTTGCCGCCCGCGCGCACGCTGCGCTGCGACGTGGTCGCGCGGGTGTACGGGCGCGTTTCGGCGCCGAGAAACACGTCCTTGAACTGGACCATCCCCGAATTGGTGAACAGCAGCGTGGGGTCGTTACCGGGCACGAGGCTCGACGAGCGAACGATCGTGTGGCCCTTCGATTCGAAGAACTTGAGGAATTTCTCGCGGATTTCGGCGGCTTTCATAGCGTGCGGGGAACGGTCAGGCCAAAACGTATTGAGCGCCGGCGCGCCGGCAAGCGGACGGACGGCGGGCTTCTGAAACGTTCGATTATACGGGATCGCGCCCTTGTCGCGGCCGGCGGGCGTTTCACGCAGGCTCGAGTGGAAACGGCCGACCGCGCCGCGTGGCGCCCGCGAGCCGCGCACGGCGTCTGCGGCCGCTTTTCCGGCGCGACGCCGCAGGTCCGTTGCGACCGCGTTTGCCTTGTCCATGACGCGCGTGCGCGGCTTTCGGCAGGCCGATGCGTTCGCCGCCGCACGCCTGGCTCCACAAAGAAGCGGCGCGGCGGCGCTCGCGCGGCGGGGCTGCCGACGTCAAGCGGCGCTGAGCCGAGGCGATGCCCGCGGCATGCTGTTGCGGGCAAGCGCACCCGCCGGAGCCAACCGCCGGGCCCGGCACTCGGACCATCTATCGCGTTGCTCCGTTGCCCCCCTCGGCCGCTACGTACCGATATCCGAGCAATCGGCACGCGCCTGTCTCCGGCATTCGCGCTTTCGGGTGAATGGCGTCCATTTCCGAAAACAGCGCGGCTTCGTCGCTGCGACGAACTAGCATTGCCTGCTTTGCTCCCTGAGCCGGGTTTGCCCTCGGCAAAAGGGAAATACGAAACGAATGCTTCTTGGAGGTTCCTAATCAATGTTCACGGCAACGGACTCGAACAGCCGCCCAGACCGTATCATCCCGCTCACGTATCAACTGGGCCGTCCGCCCGCCTCTGACGATCAAGCGAGTCGCAGCGCATCCGATCGCGCGGTGCGGGGTGTGATGCACGATGTGGCGGGACGTCTGAAGCAAAACGTATCGGCAGCGCCGTTCACGGGAAAAACCGCCCATGCCGCGGGCGCCGCCCATGACACCGCCACCGCGGCAGCGTCACACGCATCCGCGCCGGCGGCGCATGAATCCGCCTGGACGGCTGACGCACCACGCCCCAAACGGGACGGCTCGAGCTATATCTGGCAGGGCTTTCGTCAGACCATACGCAATCCCTTGGTGCGCCAGGCGCAAATCGCCATCCATCAGGGCACCCAGGCCATCGACGGCCAGGTCGCGCCGATCCTGGACACGGTCGATCAAGTCGCCCAAACCATCACTCGAGCCCAGGGCGCGCAAAACAATTTCCGTCAACTCGGCGAGCAAATCGTCCGCATGCAGGTCGGGGCGCGCACCCATGATCAGCAAATCGATCAAGCCGAGGTGGAGCAAGCCCAGCGGACGTTGACGCAAATCCGGGACGCGGCGATGCAAGCGCAGACGGACATCGCCCGCGCCCAATTGGCACTGCGCTCGGCCCCCCAGATTCAGCGCGACATTCCCGCTGCCTGGCGGGCAATCCGGCGGACGCTGGGAGATGTGACGCGCGCGCGGCAAGACCTGGAGAACCCCGCGCCGGACCCGCACCTCCATCCGGAACCGCCGGCCGAGGAACGCCGGGCGCTGACGCTCCAGCTCACGCAGCTCGAGGGCAGGTTGCAATTGGCCGAGGACCGGCTGCGGCAGCTCCACGACAACCCGGCGCTGCTGCAGCGGGCTCGCGAAAATCTGCTGATCTATGCAAAGGATTTGCAGGTGACCCAAGACCGTCGGCTCGACGAGGTTCTGGCATCGCTGCTGAAAGCCTCCGGTGCGCAAAAACGCCCGCAGCCGGAAAGCAACGGCCACGGCGAGCCGCCCACCAAACATCCGCGGCCGGATAGCCACAGCGGCGAATTGAACCAGGAACTGCGGCGCTCGACCGATGATCGATCGCCCGAACGGCCCGGAGCGATTTATCCGCTGCCCAAGAGCGCCATCGCGGGCAGCTATTCGCTTGGCGGAAAGATGGAGCGCCACAGCCTCGACAAGGCGCTGCTTTCCATTCAGATCAACAACCTGCGACCCGATTTGATCAACCAGGTCACGCCGCTTCTCAATAGCGGGCGCATCAAGTTCGACGTGACGGCCCGGGCAGCAGACGACGCAACGAACGTCGCATACGAGACAGTGCAGAACACCGAAATCGCGACCATTCGCGTCAACTTCCAGCACGAAAGCTCGACCCAAAAAAATGCACAAGAGCTGCTGGCGCTGTTCCAAAAAATCGTGGACCGATTTGGCGGTAGTAAAACGTAAGCGCGCAATCAAGCGCCCGGTGATCAATTGAATCCGGATGCGGCTCGAAGAAGACGACGCCTGCCCGAGCACGGCTCAAGCGGGTTTGCCGCCAATGGCGGGCGTCGTCCATCCGAGTTCTCCATGGCGTTTGCCCGTCCTCGCCTCGTCGACTGTCGCTCGTCGATCGAATCGGCAGCGAACTTCATCAGCAGCCGCCTCGCTCGATCGCCACGGGCCGCGCTCGATGCTTGGCTGAAGTGTGCCGCTGCTTCAACCGGTGGGGCGAAGATCCGGATTCCTGCCGCGTAAGCGGTTGCAGATAACGCTTGTCACTGGAATCCGGCCTGTCCCAGGTTTGATAGGGACTGGCATGACCTTCGCCTTCTTTGACCGCCGGCAGATTCAATGTTTCAACGGACGCTCAGTCGTGCGTTCACGCCTTATCGCTACGGAAGCGATCGACGATTTCTTGAAACTGATCCAGCAAGTCTTCGGCATTTTCTTGCGTCGTGCTTCCCTGCTGAAAATCGACGTTGATCGTCGCTATCTCGGTATTCTGAGCGTTCTGATATTCAACGCCCATGGGGCTGCTCGTTTCCTGAGGCGCCACGTTGAACTTGATGCGGCCGCTATTGATCAACGGTATGACCTGGTTCACCAAATCTGGCCGCATCGCATTATTTTGAATCGACAGCAGCGTTTTTTTGAGCGCGTGATATTCCATTTGACCGGCGAGCGAACCATTGCCCGAAATCGCGCTCTTGGGAAGCGGGTAAATACTTCCAGGCGGTTCGATCGATTGAGCCGGCAGCGATCGCCGGAGTTCCTGATTGGACGATCCCGTGTGGCCGCGGTCCGGCCGTGGCTGTTTAGGTGCGGGGCCGCCGTCGTCATCGTCCGAAGAAGGGCGTCTGCGGACGCTGGGGGCTTGCAGAAGCGCGGCTAGACCGTTCTCAAGCTGCTGATCGTGGATGATCAACCGCAACACGTCCTCGTGCCTTGCCAGATCTTGCGGAAAATCGTGCAGCCTCTGCAGCAAACCTCGGGTTATCCGTAGGTTGTTCTCGGCGCGTCCTAGCTGTTGCCACAAGGCTTGCCGCTCCTGGTTCAACGGCGCCTGTTCCGGCGGCGGCTGGAGCGCGCGCTGGTCCAGCGGCGGATTCAGTATGGCTTGCTGGGCTTGGCGCACATTCTGTAGAGCCCGCTGGACAGCCTGCTGGGCCGCTGGAATGTCTTGCTGGATTTGTTGTACTACCGGCAACGCTTGGACCCGGGCTTGGGCAACGTCCTGTTGAGCCCGCGTTGCAGTAATCCGGACCTGGGCGAGATCCTGCTGGGCCTGCTCCACGTCCGCGCGATTGGTTCGGCCCTGTGCAGCCTGCTCTCCGAGCCGCATGCGGATGAGCCGCTGGCCGAATTGGTGGAATTCACGTTGAGCCTGCTGGGTATTATCGTTGGCCTGGGCTATCAGATTCGCAACCGGCCTGGCGTGGAGCAGGATCGGTTCGACCTGCTGCCGCATAACCTGGTTACCCTCGTCGATAGCGAGCTGGGCCCGCTGTTGCACTGGGGGAGACACAACAGATTGGTGGAAGCCTTGCCAGACATAATCCGACCCATCCCCTCTCGGGCGGCGCAGTCCTCGGGAATCCCAGGCTTGCTGATCCGTTGCCGAATCCTGCGCCTGTGAATTTTGCCTTTCCTGGACATAAGCAGCCTCTTCGGCATTCTGATGCCAGACGGCACGCGCTCCATCCGCGGCATCGCCGGCCTTTTCCGCCGGCGATCCTGTCGACGCGCTTTGTTTGAGTTGTTGCGTCACATCCTGCTTCATGCCCGGAATCGCCAGGTCGGGCGTGGTCCAGTTTGTGCTGGCATTTAGATTGCGCCGACGATCTGGCTGGTTCCTCGCTCCCGTGGCGCTATTTAAATCACTTGTACTTCTTACTGTCGGCATTTAAGACTCCCAAAAGCATTCGCGTTTCCCACTCGGCCGCAAACAAACTCGACCCGCAGCGGAAAAATCAGACTAATTCGATACCACGATGAGATCGCGCTACTTTCTGAAATGGCCGCCGAGCTTACGAAAATGTCAGTATTGGATGATTCGCGTTAAATCCATGGCATCGATCCGACCTGACGGCCGCACGCGAGCCACGCTCGGCTGATCTCACGCCCCGTGCGCGCGCCGCCGGTCATAGCCTGGCGCGAATCACTTCAAGCCGCGACGAAGCTGACGCGGCAGCAACTCAGATCTTCGCCCCACCGGTTGAAGCAACGGCAAACTTCAGCGAACGGCCCCTCTCCTCTGCCGATAGCGGCCGGCCATGCTCGCCGCTTACCCCGCTTCACCGCTCGTGCCGTGGCGCGGATACCTATCCGCGCGCCGCCGCCCGTCACCGTGACCGCTGAAGGCCTGACGGCAGCCGGCCGCGAATCGCTTTAAGATGCGACGATCCCGCCAATCGGGCGGACGCCGCTATCGAGCGCGCCCCGCCAGCCAATCAAAGGAGACGAACCGACGATGGGAGCCTTGAGCCATATCCGCGTGCTGGACTTGAGCCGCGTGCTTGCGGGTCCGTGGTGCGCCCAGACGCTCGCCGATTTCGGCGCCGACGTGATCAAGGTCGAGCGCCCCGGGCTCGGCGACGACACCCGGCATTGGGGCCCGCCGTACCTGAAGACGCCCGATGGCGCCGAGACCGGCGAAGCCGCGTACTATCTCGCCGCGAACCGCAACAAACGCTCGGTGACAGTCGATATCGCAACGCCCGAAGGCCAGCGGATCGTCCGCGAGCTGGCCGCGCAATGCGACGTCGTGCTCGAGAACTACAAGGTCGGTCAACTCGCGAAGTACGGGCTCGACTACGCATCGCTGCAAGCGGTGAAGCCCGATCTGATCTACTGCTCGGTGACGGGCTTCGGCCAGACCGGGCCGTATGCGCACCGCGCGGGCTACGACTTCATCATCCAAGGCATCGGCGGCTTCATGAGCATCACCGGCGAGCGCGACGCGCTGCCGGGCGGCGGCCCGCAGAAAGCCGGCGTGGCGATCGCCGATCTCGCAACCGGCCTGTACGCGGCGATCGCGGTTCTTGCCGCGCTCGCGCACCGCGAGCGCACCGGCGCCGGCCAACATATCGACATGGCGCTCCTCGACGTGCAGGTCGCGCTGCTCGCAAACATGAACACGAACTTCCTCACGAGCGGCAAGCCGCCCGTGCGCTGGGGCAACGCGCATCCGAACATCGTGCCGTACCAGACGTTCGAGACGAGCGACGGCTGGATCATCGTCGCGGTTGGCAACGACGGCCAATTCCGCAAGTTCGTCGACGCGGGCGGCCGCGCCGAGCTTGCCGACGATCCGCGTTTCGCGACGAATCCCGCGCGCGTGCAGCACCGCGACACGCTCGTGCCGATCCTCGCCGAGATGACGAAGACGCGCAGCAAGCGCGCGTGGCTCGACGCGCTCGAAGCGGCCGGCGTGCCGTGCGGGCCGATCAACGATCTGGCCGAAGTGTTCGACGACGAGCAGATCCGCGCGCGCGGCATGCAGATCGAGCTGCCGCACCCGAGCGGCGCGACGGCCAGGCTCGTGCGCAATCCGATCCGCATGAGCGCGACGCCGCCCGATGCGCGCACCGCGCCGCCTCTGCTCGGCGAACATACCGACACGGTGTTGCGCGAGCTGCTCGGCTATGGCGACGCGGCAATCGCCGCGCTGCGCGACAAGGGGATCGTCTGACGCTTGCGGCGCGCGCCGGGCATCGCGAACATTCTGCCGTCATAACCCGACGGTAAAAAGGGGCCCTTTCCACAGCCAATTCGAGGTATTTCGATGCCGTCGCGCCGCACCTTCCTGCTTTCTTCATCATCCGCCGCCGCCGCGCTGCCGCTCGCCAGCACGATCCTCAGCGCGTGCAACGACAGCATCGCGCAAGCCGCGCCCAGCGACGCCGAACTCAAGCGGCAAATGCTCGGCAAGCTGACCGCGCAGCTGAACGACGCGGCGAGCGCGGCGACCGTCGAGCCGTATTTGATGGACATCGGTTTCACGTGGGATCTGCCGACGGTCCCCGCCGCGCAGATCAACCGGATCGTCGCGTACAGCTTCGGCAATCGTCCGAACGCGGCGAGCGGCAACACGCCGGCCAACGGCGGCAGCCAGAACGCGCTGCCCGACCCCGGCCCCGTCAACGAAGCGCTCGCGGACGCCGTCTACAGAATTCGCCAATTGAAGCCGGTCAAGGTCTATGCGCAGTGGGAAATCGCCCGCTTTCTCGCGTCGAAATACCAAATGACCGACGTGCATTCGATCGAGCCGGTGATCGCGGCCGATGGCACCGTCTCGTATCTGAGCACCGACGGCGTGGCGGCCGCGATCGTCGCGCTCGAAGGCAATGCCGCCGCGATGGGCAGCGTCGCAGTGGTCGGCCACCGCGACCATGCGAAGCGCTGCATCCAGACGTCGCGCGCACGCGGAATGAACGCGGCCGCGGCGGCCGAAGTCGCGCTGCCGACGTTGTACGATCCCCAGTCCGGCCAGGCTTGGACCCGTCGCCGCGATCTGTATCTCGTGCACGACATGTACGCGCAGTTCGGCGCGCTGCGCGCGAACCTGCTCGCGGCGGCCTATCCGAACGGCTGATTGATCGAACGTGAACGGCCGGCCGAAAAGCCGGTTGAAACGCCGATCCGGAGGCGGCGCTCGAAGGGCGTGATTCGGATGTGTCGATCCGAAAGCGAATACGTCTGCTCGACGGGCAGCGCCTCAGCGCCGCGCGGGATACGCTGGGATACGCCGGGAACGGCGCTCCGGCATGCTCGGGCTCGGGCTCGGGAGATTCATCCGCCCTATCGACGGCCAGCCGATAGGCAATGACGAGCCGTTGCCGATATGCCCACGGCAACACCGCTGCGTTGCATCGTGCCACCGGGCGCATCGACGCCGCCGGCTGTCACCGGCACGCCGCGCGCCATCCGAGGGGCGCGTCGGCCTGCCGGAAAGCCGGCGCACCGCCACGGGAGCCGGCAGTCGTCAGAGGTCGATAAGGCGCGCCGCGACGCCCGCTCAGCGCACGCCCGCGCCGACGAGACCGCCCGCGGCCGCACCCGCGACCGTGCCGAGCGGGCCGCCCGTGATCAGATAGCCGAGTGCGCCGCCCGCGGCCGCGCCGATGCCGGCATTGCGTTGCGTGCGATTCATTGCACAGGCGCTCAGACTGGCAATCGCAACGGCGATCACAGTGGCGCGCACGAACAGACGGGTCTTGTTGGTTTTCATGATGCGTGGATCTCTGCTGGCACTGCCGCGCGTGGCACCGCGCGGCGGGATGATTCCGAGTGAGCGCATCTTAAAAAAGCCGAATCCGCTCGGCAAAGCGATTTACCTCCTGTTACAGCCCCGAACAGCCTCGATACGCCGGCGGCGCGGCGCGCTCACCTTGCGCGCTGCGCCGCTGCGACCTCCGTCAGGTAGAATTGACAAATTCGGGCGCCATGCCACGCGCGCCCTTCCTTTTTCTGTCCCGTTTCGCATGAGCACCGAACACAACGACGCCGCCGCGCCAGCCAATTTCATCCGCAACATCATCGACGACGACAACCGCACGAACAAATGGGGCGGCCGGGTCGAGACGCGCTTTCCGCCCGAGCCGAACGGCTATCTTCATATCGGCCACGCGAAGAGCATCTGTCTGAATTTCGGCGTCGCGCGCGATTACGGCGGCGTGTGCCATCTGCGCTTCGACGACACGAATCCGGAAAAGGAAAACTTCGAGTACGTGAACTCGATCATCGACGCGGTGCGCTGGCTCGGTTTCGACTGGAGCAAGGACGGCGTCGATCATCAATATTTCGCGAGCGACTACTACGACAAACTGTACGAATTCGCCGAACTGCTGATCCAGCGCGGCCGCGCCTATGTCGATAGCCAAAGCGCCGACGAAATGCGCGCGAACCGCGGCTCGCTGACCGAGGCGGGCAAGCCGTCGCCGTTTCGCGAGCGCACGCCGGAAGAAAACCTCGACCTGTTCCGCCGGATGAAGGCGGGCGAATTCGAAGAAGGCGCCCACGTGCTGCGCGCGAAGATCGACATGGGCTCGCCGAACATGAACCTGCGCGATCCGGTGCTCTACCGGATCCGCTATGCGCATCACTACCGCACGGGCGACAAGTGGTGCGTGTACCCGATGTACGACTACACGCACTGCATCTCGGACGCGCTCGAGCACATCACGCATTCGCTGTGCACGCTCGAATTCGAAGATCATCGGCCGCTGTACGACTGGGTGTTGAACGAGCTCGCGCAAGCCGGCGTGTTTACGCGCCCGCTGCCGCAGCAAATCGAATTTTCGCGGCTCAATCTCACCTATGCGGTCACGAGCAAGCGCAAACTGCTCCAACTCGTGACCGAAGGCCACGTCGACGGCTGGGACGATCCGCGCATGCCGACGATTGTCGGCGTGCGGCGCCGCGGCTTCACGCCGCAGAGCATCCAATTGTTTTGCGAGCGCATCGGCGTGACGAAGGTGGATTCGTGGATCGACATGAGCGTGTTCGAAGGCGCGCTGCGCGACGATCTCGACGACAAGGCGCCGCGCACGGTGGCCGTGCTCGATCCGCTCAAGCTCGTCATCGACAATTACCCGCAAGGCCAGACCGAAGCCTGCACGGCGCCCGTGCATCCGCATCATCCGGAGCGCGGGCAGCGCACCTTCCCCCTCTCGCGCGAGCTGTGGATCGAGCGCGAGGATTTCGCCGAGCATCCTCCGAAGGGCTATTTCCGGCTATTCCCAGGCAACAAGGTGCGATTGCGCTACGGCTACGTCGTCGAATGCACAGGCTTCGACAAGGACGAGCACGGCAACGTGATCGCCGTTCACTGCAACTACTTCCCGGACAGCAAGTCAGGCACCGAAGGCGCGAACAACTACAAGGTCAAGGGCAACATCCATTGGGTCAGCGCCGAGCATGCTTACGCGGCTGAAGTGCGGATCTACGACCGTCTGTTCAACGAACCGCACCCGGACGCGGGCGGACGCAACTTCCTCGACGCGCTGAATCCGAATTCGAAGAAGATCGTGCGCGCATATCTGGAGCCGGGTGCGCGCGAGGCGGCGCCGGAGGCGCGCTATCAGTTCGAGCGCCACGGCTACTTCGTCGCCGATCGCCACGACTCGAAGCCGGGCCAGCCGGTGTTCAACCGGATCGTCGGCTTGCGCGACAGCTGGGGCAAGCCGGCCTGACGGCAGCCGATTCGCATTGCATGCGATAAGCAACGCCCGGCTCGGCAGCCGGGCGTTGCCGTTTGCGGCGCAGGTTCGCCCGCGCCGCATGACGCCACCGGACGAACGATTCGCAAACGACTGCGGCAACGGCGTGCCGATAGCACAGTGTGCTGCGCACGCCTGCTTCAGCGCGGCAGCCGCCCATGCAACTGTTCGAGCGACAGCGTCGTGCGAAACAGCCGCGCAAGGCTGCGGCTGGCATATGCGCTCACCTCGCCGGGCTCAGTCCAGCGGAAGGCGTCCATCTCGGGAATCATCGAGCCGTCGCGACGGCTCGGGAACATCGACGTGCAGACGCAGCGCGATAGATCCGTTTCGTGCGTGGCCGCGCGCGCGGCGAACAGATGCAAATCCTTGTCGGGCCGATAGACGAAGCGGCCGAGATCCGTCAGCCGCCCAGGCGCGAGCACGATGCCCGTCTCCTCGACAAGCTCGCGCAGCGCCGCCTGCTGCTCGGTCTCGCCGGGCTCGCTCTGCCCTTTCGGGATATCCCAGTGCGTCGTGTCGGTCGCGTGCGCGAGCAGTACACGGCCGGCCGAATCGAGCAGCACGACGCCGCACGATACGGTGCGCGGCCGGGCAAGCGGCTTCATCGCGATCGGCGCGTCAACGCTTTTGCAGCAGCCACTTGCCCGCCGCGCTCTTGCAGAACAGCGGCTTGAGCGTCATCGATTGCCCCTTCGCCTCGATGACCGTCGTGATCTCACGGCACGTGCGTGCGCCCTGCTCGGTCGTGCTCGGCGTGAGCTTCGCCGCGAGCTTCGTGCCTCTGCCGTCGTTCTGCCAATCGACGGTCTCGCCGTCCTTGCCTTCATCCCGGACTTTCTGCACGGCCTTGCCCAACGATGCGGTGTCGGCCTTGCTGAAATAGCTGATCGGCGTGTCGGTCAAGAAGTTCAGGTTGTTCTGCGCGTGTGCGCCAAACGCGGCCGTTGCGCATACGGCGCTCGCCAGTGCGCGCGCGAAAATCGAGACAGAGGCTCGCATCGTCATGGTGTTCTCCTTAGGGAAGCGATCGAGTGCCGGCGTGCGAGCACGGCCGCGCGCCGGACAAGCGCTCAAGGATAACTGCAACCACACGCATTTGAAACCGATCTGACAGGAAGTGACGTTTATCGACGGCGCGCAACGCCGCGCCATTCGGCGCGCGCCGGCAGCGCGCGTGGCGATCGGCCGCACGCGCCGCCTATCCGAGCGCTGCGCCGGGCGCCCGGCGTGGTTCGCCGGGCGCCGCTGCATTTGCGCCCCGTCGCATCGAATCAGTGGCCGCCGGGCGCGGCTGGCGCATGCGGATCGTAGCCGTCGGTCAACGTGCCGAGGAACGCGATCACGTCCTGGATTTCCGCGTCGGTCAGCACCGGCGCATCGCCGCGTTTGCGGTCGAACGGCGCTTCGTCGTTCAGATTCTTCCAGTAGCGCTTGGGCAGATCGTCGAATTTCTGAACGACGCCGTGCTTTACCGGATAGAACTTCTCCGGATTCGTGTCGCGCTCCGAATAGAAGCGCAGCACGTCTTCGAGCGAATGATAGATACCGTTGTGGAAGAACGATTTCTTCAGGACGACGTTGCGCAGCGTCGGCGTGCGAAACAGGCCGCAAAACTCGTCGCGGCCCTTCAAATCCTGACGCTCCGGCCCGCACGCGCCGAGATCGTAGAACTTCGGATTGCGATTCACCGCAAGCTCGCGGTTGCGCGGCACGCCCAACGCGATCAGGCCGAAATCGCTGAACTGCGGCGGCGTGCCGTCAAGCCCGCGCTTGCTGACGTGGCAGCTCGCGCAGTTGCCCTTCGTCTCGTCGTTGAACACCTTGAGGCCGCGCAACTCGGCATCGGTCAGCTTCGCGTGGCCTGCGAGATACGCATCGTACTTGCTCGTGTACGGATAGAACACCTCGGGCTTCTGCTCGAATGTCTCGAGCGCCTTGAGTACCGCCGCGAACGTGGCGTCGTCGTCGTTGAATACCTGCGCGCCGAATGCGGTGCGAAACGCCTGCGCGTAGGGCGCCGCGCGCACCGCCCGCGCGACCTTCGCGGGCGTGCTGTTCATCTCGAACGGCGACGTGAGCGGCGCACGCGCCTGTTGTGCGCCGCTGTCGGCGCGGCCGTCCCATGTCAGGCCGCCGGTCGGGCCGGCGTCGACGCTCTCGTCGCCTTCGTCGTCCGACTCGTGGTAATGCTCGCTGAACTTGGGCACCGCTTGCAGATACTTCAGCGTCGGCACCGAACGAAAACCTTGCTGGCGCATATCGTCGCCGCCGAATTGCGCGGCGAGCGCGTTCGGCGCGCTGAAGCCGTGCTGCGGGCTATGGCACGACGCGCAAGCCAGCTTGCCGGAGCCCGACAGCGACGGATCGAAGAAGATCTGCCGGCCAAGCTCCGTCATCTGCTTCACGCCTTCGTACACCTGCGCGCGTGTCTGCGGCTGGCCGTCGACGACGACGGGCGCATCGGAGCGCGCCGCCGGCGCACCCGAGCCGGCCGAAGCGGCTAACGCCCCGCTCGCCGCCGCGGCCGGGCCCGTCGCCGCGGGGCCGTTCGCATCGCACCCCGCGGCGCCCGCCGCGATCACCCCGGCTGCGGCCACCGTGCGAAGCGCGGCGAACAACCGGTGGCTCGGTAAAACAGATCGCAGCGGATGGCGCATCATCGGTTCGGCAGTAGCAAGTGACAAAGGCGCGAGCGTATGTCATGAAAATGACGCTTCGATGACGTTAAATGAAAGCCTAAAGAAAGCGGTACAACATGTGGTTGTCAAATGCGCCTTACACAATTCTGGCCGCCGGCTGTCGATCGGCGTTCATGCCGGACGCTGCGATGCACTCACTGCGATGGACTCATCGCGCCAGCCCGCCCCACATCAATACCCTCACCTCGCGACAAGAGAGAAAGCAGATGAACAAGCACTGGATTCGCGTGACCCCGATCGCGCTTGCGGTTGCCCTCGGGCTGAGCGCGTGCGGTGGAGACGACGTCACGTCGCCCGGCCTGTCGGCGGTTAAGAATGTCGTCGTGATTTA
Source organism: Burkholderia singularis (assembly GCF_001718875.1). Classification (NCBI taxonomy): domain Bacteria; kingdom Pseudomonadati; phylum Pseudomonadota; class Betaproteobacteria; order Burkholderiales; family Burkholderiaceae; genus Burkholderia; species Burkholderia singularis. The sequence goes on from NZ_CP013448.1 coordinate 2,707,088, forward strand.
CGCGGAAAACCGCAGCTTCGACAACCTGTACGGCAATTTCCCGGGCGCCAACGGCCTGCAGAATGCGTCGGCCGCCACGCAGCTCGACCGCGACGGCACGAAGCTCGCCACGTTGCCGAAGGTCTGGGGCGGTCTGACCGCGACGGGCGTGACGCCCACGATCACGGAAGCGATGACGGCCAACCTGCCGAACCAGCCGTTCGCGATCGACGATCCCAACGGCTTCAACACGCCGATGAGCGTGACGACGCGCGACCTCGTCCACCGCTTCTACGAAAACCAGATGCAGATCGACGGCGGCAAGAACGACAAGTTCGCCGCGTGGTCCGATGCGGGCGGCCTCGTCATGGGCCATTACACGCCGGACCCGTCGAAGCTGCCGCTCTGGAAGCTCGCGCAGCAGTACACGCTCGCCGACAACTTCTTCATGGGCGCGTTCGGCGGCTCGTTCCTGAACCACCAATATCTGATCTGCGCGTGCGCGCCGTACTACCCGAACGCCGACAAGAGCCCGGCCGCCAGCCAGATCTCCGTCGTCAACCCGGACGGCGTGACGCTCACCACCGCCGCGAACTCGCCTGCCTCCGCGCTGTCGGGCCCGCCGAAGTTCGTGAAATCGGGCGGCCTCACGCCTGACTTCTATGCGGTCAACACGATGCAGCCGCCGTACCAGCCGAGCGGCAACGCGGCCGCGAAGGGCGGCGATCCGAATCTCGCCGATCCGTCGAACCCGTCGACGCTGCCGCCGCAGACGCAGCAGAACATCGGCGATCTGCTGACCAACGCCGGCATTTCGTGGGCCTGGTACGGCGGCGCCTGGAACCAGGCACTGCAAGCCGCGCAAAGCGGCCAGTCGAACGTGATCTACGGCCCGAACCTGTCGGCGCCGAACTTCCAGCCGCACCACCAGCCGTTCAACTACTATGCGAACCAGGCTCCCGGCACCGCGAGCCGCGCACAGCACCTGCTCGACGGCGGCCAGAACGGCGCGGCCTTCCTCCAGGCGATCGATTCGGGCAAGCTGCCGCAAGTGACGTTCTACAAGCCGCAGGGCAATCTGAACGAGCACCCGGGCTACACGGACGTCGCATCGGGCGACCAGCACATCGCCGATGTCATCTCGCATCTGCAAAAGAGCCCGCAGTGGAACAACATGGTCGTCATCGTCACGTATGACGAGAACGGCGGCTTCTGGGATCACGTTGGCCCGCCGAAGGGCGACCGTTGGGGCCCGGGCACGCGGATTCCGGCGATCATCGTTTCACCGTTCGCGAAGCAGGGCTTCGTCGATCATACGCAGTACGACACCGCATCGATCCTGCGTTTCATCACGCGGCGCTTCTCGCTGCCGACGCTGCCGGGCCTGCAACAGCGCGACGCCGCGCTCGTCGCAAACGGCGGCAAGGCGATGGGCGATCTGACGAACGCGCTGACGCTGTCGACGGGCAATTGAGCGATTCGGCAGGGCTGTATCGCTGAACCGGGCGGCTTCGGCCGCCCTTTTTTTGCGCGGCAACGCGGGCGCCGCGCGCAAACCGGCCCGCCGCTACACCAGCCCGTTCTCCGACGCATACATGAACAGATCGGCGTCGGAGCGCAGGCCGAGCTTGCCCATCGCATTGTGCTTGTGTGTACTGACGGTTTTGATGCTGCGGCCGCAGCGGTGTGCGATAGCGGTCATCGTCATGCCCGCCGCGCACAGGCGCACCACCTCGACCTCGCGCGGACTCAACGGCCGCATGGCATCCGCTTCGCGCAACGCGATACCCGCCGTGGCGGCCGCCTGCGGGCCGATATACGGCCGCCCCTCGCTCGCGGCGGCGACCGCGCGCGGCAGCTCGTCCAGATCGCCGCGCTTGCTCAGCACCGCGAGCGCGCCCGCCTGCCGCATCGTCTGTATCAAGCGCGGATTGTCGAGCATCGTCAGCACGACGACGCGAACCGACGGATGGCGCTCGCGAATCGCGTTCAGCATGTCTAGCCCGTCGGCGGCCGGCTTGTCGGGCATCGCGAAATCGGTGACGACGACATCGCACTGCGTGCGCTCGAGCAACGCAAACAATTCGGCCGGATCGTGCGCCTCGCCTACGATCGACACGTCGAGCCCCTCCGCCAATGCATGGCGAATACCGAGCAGCACGAGCGGATGGTCGTCCGCGATCAACACTTGAACGCTCATTCAATTTTCTCCTTTTGAATCATCGTCATCGCGCCACTGTGCAGGATACTCGACACAGCTCAGCAGATAACCCACCATCGCCAGCACTTCCCGCGCCTCGCTGCGCACCGCGCGTGCATCGTCGGCTGCGAGCAGTTGATGAAATACGTCCAGCAGTTCGTCGACATGCGCCTGACCAAACAGACTGAACGTACCGCGCGCCGCGTGGCACCACGCGCGCAACGTTTGTTCGGACAGACCGTCTCCAAGATGGCGCATCAGCGTGTCGCGATCACGCTCGAGCGAATCGTGGCATGCGCGCGCAATTGCTTCGAACGCGGGACGATCGGCACGCGATGCACCGAATACCTTCAGCAAGGTGTTGCGCTCGATCAGCGCCGGATCGAAGCGCAATGCGGGAGCCGGTTCGATCGCCTCGACAAGCGCGCGCTCGAGCCGCTCGAGCGTCACCGGCTTGCCAATGCAGCTCACCATGCCGGCGTCCACGCAACGCGCGGCATCGCTTTGCGATGCCAGCGCCGTCATGCCGACCACCGGTGTCGCACACACCCGCGGATCCGGATGCGCGCGGATCGATTCGGCGAGCGCCAGGCCGTCGAGGCCCGGCATCCGGCAGTCGGTCAGCACGATGTCGAACGCCTGCTTCTCGAGCGTGCGCAGCGCTTCATCGCCATCGCTGCACAAGTGCGCATGATGGCCCAATGCGTCGAGCCGGTAGCGCATCGCGAGACGGTTCATCGCTTGATCGTCGACGACCAGCACCCGATACGAAAGCGCCGCGGGCCGCGCAGGCGCAGCGTGTATGCGCACCACGTCGCGCGCGTCGAGCACCGCGCGCAAGCTCGCGACGAACGCGCGCCAGCCGGGCGGATTGCAATCGAGACGCACCGGCGCACTGCCTTCGGCCTCCTCCTCTGGGGCCGCCGACATCATCACGCCGATCCGGCCAATGGACGGCGGCCAAGCGGCCATGCGGGCGTCGTCGCATAGCACCGCATCGACGCCTCCGGTGCCACACCCCGCGAGCCGCATGCCGGCCGCGCGCGCATATGCGCTCAGGGCCGCCGCGAGCCCGGCATCGGCGACATCGATCGCCAAGATGCGCCCCGTCAACGCATCGGGCTGATAGCCGCGCGCAACGACCCCGCAACGGATGCTCATCGTCGCGACCGTGCCGCGCCCCACCTCGCTCGTCAGCGTGACCTCTCCGCCGAGCAGCCGCGCGAGCTTGCGTGCGATCGTGAGTCCGAGCCCGGACCCCTGCTCGGCGTCAGATCCGGCCGGCTGCGCATCATGCGCCCTCGTGCCACGCACGAACGGCGTGAAAAGTTTCGGCAGATCTTCGGCGGCGATCCCGATGCCCGTATCGACCACGGCCGCGACGATGGTGAGGGCATCACCGCAATCGTCCGTCACGCTCAAGCGCACCGACACGCTGCCACGCTCCGTATACCGGATGGCATTGCCGATGAGATTGACGAGAATCTGCCGCAGCCGATTGCCGTCCGTCAGCACCACGGCCGGCACGTCCTCGTCGATATGCAAGCCGATACGCAAGCCCTTGCGGCGCGCCCGCGCCGCCAGCAGCGCGGTCACGCTGTCAGTCAGCTCGCGCAGATCGATATGGACCGGTTCGATCGCAAACTGCCCCGCCTCGAGATTCGCGTGATCGAGCAAATCGTTCAACACCCGCACAAGCGATTGCCCGGACTCCTGCATCAGCCCCAGCAGGCGCTGCTGCTCGGCTGCCGGCGGCCGAGCCGTCAGTACGTCGACGAGCGCGAGCACGCTGTCGACGGGGCCGCGCAGTTCGTGGCTCGCCACCGCGAGCGCGCCGCGGCTCGCATTCAACGAAGCCCGCAAACGCCGCAAATTGTGCTGTGTCCAGCCAAAACACAACAGTACGATCAATAGATTGCTGCTCCACCATAGCCAAGGGTGAAGCAACGTTTTCTCGCAGGGCGTTTTCACGCTCGCCGAAGACACCATGATCGGATCCGAAGCCTGCGATGACGTCCACACCGCGAGCAGAGCGGTCACGACGCCCATCAGGATGCGTCGGCAGAATTTGCGCCTGCAAAAGCCGTCGCTTCTCATGTTGTTATCTCACCTGGAACCTGGCCGGAATACGCATCTCTTCGGTCACTGAACATTCATTCATCACCGCTTCGGTGTACCCAAAGCTAATAACGCACGTCGATGATCACGCTATCGGTATACGTCCCGACAGCAGGAGTCGATTGATCCGTATAGATTTTCGCGGTGTAGGGAAACTGCTGCGCGGCCTGGCCGTTAGCTGCCGTACCGCTGCCGACACGATTCGTCGCTTGTCCCCATACAGTACTGCCGCCCGAACTATAGATGTCGTATTGCAATCGGTTCGTGCCATTGGCCATTTGCCGGCGTCCGTTCGCGGCCGGATTCGCACCCGGGCTCAAACCAACCGTATAGACCATGCCCTTCGTGCAGGTCAGCGACAGATTGCCCGTGACGGCTTGGAAGCTCCCGACCGATGGCGCGGAGCCGAAGTTCACGTTCGGCGCGACGATCACGCAGTCGTTCGTCACGGTCAGCGTCACGGGTACGACGGTCGAGCCGCTGCCATTACTCCATCCGAGGCAAATCAAGATGGAAATGCCTGTGCACACGTGCCAGTCCCAGTTGATCGTCAGCGTGTCCGTATACGTCCCCGCGGCGACGTTGCTGCCCGGCGCGGTTCGGAAATAAAGCGGCAGCGCCGAAGACGACGACGAGCTTCCACCGATGCTGATCCATTGAGTGCTATACCAGTCGTAGGTCGTGCCCAACGTAATCTGCTTACTGTATGAAGAGTCTTGATACAGCGAATAGGGAATCGAATCGCCGGTCGAACTGACCAGCTTCAACCCGTTCGCCGACATCACCGTCCCGCTGATTCTGTTGCCGAGCGAAATCAGCCCGAGGAAAGCGCCGGGACAAGTCATGCCGACGTTCGTAGTCGACGTCGATTGCGGCTGATTCGCGACGTTGAACGACGTAACCGAGCCGAACGATGCCGGAGTCGCGGCGACGAGCGAGCAGTCTGCCGCGATCGCCCGCAAGGGTCCGAGCATGGTGAGCGCAACGATCGAGATTGCGAGGTGACGGAGAAATTTATTAAACATATTCATCGGTAACTGATCGTTATTCACTGCAACCGAGCGGACCGACGCGGTTCATCTGCGCTGCATTCACGTCTGTGTCGAACATTGCCCGACATTGACCGCCGCCCGGCAGCGTCACGCGCAGATGATTGACGGCCGACAAGCCCTCGAAATAAGTTTCGCCACCCCAGCCGACGAGCGCGGTCTGGCCGCTCTCCTCGTGCAGCACGCGCGCGCCGACCTTGATCGGCTTGCCGCTGCCATCCACGAGCGCGATGCGCGCCGATACGATTTTCTCGACCGGGAAAGACACCAGTGCGCCGGCACGTTCGCGCACGGCAACGCGACGCTCGACGACAGGCACCCGCATATTACTTGGCAATCCCAATGGATCGATTTCGTACTTGCCGGCATAGTACGAAGGCGCCCAAGGCACAAGCAGGTGACCGCTGCCGTCCGTCGCCCCGACGAGCTGATTCTCGTAGCGCACCGGCACGCCCTTGCGGCCTTGCGTGCTGATCAGCACGAACGCGTCGTCGACCCGGTTCGCGGGCATGACTGCCCCGTCCATCACAACCAGCGAGCCCTGCACCTCGCCCCAGCGCGTATACGATTGTCCGCCGCCGTATCCGTAAGCACCGCCCTGCACCTCGAAGTAACGGTTGCGCCAGGTCGCGTCCGCTTGCTGATAATGCGAATTGCCGCCTCCATAGGCAAGATTCCAGCCGAAACCACCGTCGCTTGGCACGCTGCGGCTGTATTGCACGCGCTCGCTCCAATTGTTGCGCTCGTCGCGCGCCACCGAACCGGTCACGACGCCCTTGTCGCCGAACGGCAAAATGAGCTGCACTTGCGCCGCGACGCTGCGCTCGCCGATCGTCTTGTTGAGCGATGCGTAAATCGTCGCGCGATTGAAAATCGGCCGTGTATACGACAGATTGGCGATCCGCGTGCGCGAGCCGTCCATCCCGCGCACGTCGAAATATCCGGCGCCGAGCGTGCCGCCGATCGCGCCGAGATTCAACGCGCCGGTCGCCTGCGTGCTGCTGCGCACGAGCCGATAGCGAACATCGGAGGGCAAATCGTAAACTGACAGATCGCCGTAATTTCCGGTGCGCTGGATTCGTTGCAACGACAAGCTCGCACGCTGCGACGAATAGCTGTAGCCGAAGGCGTACTGTTGGCCAGACGCGCCCGCGAAGCTGCTTTGCGTTGCCGCGAAATTGAACACGCCGAACATGCCAACGCCGAGATCGAAGCCCACGCCGCCGAGCGCGAGGCGCTCGCCGCCTTCGGCATGCCCTTCGATCGTCAGATAGTCAGTCAAGCCGTAGCGTGCGGTACCGGACACGGCGAACTTTCCATAAGAGAACGAACGAATACCGTAATCGCGCCGCATTGCGCCGACCGATAGCGAATAATCCGACAATCCTTTTTGCAGCAGCGTATTCGCCACGTAGAACGGTATCGTCGTCGCAACCTGACGGCCGAGCGCATCGGTGGTCACGACAGTCGCCTCGCCTGCCCCGTTGATGAACGGCACATTGTTCAGCGTAAACGGCCCTGGATTGACCTGTCCTGACGTCGTTTTGCTGCCGTTGATGAAAAGATCGACGGCGGTGGGCACTGCGGCCTGTCCGGAGAACTGCGGCAGCGGGTACGTCACGATGTCGGGCCGCACCCTGAAGTTGCGCTCGATCGATACGCCGCCCAATCGCACCGCGCTGCTCCACGATAGGGCTCCCGTGACCAAGTCGCCCGCCGTATAGGTCAGCATCCGGTCCTGGTCCGAATAGCGCCAGGTGGTGTCGTAACGCAGATAGCGGTTGCTCGCGATGCCGCCGTTGCCGCCGTAATCGCGCCGATAAACGCCTGTGGTCGTCACCGTGCCCCACTTGTCGAACATGCGCGCTTCGGTCCAGGCTGACGTATAGCTCGTGCCGAGGGTCGGCGAACTCGTGTAAATATCGTAATTGAATAGAATGCCGAAATTTACCGCCGCGGGCGTGCGATCATAGAGCCGCCGCGAACCAATCGTTTGCGACGGAAGCCAATCCGCCGGAACGGTGAGTTTTAAGCGCTGTTCGGCGCTTTCGTATTCGACTTCCACGCCATCGAGTTTCGAGAGATCGACAAGCGTATCCGGATCGGCGTTCGTGCGCACCGAAGCCTGCGCAAGATCGCCCGCGCGCACGAAATACATGCCATCCCGATAGCGAACTGGAACGATCCGGCCCGTCGACAGTTCATTGACGACGAGCTCCAGGTACAGCGTGCCCTGCTTCGCCGCCCCCGATGCGGGTGGCAATGCGCGGCTGAAATTATCCGCGAGCGTCACCGGCTCATCCGCGCGCGCGCCGGTTGCCGCCGCAAACGCCAGGCCGACCGCCCATGCTGCCGAGCGCAAGCGCGGCGGCCTTTGTCTTCCGGTCATTCGTGTGTAAGTACGCTTCAACGCATATCCCCGTATCGACGTCGTCGCTTGTGTCGTAATGCAAATCACCGGCCTGCCGCCGCGCTATCCACATCGATCGCAAGATCGGCCACACCGTTGACGGTGGCGGCCAGTTTGGATTCCGAATTGAGTTTCATGCCTTCCGGAATCACCCAACGCATCTGAGCGCCGGGTAGCACGTACCCAAGCAGGCCACGCGCAAAATCGGAGCGCACGCCGTTCGATTCGAACGTCACATGCGTAAGCCGTGCATGCACCGGGCCACGGTTCGACATGACGAGCCAGCGCTTGCCGCCATCCTGCGCAACGTGCCAGCTCAAGCTCGGACGGCCGGCCGTTGCAGGATCGCGGCGCTTCTCCGGGTTCTCTTTCGCCCACAAGCCATTGCCGTAAACGAAGAGCGGCACCGAGTAATGCATCTGGAATTTGACGCCGAGCGACGAGCCGCTCGATGCGGCTTGCGTATCCTCGGGTTGTGGAATCTCGTCGATCAGTACGCGATAAGCCTCTTCCGTGCCGGGCGCAACCTCGGCGGTGCGCGTCAGACGAATCAACTGCCGTTTGCCCGGCGGCACGGTCGCCATCGGCGGGCTACCCGCGATACGTGTCTGGTTTTCGTCGTAGAGGTCTTCGCCGTTCTCCTCGCGCCAGCCGAGCACACGCACCTGCAGCGTCACCGGCTGCCGATCGCGGTTCTCGAGCCAGAGCGCCGCCGCGTTCTGATCGCTATCGATCACGGGATCGATCGGCCAGATCATCACGGACGCGGCCGCGTAAGCGTGACCGGCGGTGAAAACCATCGCCATCGCCGCGCAAAGCGCCGCACGACGTAAAAAGCCGCCGAAGCGCGCCGGTCCGCCCGGCGATATCGAAACATTCATCACGTATTCCTAATTATTAATAACTGAGCGTGACCTGTGCGGTGTCCGTATAGGTGCCTGCCGGAACACCATTGCCCGGAAGTGTCAGCGCACCATAAATCGGCAACGTGATCGTTCCGGAGACGGGCACCGATACCGCCTGCCCAATCGCAATCGCCTGTGTGCGGCCCGGATCCGAATACAACCGGTATGCGATCCGCGCATTGCCGCTCGCAAGATTGCGTTGCGTATTGCCCGTGCTGGCATGCGCACCTCCGTCGATCGTCATTTTTAGCGTCGAACCAGGTGAGCATTCGATTTGCACCGCGCCGCTGCCGACCGACGCTGTCGCCTGACCGGTCGCGACGGCCGGATACGTGCCGAAGTCGAGCGTGCCGAAATTCAACCCGCTCGATGCGCCACCGCCCGCGACGCCACAACCCGCGACGATTTGCGCGCTGACCGTGAAGGTCTGGGTTCTGGGCAGCAGCGTATCGGCGTTGCCACCGACGGGCAGTGTTGCAATGCCTAACAGGAGAATCGCGCGTTGTAGAGTCGACATGACGATCGGGACACCGAAATCGGGAAAACTGGGATTGCCTTACGGCTCGCTCGCGAGCCGCAAGGCTTGGCTGGATGACGAGTCGCCGCTTACCAGCCGAGCGTGACGTTCAGCACATCGGTATAAGTGCCTGCTGCAAGCGCAGACGTACTCGTCTTGTTCGCGACGCCATACACCGGCAGTTGGAACGCCGCGCCCGGCGTCGGCACTGCAACCGCTTGCGCCGTGCCCGCGATGTACTGCTTCGAATGACCCGCGTCCGCATAAACCTCGTAAGGCACATAGCTCGTGCCGTTCGCGAGTGCACGCGTACCCGAGCCGATGCCCGTGCCCTTCGATGCGTTTTGGCCGCCGTCGACCGTGACTTGAATCGACGTGACGTCCGGCGAGCACGTCACCTGCGCCGTCGTCGAGCCGCCGCCCGTGGCGCTCGCGTTGAGCGAGCCGGTGAAGCCGCTCGGCTGCGTGCCGAAATCGAGCGTGCCGAAATTCGTCCCGCTGACCGAACCGCCGCCTGCATCGACCGCACACCCCGTCGTCAGCACGAGCTTTGCATTGACCGTACCGGTGAGCTGGCTGGTTTGGGCTTGCACACTCGCGCAGGCAGACAGACAGGCGACGGCCGCCCAAGCTTTCCAGTGAGCTTTCATGTGGTTTTTCCTTCTGGGTAGTAAAAATGAACAGTTACTGCTACTGCTTTACCTGCTCCGAATCACCAATCGAGCGTGATTCCGAGCAAATCCTCATAATTGCCGGACGGCACCGCGCGGGTCATACCGTTGACGACGCCGAAGATCGGCAGCGTCACGTCGTCTTGCCGTCCGTCGACAAGAAACGATTGCGGTAGCATTGGAACATAGGGAACACTACGTGCCGGATCGCGGTACACGTTGTACGGAATCCGGCCGACGACGCGTCCGCCCGCGTCGCGCTGAACGAGATAGCGACTCGATTGATCACCGTTGCGGCCGGCGTCGAGCGATACCAGGAAGCCCCGCACATCGGGACTGCAAACGATGCGCACTGCGCCATTCGATGTCGCATTGCCGTCGGCGGTCAGATAATCGCTCCAGACCGGGCCATGCGCGCCGAAATCAAGGCGGCCGAAATCGGTGCGCCCCGCGATGCCGGCGATCTCACAACCGCGGTTGACCTGCAAATTGACTTGCATCGCACCGGTCAATTGACCGGCCGCAACAGCTGTGAACCACAGCATCGATGCGGCCCCCGCCGCCAACTGCCATACACGCTTGCCCATTTCCTTCTCCGCGTGACCGGCCCTCGGTTTCCATTTTTATTTTTTTTATTCCCTGCCCCGCCTAGCTGGCTCATGCATGCACTGCGATCCCGTGCCACACGGGCACTTTCCGCAATTACGCATCATGTCAGACAAATAAGCCGAGGCCAGACGACATGAAACGTGCCGCCAAGACAAACAGGATTGAAAACCGAATTAAACCGACCTGATTTTAATTGAATAAACAAATTAGATTGAGCATTTGAAATAGATCACTTTCGAATCAAATCTCCATTTTGCCCCAAATAATGAGATAGATGATGAATGTTTCTTGTAATATTCACTATCGGAATAATCCGAGTTTTTGTTAAATTTACAAAATTTAAAGATCGAATTCGAGGTTTTAATTTTTATCATTAATTTACAATTTTTGAGTTTTTATGGGGTTCGGATTAAATCATTCGTGATCGCAGTCGGCTTTTTTTATTAGCAATCCGCCAATTGGCCGGCACCCGTCTCGATGAGGCGCATCGGCAGCATAAAAGGTTGCGACAAGGTGATTTAACTTTCTATACGATCGCAAACCACTTTCATATGGCTTGCACATTCCAGCCGACGCTGGTTTGCCTCAAGGTCGTATCTGTATGTAAAACGATGGCGCCCATGGTCACGCCCATGGCGCTCGACGATGCGCATTGATTCCCGGCCAGCGGGATAACGTGTCTATTGCCCGTTACCGGTATCGCCGTTTATGCGACCGGAACGACGCGCGTGAACAACGCAGCGCTCATCACGGCCACGGCTGCGTCAATTGATGGCAGTTCGTTTACCGGCCCACGGCGCATGCGTATCGATGCTGGATTTGGTATTGCACGGCCGGCCTCGCGGCGAGAACGGCGTCAATCCGCCCCCCGTCTCCGCAAGCAAAGGGCGCGTCGAATAAAATCTCGCGCCAACGCGAATCTACCGCTCGCTATACACTGCACCCGTCAGCATCAAGTCGAGATTCTGAACCGCGGCGCCGGATGCGCCTTTCCCGAGGTTGTCGAACACCGCGGCGATCACGCATTGCCCGGCAGCATCGTTCGCGAATACATGAATATGCAGATCGTCGGTGCCGTTCAGCGATTCCGGCTCGAGCGAATCGAAGCTCGCATCGCGATGCAGCGGTGCGAGCGCAACATGCGGCGCGCGCGCGTAATGCTTTGTCAGCTCCGCATGCACGCGCTCGCCGCTCATACCGGCCGCCATCGCGGAAAAATGCAGTCCGACCGACAGCAGGATGCCCTGCCGATAACGGCCGATCATCGGCAGGAAAATCGGTCGCGCCGATAATCCCGAGTGCAATTGAATCTCGGGCACGTGCTTGTGCTTCAATGCAAATCCGTATCCTCTCACCGGCGTGTCGATGTAACAGGGGTTCACGGGATTCTCATATGCATCGATCATTTTTACGCCGGCGCCGGAATAGCCGGATACTGCATGGATCAACGCCGGAAAATCGGCACTTACCAGTCCGCGCTCGACAAGCGGGCGCAACACCGCGATCGCTCCTGTCGCGTAGCATCCCGGATTGGAGACGCGCCGGCTTGCGGCGATCCTGCCCGCATGTCCGGCCGTCAGTTCGGCAAACCCGTACACCCAGTCCGGATGCGTCCGGTGTGCGGTGCTTGCGTCGATTACTCGAACGGCAGGATTACGAATCAACGAAACGGCTTCGCGCGCCGCATCGTCTGGCAGACATAGAATCGCGACGTCGCATGCATTCAGCGCATCGGCACGCCGTTCGACGCGCTTGCGCTCGGCATCCGGCAGTGACAATAACGCGATATCGTCACGGCCGGCGAGGCGATCGCGAATCTGAATGCCCGTGGTGCCCGCCTCGCCATCGATGAATACGACCGGCTTCATCATTGGTCACTCCGATTTGCTGATGTCGAATGCACGATGATCGATTCGCCGGCATGCGCCGTTCGCACCATTCGGCGGATCCGTTCGAAACCTGCATTGGCGCGACGAAAAATCCATTCAAGCAGCCGGCCAGCCTGACACGCCAGCACATTCGGCGCGCGCCGACAGCCGATTCACTCTAAACATCCACGCGCCGCTTGTCCATCCAATACGGCGCGACGATTCCAGGCAGCGACGTCGCCACCAGCGTCAGCACGATCCAATCATATCCCGCCGCCGGGCGCTGGGCCGCTTGCGCCGACGACCAATCGAAAATCGCGCCGATGAGCGGCTGGATCGATGCCGCGACCACACCGGCAAACGTACTGTTGATGGCCGTGCCGATGCCGATGTGCTGGCTCGTGTAGATGCGTTTCAAGCTCATGAAAATCTGCGGCAGTGTCGCGCCGCCGACGAAGCCGAAACCGACGAGACCCGCGATCACGGTCGCCATGCCGGCCGCCTGCCCGATCGACGGAGCCAGTGGCAACAGACACAGCGCCCGCACCAGGCTGCTGATCGACAAAGCGCGTCGCAGCCGGCGCGCGTATCGATCGACGAGAAAGCCGCCCACCACGGAACCCATTACCGTTGCCACCAGCACGAGCGACATCGCCGATGCCGCATCGCGCTTGGCCATGCCGAACCCGTCGGACAGGATCGGCATGCCCCAGACACCGGACAGGCTCATCGCCGCGACGAAATAGGCGACGAAACTCGTCGCGCTGCCCCAAGCATCGCGCGTGCGCAGAAACGCGCCCATCTCCGCGAGCGAGATCCGGATGCCATCGCGAATCTCCATGCTCAACGCACCGGCGCGGGATACGCTCCCGCGCGCGCGGCGCGCATCGGGCGCAACGAGTGCGATCAGCAGCGCATCAACGACGATCAAGCCGGCAAGTGCCGTGTAGATCGGCCGCCATCCCCAGTGAGCGACGCCGGCGGCGAGCGGCATGGTGGCAACGATGCCGCCGAGATAGCCCGATACCTGGGACACGCCCGAAACGAAACCAAAACGCCGCTCGGGAAACTGCTGCGCGACGAACTTGATCAGCGCGGCAAATACGATCGCGTCGCCGCAAGCAACGCACAGACGCGCGGCGAACGCGACACCCAGCGTCGGCGCCTGCGAAAACAGCAGCGTGCTTGCAGCCGATACGGCGAGGCTGATCAGCATCACTCGCCGCACGCCAAGGGTATCGACGAGGATGCCGGTCGGCACCTGCATCGCCATATATCCGTAGAAATAGCCCGATGCCAGCAGGCCGATGCCGGTGCCGTCCGTCGCGAAATCGCGCCGCAGCACGTCCACGAGCGTTTGCGGCGATACGCGCTGCCCGAAGGCAATCGCATACGCGACGGCGAACAGCGCCCATGCAGCAATTCGCCAGCGTGCGCGCTCGCGCGCCGCAATGCACGGCATCGTAGGCTCGGCCAAGATTTTCTCCCGAATCCGGGCTGTCGAGCCGCAGCGGCCATGGCAGGCGCAACCAGCCGGTCGCGCCTATTCTAATCGTCAATCTGAGAGTTCGTCAGCGTGCCGTTGACCCGCTCCAGCGCGCCGCTCAACCATAGTTCTTTCGTCAGCGCGCGTCGTATCTTACCGCTCGTGGTCTTCGGGATCGTGCCGGGACGAATCAACGCGATATCGTGTGCGAACAGTTCGTGCTGCTGAACCAGCGCCTGCCGGATATCGCCGATCAGCTCGTCGAAGTCGAGATTGTTGCGCCAAGTCCGTTCAACTTCCTGAACGACGACCAACACCTCCTGCTGATCAAGCATGACCGAAAACGCCGCGTTGCAATGCGTGCGGAGCGCGGGATGACTGCGCTCGACAGTCAGTTCGATATCCTGAGGATAGTGATTCACTCCGCGAATGATCACGAGATCCTTCAGTCGCCCCGTGATGTAAAGTTCGCCGGCGCTGTCGATGCAACCGAGGTCCCCGGTTCGCAACCATCTTCCGCGCGCTTCGCCGTGAATATGCGCATCGAACGTCTGCACGTTCGCGTCAGGCCGATTCCAGTAACCGCGGCTCACGTGCAGCCCTCTCACCCATATCTCGCCCGTGCGGTTCTGCTCAACGCGCGTGAAAGCAACTGGATCGATGATCGCGATCTCCTCTGCCCGCAGCACGCGCCCGCATCCGACCAGACGCTTCGTATCGTCAGCGCACGACGGCGGCAGAACGCGCCCATCGCTGAGCGCGGCCGCACTGACGGGCCGGGTGACGGCGCCGCTCCCCGGCATCCCGCCGCTGATCAGTAACGTCGCTTCGGCCATTCCGTAACACGGATACAGCGATTCACGCCGGAACCCGAATGGCTCGAACGCTTTGGCAAAGTTGTCGAGCGTATCCGCCCGCACCGGCTCTGCTCCGTTGAACGCTACGCGCCAGCATGACAAATCGATGCCGTCGAGCGCGTCCTTCTTGAGGCGCTCGACGCAAAGATCGAACGCGAAGTTGGGCGCGCCCGCGATCTGCGCCCGATAGCGATCGATCGCACGAATCCACGCCAGCGGCCGCTGCATGAATGCGACGGGCGCGAGCAACACACATAGCGCACCCGCATAGAGGGCCTGCAACACGTTGAGGATCAGCCCCATGTCGTGATACAACGGCACCCAGCTTACGTAGGTCGAGTAACGATCGTTGCGAAACGTCTCGAGAATCATTTGCAGGTTCGCCAGCAGATTGCCATGCGATACCTGAACGCCCTTGGGAGACGAAGTCGAGCCGGACGTATATTGCAGGAAGGCAAGCGATTCGCGTGTGATCGGCTGCAAGAATGAAACGGCACACGGCTCGGGCCTCTGCGCCGCACGAACCTCGTCCAGCTCGACTGTCATGACCGCCGGAGGACTGACCGCCGTATCCGTCAGCACTTGCGTGAGCGAAGCGGCAAGTTTTTCCGTACTGAGACACAGAGCCGGCGCGCAATCGAGCACGATGCTTCGGGTTGCGTCGCGCATGCGCGTCTGCTTGGGTGGCATGATCGGCACGGCAATCAATCCCGCCTTCAAGCACGCAAAAAAAGCGACGATGAATTCGAGCCCAGGGGGAAACGCCAGCAGCGCCCTTTCGCCCGACGGTGCGGCCCCCGCGAGCCGCACCGCCAATTTGCCGGCTAATGCATCGAGTTCCGCGAACGTCAGCGCCTGTTGTTCGGCCCCCGAATCGTCGACAAATACATACGCGCGGTCGGCCGGCTGATCGCGCGCCTTTTGAGCCAGCACATCGACCAGCGATGCATATCGTTGTTCGTCCGCCATCGCGCATCACCGATCGAGAGCGTCGGCCATGCGCGCATTCAAAACCGCCTTGCGTGCCTCGATCCGTTCGGGCTCGATACGCCGTACATCCCATACGAGCCCGCAAGCCTCCAGCGCGAGCACCACCCAATAGCCGAAATCGATCTCGTACCACTTCAGCCCGAAGCTCGCCGACGCCGGAAACGCATGATGATTGTTATGCCAGCCTTCACCCCAAGTCAGTATCGCGAGCAGCGGATTGTTGTGACTGCGGTTGTCCTGCATCTTGAACGGCCGCGAACCGAACAAATGCAATAGCGAATTCAGCGCCGACACCGACTGCTCGACGACGAACATCCGGACTACGCCGCCCCACAGAAATCCGGTCAACGCGCCAATCCAGCTGTGCGTCAGCCATCCGCCGAGCAACGCGGGTACGGCAAGACCTGCCACAATCCATAAGTGGTACATACGGTCGGCTTTAACGACAGGTTTGTCCGCGAGCAGATCGGGAACGTAATGAGCGACATTCGGATATTCATGTCGAATCATCCAGCCGACATGCGCATGCCACCAGCCGCGCAAGCGGCCGGTCAACGTCGTGCCATGCATGTTCGGCGAATGCATGTCGCCTTCGTGATCGGCCAATTCGTGGTGGCGGCGATGCATCGCCGTCCACGAGATCATCGGTCCGCGCGCGGCCATGCAACCAAGAATCGTGAAGATCACTCTGACGGGCGCGCTGGTCTTGAATGCCCGATGCGTAAACAAGCGGTGAAATCCGACCGTCAGCGCAAAACCCGTCAATGCCCACATCAGAAAAAACAGGCCGACATCGACCGCCGTGAGCGGTTGATAATAAAGCAGGCCAACCGCACACAAAGTTCCGACGAACGGCAACACATCGAACAACAGGAAATGCCGCCGTTGCAGCCGATGCAGATATGGACTGCTGATCGCCGTGCGGTCTCGTTTGCGACGCACCGGCGCCGGCTCATCCAACGCCTGCTCGCTTTTTCGGTAAGAGGCGGCCGAGCCGGCAAGCTCGGCCGAAGAATGAAGGTCGCTGGCAGGCGTCGACATGAACGGCTCCTTCTGAAATGGAAATCGAATCGAATAGCTCGATCACGCGGTCCGGCAATCGACCGCTCGGCCCTACCAAGGCTATCCAGCCGAGCGCCGTTCGACAATTGATCTTTTCGGCGCCATCGTTGTTCGACATGCAAGCGTCTTTCGCGCACGCCTGTTGGCTCGATCAACGTTGAAAAAAAATCAATCGTCAAATTTCAAAATGCAATTGTTCATCTCAAAACCAGCCCTTAACCTGAAGCTCCCGGCATCTTTCCCCGTTCGATGAGCCTCCTATGCGCGACGAAATCCAGCTTCGCGGACTCCGGCGAAATGACACCGCCAGCCTCGTCGAATTCATGTCGGGAAACAATTTCATCCACGGTTTGACCGTGCTTCCCTATATCAGCGAGTACGACGTGCAACGCCTCGTCGAGCCGAGCGATACCCGCCACTGGATCATCGCGGCGCTGAACGACCAAGCGATCGGCTACGTCTACCTGGAATGGGGCAAAGGAAGATGGCGCAATATCGCGATGCTGGCGATCGGCGTCGCGGACCAACACGTGAGAAAAGGTGCCGGCCGCAAGCTGCTGAATGCCGCGCTATGGCTAGGCTTTCGCTATCTCGATTTGCACAAGATCGAGCTGGTCGTCTATGCCGACAACGAACCGGCCATCCGTCTGTATGACAGCGTCGGATTCGTGCGGGAAGGCATGAAACGCAGGAACGCATTTAGAGATGGACATCATCCGGATGCGCTCGTCATGTCCATTCTGCAATCGGACTACGAAAGCAGCAGACGCTGACACGTCCCGTTGCCCGGCGCTCGGATCACCGGGCGAAGGCACGCTCACTTCTATCGAACGGAGGCGCAACTTGATTCGGTTCGAAGAAACGTTCGTCAATGAAGGAATGCTTCCGATGACGATACGGATCACGTCGGGACGCGACGCGGACATCGACAGCGTCGCTGCGTGGCTCGCCGAGCATCGTCCGTTGATCGATGCGCATCTGTCGGCACACGGCGCTGTGCTGCTGCGCGGATTCGACGCGCTCAACGGCGCCGAGCCGTTCAGCCGCGCGCTCGGTGCGCTCGCTGCCCACCTGATGGACTATATCGGCGGAACCGCGCCCCGGCATACCGTGCTTGGCAATATCCTGACCGCCACGGATCTGCCGCGCGAATACACGCTCGCACTGCATCAGGAAATGGCCTACACGGCCAATCCCCCCGATCGCGTCGCGTTCTTTTGCGACATCCCTCCAACCGAAGGCGGAGAAACGACGATAGCCGATGCGCGCGAGATCACGCGGCGGCTATCGCCCGATATCAGGGAACGGTTCGAGCGGCAAGGCCTGCGGGTAAGGCGCACGCTGCCGACGCCCGATATGCTACACCTGCGCCCCGGCATTCCGAAGGCGTGGCCGGCTGTCTTCGGAACACATGATCCTTCGGAGGTCGAGCGAATCGCCGACGACAAGGGTTGGGATATCCATTGGTTGCCCAACGGCTGCCTGCAGCTCTGGCAGGAAATGCTGCCCGCGTTCAAAACCCATCCGTTGACAGGCGAGCGCGTGTGGTTCAATCAGGCGCACTACCATACACCGGACTGCACGCTGAAGTGGGCGCAGCGCGATGGCCGCACCGACCATTGCGAACTGATACGAACGGCGATGGCCGAT
The DNA here is from genome assembly GCF_001718875.1 of Burkholderia singularis. NCBI lineage: Bacteria > Pseudomonadati > Pseudomonadota > Betaproteobacteria > Burkholderiales > Burkholderiaceae > Burkholderia > Burkholderia singularis. Next base: position 2,725,459 of record NZ_CP013448.1, read on the forward strand.
CATCCGGAGATGCTCGACAACGTTTTTCATCGCGACGGTTCGGCCGTCGCCCGCGACGATTCCGAGCACATCTGGGAAACGCTGATGGCAATGGAAGTGCCGCTGAAATGGCAAGCATCCGACCTGCTGCTGCTCGACAACGTTCTGGCGATGCACGGCCGGCTCGCTTATCGAGGTCAGCGCCGAATCCTGGCCGCACTGATCCGCGACACCGTCGTCACGCATTGAACCGCGCCCCTGCTTTCCAGTAGTGCCAAGCGGTTTCGCCAAGCTAGGAGTGCGACATGGGCAACGTATTGGTCATCGACGGTCCGCAATCCACCTATCTCGAAGGGCTGGATATCGAGCGCGACGTATTCGGCAGCGAACATACGGTCGAACTCTGCCGCGTGCGCGACGAGGCTGAAATAGACGGCCGCCTCGAGGAGGCGGACGTCGTCATCTCATGGCATCCGGTGCCGCTTGGCGCCAGCAGCTTCAGCCGTATGAAGCGTTGCCGCGGCGTCGTGCGCGCGGCAGTCGGCTACGACAATATCGACGTATCATTCGCGCGCAGCGTCGATATACCGGTTGCCAACGTTCCCGATTATGGCACCGAGGAAGTCGCCGATCACGCGATGGCAATGCTGCTCTACATCGTTCGCAATCTCGGCACGACGAATGCGACCGCCCGCGTTGCTTGGGACTGGCGCGACATCGGCCCCGTACCGCGCCTGCGCGGGCTGCATCTGGGCCTGGTCGGATTCGGCCGGATCGGAACCGCGTTGTCGATGCGCGCACGCGCATTCGGCATGATCTGCACCTTCTATGATCCGTGGCTCACGCCCGGCGTCGAAAAATCGCTCGGCGTCGAACGCGTCGACGATCTCGATACGCTGTTTTCCGGCTCCCAGATCATCTCCGTGCATACGCCAAGCAGCCCGGCGACACGCCGCCTGATCGGCGCAAAACAACTATCGCTGATGCCGCGCGACGGCATTCTAATCAATACGTCGCGCGGAGACGTCATCCGCCAGGAAGAGTTGATCGAGCATCTGCAGACCCATGCCGAATTCCGCGCGGGGCTTGACGTGCTATCCGGCGAGCCCGCCGTTCCCGCCGCGATAAGCGACAGCACGCAGGTGCTGTTGAGTGCGCATTCGGCGTTTTACTCCGATGCATCGTTGATGGAAATGCGCCGAAAATCCGCCCTGACCGCGAAGTGCTTTTACCGTGGCGAAGAAGTGCGGACCGTTGTGAATTGAGATAAGCCGAGCAACCTTCACGCAAGTCCTTTCACGAGACAGATCATGCGTCCACCACTCAACCGAATCGTCGCGAGTCTCGACAACCGGTCCCCCTTTTTAGGTGCAAAGGCGCTCGAGCGTCTACGAGGCCGCCCGTACCGCGCCCGGCTTGGTGCGAACGAATCGCTGTTCGGTGTCAGCGATTCCGTCAAGCAGGCGTGGGAGAAAAGTCTCGCGGAATGCGGCTACTACAACGACCCCACGCACTACGATCTGCGAACCGGCATCGCCGAAAGCTGGCAAATCGGCATCGACCATATTTCGGTAGCCGAAGGAATCGACAGTCTGCTCGAACTGCTATTCAGGGCCTGCATCGAACCCGGTGACTGCGTCGTCACCTCACTCGGCGCATATCCCACCTTCGATTACCATGCCGCCGGCTTCGGCGTCCGGCTGATCCGGCAACCGTATCTCCCGAATTACGTCAACGATCTCGACGGCATCCAAGCGCTCGCCTGGCGTCACCGTCCCAAGCTCGTTTATCTTGCCAATCCGGACAATCCGACTGGCTCCTTTTTCGACGCGAACGCACTGCTGAGCTGGATTGATCACATGCCCGGCGATTGCGTGGTCGTGCTCGACGAAGCGTATGCCGAATTCGCTCCTATTGAAAAGTTGCTGCCGCGCGCACTCGAGCGTCCCAATCTGGTTCGCCTACGCACGTTTTCCAAAGCTTACGGACTCGCGGGCGCAAGAGTCGGTTATTTGATCGGCGCCCCCGAGCTGATACAAGCGCTCGATTCGATTCGGCTGCATTTCGGCGTCGCCAAAGCATCGCAGGAAGCCGCGCTCGCTGCATATCGAGATGCGGTGTTCGTCGAACATGTCGTATCCGAGACGATTCAAGCTAATCGACATTATTATGAGATCGCGGCTCAACTCGGCGTTCCCGCACTATCTTCATCGGCTAATTTTGTCGCCTTCGATTTTGGTACGCCGGAAAATGCGCTTTACTTCGCGAACTGGCTCGAAAACCACGACATCTTTGTCAGACGGCCACCGGTTGATCATTTGAATCGACTGATCCGCGTAACGGCCGCGCCGCTGGAGACGCGCCGCTATTTTCAGGACGTGATCCTGGACGGCATGCGAAACCGCCCCGCTGCTCACGCACTCAAGCAAAGCTCCTGAAAGAGCGTCCTGGTTCAGCAAAGGTTTAATACGGCCAATTAACGCTGCCAAAATTCATTTTTCTTTTTTTTGATGCCGTAACTTGCTACGCTGTAACAGCCAACCCCGATCTCAGTCGCGAGGCGCAATCCTTAAGGTTTGCTGACGAATTTCGGGAAACCGCCATAACTGGCATGCGTTTAAGAAGTAGATTGCGAGAATCCGGCCATGGCTCGCCTTCCCCCTTTCAAATCGATCGAAGCCTTTGTCGTGGCTGCCCAGTCGCTCAGTTTCACGACGACGGCCTCCGTCCTGCACATCACCGTGCCCGCCGTCAGCAGACGAATTCAAGCGCTCGAAGTCGAACTCGGTATTTCGCTATTCCAGCGTGAACACCGCTCGCTCGAATTGACCGAGGCCGGGCGCGAATATGCACAGCGCCTGACCCCTGCGATCGAGGCGATACGCGTGGCCTGCGAAGGGGTGCGCGTCGCCCCTCGCAAGAGCAGCCTCCGGATCAGCGTGCGCCCGGCATTTGCGATTTCGTGGCTATTTCCGAGGCTGCATAGGTTTGCCGAGCGCCATGGCAACATCGGCTTGGAATTCGAAACGTCCACGCAAGAACTCGATGCTGTCAGCGACAATTTCGACATTGCGATCCGGCTCGGCGACGGCCAATGGAGTTCGCTCGAAGCCACGCCGTTGATGAATGTCGCGATGTTCCCAGTATGCAGCATGCAATATGCATACAAGCATCTGCATGCGCGAAGCCCGATCGACATTTTGTCCGGGAAATTGCTTTGCTGCCGGCATCTGGACGGCATTTGGTCCAGTTGGGCAGAAGCGTTCGGCATTGTCGAACACGATGACGACGCCCGCGAATCGACACTCTTTCTGCACGATCTCTCGCTCGTCTACGAGGCCGCCACGAACGGGCTCGGCATCGCGCCCGGCTTCGATGTCCTGATCGATCCATATATCAGAAACGGAAAGCTGATCCGCTTGACGGAACGGCCCTTCATTCCCGATTGCAAATTCTACGCACTGGTTCGCCCCAAGGATCGCGATCGGATACAAGTCCAGACCTTTATTCACTGGCTGCTCGATGAAGCGCGTGCGCTCAATCGCGACTCCATTGCATTCGAATTAACCGATCTCTCACAAAACTCAATTGTTGCGAGCCCAAGCGCGCGCTAATCTGCTCGAACCGAGATGTGTCGCCTCATTCGATAAATTTCGGCATCCAAAATTTTTGTCGAGAATTTCATGGTCGATTGGAGCACGTCATGTCATTAGTCATCGATGAGACTTTCAAGGAATCACATGCTGTTCCCGGACGCCGGCTGGCCATCGACGCGCCCTTTCTCCACCGCTTGCAACGCCGGCATTTCATCTTGTTCGACGTTCTTCCGTTATTCGGCACGATAGCAGCCATTGTGCTCGCTTTTTATCAGCCGATTACCTGGGTCGATATCGCGTTGTTCATGGTCATGTGGCTTTTGACCGGGCTCGGCATTTCTGCGGGCTATCACCGGCTCTTCACGCACCGTTCGTACAAGACCGTGACCGCGGTGCGCGTCGCCTTGGCGATCTTCGGTTGCATGGCCGGGCAAGGCGCCGTGATTTCGTGGGTAGCCATGCACCGCCGGCATCACGAGCGCGCCGATCGCGACGGCGATATGCATTCGCCGAACCTGCACGGCACATCGGTCATGCAGCGCATCCGCGGATTCATTCATGCGCACTACACGTGGATGATCAAGCACGAATATCCGAATGTCGCGCATTACACGCCCGATTTGCTGCGCGACCGCGCAATCGTCAAGACCGGCCGGCTCTACAGCTGGTGGATTCTGTTGGGCCTGGCGATTCCGGCCGCTATCGGCGGCCTCGTCACGCAAAGCCGGTATGGCGCGCTCACCGGCCTGATGTGGGGCGGCGTCGTGCGCATGTTCGTCGTCGGCCACTCGATGTGGGCGCTCAATTCGGTGCTGCACACCATAGGCGCGCGCCCCTACCGGTTACGCGAAAATCCGAACGACAACAGCCGCAACAACTGGGTACTGGGTCTGCTCGCCTGGGGAGAAGGCTGGCACAACAACCACCATGCGTTCCCGTTCTCCGCATCGTTCGGCCTTGCCTGGTATCGCGCCGATATTGCGTACTGGTTCATCGCGACGCTCAAGGCGCTCGGCCTCGCATGGGACGTCAAGCTGCCGACGCCGGAAAGCATGGCAAAGCGAACCGCCGAAGCGATTCAAACCTGATCTACGCCGCTTCATCCGAAAGTCGCATCCTCACCCGTCCTATCGACACGGAGGCTTCAACTATGACAACGCCCGTACTCAACGATGCATCGTCGATCGAAACATGGTGTGTCGACTTCATCTCGAACACGCTCAATTTATCGAAATCGAAAATCGATCCGACTGTCGCGGTCGATCGATTCGGGCTCGATTCCGCCACCGCCGTGTCGCTGATCATGGAGCTGGAAGAGACGCTGAACGTTGAACTCGCCCCCGAGTTGCTGTTCGAATACCCGACGCTGCGTTCGCTCTCCCAACATCTGGCATCGCGCCTTTCCTCCAAACAGGTGGCCTGACATGAATGCAATCAGCTTACGCGATCGCGAAGGCGAAAAATATGGCGGCTCGCCCGAAGGCATCCGCCACCATTACGACATCGGCAACGACTATTGGCGGCTGATGCTGGGCCCGACTTTTACCTATTCGGCCGCGCTTTTCTCCCAGCCCGACGAGGATATCGACACGGCCCAGAATCGCAAGATCGATTGGCACCTCGTCAGCTCCGGCGCGCACGAGGCTCGCTCCGTGCTCGAAGTCGGATGCGGATGGGGCACGATCCTTCGGCGCTTGTCGAACATGCCGCATATCGAAAGGGTCGTGGGTCTGACGCTAAGCGATGCGCAAGCCGATTACCTTCGCTCGCTCGAATTGCCGAAAGTGAGCGTGCGCGTCGAAAACTGGGCGGTTCACGAACCGCCCGAGCCCTATGATTCGATCATCTCGATCGGCGCATTCGAGCACTTCGCCAAACATGAGGAAACCGAATCGGAAAAACTGAGCGTCTACCGTGATTTCTTCGAGCGCTGCCGCCGCTGGCTCACACCGAACGGGCGAATGTCACTGCAAACCATCGCATACGGCAATATGAAACGCGAAGAAGCGAGCGACTTCATGAATACGGAAATTTATCCGGACTCCGATCTTCCGTATCTGAACGAAATCGTCAAAGCCGTCGACGGTCTGTTCGAAATCGTTACCGTGCGCAACGATCGGCTCGATTACGCGAGAAGCTACGACGCATGGGCCGCCAATCTGCGCCGGGACCGCGACAAGGCGGTCGCCATGGTTGGCGAAGAGCAGGTGCGGACTTTCGAGCGTTTCTTCAAGCTGGGCTCCGTCGGTTTCCGGATGGGAAAACTCAACCTGTTGCGCTTCACGCTGCGCCCGATCACCGATTCTTGGACGGTGACCGGCAGCGAAATCTGGGGGCCTGCCCGTCTCAAGCTGGCTTGAGCTTGCCCGCAACGCCATGCGCGAACCGGGCATCGGAGCATGGCGTTGCGCACTTCTTTCGGGACGGATGCCATGAGCGAATCGTCGCCGTCGCTACGGCACGCGCCCTCCGAGGGCATTGCGCGCGTGCGCCTGCTGTGCTTTGCGCATGCCGGCGCCGGTGCATCGTCATTCAACGGTTGGCCCCAATATCTGCGTCCCGACATACATCTCGTCAAAGCCCAACTTCCGGGACGAGAGGACAACAACGCGACACCGCCCTTCACCGAGATCGAGCCGTTGATCGCGCATCTGCTGCCGCAGCTCGACACCCTGCTTGATCGCCCCCTCGCCATCTATGGGCACAGCATGGGCGCGCTTGTCGCATTCGAGATCACGCGCGCGCTGCGCCGCCATCGCAACGTGCAACCGGTGGCGCTATTCGTTTCCGGACGCCGCGCGCCGCACAAGCCGCTTCGTCATCCGTTCCTTCACCGGCTCTGCGATGCCGACCTGGTTGCGCACCTTCGAAACATGGGCGGCACATCGACCGACCTGCTGGATAAACCCAAGTGGCGAGACCGGTTTCTGCCGACGATGCGTGCCGATCTCCAGCTATCGGACATCTACGACTACCGCGACGAACCCAGGCTTGCATGCCCGCTCTATGCATTCCTCGGCGAAGAGGATCACGAAATGTATCGTGAGGACTGGGAATCCTGGATCGATCAGGCCGCCGGCCATTTCGAGCGCGCGCTGCTTCCGGGGGGGCATATTTTTTCGCTTCCGGTGCAAGCATTGCTCGTCGCGCGCATCGCGGAAATCCTGGATTCGCTGCCGTTGCGCGTCGACAAGCCGCCCACGATACCAACGTCCGACGGAGCCATTCGCGCGTTGGACAACGTGAGCATGACACCATGAACCATCTGATGAGAGCCGCCGTTGCCGAACAATTCAATCAGCCTCTGACAATCTGCGATGTTCCGATTCCGACGCCAGCCCCGGATCAGGTGCTCGTCAGGCTGGCCGCAAGCGGTGTGTGCCACACCGATATCCATGCCGTTCGCGCGGAATGGCCGCTCAAACCCCGCTTGCCGCTGATTCCAGGGCACGAAGCCGTCGGCTTTGTTTCGGCGTGCGGAGAAAACGTCAAGCATCTGCGCGAAGGCGACCGAGTCGGCGTCTTCTGGCTGAACAGCGCCTGCGGCATTTGCGAATTCTGCACCAGCAAACGCGAGACGCTCTGCCTGAAGCAGAAAAATACCGGCTACTCTCTGAACGGCACATTCGCCGAATACTGCGTCGTTTCGGGCGATTACGCCGTGCCGCTACCGCAAGGCGACCCGTACAAACTGGCGCCGATCATGTGCGCCGGTGTGACGACTTATAAAGGAATCAAGGAAACCGGCGTCAAGCCAGGAGAATGGATCGCCATTTCCGGTGTCGGCGGTATCGGACATCTTGCCGTTCAATACGCGAAAGCATTAGGACTTCAAGTCGTGGCGCTGGATATCGACGACGACCGCCTGCGCCTTGCGACTCAGCTCGGCGCAGACATCGTCGTCAATGCGCAAACCGAATTTCCCGTCAGCCGGGTGACGCGCGTGACGGGCGGCGTGCATGGCGCGCTCATTACCGCCGTGTCGCCGAAAGCCTTCGAACAGGGCCTCGGCATGTTGCGCCGGGGCGGCACGTGCGTATTGGTGGGAATTCCTCCGGGCAGCTTTGCGCTGTCGATCTTCGATACCGTTGTGAAAGGATTGACAACACGCGGCTCGATTATCGGCAGCCGCCAGGATTTAAAAGAAGCACTCGAATTCGTTTCGTCGGGATCTGTATCGGCACAAATCGAGGTGCGTCCTTTGGATAAGGTGAATCAAGCAATTGATGATATTCTTCAACGGCAAATAAGAGGGCGGATCGTGCTAGATCTTAACTAGCGCCGGCCACGGCGCAAACGTTCGAGAGGGCTGTTCGATGACGACACTGCGCCGACAAATTTCGCTCTCGAGCGGGATCGCGCTCGCGGTAGGCATGGTAATCGGCTCCGGCCTGTTCGGATTGCCCGGCCTTGCGCTTCAAATCAGTTCCCCCCAAACCGCGGCGTGGGGATGGTTGATCTGCACACTGGCGTGCGTACCCTTGATCTGGATTTTCGCGGTTCTGGGCGCGCGCTTCGCATCCGCCGCCGGTATTTCACGCTATGTAGAGGCCGCACTTGGTCAACGCGCCGAATATGGGGTCACGGCCGTGCTTTGCGGCACGTTTCCGCTTTCCGTACCGGCACTGGCGATGATCGGCGGCAGTTACGCGCTCACCGCGTTCGGTATCGAACCGGAAAAGCTTCTCGTCGTGTCGGCGCTGTTCCTGCTGAGCGCCGTGCTATTCAATCTGAGCGGAGTGCGGACCACCACGCTGATCAACAAGGTATCGCTGCTGCTGATCGTCGCGACCGTCCTTATCCTTGCCGCGCTGCGCCTGCCCGATCTGATTACCGGAGGCCGGCTGTGGACAGCCCCCGATTTCACCGCGATACGTCCGGCGTCGCTCTGGAAAGTGACGGTATTGATTTTCTGGGCCTATCTGGGCTGGGAAAACATGTCGTTCGGCCTGGAGGAATTCAAGAATCCGAATAAAACGATCAAGCAGGTTTATTTCCTGAGCTTCGTGACCGTCGTCGCGCTCTACTTCGCGCTTGCCGCAACGATGAACGGCGCATCGATTCATGACTCGAACGTCAATGTCACGCAAGGCATCGCTCACCTCGTGCCTGCTCAATGGCGGCAGCTTTTCTCGATCGCGACACTCGTCATCATTCTGGCAAACGCGAACGCGTGGGTATTTGGCGCGAGCCGCCTGTTCTATTCGGCGGGCCGCAACGGCCTGCTGCCCGACATATTCGGCAAACTGGACCGCCGCGGCATACCGCGCAATGCGCTCCTGCTGCTCGCCGGCTGCTTCGCGGCCGTGCTGCTCGCATCGGCGATCTTCCACCTCAAGATCGAGGATCTCGTGTTGATCGCCAACCAGAATTTCCTCGTGCTCTATGTCGCATGCCTCTATTGCTTCTGGAAAATAGAGACGGGCCCCAGCCGCTGGCCGCTGATGGTGCTCGGCTCGGCATCATGCGCCTTCCTGCTCGCTGGCTTCAGTTACAGGATGCTGTATCCGATCGCGCTGCTCATCGCCGGCATGCTGTATCAGCAATACCGCGCGAAACGTCCGGGCCTGTCGGTTTGAGCAATGCCGATCACTGTCTCGCGTCAGCGAATCGACGGACGTTTCGCCGCGCAGGCACAAGCTGAACGCGCGCCGGTAAACCAACGATACGCAAGCACGATATGCAGGCACTGGCCCGCAAGTTTCTCGTCACACCCCAATGCCCAACTCTGCACTGGGGTGCTCGTCAAAAGCGCGTCGTTCAGCCGAAGTCTGCCTCCTCCCGCCGCACCTGTTCGCCTCGGTCCACGCCGCCGCGCGCCAACACAGGCTTGAGCGCGCGCCCCGTATGGCTCGCGCTCACCTTCACGAGCCCCTCCGGATGCGCCGCCGCCACGACTGAACCGCCCCCGACGCCGCCCTCCGGGCCGAGGTCGATCACCCAATCCGCTTCCGCGATCACGTCGAGGTCATGCTCGATCACGACGACACTATGTCCCGCATCCACGAGCCGGTGCAGCACGTGAATCAGCTTCGCGACATCCGCCATGTGCAGCCCCACGGTCGGCTCGTCGAGCACGTAAAGCGTATGCGGTGCCTTCTGGCCGCGCCGCGTGATGTCGTCGCGCACCTTGCTGAGTTCGGTAACGAGCTTGATGCGTTGCGCCTCGCCGCCGGACAAGGTCGGCGAAGGCTGGCCGAGCGTCAGGTAGCCCAGGCCGACGTCCTTCATCAGTTGCAACGGATGCGCGATGTTCGAAATCGCCGCGAAAAACTCCACCGCTTCGTCAATCTCCATCGTCAGCACGTCGCCGATGTTCCTGCCGCGCCACGTGACCGCCAGCGTCTGCGGATCGAAGCGCTGCCCGTGACACACATCGCACGGCACCTTCACGTCGGGCAGGAAACTCATGCCGATCGTGCGCACGCCTTGCCCTTCGCATGCCGGGCACCGTCCTTCTCCGGTGTTGAACGAGAAGCGCGACGCCGTATAGCCGCGGGCGCGCGCCTCCAGCGTATCCGCGAACAACCTGCGGATGGCGTCCCAGACGCCGATATAGGTCGCCGGGCATGAGCGCGGCGTTTTGCCGATCGGTGTCTGATCGACTTCGAGCACACGGTCGATGGCCTCCCAGCCGCTGATCGACTCGCAGCCCTGCCATACATGCGTGATATTGAGCGACGGCTTCGGCGCGCTGCGCGCCAGCACGCTCGCGCGGCGCCCCGCCGTCTGCGACGCGCGCGGCGTGTCGCGCTGCGCGGCGTTGCGCGCGCGGCGGGTGGCCGGCGACGACAGCACCGATCGGCCCACCGCATCGAGCAGGTTGGTCATCAGCACGTCGCGCGCGAGCGTCGACTTGCCCGACCCGCTCACGCCCGTCACCGCGACAAGCCTTGCCAGCGGAATGTCGACCGTGACGTCGCGCAGGTTATGCAGTTTGCCGCCGTGCACCGTCAGCCAATTCTGCGGCACCGCCGCGCCGTTCCTCGCGCCCGGCGGATTCACGTTGCGGCGCGGCTGCAGCGGGTGCGCGATCGGTTGTGCGAGAAAGCGCCCCGTCACGGATTCGGGCTGCGCGGACAAGTCCGCCACCCCGCCCTGCGCAACCAGTCTGCCGCCGCGCTTGCCGGCGCTCGGGCCAATATCGATGATGTGATCCGCGCGGCGGATCGTGTCTTCGTCATGTTCGACGACGACGAGCGTATTGCCCTTATCGCCAAGTTTGCGCAACGCATTCAGCAGAATCTGGTTGTCGCGAGGATGCAGGCCGATCGTCGGCTCGTCGAGCACGTAGCACACCCCTTGCAGATTGCTGCCGAGTTGCGCCGCGAGCCGGATGCGCTGCGCTTCGCCGCCGGATAGGCTCGGCGCCGCGCGATCGAGGCTGAGATAGCCGAGCCCGACTTCCTCGAGAAACGCAAGACGGCTGCCGATCTCGCTGACGATATCGCGTGCGATCTGCGCATCGCGGCCGGTAAGTTGCAAGCCGCCGATCCAGCGGCGCGTATCCGACACGGTCCATTGCGCGACGTCGACGATCGGATGGCCATCGAAGGTCACCGCGCGCGCGAACGGATTCAAACGCGTGCCGCCGCAATCCGGACACGGCTCGTCGCCGACGCCTTCCGGTTCCTGCTCGTCCGAAGGCAGCGTCTGCTCGCGGCCTCGACCGTCCTCGGCAAACACCGTGTCGTCATAGGCGGCGCGCTGCTCGCGCGTGAGCGCGAGGCCCGTGCCCACGCAGGTCGTACACCAGCCATGCTTGCTGTTGTACGAGAACATCCGCGGGTCCAGCTCCGGATAGCTCGTGCCGCACACCGGGCACGCACGTTTGATCGACAGCACTTCGAGCGTGCCGATCCGCGCACTCGACTGACCATGAGCCAACGCCTGTTGCAAGCCGTCGAGCGGCGCAAGCAGATGCATCACGCCCTTGCCCAGTTCGAGCGTCTCGTTCAAACGCTGCCGCAGCTCATCCTCGCGATCCGGCGACACGACGAGGTCGGCCACCGGCAACTCGATCGTATGCTCGCGGAAACGATCGAGCTTCGGCCACGAATCGACGCTCACGAACTCGCCGTCGACGCGCAGATGCGTGTTGCCGCGCGCCTTCGCCCACTTCGCGAGATCCGTATAAACGCCCTTGCGGTTGACGACGAGCGGCGCGAGCAACCCGACATGCTCGCCGCGATGATCGCGCAACAATTGCGCGGCGATCGATTCGACGCTTTGCGACGTCACCGGCGTGCCGTCATGAATGCAGTGCTGAAGGCCGAGCTTCACATACAACAGCCGCAGGAAGTGCCACACTTCGGACGTCGTCGCAACCGTACTCTTGCGGCCGCCGCGCGACAGCCGCTGCTCGATCGCGACGGTCGGCGCAATGCCGTACACCGCGTCGACTTCCGGACGCCCCGCCGGCTGCACGATCGAGCGCGCGTAAGCGTTCAACGATTCGAGGTAGCGGCGCTGGCCTTCGTGAAAAAGAATGTCGAATGCGAGCGTCGATTTGCCCGAACCGGATACGCCGGTGATCACGTTGAACCTGCCGTGCGGAATATCGACGTCGAGCGCCTTCAGATTGTGCTCGCGCGCGTTGACGATCCGCACGACGTCCTCGCCTTCGACCGCGCGCCGCGCACGCGCCGCACGCCACGCAGCCTGCAGTGGCACGCCCGCGTCGGCGGGTTGCGCTTGAGCGCCGATCGCGCGCTCGTACTGCAACAGCGCCGCGCCGGTATGCGAGATAGCGCATGCTTTGACTTCATCGGGCGTGCCCACGCACAGCACGAGGCCGCCGCCATCGCCGCCCTCCGGGCCGAGATCGATCAGCCAGTCGGCCGCACGGATCACATCGAGATTGTGTTCGATCACGATCAGCGAATGCCCCAGCGCAAGCAGCTTGCCGAACGCCTGCACCAGCTTCGCGATATCGTCGAAATGCAGCCCCGTGGTCGGTTCGTCGAACATGAACAGACGGGCGTCGCGCGCCTGCTTCGCCGCGGCACCGCGGGCGCTGCCGGCCTTCGCGGATTCCGCGAGAAAGCCCGCGAGCTTCAACCGTTGCGCTTCGCCGCCCGACAAAGTCGGCACCGGCTGGCCGAGCTTCACGTATTCGAGCCCAACGTCGACGATCGGTTGCAGCACGCGCAACACCTCCGCGTCAGCGGCAAAGCACGCCGCCGCCTCGCTGACAGTCAGATCGAGCACGTCGGCAATACTGAGCGCGCGGCCGCCGCGCTCGATGCGCACCTCGAGAATCTCAGCGCGGTAGCGCCGGCCGTCGCAGTCCGGGCAACGCAAATAGACGTCGCTCAGGAACTGCATTTCGATGTGCTCGAAGCCGCTGCCGCCGCAGGTCGGGCAGCGGCCGTCGCCCGAGTTGAAGCTGAACGTGCCGGCGCCATAGCCGCGCTGCAACGCGAGCGGCGCCTTCGCGAACAGCTTGCGAATCTCGTCGAACGCGCCGACATAGCTTGCCGGGTTCGAGCGCGTGGTCTTGCCGATCGGCGATTGATCGACAAACACCACATCGCTTACCTGCTCCGCGCCCGTCAAGCGGCGGTACGCGCCCGGCGACTCGGTCGCGCGGCCCAAATGCCGCGCCATCGCCGGATAGAGCACGTCCTGCAACAGCGTCGATTTGCCGGAACCCGACACGCCCGTCACACAGACAAAGCGCTGCAACGGAATCTCGAGCGTGACGTCGCGCAGATTATGTTCGCTCGCGCCTTCGAGCACGATGCGCGGCGTGTGCGCATCCACCGCGCGGCGCAACCAGCTTGACGTATCGGCCACGTGCTTGCGGCCACCGAGATACTCGCCCGTCAGCGTGCGGGCCGAGCGGATCGCGCTGGGCGCACCGTCGTAGACGATCGTGCCGCCGCGCTCGCCCGGCCCCGGTCCCATGTCGATCAAGCGGTCGGCCGCGAGCATCACCGACGGGTCATGTTCGACGACGACGAGCGTATTGCCCGCATCGCGCAAGCGCTGCATCGCCTCGACAATCCGGTTCAGATCGCGCGGATGCAGCCCGATGCTCGGCTCGTCAAGCACGAACAGCGTCTTCGTGAGCGAGGTGCCGAGCGCCGTCGTCAGATTGATCCGCTGCACCTCGCCGCCCGACAGCGTGCGGCTCTGCCTATCGAGCGTCAAATAACCCAGCCCCACATCGCACAAATACTTCAGCCGTGTGCGCACTTCGGCGAGCAGCAGCTTCAACGCATCGTCGAGCAGCGTGCTCGGCAAAGTGATGGCATCGAAGAAACGGCGGATGCGCTCGATCGGCAACAGCATCAGATCGTGCACCGTCAGGCCCGGCAGCGCTTCGAGTTGCGCACGGGTCCAGTCGACACCGCGCGGCATGAAACGCTTCGCGCCCGCGAGCACCGCGTCGGCGTTCTCCTTCGTGCCGAGCCGCCAGAGCAGCGACTCTGTCTTCAGGCGCGCGCCGCCGCATACTTCGCATGGCGTGTAGCTGCGATATTTCGACAGCAGCACGCGGATATGCATCTTGTACGCTTTCGATTCGAGATAGCCGAAGAAGCGCTTGACGCCATACCACTGGCTCTGCCACTTGCCGCTCCAGTCGGGTGACCCGTTGATCACCCAATCGCGCTCGGCAGGCGTCAGCTCGGCCCACGGCGTATCGCGCCGGATGTTCGCCTTCGCCGCATAGCGCATCAAATCGTCCTGGCATTCCTTCCAGGCCGGCGTCTGCATCGGCTTGATCGCGCCGCCGCGCAACGTTTTGCGCCCGTCGGGAATCACCAGGCCGAGATCGACGCCGATCACGCGGCCAAAGCCGCGGCACGCTTCGCACGCGCCGTAGGCCGAGTTGAACGAGAACAGTGCCGGCTGCGGCTCCGCATAGCGCAAGTCGCTGTCCGGATGATGGAGGCCGGTGGAAAAACGCCACACCTCGGGCGCCGGCGCCGCATCGTCCGGATTGTCAGACGGCTGCGCGAGCACATAGACGTTCACCCGCCCGCCACCGCGCTTCAGCGACGCTTCGATCGCCTCGATGGCACGCACCTTGTCCACCTGATGCAGACGGAAGCGATCGGCCACCACGTCGAGCACCTTGCGCGGGCCGGTGGGCGACGCGACTTCACGCTGGGCCTGCACCCGCGTATAACCGCTTGCCGACAGCCATTGCTCGACTTCGTCGGCAGTCACCGTTTCCGGCAATTCGACCGGAAACGTGACCACCAGCCGCGGGTCCCGATCCGCCGTGCGCGCGACGAGGTCCGCATAGATAGTCTGCGGCGTATCGTGCCGCACCGGCTGCGCGGTCTTGCGGTCGAACAATTCGGCAGCGCGGGCGTAAAGGAGCTTCAAGTGATCGTTGAGTTCGGTCATCGTGCCGACGGTCGAACGCGAGCTGCGCACCGGATTGGTCTGATCGATTGCAATCGCGGGCGGCACGCCGTCAACGCGGTCCACCTGCGGCCGGTCCATCCGGTCGAGAAACTGCCGCGCATACGCGCTAAAAGTCTCGACATAGCGTCGCTGACCTTCCGCGTACAAGGTATCGAACACCAGACTCGATTTGCCCGAACCCGACGGGCCGGTGACGACCGTCATCTCGCCGGTGCGCAGGTCGAGATCGATATTCTTGAGGTTGTGCTGACGCGCTCCACGAATGCGAATCAGATTATTAGCTGACAATTTGCCTGCCCGTCTGAATGAGTTGATCGGCGTCCACCGCGCCGGAAAGCCGCAAGACGCCTGAAGGAATAGCGTGCGCGCCGAAATGGAACACCGGCGCGGTCAATTTCGACGTACACTATACTGTACATTCATACAGCTTTCCATCTCGGCATTCAGACACTGAGCCGGTACGGCGCTATTTCGTATCCGGTTGCCGCGCCAGCGGCGCGCGCCGCTGGCGCATCCCATACCCAACGGCAACACAATCGGGAATGGAATGCCGAGGATCGGCAACGCCCGGCAGTTCTTCGAGCACGCTGCGCAAATCTTGCCCGCGCAACTGGCCAGCGGCGAATGCCTGACCAAGTTGGATAATCCCGAGTCGCGCCGTGTCTGCCGAGACGCCTGCGCGTCGAGCGCCTGCAGGAGATCTGCGAGTCCGACGCCGAAGCCGAGGGCATCGACTTGCTGCGCAGCGTTCCGGATGCCGACGAAACGCTCGACGCACGCGGCCTGTTCCGCTGCCTGTGGGACGGCATCAACGAGGCGCGCGGCTACGGCTGGGACGTCAACCCGTGGGCCTGGGTTCTCGAATTCAGGAGGATCGGAGGATGAGCGAACACGACGAGACCGCACTCACCCTTCAGCAAGTCGCAGAACGCATGCAGCTGTCGTACAGCACCGTGTTCGCGATGCGCAAGCAAATCGGGTTTCGCCTGCCGGGTTCCCGGGTTTGGCGTGTCTGGCCGTCGCAGCTTGCCGGACTAACAGAAAAACGCAACAATCTGACCCGGCTATCGCTGCGGGTCGGTGGAGAAAATGGATGTCAATCCGCAGACGTAAAGGCTCCGGGGTCTGGTTTATCGACCTCCGCACGCCAAGCGGCGAAAGAATTCGCCGCTCTGCTGAAACAACGGACAGGCGGGCAGCGCAGGAATACCACGACCGGCTGAAGGCCGATCTGTAGCGGCAAGACAAGCTGGGCGAGGTGCCAGATCGTATTTTCGAAGAAGCGGCGATGCGGTTTCTGAAGCTGTGCGAGGGACAGCGCGACTACGCCGGGAAGCTGCGGCACGTCACGTACTGGGGAGAGCAATTTGCTGGGCGCTCGATCCGGACCATCACGGCAGATGAGATCTTCGATGCGCTGCCAACGCATCGGTTGATCAAGAGCAAACCGGCGCGGCCGCTTGAGCCTGGCACGCGTAACCGCTACGTCAACACCATACGGCGCATGCTGAACCTGTGCGTTGAGTGGGAATGGTTGGACCGTGTGCCGAAGCTTCAGCGGTTCGAAGAGCCTGATGTACGTGTGCGGTGGGAGCCACCTGAGGTGATCATGAAGATGATCAACGCGTTGCGCCTACCGTGGATGCGCGACGCCGCGATCGTCGCCGTGGCAACCGGCATGCGCGAGTCTGAGTTGTTCGGCTTGAGAGTTTCGCAGGTTGATCTCGCGCAATGCAATGCATGGATCACACACGCCGAAGCGAAGTCGAAGCGAGCGCGATCAGTGCCGCTCAACCAGGACGCGATGAGCGTGCTCGAGCGGCGCATGCAGACGGCGACGGATCTCGTCTTCACGCGGGAGTACACGCGCGGCGACGGACCACCGAAGCTTATCCGACAGATTGACAAGCGAGATTTCGCGCGCGCGTGTCAAGCCGCCGGGATGGTGGATTTCAACTGGCACGACCTCAGGCACACGTGGGCGAGCTGGCACGTACAGCGGGGAACACCGCTGATGGTGCTAAAAGAGTTGGGCGGATGGGAGACGATCGCTATGGTGCAGAAGTACGCGCACCTTGCGCCCAGCCACCTGGCGCAGCACGCCGGGACGGTCACGTTTTGGGCACAGTTGGGTGTCGAGCAACAAAAAACGCCGCTGTCGGAAGCGGCGCAATCCCTTGCTGCATAAGGCTTTTAGCTGGCCCGCCCTACACGATTCGAACGTGTGACCTACGGCTTAGAAGGCCGTTGCTCTATCCAACTGAGCTAAGGGCGGTCGGAGAACGACAACGCAGTTGAAATCGAAGTCGCCAGAAGAAACAACAAGAAGCGCGCGGCGCGAGAACAAAAACCCTCTATCCAGACGCATCTCGGGCCCGGTAAAACCGAGCCCGAAATTATACCCGATCGCCACGACAATCGGGGCCACCCTGTTACGGGTGCATTAAACCGGTTGCGGATGGAACAGGAACCAGCCAAGACAGAACAACCCGGCCAGCACGCAATAAAGACCAAATGCGGCAAGCCGCCCGCGCCCTTCGAAGTAGCGCATCAGGAACCGCACGCTCAGATAAGCGGCGATCGCCGTCAACACGCCGCCCAACAGCGCGTCGGCAAGCTGGCCGGGCGCATGAAGCAGCTTCGGCAGTTCGAGCACGCCGGCCGCGAAGATGATCGGCGTGCCAAGCAGGAAAGAGAATTCCGCCGCCTTCTCCGCCGTCAGCCCCGCCAGATTGCCGGCGATCATCGTGAGGCCGCTGCGGGAAAAACCCGGAATCAGCGCTCCCACCTGCGCTAGGCCAACGAAAAATGCTTGCTTAAACGTCAGTTTTTCGGGCGGGCGATGTACGCTCGCCCGCTGCACCCGATCGCCAATCCACAGCAAGATGCCGTTGACGATCAGCGCAATCGCGACAATCCGCAGATCGTGGAACACCCGCTCGATGCGCTTCTCAAGCAGCAATCCGACGAGCCCTGCCGGAATCGTGCCGATGATGAGCGCCCACATCATATGGCCATCGTCGTTCTTGCGCCCATTGAGCGAAGCGAAAAAACCGGCGATCAGCGCAAGCCAGCGGTCACGGAAATACCAGAGAAGCGCAAATGCGGTGCCCAAATGCAGCGCAACGAGAAATGGCAGCAGCTGTGGCGCATGCTTGTCGATATGCATGCCGAAGATGGCGGGCACGAGCAATGTGTGCCCGAGGCTGCTGACAGGAAAGAGTTCGGTTACGCCCTGCAGGACGCTCAGAAATACCAGAAACCAAAGGCTCACGCGTCGGTCCTTTTATCGGAGAGATTAAGCGAGGAAAACCGGCGGAAACGGCGTAGCATGCACTCGACGCCGCACCACCCCAGAAAACCGCGCCCCGATTATGCCGAGCGTGAATGACTGCGCCAAGGCGTTTGGCGCAAATCAGGCATCCAGCCAACAGCCGGATACATTCTCACATGATTTGAAAGCACCTCGAAAGCACATATCAATCAAAGTGACTGCTTCCAGGCACAAAAACGGTCAAATCAACGGCCGACTTTGTAGAAGAACAGCACCGTGCTGCCGGTGAACATCCCGAAAAGCGTGAGAGCCATCGCAGTTGCCAGATCCATAGTGAGTTCTCCAAGGTAAATCTTGATACGGCACGATATAAAGATGACCGGTTGACGTCATTGTCCTTACGGATGACGTTCTTTGACATTCTCGATTTCCCGTACATCGCCTCCCGTCATCCGCCGTACCGACAGCTCGCCCAACAACCCCGCACGATCCGCTATTCTTAGTAATCCAACCCCCAATAAAGCGTCAACGCGCGTCATCATGCCCACTTTCCAGAATCAACCCATTCTTGAACTTGCCGACGGCGCATCGCTCGCGCGCATCGCGCCTCAGGCAGGCGGACGGCTCCTGTCTTGGAGCGTCGACGGCGAAAGCGTCGTGTTCTGGCCCGAATCGGCAGATTGGTCGCGCCCCGCCAAGGTCCGCGGCGGCAATCCGCTGCTGTTCCCGTTTCTCGGCCGCCATCGGGCAGACGGCCAGATAGGCCGGTGGCGCGACCGCGACGGCATCGTGCGCGATCTGCCGATGCACGGCTTCGCTCGCGACCTGCCGTTCAGCGCGCATCCCGATGCCGACGGCCACGGCGTGACGCTGACGCTCGAAAGCAGCAGCGCCACGCGCGACGGTTATCCGTTCGAATTCCGTTTCGAGGCAAGCTACCGGCTCGCCGATGCGCACACGCTGGACGTCGCCTTGACGACGTCCAATCTGGGTCAAACGCCGCTGCCGTACTACGCAGGCCACCATTTCTACTTTGCGCTGCCGCATGGCGAACGCGCGTCGACGACACTCGCGCTGCCGCCCGCACAGATTCGCCGTCAGCTCGACGACGGCTCGATCAGCCCGCCCGAGCCCGGCGCGCCGCTTTATACGCTGGACGATTCGAGCATCATCGACCGCTTTCACTGCGTCGAGCCCGATCGCGCGCCCGTCCAGCCGGTTCGCATCGCGATGCCCGGCCGTCACACGATCGAGATCGATCTGAACCGGCCCGGCTCGGTGCCGTGGTACGCCGTCACGACATGGACCGAAGCGCCGGAATCGGACTTCTACTGCGTCGAGCCGTGGCTCGGCCTGCCGGACGCGATCCACAACGGTCTTGGTCTTCGCACCGTCGCGCCCGGCGCGACCGAAACCGCGGCGTTGCGTATCCGCGTCACGCGTTGAGTTGACACGGCGCATATTGCGCCGTCCGGGCGCGTCATTCGCATCAGGCCGCCCGCGGGGCATGCGCCCTGCTCACAACGATCGGCGGCGGCACACCTGCCAAGCAGCGAACAGCGTGCATCGATCGAAGAGCCACCCGCCACGCTCGCGGTATGGGACGCCCCGCTGGCGCCGCGCCCCTGCTCGCCCATACGCGCCCGCCCCCGCGCCCTCGCAAGTGCGTCTCTCCACTCGACCCATGCAAACCCCCGTGGCCGTATGTCAGCGCCCGCGCATATCGAACGCAAAGCCGCGTACCCGTTGCCGAACCCGTTAAAATCAGATGTTTTTGTCCCTGCTGTCGCGCCGTCGCGGCAGTGCTTGCGAGGTTCAATGTTGGTGAAAACAACGAGACGGCTCGTCGTCGCATCGCTTGCCGTGCTGCTTGCCGCTTGCGGTTCTGCCCCTGTCGGCCCCGGTTTCTATCGGGTCGAGCGCGGCGACACGCTGAATAAAATCGCGCGTTCGAACGGGCAATCGGTCGCGAACATCGTCCGCTGGAATCAGATTTCGAATCCGGACGCGATAGAAGTCGGCCAAGTGCTGCGTGTTGCGCCGCCATCGGGCGCCGCGTCGAAGGCCGCTACAGGCGGCACGGCCCGAAGTTCGGGCCGCACGGCATCGGCTTCGTCATCTGCGTCAGCGGTCAAGCCCCCATCGAGCATCTCGCTCGTCTGGCCCGCGGCTGGCAACGTGGTTCGCTCATTCGACGGCTCGCAGTCCAAAGGCATCGACATCGCGAACACGGCGGGCACGCCGGTTGTCGCGGCAGCGGCCGGCACGGTCGTGTATGCGGGCAACGGGCTGCGCGGCTACGGCAACCTGCTGATCATCAAACACAATGCGGATTTTCTGACATCCTACGCGCACAACCGCACACTGCTCGCGAAGGAAGGAGAAACGGTCGCGCAAGGGCAAAAGATCGCGGAGATGGGCGATACCGACAACAACCGCGTCGCGCTGCATTTCGAGCTGCGCTACAGCGGCCGTCCGGTGGATCCGGCGCGCTATCTGCCATCGCGCTGACGCGCCCGCATGCGCATACATGCAACGCCGCGCGCGGCAACGGCCGCCGCGTGCGCCGGCCGGATGAAGGCGATCGAAAAAAGCTCAGCGTTTGCGCAACCGGCCGGAAAGCGGATCGACACGGCAAGCAAACGCCACCAGCGCGCCAATCCCGACTACGCTGAGCCCCGTAGCTATCAGAATCAGGTCCATGATCGTATCTATTGTTGGTAAGTCGATCATACGCAGCATTTATGGTTTTCGCATGAAGGTGTTTCCCCAGTAACGGCGCGAAAGATGGCGCCTGATCCATCGTTTCGTTGTCCTGTGCACTGACATGGCGCACAGTCCGCGCAATCGGAAATCCACGATGCCGCCCGTGCCGGCCGCCATGCCGATCCCGTCGCACGCTTCGTCCCGCGCCTGCCCGCCATCGCATCGATACCAGCGCCAATGAACCGACGAAAGCGGCCGCATCGTGCCGCGCGGCGACGCGACCGCCTGCACCGTCCACGCGCCGGACGCGCGACGAACCGAAGGATGCCTCCAATCGTTTCGCAAACGGCTTTGCTCGCGCGGACGTGAAACGCAGCAAGCGGATCGGCATTCCGCGCGCGGCGCACTCAAACGGCAATCGCGCACCGGTCGGCGTATCAGATCGATGCGATAGCAGCCTTGCTGGTGATGTCGTGCGCGCTGTTCGGCGCGCGCGCCCGCATTGCGTCTGGGCAGCAACTGCGCGGCCGCGCCTATTACCGCTCGCGCCGACCGTCAGAAAACCGTGCGCGCCGCGCGCATCGCCACCGTCTCCCGCGACGATCGATTGCGTCGATGCAGAAAGTACGTAAGCTCGACTCGCCCCGCACATCAGCATCCATGCGAAATTGCGGGTGCCGACGATTTGCCGATAAACGCAACCGCCCGACTGACCGAACGGCCGACTCTCGAGCCCCGCACGAATGGTTTATAGTGGCGCTCACCGTAGTCAGTTCAATCTCCATCCGATGTCTTCAAACGCTTCGTCCGCCGACGCGCAACACAGTCCGCTTTATCTGAAACTTCTTGGCGAAACCGCGAAGATCGACTGGTGCGATCTCGAACGCTTCTTTGCGCAAGGCAAGCTGCTGTCCGTGGCGCGCGATCTCGATCTCGTGAGCATCGCCGAGGCGATTGCCCGCGACGATAAGGATCAGGTCGCCCGCTGGCTCGCCGCGGGCCATGTCGAACGGATGCAGACGGACACCGCGCAGGATTACGCGGCGCGCACCCCCGAGCTGTGGGCGGTCGTCGTGTCGCCCTGGGTGTGCGTACAAGAGCGCGGGTAACGCGGCAATGTCCGCCCCCGCCCGCCCCGGCAACGGCCTCGGCCCTCGCACCGGGGCAAACTGGCACCGCCGTGTGCTCGGCCTCGCGTTGCCGATCATCGCGGCCAATCTTACTCAACCGATCCTCGGCGCGGTCGATACGGCCGTCGCAGGCCATCTGAATGGCGCGCAATATCTCGGCGGCGTCGCGCTCGGCGGGCTCTTCTTCAATTTCGTGTACTGGGGCTTCGGTTTCTTGCGCATGGGCACGACGGGGCTTGTCGCGCGGTCATACGGCGCCAACGATCTCGCGGCAATCCGCATCGACGTGCTACGCGCGCTGTTGCTCGCATTCGCGCTCGGCGCAGCGGTGCTCGCGCTGCAAACGCCGCTCGTCACGTTCGCGTTCGCCGCGCTCGGCGGCAGCAACGCCGTGCGCGCGACAGCCCTCGAATACACACATGCGCGCATCTGGGCTGCTCCGTTCGCGCTCGCAAACTACGCGATACTCGGTTGCCTGCTCGGCATGCAGCGCGTGCGGCTGGCGCTCGCCATCCAGGTGTTCGTCAATGTCGTCAACATCGGCGCAGTGCTGCTCTATGTGTACCGTTTCGATTGGGGCGTCGCAGGCATCGGCGCCGCGACGGCGACGGCCGACATCGCGGGGTTCGCGCTCGGCGCGCTGCTGCTTGGCCGGCTGAGCCCGCCCGGCCTGCCGCGCATCGAGCGCGCGCAGCTGTTCGACCGTGCAGCGTTGATGCGGCTCGTCGCACTCAACCGCGACATCTTTATCCGCACGCTATGCCTGCTGTCGGCGTTCGGCTGGTTTGCGCATCTCGGCGCGCGGCAAGGCGACACGACGCTCGCCGCAAACGCACTGCTACTGAATCTGCAGACTTTCATGGCATACGGCCTGGACGGCTTCGCGCATGCCGCGGAAGCGCTGGTAGGCGCGGCAGCGGGCGCGCGCGATCGCGGCGCGTTCGGTCACGCACTGCGCACGACGTTCGTCTGGGCGGGGCTGGGTGCAGCCGGATTCGCGCTCGTCTACTGGAGCGCTGGCGGATGGATCGTCGCCCAGTTGACCGACCAACCGTCGATTCGCGACATGGCCGGGCGCTATCTGCCGTGGGCAGCGTTGTCGCCCGTGATTTCGGTATGGGGCTTCATGCTCGACGGCGTCTTCATCGGCGCGACGTACACCCGAGCGTTGATGCGTGCGATGGCGATATCGTTCGCGCTGTTCGTCGCGGCAACGCTCGCGCTAGTCGGCCCATTCGGCAATCATGGGCTCTGGGCCGCGCTGCTGATTTTCATGGGCGCACGCGGCATGACGCTCGCCCGGTACCTCCCGGCCCTGACGAGAGCAATTGCCGATGATCCGCCTTCCCGCGGATTCGCCGCCGTCGCCGACTGACACCCGGCACGCCAACGCCCGCTGCGTGCGGCACTTCATACCGCCCGATACGCCGCGCTTCGCGGCATCCGCCGCCGGAACACGGCGCACCACAACCTCGCCGCTCCAGCGCGCCGGCGTATCCAACCGTTCGCGCGTCGGCCAGCTACGCGTTGCGCACCGGCCCCACTATCGTGCAGACGCGGGGCCGTGCATCGGCGCCGCGCTCCCTGGAGCGGGCGCTTTCGCGTCGGGCGTTTCCAGCATCGACGGCGGCGTCATATCGGTCGGCACCCCTTGGTAATCGGGAGGATCTTGCGGCGGCGTGCCGCGACGCGTTTGCCGGGGGTCGCTCACACAGCCGGCCAGCACGGCCGCAACCAGCGCGGCGACGATGATGCGGTTCATGATTTTCCTTCGAACGGATTGACGGCCGCGCCGCCCGTTCCGCCGAGCAGCGCCCGGCGAGTCTACTGGAAATCGGCACGCGACGACGCGGCTCGATCGCGCGGCTTCTCGGACCGCGCATGCATGTTCTACTATGAAAGCGTGGCGCTATGCCGGTTTGAAAGGAGGGCTGCCATGGATACCGAATCGATTGCGGGCCTGATCGGCCTATGTATTGGACTGATGGTGCTCATCGGCCTGTCCGTTTACGAATCGCGAGAGTACAAACGGACGCACAACGGCGAGGGCATGATCCATCACTGGATGGCCGAGCATCACTTGCTCGATTGGCGGCGCAAACACTAGCGCCCCCGCGCTCCGCTCATGACGTTTTCGGCACGCAGACCGCGCCGCGACGCGCTATGCGCATCGCACGGCTCGCGAAAATGCGGCTGAATTCTTTCAGCAACACAGCAGCGCCCGCTTGAAGCGGGCGGACAGTTGTTCGCATGCCGACGCACGCCTGCCGTGCCGGTGGCTTACCAGCTACCGGCACGGCAGGCGTGCCGGCTTCGTGCCCGCGTTGCGTGCATCGCCGTCGCAGGCGGCCCGCTCCAAAACACACGGACCGGCAATCAACTTGCCGGGCCGCTGTCGTATCGTCGCATCGCGCATTGTCAGCGCGGCATCGGATCGCTCAGGAAGTGGCGCGCATATCGGGCGTTGATGTCCGACAAGCGGAATAGCGTCAGAAAATCCGCACAATTGAAATCCGGGTCCCACGCAGGAGCGCCGCAAATCTTCGCGCCGAGCCGCAGATAACCCTTGATGAGCGGAGGGGGTGCCACCTTTGCACCGGTCTGAAGATCGTCGACCGGCAGCGGCGTATGGGGAAACGCTCGATATTCGGGCGCCGTCAACGCATCGCCGAGCGACCGATAAAGGTTCGCCGCATAGTGACCGCCATCCGCCATCGAAACGCTCGCGCAACCGAGCATCGTCTCGTAGCCGTTTTGCTGCATATACGTGCCAAGCCCGCCCCACAGGGCCATGATCACCGCGCCGCTGCGATAGTCGCGATGCACGCATGAGCGGCCGACCTCGACCATCTTCGAGCGCAGGTGCGCCAGACGCGACAGATCGAACTCGCCTTGCGCGTACAGGCGGCCGATTCGCGCAGCCTGATGCGGCGGCAACACGCGGTATGTGCCGACAACCTTCAGCGTATCGAGATCGCGCACCAGCAGGTGATCGCAGTACTGGTCGAACGAATCGACATCGAGGCCGGCCGGGCCGACCAAGCGGGCACCCATTTCTTCGGCGAACACGCTATGGCGCAGGCGCTGCGCTTCGCGCAGCTCGTCTTCGGTGCGCGCCCAGACGGCGCGCAGCCGGAATTCCGACGTAACCGTTTCGGCCGCGCGTGGCAAACGGCGACGCGGCAGTTCAAGGGGCAGCGAGGCAAAAGGCAGCGTAGGCGTCGGCAGTTCTCGCATTAGGCTTTCCTGGTCGTAAGGAAGGGAACGACATGCCCGCCAATGTAGTAACCGGCCGTGACGCTTATGTGGCAAAACGGTGTCCATTCGGTGACGTGTCGCCGATTTGACTTTAGCAGAAAGCCGGAAATAGCGCTGGATTGCACGCGATCAGATTAGATCTGGCGCAATCGCCGCACGCAACACCGTCTGGCCATTGCCGTCGCGAACGCGGCTCGTGAGCCATAACAGGCCGCCCTTCTTGATACTCCAGCTTTCGCGCGAGCCGGCGAGCAACCAGGCGGCGACACTGCCGAGCGTCGGCTGATGTCCGACGATGACGACCGTCGACTCGATCCCGTCCGGCCAACCCGCCGCGACGAGCACGTCGTCGACAGCGCCGCCTGGCGCAAGCTCGTTGACGATCCGGTATTGATCAGTCAACGCCTCGGCCGTCTGCAATGTCCGCGCCGCAGGACTTGCGAGCACCGTCGCGTTGCGCTCGATGCGCGCACGCAGCCATTTCGCCGCGGCCTGCGCATCCTTGTGACCGCGCTCGGTCAAGCGGCGGCCGAGATCGGTGTTCGCGTAATCTTCGGCTTCGGCATGACGCCAGAGAATCAGGTTTGTCACAAGCAACCTCCGAAACGCATTAGGGCGACGCGCCGCGACGACAACATCTCATTGTCCATTTTCTTGCATCGGTTCAGCGCGCAGATCCGAAAGTCCATTTTGACTGCGCGCAATGATTGACCTGATCTCGAAAAGAGGGATAGAATTATTGATTCGTCGGAGCGTAGCGCAGCCTGGTAGCGCATCTGATTTGGGATCAGAGGGTCGTAGGTTCGAATCCTATCGCTCCGACCACGAACACCCGCGCTGTATAACGGTTTGCGGATGGACGGTTCACGAAGAGCCGCCGCAAACCACCTCGAATTTTAAAACCCTGTTCTCCCAAAATGCGCCGGCGGCGGTCATGCGCCGACGGTGATCACTCCTGACCGGGAACAAATCAGCCCCCCATTTTCTCAGCCGGATATAGCTGCAACATCGCGCGCGACCTCGATAACATCGGCATCGCCCCTAACGGACGCGCGTTGCGCGTCCATCGGCCCTGCTCGTCCGTCGACAACCTCGATTCCAACCGCCCCGCCCCATTGCCCGCGCGGCTGCAGTTTTCGCTATCATCGGCATTGCCCCCGCAAGCCGCCTGCGCGGCCAGGGCCCGATACCCAAGCCCCGGCCGGGCAAAAGGCGAAAGCGGCGAGGAAAGCCGCAGCACCAGCATCACCGCGTGTTGCACGTGCCCATCGGCTGCTGCCACAGGCCGCCCATACCCTGCCGCCCTTGCGGCTGATTTCGATTACATGAATCATTCCATCCGCTTCATCGCCCGACTCCTGATTTTCGTCGCGACGCTCGCGAATGCGGCATCGGCGTGGGCCGACGCGCCAACGCCCGGCGCGGCACTCGACTCCGCGCTCGACTGCTCGTCGACAGGCCACGCATTTATCGCACCGCTCCTCGCGCGCCAGGCGATCCGCTCACAGCCCATGCATGTCGAGGCGAATTCGGTCAATGCGTTTCGCACGAACAGCCCGCTAACCGCCTACGGCTTCCCGGTTTTCGTCGTGCTCGGCTATCAGGCCGACGATCCGCTCTTCAAACAGGGCGACGGCGAACCGATTGGCGCATGGGCATACGGCGTCGTCGTCAGAGGAACGAAAAGCGAAGTAGAAGAAAAGGTGCGCGCGGCCGGCAGCCAAGCAACGGTCAAGACCGCACTGCCGTTTTTGACGGCGATCGTCTGCACGCCGCGATAAGCGCACCGCGAATCCACCGCGGCGCGATCCCGCGAAACCAATGCGCCGCGCGTGAGTGCGGCGTCAAACCGACGAAAGCAGGCGAATCCGGCGGCCGTCGAATCACGCCCCCGTATACACGACACGATACGGAATCCCGATTTTCTCCCACTCCGCCGCTTCCTGGCTGAGGCTGTAATCAGTCAGCGGATTCTGCGCGACCCACGCATTCGGCAAATGCACTTCGTAGCCGCCCTTCTTCATCTGCGCGACGCGAATTTCGGGCAAACCCGCATCGGTCCGGCGCCGGCACAGCAGCGCGGCAAGACGCAAACAGAACAGCAGCGGCCATTCGACTTCGCGCGCCTGCGACAACTTGCCAAGTTTGCCCGCATGACCGAGCACCAGCGCCGCGAGCCGCGCCTGGTCGGTGCGCGAAAAGCCCGGCATATCCGCGTTGCTGGCGATATATGCGGAATGCTTATGATAGGCACTGTGCGAAATCGACAACCCGATCTCGTGCAGCGCGGCAGCCCAGGCCAGAAACATCCGGCTCTCCTCGCGCGCCTCGCCGTCGGGCACGTCGAGCTGATCATAGAAACGCGCAGCCTGCGTACCGATGCGCGCGGCCTGCGCGCGATCAACGCCGTAGCGGCGCATGAAGCCGTCCACTGTCACCGCGCGCATGTCCTCATGCTGCGTGCGGCCGAGCAAATCGTATAGAACACCTAAGCGCAGCGCGCCGTCCGTCGTGTCGACATAGTCGATGCCCAGTTCCTCGAATACGGCGAGCATGATCGACAGCCCGCCCGCGAGCACCGGCACGCGATCGGGCTTCAACGCGACCAGCTTCAGCCGGTTCACGTTCTCCGACTTGATGAGCGCGCGCTTCAGACGCTCGAGGCCGCCGCGCGAAATGCCGTGCGCAACGCCCGCATCGTTGAAACCATTCGCCTCGACCAGTTCCGCGAGCGCACGCGCGGTGCCCGACGAGCCGATCGCCTGATCCCACCCCGCCTTCTTGTATTCGCTCGAGATGATCTGAATCTCGCGCTTGGCCGCGAGTTCGGCCTGCCTCATCGTGTATTCGTCGACGTTGCCCGCCGGAAAAAACGTGCGGCTATGGCTCACGCAGCCGATGTACAGGCTCTCCATCACGAGCGGCGTGTAGTGCTGGCCGATGATGAATTCGGTCGAGCCGCCGCCGATGTCGACGACGAGCCGCTTGCCCGCACTCGCCGGCACCGAATGCGCGGCGCCCGCATAGATGAGCCGCGCTTCCTCGCGGCCCGCGATCACTTCGATCGGAAAACCGAGCGCCGCTTCGGCCTCGGCAAGAAATTCGCCGGCGTTCTTCGCGACTCGCAACGTGTTCGTCGCGACCGCGCGCACGTGCTCGGGATGAAAATCGCGCAGCCGTTCGCCAAAGCGCTTGAGCGCTTCCCAGCCACGCTCCTGCGAGGCGCGATCGAGCATCTTGTCGCGCGACAGGCCGGCCGCGAGCCGCACCGGTTCGCGCAGCGCATCGACGGGATAGATCTGACTGCCGGCAGACGCCTCCTCGACACGGCCGACGATGAGCCGGAAGCTGTTCGAGCCGAGATCGACGGCAGCCAGTAAATGCGGGGATGTAACCATCGAGAGTGGGCTCCGTTCTCGCCTGGCCGCGCGGCAGCGGATTGCCGCGCGTACCGAAAGGTTCAAAGGCGCCATTTTAAGCGCTGCGCGGCGCCCGGTGGCGACCCCGATAAAACTTGCGGTACCGCTTTCATTCTATCCGGCCGCCGGTTTTATGAAATCCTCGGTTTCCAGCGTATTATTTAGTGATCAACATCAAATTGTCATCAAGACGTCATCGCACCGTGAGACTTTCCGAGCGACCTTTCGAGTCTGCGCCCGACCTTTCAAATTCTGTGCCGATGTCCGTCCGCCACCCGCTTCTCAATCGCGAACTCGGTATCTTGGGCTTCAACGAGCGCGTGCTCGCCCAAGCTGCCGATCCGCATGTCCCTCTGCTCGAACGCCTGCGTTTCATCTGCATCACGAGCAGCAATCTCGATGAATTCTTCGAAGTCCGGATGGCCGGGCTGCTCGAGCAGATGCGCGACAATCCCGGCGCGCTGTCACCGGACGGCATGTCGCTACAGCACGTGTACGACCTCGTCGTCGAGCGCGCGCAACGGCTCGTGCACCGGCAGTACGCGATGCTGCACGACACGATCCTGCCCGCGCTCGAACAGGAAGGCATCCATTTCCACGGTCCCGAGACCTGGAACGATGCGCAGCTCGAATGGGCGCGCAATTGCTTCGTCGACGAGCTGCTGCCGGTCCTGACGCCAATCGGCCTCGACCCTGCCCATCCGTTCCCGCGCGTGCTGAACAAGAGCCTGAACTTCGTGATCGAACTCGAAGGCCGCGACGCGTTCGGCCGCCAAGCGGTAATGGGTATCGTGCAGGCGCCGCGCGCATTGCCGCGCCTCGTGCGCATGCCGCAGGAGCTATCGGGCGTCCAGCACGGCTTCGTGCTGCTCAGCTCGCTGATGCAACACTTCGTCGGCGAACTGTTCCCGAAGCTCGCCGTCAAGAGCTGCAATCAGTTCCGGATTACCCGCAACAGCGAACTCTTCGTCGACGAGGACGAAATCACCAATCTGCGCGTCGCGCTGCAAGGCGAGTTGCCCGCGCGGCATCTGGGCAACGCGGTGCGTCTCGAGGTATCGGCCGATACGCCGCATCATCTCGTGCGACGCCTGCTCGACGAAAGCGGGCTATCGGACCAGGACTGCTATCGCGTCAACGGCCCCGTCAATCTGGTGCGGCTGATGCAGCTGCCGGAACTCGTCGATCTGCCGGAACTCAAGTTCGTGCCGTTCACGCCCTCGATTCCCGTCGCGATCACGAATGCGCCGTCGATGTTCGATGCGATCGACCGCGGCGACATCCTGCTGCATCATCCATACGAGAGCTTTCAGCCGGTGCTCGAGCTGCTGCAGCAAGCGGCGCAGGACCCGAATGTCGTTGCGATCAAGCAGACGATTTACCGGACGGGCACCGATTCGCCGCTGATGGACGCGCTGATGGAAGCCGCGCGCAACGGCAAGGAAGTGACGGTCGTGGTGGAGTTGCTCGCGCGCTTTGACGAAGAGACGAACATCAATTGGGCCGCGCGGCTCGAATCGGTCGGCGCGCATGTCGTGTACGGCGTGGTCGGCCACAAATGCCACGCGAAGATGATGCTGATCGTGCGGCGCGTGACGCACAACGGCAAGACGGTGCTGCGCCGCTACGTGCATCTCGGCACGGGCAACTATCATCCGCGTACCGCGCGCCTTTATACCGATTTCGGGCTGATGACGGCCGAGCCCGCGCTTTGCGAGGATGTGCATCACGTGTTCCAGCAGCTGACCGGCATCGGCGGCGAGCTGACGATGCATCAGATGTGGCAATCGCCATTCACACTGCATCCGAAGCTTGTCGAGCATATCCGCGCGGAAGCGGCGAACGCGCGTGCCGGCAAACGGGCGAGGATCGTCGCGAAGATGAACGCGCTCCTCGAGCCGACCGTGATCGCCGAGCTTTACGAGGCGTCGCAGGCGGGCGTGAAGGTGGATCTGATCGTGCGTGGCGTATGCGCGCTGCAACCGGGCGTGCCGGGGCTGTCGGAAAACATCACGGTGCGCTCGATCGTCGGGCGCTTTCTCGAACATCACCGGATCTACTACTTCCATGCGGACGGCGACGAACTCGTCTACCTGTCGAGCGCCGACTGGATGGATCGCAACCTGTTCCGCCGCGTCGAAGTCGCGTTTCCGGTGTATGAGCGCAAGCTCAAGCGCCGGGTGATCGCCGAAGGGCTGTCGGTGTTTCTCGGCGACAATCAGTCCGCGTGGCTCATGCAAAGCGACGGTCACTATCGCCGCCGCCGCACGGGCAAAACGCAGCGCAGCGCCCAGCTCGGGCTGCTCGCGAAATTCTGCGCATAGGCAAGCGCCAACAAGCGGCGGCAAGCAACGCGAGCAGGCGGGGCGCTGCCGATGGCCTGCCCGGCGGGCGGCCTGCCGTCTCGGCTGGCGGCGGGCTGGCGGCGTATCGTCGATGCGCTCGCGGGACAAGCCATCGCAATCGCTTACGCGCTGTCGACGCGGCCCACGGCAGCCCGGCTGGCCCGCCGCTGCACGCTGCGAAGCGCGACACGGGCAACGAAGCGTCGCGCGCACGGCCCGGTGGTTATGCTGCGTGCCGGCGGCCGATCGTCCGATGTGCGGGGAACCGCGCGCTAAACGTGCTGCCACGCCCTTCCTCGCTCTGAATCAGCAACTGCGCATCGTGGCGTTGCAGCACATGCTTGCAGATCGCGAGCCCGAGCCCCGTGCCGCCCGTGTCGCGCGAGCGGCTGCGGTCGACACGATAAAAGCGCTCGGTCAACCGCGGCAGATCGGCGGCCGGAATCCCGAGCCCGCTGTCCGTCACGGAAAATACAGCTTGCGCGCCGTCGCGCCGCCATTCGACGCGTATCTTCCCGCCTTCCGGCGTATAGCGCACCGCGTTGGTCACCAGATTGCCGAGCGCGCTGAAAATTTCGGTTTGCGAGCCCGTGATGGTCAGCGTCTCGTCGATGTCGAACATAATGTCGTGATGCCCGTTCGACAACGTCTGCGCATCGTCCTTCAGGTGATCGAGCACGGCTTGCATATCGACTGCGCGATCGGCAGGCGGATTGGTTTCGCCTTCGAGCTTCGCGAGCACGAGCAGATCGGTGACGATCGAGCGCATCCGCGACGCCTGCTGCTCCATCAGTTCGAGATAGCGTGCGCGCTCGTCGTCGGCAAGCGGCAGTTCACGCAGCGTTTCGAGAAAACCCGACAGCACGGTGAGCGGCGTCTTCAGCTCGTGCGACACGTTCGCGACAAAATCGCGCCGCATCGCGTCGGTCCGCTCGAGTTCGGTGATGTCCTGCGTAAGCAGCAGCTTGCGGTTCTCGCCATACGGAAACACCTGCACCGCGAGCACGTTCTGCCGGCTGCCGCCCATCGCGCGCATCACGAGCGTCTCATCGTAGCGCTGGTCGTTCAGATAGCGGACGAAATCCGGATGACGAACCAAATGCGTGATGTGCTGGCGCAGATCGCGCTTCGTGTCGAGCCCGAAGTGCACTTCCGCGATCGCGTTGCACCATTCGATCTGGTCGTGATCGTCGAGCATCACGACGCCGTTCGGCGACGCCTGGATCGCCTGAATGAAACGCGAGTGCTGCTGCTCGACCTGGCGCACCTGTGCATGCCATTGTTTCGCGAGCTTGTGCAGCCGATAGTAGATTTCGCCCCAGATACCGGGCGCGCTCGGCACTTCGCCGTAGACGGGTGCATCGAGCAGCCGCCACAAGCGCTGCGTATGGAACGTGCTGAAGAAGCCTTGCACGACAAGCATCACGAGCATGAACGCGAGAGCCGCCGCAACGCCGGCAAAGACGGCGATCAGCACGCCGACGAGCGCAAGCAATACGAGCGACACTAGAAAGCGCGCCCAAATGATATTCATGATCGTCGCCCGACGAAGAAAAAGAAAACATGCGCGCGGCGCGACTCACCACGCAGATGCCACACGGTCATTACGCGTGTTTCGCGAGGCGGTAGCCGCTGCCGCGGACGGTTTCGATCATAGCATCGCAGCCGGCGGGCTTGAGCGCGGCGCGCAATCGTTTGATGTGCACGTCGACCGTGCGCTCCTCGACGAACACGTGATCGCCCCACACCTGATCAAGCAATTGCGTGCGGCTGTGCACGCGCTCCGGATGAGTCATGAAGAAATGCAGCAGACGGAATTCCGTGGGACCGAGATCGAGCTTGATCTCGCTGCCGTCGGCCTGTGCCGCGACGCGATGCGTCGCCGGGTCGAGCCGCAACCCGTTGATCGACACCACATCCTCGGTCAATTGCGGCGCGCGGCGGCGCAGCACCGCCTTGATCCGCGCCATCAGTTCCTTCGGCGAGAACGGCTTGGTCACGTAATCGTCCGCGCCGATCTCGAGGCCGAGCACCTTGTCCTGCTCGTCGCCGCGCGCGGTCAGCATGATGATCGGAATGTGCTTGGTCCGTTCGTTGTTGCGCAGATCGCGCGCGAACGCGATGCCGGATTTGCCCGGCAGCATCCAATCGAGCAAGACCAAATCGGGCAGTACGTCGCTGATCAGGTTTTGCGCCTGCTCCGCGTTGTAGGCGCGAATCGGGCAATGTCCCGCATGCTGAAGGTTGACCGAAATCAATTCGGAAATCGCGGGTTCATCTTCGATGACAAGAATGTTGCTGGGCATCGGCACCTCGGTCCTTCAAACGACGGTTAACTATTGGCTTCGCGATCGAGCGTGTCGCGCGGCTGGTGCCGCACGTCAGTACCCTTCACGATGTAAATAATGAATTCGGCGATGTTCTTCGCGTGGTCGCCGATGCGCTCGATCGCCTTCGCGATCGACAGATAATCGAGGCCGACCGAGATCGTGCGCGGGTCCTCCTGCATGTACGACACGAGCTTGCGCACGAACGCGCGGAATTCCAGGTCGATCTCCTTGTCGTCCTTGACGATCTGCACGGCGGCGACCACATCCAGACGCGCGAACGCGTCGAGCGCGCGGCGCAGGATCGTCACGGCCATCTCGCCCGACACCTTGATCTCGGCGATATTCACCGCCCGCGCGGCGGGCTCGTCGACGAGGCGGCGCACGCGCTTGGCGATCTTCTCGGCCTCGTCGCCCGCGCGCTCGAGATTGGTGATCGTCTTCGAGATCGACATCAGAAGACGCAGATCGCGCGCGGCCGGCTGCCGGCGCGCGATGATGTTGCCGCATTCCTCGTCGATTTCGACTTCCATGTGATTCAGACGGTCTTCCGCCGCGATCACGCGCTCGGCCGACGCGCGATCGAACTCGTTGAGCGCACGCATCGCCTCGGTGATCTGCGCCTCGACGAGGCCCCCCATTTCGAGCACCTTCGACGACACCGCGTTCAAATCGGCATCGAACTGGCTCGACAAATGCTTATCCGACATATTTTTCTCCTCGCCCCCGCATCAGCCGAAGCGGCCCGTGATGTAATCCTCGGTTTCCTTGCGCGCCGGCTTGATAAAGATCTTTTCCGTCTCGCCGAATTCGATCAGCTCGCCGAGATACATGTACGCGGTATAGTCCGAGCAGCGCGCCGCCTGCTGCATGTTGTGCGTGACGATGACGACCGTGTAGTCGCTCTTGAGTTCGGCGATCAGCTCCTCGATGCGGCCCGTCGAGATCGGGTCGAGCGCCGAGCACGGCTCGTCGAGCAGCAGCACCTCGGGCCGGATCGCGATCCCGCGCGCGATGCAAAGACGTTGCTGCTGGCCGCCCGACAGCCCATAGCCGCTCTGGTTCAGCTTGTCCTTGACTTCGCTCCAGAGCGCCGCCTTCGTCAGCGCCCACTCGACACGATCGTCCATCTCCGAGCGCGTAAGTTTTTCGAACATCTTCACGCCGAACGCGATGTTGTCGTAGATCGACATCGGAAACGGTGTCGGCTTTTGAAACACCATGCCGATGCGTGCGCGCAGCAGCGAAATGTCGAGCTTGGATTGCAACAGGTTCTCGCCGTCCATCACGATCTCGCCTTCGGCCCGCTGCTCCGGGTAAAGCGCGTACATCTTGTTGAACGTGCGCAAAAGTGTCGACTTGCCGCACCCCGACGGACCGATGAATGCGGTCACCTTGCCTTCGGGAATCTGCAGGTTGATGTTCTTCAGCGCGTGGAACTTGTTGTAGAAGAAATTCAGATTCTTGACTTCGATCTTCGGAGTCGACGGCGCGAGCGGACGCTGTCCCGTCGCGGCGCCCGTGCCTGCAGGCTGCGCCGCGCGAAGAGAAGAATCGAGGTGGCTTTCTGCCATGTTCATCGGATTGCTCCGCCGTTACTTTTTCGAAAAGACCGAACGCGCGAGGATGTTGAGCCCCAGCACGCCCAGCGTAATCAGGAACACGCCCGCCCATGCGAGCGATTGCCATTCGGCGAACGGGCTCATCGCGAACTTGAAGATCGTGACGGGCAGATTCGCGACCGGCTGGTTCATATCGACCGAGAAGAATTGATTGGACAGCGACGTGAAGAGCAGCGGCGCGGTTTCGCCGGCGATCCGCGCGACCGCGAGCAGCACGCCGGTGACGATGCCGCCCACCGACGCGCGCAGCGTGATCTTCAGAATCATCCGCCACTTCGGCGTGCCGAGCGCGAACGCCGCTTCGCGCAACGCGTTCGGCACGAGCTTGAGCATGTTTTCGGTCGTGCGGATCACGATCGGGATCTGCAACAGCGCGAGCGCGACGACGCCCGCCCAACCGCTGAAATGCCCGGCCTTCGCGACGACGAGCGCATAGACGAACAAACCGACGACGATCGAAGGCGCGGACAGCAGGATGTCGTTGATGAAGCGCATCACGCTCGCGAGCCAGCTCTTCTGGCCGTACTCGGCGAGATAGACGCCTGCCAGAATGCCTACCGGCGTGCCGACGAGCGTCGCGAGCGCAACCAGCAACAGGCTGCCGACGATCGCGTTCGCCAGACCGCCGCCCGCGGTGTTCGGCGGCGGCGTCGACTCAGTGAAGAGCGACAGCGACAGGCCGCCTATACCGAGATGCAGCGTCGTGTAGAGAATCCAGACGAGCCATAGCAGGCCGAACGCCATCGCGGCGAGCGACGCGGTGAGCGCGACCACGTTGGTCGCCTTGCGGCGGCGCTGCAGGCGCGCGCGCATCGCGTCGAGCGCCGCGCCGCTTGGGCCGGGCATGTTGAGATGCGGCGAACTCATTTGCCCCCCTCCGAGCGCTCGAGGCGCAGCAGCATCAGCTTCGAGATCGCGAGCACGATGAACGTGATCACGAACAGGATCAGGCCGAGTTCCATCAGTGCGGCCGTATGCAGGCCCGGCGCGGCTTCGGCGAACTCGTTCGCGAGCGCCGACGTGATGCTGTTGCCCGGCGAGTACAGCGATACATTGTCGAGCAGGTTGGTGTTGCCGATCACGAAGGTCACGGCCATCGTCTCGCCGAGCGCGCGGCCAAGGCCGAGCATCACGCCACCGATCACGCCCGTCTTCGTATAGGGCAGCACGATCTTCCACATCACTTCCCAAGTGGTGCAGCCGATGCCATACGCGGACTCCTTGAGCAGCACGGGCGTCACCTCGAACACGTCGCGCATCACCGACGCGATGTACGGAATGATCATGATCGCCAGAATGACGCCGGCCGACAAAATGCCGATGCCGATCGGCGGGCCCTGGAACAACGCGCCGATCACCGGAATCGGTCCCAGCAGCGCCCCAACCGGCTTCTGGAAATACGTCGCGAAAATCGGCGCGAACACGAGCAGCCCCCACATCCCGTAGACGATCGACGGAATCGCGGCGAGCAGTTCGATCGCGACGCCGAGCGGCCGGCGCAGCCAGACGGGCGCAAGCTCGGTGAGAAAGAGGGCGATGCCGAAGCTCACGGGCACCGCGATGACGAGCGCGATGATCGACGTGACGAGGGTCCCGTAGATCGGCACGAGCGCGCCATAGATATCGGAATTGGGGTCCCATTCCGATTGCCACAGGAACGAGAGACCGAATTTTTCGATGGTCGGCATCGACGCGACGATGAGCGAAACGATGATGCCACCGAGCAGCAACAGGGTCACGATCGCCGCGACCCGCGTCAGGCCGCCGAACACGATGTCGCCGAACGGGCTCGGCGCGCGCTGCTGCGGCTGGCCGCCGGATCGGGACGACGCAAGAGGAAAGTCAGACATGGGAGCCTGTTTTTCAAAGACGGGCGGCACAAACCGCCCGCCGGCACTGCACACGCCGCCCGGCCGATCGATCAATCGGCCGGGCGGCAAACCGCTTGGAACGCTGCCGTCAGCTTACTCGGCAAGGGTCTTGCCCGATGCGTCCGTCACCTTTTCCTTCCACTGCTTGCGGATTTCCGTCTCGACCGACGCCGGCAGCGTGATGTAGTCGAGATCGTCGGCCGCCTTCGCGCCGTTCTTGAACGCCCAGTCGAAGAACTTGAGCGTCGAGGCGCCCTGCTCCGGCTTTTCCTGCTTCGCGTGCAGCAGCACGAACGTCGCGCCGACGACCGGCCACGCTTCCTTGCCCGGCTGGTTCGTCAGGATCTGGTAAAACGACTTCGACCAGTTCGCGCCGGCCGCGGCCGCCTTGAACGTCTCGGTCTTCGGCTCGACGACGGTGCCAGACGAATTCTTCAGGGCAGTGTAGACCAGGTGATTCTTCTTCGCGTAAGCCCATTCGACATAGCCGATCGCGCCCGGCAGACGCTGGACGAATGCCGCCACGCCGTCGTTGCCCTTGCCGCCCGTGCCAGTCGGCCAGTTGACGGTCGTGCCTTCGCCGACCTTCGACTTCCACTCGTCGTTGACCTTCGACAGATAGTTCGTCCAGATGAAGCTCGTGCCCGAACCGTCCGCGCGGCGCACCACCGCGATGTCGGTATCCGGCAGCTTGACCTTCGGGTTCAGCGACGCGATCGCCGGGTCATTCCATTTCTTGATCTTGCCGAGATAGATATCGCCGAGCACCGCACCCGACAGCGTGATCTCGCCCGCCTTCACGCCGGGCACGTTGATGACCGGCACAACCCCGCCCACCACCGTCGGAAACTGGAACAGGCCTTCCTTCGCGAGTTCGTCGTCTTTCAGCGGCGCATCCGAGCCGGCGAAATCGACCGTCTTCGCAACAATCTGCTTCAAGCCGCCCGACGATCCGATACCTTGATAGTTGACCTTCGCGCCGCCCGACTGCTGATAGTCGGCTGCCCATTTCGTGTAAATCGGCATGGCGAAAGTGCTACCCGCGCCGGTGATGTCGGCAGCGTGCGCGGCGACCGCGAAAAGCGCGCCGGCCAAGCCTGCGAACGCGGTTTGCATCAATTTCATGAGACCTCCAGTGTGTGAGCGGATAACTACGGCACCGCGAAGATTAGGGGCTCTACATGACAGTCATGTGACAATCGATGAACCTAGTGTGACAGTAACATGACTGATTGAAAGGCAAACTTCCCATGCGTCCGGGCCTCGAGCGCGCTTCATTCCCCTGCGCGCCGCGCGTAGGAAAAAATTCACACAAATATGAAAAAGCCGACGCGGGGCAATCTCGTCCCCAAGCGTCGGCCGACGGCTTCGCGTATCGCCGTGCCTATGCAGTCGCCTGCTTGACCGCGTCGGCAATCGCTTGCGCGTAATGATCGGCATCCGCTGCCTGCCTCGCCTCGACCATCACCCGCAATACCGGTTCTGTCCCCGATGCGCGAATCAGCACGCGGCCGCCGTCCGCGAGCGACGTCTCGGCACGGGCGATCGCACGCCGGATCGCTTCGCTCGCCTGCCAGTTCGCATCCGGCTTCATCCGCACGTTGATCAGCTTCTGCGGAAACAGACTGACGCCATCGAGCATCTGCGCAAGCGTCTTGCCGCTGCGCTTCATCGCCGCCAGCACGAGCAGCGCCGATACGATCCCGTCGCCCGTCGAATGCCGATCGAGCGACAAAATGTGACCGGACCCCTCCGCGCCAAGCTGCCAGCCGCGCTCATGCAATTGCTCGAGCACATAACGATCGCCGACCGGCGCACGCACGAACTGCACGCCGGCCGCCTTCAGCGCAACTTCGACGGCCAGATTCGTCATCAACGTACCCACCGCGCCCTCGACGCGGCCATGAGTTGCGATTCTGTCTTTGACCAGCACGTACAGCAGTTCGTCCCCGTTGTACAACCGGCCGGCCCGGTCGACGACGAGCAGCCGGTCCGCGTCGCCGTCGAGCGCGATGCCCAGATCCGCATGATTCGCCCTGACCGAGCGCATCAGCGCGTCCGGTGCGGTCGCGCCGACGCCGTCGTTGATATTGAAGCCGTTCGGCGCGACGCCGACCGGGATCACGTCGGCACCAAGCTCGTGAAACACGTGCGGCGCGATTTGATATGCGGCGCCGTTCGCGCAATCGACGACGAGTTTCATCCCGTGCAGATCGAATTCCGCCGGAAACGTGCTCTTGCAAAATTCGATGTAGCGGCCCGCCGCGTCGTCAAGACGGCGCGCCTTGCCGAGCCCGTCCGACGGCGCGCAGTCGAGCGGCTTGTCGAGCCATGCTTCGATTTCCTCCTCCGTCTCGTCCGGCAGCTTGTTGCCGCTGGCGGAGAAGAATTTGATGCCGTTGTCGTGATACGGATTATGCGACGCGCTGATCACGACGCCCGCCGACAGACGCAGCGCGCGGGTCAAATACGCCACGCCCGGCGTCGGCATCGGCCCGGCCAGCATCACGTCGACGCCCGCCGCCGAGAAGCCCGCTTCGAGTGCGGCCTCGAGCATGTAGCCGGACACCCGCGTGTCCTTGCCGATCAGCACGGTCGGACGCGCGCCCGACGCGGCGCGCCCCGGCGCGCTTGCGAGCACCTTGCCCGCTGCGTAGCCGAGCCGCAACACAAAATCGGGCGTGATCGGCGCCGCCCCGACTTCGCCGCGAATGCCGTCCGTACCGAAATAACGACGTCCCATGTAGAATCTTCCTCCTCGTTTCGACTTATTCGCGCCGCGCGGCATCGCGCATGGCGCCCCATATCTTGAGCGCATCGACGCTCGGCGCGACGTCGTGCACGCGCACGATCGCGGCGCCCCGCTCCGCTGCGCAAACCGCCGCGGCCACGCTCGCCGCCACGCGCTCGCCGGCAGGCCGGCCGATGAGCGCGCCCAACATCGATTTGCGCGACATGCCGGCCAGCACCGGGTACGCGCGGCCGCCGGGCCGCGCGGGCGCCGTATCGCGCAGATGCGCAAGCAGCGCGTAATTGTGTTCTATCACCGCCTTGCCAAAGCCGAACCCCGGATCGACGCTGATACGCCGGGGGTCAACGCCCGCCTGCACGAGCGTATCGGCACGCTCGGCGAGAAACGACCGCACGTCCGAGACGACGTCGCGATACGCGGGCTCGTGCAATTGCATCGTCTGCGGCTCGCCCAGCATGTGCATCACGCATAGGCCACACGTACTATCGCGCACCGCGTCGATCGCGCCCGGCTGACGCAGTCCCCAGATGTCGTTGATCAGATCCGCGCCGGCGGCAAGCGCCGCGCGCATCACCGCCGGCTTGTACGTGTCGATCGACAATGGCACGCCGAGCCCATGCAATGCTTCGACGAGCGGAATCACGCGTTCGAGTTCCTCGTCCAGCGGCACGGGCGGCGCACCGGGGCGCGTCGATTCGCCGCCGATATCGAGCAGATCCGCGCCTTCGGCAAGCATTCGCTGCGCTTGCGCGAGTGCGGCGTGACGGTCGATATAGCGGCCGCCGTCGGAGAACGAATCGGGAGTCACATTGAGAATCCCCATCACGAGGGGCCGTTCGAAAGTCAGCGTGAAACGGCCGCACTGCAATGGGTCGGGAATCGGATAGACGGGAGTTGAGCTGGACACGAACAATGGCGCGGGATCGAGCGCGACGAAACCGTCGCGAGAATGCAAAACGGGCCGGTGTGACAGCCACACCAGCCCGTGGACGAAAGCCGGAACCGCTTATGCCGGTGCGGTGGCGTTGCCCGGCTTGACCTCTGCGCCAGGCGAACCGCCCGACGACGGATCGCTTGCCGACGGCGGCACGCTCTTCGGCGAGCGCGGCGGACGCCCCTCCATGATGTCGTCGATTTGATCGGCGTCGATCGTCTCCCACTCCATCAGCGCGGCCGTCATCGCCTCGACCTTGTCGCGGTTTTCTTCCAGCAGCCGGCGCGCAAGGCTGTACTGCTCATCGAGCACACGGCGGATCTCAGCGTCGACCTTCTGCTGCGTCGCCTCCGAAATCGTCCGCGTGAAGCCGCGGCCGAACGGACCGCTGTCATTCTCGTCATCGACATAGACCATCGGCCCGAGCGCGTCGGTCATCCCGAAACGCGCGACCATCGCGCGCGCGGTCTGCGTCGCCTTGTTGAAATCGTCCGACGCGCCCGTGCTGACGAGATTCAGGAACAGTTCCTCGGCCACGCGGCCGCCGAACAGAATCGCGAGGCGATCGAGCAGATAATCCTTCGAATACGTCTCGTTGTCGTGCTCCGGCAACTGCCAAGTGACGCCGAGCGCACGGCCGCGCGGAATGATCGTGACCTTGTGAACCGGATCAGCCTTCGGCAACAGCTTCGCGATCACCGCATGGCCCGATTCGTGGTACGCGGTCGCACGCTTCGCCTCTTCGCGGATCACCGCCGACTTGCGCTCCGGCCCCATGAAAATCTTGTCCTTCGCATCCTCGAAATCCTGCATTTCGACGATCCGCTTGCCGCGGCGGGCGGCAAAGAGCGCCGCCTCGTTGACGAGGTTCGCGAGATCGGCCCCCGAGAAACCCGGCGTGCCGCGCGCAATCACGGCCGCATCGACGTCGTTCGCGATCGGCACCTTGCGCAGATGCACGCGCATGATCTGCTCGCGGCCGCGGATATCCGGCAGGCCGACATAGACCTGGCGGTCGAAGCGGCCCGGGCGCAGCAGCGCCTTGTCGAGCACGTCGGAGCGGTTCGTCGCGGCGATCACGATCACCCCTGAATTCGCCTCGAAACCATCCATCTCGACGAGCATCTGGTTGAGCGTCTGCTCACGCTCGTCATTACCGCCGCCCATGCCGGCGCCGCGATGGCGGCCGACCGCATCGATTTCGTCGATGAACACGATACAGGGCGCATGCTTCTTCGCCTGCTCGAACATGTCGCGCACGCGGGCCGCACCGACGCCGACGAACATTTCGACAAAGTCCGAACCCGAGATGCTGAAGAACGGCACCTTCGCTTCGCCGGCGATCGCGCGAGCAAGCAGCGTCTTGCCGGTACCCGGCGGCCCGACGAGCAGCACGCCACGCGGAATGCGGCCGCCAAGCTTCTGGAATTTCTGCGGATCGCGCAGGAAATCGACGAGTTCGGAAACCTCTTCCTTCGCTTCGTCGCAACCGGCGACGTCGGAGAAATTCACCGCGTTGTTGTTCTCGTCGATCAGCCGTGCGCGCGATTTACCGAACGAGAATGCGCCGCCCTTACCGCCGCCTTGCATCTGCCTCATCATGTAGAACCAGAACACGATGATGAGCAGCGTCGGGCCGAGATAGTAGAGCGCGGAGACGAGCGCGTTCGGCTCGTCGTCAGCCTTGCCGCTGACCTGCACGCCGTACTTCATCAGATCGCCAACCATCCAGATGTCGCCCGGCGATACGATCTGATACTTCTGACCATCTGCGGGAGTGACGGTGAGGTTGCGCCCCTGCACGACGACGTTCTTGATCTTGCCGTTCTTCGCGTCATCCATGAACTGCGAATAGGAGACGCCTTCCTGGACGCGGGGCTTATCGAACTGCTTGAACACCGTAAACAGCACCAGTGCGATCACGAGCCACACTGCCGCCTTCGAAAACATATTGTTGTTCAAAGCACCACTCCTTCACTCATAGACGAGCGCCTACATTTGCCTTGCGGCGCTCCTCAGGCATTCTAATCCAGTCCGCAACCCGTCGCCATAAGGATTCGCTACCCCGCCAATAGGCGCGGGGCGCGACCGGCAAGGCCGAGGCTGAAACCGACACGCATTGTCACCTTCAACGAGAATGCTTTAGATGCCGACCCAAAATAAACGTTTCGGACGATTTGTCGCGCGACGCTTTCGGCTTGCGCGGCGCCACCGTTTTGAACTGATGCTTGAATTTCTCGACAATCTGGCTGTAACCGCTGCCGTGAAAGCATTTCACTAAAAGGGCTCCATCCGGCTTCAAATGTTGCTGCGCGAATTCGAGCGCCAGATCGCAAACATGTTCGATGCGCGCGGCATCCGCGACCGCGACGCCGGACAGGTTGGGGGCCATGTCCGAAATTACAAGATCCACCGGGCTTCCGGCGAGGACTTCCTCCAATTGGCGCAACACATCGTCCTCACGGAAATCGCCCTGGATGAAATGGACGTCGGCGATCGGCTCCATCGGCAGCATGTCGAGCGCGATGATCGTGCCGTCGATGCCGCCCTCGCGCACCGCATCGCGCCGCTTGCCCTGCGCGAGCTTGTTGCGCGCATACTGGCTCCAGCTCCCCGGCGCCGCGCCCAGATCGACGATCACCTGCCCGGGGCGAATCAACTTGTCCTGCTCGTCG
This sequence comes from Burkholderia singularis, assembly GCF_001718875.1. Taxonomy (NCBI): domain Bacteria; kingdom Pseudomonadati; phylum Pseudomonadota; class Betaproteobacteria; order Burkholderiales; family Burkholderiaceae; genus Burkholderia; species Burkholderia singularis. The sequence continues at coordinate 2,768,729 of NZ_CP013448.1, forward strand.
ATCTCCTTGAGCTTGTACGCCGCGCGCGCGCGATAGCCTTCCCGCTGCGCCATTTTGACGTAGGGATCGTTGATATGGTCATGCAGCCAGGATTGGTTAAAGCGATTCTTTGCCATGCGAATGAGAGATTGCTGCCGATTGCTTCGTGAAGCCGCACTTTTAGCGGATAATGCGGGGTTTATTGGCGCGGCTTTCGGCCCCAACAGGCCCAAGCCGCGATTTTACGTGGTTTCGGCGCTCCGCCGCAGAAAAGCCCGGCCGCTTGGCTGCTCTTCTTCGCGCGCAGCACGCCGTCAATTTGATTCGATTCCGTCATTCCGATGCCAGCCCTTTCGCTTTCCCCCGCCGAGCGCTCCGCGCTGCGTTCCCAAGCCCACGCGCTCAAGCCCGTCGTCCTGATCGGCGCCGAAGGGCTGACCGAGGCGGTGCTCACTGAGATCCGCGTCCACCTCGCCGCCCATCAGCTCATCAAGATCCGCGTATTCGGCGACGAACGCGACGAGCGCATCGCGATCTACGACGAAATCTGCGACCGTCTGAACGCCGCGCCAATTCAGCATATCGGCAAGCTGCTCGTCATCTGGCGCCCCGAACAGGTTCAAGCCGCGCCGGCGCGCGGCCGCCGCGCTCTGCCGAGCGCCCGCGAAGCCGCAAACGCGGCCGGCGCGGACAGCGAAGGCCGTGCGCCGAAAGGGCGTGCGCCGCGCGTCGTCAAGGTGGTCAAGCAATCGCCGAACGCGCCCGCGGTGCGCCGGCCGAAACCGCAAAAAGTACGCGTGCTCGGCAACGAGCGCGTGACGGCGGGCGGTAATGTCAAGCGCGCGAAAAAACGTCAGTCGAGCGCGAAACGCCAACACCAAAACGAAAAATAATCGCGAAAAGCGGCCGTCCGGATCGCCCCGATGCGGCCCACCGCGCCGCATCGGGCCTGCCGCGCTCACGCATGAGGTATTCGATGCGTTTTCGTAGCGCACTCGCGGCGCACGCCAAAGCTCGCTCGCGGCGCCCTCGCCGGAGTCTGGATCAGCGCTGCGGCGCGCGGCCGAATGGCGCGGCTTCGTCCCACACCGGCAATCGCCAGATCAACGCGAGGCCGAGCAGGCTCTCGATCAGATAAAACGCGCTCGATACGCCATGCAATATCGCAAAGCGCGTCGCATACGCCGAATGGCCGACGTCCGTACCCGCCTCGAGCGCGGCGACGCGCAGCGCGTTCATGAACGGCTGCAATGCGAAATAGCCGGCGAGCACGCAGCCGAGCATCGCGGCAAGCAACCAGCGCAGCGAACGGTAACCATCATGACCACGCCGCACCAGCAGGTTCGACAAACCAATCAGCAACACGCCGCACACCACGCCCAGCGTTGCCTCGATGCTGAACAACCGCGCGGCGACCGAGCCTGCCGTCGTCCGTTCGAGCGTCGCAAATAGCACGGGCGCGACCGCATAACCGATCGTCAGCAGGCTGCCGACCCAGATCGTCGCCAGCAGGCGAAAGAAGCGATGCGGCGCCGCAGAACCGGCCATCAGATATACAACACCGAGATGATTTCGTATTCACGCACGCCGCTCGGCGCCTGAACCGCGGCGACATCGCCTTCGGACTTGCCGATCAACGCCCGCGCGATCGGCGAGCTGACCGAAATCAGGCCGTGATCGAGATCGGCTTCGTCGTCGCCGACGATCTGATACTTGACCGTGTTGCCGGACTCGAGATCCTCGAGTTCGACCGTCGCCGCGAATACCACGCGACCATCGGCATCCAGCGCGGTCGGATCGATGATCTGCGCGGCCGACAGCTTCGATTCGATTTCGGCGATCCGGCCCTCGATAAAGCCTTGTTTTTCCTTCGCGGCGTCGTATTCGGCGTTTTCGGACAAGTCACCCTGCGCACGCGCCTCGGCGATCGCGTTGATCACAGCCGGCCGCTCGACCGACTTCAGGCGCTGTAATTCATCGCGCAGTTGATCTGCGCCACGCTTCGTCAACGGAATGGTGCTCATAAACGACTCAATAGCTAAAACGGCTATAAAAAAAATCACCGCGATTAAGCGCATTTCCGAAACACCGGAAACGCCGCTCAACCGCGGCACGTGTTGCTTCGACAGGTAACTGGAGGCTTAGTTTAGGCGAGCATGCAGGCCTTGTAAATCATAGACTTCCAAGTTCTTCAGATAGCGCAGCCCTTCGACTGCCGCGCGCGCGCCGGACATGGTCGTGTAATACGTGACCTTTTGTGCCTGCGCGCTCATTCGGATCGAGCGCGAATCGGCGATCGCCGCACGCGTCTCGTCGACCGTCGTGAACACGAGCGCGATCTCGCCGTTCTTGATCATGTCGACGATGTGCGGGCGGCCGTCCTTGACCTTGTTGACCACCTTCACCGGCACGCCGGCCGCCTCGATCGCGGCAGCCGTGCCCTTCGTCGCCACCAGCGGATAGCCGAGATCGTGCAGCATGCGCGCGACCTCGACCGCCTTGGGCTTATCGGCATCCATCACGGTCAACAGCACCGTACCCGATTCCGGCAGGCGCGATCCCGCCGCGAGCTGCGACTTGAAGAGCGCCTCGCCGAACGTCTGGCCGACGCCCATCACCTCGCCCGTCGAGCGCATCTCCGGCCCGAGCACCGGATCGACGGTCGGAAACTTGATGAACGGGAACACCGCTTCCTTCACGCTGAAGTACGGCGGCTCGACTTCCTTCGTGACGCCCTGCTGCGCGAGCGTCTGGCCGACCATCGCCCGCGCGGCGATCTTCGCGAGCGGCAGGCTCGTCGCCTTCGACACGTAAGGCACCGTGCGCGACGCGCGCGGGTTCACTTCGAGCACGTAGATGATGTCCTGTTTCGAGCCGTCCTGCTGCGGCACCTGCTGAATCGCGAACTGCACGTTCATCAGGCCGACCACGTTCAGCGCCTTGGCCATCGCGGCCGTCTGGCGCTTGAGTTCGGCAACGGTTTGCGCCGACAACGAGTAAGGCGGCAGCGAGCACGCCGAATCGCCCGAGTGGACGCCCGCCTGCTCGATGTGCTCCATCACGCCGCCGATGAACACGGCCTCGCCGTCGCAAATGCAATCGACGTCGCACTCGATCGCGTCGTTCAAAAAGCGGTCGAGCAGCACCGGCGAATCGTTCGACACCTTCACCGCCTCGCGCATGTAGCGCTCGAGGTCGCGCGGCTCATGGACGATCTCCATCGCGCGGCCGCCCAGCACGTATGACGGACGCACGACGAGCGGATAGCCGATCTCGGCCGCAAGCGCGAGCGCTTCACCTTCGGCGCGCGCGGTGCGGTTCGGCGGCTGGCGCAGGCCGAGATCCTGCAGCAGCTTCTGAAAGCGCTCACGGTCCTCGGCCGCATCGATCATGTCCGGCGACGTGCCGACGATCGGCACGCCGTGAGCGCCGAGATCGAGCGCGAGCTTCAGCGGCGTCTGGCCGCCGTACTGGACGATCACGCCGGCCGGCTTTTCCTTGTCGACGATTTCGAGCACGTCCTCGAGCGTCAATGGTTCGAAGTACAGACGATCGGACGTGTCGTAGTCGGTCGATACAGTCTCCGGATTGCAGTTGACCATGATGGTCTCGTAACCGTCCTCGCGCATCGCGAGCGCCGCGTGCACGCAGCAGTAGTCGAACTCGATGCCCTGCCCGATCCGGTTCGGGCCGCCGCCCAGCACCATGATCTTCTTGTTTGCCGTCGGCTGCGCCTCGCATTCGTCGTCATACGTCGAATACATGTAGGCGGTCTTCGTCGCGAATTCCGCCGCGCATGTATCGACGCGCTTGTAGACGGGGCGCACGTTCAGCTCGAGACGGCGCGCGCGCACGTCGGCAGGCGTCGCGCCGAGCAGCTTCGCGAGACGGCGGTCGGAAAAACCGCTTTGCTTCAGATAGCGCAGCTCGTCATGGGTCAGGCTCGCGAGCGTGCGGCCGGCGATCGCCTTTTCCTTCAGCACGATCTGCTCGATCTGCGCGAGGAACCACGGATCGATCGCGGTTTCCTCGAAGATCTGCTCGCGCGACATGCCCGCGCGGAACGCGTCGCCGACATACCAGATCCGGTCCGGCCCCGGCTCGCCGATCTCGCGCACGATCTCGTCGCGATCCGTGGTCTTCTCGTCGAGGCCGTCGACGCCGACCTCGAGACCGCGCAGCGCCTTCTGGAACGACTCCTGGAACGTGCGGCCGATCGCCATCACCTCGCCGACCGACTTCATCTGCGTGGTCAGCCGCGAATCGGCCTCGCGGAATTTCTCGAATGCGAAACGCGGAATCTTCGTGACCACGTAGTCGATCGTCGGCTCGAACGATGCCGGCGTCTGGCCGCCCGTGATTTCGTTTCTCAGCTCGTCGAGCGTGTAGCCGACCGCGAGCTTCGCGGCGACCTTCGCGATCGGAAAGCCGGTGGCCTTCGATGCAAGCGCCGACGAGCGCGATACGCGCGGATTCATTTCGATCACGACCATCCGGCCATCGCGCGGGTTGATCGCGAACTGCACGTTCGAGCCGCCGGTGTCGACGCCGATCTCGCGCAGCACCGCGAGCGACGCGTTGCGCAGGATCTGATATTCCTTGTCGGTAAGCGTCTGCGCCGGGGCGACCGTGATCGAATCGCCGGTATGCACGCCCATCGGATCGAGGTTTTCGATCGAGCAGACGATGATGCAGTTGTCGGCGCGGTCGCGCACGACCTCCATCTCGTACTCCTTCCAGCCGAGCAGCGATTCCTCGATCAGCAACTCGTGCGTCGGCGACAGGTCGAGGCCGCGTTTGCAGATTTCCTCGAACTCCTCACGGTTGTACGCAATGCCGCCGCCCGAGCCGCCCAGCGTGAACGACGGCCGGATCACCACCGGATAGCCGCTGCCGCCCGTCGCGGCGGTGATTTCCGCGTGGACTTTCGACGCTTCTTCCATCGAATGCGCGATGCCCGACTTCGCGGAGCCCAAGCCGATCTTCGTCATCGCGTCCTTGAACTTCTGGCGATCCTCGGCCTTGTCGATCGCGGCGGGCGACGCGCCGATCAATTCGACGCCGAATTTCTCGAGCACGCCGTGGTGATGCAGATCGAGCGCGCAATTGAGCGCGGTCTGGCCGCCCATCGTCGGCAGGATCGCATCCGGGCGCTCCTTTTCGATGATGCGCGCGACGACCTCCCACGTGATCGGCTCGATGTAGGTGACATCGGCCGTATTCGGATCGGTCATGATCGTCGCCGGATTGCTATTGACGAGAACGACCTTGTAGCCTTCCTCACGCAATGCCTTGCATGCCTGCGCGCCCGAGTAGTCGAACTCGCACGCCTGACCGATGATGATCGGGCCGGCGCCGATGATGAGGATGCTGTTGATGTCTGTGCGTTTTGGCATGGCTTTCGGGATTCAAAAAATGATTCGTTAATGCGCGTCTTAGCGTGCGCGCGCCGCTCAGCTCAGCGTCGCGAACGCGAGCTTCACGGAAAAACCGACGAACAAGCCGCCCAGGCCGCCCGTGGCGCTTGCCGCGACCTTGCGGCGGCGGCGAAAGGCGGCGGCAAGGCGTGCGCCGGCGAAGATCAGCGTGCTCAGGTACAGGAAGCTCGCGAGCTGCATGATCGCGCCCAGCACGATGAACGACAGCACCGGATGCGCGTAGCCCGGATCGACGAATTGAATGAAGAACGAGATCAGGAACAGGATCGCCTTCGGATTCAAGAGGCTCACGACCAGCGCCTTGCGAAACGGCCGCGCGCCGTCGACGGCGCGCCCGGGCGGCGCACTATCGGCCGCGGCCGGCGCGCGCAGCTTGCGCCACGCGCCGCGCAGCATGCCGATGCCGAGGTACAGTAGGTATGCGGCGCCGCCGTACTTGACGGCCGAAAACAGCAACGGATTCGCTTTCAGCAGCGACGCGACGCCTGCCGCCGACAGCACCATCAGCACCGCGTCGCCGGCAAACACGCCGCACGCGGCGCGATAGCCGAGCTTCACGCCGCGCTGCGCGGCGATCGACAGCACATACATCGAATTCGGCCCCGGCAACAGGACGATGAAGATCACGCCGAACACGTAAGTCCAGAGATCGGTGATGCCGAGTGCGTGGCCAATCATGAGCGCGCCTCCTTGATCGATGCGGCGCCGCCGTCAGGCTGCGCTCTTCGCCTTCGCGGCATCCATCAGCGCGGTGAAGCGGTCGAACAGATAGCCGATGTCGTGCGGACCGGGCGACGCCTCCGGGTGGCCCTGGAAGCAGAACGCGGGCTTGTCGGTCAGCTCGAAGCCCTGCAGCGTGCCGTCGAACAGCGATACGTGCGTCGCGCGCGCGTTCGCGGGCAGCGAGTCGGCATCGACCGCGAAACCGTGATTCTGCGACGTGATCACGACGCGCCCGTTCGCGAGATCCTTCACCGGATGATTCGCGCCATGGTGGCCCGTCTTCATCTTGAGCGTCTTCGCGCCGACCGCGAGGCCCATGATCTGATGACCGAGGCAAATGCCGAACGTCGGCACGCCGCGCTCGATGAATTCCTTCGCCGCGGCGATCGCGTAATCGCACGGCTCGGGGTCGCCCGGGCCGTTCGACAGGAAGATGCCGTCCGGATTCAGCGCGAGCGCTTCGGCCGCGCTCGACTGCGCGGGCAGCACGCTCACATGGCAGCCGCGCTCGGCAAGCATCCGCAGGATGTTGTACTTGACGCCGAAGTCATACGCGACGACGCGGTAGCGCGGCGTTTCCTGCATGCCGTAGCCGCTGCCGAGACGCCATTCGGTCTGCTTCCATTCGAACGGCTTCGTCGTCGAGACGACCTTCGCGAGATCCATCCCGGCCAGGCCCGGAAACGAGCGCGCGAACGCAAGCGCCTTCGCTTCGTCGTCGGAGCCCGTCAGGATGCAGCCGTTTTGCGCGCCCTTGTCGCGCAGGATGCGGGTCAGCTTGCGGGTGTCGATGCCCGCGATCGCAACCACGCCCTCGTCGCGCAAATAGTCGCCGAGCGCGCGCGTGCAGCGGAAGTTCGACGCGAGCGCAGGCAGGTCGCGCACGATGAGGCCGGCCGCATGCACCTTGGTCGCTTCGACGTCCTCGCCGTTCACGCCGACGTTGCCGATGTGCGGGTAGGTCAGCGTGACGATCTGGCGCGCGTAGCTCGGATCAGTGAGGATTTCCTGATAGCCGGTGATCGCGGTGTTGAACACGACTTCGCCGATCGTCTGGCCAGACGCGCCGATCGAATAACCGCGAAAAACCGTGCCGTCGGCAAGTGCGAGCAAAGCGGGAGAAAAAGACGGCAACACGGGAGACTCCTTGGGGGACACCCTTGCCGCCGACCTGTCTTCCTGCCGCGCACTGACTTGCGCGCCGGCGCGCGAGCCGCACGCGGCGGCAGCGCGCTCGCTTACCGGCCGGGGCAAAACGCGAAACCGCGCGGACTCGATGGCGCACGCAGGTTTCGCGGCATCGCCCGCGTCAAGCGGCGTGCGGCGGATGAAGGGGTGATGGAGGTAGGCGCTAGGGTGCGAGGTTGATTAGCACAAACTTTCGAATTATAGCGTGAAACAATCATTATCCTCAATCGCCGGACAGCTTTCCCCCAGCGCCTGCGGATGAAAATTCCGCGTACCCGAACCAGGCCGGCGGCCGACGAAAGGCGCGCGCGTCAAGCGGAGCGCCGGTACGCGAGCGGCGAAACGCCCTTCCAGCGCCGGAACGCCCGCGCAAACGAAGACGGCTCCGCATAGCCGAGCCGCTCCGCCACCGAAGGAATCGGCAACGCCGTCGTCACCAGCAGTTCTCCGGCCAGGCGCTCGCGCATCTCACCGACGATCGTCTCGTAATCCGTCCCCTCATCGGCCAAACGCCGCCGCAACGTGCGCGCGCTCATGCCGAACTCGGCAGCGAGCGCCACCATCGTCAGGCACGGCATTGGATCGCCGGCAACGCGGCTGCGCACACGCTCGGCCCAGCCGTGACCGCGGCCGTCATCGTCGCCGCGGCTGCGGCGCTCGAGCATGCGGCGGCATTCGTCGTCGCACGCCCGCCACGTCAGCGCGTTGCTTTGCGGCAGTTTCGAGCCCAGACACGGCGCGTCGACCGTCAGCGCGTTTTGCGCCGCGCCGAACTCGGGCATCGCACCGAACAGCGCCGCATAGAGATCCGCGTATGCGGGCCTGCGCATCTTGAGCGCAATGCCCTTGACCGGCAGATTCGCCGGGTCCAGATCGAATTGCAGGGTGATCAGCGCGGCGATCGTCATTTCGACCAGCGTGTCGCGCACATCCGCCGGCAAATCGCGGTCATCGACGATCAGCCCGGGATCACCGCCTCGCCCGGCCGTGCGGATGCCGCAGAAGGTCGACGTCAGCCGCAGATGGCGCAGGCCGGTCGCGATCGCGTCGCCGAGCGTCGCGCTGCTGAGCAGCGCCAGGCCCCAGATGCCGTATGCGGTCGCGTGATAGCGCCGGCCGATCTCGATGCCGAGCGGAAAGTCCGGCCCCAGCAGCCGCTTCAGATTGCGCACGATGCGCAACTCTTGCGCCGCCGTCGACGCCACGGCCGCATCGCCCGGACGATCCGGCGCCACGCCGCTGCCCGCCAGGCAATCCCGCGCGCTCACCCCCTGCTGCGCGCCGATGTCGAGCAGCACGTCGATCCGGCCGACCGGAAACGCCGAATTCCAATGTGCACGCGCAGTCGTCATGAGTGGCCTCAAATGTTCGAAATTCGCCCAATTTGCCATTGATCAATGTTACGTTCAATGCGATCTTTCCCTCATCGAACCCGGATCGCGAATTGCGGGCCGTCATGCCAGCGGGCAGCGGCTCCGCGACGGCGATACCCGTGCGCCGCACCGCCGGGCGCATCCGGCCGACACAAGGAAACTCATGGACACCCTCCTCGACACGCGCGATTTCCTCGCTCCGCCGAGCCCGCCGCTGATCGACAGCAGGCGGCGCCCGCACGGCCTGCGCGGCCTGCGCAGCCATCTGATGGGAAAGGCGGCCGAGCTGTTGCTGCGGCCCGTGAAGCCGTCCGTGCGGCCCGCGCCGCCCGCACCGTTGATATTCCCGCCGAACGGCGGCTCGTGCCGCTTCGGTCTCACGCATTACGGCGTGACGATTTCGAATCTGCCAGCCCCGCATCAATTTCTCGCTTGCAGAGCAATACTCGGCAACGCCGGCATGCGCGCATTCGACACCGATTTCGCAGCCCAGCCGGGCGACGGCCCGCTGCGCACCGCGACGCTCGTGCATGGCACGGCGGCGGCCGTCGACGGCCACTTCACACGCTATTCGATACCGCAAGACGTGGAATTGCGCGACGACGGCAGCCTGCTGCGCTTCGGCAACGAGCTGCTGCTTGCCGGCCGCTATCCCGATTTCCAATTGAAGAGCCGGCGCGCGGGCTTCGCGGTCGACCTGCGGCTGCACGCGACGGGCGACATCACTTGGCTTGCGAAAGGTCCGCTCTTCGACCATATCGTGCTCGTCACCCGCTATCGCGGCAGGATCGAGCACAACGGCACGTCGATCGGCGTGGCGGGGCTCTGCACCTACGAATATGCGCGCGGCTCGTCACCGTACCTGCTGTACAACCGCTTTCTGCCGAAAGCCGCGAAACTGCCGTGGGACGTGCTCAGCTATCACGTGATCGATCTCGATGCGGAGACGCAACTTCTGCTGTCGCACGTCCAGTTCGACGGTCATCCGGCAACCTACGCGCACCTGCGCATCCTGGGCGAATGCGCGCATCGGCTCGATGCCGACGTCCATTTCCGGGTGCTGAGCCTGCAATCCGAGCCGGCCGTCGCGCCCGACGGCTCGACGATGCCGCTGCCCAGGCAGTTCATCTGGACGCTGCGCGATACGCAGGGCAACGACTTGTTCGTGATCGAAGGGACCGTCGATACGCCGATGCTGTTTGGCGTCGGCACCGGCTACGTCGGCGGCTACCGGTGGGAAGGCATGCGTGGCGCGGAGCCGATCAGCGGGCGCGGTTACATCGAGTACGTCGATCAACGTCGATGAGCGGTGCGGCACGGCGCAGCGCTTCGTGCCCAGCAGACCCCGGCTCGACGGTGCGAACCGGCCGCGCGCCGCGCCCGCGCTGCCGCCGCAACCCGCCCGGACAATACAGCGGACCGGCGCGGTTTCGCTTGCCCGGTCCGATTGAGACGCCCGACGGTAAAGCCCGCCCCGCAGCACGACGGGAAGCGGCCCGTGCATATAATCCGGAATCCTCATCGTAGGGTCCGTCCCATGAAAACGATCAAGCAACGGCTCGTCGCGATCGCGTGTTGCATCGCATTCGCCGCATCCGCCGCCGCGCTCGCGCAACGCCACACCGCTTCTGACGCCGCACCGCATTGGGTCGCCGCATGGGCGAGCGCGCTGCACGCGATTCCGGCCCCGTCGTATGGCGCAGTGGATGTCGCGGGCCGCACCGTTCGTGAGATCGTTTACCCGACGCTTTCCGGCCGCACCGTGCGCATTCGCGTGAGCAACGCATACAGCGATACGCCGCTCGTGGTCAACGCGCTGCGCATCGCGCCTTCGACAGGAAGCAGCGCCGCGCTCGCGGCGCCCCATTCGGCCGTCGTGACGTTCGGCGGCCGGCGTGCGATCGAACTGCCGCCCGGTCAGGATGCGCAGAGCGATCCGATCGAATTCGACATCGACGCAGGCAAGCCTTACGCGCTCAGCCTGTATGTCGGCGAGCGGCAGACGATGCGCGCATGGCACGGCACCGCCATGCAGGTCAATTACGTGTCCGAGCCGGGCGACCATACATCGGATGCGAATGCGCGCGCCTATCCGACCAGCATCACGAATTCCGCTTGGGTGACGGAACTCGCGGTCGCCGCGCCGCCGTCACGACGCGCTGCGGCGATCGCGGCAGTCGGCGATTCGCTCACGGACGGCCTGCACTCCAGCACGAATCTGAATCGCCGCTGGCCGGACGAGTTTGCCCGGCGCCTCGCACAAGCGGGCGAGCGCGAACTCGGCGTCGTCAATCTCGGCATCAGCGGCAACCGCCTGCTCACCGATTCGCGCTGCCTCGGCGTCGCGCTCGAAAAGCGCTTTGCGCGCGACGTGCTGGCGCGCGCCGGCGTAAAGGTTGCAATCCTGATGATCGGCGTCAACGATATCAATTTCATCGCCGCGCCCGTGCCGCTATCGGGCGTCGATTGCTTCGCCCCGCGCATCAAACCGGATGCCCAGGCGCTGATCGACGGCTATCGGCGCATGATCGCCGCCGCGCACGAGCACGGCATTGCGATATTCGGCGGCACGCTGACACCGACGTCAATGCCGCCCGAACGCGAAGCTGTGCGCCAAAAAGTGAACGCGTGGATCCGGAGCTCGGGCGCATTCGACGGAATCGTGGATTTCGACGCCGCGGTGCGCGATCCGGCGAATCCATCGTCACTCCTGCCGAATTACAACAGCGGCGACGACATTCACCCGAACGATGCGGGTTATGCGGCGATGGCCAAGGCCGTGCCGATCGACCCAATCACGGCCCGCGCCGAGGCGCGGTGAACCCCGCGCCGTCATGCGACGCGCGGCAAACGTGCGCGTCGGACGGCCGCCCAAATCGAAACGTCCGGATGGCTCGGCGCGCACCGCCCTTGCGCCGCCGTGTCCATTCATGCGCGCGCGCAACGCGCTCGCCACGCAACCGGTTTTATTCGCCGCGCCATTCAGTCATCCGCGTCTCGTCGATATCGCGCTTTTCATGGATTAGACGCTTACGCTTGTCATTATTTTTTTGACAAGCACGGGTGCTGCATCAAAAATCGCCGCATCATGATCGCACGCAGGCCCGACTCCGATCATCCGGCAATTGCGAGCCGCTACAATCGCCTACACTTGCATGGCGAACAGGCAATGGATTCAACGCCCGAGCATGCGTCAAACACCAATTAGATTTTGGCGTCTTTCCGCAAAACCGCCTGTGCCGGTCGGCACGCGAGCCGGCGGCACGGCTCTCCGCGCCTTTCGGCCATCGGCGGCGGTAAACATAGATTTATCCAGTTTTATTGAAAAAATAAAATCCACCAAATAATGAGCAGGCCATGCCAGCTTACCCTCGGATATCAGTCATCATTCCGGCATTCAACGCAGCACGCTTTATTGGCGAGGCTGTCGAATCCATTTTGACGCAAACGTACCAAGATTTTGAAGTAATCGTCGTCAATGACGGCTCGACCGACAACACAGCCCATCTACTCAATCAATTTCTCGGCGATCCCCGCGTTCGGGTGATTACCTTTGCAACCAACCAAGGAGAGGCCGTCGCCACCAATGTCGCCATAGCCGCGGCGCGCGGGACGTACATTGCCAGGCTCGATGCCGACGATGTTGCACTGCCGGAGCGCCTGGCCTATCAGGTGGACGTGCTGGATCACAATCCGCACGTCACGCTGACAGGAGGCAACGTGAATATCCTCGGTCAGGATAATCGGTCCAGCGTCATGCTGGCGGATGCGGACATCAAGTGCGCGCTACTCGACGGCGGCGGCCATTTTATTACGTCGACGACCATGTGGCGCCGATGCTGGTTCATGGCGCGGAATATTTGGTGGAATCCGGCCCTGCCGTCCGCTCGCGATCATCGTTTTTGGATCGACGCGATGCTGGCCGGCGCACACTTCGCAAATATCGACCGGGTGCTTGCACTTTACCGGCTGCACGAAACCAACATCAGCCGCGACATAGGCGCGATGCGTATTGCCGTGCATCAAAATAGAGAATTGATTTTGCATGCCTTTTATCCGGAACTTACGGAAACCGAATGCAACACGCTGCTTCCGCTCATTGAATGCCAGCAATATGGCGTCGAGCATTTGACCGATATCCGGCAATTAAATGCATGCATCGAATTGCTGCGTCGCATGCATCGCAAAACGACGTCTTATTATGGAGAAAATCCATCGGCATTGATTATATATATTCAGTATTGGTACGACAGCGCGTGCGCGCGCATCGAAGCGTTGCAGGCGGCCGGATCGAGCTGAATGCCGCCGGCGCGAGCGCCCGAAATGCCGGTCCTCCGCCATCGAAAGCCAACGCCCCTCGCGCCCGCGAGCGGCAGCAATAAAAGATGAAACGCTGCCGGCGCAGCCTCGTCAAGCTTTCCCAATCCTTTCGGCCTACGAAAAGTTTCATCCCTTTCCGGTTTGAGTAAGCATGCGCACAGAACGGTTGACGCAATCCAATACCCTGAGCGCTCGGCGACCTTTTGTGAGAGGAATAGAAGAATGAAACCGACGGCACACAGGCATGCACTCAGGCATTGGTTCTACTCAGTTGTCTATGGCGTCGGCATTGCGCTAGGCGCATCGCACGCGGCCAGCGCAGCTTCACCGAATACCAACCTACTGGCGCCGCACTGGGTCTCCGCATGGGCGACAGCGCTCGAGCCCATCCCCGATAATTCGCAGGCCATCTTCCCGACGCCCGATGTCGGAGGACGCACGTTCAGACAGATCGTCTACCCGACGCTCTCCGGGCAGGCCGTGCGCATCCGCGTCAGCAACGCCTACAGCAATGCGCCGCTCGTGGTCAAAGCGTTGAGGATCGGCCAGTCGGCGGGCGGCGCGGCGCTCACCGCCAACAGTTCAGTCGCGGCGACGTTCAGCGGCGCGACCGAGGTCACGCTGTCGCCCGGTCAAGAACTGGACACGGACCCCATTCCATATGCCGTGAAGGCGGGCGTGCCGTATGCGCTCAGTCTGTATCTGGGCGATCAGCAGAAAATGACGGTGTGGCACGGTGTGTCGAACCAGGTCAATTACGTGTCCGACGTCGGCGATCACACGAGCGACGCGGCAGCCGACGCATATCAGAACGGCATCACGCATTACGCATGGATGACGGAGCTGGCGGTGCAAAAGCATCTGCCATTCGCCTCGACGGTTGCCGCCATCGGCGATTCGCTCACCGACAGCGAAGGCTCGAGCGTGAATCTGAACCGGCGCTGGACCGATGCGTTCGCGGCGCGTCTCGCGAAAGTCGGCGCGCGCGAGATCGGCGTTCTCAACCTCGGCCTCACCGGCAACCGGCTGCTGAACGATTCCGTGTGCTACGGCGCGGCCGTGGAAAACCGCTTCGAACGAGACGTGCTCGCGCACCCCGGCGTCAAGGTGGTGATCCTGCAAGCCGGCGATAACGACATCGGCTTCGCGGCGGCGCAGCCGCAGCCCGGGCTCGATTGCCTCGCGCCGCACAAACAGGGCGACTTCCAATCATTGGTCGACGGCTATCAGCGGATCATCGCTGTCGCGCACCAGCACGGCATCTCGGTGATCGGCGCAACGCTCGCGCCGGCGTTGCTGTCGCCCGCGCCGCTCGAGCAAACCCGCCAACAGGTGAATACATGGATCCGGACGTCGGGCGCGTTCGACGGCGTCGCGGACTTCGACGCCGCGTTGCGCGATCCCGCCAATCCGTCGGTCATTCAGGCGCGCTATCTCAGCAGCGACGGCCTGCATCCGAATGATGCGGGCTATGCGGCAGTGGCCAATGCCGTGCCCCTCTGGGAAGTCATCATTCAATCGTTGCGCTATCGCCGTTAAGCCATTGGGCCCGGCCGCCGGCGCGCGCCGCGGCCGGGCCCGCGGCCGGTCACCCGATCCTCACACGACCTCGCGCGCCGGCTTGGCGGGCGTGCGATCCGGCAACGCATACCAGACCGCGCTTGCGAGTTGCAGCGCGATCAGCAAACCCCACGCAGTCAAATGCGCGTGCACCGGATAGTGCGCCGCCTGCGTCGGCCACTGCGACAGCACCGCGCCGACGCCGATTTGAAACCCGAAAATCAGCACGAAAATGACCAATGTGAGCGTCGTATTCGCACGGCCGATCAAGTGCGCCGGAAAATATTCGGCGAGCACCGCATAGCTGAGGATGCCGACTCCGCCGAACACGCCATATGCCGACCATAGCAGCACGGCGGGTAACGGCGCGCGCAGCATGATCGCGAGCTGGGTCGCGACGAACAGCATCATTCCGATCCCGCAGAACGCATACAACGACACGCCGCGCCGCTCGAGGCCACGCGCAGCCGCGCCGAAACCGACGCACCCCGCCATCATCGCGAAGCCGAGCACCGACACGAGCGCGGCCGCATCGTGCGGCGCATAGCCGCCGACGTCGCGCAGATACGCACCGACCCACAGCGACTGCATCGCATAGAACACGCCTTGCGTGACGACCGAGAACGACGCGATTTTCCAAAACGCGCGATTCGTGATGATCCGCCAAGTGCCGACGAACTGGCTTGCAATACCCGCATCGCGGCGCTCCTGGTTCGCATCGGGTGCGAACGCCCACAGTGCCGCGGCCACCGCGACAGTCATCACGCCGAGCCCCACGCATACCGCACGCCAGCCGGAAAAGCTCAACAACCACGACAGCGGCGAGCCGACCACCACGCCGCCCAAACCGCCCACCGCCATTACGAAGCCGTTCAAAAGCGGCAGCCGCGCGATCGGGAAATGCTGCGCGAGCGCTTTGAACGCGCCGCCCAGGCATACCGATACACCGATGCCGATCATCAGCCGCCCGGCCATCATCGCGCCGACACTGTGCGCGGCCCCGAACACCCACGCGCCCGCCGCCGCGACCAACAGCAGCGCGGCGCAGACGCGGCGCGGGCCATAACGGTCGAGCAACACGCCCGCTGGAATCTGCGCGAGCGCGAAACCCAGGAAATAGAGGCTCGTCAACAGCCCGAGATCGGCGGCCGACAGGCCGAGATCATGGGTAATCAAAGGCGCGAAACCGAGATTCACGCCCCGATAGACATAGGAAACGAAATAGCCGATCGCGAACAACGCGAATACGCGGAACTGCACGAAGGACATGGTGGTCACCGACGGAAAAACGCCGGGCCGACGGCGCTCGGCGCAAGAGCGGACACAAGCACGGCGGCCGGGCACAAACAAAAACGCCGTCACCCAGGTGACGGCGTTTTCCGATGATAGTCGACGCTTGGCCGCGGCGCCGAAAGCCCCTGCCGCGCGCGCGCCCTTTCGTCTTACTTTTTCTTGCCCTTGCGGCCCGTCGCCTTCGCGGGCGCAGCTTTCGCCGCAGCCTTGGCCGAGCTTCTGGCCGGCGCCTTCGCTTCAGCCTTGCGGCCCCGGCCCGTCGCACGGCCGCCGGTATGCAGGCTCGCACGCTCGATCCGGCCGCCCGATGCCGCCGTCGCGATCCGCTGCGGCCCCGGCTCGGCCGGCACCGCGCGGCCGACCGGCACGTGCAGCACGAGCGTCTGGCCCGGCATCACGACCGAGCGGCGGGTGCGGTTCCATGCATGCAATTGCGCGACCGACACGCCGTAGCGGCTCGCCACCATCTCCATCGACTGCTTGCGCCGCACGCGAATCAGCATCTTGCGCGTATCCGGCACATCCGGCTCGATCGCGAGCACACCGTTTTCCGCGACATCGGCGCTGATGTCCTCGTCATCGTCGTCGCCGCGCGGCACGACGATCGTCGAGCCCGGCTTCAGCCGCATGCCGGCCGGAATCTTGTTCACCTGCATCAGCGTGTCCGCGTCGACGCCTATCTTCTCCGCGAGCGCGGCCGGCCGCTCGCGCTCGGTTACGGTGTACGTGGTCCAACTCGACAATTGACCGTCATACGACTTGAGGTTCTTGCCGAACGCGGCGGCGTTGTCGAACGGCAGCAGGATCTGCGGCTGCGTCGCGCCGAGAATCACCGGCTTCGAGAACGAAGGATTGAGCGACTTGAATTCGTCGAGCGGCAGGTTCGCGAGTTTCGCCGCCACCTTCACATCGATGTCGCGCGACGTCGTCACGGTTACGAAATACGGGTGATTCGGAATCTCGGGCAGCGTGAGACCGTATTGCTTCGGGTTCGTCACGATGTTCTTCACCGCCTGCAGCTTCGGCACATAGTTGCGCGTCTCGTTCGGCATCCGCAGGCTCTGATAATCGGTCGGCAGGCCCGCTGCCTGATTGCGCGCGATCGCGCGCTGCACGTTGCCCTCGCCCCAGTTGTAGGCGGCAAGCGCGAGATACCAGTCGCCGAACATGTCGTGCAACCTGGACAGGTAGTCGAGCGCGGCGCTCGTCGAGGCCAGCACGTCGCGCCGCTCGTCCTGCCACATGTTCTGCCGCAAGTTGTACGTGCGGCCCGTGCCCGGCACGAATTGCCACATCCCCGCGGCTTTCGCGACCGACAGCGCCTGCGGGTTGTACGCGGATTCGATGAACGGCAGCAGCGCAAGCTCGGTCGGCATGTGGCGCGATTCGAGCTCCTCGACGATGTGATACAGATACTTCTGCGAGCGCTCGGTCATCCGCTGCACGTAGTCGGGACGCTGCGCATACCACTGCGCCTGCATGTCGACGAGGTCGGTCTGGAGATCGGGAATCTGGAAACCGCGGCGGATGCGCGCCCAGAGATCGCTGTCGGAAGTCGTCAGATCGCCGACCGATTGTTTGTCGACGTCGACGGTTTCTTTCGCGGTGGCGGACTTGCGGATGAAATTCGACGCGGCCTGCGCATCGGACGCTGCCGCCGGACCTTGAGCGGTAGGCCCCGTGCCCGCGCACGCGGCGAGCATCAGAACCAACAGCGCGCTAATGAAGAATCGCATGAAAAATCTCGGCTTCCAACTGCTGGAAATTGCAGGCGATAGTACGAAAGTGCGCCGTTCGCGTCAATAAAAACACCGAAAAAACCTGCTAATTCGGATATTTGGGGCCGATTCTCTAGATTTCGGATGAGCATCCCCCCACTCGAAAGTAGGTTGGATTACCGAAACCGGTTTTTCCACTCGCGCATCAACGTGAACGCGGTGAGCCGGTCCGGCACCGGCTCGTGCAACTCGGCCGCGAGCGTCGCGCGGATCGACGCGCTGTCCGCGCGCAGGAACGGATTGACGGCACGCTCGTGGGCGATCGTGGTCGGCAACGTAGGCTCGCCGCGCGCGCGGCGCGCGAGCGCGTCGTCGCGCCAGGCCGCGAGCGCGGCGTTGTCCGGCTCGCAGGCGAGCGCGAATCGGATGTTCGACAGCGTGTATTCGTGCGCGCAATGCACGCGGGTGTCGCCCGGCAGTGCGGCGAGCGCGTCGAGCGACGCGAGCATCTGCGCGGGCGTGCCCTCGAAAAGGCGCCCGCAGCCGCACGAGAACAGCGTATCGCCGCAAAAGAGGTGCGGCGCGGCATTCGCCGGCCCCGCCGGCTGGAAATACGCGATGTGCCCGCGCGTATGGCCCGGCACGTCGATCACGTCGAACTCGACGGCCACGCCCGACGCGAGCTCGACCCGCACACGCTCGCCGCCCGCGACGCGCCGCGTCACGTGCTCTATCGCTTCGTTCGCGGGCGCGAACACGGCAATTTCGCGATCTCGAGCGAGCGCGCTCAACTCGGCCACTCCGCCGACATGGTCGCCGTGGTGGTGCGTGAGTAAAATAGCGCTTAGCCGCCAGCCTCGAGCGTCGAGATAGCGGCGCACCGGCTCGGCTTCGCCCGGATCGACGACGAGCGCATCGCGGCCGTCGGATACGACCCAGACGTAGTTGTCGTCGAATGCCGGCACCGGCACGTATTCCAGCTCGTTCATGGGCGCGCACTCACCATATATGTCTGACCGTTCGATTATAGACTGGCCCGCCTGGAGTGCCTCTCCGCCCGGACGCTACGTGCTGGGCTGGGAGCAGGCGCAACTCGACCGCATGGTGTCCGACGTGTTCGGCTTCCACGCGCTGCAGCTCGGGCTGCCGCAACTGGACGCGCTGCGCGAGAACCGGATGCCGTACCGCGGGCTCGTGCTCGACCCTGCCAGCGGTGCGAGCGCGCCGTACCACTACCCGTGGGCGCGCGAAGCGCATAGCCCGGAGCACGCGCCCGCCGGACGCAGCACGGTCTGGTGCGATCTGCTCGATCTGCCGTTCGAATCGCAAAGCGTCGATCTCGTGGTGATGCCGCATACGCTCGAGTTCACCTCCGATCCGCACCGGTTGCTGCGCGAGGTCGAACGCGTGCTGATGCCGGAAGGCCAGCTCGTGATCACGGGCTTTAATTCGTTGAGCCTCTGGGGCGCGAGGCAGTCGGTCGGCAAGATGACGAACCGGCCGTTCGTGCCCGCGACGCTCGAGCGGATCACGTTCATCCGGCTGAAGGACTGGATCAAACTGCTTGGCTTCGATCTCGAACGCGGCCGCTTCGGCTGCTACCGGCCGCCGCTGTCGACCGACAAGTGGCTCAACCGCTACGCATTCATGGAGGCCGCGGGCGACCGCTGGTGGCCGATTTTCGGCGCCGTCTACATGGTGACGGCGATCAAGCGCGTGCGGGGAATGCGGCTCGTCGGCCCGATCAAGGTCAAGAAACCGGTGCTGAAGCCGGGCCTCGCGCCCGCGGCCACCCCGACCACCCACCAAGAACATTCATGACGCAGCAAATCATCGACATTTATACCGACGGCGCCTGCAAAGGCAATCCTGGCCCCGGCGGCTGGGGCGCACTGCTGCGCCACGGCACGCAGGAGAAGGAGCTTTTCGGCGGCGAAGCCGGCACGACCAACAACCGGATGGAACTCACCGCGGTCATCGCCGCGCTCGAAGCGCTCAAGCGGCCGTGCAAGGTGATCGTCCACACCGATTCGCAGTACGTGCAAAAAGGCATCAGCGAATGGATTCACGGCTGGAAGAAAAAAGGCTGGGTGACGGCCGCGAAGACGCCGGTGAAAAATGCCGACCTCTGGCAGAAACTCGACGCGCTCGTCGCGCAGCACGACGTGGAGTGGCGCTGGGTGAAGGGCCATGCCGGCCATCCGGAAAACGAACGCGCGGACGCGCTCGCGAACCGCGGTGTCGCATCGCTCGAATCGGCATGAACCCGGCTGGCCGCGCTGCGCGCCTCGCCGCCGGCTCTCGCCGGCCGTCCCTGCCGCGCCCGGGCGCCGGCCGGTTCGCGCGCCGCGGCCGCCTGCCGAGCGCGGCATGCGCACGAGCAGGCCGGCCGCGCGCCGCCACGCCGGCGGCCCAGCGCGCGAGCGATCCGCTGACGGCCTGAGCCGTTCACAAACCGCTCGCGCGCCCTTGCTTTCACGATTAACCCGAACCTCGCTTCCTCCATGCGCCAGATCATCATCGATACCGAAACCACCGGCCTGAACCCGCGCGCCGGCGACCGCATCCTCGAAGTCGGCTGCGTCGAGCTGCTGAACCGGCGGCTCACCGGCAATAACCTGCACTTCTACATCAACCCCGAGCGCGACAGCGATCCCGCCGCGCTCGCGGTGCACGGGCTGACGACCGAATTCCTGAGGGACAAGCCGAAATTCGCCGAGATCGTCGATGCGCTGCGCGACTTCATCCGCGGCGCCGAACTCATCATCCACAACGCGCCGTTCGACATCGGCTTTTTCAACGCCGAGTTCGACCGGCTCAACCTGCCGCCGATCACCGAAGACTGCGCGGGCGTCATCGACACGCTCGTGCAGGCCAAGCAGATGTTCCCCGGCAAGCGTAATTCGCTCGACGCACTCTGCGACCGCTTCGGAATCAACAACTCGCACCGCACGCTGCATGGCGCGCTGCTCGACTCGGAACTGCTCGCCGAGGTCTATCTCGCGATGACGCGGGGCCAGGAAAGTCTCGTCATCGATATGCTCGACGAAGGCAGTCACGCGCAACACAACGGCAACGCGCCGCGCGTGACGTTCAGCGGACTCGATCTGCCGGTGCTCGCGGCGACGGCGGACGAACTCGCCGAACACGACGCGCAGCTCGATGCGCTCGACAAGGCCGTCAAGGGCGCCTGCATCTGGCGCAGCGCGGCAGCGGCCGGCGACGCGGCCGCAAGCAGCGGCGCATAAAATCGCGCGCGGGCCTGCTGGCCTGCTTCCCTGCCAATAGCGGCCAGCGCGCGGCCCGGCAAGCCGCGGCATCCGGCTCATCCGCTCTACCCCAGCCTTTCGGGTTATTCGAGCCCGCCAGGGCCGCGCTGCGAACGCGCTCGGGCACACGTTCGCGCGCGTAAGTCAGCCGGCGTTTTGTTGCCGCGCTCTTGGGCTCTTGGGCTCTTGGGCTCTTGGGCTCTTGGGCTCTTGGGCTCTTGGGCTCGCCAGCCGCCGCCCCGCCGCCCTAACCAGCAGCGCAAGCCCTCGCGCGAGCCGCGCGGCCTCTGCGCATGCTTTTCAGCCTCGCGGCTGCAACGCGATCACCGACATCCCGGCAAGCGCAAGCGCCGCGCCAGCGACATCCCAGCGCGACAGCGGCACGCCGTCGACGAGCCGCAGCCACGCAAGCGCCACCGCAATATAAACGCCGCCATACGCCGCATAGGTACGCGCGGCGGCAGCCGGATGCAGCGTCAGCAGCCACGCGAACAGCGCGAGCGACAGCGCGGCGGGCGCAAGCAGCCACGCCGGCTTGCCCGACTTCAGCACGAGCCAAGGCAGGTAGCAGCCGGCGATTTCAGCAAGCGCGGTCAGCACGAAAAGCACGGCGATTTTCACGATCGAAAGCATGGCGCAAGCGCGCGAAGCGCGCGTCGAAAACGCCGCGAAACGCCACGGCAACGAGCGCGATTATGCCCGACGCAACGCCCGCGCGGCTGGGGCTATTCCGGCAATTTGCACGATCCTCAGCCATCGTGCTATCATGTCGCATCTTTCAACAGGCTATTGCCGTCATTTCATTTCGACCGCCGAGGCATACTGTCGCCTGCCGGCCCTCGAAATTTCGTTCACAAGAAAGCGCGCCTCCGCGCTGCTTTTTTCGTTTCAACGCCCTTGATTAGGGCATACCGCCGGCCGCAAACACCACGCGATGCGCCGGTGCGCCGTCCGTCCCGCGAGATGCGCGACGGACTTCTCTCGAGTGCGAGCGTGCGACGGCATCGACCGGTTCGCGCCAGATCCGCTGCGCCGCAAAGCGAGCGCCGCCGCGTCTGTTGCGCTCATGCGCGTCGATTGGCGTCGATCTCGCCCCGCACTCGTCGGCAAACCGTGGCAAAACGCGCGAATCACCGCGCGATTTGGCCGCCGTCACAGGAGCTTTCGACCTTGACCGCAACATCCGCCAATTCGTCTTCCAGTCCGTCTCCCAGTCGATTCGCCGCGCCGGCCCATGGCGCGGCAACGTCCGAGCGCTCCGAGATCACCGTCGTCGACCGCAGCCTGTTGAAGCGCGCCGTCGGCGCGATGGCACTCGGCAACGCGATGGAATGGTTCGACTTTGGCGTCTACAGCTACATCGCCGTCACGCTCGGCCAGGTATTCTTCCCGTCCAGCAGCCCGTCCGCGCAATTGCTCGCGACCTTCGGCACGTTCGCCGCCGCGTTTCTCGTGCGCCCGCTCGGCGGCATGGTGTTCGGCCCGCTGGGCGACCGGATCGGCCGCCAGCGCGTGCTCGCGATGACGATGATCATGATGGCGGCGGGCACGCTGGCGATCGGCCTGATCCCGAGCTACGACTCCATCGGCATCATGGCGCCCGTGCTGCTGCTCGTCGCCCGCCTCGTCCAGGGCTTCTCGACGGGCGGCGAATATGGCGGCGCGGCAACGTTCATCGCCGAATTCTCGACCGACAAGCGCCGCGGTTTCATGGGCAGCTTCCTCGAGTTCGGCACGCTGATCGGCTACGTGATGGGCGCGGGCGTCGTCGCGCTGCTGACAGCCACGCTGTCGCGCGACGCGCTGCTGTCGTGGGGCTGGCGCGTGCCGTTTCTGATCGCGGGCCCGCTCGGCCTGATCGGCCTCTACATCCGCACGAGGCTCGAGGAAACGCCTGCGTTCAAGCGCGAGGCCGAAGCCCGCGAAGCGCAGGACAAGGCCGTGCCGAAGACGCACTTTCGCCGCGAGCTGATGCGCCACTGGCGCGCGCTGCTGCTGTGCGTCGGTCTCGTGCTGATCTTCAACGTCACCGACTACATGGCGCTGTCGTATCTGCCGAGCTATCTGTCGTCGACGCTGCATTTCGACGAAGCGCACGGCCTCGCGCTGATCCTGATCGTGATGATCCTGATGATGCCGATGACGCTCGCGGCGGGCCGTCTGTCCGACGCGGTCGGCCGCCGGCCGGTGATGATGGCGGGTTGCATCGGGCTTTTCGCGCTGTCGATCCCCGCGCTTACGCTGATCCGCACCGGCGACGCGATGCTCGTGTTCAGCGGCCTGCTGATGCTCGGCGCGCTGCTGTCGTGCTTCACGGGCGTGATGCCGTCGACGCTGCCCGCGCTGTTTCCGACCAAGATCCGCTATGGCGCGCTCGCGATCGGCTTCAACGTGTCGGTGTCGCTGTTCGGCGGCACGACGCCGCTCGCGGCCGCTTGGCTCGTCGACCGAACGGGCGATCTGATGATGCCCGCGTACTACCTGATGGGCGCCGCCGTAATCGGTGCGATTTCGGTGTTCGCGCTGCCGGAGAGCGCGCGCCGGCCGCTCAACGGATCGCCGCCCGCGGTCGCGTCACATGACGAGGCGCGCGCGCTGGCGCGCGAACTCGAACGCGAGCGCCACGCGCGCAAGCAGGATGACGATGGAAGGTACGCTGCGGCGGTGACACTGCGGGCATAAATCGTTATCGGAATCAGCGGGGCCGTGCCGGCACGGAACGGGCGCACTCGACTAGCTCGACTAGCTCGACTGTCCCGACCGGCTCGGCGGCCGATCGATCCGCCGGTTCGGCAATCGGGCCGGCTCTGCCAGCCGGCCCGCCGATCTGTTTCTTATCGGCTCATCCCCGCCGATGTCAGCGCCAAACCCGGTCACTCTCCACCGCGACCGCCACGCGCCATCCTGCGCCGCACGCTCGAATTCCGGCAACGCGCCAGCCCGTAAGCGCAGCGCGGCGGCCGCCGGACAGCGCGCCGAATCGATACGCGCGACGGCACGGCATATCCTTCTCTACGCCGCGCGACGCATCACTGCTCGCACAACCAAGCCGCACCGAGCGGCCACAGCCCTTGGTTGTCGTCGCGGAAATAACCAAAGTGGCCGATCGGTCGCTGCCCGTCGGACGGATCGATCTCCCGGAATTCGATCTGTGCGCTCGAATAAAAGCGATGCAGCGCTTGCACCGCGGTAGGCGGCGCAATCCAATCGTCGTTCACCGTGTAGGCGAGGATGCGTCCACGATAGCCGCGAAAATGATCGCGCAACGGGAAGCCGCCGCTATCGACGAGGTAGTCGGGATGACGGCACCAGCGCGCCCATTCGTGCGCGACACCCGACGGCAGCGAGCAAAGCGCGGCGAGCCCCGGATGACGTCCCGGCCGAACCGGCAGCAGCGCGCCGAACGCACACGCGGCGCCGAGCCACAGCGGCGCCATCATCAGACGCCGCGGCCACGTCCAATGCCCCCAGTAGCCGCTCCCGCAACACACCGACAGCAGCGCCGCCGCGCGGCCGTTGTTGTGCGCGAGGCCGAACATCTGCCCGCCTGCGCCATGGCCGACCGCGACGAGCCGCCTGGCCGGCGCGCGCCGCGCAAGATGATCGAGCGCGGCGGGCAAATCGGCCTCGCCCCAGTCGCGCAACGTCGCGGTGTCGGCGGTGCGCGAACGCAGGCGCGAATCGCCGATGCCGCGATAATCGTAGGTCAGCACTGTGAAACCGGCGGCGGCGAGAAAGCGCGCATAGCGCTCGTAGTAAGCGCGCGGCACGCCGAGCGCGCCATTCACGAGCACGCTGCGGCCGTTACTGGCCGCCGGCAAATAGAAAGTCCCAGTCAGCAATCTGCCGTCCAGCGCCGCAAAGCGTGTCGTTTCGGCGGTGATTGGCTGTCGTTCGTGCATGCACCATCCTTTTGTCTTACGGTTATTGTGCAAGCGAATACGTTTGTTCGCCAGCAGCACGGTACTTGGATGGTCGGAGGTTCCCCACGTTCGATAAGAAAAGATGCCGCGAAAAGATATCGCAGCATGGACGTGGCGGCGGCCGCCTGGCGCTGGCGCGAACCGCCGGGTCGTCTGCCGGATCGTCCGGGCGATCAATGTGATGGCCGGGGCGGCCGCTTCTGCCACCGGCGCTGTACCGCTATCGTGCGGCTTGCGGCAATCGAATCAATTCCCAGGCGAACGCTAAACGAAATCGACACGCGCGAGCCACGCTTGCACGCCGTCCCACGACCGGAAATCGGCAAGGCTGCGCGCCGGCAGCGCCGGATACGCCGCGGCGGCCATCTGCGCGAGTGCGCGCCCGGGCCCGAGTTCGACGAACGCGCGCGCGCCCGCCTCCACGCACCCCGCAACGCATGCGGCCCAGTCGATCGGCTCGGCAATCTGGCGCGCGAGCTTGTCGAGACCGGCGCCGACGTCGAGCACGGGCGAGCCGTCGAGCCCGCCCAGCAGCCGCGTGCCGGCTGTCGGCGAGCGCGCGACTCGTGCGTGCGCGAGCGCCGCGCGAAAACGCGGCACGGCGTCGGCAAGCCAGCGGGTATGGGACGCCACGCGAACGTCGAGGGACGTGACGCGCTGCGCGTGCTCGGCGCGCACCGCGCGCGCGAGCGCATCGAGCGCCGCGGGCGAACCGGCCAGCACGTAGGCGTCGCCTGGGTTGACGATCGCCACGGCGGCGGCGTGCGCGGCGCACAGCGCGTCGATCGCGTCGCGCCGCAAGCCGCGCACGAACAACATCCGCGCATCGGCATGGCTCGCGGCGTCCATCGCGCGGGCGCGGGCCGCGGCGAGATCGAGCGCCGCGCGCGCGTCGATCAACCCCGCGACGCTCCAGGCCGCCACTTCGCCGACGCTATAGCCTGCCACGCAACGCCGGCGCGGCAGCAGCGCATCGAGCCGGGTCATCGCGCTCACGGCCTGCAGCGTGCAGACGAGTTGGGCGGCAAAATTTCCGTGCAGCGCCTCAGCGTCGGCGTGACGCACCCAGACACGCGGATCGACACCGAACAAGTTCGCCGCGTGCGCGAACAGCGGCGCCGCTTGCGGCAGGTCCGCCGTCAATTCGAACATGTCCGCGCACTGCCCGCCCTGTCCGGCGCAGAGAATCGCGATCGTCACCGCGAAGGCTCCGTGCGCCGTTGCGGCCGCCGCCGATCCGCACTGACTTCGGCCTGCACGCCCCGCGCCCGATCCGGCGGCGTGCGAACCGTCGCGCTGCGTTCAGGCTGCCGTCGATTCGCGCGGGTTGGCCATGGAGGCTCGATGGGCGGCGCTGCCCGCAAACGGCTGCCATCATAAGCGGCGACGAACAGGCTCATCGCCAGCAGATCGGCCGCGCCGCCCGGGCTCAGGCGGCGCGCGACGAACGCGCGGTGGGCGGCCACCGCGCGCGAATGCCAATCGATCGCCCCCACGCCGCCGCGCGCCAGAAAATCGCGTGCGGTGCGCTGCGCGAAGACGAGCCCGTCAAGGCCGCCGCGATGCAGCAGATTCGTATCGTCGATGCCGGCAATCAACACGAAGCATGCGTGCACGCGCGCTGCCTCGGGGTTGCCGGGCGCCAGTTGCGCGGCGTCGGCGAGCGCGTGCACGCCGAGCGTATAGACGCTCGGAAAACCGCCCGCCGCCTCCGCCCGCGCACCGCCGACGCCATAGCGGCGGCTCGCGCATTCGCCGTGGCTGTCGAGCGCGCGCGGCCCGCGCACAATTGCGGCGCCCCAGCGCTCGGCCACGATCGCGCCGAGCGGCGCGGCGGCGCGATGCGGCACATGGGATGCGGCACGCAAGCCCGCCGCCGCGCACAACAGGCCGAGCCCAAAGATCGCGCCGCGATGCGTGTTCACGCCATGGGTCGCGTCGAGCATCGCAGACTCCGCGCGCAAGCCGATCCGGCGCAGCGCGGCCATGTTCGCGTCGCGCGCGCCCGCGTCGGCCAGCTCGGCGAAGAATGGGCGTAACGCCGCCGCGCTGCGGCGGAATGTATCGGCACTCATATCGTCGTGACTGCCGGAGTCGACATGGCTCACGAGGCCGGGCTTCGGCCATGTGTCGATTTCGACGAGCAGGCAGCGTGTCGCCTGCGCGGCGATTTCCGCTGAAACGGACGCGGTTGCCGCAAGCGGGCGTTGCGGCGCGTCGCGCAATGCGGCGGCCGGGCTCGACGGGCTCGTCAGCGCATACGCGCTGCCCGCGCCGTCAAGCGGTTGCGTTGCCGGCATCCGGTCCGGCTGCGTGTCGTGCAAACGGACCCCGGCATGCGCCGAGCATCGGCATGCGCTCATCGCCACGTCTCCAGAAAAACGTCCGGCGCGCACAATACGACACCGTCCGCCGTTTTCACCGCGACCTCGCGCGCGCGCGCATGCAGCTCGCGCCAGTTCACACCTGCGCCGTCGGCCCGTAACAGCTCGCCGTCTATGCGCATCGGCGCGCGCGTATCGAGGTCGGCGAGCGCCGCGACGAGTGCCGCGATCGATGCGCCGGTCTCCGCGGAATCCGCCCAATCCGACGACTCCTGCGACTCCCCCGCCGATGCGTCACGCCCGCACGCCGCCTCGGCATCGTCTGCCGGCCACCCCGATTCCCGCCCGCGGCGGCACGGACCGTGCGCGACAGGCCGGGCCGCCGCGTCGCGCGCCGTGTCGCACGCGCGCCGTGCCGCGCGCGGCGTCAGCACGATATCGAGATCCGATTGCCCGTGCAGATAACGCAGTCCCGTGAGCGCCTGCCACCCAAGGCTGCCGAACACGCGGCAATCGACCCAATGCGCGTCGGCAAGCATGCGCAAATTCGCGAGCGTCGGCCGCCACGCAGGCGGCGCATCGCGCTCGACCTCCTTGAGCGTCGGCAACGCGCGGATGGCGGCGATCTGCGCGGGCGCCGCGGTCAGCGCGATACGCCGCTTGCCCGCCGACGGCGGCAACGGCAATCCGAGCGCAACGCCCGCCTCGCCCGGCATGCCGCGCCGCACGATCAGCGGCCAGCCGCGCGCGGCCCAGTGCCGTACATCAGGCAGATGCGCCGCATCGCCGTGCGCGGCAAGCAAGCCGGGCCACGCATCGGCGCGCACGCGCACGAGCGTATGGCGGCGCAGCGGCGCGTCAGCCGCCGGCGCGCGCCAGTTCATACACGCGTTGCGCGACGTCGGCCGCAACCGGCCGGCCGCCGCGTTCGCGGCCCACTCTGCCGCGCCGGTCCGTGCGATCCACGGGCCGCGCGATCAGTTCGGCCAGTTGCTCGGCCAGCGAACGCGACGGATCGAGCACCTCGTCAATCGCGCCCGTCTTCGCGAAGTTGTCGAGCCCCGGTGCGAACACCGCCGTCGAGCGGGCCTTGTCGCTCAATACGTCCAACGGCAGCTTCGTCACCCGCGCCATCGCCTGCAAATCCATCACCTCGGGCTGGGCACCCGGCAGCGCCACCAATGTGCGGGTCGCCAGCGCGGTCGCGATGAACGCGCCCGCGGCCGCATGCCCGTAAAGCAGTCCGATCGTCCGATGGCCGAGTGCGTCCGCGCGCTGCAGGCATTTCGCGAGATGCGCGAGATATTCGTTCAGGCCGAGCAGTTCGTCGCGTCGGCTCATGCGCTGGCTGTCGCCGTCGACGAGCACGAGAATCGGCGTGGCGCCGCCGCGCGCGATCGTCGCGAGCACGTGCGCGGCGAGCTTGAGCGCGCCGTGCACGCCCAGCGCCGCGCCTTGCGTGACGCCGATCACGTCGATCGCGCCGAACGCGGCCGCGCCGCGCCCGGACAGCAGACCGTGCGCATCGACATCGATATCGTGGCCGGCCGGAAACAGCGACGCCAGCACGTCATCGAGCACCATCGCTCACCTCCGAGAGTCGATCGGCAAGCGCCGTGAACGCCGGGTAATCGAGTGCGGGAATCGAGGCCGCGTCGCTCGCGCCGAGCGCGTGCCACATATCGAGCGCGTCGTGGCAGCCGCGAAAGCGCTCGATGCGCTTCGCGAGGCGCGCGTGTTCCGCCTCGAGCGTCGCGGTGTCGAATGCGACAGCGCTCGTCTGCGCCACGAGTTCGATCGCCGCGTGGCGAAACGCGTCGATGGTATCGTCGACGAAACGCTCGGCGCCGCCGCTCAAGCGCCGATGCTTGCCGCCCATCGTGCGCCACACGAGCGCGCGGTCGCGCGAATCGAATTCGTCGACGCCGTGCCGGCTTTCGATCACCTCCGGCCCGGACACGCCGATGCGCCCGGCCTCCGACACCGCAAGCGCCGAGCAGCACGCGGCGATGATGCCGCCGCCGCCATAGCAGCCCGCGCGCCCGCCGACGAGCCCGACGACGCTCACGCCCGCCGCACGTGCATCGAGCATCGCGCGGATGATCTCGGAGACCGCGATTTCGCCCGCATTCGCTTCCTGCAGCCGCACGCCGCCGGTATCGAACAGGATCACGACGGGCTGCCGCACGTCCCGCGCGGCGCGTAGCAACCCGGTCAGCTTCGCGCCGTGCACTTCGCCGAACGCGCCGCCCATGAAACGGCCTTCCTGCGCGGCGACCAGCACCGGCTGGCCCGCAAGCCGCGCGCGGCCGACGATCATGCCGTCGTCGAATTGTCCAGGCAGCTCGAACAGCGGCAGATGCGGGCTCGTCATACGCTCGCGCGGACCGACAAACTCGCTGAACGTGCCCGTGTCGACCAACCCCGCGAGACGCTGCCGCGCCGATGCTTCATACCAGCTCGTGCCGGCGGCCAAGCGCCCGGCATTGGCCGAACCGATTGGCGGACGGGTTGCGGCGTTTGCGGGCGGATCGGCCGTCGCGCCCGTTGCGGCGCCTGCCGGCACGCCTGCCACACCTGCCGCAGCGCTCGCCGGCGCGCCCGCCGCCCGGCTCACCGTGCCGCCGGCGCCACCCGTGGCCGGCTCGTCCGCCGCTTCGAGCGTTGCCCCACCCGCCGTGCCGATCCTCATCGCTCGCCTCCCTCGATCGCGCGTACCGCCTGTGCGAGCCGCAGCGACACCATGTCCGGCCGCGCGCCGCCGTCGTTGACGGACAGCCGCAGCCCGCCCGGCGAGCGGCGCTCGACAAAATCGGCGACCACTGCCCGCCAGACCTCGCCGAAGCCCTCGGCGGCGGTCCGGATGTCGACCTCGCATTCGGTGTCGGGCAGCACGCGCTCGACGAGCACCTCCAGATTGCCCGACGCGACCACGCCGACGATCGCCCACGGGGCATCGCCCTTGGCCCGTTCGCGCGCCGCATGGCGGTAATAAAGCTGTTCCATCGCTCCCCTGCTCCTCTTCACCAATTGCGGAATCGGGACGGCGGCGCATACAGCCCGCCCGACCAGTGAACCAGATCCTTGATCGAGCGCGCGGCGAGCAGACGCCGGTCGGCGTCGAGCGGATCGATGTCCAGATCCTCGGGGCGCACGATCACCCCGCGCTCGCGCAAGCGCTCGACCAGCTTGCGATCACGCCCGCGGCCGATCTCGGTGTAGCCCGCGACGCCGCGGATCGCGTGCTCGCGCTCGTCGGCGTCGCGGCACATCAGCAGGTTCGCGATGCCTTCCTCGGTCACGATGTGCGTGACGTCGTCGCCGTACACCATCACCGGCGCGAGATCGAGCGACAGCTGGTCGGCCAGACGCAGCGCGTCGAGCCGCTCGACGAACATCGGCGCGTTGTTCTCGCCGAACGTCTCGCCGATCTGCACGACGAGCTTGCGCCCGCGCCGCAACGCGGCGGGCGTGGCCGGATCGGCCTGCGCGCCCGCCGCGAGCCACGGCCCGCTCGGATGGCGCCGGCCGCGCGCATCGCTGCCCATGTTGGGCGCGCCGCCGAAGCCCGCGATCCGCTCGGCCGTCACCGTCGACGAGTGGCCCGCGAGATCGATCTGCAGCGTCGAGCCGATGAACATGTCGCACGCATAGAGGCCCGCCATCTGGCAGAACGCGCGGTTCGAGCGCAGCGAGCCGTCCGCGCCCGTGAAAAAGACATTGGAGCGTGCGCGGATGTAGTCGTCCATCCCGACTTCGGAGCCGAAGCAATGGATTTGCTCGACCCAACCCGCTTCGATCGCCGGGATCAGCGTCGGATGCGGATTCAGCGCCCAGTGCGTGCAGACCCGGCCCTTCAGGCCGAGCCGCTCGCCGTAGGTGGGCAGCAGCAATTCGATCGCCGCCGTGTTGAAGCCGATGCCGTGATTCAGCCGCTTCACGCCATAGTGCGCATAAATGCCCTTGATCGCGAGCATCGCGGTCAGGATCTGCGTTTCGGTGATGCCCGCCGGATCGCGCGTGAAAAGCGGCTCGACATGAAACGGCCGGCCCGCGTCGACCACGAAATGCACGCGATCGCCTGGAATGTCCACGCGCGGCACGCGCTCGACGATACGCTCGACCTGCGCGATCACGATGCCGTCCTTGAACGCGGTGGCCTCGACGATGGTCGGGGTGTCCTCGGTGTTCGGGCCGGTGTACAGATTGCCGTCGGCGTCGGCGCTCACCGCGGCGACGAGCGCGACATTCGGCGTGAGATCGACGAAGTAACGCGCGAACAGCTCGAGATACGTATGCACCGCGCCCAGCTCGATCTTGCCGCCGAACAGCAGCTTGGCGATGCGCTGCGACTGCGGGCCCGAGTACGCGTAATCGAGCCGTTTGGCGATGCCGCGCTCGAATACGTCGAGATGCTCGGGCAGCACGACGCCCGACTGGACCATATGCAGATCGTGCACCTTCGTGCGGTCGACGGCGGCGAGCGCCGCGGCGAGCAAGTCCGCCTGCTTCTGGTTGTCGCCCTCGATGCAGACGCGGTCGCCCGGGCGCAGCACTGCCTCGAGCAGCGCGGTCGCATCGCGCGCGTCGACCCGCTTGCGCCGCGCCAGCGGCGCGGCCTCGGCAACGCGCGCGGCGCGCGCCGCGCGGGCATGGTTCCATCCCGTCATACGGAGTCTCCTGCGTCGAACCGTTCGATGGAGTTTGCAGCATTGTAAGCCGGAGCGTCGCGGCAATTGATGATATTGCGCGATATAACTCAGTGATGCAGGCAATGAACAGCGCGTTCGCACGCAGGCCGCGTTGCCGAGCCAGTCTCGGTCGACGCGGGCAAGCGCCGTGTCACGCGAACAGGCCGCGCCGCCTGCCGCAACGCAGCCGCTGCGTTCGGCCGCTTATGGCTGCGGGATGCAGGGTTCACGCCTCGCGCGCCGGTCAGGCCGAGGGCACTCGCGCGCGGGCGAAATCCGGCAAGCACCCGGCATCGCGCGCCCTCCGCCATCGCGCCGCCCCACTTAGCCACCGACCACTGCGTCCGTCGCGAAACACCGCAGCGACAATGGCCTGAGCAGGCAACCCACGCCGGTATGAAACGTCACGATCAGCGCGCCGTATGGCACGAGCCGCCGGCCGGCCGCCGCTAGGCCCGCAACCACCGCATCGCGCAACGCAACGCCCTCACGGCAAAAAGCTCTTGCGCCGCGCGTCGATCAGCTCGACGAGCAGGCGGTCACGTTCCGCGCCGAGCGCCTCGATCGAACGCTCGCCCTGGATCTCGCGCAGCGCGCCGATCAGCTTGCGATCGACGTCCGGCGAAAACGACGGCGTGCCGAGATCGTCCCACCATGTCGTCATCGGCCCGGACAGATGTTCGAGGAAATGAGCGATTCCGCCGTCTCCGCCGCCGAGATGGTAGATGAGGCTCTGCCCCATCAACGCCCAGCGCAGGCCCGGCCCCCATGACACCGCCTTGTCCGCGTCCTCGACGCTGACCACGCCCTCGCCCACCAGGTAATACACCTCGCGAAACAGTGCCGCCGCGAGCCGGTTTGCGACGTGGCCCGCCATCTCCTTGTTGAGCACGATCGTGACCTTGCCCAGTTCGTCGTAGAAGCGCTTCGCCCGTGCGATTGCATCGGCGGACGTCGCCGCGCCGCCGGCCAGCTCGACGAGCGGAATCAGATGCGGCGGATTGAACGGATGAGCGATCAGGCAGCGCTGCGGATGCCGCTCGCACGCGCCCTGGATGTCCGACATCTTGAGCCCCGACGAACTCGACGCGACAAGCACATGCGCCGGCAGCCGCGCGTCGATCCGGCGATACAACTCGCGCTTGACGTCGAGCCGCTCCGGGCCGTTCTCCTGCACGAAATCGGCGCCGTCGAGCGCCGCATCGAGTTGCGGCTCGAATGCAAGCCGCGCGGCGAATTCGGCGGCGCGCTCGCCGGCGAACCTCACCAGCGCGGCATCGAGCCGCGCGCGGGCATCGGGGGCGGGGTCGGTCACGGTCACGTCGAAGCCTTTGGACAAATAAAACGCCGTCCAGCTCGCGCCGATCACGCCCGCGCCGATCACGGCGATCCGTTGTGCGTCCATCTTGAGGTCTCCTTTGATTTGGTTTGGTTTGGTTTGGTTTGATTTGATTCGATTCAAGCCGCCGAACCGTCGCCGCCCAAGCCCGCCGTCAACCCGCGCTTGCACCGGCAGGCGACGGCCCGCTGGCGAACCGCCCAGCCGTCATGACGCGGCTGACTGCACCCGGCAAATGCGCACGCCGCGCCACCGCAATCGCGGCCCCGAGCGATTCCGCATCGAATCGCGGCCCTGCGCCTGAGCGTCGGCACGCGCGCACCCGACGCAAAAACGCCGCATCCGCGCTAATCGCGTGATGCGGCGTTGCCGCTGATCCGGCTGCGGCGCCGGCGCTTCGCGCGCAGCACCGCCCGCGTACTGGCCCGGCCAGTATCAGCGCGCGAAGCGCGCGTCAAGCTTCGCCTTCGTCTCGGCAAGCGCACGCGGCAACCGCGCGCCCAGCTTGTCGAACCACTGCGCATGCAGCGCAAGCTCGTCGCGCCATTCGTCCGCGTCGATCGACGTCACCTGCTCGAACTGCTCGGGTGAGAACGCCAGACCGTCCCAATGCAGATCCTCATAGCGCGGCGTGACGCCGAACGCATGCTCGACGCCCGCGCCGCGGCCGTCGATCCGCTCGAGCATCCACTTCAGCACCCGCATGTTCTCGCCGAAGCCCGGCCATACGAACTTGCCGTTCGCATCTTTGCGGAACCAGTTCACGCAATAGATCTTCGGCAGCGATGCACCCGCCGCCGCGAGTTTCTCGCCAAGCGCGAGCCAATGCGCGAAGTAGTCGCCCATGTTGTAGCCGCAAAACGGCAGCATCGCGAACGGGTCGCGCCGCACCACGCCCTGCTGGCCCACCGCCGCCGCGGTGGTCTCCGAGCCCATCGTCGCCGCCATGTAGACGCCTTCCACCCAATCGCGCGCCTCGGTCACGAGCGGCACCGTGTTCGAGCGGCGGCCGCCGAAGATGAACGCGTCGATCGGCACGCCGGCCGGGTTCTCCCAATCGGCGTCGATCGACGGACATTGCGACGCGCTCGCCGTGAAGCGCGAGTTCGGATGCGCGGCTTTCCTGCCGGTTTGCCTGCCGATCTCGGGCGTCCACGGGTTGCCTTGCCAATCGGTGAGCTTCGCGGGCGGCGTGTCGGTCAGCCCTTCCCACCAGACGTCGCCGTCTTCGGTCAACGCGACGTTGGTGAAAATCACGCCTTCCTTGAGCGTGGCGATCGCATTCGGGTTGGTTTTCTCGCCGGTGCCCGGCGCGACGCCGAAGAAGCCGGCCTCGGGATTGATCGCATACAGGCGCCCGTCGCGGCCGGGTTTGAGCCATGCGATATCGTCGCCGATCGTCGTGACCTTCCAGCCTTCGAAGCCCTGCGGCGGGATCAGCATCGCGAAGTTGGTCTTCCCGCACGCGGACGGGAACGCGGCGGCGACGTGATACTTGCGCCCCTCCGGCGAACTCACGCCGAGAATCAGCATGTGCTCGGCCAGCCAGCCTTGGTCGCGGCCCATGGTCGACGCGATGCGCAGCGCGAAGCACTTCTTGCCGAGCAGCGCGTTGCCGCCGTAGCCGGAGCCGAAGCTCCAGATCTCGCGCGATTCGGGAAAATGCACGATGTACTTGGTCGGATTGCACGGCCACGGCACGTCCTTCTCGCCGGCGGCCAGCGGTTTGCCGACGCTGTGCACGCACGGCACGTAATCGCCGTGCTCGCCGAGCGCGGCAAGCACGTCGCGGCCCATGCGCGTCATGATCCGCATGTTCACCGCGACATAGGGACTATCGGACAGCTCGACGCCGATATGCGCGATCGGCGAGCCGAGCGGCCCCATCGAGAACGGCACCACGTACAGCGTGCGGCCGCGCATCGCGCCGCGAAACAGGCCGTCGAGCGTCGCACGCATTTCGGCGGGCGCGATCCAGTGATTGGTCGGGCCGGCGTCGTCGCGCGATTCGCTGCAGATGAACGTGCGGTCCTCGACGCGCGCGACGTCCGACGGATCGGACAGCGCGAGAAACGAGTTCGGCCGCTTCGCGGGGTTCAGGCGGATCATCGTGCGCTGCGCGACCATCTCGTCGCAGAGGCGATCGTATTCCTGCCGCGAGCCGTCGCACCAGACGACGCGCTCGGGCTCGGTCAGCTCGGCGATGCGCGCGACCCAGTCGATCAGGCCGCGATGTTTGACGTATTCGGGTACATCGAGCGAAACGGTGCGCGTGGCCGCGACCACGTTGCTTCGGGTCATTAGCATGTCTCCAGGTTGTTGAATCGGAATATCGTGTTCGGTGCGCCGCCGCAACGGGAGCGGGGCCGCAGGCGGGACGCGCGCGCGGCGGGCAGCGCGCCCGCCATTTCGGCGCCGAAGGCGCCGGAGCATTCGCATTCGTTCTTCTTAGAGTAATGGAACAACGGCTCCGACATGCTTGCTGATACGCCTGCCATACGATCAAGGTAATCCAGCATACCATCGCAATGCATGCCGCTCGCGCTGCGCCGCAGCAACGCGCGGCCCGGCAGGCCGGGCACGCGGGCCCGACGTGACAGGCTTGTGGCGGCGCATTCACGATCCGCAATGGGTGCAATCCAGCATCGGCGGACTGCTCGAAGCCGAGGGTTTTCACCGACGCCTGTGTGCGAACGCGGCGGCCCAAGCATGGCTTAACCGGATGCGCGCGCCGGATACGCGGATTTGATCCGGCGCGGCCGATTTTCGGCGCGTGCGCGGGTGGCGCGATCGGCCGCGCCGGGCCTCCATCGGCTGCCGGCAAGAAAGCGCGCGCCGGCGCTGCCGGCGCGCGCGCACGGCCCCCGGTCAGCGGGAAACCCGCTCGATCAATTCCTCGTCGCAGATGACGCTGCCGATCGACGGCGCCGCGTGCGCGTCGTCGAGCAGCGCATCCGGGAGCGCCGGCTGCACGGCTTGCGCGGACTCCGCGGCGGGCCGTGCGCCGCTCGTCGTGTAGTGCTTGAGAAAACAGCGCATCGCGTGGCTCACGCCGAGGTTGTTGACTTCGCGCAGATCGCTTTCGTAGTAGCGCCCGGCGTTGTAGTGGCCGGTGATGATTTCGTAGGAAGGGAAATAGTCGACCCAGTCGAACTCGTTGCATGCCGTCTGCGCGGCGACTCTCAGCACCGATTTGCTATAGGTGGTCGCGACGAGCACGTTCTGGTTCTCGTAGGTGGCGATGAGCGGCACCGGCGAGACCGTCAGCAGCACGTTGACGCGAGGGTTCACCTGCTTGAGCTGAAGCAGGAACGCGCGCAAATCGCTCATCACGTCGAACACGGTCAAGTTCGTGAAGCGGTATGCGGCTTCGTCGTAAGCGCCGCCGGCCACGCCCGGCGCGAGCGGAAACACTTCGCCGTGCGCGCGATTGGACCAGCTCTCGGTCAACCCGAGCGTAAATACGAAAACGTCCATCTCGGTGAACATCTTCCTCACATGCGGCAGATGCTCGGCACGCGCAGCCAGCACCGCGTCCGGGCTGCCGTAGCCTTCCGGCGTGACCGCCGGGCGGAACGCATCGACGTAGCGTCCGTCCGGCCGCCGCCAAACGGTCTCGGTCTTCGTGCGCCGTCCCATCGATTCCTCGAACAGCTGCAACAGCTGCCGCACGGTATAAAGGTTGCCGAACCGTGCGGAAAATACGCCGTAGCCAAGGCGCTTGCGCTCGCTTTCTGAAAAATCGGCGCCCGATTCCGGCACGAAATAATTGAATCCGATTCCGGCCAGACGCCGCGAAATATGCTGGGCGAAGCAACTGCCCGCGGTGCCGACCTTCTGCTGCGCGCTGATCGTGAATTTGGGCGCGACCACCGGATCGAACGCATGCATCTCGGTGTTGGCGACGGCCTTGCGCCAAAACTGATGCGCGGGAAGATGCTTGTAGGGATTCGTCATAGTTCGCCCCCGATCATTTGCAAGGCTCGGGTGAGATGCGGGCTGTTTCCGTACAGTTCGCTCTTGTCGAAGTTCGCATATGCGGCGAACGACGCTTCGATGAATTCGTCGAGCGTCAGCAAATCGTAATCGGCGCCCTTGAACAGATAACTGCCATGCTCGACGCCGAAACGCTCGGCCAGCTCCGGGAAGATCGGAAACACGGGCAGCCGCACGAGCGTGTCGTGAGGAACGATGCCCGACTCGACCACCGCGTCGCCCGCCACCTTCTTCGCGACTTTCAACGCGACGTCATGCAGCGCATGCGCCTTCGGATGATTGACGCTGTGCATGAACGCGCCGGCACGCGTCCATCTGCTCAGTTCGGGCGAGAAATCGAGGTCGTACTCGGCATATCGGTCGAGAAAGTCTTTTTTCTCGCGCTCCCACTGGGAAAAGTAACAAAGCGCGTCGTAAGTTTTTTCGTTGAAGAGCGCCTTGGTCCGGGCCACCGAGCACCCATGCTGGTACGCGGCAAAAACGATCGTCGAATGATAATCGTCGAGCGGGCTTTTAACCGGCTTGCCGGCGTGAAACACGTATTGCAGATCGGGATGGTATGCGCGGAAGTAGACCGCGGGCATCATGAGCACGTTCGGCATCGCTTCGAGATCCACGATGCCGAGGCGCTGAAATTCGGGAATCGCAATAATATGATCGTAAACGCGAATATGCTGGCGCCAGAAATCGGCGCTGTGCTGAAAACCCCAATAATCACATGATTCGACTTTCGCGTGAGGACAGATCAGCGATAGCGAATGAGTCATCCCCGCAACCTGGCAATTCGACATGACCAGCCATCTTTCTTTCACGGTCATTTCATTCTCGATTGAAATACTGTTAATGAATCAATCTATCTGGCTGCGCATAGCGTAGCAGAAAGATAATCAGTTTTTATACAAATCGCCAGAATGCGAATAGAAGCGTAGGCGGGGAATCAATTCAAGCGGAATCGCTCCCGGCGCGCCTATCCGGAATAAATTTCCCCGGCAATCGCGGTATTTTCCTGCTTTGCAGGTAATTTTTTCTAAAACGCGGGATCAAAACCATTCACCACATCGAAGCGTCAATCATCACATTTATAAGATTTAAATTCCGGAAGATTGAAAATCCCAAGAACATGGGACCAAAACCATTCATCGCCTCAAAGCGTCAATCATCATATTTATAAGATTTAAATTCCGGAAGATTGAAAATCCCCAAGAAAACATTCGACAAATGTTCTCCCGAATAATCGCCGCGATTGGCGAAATGCCGTAATTTCGGAATTTTCCGATTCCGCCGCGCGGCAGGCGGCGTGACTGCACGGCGGCGCGTCATGCTGCCCTGCACCAGGAAAAACTATAATGACCGGCTTGCCACGCGATATCCGGCGCCCGACACGGCGGGCGCCCCCTTTGACTGACGCCATGCAGAATCGAATCCGACCGTTCCCCGTTGCGTGCGCCATGGCGACCGCGGCCTTGCTCTGCGCGTGCTCGAGCACGCAGAAACCGCTGTATCAGCAGGAGCAGTTCGACGCGGCCGCCAGCCCGTATGCGCGCACGTTCCACGACAAATCGGCCGCCACGTGCGAGGCCGCGCGCCGCGCGCTGCTCAGCCAAGGCTATATGGCGAGCGCGACGCGCCCCGACGCGATCGACGGGAGCAAGAACTTCCAGCCGAGCAACGATTCACACGTCGTCATCGAATTCCATGTCGTGTGCGCGGACGCCGATGCAGACGGCGCATCGAGCGTCGCCTACGTGAACGCGGTTCAGGATCGCTATTCGCTGAAGAAAACCAACACGTCCGCGAGCGTCGGCTTGAGCGTGTTCGGCTCGCTGTCGCTGCCGATCGGCTCGAGCGACGATGCGATGGTCAAGATCGCGAGCGAAACCATTCCGGCCGGTATGTTCTATGAGCGCTTCTTCAACCTGGTCGATCATTTCCTGAAGATCGACCCGACGCGGCGCGACAAGGCCACGGTCGCCGCGGCGCAGAAAGAACGCGTCGCGCCGCTGCCCGAGCCCGCCGCGACGGCCGATGAAACGCCGATGAAGTTGAACACGCCGAGCCCGCCGCCCGCGGCAGCGGGCTCGAACGAGCCGGCGTCGGACGCCGCGGCAAACGCCGCGCCGGCGGCTGCGGCGTCCACGCCGGCGCCGGCGCCGGCGGATACTCCGGCGCATCCACCCGCGCCGGCCTCGACGCTTACCCCGGCGCCCGCGCCGCCGCCGGCGTCTATGCGTGCGGCGCCGCCAGCGCCGATGCCCGCTGCCGTTTTCGCGCCCGCGTCGAAACCGGCGCCAGACGCGGCCTCCATGCCGGCTGCGCCGCGAGCCTCGACGCCACGCGTCGACGCGGCACCGTCGGCCGCGCCTGCTCCCGCGTCATCGTCATCGCCCGCTCCATCGTCTGCGCCCGCGCCATCGCAATCCCCCGCGCCGGCGTCGCCGGCGTCCGCCCCTTCGTCGCAAGCCCTGCCGCCGGCTGGCGCCGCCGCGTCGGTGTCGGCGGCAGCGCCAGCCAACCCGCGCGCACCGATTTCGATGCCCCCGGCGCTCCAACCCGCCACGAGCGCTCCGGTCTCGGCGGTCCCGTCAGGCTTGCCGGTCTCGCCCGACGCCAACGCGGCAATATCGTTGCCGGGCACTCGGCCGCAAGCGGATACGGCCAGCGACATCGCGGGCCGGCCGGCTGCCGGCGACGGGCATTAGACCGCCCGCTCCAGTCTTTCGCCATCGCGCCCCCGCCACGCCGCCACGGCCACTCGCGTGAAAACAAAAAAACGCGCCCGGAATGATCGTCGCCGATCACTCCGGGCGCGCCACTGGGCCATAGCCCGGGCGAATACTGCGGCAAGCTGCCCGGCGATGATTTTGCGCTGACGGTTGACGAATGGCACCCTTACGTGGCCACCTATCCAACCGCTGATTCGATCGCTTATTTGGTCGTATATCCGCCGTTGATCAAAATCGTCTGCCCGGTCACCCACCAGCCATCGCTGACGAGATGCCGAATGAACGGCACGACATCCTCGATATCGGTCAGCCCGGTCTTCGAAAACGGCGACAGCGCCGCGGCCGTCTTGTGATACGCGACGGCATCCTCGCCTTCGGCCGGATAGAAGAACGGCGTATCCATCGGCCCCGGCCCGACTGCCGTCACCGAGATTCCGCGCGCGCCCAGTTCCTTCGCCGCGGCGCGCGTGAAGTGCTCGACCGGCGCCTTCATCCCCGCATACGCCGCGTAGAACGGCGTGAACGCGCCAAGCAGCGACGTCACCAGCGTCAGGATCTTGCCGTTGTCGTTCACGTGCTTGCCCGCTTCCTTCAGGAAGAAAAACGCGGCCTTCGAATTGACCGCCGACATCTCGTCGTACTCCGCCTCGCTGATCTGCGCCATCGGCTTCTTCAACACCTTGCCCACCGTGTTGATCGCGATATCCGGACGGCCGAACGCGGCCACCGCATCGGCGAACAGCTTTTCGACCGCGCCGGCCGTCGTCAGATCCGCCTGCAGCGCCACGGCCTGCGCGCCCTTCGCCTTCACGTCGGCCACGGTTTTTTCGGCGTCCGCCTTCGAGCTTGCGCTGTTGTAGTGAACCACCACCGCCTTCGCGCCATGCGCGGCAAGATCGCGCGCGATCAGTCCGCCCAGATTCTTCGCGCCGCCCGCGATCACGACAGTCTTGCCCTGGATGCTGTGGTCAGCCATGAAGGCCCTCCCTTTTGTTGGACAGAAGCGGCCCGGTGCCGCCTCTTGCGTCTTCGGATGATATATTCCAGAAAATCCCCATAAAGCCATGTTCTCTGACATCAGTCGTCAGAATTTCTGGACAATCACGTCGCGCCCAAGGTCATGGACCGGATCGATCTGTTTCGCGTTTTCGCACGCGTCGTCGAATGCGCGAACTTCACGCGCGCCGCCGATACGCTCGGCCTGCCCCGCTCGTCGGTATCGGCCGCCGTGCAGGAACTCGAAGGCCGCCTCGGCGCGCGCCTGCTCAACCGGACCACGCGCCGGGTCACCGTGACACAGGACGGCGCGGCGCTTTACGAACGCTGCCTGCGCCTGATCGCCGACGTCGAGGAAACCGAGAACCTGTTCCGCCATACCAGCATCGGGCCGAGCGGCACGCTGCGCGTGGACATGCCGGGCCGGATCGGCCGCCTGATCGTCGCGCCGGCGCTGCCCGCCTTCCTCGACCGGTATCCGCAGATCGACATCGATCTCGGCGTCACCGACCGCGCGGTGAACCTGATCGAGGAGCGTGTCGACTGCGTGCTGCGAGTCGGCGCGCTGAGCGATTCCGGGCTGATCGCGCGCCCCATCGGCGATTTGCCGCTGATCAACGTCGCGAGCCCCGCGTATCTCGCGCGCCACGGCATACCCGCCACGCCCGCCGATCTCGAGCATCATCAGCCGATCAACTACGCGTCGCCGTCCAACGGGCGGATCGCTCCGTGGGAATGGGTCGAGCACAACGAAGTCAGGCGCCTGTCGCGGCGCGGGCGTGTCACCGTCAACAGCGCGGAGGCGTATATCGCGTGCTGTGTCGCGGGGCTCGGGCTGATCCAGGTTCCCGCATACGACGTGGCCGCGCATTTGCGCGCGGGCGAACTGGTCGAGGTGATGCCGGACTATCGCGCCGCACCGATGCCGATGGCGCTGCTGTATCCGCACCGGCAGCATCTGTCGCGGCGCTTCCAGGTGTTTGCGGAATGGCTCGACGCATTGCTGCGCGAACAGGTGTTGCTGTAGCGCTGGCGGGCATCCGCCGCATGGTCGCACAATTATTACCCGGATATTATTGACACTCTATTTATACCCGGGTATAAATTCGCAT
Source organism: Burkholderia singularis (assembly GCF_001718875.1). Taxonomy (NCBI): domain Bacteria; kingdom Pseudomonadati; phylum Pseudomonadota; class Betaproteobacteria; order Burkholderiales; family Burkholderiaceae; genus Burkholderia; species Burkholderia singularis. The sequence goes on from NZ_CP013448.1 coordinate 2,810,694, forward strand.
TCTCCCGCCATTCGACACATGCGATGACACATCTTCCCCTTCCTTCTCACACGGCTTTTGACGGCTATCGGCTGCTTACGTCGGGCTCGCTGCAAAGCGTCGCGCTGGCAGTCAAACGCGCGGCCGGCAACCCATCGGCCGGCCCGATCCTGATCTTCGACAATGCGACCGGCCGCTCGATCGACATCGACACCCGAGGCTCGGACGACGACATTGCCGCGCGCTTTGCCAGCGTGCAGCCCGCGCCTGCCGACGCATCCCGTGCCGGCAAGGGTACGGACCCGGCGTCTGATACGCCCGATATGCACGGGGGCGGCGCGGGCGCGGCGCACGGCTCGAACACCGGCGGCGCCACACGCCCGCCCACCGACGAGCCGCGCGGGCGCGGCCGGCCCAAGCTCGGCGTGATCGCGCGCGAGGTCACGCTGCTGCCGCGTCATTGGGAATGGCTGTCGACGCAGCCTGGCGGCGCGTCGGTCGCGTTGCGAAAGCTCGTCGACGAAGCGCGGCGCACCCACGCGCAGCAAGATCGGAACCGCCAGGCCCAGGAGCGCGCTTATCACTTCATGTCGGCCATCGCGGGCGATTTGCCCGGCTTCGAGGAAGCAGCGCGCGCGCTCTTCGCGAACGATGCGGACCGTCTGCACGCATCGATCACCTCGTGGCCCGACGACGTGCGCAGCCATACGATCGCGCTCGCATACGATCGTGAGGACACGAGTGACGCATCGCATCACGGTGCTTGATCGGCCGGCCGTATTCGCCGGCCGCATCAGCGAGCGTCGCCCAAGCCGCCGGCTTCGATCGGACTGAACGCCCGGCAACCGTCGCCGGGCGATACGATCCGCTCGCATCGTCTGCATAGCCGGCTCTCGGCCACGCTCGCTCCATAAGCCGAACCGAGCGCGCCCAGCCCGGCGATCGCCGCTTCGAGGCTGCCGCGCGCCGCGTCCCAATACCGGCATTGCGCGCAGCGGCCCGGCGGATCGCCGCCGTCGGCGTGCGCGCGCGACGATGGCATTGCGCTCATTGTCCAAGGCTCGCCCAGTAGCCGCCGAACACATAGACCGACAGCAAATAGCCGACGATCACGTTGACGGCCACGCCGGCGGTGAACGCGGCAAACGGCCTCGCACCGGTTGCCGACAACGCCTTGAGCCGCGTCGTCAGGCCGATCGAGAAAAAGCAGAAAATAAATGCCCAGGTGCGCAATACGGTGATCGGCGCAACCAGCTCCGGCGTGACGATCTTTCGGTAATCCGCGAGCGTGTAATGGCTCGCGACCCACGTGACGAACGCCGACGCCACGACAAAACCGATCACGAACTTCGGAAAGCGCGCCCAGATCTCGCTTGCGCGCGGCTGCGCGCGCACGCCGTCCGCGCGTTCCCAGCGCGTCGTCGCGACGATCGCGAGCGCGAACGCCCAAATGCCGATCCAGATATCGCGGCCGACCACCTTCATCAGCGTGAACGCCTGCAGCGCCGCCTCCGGCGCGCCGGCGATCGCGCCCGCGCCGTGTTTGGCGAAATCGCCATAAGCCTGCGCGGCGGCAAGCCCCGCCGCATCGGCAAACTCCGACGTGCCGATCCATGCGCCCGCGATGCCGGTCGGCAGGCCGAGCGCGCGCGACGCGAACGGCAACGCGAAAATCATCACGATCGCCCACAGAATCACGAGCGTGATCGAGATCGCCGCGTCCTCGCGCCTCGCGCGCACCGCGCCCGCAATCGCAATCGACGCCGACACGCCGCACACCGCGCCGCCCGCGCCGAGCACCGCGGCAAACCGTTTGTCGAGTCCGAGCGCCCCCGCCACCGCGAAGATCGTGAAGAACGTAACGAGCGACACGAGGCTCGCCTGCACGACGGCGATCGGGCCGGCCCAGACGAGCAGCGTGAAAGGCAGCGTCGCGCCGAGCAGCACGATGCCGACCTTGATATAGAACTCGACGCGCAGCCCGGCGCGGAACCACTCGGGCAACGCAAACGCGTTCGACAACACGAGCCCCAGCGCCAGCGCGACCAGCGGCGGCTCGAGGTTGTACTTCGCGGCGTCGGACCACGCGCCGAGCGCATAGATCAACGCCGATGCGACGAACACGATCGCAAACGACGGCACGAAATGCGCGAGCTTCTGGCCAAGCGCCGCGACGCTGATCGAAAACAGCGCGCCGAACACCGCGAACAACGCGACATAGCGCGTCAAATGCGTGCCGAGATCGCGTGCGGCTTGGCCGACGTCCGACCATTTCGCCGGCGCAACCGCCAAGCCCTTGATGCTGCCGCCGAACGCGAACAGCAAATAGGCGGCCAGCACCAGGCCGAGCCCGATCCAGATCGACCACCAGTCCTCATTCGAAATCAGCGCGCGCCACCAGCCGGGCCGCGCCGGACGATGGCCGTCGGCGCCGCGTTTGTCCAGCGCGCCCGCAGGCGTCGTACCCCGTTGTGATCCGCCCATGAACCCTCCTCCTTGCGAAGCCATCCCGAACGCCTGCCGTCGAGCGCGCGACGGCGACGGTTTTTTATTATTGGCAACGGCTTCGCAAATGGAAAGGTCGCTTTCGACTATGCATATCACGTCAATCGCGCAAGATTCGCGCGCCGCCGCCGCGGACATTGGCGCGACGCCCGTCGGCCGGACTTCGCGCGCGTGCTCGGCGTGCGGTGCGGGCAAAATCGGACGGTCCGATCGTTTCGCCCGCCGTCGCGTTATTTCGCACAGCCCGCGCGCTCGGCGCGCGGCGAACCGCCCGGCGAACATTGATTCGATATCCGAAGCAAATGGCCTCACCGCTTACGGTTGCGTGAACCACAGCCGGCTCGCGAAACGCACGCGGCAAGCGCGATCGGCGCGCTGCGTCGATTCAGGCGGCGCGTGGCGCTAGCTCATGTACCAGCCGCCGTTCGCGTTGAAAGTCTGCCCTGTGATGTAGCCGTTTCCCGCCAGCAGCACGGCGATATCGGCCACTTCGTTCGGCTTGCCGAAACGGCCGACGGGAATCAGTTCCTTACTGACATTCGGATTGCCCGCGAGCATTCCGGTGTCGATCAACGCGGGCGCGATGGTGTTGACCGTCACGCCCGTCTTCGCCAGCGCCGACGCATAACCATGCGCAAGGCCGATCAAGCCCGCTTTCGATGCGGCGTAATGCGGCCCAACCACGCCGCCCAACTGCGCCGCGACAGACGACAGCATGATGACGCGCCCCCACTGCCGCGCCGCCATGCCCGGAACCAGCCCCTTGGTCACGAGAAACGCCGACGAGAGGTTCGTCGCGATGACATTGTTCCAATCGTCGACCGTCAGATCCTGCCACCGCTTCGGCAGCGTGATGCCGGCATTGTTCACCACGACGTCGACCTGCCCGAACGCGGCATGCGCCTGCTCGATCATGCCGGCGATGCTCGATTCACGTGAGACATCCACCTGTAATGCCTGCGCGTGGCCGCCCAGCGCCTCGATCATGCCCACGACCTTGTCGGCCGATGCCTTGTCGCGCATATAGGTGAGCGCGACCTTCATGCCCTGCGCGCCGTATGCAAGCGCAATCGCGCGGCCGATGCCCTTGCTGCCGCCCGTGACGAGCGCCACTTTTCCGTTCAACCGTTCCATTTCTCCGCTCTCCGATAGGGTAAGGTCAGGCCCGCGCCGCCCGTGCGGGCCTCATGCCGGCATTCGCCCCGGCGACGCGCGGTCCGCGTCGTGAAAATCGAACGGCGGCGATGCGAAATGCTCCTCCGGCCTCGCCACGCGGCGCGTTCTCGCAATGACGGCAACGTGCTCGGACTCACCCGCACGCTGCGCACGCAGAGAACGCCTTGACGCACTTGCGCACGAGACCGGACGCTTCTTACCGCTCGTCTGCCGCTCGTCTGCCATCGCACGGATCGATGCGAACATGCACCAGCATGTTCGCGACGCCCCGCGCGGCGGGCTCGATGGATCATATCGTAGATTGCACTGCACAGTGCAGTATAAAATTATCCAAGCGCCCTTCCCGACGAACCTCGTGCCGAACCGCGCGCATCGCCGCCATGTCCTGCGTTCCGCCGGCTCGATCGGCCTTCACATTCAGGAAACGTCATGCCAGAAAACCGGCCGTCCAGCGCCTCCCCCGCGGCCATCCCCACGATGGCCGCCGCTTGCGCGATCACCGTCGCCAACGTGTACCTCTGTCAGCCGCTGCTCTCGGCGATGGCGGACAGCTTTCACACCACGCCGTCCGCCGCGGCCAGGGTCGCGTCCGCCGCGCAGATCGGCTATGCGCTCGGCATCCTGCTCGTCGTCCCAAGCGCCGACCGGGCGGACCCGAAGCGACTCGTGCGCGGCTTGCTCGCGCTCACCACACTCGCGCTCGCGCTCGCCGCCGTCAGCCCGTCGATGCAATGGCTCGCGCTGATGTCGCTGCTGGTGACGATGGCAACCGTCGTGCCCCAAGTGTTGATTCCCGTTGCGGTGTCGCTCGCGCCGCCGGACCAATCCGGCCGTGTCGTCGGGACGATGCAGACCGGGCTGATTGCCGGCATTCTGCTGTCGCGCACCGCGGCGGGCGCGATTGGGCAATGGAGCGGTTCGTGGCGCGCGCCCTATGCGGTGGCCGCCGTGCTGACCGGCGCGTTGCTGTTGATCCTGCCTCGCTTCGTGCCGAGCCGCGCGCATGCCGCGCCAGGCGCACCGAAGGCCTACGCTGCGCTGCTCGGCTCGCTGCCGCGGCTTTTGCTGACCTGGCGCGATCTGCGCTTTTCAGCGTGCCTCGGCGCGGCGATGTTCGGTGCGTTTTCCGCGTTCTGGGCAACGCTCGCGTTTCACGTCGCCCAACCGCCGTTCGGTCTGGGTCCGGCGCAGGCCGGCCTGTTCGGCGTGTGGGGAGCGGCCGGCGCGCTCGTGGCGCCTCGCTGCGGCCGCCTGTCGGACCGTTTCGGCCCGACCTTCGTCAACGGCCTGTCGATATGCGCTGCCACGCTGGCGTTCCTCGTCTTCCTCATCGCCGGCGACACCTCCGCGCTGGCGCTCGTGGCCGGCGTGAATTTGCTCGACTTCGGCAATCAGGCCGGGCAGATTGCCAATCAGGCGCGCATCTTCCGGCTCGATCCGGCCGCGCGGGCGCGGCTGAACACTGTCTACATGGTGTCGACATTCGCGGGCGGCGCGCTCGGCACCGCGCTCGGCACCGCCGCGTGGAGCATCCACGGATGGCGCGGCGTATGCATGACGGGATTTGCACTGCTCGGCGTCGCAGGCGGCTTGTTGTTGAGCCGATCGCTGATCCGGCGCCGCACCCCGGCGAGCGCGAAATGACGGGATGCCGCGACGCAAACGGCCGCGCAGACGGACACGAAAACGGCCGCACATGACCGCATGCCGCCGCGTGCGAGGCGCGATTGCGTACAATCGGACGCTGAGTATTTTCCGGGATACGCCGATCATCGTGGCCAAGACAGCCCATACCCCTACCGCTCGAAAAAAAACCCGTCCCGCTGCGGCGCGCGCCCGCTCCCGCGCGCGGGACGATCTCGCGCAACACAATGCGGCGCCGCCGTCCAAACGCGATCAGATTCTCGACGCGGCAACCCGCGTGTTCCTGCAATACGGATACGAAGGCACCAGCATGGATCGCGTCGCGGCCGAATCCGGCGCCGCGCGGCGCACGCTGTACAACCAGTTCGAAAGCAAGGAGGCGCTGTTCGAAGCGATGATCGCCAGAATCTGGGCGAGCTTTCCCGTCTTCGACATCACCCGCGACGAAGAATCGCTTCATGATCCGCGGCTGGGGCTCACACGGCTGGGTCATGCGGTCTCCGAATTCTGGATTCCGCCGTCGGCCGTCGCGTTTCTGCGGATGGTGATCGCGGAAGGCTCCAGATTTCCGGGCTTGACGAACACGTTCTTCGAAAAGGGCAAGGCGCCCGCGATGGGCGCCGTGGCCGATTACATCGGCGCATTGGCCAAGCGCGGGCTGATTTCGGTCAAGAACCCGAAACTCGCCGCCAGACAATTTCTCGGGCTCATCGACGAGCCGCTGCTGTGGGTGCGCGTCGTCGGCCTGGAGGAAACCTATACCCGGCAGGAACGCGATCTCGTGGTCCAAAACGCCGTCGACATGTTTCTCGGCTTCTATCTGGTCAAACGGCCCGCCTAACGTTCTTTTCGCCGTTCGCGCGCGAACGGCGAAAAGAACGGCAACACGCGCGCCTTTCGGCAAGCGCCGCAAGCCGCCGCGTCTAGACCGTGCCGACGCGCGCGGCTGCGTTGCGCGTATCGGCTCGAACGCTGGGGTGCGTTACCGCAGGCGCCGCTCGCGCGGCGCAGTCACGCGGTTCAGTCACGCAAGCTCGTCCCACAATTCGAAGTTCAAAGCCACATCGTTGGCCTGCACCCATGCGACGAACGAGCGCGTGTGCGCGTACTCGAGATGCGCATCGAATGCGTCGCGATTCTGAAATTTCTCGTACACCACAAACCGATTGGCGATTTGCGCATGCCGATGCGCGGTAAAGGCCAAGCAACCCGGTTCCGCGCGGGTGGCCGGCACCAGTTCGCACAATCGCTCGAACAGCGCCGTTTCGGTGCCGATCGGCGCACTCAAAAACGCAACGACAGTAACTGACTTCATAACCGATTCCTCGATCGTAGCGCCTCACGCAACGGGCGCTATAAATGGAAGAGGCCCGGAACGCCCGCGAACCCGCAAATCGCATTCGCCGACGCGCACGGCCTCGCATGCGTGCATTGCACTGCACAGTGCAATGCACGCGAGTTTAGGCATTGGACATCGCGCCGTCAATCAGGCTTCGCGTTATTTTCAGCACTCACACAGGCCGCGCCGTCTGCAACGCGCACGCCCGCCATCGCGTTCGGCCAAGCAAGCCACGGCGAATGTCGCACGGCATGCGCGGATAACGCCCGTCTTCTCTTTTCAGCAATCCCGCATTGAGGACAACGCGATACGAGATGCTGCACGATCGCACGGCCGGCGCGCAGAGCGTGCGAAACGAATGACCCAACGACCCGCCAACAAGCTACGACCACAAAAAACGCCGCGCGGCTTGATGCCATTGCGGCATCCGATTTTGCGAAACCCTCTGTCTGAAATTCACGAACGCAAACCGGCGGCAATACGTATAACCCCGCATCCGTCGCCAGGTGCGATGTGAAAGAGAAAATGGAAAAAGGCGGGCGTCGCATGAACGCTTGACATCTTTCATCGCGCCAAAGCGCAATATAAACATCGCCTCGGATAACAATCGAATCGATTTCGCGCTAATTGGTGAATCGGCAGTTACCGACGCTGATGAATCAATAAGCGCCGCCATTATTCGATTTAAATCGCCAAATGATGCAAGCCCGAGCGGCGGCGCAATACATCATCAAAGTGTGAGCATTCGCACATTCGCCCCGGGTGCGACTCATTACGCTGCATAGCGCAGTAAGCGTTCGCGTGAAATTGCCGCAGAGAAGCAGACTTCAGTTTTGGGGAAAAACGGCATTGTCCCGCGCTCCGATTTCGCGAGCGCTTCACGATGAGCCTGCGTTTCCGTCCGACTGAAGCAAGAAGTCAAACCTTCCGTCCTTCTCTTTTGCTCACGCCTCCCATTCGCATATCCTGACTATTCCGGGGGGGAAGTCATGTCGTTTTATATATCGTCGTCACGCGTGCCCGTGCCTAAAACCCTTTCAATGCTGGTTGCGCTCGCGTGCTCGCTCGCCTATACCGGCACCGCATGCGCTCAATCGGCGCTGCCTGCCGGCGGCGCGTTCGTGTCGGGCACCGGCGCGATCTTCGGCGGCGGCACGTCGTTGACGGTCAATCAAAGTTCGGCGCGCGGCGTGATCGATTGGCGCAGCTTCTCGATCGGCAGCGGCCGCAGCGTGACGATCAACAACGGCGCCGGTGCAACGCTCAACCGCGTGACGGACGGCGATCCATCGGTGATCCTCGGCTCGCTCAAGGCAACCGGCAGCGTTTATCTGCTGAACCCGCAGGGCGTGCTGATCGGGCCGGGCGGCGTGGTATCCACGGGCGGACGCTTCGTCGCCTCGGCGCTGAACATCGACAAGGATGCATTCATGCAGGGCGCGCCGCTGACGCTGTCCGGCGCAGGCAACGGCGCGATCGTCAACCTCGGGCAGATCAGCTCGACGGGCGGCGACGTGTTGCTGGTATCGCGCACGCAGGTGTCGAACCAAGGCAGCATCAATGCGCCGAAGGGCACGACCGAACTGGCCGCGGGCCAACAAGTGCTGTTGCAGGATTCGGCGACGGGGCCGCAGGTGTTCGTGCAAGCGGGCAGCGGCGGCAGCGTGCTGAACGCGGGGACGATCCGCGCCGCGCAAGCGAACCTGCAAGCGGCGGACGGCAACATCTACGCGCTGGCGGGCAACAACGCGGCGATTCGCGCGACCGGCACGGCGATGCGCGACGGCCACGTGTGGCTGGTCGCGGATCAAGGCAGCGTACAGGCGCACGGCGTGATCTCGGCGGCCAACGCGAACGGCACGGGCGCCGTGGTGGAAACGCGCGGCCAGTCGCTGAACGTGTCGGGCGCGACGGTGCAGGCGGGGCTGTGGAAACTCGGTGCGCCGGCGTTCACGCTGGACGGCGCGAACGCGAGCACGGTCGCGGGCAATTTGAGCGCGGGCACGCCGGTGACGGTCGAGGCGACCGGTGCGAACGGGGCGAGCGGAGATCTGACGGTCGGCTCGAACGTGCGCTGGAACGGCAATGCGCCGCTCACGCTCAGTGCCGCGCATAGCGTGGCGATCGCGCCGAGCACGATAATCGGCAACACGGGCGGCGCGAACCTGACGTTGCGCGCGGATGCGGGTGGCGTGAACAACGGCGGCAGCGTGATGAACGGCGGCACGATCGATTGGTCGTCGAGCACGGGCCTGGTCAATGCGTTCTACGACATGAACGGCCAGTACAGCGCCGGGACGATTCTGACCAACAGCGGCTGGAGCGCGGCGCCGTTCAGCGGGCTCGTGACGCAGGCAACGGCATACAAGCTGGTCAACACGCTGACGGATCTGCAAAACGTATCGCACGATCTGACGGCGAACTACGCGCTCGGCCGCGACATCGACGCATCGTCGACGTCGGGCGCGGCGGCATTCCAGCCGATCGGCGCGGGCTCCGATGCGCCGTTCGCCGGGCAGTTCGACGGCTTCGGACACCTGATCAACCACCTGACGGTCAATGCGCCGGCCGGCGCAACGCAGAATACCTACGTCGGGCTATTCGGCCTGGTCGGCGCGACGGGCGTGATACGCAACGTCGTGCTGACGGACGAAATCGTGAGCGGCGCGCACGGCGCGCTCGGCGCGATCGCCGGCCGCAACGACGGGCAAATCGCAAATGCGTCGATCGCGGGCTACAACAGCCGCATCGGCCCGATCGCGCAAGACCCGGCAACCGGCGGCTGGACGACGGCGGAATTCGCCGGCGGACTGGTGGGCATCAACAACGGTACGATCGATCGATCGTCGACTTATCAAACCTCCGTTTCGGCCTATCAGATGGCGGGCGGATTGGCGGCCGTCAACAACGGCACGATCCGCCAATCGGTCGCCTGGTCCACGTCGGCCGGCTCGCTGCCGCCCTGCTGCAGCGCCGGGCTCGCCGGCATCAACAACGGTCTGATTGCCCAATCGTATGCGACGGGCTCGGCCCTTTCGGGCGGGGGGCTCGTCTTCCAGAACAATGCAAGCGGCGTAATCGATCAATCGTATGCGAATGTGCAGATCGCAAGCAGGGGCATCGGCATGGGCGGCAATGTCGCTTACGGCAACACCGGCGTGATCGCCAATAACGTGTACTGGAATGCGCAAATGTCGGGATTGACCTATGGAATGCCCGCGGTCACGTCAGGCTCCGGTGCGCAACCGCCGCTCGCGAACGGGTTGAACAACGCGCAGATGGCCCAGCCGTCGAATTTCGCTTCTTGGAATTTCGGCCCGAACGGAACCTGGGCGATGCCGGCGGGCGCGACGTCGCCCATGCTGGCGTGGCAGCTCAACTCGCAAGCGTGGAAAACCGGCTCGCATTGACGTGAACCTGTTCGGCCGCATGCGGTTGGCGTGATGCGCGTGCGGCGCTGATGTTTTCGAATACGGCGCCGCACTGCCGGATACGATTGCATCAGCGCTCGTCGCGCCGGATGCCGGATCGGCACACGCGCGATGCATCGTCGCCGGCCGGACAGTCGCAGCCGCTGGAGCGTGGCATCGCGCACGACGCGCGCGCCGTGCGTCTATCCCCGCACGTTGCCGCCCGATGTGCGGCGATCGTCACGCCGCGTAGCGTCACGTCACGTCACGTCGCGTCACGCAGGCGGCACCGATCTCGCAGTCGCGATATGTGCCGCGCACGTGGGCATCTGAGTCTGATCGAGGTTGCACGATGTCCTCCCGCGCGCATCTGCCGATGACGATGTAAAAGGTGCGTGACATGAATCCGCTGCGCGTCCGCATTTGCATCCGCTGTCGCATCCCCAGTATCCGCGCCTCGCCGCACTCCCATCTGCCTCCTCCCCGCCCGCCTCTACATCCGCCCGCACTTACACACTGACGACGCCCAGTCCCGGCCGGCTCGGCACGCGGCTTGCGCCGCCGTCCCCGGCTCGTGCGCCGAGCCCTCACTGATTACCCGCGCGAAACCGTCACATGTACGCCATGATCAAACACTTCAGGCGACTTTTGCGCATCGTGCCCGCCTCGCGGCCCGGCCCGCCGGCGTTGCTCGCGAGCGCGCCCGGACGACGACCATGACGACGAGCCGGTATGCGCCTTCGCCCGAAGTCGTGATGGCCGACGAGCCGCCCGATGGACGCGGGTTGCGAATCGCCACCTACAACGTGCACGGCGGCCGCCGCGTGTGGTCGGCACGGGCGGTCGAGCGCATCGTAGCGGTGGTCGGCGAACTCGATGCGGACGTCATCGCGTTGCAGGAGGTGCCGCTCGGCGGCACGCGCACGCCCGACGTGCTCGCGCCGCTGCGCGCGGCATTGGGCATGCACCTGGCGGTAGGCGCGACGATCGACACGCCCGAACGCCGCCAAGGCAATGCGGTGCTATCGCGCTGGCCGATCCGCGCGGCGCGCGCACTGGACTTATCGCTTCGCAAGCGCGAGCGGCGCGGCGCACTCGACGTCGACATCGACTGCCGCGCGGGCTGCATTCGCGTGGTCACGGCCCACCTTGGGCCGTGCGTGATCGAGCGCAGCGCGCAGGTGCGGCGGCTGCTCGCGGCATTCGATACCGGCGCGTCGCCGGTGATCCTGCTGGGCGACATCAACGAGCGATGCGTGCACGGCCGCGCGCTGCAAGCGCTTGTCACGCGGTTCCGGCGCGCCCCGGCGCCGCGCACATTCCCTACGCTGTGCCCGGCGCTCTCGTCAGAGCGGATCTGGGTTCATCCCGGCGAACTGCTGATCGACGCGCTCGTGCATCGCAGCGCCCGCGCGCGGCAAGCGTCGAACCACTATCCGCTCGTCGCCCGGATACGAACGGCGGTGGAGCCGGGCGTGAAGCGATCGTGACGCAATGTGCCGGAGCCTCGGCCGGCGAGGCGGCGGGCCCGGTGCGCCCCGCGACGCCGGCTGCGCACGGCGCTATCGCGCAGGCGCGTGCGAACGTGCGCGTCGACGGCGCTCACCCGTCGCTGTCGCGCAGCGGGCCATCGTCGTTGCGTTGCATGCATTGCAGGATCGACAGGCCGTCGTCCGTGAGCGCGGGCCGGTTCTCGCCCGCCGCGTCGCATCGCATCACGATGAGGCGCCGTTCGAACAGCGCGACGACATCGTCGCGATCGAGCTGGATCTGTTCCGGCGCGCGATGGATCAGGAACAGCGCGGCAAATTCATGAGCGCTCAGCATAGTAGTCGTTTCCCCGTTGAAGGCTTGGCGCAATGCGGCGGCTGCACGGACGCATCCGGCGCTGCACGCGAGAACGAAGACGCTTGCACGGAACATGCCAAAGCGGGCCGGCCGCCGCGCACACCGGCGGCGCGCGGCGCGGGCCGACGATGTGCCGTGCGCCCGCCTGGTCGCGCGCCCGCTTTGCTTGGAAAGCTTTCAATCGCGTGTAAAGCCGGATGCCGCCCCGGACGGACGATGCGGCAACGGCATTGCGCGCGAGCGGTCATCGCCGACGCGGTTCGACGGCGCGCGCCTTCGCGAGCGCGGCCACCGCACGGTCCCGGCGGCGGAAATAGCCGCTGTGCAGCACCACGCCGCCGTTGTCGCGCGCGAGCACGTCCGCGCACGCGGCGCGGATGCGCTCGCGGCCGCGTTCGAACGCGGCGCGCAGATCGTCTTCCAGCGCGCCACGCGCACCGAAATGATCTTCGAGCGCCTCGGCCGTGATCGCGCAAGGCACGCGTCGACCGTCGACGTCGGCCCAAAAGCGCAACAGCAGCGCGGCGCCGTCGAATTCGGGTGGCTCGCCCATCAAGCGCACGCGCGCAACGGATTCAGCCGGCATCGGTCAATGTCTCCTGCTCGTCAGCGCCGTTGGCCGGCGCGCCGTCGAACGCGCCGAACGCGCCGAGTGTGGGCGGCGTGCGGCACGCGCTCAGGCCGCCGCGCGCGGCCCGAGCGCTGCGCGTTTGCCGATAGCCGCCGCGCGCGGCACGCATCGCCATGACGCCATGCGCCGATTGATCGCTCATCCCCTTCTCCTGATGCATCGCGGCACGGAACGCGCCGCCATCGTCACGTCACCATCCCGCGCCTCGCGAAAACAGCATGTGTGACGCTGCCCGAAGTGAACCAACCGGCGCGGCTTGGCGCCGATGGCAACCGCGCAACGCCGCGCGGCGCCTGTAAAGATTTCAACGGCATGTAAGCGCGCGCCGCGCCCGCCGCCCGTCACTGCAAACGGCGGGCCGCATCGAGCATCGCATCGGTCAGCTCGACGCTCAGCGTCTGCGCTTGCCCCTCGGGCAGGCGCTCGAGCTTTTGCTGCACGGTTTCGTGCAGCATCGCGTGCACGCGGCGCCGAGCGCCGTCATCGAGATCCGCGTAGCGCGCCATCGTGCTGCAGTCGAGCGTGAGCACGACCGAGTGGTGCGTCGACACAGGCGGCGCATCGGCCGCCACGGCCCACGCCGCATGAAAGATGATCCTGCCTGTTTCCACATCGAGATGAACGGTCGTATCGAAATCGCCGTCGTCCACACCGTCGTCGATCTCGGCCTGTGCAAGCCGGGGCTGGAAACTCGATTGCATGGTGTTCTCCTGGATGAGGGCCGCGCGCCCATCGGCAAGCGCGGGCCACGGTGCCGTGCCGGTGCGCCGGCGCGAGCGTCGATAGCCGACCGGCGAGCCGGGCCGCTCGACGCCGGTGCCGCTCATGAAAACCGATGAATTGCGCCGTTTTTCAGCAAATGCCATTCCGGCGCGCGGCTGGACCGGACCTGACTGGACCGGGCAACGCGGACGCTGCACGCGGCACGTGCATTGCGGCGCGGCTTTTCGTCGGCCATTCATCGGCGTTGTTTCATCGATGTGCAGCACGCGCGCGGCCGAGGCATTCGCGTTGCCCGCGTCGCGGTGCGGCGGTGACGTCGAAGCCGGAGTCTGCCGCGTTGCGCACCCGTCCGCCCCGGCTTGTTCTCATGCACGAAATTCTTTGGTATTTGACCGTCGGCACGGTGCTGATGGGCATGGGCATCGTGGCATCGGCGCTGCGGCACCTGCCCATCAGCGCCGCCATGATCTATCTGGCGCTCGGCGCTGCGCTCGGCCCGGCCGGCATCGGACTGCTGCGGCTCGACATCGAACGCGACGCGCGCCTGCTGCGCATCGTCGTCGAGATCGCGCTGCTCGTGTCGCTGTTCGCGATCGGGCTGCGGCTGCGCGTGCCGCTGTCAGACCGGCTCTGGCTTGTGCCATGCCGCCTCGGCTTGCTCGCCATGGCCCTCACCGTGCCGCTGCTCGCGGCCTGCGCGATGCTCGCGCTCGGGCTCGGCTGGGGCCCGGCACTGCTGCTGGCCGCGATCCTCGCGCCGACCGATCCCGTGCTCGCGCACGACGTGCAGGTCCGCGATCCGGGCGACCGCGACCTGGTGCGCTTCGCGCTGTCGGGCGAAGGCGGCATGAACGACGGCATCGCGCTGCCGTTCGCGCTCGCCGGTCTCGCGCTGTGCGGCGCGCCGGCCGCCACGCACGGGCTGCCGCCGCTGTCGGCCGCGTTCGGACTCGCCGTGCTATGGGGCATCGCCGGGGCCGCAGCGATCGGCGGCGGTCTCGGCTGGTCGGCAACGAAGATGATCGGCTGGCTGCGCACGCGGCACGCACAAGCGCTCGGCCTCGAAGGCTTTTTCGCGCTCGCGCTGATCGTGCTGTCGTTCGGCGCGGCGCAGCTTGCGCAGACGTTCGGCTTCATCGCGACGTTCGCGGCAGGCGTCGCGATGCGACGCGTCGAGCACCGTGCGAGCGGCGAGCGTGCGCCGCGCGAGGTGATCGGCCAAATCGATTCTGGGGACGTCGTGGCAACCGAAAAGCACCCCGGCAAAGCCCATGCGTTCATGGCCGAAACCGTGCTCGGCTTCACGATCGAACTCGAACGGATCGCGGAAGCGCTGGTGATGACGATGGTCGGCAGCGTGCTCGCGACGCTGCCCGGCCCGCTAGTCACGTGGCGCAACGCGGCGCTCGCGATCGCGCTGCTGGCTGCCGTGCGGCCGCTCGCGGTACAGCTCGCGCTCGCGGGCTCGCGCGCGACGCACACGCAGCGGCGCCTGATGGCTTGGTTCGGCATTCGCGGGATCGGCTCGTTCTACTACCTGTTGTTCGCGCTCGAACACGGGCCCGCCGACGCGGTGCGCCCGCTCGCGGCGCCGGCGCTCGCGGCGATCTCGGCGTCGGTCATCGCGCACGGCCTGTCCGCAACGCCGCTGATGAAGTGGTACCACCGGCTGCCGCACCGGCGCTGATTGCCGCTGATCGCATTACGCCGGCGCGAGCCGCGCAAGCATCTTCGCGGTGATGCGGCGCCGCGCATGCGCATAACCGTCCCACGGATCGCGCGCGAGCGCGTCCAGCCGCGCGCGCAACGTGCCGATCGTCCATTGCGCGCCACCCGTGGTCGCGGGCACCTCGTCCCAACGGATCGGCACCGATACGCCCATCCCGGGCCGCGCGCGCGCCGAATAGGCCGCGACTGTGCTCGCGCCGCGGCTGTTGCGCAGATAATCGACGAAGACCTTGCCGTGCCTATGGCGCGGGCCCATCGTCGCGGTGAAGCGATCGGGCAGCGCGCCGGCGACATGCCGCGCGAGCGCGCGAGCGAACGCCCTTGCGTCGTCCCACTGCGTGTGGCGCGTGATCGGCACGACGACGTGCAGCCCCTTGCCGCCGCTCGTCTTGCAGAACGATGCAAGCCCGAGTTCATCGAGCAGTTCGTGGAGGATTTGCGCGGCTTCGATCATCGCATGCCAACGCAACCCCGGACCGGGATCGAGATCGAACACGATCCGATCGGGCCGCTCGATTCGGCGCACCTGCGCATTCCACGTATGCAGTTCGATCACACCCATCTGCGCGGCGCCGAGCAGCGCCTCGACGCTATCGATCGTCAGCAGCGGCCTATGGCCGGGATCGAGTCCGGCATGCTGGGTGACGAATGGAATCTCGCGGCGCCCGGCATGCCGCTGGAAAAACAATTCGCCTTCGATATCCTGCGGAGCGCGCACGAGCGACACGGGCCGGCCTGCCAGCTCGGGCAGCAGCCACGGGGCCACCCATTGCCAGTAATGCACGAGATCGATCTTGCGGATGTGATGCCGCGGATCGAGCATGCGCTGCGGATGCGTGATGCGCACAGGGTCGGCCGTGCCGGCCCGCGATTCGTCGTGTGCCGCGCGAGCGCGCGCGGGCGATCGATGCGACCGGCCGCCGTGGTCGCGCTGCGCGGGTGCGTCTTGCGTGCGCGAGGCGCCAGCGCGGCGGCCTGCGTAAGTATGGCGAGCGCCCATCGTCGCCTCCGTTGCGGGTTGAGAATGGCGGGTTGCGGATACGGGCCGAGCGGGCGACTTTTCTGACGATTCGCGGCCGGCTCGGCCATCACGTCCGGCCATCACCGTTGGTCATCACCCATACGCTCGGCCGTCGCCCTCCGATCGCGCGCCGCCCGAACGGCGCGGCGCTAAGCATCCAGTTCGGCCGCCTGCGGCTCGCGCGCCCACGAGCGATGCTCGCCGAGCGCGTCGGCGAACGCGCGCAGCACCGCGTCGAGGTCGCCCTGCTGCCCCACGCACACGCCGGGCGCCGATTCGGACAGATGCGCGGCGCTCAGCAGTTGACGCCCCGAGCCGATGGCCGCGATCGGTTTCAGGTGCTTGAACGCCTCGCGCACGAAGTGGCGCGCGTCGGCGCTGTGCGTGAGATCGCGGCCGTCGCCGCCGCATACGAACACGGCGTCGAACATCACCGACGGCATCCCTGCGAAGCTCGCCTGCGGCACGATGTGGCCGATCGGCGCGAGCGTCGGCGCGACGACGCTCGGCACGGCGTGTCGCGCCAACAGCGCGTCGCGCACCTGTTCGATGAGCGCCGGGCTCACGCCCGGCGTGGCGACGAGCGCGATCTTGCGCGAGCGCATGCCCGGCTTCGCCCGCTCGATCAGGCTCAGCGCGGGCGAGCGCTGCGCGACGGCCAGCGTCACCGCCGCGCTTGGCACAGGCAGGCCCAGCCGTTCGGCGACCTGCGCGGCGAGCCCCGCGTCGAAGCGCGCGAGGATCTGATTGACCACGCGCTCGCGAATCTCGAGCGCCGTCACCTTGCCGAGTTCGAAACTGTACGCGTCGCGGATATGCCGCTGCTCGACATCGCTCATGCTTTGGTAAAACAGCGCGGCCTGCGAGAAATGATCGGCGAACGATTCGCTGCGCACGCGCAGCTTTTCGCCGTCGACCCGCTCGCGCACGGTCTCGAAGCCGCCGTTGGACGCCGCCGCGGGCGTCTCGCGCGGCCAGCCGCCGTCGACCGAATTCGGCTCATAAGATGCGTGGCCTGCCGCGATCGTCTGCCGGTGCATCCCGTCGCGCTGGTTGTTCGCGAACGGACACAGCGGCCGGTTGATCGGAATCTCATGGAAGTTCGGCCCGCCGAGCCGGCTCAATTGGGTGTCCGTATAGGAAAACAGCCGCCCTTGCAGCAGCGGATCGTTCGTGAAATCGATGCCCGGCACCACGTGTCCGGGGTGAAACGCAACCTGCTCGGTCTCGGCGAAAAAATTGTCGGGGTTGCGGTTCAGCGTCATTCGGCCGATCGGCCGCACCGGTACGCGCTCCTCCGGAATCAGCTTGGTCGGATCGAGCAAGTCGAAATCGAACGCGTCGGCGTCCTCGGGCTCGATCATCTGCACGCCGAGTTCGTACTCGGGATAGTCGCCCCGCTCGATCGACTCCCACAGATCGCGCCGGTTGAAATCCGGATCGTGCCCGGCGATGCGCTGCGCCTCGTCCCACAACAGCGAATACGCGCCGTTCACGGGCCGCCAGTGGAATTTCACGAAGCGCACGGCACCGGCCGCGTTCACGAAGCGGAACGTGTGCACGCCGAAGCCGTCCATCGCGCGAAAGCTGGCCGGCAACGCGCGGTCGGACATCAGCCAAAGCACCATGTGCGTGGCCTCGGGCACGAGCGAGACGAAATCCCAGAACGTGTCGTGCGCGGACGCGCCGGTCGGCATTTCGTTGGGCGCCTCCGGTTTCACGGCGTGCACGAAGTCGGGAAACTTGATCGCGTCCTGAATGAAGAACACGGGCATGTTGTTGCCGACGAGATCGTAGTTGCCCTCGTCGGTGTAGAACTTCACCGCGAAGCCGCGCACGTCGCGCACCGTGTCGGCCGAGCCGCGCGGCCCCTGCACCGTCGAGAAGCGCACGTAGACGGGCGTTTGCACGGCCGGGTCCTGCAGGAACGCGGCTTTCGTGTATTCGGCCATCGACCGGTACACGCGGAACACGCCGTGCGCGGCCGAGCCGCGCGCGTGCACGACACGCTCGGGAATGCGCTCGTGATCGAAGTGCGTGATCTTCTCGCGCATGATGAAGTCTTCGAGCAGCGACGGGCCGCGCGCGCCGGCGCGCAGCGTATTCTGGTTATCGGCGATGCGCACGCCCTGGTTGGTGCGCAATGCCTCGCCGTCGGGATGCACGCGGTATGTGTCGAGTTGACGCGATTTCGCGCTGTCGGGCTGCGGCGCGGGGTTCGACGGCGGATGGCCGCGATGGGAATTCGTCATCTGAAGCTCCTCGTCAGGGTCGGAAGGCAGCCGCAACGCAAACGCACCTGCGCCGCGGCCCGGGGGTCAACGCAAACGCAGTGCGGCGTCCAATTCGGCCGCCGTCACCTCGAGCGCCACGCGGCATTCGATCGCGGCGTCGTCGGCATGCCACTGGCGCTCGTCCACGGCGCGGCACGCCGCGTTGCACAGATGCATACGCACACGCCGGCGCTCGGCCGCGTCCAGCGTCGTATAGCGGGCAAGCGCGTCGGCTTGGAACGCCAGATCGACCGTGCAGCGGCAATCGCGCACACGGGCCGATGCCGACGCGCGCACCCACGTCACCTGAATCGTCAACCGTCCGGACGTTTCGTCCGCATACACGGCGACGCTCGTGTGCGACGCCGATGCGCTCGCACGCGCAGGTCCGAGTGCCGCGATGCAGACCGGCCGGCCATGGGGCGCAGTCATCGGCGCACGATGCCCAGCAACAGCGTGACGATGAAGATCACGGCGAACAGGTAGAACAGAATCTTCGCGATCTCGGCCGCGCCGGCCGCGATGCCGCCGAAGCCGAACACGGCCGCGACGATCGCGACGATAAAAAAGATCAGGGCGTATCGAAGCATGAATTCCTCCTTGGAAACATTGATCGCCGCCGCTGATCCGGCAGCTTGATCGGGCGTTGTGCGCCCGGGGGGCGGCGGGGTTCTCGCGCTGCGTGTTGCTTTGCGGTTCTGCGGTTCTGCGGTTCTGCGGTTCTGCGGTTCTGCGGTTCTGCGGTTCTGCGGTTCTGCGGTTCTGCGGTTCTGCGGTTCTGCGGTTCTGCGTTCTGCCGTTCTGCCGTTCTGCCGTTCTGCCGTTCTGCCGTTCTGCCGTTCTGCCGTTCTGCCGCCCGGCAGCCGATGGCGGCTGCCGGGCGCGGCGCGCTCGAGCCGCAAGCGTCACTTCACGTCACATCCCATCGCTTGAGATGGCTTCATCTGACGGGCTTGATTTCCGAGACGCCCGGGTTCGCCTGCATGATGGCCGTGCGAAACACCGTGCGGCCGGCAAGGGCACCGGCACGGTTTCGCCGCTGCCGAACCAATGCGTGCCGTGCGCATCGGCGCGGGCTCGCCACGCAGCGCCCCTCCGCCGCTCGGCCGGCGCAATCCTCATCGCCGGCCGGCATTTCGTGACGGTGTGGCGCGCAAACAGGATGCCGCGCGTCGCGAGAGTGCGCGTGAGCGCGGCAGATACGGTTGCCTCTGAAATGCAAGCGTGACGCGCATCGATCAGACTCCTCACGGTTCGCGGGATTCGTCATCGCGCCATCCGTGCAGCTTTCGTGCCAGCCGCTTGTCGCTTGTCGCTTGTCGCTTGTCGCTTGTCGCTTGTCGCTTGTCGCTTGTCGCTTGTCGCTTGTCGCTTGTCGCTTGTCGCTTGTCGCTTGTCGCTTGTCGCTTGTCGCTTGTCGCTTGTCGCTTGTCGCTTGTCGCTTGTCGCTTGTCGCTTGTCGCTTGTCGCTTGTCGCTTGTCGCTTGTCGCTTGTCGCTTGTCGCTTGTCGCTTGTCGCTTGTCGCTTGTCGCTTGTCGCTTGTCGCTTGTCGCTTGTCGCTTGTCGCTTGTCGCTTGTCGCTTGTCGCTTGTCGCTTGTCGCTGCGCCGTATCTCTCCGCGCCCTCGGCGAAGACCTCTTTTTTACAAAAGGCTGGAAACTTTAGGCGCGTGGGTGCCGCCCGCCAAAGGCCGCCAGCAACACATCGGGTGCGGCACCCCGCATCGGTTCGCGAACCGATGCGGCCAATACGACCGCCGCCTTGAGGCGAGCCGCCTTGTTCGGTGGCGCAGCACGTCGTCATCGCTTCACGTCGACGCAGGCGGCGCGATTCGCGGCAAAACGCTCGGCCAACGCCCGCCGATACCTCACGCGCCGGCGCGATGCGCTGCCGCGCGGCACATTCGCCCCGCCGTTTGCGCGCGGCGCGCGCCGCATCGCGCGCCGTCAGATCTCATACGCAGCCATCACGATCCACAGTTCGCGCCCGTCGTCGCGCACCCGCGCCGCGAGCGCATACCGGTCCTGCGGCTTGCACGCACGCTGCAGCGCGAGCCGGGCGGATTCGGCGGTGGCGAAAGTCTCGTCGCCGAGCGGCCGCACGTCGGTCTTGCCTTCGAACATTCGGCGCTCGGGCCGATAGATCAGCGGCTCCTGCTTCCACGCAGTGAAGCGGCGCGTCACGGAATCGAACCCACCGCCGCATACGTTGACTTCGTAGTGAATACTTTGCTGCTGTTTCGCTGCAATCATCGTTGCGCCTCCCGCTTGCCATCGCGTGGCGGTCGCGCCGCCGCGGCGCGACGAGCGCGCCGTTCGGCAGACACCGCCTCCGCCCGTTCGACACCGCCCCCACTGTTGCGCGCCCCGCCCCGCGCTGTTTGGGGCCATCGCGCCACTTCGCGCCATCGCGCTGTTTAGCGCCATTCCATCGCGTTTGGTGCCATTGCACCGCCCCTCGCCATCCCCGCCACTCCGCCGGCATGCGGCAAGCCGCGTGCCGCGGACACACCGGGCACGGCAAATGCGTCATCACCGACGTCATGGCACGGAGCATCACGATGAACGATTCGACCCGCTCGAGCCCGCCCCGCTCAGACGCCAACGCACCGTTCGACCAGCGGCAAACGGAACCGCCGCCTTCGAACGAGCGCGGCGTCACGCGCGCGCGCCACCGCACGCATCAGCCGCGCCACCCGGAACGCCGTCCCGTCCCGCCGCGCGATGGCGCCGGTGCGGCCGGCAACCCGCCCGCCGCCACGCGTGCGACGCGTATCGATCCGGATACGCCGCCGGGCACGCACGACGAAGGACCGTGGCAGGACAGCCGCGAGCGCCGCGGCCCACCCCGTTGAATGGCGCACCGCCCGCCGAACCGGAGGCGCGCGATTCGCCCAACCAAACGCAAGGAGGACTTCATGCATCGCGTCAACGAAATCATGTCGCACGACGTCGTGCGCATCGCGCCGACCGACTCGATCCGCCAAGCCGCCCAACTGATGAAGCGCTACGACATCGGCGCACTGCCCGTGTGCGACAACCGCCGGCTGATCGGGATGGTGACGGACCGCGACGTCACGGTGCGGGCCGTCTCGGCCGGCAAGCCGCCCGAGACGCGGGTTCAGGAAGTGGCGTCCGGGCCGATCGCATGGTGTTTCGACGACGATTCGATCGACGAAATCCAGCGCTACATGGCCAACGCCCAATTGCGCCGGCTGCCGGTGGTCAATCGCGACAAGCAACTCGTCGGCATGCTGTCGCTCGCCGATATCGCGACCCGCACGCAGGACGCCTCGCACAGCGAGGTGGCGAACACGCTCGAAGGCGTGTCGCAACCCAAGCAAACCTGACGGAGCGCAACGCGGCCCGCGTCTCGGTCACCCGTGCGCCTGCGCGCCGCTCAGCGCGCAGGCGCGTTCATGCAGCCAGTAAGGAGGACGATCATGCAAACATCCGAACAGCAAGGCCAGACCCGCATCATCGGCAAGGGCGCCGCGACGGCGGCCGGCCCCGGTCCCGACGTGATGGCGGCCGACACGCTGGAAGGCGACAAGGTCTATACGACCGACGGCGAGAACATCGGCAAGATCAAGCACATCATGCTCGACGTGCAATCGGGCCGCATTGCGTATGCGGTGCTCTCCAGCGGCGGCCTGCTCGGCATCGGCGACAAGCTGCTCGCGATTCCGTGGAGCGCGCTCACGCTCGATACCGAACGCAAGGGTTTTCTGCTGTCGGTTTCGTCCGAGCGTATTCGCAGCGCGCCGGGCTTCGACAAGGATCACTGGCCCAGGATGGCCGACCCGCAATGGGCTGAGCCGCTGCATCAGTTCTACGGCAGCGCGCCATACTGGGCCGCCGGCGACGAACTCGGGCTGACCGATCCCACCGAGGAGCCGAGCGGCTCGCTCGGGCGCGGCACTCGCCTCTGACCGGCGGCCGCGCACCGGCGCGTCGATTCCGCGCCTGGCATGCGGGATCGTGGCGCGCCTGCCCGCGCGAATGCAAACGCGCCACCCGCAACCGGCCGTCCGCCCGCCACGCAACGGCGGGCCGCGCGCGGCCCGCCGCGCAGTGCGTTTCGACACCACGTTTCAACCGTCTCGCTTCGTGACCCGTTCGATCTCCCGCGCGAGTTGACGCACGTCGATCGGCTTGCGCAGATAGCCGTCGAAACCGGCTTCGCGAACGCGCCGCTCGTCGGCGAGGCCCGCATGCGCGGTGACGGCCAGCACGCGCACATCGCGCCCCTCGTGCGATTCGCCGCCGTTGCCCTTCGCGCCGCGCCGCAGCGCATCGAGCAGCCAGAAGCCGTCGCCGTCGGGCATCGCCAGATCCGACAGCACGACGCTCGGCTGCATGTCGGCCGCCACCTTGAGCGCCTCGCGCCCGGACGCCGCGATGGCCACGGTGGCGCCGAACGTCGTCAGCGCCGCGGTCAGGCTCGCGCGCGTCGTCGCATCGTCATCGACGATCAACACGCGCTGCGCATGCAGCGCGAGCGGATCGCGCCCGCCATCGGCCGGCGCGGCGCTCCACGCCATCGCACCGGCGAACGACGGGCTGGCCGGCAACGTCACCGTAAACGTCGCGCCGCGGTTGCGGCCCTCGCTGTCGACGGCCACGCTTCCGCAGTGCAACTGCGCTATATGACGCACGATCGACAACCCGAGGCCGAGCCCGCGCCGCGACGACGCCGGCGAATCGTCCGCGCGGCGAAACATGTCGAACACGTATGGCATGAATTCCGGCGCGATGCCCTGCCCCGTATCGGAGACGCGCAACACCGCGTGCGCGTCGTCGCGCGCGAGCGCGACCGTCACGGTGCCGCCGCCGGGCGTGAACTTCAGCGCATTGGATACGAGATTCGACAACATCTGCCGCAGCCGCTCGGCATCGCCCGACACGACGCACGCGACGACCGTGCAATCGAAACGCAGCGCGATGCCGGCCGCCGCTGCCGCTGTCTGAAACGCGTCGACCGTATCGGAAAACAAGCGCACGATATCGACCGGCATCAAGTCGAGCCGCAGCTTGCCGGTGGACAGCGACGACGCATCGAGAATGTCGCCGACCATCCGCGTCAGCGAGCGAGCGCTGCGGTCGATCGCATCGATCGCTTGCTGTTGCAGCGTCTTGTCGCCGGAATTGCGCAACACTTCCACCCAGCCGTAGATCACGTTCAGCGGCGTGCGAAGTTCGTGCGATACGGTCGCGAGCAGTTCGTCCTTGAGGCGGTTGGACGTGTGCGCCTGATCGCGCGCGTCGCGTGCGCCTTGCAGCGAACGCCGCGCGCGCAGATCGCGCCGCCGTTGCTCACCGGTCTCGCGCAGCGTAAGCGACAGCGCCACCCGCGCGAACGCGTCGCCGCGCACCCGGCCCGCCGACGCGGTCACGCGAAACCGCCGGCCATCGCGGTTGACACAAAGCAGATCGAGCGGTCCGCGCACGCCGTCGAATGTCTTGACGGCCGGCTCGCGCTTTAACCAGCGCATCGCGATCAAGCTATCCAGTTCGCGCCCGATCGCCTCGCGCTCGTCGTATCCGAACATCCGTTGCGCGGCGGGATTCCAACTGACGATGCGGCCTTCGCGATCGATGCCGACGATCGCGTCCGGCGATGCGTCGACGAGCGCATGCGGCAATCGCGACGCGTCGGCGCGCGCCCGCTCTTCGTGTTCTTCGTGTTCTTCGTGTTCTTTGTGCTCTTGGCGTCCTTCTCGTCCTTCTCGTCCTTCGCACCCCTCGTGCTTATCGTGCTCATCGTGCGCGCTTCGTTCGCCACGCTCGCCGTGCTCACCTAGTTCGCCGTGTCCGCGATGCGCATCGCGCCTATCGCTCTGCGTCTGCTCGTCGTGCAGCAACAGCACCGCGCCGTCGATATCGCCGCGCGCGCCACCGATCGGCGACGCGATGCCGGCCACCGGCACGAGGCCGCCGCGCCCCGGCGAGTGCAGCCAGTGCCGGCACGTCGCCGCGGCCCCACCGAGCGCGCGATCGAGCGGTGCCGTGCGCACGCTGCGGCCGTCGCTGTCGCATAGGCGCAGCACGTCGTGCACCGGGCGCCCGATCGTGCCGTCGAGCGGACAGCCCACGAGATCGGCCGCCGCCGCGTTCAAGTGCGTGATCCGGCGCTGCGCGTCGATCGCGATCACGCCGTGCGGCAGCGCATGCAGCACGGCCTCGAGCCGCGCCCGCGCGGCGGCCTCGCGCCGGCGCGCCCGCTCGTTCGTGAGCCGTGCGTGACGCAGCATCGACGCGCCCGCGCAAACGAGCACGCCGATGATCACGAACGCGCCGAGCCGGATCACGCGGATGGACAACGGCTCCGTATAGGCCGACGGGTCGGACAGGAACAGCGTCCAGACGAGCAACGCGCTTGCCACGGTCGCGGCCGCGCCGAACCCGAACGACGTCGCCCACGCAGCGCCCGCGAGCAGCGGGTAATACAGGATCAGCGGCAGATTCACGCCGCCGAAGCGGATCGCGAGCGCCTGCAGCACGGTCGCAATGGCGACCATCATCACGGCAATGACGTAATCGCCCGCCCGCGTTCGGTTCGCCTCACCCATCACACGCCCTCCGTTGCGCTTGCCAGGCGCGCGCCGCTGGTAACGCCCGCGGGCATGGCCCATGCTCGCCAGGTCAGCCCGCGGACCCGTCCGCGCACGCTCGAGGCTGTCCTGCCATGACCTCTCCGACACACTGGCTCGTCATCTCGCCGCATCTCGACGATGCTGTCTTCAGTTGCGGGCAGTGGCTCGCGCAAGCACCCGGTTCGGTCGTCGTCACCGTGTTCGCCGGCATTCCGCCGCCGGGCACGGCTGTGCCGCCGTGGGACCGGCGCGCGGGTTTCGCCACGGCCGACGAGGCGATGCGCGCACGCCGCGACGAGGATCGCCTTGCATTGGCGCGGCTCGGCGCGCGGCCCGTTTGGCTCGATTTTCTCGACGATCAATACGGCGTGCCGGCCCCGACAATGTCGATTGCCGCATGCATCGGCGCGGTGATCGACGCGCATCCGGGTTTCGGCGTGCTCGCGCCGGCGGGCCTGTTTCATCGCGATCACGTGCGGGTTCAGTACGCTGCGCTGTCGTTGCTGCGTGACAGCGCCCAAACGCGCACCTGGCGATTCTTCGAAGACGCGCCATACCGCCGGATTCGCGGACTGATGGCCACACGCATCGCGGCATGGCGCGAATGCGGCTGGATTGCGCATCCGGTCGCCGCGCCGGTGTACCACGCGGACAGCCTGACGGCGAAGGCGGCCGCGATTGACAGCTATGCGAGTCAGATTGCGCTGTTCGAGCCCCATGCGCTCGTCGACCTCCATCAACCCGAAACATACTGGCGGCTCGAATGCGGCACGGCATCCGCATGACGTCCGCGTGAATCGCAGCGCCGCCGCATGACACGCGCATCATCGCCATCAACCCGGCGCGGCGGCGCGCGGCCGCCCCCTCTTTTACGTCGACACGGCGGTTCGCCCTGCCGGGCAGCCCGATCGTGCCACGCTGCCCGGCCGAAGCGGCGGCCCGGCGGTACGCGGCGCTCATGCAAGCGCGCGGCCGCCGCGCGCCTTCGCCGCTCGGCGGCCCACCGGCGCGGCGTGCGCTCGTGCGGTGCCGCGCCGGCGCGTGGCTTGTTCGAACGTAGCAATTGACGGTCCTTCACTTGCCGCTGGCGCTGCGCGACGCGGCAACGCGCCGCCGCGTTGCCGCCCGCCGTGCGACAGGGACGGCATGGCCGCGCCGGCCACGCGCGCAAACGGTGCGATGGCCGCCGCGCCTGCGGCGCGAAGGCCCCGCGCCGGCGCTTGCAGGCTTGCGATGGATCGTGCGCGAACGCCGCGTCGTTGTGCCGAGCGTCGAACGCCTGCGCGCCGGCAACACACGCCGCCGCGCCGAAGCGAACGCAGAAACGACGCAATCGGCTCGACATCAGGAATCAGGCTTGTCCGCCCCGCTTTTGTGTTGCGCGAGCCGGTTGTACAGTGTCTTCAGGCTCACGTCGAGCACCTCGGCCGCCTGCGAGCGCACACCGCCGCACTGCTCGATCGTGCCGAGAATCAGGCGTCGGTCCACTTCCTCCAACGTCGTGCCGAATGGCACGGTCATGCGCTCCTCGTGCGCATCCACCATGTCCGACAGTTCCTCCATGATCGGCGGAGGCAGCGAATCGATCACGTCGGCGTCGCTGAAGATGCTCGCCCGCTGCACGAAGTTGCGCAGCTCGCGCACGTTGCCGGGCCACGCATAGCCCTTCAACGCTTCGCGCGCGGCCGGCGCAAAGCGCAGATTGCGCCCGCTCTGCGCGTTGTAGTGCTGCAGGAATGCGTCGGCGAGCATCGGGATGTCATCGCCGCGCTCGCGCAGCGGCGGCAATGCGATCGGAAACACGTTGATGCGGTGATAGAGATCCTCGCGCAGCTTGCCGCCGGCTATCGCGGCCTCGGGGTCCCGGTTCGTCGCGGCGACGATGCGCACATCGACGTCGATCTCGCGCATCGAACCGAGCCGCGTGAGACGCCCGGTCTCGAGCACGCGCAGCAACTTGACCTGCGATTCGAGCGGCATTTCGGTGATTTCGTCGAGAAACAGCGTGCCGCCGTCGGCGCGCTCGAAGAAACCCTTGTGCTGACGCTCGGCGCCCGTGAAGCTGCCGCGGTCGTGGCCGAACATTTCGCTCTCGACGAGATTCGCCGCAATCGCGCCGCAGTTGATCGCGATGAACGGCCCGCGGCGGCGCAGGCTCAGATCGTGAATCGTCTGCGCGGCCAGTTCCTTGCCGGTGCCCGATTCGCCCGTCAGCAACACCGAGGCCTCGGTGCGCGCGACGCGCCCGATCGCGTCGTAGACAGTTTGCATCGCGGGCGAAATGCCGAGCATGCGGCCGAAGCGGCCAAGGCGCTGCAGCTCCGAGCGCAGCTCGGCGATCTCCTCGTGCAGCGCGCCCGTGCGCGGCACGCGCGCAAAGATGCTGTTGAGGCGCTGCATGTTGAGCGGTTTCACGAGATAGTCGGTCGCGCCGCGGCGCAGCGCGTCGATCGCGGTTTCGAGGCTCGCATGCCCGGTCGTCAGCACGATTTCGCAATGCGCGCGCTTGGGCAGCGCATCGAACAAATCCATCCCGCTGCCGTCCGGCAAAACGAGATCGCAGAGCACGAGATCGGGTGTATGGGCGGCGACGAGCGTGCGCGCCTGCTCCAGCGTGGCCGCCGTATCGCACGACAGTTGCTGGGTTTGCGCCACCGCCGCGAGCATCGAGCGCGTGTCGGCATCGTCTTCGACGATCAAGACATAGGGCATCGGACCCTCCTGCAATGCGGCAGGCGCGCAAACGACGGAACCGCGGCGAGCATGCGGCGCATCCGTGCGCCGAGCGCGGCGCGTTCGGCGCGCGGCTCGCGACTGGATAGAGAGCGCCTGCCATGAAAAAAATATGCTTAGCAGTATAGAAGAGTCGTGGCGCGCTGCGGCAATCATCGAATAAATCTATCCGCGGCATACATTGGCATTGCGAGATTCAATGCTCCGTCACAGGTAAAAAATATAAGCTGAACGAGGGGTCAACACGGTAAAGCAACGTGTGTGATTTTCATTCTGTCTCGACGCAGTTTGTCGGCACGTCTCCATTTCCCATTGCGCCATGTCGAAACCCGGTGATGACGGCGGGCGGTTGTTCGGCCGCTCGCCTTCGATTCAAAACCTGTTGCTGAAGATCTCGCGGGTGGCCGCCACGCGGGCCAGCGTGCTGATTGTCGGCGAAAGCGGCGCCGGCAAGGATATCGTCGCACGGCTCGTGCACGATATGAGCCCGCGCCGGCGCGGGCCGTTCGTGCCGGTCAATTGCGGCGCGATTGCGCGCGATATCGCGGAGTCGCAATTGTTCGGCCACGAGAAAGGCAGCTTCACGGGCGCCGTCGCTCAGCACATCGGCATGTTCGAAGCCGCACGCGGCGGCACGCTGTTTCTCGACGAAATCGCCGAGATGCCGGCCGATTTGCAGGTCAAGCTGCTGCGCACGCTCGAGACGAACACGATTCTGCGCGTGGGCGGGCACGAACCCGTTGCGCTCGATCTTCGCATCGTCGCGGCCACCCATCACGATCCCGTCGAGGCCGTGCGCAGCGGCCGCCTGCGCGAAGATCTGTTCTACCGGATCGCCGCGATCGCGCTGCACGTGCCCGCGCTGCGCCAGCGCGACGACGACGTCGGCGACATCGCGGTGCAAATCGTCGAGCGTCTGAACGCGAAGCACCGCACGCGCAAGCGGCTGTCGACGCAGGCGATGAAGGCGCTGCGCGCCTATACGTGGCCCGGCAACGTCCGCGAGTTGCGCAATGCGCTCGAACGCGCGTTCATCCTCGCGGACGAGCAAATCGAGCTGCATCTGCCGCGCAGGCCGCCGCCGCGCGACGATCTGTGCCACGACGCGATGAAGCTGCACATCGGCACGACGCTTGCGCATACGCAGCAGCGCTTCATCGCCGGCTCGCTGCGGCACTTCAATGGCGACAAGCCGCGCACCGCGAAAGCGCTCGGCATCAGCCTGAAGACGCTGTACAACCGCCTCGCGCTGATGCCCGAACACGAACGCGACATCGCGAAAACGACCCGCGCCGCCTCCCGCTAAAGCTGCCATATCGCTATTTCACGCCGTCACATCGCGCAGCGCCGCATCCCAGTCGCGCACGAACCGCTCGATGCCGAAGCGCTCGAGCGCATCGCGGCGCGCGGCCGCGCCCCACTGCCGCGCCAGCCCCGGATCACGAATCAGCATGTGCATCGCGTCGGTCAGCACCGCCATCCGCGTGTCGGCCACGCCGTTGCGCCCCGTCTTCACGAGTTGCGCCATCTCGGTGGTGGCCAGCGCGATCACCGGCAGGCCGATCATCATCGCCTCGATGACGGCAAGCCCGAGGCTCGTATAGCGAATCGGATTGAAGAAAAACCGGTAATCGCACAGCAGGCGCGGCAACGCCGGGTTCGGCACTTCACCGATTCCGCCCAGTTCGGCCGAACCCATGCCGACGAGATCGAGCGGCACGCTGCGGCGCACGCGGTCGAACAGATCCGCGCCGAGACGCCGGCCGCGGCGGGCCAGATGATTCACCACCGTCACGCCCTTGGGCAGCGTGCCGCGATACGCGACATCGCGGGGCACCGGCACGCCGTGCTCGATCACGCGGGCAGGCGTGATGCCGTTGTCCCACATCAACGCGTTGAACGGCGTGACGTGAACCAGCAGCACGTTTTCGTCCTGCACGGGATGCAGCGTGTCGGTCGGATGCTCGCGCGGCGGATCGTGCTCGACGAACAACGCGGGCAGCGCGCGCTGTTCGTCGCCGAGCAGCCGCACGCGATCGTGCCGATAGTGGCTGTGATGCTGATACAGCACGCAGTCGAACGCCGTGTCGCGCACGCACTCGGCCGGCACTTCGTGCACATTGTTCCCCCACGGCAGATGTCCGACGCGGCCCGCATAGCCGGGCGGATGCTGCGGTTTGGTCACGATGAAGAAATCGTGCGGCGCGTGCGACAGGTAATACAGATAATTGCCGTGCACATGCCAAGTCAGTACGCGCAAACGCTTGTTACGTTGCATGATGCCGCTCCTTCGCGAGCCATGCCGTTGCCCGATCGATCACGTCGCCCGCGCCGATCGCCGTCGCGCACGCGGGAGCCGGTGCGCATGCGTCGAACATACGCGGCCCATTGCGCCGCTGCCGGCGCGCCGCGCGGATCGCCCGTCAACGGCGAGGCGGCTCGCGGCCGGACATGTCCGGCTCGGACGCGCGGCCGGCAGGCGGCGTCGGCGCGACGATCCGCTGCGACGGATTCAGCACCGTGCCGGCATCGCCGTGGCCGCTGTCTTCACGCATTGCTTCCCCTTTGTCTTCGTCTCGAGCGTCGCGGCGCACGCGCACGCGGTTGTCGACGTCACGCACGCCCATGCAGCTATCGGCGATATCCTCGATTCCGTGCTTCATCCAGCGCGCGGGCACGGTGCCGTCGAGTTCGACACGCGCGTCGCGCACCTGCACGCTGACGTCGCTGACGTCGATGTCGAATGCGCGCGTGAGCCGCTCGCATACGTCCTCGCAAATGCGTTCGTCCGAGCGCGTGTAGCCCTTCGGCCCCTGCCGGTGCCGAGGCGTGTCGCACTCGCCGCCCGCGCCGCAGCGGGACAGCCCGTGCGCTTCGCCAACTGGCTGCCGCGCGCCGCCGTCATCGGGCTCGTCGATGTACCGGCCGATCCGGAAATGCCCGCGATACGCCGCCTGCTCGTTGCCGCCGCGGCGTTCGTCCGCGCGTCTGTCTGGTTCGCCATAGCCGCGCTCGCGCGCGTAACCCGCTGGCGCACCGCGCCAGCCCGCGTCGCGCCGCCCCACCTGAGGCAGCGGACGAGGCGGCGGTTCGCCCCATTCGCCGCCCCAGGGCGGCGGACTGTCGTCATCGCGTGCGAATCGGTAGGCGAATTCGCGGCTATCGTCCGGCAGCAGCGATTCGTCATAGCCCGCCATGTCCGGCTCGCCTATGCCCCGCCACGCCCGCTCGTCGCGCGCGGGCCAATCCGGCGGCCGTTGCCGCTCGAGTTGCCGGCCCACTCCAGGTTCAGGGTATCGTCGCTTCATCGTGCCTCTCCTTGATTGCGTGTCGCAAACGGCGCGGCCCCGCGCCTTATGCCGGTCAGCGTGTCGCAATCCCCGTGCCGACGCGGTGCGCCACAGGCGATGCACGGCACGGCGCGCCGAAGCGGGCCGGTTGTTCCTATCTTCCATTCCGTTGCAGTTTTTTCGTGTACGCGGCCCGATGCGATATGTGGCCGCAATCGAATACGTCCGGGGTGGAGTCGCGCGCGCGCGAGCCGCGTCGATATGCGCGCGGCCGCCGGGCGCCGCGGCGCCGTCGGCCGATGCGCGCGCCCGCGCGTCGCTTGGAGGGTATTGCTGCCGGACGCGGCAAACGCATCGGGATAGATGCAGGACACGCCGGTATTCCGTTTTGCGCCGTTCGCGCCGGACAGCCGCGCGCGCCATCACGCCGGCATCCCGGCCTCGCCCCGGCCGCGGCCCACAGCAAAAAACCCGCGAAGCGTTGCGCCATCGCGGGTTTCAGACCACATCGGAAGAACGGCTTGAAAAACGAACTGGTGCCGGGGACCGGGCTCGAACCGGCAAGCCGATTAAGGCGGCGGATTTTCGTCACACCACTTCTTTCGAAGCCGGCGCGCCGCGATGCGCGCGCCGTTCGTGCGCTGGACTATGCCTTCGCCATCGCCCGCATGCGGCGTGGGCCGCATGCGTCACTTTAGGCGCCCCCCGTCTAGTCTCTACACCTTCCCCCCGCGCCGCTTGCGCGCTCGCTTCGGGCTTGGCTCGGCGTTGCCTCGGCGCATCGCGCGCCAGGGGTTTCGCCGAATTTGAAGGGTTCTGCACCGGCCGTTTCCGGCCGGGCACTCAATCGTTTAAGTCCGCTATGTTTACCAATTTCATCACCCCGGCAAGGGCGGAGCGCATTCTACCATCTGTGCGCCACGGCGCCCGCTTTCGTCCCCAATTGCCGCCCCCGGCCCGCCACGTTGCGTCGGCAGCGCGCGTCATCAGCTTTTCATCGACGCCCGCGACAATACCGAAGACGAAAACGTTTACATCCCATCACGCCGACCCACGCCATGACGCCGACTATTCGAGATGTCGCCGCGCTTGCCGGCTGTTCGATCGCCACCGTGTCGCGCGCCATCAACGCGCCGCACACTGTCAGCCCGGCCACGCTCGCGAAAATCCGCGCCGCGATCGACACGCTGCGCTTCCGTCCGAACCCGCTCGGCCGGCAGTTGCGCAGCGAGCGCACGCAGTTGATCGGCGTGGTGCTGCCGACGCTGTCCAACCCGGTGTTCGCCGAATGCCTGCATGGCATCGACGAACTCGCATCGCGCGCGGGCTTCAAGCTGATCGTGATGTCGACCGAATACGACACGGCGCGCGAGCGGCATGCCATCGAAACGCTGCGCGCGCAGCGCGTCGAAGGGCTGGTGCTGACCGTCGCCGATGCCGATGCCCATCCGCTGCTCGACGCGCTCGACGACGAAGGCTCCGTCTACGTGCTGATGCACAACGACACGCCGCACCGCCCTTCGGTGGCGGTCGACAATTACCGCGCCGCGTACGACGGCGTGCAGATGCTGATCGGTCAAGGCCACCGGCGCGTGCTGATGCTCACCGGCTCGCTCGACGCATCGGATCGCGCGCGGCAGCGTGCGCGCGGCTATACGCAGGCGCTCGCCGATCACGGCCTCGCGCCGCTGCCCGCGCTCGAAGTCGATTTCAACGCTCAAGCGCTGCCGCCCGCCGTGCTCGCGCATCTGAGCGCGCCCGCCACGCGCCCGACCGCGCTCTTTTGCAGCAATGACTGGCTCGCAATGGTCGTGATGCGCGGGCTGCGCGATGCGCGCCTGACGGTGCCGCACGATATCTCGGTGCTCGGCTTCGACGGCCTCGCGGTTGGCGAGCTACTCGCGCCGCCGCTCGCGAGCATCGCAACGCCGAATCGCGAAATCGGCCGCGCCGCGTGGCGGCGCCTGACCGAGCGCATCGCCGGCGAGCACCATGCGCCGCTCGCGCTGACGCTGCCGCACACGTTGCGCGCGGGCGCGACCGTCGCGCCGCCTCGCGACGCGCACGCGCCGAGGCTCGTGTGATGCCGCCGCGGCGCCCTCCCGCCACCGCCGCGCCGACGCCGTCTCGGCACGCCGCGCGCCGCGCCACCCATGCCGCCCATGCCGCCCCGATCATCGATCGCCCATGCCTGCTCACTCAAGGAGACCTGCCGTGACTGTCCGCCGTTCGCTATTTCCGCGCCTGCCGCGCGCCGCGCTGCGCCGCGCCTGCGCCACCGCGCTGACGACGCTTGCCGCATCCGCGCTGTCGGCCGCCGCACCCGCCGCGCACGCGGACGAAACCGCGATCTGCTACAACTGCCCGCCCGAATGGGCAGACTGGGCCGCGCAGATCGCGGCGATCAAGCAGAACACCGGCATTCGCGTACCGTTCGACAATAAAAACTCCGGCCAGGCGATTGCGCAGCTCATCGCCGAAGCGAAAAGCCCGGTCGCGGACGTCGTCTATCTCGGCGTGTCGTCGGCATTCCAGGCCAAGGACAAAGGCGTGATCGCGCCTTACAAGCCCGCGCACTGGAACGACGTCCCGGCAAACCTGAAAGATCCGCAGGGCTACTGGTTCGCGATCCATTCGGGCACGCTCGGCTTTTTCGTCAACAAGGACGCACTCGACGGCAAGCCGGTGCCGCGCTCGTGGGCCGATCTGCTCAAGCCCGAGTACAAGGGCATGGTCGGCTATCTCGATCCGTCGAGCGCGTTCGTCGGCTATGCGGGCGCGGTTGCGGTGAACCAGGCGCTGGGCGGCAGCCTCGACGATTTTCAGCCGGCGCTCGACTGGTTCCGCAAGCTCAAGGCAAACCAGCCGATCGTGCCGAAGCAGACCGCCTATGCACGCGTGCTGTCGGGCGAGATTCCGATTCTGATCGACTACGACTTCGACGCGTATCGCGCGAAATATAAGGATCGCGCGAACGTCGAATTCGTGATTCCGAGGGAGGGCACGATCTCGGTGCCCTATGTGATGAGCCTCGTCAAAGGCGCGCCGCATGACGCGAACGGCAAGAAGGTGCTCGATTTCGTGCTGTCCGACGCGGGGCAGAAGCTGTGGGCCAACGCGTATCTGCGGCCGGTGCGCGCGCAGGCGCTCGCCGCCGACGTCGCGGCGAAGTTCCTGCCCGCCAGCGAATACGCGCGCGCGAAAAGCGTCGATTTCGGCAAGCTCGCGGCCGGCCAGCAAGCGTTCGGCCAGCGGTATCTTCAAGTGATGCAATGAATATTTCGTCACCCTGACGATTTGACGATTGGAAGGCGCTCTTCGATGTCCGATCTCACGTTTCCCGTGCGCTGGCGCATCGCGCTCGTCGCACCCGCGCTCGCGGTGTTCGCCGCGTTCTGGCTGTTGCCGATGGCCGCGCTCGTTCGCTTGTCCGGCGGCGACGCGTTCGTCGATGCATACGTCGCGCTGCTGTCGAACGCGCGCTATATGAAGAGCCTTGCGGCCACGCTCGCGCTGTCGGCGGCCGTCACGCTCGTCACGCTCGTGCTGTCGACGCTCTCCGGGCTGTTGCTCGCGCGCCGCGAATTCGCGTTCAAGCGCGCGCTGATCGCGCTGCTGACGTTTCCGCTCGCGTTCCCGGGCGTCGTCGTCGGCTTCATGGTGATCATGCTCGCGGGGCGGCAAGGCTTGATCGGCATGCTGAGCGCGAAGCTCACCGGCAGCAAGTGGGTGTTCGCGTATTCCGTCGCGGGGCTCTTCGCCGGTTATCTGTATTTCTCGATTCCGCGCGTGATCGTCACGGTGATCGCCACCGCGTCGAAGCTCGATGCGTCGCTGGAGGAGGCGGCGCGCTCGCTTGGCGCATCGCCGCTGCAAGTGTTGCGCGACATCGTGCTGCCCGCGCTCGCGCCCGGCCTCGCCGCCGCGGGCGCGATCTGCTTTGCGACCGCGATGGGCGCATTCGGCACCGCCTTCACGCTCGCCACCGATCTGAACGTGCTGCCGATGACGATCTACACCGAGTTCACGCTGAACGCGAACGTCGCGGCCGCCGCGGGATTGTCGATCGTGCTCGGGCTCGTCACATGGACGGTGCTCGCGCTCGCGCGCAGCGTGAGCGGCCAGACCGCCGCCGCCTGCGCATGACGGCGCGAGCCGCGAGGATTCGACGATGAACGCTCCCGTCCCTGCACGCCGCACCGCGCGCCGCGCACCGAACTGGCTGGCCGCGATCCAATGGGCGGTCACGCTCGCGCTCGGCGCCTTCCTGATCGTGCCCGTTGCGATGTCGGTGCTCGCCGGGCTCACAGTCAACTATTTCCACGGGCTGTCGAGCGGCCTCACGCTGCGCTGGCTCGGCCAAGTGTGGACGCAATATCACGATTCGGTTTTCCTGTCGCTCGAGATCGCGTTCGCGACGCTCGCCATCACGCTCGTCACCGGCGTGCCCGCCGGCTACGCGCTCGCGCGCAGCCGCGGCCGCGCATCGCGGCTCATCGAGGAGGCGCTCGTGCTGCCCGTGGCATTGCCGGGCCTCGCGTCCGCGCTCGCGCTGCTTACCGTCTACGGCGGCTGGTCCGCGTTCCGCACCAGTCCGTGGTTCATCGTCGCCGGGCATGTCGTGTTCACCCTGCCGTTCATGGTGCGCGCGGTCGCGGCGGTCGCCGCGCGAGCCGATCTGCGCACGCTCGAGGAGGGCGCGGCCAGTCTCGGCGCTTCGTTCGCCGTGCGCTTCGCGAGCGTCGTGCTGCCGAATTTGCGCGACGGCATCGTCGCCGGCGGGCTCGCCGTGCTGACGCTGTCGATCGGCGAATTCAACCTGACGTGGATGCTGCATACGCCCGACACGAAAACGCTGCCGGTCGGGCTGGCCGATACCTACGCGTCGCTGCGGCTCGAAATCGGCAGCGCGTACACGATCCTGTTCCTGCTGATGACACTGCCGCTGCTGATCGCGATGCAGCGGCTCGGCGTCGATCCGACCGGCGCACGCAGCGGTGCGCGCCGTCGCCGCGCACCCGGCGTGCCGGGTGCCGGCAAGCGCGAGGCGCGGCGCGCCCCGCGTTTGGCGCGCCGATAAACGCCGGCTGCATCGCGCAGGCGATCGGTTGTCGACTGTGGATAGCCGAATGTCGATTGCCAACCACCGACTACCGGCCACCGACCACCGGCCACCGGCCACCGATTGCCGACCACCGACCACCGACCACCGATTGCCGATTGCCGACCATGACGATGAAACTCGAATCCGTTCCGATCACTTTGGCCCGCTGCGCGAAAACCTTCCACGGCACACGCGTGCTCGAACCGCTCGATCTCGCGATCCGCGCGGGCGAAACACTCGTGCTGCTCGGCCCGTCCGGCTGCGGCAAAACGACGACGCTGCGCCTGATCGCCGGGCTCGACATTCCCGATGCGGGCGGCGCGATCGTCTTCGGTAACGAAGACGTGACCGCCAGGCCGATCGACAAGCGCGGCGTCGGCATGGTGTTTCAAAACTACGCGCTGTTTCCGAATCTGTCGGTGCGCGGCAACGTCGGCTACGGGCTGAAGATTCGCAAGACGCCGCCCGCCGTGCTGCGCGCGCGGGTCGACGAGCTGCTCGCGATGATGCGGCTCGAAGCGCATGCGGACAAACCCGTCGACGCGCTGTCGGGCGGCCAGCGTCAGCGCGTCGCGCTGGCGCGCGCGCTCGCGGTGCGCCCGCGCGTGCTGCTGCTCGACGAGCCGCTGACCGCGCTCGATGCGCAACTGCGCGACACGTTGCGCCGCGAAATGAACGCGTTGTTGCGCGCGCTCGGCGTGACGACGGTTTACGTCACGCACGATCAAGACGAGGCGATGGAACTCGCCGACCGGATCGTCGTGATGAGCGCGGGCAGAATCGAGCAGATCGGCACGCCGCGCGACATCTACTACCGTCCGGCGAACCGCGCGGTCGCGCGCTTCATCGGCACGCTGAACCGTCTCGAAGGCGCGTGGCGCGACGGCGCGCTCGTCACGACAGGCGGCACGATCGCCGCCGCCGTGCCGGCCAGCGAATTATTCTTTCGACCGGAGGATGCGCGCATCGTCGCCCCGGACGCAGCCGCGCTGCGCGGCCGGATCGCGCACTGCGCGTTTCTCGGTGAGCGCACGCGCGTCACCGTCGAGCATGCCGCGCCCGATGCGCTCGTCGTCGACATGCCCGGACGCATCGATTTCGCATGCGGCACGGCGGTCGGCATCGAGATCGCGCCCGAAGGCCTGCTCGCGCTCGGCTGACGCACGGCCGTCAACACTGGCACACTGGCCACCACACCGGCCGCCACAAAGAACCACAAGGAACGACGATGCTGCTTGCCCATATCAGCGATCTGCACATCAAACGGCCCGGCGCGTTCGCGTATCGGCGCGTCGACACCGCCGCGCATTTCACGCGCTGCGTCGCTCGGCTCAATGCGCTGACGCCACGTCCGGACGCGGTGCTGATCACCGGCGATCTGACCGACTTCGGCACCGACGACGAATATGCGCATCTGAAATCGCTGCTCGCACCGCTGGAGATGCCGTATTACCTGCTCGTCGGCAATCACGACGATCGCGCGGCGTTGCGGCGCGCGTTCGTCGAGCGGGCGGAATTGCACACGGGCGGCGAGTTCGTGCAGTACGCGATCGACGCCGGGCCGCTGCGCGTGATCGCGCTCGATTCGCAGATGCCGGGCACGAGCGGCGGCACGCTGTGCGACGCGCGGCTCGCATGGCTCGAAGCCGAACTGGACGCGGCGCGCGCGCGGCCGGTCGTGGTCGCGCTTCATCATCCACCGTTCGTCTCCGGCATCGAGCACATGGATGCGATGCGGCTCGCCCCGCCCGACGCCGGCCGCCTCGACGCGCTGCTGCGACGCCACCCGAACGTCGAACGCGTGCTGTGCGGGCACGTGCACCGCGCGATGTTCGCGCGCTTCGGCGGAACGATCGCCTCGGCGGTGCCCGCGCCCGCGCATCAAGTCACGTTCGATCTGAGCCGCGACGGCCCGTCGTCGTTCACGATGGAGCCGCCCGCGTTCGCCGTGCATCGCTACGCGCCGGCAACCGGCATGACGTCGCATCACGTCTATGTCGATGCGAGTGACGGCCCCTATCCGTTCTTCGATCCGGCCGGCGGGTTGATCGACTGACGGCCGGTGCCGCGTAGCGCAGCGCGCCGCGGCCGGCATCGCCTGTCGCGCGGCCCCGGTCGGCACACGCGCCGCCCCATATGCGCTGACCGGATCGACAGACAAGCCGGCCCCATAGACAGGCCGATCCGCTCATACAGGCCGATCCGCTCATCGGGCATCGTGCGCGCCGCGCAAGCGCCGCCGGCATCCGCGCAAGCGCACGCCGCACGCCGCACGCCGCACGCCGCACGCCACACTCGGCACGCAGGCCCGCTCGGCGCCGGTTCAGCGCCGGCTGCCGAACCGGTCGAAGACGGCAAGCAGATCGGCCAGCGCCTGCCTGCACGCCGCGGCTTGCGGCTTGTCGGCGCGCAGTGCCGCGAGCGAGCGGTCGATCGCGTCGTCGACCGCATGCCAATCGGCCGCGGCCCGTGGTTTCAGCGACGGCTCGGCGTCGTCCCATGACGTCTCCAGATCCTTGATGCGCGCCTTCGCGCCGGCGAGATCGCCTTTGTCGACGAGCTTGGCCGTATCGGCGGCAATCGCCCGGAACGGCGACAAATCGCCGAGTTTCGACGCGACGGCCGCTTCGGCCGACAGCGGCGCGACGGCACCGTGCCGCGACACGCTGCCGATACCGAATGCGGCGCCCGCGAGCACCGGGGCAAGGGCGAATGCGACGAGCTTGCGCTTGTTCATGCTGTTTCTCCACGAATGAATCGAATGATTTGAAGCGATGCGGCGCACATGGCGCATGCGGCGCAGGCGCGTGGCCCGGCCGTCTGCGGCATGCGTTCAGCGCCGTTGCGGCGACGCGCCGGGCTGGCCGCCGCGCACGGCGGCCACCGACAAGCCCGCGACGAGCACGACGATGACCGCGACGAACGCGGCGCTCGTCTTGATCGTGCCGAGCCCAAGGCCGCCGTACATCTGCGCCTGCGACAGAAAATCGCCCAGCGACGCGCCAAGCGGGCGCGTGAGGATATACGCGAGCCAAAACACAAGCACACGGTTCATCCCGAGCGCCGCGGCCACGGCGGCGAGTGCGATCGCGCCGCCGAACGCCACGATCCCGAGCCGGAAACCGAGACCGAGCGCCTCGGTCGCGAGATCGCCCGCCGCGGTGCCGAGCGCGAACGTCAGCAGGATCGCGGCCCAGTAAAACCCCTCGCGGCGCGGCGTGACGATCGTGTGAATCGACAGCGTGCGCTCGCAGCGATACCAGAGCGCGAACGTCGCCGTGAGCGCCGCGGCGAACAGCGGCGTGCTGACGTAGAGGCTGACGCCGAGGCCGTCGGTCAGCGCGTCGGTGATCTGCGTGCCGGCCACGCTGACGAGCACGATCGCCAGCCAATACCGCCACGGCACATAGGCGCGCGCGCGCAACTGGAGCGCCAGCGCGGCACTCAGCAGGCACGCCGTCAGCACGCCCGTGACGGCCGCGCCCAGCCCGACGTGCACCGCCAGATAATCGGCGCCGGTCTCGCCGACCGTCGTCGACATGATCTTGATGACCCAGAAGGCCAGCGTGACCTCCGGAACCTTGTTGAGCATGCCGGGGGCGGCATGCGAACGGATCGCAGGATTCATCGGACTCTCCTTGTCTCGCGGCGTGAATCGCATCGTGCGAGCCGCGCCGCTACGGCACCGGCGGGTGCCGCCGGCGCTCGAGGCTCGCTTGGACGCCACTATGCAAGCCGCGCACTTAAGACCAGCTTAACGAAGCGGCCGCCAGCGGATTTTCGTGGCCTCCGGTATGATCGGCGCTCCGGCCTTGCGCCGTCCCGACTCACCGGCCCAGCCCGGCCGCGCATGCCGCGCGGCCGGGCGCGCCGATTCTTCCGTACACGCGTCATGTCCGCCTCGAACCCTGTTTTCGCCGATGCGTCGCGCCGCGACTCGCGCGGCTTGTTGCTGCTGCTCGCGATCATCGCGGGCGTTTGCGTCGCGAACATCTATTACAACCAGCCGCTGCTCGACAGCTTTCGCCTATCGTTTCCGGGCGACGCAGCATGGATCGGCGTCGTGCCGACCGCCACGCAGCTCGGCTACGCGACCGGCATGTTCGTGCTCGCGCCGCTCGGCGACCGCTTCGACCGGCGCACGCTGATGCTGGTGCAGATCGCCGGGCTGTCGCTCGCGCTCGTCGCCGCCGCCACCGCACCGACGCTCGCCGTGCTCGCGGCCGCGAGTCTCGCGATCGGCATCCTCGCCACGGTCACGCAGCAGGCCGTGCCATTCGCCGCCGAGATCGCGCGGCCCGCCGAGCGCGGGCAGGCAGTCGGCACCGTGATGAGCGGGCTGTTGCTCGGCATCCTGCTCGCGCGCACCGCGGCCGGCTTCGTCGCCGAATATTTCGGCTGGCGCGCGGTGTTCGGCGCGTCGGTCGCAGCGCTCGCCGCGCTCGCGGCCGTGATCGCGATGCGCCTGCCGCGCAGCACGCCGACGTCGACGCTGCCATACGGCAAGCTCCTCGCATCGATGTGGCAGCTCGCGCGTGAGCTGCGCGGGCTGCGCGAAGCATCGGCAACCGGCGCGGCGATCTTTGCCGCGTTCAGCGCGTTTTGGCCGGCGCTCACGCTGCTGCTCGCGGGCGCACCGTTTCATCTCGGCCCGCAAGCGGCGGGGCTGTTCGGCATCGTCGGCGCATGCGGCGCGCTCGCCGCGCCCTATGCAGGCCGCTTCGCGGACAAGCGCGGCCCGCGCGCGATCGTGACACTCGCGATCGCGCTCGTCGCCATATCGTTCGTGATTTTCGCGTTGTCGGGGACGAGCCTCATTGGGCTCGTGATCGGCGTGATCGTGCTCGACATCGGCGTGCAGGCGGCGCAGATCTCGAATCAATCGCGCATCTACGCACTCAAGCCCGAAGCGCGCAGCCGCGTGAACACGGTCTACATGGTCTGCTATTTCGTCGGTGGCGCGATCGGCTCGTGGGCGGGCGTTACCGCATGGCGCGCGACGGGATGGCTTGGCACGTGCGCGGTGGGGTTGCTGTTCGCGCTCGTCGCGGCGTTCGTTCACTACAAAGGCCGGGCGGATACAGCGTAAGCGCGCGCGGCGAGGCGCTTGGCTGGGGCTTCAAGTCTTCGGAACGTTGAAGGCCCGGGGTTCGACGAGCGACCCTCGAATCGTGTCGACGCTGCCCAACGCGTTCGTGGCATCGAGCCGCCGAGCCGCATCTCGAATCCTATCGGGCCGTTCCGGACGATTCGCCGCGCAGCGGCGAATACTGCGCATCCATACCGCAAACCGCCGGGCCGAAACCCGCGCGCCGCGGCCAACGGCAAGCGTGAGCCGCCCGCGACCGCCGGACTGCATGAACGCGCGCAACGGCCTGCGCCCGCCGGCGCGCTGTGCGTGAACGCTACTGCGGCTTACTGCGGCTGCTTGCGCGCCGGATCGAAGATGAACGACAGGCCGACGCTGCCGAGAATCGCCATCGTCGCGATCACGGTCGCGAGCGTCACCGGCTCGCCGAGCAGCAGCGCGCCAAGCGCGACGGCCACGACCGGGTTCACATACATGCAACTGCTCGCGATGATCGGGCTCGTATGGCGGATCAGATAACCATACGCGACATACGCAGCCATCGTGCCTGCAAGCATCAAATAAACGAACGCGGTGCCGGGCAGCAACGCGACGTGCTCGATGCGCTCGCCAAGCAGCCACGCAATCACCGTCGAGGCCGCGCCGCCCAAGCCGATTTGCAGCGCCGTCGATAAAAACAGATCCCGCGGCAGCGCGAGCCGTGCGGCCAGATGCGCGCCGCCCGCCCAGAACAGCGCGCCCGCGAGCACGGTGATACTGCCGAGCGTCGAGCCGGGCGACGACGCGCCGCCCGAATTCAACACGATGATGCCGGCCATCCCGAGCCCGACGGCCGTCCACTCGCCGGCAGTGACGCGCCGCCCGGCAATCGACGCGATCACGGTCGCGAACAGCGGCACGGTCGCGACCATCACGGCCGCCGAGCCGCTGCTGACGGTTCGCATCCCGAGCGCGATGAATCCCGACGACAGCGTGACGAGCATCGTGCCCACCAGCACCGCGTTGCGGACTTCGACAAACGTCGGCCAGACGGGGCGCCGCCGCATCGCGAAGATGAACAGCCCGATCCCCGCGAGCAGATTGCGCAGCCCGGACAGCATCAGCGGCGGAAACGAGCCGAGCGCGACATGCAGCGCGAGATAGGTCGAGCCCCACGCGAAATAGATGAACGTCAGCGCCAGCGCCACCCGGCCGCCGCGGCTGCGCGGCAGACGAGGCGGATGGCGCTTGACGAACGCGAGCAAACGGTCGAATGGCGTCATCGGTCAGCTTGCCTGCGCGAGATTGCGCATATCGGCGCAAAGCGCGATATGGCCTGCCGGGCAAATCGCCTGAAGGACAGCGGCGGATGACTGTATGCGAAACGGCGGGACGAGACGTGCGACGGCAAGCATGACCGATGATGGCGGAAGAGGATTGAAGAGCTTGAACGAAAACAGGCGCGGCCGAATGGCACGACGCCGCGCGGACATTATGCATTAAGGAATAGAAAATAATTGTCAAGCCGATTCGAATGCGCATTCGGTGATGTTTCGGCGCGACATTTCATGGATGCGAATGCTGTCTTCGATCAACGGCCGATATCGGCAAGCTGCCGCAGCGCGCCATCGCCATCGCCGTCACCGTCATCGCGATACGCCGTTGTCGCATTTGCGCTATTTATTGTCGCTTTTCAGTAGGCACGGCCGTGGCCGGCGAGTTCGCGCACAAACCCAGATCGACCGCCTGCAACACCTCGCCCGTGTCGGCATCCTCGGCGAACGCGACAATGCCGTAACGCGCCGCATCGCGCATGCGCCAGCCGTCGGGATATGGCAGGCTGCGCCGCACGTCGAGCCTTGCCGCAGGCGCAGGCACTGTCGACACGAGTGGGCCGAGCCATTGCCGCACGACGCGCTCATGACGCAGCGTCGCCCCGCGGTTCTCGCCCGCGCGCACGTCCGACGTCAAGCCGTTCTCGTACAACGCAACATAGGCGTTAAGCGCGCGCGGCGCGCCGTCGCGCGCGAGCACCGACAGCGCCACATCGAGCGCGTGCGGACCCGGCATCGCAGCCAGCGCAATCCCGATACGCGCGGGCTGCGCCGCCGTCGCGGCGACACGCCGCGCGAACGCGTCCACATCCCGCCAGTCGCGCATTTCACGGCCCGCCACCGCGATTTCCGGCGTATAGACGACGCCGCCTCCATGCTTGGCCGCCAGCGCGGCCTGCCGCTCGGCGAAGCGATGCTGCGCGAAGCGATCCGCCCAGCCGAGGCCATCCCAGTAATCGACGTGCAGCGCGAGCGGCACGACTCGCAACGCCGTGCGCTGCGCGGCGAGCCGCGCGAGCCAGCCGTCGGCGCTCGGGCAACTGCTGCACCCCTCGCTCGTATAGAGTTCGACGAGCACTTGCCGGGTGGCCCCGCTGCGCGCAGCGCACACGGCGTCTGCCGCATTGGCGGCGCAGGCCGCGCCGAACGCGAGCGCCGCGACGGCGATGCGCATCGAGACCGGAAGCCAATGCGGCAACATGGCGGCGTCGATCTCAGTTCGTCATCGGGCTCGGCTCGCCCGGTGACATCGTCTTTTTCATCGCGCTCGCCGGCGCATGGCGCTTGTGCATCGCATGCTTGGACGCACTCGCCGGCTTCATGCGCATGCTGTCGCCGGCCATCGCGCCGCCGGGCATCGCGCTTTTCGGCATCGCACCTTGGGGCTGCGCCATTGCACCGTTGGACATCGCATCGGCCCGCATCATGCCGTTTGCGCTGTGCATCGCGCCGCCTTCCTTCGGCATCGCGTCGGCTTGCATCGCGCCGCTTCCCTTCGACATCGCGTCGGCTTGCATCGCGCCGCTTCCCTTCGACATCGCGTCGGCTTGCATCGCGCCGCTTCCCTTCGACATCGTATCGGCCGGCATCGCTGCCCCGTCCTTCTGCATCGCCGCGTTCTGCGCAAGCGCGGCTCCGGCAGCCAGCGCAAATCCGGCCGCACAGGCCCAAGCCATCAGGCGCTCTTTCATGGGATCACTCCGTCGTTTTTGGTTGAGGAGCCGAATAGTCGTCGCGCGCGGTCGGATATGACAGGCCGCGCGAAAAAAATGCCGCGCCGCCGCGCCAATGCCGCGCGGCCCGCGACGCGCACGGCGGCGAGCGGGCGATCCGCCCCCGGTTGAA
Organism: Burkholderia singularis; assembly: GCF_001718875.1. Lineage (NCBI taxonomy): Bacteria > Pseudomonadati > Pseudomonadota > Betaproteobacteria > Burkholderiales > Burkholderiaceae > Burkholderia > Burkholderia singularis. Next base: position 2,854,941 of record NZ_CP013448.1, read on the forward strand.
ACCGTTGCCGTCCCGGTGTATCGTGTGCGCTTGCTAACGCGGGGGTCCTGCGTGGCGATCGGTCTGCCGATTGCCGCAGCGGGTGAGAAATACCCTTTGAACCTGATCTGGATAATGCCAGCGCAGGGAAGCGTCCGGGCTTCGTCACAACTGCGTCAGAATCCCGTCGCATTGCGAATCTCGTCTCCTGCTTAGCACCCCGCTTTAGCTTGCATGAGACCAGAGCGCGCTGCGTGAGACCGGCGTCGGTGCTTGAGCACTCACTCCGGTCGACACACGCGAAAGCGCCCACTCTGATCGATAGGAGATCGCATGAACGCCAACCCCAAATTCCTTTCCGCCGACGCGCGCGTCGACGCCGCCGCCATCGCGCCGCTGCCGAACTCGCGCAAGGTCTATGTGACGGGCTCGCAGCCGGACATCCGCGTGCCGATGCGCGAAATCACGCAGGCCGACACGCCGACGAACTTCGGCGGCGAGCGTAACCCGCCGATCTATGTGTACGACACCTCCGGCCCGTACACCGATCCCGACGCGAAAATCGACATCCGCCAAGGCCTGCCCGCGCTGCGCCAGCGCTGGATCGAGGCGCGCGGCGACAGCGAGACGCTCGCGGGCCTCACGAGCCAATACGGCCGCGAGCGCGCGGCCGATCCGGCCACGGCCGAGCTGCGCTTTCCGGGCCTGCACCGCCAGCCGCGCCGCGCGAAAGCGGGCGCGAACGTCACGCAGATGCACTACGCGCGCGCGGGCATCATCACGCCGGAGATGGAATTCGTCGCGATCCGCGAAAACCAGCGCCGCGCCGAATATATCGAGAGCCTGAAGGCGAGCGGCCCGAACGGCGAGAAGCTCGCCGCGATGATGAGCCGTCAGCATCCGGGCCAGGCGTTCGGCGCCGCGGCATTCGGCGCTCATGCGCTCGCGGCGATCACGCCCGAATTCGTGCGCGACGAAGTCGCGCGCGGCCGCGCGATCATTCCGGCGAACATCAACCATCCGGAATCCGAGCCGATGATCATCGGCCGCAACTTCCTCGTCAAAATCAACGCGAACATCGGCAATTCGGCCGTCACGTCGTCGATCGGCGAGGAAGTCGACAAGATGACCTGGGCAATCCGCTGGGGCGGCGACACGGTCATGGATCTGTCGACCGGCAAGCACATCCACGAAACGCGCGAGTGGATCATCCGCAACAGCCCGGTGCCGATCGGCACGGTGCCGATCTACCAGGCGCTCGAAAAGGTCAACGGCCGCGCCGAGGATCTGACCTGGGAAATCTTCCGCGACACGCTGATCGAGCAGGCCGAGCAAGGCGTCGACTATTTCACGATCCACGCCGGCGTGCGCCTGCAATACGTGCCGCTCACCGCGAACCGGATGACGGGCATCGTGTCGCGCGGCGGCTCGATCATGGCGAAGTGGTGCCTCGCGCATCACAAGGAAAGCTTCCTGTACGAACGCTTCGAGGAAATCTGCGAAATCATGAAGGCCTACGACGTGAGCTTCTCGCTCGGCGACGGCCTGCGCCCCGGCTCGATCTACGACGCGAACGACGAAGCGCAGCTCGGCGAGTTGAAGACGCTCGGCGAACTCACGCAGATCGCGTGGAAGCACGACGTGCAGACGATGATCGAAGGCCCCGGCCACGTGCCGATGCAACTGATCAAGGAAAACATGGATCTGCAGCTCGACTGGTGCGACGAAGCGCCGTTCTACACGCTCGGGCCGCTGACCACCGACATCGCGCCGGGCTACGACCACATCACGTCGGGCATCGGCGCGGCGATGATCGGCTGGTTCGGCACCGCGATGCTGTGCTACGTGACGCCGAAGGAGCACCTCGGCCTGCCGAACAAGGACGACGTGAAAGAAGGCATCATCACGTACAAGCTCGCCGCGCACGCGGCCGATCTCGCGAAGGGCCATCCGGGCGCGCAGGTGCGCGACAACGCGCTGTCGAAGGCGCGCTTCGAATTCCGCTGGGCCGACCAGTTCAATCTCGGCCTCGATCCGGACAAGGCGCGCGAATTCCACGACGAAACCCTGCCGAAGGATTCGGCGAAGGTCGCGCATTTCTGCTCGATGTGCGGCCCGCATTTCTGCTCGATGAAAATCACGCAGGACGTGCGCGAGTTCGCGGCCCAGCAAGGCGTGTCCGAAGCCGATGCGCTCGCCAAGGGGCTCGAGGTGAAGGCCGTCGAGTTCGTGCAGAGCGGCGCGCAAATCTATCAGCGTCAATGACGCCCGCGCGGCCGCCCACGGCCGCATGTTCGACCGCCCCCTCGAAAGCCCGCGCAGCGCGGGCTTTTGTTGTTTTCGCGCGCGATCGCGCGGGGGCCGCACGCTTGGCCGCGTTCGCCGCCGACGGTGCCCCCACGCATGCCGTGCCGGATTGCCGCAGGCGCCCGACGCGGCGAAACATTTGATTACGAAAGCGCGAACGCCCTAACAAGTCTTTACAGCGCAACCGAAGCGGCCCGCGTAGATTTTCAGACGTAGGCAGCATGACGAAATACGCGTCTACACGTCTCTGTTACGTCACTTTTATCCGGGACGTCACTTTTATCTGAGGATTGGACCATGAAATCGATTCGGCGTATTGGGGTATGCGCGATGCTCATCGCCACGGTCGCGGGCCTGTCGGCGTGCGATACGATGACCACTCAACAGCGTAACGCGGCGATCGGCGCAGGCATTGGCGGCGTCGCCGGCGCGGCGCTCGGCGGCAACGCGCTGTCGACGGTCGGCGGTGCGGCGGCGGGCGGCCTGATCGGCAGCCAGGTCGGCAAGTAACGCCGTCGTTCGGGCCGGGCGCGTGTCGTTCGACGCCGCCCGGCAAACGACGCGCGGCCGGCCGGCAGCCTAGCCTTTGGCGCGACAGCGGCGGCGCACGCGTCCTACGTGGCGCGACGGCTTCGCGAAATGATCGGTTACCGTTTCACACAGCGTTTCATATAAGACCGATCTAAGCTCGAACGCATCGAAACCTGCCCCGCACGCGAGCGCGTCACCATCATGTACAAGACCCTCATCTTCACCGCGGCCGCGAGCCTCGCGCTCGCCGGGTGCTATTACCCATATGGCTACTATCCGGCCGGTTACGCCGCTGCGCCCGTCGAGACCGCACCCGTCTATACTGCGCCCGCGTATGTCGCGCCGGCCTATCCGAGCTACTACTATCCGGCGCCTTCGCTGTCGCTTAATTTCGGTTACTGGGGCGGCCATCGGGGTTATTGGGGCGGCGGTCGCGGCTATTGGCGTCACCACTGAGCGCCAACCGCCCGGACGCACGCACAGGACGCGCTAGCGGCCGCGTGGGAGCCGTTGCGTTCTTGTCCGATCATTGCTTGCCGTTTGATCGGTTGTTTCGTCACAGCGTGAAACGTCGGACGGCAGCGCGGTGTAAGATGCTTCAAGCATTTACCTCCACCCGCCTCCCGTCCTGTCCTGTCGATGAATTTCAAGAACGCACTCCTGCTGATCGTCCTCGCCGCGCTATGGGGCGCGTCGTTTCTTTTCATCCGCGTCGGCGTAGCCGAGTTCGGCGTCGCGCCGTTAATGGCGTTGCGCGTCGCAATCGGCGCGCTTTTCCTGATCGCCCTCTCGCTCCCCCGCTATCGTCCGCGCGAGCTTGCCGCGGCGCTGCGCAAGCATGCCGGGCCCCTGTTCGTGGTCGGCGTGCTGAACTCCGGCGCGCCGTTCTGCCTGTTCGCGTTCGCCGAGCTGACGCTGTCGGCAGGCGTCACGTCGGTCATCAATGCGACCGCGCCGCTCTGGGGCGCGCTCGTTGCGTATCTATGGCTCAAGGAAGCCCTGCCGCTGCCGCGCGCGCTCGGCCTCGTGATCGGTTTCGCGGGCGTGCTCACACTCGTCTGGGACCAAGTGTTCTCCGCGCACGGCTCGAACCAGGCCGCGCCCGCCACGGTCGCGCTCGCCGCCGCGGCCGCGCTCGGCGCGACGCTGCTGTACGGCATCGCCGCGAACTATACGAAACGCAAGCTCACGGGCGTCGACCCGCTCATCAGCGCGACAGGCAGCATGATCAGCTCGACGCTCCTGCTGGTGCCGTTCGCGCTCGCGACCTGGCCGGCCGCCGCCGTCTCCGCGCACGCATGGGAAGCCGTGCTCGCGCTCGGCATCGCGTGCACCGGCATCGCCTATTTCATCTTTTTCTACCTGATTGCCCATGTCGGCCCGGCGCGCGCGATCACCGTCACGTTCGTGATTCCCGTGTTCGGCATCCTATGGGGCGCGCTCTTTCTCGGCGAGCACGTATCGACCGGCATGATCGAAGGCGGCGCGATCGTGCTGCTCGGCACCGCGCTTGCGACCGGCGTGATCAAGCGGCTTCCCGGCGCCGGCACCCGGCACTGCGAGGCGCGCTGACGCCGGCACACGATGAGCAAAGCGCCGGAGTTCTCGCTCGACAGCCTGATCTCGCGGCTCATCGTCTGCGACGACGGCTGGTGCGCGCGCTATCACGACGCGATGCTCGCGAGCGTTTTCCAACCGGTGATTTCGCTTACGCACAAACGTGTCGTCGGCTATGAGGCTCTCGTGCGCGCCACCGACGCGAACGGCGCGCATGTCACGCCGGACGCGCTGTTCGCCCGTGCGCAGGCGCGCGGCGAAACGGTGCTGCTCGATCGGCTCACGCGCTGCCTGCACGCCGCGAACTTCGCGGCGCAGGACACCGGCCTGAGCTGGCTGTTCCTGAACGTGCTGCCGCAAATTTTCGTGTCCGGCGGCGCGCCGCGCGAATTCATCGAGACGCTGTGCGCCCGCTTCGCGCTGCCGCCGGCGCGCGTCGTGCTCGAGGTGATCGAACAACCGTCGCGCGACGAAGTCGCGCTCGCGCATACGCTCGATGCAATCCAGCACGGCGATTTTCTGATTGCGATCGACGATTTCGGCACCGGCTTTTCCAATTTCGATCGCATCTGGCAAATCAAGCCGGACATCGTGAAACTCGACCGCTCGATCGTCGAGCACGCGCTCACGGCCAACGACGCGCACCGGCTGATTCCACCGCTCGTCACGATGCTGCATCACGCGGGCGCGTTGGTACTGGCGGAAGGCGTCGAAACCGACGACGCGCTACAGTTGCTGATGGATGCCGACGTCGATTTCGTTCAGGGCTTCTGCTTCGGCCAGCCCGGCCCTTCAATCGCGCACGCGGGCGCCCAGGTGAGCGCATGCGTCGAGGCCGCATGGTCGCGCTTCACCGATCGGATGCGCCGGCGGCGCAACAGCGCGCAGCCGGGTGTCGACACGATCGAGCGCATCGTGCTCGCGGGCGCCGCCGAATACGCGGCGACCGGCGATCTGCGCGGCGCCGCGCAACGCATGTTCGCGCATCCGAGCGTGCGGCGAGTGTTCGTCGCCGAGGCGAACGGCGATCAGATCGAACCGTCGATCGCGTCGAACACGCCACGCACGGCAACGCGGCGGCTCGCGCCGCTGATGCCGGATCTGCACTGCAACTGGTCGCGCCGCGCGTATTTTCAGCGCGCGATCGCCACACCGGGACGCGTTGCGTTGATGGGACCGCATGTGTCATTGACGGACGGCCGCGACTGCTATACGGCAGCGGTCGCGATCCTGCTCAACGCCACGCTAAAAGTGTTCTGCGTCGATCTCGCCTCCGCGCCCGGCATCGATGCCGGCGCACGCTCGGCCGGCGCGTAGCCGCGCGCTTCGTCCTGCACACCGGCCGCGCGCGGTCATTTGCGCCTATTCGGTCATCTGGCCGCGGCCCGCTTTGCCGCGGCCCGCTTTCACGTCGCCACGCTGCCGCTTGTCGGCCAGACGGCGCTCCTTCGACGCACGCGTCGGCCGTGTCGCGACCCGCTTACGCGGCGTCACGCCCGCACTGCGGATCAGCTCGTCGAGCCGCGCGAGCGCGGCCGCGCGGTTCTTTTCCTGCGTCCGGTATGTCTGCGCCTTGATCACGATAACGCCGTCGCGCGTGATGCGCTGATCGGCCCGCGCGAGAAGACGCGCCTTCAGCGCATCGGACAGCGACGACGCGCGAATGTCGAAGCGCAGATGGATCGCGCTCGATACCTTGTTGACATTCTGCCCGCCCGCGCCTTGCGCGCGAATGGCCGTCAACTCGACCTCTTCCGGCGAAAACGCGTAGCGCAGCGTCATATCGCCCCCTCTTGCGGCATCGGCTGCTGCGCGCACAGCAGCGCATCGGCGATCCTCGCGGCAAGCCCGGAATCACGCGCGGTACGCGTTGCGACCGCTTGCGCGAACACCGTGCGCGAGCCGATCACCTGCACGCGCGAGCGCGCACGCGTGATTGCCGTATAGACCAGTTCGCGCGACAGCACGCGATTGAACGACGCGGGCAAAATCAACGCCGCTTCGTCGAACTCCGAGCCTTGCGATTTGTGAACGGTCAATGCAAACGCCGTTTCGTGCGGCGGCAGCGCGGCCGGCGTGACGGCGCGCGTGCGGCCGTCCGCACCGCGAAACCAGACGCGCAGCGTGCCCTGCGCGTCCGGCAGCGCGATACCGACATCGCCGTTGAACAGCCCGAGCGCGTAATCGTTGCGCGTCACCATCACCGGCCGCCCCGCAAACCACTGCGCGCCGATCGCGAGCGGCACGCGCACGGCGCGGCGCACCTCCGCCGCGATAAGCGCGTTGACTTCGTCAGCGCCCCGCATGCCGGTGCGCGTCGCGCATAGCGCACGGAAGCGGTTGAGCATATCGAAAAGCGGCCCGGGGTCCGGCACGGGCGCGGCGAGCGCGTCGCGCAGCGACGCGGCATAACCGGAGAAGCCCTGCGCAATCCGCTCGACGGTCGCGCCCGGCAACGTCGGGCCATTGCCGTCGTCGTGCAGACATGCGGCCGCGCCGGGGTCCGTCGATAGCGCCTCCAGTGCCTGCCGCGCATCGCCACGGCGAATCGCAACCGACAGCCGGCCGATCGGCGAATCGAGCCCGAAGCGGTAATTGCGTTCGAGCCAGACGACGCAATCGGTCAACGGCGCGATCGCGCGGCCTGCAACGCAAGCGGACTCGACGCTCTGCCGCGCTGTTACCCCGCCCGGCACCGGCGCGCCGGTGTGCCGAGCGGCAGCGGCAATGGCAGAACCCGCGTGATCCCGCTGCGGCAAGCCCGTGCGCGCGCCAGCGGCGGCGTATGGCCCGGTATGCGCGTCGACATTCGCATTGCGCGCCAACGACGTGGCGGAACGCTCGTCGGGCACGGCGGCGTGCGGCATCTCGGCATCGGACGCCGCGAAGCTCGCGTCGTCCAGCCATGCCAGTTCGCCCGAGTCGATCCACGCAAACGAATCGGCAGCCATGCCCTCCCCATGCGCGTCTCCGCTCAAGCCCGCATCACCACCGGACTCGGTCTGCCCGCCGGGTTCGGCTTGCCGATCCGGGAGATCTGCCGGGCCCGGTCGATTCGGCTTGCCGTCGAAGGCGCCTTCGTCGTCCGTCTCGAACAGCGAGCGCTGCACGGCGTGCATCATCCGCTGCGCGCCGCGCGTGCCGGATCGCCGCGCAACGGGCCGAGGCCCGTTCGATGCCGCCGAGCCGCCCTGCACGGAGTCGGACGCGTTGGCGGGCATCGCCGCGCCGGTCAACGCGGCACTTGATGCAGACCCGGCGTCGCTCGCGATATCGGCCGGCGCGGAAGCCGCGCGGCCGCCGAAACCCTCCGGCAACGCGCCGGCGAATTCGGCCGCCTCCATGCCGAGCGCGCGCGCGATCCGATCGATGGCCGCCGCGCTGAACGCCGGTTGCGCGCTCAATTCCGCAAATACCGCTCCCGCCTCGACCGCCGCGAGCTGGTCCTTGTCGCCAAGCAGCACGATGCGTGTGCTCGGTGCGAGCGCATCGAGCAGATGCGCGGCAAGCGCGACGTCGATCATCGACGCCTCGTCGACAACGACGAGATCGTAAGGCAACGGATTATCGCGATGATGCGCGAAGCGCCCGCCCGCGCCGCCTCCCAGCAACCGATGCAGCGTGTACGACGTCTGCGGCAAACGCGCGGCGAGTTCGGGCGGCAAGCTGCCGGCCCGCGCGAGCAACGCTTCCTGCATCCGTTGCGCCGCTTTGCCCGTCGGCGCGGCGAGCGCGATTCGCAAATCGGGCTGTGTGTCGAGCAGACACGCAATCACGCCGACGACCGTCGTCGTCTTTCCCGTGCCGGGCCCGCCGCTCACGATCGTCACGCGTCCCGTCAGCGCGACGAGCGCGGCCACCCGCTGCCAATCGACGCCACGCTCCTTCTGCAGCCCGAAATAACGCGCGAGACGCTCGCCGAGCGCCTCGGGCGACGGCGCGCAAGCTTCGGCGGCGCCGCAAACGGCCGCGTCACCGGCGTGCCGCGGGCGAGCCCGCTCGACGAGCGCGCGCGCCAACCGCGTTTCGTATTCGAAATAGCGCGCAAGATAAAGGCGTCCATCGCGATCGACGACAAGCGGACGCTCGCCGCCGCGGACAATGCCGTCAAATGCGACCATGCCGCTCGCCGCGAGCATCTCGCGCACGTCGGCCAATGACTCGCCGTACCGCTGCGCGAGCGCATGCAACGACACGCATACGTGCCCCGCCGCCGTCGCACGACTCGCGGCGAACGCCGCGCGCGCCGCCCATCGGGCCGCTACGGCCGGCGCGCCCTGACGACGCGCGAGCCCGCCGATCCGGCGCGCAAACCCTTCGGCGAGCGCGAGGCCGAAATCGGCCGGCTCGGGCAGGCGCTCGGCGAGCCCGCTCGTCCATCCGAAGCGATCGTCGACCGTATTCATGCGTCCCCCATCAACGCATCGAGTGCTTCGACGAGTGCGCGCGCGGGCTTGCGCGCATGCACGCCGGCCGGCGCGCCGCCTGCCCGCCAATCGGGCCGCACGCCGCGCACGAACAAATACAAATAGCCTGCAACATGGGTGTCGTAGTCGTAGCCCGGCAGCCGCACGCGTAGATAGCGATGCAGCGCGACCGTGTAAAGCAACGCCTGCAGATGGTACGCATGCTGCGCCATCGCGACATCGAGCGCACGCGGACCGTATGCGTCCGCCGTCGCGCCGAGGTGATTCGATTTCCAGTCGACGATCCAGAAGCGGCCCTCGTGCTCGACGATCATATCGATGAACCCCTTGATGAATCCGGTAAGCGTGCCGGCTTCGAGCGCGACGTCCGGATAGCCGTGAGCGGCAAGAAGACGCCGTAATGCATTGAAATCGAGCGCGGGCGCCGGAAATAGAAACGCCATCTCGGTCAAGCGCCGTGCCGGATCGAGCGCCGCCAGGCGCATGCCCGGCACGAGTTCGGTTGCGGCAAGCTGATCGACGAGCCGCGTCATCATCGCGGGCAGCCGCGCGGCGAGCGCGGGCAGCGCCTCAACCGGGCGCTCGCGCAGCGCGCGCTGCGCCGCGTCCTGCCATGTCGACGGATCGGAAAAATCCGCAAGCTCGAATAGCCGGTGCAAGCACTCGCCCGCCGCCGCGCCTCGCGGAAAATCGACGATATCGTCGCCAGCCGGCTCGGGCGGCGACACCTGCGCCAATGCCGCTTCGATCGGCGGCACATGCGCATCGAGCGCCGCAGCAAGCGCGTCGTGATCAGGACGCAGTTCGTCGTCCAGCACGCTTGCCACATGGCTCTCGCGAAGCGCGATCGCGGAAGTCAGCGAACTGAAGCTCGCGATCCGCCACGCGTCGCGCAGCCCGCGTACCGCGCGCCGCGCCGCGCGCAGCCCGCCCGCTTCGTGGCCGCCCGCAAGCGGCTCGCGGCGGGCGGGCGCGGGCAGCGGCACAAGCGCGATCGGCCCGAGCGCGAGCGCTTGCCAGCGCTCGGTCAGCTCCGCATCGTCGGCGGGCTCTTCGAGCCACGCATCGAACTCGCGGCCCGCGCCTGCGACGAGCCAGTTCAACACGCTGCGGCGTGCCTCCTTGGTCGAGCGCGACGACAAATACGGCCCCGCGACCAGATAGCACCGGTACACGGCGCGCGTCAGCGCAACATAAACAAGCCGCGCGCGCTCCGCTGCCTGCTCGCGCATCGCATCGCGGGCCGCGCGCTCGGCGATCGCATCGTCACAGCCGTAATGCAGCACCGCGTGGCCCGTGTCGTCGTGATACTCGCGTGCGTCAGGCAAGCCCGAACCGTTCGGATCGCGCAGCGCGCCGTCGTTCAGAAACGGGCAGAACACGACCGCATATTCGAGCCCCTTCGATTTGTGGACGGTCACGATCTGCACGAGATTGCGATCGGATTCGAGCCGCAATTGCGCGTCGTCGCCGCCGCCGCCAAGACGCTGCGCCGCGAGCCAGCGCAACGTCGGCGCGATGCCCGGCTGCGCGCTCGCGCGTGCCTGCGTCAGTTCGGCCAGGTGATTGACGTCGGTCACGCGGCGCTCACCGTCCGGCCCCGCCATCAGACGCTCGGCGATCGAAAGCTCGCTCGCCAGCGTGCGCCACATCACCGCGAAACCGCGCTCGCGCCACAGCAGCCGGTAGCGGGAGAACCGCTCGACCCAGCCCATCGCGTCGACGGCGCCACCCGGCGCGCGCGCGGCATCGCTCGCCGCCGCATGCGAACCGCCACGCGCGGCCGACTCGCCCCATGCTTGACCGGCTTCGCCCGGCACCGCATCGCCCTGCTCGAGATGCCAGAGCGCCGACGCGTCGAGGCCGAACCAGTCCGACGCAAGCGCCGAGCGCAAGCGCCGCAGATCGCCCGGCGCATCGATCGCCGCCAGCACTCGCTCGAGTTGTTCCGCATCGATCGTCGCGAACACGGACGCCTGCGCCAACTCGACGCTGCCGATCCCCCACGCCGCCAGCACACGCTTGACCAGGCTGCCCTGCTTGTGCGTCTGGACCAGCACCGCGATATCGGACGCCGCGAGCGGCTCGGCGCCGAGCGTCACCGCGCGTTCGCGCGCACCGCCCATCAGGCGTGCGATCTCGGCCGCACACGCCTGCGCGGCTTGCCGCTGGGCGTCGCGTTTCGTCAATGTCCGTTCGCCCGACGGCAACATCCAGACGCGGAAATCGCCCGTGCCGGCCAGCGGATCGGTGGCGTCGGCAAATGGCGGGCGCGGGCGCCCGCCCGCGCGCACCGGATCGTAATTGAGGCCGGGCAACACGAACGCATGCGGATTCGCGCCGAAAAAGCGGTTGCATGCATCGACGATCGCGGGCGTCGAGCGTTGATTGACCGCGAGCGTATAGCGCGCCGATGCCGTGGCGCGCGCGGCGAGGTACGTATGCAGATCCGCCGCGCGAAAGCTGTAGATTGCCTGCTTCGGATCGCCTACGAGAAAAAGCGGTCCGGCCGGCGCGAAGACCGTATTGAAGATCGCGAATTGCAGCGGATCGGTGTCTTGAAACTCGTCGATCAAAGCGGCCGGATAGCGCGCGCGCAGCGTATCGCGCAACCACGGATGCGCATCGAGTGCGTGATACAGATTCGCGAGAAGATCGTCGAAAGACACGACGCGGCGCTTGCGTTTGCGCCGCGCGAGTTCGCCCGGCGCTTCGGCAAGCCATTGCGCGACGAGCGACAACCAACGCGCGCGCTGCGCGGTTTCGAGCGCGGCGAGCGCCTCTTCCAGCGCCTGCGCGGCCTCGAAGAACGCGTGGCGCGGCGTCGCGCCGTTCTTTTTCGTCGCCTTCTCGAGCGCCGCCTGGGTCAGCTTGAGCGCCGCACGCGGCAACGCGGCAAACGCGCTCGCCTGCCCGAAATAGCGCGCCCATGCGTCGAGCGCGCCGGCAAGCGCTTCCGGCTTGTGCGAGGTCTGCTTCAGCGACGGCTGCGCGGCGACGAGCAGCGTCTCGAGTTCGTCGCGCGACGCGCGCCAAAGCGCGGCGGCCGCGTCGAAACGCTCGCGCGCGATGACCTCATCATCGTCACGGGCCGCTTCGAGCCCATCCCAGCGCAGCTCGGCAAGCGGCTTCTTCAAACGCCGCGCAAGCTGCGCGTCGAGCACCGCCGGCCCCGCGCCGTATTCGACGAGCCACTCGGCAAACGCCGGGTGCGCAGCCGCGGCCGGCTCGACGCGCGTGCGCCAAAAATCGGCGGCAAGCTCGAAACGCAATGCGCCGTCATCGGCGTCCATCTCGAACGAGAACGGCATCGCCGCGGCGAATGGCGCTTCTTGCAGCGCACGCTGACAAAACGCGTGAATCGTATGGATCGCTGCCTGATCGAATGCGTGCAACGCGCGCCGCACGCGCTGCACCGCCGTTTGCCGATCGATGCCGCGCTGCGGCGCGAGCGTCGTCGCGAACAATTGCGCAATGAACGGATCGGCGCCGCCTTCGCCCGTGCCGAGCACATGCGCAAGCTGGACGAGACGGCTGCGAATCCGCTCGTGCAGCTCCGCGGTCGCCGCTTTCGTAAACGTGACGACAAGAATCTCGTCCACGCCGAGATCCTTTTCGAGCAGAAGCCGCACGTAAAGCGCGCAAATGTTCCACGTCTTGCCCGTGCCCGCCGACGCCTCGATCTGGTTGACGCCATCGAGCGCACACGCGAACACATCGAGTTCAGCGGCGCGTGTATCCGTTTGTGCCGCCCGGCTCATGACGACCTCCGCAAATGCTCGACCAGCGGATCGAATACGAGATGCGCGAGTGCACCGAACGGCTCGTCGAGCGACGGACTCGCGCCGCGCCACGCAAGCGCGAGCGCCGGATCGTCGGCCTCGCCTGCAACGCGATCGTTGATCCAGACGCCGGCCGCCTTGGCTTCGCCATCCGAAACGAGCGCCCACGCGCTTCTCGGAAAGAACGCAAGCGGCATGCGCCGGCCCGCGCGGAACAGCGCGGCAAGCGGCGCAAGCTGCTCGAGCGGCGCGGCCACCGGCACGAATTCAAACGCCTCGCCGCTACCGAACCAAAGCGTGCGGCGCGGGCCGTCCGGATCGATCGCGCAATAAACGAGATGCGCGAGCCACGCGGACAAATAATCGCGTGCGCCCGGCCGCGCATAACGGTAGACCACCTGCCCCGCCGACGTGAGCCTCGCAAGCGCGCCGTGAAGGCGCAACGGCTCACGCGTTGCCGCACGCGCCAACTCCGCGTCGTGCATGCCGAACCACGGCGCGCCGTTCGTTTCCGGCCAAAGCGGCGCTACGTCGAACGCGAACGGCACGCGCGTCGCGCCGCCGGCAAGCGCGCGGCGCACGTTGCCCGCGAGTTGCGCGAGCGCGCCGAGCGCGCGATCGCGCCGCACCGCGCCCGTCGCGCCGCCCGGCAATTCGGGGCTCGCGTCGGCAACGCGCCACGCGTGATCGAACGCGGCTGCATCGGCCTCGCCCGCCGTATCGATCAGCAGCGGCAGCACGCGCGCGGCAAGCATATCGCTGCCGCCGTAATCGAGTTCGAACGGCTCGACGTCGACGAGTTCGGCCTGCGCATCGGCAAGCGCAATGCCGAGCCGCGCACGCAACAGCGCACGCGCCGGATGACGCCAAAACCGCTCGAAATCGGCAAATGCAACCGGCTCGGCGGGCTCCGGCGGCAGCGGCTGCGCGAAAAACGGCCGGGCAGCAGCCGCCGCGCCGTCGGCAAGCAAACGCGCAAGCGCCTCGCGCGATGCGTCGTAAGTGAAAAGCGCGCCGCCCGGCGCGAAATATTCGGCGGAAAACGGCTGCAACGGATGCTCGACGACGAATGCACGGCGCGCGGCATCGATCGCCTCGGGCGATGCATCGGGTCCCGCCGACACGGCCGCCAGATGGTCGAGCAGTTCGTCGACCAGCGCGGCGGGCGGCAACGGCGCATTGTCGCGAATGCTGCGGCCCGTGTAGGCGATCAGCAAACGGTCCCGCGCGGCAAGCAGCAGATCGAGGAACAAATTGCGCTCGTCGTCCCGGCGCTGCCGGTCGCCGAGCTTCGCGAATACCGCCATCAGATCGAATTCGTCGGCCCGTGCGAGGCTCGGCAGCACGCCGTCGTCCATCCCGAGCAGGCAAACCGCGCGATAAGGCAGCCCGCGCAAGCTCGTCAGCGACGAAAACGTGACGCCCCCCCACGGCACGCCACCGCGCGCGGGATCGTCGAGCGCGGCGGCAAGCCCCGCGCGCACGACGGCGGCCGGCATTTCGACGCCGGCCGCGCCCTCTTCCATTGCAGCAAGCATTGCGTCGAGCGCGTCGCGGACGCCGGAAAGCGCGTCGGCAAACAGCGGGCCGGAATCAAAGAAACGCGCGAGCGCATCGGCGAACACATCGCTCCAGTCCTGCGGTGTCAAATCGCCGGCAATGCGTTGCGCGAAGCCGTCCAGATCGCCGGTAAAGCGCGCGAGCCGGCCAAGCAGCTCGGCTTCGCTGCCCAGCGCGCCGCCGATCGGCAGCCATGCATCGACGGGCGCCGCGCCGTCCGGCATCGCATAGCCGAGAAAAAGCCGCGTCAACGCGTCGGCAAACGTATGGCGCCGCGCGGGCGGCGCGCCAGCGGCATTGCCGGCATCCGCGTTGGCGAGCCCGCGCCGCGCGCCAGCCGCGGCAAGCCACGTTTGCACGGTCTCGAGCGCGGCGGCATCCACCCCGTAGCGCGCGGCAACCGCATCCACGCGCAGCCATTCGATCAGCTCCGGCGCACCGACATCGCGCTCCGGCAGCGCAAGCCAATCGAGCAGCACGCGCGCAACCGGATTCGCATGCGAAGGCGGCAGACCGGAGATGCGGTATGGAATACGCGTCGCGCCGCCGCCCGCCGTCGTGCCGAACACCGCGTCGATGAGCGGACCCGCCGTGGCAAGATCCGGCATCGCGACGAGCACGTCCGACGGCGAAAGGCTCGGATCGGCGTCGAACCAGCCGAGCAGCCGGTCGTGCAACACCTCGAGCTGACGCGCGAGGCTGTGGCACACATGTACCTCGATGCCGTGCTCGCCGGGCGGCTCGCCGAGCGCCGCCTCCGGCTCAAGCGTGAGGATCGCGTTCTGCACGCGTGCGAGCCAGGTCGGCGCGGGGTTTTCCTCGTAGCGCGACGCGTCGCCCGCCGCCGCGCTCTCGGTCAGTTCGTGCAACATGTGGAGCTGCGCCTGCGTTTGCCGCCCCCATTGCGCCAGCAGCGGATGGCCCACCTCCTGATAATCGAGCTGCCCGGCCGCGCGCAGCGATTCGGCACGTGCGGCGCTCACGATGTCGAACCAGAACTCGCGACACGGATTCAGCGCGTAAATGCGCACGTCGATCCAGCGCGACAACTCGCGCAGCAACGCGATATGCAGCGGCGGCATCGTCGGCAGCGCGAATACATGAACCGACGCCGGCCACCCGGCGCGCGCGCGCGCATCGGGGTCGAGCGAGCCGGCATCACGCAAAAAGCGGTGCGCGGGCGGCGCTGCGCCGTCGGACAACTCGGCCGCAAGCGCCTGCCAGAGTGCCGCCTGCCAAGCCTCGTCGTCGCGGACCGGCTCGGCGCCGTGGCGCGGCGCGCCTTCGAGCGCCAAGATCGATTCGCCCGCCTGCCACTGCGCAAGCCAATCCGGGCGATAGGCAAGGTAATGATCGAACACCGTCGCGATCCGGTGCGCGAGTTCGTAGCGCATCGGCGCATCGGCGGCGGCCAAATACGCGCAAAGTCGCGCGGACTTGCGCCACGGCCCGTCGTCATGCGCCGACAGCAGGCGATAACAGCGCCACACGAGGCGATCGGGCGCAAACGGAGAGTTCGGCGGCACGGCGATCACTTTGCCGATCTGCGCCCATAGCCATTGCGCGAGGTAGCGGAAATCCACGTTCGCGCATACGCGGTGCCGCTGCGCGATGTCGAGTTCGAGCCGCCGGCGCAGCGCCGCGCTCGGCACGATGACCTGCTGGGTTTCCCACGGCCCGGCGCCGGCCGCCACGGCGGCGAGATCGTCGAGCAACGCATCGACCAGCGTCTCGTGGCGGTTCGAGTAGAAAAGATGAAGCATGACAGCCGGTAAAAACCTGTAAGGACCGCCGGACGCAGGCCCGGCCTATCAAGGAACCAAGGATAACAAAGCGCGCACCGCCGGAGAATCGGCCGTTCGGCCAATAGTCCGCGCCATGCGGCACGCGCTACCATGCCGCTCGGAATCGTTCGCTCGCGCCATGCGTGCCGCTTACCGCTCGCCACGCGACGCGCCCGATGCGAAATGCGACGCGCCGCGCGGCTGCGAGGCCACGGAAATACGATAGACTCGTCGCCAACTCGGACCTCCCGGTGCTTCGTCGCCCGTTCTTTCGCTCATCGATGCGCTATTCGACCGAAATCAGGAAATTCCTCTACAGCCAGTATTTCTACGGTGGCCTGAGGATCGCATTCGGCGTGTCGCTGCCCGCCGTGCTTTGTCTCATCGTATTTCACAACCGCGAACTCGGCTTCACGATCGCGACGGGCGCGCTCGGCGCCTGCGTGGTGGATATGCCGGGCCCGCTCAAGTACAAGCACAACGAGATGCTCGCGTGCAGCGTGATCGGCTTTTTCTCCGCGCTCGCCACCGGGCTCGCGACGCCGCACATCTTCGCGCTTTGGCTTACGATCGTACCGCTCACGTTCGTGCTGTCGCTCATCGTCGTCTACGGCAACCGCTGGCCGCAGATCAGCTTCGCGACGCTGTTCATGATGGTGATGACGCTCGAAGAAACGCTCACGCCGAAGCAAGCACTCATCAACGCTTCATGGATTCTCGCGGGCGGCCTCTGGTATACGTACTGGGCCACGCTCGTATCGCGCCTGCAGGCACGCCGCATCGAACAGCAGGCGCTTGCCGAGAGCCTTTTCGCGTGCGCGTCATACCTGCTCGCACGCGCCGATTTCTACGATCTCGACGCCGATCTGGACGAGTGTTACCGCAATCTCATCGCCAAGCAGATCACGGCCGTCGAAACACAGGAAACCGCGCGCGACATCGTGCTGCGCAACTTGCCGAAGCTGCGGCGCGGCAAGCTCGATCCGGGCCGCACGATGATGTTCAACCTGTTCATCAACAGCGTCGATCTGCATGAGCTGTTCGTCGGCGCGCACACCGATTACCCGCTCGTGCGCAATACGTTCGGCGGCTCGGACCTGATGATCTTCTACCGCGACCTGATCCGCAAGGCGGCGGCCGATCTCGAGGAAGTCGGCCTAGCGGTGCTGGAAAACCGCATGCCGCACGCGCGGGTCAGCGTGAAGGCGGAGCTGCGCGCGATCGAATACGAGATCGAGCTGATGCGCAAGAAACAGTTCGCGACGACGAACGCCGAAGCCTACGCAGCCGTACTCACGACGTTCCGCCGGATCTGGAGCGCGACGCGCCTGATCGACAAGATGCGCCGCAATCTGTCGGGCAGCGTCGACGCCCAGCAAACCGAGCTGAAGATCGACAAGACGTTGTCGCGCTTCCTGCAGCGGCGCCGGATGTCGCCGCTTCTCATCTTTTCGAACCTGAACATGGGTTCGCCGAGCTTTCGCCACGCGCTGCGGGTGACGGTCGCGGTCGCGGTCGGCTTCTGGCTCGGGCGCCTGCTGCCGCTCACCAATGCCTACTGGATCGTGATGACGAGCATCATCATCCTGAAGCCCGGCTACTCGCTGACCAAACAGCGCAACGCGCAGCGGATCGTCGGCACGCTGATCGGTTGCGCGGCGAGCCTCGCGCTCATCTATACGGTGCACGAACCGCATGTGCTGATCGCGATCATGTTCGCGTCGATGGTGATGAGCTACAGCCTGCTCCTCTTCAACTACGCGGCGAGCGTGGTGTTCACGTCGTCATATGTGCTGCTGATGTTCCACCTGCTCGCGCCCGGCAACATGCGCATCATCGGCGAGCGCGCGATCGACACGGTGGTCGGCTGCATGATCGCGATCGCCGCCAGCCGGCTGTTCCCTTACTGGGAATACCGCGCGATCGGCAAGCTCGTCGCCGATATGCTGGAAACCACCCGCCAGTATTTCGAAGCAACCTGGCGCGCAAGCCGCGGCCAAGCCGCGCCGAGCGTGCCCGCGGCAGACGGCGCGGCGGCGGTGCCCGCGGTCGCGGCCGCCGTCGAAACCGCGCCCGGCGCGATCGACGACGACTATCCGTATCGGCTCGCGCGCAAGAACATGCACATCGCCTTCGCGAACCTGGGCCAGGCGTTCCAGCGGATGATGATCGAGCCGAAAGCGCATCAAAAGTTCGTGCCAGAGCTAAACGACCTGCTGGTGCAAACCCATGTGCTCGGTGCGCAAATCACGGCCGCCGCGCCGCTGCTGCGGCACGCCGCGCGCGCGCAGCGCGGTGACCCGCCCGCGCTCGAGCGCGGCCTCGCCGCCGTGCGCGACAATCTCGAACAAGCCGAGGCCCGCACGCCGCCGCCCGCGGACCATGCGGAAGCGGCCAAACAATTGACACGCGAGCTTGATTCGATGGTCGTCGATGCCGAGCGCTCGGACCCCGGCGCCGATCTCACGCACGATCTGAAAGTGCTTGCGCATCAATGCAAGCAGATGCTCGCGTCGTCGCTGCTGATCCGCAAGGACGCAAGCGCGATCCGTCTGCCGGAATGAGCGGCGCGTTCGCGCGCGCTCAGCCGCCCGTGCGGGCCGACGCCGCACTCGCCGGCGCGGCCTGCGATGGGTGCGCTTCGTCGTATTCGTGCTTCTGCGAAATCGCGTTATAAAGAATCGTGCCGATCACGAGCGCCACCATCACGACGATCAGAATCGCCACCCCGAATACCGGATTCTTCTTGCGTGGATCGTTCATCGCGTGCGGCACTCCGTTGAGAAAACGTCAAAGCGGGCATTCTACGCGCAACCGCGCCGGCGCCGCACGCAGGCCGTCATCCGCAACCGCCGCTGCGCACGGGCAGCGCGGTCGAATATTTGATCTGCTCCATCGCGAACGACGAGCTGACGTCGAAAAGCGGCATCGCGCGAATGAGCTGCTTGTAGACGCGATCGTAATCGTCGATGCCCGTCACGACGACGCGCAGCAAATAGTCGATCTCGCCGCTCATCCGGTAAACCTCGACGATCTCCGGCATGTCTCGCACGAGCTGCGTGAAACGCGTCGCCCACTCCTCGGTGTGCTGGTTGGTGCGCACCGACACGAATACCGTCGTGCCGACGCCGAGCTTGCGCGGATCGCATAGCGCGACCTGCGCACGGATCGCCCCGGTTTCCTTCAGCTTTTGAATGCGCTTCCAACAAGGCGTCTGCGACAGGTTCACCCGCTGCGCCAGCTCCGCGATCGGCAGCGTCGCGTCGGCCTGCAACAGTTCGAGCAACTTCAGATCGATCTCGTCCATTTCCGCGACTCTTTGCAAATAGAAAATTATTCTATTCTCGAATGATGGCAGGGAACAATATGGAATCCATTTCTTCGCCACTGCGCGTATAACTACAACGGCAAAGCCGACCCGCGCGCCGCGCGGGCAAAACAATATTCCAGCCCGATGAGTTACGCCGATCTGCTGTCACCCACATCGAATCGCCCCGCCCCGTCGCGGGAGTCGGCCGCGCCTGCGCGATCGTCCGAACCATTGCGAGAACCCGCAACGGCCGCCGCGCCCAGTCCGCTCGCACGCCTGTGCGCACGAATCGACGCGGCATTCGACTCGCTCGCGCATGAGGCCGTCCCCTCCCACCATCCGGCATTCGCGCAGGCAGTGCGCGACGCGCTCGCCGAAGCCGCCGCCGCGCATGGGTTGCTCGTGCCCGCGCAGCGGGAAAGCAGCGCCGATCACTATCGACGCCATCTGCTCGCCGCCGATCCGCTCGGGCGCTATGCGGTGGTATCGCTGGTCTGGCGGCCTGGCCAATGGAGCCCGATACACGGCCATCGGACCTGGTGCGGCTACGCCGTGCTCGAAGGCGAGCTGACCGAAAACGTCTACCACTGGGACGGCGTCACCGGCCACGCGAAAAACGCGCGAAGCCGTGCGCGAGCGCAGGGCTCGACATCGTATGTCCGAGCCGGCCTCACCGGCATTCACCGGCTCGGACATGGCGGCAGCGCAACCGATACGCCCGCGATCTCGCTGCACGTGTACGGCGTGCGCGGCGAAGACGTGGCCACCCATGTCAACCACATCGTCGCGGCAGCCGATGCGCTTGATTGACGCCGCGCGTGCTCACGCGCATCCCGCACGCCCATGACGATCGCGGCGCACGGGCATCCCGGGGCCGCGATCGGCCAACAAGGAGATGACGTAAAAGCCGGCGGCGGCCGACGAGAATTCCGCGCATTCCGCGCTTAGACGCCCCGCCGCTGCCGGCGGCGATCAATACGCGGCGGTCGCGGCTTGGCGAATGAAGCGGTTCTGTTCGAGTTCGTCGACGAACGCGACCGCATAATCTTCGGCTGAGATCGTGCTGTTGCCTTGGGCGTCAGTGATCAACTTGCCCGCGCCCGTGCGGAACCGGCCGGTACGCTCGCCCGGCTGGATCAGCGCGGCGGGCGAAAAGAAGGTCCAGTCCAGATCCTGCACGGTCGTCAGATAATTGAATGCATCGCGATGCGCAAGCGCGACGGCCTTGTACGCTTCGGGAAACCCCTCGCTGTCCACGAGTTGCTTGCCCGGCGCGACTTCGAGCGTCCCCGCGCCGCCCACGACGACGACGCGCTTGACGCCCGCGCTGCGCGCGCCGTCGACCAGCGCCTTCGCCGCACTCACGATCTTCTCCGCATCCTCTTGCTTCGGGCCATATGCGCTCGCCACGACGTCGTGCCCCGCAAGCGCCGCTGCGACGCTCGCCGGATCGAACAGATCGGCGGCCTTGGTACTGGCGTGCTGCTCGTCGGCAGCGGGCCGGCGCGACAGCGCCGTCACCTGATGTCCACGGCGGGCGGCCTCGGCGGCAATCCGCGAGCCGATCATGCCAGTCGCGCCGAACAGCGCAATTTTCAAGGTACGTTGAGTCATGATGTTTCTCCTGGTAAATGAATATGTAACTTTTTTGATTACATATTCGATCGAAAAAAACGGGATTGTCGATCCCTGTCATAGCCGTCCATCGCGGCGCGGCAATGCAGCCGCCGCCCTTTCAACCGCAGCCCGAGCGCCGTGCGTGCCCCGCGCCGGATGCCTCCGAGCGCAACACGTCGCCCGCCACATCCGCCAGCGTGCGTGTTGCGAGCGATGCTTCCATCGCCCGCTGCGCGTCGTCGATGTAATGAGTCAACAACTCCTGGATGTGCCGGCCGACAAGACAAGCCGGATTCGGCATTTCCCGATGCAGCGCGAAAAGCCGCGCTTCGTCGACCGCGCGATAGATGTCGAGCAGCGTGATTGCCGACGGCTCGCGCGCCAACAACGCGCCGCCGCCCGCACCCAGTTGCGACGTCGTCAGCCCAGCCGCGGCGAGCATCGACAGCAACCGGCGGATCAACGCCGGATTCGTGTTCACGCTGCCCGCGATCATGTCCGACGACAGCGGCACGCCCTCTTGCAACGACAGCAAAGCAAGCACATGAACGGCAAATGCAAACCGGCTGCTCGTATTCATGATTCACCCGCGACAAAAGGCCGCCGAGCTTAAGCCCGGCTATAAGTAACCATCATAGTTACATATAGCCGGGATGGCAAGCGGAATTTTATTTGCCCGCCTGTGCACCGCTCGCGGCAGGCGCCTGCGTAGCGGTCTGGCTCAATTGCTGAAGCACGCGGTTGGTTGCCGCAAGGCCCGTGCTGGCCGCAACCGCGGCCTGCCCGATCGCCGCGGATGCCGCGCTCTGCAACTGCGCCTGCACGGCAGCCGATACGGCACTCGCGCTGACGGGCGGCACGGCCGACGCGGCCGATGCAACCCCTTGTTTCGCCGCGTCGATCTGCTGATTGACGAGGCTCGCCACCTGATCGAGCTGCTTCGTCGCCTGCGCGGCCGCCTGTGCCGCGACGCTCGCGGCCGTCTGGGCCGCCGCGCTTGCGGCAGCCTGCGTCACGGCGCTCGTGGCGGCCTGCGCGGCGCTCGCCGCGGCCTGAGCCGCGCTTGCCGCCGCCTGAGCCGCATCGTGCGCGGCAGCGTCTGCCGGTGCGGCCGGCGGTGCGCTGACTTGCTCAGGCTTCTTACAGCCGGCGAGCGCGAGCATCGCGGCCGCCGCGAGTGCGGCAACATGGGCAGGAGCTTGCGCGGCGCGACGGCGAATACCTTGACGGCCACGGTCGGAAGAAACAACAGCGCGGGAAGTGTCGATCTCGGTCATGATGGTGAAGGACTCAATAACGCAGCTTTCGTATCCGAAAGATTGATGATACGACGGCCCACCATGCGCCTCGCCACTTCTGTTTCTTTTTTACAATTCTCCCGCCGCCCGCCATACGCGTTCATACGAACCGGCACGCAATATCAGCGATCCCAAAATATGAGACGCGCATCCAACCGCTGAGAAACAAAAAAAAGCGCCACGGGAACCGTGGCGCTAAAAAAGTTCTAGCCATTCCGAGGGCCGTGCTAGAACCTGAGAGACTGCATCGAACATCGTTCCCGATTAAACTACGAAACGGCGTTTCGAAATTAGAGACATTCTTTCCTTTTCCGTCGCACAAGTCAAGCGAAAAATGCAAGCGCGCATCCAATTTCAAACAGTGCGCCACCTCACACTTCCTAGAAAACTCAATGGGAAGCCGCAATATATTGCATGAAATGAAAGATCTCTCGCATTATGCGCATTCATTGATATTTGTCCGATAATTAATCAAAATCCGAAATGAAGTTTCGAAAAACTGAGAGAACCTTGTGACCGCACGTTCTAACGCCCAGTCGGTGCCCCGCGAACGGGAATCGACGTCCGACGAAATCACCGCCCTTGCACGCGGACTGGCGGTGTTGCGTCATGTCGCCGCCGCCGATGCGCCCGCCAGCAATCGTGAACTGGCAGAATTGACAGGCATCCCGAAACCGACGGTTTCACGCATCACCGCCACGCTCGTCAACACGGGGTTCCTTTACCAACTGCCCGACAGCGAGCGCTTCGTATTGACCGCTGCCGTGCTCGAACTCAGCAACGGCTTTCTGCGCAACTTCGACATCCGCGCACGCTCGCGGCCCTTCCTCGTCGAGCTTGCCGAGAAGACCTCGCTGTCGGTCCATCTGGCGGTGCGAGACCGACTCGACATGGTGGCGATCGACGTCGTGCGCCCGCGTTCGGCCGTACTCGTCACGCGGCTCGAAGCCGGCTCGCGGATGGACATCGCGCGCACCGCCGTCGGCCGCGCGTATCTGGCCACGCTCGACGCCGATGCGCGCCGCGAACTGCTCGGCGCACTGCAGGCCGCCGCGGGCGACGAGTGGCCGCACGTCGTCGCGCGCCTGAACCCGGCGCTCGAACTCATCGCGCATGACGGCTATGCAATCGCGATCGGCGAGTGGCGCGAGGAGTTGAATGCGATCGCGGCCGGCTTCGTCGCGCCGACTGGCGAGCGCTACGCGGTCAATTGCGGGGGTGCCGCGCATCAATGTTCAGCCGACTACCTGCGCTCGGTCGCCGCGCCGGCGCTGCGCGAATGCATCGAAAAAATCGTCCGGGAGACCGGCGGCGCATCCTGGCCGAACCCGCCGAGTTGACCGTGCGCCGCGCACGCGCATCGCGCGCATGGCGCACGCGCCCGTGAAGAGGTGCGCGGCACGCCCTCCCTCCACCCGCGTCACAATCTTTCACTTCCATCCTTTTCCTGCGCGGCCGGCGGCAGCGCAGGATACCGCGCGCCGCGCGCGCCATCAGCGATTGCCGCCTGCCTGCGGGTTTATCTGTAACGACCGTAATTCCGCGAAAGATAGCGCGCTAGACTGTAACCATTGTGGGACGTAGCATCATGCATCGCTGCAGTGGCCGCCGCGTCGCGCGTCGCTTCTTTGCCGCTCTTTTCTTGCACGACGCACGCCGACGCGTCGAGTCGACCGAGAACGCGGCCCATCCGCTCTTGCCGTATACGCCGCCGACACCCAGATCGAACCGATGGACAACCAACAAAAGCCCACGCCCCCCTCTCCGCCGCCGGCACCCGCCACGCGCCGCTCACGCCGCAAGCTGATCGCGCTCGGCGCGCTCGCCGTCGCGCTCGGCGGCCTGCTGTGGTGGCATCCGTGGAAAAGCGGCAACAGCAACAACGGCGGCGGCACGGCCGCCGGCCAGGCGGGCGGCGGGCGGCGGCACGGCGGGCCGGCCGCGTTCGCCAACCAGCCGCAGCCGGTGCAGGTGGCAAGCGCCACGCGCGGCGAGATGCCGATCGTCATCAACGCGCTCGGCACCGTCACGCCGCTCGCGAACGTGACGGTCAGAACGCAGCTCTCCGGCTATCTGCAATCGGTCGCATTCCAGGAAGGGCAGATCGTCAAGAAAGGCGACGTGCTCGCGCAGGTCGATCCGCGCCCATACCAAGTCTCGCTCGCCAACGCGCAGGGCGCGCTCGCGCGCGACGAGGCGCTGCTCGCGAACGCGCGCCTCGATCTGCAGCGCTACCAGACGCTGTTCGCGCAGGATTCGATCTCCAAGCAGCAGGCCGACACGCAGGCGTCGCTCGTCAAGCAATACGAGGGCACCGTGCAGATCGACCGCGCGGCGATCGACTCCGCCAAGCTCAACCTGACCTACGCGCGCATCACCGCGCCCGTGTCGGGCCGCGTGGGCTTGAGGCAAGTCGATCCGGGCAATTACGTGACGCCGTCGGATACGAACGGCATCGTCGTCCTCACGCAGCTCCAGCCGATCAGCGTGATCTTCACGACCTCGGAAGACAATCTGCCCGCGATCCTCAAGCAGGTGAACGCCGGCAACAAGCTGTCGGTCACCGCGTACAACCGCAACAACACCACGCCGCTCGAAACCGGCAAGCTGGAGACGCTCGACAATCAGATCGACACGACGACCGGCACCGTGAAGCTGCGCGCGACGTTCGAAAACAAGACCGGCCTGCTGTTTCCGAATCAGTTCGTCAATACGCGGCTGCTCGTCGACACGATCCGCGACGCGACGATCGTGCCGACGTCCGCCGTGCTGACGGGCTCGATCGGTCAATTCGTCTACGTCGTGAAGCCGGACAACACGGTCACCGTGCGCAAGGTGAAACCGGGGCCCGTCGACGGCGAGCGCACGAGCATCGCCGAAGGGCTCGCGCCCGGCGAGCGGGTCGTCACCGACGGCTCGGACCGGCTGCGCGAAGGCGCGAAGATCTCGATTCCGGCCGAACAGCCGAAGCAGGCGCCGGGCGCGCGCGGCGCGGCTTCCGCATCGGCGGCATCCGGCGCGCATGCCGGGCGCCGGCGGCATGACGCATCGCAGGCTCAACCGCAATGACGCGCGCTGACCGATGAATCCGTCCCGCGTCTTCATTCTTCGCCCGGTCGGCACCGCGCTCCTGATGGCGGCGATCCTGCTAGCCGGCCTGATCGCGCTGCGCTTTCTGCCGCTCGCCGCGCTGCCGGAGGTCGACTATCCGACGATCCAGGTCCGCACCTTGTACCCCGGCGCGAGCCCGGAGGTGATGACGTCGTCCGTCACCGCGCCGCTCGAGCGGCAGTTCGGGCAGATGCCGTCGCTCAATCAGATGTCGTCGCAAAGCTCGGCGGGCGCGTCGGTGATCACGCTGCAGTTCAGCCTCGATCTGCCGCTCGATGTCGCCGAGCAGGAAGTGCAGGCGGCGATCAACGCCGCGGGCAACCTGCTGCCGTCCGACCTGCCCGCGCCGCCGATCTATGCGAAGGTCAATCCGGCCGACGCGCCGGTGCTCACGCTCGCGGTCACGTCGAAGACGCTGCCGCTCACGCAAGTCCAGGATCTCGCCGACACGCGCCTCGCGATGAAGATCTCGCAGATCGGCGGCGTCGGCCTCGTGAGCCTGTCCGGCGGCAACCGCCCGGCGGTGCGCATCCAGGCGAACCCGCTCGCGCTCGCGTCTTACGGGATGAATCTCGACGACCTGCGCACGACGATCTCCAACCTGAACGTCAATACGCCGAAGGGCAACTTCGACGGCCCGACGCGCGCATACACGATCAACGCGAACGACCAGTTGACGAGCGCCGATCAATACAACGACGCGGTGGTCGCCTACAAGGGCGGCCGCCCGGTGATGCTGACCGACGTCGCGAAGATCGTCGCCGGTTCGGAGAACACCAAGCTCGGCGCCTGGGTGAACTCGGAACCCGCGATCATTCTGAACGTGCAGCGCCAGCCGGGCGCGAACGTGATCCAGACGGTCGACGGCATCAAGGCGATCCTGCCGAAGCTGCAGGAAACGCTGCCCGCCGCGCTCGACGTGCAGATCGTCACCGATCGCACGACGATGATCCGCGCCGCCGTGCGCGACGTGCAGTTCGAACTCGCGCTCGCGGTCGCGCTCGTCGTGCTGGTGATGTATCTGTTTCTCGCGAACCTCTACGCGACGATCATCCCGAGCCTGTCGGTGCCGCTGTCGCTGATCGGCACGCTCGCGGTGATGTATTTGTCGGGCTTCTCGCTGAACAACCTGTCGCTGATGGCGCTGACGATCGCCACCGGCTTCGTCGTCGACGACGCGATCGTGATGATCGAGAACATCGCGCGCTACGTCGAGGAAGGCGACACGGCGCTCGAAGCGGCGCTCAAGGGCTCCAGGCAGATCGGCTTCACGATCATCTCGCTGACGGTATCGCTGATCGCCGTGCTGATCCCGCTGCTGTTCATGGGCGACGTGGTCGGGCGGCTGTTCCACGAATTCGCGATCACGCTCGCGGTGACGATCGTGATCTCGGCGATCGTATCGCTCACGCTCGTACCGATGATGTGCGCGAAGCTCCTGCGCCACACGCCGCCGCCCGAGAGCCACCGCTTCGAGGCGAAGGTGCACGCGCTGATCGACCGCGTGATCGCGCGCTACGGCGTCGCGCTCGAATGGGTGCTGAACCGGCGGCGCTCGACGCTCGTCGTCGCGCTCCTGACGCTCGCGCTCACCGCGCTGCTGTATGTGCTGATCCCGAAGGGCTTCTTCCCGACCCAGGACACGGGGGCGATTCAAGCGATCACGCAGGCGCCGCAATCGGTGTCGTACCTGGCGATGGCCGAGCGGCAGCAGGCGCTCGCCGCCGAGATCCTGAAGAATCCGGATGTCGAAAGCCTGACGTCGTTCATCGGCGTCGACGGCTCGAATATCACGCTCAACAGCGGCCGGATGCTGATCAACCTGAAGCCGCGCGACGCGCGCAGCGCATCGGCGAGCGCGATCATCCGCACGCTGCAGCAGCAGGTCGACGACGTTGCCGGCATCTCGCTCTACATGCAGCCGGTGCAGGATCTGACGATCGACTCGACGGTCAGCCCGACGCAATATCAGTTCATGCTGACGAGCCCGAACCCGGACGAATTCGCGACGTGGGTGCCGAAGCTCGTCGAGCGGCTGAAAAAGGAGCCGTCGCTTGCCGACGTCGCGACCGATCTGCAGAACGACGGCAAATCCGTCTACATCGAGATCGATCGCGCCACCGCCGCGCGCTTCGGGATCACGCCCGCGACCGTCGACAACGCGCTGTACGACGCCTACGGCCAGCGGATCGTATCGACGATCTTCACGCAATCGAACCAATACCGCGTGATTCTCGAAACCGAACCGCAAATGCAGCACTACACCGACGCGCTGAACAACATCTACCTGCCGTCGGCGGGCGGCGGCCAGGTGCCGCTGGCGACGATCGCGACATTCCACGAACGGCCCGCGCCGTTGCTCGTCTCGCATCTGTCGCAATTCCCGGCGACGACGATCTCGTTCAATCTCGCGCCGGGCGCGTCGCTCGGCGAAGCGGTCAACGCGATCCAGGCGGCCGAGCGCGAAGTCGGGTTGCCCGCGTCGTTCCAGACGCGCTTCCAGGGCGCGGCGCTCGCGTTCCAGGCATCGCTGTCGAACCAGCTGTTCCTGATCCTCGCGGCGATCGTCACGATGTACATCGTGCTCGGCGTGCTGTACGAGAGCTACATCCATCCGATCACGATCCTGTCGACGCTGCCGTCGGCCGGCGTCGGCGCGCTCGTCGCGCTGATGATCACCGGACACGACCTCGACATCATCGGCATCATCGGCATCGTGCTGCTGATCGGCATCGTGAAGAAGAACGCGATCATGATGATCGACTTCGCGCTCGAGGCCGAGCGCGTCGAGGGCAAGCCGCCGCGCGAGGCGATCTACCAGGCGTGTCTGCTGCGCTTTCGCCCGATCCTGATGACCACGCTCGCCGCGCTGCTCGGCGCCGTGCCGCTCGTGCTCGGCACGGGCTCGGGCTCCGAGCTGCGCCAGCCGCTCGGCATCGCGATCGCGGGCGGGCTGATCGTCTCGCAGGTGCTCACGCTGTTCACGACGCCCGTGATCTATCTCGGTTTCGACTCGCTCGCACGCCGCGTGCGCGGCTTGTTCGAGCGCAGCAGGCCGGCTGCCGCGAATCCGGACGCGTAAATGAATCTGTCGCGCCCTTTCATCACCCGCCCCGTCGCGACCACGCTGCTCGCGCTCGGCATCGCGCTCGCGGGCCTGTTCGCGTTCATGAAGCTGCCGGTGTCGCCGCTGCCGCAAGTCGATTTCCCGACGATCATGGTGCAGGCGTCGCTGCCGGGCGCGAGCCCCGAGACCGTCGCGACCAGCGTGACGAGCCCGCTCGAGCGGCATCTGGGCTCGATCGCGGACGTCGCCGAAATGACGTCGATGAGTTCGGTGGGCAACGCGCGGATCGTGTTGCAATTCAACCTGAACCGTGACATCGACGGCGCCGCGCGCGACGTGCAGGCGGCGATCAACGCCGCGCGCGCCGATCTGCCGACGAGCCTCAAGAGCAATCCGACCTACCGCAAGGTCAACCCGGCCGACTCGCCGATCATGGTCGTCGCGCTGACGTCGAAAACCGCGTCGCCCGCGAAGCTGTACGACGCCGCGTCGACGGTGCTGCAGCAATCGCTGTCGCAGGTCGACGGCGTCGGCCAGGTCAGCGTGAGCGGCTCGGCGAACCCGGCCGTGCGCGTGGAGCTCGAGCCGCAGGCGTTGTTCCATTACGGCATCGGCCTCGAGGACGTGCGTGCGGCGCTCGCGTCGGCCAACGCGAACAGCCCGAAAGGCGCGATCGAGTTCGGGCCGACGCACTATCAGCTCTACACGAACGACCAGGCGTCGCAGGCGTCGCAATACCGCGATCTCGTGATCGCCTATCGCAACCGTGCCGCGGTGAGCCTTTCCGACGTGTCGAGCGTCGTCGATTCGGTCGAGGATCTGCGCAACCTCGGCCTGGCCGACGGCAACCGTGCGGTGCTCGTGATCCTGTACCGGTCGCCCGGCGCGAACATCATCGAGACGATCGATCGCGTGAAGGCCGCGCTGCCGCAACTGACGGCGTCGCTGCCCGCCGACGTCACGGTCACGCCGATACTCGACCGCTCCGGCACGATCCGCGCGTCGCTGACCGACACCGAGCACACGCTGCTCATCGCGGTCAGCCTGGTCGTGATGGTCGTGTTCCTGTTCCTGCGCAACTGGCGCGCGACGCTGATTCCGAGCGTCGCGGTGCCGATCTCGATCGTCGGCACGTTCGGTGCGATGTATCTGCTCGGCTTCTCGCTGAACAACCTGTCGTTGATGGCGCTGATCGTCGCGACGGGCTTCGTCGTCGACGATGCGATCGTCGTGCTCGAGAACATCTCGCGCCACATCGAGAACGGCAAGCCGCGCTTGCAGGCGGCGTTCGAGGGCGCGCGCGAGGTCGGCTTCACCGTGCTGTCGATCAGCCTGTCGCTCGTCGCGGTGTTTCTGCCGATTTTGCTAATGGGCGGCATCGTCGGGCGCCTGTTTCGCGAGTTCGCGCTCACGCTGTCGCTCGCGATCGGCGTGTCGCTCGTCGTATCGCTGACGCTCACGCCGATGATGTGCGCGCGCCTGCTGCCCGAAGCCCACGATCCGCGCGACGAGGGCCGCCTGGCGCGCTGGCTGGAGCGCGGTTTCGGGCGGATGCAGCGCGGCTACGAGCGTTCGTTGTCGTGGGCGCTGCGCCATCCGCGCACGATCCTGCTCACGCTCGCCGCAACCATCGCGCTCAACCTGTATCTGTACGTCGTCGTGCCGAAGGGCTTTTTCCCGCAGCAGGACACGGGGCTCATGATCGGCGGCATCCAGGCCGACCAGACCACGTCGTTCCAGGCGATGAAGCTCAAGTTCTCGGAGATGATGCGCATCGTCGGCGAGAATCCGAACGTCGCGCATATCGCGGGCTTCACCGGCGGCGCGCAGACCAACTCGGGCTTCATGTTCGTCGCGCTGAAAAGCAAGCCCGAGCGCAAGCTGTCCGCCGATCAGGTGATCCAGCAGTTGCGGCCCAAGCTCGCGGCCGTCGCGGGCGCGACCACCTTCCTGCAAGCAGCTCAGGATATCCGGATGGGCGGCCGGCAGAGCAATGCGCAATATCAGTTCACGCTGCTCGGCGATTCGACGCCCGAGTTGTACAAATGGGGGCCGCTGCTGACCGAAGCGCTGAAAAAGCGCCCCGAACTCACCGACGTGAATTCCGATCAACAGCAAGGCGGCCTCGAGGCGATGGTGACGATCGACCGCGCCACCGCCGCGCGCCTGGGCATCAAGCCCGCGCAAATCGACAACACGCTGTACGACGCGTTCGGCCAGCGCCAGGTATCGACGATCTACAACGCGCTGAACCAATATCACGTCATCATGGAAGTCGCGCCGCGCTACTGGCAGGACCCGGAGATGCTCAAGCAGGTGTACATCAGCACGTCGGGCGGCAGCGCGAGCGGCTCGCAGACGACCAACGCGGCGGCGGGCACCTATGTCGCGACGTCCGCGGGCACGTCGGCGGCCGGCACGAGCGCGACGAGCGCCGCCGCGATCGCCTCCGATTCCGCGCGCAACCAGGCGCTCAACTCGATCGCATCGAGCGGCAAGTCGAGCGCATCGGCGGGGGCGGCCGTGTCGACGTCGAAATCGCCGATGATCCCGCTGTCGGCGATCGCGAGCTTCGGCCCGAGCACGACGCCGCTGTCGGTCAATCATCAGGGCCTTTTCGTCGCGACGACGATTTCGTTCAACCTGCCGCCGGGCGTGTCGCTGTCGAGCGCAACCCAGGCGATCTACCAGACGATGGCCGAAATCGGCGTGCCGCCGACGATCACCGGCAGCTTCCAGGGCACCGCGCAGGCGTTCCAGCAATCGACGCGCGACCAACCGATCCTGATCCTCGCCGCGCTCGCCGCCGTCTACATCGTGCTCGGCATTCTGTACGAGAGCTACATCCATCCGGTCACGATTCTGTCGACACTGCCGTCCGCGGGCGTCGGCGCGCTGCTCGGCCTGCTGCTCTTCAAGACCGAGTTCAGCATCATCGCGCTGATCGGCGTGATTCTGCTGATCGGGATCGTGAAAAAGAACGCGATCATGATGGTCGACTTTGCAATCGATGCGTCCCGGCAAGGCAAATCGTCATTCGATGCAATTCACGAAGCCTGCGTGCTGCGTTTTCGCCCGATCATGATGACGAC
This sequence comes from Burkholderia singularis, assembly GCF_001718875.1. Lineage (NCBI taxonomy): Bacteria > Pseudomonadati > Pseudomonadota > Betaproteobacteria > Burkholderiales > Burkholderiaceae > Burkholderia > Burkholderia singularis. Next base: position 2,886,363 of record NZ_CP013448.1, read on the forward strand.
GATGGCAGCGCTGCTCGGCGCGCTGCCGCTCGCATTCGGCCGCGGCGACGGCGCGGAGCTGCGCGCGCCGCTCGGCATCGCGATCGCGGGCGGGCTCATCGTATCGCAGATGCTGACGCTCTATACGACGCCGATCGTCTACTTGTATATGGACCGTCTGCGCGTGCGCTGGGAAAACCGCCGGCGCGCCACGCGAGCGGCTGGCGCCGCGGGCGCGGGCGAATGATCGAGCGGGCTCGCCGCCGCAGGCGGGTCCGCTTCCGCGCTTCCGCGCTTCCGATTTCGCTGCCAATTTCCGTGCGACAACACCCGCATCCGGTCGCCCGGCACACCGCAGGTTTCGTGCCACTGCCGCCCCGTTTCGCCTCCTCGCCGATCCGGCCTGAATTCGGCCTAAACTTATCCAACAGCCAGCGGTCCTATCACAAAAGGCACGCTCGGCCTGGCGCAATGCGAGGAGTGGTTTCATGTCGAAGGTACTACTGATTGGCGCGTCCGGCCGCACGGGCCACGCACTTGCGGACCTGCTGCTCAAGCAGCGGGATTTCGAGGTCACAGCGCTCGTGCGCCGGCCGGATTACACGTTGCCGGGGGCAACGGTGATCGTCGCCGATCTGACGGCCGACTTCTCGTTCGCCTTCGACGGCATCACCTATGCGATCTACGCGGCGGGTTCGGCCGAATCCGAAGGCGAAGCCGAGGAGCAGCAGATCGACCGCGACGCCGTCGCGCGCGCCGCCGCCTATGCGAAGGCGTACAACGTCCAGAAGCTCGTCGTGATCAGTTCGCTGTCCGCGTACTGGCCGGAGCGCAGCCCCAGCATGCTGCGCCACTATTCGCAGATGAAGCGCGAGGGCGACGAGCGCGTGATCGCCTCCGGCGTCGATTACGTGATCCTGCGGCCCGGCCCGCTGTCGGACGATCCGGGCGTCGGCACGATCGCGCTCACCGAGGAGCGGGTCGACGACGCGCCGCCCGTCGCGCGGCAGGACGTCGCGTGGGCCGCGATCGAAGCGATCAAGCGCGACATCTCGAAAAAGACGATCGGTTTCGTCGGCGGCGGCGTGCCGATCGAGCAAGCGTTGCGCGCGTAATCCACGACAACTGCGCGACGACAACCGCGCCCCGCGCCGGCGCAGGCTTGCATGCGCGAGCCTGGTCGGCGCATCCGCGTGCGGCGCGACGCGTGGCCCGCCCCGCCGCACGGCGCGATCACGGCTGCTTATGCGACGCCGCCCAGGCCTTCACCGCGTTCAGCGTATTCTCGACGTGCTTGTCCGGCGACAGGCTCGTGTATTCGTAGATCACCTTCCCTTCGGGCGAAATCACGTAGGACACGCGGTTCGCCTTGTCGATCGCCGGCAGTTTCGCGTCGTAGGCGCGAATGATCTTCGCATCGGGGTCCGCCGCGACCGGAAATTTGCTGCGACACTCGCTGACCGAGAATTTCGTCAGCGTGCCGATATCGTCGGCCGACACGCCGATCACCGTTGCGCCATATTGCTTGTAAGCATCCACCGCATCGGCGAACGCATGCGCCTCGATGGTGCAACCCTTCGTGAAGGCAGCCGGATAGAAATACAACACCACCGGCCCCTGCTTCAACTCGCTCGCGAGCGAATACGTATACGTCTTGCCGCCGAGCGACGCCTGAGTGCTGAAGTCCGGCGCGGTGTCGCCGATCTTCAGGACCGCGTGCGCCATGGCCGCATGCAGCGCGAAGAGCGCCGCCGCGACGCTCGGAATCCATTTTCGTTTCATCCCAGTCCTCGTTGTTGATAGGGTCTTCCGAATCCGGCCCGCTTTAACCGGCAACATGCACCGAGCTTCATATTTCAAGCGCATGCTATCGATGAAACATTCCAGGCCAAATCCCCCTCATCGCTAAAGAATCGACACAATACGCCGTTATTACGTCCGGACGATACCGGTTCCAGCCTCTATACGCCAGCGATATACATGGAAGCCTTCAGGAACAATGCGCCCCGCAAGGGCTCATGGCGCGCCGCGCTTCGCACGCTGCGCCGCTTCGCGTGGTCGGGCGGCGCGCTGATGCCCGCGCGCGCCGGCACGCCACGCGCCGACGATACCGTGCAGAGCTGGTTGGAGCAAACCGTCGGCGCGGTCGATTTCCTCGCCCATGTCGATCGCGACCTGCGCTTTCTCTACGTGTCGGACGCGAGCCTGCGCTTCATCGGCTACCACCGCGATTACCTGCATACGCTGACGCTGCGCGACCTGATCCACGACGAGGATACCGCGGCGCTCGACGCGTTGCTTGCGCGCGCGTCGGAAACCGGCAACGTCGAAAAAACCACGCTCTGTCTCGTCAAGTCGCTCACCTATCCGCTCGACGTCGAGGTGCGCGCGGTGAGAAGCCGCCACCATGGCGTCGACGGCTTCGCGATCGCGGCCTTCGACGTTTCATCGTGGCGCGCGATCGAGGCGCGGCTCACCTACGAGTTGCACCACGATCCGATGACGGGCCTCGATAATCTGTCCGCCCTGCTGCCCGAGCTGATGCGCGCGCAACAGGCGGCCGACGACGGCAACGGCTGCACGGCGCTGCTGCTGCTCGATCTCGACGACTATCAGCGAATCAACCGCGCGCTCGGCTACGATGCAGGCGACGCGCTGCTGCGCGACACCGCGCAGCGGCTGCAGCGGCTCGCAACGCAGGGCGAGCGGCTGGCGCGCGTGGCAAGCGACAAGTTCGCGATCATGCTGACCGCGGCGACGCGCGCCGCCGCGATCGATGCGGCGCAGGCGTTCGCGCGCCGGCTGCAAACGGCGATCCAGCAGCCGTATTCATACGAAGGCCAGTCCGTGCATCTGTCCGCGAGCGTCGGCATCGCGCTGTATCCAGACATCCGCGCGACGCCGTGGCACACGCAGCATCACAGTCCGCTGCTGCGCCGGGCGGATCGCGCGCTTGCCCAGGCAAAGACCGCGGGCGGCAACGCGCTCGCCTTCCACCAGCCGACCGACGATCCGGCCGACGCCGAACGCCTCAAGCTCGAAGCCGATCTGTACAACGGCGTGCGCAACGGCGAATTCTCGCTGCACTTCCAGCCGATCACCAAAAGCAGCACGGGCGCCGTCGTCGGCGTCGAGGCGCTGATCCGCTGGCAACATCCGACGCACGGGCTCGTCGCGCCCGCGACGTTCATTCCGCTCGCCGAATCGATCGGCCTCATCAACTATCTCGGCAACTGGGTGCTCAAAGCCGCGTGCATGCAGCTCGTCGCGTGGGACCGGCAAGGCATCGCGCTGCAATACGTGGCCGTCAATGTCTCGCCGCAGCAGTTCCGCGATCCGCGCTTCACGCAAAGCGTGCGGGATGCGATCAAGTTGACGGGCATCGATCCGCGCAGAATCGTGCTCGAGATCACCGAGAGCCTGCTGATGCGCGATCCGCAGCACGCGAAATCGCTGCTCGAGGAAGTGACCGAGCTTGGCATCCGCTTCGCGGTCGACGATTTCGGCACCGGCTACTCGAGCCTCGCCTATCTGCAGCGCTTTCCGCTTGCGAAGCTGAAGATCGATCGCAGCTTCGTCGAAAACCTGTTGACGTCGAGAAATGATCGGGCGATCGTGTCGGCGGTCGTCGGCCTCGCGCAGACACTCGAACTCGAACTCGTCGCCGAGGGCGTCGAGACCGAAGCACAGCGCGCGCTGCTGACCGAGATGGGTTGCAACCACATCCAGGGCTGGCTCGTGTGCCGGGCGCTGCCGTCCGATGAGCTGGCCATGCGCTTCGAAGCGCAGCAGTTGCATTTGCACGAGGCCGCATGACGCACGAAGACGGCCTTTTCAATCATTGATTCGTATGCCCATCACCGCACAATTATCAAGGACGGCGCTGCTCGATAAGCTCTGGGCCCGGATGAACGAGCGCGGCGATTTTCCGCTGCTGTCGGACGCGGTGCGCGCGACGATGGCGGCGATGAAGCACGACGATCTCGACATCACGGCGCTCGTGCGCGTCGTGCTGTCCGATTTCGCGCTGACGCAGAAAGTGCTGCGGCTCGCCAACTCGGCAATGTATATGGCGTTCGGCGGCAACATCACCACGGTCACGCGCGCGCTGATGGTACTGGGGATGGATGCGGTCGGCCATCTCGTCGTCGGGCTCAAGCTGGTCGACCACTTCCATCACAGCGCGCCGCGCCGCATCGCCGCGAAGCTCGAACTGAACCGCGCGCTGCTGTCGGGCTGCATCGCGCGCAAGCTCACCGCGCACGTGGATTTACGCAAGGGCGAGGAAGCAGTCGTCTGCACGCTGATGCGGCAAGTCGGCAAACTGCTCGTCGTCTGCTATCTCGACGCCGAATGGGACGCGATCCGCCGTATTGCCGAATTGGACGACGGGAACGACGAAGACGGCGAAGCCGCATGCCGAACGGTGCTCGGCGTCGGCTTCGCCGAGATCGGTCTCGAAGCCGCGAGTCGCTGGCGGCTGCCCGAATTGACTCGCTGCGGAATGATGCCGTATCGCCCGGACGACGACGCGCCGCGCGACGTCCAGTGGCTGCGCGCAGTCAGTCATTACTCGACCGACGTGGCCGCCGTGCTCACGTCGGCGAGCGCGCGCGAACGCGACGCACGGCTCGCCTCGCTCGCGCAGCGCTTTCAAGGCGTGCTCGGCGCCGATCCCGCAAGGCTCGTCGAGATCGCCGCGTCGGTATCGCGCGAAGAGACGAGCGACACGGTGATGCGCGAAATCGTCGAATTGCGCGCAAGCGCCGACAAAATGGCGCGCGGCGCGTCGAATCCGCGCGCGTGCCTCGAAGCGGGGCTCGCGGACTTGCGCGCATTGCCGTCCGAGCATGTGCTTGGCCCGGTGCTCGCACTCGCGTCCGAAAGCGTGCTTGCGGGACTCGCGTTCACCCGCGTCGTGATGTTCGTGCGGCGCGATGACGGCGTGTTCGCCGCGCGGCTCGGATTCGGGCCCGATGTCGATGCGATGCTCGACATGCTGCGTTTTGACGAGGCCTTCGAGCCAGACGTGTTCCATCTCGCGATCAGCAACTCGGTCGGCATTTTCATCGAAAACGTGCGCGATCCGAAAATGGCGAAACGGCTGCCCACGTGGTACCGCGCGGCCTTCGACGACGCGCTCGCATTCGTGCTGCTGCCTGTCGCCGCCTGCGGAACCACGGCAGCACTGCTATATGGCGATTGGTCGCACGGGCAACCGGCGCGCAAAATCACGTCAGTGGAAATGAGCGAACTCAACGCGCTCGCGAAAGAACTCGGGCGCTTCTTCCACCGCGCACCGGCCGACGACGCCTGATGCGCGCAACGTGCAGCGCCCCCGCTAATTCCGTCGTGCGGAATCGATAGCAGAACAAAGTCGAAGCCAGCCGTTGACCAGCGCGACGCACGCAAAGCATGATGGCGGCGAATTTGCGATGCGGCCGCCGGCAAGCCGTGCGGAAGCCTCGCTGCGCAGCCTTGCACAACGGACCAGCCAGATGACTTCGCCCCTTCGATCCCGCCCGCGGGCCTCCCGCGCGCCTCAGGACGGCTTGCGCCGCTCGCTGCTGAAGGCAGCAGGCGCGACGGCCGCGTTCGCCTCGCCGCTGCTGGGCGGCTTTGCCGCACTGTCCGCAAGCGGCGGCGCGCTTGCGCAAAGCAGCGCTCAAACGCCCGCCACGCTTAGGATCGGCTATCAAAAATACGGCAACCTCGTATTGATGAAAGCACGCGGCTCGCTCGAAAAGCGGTTCACCGCGCAACGCGTTGCCGTTCAGTGGATCGAATTCCCCGGCGGTCCGCAGTTGCTCGAAGGCTTGAATGCAGGAGCAATCGACTTCGGCACCGTCGGCGAGACGCCGCCGGTCTTCGCGCTCGCGGGCGGCGTCGATTTCGTCTATGTCGGCAGCGAGCCGCCCGCGCCGAAAGGCGAAGCGATCGTCGTGCCGCACGATTCGCCGATCCGCACGATCGCCGATTTGCGCGGCAAGAAGATCGCGCTCAACAAGGGCTCCAACGTTCACTATCTGCTCGTCAACGCGCTGCAGCGGGCGCGGATCGATTACCGGGATATCTCGCCAGTCTATCTCGCCCCCGCCGATGCGCGCGCCGCATTCGTCCAGCGCAGCGTCGACGCATGGGTGATCTGGGACCCGTATCTCGCCGCAATCGAGCGGCAGGCGAACGTGCGCACGCTCGCCAACGGCGAAGGGCTCGTGAACAATGCGCAGTACTACGTCGCGAGCCGCAAGTTCGCCGACGCCGCACCGCAACTCGTGCAGGCGCTGCTCGCCGAAATCGGCACGCTCGACAGTTGGGCGCGCACGCATATCCCGGCTGCGGCGGTGCAGCTCTCACCGCTCGTCGGACTCGACACCGCGACGCTCGAACTCGCGCTGAACCGCGCCAGCTACGGCGTGCAGACAGTCGACAGCGCAGCGCTCGCGTACCAGCAGCAGATCGCCGACACGTTTTCGAGCCTCAAGCTGATTCCGCGCAAGATCGACGTTTCGTCCGCGCGCTGGCAGCACGCATAGCGCGCGGGAGCGGTACGCGGGCTTCCGCTTCCGTACGAAGCTCGCACCGCGAACGAGCGCGAACGAATGCCGCCGTCACCGACGCCGCCGCGCGCCGATCGGCAGCCGACCGCGCATCGGCGAACGCACGCCGCGTCCGGCTCAGCGGCGCGATGTCTTCAGCGCCGGCGGCTCGGTGTCGTCCCCGTCCAGCGCTTGAACGCCCGGCTGAAATTCGCACGATCGGTATAGCCGACACGCGCGGCAATCTCGTCGACGCTCAGTTGCGTGCCTTCGAGCAAACGCAGCGCATCGCGCAGGCGGATTTCGTCGAGCAGCGCCGAGTACGTCGTTCCGCAATCGCTCAACTTGCGCTTGAGCGTGCGCTCGGACAGATGCAGCTCGCGCGCGACCTGATCGAGCGACGGATAGCCGTCGCCACCGCAAATCAGCAAATTGCGCACGCGCTCGACGACGCTCTCGACATACCCGAGCCGCGCCAGTTCCTCTTCGCACTGTTGCACGATCATCTGTGCCGTTTGCGCGTTGGCCGTCAAGATCGGCTCGTCGAGCCGCGCCGCATCGAAGCGGATCTGATTGGCCGGCGCGTCGAAGTGGCAGCGCGGCAGCCGCTCGCGATAACGCTCGAAATAGGCAGGTTGCGGCCATTCGAAATGCAATTCGGTGCGCCCCATCGTCTCGTCACGAGAAGGCGTGAGCAACGAATTGAATAGAATCGCCGTCTCGACCATGAAATTCTCGACTCCGAACTGCCGCAGCCGGCCGAGCGGAAACGCCTCGAGCACATCGATCTGCACGGATTGTTCGAGCCGCGCGAGCCGCACCGAAAAAAAAGGCACGCGAGTCGGAAGATAGCGGATGCCGAGTTCGACCGCCTCGCCAAGCGTCGCGCAGCTCATCAAGCCGAAGCCGATCAATCCGGATTTCGTCAGGCTGCTGCGCAGGCCGATCTCGATCGCGATCGCCGGATCGTTGGTCGCCCCGAGCAGATTGAACACGATCGCAGCCTGCTGCAACGGCGTAATGCGCACGTTCGGCGATTCGAGCTGCGCGCGCGTGACCCCCGTGCCCGCGAGAATGTCCTCGCCGGCAATGCCGCGCTCCTCGGCCAGCATCAGCATAAAAAGCGGATAGGCGGATGAAACGGTGGCCTTGTTCAATTGCCTGGCGGGGTCCGGAACGGACGAAACCATGCTCGACTCCATGCAGTGATCGGGTCGATTATAGCCACAATGGCCCAAAATGACTCTTTCTTTGGCACACCCGCCCCTCCCGGCAGAAACGCAAGCGGCTCTAAGATGGTGCCATCGACAAACCAAGCGTCGATCATTCAGGGATACGGATCAAAACTTATGAACCAGACCAAGACGATGCGCTTCAAGAACGACGCGGAGAAAGTCGCGTATGTTCGCCGTGAGGTCAACGCGGCAAGCGACGCGTTGCGCGCGAAATACCCGCTGCTCGACAATCAGAACCTGATCGGTGCGAGCGTGATGGCGGTATGCGTCGCGATCGTGATCGGCTCAGCCTATCTGTATGCGCGCGGCGCGATCGCGTGGTACGTCGCGCTGATCGTCGCGACGCTTGCGACGTCGCTGATTCACGAACTCGAACACGATTTGATTCATCTGATGTACTTCAAGACCAAACCTTGGGCCTACCATTTGATGATGGCGCTTTGCTGGCTCACCCGCCCCGGCACGATCAATCCGTGGACGCGGCGCCGGATGCACCTGCATCATCACAAGGTATCGGGCGGCGAATCGGATCTCGAGGAGTACGGGATCACGAACGGCGAACGCTGGGGTCTGAAGCGGCTGATGATGATAGCCGACGGTATGCTCGCCGTCGCGTTTCGGCCGCTCGGCATGCGCAAAAAAGTATTGCAGTACGTTGCAGCGCAGCCCGGGCAGGGCCGTGGCGCGGGCGTGCAGTTGCGCATCGAGCAACTGATGTCGTACATGCCGATCGGCCACCTGTACTACGTGCTCTGGCACACGTTCATCGTCTACCACGTCGGTCTCTTCGCGCTGCATGCGCTCGGCTATCAACCGGACATTCCGGCAATCGTCGCGCAAACGATGCATGCCGTCGACTTTCTCACAGTCACGTGGCTCGGACCGAATTTCGTGCGCAGCTTCTGCATCAACTTCATCAGCTCGAACATGCATTACTACGGCGACATCGACGCGCGCAACGTCATCCAGCAAACGCAGGTGCTGAACCCTTGGTGGCTGATTCCGATGCAACTGTTCTGCTTCAACTTCGGCAGCACGCATGCAATTCACCACTTCGTCGTGCGTGATCCGTTCTACATTCGCCAGCTCACCGCGAAGCGCGCCCATGCGGCAATGCGCGCGGTCGGCGTGCGCTTCAACGATATCGGCACGTTCCGTCGCGCGAACCGCTGGAACGAAGTGCGCGCAGCGTAATCGTCGCCACGGCGTGCGTTGCCGACCTGTCATGCCGGGCCGCCCATGCGCGGCCCGCGCTGCTTTCTCCGGCCGTCTTGCGGCTTATAGCAACGGGCAAGCCGTGACGTGCGTGCCGCGCTCGACGCATGCCCGCTCATATTCGCGCAGGTAGGCGCGCTCGCCGTCTGTCAACAGCGTTAGATCGATCAGATCCCAGTCGTAGCCGACGGTCACGAGATTTTCGAAAGTCACCTTGTCCGGTTCCGTCTCGCTCGGATGAATGACGACGATGTTCTCGATCCGCACGCCCCCCTTGCCCGGCAAGTAAATACCCGGCTCGATCGAAATCACCGCATTCGGCACCAGCCCATATGACGACGCGGGACTGAACCGCACCCCGCTCTCGTGCACGTGGATGCCAACCCCATGCCCGGTGCCGTGTGCATAATCGTAGCCATGCTTGCGGCATACCTCGCGCACCGCGACGTCCACATCGGCACCTGACGCATCCTTCGGAAAATGCGTGACAAGCCCCTTGATGCAGGCCTTCAGCGCAACCGTATAAATTTCGCGCTGCCACGGCTGCGCTTGCGTATCCGGCCGGCTCCGGCGCAGCACGACGCGCGTGCAGTCGGTCGCAAAACCGCCGTCGTAATACGCACCGCTATCGAGCAGCACGAGTTCGCCCTCGGTCAATTCGACATCGGCACTCGCGGCCGCGTAGTGCGCTGACGCGCTGTTCGCGCCGTTTGCGGCAATGCTCGTAAAGCTCAGCGATACCGCGCCGCGCGCGCCGTAAGCATCGTTGATCATGCGCGCGAGATCGTATTCCGAATGCGTCCGCCCCGGCTCTCCCGTCTTTGCCCAGCGCATCACCTCCGCAATTGCCGCACTGCTGCGCGCGAACGCATCGCGAAACTGAGCGAGCACTTCAGGCGTCTTGCTTGCCCGTGCCGCCTCGATCGGGTTGTAGTCCACATGACGAGCGCCGGGCCAAATCCTGCGCATCACATCCGGTAGCGCGCAGTTGGCTGCGTCGAAGCCGTAGCACAGGAACTCGACGTCGAATTGCGCGAGAAAGCGCTCGAGCTCGGCGATATCGCGACGAATCACAGTCAGCATCGGATAAGATCCGATCTCCACCGGGCAACGATCGACGCCTTCCGGCAAAAACAACACTGCGGCAGCGTCGACGACAAACACGAAGCCGAGATGCGACGACGTGTACGGCAGATGATAGCCGCGGCTGTTCAGCAGATAGCTCGCATCGTCAGCCATACAGCTCAGGAATGCCGTCTTCGCCGACGGTTCCCCGACATGCTCGCGGATTCGCTTATTCAGCATCGCGATGTTTTCTGCGATGCTCATGCCAGTCGTCGATTGCGGCACTTCGAAGATCGGACGCTCGACGCGCCATCCCGGCAACGAAATCGCCTGATCGATTTCGCGATTCGCGAGACTTGTCCATTGCACACCGAGCGCTTGCGTATCCAGCAGCAAGCGCTGCCGCTGCGCGACGCTCATACGCAACGAATCGTAGCCTGCCCGCTCGAGTTCGGCCTTATGCAGAACGAACCAATCTGTGATCGCTTGCCATATCGACCCGTTTAGACTCACCTTCTCCACTTGCACAAACGCAGGATCGCACTGCTTTTCCGCTTGCAGGTGATAGCGTCCATCGACGAACAGCACGAACTGCGGCACGCCGAGCCGCCGAGCGGCGGCCTCGCTCAGAAACAGACCGGAGCCGGCCGATCCGTCGAACCCGGACAATGCATAACGCTGATTGTTGAGACTGGGCAAATACTCAGTGAGATATTCGTCCTGCGAAGTGATTACGAGGACATCGAGCTGCAGCGTATCCATTAGCCGCGACAGATCTGCATGGACCTGAGCGACCGGCGCATTGTAAAGAGGTAAGTCGGAGAAATTATATTTGAGCTGGTCGATCATCAGATGCCCCATCGATATCGGTAGACGTGACGGCTTCTGCGCTCAGCGCCGCTGAACAAAACCTACCTTTCGATTAAATTTACGTCAAGCTTAAATTTTTGTGTCACTTAAGTTTGGATATGTCTGGGCGACTGACGTTGATTGCATGCGCCGAGCGTGGCCGCCCTCTCCTTCGTCAATGGAATAGCTGCTGGCGCGATATCGCACCAGCGACCATCCTGCCTTGCTGGCCCGCTGGCCAAATAAATGCTCCGTCGCGCACTGCCCGCGGCGAAACGACGAGCAACAGTACGGACGCCTGCTGCTTTCGAGGAGATCCGCGATATGCCTCCGGCTGCTGCGCATTCGCGGTCACCGAGATGGGCTAAGCGGTTAGGACGCTGAACCATCGATGAGGAATGGGAGGATCCTGTACCCGCGAGCGCACCGTGCGAGTCAGAAGCGAATAGGTTCTGTTTCGGAGCAGAAGACGGGGCCTTGAAGCAGCGCTTGACGAAAGAGCCAGCCATCGGGTTTCTGGAGGGAGCCGAGGCAGATATGCCGGTGAAGGGGCCATGCAGGAAACCCGGCTTCAGTGGCGCGTCGTCTGTACCTGGCACGCGAAGCGCGGCGGCATGGTGATCTCGGAAGCGCTGGGGCGATGAGGGGGGGTTTGTGGAGCTTGAAGAGTTTGAGGGCGTAAAAGCAAAAACCCCCGCTGGGTAGGCGGGGGTTTTTTAAGGGGGAGCCTGACGATTACCTACTTTCACACGGGGATCCGCACTATCATCGGCGTGGAGTCGTTTCACGGTCCTGTTCGGGATGGGAAGGGGTGGGACCGACTCGCTATGGTCATCAGGCAAAGCGGGTTGTTGCGTTGCTTCGCAGCGCAACCAATCTTGGAAGAAGCAGTAATCTTGGGTTGTGCGTATCGCACACGAGAATCAACAAGTTCTGTAAGACAGACTTGTTATAGGATCAAGCCTTACGGGCAATTAGTATCGGTTAGCTGAACGCATTACTGCGCGTACACACCCGACCTATCAACGTCCTGGTCTCGAACGACCCTTCAAGGGGATCAAGTCCCCGGGGATATCTCATCTTAAGGCGAGTTTCCCGCTTAGATGCTTTCAGCGGTTATCTCTTCCGAACATAGCTACCCGGCGATGCCACTGGCGTGACAACCGGTACACCAGAGGTTCGTCCACTCCGGTCCTCTCGTACTAGGAGCAGCCCCCTTCAAATATCCAACGCCCACGGCAGATAGGGACCAAACTGTCTCACGACGTTTTAAACCCAGCTCACGTACCTCTTTAAATGGCGAACAGCCATACCCTTGGGACCGGCTACAGCCCCAGGATGAGATGAGCCGACATCGAGGTGCCAAACACCGCCGTCGATATGAACTCTTGGGCGGTATCAGCCTGTTATCCCCAGAGTACCTTTTATCCGTTGAGCGATGGCCCTTCCATACAGAACCACCGGATCACTATGACCTGCTTTCGCACCTGCTCGACTTGTCGGTCTCGCAGTTAAGCACGCTTATGCCATTGCACTATCAGCACGATTTCCGACCGTACCTAGCGTACCTTCGTACTCCTCCGTTACGCTTTGGGAGGAGACCGCCCCAGTCAAACTGCCTACCATGCACTGTCCCCGACCCGGATCACGGGCCAAGGTTAGAACCTCAAACAAACCAGGGTGGTATTTCAAGGACGGCTCCACCGAAACTAGCGTTCCGGTTTCATAGCCTCCCACCTATCCTACACAGATCGGTTCAAAGTCCAATGCAAAGCTACAGTAAAGGTTCATGGGGTCTTTCCGTCTAGCCGCGGGTAGATTGCATCATCACAAACACTTCAACTTCGCTGAGTCTCGGGAGGAGACAGTGTGGCCATCGTTACGCCATTCGTGCAGGTCGGAACTTACCCGACAAGGAATTTCGCTACCTTAGGACCGTTATAGTTACGGCCGCCGTTTACCGGGACTTCAATCAAGAGCTTGCACCCCATCATTTAATCTTCCGGCACCGGGCAGGCGTCACACCCTATACGTCCACTTTCGTGTTTGCAGAGTGCTGTGTTTTTATTAAACAGTCGCAGCCACCAGTTTATTGCAACCCCTTCACCCTTCTGGCGCAGGCCAGTCAAGCTACCAGGGCGTACCTTATCCCGAAGTTACGGTACCAATTTGCCGAGTTCCTTCTCCCGAGTTCTCTCAAGCGCCTTAGAATACTCATCTCGCCCACCTGTGTCGGTTTGCGGTACGGTCATCGTTAGACTGAAGCTTAGAGGCTTTTCTTGGAACCACTTCCAATTGCTTCGCGACCGAAGTCGCTCGCGCCACACCCTTGAATCCTGCGCCCGGATTTGCCTAAGCGCCTTCTCCAATGCAGCGACCGGGACGTCCAACACCCGGACAACCTTCCGCGATCCGTCCCCCCATCGCATCTAACGACGGTGCAGGAATATTGACCTGCTTCCCATCAGCTACGCATTTCTGCCTCGCCTTAGGGGCCGACTCACCCTACGCCGATGAACGTTGCGTAGGAAACCTTGGGCTTACGGCGAGGGGGCCTTTCACCCCCTTTATCGCTACTCATGTCAGCATTCGCACTTCCGATACCTCCAGCACCCTTTACAAGGCACCTTCGCAGGCTTACGGAACGCTCTCCTACCATGCGAGCAAGCTCGCATCCGCAGCTTCGGTATATGGCTTAGCCCCGTTACATCTTCCGCGCAGGACGACTCGATCAGTGAGCTATTACGCTTTCTTTAAAGGGTGGCTGCTTCTAAGCCAACCTCCTGACTGTTTTAGCCTTCCCACTTCGTTTCCCACTTAGCCATATTTGGGGACCTTAGCTGGCGGTCTGGGTTGTTTCCCTCTTGACACCGGACGTTAGCACCCGATGTCTGTCTCCCGTGATTGCACTCTTCGGTATTCGGAGTTTGCTATGGCGGGGTAATCTGCAATAGACCCCCCAACCATGACAGTGCTCTACCCCCGAAGGTGAGACACGAGGCACTACCTAAATAGTTTTCGGAGAGAACCAGCTATTTCCAGGTTTGTTTAGCCTTTCACCCCTATCCACAGCTCATCCCCTAACTTTTCAACGTTAGTGGGTTCGGACCTCCAGTACGTGTTACCGCACCTTCATCCTGGCCATGGATAGATCACCTGGTTTCGGGTCTACGCCCAGCAACTGAACGCCCTATTCGGACTCGCTTTCGCTACGCCTGCCCTATTCGGTTAAGCTTGCTACTGAACGTAAGTCGCTGACCCATTATACAAAAGGTACGCCGTCACCCCTTACGAGGCTCCGACTGTTTGTATGCATGCGGTTTCAGGATCTATTTCACTCCCCTCCCGGGGTTCTTTTCGCCTTTCCCTCACGGTACTGGTTCACTATCGGTCGATCACGAGTATTTAGCCTTGGAGGATGGTCCCCCCATCTTCAGACAGGATTTCACGTGTCCCGCCCTACTTGTCGTACACCTAGTTCTTTCATACTGTTTTCGCCTACAGGGCTATCACCTGCTATGGCCGCACTTTCCAGAGCGTTCGGCTAACAATACAAATAAAGAGTACAGGCTCTTCCCATTTCGCTCGCCACTACTTTGGGAATCTCGGTTGATTTCTTTTCCTGCGGTTACTTAGATGTTTCAGTTCACCGCGTTCGCCTCACATGACCTATGGATTCAGTCATGGATACTCCATCAGGAGTGGGTTTCCCCATTCGGACATCCCCGGATCAAAGCTTGTTTGCCAGCTCCCCGGGGCTTTTCGCAGGCTACCGCGTCCTTCATCGCCTGTGATCGCCAAGGCATCCACCACATGCACTTGTTCGCTTGACCCTATAACGAGTCTGTCTCGTTACAGGTTGAGTTCTCGCGTTGTGCCGTATTCCAAATTGAGCCGAACAATGAAGTTCGAATCATCTTGAGATACATCGATACAATCACAACCCGGATAGTTTCCACGTCCATCTCATAAGACGCTTCCGCTATCCAAATTACTTACTTCTTCCTGATTGTTAAAGAACGACAGCCGATACAGTTGCCTGCATCACTCTGACTGGCTCAATCGCCAATGCGAAGCATTCGCTGATCGGTTCAGCAAACCCTTGGCATTGAGGATTGGTGGAGGCAGACGGGATCGAACCGACGACCCCCTGCTTGCAAAGCAGGTGCTCTCCCAGCTGAGCTATGCCCCCATACAGAGACCTCTCAGGCTTCCTTGTCCAGACAACTTGGTGGGTCTGGTTGGATTCGAACCAACGACCCCCGCCTTATCAAGACGGTGCTCTAACCGACTGAGCTACAGACCCCTGAGTCTGTCTTAATCAACAGCCGATAAGCGTGAGCGCTTCACTTCGCGGTAAGCTCGAGAAAGGAGGTGATCCAGCCGCACCTTCCGATACGGCTACCTTGTTACGACTTCACCCCAGTCATGAATCCTACCGTGGTGACCGTCCTCCTTGCGGTTAGACTAGCCACTTCTGGTAAAACCCACTCCCATGGTGTGACGGGCGGTGTGTACAAGACCCGGGAACGTATTCACCGCGGCATGCTGATCCGCGATTACTAGCGATTCCAGCTTCATGCACTCGAGTTGCAGAGTGCAATCCGGACTACGATCGGTTTTCTGGGATTGGCTCCCCCTCGCGGGTTGGCGACCCTCTGTTCCGACCATTGTATGACGTGTGAAGCCCTACCCATAAGGGCCATGAGGACTTGACGTCATCCCCACCTTCCTCCGGTTTGTCACCGGCAGTCTCCCTAGAGTGCTCTTGCGTAGCAACTAAGGACAAGGGTTGCGCTCGTTGCGGGACTTAACCCAACATCTCACGACACGAGCTGACGACAGCCATGCAGCACCTGTGCGCCGGTTCTCTTTCGAGCACGCCCAACTCTCATCGGGCTTCCGACCATGTCAAGGGTAGGTAAGGTTTTTCGCGTTGCATCGAATTAATCCACATCATCCACCGCTTGTGCGGGTCCCCGTCAATTCCTTTGAGTTTTAATCTTGCGACCGTACTCCCCAGGCGGTCAACTTCACGCGTTAGCTACGTTACTAAGGAAATGAATCCCCAACAACTAGTTGACATCGTTTAGGGCGTGGACTACCAGGGTATCTAATCCTGTTTGCTCCCCACGCTTTCGTGCATGAGCGTCAGTATTGGCCCAGGGGGCTGCCTTCGCCATCGGTATTCCTCCACATCTCTACGCATTTCACTGCTACACGTGGAATTCTACCCCCCTCTGCCATACTCTAGCCTGCCAGTCACCAATGCAGTTCCCAGGTTGAGCCCGGGGATTTCACATCGGTCTTAGCAAACCGCCTGCGCACGCTTTACGCCCAGTAATTCCGATTAACGCTCGCACCCTACGTATTACCGCGGCTGCTGGCACGTAGTTAGCCGGTGCTTATTCTTCCGGTACCGTCATCCCCAACGGTTATTAGCCATTAGGTTTTCTTTCCGGACAAAAGTGCTTTACAACCCGAAGGCCTTCTTCACACACGCGGCATTGCTGGATCAGGGTTGCCCCCATTGTCCAAAATTCCCCACTGCTGCCTCCCGTAGGAGTCTGGGCCGTGTCTCAGTCCCAGTGTGGCTGGTCGTCCTCTCAGACCAGCTACTGATCGTCGCCTTGGTAGGCCTTTACCCCACCAACTAGCTAATCAGCCATCGGCCACCCCTATAGCGCGAGGCCCGAAGGTCCCCCGCTTTCATCCGTAGATCGTATGCGGTATTAATCCGGCTTTCGCCGGGCTATCCCCCACTACAGGATATGTTCCGATGTATTACTCACCCGTTCGCCACTCGCCACCAGGCCGAAGCCCGTGCTGCCGTTCGACTTGCATGTGTAAGGCATGCCGCCAGCGTTCAATCTGAGCCAGGATCAAACTCTTCAGTTCAATGCCTGTTACTGTTTTCGGTTCCGTAGAACCGGTCGCTCACTCAAAGCTGACAGGTTATGAATCTCTTCATTAACCTGACTTACTTTAGTGTGAGACTCTTGATACTTTTGCTTATCCCGGTAAAACCAGGTCCGCTCCCATCAAGCGCCCACACTTATCGGCTGTTCATTGTTAAAGAGCATTTTCTGCCAAGCTTTCCTGCCCGCTCAGCAGCGCTGCGTTGTCAGCAGCAGAGAAGCGAAATTATGAACCCCTTTTCTTCGTCCGTCAACAACTTTTTATCCATCTCGTCGTCGCAAACCCGGGTCCCGCTTCCTGACTCGCTACGCCTACCGCTTCAACTCCCTCTCTAGCAGTCGGCTGCGCTTCCTTCTCTCTCCCCCGCTGTCCGTTTCCGTTTCAGCGAAAGAGGCGTGATTCTAGTCAGACCCCGCCCTTCGCGCAACCCCTTAGCGAAAAAATTTTCATGACCCCAATCGCTCCTCGGTCGCGGCAGAAATCCGATATTGATTTTTGTTTTGCCCACCAGTTTTTGCCCCTTCCCCATTCGGGCATCACTACAAATCGCATTCGGTATGGCAATACAGGCGCAGCAAGCGCCGGTTGTGGCGCGACTGCATAAAGACGCACGCTCACAAACACGCAACCCCGCATTCGAAGATCAGGCGCGACACATGACGCGCCGCTCGTAGCTCGAATAAAAGCGACGTCGGCAAGCAGCCACATCAACACTCCCGTATTCACTGGGCGGCTCATTCAGACCCAAGCCATCCTCCTTTCCATCTCGCCCGTTTGTCTGAATTTTTCCTACACCTTTCAGCTAGGCCGACACTTCGTAAGTAGTTTGTCATCATGGTGCAGGCGACACTCACCGTCTTCTCGACAATCGGACAATCGGAGGCATACACATGAGGTTTCTGGTGCTCAATTCGGACGCGGAACGGCGTGACGGCTTGAAAACCCTGCTGCGGCAAATCGACCGGCACGCCGGCTATAACGATGCAAAAGATTGGCGGCAGGCACAGCGGCTGATCAAGCAACAAAGTTTCGACTTGATCACAGTCGATTGGCGCGACATCGAGCGGCTCGGCGATCTGCATGCGCTCTGCAAGGCGTGCTCGCCAACGCCCGTCGCCGCACTGACGGACGACGCGTCGCCCGAGCAGACTCGAGCACTTTTCGCCGCCGGCGTGCTTGGCGTCATCCCGCGCTCGACGCGCCCGCACTTGATCGTGCGCGCATTAGAGATCGTGCTGCTCGGCAGCTACTACGTGCCGCCGAGCGCACTCAATCTTGCAGAGCCATCCGCACGTGCCAGCGACAGCCGCGCCGATTCGCTGGCCGGTCAGCTTCCGGCCCGGAAGCGTTCACCATGCAGTCTACTG
Source organism: Burkholderia singularis (assembly GCF_001718875.1). Classification (NCBI taxonomy): domain Bacteria; kingdom Pseudomonadati; phylum Pseudomonadota; class Betaproteobacteria; order Burkholderiales; family Burkholderiaceae; genus Burkholderia; species Burkholderia singularis. The sequence continues at coordinate 2,904,531 of NZ_CP013448.1, forward strand.
TCGCCGCGCCAAGCGCAGATCATGCGGTTTGTTCACATGGGCAGCACCAACAAGATGATTGCGCGCACGCTCGGCATCAGCGAAGGCACGGTCAAGATTCATTTGGCCAGCATCTTCCAGCAATTGGGCGCGAACAATCGCGCGTCCGCCGTCGCCATTTACAACGGCTGGCTGCCACCGCATCTCGAAGTGTTGCTGGCCTCGAACGAAAGCTCGCCCAAGCCTGTACATGGCGCACCCGGCCCCGTACCGCTGCGCGCAGTGAAAACGCGGCACAAATACCCGCTCGCCGCCGAAAACGAATCGACCAGCGAACCCCTCATCGCGGCCGAGCTGCCCACTCCGTACAAGGCGAATGAATAGCCGGTGAACCCGGTGCGCCCCGGCGGTCGCGTGAATCCGTTCCCATCTTTTGTATTCAACGAGTAATATAAAAACATGGGGTTTCTCTATACGCCGCTTCCGTTCTGGGTTGCCGTGGGTGGCTGGATCGCCGCCGTGGGATTGCTCGTCCTCGCATCATGGAGACGCCCGTTCGGCCGCCTGCAGGATCCGACTCTGCAGCACGTATGGCTCGCGCTCATCACGTCGATCACCGTGCTTTGGGCATCCAACGCATGGCTCGACGATGGCCTCGTCATGCATCTGCTCGGCGCCACGTTGCTCGTCACGCTGTTCGATTGGGCGCTATCTCTCATCGCCATGGCCGTTGTCATCGGTATCGCGGCGTTCGCATTCGACGCGACCTGGCAAGGCGTCGGACTCACCTATTTGATCTACGGCGCGCTACCTGTCGCGGCATCGGCACTGCTGCAGCGTGCGGCACTCGCGCGGCTGCCGCACAATCTGACCGCCCTCATCGCCGGTCAGGGCATCGTGTCGCCCGCGGTCGCGTCGGGCGCGGTGTCGATCGCGGCAGCAGGCGTGCAGATCGCGCTCGCCAACGGCGCGTTCGTCGTCATACCGTCCGGCTATGTACTCAGCGCGCTGTTGCTGGCACTCGGCGAGGCATGGTTCACCGGCGTCGCGACCGCGTTGATCGCCGTCTACCGTCCCGCCTGGGTCACAACGTCCGACGTGCGCCGCTACCGCCTCGGCGGCCCCCGCCTGTAACGCGCCGCCGCGAGTTGCGCATCTGCGCGCGGCCAAAGATATCTGCCGAGCGCACTACTGCGCCGCTCAGAAATTACGCTAAGATGGAACCCTGCTCTTCATCGGGCATCTGACATGCCTGGTGTCTCGATCTCCGTTATCCTCTACCCAGATGGACAGCTTCCCCGCCCCGCAACGCCTCCTTGGCGCGCTCGGCACGTTGACGGCCTGCGTCGCCGGCCTGACGCTCGCCTTCGCCGCGCCCGCATTCGCCGATCTCCTCGACCAACGCGCGGAGCTCGTCAACAAATACATCAACGACATGCACGCCGATCCGCTCGTCGCGGATTGCGCGGCGCATGGCAACTTCATTGCCAGCACGTCGAACAGTTTCGATCATGTCGAATTCCCGCCGAGCGCATTCGAAAGCGGCAACGCAGCGATCGCCCCTTGGAACGATTCGTTCGACGAAGGCAAGCAACGCGTGAAAGTCGACAACGTCGTGACGGTCGAAGGGCTCGGCATGCGTAACGACGGCGGCGAGCCCGCGCATTTGAAATTCCGCTGCGGGTACGTCGGCACGCAAATGCTCGCGTTCAGCTGGAACGATCCGTCGCCGCCTGTGAAACCGCGCGCCGAGCGGCCGGCAGCATCGAAGAAGAAGTTTCACAAGCACGCCGGCAAAGGCAAGGGTAAAGCAAAGGCGTCGGGCAAAAGCGGCAAACGATCGTCGACGGTGAAGGCCGTGAGGAAACATTCGGCCCGCAAGGCACGATGATCGGCCGCTGCGGCCCGACCGGCCGATAAAGCCGAATGACGCGCGGCGGCCGACACGCCGGTCGCCATTCACGAAAAAAGCCGGAGCGGGCTTGCCGCGCTCCGGCTTTTTTCGTGCGTCGACGCATGGCATTTTTCCGCCGACGCGCGTCGATCGCGCCCGGGCAAGTGCTCAGGCGAACGTGCGCACGTGCTCGAGAATCGCGGTCAACATCGCCGCGCCAAGCGCCGCACTACGCGCACCGCTCCAGCCGGCGTGCTCGTCAGGCAGGTTCGCGTTGTCCTTGAACGGCATCTCGAGCGTCAACGACAGACAGCCGAACCGATTGCCGATGTACTTCGACGCGAGCTTGAGCGCCTCCTCGTTGTACTTGCTGGCCGCATAGCCATGCTCGTCCTGGAAATCGGGGCTCGCGCGCTTGAACGCGTCGATGAATGCACGCTGCTCGACGCGCTGACGTTCCGTGAAGCCCGGCAACATCTCCGAGCCGGCCACGAACACATACGGCAGCGCCTCGTCGCCATGGATGTCGAAAAAGAGATCGCAACCCGCGGCTTCGATCGCATTGCGCACGACGAGCACCTCGGGGCTGCGTTCGGCATCGGGCGCCATCCATTCGCGATTCAGGTTCGCGCCCACCGCGTTCGTGCGCAGATTGCCGCGCACGCTGCCGTCAGGATTCATGTTCGGCACGATATAGAACGTCGCGTGATCGTAAAGCTTGCGGGCCACCGGATCGCCCGACCAGTCGCCCCAGCCGACGAGCCGCTTGACCAGTCCCTCGACGAACCACTCCGCCATCGATTCGCCCGGATGCTGGCGCGCGATGATCCAGACTTTCTTTTTCGCGACGTCATCCTCTTGCGGCGTGCCGAGCACGATAAGCGACAGCGGCCGCCCGTCATGCGTGCGCCCCAGCTCGACGACGTTCGCCTGCGGCATCTGCTGAACAGCCCCCAAAAACTCCGAATGGCGCTCCTCGCTGTACGGCTCGAAGTACGCGTAATAGATGCTGTCGAATTCGGGCGTGTGGTCGATCGTCAGCGTTTGGCCGTCATACGACGTCGGCACGCGGAACCAGTTGACCCGGTCGTAGCTCGCGACCGCGCGATAGTCGCGCCAGCCGTCGGGGTATGCGCAGTCCTTCGCATTGTCGAACGTCATCACGCAGCGTTCGCCGCGCGCGCCCGTGACGCGGAAATAGAACCATTGCGCGAACTCGGAATGATTGTCGCCGCGCACGCGCAGCCGGATCGCGTCCGCCCGCTCGCACGACAGGACGTCGATCGCGCCCGCATCGAAATTGCTCGTGATCGAGAGAGTCATTGCTGCGTCTCCTGGTGACGGCGGCCGCGCACGGCCGCCCGGATTTCATACGGTTTCACGCGCCTGCTCGGCGGCGGAATACATAAGTATCGTCGTTCGACGCGGCTTCGTCGAACGCATAGCCCTCCGACGAAAAGCGCATCAGCGCATCGGACGACGCGAGCCGTCCCTCGACGACGTAGCGCGCCATCAGTCCACGCGCGCGTTTCGCGTAAAAGCTGATGATCTTGTAGCGGCCGTCCTTCCAGTCTTCGAACACCGGCGTGACGACGCGCGCGCCGAGCAGCTTCGGTTTCACCGCCTTGAAATATTCAGCCGATGCGCAATTGACCAGTACGCGCGATGCGGCGTCGCGCTTGTCAAGCTCGGCGTTCAGCGCGCGCGTGATCCGCTCGCCCCAGAATGCGTACAGATCCTTGCCGCGCGCGTTGGCAAAGCGCGTGCCCATTTCGAGCCGGTACGGCTGCAACAGATCGAGCGGCCGCAGCAGCCCGTACAGTCCGGACAGCACGCGCACGTGCCGTTGCGCGTAATCGAGATCGTCCGCCGACAGCGAGCGCGCGTCGAAACCTTCGTAGACATCGCCGTTGAACGCAAGCAGCGCCTGTTTGGCGTTCGCCGGCGTCGACGCGCGCGACCAGTCCGCGTAGCGTTGGAAATTGAGCCGCGCGAGCGGATCGGAAATATTCATCAGCGTCGAGATCTGCTGCGGCGACAACCGGCGCAGCGCGCCGATCAGTTCGGCCGCGTCATCGATGAACTGCGGCAGCGTATGGGCGGCGACGTGCGGCGGCGTTTCGTAATCGAGCGATTTCGCGGGAGACAGAACGATTATCATAGAGGCTTGCTGGCATGCCGTGCGATGCCGGGCAATCAAACGAAAACCCTCAATTGTAACGAATGCCTAGCCCCGACGCTTTATGCGACGGTCTGCGCGTGGTGCTCGATTCGAACGTGTGGATCGATATCCTCGTGTTCGACGACCCCGCCACCCGTCCGATCCGCGCGGCCCTCGAAACCGGCGCCGTCACCGCGCTCATCGACGCCCGCTGCCTCGGCGAACTCGAGCGCGTACTCGATTATCCTCAGTTCAAAGCGCGCGCGGTCGACAAGGCAGCCGCGCTCGCGACGGTCGCGCGTTTGACGCAGCATGTCGCAGGGCCACGCGCCAATGGCGGCTCGTGCGTAGCGGCAACCGCCGACACCGGAGCGAGCGTCCCGACTCCAGACGCATCGGCCGCCCAGGCGATTGTCGCCGATACGCAGCAGCAGCAGCCGGGCGCGGCGCGAACGCCCGGCGCGCCGTCCGGCAGTGCCTTGCCGAGCCGCACCGATGCGCACGTCACGCCCGCCGCCTGCGCATCGCCTGCATCCGGCGCCGGCGTGCCGGCGGCAAACCCGCTGCTGGCGCGGACCGACGCACTGCCCCCGCCGCCGGGCGACGCGCCGCCGCGGCCGCTGCCCAAGTGCAAGGATCGCGACGACCAGAAATTCCTCGAACTCGCTTACGCGGCGCGCGCCGACTGGCTCGTGTCGAAAGATCGTGCGCTGCTGAAACTCGCGCGCCGCACCGAACGCGATTTCGGTTTCCGGATCGCGCCGCCCGAGTCGTTCGCCGCGCGAGCGCTTCCGGCCGGCGCGCCGGAGCCGGCGTAAGCACCCTTTTCCGCCCGATCTCGCGCATACAAGCCATGATGAACGCATCGCACGATATGCCCAACACACCTGCCTTCCCATCCCGCCTGCCCCATGTCGGCACGACGATCTTCACTGTAATGAGCGCGCTCGCCGCGGAAAAAGGCGCGGTGAATCTCGGCCAGGGCTTTCCGGATTTCGACTGCGATCCGGCGATCGTCGATGCGGTCGCGCGTGCGATGCGCGACGCCCATAACCAGTATCCGCCGATGGCGGGCGTCGCGCCGCTGCGCGAGGCGATCGCGGACAAGACCGAGCAGCTCTACGGCCGCCGCTACGACGCGGCAAACGAGATCACGATAACGGCCGGCGCAACGCAGGCGCTCCTCACGGCGATCCTGTGCGCGGTGCATCCGGGCGACGAAGTGATCGTGATCGAGCCGACCTACGACAGCTATCTGCCGTCGATCGCGCTCGCCGGCGGCACGCCGGTCTTCGTTACGCTCGAGGCGCCCGATTACACGATTCCGTTCGACAAACTCGCCGCGGCGATCACGCCCAAAACGCGCGCGATCATCATCAACACGCCGCACAATCCGACCGGCACGATTTGGCGCGACGCCGACATGCGCGCGCTCGAGGACATCGTGCGCGGCACCGACATCCTGATCGTGTCGGATGAAGTCTACGAGCACATGGTCTATGACGGCGCGCGGCACGAGAGCGTCGTTCGCTACCCGGAACTCGCGGCGCGCAGCTTCGTCGTGTCGAGCTTCGGCAAAACCTTTCACGTGACGGGCTGGAAGGTCGGCTACGTGGCCGCGCCCGCCGCGCTGACGGCAGAGTTCCGTAAGGTGCATCAGTTCAACGTGTTCACGGTCAACACGCCGATGCAATATGGTCTCGCCGATTATCTGCGCCACCCCGAGCCCTATCTGACCTTACCCGCGTTCTATCAAAAGAAGCGCGACTTCTTCCGTGCCGGACTCGCGAACACCCGTTTCAAGCTGCTGCCGTGCACGGGCACGTACTTCCAATGCGTCGATTATTCGGCAATCAGCGATCTGCCCGAGGCTCAGTTCGCGAAATGGCTGACGACGGAAATCGGCGTGGCCGCGATCCCCGTGTCCGCGTTCTATCATGAGCCGCATGAATCGGGCGTCGTGCGTTTCTGCTTCGCGAAGCGCGAAGAGACGCTCGCCCTCGCGCTCGAGCGGCTCGGTCGTTTGTAGCCGTCAAGAGCCGTCAAGCGGCGCATCCGGCGGGCGGTTTGATCCGGCGACGCGCGCAAGCGCGCCGATCCCGTGTGCGACGCGCGGGCGGCGCTCGAGCCGCCCGCGCCCATTCGGCACTCAAGCAATCAAGCCGGCTTCGCAAGGCCCGCGACGTAAGCCTTGCGATCCGCGCTCACGCGCCGCGCGGCCGGATGCTGCGCCTCGATGCGCTTGACGTACGCTTTCCAATCGATTCCCGCCTCGACGACCAGATCTCGGCCATAGATCGGTTTGGTCGCAAGCGCGACGATCGGCAAATGAATGAACGCGGCAATATCGGCAATGCTGAACGTGTCGCCCAGCAAGTACGGCGAGAACGACGCGAGCCGCTTGAAGCCTTGGAGCGCATGCGGCAGGCGTTTTTCGACGCGCGCCTTCGTGCCGTCGCTGATCTTGACGCCGAAAAACGCCTCCGGGAACAGATCGCGGACGCACCATTCGATATATAGCTCAAGCACGATCGTGATCTCGCGCGCCTTCGCCGCCGCATACGCATCGGCCGGGTAAATCTCCTTTTCCGGATAGCGCATCGCCAAATAATCGACGATCGCCTGCGACTCGCTGATCGGGCCGTGTTCCGTCTGCAGATACGGTACCTTGCCAAGCGGCGTGTCGGCCCGTTTCGCAGCATCGTCGATCGGCGTCGTGACGAGCATCTCGTCGAACGGAATACCGTATTCGAGCAGCGCAAACTTGGCCTTGTTGTAATAGTTGGACAACGGAAAACCACAGAGCCTGAGCATCGATGACTCCTTGTTCATGGGGAAAACCGCGCGCGATATGCTTCGCGCGTCGGGTTCGGCTCGACGCCCAAAAAGCACGTCCGTGTTATTCTAAAACGCTCGAATCGGGCTGCGTCACAGCAGCCGCTTCGAACCGCCACCATAAGCGCCGGCCCAACCGGCCGGCGCGTGAGTCGCGCGCCGCCCGGATGCCCGTCGCATCCCAGGAGACTGCCGCATGAGCGCAGAACTGCTCGCATCGCGCCCGACCGAAAGCGAATCGACGCTCGTCCTCACCCTTTCCAACCCCGGCGCGCGCAACGCGCTGCATCCGGACATGTATGCCGCCGGCCTCGAAGCGCTCAATACGGCCGAGCGCGATCCGACGATCCGCGCGGTGGTCCTGACCGGCGCGGACCGCTTCTTTTGCGCAGGCGGCAATCTGAACCGGCTGCTCGACAATCGCGCGAAAGACCCGTCCGTGCAGGCGGCGAGCATCGATCTGCTCGGCGAATGGATCACCGCGCTCACCACCGTGACGAAACCCGTGATTGCCGCGGTCGAAGGCGCGGCGGCGGGCGCGGGCTTCTCACTCGCGCTCGCGTGCGATCTGCTCGTTGCCGCCGACGACGCCAAGTTCGTGATGTCCTATGCACGCGTCGGCCTGACGCCCGACGGCGGCGGTTCGTGGTTCCTCGCCCGCGCGCTGCCGCGCGCGCTCGCCGCCGAACTCATGTTCGAAGGCAAGCCGGCCGCCGCCGCCCGGCTGCACGCGCTCGGCGTCGTGAACCGCCTGAGCCGGCCGGGCACCGCGCGCGACGAGGCGATCGCATGGGCCGACGAATTGGGCAGGATGTCGCCGAACGCGCTTGCGCGGATCAAATCGCTGATCGCCGACGCGCACGCGCAGCCGCTGGACGCGCATCTGATCGCCGAGCGAAATCATTTCGTCGAATCGCTGCGCCACGCGGATGCGCTCGAAGGCATCACCGCGTTCCTCGACAAGCGCACGCCCGTCTACAAACGCTAAAGCGAGCCTCCCGACATGCCTTTTCAATTACCCAAGCGTCGCCGTATTTACCTGATGCGTCATGGCGACGTCACCTATTTCGACGAACGCGGCCGGCCGTTCGATTCGGACAGCGTGCCGCTCAACGCACGCGGCCAGGCGCAGGCAACCGCCGCCGGGCGCGTGTTCGCCGAGCAGCGCGTGCAATTCGATCGCGTGATCGCGAGCGGACTGCCGCGCACGATGGAAACCGCGCGGCGCGTGCTCGCCGAAACCGGCCAGTCGATCGACATCGGCATCGAGCCCGCGTGGCGCGAAATCCGCGGCGGCCACCTCGCCGACATTGCCCCCGACGAGCAGGAAGCCGCGTTCCTCAGCGCACTCGACGGGATCGTCGCGGAGCACACCCGATTTCTCGGCGGAGAGACGATCGGCGAGTTGATCGACCGCGTGCTGCCGCCGCTCGCCGCGTTGCGGGCGGACTCGTCGTGGAGCACCGCGCTGCTCGTGCTGCACGGCGGCGTGAATTGCGCGCTGCTGTCGCACGCCATCGTGCCCGGGCATCGCTTCTTCCTCGGCACGTTGTCGCAGGACACCGGCTGCATCAATGCGCTGGACGCCGGCGAGCGCGAGCACGATTGGGTCGTGCGGCTCGTCAACTATTCGCCGCCCGACGCGCTGCACCGCGACAGCCGCAACACGACGATGGAAGTGCTTTATCACCAATTCGTACACGGCACGCGCGCGTGAGCGCATCGGCGTGCCGTCACATCCGGATTTCGCCACGGAGACAACGATGGCTTCGAACGAACAAACTTCCGCTCAAACCGTTTATGCCGCCTTCGAAGGCACCCGCCCGGTCGACGGCGCGCAGCGCTTCGACGTGAATGCGCTGAGCGCGTGGCTCGCCGAGCATATCGACGGCTTCGCCGGGCCGCTTTCCATCGAGCAATTCAAGGGCGGCCAGTCGAATCCGACGTTCAAGCTCGTCACGCCGCAACGCAGCTACGTGCTGCGCGCGAAGCCCGCGCCGGCGGCGAAGCTCTTGCCGTCCGCCCACGCGATCGAGCGCGAATACCGCGTGATGGCCGCGCTCGCCGCAACCGGCGTGCCCGTTGCCCCGATGCTTGCGCTCTGCGAAGACGAAAACGTGATCGGCCGCGCGTTCTATGTGATGGCGTTCGTCGACGGCCGCGTGCTGTGGGACCCGTCGCTGCCGAATCTGACGCCCGAGGAACGCGCCAGCCATTACGACGAGATGAACCGGGTCATCGCCGCGCTGCACTCGATCGATCCGCATGCGATCGGCCTCGCCGATTACGGCAAGGCCGGCAACTATTTCGAGCGGCAAATCGCGCGCTGGAGCAAGCAATATCTCGCATCGGAAACCGAGCCGATCGACGCGATGCGCAAGCTGATCGACTGGCTGCCGCAGCATCTGCCGCCCGAAACCGGACAGGGCGCGCGCGTGTCGATCGTGCACGGCGACTACCGACTCGACAATCTGATCTTCGAGCCGCGCGAGCCGCGTGTGCTTGCGGTGCTCGACTGGGAGCTGTCGACGCTCGGCGATCCGCTCGCCGATTTCGCGTATCACTGCATCGCATGGCACGTCGAGCCGGGGCACTTCCGCGGAATCGCAGGGCTCGATCTGCCGTTGCTCGGCATTCCGGACGAAGCGCACTATGTCTCCCGCTACTGCGAGCGCACCGGCCTGAAGGTCCCGGACAACTGGAATTTCTATCTCGCGTACAACCTGTTCCGGATCGCGGCGATCCTGCAAGGCGTGATGAAACGCGCGGTCGACGGCACCGCATCGAGCGCGCAAGCGCTCGATGCGGGCCGGCGCGCGCGACCGCTCGCCGAGATCGCATGGCGCTACGCGCAACAGGCGCACTGACGGCGCATCCGCGTTCGGCGAGGCGCGCGGGCGCGTTGACGAACGCGGGCGCGCCGTCTGCGGCGCGCGTCGATCTATGCTCTAATTTCCTCGTCCGTGCCGCGGCGCTCCGCCATGCCGCGACGACCGAACCGCAAACGAGGAGCGACGATGATCGACGTTTACAGCTGGGCCACGCCGAATGGTCACAAAATCCACATCATGCTCGAGGAAACCGGGCTCGAATATCGCGCGCATCCGGTCGATATCGGCGCGGGCGACCAGTTCAAGCCGGCGTTCCTGAAAATCAGCCCGAACAATAAAATCCCCGCGATCGTCGATCACGACGGCCCCGACGGCGAGCCGATCTCACTGTTCGAGTCGGGCGCGATCCTGATCTATCTCGCCGAGAAGACCGGCAAGTTCCTGCCGTCCGAACCCACCGCGCGCTATGCAACGCTGCAATGGCTCATGTTTCAGATGGGCGGCATCGGCCCGATGCTCGGCCAGGCCCACCATTTCCGCCTCTACGCGCCCGAGCGGATCGAATACGCGGTCAACCGTTATACGAACGAAGCGAAGCGCCTGTATGGCGTGATGGACAAGCAGCTCGGTCAGTCCGCGTACCTGGCGGGCGACGATTACACGATCGCCGACATCGCCGCCTACCCGTGGACGCGCTCATGGCAAAACCAGGGCATCGCGCTCGAGGATTTTCCGAACGTGAAGCGCTGGCAGGACGCAATCGCCGCACGTGACGCGGTGCGGCGCGGCGTCGAAGTGCTGACGTCCGAACGCAAGCCGCTGCAGGACGACGCCCGCGCACGCGAAATATTGTTTGGCGCGACGCAATACACGCGCCGCTGAGCACGCTGCCGCGCTCTCCAGCATCTTCGGCGCCGCAGCGGCCTGCGAAAGGCAAGCCGCCGCTGCGGCGCAGCCTTCGGCGATCAGAAGAAGTGCAGCGTGACGAATTCCATCGCGCATGCCAACTCCGGTTTCTCCGGATGCTCGATTTCAACCGATATCGACCATGTCACGCGCACGCTGCCCTGCGGGCCGTCGGCCGTGTCCTTGACCCCGAAGCGCGCCCGCACGCGCGAGCCGACCGGCACCGGCCGCACGAAACGCACGCGATTGAGTCCGTAGTTCACGCTCATGCGCTCGGCAAAACGGATCGTGCGGGACATCAACGCCGGAATCAGCGACAGCGTCAAGAAACCATGCGCGACCGGGCCGCCGAACGGCGACTCGCGCCGCGCACGCTCAGGATCGATGTGAATCCATTGGCGATCGTCGGTCGCCTCGGCAAAACCATCGACGCGCGGCTGATCGACAACACACCAATCGCTGACGAACGGCGCCGCGCCGACGAGATCGCGCAGCGCCTGCGCCGACGCAATCGTCGGCAGCGCCGCTTGCTCTTCCTGCGTCACGTCGGCCGTCATGCCTGCCCCTTCGGCTCGCGCAGCCCGAACAGCACCTTCGAGCGCACCGTGATCACCGTCTCGCCGCGCTCGTTGACGCCTTCCCATTCGGTCGACACGATCCCGCGATCCGGGCGGCTCGCCGACACCCGCTTGTCCAGTATCTTGTTGTACATCGTGATCGTGTCGCCGGCACGCACCGGCTTCAGCCAGCGGATTTCGTCGATGCCGGGCGAGCCCATGCTCGTCGAGCCTTGCAGCACGTTGCGCACGAGCATTCCCATGAACACCGAGCACGTGTGCCAGCCGCTCGCAACCAATCCGCCGAACATCGATGCCTTTGCCGCCGCCTCGTCGAGATGAAAAGGCTGCGGATCGTAGGCTTGCGCGAACGTCACGATCTCGTCGGCGGTAAACGTGTGCTTGCCGACTTCGGTCGCGCTGCCCACTATCAGATCTTCGTAGCTGATGCCCATCAAACGTCTCCGTCAAAGTGAGTGATCCGCGCCGCGCTCAAGCGGCCTGCGGCGCCGCAAAATCCGGCAGCGAAGCAAAACGCGCAACATGGTGATCGACGTCGCCGAGGGTCGTTTCGATGATCGACAACCGCTTGAACCAATGCGCGGCCGCGACTTCGTCGGTAACGCCCATGCCGCCGTGCAACTGCACGGCCTGCTGGCCGATGAAACGCGCCGCCTGCCCGAGCCGCGCCTTGGCCGCCGACACCGCGCGGCGGCGCTCGTCCGCGTTACTGCTCGCATAGCGCACGGCGGCCAGGTAGGTGAGCGAGCGAGCCTGTTCGGCATGGATCAGCATGTCGACCATCCGATGCTGGAGCGCTTGAAAGCGCGCGATCGGTCCGCCGAATTGCTCCCGCGTCTTCGTGTAATCGAGCGTCGCGTGATTGAGCGCATCGAGCGCGCCGAGCGCCTCGGCGCATAGCAGCACAGTGCCGTAATCGGCAATCTGCTCCCATGCGGCGTCGCCATGCATGCCGCCCGCGAGCGCACGAGCCGGCGCGTTCGACAAACGGATCGTCGCCGCGCGCTGGCCGTCGATCGTCCGGTAATCGGTCACGCCGACGCCCGCCGCGCCGCGCTCGAGCGCGAACAGGCCAAGCGCGCCGTCAGGCAGCCGCGCCGGCAGGATCAGCACGTCCGCTTGCGCGCCGTGCGTGACCACGGATTTCACGCCGCTCAACGCGAACGCATCGCCGTCCGGCCGCGCGCTCGTCTCGATCGCGAACAGGTCGTAGCGCGCATGCGGCTCGTGAAACGCGACGGCGAGCTTCGCGTCGCCCTGCGCGACCCGTTCGAGCAGCGCGGCGTCCGCCGCGTCACCCGAGCCCGCGATGCGCAACGCCTCGATACCGACTGCCGTCGCCCAATAAGGTTCGACGACGAGCGCGCGCCCCAATTCCCGCATCGCGACCAGCATATAGACGGCATCGCCGCCGAAGCCGCCGTGCGCTTGCGGCACTGGCAGCGCGGTCAAGCCGAGTTCGGCGAACGCGCGCCATTGGTCGGCGGATACGCCAGCCTCCGAGTGAATGATCGCGCGCCGTGCATCGAAATCGTAGCGCTCGGTCAGATAGCGGCGCAACGCGTCGCCGAATTGCTGGTGCTCTTCGCTGAAAGTGAAATTCATCACTTGTCTCCTATGTCGGCCGGAATGAGCGCCTTTGGCGCCTGGTCCCGCCGCACGCAACGCAGTCGATCGGATATCGGTCCGGCTTGGCGCCGGCGCCCGGTCGGGCCCGGCGATGCCGAGCCGCAGGCGTTCAGCGCCGGCGCCGTTCTCATCCCATGCTCACAATCCAAGCATCATCTGCGCGATGATGTTTTTCTGGATCTCGTTCGAGCCGCCGTAAATCGACGTCTTGCGATAGTTGAAGTAATACGCGGCAAGCGGTGCCGCGGCATCGTCGTCGACGACGCTGCGCTCGCGCTCGCCCTCAAGAAACGGCACGTCGAACGGCGCGGCAAGCGGGCCGATCGCATCGACCATCAACTCGGTCAGCCCCTGCTGAATCTCGGTGCCCTTGATCTTCAGCATCGACGCCTCCGGCCCCGGCCCGCGCCCGCTCGCTTCGCTGCTGACCACACGCAGCACCGTCACCTCGAGCGCCATCAGTTCGATTTCGAGCGCGGCGATTCTTGCGGCAAACACCGGATCGTCGATCAACGGCCGGCCGTTCTTGCGCTCGCGCGATGCGAGCTGCTTCAGGAATGCGAGTTCGCGTTTGGATGCGCCGACGCGCGCGATTCCGGTGCGCTCATGCCCGAGCAGATACTTCGCGTAGGTCCAACCGCGATTCTCGTCGCCGACGAGGTTGTCGAGCGGCACCTTCACGTCCTCGAAAAACACTTCGTTGACCTCGTGATCCTCGTCGAGCATGACGATCGGCCGCACAGTGATGCCGGGCGTCTTCATGTCGATCAGCAGAAACGAAATCCCTTCCTGCTTCTTCGCGGCGGGATCGGTGCGCACGAGGCAGAACATCATATCCGCGTACTGGCCGAGCGTTGTCCAGGTTTTCTGGCCATTGACGATGTAGTGATCGCCGTGACGCTCGGCGCGCGTGCGCAGCGACGCGAGATCCGAGCCCGAGCCGGGCTCCGAATAGCCCTGGCACCACCAATCGGTGCCGTCGAGGATGCGCGGCAGATAATGACGCTTCTGCGCTTCGCTGCCGTACTTCATCAGCACCGGCGCGACCATCGACACGCCGAACGGCAGCACGGGCGGCGCGCCGATCCGCGCGCACTCCTCTTCCCAGATATGACGCTCGATCGCATTCCAGCCCGGACCGCCATATTCGACCGGCCATGCAGGCGCGGACCAGCCGCGCGCGCCGAGCAGCCGGTGCCAATTCGCGTAGTCTTCGCGATTCAAACGCTTGTGATCAAGAACTTTCGCTCGCAGCTCGCGAGGCAGATTCGCCTCGAGCCATGCGCGGATGTCGGCGCGGAACGCGTCGTCGGCGGGGGAATAATCGAGATTCATGCCGGTGTCTCCTCCTGGGCCAGGACCGCACCAGCGGCCGCCGAGGCCGCCCGGCAATCGTGAACGATTACTGGAGAGGTTCCTTCAGCGCGGCCGGAACCGGCAGCGGCAGCACATCGATGCCTTCTTCGACCAAGGCTTGCGCGTCCTCAGGCGTCGTCACGCCACGAATGCTGCGCGCGGGCGCTTCGTTGTAGTGAATACGCCGTGCTTCCTCGGCGAAGCGCTCGCCCACGTTCTCGGTCTTCGCCAGCACCTCCCGCAGCGCGCGCATCACCCGCGCCTGCAGCGCGCGCGGATCGGCCGGCTGCTCACGCGTCGCGCCCGACAGATTCAGGCGAGGCGCGGACGGCATGCGGCTGACCTCAGTCGCCCCGCAAACCGGACATTCGACCAGCTTGCGAGACAACTGCGCCTCGAACTCGTCGGCTGACGCAAACCAGCCTTCGAACCGATGGCCATGGGGACACTGTAAGTCGAGAACCTTCATGCTGAATCAGGGCGTGCTGCCAGTGTAGCGCAAAAAGAAATTTTGAGAACGATCGTGCTAAATTAGTTTGCCGAATGAGCGGCTCTCACTATCATCGCACTCACGCCGATTGTAGCGTGGTCCCAAATCTCCCGCTTAGCCCGTCCGCAAGCACGCGGCTTACGGCCGCACGATCTCGCCGAGCGGCCATGCGCCCGACAGCGCCTTTTCGAGCCACATCGTTCCGATGATCGTCTTCACGTCGCTGATCCGGCCGGTGCGCACCCATTCGAGCAGATCCGGCAGCGTCGCCGTGAATGTCTCGAGGAATTCGCCGTCGTCGAGCTTGCGCTCGCCCGGCGTAAGGCCGCGGGCGAGATAGATGTCGATGAATTCGGTCGAATACGAAATGATCGGATGGATACGCGTCAGATATACGTATTCGCGCGCGGTGTAACCGGTTTCCTCGCGCAGTTCGCGGATCGCGCAGGCGAGCGCACCCTCGTTCGGATCGAGCTTGCCGGCCGGAAACTCCGTCATTACCTTGCCGATTGGATAACGATATTGGTTCTCCATCAGCACCCGGCCGTCGTCGAAGACCGGGATGACCATCACCGCGCCCGGATGGGTCACGTATTCGCGCGTCGCGTGCTTGCCGTCGGGCAGACGCACCGTATCGCGCTTCACTTTCAGGAACGTACCGTCGTAGACGGCTTGGCTCTCGATACAGGTTTCGAAGAGCGTGGCGTCGTGATTCGGCAAATCGGCCATCGGCGGCTCCGGTTGGGGACGTGACGGCCAGTCCGTCAGCGCCGCTTGACTAGATATTGGAACGTGAAGCCGGGAAACGCGAACACGACAAAAAGACTGAACGTAATCGCATAGAACTGCCAGCCCTGTTCGAAACGGTTGCCGGCGCGCGATTCGAGCCAGAAGCCCAGCGCGCCGACCGCGAAATACAGCACGATCAATTCGCCGATCCGAAGCCACGCGCTCTTTTTCGCCGCCGCCCCATCATTGAGCGGTACGACGGCGAACAGGCGTTGATTCAGGAACGGCAGGTTGGCGCCCGCAAGCGCCAACAACACGATGAACCAGCCCGCAGCCGACATTACAGCGGCAGCGTATGGCTGATTGCCTGCAGGCAGATCGTCATCAGCGGACCCGGCAGAATGCCGAGCAGCACGACGGCGACGCCGTTCAGCACGAGCACGGCGCGCTTGCATGCGTCACCTGCGATCGGCGTCGTGTCCTGCGGCGCATCGAAATACATCAGCTTGACGATACGCAGATAGTAGAACGCGCCGATCAGCGACGTGATGACGGCCAGCACCGCGAGCCACGTGAGACCTGCGTTGACCGTCGCCTCGAGCACCGCGAGCTTCGCATAGAAACCGACCGTCGGCGGAATGCCCGCGAGCGAGAACATCATCGCCATCATCACGAACGCAAACACCGGGCTGCGCTTGTTGAGCCCCTTGAAGTCGTCGAGCGTTTCCGCCTCGAAATCGCGGCGCGCGAGCAGCATCACGACACCGAACGCGCCCATCGTCGTCACGAGATAAATGATCGAATAAAACATCGCCGAGCTGTACGCGCTCGCCGCCGACGACGGATTGCCGCCGATGACGCCCGCGAGCAGACCGAGCAGCACGAAGCCCATGTTCGAAATCGCGGAGTACGCGAGCATGCGCTTGACGTTGCGCTGAACGATACCGGTCACGTTGCCCACGATCAGCGACAGCGCCGCCAGGATCACGAGCATCTGCTGCCAATCGGCCGCGAGCGGCAGCAGACCCATCACGAGGAAGCGCAGCCCCCACGCGAATGCCGCCACCTTCGGGCCGCCGCCGACGAACAGCGTCATCGCGGTCGGCGCGCCCTGGTAGACGTCCGGCACCCACATGTGGAACGGCACGGCGCCCAACTTGAACGCGACGCCGGCGACGACGAAGATCACGCCGAACAGCAGCACCGCATCGTTGATGTGGCCCGACGCAACCGCCTTCAGCACTTCGTTCAATTCGAGCGAACCCGTCGCACCGTACAGCATCGAAATCCCGTACAGCACGAAACCCGAAGCCAGCGCGCCGAGCACGTAGTACTTCATCGCCGCCTCGCTCGACTGCGCGGCATCGCGGCGCAGCGCGATCGTCGCGTACAGCGACAGCGACATCAGTTCGAGGCCGAGGTACAGCGTCAGGAAGTTGTTGCCCGAGATCATCACGATCTGACCGAGCAGCGAGAACATCCCGAGCAGGAACACGTCGCCGCGGAACAGGTCGCGATCCTCAAGGTACTTGCGCGAATAGACGAGCGACACGGCAAAGCCGAACGACACGACCGCCTTCATCACGCTCGCGAACGAATCGACGACGACCATCCGCGAGAAAAAATAGTACTGCTGCGGATCGAGCGCTTGCAGCGCGAACCACACGCCCGCCGCGATCGACGAGACCACCGCGATCAGATACGTGACGCGTCGGCCGGCCGCGCCGGAAATGGTGTCGTTCAGCCAGGCGACGACAATGGCGGCCATCACCAGCGCATCGGGCAACAGAACATTCATAGGTGCGTTTTGCATGATCTTGATTTCCTCCGCTCGCGCTTACTGGGCCAGCGGCAGTTTCGACTGCGCGACATGGGAGAGGAGGTTTTCCACGGAAACGTGCATCACGTCGGTGAACGGCTTCGGATAGAGACCCATCAGCAGCGTGAACGCGGCAAGCACGGCGAGCATCGAGAATTCGCGGCGCCCGATGTCCGAGAGCTTCGCGACCTTGTCGCTCTTTACCGCGCCGAAGTACACGCGCTTGTACATCCAAAGCGTGTAGGCCGCGCCGAGAATCAGCGTGAACGCCGCCCCGAACGCAATCCAGAAGTTGAACTGGACCGCCGCGAGAATCACCATGAATTCACCGACAAAACCGGACGTGCCCGGCAAGCCGCAGTTGGCCATCGAGAACAGCATCGCGAACGCGGCGAACTTCGGCATCACGTTGACGACGCCGCCGTAATCGGCGATCTGACGCGAATGCAAGCGATCGTACAGCACACCGATGCAAAGGAACATCGCCCCCGATACGAAGCCGTGCGAGATCATCTGAACGATCGCGCCTTCCACGCCCAACTGATTGAAGATGAAAAAGCCGAGCGTAACGAAGCCCATGTGCGCGATCGACGAATACGCGACGAGCTTCTTCATGTCCGCCTGCACCATCGCGACAAGACCGATATAGATCACCGCGACGAGCGACAGCGTGATCACGACCGGTGCGAAGAAGTGGCTCGCATCCGGCGTGATCGGCAGCGAGAAGCGCAGGAAACCGTATGCGCCGAGCTTCAGCATGATCGCGGCCAGCACGACCGAGCCGCCCGTGGGCGCTTCGACGTGCGCGTCCGGCAACCACGTATGAACCGGCCACATCGGCACCTTCACCGCGAAGGCGAGGAAGAATGCGATGAACAGCAGAATCTGCGGCGTCATCTCGAGTTTCGCGTTCTGCCAGGTCGCGAGATCGAACGAATGCGTATGCGTGTACAGATAGATCAGCGCGACCAGCATCAGCAGCGAGCCGGCAAGCGTGTACAGGAAAAACTTGAACGCCGCGTACACGCGGTTCGGGCCGCCCCACACGCCGATGATGATGTACATCGGGATCAGCGTGGCCTCGAAGAACACGTAGAACAGCAGGCCGTCGGCCGCCGAGAACACGCCGATCATGATCCCCGACAGGATCAGGAACGCGGCGAGATACTGCGCGACATTCTCGGTGATGACTTCCCACGCGGCGATCACGACGATCACGGTGATCAGCGCGGTCAGCACGACGAACCACATCGAGATGCCGTCGACGCCGAGGTGATACGAGATATTGAAGCGTTCGATCCACGTCGACTGCTCGACGAACTGCAACGCCGCGGTGCTCGAATCGAAGCCCGTGACGAGCGGAACCGTCACGGCCAGACCGAGCAGCGAGCCGATCAGCGCGACCCCTCGCGCCACGCCCGGATTTTTATCGGAGCCGACCGCGAGCACGATGAGGCCGAAGACGATCGGCAGCCAGATCGCGGTACTGAGAATCGGAAAAGAGTGCATTAGTATCGTCTCCGCCTTATTTGCCGCCGAGCGTTACAAACAGGGTCAGGAGCCCCAGCATGCCGATGATCATGGCGAACGCGTAGTGATAGATGTAACCGGATTGCAGAAAGCGGATCACGCCGGCGAACCAGCCGATGAAGCGCGCGCTGCCGTTGACGAGGCCGTCGATCACCACGACGTCGCCCTCCTTCCACAGCCCGCGGCCGATCGCGACCGCGCCCTTCGCGAACACGACCTCGTTGATCTTGTCCATGTAGTACTTGTTGTCGAGCAGCGTGTAGATCGGGCCGAACGCGCGACGAATCGACGCCGGCAGATCCGGACGCTTCAGATACAGGAACCACGCGACGACGACGCCGGCGAGCGCCAGATAAACCGGCAGCCCCGACACCGAATGCAGCCCCATTGCCGCCCAGCCGTGGAACTCCTCGGCCATCTCGGCAAGCGCCGGGTGGTTCTGGCCGATGAAGATCACCTTGTCGAACGCAACGCCGTGCTGGAAGAAATCGCCGAACAGCATCGGGCCGATCGCCACCGCGCCGATCACAATCGACGGAATCGCCAGCAGCACGAGCGGCACCCAGACGACCCACGGCGTTTCGTGCGGCACATGCGCGTGGCCGTGGTCGTCATGACCGTGGCCATGATCGTCATGACCATGCGCGGCCGCCTGCGCCATCGGCGAATCCGGGTGCTTCGGCTGACGGAAGCGCTCTTCGCCGTGGAACACGAGGAAGTACATCCGGAACGAGTACAGCGCGGTGACGAACACGCTCGCGACGACCGCGAAGTACGCGAAGCCCGAACCCGGCAGGTGCGACAGCTTCACGGCGTCGATGATCGAGTCCTTCGAATAGAAACCGGAGAAGAACGGCGTGCCGATCAGCGCAAGCGAGCCGATCAGCGACGTGATCCACGTGATCGGCATGTACTTGCGCAGGCCGCCCATGTTGCGCATGTCCTGATCGTGGTGCATGCCGATGATCACCGAGCCCGCGCCGAGGAACAGCAGCGCCTTGAAGAATGCGTGCGTCATCAGGTGGAACACGGCGACCGGGTACGCGGACACGCCGAGCGCAACCGTCATGTAGCCGAGCTGCGACAGCGTCGAGTATGCGACGACGCGCTTGATGTCGTTCTGCACGATGCCGAGAAAGCCCATGAACAGCGCCGTGATCGCGCCGATCACCGTGATGAACGACAGCGCCGCGTCGGACAGTTCGAACAGCGGCGACATCCGCGTGACCATGAAGATGCCGGCCGTCACCATCGTCGCCGCGTGGATCAGCGCGGAGATCGGCGTCGGGCCTTCCATCGAGTCGGGCAGCCACACGTGCAGCGGGAACTGCGCGGACTTACCCATCGCGCCGACGAAAAGGCAAATGCATGCGGCCGTCAGCAAACCCCATTGCGTGCCCGGAAAGTGCAGCGTAGCGAGTTCCGCGCGCTTCGCGAACACCTCGCCGTAGTTCATCGAGCCCGCATACGCGAGGATGAGACCGATGCCGAGCAGGAAGCCGAAATCGCCGACGCGGTTCACGAGGAATGCCTTCATGTTCGCGTAGATCGCACTTTCACGCGTGAAGTAGAAGCCGATCAGCAGGTACGACACGAGACCCACCGCTTCCCAGCCGAAGAAAAGCTGCAGGAAGTTGTTGCTCATCACGAGCATCAGCATCGAAAACGTAAACAGCGAAATGTACGAGAAGAAGCGCTGATAGCCATCCTCTTCCGACATGTAGCCGATCGTGTAGATATGCACCATCAGCGACACGAAGGTCACCACCACCATCATCATCGCGGTCAGCGTGTCGACGAGGAAACCGACCTCGAGCTTCAGCGAGCCCACGTTCATCCATTCGTAGACGGTGGCGTTGAAACTCGCGCCATCCAGCACCTGGAAGAACACCATCGCGGAAAGCACGAGCGAGATCGCGACGCCGAGAATCGTGACCCGGTGCGCGTTGCTGCGTCCGATCGCGTTGCCGAACAACCCCGCGATCAGCGAACCGGCGAGCGGCGCGAGCGGAATCGCCAACAGCAGGTTTTCATTGAGTGTCGTTGACATAACAGCCTTGCCTGAAATTAACCTTTGAGCTGATCGAGATCCTCGACATTGATCGTGTCGAGCTTGCGGAACAACGTCACGAGAATCGCGAGGCCGATCGCGGCTTCCGCCGCCGCGACCGTCAGCACGAAGAACACGAAGATCTGGCCGTGCACGTCGCCCAGGTAGTGCGAGAACGCGACGAAATTGGTATTCACCGCGAGCAGCATCAATTCGATCGCCATCAGGATCACGATGATGTTGCGGCGGTTCAGGAAGATCCCGACGATGCTGATCGCGAACAGGATCGCACCGAGCACGAGGTAATGCGCCAAGGTCAACATAGTTTCTTTTCCTCCGCTTAGCCGTTGCCGCCGGCGGCGCCTGCCGCGCGCTCGGCCGTTTCCGGCTGCGGCTTGTCCGCTGCCATCTTCACGAGGCGCACGCGGTCCTGGCGGCGCACCTTCACCTGGTCGGACACGCGCTGGCGCTTGCTGTCCTTGCCCTTCTGCGCAGTCAGCGCGACCGCCGCGATGATCGCGACGAGCAGCACGAGGCCCGCGATTTCGAACGCGAAGATGTAATCGGTATAGATCACCTTGCCGATCAGCTTCGTATTCGGCATGCCGGCCGCCGCGCCCGCGGCGATGTCGCGCACCGGCGACGACGTCGCGCCATAGCCGCGCCAGAGAATCAGCGCCGTCTCGACGACGATGATCGCGCCCACCGCGGTCGCCATCGGCACGAAGCGCCGGAAGTCGCGGCGCAGCACGTCGATGTTGATGTCGAGCATCATCACGACGAACAGGAACAGCACCATCACCGCGCCCACGTAGACGAGCACCAGCAGGATCGCGAGGAATTCGGCCTCGAGCAGCATCCAGATCGCGGCTGCGTTGAAGAACGCGAGCACGAGGAAAAGCGCAGACGCCACCGGGTTGCGCGAAGTGATCACCTTCAGCCCCGATACCACGAGGAGCAGCGAGAAGATGTAGAAGAGTACGGTCGTGAAGTCCATGATTACCGGTTCATCATTAGGCCATTGTCAGGCGCGGTTGGCTGTCACCGCCGGGCGAACCGCGGCGTCGCCGCGGGTTGGCCGACCCGCTCGCCGGGGCGGCCGTCGGTTCCCCGAAGGATCACCGATACCGCGCATCGGCGGCCTTCGCAGCCGCGATCTCCTTCTCATAGCGATCGCCGACCGCGAGCAGCATTTCCTTCGTGAAATACAGGTCGCCGCGCTTTTCGCCGTGATACTCGAGGATCTGCGTTTCGACGATCGAATCGACCGGGCAGCTCTCTTCGCAGAAACCGCAGAAGATGCACTTCGTCAGATCGATGTCGTAGCGCGTCGTGCGGCGCGTATTATCCGCGCGCGTTTCCGATTCGATCGTAATCGCCATTGCCGGGCACACCGCTTCGCACAGCTTGCATGCGATGCAGCGCTCCTCGCCGTTCTCGTAGCGGCGCAGCGCATGCAGGCCGCGAAAGCGCGGCGAGATCGGCGTTTTCTCCTCGGGGAACTGTACGGTGAACTTGCGCTTGAACGTGTACCGCCCCGTCAGTGCGAGCCCCTTCAGCAGCTCGGTCAGGAAGAAAGTTTTAAAGAACTGTTGGATTGCCGTCATGATTTCGTCCGCCCCTTATTTCCAGATATTCAGCGGCGACATCATCCAGAAACCGACCACGACCACCCAAATCACGCACACCGGCAGGAACACTTTCCAGCCGAGGCGCATGATCTGGTCGTAGCGGAAACGCGGGAACGTCGCACGGGCCCAAATGAACACCGACAGCAGCGCGAAGACCTTCAGCACCAGCCAGAAGATGCCCGGAATGAACGACAGGAATTCGAACGGTGCGTCCCAGCCGCCGAGAAACATCGTCGCCGCCAACGCCGAGATCACAATCATGTTGATGTACTCGGCAAGGAAGAACAGCGCGAAGGCCATCCCCGAGTAATCGATCATGTGGCCCGCGACGATTTCCGACTCGCCTTCCACCACGTCGAACGGATGGCGGTTCGTTTCGGCGATGCCCGAAATGAAGTAGACGACGAACACCGGCAGCAGCGGCAGCCAGTTCCACGACAGGAAGTTGACGCCGTGGTTCGCGAAGAAGCCGTGCTGCTGCGAGTTGACGATCTCCGACAGGTTCAGGCTGCCGGCGGTCATCAGCACGAGCACGAGCGCGAAACCCATCGAGATTTCATACGACACCATCTGCGCGGCCGCGCGCATCGCGCCGAGAAACGCGTACTTCGAGTTCGACGCCCAGCCGGCGAGAATCACCGCATAGACGCCGACCGACGAGATCGCCATCGCGTACAAGAGGCCTGCATTCACGTTTGCGAGCACCGCGCCCGCCTGGAACGGGATCACGGCCCACACCGCAAACGCCGGCACGACCGTCATCACCGGCGCGATCAGATACAGCCAGCGGCTTGCCGCCGTCGGGTGGATCACCTCTTTGAGCAGCAGTTTCAGCACGTCGGCGATCGGCTGCAACAGGCCCGCGGGACCGACGCGGTTCGGACCGAGACGCACGTGCATCCAGCCGATCAGCTTACGCTCCCACAGAATCAGATATGCGACGGACAACAGGATCACGACGGCGACGACGAGAATGCGCACCAGCGCCCATACCGTCGGCCACGCCGCACCGAGAAGCTCCGCCCCGCCCGAATTGATCGTATCGAACAAGCTCATTTACGCCTTCTCCACCACCAGTTCACCGGACAGGCCGCCGAGCGCCGCGCCGGCAGGCGTTGCCGCCGACACGCGAACGACATTCGCCGCAAGATTCTCCTCGCGCACGGCCGGCAATTGCACCGCACGATCGCCTTGGCGCACGCACACCGCGTCGCCGTCCTTCAAGCCGAGCTGATCGAACAACGCGGCAGGCAAGCCGGCCTGGGACGCCACTTTCGCGGCGGCCGTCAGATGCAGCGCGCCGGCGCGACGCACGAGCGCGTCGGCATGATAAATCGGCACGTCGGCAAGACGTTCGAGCGCGCCGTTCGCCTTCGTCGCCGCACGCTCGACCGCGGCTTTCGTCCGATTCGACAGACGCGGCGCGATCTCGCCGTCGCCAAGTGCGGCAATGCGCACCTCGTCGGACGTCTCGTATTCGAAATTCGGCAGGCCGAGCAAGTTACCGAGCACGCGCAGCACCTTCCACGCCGGACGCGTGTCGCCAAGCGGGCGCACGACGCCGTTAAACGACTGCACGCGGCCTTCCGCGTTGACATACGTGCCGGCCGTCTCGGTAAACGGCGCGATCGGCAACAACACGTCCGCATAGTCGAGACCGTGTTTGAACGGCGACAGCACGACGACCGTTTCCGCCTGCTGGAGCGCGGCGAGCGCTTGCACGGGATCGGCCGTATCGAATTCGGGTTCGACGTTGAGCAGCACATAGCCCTTGCGCGGCTGCGCGAACGCGTCGCGCGCGTTCAGGCCGCCTTCGCCGGGCAACGCGCCGACGAGATGCGCGCCGACCGTGTTCGCCGCTTCGGTCAGAAAACCGAGCGTCGCTCCGGTATTGTCGGCGATCCATTGCGCGAGCGCGTGGATCTGCGCGAACTGCGGATGCTGAACCGCGCCGTTGCCGAGCAGCACGACACGGCGCTCGCCGCTGGCGAGCGATTGCGCGACGGCCTGCGCGGCGGCGGATGCTTCAACGCCCGCGAGCGCCTGCGGCAATGCGACGCCGCGCGCTTGCGCGACCGCTGCCGCGATGCCCGCGAGTTCGTCGAGCCATGCCGACGGCGCGGCGACGATGCGCTTCGCGCTCGGGATCAGCGAGTCGTCGCCGGTCGCATGCAGGAAATGCAACTGCGCGCCGCCCTTCGCGGCCTGACGCAGACGCGCGGCGAGCAGCGGGTGATCACGGCGCAACAGCGAACCGATCACGAGCGCGCCGCTGACGCCGGACAGCGCCGCAATCGGCATGCCAAGCCACGGCGCGCCTTCCGTTGCGGAGGAAAAATCGGACTGGCGCAAACGGACATCGATGTTCGGCGTCTTCAGACCGTGCGCGAGCGACTTGAGCAGGAACAGTTCCTCGACCGTACTGTGCGCGCTCGCCAGCGTCGCGAGCGCCGACGCACCGTGGTCGGCCACGACGCCCTTCAACCCGCGCGCGACATATTCGAGCGCACTCTGCCAATCGACTTCACGCCATTGACCGCCTTGCTTGATCATCGGCTTGGTCAGGCGCTCGTCGCTGTTGAGGCCTTCATACGAGAAACGGTCCTTGTCCGAGATCCAGCACTCGTTGACGGCCTCGTTCTCGAACGGCAGCACACGCATCACGCGATTGTTCTTCACCTGGACGACGAGATTCGCACCGACCGAATCATGCGGACTCACCGATTTGCGGCGCGACAGTTCCCACGTGCGGGCGCTGTAGCGGAACGGCTTGCTCGTCAGCGCGCCGACCGGGCACAGATCGATCATGTTGCCCGACAGCTCGGAGTCGACCGTCTTGCCGACGAACGTCGTGATTTCCGAATGCTCGCCGCGGCCCAGCATGCCAAGCTCCATCACGCCGGCGATTTCCTGGCCGAAACGCACGCAACGCGTGCAGTGGATGCAGCGCGACATCTCTTCCATCGAGATCAGCGGACCCACGTTCTTGTGGAACACGACGCGCTTCTCTTCGCTGTAGCGCGACGACGACTTGCCGTAGCCGACCGCGAGATCCTGCAGTTGGCATTCGCCGCCTTGATCGCAGATCGGGCAATCGAGCGGATGGTTGATCAACAGGAATTCCATCACCGACTGCTGCGCCTTCGTGGCTTTTTCAGAGTTGGTGTGGACGATCATGCCGGCCGATACCGGCGTCGCGCACGCGGGCACGGCCTTCGGCATCTTCTCGACTTCGACGAGGCACATCCGGCAATTCGCCGCGACCGACAGCTTCTTGTGATAGCAGAAGTGAGGAATATACGTATCCGCCTTATGCGCAGCCTGGATCACCATGCTGCCTTCAGGCACCTCGACCTTCTTGCCGTCTATTTCAAGTTCAACCATGATGGTGAATGGTCCTTAACCTATTACCGCTCGCCCGCCAACGCTCGTCCGGGCGCTCGAATTCCGCAATCGGATTGCGCGCTTCAGGCCGCGGCCGCGTGCGCGTGGCCGCCGACCATGCAACGCTTGTGCTCGACGTGGTACGCGAATTCGTCCCAGTAATGCTTGAGCATCCCGCGCACCGGCATCGCCGCGGCATCGCCGAGTGCACAGATCGTGCGGCCCATGATGTTCTCCGCGACCGAGTTCAGCAGATCCAGATCCTCCTGGCGGCCCTCGCCGTGCTCGATCCGATTGACGACGCGCCACAGCCAGCCCGTGCCCTCGCGGCACGGCGTGCACTGGCCGCACGATTCCTCGTGATAGAAATACGACAGGCGCAACAGCGAGCGCACCATGCAACGCGTCTCGTCCATCACGATCACCGCGCCGGAACCCAGCATCGAGCCCGCCTTCGCGATCGAGTCGTAATCCAGATCAGTCTGCATCATGATGTCGCCGGGAATCACAGGCGCCGACGAGCCGCCCGGAATCACCGCCTTGATCTTCTTGCCGCCGCGCATTCCGCCCGCCAGCTCCATCAGCGTGGCGAACGGCGTGCCGAGCGGAACCTCGTAATTGCCCGGGCGCTCGACATCGCCCGACACGGAGAAGATCTTCGTGCCGCCGTTGTTCGGCTTGCCCATCTCGAGATAATTCTGCGGGCCGACGGCCAGCAGGAACGGCACCGCGGCAAAGGTTTCCGTGTTGTTGATCGTCGTCGGCTTGCCGTACACGCCGAAGCTCGCCGGGAACGGCGGCTTGAAGCGCGGCTGGCCCTTCTTGCCTTCAAGCGATTCGAGCAGCGCCGTTTCCTCGCCGCAGATATACGCGCCATAGCCATGATGGGCATGCAGCTCGAACGAGAAATCGGTACCCAGGATGTTCTTGCCGAGGAAGCCCGCTTCACGCGCCTCTTCGAGCGCCGCCTCGAAACGGCGATAGACTTCGAAAATCTCGCCGTGAATGTAGTTGTAGCCGGCGGTGATGCCCATCGCGTATGCGCCGATCGCCATCCCTTCAATCAGCGCGTGCGGATTCCAGCGCAGGATGTCGCGATCCTTGAACGTACCCGGCTCGCCTTCATCCGAATTGCACACGAGGTACTTCTGCCCGGGAAACTGCCGCGGCATGAAGCTCCACTTCAGGCCAGTCGGAAAACCCGCGCCGCCCCGGCCGCGCAGCCCCGACGCCTTCACATCGGCGATCACCTGCTCGGGCGGAATCTTTTCCTCGAGAATGCGGCGCAATTGCTTGTAGCCGCCGCGCGCGACGTAGTCGGCAAGACGCCAGTTCTCGCCGTTCAGGCCGGCGAGAATCAGCGGTTTGATGTGACGATCGTGGAGGGACGTCATTTCGAGAGCTCCTCAAGCAGCTGGTCGATCTTCTCGCGGCTCATGAAGCTGCACATTTTGTGGTTGTTGAGCAGCAGCACCGGCGCATCGCCGCACGCGCCGAAGCATTCGCCTTCCTTCAGCGTGAACTTGCCGTCCGGCGTCGTTTCGCCAAAATCGATGCCGAGCTTCTGCTTCAGATATTCGGCGGTCGCTTGCGCGCCGCCGTGGGGCCCGAGCTGGCACGGCAGATTCGTGCAGAGCGTGATCTTATGGCGGCCGACAGGCGCAAGCTCATACATCGTGTAGAACGTCGCGACCTCCTGGACCGCGATCGCCGGCATGTCGAGATAGTCCGCGACGAACTGCATCAGTTCGGGCGACAGCCAGCCATGCTCCTCTTGGGCGACGGCCAGCGCGCTCATCACGGCGGACTGTTTCTGATCGGCGGGATACTTCGCGATCGCTCGATCGATTTCTTTCAGGCCTTCAGCTGAGATCATTTTCAGACACGACTCTTTCAATTCCTACCGCACGAACAACCTGCCGCATGGCCAATGCCGCGGCAGACCTGGCGTTCACTGTTGACAGCTTGCTGCGGCGGCGCGCCGGTCAGCCGCGCCGCGTGTGACTCGCCGCTCGTGCCCGCTCCAGCCGGGCCGCAAGCGGCGCCCGACCGTCAGCGGTCGATTTCGCCGAACACGATGTCCTGCGTCCCGATGATCGTGACGGCGTCGGCAATCATGTGCCCGCGCGCCATTTCGTCGAGTGCGGACAGATGCGCATAGCCCGGCGCGCGGATCTTGAGGCGATACGGCTTGTTCGCCCCGTCCGACACGAGATAAATGCCGAACTCGCCCTTCGGATGCTCGACGGCCGCATACGCCTCGCCTTCGGGCACGTGAAAACCTTCGGTGAAGAGCTTGAAATGGTGGATCAGATCCTCCATGTTCGATTTCATGCCAACACGCGACGGCGGTGCAACCTTGTGATTGTCGATGATGACGGGACCGGGATTCTTACGCAGCCACTCAATACATTGTTTCGCGATGCGGGTGGACTGACGCATTTCCTCGACGCGCACCAAATAACGATCGTAGCAATCGCCGTTCACGCCGACGGGAATGTCGAAGTCGAGGCGGTCGTACACTTCATACGGCTGCTTCTTGCGCAAATCCCATGCGATACCCGAGCCTCGAATCATCGGCCCTGTCAGACCGAGCTGCAACGCGCGCTCCGGGCTCACGACGCCAATGCCGACGAGACGCTGCTTCCAGATCCGGTTGTCGGTCAACAGCGTTTCGTATTCATCGACGCACTTCGGAAAGCGCGTGAAGAAATCGTCGATGAAGTCGAGCACCGAGCCGCTGCGCGCCTCGTTCATCTTCGCGAGCGCCTTCTCGTTGCGAATCTTGGACGCCTTGTATTGCGGCATTGCGTCAGGCAGATCGCGATAGACGCCGCCTGGGCGATAGTACGCCGCATGCATGCGCGCGCCCGACACCGCTTCGTACACGTCCATCAGATCCTCGCGCTCGCGGAACGCGTACAGGAACACCGCCATTGCGCCGACGTCGAGCGCGTGCGCGCCGATCCACATCAAGTGGTTCAGCACGCGCGTGATTTCGTCGAACAGCACGCGGATGTACTGCGCGCGCTCGGGCACCTCGATGCCGAGCAATTTCTCGATCGCGAGCACGTAGCCGTGTTCGTTGACCATCATCGACACATAGTCGAGACGGTCCATGTACGGCACCGATTGAATGAACGTCTTGTTTTCGGCGAGTTTTTCGGTCGCGCGATGCAGCAGGCCGATGTGCGGATCGGCACGCTGGATCACTTCGCCGTCGAGTTCGAGCACGAGGCGCAGCACACCGTGCGCGGCCGGATGCTGCGGCCCGAAATTGAGCGTGTAGTTCTTGATTTCAGCCATGACGCCCCCTTAATGTTTCAGACCGCCATAGCGATCCTCGCGGATCACGCGCGGCGTGATTTCGCGTGGCTCGATCGTCACCGGCTGATAGACGACACGCTTTTCTTGCGGGTCGTAGCGCATTTCGACATAGCCGGAAACCGGGAAATCCTTACGGAACGGATGGCCGATGAAACCGTAATCGGTCAGGATACGGCGCAGGTCCGGATGCCCTTCGAACACGATGCCGTAAAGATCGAACGCCTCGCGCTCATACCAGTTCGCCGAATTCCAGATGTCGACGACGGACGCGACGATCGGCAGATCGTCGTCGGGCGCGAACACGCGCACGCGCAAACGCCAATTATTCGCGACCGACAGCAGATGCAGCACGGCGGCAAAACGTGGGCCGTCGTAAGCGCCGTCGCCGTAGGTTTGATAATCGACGCCGCACAGGTCGATCAGTTGCTCGAAGCCGAGCGTGCGATCGTCGCGCAACTGCTTCGCGACTTCGAGATAATCGCTTGCCTTCACGACGAGCGTAAGCTCGCCGACCGCCTCTACGAGGCTTACCACGCGCGCGCCGATGGCGGCCTCGAGGTTCGCCTTCAGGGTCTCGATTTTGCTTGCCATGTTATGTGGGGATTCGATGCTTTATTGACGGGCGATGGTGCTCGTGCGGCGGATCTTCGCTTGCAACTGGATCACGCCATAAACGAGCGCCTCGGCGGTCGGCGGGCAACCCGGCACGTAGACATCGACAGGAACGATCCGATCGCAGCCGCGCACCACCGAATACGAGTAGTGGTAATAGCCGCCGCCGTTCGCGCACGAACCCATCGAAATCACCCAGCGCGGCTCGGCCATCTGGTCGTAGACCCGGCGCAGCGCGGGCGCCATCTTGTTGCAAAGCGTGCCCGCGACGATCATCACATCGGACTGACGCGGACTCGGGCGAAACACAACCCCGAACCGGTCGAGGTCGTAACGCGCGGCGCCCGCATGCATCATTTCCACCGCACAGCACGCGAGACCGAACGTCATGGGCCACAGCGAGCCGGTACGCGTCCAGTTGATCAGCTTGTCGGCCGTCGTGGTGACAAACCCTTCCTTCAAGACCCCTTCGATACTCATTTGCTATCCACTCCAGATAGGCGGCGACGCGTGGCCACCCATGCAAACCGGCGATTGACCGTCACTCCCAGTCCAGGCCGCCCTTTCTCCAGATGTAGGCGAAACCAAGCAGGAATTCGAGCAGGAAAATCATCATTGCGATGAAACCGGGCCAGCCGATTTCGCGCAGGGCAACACCCCACGGGAACAGGAACGCGGTTTCGAGATCGAAGATGATGAACAGAATCGCGACGAGGTAATAGCGCACGTCGAACTTCATGCGCGCATCCTCGAATGCTTCGAAGCCGCATTCATACGGCGAATTCTTATCGCTGTCGGGCTTGTTGGGACCGAGGATCTTGCCGATGCTGACCAGCGCTATACCTAAACCAGTGCCTACGAGGAGAAACAACAAGACGGGGTAATAGGCTGCGAGGTTCAAGGCTATCCTCTATTGGTTGGATCCGAGCGTTCCGGAGAATAACACCGATCCGGAAATCGGATCATTTCGGACTCCCGGCCAATCCAAGACAACCGCAAGGATACGCCGGAAATAAAAAATGCCAGCCCCACGAAGCGGCTGGCATTGAGCAACTTTGGTGCCGACGGCGAGACTCGAACTCGCACAGCTTTCGCCACTACCCCCTCAAGATAGCGTGTCTACCAATTTCACCACGTCGGCACTGCATGCAACCCGGGAAAAACTACATAACCCGCGAATCGCTTCAAGACTCAAATTCTAACCCGGTTCTTAGATTTGTTCAACGCACAAACCCGCATTTCTCGAAAATTTATTTCGGTACATCCTGGCCGGGCGCGGACGCCGCCGACACTGCCGCGGGTGCGGATGCCGCAGGCGCCTGCGATGCAGCAACCGCCGACGCGGGCGCCGTCGCCACCGCTCCCAGCACGCCGACTGACGGCGCCGATTTATACGAACCCAGGTAAGTCAGCGCGAGGGTCGCGACGAAGAAGATCGTTGCGAGAACGGCCGTCGTGCGCGACAGGAAATTTGCCGAACCCGTCGCACCGAACAAGCTGCCCGACGCGCCGCTGCCGAACGCCGCCCCCATGTCGGCCCCCTTGCCATGCTGCAGCAGCACGAGACCAATCACGCCCAGCGCGGACAGCAGCTGAACCACAATAATCAAAACTTTCAAAAACGGCATACACCCTCACCTATTGGTTGATACAGCCGGCGTCTTCGCCCGCTGCCCGATATCCCCGCACTTCGCGAGCGCTTACTGCGCGGCCCGGCAAATTGCCAGAAAATCTTCACTCTTCAACGACGCGCCGCCGATCAAGCCGCCATCAATATCCGGCTGCCCGAACAATTCGACCGCGTTATCGGGTTTCACGCTGCCGCCATACAGCAGCGACACCTGCGGCGCCCCCTTCTGCTCGAGCCGCGCGCGCAAGAACGCGTGCACCTGCTGCGCCTGCGCGGACGTCGCACTCTTGCCCGTGCCAATGGCCCACACCGGCTCATACGCGACGACGATACGTGCCGCATCTTGCGCCGACAGCACGGCGAGCACCGCATCGAGCTGCGTGCCGACGACCTGCTCGGTCGTCCCGGCTTCGCGCTCGGCAAGCGTCTCACCGACGCAAACGACAGGCGTCAGCCCCGCTGCGAGCGCGCGCTGCGTCTTGGCCGCGACCGTCTCGTTCGTTTCGCCGTGATACGCACGACGCTCCGAATGCCCGACGATCGCATAAGCCGCGCCAAACTCCGCGACCATCGCCGCCGCCACTTCACCTGTGTACGCGCCCTGTTCGTGCGCCGACACATCCTGAGCACCCCACGCTACGCGCCCGCCCGCCAGCAACGACTGTGCCTGCGCAAGATAGGGAAACGGCACGCACACGCCGACTTCGACGCCCTCGCGCACGGCCTGCGCCCCTTGAGCGACCTCGTTCAGCAATGCCTGGTTGCCGCTCAGACGGCCGTGCATCTTCCAGTTGCCGATCACTCGCTGAATTCTTTGTTTCGACATGGTTTGTCTCGTCGTGGACGCCCCGGAAAGGGCGTCGTGTTCATCTGGCTCTGGCGAAGCGAACCCGCAATTTTACTGCGGCGCTCAAGAACAGGTCAAACTGCCGATGTCAAGCATCGACGCTCAGATATCGCCGGTTACGGATTCGCACCCCAAGCGAGCACGATCTTGCCGACGTGCTCGCTACTTTCCATCAACGTATGCGCATCGGCCGCCTGCTCGGCCGGCAGCACGCGATAGATCACGGGCTTCACGCGGCCGTCGGCAACGAGCGGCCACACGCGCTCCTTCAATTGCGCGGCGATCCGCGCCTTGAACTCGACGGGACGCGGCCGCAGCGTCGAGCCCGTGACCGTCAGCCGGCGCCGCATGATCTCGGCGAGATTCATCTCGGCCCGCGCTCCGCCGATATGCGCGATCACCACCAGCCGTCCGCCGTCGGCGAGCGCCGTCAACTCGCGCGGCGCGTAGGCGCCCGCAACCATGTCGAGAATCACGTCGACGCCCCGATCGTGCGTCAGCGACTTCACGACGCCGACGAAATCCTCGCTCTTGTAGTTGATCGCCCGCTCGGCGCCGAGCTGCTCGCACGCGCGGCATTTGTCGTCGGTGCCCGCGGTGGCGAATACGCGAAAACCCAGCGCATGCGCGATTTGAATTGCCGCAACGCCGATGCCGCTCGAACCGCCCTGCACCAGCAGCGACTCCTGCGCGCCGCCCTCGCCCGCGCCAAGCTGGGCGCGGTCGAACACGTTGCTCCATACTGTAAAAAACGTCTCGGGCAGCGAAGCGGCCTCGACCTCGGTCAAGCCATCCGGCACCGGCAAACACTGCAGCAACGGCGCGGCCGCATATTGCGCATAGCCGCCGCCCGAGAGCAACGCGCAAACGCGGTCGCCAAGCTTCAGGCCGAACGGGTTCGACGCGGGATCGGAAAGATCGCCGCCGACGATCTCTCCCGCAACCTCGAGCCCCGGCAGATCCGATGCGCCAGGCGGCGGCGCGTACAAGCCCTTGCGCTGAAGCACGTCAGGACGATTGACGCCCGATGCCGCAACCTTGATCAGCACCTCGCCACGCTTGAGTTCCGGCTTCGGACGCTCGACCAGCCTCAGTACGTCGGGAGCACCGAACTCGGCGATTTCAATGGCTCTCATCTGTATGGCTCCAGGATCCAGGATCGAAATGAATGGGAGACGCCGACGACAGGCGATGCCGGAGCGGCGTCGAACGCGGCCCGATCCTACAGAAAAAACGGCCGGCGCGCTTCGCGCTGCCGGCCGTTGGTACCGCCTTACTTACTGCTGAGGAGGCACATCGGTTTGCTGGGCGGCCGCCTCATTCAGCAGCGCCTTCGCCGACAATCGCACACGGCCCTTCTCGTCCGTCTGGATCACCTTGACCTTCACCTGCTGGCCTTCCTTCAGGTAGTCGTTGATGTCCTTCACCCGCTCGTTGACGATTTCGGAGATGTGCAGCAGGCCATCCTTGCCCGGCAGCAGATTCACGATCGCGCCGAAATCGAGCAGCTTGAGCACCGAGCCCTCGTACACCTGGCCGACTTCGATCTCGGCCGTGATGTTCTCGATGCGCTTCTTCGCCTCGGCCATCCCTTCGCTGCTCGTGCTCGCGATCGTCACGACGCCGTCGTCCGAAATGTCGATCGTCGTGCCGGTTTCTTCCGTCAGCGCACGGATCACCGAGCCGCCCTTGCCGATCACGTCGCGGATCTTCTCCGGATTGATCTTGATCGTGATCATGCGCGGCGCGAATTCGGACAGTTGCGTGTTCGCCCCCGAGACCGATTCCTTCATCTTGCCGAGGATGTGCAGACGGCCTTCCTTCGCCTGCGCGAGCGCGACCTGCATGATTTCCTTCGTGATCCCCTGGATCTTGATGTCCATCTGCAACGCCGTCACGCCGTCGGCCGTGCCGGCCACCTTGAAGTCCATGTCGCCGAGGTGATCCTCGTCGCCGAGAATGTCGGTCAGCACCGCGAACTTGTTGCCTTCGAGGATCAGGCCCATCGCGATGCCCGCGACGTGCGCCTTCATCGGCACGCCGGCGTCCATCAGCGCGAGGCAGCCGCCGCACACCGATGCCATCGACGACGACCCGTTCGACTCGGTGATTTCCGACACGACGCGAATCGAATAGCCGAATTCGTCGGCGCTCGGCAGGCATGCGACGAGCGCACGCTTGGCAAGGCGCCCGTGGCCGATTTCGCGGCGCTTCGGCGAGCCGACGCGCCCCGTTTCGCCGGTCGCGAACGGCGGCATGTTGTAGTGGAGCATGAAGCGGTCACGGTACTCGCCTTCGAGCGCGTCGATGATCTGCTCGTCACCCTTCGTGCCGAGCGTCGCGACGACGAGCGCCTGCGTCTCGCCGCGCGTGAAAAGCGCCGAGCCGTGCGTGCGCGGCAGCACGCCCGTGCGGATCTCGATCGGGCGCACGGTACGCGTGTCGCGGCCGTCGATGCGCGGCTCGCCGTTCAGGATTTGCGAGCGGACGATCTTCGCCTCGAGATCGAACAGGATGTTGCCGACCGTTGCCGCATCGGCCGCTTCGGCGCTCGACGCCGCGGCTTCCTCGGCCAGCTTCGCGGTCGTGGCCGCGTAGATTTCCTTCAGCTTCGCCGAGCGCGCCTGCTTTTCGCGGGTCTGGTAGGCCGCTTGCAGATCGGCTTGCGCGAGTTCGGTCACGCGCGCGATCAGCGCTTCGTTCTTCGCAGCCGGCTGCCAGTCCCACTCGGGCTTGCCGCCCTCGCGCACTAGTTCGTGGATCGCATCGATCGCCGTCTGCATCTGCTCGTGACCGAACACGACCGCGCCGAGCATCACATCTTCCGGCAGCTGATCGGCTTCGGATTCGACCATCAGCACCGCGCGCTCGGTACCGGCGACGACGAGGTCGAGGCGCGACGATTTCAGCTGCTCGCGCGTCGGATTCAGCACGTACTGGTTATTGATATATGCGACGCGCGCCGCGCCGACCGGGCCGTTGAACGGCAGGCCCGACACCGCGAGCGCGGCCGACGCGCCGATCAGCGCGGGAATATCGGCCGGAACCTCCGGGTTCACGGACAACACATGAACCACGACCTGCACTTCGTTGTAGAAGCCTTCCGGGAACAACGGACGCAGCGGCCGGTCGATCAGGCGCGACGTCAGCGTCTCGTGCTCGGACGGACGGCCTTCGCGACGGAAGAAGCCGCCTGGAATCTTGCCGGCCGAATAGGTCTTTTCGATGTAGTCGACGGTCAGCGGAAAGAAATCCTGGCCCGGCTTCGCCGACTTCGCGCCGACGACGGTCGCGAGCACGACGGTATCCTCGACGTCGACGAGCACCGCACCGCTCGCCTGGCGCGCGATCTCGCCGGTTTCGAGGCGAACCTTGTGCTGGCCCCACTGGAATTCTTTCACCACCTTGTTGAACAGAGACATGGTCGCTCCTTTCGTTCGTTCATCAGATGCCGCGCCCGGACGAAGCCGGCACGGCAGCGGCGCGACCGGGCCACATGGGAAGAGGTGTGTTTTTTATGCCATTCCAGCGCAGTATTCGCCGCGTGCCGCCGCCGTCGAGCGAATCGCGAACAGCGCGCTGGAATGACACAAAGCTCAACCCGTGTGTGCCTGGCCGGTTGTGGGCTTCGATAGCCCGGCGGCACGCGCGATGCGCACCGCGAAAAAACAAAATGCCTGCATCAGCGCAACTGACACAGGCATCTTGCGAAGGCGAAAAGCGCCCCGTTTACTTACGCAGACCCAGCTTCTCGATCAGCGCGCGATAACGGTCGGCATCCTTGCCCTTGAGGTAGTCGAGCAGCTTGCGGCGGCGGCTCACCATGCGCAGCAGACCGCGGCGGCTATGGTGATCTTTCGCGTGGGTTTTGAAGTGACCCGTCAGTTCCGTGATGCGCGCCGTCAGGAGTGCGACCTGAACTTCGGGCGAGCCCGTATCGTTTGCGCCACGGGCGAACTGAGCAACAACTTCCGACTTCTTGATATCAGCAACAGACATTTGATTTCCTTTTCAACTGAACAGGCGGACACGGAAGAAAGGCCGTGCCGTGATTACAACGGCGCGCATTGTAACATAAGTCGCTCAGCCGGCGAATCCAACCCGGCAAGCCCGTTTCATACGGTCGGCCGCAAGCGCGGCAGCGGCAATGCCGGTATCGATTCTGCACGGATTGCCTGTCGCGCACCGGTTTTGCCGCCTTTGGCCCGCCCGCCTGCATGTTCGCCGCCCTTGGCGCATAACGTCGCGCCCGTCCAAGCCAGCTGCGACCCGCCTCTTCTCGCACGGCCCTCGCGAACGCGGGCTTGGGCAGCACATCGCGCGCCGAAACGCGACAGGTGAAGGCCGCCCGGCCGCCACGCAAACTTTTCCGTCCCCATTCTCGCGGTCAGGCAGCCAGCGTGATAAAACGTCTCCATCCGAGACCCATGGAGAAGAACCTATGTCAGCCCGTCTCCCGCTATTGTTCGTGTGCGCGGCGGCGTTGTTAGCCGGCTGCGCGCAGCCGTGGCAGCGCTTTCACGCGGGACAGGATTCGTCCGCGATCGTCGCGAGCCTGGGTCCGCCGCGCGAAATCTACGATCTGCCGAACGGCGGCAAGCGCCTGATGTGGCCGACGCAACCGATGGGCGAAGTCACCGTGGCCGCGGATATCGATGCCGCGAGCCGGATCGTCAACGTGCGGCAAGTGCTGCAACCGCTCGAGTTCTACCGCGCCGAAATCGGCACTTGGACCAAGACCGACGTGCTCGTGAATTTCGGCCGGCCGGTCGAAACCGCGTACTTTCCGCTGATGAAACGCGAAGTCTGGACGTACCGCTATCTCGAAGACAACGTCTGGTACATGCTCTACAACTTTTATTTCGACGACGCGGGCATCCTGCGCCTCACACAGAAAACGCCCGACCCGCTGCACGATCCGGATCGCCGCACGCTGTTCTGATTTTTATCCGGACGAAGAAAAACGCCGGCCGCGACGCAATCGGCGCGGCCGGCGGCGGTTCGCGGTTCGCGGTTCGCGGTTCAAGGCTCACGGGTCACGGGTCACGGGTCACGGGTCACGGGTCACGGGTCACGGGTCACGGGTCACTCAGCATCGTATCGGCCGCGCTACTTACCCGCTCAAGGCTCAAGGCGGCTTCGGAGCCGCACCCGTTCAAGCGGAATGCGGCCCACAACGCGTCAATCTCGAAAATACAGATTCAAACCGCGAACGGGCCTTCACGATGCGGCTAAGCCTGCTCGCTTAAGTGTAAGCGGATATACGGGCGCAGCCGCAGCCTACACGCCATGCCTGTCCGGCGGCTGCATGCGCAAACTCCACGCCTCGCCCCCAATTTCATCGCGTCGACGCGTCGAATATCAGACTGCCGCAGCCACGCCGACCACCTGCCCCTCAGCAGTAACTCCAGCTCACGTTGGCTCGCTCCCACTCTCTGGACGAACCGAACATCTTCCCGCACGGTGATACACCGCACCCATCGAATCGCCCTCGCGCAATATGACGCTTTTTTCATGAAATTTCTGTTCTTCGCGCTTCGGCAAATAAATTCTTTACCGCTCGTTTCTAATATTTTTGTCATCTTTTTTTAAATGACAAATACGCCGACCAACCAGTCAATTAATGCCCCAAAAAATGAAACTACCGTCTCTCAGCCAAGCTGCACGAGCCTGAGCGGCCATGTTCATTTTTAGTGCAGCATGCACCTGCTCCCAACATTCTCGATGGACCGGTGGTGCAGCCGCAACGTTCACAAAAATAAATTGCAACAGAATATTTCAAACCGAACTTCTGATTCGGGCCATCACCTAATATCGCAGTCACCAAGCTTTCAATTTAGAAAGACAGGCGTACCACGTCGAATGCAAGTTTGCGTCGCCGGACCACGTGTTCATGTATCTAGGAGTCCTCAATGAATCGCCCCAAAAGCATGCTCGTCGCCAATATCGCCTGGGCCCGCGAGACCGCCGAGCGTTCGCCCGCCTTCTTCGACTCGCTGTCGCGCGGCCAGAACCCCCGCGTGCTGTGGATCGGCTGCTCGGACAGCCGTGTGCCGGCGGAGACGATCACGCACAGCATGCCGGGCGAGCTGTTCGTACATCGAAACATCGCGAATCTGTTCCACCCCGACGATGACAACAGCGCGAGCGTGCTCGAGTACGCGGTGCGTGTGCTCAAGGTCGATCACGTGATCGTCTGCGGGCATTATGGCTGCGGCGGCGTGCGCGCGTCGCTGCTGCCGCCGTCGCCGGGGCTGCCGCACGTCAACCGCCGGATTGCGCCGCTTTGTGCGCTCGCCCGCCGTCATCACGCCGAACTAGACGGCGTGCCGCCCGACGAGGCCGCCGATCGGCTTGCCGAGCTCAATGTGATCGAGCAGGTCCGTCTGTTGTCGAACTCCCCGATCATCCGGGACGCCGATCCCGCGCCTCTCGTGCACGGCTGGATCTTTTCGCTCGCCGACGGCCGGCTCAAGGAACTCGCGTCCGGCTACTCGCCAGCAGCCGGCGTCGCGCCGCCGGCCGAGCGCGCCGAAACCGCCGCGGCCTGAGCGGGCACGAGCGCCAACACCGCGGCCGTCCGTGCCGCATCGCCCCTGGGCCCCATTACGTTTCCCGTTCACCATGAAGAATCTCAGTGCTTCGTTCTCCACATTTCCGCGCGACCTCGTCGCCGGCGTCGTCGTCTTCCTTGTCGCATTGCCGCTCTGCCTCGGGATCGCCAACGCGTCAGGCGTCGAGCCGTTCGCAGGGCTCGTGTCGGGCATCATCGCCGGCCTCATCGTTGCGATCCTGAGCGGCTCGCCGCTGTCCGTCAGCGGCCCGGCAGCCGGTCTCGTCGTGATCGTCGTCGAGGGGATCGCGCGGCTCGGCAACTTCGAGGCGTTCCTGCTCGCGGTGCTGCTGTCGGGCGTTCTGCAAATCGGCTTCGGGCTGCTGAAAGCGGGCCGCTTCGCCGCTTACGTGCCGTCGCCCGTCATCAAAGGGATGCTCGCCGCCATCGGGCTGCTGCTGATCATCAAGCAAGCGCCGTTCGCGCTCGGGCTGGCCGGTGACGGCAATGCGCCCGGCCATGCGGTATTCACGTCGAGCGCGATCGCGATCGCGTCGCTCGCGCTGCTTGCCGCGTGGGACACGCGCGCGATGCGCCGCTTCAAGTTTGTACGCGTCGTGCCCGCGCCGCTCATCGTCGTGCTGATCGGCATCGGCGTGACCGCCCTGCTCGGCTTCGTCGCACCGAACGCGGTACCGCCCGTCGAGCATCGCGTCGCATTGCCTGAACTCACGTCGTTTGCCGCGCTCAGCTCGGTGCTGCAAACCGCCGACTTCGGACCGAATTTCGCGCAACTGCTGAATCCGGACGTCTGGCGCGTCGCGATCACGCTCGCGGTGGTCGGCAGCCTCGAGACACTGCTGAGCCTCGAAGCGGTCGAGCAGATCGATCCGCAGCGCCGCCCGTCGCAGCCGAACCGCGAACTCAAGGCGCAGGGTGTCGGCAATTTCCTCGCCGGCATGGTGGGCGGCCTGCCGATCACGGCGGTCATCGTGCGCAGTTCGGTGAACGTGAATGCAGGCGGACAAAGCCGGATGTCGGCCATCGTGCATGGCGTGCTGCTGCTCGTCAGCGTGTTCGCGCTCACCGGCCTGCTGAATCTGATCCCGCTCGCGAGTCTCGCGGCGATCTTGATTCACACCGGCTTCAAGCTCGCGAAACCCGCGCTGTTCGCATCCGTCGCCAAACAAGGGCCCGGCGCGTTTGTGCCGTTCGCCGTGACGATTGCCGGCGTGCTCGCAATCGACTTGCTCGCCGGCATCGCGCTCGGCATCGCGTGCTGCGTGCTCG
Organism: Burkholderia singularis; assembly: GCF_001718875.1. Classification (NCBI taxonomy): domain Bacteria; kingdom Pseudomonadati; phylum Pseudomonadota; class Betaproteobacteria; order Burkholderiales; family Burkholderiaceae; genus Burkholderia; species Burkholderia singularis. The sequence goes on from NZ_CP013448.1 coordinate 2,944,592, forward strand.
CGGTCGCGATCGCAAACCTGCGCAGCCCGGCGACGCTCGCGCAGCACGACGATCATTACCTGCTGACGTTCCGCAAGGACGTGTCGTTTCTCGGCAAGGTACGGATCAAGCAGTATCTCGCGCAGATTCCGGATCGCGCGGTCGTCATCATCGACGCCACCCGGGTCGATTACATCGACCATGACGTGCGCGAGATGATCGACGCGTTCGTCGAGGATGCACCGCGGCGCGCAATCACCGTCGACTACCGGCGCCAGGTCGAACACGCTCGCGAAAGCGGCATGCGCTGGTTCTTCCGCAGCCCGACGATGCAGTAAGCGCCGCCCCCTGAACGACGACGCCCCGCGCGGCCTGGCTGGCCGGCGGGGCGTTTTTCATGCGGCATGCGGCGGTGCAATCGGCTGATGCGCCGCCAGGCGTGCCGAATGCGTATCAAACTCGCATCACGCGCGCTGCGGATTGAGCTTGTCGTTCGAATGCAGCTTGTTCAGCGCCGCAATATACGCCTTCGCCGATGCCGCGACGATATCCGGATCGGTGCCGACGCCATTGACGATGCGCCCGCTCCTCGACAGCCGCACCGTCACCTCGCCTTGCGCCTGCGTGCCGGTTGTAATCGCGTTGACCGAGTACAGCAGCAGTTCCGCGCCGCTACCCACTTCGCTCTCGATCGCATTGAACGTCGCGTCGACGGGCCCGTTACCGTTGGCCTCGCCCTCTACTTGCACACCGCCCGCCGAGAATACGACCGTCGCCTGCGGCCGCTCGCCCGTCTGCGAGCGTTGCGACAGCGACACGAACCGGTAATGCTCGTGTTCGTGCGCCAGCGCCGACTCTTCCTCGGTGACGATCGCGATGATGTCTTCATCGAAGATTTCGGCCTTGCGATCGGCGAGATCCTTGAAGCGCGCGAACGCGGCGTTCAATTCGGCTTCGCTGTCGAGCGACACGCCGAGCTCCTGCAAACGCTGCTTGAACGCGTTGCGGCCCGACAGCTTGCCCAGCACGATCTTGTTCGCGGTCCAGCCGACGTCTTCCGCCCGCATGATTTCGTAGGTGTCGCGCGCCTTCAGCACGCCGTCCTGATGGATGCCCGACGCATGCGCGAATGCGTTCGCGCCGACCACCGCCTTGTTCGGCTGCACGACGAAGCCCGTGATCTGCGATACGAGCTTCGACGCCGGCACGATCTGCGTCGTGTCGATGCCCAGGTCGAGCCCGAAGTAGTCCTTGCGGGTTCTCACCGCCATCACGATCTCCTCGAGCGACGTATTGCCCGCGCGCTCGCCGAGACCGTTGATCGTGCACTCCACCTGCCGCGCGCCGCCGATCTTCACGCCGGCAAGCGAGTTCGCGACCGCCATGCCCAGATCGTTATGACAATGCACCGAGAAAACCGCCTTGTCCGAATTCGGGATGCGCTCGCGCAGCGTCTTCACGAGGTTGCCGTACAGTTCCGGCACGCCGTAGCCGACCGTATCGGCGATATTGATCGTCGTCGCACCCTCGTCGATCACCGCCTCCAGCACGCGGCAGAGGAAATCCATGTCCGAGCGGCTGCCGTCCTCGGGCGAAAATTCGATGTTGTCGGTGAACTTGCGCGCGAAACGCACGGCGAGACGCGCCTGCTCGAACACCTGATCGGGCGTCATCCGCAGCTTCTTCTCCATGTGCAGCGGCGACGTCGCGATGAACGTATGGATCCGGAAGCTGTTGGCGGGCTTGAGCGCATCCGCCGCGCGCTGAATGTCTTTGTCGTTTGCGCGCGCGAGCGAGCAGATCGTGCTGTCTTTGACCTGCTGCGCGATCGTGTGGATCGCGTCGAAATCGCCATTCGAGCTGGCGGCAAAGCCGGCCTCGATCACGTCGACCTTCATTCGCTCGAGTTGCTTCGCGATGCGGATTTTCTCTTCCTTCGTCATCGACGCGCCGGGCGACTGCTCGCCGTCACGCAACGTCGTGTCGAAAATGATCAGCTTGTCTGTCATGGGGGACTCCAGGTTTCGAATGGGGCAATACACGTGATGAAGCTCGCGCCACCGCAGGCGACACTGGAACAGCAGACGAAGCTCGACGGAGGGCGAAAACGGTCAGCGCGACGGGCGCGCTAGAGCTAGCGCACGTAGCGGCGCGCCGGCTAGAAGAAGAGAAAGGCGGGAGGATGCGGTCATGCTGGCGACTATAGCGGCATTCCGGGTCGCGCGCAATCGGCGGCTTCCCCACGCGCCCGCCGCGCGCCGCGGCACGGTTTTGCCCTGGACGGGCGTCGGCGCAAAGCCGGGAACGGCATGCGCCGCGCGGGAAAAACCACCGCTGCGGCCCGCCAAAGAAAACGGCGGCCAAACCGGCCGCCGTCCCCGTTACATCACACTGCGGCGCATCAAGCGCGGCGGGCCGTCAATGCTCGCGCTGCGACGAGCGTGCCGGATTCGCCCGGCCGCGCACCGCCATATACGCCCAAAACACATAGCCGGACAGCCCGTACAGCACGAACAAGCCGAACAGCATCAGCGGAGGATCGGACGAAACGAGCACGAACGCGACCACCACGAGCAGGATCGCCGCAAACGGCACCCGGTGGCGGACGTCGAGCGCCTTGCCGCTATAAAAGGGCGCATTCGACACCATCGTCACGCCCGCGTAAACCGTCAGCGCGAATGCGACCCACGGCAGCCAGCCGAGCTTCACCGGCACGCGATTGTCGACGGTGAGCCACACGAAGCCCGCGATCAGCGCCGCGGCGGCCGGGCTCGGCAGCCCCTGGAAGAAGCGCTTGTCGACGACGCCGATATTCGTGTTGAAACGCGCGAGACGCAGCGCCGCGCCCGAGCAGTAGACGAATGCGGCAAGCCACCCCCAGCGGCCAAGATCCTTCAGCACCCATTCGTACATCACGAGCGCAGGCGCGACGCCGAACGACACCATGTCCGACAGGCTGTCGAACTGCTCGCCGAATGCGCTTTGCGTATGCGTGAGCCGCGCGACGCGGCCATCCATTCCGTCGAGCACCATCGCTGCGAAGATCGCGATCGCCGCGGTCTCGAAACGGACGTTCATCGCCTGCACGACAGCAAAGAAGCCGCAAAAGAGCGCGGCCGTGGTGAACGCGTTCGGCAGCAGATAAATGCCGCGCGTTCTCAGGAATTGCTGCCGGCGCGCGGCGCGGCGCCCTTCGACGGGTGCCAGATCCGGCGCGGCGGCAACGGATTTGTTGCGGCGAAACGACCGCGGCCACGGGGCTTTGCCATTGCGCGGGCGGCGCGGTTTGAGTGCAGCCATCGATACGTATTCCCGCTTACTGTTGCTCTGGCAGCTCGGCGAGGATCGTCGACGACGCGGACACTTTTTCGCCGATCGTCACGCGCGCACGGCTGCCCTTCGGCAGATACACGTCGACGCGCGAGCCGAAGCGGATGAAGCCGTAGCGCTGGCCGCGCGTCACGGGTTCGCCCGCACGCACGTAGCAAAGAATCCGGCGCGCGACGAGGCCCGCGATCTGCACGGCCGTCACTGTCTGGCCCCCCGTCGTCTGGATCACGACCGCGTTGCGCTCATTTTCCGCCGACGCCTTGTCGAGCGCCGCATTGAGGAACGCACCCGGAAAATACTCGACCTTCTGCACCGCGCCGTCGACGGGCGAGCGCTGCGAGTGGACATTGAACACGTTCATGAACACGCTGATCTTCAATGCTTCGCGTTGCGCATACGGGTCCTGCGCGATCTCGACCGCCACGACCCGGCCGTCGGCCGGACAAAGCACCGCGTTCGGCTGGGTCGGGATCGGCCGCGGCGGATCGCGGAAGAACTGGACCACGAAGACAAGCAGCAGCCAGAACGGCCATGCGAGGCCGAACCCGCCGATGGCGTGGATCAGCAGCGCGACGACGGCCGCGATCGCGATAAACGGCCAGCCTTCGCGCGCAATGATCGGATGAGGATAATTCATGGTTCGTTCTTCGTTGAATGGCAAAGCCCGTAGGATAGCAAAAGCCGCCCGCGGCACTGACGCCTTCGGGCGGCTTTCGAGTCCGGCCCCGATCCGGGGCCGGATAAAGCGCGCGACTTAGTTCTTCGTCTGGTCGACGAGCTTGTTCTTCGCGATCCACGGCATCATCGCGCGCAGCTTCGCGCCGACCTGCTCGATCTGGTGCTCGGCCGTCAAGCGGCGGCGCGATTGCAGCGTCGGCGCGCCGGCCTTGTTCTCGAGAATGAAGCTCTTCGCGTACTCGCCGGTCTGGATGTCCTTCAGGCATTGCTTCATCGCCTTCTTCGTCTCTTCGGTGACGACGCGCGGGCCCGTCACGTACTCGCCGTACTCGGCATTGTTCGAGATCGAATAGTTCATGTTTGCGATGCCGCCTTCGTAGATCAGGTCGACGATCAGCTTCAGTTCGTGCAGGCACTCGAAATACGCCATCTCCGGCGCGTAGCCTGCCTCGACCAGCGTCTCGAAGCCCGCCTTGATCAGCTCGACGGTGCCGCCGCACAGCACGGCCTGCTCGCCGAACAGGTCGGTTTCGGTCTCTTCGCGGAAGTTCGTCTCGATGATGCCCGCACGCCCGCCGCCGTTGGCCGCCGCATACGACAGCGCGATATCGCGCGCCGCGCCCGACTTATCCTGCGCGACCGCGATCAGGTGCGGCACGCCGCCGCCCTGCGAGTACGTGCCGCGAACCGTGTGGCCCGGCGCCTTCGGCGCGACCATGATCACGTCGAGATCCGCGCGCGGAATCACCTGGCCGTAATGGACGTTGAAGCCGTGCGCGAACGCGAGCGCCGCGCCTTCCTTGATATTGGCGTGCACTTCCTTTGCATAGACATCGGCGATCTGCTCGTCGGGCAGCAGCATCATCACGACGTCCGCGCCCTTTACCGCTTCCGCGACCTCCTTGACCGCGAGGCCCGCGTTCTCGGCCTTGCTCCACGACGCGCCGCCGCGGCGCAGGCCGACCGTCACGTTCACGCCGCTGTCCTTCAGGTTCAGCGCGTGCGCATGGCCTTGCGAGCCGTAGCCGATGATCGTGACCTGCTTGCCCTTGATGAGGGAAAGGTCGGCATCCTTGTCGTAGAAAACTTTCATGATCGCTCCTTGGCTAATTCGGTAATTCAATGAGATTCGTTGTTCAGACTTTCAGCACGCGCTCGCCGCGACCGATACCCGAGCTGCCGGTGCGCACCGTCTCGAGAATCGAGCCCGCGTCCAGCGCCTGGATGAATGCGTCGAGCTTGTCGCTCGCGCCCGTCAATTCGATCGTGTAGGTCTTTTCGGTCACGTCGATGATGCGGCCTCGGAAGATGTCCGCCATCCGCTTCATCTCTTCGCGCTCCTTGCCGACCGCGCGCACCTTGATCAGCATCAGCTCCCGTTCGATGTGCGCACCGTCGGTCAGGTCCACCACCTTCACCACCTCGATCAGGCGGTTCAAATGCTTCGTGATCTGTTCGATCACGTCGTCGGAGCCAATGGAGACAATGGTCAGACGCGACAGCGAGTGATCCTCGGTCGGCGCCACCGTCAAGGTTTCAATGTTGTAGCCGCGCGCCGAGAACAGGCCGACGACGCGCGACAGCGCGCCCGGTTCGTTTTCGAGCAGCACGGAAATGATGTGTCTCATGTTCGCTTCTTCCAGTGTGTTCCGTATCGATTCGCCTGCGCCGCACGCCGCCCGCGCGCCGCGCCGCCCTTCATGGAGGCGGCTGCCCGCGAAGCCGAGCGCGTCGCGCCGTTACAGATCTTCGGAGCCGAGCAGCATCTCGGTGATGCCCTTGCCGGCCTGAACCATCGGCCAGACGTTCTCGGTCGGATCGGTCTGGAAATCGAGGAACACGGTGCGGTCCTTCAAGCGCAGCGCCTCTTTCAGCGCCGGCTCGACGTCCGCGGTTTTCTCGATGCGCATCCCGACGTGGCCGTATGCTTCGGCGAGCTTCACGAAATCCGGCAGCGCATCCATGTACGAATGCGAATAGCGCTTGCTGTATTCGATCTGCTGCCACTGCCGGACCATGCCGAGATAGCGGTTGTTCAGCGAAATGATCTTGACGGGCGTGTCGTACTGCTTGCAGGTCGACAGCTCCTGGATGCACATCTGGATCGAGCCTTCGCCGGTGATGCACAGCACGTCGTCGTCCGGATGCGCCATCTTGACGCCCATCGCCGCCGGCAGGCCGAAGCCCATCGTGCCGAGGCCGCCCGAATTGATCCAGCGGCGCGGCTTGTTGAAGCGGTAGAACTGCGCGGCCCACATCTGGTGCTGGCCGACGTCGGAGCACACGAACGCATTGCCGTCCGTCAGCTCCCATGCCTTCTCGACCACGTACTGCGGCTTGATGATCTCGCTTTCGCGGTCGAACTTCAGGCAGTCCTTCGCACGCCAGCCTTCGATATCCTTCCACCATTGCGCGAGCGCGTCGGCATCAGGGCCGTGCTCGGCCGTCTGCAGCTGCTCGATCAGCTCCTTGAGCACTTCCTTCACGTCGCCGACGATCGGAATGTCGACCTTCACGCGCTTGCTGATCGACGACGGATCGATATCGATATGGATGATCTTGCGCGGCCGCGACGCGAAGTGCTCCGGATCGCCGATCACGCGGTCGTCGAAGCGCGCGCCGATCGCGATCAGCACGTCGCAGTGCTGCATCGCCATGTTCGCTTCGTACGTGCCGTGCATGCCGAGCATGCCGAGGAATTTCTTGTCCGACGCGCGATAGCCGCCCAGGCCCATCAGCGTGTTCGTGACCGGATAGCCGAGCAGATCGGCGAACTGGTTCAGCTCGCGCGACGCCTCGGCCAGCACGATGCCGCCGCCGGTATAGATATACGGACGCTTCGCGGACAGCAGCAGCGAGACCGCCTTGCGGATCTGGCCCGAATGACCTTTGGTGACCGGGTTGTACGAGCGCAACGCCACGTTCTTGAGCGGCTCGTACTCGCACGGCGTCTTCGACACATCCTTCGGGATATCGATGAGGACCGGGCCGGGACGCCCGGTGCGCGCGATGTAGAAAGCCTTCTTGACGGTCGCCGCCAGCTCGCGCACGTCCTTCACGAGGAAGTTGTGCTTCACGCACGGGCGCGTGATGCCGACGGTGTCGCACTCCTGGAACGCATCCTGACCGATCGCGGCAGTCGGCACTTGGCCGCTGATCACGACGAGGGGAATCGAATCCATGTAGGCGGTCGCGATACCCGTGACCGCGTTCGTGACGCCCGGCCCGGACGTGACGAGGCAGACGCCGACTTTGCCCGTCGAGCGCGAATACGCGTCGGCGGCGTGCACGGCGGCCTGTTCATGGCGTACCAGGATGTGCTGGATCTTGTCCTGCTTGTACAGCTCGTCGTAAATATAGAGAACCGAGCCGCCAGGGTAACCCCAGAGGAATTCGACATCCTCGTCGGCCAGTGCCTTCATGAGCACGGTGGCGCCGATGGAGCCGGTTTTCTGAGGAGAAAGGGATTCCGACGTGGAAAATTCCGCGCTGGGCATATTCATCGTAGACCTTTCGAATTTTCGGCAAAAAATTGATCGGGTGCTCTCTGCCGGGCTTGTGGCTCGGGTTCAAGCGGCGCGTCCATTTGAAAGGCGGGCTTCTTGGGCCGGCCTCAATTGAGACTGTCACTTTATGTTGCGAACTGTCGACGATAGCGTCTCCCCAGCAAGCGGTCAAGCAGAAAATCCCGCAATGCATCAAACCCTGTTTCGGCATGCCGCGCGTCCGATATTCGCCGCGAGCGGTGCCGCCGCCCGCACCCCGCTGCCCGAACGTGCGCGGCCCGCTCTTGCGGTGTGGCATTTGACCGATCCCGATGCCGGTGTTCGAATCCAGGCTTGATCGCGTGTTACGGCACCTGCGCCCGACATTCGATATTCGATTCGAGATCAGCCGGATCGACTCCTGCGCCCGAGATCCGGCCGACCGGCTCGCCGCCGTGTATCGTCCATGTGCCTGCCTGCCGCCGCGGCCTCGCGGCCCGCGCCGCCGCAATGTGGCGCAAACCGCCGCGAGCGCCGGCTCATGCGGCCGGAAGGCCCAAACAAGGTGCCCTCTCGCGCGAAAATTTGTTAGCATCCGCGGGTTTTACGAATTTTTTCCGACTTTTTACGCGACGAGAACGCGCAGCGCGGACCTTCACGGCATGGCATCAGAAAAGGAACTCGCCGATTTTCTGGCGGGCGTCGAAAGGCGCGCGTTCAAGCAGGCCGCTTATGCGGTACGCGACGACGATGCGTCCCTCGACATCGTGCAGGACGCAATGATCCGGCTCGCGGAGAAATACGGCGACCGCCCGGCTGCCGAGTTGCCGCTCCTCTTTCAGCGCATCCTGCAGAATGCGATCCACGATCATTTCCGCAGACAAAAGGTGCGCAATACGTGGGTCAGCCTGTTTTCGTCGCTCAACAGCACCGACGACGACGAATTCGACCCGCTCGAAACGCTAGAATCGGCGGACGGCGACGGCATCGAAAGCAGCGAAACCCGGCTCGAACGCGAGCAGGTGCTCACGCTGATCGACGAGGAAATCCAGAAGCTTCCGGCGCGTCAACGGGAAGCCTTCCTGATGCGTTATTGGGAAGATATGGATGTCGCCGAGACAGCCGCCGCCATGGGGTGCTCCGAAGGCAGCGTCAAGACGCACTGCTCGCGGGCCACTCACGCATTGGCGCTGGCGCTCAAGGCCAAAGGAATCACGCTATGAGCTCCGCTCCCGCCACGAAGGAAGAACTCGAACTTGCGTTCAAGATCCGGCGCGCCCTTGACGAGCGCGCGGCCGCGCTGCCCGCGTCGACGGCGCAGCGTCTGGCCGCCGCCCGCCGCGCGGCGCTCGCCCGCAAGAAGCCCGATGCGTCGATCGTGCTCGTGCCCGCGCTCGCGGGGGGCACCGGCGCGCTCGAATTGCGCATGCCGGACAGCACGCCGCACCGCAAATCGCTCGGCCGCCGGCTGATCGGCGCGTGGCCGCTCGTGCTGCTGCTCGCCGGGCTCGTCGGCATTGCGTACTGGGAGGACATGCAGCGCACCGCGGAGCTGGCCGACATCGACGCGGCCATGCTGAGCGACAACCTGCCCCTCGATGCGTATCTCGATCACGGGTTCAACGCCTATCTTTCGCACGCCCACTAACGCATAAGCAACAAGGGGAACGCACGGGTGAGTCAAAAACGGGGACTGGCTGTTTTTTTTGGCTGCGCGATCGCGCTTGCCGTCGCGTATGTCGCCACCTACCCGCGCTTTCATCCTCAGCCGGCGGCCGCGGCAGCGGTCGCGAACGCGCCTGCGCTCGCGTCGGCGGCGCTTGCGCTGACGAGCGAGTTGCCGGCGCTGCCGGCGTCGGGGCCGCTGTCGTGGGCGCGCCTCACGCCGCAACAGCGCGTCGCGCTCGCGCCGTTCGAGAATCAGTGGGATTCGTTCAGCGACGCGCGCAAGCGTAAATGGCTCAAAATCGCCGCCCGTTTTTCGAAGATGACGCCGGAGGCGCAAAAACGGTTACAGGAACGGATGGCCGAATGGGCCCGCATGACGCCTGAGGAGCGCCGCGTCGCGCGCGAAAACTACCAAGTGTCGAAGGATCTGCCGGAGCAGGCGCGCGAAAAAGCATGGAAGGCGTACCAGCAATTGTCGCCGGAGCAGAAGGAAAAGCTCGCGGCAGCCGAGCGCCGGCGCCGGCCCACCGTCGTCAGCGCGCCGCCTACCGGCAAGAGCGACCGTGACATCAGCCGGCTCGTGAATGCCCACGACCGGCACCCGGCGAGCGCGCCCGTCGCGATGAATGCCGCACCGCCCGCGGTGCCGGCGAGTGCGCCCGCGGCCCCCGCGCCGGCCTCCACGCTGGTCATACCCGGCATCATCGCGCCCGTCACGCCGACCCCCGTCTCGCCGTCCGAGGCTCCGTCGATTTTCAACGGCTCGTAAGCGAGCCATGCGCGCCGTGACGCCGCCGCCGACCGCAACCGACGCGCCGCCGAGCTTACGCCGCCGGCTCGCCGCGCTCGTCTATGAAAGCCTGCTGCTGTTCGGCGTCGTGTTTCTCGCCGCGCTTGCGTTCGGCATCGTATTTCAGCAGCACAGCGGTCTCGATCACCGGCGGCTGCTCGCCGCGTGGATCGCGCTCGTCGCCGGCGCGTACTTCGTCTGGTTTTGGACGCACGGCGGCCAGACGCTGCCGATGAAAACCTGGCGGTTGCGCGTCGAGACCGCCGGCGGCGCGCCGCTGTCGTTCGGCCGCGCGATCGCGCGCTACGCGCTCGGCTGGCTGTGGTTCCTGCCCCCGCTCGCGCTGCACCCGCTCGCGGGCTTCCCGTTACCGCGCACGCTGGCGGCAGCGGCTGTCTGGTTTGCGCTCTGGGTGCTCGCCGCCCGCGTGCATCCGAGCCGCCAATTCCCGCACGACCGCCTCGCCGGCACCTGCATCGTCGACGTCCCGCGCGCGGGTAAAGTTGCAGCATAAGAACATTTCGTGACTGTCATGGCACAGTCACGCCCGCATGGCGCAATGCCGATAACGTCAATTGGCGCGAGTCATGCATGGGCAAAAGAACGTCCGCGACTTCCTTATTTCGTCACCCCGGCGGCCTCGAAACCGCCAGCGCATTTCTGTCCGGCTCGGCGGCAAGCGAAATGCTCACCCCGCCGGCCACGCCGGCCGCGCCGGCCACACGGCATGAAGATTCGGAACCTGCGCCGCACCGCTATCGGACGATCTGGCTGTCGGATATCCATCTCGGCACGAGCGGTTGCCAGGCGAGCTATCTGCTCGATTTTCTCAAGCACAACGAGTCCGAATACCTGTACCTCGTCGGCGACATCATCGACGGCTGGCAGCTGAGGAAAGGCTGGTACTGGCCGCAGACGCACAACGACGTCGTCCAGAAAATCCTGCGCAAGGCGAGAAAAGGCACGCAGGTCGTCTACATCCCGGGCAACCACGACGAGGCCGCGCGCCAGTTCTGCGACCTCGCGTTCGGCGAGATCCAGGTGCGCGGCGAGGCGTTTCATACGACGCTGTCCGGCAAACGTTTGTGGGTGGTGCACGGCGACCTGTTCGACGGCGTGATCCAGCATGCGAAGTGGCTCGCGTATCTCGGCGACACGCTCTATACGCTGATTCTGGTGCTGAACCGCTGGTTCAACCGGATCAGGAGCCGCTTCGGATTCCAATACTGGTCGCTGTCGCAGTACCTGAAGCACCAGGTGAAGAACGCGGTGAATTTCATCTCGTCGTTCGAGGCGGTGATGACCGACGAAGCGCGCCGCCGCGGCTGCGACGGCGTCGTCTGCGGCCACATCCACAAGGCGGAGATCCGCGAAATCGACGGCGTGCTGTACTGCAACGACGGCGATTGGGTCGAAAGCCTGTCCGCGCTCGTCGAGACGACGGAAGGCGAGTTGAAAGTCGTCCACTGGACCGTCATCCGCTCGCCCGGCGCCGCGCCAGCGCGCAAGACGAAAGCCCCCGCGTGAGCCTCGGAGGACTGCCTGCGATGAAAATCATGATCATCACCGATGCGTGGGAGCCGCAAGTCAACGGCGTCGTGCGCACGCTGAAAAGCACCGCGCGCGAGCTGACCGCGCTCGGCCATCGCGTCGAGCTGTTGACGCCGCTGGAGTTCCGCACGGTGCCATGCCCGACCTATCCCGAGATCCGGCTGTCGATTCTGCCGTACCGGCGCCTGCGAGAACGGCTCAACGCGTTCGAGCCCGACGCGCTGCACATCGCGACGGAAGGGCCGCTCGGGCTGGCGGCGCGCCGCTACGCGCGCGCGCGCAAGCTGCCGTTTACCACCGCCTATCACACGCGCTTTCCCGAGTACGTGCACGCGCGCTTCGGCATCCCGCTCACGGCCACCTATCGCTTCTTGCGCTGGTTCCACGGCGCCTCGCTCGCGGTGATGGCGCCGACGCCCGTCGTCAAGGACGATCTCGAGCAACACGGCTTTCGCAATGTCGTGCTGTGGACGCGCGGCGTCGATCTCGACATCTTCCGTCCGATGGAGTCGAAAGTGCTGAACACCGCGCGGCCGATCTTCCTGTATGTCGGGCGAGTGGCGATCGAGAAGAACGTCGAGGCATTCCTGAAGCTCGATCTGCCGGGCTCGAAATGGGTCGCGGGCGAAGGCCCCGCGCTCGCCGAGCTCAAATCGCGCTACCCCGAGGCGAATTACCTCGGCGTGCTGTCCCAGGCGGAGCTTGCCAAGGTCTACGCGGCCGCCGACGTGTTCGTGTTTCCGAGCCGCACCGACACCTTCGGCCTCGTGCTGCTCGAAGCGCTCGCCTGCGGCACGCCGGTTGCCGCGTATCCGGTGACGGGGCCCGTCGACGTGCTCGGCAACGGCGGCGCGGGCTCGATGAGCGACGATTTGCGCGAAGCGTGCCTCGAGGCGCTGAAGATCGAGCGGCATCACGCGCGGGCGTGGGCCGAGCGATTCTCCTGGCGTGCGGCGTCCGAGCAATTCGCCTCGCATTTGAAGCCGCTCGCGAAAACCGCCTGCTCCCGCCCCGAAGGCGCAACCGTTTGAAACCGACCATGCGCGCGAAAGCGCCCCACCCCAGCCCGCCGTCACGCCAGCCCGCCGCGCGCGCGACGCGCATGCCGGGCGCGCCGTCTGAAACGTTCGATACGCACGAGCCGCTCGGACCGGACGATCCGCTCGCGCCGCTGCCGCACAATCCGTACAAGGGCAATCGCGGCATCGCGCGCGCGTGGTACGCACTCAAGCATTCGGTGAACGGCTTTCGCGTGGCGATCCGGGAGGAAAGCGCGTTTCGTCAAGAACTCACGTTCGCCGTGCTTTTGCTGCCGATCGGCGCGTTCGCGCCCGTCGAGCCGGCCTCGCGCGCGCTACTCATCGGTTCGGTGCTGCTCGTGCTGATCGTCGAGCTGCTGAATTCGAGCGTCGAAGCCGCCATCGACCGGATCTCGCTCGAGCGCCATGAATTGTCCAAGCGCGCGAAGGATCTCGGCAGCGCGGCGGTGACGGTTGCACTCGGCGTGTGCGTCCTGACCTGGGGCCTCATCCTCGGGCCGCTCGTCTGGCATCGGCTTGCCGGCTGAGCGCCGCCGGCCGGACGTGCAACCCGGTGCACCTGTGTGCATCGCAACACAGCCGGGTATGCCCGAATCACGAAATACCGCCGGACGCGCAACTGAGCGGTTTATAATCGGTTGATAGTTATAGAACAGCAACCGCGCCGGACGACATAAGCAGCAAACATGGCAACGCCCGCCAAGTCCGGCGAACACTGGGCCGGACGACATGGAAGCGAAACCTCCCCGCCGGACGCGCGAACGGATTCTCGAGTTGTCGTTGAAGCTTTTCAACGAGATCGGAGAGCCGAACGTGACGACGACGACGATCGCCGAGGAAATGGAAATCAGTCCAGGCAACCTGTACTACCATTTCCGCAACAAGGACGACATCATCAACAGCATCTTCGCGCAGTTCGAGCAGCAGATCGAACGGCGCCTGCGCTTTCCTGATGATCACCGGCCAACGATCGACGAAACCTGGTCGTATCTGCAGTACATGGCCGACTTCATGTGGACCTATCGTTTCCTCTATCGCGATCTGAACGATTTGCTCGCACGCAATCGCACGCTCGAGACGCACTTCAAGCAAATCATCAGCCACAAGGTTCGCTTCGCGCGCGAGATGTGCGAGCTGCTCGCAGCCGACAACGAACTCGTCGCGGCGCCCGCCGAAATCGAAGTGATCGCGACCAACATGGCCGTCATCGCTACCTATTGGCTGTCGTATCAGTATGTGATGCACCCTCGCAAATACAACGATCAGGACGCGATCCGCGAGGAACTGCATCAGGTCAGCATGCACGTGATCTCGGTGATAGCCCCGTATCTGCGGGGCCGCTCGCGGCAGATCTTCGACGACATCGTGTCCGGCAAGCTGCCCAAGCGCGAGTTCCACGACTACCTGCCCCCGCGCGACGGTTCGCCGCGCAAGGACAAGGATGCGAAGCAATGAAGACGGTCTGTGTATATTGCGGCTCCGCACACGGCGCCAAGCCCGCATATACGGACGCCGCGCGCGCGTTCGGCCGCGCGCTCGCGCAGGCGGGCTTGACGCTCGTGTACGGCGGCGGACGCGTCGGCTTGATGGGGGTGATCGCCGATGAGGTGCTCGCCTCGGGCGGCCGCGCGATCGGCGTGATCACCGAGCTGCTCGTCGACAAGGAGGTCGGCCACACCGGCCTGACCGAGCTGCACGTCGTGCCCGACATGCATCACCGCAAGAAGATGATGGCCGATCTCGCCGATGCGTTCGTCGCGATGCCCGGCGGCGCCGGCACGCTCGAAGAGTTCTTCGAGGTCTACACATGGGCGCAGCTCGGCTATCACCGCAAGCCGATCGCGCTCTACAACATCGATGCATTCTACGAACCGCTGCTTGCGCTGCTCAAGCACACGGTCGACGAAGGTTTCATGCAGCGCGTCTATTTCGACGCGCTGTGCGTCGACGCCGCACCCGACGCGTTGATCGAGCAGATCGTCCGCTATCGGCCGCCCGCGCGCGACAAGTGGGAATATTTGTCCGAACAGGAAGCCTGAGGAGCGCCGCGGGCGCGTTGCGCGCTGTTGCGTTGTCTGCTGATGGCGCTGTTGCGTTGGCGGCGCTTCGCCCGCCTTGCCCGCCGCCCCTTCCGTAACGGCCAAAATCCAAACCATGACGAATCCATCCGCCCGAGTCGTCCTGATCACCGGCGCGAGCCGCGGCATCGGCCGCGCGGCCGCGCTTGCCGCCGGCGCGCGCGGCTGGTCGGTTGGCGTCAACTACGCGCGTGACGCCGCAGCGGCCGAAGCGAGCGCCGACGCCGTGCGCGCCGCGGGCGGCAATGCCTGCGTCGTGCGCGGCGATGTCACGTGCGAAGCCGACGTGATTGGAATGTTCGATGCGGTGCAAGCAGCATTCGGCCGGCTCGACGCGCTCGTCAACAATGCGGGGATCGTCGCACCGTCGCTGCCGCTCGCCGACATGGATCTCGCGCGCCTCTCGCGCGTGTTCGATACCAACATACTCGGCGCGTACCTGTGCGCGCGCGAGGCGGCGCGGCGGCTGCCGACCAACCGCGGCGGCGCGGGCGGCGCGATCGTCAACGTGTCGTCGATCGCCGCTCGCCTGGGCTCGCCGAACGAATATGTCGACTATGCGGGCTCGAAAGGCGCGATCGATACGCTGACGATCGGCCTATCGAAGGAACTCGGCCCGCACGGCGTGCGGGTGAATGCGGTACGCCCCGGTCTGATCGAAACCGAGATCCACGCAAGCGGCGGCCAGCCCGGGCGCGCCGCGCGGCTCGGTTCGCTCGCGCCGCTGGGGCGCGCCGGTGAGGCGGCGGAAGTCGCCGAGGCGATCGTCTGGTTGATCAGCGACGCGGCGTCATATGTCAACGGCGCGCTGCTCGACGTCGGCGGAGGACGCTAGCAGGCCGGCACTTGGCGGGTTGGCGGGTTGGCGGGTTGGCCGCTTGGCCGCTTGGCCGCTTGGCCGCTTGGCCGCTTGGCCGCTTGGCCGGCAGCATAGCCATACGGCGGCATCCGGCACACGAAATCGGCCGCGCATCGCGTGCCATGCCGCCATACCTGCTCGCCCACGTTGCCGCCAAGCGCCCTCGATGGTTGGTGTGCTCGAATACAAAACTCTACATTCCCTCTCATTTCGCTGCATTCCCTCACAATTTTCGTAAACATTCGTAACAACCCCGTGGTCTACTAACGTCCGGCGCGGGCTGGACTGCCGCATCCGCCTTTTCGGCGTCAGCGCCGCTGCGCGGCCTCACGACCGGCTTGATCCAGCTTGATCCATCCAGCCGGCCGCGCATCCATCAAGAGATCACCAGATGCAGGGAAGCACACCCGGCGACGGGCACTCGCGTGTGCCCGCCGCGGCTCAACACATTCACCGATCCCAAACGGGCCCGCATGCCACGACGGCCGCCGCGCTAACGGCCGTCGCACCGGCCGCGGCCGGCCAGCATGGCCGCGCCGCCGATGCGCGCATCCCCCGCGCGCAAGCCGGACGCACGGCGTTCGCCGGGTTGCGTGTATGGCTCGTCGCGGCGGCCGTGCTATGCGCGTATCTGCTGCCGGGCATCCTGGGCCACGATCCGTGGAAGCAGGACGAAACCTATACGTTCGGCATCATCCAGCACATGCTCGAAAGCGGCGACCTCGTCGTACCGACCAATGCCGGTCAGCCGTTCCTCGAAAAACCGCCGCTCTTCGATTGGGTCGCGACAAGCCTTGCGTGGCTCTTCGAACGCTATCTGCCGCTGCACGACGCAGCGCGGCTCGCGAGCGCGCTGTTCGCCGCGCTCGCATTCGGCTTCGCCGCGCGCGCCGCGCGTGTCGCGACGGGCGAGTCGCGCTGGCTCTCGCTGCCGGTCATCGGCACCGTCGCGCTTGCCGCGGGCTCGCTCGTTGTCGTCAAACACTCGCACGATTTGATGACCGACGTCGCGTTGATGGCGGGCGCCGCGATCGGCTTTTGCGGGCTGCTCGAACTCGTGCACCGGCACGCGGGCGGCGTGGACGATGCAGAAGACGACCCGCGCCTGTCGAGCCAGCCAGGCCGCTCGAATGGCTTCGCGGCACTGCTGTTCGGCGCGGGTGTCGGCATCTCGCTGATGTCGAAGGGATTGTTCGTGCCGCTCGTGTTCGGCGCGACGACGCTCGCCATGCTCGCGCTGTACCCCGGTTGCCGCAGCCGTTCGTTCGCCCGCTCGCTCGGCATTGCCGCGCTCGCGTGCGCGCCGTTCGCGCTGATCTGGCCGGTCGCGCTGTGGCTGCGCTCCGAGTCGCTGTTCATGACTTGGTTTTGGGACAACAACGTCGGGCGCTTCTTCGGTTTTTCGGTGCCGACGCTCGGCGCCGAAAACGACAAACCGCTGTTCATCTGGCGGGCGCTGCTGACAGTCGGCTTTCCGGCCGGCCCGCTCGCGCTCGCCGCGCTCGCGCTCGGCCTGTGGCGCGAATGGCGCGCCCCGCGCGTCGCGCTGCCGCTCGTGTTCGCCGGCATCGGTCTCGTCGTGCTGCATCTGTCGGCCACCGCCCGGCAACTGTATATCCTGCCTTTCATCGCGCCGCTCGCGCTGGTCGCCGCGCAGGCGGTCGGGCGCATGCCGCAGCGGCTTGCCACCGCGTGGGACTATGCGAGCCGGCTGCTGTTCGGCAGCGTAGCCGCGGCGGCGTGGATCGTTTGGTCGCTGATGTCCAGCCGCGACGCCTCACATGCGGCCATCGCCTGGCTCGGGCGCTGGCTGCCGCTCGACTGGACGATGCCGTTCGAGCCCGCGCTCGTGCTGCCGGCGCTCGCACTCACGATCGGCTGGCTCGCGCTGCTGCCGACGCTGCGGCTCGCGGGCAAGTGGCGCGGCGCGCTGTCGTGGACGATGGGTGTGATCGTCGGATGGGGACTCGTGTTTACGTTGCTGCTGCCGTGGCTCGACGTCGCGAAGAGCTACCGGTCCGTGTTCGACGATCTGAGCCAGCGGCTCGCGCTCGAATGGAACGACGGCGACTGCATGGCGAGCGTCGGTCTGGGCGAATCGGAAGCGCCGATGCTCTATTACTTCTCGGGCATTCTGCATCAGCCGACCGATCAACCCGACGCGAGCGCGTGCACGTGGCTCATCGTGCAAGGCACTCGCGATCAACCACCCAAGCTCGACGATACCTGGCAGCCGTTCTGGTCGGGCGCACGGCCGGGCGATACGCAGGAGATGTTGCGCGTGTACGTGCGCACGCCACTGTTCGCGAAAACGGCGGCCGCGCCCTCCGTGGCAGGCGACGGCCGGCCGTGAACTAAACAGCGGCAGCGCTTCAAGCGCTCCGCAGCGGGCCACGAAGCGCCTGGGCGCGTGCCGGCGACGACGAGTGTATCCGCGCTGATTCGGCGCACGGCGCGGCGCGGCGCGCATGCCGCGCGGGCGTCGATCGAAAGCGGGAACGCTCGATGGCCCGCTTCAGTTCGTCACGCGCGCGTCATCGCGCGAGCGTCCTGCCCGCCGGCTGCCGGCGATCGCGATGGCCTGACCGTGTCGCGACAGGCTCGGCATCGCCTCGGTATACGCACGCCCTGCTCTGTCGAAAGCACTATTCAGTTTCCTCGGAGCCCGCTGCCGTTCACCGCTCGCCGGCCTGCCGAAATCCCTGTCGATCGCGGCACGCACCGCCCGCCGTGCGAATACATTGCGTCAAAGTCTCACGGCACAACCGACGGTTGCCGGAAACGGCCCGCACCATCGCGCCCAGCGCCATCGACGGTTAAACCGCTCAGAATGACGAGCCTGGCGTCTTGAGAAACGAGATTTCGCCGTCGGTCGACGTGCGCCCGAGAATCGCGTTCCGATGCGGAAACCGCCCGAAGCGCTCGACCACGGCCGCGTGGCGCAGCGCATGGTCGTAATAGTCGCTGCATCCGGCCTCGTGCTTGATCTGCGCGCACAGGCGCACCGCTTCGCGCTGGCTGTCGAGCGATTCGTCGTGTTCGAACGGCAGATAGGCAAATGCGCGATGATGGCCGGTCGGCAATGCGCGGTCGCCACCGGATGCGACGAGCGCCTTCGCATACGCAAGCGCGTGCCGGTCGGATGCATAGGCAAGCGGCGTGCCGCGATGGATGTTGCGCGAGAATTGATCGAGCACCAAGATCACCGCGAGCGCGCCGAGCGGACGTTGCGCCCAGGCGTCGAGCGCGCCCGCCGTCGCCGCGCCGACCAGCGCGCCGTAGCGCTCGCGTATTTGCGCATCGAACGCCTCGCCGCCATTGAACCACTGCTTGCGCGCATGGCCGAATGCCGGATCGGCGGGGGCGCCGAACCAAAAATCGAGCACATCGCGTGCGCGGGGATCGAGCGCCGCGTAATCGTCCGGAGCGCCCGCAGCGTTCCGAGTGCTCGGCGCGTCCGGCACGGCTTCGCCGGCGCGGCCGGGTACGCTGGGCTGCGTTGGCGCGCCGCGCGCCGCGCATGCTTCGCCCGGCGCGTTTGCGCCGGGTGCTTCGAGATCGTCGGGTGATGGGGACATGGTGGTGTTCCGGGCTTGGGCGCGTCGAGATGCTCGGCGCTTCAGACACTAAAGACCGATCAAACGCGTCGAACGTTCCATGCGCGCCGCACACCCCGCGTATCGCACGCAGCCGGCACGCCGCGCCGCGTCATCCGCGTCATCCCAACTCCAGCACGAGACGACGCGTGCGCGCGCTCTTCTTCTCGAGCTTCGCGACGCGCAACACGCCGATTTCCGCGGTATTGCGCACATGCGTGCCGCCGCACGGTTGCAGATCGACGCCTTCGATCCGCAGCAGCCGCACGCGCCCCAGCCCCATCGGCGGCTTCACGCTCATCGTGCGCACGAGTTCGGGGCGCGCGGCCAGTTCGTCGTCGGTGATCCATTCGGTGGACACCGCATGCGCGCCGGCAACCAGTTCGGCCAAGCGCGCGTCGACCCACTCGCGCTCGATCGGCTCGGTCGTCGCGAAATCGATCCGCGCGTAATCGGCGCTCACGCTGCAACCGTCGACCGGATAAGGCAGCACCGCGCACAACAGATGGCTTGCGGTATGCAGCCTCATGCGCCGATGCCGCGGCGCCCAATCGATCGCGGCAGCGATCCTGTCGCCCGGCTTCAGCGTCGCGGCGAGCGTGTGCTGCCCCGGTGCGGGCACATGCACGGCATCGTCGGGCGTCGCGCCGTCGAACCTGGCCTTGCGCGTGTCGGCAATCGCGAGCGTCGCGCCGCCCGGCAATGTCAGCGTGCCGCTGTCGCCCGCCTGGCCGCCGCCGAGCGGATAGAACACGGTCCGGTCGAGATGAATGCCGGCTTCATCGACGGCCGTCACGGTGGCGTCGCAATGGGTCAAATAGGCGTCTTCGCGAAACAAAGCATGGGTGGGCATCGGAAAACTCGGCTGGCATATCGAGGGTGATCGGAGCGGGCAGTATGCAGCGCCGCGCATGCCGTTCGACAGAGGCGGTTGCGCCTCGCGCGTGCGGCGGCGTACCGGCGTTTCAACCAGGACGGTTGCGCATCCAGTCGGCCGTATCGTAGAACGAATGCATCAGCCGCTCGCGCAACGGTTCGTCGATGCCGACGTTCTCCATCGCCCATGCGATGCAGCGCAGCCACTGGTCGCGCTCCGACGATCCGATCGGAAACGGCAGATGCCGCGCGCGCAGCCGCGGATGGCCGAAGCGCTCGATGTAATGATCGGGCCCGCCCAGCCAGCCGCACAGAAACCAGAACAGCTTGTCGCGCGAGCCGTCGAGCGCCGGCGGGTGCAGCGCGCGAATCCCGGCGAACTCGGGCTCGAGATCCATCAAGTCGTAGAAGCGGTCGACAAGCTCGCGCACGCGCGCCTCGCCGCCCACCCGTTCGAACGCCGTCGGCTGCGACGGCGCGTCATCGGTCACATCGGTCATGCAAACATCGATCCAGTCAAATGAAGAAGGAAAACCGGCCACCCGCGGCCGACCGAACGGCCAGGCGCGGCGCGCGGCTCAGCCGTCGCGCAACGATTGCAGCGCAGGCCGCCGCAGCACGCTGCGCAGGCCGAGCCAGCCGGCCGCGCCCGCGCAGACCACGCCCGCCGCGATGCCGGCCGGCGCGAGCCACGGATTGAGCGCAAGCTGAAAATCGAACACGCGCGAGGCCAGCACCGAGCCGACGCCCAGCGCGCCGCATGCCGCCATCGCGCCCGCCAGCGCGCCGACGACGATGAACTCCGCGCGCTGCATCGCGGCAATCTGTGCGCGGGATGCGCCAAGCGCACGCATCAGCGCCGCCTCGCGCACGCGTTCATCGCGCGAAGCGGCCAATGCCGTATACAGCACGAGCACGCCCGCCGCCAGCGTGAATGCGAACAGGAACTGCACCGCGCCGACCACCTGCAGCAGCACGCGTTCGAGCTGCGCGAGAATCGGCGCGACGTCGATCGCGGTCAGGTTCGGATAGCGGGCGATCAGCCCGTCGAGCACGCGCTGCCGGGCAGCCGGCAGATGAAAACTCGTGATGTAGGTCGCCGGAAAATCCGCAAGCGCGGCAGGCGGCATCAGCACGAAGAAATTCACGCGGAACGTGCCCCAGTCGAGCTTGCGCACGCTCGTCACCGGCGCGTCGATCGTCAGGCCCGTCACGTCGAAGCGCAGCGTGTCGCCGGGCTTCACGCCGATCAGCTTCGCGAGCCCCGCTTCGATCGAGATCTGCGGCGCGCTCGACGCGCCGTACCAGTCGCCCGCGACAATCCGGTTGTCATCGGGCAAGCGCGCCGTGTACGACAAGTTGAACTCGCGGTCGACGAGGCGGCGCGCGTCGTCGCTCTTGTAGTCGTCCGGATTCACCGGCTTGCCGTTCACCGCGATCAGCCGGGCGCGCACCATCGGCGCCAGCGCCGGGTCCGCGATGCCGTTGGCCGCCAGATAGCGGATCACGCCGTCGCGCTGGTCGGGCTGAATGTCGATCAGAAATTGGTTCGGCGCATCGGGCGGCGTCGATTGCCGCCAACCGGCGACGAGATCGTTGCGCGTGATCGCGATCAGCAGCAGGCACATCAGGCCGAGCGCGAGCGCGGTGAGCTGAAGCGCACTGGCCATGCCGCGCCGGTCGAGCGACGCGAGCGCATAGCGCCAGCCCAGCCCCGCCGCGACGCGGCCGTCGCGCACGAGCCGCGCGGCCGCGAACAGCACGAGCCGCGCGACGAGCGCAAACAGCACGAGGCTGCCCGCGAAGCCGCCCGCGACGATCGCGCCCAGCTTCAGCTCGCCCGCCGCGGCAACGATCAGCGCCGCGAACAGCGCGATGCCGAACGCATAGCCGAGCCAAGCGACGCGCCCTGCGTCGCCCCAATCACGGCGCAGCACACGCACCGGCGGCACGCGCGTCAGCGGCGCAAGCGGCGGCAGCGCGAAGCCCAGCAGCAGCACGAGGCCGGTCGCGACGCCGATCGCCGCCGGCCATGCGGAAGGCGGCGGCAACGCCACGTCGATCAGGCTGCCGAGCGTGGCGAGCAGCACCAGATGACCGCCATAGCCGAGCGCCGCGCCCGCGGCGCCGCCCACGGCGCCGACGAGCACGAATTCGATCGCGAACAGCGCGGACAGCGTGCGATGGCTCGCGCCGAGACAGCGCATCGCCGCGCAGCCGTCGAGATGGCGCCGCATGTAACGCTGCGCGGCCATCGCGATCGCCACGGCCGCGAGCAGCGCGCTCAACAGCGCGACGAGCGTGAGGAAGTGGCGCGCACGGTCGAGTGTCTGGCGCACTTGCGGCTGCCCCTGCTCGAGCGATTCGAGCGCGACGCCGCGCAGTTTGCCGCCGTCGACGCGCGCATGCGCGTAGCGCGCAAAGCGGGCGACAGCGGCGGCCTCGCCGGCGACGAGCAGCCGGTACGTCACGCGGCTGCCATAGCCGGTGAGCCCGGTCGATTCAAGCTCGTCGGCGCGCATCATCACGCGGGGCGAAAAGTTGACGAACGAAAAGCCGCGATCGAGTTCGCGCGTGATGACAGCGGCGATCGAGAAGGTGCGGGTGCCGACGCGCAGCGTATCGCCGGTTTGCAGATGCAACGCGTCGAGAAGCGCCGGATCGGCCCAAACGGTGCCGGGGGCCGGAATCGCACCGGCACGCCGGCCGGGCTCGTTCGCGCTGTGCGCAATCTGCACCGCGCCACGCAACGGATAGCCGGCGGACACGGCCTTGAGCGCCGCGAGCCGCGACGCGGCCGCGCTCGGCGTACCGGCCGGCGTGCCCGAAACGCCCGCCGAGCTGGCGGCGGCCGAACCGCCCGATGCCGCCGCCGGGCCTTGCCCCGCCACACCGACCATGCTCGGAAAAATCGCCGTCGTCGCGGTTTTCAGCCCGAGCGCCCGCGCCTCGTTGGCGAACGACGGATCGACCGGATGATCCGCCCTGACGACGAAATCCGCGCCGAGCATCTGGCGGGCGTCGCGCTCGAGGCCCTGGCGCAGCCGGTCGGCAAGAAAGCCGACGCTCGTGAGCGCGGCCACGGCCAGCACGAGCGCGAGCGCGACGAGCGTCAGCTCGCCCGAGCGCCAGTCGCGCAGTGTCATCCGCCCGGCCAACCGCAGGAGATCGCCGGCGCCGAAGCGGCGGCCCGGCGGCGGCATGCCGTTACCCGCCGCCGTCAATCGCGCTTGCTCCCGATCGAGTTCAGCCGCGATACCATCTGGTTCGCCATCCCGCGAAAACCGCCCGACACGCCGCGCCAAAGGCGCGGCAGCGCCCAGGCAGCGCACACGAGAAAGCCGATCACCAGCACGATGAACGCGAGCGGCATGAAGAACGCAAGCGCGAGACCGCCAACCGTGAGCCCGTCCTCGGTGGTCGACGCGATCCAGTTCGAGATCGGCTCGGGCGACAAGTTGATCAGCGCGCGAGTGCCTGCCTTCGCGATGTGCGCGGAGCCGGCGAGCGTGCCGCCCGCGAGGCCGGCGACCGCGAGCAGCGTCGGGTCGGCATGGCCGAGCGCGCCGGCGGCAAGCACCGCGCCCGCGGGAATCCGGATAAACGTGTGAACCGCGTCCCACAGCGAATCGAACGCGGGAACCTTGTCCGCGAGGAATTCGGCGAGCGCGAGCACGGCGGCCACGCCGATCACCCACGACGACGTCAGCACGGCAAGCGTATCGGGCAGATGGATCAGGCCGATGCGCGCGCAAACGCCCGCGATCAGCACGGTCAGATAGAGGCGCAGGCCGCTCGCCCACGCGAGCCCCGCGCCGAGCGAAATGGCTTCAATCATAGCCGCCTCCTTGCGCGATACGCGCGGTTCGCGGGCGAGCGCCGCCCGGTGCCGGGCGGATCGGTCGATCGCCGCGGCGGTCCCGTCCGTTCGCTCGCGGCAACGGGACATCGTCCGATGAATACCGCTCCATTATAGACGCGCGATAGACCGCCGCCGCGGCACGTCAACCGGACAAACCGCGCCGAGGCGCTCAGCCGGCCGACGTCAGCTTCAGGCCGATCAGCCCGACGAGAATCAGCGCGGCGCTCGCGATGCGCGCGAGCGTCACCGCCTCGCCGAGCATCACGATCCCGAACACGAATGCGCCGAGCGCGCCGATGCCCGTCCACACCGCATAAGCGGTGCCGAGCGGCAGCTCGCGCATCGCGACCGCGAGCAGCCCGAAGCTGCCGAGTGCGGTGACGATCGTGAAAACGGAAGGGCCGACGCGCGTGAAGCCTTCGGACGATTTGAGACCCGCCGCCCACGCGACTTCGAGCAGGCCGGCAAGACAAAGCCACAACCAGGGCATGATGAGACGCTCCGCAAACCGATGGGGTCGTCCCCGTTGAATGTCGGCGGCCGGTAGCTGCGCACGCAGACAAAAAGCCAGGTTTGCGCGGGCCGCCCGGGGCTGCCTGCCCGGGGTCGTCCCCGGGCGCGGTCGATTATAACGAAACGCCTACGATACGGCCGGCCGCCCCTTACTTCGACGCGGGCTTCGCGCTGCGCGCCGCGATCGGCCAGCCGCGCGCGTCGAGCGGCACGCACCGGCCGTCGCGGTACAGCACCCATTCGTCGCATTCGCGGCCGTCCTTGAATACGCAAACGCCGTACTGGCCGTGCGCGCCGTCGTGAATCGCCACCTTGCCGCCGAGCTTCTCGCAATGAACCGATGCCGGATTCGCATGTGCGGCGTCAGGCGCAGCCGGCTGCGGCTGCGGCTGCGCGAACGCCGGCGCGATGCCCGCGACCCACGCGAGGCTGCGCAATGAACGAGCGAACATGGCGGACCTCCTATCGAGATTGCCGAGTGTTCAGCATAGGCAAAAATCGGCGCAATGGCGCCCGGCGCGGTTGGCAGGCAGCGGGCGTGCGCATCAGTTGCCGTGCCGCGATCACGATCCTGGCCGTGGCGGTGCCGCACGGATCGCGGCGGCCGCGCCGGTTGATGCGGTTGCGCACGTCCGCTCGCCTGGACTGCGCCCGCGGACCGGCGCCGACGCGCGCTCCCGGCAGCGCGCGCCGCGCTTGCCGCGAAAACCGCTCCGGCGCGGCGCGCGCTCACCCCGCCGCATCAGCCCCGACACCGACGAGCCGATACCCGACCCCCGTCTCGGTGATGATGTGCTGCGGCTGCGCCGGATCGGTCTCGAGCTTCTGCCGAAGATGTGCCATGTAGATCCGCAAATAGTGATGACTCTCGACATGCGACGGCCCCCACACGTCGCGCAACAATTGCCGGTGCGTCAGCACGCGCCCCGCGTGGCGCACGAGCGTCGCAAGCAGCCGGTATTCGAGCGGCGTCAGATGAACGACCTCGCCCGCGCGCCACACGCGGCGCAGCCCGAGATCGACGCTCACGTCGCCGAAGCTCACCTGCGGCGTCTCGGCCGCGCCGCCTTGGTTGCGCCGCCGCAAATGCGCGCGAATCCGCGCGAGCAGCTCGGATACGCCGAACGGCTTGGTCAGGTAATCGTCGGCGCCGGCGTCCAGCGCGGCCACCTTCTCCTCCTCGTGCGTGCGTGCCGATAGCACGATCACCGGCATTTCGGACCAGCCGCGCAGCTCGCGGATCACGTCCAGGCCGTCGCCGTCGGGCAGCCCGAGATCGACGATCGCGAGATCGGGCTTGCGTGTCGCCACTTCGATCAGCCCCTGGCGGCCGGTCTCGGCGTCGAACACCGCGATTCCCTCGTCCTCGAGCGCGGTGCGCACGAAACGGCGGATTTGCTTTTCGTCTTCGATCAGAACGACGGTGATGGTCGGTTCACTCATGGGTAGGCGGATGATCCGGGGAAACAGGCGCGGGCTCGGCGGCGCGGGGGGCGGCCGCCGCGGCGTTGGCGTTGGCGTTGGCGTTGGCGTTGGCGTTGGCGTTGGCGTTGGCGTCGGCGTTGGCGTTGGCGTTGGCGTCGGCGTCGGCGTCGGCGTTGGCGTCGGCGTTGGCGTCGGCGTTGGCGTCGGCGTTGGCGTCGGCGTTGGCGTCGGCGCCGGCAATGTCGAGCGTATCGTCGTCCGCCGCGCCCGGCGCGGGCGGCGGCGCGTCGACGGGCAACGTAAACCAAAAGCGCGCGCCTTCGACCGCGCGCCCGGGCGAAAGCCGGTTGAGCGCACCGATTTTACCGCCGTGCGCTTGAACGATCGCGCGGCAAATCGCCAAGCCAAGTCCGATGCCGGGCTTGGCCGATTCCTTCTCGCCGCGCGTGAATTTCTCGAAGATCCGCGCCTCCATGCCTGCCGGCAAGCCGGGCCCGTGATCGTCGACGCACACGCGCACGAACGGCGCGCCATCATCGACGATGTGCTCGGCGCTGATCTCGATCGGCGTATCGGGCGGCGCGTACTTCGCGGCGTTCTCGAACAGGTTCGCGAACAGCCGCTCCATCAGCACCGCGTCCATCTGCAACAGCGGCAGATCGGCCGGCAGCCGCACCTGCGCCGGATGGCGCGCCAGCACCCGCTTGCACGCGGCGAGCGCCGCGCCGACCGTCTCCTCGAGCAGCGACCACTGGCGCTTCAGTTGCAGGCTGCCCGCCTGCAACCGCGCCATGTCGAGCAGATTCGTGACGATGCCGGTCATGCGCAGCGCCTCGTCGTGAATCGATTCGACCAGCTCGTCCTCGCGGGCGCCCGCATGGCCGGCGCCGCGCGCGGCCGCCGCATGCGCGTTCACGAGCATCGACGACAGCCCGACGATCGCCGTGAGCGGCGTGCGCAAATCATGCGAGATCGCCGACAGCAGCGAGTTGCGCAACCGCTCGGATTCCATATTGACGAGCGCGTCGCGCGCGATGTCGACATAGTGGACACGCTCGAGCGCGAGCGCGATCTGCGCGGCGAATGCGTCGAGCATGCGCTGCTGCTCCGGCACTTCAAGCTCGCGCGGATCCTTCGTGACGACGGCGAGCACGCCGCGCGTGCGCATCGGCGCTTTCAGCGGCAGATAGCGCGCGGCCGCGGCGGGCAGCGTGTCGGTGCCGTGGCCCGCGGGCTTTTGCTGGTCGTACACCCACTGGCCGACGTCGACATCGAGCGCGCCGCCCGCGAGCGTCACCGCTTCGTCGGGGTTTTCGAGCTTCTGGCGGACCTTGTCCGCGCTGTCGGGCAGCAGCACCGCGACGCGCGCGCGAAACACCTCGGACACGTGGCGGCTGCCGATCTCGACGATCTGCTCGGTGGTGAGCGCCGCCCCCAGCTCACGCGCCATCGCATACATCGCGCCCGTGCGCCGCTCGCGGCGCTGCGCGATCTGCGCGCCGCGCGTGAGGCTCGACGTCAGATGGCTGATCACGAGCGACGTCAGCAGCATCCCGAAGAAGGTCAGCAGATATTGCGTATCGGATACCGAGAACGACATCCGCGGCGGCACGAAAAAGAAATCGAACGCGGCAACCGACAGGAACGACAGCAGCACGCCCGGCCCACGCCCGAGGCGCACCGCCGAAAACACCACGCCGAGCAAATACAGCATCACGAGATTGGTCAGATCGAGACTGCCGTGCAGCAGATTCGCGACGCCGGTGATCGCCGCGCAGATCATCGCCGCGTAGGCGTAGTTGCGCGGCGGCGAACGGCCGTCGATGACGGTGGACAGCGCGTCGCGCCACGCGCGCGCGGCGGGATCGAGCCCCGGGCGCGCGGCTTCGCCCGACGCGCCGCCGCCCGCGTGCGCACGGATCAGCATCAGATCGATGTCGCCCGCGCGCTCGGCCAGCTCCTCGCCGAACGGGCGCGCGAGACGCCGCATCAGCCCCGTCTTCGACGAGCCGCCCGCGACGATCTTCGATGCATTGCGCACCTGCGCATAGCCGATCAGCGCGGCAACGGCGTCGGTGCCCGTGAGCGTCGCCGTCTGCGCGCCCAGTTCGGCCGCGAGCTTCAGCGCGTTCAACGTGCGCTGGCGCAACGCGTCCGGCAGCCGCGCGAGACGCGGCGTTTCGACGTATACCGCGAGCCAGTCCGCCTTCAGGCTCGCGGCAAGCCGCGCGGCCGCGCGCACGAGCGTCGGCGCCTCGGGGCCGGGACCGACGCAGACGAGCAGCCGCTCGCGCGCCTGCCAGATCCGCTGGATCGAACGGTCGGCGCGGTATTCGCGCATCTGCGCGTCGACGCGATCGGCCGTGCGGCGCAGCGCCAGCTCACGCAGCGCGATCAGATTGCCCTTGCGGAAGAAATTGCGCACCGCGCGCTCGGCCTGCTGCGCGATATAGACCTTGCCGTCGCGCAGCCGGCTCAACAGTTCGTCGGCGGGAAGATCGACGAGCGTGACTTCGTCGGCGGCGTCGAACACGCGATCGGGCACGGTCTCCCACACGCGGATGCCGGTAATCGCGCCGACCACGTCGTTCAAGCTTTCCAGATGCTGGACGTTGACGGTCGTATAGACGTCGATGCCGGCATCGAGCAGTTCGTACACGTCCTGCCAGCGCTTCAGGTGCCGCGCGCCCGGCACGTTCGAATGCGCAAGCTCGTCGACCAGCACGAGCTGCGGCTTGCGCGCGAGCGCCGCATCGAGATCGAACTCGCCGATCGAGCGGCCGCGATAGACAATCCGCGCGAGCGGCAGCACGTCCAGGCCTTCGACGAGCGCGGCCGTCTCGCGGCGCCCGTGCGTCTCGACGATGCCGACCAGCACGTCGACGCCGTCTTGCCGGCGCGCACGCGCGGCTTGCAGCATCGCATAGGTCTTGCCGACGCCCGCCGACGCGCCGAAGAAGATCTTCAGCTTGCCGCGCTGCTGCTTTTCCTCTTCTCGCTGGATCTTGTCGAGAAGTTCATCGGGATCGGGGCGGTTCATGCGAGGCGGGCGTTTCCGTGGCGCGGCGGACATTGAATCATTGTCGTTCCAAAACGCAAAAAAGGGAAAGGACGGCGCGAATGCGCCGTCCTGACGTCATCGGGCATGACGGAGGCGGCCGGCAGAGCGGCCGGCTCGGTGGTCCCGCCAAGGGCCAAACCAAAGGCCAAACCAGGGGCCAACCCCAGTGGCTAACTCAGCGACCGGCGCGGGCGCCGCGCGAACGATGCGCGCGCCGCCCGCGCCGGTCAGTGCGCGGCTTGAGCGGCTTGAGCGGCTTGAGCGGCTTGAGCGGCTTGAGCGGCTTGAGCGGCTTGAGCGGCTTGAGCGGCCTGAGCCGCCTGAGCCGCCTGAGCCGCGTCCAGCGCGAGGTTCAGCTTCAGCACGTTCACCCGCGCCTCGCCGAGCAGGCCGAACTGCCGGCCCGCGGTATGGTCGGCCACGAGCCGCCGCACGTCGGCTTCCCGCAGATGGCGCGCATTCGCGACGCGCGCCACTTGGTAGTCGGCCGCGGCCGGGCTGATCTCCGGATCGAGGCCGCTGCCCGAGGCCGTCACGAGATCGACGGGCACGGGCTTGGACAGATCGGTGCCGGCGGCCTTCAGCGCGTCGAGGCGCCCTTTCACCTGATCCTTCAGCGACGGGTTGAGCGGCCCGAGGTTCGAGCCGCCCGAATTGGCCGCGTTGTACGGCATCGGGCTCGTCGCC
The DNA here is from genome assembly GCF_001718875.1 of Burkholderia singularis. Classification (NCBI taxonomy): domain Bacteria; kingdom Pseudomonadati; phylum Pseudomonadota; class Betaproteobacteria; order Burkholderiales; family Burkholderiaceae; genus Burkholderia; species Burkholderia singularis. The sequence continues at coordinate 2,974,070 of NZ_CP013448.1, forward strand.
GACAGGCGGCCCCAGAAGTACTGCGGCGCGTCGAACGACTGGCCGATCAGCGCGGAGCCGACCACCTGGCCGTTCTTCTCGATCAGGCTGCCGTTCGCCTGCGACGCGAACACGGCCTGGCCGAAAGCCGTCATCACGGCCGGATATGCGAGCCCGGTCACGGCGCACAGCACGGCGAACACGACGATGAGCGGACGAAACAATGATTTCATGGCGATGTTCCTTTGAATGCCGACCTCAAACCCAACCCAACGCGGCGAGCACGACGTCGATCAGCTTGATGCCGACGAACGGCACGAGAATCCCGCCGAGGCCGTAGACCAGCAGGTTGCGGCGCAGCAGCGCCGCGGCGCCGAGCGGCCGGTATCTGACGCCCTTGAGCGCGAGCGGGATCAGCAGCACGATGATCAACGCGTTGAAGATCACCGCCGACATGATCGCCGACGCGGGGGTGGCCAGATGCATCACGTTCAGCGCGTTCAATTGCGGGTAGGTCGTCGCGAACGCGGCCGGAATGATCGCGAAATACTTCGCGATGTCGTTGGCGATCGAGAACGTGGTCAGCGAGCCGCGCGTCATCAGCATCTGCTTGCCGATCTCGACGATCTCGATCAGCTTGGTCGGGTTCGAATCGAGGTCGACCATGTTGCCCGCCTCCTTTGCCGCTTGCGTGCCGGTGTTCATCGCCACCGCGACGTCGGCTTGCGCGAGCGCGGGCGCATCGTTGGTGCCGTCGCCCGTCATCGCGACCAGCCGCCCGGCCGACTGATGCTCGCGGATCGTCGCGAGCTTGGTCTCGGGCGTGGCCTCGGCGAGGAAATCGTCGACGCCCGCCTCGGCCGCGATCGCCGCCGCCGTCAGCCGGTTGTCGCCCGTCACCATCACGGTCTTGATGCCCATCTTGCGCAGCTCGGCAAAGCGCTCCTTGATGCCGCCCTTCACGATGTCCTTCAGCTCGATCACGCCGAGCACGCGCGCGGTGCGCGTGAGCGTCGCCACTGCGTCGCCTGCCGCCGCGTGCTCGCCGGCCGCTGCGCGCTGCATCTCGGCGACCACGAGCGGCGTGCTGCCGCGCCGCGAGATGTCCGTCACCGCGCTCGCCACTTCGGCCGGAAATCGCCCGCCGTGCGCGTCGACGTATTTCCTCACCGCGTCCGCCGCGCCCTTTCTGATTTCGCGGCCAGGCAGATCGACGCCGCTCATGCGCGTGTGCGCGGAAAATGGCAGGAAGGTCGCATGCAGCGCGCCCATGTCGCGCTGGCGGATGTTGAAGCGTTCCTTCGCGAGCACGACGATGCTGCGGCCTTCGGGCGTCTCGTCGGCAAGCGACGAGAGCTGCGCGGCGTCGGCGAGCGCCTCCTCGGACACGCCCGGCGCGGGCACGAACGCCGATGCCTGACGGTTGCCGAGCGTGATCGTGCCGGTCTTGTCGAGCAGCAGTACGTCGACGTCGCCCGCGGCCTCGACCGCGCGGCCCGACGTCGCGATCACGTTCGCCTGCATCATCCGGCTCATCCCGGCCACGCCGATCGCGGACAGCAAACCGCCGATCGTCGTCGGAATCAGGCACACGAGCAGCGCGACGAGCGCGGTGATCGTCACCACGTGGCCGGCCTTCATCGCCGCCACCGAGAACATCGAGAACGGCAACAGCGTCGCGGTGGCAAGCAGCATCACGATCGTCAGTGCGACGAGCAGGATCGTCAGCGCGATCTCGTTCGGCGTTTTCTTGCGCTTCGCGCCTTCGACCATCGCGATCATCCGGTCGAGAAACGCCTCGCCGGGATTGGCCGTCACCCGCACGACGATCCAGTCGGACAGCACGCGCGTGCCGCCCGTCACCGACGAAAAGTCCCCGCCCGACTCGCGGATCACCGGCGCGGATTCGCCGGTGATCGCCGATTCGTCGACCGAGGCGACCCCGTCGATCACCTCGCCGTCGGCCGGAATCGTGTCGCCCGTCTCGACGAGCACGATGTCGCCGCGGCGCAGATCGCTCGCGGTCGTGATCCGCACCGACGCTTTCGGGTTCGGCGCGTCGAGCTTCTTCGCGATCACGTCCTTCTTCGCGCTGCGCAGCGACGCGGCCTGCGCCTTCGAACGCCCTTCGGCAAGCGCCTCGGCGAAGTTCGCGAACAGCACGGTGAACCACAGCCACAGCGACACCGCGAGAATGAATCCCGCGGGCGCTTCGGCCTGCCCCATCAGCGCGGCCGCCCACAGGATCGTCGTCAGGATGCTGCCGGCATACACGCAGAACATCACCGGATTGCGGAACTGCGTGCGCGGCGTGAGTTTTTTGAATGAATCGACGATCGCCGGGCGCACGAGCGCCAGGTCGAACATCGATCGCGTAGCGGAATGTTGAGTCATTGCGATCCTCAAACGCGCGGGTCCGGTTGTGGCGGACGCCGCGCCAAAATCCTCTTGTTTGCGCCGCGCACGCTCATTGCGCGCCGGCGAACATCATCAGGTGCTCGACGCCGGGGCCGAGCGCGAGCGCCGGCACGTAGGTCAGCGCGCCGACCAGCAGCACCGTGCCGAGCAACAGCACGACGAACAGCGGCCCGTGCGTCGGCAGCGTGCCGGCCGTCGCGGCAATCCGCTTCTTCGCGGCCAGCGAGCCCGCGATCGCGAGCACCGGCACGATCGTGCCGAAGCGGCCGAACCACATCGCGATCGCCGTCAGCCAGTTATAGAACGGCGTGCCGACCGACAAGCCCGCGAACGCGCTGCCGTTGTTGTTCGCGGCCGAGCTGAGCGCATACAGGACTTCCGAGAAGCCATGCGGGCCGGGATTGGCGATACCGGCGCGGCCCGCGTCGGCCAGCACGGCGATCGACGTGCCGACCAGCACGAGCAGCGGCGTGAGCAGCACGACGATCGACACCATCTTCATCTCATACGATTCGATCTTCTTGCCGACATATTCGGGCGTGCGGCCGATCATCAGGCCCGCGACGAACACCGCGAGCAGCGCGAACACAAGCATCCCGTAGAGGCCGGAGCCGACGCCGCCGAAGATCACCTCGCCCAATTGCATCAGCAGCATCGGCACGAGGCCGCCGACGGGCGTGAGCGAATCGTGCATCGCGTTGACCGCGCCGCACGACGCGGCCGTCGTCGCCACGACGAACAGGCTCGTCTGCGCGATCCCGAAGCGGGTTTCCTTGCCTTCCATATTGCCGCCCGCCTGCTGCGCGCCCGCCGCCTGATCGACGTTCAGCGACGCGAGCGCGGGCGTGCCCGCCTGCTCGGCGCCAGCCTCCACGCCGATCGCGACCGCAAACGCGATCGTCATCGCCGCGAGCACCGCGAAACCCTGCCTGCGATCGCCGATCATGTGGCCGAATACGACGCAGAGCGCGGCGGGAATGATCAGGATCGCGAACATCTCCACGAAGTTCGAGAACGGCGTCGGGTTTTCGAACGGATGCGTGGAATTGCCGTTGAAGAAGCCGCCGCCGTTGGTGCCGAGCATCTTGATCGCTTCCTGCGACGCCACCGGGCCCATCGCGAGCGTCTGCGACTTCACCTGCGTCGGCACGCTCACCGGATTGCCCTGCGCGTCCTTGACCGGATTGCCCTGCGCGTCGAGCTTCGGCGCGGCGTAGGTGGTGGCCTGCAACGTCGGCACCTCCTGGTACGCCTTCAGGTTCTGAATCACGCCCTGGCTCATCAGCAGCGCGGCGATGATCGCCGCCATCGGCACCAGCACGTACAGCGTCACGCGCGTCACGTCGACCCAGAAATTGCCGATCGTCTGCGCGCTGTGCCGCGCGAAGCCGCGAATCAGCGCGATCACGACGACAATGCCGGTCGCCGCCGACAGGAAGTTCTGCACGGTCAGGCCGAGCATTTGCGTCAGATAGCTGACGGTCTGCTCGGGCGTGTAATCCTGCCAGTTCGTGTTCGTGACGAACGACACGGCGGTATTGAACGCGCCGTCGACCGTCATCGCGCCGAGGCCTTGCGGATTGCCCGGCAGCAGCCCCTGCACGCGCAGCAGCGCGTAAAGGAACAGCACGCCGAGCGCGTTGAAGGCGATCGTCGCGATCGCATACTGCTTCCAGCCCATCTCCGCTGCCGGATCGATGCCCGCGAGCCGGTACAGCACGCGTTCGAGCGGGCCGAACACCCGCACGATCACCGACGAGCCGTCCATCACGCGCGTCAGATAACGGGCGACCGGCACGGCCGCCGCCAATAAAACGACGACGAACAGCGCCGCCTGCAACCCATTGTTCGCGTTCATTCGATATCCTCCGCGCGCAGCAGCGCATAGACGAGATACGCGAACAGCAACGCGCTCGAGATCCCCGCCAGCCACAGCATCCAGCTCATGAACGCCCCCCGCGACCGTATTGCGCAAGCTTTTCGCAACCGGCGATCAGCCCGAAGATCAGCACCGCAAAAAGTGCGAGACCTCCTATGTACACCGCATCCATTTCTTGTTTCTCCGTGTTCCAGATAGAACCGGTCACACGTTAGAGGAATACGCGTAAAGGGCAGGTCAAGGATTTCGCGCCGTATGCAAAAATTTCGTAAACGACGACGGGGCGTCCGGCCCTCAGCCGACGCCCCGTCATGCGCTTGCCCGGATGGTTCGCGTCAGGGAATCAGAACCGTCGATCCCGTCGTGCGGCGCGCCTCGAGATCGCGATGTGCATCGGCCGCGCGCTCGAGCGCGTAACGCTGGCGGATGCTCGTCTTCACGCGGCCCGAGGCGATCACGTCGAACAGTTCCGCCGCGCTGCGCTCGAGATCGTCGCGCTTCGCGATGTACGAGAACAGCGTCGGCCGCGTGAAGAACAGCGAGCCGCGCGACGAGAATTCCTTCGAATCGATCAGCGGCAGCGGCCCCGACGCATTGCCGAAGCTGACGAACAGCCCGAGCGGGGCAAGGCAGTCGAGCGAGCCGACATAGGTGTCGTGACCGATCGAATCGTAGACGACGGGCACGCCCGCGCCGTTCGTGATCGCCTTCACGCGCTCGGCGAAGTTCTCGCGCGTGTAGACGATCGGATGGTCGCAGCCGTGCGCGGCCGCGAGTTCGGCCTTCGCGTCGGAGCCGACGGTGCCGATCACCGTCGCGCCGAGCGCCTTCGCCCATTGGCAAACGAGCAGGCCAACGCCGCCCGCCGCCGCGTGGATCAGGATCGTGTCGCCCGCCTTCACCGGATACGTGCGGCGCAACAGGTATTGCGCGGTCAGCCCTTGCAACATCACCGAGGCCGCGTCATCGTAGCCGATCGCATCCGGCAGCTTGACGAGCTTGTCGGCGCTCAGCACGCGCTCTTGCGCATACGCGCCCGGCGGCTGCGCCACATACGCGACGCGATCGCCCGGCTTGATCCCCGCCACGCCGTCGCCGACGGCGCTCACCTCGCCCGCCGCCTCCATCCCCAGCCCGCCCGGCAGCGGCTGCGGATACAGGCCGGTGCGGAAATAGACGTCGATGTAGTTGAGGCCGACCGCGTGCTGGCGGATACGAACCTCGCCCGGCCGCGGATCGCCGACGTCGACGTCGACCCACTTCAAGACCTCCGGGCCGCCCGGCTGGTCGTATCGAATGGCTTTCGGCATGCTGTGCTCCTCTGTCGATCGGTGTGTGGACGAATGCGGCGGCCGGCGCGTGGCGCGGCGACCGCACTGCGCTGCAATGCAGCGCGCCGCACGATTATTGCGCGCGCCGCGCGTTCTTGCATCGCCCTGATTGCGTCAGGGATAACGGGGGATGAGAAAGAGGCGTGGCACCGGGCCGGCGTGACGCGGTGCGATTGGATGCGGCGGCGCGGACAGGGGTGCAGTGCTCTGCTGTGATGCGATGCGGCGTGGTGCGATGCGGCGTGGTGCAGTGCAGTGCAGTGCAGTGCAGTGCAGTGCGGTGCGGTGCGGTGCGGTGCAGTGCCATGCGATGCGGTGCCGTGCGATGCGATGCGATGCGATGCGATGCGATGCGATAAAACGCTGCCATACCGCGCGCCGGCCGTGCGGGCACACGCGACGGCGCAGCGCGTTTCGATACACCGCGGTGCGATCCGATGCGGTTCGATTCAGTTCGATGCGCCGCGATGCGACAAAACCGCGCCATCCAGCCCGGCCCGGCAAACGCACGCGACGGCGCAGCGCCTGCACTGCAATACGCCGCGCGTCACTCGGCAAAACGCGGCGCAAAGCATGCGCCCGCGTGCCGTCAGCCCGGCGCCCGCAGCCTGCGCGCCAACTCCGCGAGCAGCACGCGCGCGGTCGCCACATTGGTCGCGCACGGCACATCGTGGACGTCGCAGGCCCGCACGAGCGCGGTGATATCCGGATCGTGCGGCTGCGCGGTCATCGGATCGCGCAGGAAGATCACGATGTCGACCTGCCCGTCGGCAAGTTCCGCGCCGATCTGCAAATCGCCGCCGAGCGGCCCGGAACGCTTGCGCTCGACCTCGAGCCCATGCGCGGCCGCGATCCGGCCGCCCGTCGTGCCGGTTGCGACGAGCCGGCATTGCGCGAGCGTGTCGCGGTATTCGCCCGCGAGCGCGACGATATCGTCCTTCTTCGCGTCATGCGCGATCAGCGCGATGCGAGGTGTGCTCATCTCCAATCCTTCGGCTATTGCTTCGTGATCGTGTGGAATCGCCGCGCCGCAACGCGGCGCCGGCGTCAGAACGTGCCGGGATACGCGCCGCCGTCGATCAGCCAGTTCTGCCCGGTGATGTAGCCCGCATGCGCGCTGCACAGAAACGCGCACGCGGCGCCGAACTCGTCGGGCGTGCCGAGCCGCCGTGCGGGAATCTCGCTCGTGCGCCGCGCGCGCACCTCGTCGAGCGTCTTGCCGCTCGCTTTGGCCGCGGCGGCGAGCGTCGTCGCGATCCGGTCGGTATCGAAGAAGCCGGGCAGCAGGTTGTTGATCGTCACGTTGTGCTCGGCGACCTTGCGCGCGAGCCCCGCGACGAAGCCCGTCAGCCCCGAGCGCGCGCCGTTCGACAGTGCGAGCACGTCGATCGGCGCCTTCACCGCCGAACTCGTGATGTTGACGATGCGCCCGAAACGGCGCGCGATCATCCCGTCGACGCTCGCGCGGATCAGCTCGATCGGCGTGAGCATGTTCGCGTCGAGCGCGCGGATCCAGTCGTCGCGCGAGAAATCGCGAAAATCGCCGGGCGGCGGGCCGCCCGCGTTCGTCACGAGGATATCGGGCTGCGGGCACGCGGCGAGCGCGGCCGCGCGGCCTTCGGGCGTCGTGATGTCGCACGCGACGGCCGTCACGTCCGCGCCCGTTTTCGCGCGAATCTCGGCCGCGGTCGCGTCGAGCGTGGCCGCGGTCCGCGCGACGATCACAAGCTTCACGCCCTCGGCCGCGAGCGCCTGCGCGCATCCGCGTCCGAGCCCCTTGCTGGCCGCGCATACGAGCGCGGTCCGTCCTGCGATGCCGAAATCCATTGAACGGGCTCCTTGCCGACGTTTGACGAAAATCCGATGCAATCGGTGCCATCCGATAGCCGAACGTCGATAATATCCGGATCGCGCGGGCTCATTTCGGTAAACTTGCGGCTGTTTCGCGCGAGCGCCCACCCGGCCCGCGCGCCCCGGAATCCCCTTGAGCGCCGCCTTCATGAAACAGGACAGCCGTTTCCCGAATCTTTTCATCCTCGATCACCCGCTGATCCAGCACAAACTCACGCACATGCGCGACAAGGACACGTCGACACGCACGTTCCGCGAGCTGCTGCGCGAGATCACGCTGCTGATGGGCTACGAGATCACCCGCAACCTGCCGATCACGACCAAGCGGGTCGAAACGCCGCTCGTCGAGATCGACGCGCCCGTGATCGCCGGCAAGAAGCTCGCGATCGTGCCGGTGCTGCGCGCGGGCGTCGGCATGTCGGACGGCCTGCTCGAACTGATCCCGTCCGCGCGGGTCGGCCATATCGGCGTGTACCGCGCGGACGACCATCGCCCCGTCGAGTATCTGGTGCGGCTGCCGGATCTGGAAGACCGGATCTTCATCCTGTGCGACCCGATGGTGGCCACGGGCTACTCGGCCGCGCATGCGGTCGACGTGCTCAAGCGTCGCGGCGTGCCTGGCGAGCGGATCTCGTTTGTCGCGCTCGTCGCCGCGCCGGAGGGCGTGCAGGTGTTCCAGGACGCGCATCCGGACGTGAAGCTCTACGTCGCGTCGCTCGATTCGCATCTGAACGCCGACGCATACATCATTCCCGGCCTGGGCGACGCGGGCGACCGCCTGTTCGGCACGAAAAACTGACCGCGGCCGGCGCGCGCCGCATATCGGCCCGACACGCGCCGCTCACGCGCGCCTCAGGCGGCGCAAGCCGCCGGCCCCGGCGCGGTCCGCTGCGCCGCATAAAAGGCAGCCGGCCTTCGCCCCGGCTTGGCGCCCGCGATTGTGATGGTGCGGGCACTGGGCACTGGGCACTGGGCATCGGGCACCGGGCACCAAGCCCCGACGCGCCACACGCTCGCGCTTGCCGCCGCCAAAGCGGCAAGCGCCGCGTGATAAAATTTTGTTTTACTCGACGACGCGCGGCCCGCTCGATCTCGAAGCAGGCACTCGCCGCGCTTCGCGCGGCCGCCGACTCTCAACGACAGACACTTGGTTAAGCGCCGGCGCGCAACGCGCGCGGGCGGACGGAGAAAAGCATGGCTGGTCACTCGAAATGGGCCAACATCAAGCATAAAAAAGCAGCGGCCGACGCGAAGCGCGGCAAGATCTGGACGCGCCTCATCAAGGAAATCCAGGTGGCCGCGCGCCTGGGCGGCGGCGATCCGGGCTCGAACCCGCGCCTGCGCCTGGCGGTGGACAAAGCAGCCGACGCGAACATGCCGAAGGACAACGTCAAGCGCGCGATCGATCGCGGCGTCGGCGGCGCGGACGGCGCGAACTACGAGGAAATCCGCTACGAAGGCTACGGCATCGGCGGCGCGGCGATCATCGTCGACACGCTCACCGACAATCGCACCCGCACCGTCGCGGAAGTGCGCCACGCGTTCTCGAAATTCGGCGGCAACATGGGCACCGACGGCTCGGTCGCGTTCATGTTCGATCACGTCGGCCAGTTCCTGTTCGCGCCGGGCACGCCGGAGGAAAAGCTGATGGAAGCCGCGCTCGAGGCCGGCGCGAACGACGTCAACACGAACGACGACGGCTCGATCGAAGTGCTGAGCGACTGGCAGGAATTCTCGAAGGTGAAGGACGCGCTCGAAGCGGCGGGCTTCAAGGCGGAACTCGCCGAAGTCACGATGAAGCCGCAAAACGAAGTCGAATTCACCGGCGACGACGCCGTCAAGATGCAAAAGCTCCTCGACGCGCTCGAAAATCTCGACGACGTGCAGGAGGTCTACACCAACGCCGTGATCGTCGAGGCATAACGATGCCGCGCGGCCGCCCTTTCGCTGCGACCAGACGAAAGGCGGCCGCAGCCGTTTTTCGCGGCCGGCCCGCGCATCGCGCGCCGGCCGCGCAAACGGCCGTCCTATTTTCTAGTCTGCGGGGAATCCCATGAAATTACTCGTCGTCGGCTCCGGCGGCCGCGAACACGCGCTCGCCTGGAAGCTCGCCCAATCGCCGCGCGTCCAGCTCGTCTACGTTGCGCCCGGCAACGGCGGCACCGCGCAGGACGAGCGCCTGAAGAACGTCGATCTGACTTCGCTCGACGATCTCGCCGATTTCGCCGAAGCCGAGCAGGTCGCGTTCACGCTGGTCGGCCCGGAAGCGCCGCTCGCCGCGGGCATCGTCAACCACTTCCGCTCGCGCGGCCTGAAGATCTTCGGCCCGACGAAGGAAGCCGCGCAGCTCGAAAGCTCGAAGGACTTCGCGAAGGCGTTCATGAAGCGCCACGGCATCCCCACGGCCGACTACGAAACGTTCACCGACGCGGCCGCCGCGCACGCATACCTCGACGCGAAGGGTGCGCCGATCGTCGTGAAGGCCGACGGGCTCGCGGCCGGCAAGGGCGTGGTCGTCGCGACGACGCTGGAGGAGGCGCATGCGGCCGTCGACATGATGCTGTCCGGCAACCAGCTCGGCGAAGCGGGCGCGCGCGTCGTGATCGAGGAATTCCTCGACGGCGAGGAAGCGAGCTTCATCGTGATGGTCGACGGCAAGCATGCGCTCGCGCTCGCCTCGAGCCAGGATCACAAGCGCCTGCTCGACGGCGACCGCGGCCCGAACACGGGCGGCATGGGCGCGTATTCGCCCGCGCCGATCGTCACGCCGCAAATGCACGCGCGCGTGATGCGCGAGATCATCATGCCGACCGTGCGCGGCATGGAGAACGACGGCATCCGCTTCACGGGCTTCCTGTACGCGGGCCTGATGATCGACCGCGACGGCAATCCGCGCACGCTCGAATTCAATTGCCGGATGGGCGACCCGGAAACGCAGCCGATCATGTCGCGCCTGAAGAGCGATTTCTCGAAGGTCGTCGAGCAGGCGATCGCGGGCACGCTCGATACGGTCGAGCTTGACTGGGACCGCCGCACCGCGCTCGGCGTCGTGCTCGCCGCGCACGGCTATCCGAACGCGCCGAGAAAAGGCGACCGGATCAACGGCATCCCGGAGGAAAACGCGCACGCGGTGACGTTCCATGCGGGCACGACGCTCGACGGCGACAAGCTCGTCACGTCGGGCGGCCGCGTGCTGTGCGTGGTGGGCCTCGCCGATTCGGTGCGCGGCGCCCAGCAGGCCGCATACGAAACGATCAACCAGATTCACTTCGAAGGCATGCAGTACCGCCGCGACATCGGCCACCGCGCGCTGAACCGCAAGCCGTCCTGAACGCCGCGCGCACGCCGAATGTGGCGCGCGCGGAGGCCCGCCGGCCGGCGGGCCGCGCCGCATGCGCGGGCTGCGGCGGGATGCGGCGGGCTGCACGCGCCGGCCTGCCGTTGCGTTGCCTGCCGTGATCATGACGCCGCGCTGCGCCGCCGTGACGGAGCGCTCCCGCACCGGGCGCTAAAATACCCGACAAGAAGCTATTTTTAGCGGCGTCCGGACGACGGAAGCCGCCTCTCATCCGATGACCGACTCGAACTACGACGTCAACCGTGTACGCGCGTATCTGCAAGACTTGCAGACGCGCATCGCCGACGCGCTCGGCGCCTTCGACGGCACCGCGCTGTCCACCGACGCGTGGCGGCGCGGCCCCGGCGAGCGGCTGCGCGGCGGCGGCACGACGCGCATCCTCGAGGATGGCGGCTTCTTCGAGCGCGCGGGCATCGGCTTTTCCGACGTCGCGGGCGACGCGCTGCCGCCGTCCGCGAGCGCCACACGCCCGCAACTCGCCGGACGCGGCTTCGAGGCGCTCGGGGTATCGCTCGTGCTGCACCCGCGCAATCCGCACTGCCCGACCGTGCACATGAACGTGCGGATGCTGATCGCGACGAAACCGGGCGAGGAGCCGGTATTCTGGTTCGGCGGCGGCATGGACCTGACGCCGATTTACGGCTACGAGGAAGACGCGCGGCATTTCCACCAGACCTGCCGCGCGGCGCTCGATCCGTTCGGCGCCGAGCTGTATCCGCGCTTCAAGAAATGGTGCGACGATTACTTTTATCTGAAGCACCGCGGCGAGGCGCGCGGCGTCGGCGGCATCTTCTTCGACGATTTCTCCGAGCCGGGCTTCGAGCGCGCGTTCGATCTGCTGCAAAGCGTCGGCAATGCGTTCCTGCCCGCATATCTGCCGATCATCGAGCGCCGCCGCGACACGCGTTACGGCGAGCGCGAACGCGCATTCCAGGCGTACCGGCGCGGCCGCTACGTCGAATTCAACCTGGTGTTCGACCGCGGCACGCTGTTCGGCCTGCAAAGCGGCGGGCGCACCGAGTCGATTCTGCTGTCGATGCCGCCGACGGCAAACTGGCGCTACGATTGGCGCCCCGAGCCGGGCACGCCGGAGGCGCGCCTCTACAGCGATTTTCTCGTACCGCGCGACTGGGCATGAACCGCTTCGCCGCCCGCCGCGACACCCGCGCCCAAGGACACGCGCCGCCCGCCTCGCCCCGCCTCGCCCCGCTGCCGCGCCGCATCGGCATTCTGGGCGGTACGTTCGATCCGATTCACGACGGACATCTCGCGCTCGCGCGCCGCTTCGCCGACGTGCTGCGGCTCACCGAACTCGTGCTGATGCCGGCGGGCCAGCCGTATCAGAAACGGGACGTGTCGGCGGCCGGGCATCGGCTCGCGATGGCGCGCGCGGCGGCCGGCTCGCTCACGCTGCCGGGCGTGGCCGTATCGGTGGCGACCGACGAGATCGAGCACGCCGGCCCGACCTACACCGTCGAGACGCTCGCGCGCTGGCGCGCGCGTCTGGGTCCCGACGTCTCGCTGTCGCTGCTGATCGGCGCCGATCAGCTCGTGCGGCTCGATACGTGGCGCGACTGGCGGCGCTTGTTCGAGTTCGCGCACGTGTGCGCGGCGACGCGGCCGGGCTTCGATTTCGCCGCCGCGCCGCCCGCCGTCGCCGCCGAGATCGCGCACCGGCAAGCGAGCGCCGCCGTGCTGCAGGCAACGCCCGCCGGCTGCCTGCTGATCGACACGGCGCTCGCGCTCGACGTCGCCGCCACCGATATCCGCGCGCACTTGCGTGAATGCATCGCGCGCCGCGCGCAGGTGCCCGACGCATCCGCCGAACATGTGCCCGCCGCCGTGTGGGCCTATATTCTTCAACATCGTCTCTACCATCCCTGACTCATGGATATCCGCAAACTCCAACGCGTGATCGTCGACGCCCTCGAAGACGTCAAGGCGCAAGACATCAAAGTGTTCAACACGAGCCACCTGACCGAACTGTTCGACCGCGTGATCGTCGCATCCGGTACGTCGAACCGGCAGACCAAGGCGCTTGCGTCGAACGTGCGCGACAAAGTCAAGGAAGCCGGCGGCGACGTCGTCAGCTCGGAGGGCGAAGACACGGGCGAATGGGTGCTTGTCGATTGCGGCGACGCGGTCGTCCATATCCTTCAGCCGGCGCTGCGCCAGTACTACAACCTCGAGGAAATTTGGGGCGACAAGCCGGTTCGGATGAAGCTCGGCAGCCCGGCGCCCCACGCGCGCGGAGCGCGCGCCGCCGACGAAGCCGACGTGGATGACGTGGACGACGATGAGACCGACGAGCGCGCCGCTGCGCCGGCGCCCGTGCGCGCGCCGCGCAAGAGCGCCGCGCGCCGCCGCTGACGCGGCGCGAGCGCTGCGCCGGCGCCCCTGCCGCGCGGGTCGTCTGCTCGCGTCTCTTTCGCCCTCCTTTCAGCCTTTTCGCTCTTCATGAAACTGCATATCGTCGCGGTCGGCCACAAGATGCCGGACTGGATCGCGGCCGGCTTCGACGAATACGCGAAGCGCATGCCGCCCGAATTGCGCATCGAGCTGCGCGAAGTGAAGCCCGAGCTACGCTCGGGCGCGCGCAGCGCCGACAGCGTGATGGCCGCCGAGAAACAACGCATCGATGCTGCGCTGCCAAAAAACGCGCGCGTCGTCGCGCTGGACGAGCGCGGCCGCGACTGGACCACGATGCAGCTTGCACAGGCGCTGCCCACATGGCAGCAGGACGGCCGCGACGTCGCGTTCGTGATCGGCGGCGCGGACGGCCTCGATGCGCAGCTTAAGTCGCGCGCCGAACTGCTGCTGCGCGTCTCGAGCCTCACGCTGCCGCACGGCATGGTGCGCGTCCTGCTCGCAGAACAGCTTTACCGCGCGTGGAGCATCACGCAGAATCATCCCTATCACCGCGCATGAGCGGGCGTCGTCCCGACGCGTCGCGCATGCGCTCGATAACACCAAGAACCATGCCCGAGCACGCTCCCCCACCCTACCCGTTCATTTACCTCGCATCGCAAAGCCCCCGGCGACGCGAATTGCTGGATCAACTCGGCGTGCGCCACGAACTGCTGCTGCCGCGCGCCGACGAGGACGCCGAAGCGCTCGAGGCCGAGCAGCCCGGCGAGACGCCCGATCATTACGTGCTGCGCGTGTGCGTCGCGAAGGCGCACGCGGCGCGCGCGCGGCTCGTCGCGAGCGGCAAGCCGGCCGCGCCCGTGCTCGTCGCCGATACGACCGTGACGATCGACGGCGCGATTCTCGGCAAACCCGACGACGCCGCGCACGCGCTCGCGATGCTCACACGCCTTGCCGGGCGCACGCATCAGGTGCTGACCGCCGTGGCCGTGATCGACGCCGCGGGCGAACTGATGCCGCCCGCGCTGTCACGCTCCGAGGTCCGCTTCGCACCGGCGGACGCCGCCGCGCTCGAGCGCTACGTCGACAGCCGCGAGCCGTTCGGCAAGGCGGGCGCGTATGCGATCCAGGGGCGCGCGGCCGAATTCGTCGAGCGGATCGACGGTTCCCATTCAGGTATCATGGGTCTGCCCCTCTTTGAGACTGCGACGCTGCTGCGCGCCGCGCGCGTCGCCTTCTAAACTCATCATGAACGAAGAAATCCTGATCAACGTCACGCCGCAGGAAACGCGGGTCGCGCTCGTCCAGCAAGGCGCGGTGCAGGAGCTTCACGTCGAGCGCACGATGTCGCGCGGGCGCGTCGGCAACATCTATCTCGGCAAGGTGGTGCGCGTGCTGCCCGGCATGCAGTCGGCATTCATCGATATCGGCCTCGAGCGCGCGGCGTTCCTGCACGTCGCCGACATCTGGCAGCCGCGCCCGGCGGGCGACGCGCCGTCGAGCGCGCCGCACCAGCCGATCGAGAAGATCGTGTTCGAGGGGCAGACGCTGATGGTTCAGGTGATCAAGGACCCGATCGGCACGAAGGGCGCGCGGCTGTCGACGCAGATCAGCATCGCGGGCCGCACGCTCGTTTATCTGCCGCAGGAGCCGCATATCGGCATCTCGCAGAAAATCGAAAGCGAGGCCGAGCGCGAAGCGGTGCGCGCGCGGCTCACCGCCGTCATCCCCAGCGAGGAAAAAGGCGGCTACATCGTGCGCACGATCGCCGAGGATGCGACCAGCGAGGAACTCGCCGCCGACGTCGCCTATCTGCGCAAAACCTGGGCGACGATCGTCGCGCAAGGGCAGCGGCTGCCCGCGACGAGCCTGCTGTATCAGGATCTCGACCTCGCGCAGCGCGTGCTGCGCGACTTCGCGAACGACGATACGACGCGTATCCAGATCGATTCGCGCGAGACGCACGAGCGGCTTGCCGAGTTTGCCGCCGCGTTCACCCCGGCCGTGAGCGTCAAGCTGCACCACTACACCGGCGAGCGGCCGCTGTTCGACCTGTACAACATCGAGACCGAAATCCAGCGCGCGCTGTCGCGGCGTGTCGATCTGAAGTCGGGCGGCTATCTGATGATCGACCAGACCGAGGCGATGACCACGATCGACGTGAACACCGGCGGCTACGTCGGCGCGCGCAACTTCGACGACACGATTTTCAAGACGAACCTCGAAGCCGCGCACACGATCGCGCGGCAGCTTCGGCTGCGCAACCTCGGCGGCATCATCATCATCGATTTCATCGACATGGAAAACGCCGAGCATCGTGACGCCGTGCTCGCCGAGTTGAAGAAGGCGCTCGCGCGCGACCGCACGCGCGTAACGGTCAACGGCTTTTCGCAGCTCGGGCTCGTCGAGATGACTAGAAAGCGCACGCGCGAATCGCTCGCGCACGTGCTCTGCGAGCCGTGCCCGGTGTGCCAGGGCAAGGGGCAGGTGAAAACCGCGCGTACCGTCTGCTATGACGTGCTGCGCGAAATCCTGCGCGAATCGCGGCAATTCAATCCGCGTGAGTTTCGCGTGATCGCGTCGCAGCAGGTGATCGACCTCTTTCTCGACGAGGAATCACAGCATCTCGCGATGCTGATCGATTTCATCGGCAAGCCGGTGTCGTTGCAGGTGGAGTCGAATCTGAGTCAGGAGCAGTACGACATCGTGCTGATGTAGCGCCCGCGGCCTGCGCGATCCCGCAACGCCGCGCCGCGCGCCGCGTTGCATGCTTGTCATCCATCGAGCCGCTTCGTCCAGTCCTCGGCCGCGCCGGTGATCAAGCGCCGCTCGAGCAGCCCGCGCCACGACGCCGGCAGCGCGTCGACGCGCAACAGCGCTTCGAGCGCAGCGGCATCGAGCGCGCGCCGGTACAGCACGTCGAGCACACGCGCGAGCGGCCACTGCGGGTGCGGCCGCTCGCGCAATGCGAGCCCGGCGCCGGGCTCCACCCAGCCTTCGTCGAGTACGCGGTAATACCAGCCGGTGCGCCCGCTTTGCTGAACGCATGCGGCCATCCCCGGGAACCCGAAGCGCACGTTGAGCTTCCAGCACGGCTGCCGGGACTGCGATACCTGCAACATCGCGCCGCCGAGCGTGAAGACGTCGCCCACGCACACGTCGCGCTCGGTGATGCCCAGCGTCGACAGGTTTTCGCCAAACGCGCCCGGCCGGGCAAGCACATCGCGCGGGCCGATCCGCGCGGCCCATAGCGGATAGTGGTCGAACGCATAGTGATGCACCGCCTTGTCCGGGCCGCCATGATGCTTGTGATCGGCCTGCTCGTCGCCGGCAAACCCGTCGCGGGCAAGCCATATGCGCTCGCGCACCGGCCGCTTGTCGATCGCGCTCGCGTGCGGCGTGCGGGCGAGCGGCCGTGCCGCGCCGATCAATAACGCGTGGAGCGGCGTAATCGTCGGCTGCCCGCGCGCCGTTGCGTTCACGGATGCGCCGCGTCGCGCAGCGCGTCGAGAATCGCGCCCAACTCGCGCGTCCTCGATTCGCCAAGCGGATGCAGCGGCTTGCGCGGCTCGCCCGCGTCGAAGCCCGTCAGCCGCAGCCCCGCCTTCACCGTGACGGGCAGCCCGCCCGCGACGATGAACTGCAACAGCGGCAATTGCCGGTGGAATACGTCGCGGGCCGCCGCGAGATCGCCCGCCTGCATCGCGTCGAACAACGCGAGCGGCAAGCGCGCGTTCAGGTTCGGCGCGGCGGTGCACCAGCCGGTCGCGCCGGCCGCGAGCGCGGCGAGCGCCATCGGATTGCTGCCGTTGTAGAACGGAATCGCGCCTTCGCCCAGTTGCGCGAGCCGGTGCATGCGCTTGATGTCGCCGGTGCTCTCCTTGACCATCGTGACGTTGTCGACCGTGCGGAAGATGCGCGCAATCAACTCGGGCGACATGTCGACACCGCTCGTGGCCGGGTTGTTGTACAGCATGATCGGTATGCCGATTGCGTCGCCGATCGCGCGGTAGTGGTCGACGATCTCGTCGTCGCCCAGCTTCCAGTACGACACGGGCAGCACCATGACAGCGTCGGCGCCCGCCTGCTCGGCGAATCGCGCACGGCGCACCGCGCCGGCGGTGGTGAGTTCGGAGATGCCGACGACGGTCGGCACACGGCCGGCGACGGCACGAATCGACGCCGTCGCAACGGCCTGCCATTCGTCATCCGACAGATAGGCGCTCTCGCCCGTGCTGCCGAGCGGCGCGATGCCGTGCACGCCGCTTGCGATCAAGCGTTCGATGAGCGCGCACAGCGCGGGCGTGTCGAGCCGGCCGTCGGCGGAAAAGGGCGTGACAGGATAGGCGATGATGCCCTGCAAGAGGTTGGACATAGGTAAAGGGGCTCAGAGAGTGATCGGGATTGCCGGTCCGAAATATCGCCGGCGCGGCGCGCGCATCCGCGCGATTCAACCCAAACAATCGGGGTGACGACGCAGCGCGCGGCGCGCGTAATAAGCGAAGGTCACCGCGTCGCGCTTGGGCGTCGAGATCCAGTCATGCGCGTCGGCCGCGAGCGCGGGCGGAATCGGCTTAATCGAGCCCGCCGCCATCGCGAGCAGTTGCAGCCGCGCCGCGCGCTCGATCAGGATGGCAAGCATGCAGGCCTCCTCGATCGTCTTGCCGACGACTAGCTGGCCATGATGCGACAGCAGAATCGCGCGTTTGCTGCCGAGCGCGTTCGCGATGATCTCGCCCTCCTCGTTGCCGACGGGCACGCCGGGCCACTCCTTCAGGAACGCGCAATCGCCGTAGAGCGGGCACGTATCCATATGCGAGACGGCGAGCGGCTCTTCGAGCATCGACAGCGCGGCGACATGCGCCGGATGCGTGTGGATGATGCAGTTCACATCGGCGCGCGCGCGATAGATCCACGTATGGAAGCGGTTCGCCGGATTCGGAATGCCTTGGCCGTCGATCACTTCGAGATCCTGATCGACCTGCAGCAGGTTCGACTCGGTGATCTCGTCGAAACCGAGCCCGAGGCGCTGGGTGTAATAGGTGTGCGGCGCATCGGCGCGACAGGTAATCTGTCCGGCTAGGCCGGAATCATGCCCGTCGTCGAACAGAATCCGGCACGTGAGCGCAAGCTTCTCGCGTGCGCTCCAGCCACTGTCTGCCATTTCATTATCGAGCCGCCGCTGCGCGAGCGCGACAAGCTCGTGCTTGCCCATCTTCAAGGTATCGACCATACCGCCTCCGACGCGTAAAGGATGTGTGCGGTGCCTGTGATGCGCGATGACGCACATCAAGAACACAAAGTGAATTATATGACACAAAGTGTCATGCGATACAATGGGTTTTTTAAAAGACATTGCTTGTCATGACGATTCGCCTGAAGCTTTTGAGAAGGCAGAAGGGATGGACGCTCGACGTGCTGGCCGAAGCAAGCGGCCTCACGAAGAGCTATTTGTCGAAAATCGAACGTGGGCTGAGCGTGCCGTCGATCGCGGTGGCGCTCAAACTGTCGAAGGTGTTGCAGATCGATGTCGAGCAACTGTTTTCCGAAGGCCGGGATCGGGAGCTGATCGTGCTCACCCGCGCGGGCGAGCGCACGCCGATGGGCAGCGCGGCCGATGCGCACGCACGCATGTACGAGAGCATCGCGGCGGGCGCCGCGCCGAAGAAGCTATTGCCGTTCGTCGTGCATCCGCCGCGCGATTACGTGAAGTCGGCATTTCGCGAGCACGAAGGCGAGGAGATGTTGTTCGTCCACAAGGGAAGCGTCGAAGTCGAATTTCCGAGCGAGACGATCAAACTGAAAACGGGTGACTCCGTCTATTTCAATGCATTGATCCCGCACCGCATGCGCAGCGTCGGCGCGACGCAGGCGGAGGTACTGGTCGTGGTGAGCAACGACGAAGGTTTGCACGACGACGGCTCGCGATAGCACGCGGCGCAATATACGCGCCCGCGGTACGTCGCACGCGTGCTGCCATCAGCCATCAAGCCGGCCCGGTCGATGAAAACGGCCCAGCTCGGCCGTCGGCGGTACAACAAGCATAAAAAAGCGCTGCCCGCGTGCCGCGAAGCGGCATCACGGAATTCCCGAAAGCGGTTCGGATAACCCGCGAAGCCGCTTTCCAACCCGCCAACCGGGCCGGGACATGGGGATTCAATCTTCTTGGATGTGGATGCCCGTTGTCTGCCTGCGCGTCTCCTCCCCCGCTTCTGGGCTGATATAGCCCTCGCCGTCCCTTTTCAACGTGGCGCGCAATACTCTTTCTTCACGGGAAATCATCGAATCGGTAATCGATCCCCTCCTGGGCCCGAACCCTCGTGGCGCAATGCTGGCGCCGCTCGCGGGTAATGCTTCAGCAGGCGGCATGGGTTGCGTCACAGACGGCGGCACACGATAGCTTGGGCTCGCGCTCGATACCAGGAATGGATAATAGGCTGATTCCGGCAATGGCTGGCTGAACGCCGGGTTTGACGAAGGTTCATACGATGCCATTCTTCGCGCATGAAACTGAATGGACTCGGCTTCTTTTTCGGCATTGATCCTCTCCAGCCGCGCTTGATTTTCAGTTCCGATTTGATAAAAAAGCGACAATAAAGCACTCGTTACTGATATGGCGTCATTCGACGCTTTAGAACCCGATGGCCATTCGCTTGCATGCGCCCGCGCCGATGTATACGCGCCCGTCGAGGCCAAGCCCTCGACGGGCGCATCGCACTTCGCCGCAGATGCCGCACCGCTGGACGGTCGGTCGTTGATAGGCAACGGAAACGGCATGGGCCATGCGTCTTTCGTCTTTTTCTTCCGAGCCGAATCCACATCCTCGTCCTTCTTATCTTTTACCGGGGCCTTGTCGATTAAAAACTTTCTAAGCCTCTCTTTCCTGATCTGCCCAGCGGTTTTCCCCTGCCGTCCGAGAAGTTTATTCACCAGCCCATACTTCGCGCTTGCCGCCTCCTCTCTTTCAGCGGCATCCCTCTCCATTTCCTTGTTTATTTCCTTCACGGCATTCAAATTATTCAATTCCACGCGCTCGTGAAAATCCATATTTTTTTCATGAACGGTTTCCGTCAGGCTCGAATTATTTTCCAGAGCCTTCCGATACTCATTCATCACTCTTTTTTCCAATTCCCGAATCGGCAAATTCTTTTGACGATCGGGCATGCCACGGAATTCGAATAAAACAAGTCCGTTTTTCTCGTCAACGCCCATCGCACCCATTCCATAGTCTTTCTGACCTTTATTGCCGTTGTGCAACCGATAACCCCGCGGCGGCGACATCAGATCTTTAATCAATTCGCCTTCACCGCGTCCATTTATGATGGACGCAAACCAATCCTTGATCGTGCTGCCTCGCTGCTTACCCCGATCGTCCTGCGTTTCATATTCCATCGCGAAGACGTATTGCTCCGGGTCCTCGCACCCCAAGGCCTTCATCAAGATGGGTACTGTTTCGCCTTCATCCGTAAGAAGCAGCTTGCGCATGACACTTCGATCGCCGTCGTCCAGCAGCGTCGAAAATATCGAGCAAAAATCGCTGCGCGCTTCCATCCTGAATCTCACGTGAATCGTGCTGCCGGACGGAATTGCTTTACGCGACTGCGCCCTGGCCAAATACATATTCAGCAGACTGACAAACCCTTCCACCTTTTTGCTCAAAACCCAACCATGATGCTTGAGAACATAGTTTCTTACGTTCTCCGTCATGGCTTTGATGCCTCTGAAGCGCGGGTCGATCTCATCGAAATCTTTCTGTACTTTTTTATATTTCGATTCACCGGTGTAATACAAGGGATCGATTTCCTCGATCATTTCCGGCAGTTTCTCGAGACTGACGCCCCACGTCGTTTGCAGTACGGCCGTCATTTCCGCTTTCTTGATCTGCAGCACGGGTAAATTGCTGCATCCGGTAGGTTGCAACGTGCTCTGCGCCCCCGGCTTTTTGATCCGCAGTTGGCAATCGGCCACCAGATCCACGTTCATACCTTCGACCAATTTCCTGAGCCGCACCTCCACCGATTCGCCTTCTCTTTTCTTGTTGAGTTCTAATCCGCTTTGGCGGATTTTATTGCAGACGGCGGCGATTTCCCTTATGACCTCCCGCACCTCGTCCTTACTCGCCAATGGCACGGTCACGAATTCGAGATCGAGCCCCGCCCTGGTCTCGTCACACACCAATTTCCATTTCTTATCCTTGGACTCGAGTAAAACGTCGTGCTGGCGAAGCGGCCGACCGTCGCCGGTATTGCCCTCTACCAAGACGCTATCGATTTCGATTTCCATTCCAAATCCAGCGCGGACCGGTTCGCTTGGCATCGGGGCAACCGCTGTTGGCGCGCGGATCGGCGAAGCGCTCGGCGTGGACCACTCCTTTCGCGGCAGCCCATTGAGAGACGCGAATCCGCCCATCTGCGGCCAGCTTGCGCGCCTGACCGCCTTGGTCGTGCACGGCTGCTTATTGCTCGGTGAATCCGACTCTCCGCACGGATGACTCGAAATCGCGCAGGAAGCGCCATGGATCGAGGAGCTTTGCTTAGGCATCAGTACGCTCCTCAACGATCGATACAGGAAAGCGCGGTGACGATTGCGCAATCCACTGCCGGACCATGCGACGAAGCAGGCTTGTCGCATTCCGATAAATTGTCGAACGAATTCATTTACGTCTCCATTATTGTTGTGGGTTGCACGTTCGTTTCGAGCATCGCGCCAATATTTACGAAGTAATAGTCCCACTCTCGTATCCGCCCGCCGATCTTAACGCCGTCCGGCACGCAGGATGCCGTTACTTTTAACCGACATCCGAGTTATTTGATAGGCCGCCGCCATCCCCCATATAGAAAATATACGAAATAATATCCGCCAAAACGAAATAATTCAGTGAAACACCGTTTTAAAATTAATTCGTCTAAATAAATTAAGCGCTTTCGCAATCGGAGCGAGACGCGTATTTTTTCGCACGGCCCGGACCGCTTCGCCATCGTTTCGAGCACCGTGTAACACCGGCATTGCAGCTTTCCCTCCCGACCGGCAATTGGCCGCCCGCAGCATTTTGCAGCAAATCAAGCGAATATTTTTTCGACAAAAATTCAGAGATTTCGCAGTGTATTTTTAAATCAATGCCAGCATTCGGTTCCGGCAATGAACGCCATATCGATAAAAAATACCCGGCACTTGAAAAACAAAGTTTGATTTCAAACCCACGAAAAAACCGCACGTATGCGCCGATAATTCGGCACGTCGCATATCGATGCGAATCCCGCCATGCGGTCGACACCGCCGCCCATGTCGTCGAAACCGGCGCGAGCCCGGCGCCGTTCGCGCCGGCGACACGGGATGGCCGCGCCGGCACACGCGAAGCTTCGCGCCGCGAACGGCCCAATCGGCGTGGCGCGAATGCGCCGGCGTGCGACGCGGCCGCCGGCATCCGCGGAGCCGGCCAGACAACGGCGCGCTCGCGGCCTTGAGTGCACTCACTGTCCGCCCGCGGCGGCGCCCTCGAGCGGCAGCGCCCGCCCGGTCAACGTCCTCCCTCCGCCCCTCTCCCGCAAACGCCGCAGTTCCCTCAAACGCCTCCACCCCGCCCCTGTTTTCGCGGCCCTCATTCATCACAGGTTAAACTCTGGGCTCGCGCGAGGCCGCCGGGCCCGCGTCATCACCGACAGCAGCGCCGTGCCCGGCGGCCTGCCCCAGTCATGGAGTACGATCCCATGAGCGGCGGATTCCCGCGTTCAGCCCCCCGTCTCGTCCGTTGCACCGCTACTGCGGCCCCCTTGTTCATCGCGTTGCTCGCGCTGTCCGGCTGCGCCCTGTTTCGCGCGCCGCAAACGCCCGCGCCGATCGTCGAAGCCGTCGCCACCCCCGTCGAGCCGGCGAGCGAGCCCCCGGCCACGCCGGAGCCCGCCAGCGCGCCCGAGCCCGTCGAAGCGTCCGCGCCGAAAAAGCCGCACCGCGAGCCGCCGCGCCCGCGCAAGCCCGCCCGTCCCGCCGCGCCTGCGCCTGCGCCGCCCCCCGCGCCCGCGCCGCTGATCGCGACACGCACGATCGACCGCGCCCAAGTGCGCACGCTGCTCGACAGCGAAGTGCGGCGCGACGGCAAGATCGTCGGCCGCGCGGTCGACATGACCGCCGACGCAAGCGGCGCGCCGCGCGACGTGATCGTGAATCTGCAAGGCTTCATGGGCGTCGGCGACCGCAAGGTGATCCTGCCGTGGCGGCTGTTCCATTTCACGCCGGGCGGCAAGGAAGCACCGATCGCGCTCGACATGCCGAGCGCCGCGGCTCGCCCGAAGACGCTGCCGCTCACGGGCTCCGCCGACGTGCTGGCCGAAACCGGCCGCATGCGGATCATCGACGCCGATATCGAGCGCCCCGGCGGCGCGAGGATCGGCCGCGTCGTCGACGTGCTGATCGGCCGCGGCGGCGATCCGCAGGCCATCGTGCTGGAAGTCGGCGGCCTCGTCGATCCGAACCGGCGCACGATCGCCGCGAGCTGGTCGGCGCTGCGCTTCGCGCCGAAAGACAAGCCGCCGCGCGCGTGGCTCGATATGAACGATATGCAACTGAAGGCATCGCCGCCGTATGCGGGCGACAAGCCGATCGTCGCCGTCTCGCCGCCCGTTGCTTCATCCATCGCGCCGCCTGCCGGCGCAAGCATGCCGGCCGCCGCCGCGTCGAGTGTGAAACGATGACGGTCCGGCACGTGCTCAGCGTACGAAGCCTGCGCGCCCTCGATTGGCTCAACTTCTTCGTCGCAAACGTTCAAACCGGCTTTGGCCCGTTCATCGCGTCGTATCTCGCGTCGCATAAATGGACGCAGGGCGAAATCGGCATGGCGCTGTCGATCGGCACGATCAGCGCAATGGTCAGCCAGGTGCCGGGCGGCGCGGCCGTCGACGCGCTGAAGAACAAGAAAGGCGCGGCCGCGTGGGCGATCGTCGCGATCATCCTGTCCGCGGTGCTGCTCGCCGCAAGCCCGACCGTCGTGCCGGTGATCGCCGCCGAAGTGTTCCACGGCTTCGCGAGCTGCATGCTGGTGCCGGCGATGGCCGCGATCTCGTTCGCGCTGGTCGGGCGCGAGAACCTCGGCGACCGGCTCGGCCGCAATGCGCGCTGGGCGTCGATCGGCAGCGCGATCGCGGCGGGGCTGATGGGGCTCACCGGCGAATATCTGTCCGCACGCGCGGTGTTCTGGCTGACGGCCGCGCTCGCGATGCCCGCGCTCGTCGCGCTCGCGATGATCGAATTGCCGCGTCACGCCGCGCCGCCCCGCGCGCATATGCCGCGCGCCGGCGCCGGCACGGACGCCGATGACGGCGAATCGCGCGAAACGCTGCGCGAACTGCTGCGCGACCGGCACATGCTGATTTTCGCCGCGTGCGTCGTGCTGTTCCATCTATCGAACGCGGCGATGCTCAACCTCGCCGCAGGCGAAGTGACCGCCGGCATGGGCGAAAACGTCCAGCTCGTGATCGCCGCGTGCATCATCGTGCCGCAGGCGATCGTCGCGATGCTCTCGCCGTGGGTGGGCCGTGGCGCGCAGCGCTGGGGGCGCAGGCCGCTGCTGCTGCTCGGCTTCGCCGCGCTGCCCGCGCGCGCGCTGCTGTTCGCCGGCGTGTCGAGCCCTTACCTGCTCGTGCCGGTGCAAATGCTCGACGGCCTGAGCGCGGCGGTGTTCGGCGTGATGCTGCCGCTGATCGCAGCGGACGTCGCGGGCGGCAAGGGGCGCTACAACCTGTGCATCGGGCTGTTCGGGCTCGCCGCGGGCATCGGCGCGACGCTCAGCACCGCGCTCGCCGGCTTCGCCGCCGATCGCTTCGGCAACACCGCGAGCTTCTTCGGGCTGGCGGCCGCCGGCGCGCTCGCGACGCTGCTCGTCTGGCTCGCGATGCCCGAGACGCGCGACACGGCGTCCGTCGGCGACGAGCAAGCGTCGTCCGCCGAACCGGTGCAATGACGACGGATTCGGATCAGATGGAAACGATCAAGTCCTTCAACAGCGCCCGCCAGCAGATTCAACGCTCGGCGCTCGACCTGTTCAAGGGACTGCCGCTCGGCGAGCGCCTGCTGCAAGGGCTGCTGATGGCCGTGCAGGCGGCGAGCGGCGCGTGCCTCGCATACGGAATCGGCCGCGCGCTGCACACCGAGCAGGCGGTATGGGCCGCGATCACCGCGATCGCGGTCACGCAGCATAGTTACGCGGATACGATCAGTCTGTCGCGCGACCAGTTCGTCGGCGCGATCGTCGGCGGCCTGGTGGGTTTCGCCGGCGCGGCGACAGGCATCGGGCATGTCGCCGCTTATGCGATGACGATCGTGGCCGCGATCGTCTGCTGCTGGTGCCTGAACGTCGGCAGCGCGGCACGGCTCGGCGCGATCACCGCGACGATCGTGCTGCTGTTTCCGGGCGGCGGCCCGCTGTGGGACGTGCCGCTGGTCAGGCTCGGCGAGGTGACGCTCGGCACCGCGTGCGCGACCGTGGTGAGTTGGACGATTACGCAGATCGAGCGCCGCTGGCTGGCCAAGACTTGAAGCGCTGAAAAGGGGAGGCGCGGCGCGCGCGCCGTCGTTGGCGTCGTTGGCGTCGTTGGCGGCCCGACGCGAGGCCGCCGCCGCCCGCGGTGTCAAGCCGCCTGCTGCTGGTACTGAATCCGATGCAAATGCGCGTAGAGCCCGCCGCGCTGCAGCAGTTCGCCGTGGCTGCCCGCTTCGGCAATCCGGCCGCCTTCGAGCACGAGGATGCGGTCGGCGCGCTCGATCGTGGACAGCCGGTGCGCGATCACGAGCGTCGTGCGCCCTTGCATCAGCCGCTCGAGCGCCGCCTGCACATGGCGCTCCGATTCGGAATCGAGCGCGGAGGTCGCTTCATCGAGGATCAGGATCGGCGCGTCCTTGTAGATCGCGCGCGCAATCGCAAGACGCTGGCGCTGGCCGCCCGACAGCCGCATCCCGTTGCCGCCGACGACAGTATCGATGCCGTCCGGCATCGCGGCCACCGCATCCGCCAGGTTCGCCGCCTCGAGCGCCGCCTGCACGCGCGCACGCTCGGGCGTCTGCCCATAGGCGACGTTCGCCGCGATCGTATCGTTGAACAGCACGACGTCCTGGCTCACCATCGCGATCTGGGCGCGCAGCGCGTGCACGTCGTAATCCGATGTCGGCACGCCGTCCAAATAGATCGCACCGTCCGTCGGATCAAAAAAGCGCGGCAGCAGGTTCACGAGCGTCGTCTTGCCGCTGCCGGACGGCCCGGCGAGCGCGACCATCTCGCCCGGCGCGACCTTGAACGAGACCCGGTCGAGCGTCGGCCGCTCGGTCGCGCCGTAATCGAACGACACGTCGCGGAACTCGATTTCGCCGCGCGCGCGCGCGAGCGGCCGACCGCCGCCCTTCGGCTCGAGCGGCTCGTCGATCAGCCCGAAAATCAGCTCGGCCGCGGTCATCCCCCGTTGCAGCGGCTGGTTCACGTCGATCAGATGCTTGAGCGGCGAGATCACGAGCAGCATCGACGTGACGAACGCGACGAAGCCGCCGACCGTGGTCTGATCGTTCGACGACTGCACGACCGCGATCGTGATCACGACGGCCAGCGCGATCGACGCGAGAAACTGCGTGAGCGGCTGCGCGAGGCCGCCCGACACCGCCATGCGCATCGCATAGCCGCGCAGGCGCTTGCTCATCGCGGTGAAGCGGTCGAGTTCGTAACGCTCGCCGTTATGCACCTTGACGACCTTGTAGCCGGCGACGGTCTCCTCGACCACGTATGACAGCTCGTTCGTCAGCGTCTGATGCTCGCGGTTGAGCCGCCGCAGCCGCCGGTTGATCTTGCTGACGAGCCAGCCGATGCCGGGCAGGATCACCGCGACGATCAGCGTGAGCCGCCAATTCAAGTAGAACAGATAGCCGAGCAGGAAAATCACCGTCAACGAATCGCGCACGAGGGTGATCATCACGCCCGTCAGCACGTTGAGAATCTGGTTGACCTCGAAGACGATCGCGTTGATCACGGTGCTGGCCGTCTCCCGCTGGAAAAACGACGCGCTCGTATGAATCATTCGCTCGAACATCGTCAGCCGCAATTTCAGCAGGATCCGGTTCGACACGTAGTTCAGCAGGTAATTCGACGAATACTGCGCGAGGCCGCGCACGAGCGCCAGGCCGATCACGGCGGCGGGCACGTACCATTTCGCGCGGTCGCTGCCGTGCGAGCCGAAGCCGTGATCGAGCAGCGGCTTGAGCAGCGCCGGAATCCCCGCCTCCGTCGCGGCGACGATGCCCATCGTCATGACGGCCAGCGCGATCGCGCCCAGCAGCGGCTTGATATACGGCCACAGGCGCACGAGCACCGATTTCGCGGAGGTGCCCGCCGCGCTCGTCGGCTTGCGTAGAGTGTTCTGGGTTTCCAAGGCGATCCTTCTGAGGTTGCGGCCGGTGCTTTCTCATGCCGGCGCGCGGTCGCGCCGCAGGCGGGGAGCGTTGCCGAAGCCGCCGCGCGCCGCGCCAATGCCGACGCGGGCCGGATCCCGCATACCGGTATGGGCCACGGCGGCGGCCGGCGTGCGCCGGCGCGCGCATCGAACCCAGGCCCGGCGGAAAACCCGCGACGGCCGCCGGCATGCACACGGGGCCGCACATTATAGCCGCCCCGCCGTCACGGCCGACGAAGCCGCGGCCGGCCCGGCCGCCGCACAGGTATACTCTCGCGTCCGATACTCATCGCGCAACGCGCACCCGTCCCGGCTTTCGATTCATGGCAGAACCCACCCTCGGCGTGGCCCTCATCGCCCTCAACGCATCGGCGCGGCTCGCGCAGTGCCTCGACGCGCTGTCGTTCGCCGACGACGTCGTCGTCATCGACGGCGGCAGCACCGACGGCACCGCCGCCATCGCCCGCGCGCACGGCGCACGCGTCATCGTGCAAACCGACTGGCCGGGATTCGGCCCGCAGAAAAACCGCGCGATCGCCGAGCTGTCGACCGACTGGATTCTGTCGATCGACACCGACGAAGTCGTATCGCCCGAGCTAGCCGCGTCGATCCGCGCGGCGCTCGCCGCGCCCGCCGCGTCCGTCTACGCGCTCGACCGGCTGTCGAGCTTTTGCGGCGCGTGGGTGCGCCACAGCGGCTGGTATCCGGATTGGGTGCCGCGGCTCTTTCGCCGCGGCGCGGCGCGCTTCTCCGACGATCTGGTCCACGAACGGCTGATATTCGACGGCGCTCCGGCACGGCTACCGGGTAAGCTGTTTCACTATTCATACGAGAATTTCGAGACGGTGCTGCGCAAGATCGACTCGTATTCGACTGCCGGCGCGCGCCAGCGGCACGCGGCAGGCCGGCGCGGCAGCCTCGCCCAGGCGCTCGCGCGCGGCGCCTGGGCGTTCGTGCGCACCTACGTGCTGCAACGCGGCTTTCTCGACGGGCGCACCGGCCTGATGCTTGCCGTGTCGAACGCCGAAGGAACGTATTACCGCTATTTGAAGCTGATGCTGATGCACGACGCGCCGAGCGTGCCGCGCGAGGACCGGCCATGACCCGCGATCCGCTCATTACCGTGGTGATCACCACCTACAATCGCCCCGATGCGCTCGAATTGGTGCTGAACGGCTGCGTCGCGCAAACCGACCGCCACTTCGAGATCGTGATCGCCGACGACGGCTCGGGCGCGCCGACGCGCGAGACAATCGAACGGATTGCCGCGCGCGCCCCGGTGCCGATCGCGCATGTCTGGCAGCCCGACGAAGGCTTTCGCGCGGCGGCAAGCCGCAACAAGGGCATCGCCCGCGCGCGCGGCGACTACCTGATCTTTCTCGACGGCGACTGCGTGCCGCAACGCGATTTCGTCGCGCGCCACCGCGCGCTCGCCGCGCCGCGCACCGTGGTGACGGGCAGCCGCATTCTGCTGTCGCCGCGCCTGACGCAACAGGCGCTCGCGCGGCGCCTGCCGCTCGATGCGCAACGCGCGTCGTTCTGGCTGCGCGAGCGCGCGACGGGCGGAATCAACAAAGTGCTGCCGCTCGTCGTGAAACTGCCCGATCTGCCTCAGCGGCGCGTCAAGGGCTTCGTCTGGCGCGGCATCAAGACCTGCAATCTCGCCGTCTGGCGCAGCGATGCGTTCGCCGTCAACGGTTTCGACGAAACGTTCACCGGCTGGGGCCACGAGGACGCGGACTTCGTCGCGCGGCTGCACAACGCGGGCGTCGCGCGCAAGCGCGGCTTCTGGGCGACCGAAGTGCTGCATCTTTGGCATCGCGAAGCGTCGCGCGAGCGCGAGGGACCCAATCACGCGAAGGTGCTCGCGCGGCTCGCGAACGGCAGCACCCGCGCGGAGTGCGGCCTCGACGAACTCGCGCCGGCGCCGTAACGCACGCGCGTTGACCTACTACTCTCCCCTTTTTCCGGAGCGATGAATTGCAACTCTCGATGAAGCTCGCCCCTCACGACGCGTCGCGGCGTCTGACCGCCGCGCGCGCCTGCGCGGTGGCCGCGCTTTGCAGCGTGCCGCTGTCGACGGCGCTCACCAACATCATGTCCGCGCTGTTCGTGCTCACGCTCGTCAGCTCGCCCGAATTCTGGCGCCGGCTGCCGTCGATGCCGCGCCACCGGTCCGCGCTCGCCGCGCTGCTGCTGTTCGCCGCGCTCGCCGCAAGCGTTGCCTATAGCGTCGCACCGCAGCACGAGGCGTGGTCATGGGTCGGCAAGTACGTGAAGCTGCTTGCATTGCCGCTCGCCATCATCGCGTTCAAGGATTCGGGCTGGCAGAAGATCGCCTGCTGGAGCCTGTTCGTCACGCTCATCGCGGTCACCGTGCTGTCGACGACCAATTATCTCGGACTGACCGCGATCGGCCCCGCGCATATCGCGGGCGAGCCGCTCTCGCGTGCGTGGGTGTTCAAGAATCACATCGCCGCCGGCATGCTGGGCGCGCTGCTGTTCTATCAAGCCGCCGATTTCGCGCTCGCCGCCGGCAGCCGCCGCGCACGCGCGATCTTCGCCGCGATCGCGCTGCTCACGCTCGTCAACGTGCTCGTGATGCTGCAAGGCCGCACCGGGCAAATCGTCGCGATTCTCTTCGTGTTCGCCATCGCCGCGCGCTATGCGCTGCAGCATCGCGACGCGCTGCGCCCCCGCCCGCTGCTGCTCGGCATCGGCATCGCCGCAGCAGCGGTGGCCGCCATCGTCGTCGCCTGCACGATGCCCGGCGAGCGGATGATGAAGGTCGTCAGCGAAGTGCGCGAGTATCGCGAATCGAACGCGGTCACCTCGACCGGCCTGCGCGTCGAGTGGTATCGCAAGAGCCTGGAATTGATCGAGGCGCGGCCCGTGATCGGCTACGGTGCGGGCGGCCTCGGCACGGAATTCGAGAAGCTGACGGCGGGCAAGACCGGCGCGCAAGGCGAACTCACGCACAACCCGCACAATGAATATCTGCTGATGGCGGTGCAGCTCGGCGTGATTGGCGCCGCGCTGTTCGTCTACTTGCTGGCCCGGATCGGGCGGGACGCGGCCACGCTCGAGCCGCGCTCGCGCCATCTGCTGCTCGCGTGGCTGTTCGCGTTCGCGCTCGGCTGTCTCGCGAATTCGATGCTCCTCGACTTCACCGAAGGGCATCTGCTCACGCTGCTTGCCGGCATCCTGCTTGGCTGCGGCTGGCGCGACCAGGCGGCCGGCGCCCGCGACGCGGTTACGGCAAGCACCCCAGCATCCGCGCCGCCACGCCAATGACGCGGCTCGCGGCCAGCTCCGTCAGGCACGCGCTCGGGCTGTCGAGGCGGCGCTCGCACCCTTCGAGCTTGCACGGCACGCACGCGCCCTCGCCCTGCAGCAGATAGACGTTGCCGCGCTGCGCCGAGCCGCGCAGCGGCCACGGATCGTTGCCGGGCGGCCAGCCGTTCGGCCAGGGCCCCCAGCGCACCGGGTCCGACGGGCCGAACAGCGCGATCGTCGGCACGCCCGTCGCGGCCGCGACATGCGTCGCGCCGGTATCCGGCCCGATAAAGAGCCGCGCGCGGCGATACAGCTCCGCGCTTTCGGCAAACGACAGCTTCCCGACCAGATTCAGCACCGGCTCGCCCGCCATCTCGGCGACGCGCGCCGCATAGTCGAGCTCGGCCTGCGCTGGCCCGCCCGACAGCGCAACCGCGAAGCCGCGCGCGCACAGCCAGCGGATCAGCTCGGCCCAGCCGTCGATCCGCCAGCGCTTGTATTCGAACATCGGCACCGGATGCACGACGACGAGCGCCTGCCCCGCCTGCCGCGCGGCAGGCGCGACGAGACTCGCATCGAAGCGCGCATGCCGCGCCGGATCGTCGCCGAAGCCGGGCGCGACGACCTGCGCATGCGGCTCGATGTCGAGCACGGCCGCGAGCGCCAGGCTGCTGCTGACGGTATGCACCGCCTCGTGCCGATTGAGGGCGATACGGTGGAGCATGAAGCGATTGAGCAGCGTCACGCGGTCCGGATCGACGAGGCCGACGCGCTTCTTGCCGGCGAAGAAGCTATAGAAGCGCGGCCGGTCCGAACTGAGCGCCGCGCATGCGAGGTCATAGCGGCGCCAGATCCTCATCGCATCGCGCAAGCGCTCGCCGAACTTCGCACGCTGCGCGACGACGATCACCCGCCGCACGTCCGGATTGCCTTCGAGCACGCCTTCGGTGCCGCGAAACACCAGCATGTCGATCTGCGCGCCGGGCCAACGCGCCTTCAGCGAACGCACGAGCGGCGTGGTCAGCAAGACGTCGCCGATCCGGCGCGGGCTGCAGACGAGAATGGTACGGGGCGGGCGATCGGGAGCAAACAAGGCGGCCAAGGGACGATCCATCGAGCGGGCGGTTGTGGCTGGCAATGTACCCGATTCCGCCACGCGGCGTGCGGCCGCGCGCGGAACCGGCGAATCGGATACGGCGCTTCGGACAGGCTTCGCGCGGCGCTCAGTACGCGATCTCGACCGCGCTCTCGCCGAACGCCGCGCGCAGTTCCGCGAGCAGCATGTCGCTCGGCTTCACGCGCCACGCGTCGCTCAAACGCACTTCGCCCTGCGCGCGTTGATTACGGTAGACGATCTGCACCGCGAGACCGTTCGGCAACGGCGGCTGCGCACGTCGCCCGCCGTCGCCGTTGCGTGCACCGCGCGGCGGCGCGCTCGGCGCACCCGGTTCGGCGGACGCATCGGCCGTCGCGACATGCGCCTCGAGCACGCGTTTGAGCGCGCCCGCGTCCGCATTGCCGTTCATCGTCATCCGCACCGCCTGCGCATAGCGGCTGCGCGCGCGTTCGAGATCCATCACGCTGTCGGCGGTGAAACGGATGCCGCCCGTGAATGCGTCGTTGCGTGCCTGCCCCTGCACGATCAGCAGTTCGTCTTCCTTGAAGAGCGCACGGTTCGCATCGAACTGCTCGTTGAACACCGTCACTTCGCACTGGCCGGTGCCGTCGTCGAGCAGCGCGATCACCATCTTGCCGCGCTGGGTCATTTGCGTGCGCAGCGACACGATCACGCCGGCCACGAGCTTGTCGCGCCCTTCCTTCAATTCGCCGAGCTTGTGGCGCGCGAAGCGCCGCACCTCGTCGCGGTAGGCATCGAACAAATGGCCGGACAGGTAAAAACCGAGCGCGGTCTTCTCCTCCTGCAACCGGCGCTTGTCGTCCCACGCAGGCTCGTCGACGAGCGCGTGCGCATGCGCGGGCTCGTCGCCCATGTCGAAGAGCCCGGCTTGCAACGCATTCGCTTCCGCCTGATCGGCCGCCTCCACCGCGAGCGGCACCGATGCGATCAGTTGCGCGCGGTTCGCGTGCAGCGAGTCGAACGCGCCGGCGCGGATCAGCGCTTCGATCGTGCGGCGGTTGACCACGCGCCGGTCGATCCGCGCGCAGAAATCGAACAGATCGGCAAACGGCTTTTCTTCGCGCGCGCGCAGGATCTCCTCGATCGCGTTCTGCCCGCTGCCCTTCACCGCCCCGAGGCCGTAGCGGATCGTCTTCGAGCGCTTGCCGGACGCCTCCGCGACCGGCTCGAACCGGTAGCCGGAATGGTTGATGTCGGGCGGCAGCACCGCGAGGCCGTTTGCAAGACAGTCGTCGAACAGGATCTTCACCTTGTCGGTGTCGTCCATCGCGAGCGTCATGTTGGCGGCCATGAATTCGGCCGGATGGTGCGCCTTCAGCCACGCGGTGTAGTACGCGAGCAGCGCATATGCCGCCGCATGCGACTTGTTGAAGCCGTAGCCCGCGAACTTCTCCATCAGGTCGAAGATCTCGTCGGACTTTTCGCGCGACAGGCCGTTCTTCGCGGCGCCTTCGGCGAAAATCTCGCGATGCTTGGCCATCTCCTCCGGCTTCTTCTTGCCCATCGCACGGCGCAGCAAATCCGCGCCGCCGAGCGAGTAGCCGCCGATGATCTGCGCCATCTGCATCACCTGCTCCTGATAGACCATGATCCCGTAGGTCTCTTTCAGGACGGGCTCGACGCGCGGGTCCGGATAATCGACTTTCTCGCGTCCGTGCTTGCGCGCGCAGAAGCTCGGGATCAGGTCCATCGGCCCCGGCCGGTACAACGATACGAGCGCGATGATGTCCTCGAAGCGGTCGGGCTGCGCATCCTTCAACATCCCCTGCATCCCGCGGCTTTCAAGCTGGAACACCGCGACCGTGTTCGCTTTCTTGAGGATCTGGAAAGAAGCCGGATCGTCGAGCGGCACCTGCGCGAGCGACCAGTCGGCCTTTGCCGGATCGAGCCTGCGGATGTAGCGCTCGGCCCAATCGAGGATCGTCAGCGTCGTCAGACCCAGAAAGTCGAACTTCACGAGGCCGACCGCCTCGACGTCATCCTTGTCGTACTGGCTGACGACGCCGCTGTCGTCGCCCTGCGTGTACAGCGGGCAGAAATCGGTGAGCTTGCCCGGTGCGATCAACACGCCGCCCGCATGCATCCCGACGTTGCGCGTCAAGCCCTCGACGCGCTGCGCGAGGTCGAGCAGTTGATGAACTTCGTCCTCGTTGTCGTAACGCTCCTGCAACAGCGGCTCTTCCTTCATCGCGTCGGCGATCGTCACGTGCTTGCCCGGCTTGAACGGGATCAGCTTCGCCACGCCGTCGGTGAACATATAGCCGAGATCGAGCACGCGGCCGATATCGCGCACGGCCGCCTTCGCGGCCATCGTGCCGAAGGTGGCGATCTGCGACACCGCGTCCGCGCCGTACTTCTCCTTCACGTATTGGATCACGCGGTCGCGGCCGTGCTGGCAGAAATCGATATCGAAGTCGGGCATCGACACCCGCTCCGGATTCAGGAAGCGCTCGAACAGCAGGTTGTAGCGCAGCGGATCGAGATCGGTGATACCCAGCGCATAGGCGACGAGCGAGCCCGCGCCGGAGCCGCGGCCCGGCCCGACCGGCACACCGTTGTTTTTCGCCCAGTTGATGAAGTCAGCGACGATCAGGAAGTAGCCGGGAAAGCCCATCTTCTTGATCGTTCCGCACTCGAAATCGAGACGCTCGTAATACGTGGCGCGCTGCGCATCGCGCTCGGCCGGGTCCGGATAGAGCTGCGCGAGGCGTTTCTCGAGCCCTTCCTTGGACAGCTGCACGAGATAGTCGTCGAGCGACATCCCGTCGGGCGTCGGAAAGAGCGGCAGCTTCGGCTTGCCGAGTTCGAGCGTCAGGTTGCAGCGCTTGGCGATCTCGACCGTGTTCGCGAGCGCCGACGGCAGATCCGCGAACAACGTGGCCATCTCGTCCTGCGTGCGGAAATACTGGTCGGTCGTGAAACGCTTTTGACGGCGCGGATTCGCCAGGATGTCGCCTTCCGAGATGCACACGCGCGCCTCGTGCGCGGTGAAATCGTCAGCCGTCATGAATTGCAGCGGATGCGTCGCGACGACGGGCAGCTTCAGTTCGGCCGCGAGCGTCACGGCCTGCTCGATATACGTTTCGGCGCCTGGTTGGCCATAACGCTGCAGTTCGATGTAGAAACCGCCCGGAAACAGCTTCGCCCAGCGCGCGGCGTGGCGGCGCGCGGCCGCGTCGTTACCGGCCGCGAACGCAATGCCGATGTCGCCCTGCTGCGCGCCCGACAGCGCGAGCAGCCCTTCGGCAAGGCCGTCTTCAAACCAACTCGCGTCAAGCTCCGCGCGGCCGCGGTACTGGTTCGTGAGCCACGCCTTGGAAAGCAGCTCGCAAAGATTCAGGTAGCCGCGCTTGTTCTTGACGAGCAGCAGCAGGCGCGACGGTTTGTCGCGATCGTCGTGATTGGTGATCCAGACGTCGCAGCCGGCAATCGGCTTGATGCCCGCGCCGCGGGCTTCCTTGTAAAAACGGACGAGACCGAACGCGTTGCCGAGGTCGGTCAGTGCGAGCGCGCCCTGAGCGTCGCTGGCCGCCGCCTTGAC
This sequence comes from Burkholderia singularis, assembly GCF_001718875.1. Classification (NCBI taxonomy): domain Bacteria; kingdom Pseudomonadati; phylum Pseudomonadota; class Betaproteobacteria; order Burkholderiales; family Burkholderiaceae; genus Burkholderia; species Burkholderia singularis. Next base: position 3,009,631 of record NZ_CP013448.1, read on the forward strand.
GATGTCGTCAAGGCGCACGATGCCGTCGGCGATCGAGAATTCGGAATGGACGCGAAGATGAACGAAGCGGGGATCTGACATGGGCGCTATTGTAGCCGCCCCACGGCCGGGCCATCGCGCACGCGGCGTAAAAATGCCGGCGTTGGCCGTTCGGCGGAGGGTCGAAGCCGTATCGGCCGTATCGCGCGCGGCTGCGCGGTACACCGGCACCGACGCCGGCGCGCCGACGATCCCGCCCATTCGGCGGCGACGGTACGGCGCACCGCAACACCGAGCCGCGCGGCCGCGCGGGCTGCCGCCCCCGTTCCGCGCGGCCGGCGCGATACGAAAACGAAAGCGCGTGCCGCGCTCGCGCGACCGGCCGTTCGGCCGACTGCGGAAAGCCGCGCCATTTGCGGGATAATACGGTCTTTCCGTTTTCGTCTGCTCCGGCCCCGAGCGTCCCGCCGCGCGCGCACCGCGCGGCGCGCCCGCATCGGCAAGCCGCAGCCGCTTTACCGTTTTCCGATCGACATGACCACCGTCAATCTCGCCGCCTACCGCTTCGTCTCGCTCGACTCGATCGAGCAATGGCGCCCGCTCGTGACCGCCCGCTGCAACGAACTCGGCCTGCGCGGCACGATCCTGCTCGCGCCCGAAGGCATCAACCTTTTCATCGCGGGCCCGCGCGACGCCACCGATGCATTCGTGCATTACCTGCGTCACGATCCGCTGTTCGAAGGCAAGTTCGCCGACTTACAGTTCAAGGAAAGCCTGTCCGACTCCCAACCGTTCAGGCGCATGCTGGTACGGCTCAAGCGCGAAATCATCACGATGAAAAAGCCCGCGATCAAGCCCGAGCTGGGTCGCGCGCCGTCGGTCGACGCACGCACGCTGAAGGCATGGCTCGACCAAGGCCACGACGACGCGGGCCGCCCCGTTGTGATGCTCGACACGCGCAACGCATTCGAAGTCGACGTCGGCACGTTCGACGACGCGCTCGATTACCGGATCGACAAATTCAGCCAGTTCCCCGACGTGATCGACGCGAACCGCGCGGATCTGGAAGGCAAGACCGTGGTGTCGTTCTGCACGGGGGGCATTCGCTGCGAAAAGGCGGCGATCCACATGAAGGAAATCGGCATCGATCACGTCTACCAGCTCGAAGGCGGGATTCTCAAATACTTCGAAGAAGTGGGCGGCGCGCACTATCACGGCGACTGCTTCGTGTTCGATTACCGTACCGCGCTCAACCCGAGCCTCGCGCCGACGGCCGACGTCACCTGCTTCGCGTGCCGCGCGGTGGTGACGGCCGACGCGCAACGCTCGCCGCTCTACGTGCCCGGCAAGTCGTGCCCCGCGTGCCATCCCGATCAGCCCGCGAGCCGGCACGCGCAACCGGCGCACGCCGCCTGAGGCCGCGCTGCGTCGCCTTTACCGATCACCCAGCAGGTCAGCCAGCGAATGACGAAAGCCTATCGCGGCCGCTTCGCGCCGTCGCCCACCGGGCCGTTGCACTTCGGCTCGCTCGTCGGCGCGCTCGCAAGCTGGCTCGATGCGCGTGCCTGGGGCGGCGCATGGCTCGTGCGAATCGAGGATATCGACGGGCCGCGCACCGTGCCCGGCGCGGCCGACGCGATCCTCGCCACGCTGCGGCGCTTCGGTTTCGTTGCCGACGAGCCGCCCGTTTGGCAAAGCGCGCGCATCCCGCACTACGCGGCGGCGCTCGAGCGGCTCACGGCCGCGGGATGGGTCTACCCATGCGGCTGCTCTCGCAAGGAAATCGCCGATTCGCTGCGCGCCGCTCACGAGCGGCACACGACCCTCGCGTATCCCGGCACGTGCCGCACGGGCCTGCGCGGCAAACCCGCACGCGCATGGCGGCTGCGCGTGCCTGACGGCGCGGCGGCCATCGTCACGTTCGATGACCGTTGGCAGCGCGCGCAAACCCAGAATCTCGCAACCGAAGTTGGCGACTTCGTGCTCAAGCGTGCGGACGGCCAATGGGCGTATCAGCTCGCGGTCGTCGTCGACGACGGCGATGCCGGCATCACGCACGTCGTGCGCGGCGTCGACCTGCTCGATTCGACCGCGCGTCAAATCTACCTGCAACGCTGTCTCGGGCTGCCGACACCGCACTATCTGCACGTGCCCGTCGTCGTCGATGCGAACGGCGAAAAGCTCAGCAAGCAAACCGGCGCGGCCGCGCTCGATGCCGCCGAGCCGCTGCCCGCGCTCGTCGCGGCGGCGGCGCATCTCGGGCTGGCGCTCGAACCGTCCGCGGGCAAATCGCTCGACGCGTTCCATGCCGCCGCGATCGCCGCTTGGGCAGCGCGCTTCGGCCCTCACGCGCGCGGCTGACCGCGTCCGCACGCCGGTGCTCAGCGCCGCCAAGCGGCAGCGCCGGGACGCCGTCACCCGCGCAACGCTCAGCGCCGCGATACGCGTGCGCAGCGCTCGCCGCCCCGCTTCGCCAGTGCGGCGCACGCCTTCCGCGGCCCGCGCGGCAGGCAAACCGAACTTCGTGACCAGGCAAAAGATTGAGTGATGTCGTCATGCCGGCATCCGAGCGGCAATCGATCGAATACGGATATTGACTTGATGAGCGACGACGGCCGCATGGGCCGCGCCGAGTCGTCCCCGCGCAAAGCGGTCCATTCGTGCCGATCAACGCGCCGCGCCGCCGACCGGATCGTCATGCCGGACGCGGTGCTTTCCGCGCGGAGAACCATTGGGGCTTTCGCTCTCGAACCCGCGGCGACTGCGGCGGCTACGGCGTCGCTCGACGGAAAATTTAAGCGTCTCCGCCGCCACGCCTGCACGGGGCGCCCGGCATCCGTGTCCGGCGCCCGGCTCATGTCAAGACGACGTCTTGCGCGGCATCCCGAACCCGCCGAGCAGCGCGGCGAGCCGCGGCTTCGGCGCTTTCTTCTCCGGCTGCGCGGACTTCGCCTCTTCCGGCTGGCGCACGGACGGAGACGGCTCGTATGGCTTCAGGAAGAACTCGTCGATCGGCGCTTCGCGGCGCGGATGATACGCGCGCTCGCCGCCCGCCACGCGGCGCACGCCGATCGGCCCGCCGCGACGCTCGTCGCGCTCGCGCCGACCGCCGCCGCCGCGATGCTCATCGTGACGATGGCGCGGCAAGTCGAGCGCCAGCATCTCGAGCGGCAGCGTGCGCTTGATCAGCTTCTCGATGTCGGCGAGCTGCTTGCGCTCGTTCGGGCTGCACAGCGACAGCGCGTCACCCGACGCGCCCGCGCGGCCCGTTCGGCCGATCCGGTGCACATAATCTTCCGCGTTGAACGGCAAATCGAAGTTGATCACGGCCGGCAGCTCGGCGATGTCGAGCCCGCGCGCGGCCACGTCGGTTGCGACGAGTGCCTCGATCTCGCCGCGCTTGAACGCGTCGAGTGCCTGCATCCGCTCGCTTTGCGAACGGTCGCCGTGGATCGCCGCCGCGACGATCCCGTCGCGCTCGATCTGCCGAGCGAGCCGGCTTGCGCCGAGCTTGCTGTTGCAGAACACGATCACCTGCTTCAGCCCGCGATCGCGGATCAACTTGACGACGGCCGCCTGCTTGTCGCCTTCGGCGACGTCGTAGACGATCTGCGTGACCGTCGCGGCGGTCGCGTTGCTGCGCGCGACCTCGATTGTCTGCGGGTCGCGCAGGTACGTCGCCGCGAGCTTCTTGATCTCGGGCGAGAACGTCGCCGAGAACAGCAGCGTCTGACGTGCATCGGGCAGCAGGTTCAGGATGCGCTGCAAATCGGGCAGAAAGCCCATGTCGAGCATCCGGTCGGCTTCGTCGAGCACGAGAATCTGCACCTGGCCAAGGTTCGCGGTCTTCTGCTGCACGTGATCGAGCAGCCGCCCCGGCGTCGCGATCAGGATCTCGACGCCACGGCGCAGCTCGGCCATCTGCGGGTTCATGTCGACGCCGCCGAACACGACGGCGCTGCGCAGCGGCGTGTGTTTCGCATACGCATGCACGTTCGCGGCCACCTGGTCGGCCAGCTCGCGGGTCGGCGTGAGAATCAGCGCGCGCACGGGATGGCGCGCAGGCGACGCGCTCGTGTTCGCCTGCGGCAGCAGCCGCTGAATGATCGGCAGCGAGAAGCTCGCGGTCTTGCCGGTGCCGGTCTGCGCGGCGCCCATCACGTCGCGGCCGGACAGCACGACCGGAATCGCTTTCGCCTGGATCGGCGTCGGCGTCGTATAGCCCTGCTCGGCAATCGCTCTCAGAATCTCGGCGGCAAGGCCGAATTGGTCGAACGTCGCGTCGACAGGCTTGGCAACAGAATCGGACATAGTGGCGTTTCGCTCAAAAAGCGCGGCGGGACATCCAGCGCGGCAGGCTCGCCCGCGAGACGGGCCGCGCAAACCACTTCGGAATGAAGACGAAGCCGCGGCGCGCCGCGCGGCGCCGCCGGCGCTTAGGCCCTGCAAAAAGCAGGCGCGGCCGTTGCGCGAGGCTTCGTCCGGCAGGCGTGCCGGCAGAAAGGGCAGTATTGTAGCATCGTTGCGGGACAGCTTCGCCGTGGCGGAACCGACGCGTCGGCGCGTACGCAGCAAGCGGCCCGGCTGCCGAGGCAAACGGGCTGCGGCCGCGCCGCAACCGCCGATGAAATCGGACGGCCATCGCGCAGCGCGCCGATTGCCTGAAACCGTTACCGTTCGGTTTTTCAGTGGTTTGCGGCCTTTTTCGGGATTTCGTTGCAATCGCCAAGCAACGGCGGCGCGTGGTCGCCGGCGTTTTCATCGTATAAATTCGCGGCGGGCCCCTTCGTCCACCATACATATTGGCCCGCCTGATACCGCGCGCCCGATGCCGACACTGTGTCGACAAACAGCAGACGCGCGCCGTTGACGGGCACGAGCGCGAAGCTCTGCCCATTGCTCGCGTTCCAGTAGGACACGCGCAGCGGCCGCGGCTCGTTCGCGCATCGGTAAACGGCGGTCTGACGCGCGCCTGCGTCGATTTCCGCGACCGTCAGCCGCGCCGCATGCGCCGCACCCGCGGTGAGCGTCAAACCGGCCACGCCGATCGCGAACCAGATCCAGCTTGTATTGCGCTTCATCGATCATTCCTTGATTGAGTCGAGTCGAATCGAACTCGGACTTCGGCCGGCCGCACGCTCGCCATCAGGGGTCGATGACGTCCGCGCACGCGTCGGTGGGCGCCGCCGCGACATGGCCGACGACGGGCACGATCTTCAGCCCCGCCGACGCCACCCGGCACGGCGCCGCCGCGAGCCCGCAGCCGGCGCTCGACAGGCACAACACGGCGATCAGCATCCACTTCATCGCAACCTCCTTTCTTCGCGCCCGCGCGCCGCGCGTGCTGATGAAACCACGCCCCGACGGCTCGCGATCCGGCCCGAAGCGCGCCGTCGGCACGCGCGGCACCGATGCAATGGACACGCGCCCGCGCATTCCGTTCAGCGCGCGGACACCGGCCGCACCGCGCCGGCCGAGCGCTTCGCGCGCTCGCGCGCCTCGTCGACGCCCGCGCCGACCGCCACGGCCACGCCCATGCGGCGCTTCGCGAAGCTCTCGGGCTTGCCGAACAGGCGCAGATCCGCGCCCGGCACCGCGAGCGCGTCGCGCACGCCTTCGAATGCGATGCCTGCCTGGTCGAGCCCGCCATAGATCACCGCCGACGCGGCGGGCGTCGCAAGCGTCGTGTCGACCGGCAAACCGAGAATCGCGCGCGCATGCAATTCGAATTCGGACTGGCGCTGCGACGCAAGCGTGACGAGCCCCGTGTCGTGCGGACGCGGACTCACTTCGGAGAACCACACGTCGTCACCGCGCACGAACAACTCGACGCCGAACAGGCCGCGCCCCCCGAGGGCCGATGTCACGCGCCGCGCGATGTCGCGCGCGCGTTCGAGCGCCTTCGCGCTCATCGGCTGAGGCTGCCATGATTCCACATAATCGCCCGCCGCCTGCAGATGGCCGATCGGCTCGCAAAAATAGGTGCCGATCTCACCGGTGACGGGATCGAGCGCACGCACCGTGAGCTGCGTGATCTCGTAGTCGAAATGCACGAAGCCCTCGACGATCACGCGGCCATGATTCACCCGGCCACCCGCCATCGCGTACTGCCATGCGGGCTCGATATCCGCTTGCGCGCGCACGACCGACTGCCCCTTGCCCGACGACGACATCACGGGCTTGACAACGCACGGCACGCCGATGCGCGCGACGGCTGCCGCGAATTCGTCGAACGATTGCGCGAACGCATACGGCGACGTCGGCAGCCCAAGCTCCTCGGCCGCGAGCCGGCGGATGCCTTCGCGATTCATCGTGAGCTGCGTGGCGCGCGCCGTCGGGATCACTTCCGCCACGCCGGCCGCCTCGATTTCGGCGAGCGCGCCGGTGGCGATCGCCTCGATTTCCGGCACCACGAGATGCGGCCGCTCGGCCTCGATGAGCGCACGCAGCGCGGCCGGATCGGTCATGTCGATCACGTGCGCGCGATGCGCGACCTGATGGCCGGGCGCGTTCGGATAACGATCGACGGCGACCACCTCGACGCCGAGCCGCTGCAACGCAATGATGACTTCCTTGCCCAACTCGCCCGCGCCGAGCAGCATGACGCGCGTGGCGGACGGCGAAAGCGGCGTACCGAGCCGCTGACCGATCTGCATGAGATGTCCCGCTTCGTGGATGTGTGGTTGTGTGGATTCGATGGAGGATCGCGAAAGCGAGCTGCGATGTTAACACGCGCATACGCGGGATTGGCGCAGTGGCCGTTGCGGCTGCGGCTGCGGCTGCCGGCGCGACGCGCAAACGCCCACGCGCCCCAAGCCGGCAGGCCGCGTATGGCGCGCGCCATTGAAAGCTGAAGGTTGAAAACGCGCCGATGTCGCGGCAAACGAGCGCCGCTCTATCTTGCCCGCCAATGCGCAGGTGGACGAATGCCGCGAATGCGCGGCTCGAACCTGCATCGACGGCCATCGCGGCACGGCAGAAAGTGCGACAAAAAACAAGCATGCGGCATTGAGAGCGCGATAAGCCCGAGCCCCACTCGGCCATATCGAGTCGAACCGGCACGCGATCGCAGGCTGCCCCTTCCACTGCCCGCGCCGCCGTGCGCCGGTCATCGCAGCCGGGCATCGAGCGGCGCCTCGAATTTATTTCTCACGCGAAGTATTTTCCTCCCTTATATTTCGCACACGAATTAAATGCGCGAGGAAAACGCGATGCAACCGGAGTCGATCGAATTCGCCGCCAGCGACGGCTATACGCTGCGCGGCACGCTCTGGCCCCCGGCGGGCCAGACGCATGCGGCCATGCTCGTGCATCCGGCCACCGCCGTACCGGAACGCCTATACGCGGGCTTCGCGCAGTACGCCGCATCCCGCGGCTTCGCCGCGCTCACGTACAGCTATCGCGGCGTCGACGGCTCGCGCCCGGCCGATCTGCGCGCGCTCGACGCACGCATGCGCGACTGGGCCGACTACGACGTCGAAGCGGCAACCGTCTGGGCCCGGCGGCGCTTCCCGCAGTTGCCGCTCGTCGCGGTGGGCCACAGCTTCGGCGGCCACGCGATCGGCCTCTGCGACGCGACGCGCCATTTACGCGCGGGCGTACTCGTCGCCTCGCACGCAGGCAGTACGCGCCTGATTCGCAGCCGTCTCGAACGGCTCCGGGTACGAACGGTGCTCGGCGCGATCGCGCCCGTGGCTTGCGCGCTGTGCGGCTACGCGCCATGCCGGCGCTTACGTCTTGGCGAAGATCTGCCCGCCGGCGTGATGCGCGAGTGGGCCGGCTGGACCACACTGCCCCGCTATTTCTTCGACGATCCGACGCTCGACGCCGCCGCGCGCTTCGCGCGCGCGTCGCTGCCCATCCTTGCGCTCGGCATCGACGACGATCCGTGGGCCACGCCCGCCGCGATCGACCTGCTGATCGGCTTCCTCACACATGCGCGCATCGAGCGCCGCCAAATCGATCCGCGCGCGACCGGCTGCGGACCGATCGGGCACATGGGCTTTTTCCGCAGCGCGCCGGGCAAGGTCTTATGGCCGGGCGTCGTCGATTGGCTCGCCTCGACGCTGTCCGCCGCGCCCGATGCGGCGGACGACGCCGCACCGTCGCCGAGCCTCGCGGGCCATGCCGGCTGAGCGTCGTTCGTCGTTCGTCGTTCGTCGCTCGTCGCTCGTCGCTCGTCGCTCGTCGCTCGTCGCTCGTCGCTCGTCGCTCGTCGCTCGTCGCTCGTCGCTCGTCGCTCGTCGCTCGTCGCTCGTCGCTCGTCGCTCGTCGCTCGTCGCTCGTCGCTCGTCGCTCGTCGCTCGTCGCTCGTCGCTCGTCGCTCGTCGCTCGTCGCTCGTCGCTCGTCGCTCGTCGCTCGTCGCTCGTCGCTCGTCGCTCGTCGCTCGTCGCTCGTTCTTCAATTATGCGAAGCGGCCCGCCGTCTCGCGCAAGTCATTCCGCTCGCCGCCATCGAAGCGGTACGCGCCCCATCGCCCGCGCCTCATGCCGGCGTGCCGCACCGCCGCGCACGCCGCACAACGCCCGGCAGCGCACGCTGGCCGGATGGCAATTGGCGGGAACTGTCCCTCGTGCGTTACCCTTATGGCTTGTTCAGCCATATTGAAAGATTTGAAGAGGAACGAGGCCATGTTCATTTCATCCGCAGCAGCACGCCAGCGCTTTCGCTTTGCCGGCTTGCTGCGCGCGCCGCTCGGCGCGCTGAGCGCCGCCGCGCTTCTCGCCGCTTGCACGATGCCAACCCATCCCGATTCAAACGCGCCCGCGCCCGATCCGTTCAACCCCGCGACGATCCAGCTCATCGACAATACAAGCTGGGAACTCGTCAACTGGCGCAACGCAGATGGCTCGTCGCGCGAGATCCCGCACGGCGACAACGGCGAGCCGATCGCGCTCGCGCTGTCGTCCCAAACGGGCGTGCGGCGCGTTGCCGGCTTTTCGGGCTGCAATCGCTACATGGCTCCCTACGACGTGAAGAACGGCGTGTTGAGCATGGGCCCGCTCGTCAGCACGCGGATGGCCTGCATCACCCCGGCGCGCGGCGCGCTCGAACGCGACTATCTCGCGGCGCTCGAGCATATCGCGAAGGCCGGCGTGCAGATGCGCGACCCGCAGCAGCTCATCATCGTCACCGACGACGGCGCGACGCTGACGTTCGCGCGGCGCGACGCCAAATAAGCGCCGCGCGGCGGCACGCCGGCGAACCGGGTGCGCGGCCCCTCGATCGGGCGCACCCGATGCGGAGCGCCGGCCCCGCAACTGCGGCAACGGCACGCGGCACGCGCGCCGTTCGCCAAACCTTCCTAGCCGACCGGTTAAACTCATCGGGATCGCGCATCGCGCGCCCACCCTTCTTCAGTTTCTGAGCTGTCTCTGAGCATGCAAACGGTAGTTCTCGGCTGGTTCGGCTTCTCGGCCGTCTGGTTCATTCCCCTTTTCTGGCGGCTCGTCAAGGCGATGCTGCCGGGCGGCAGCGGCCTCGCGGGCCCCGGCTCGATCCGGCTGTGGCTCGGCTTCCTGTGCGTGCTCGCCGCGAGCTGCACGCTCGCGGCCGCGCTACCCGGCGACGCGACGACGAACGCATTCGGCCATGCGCTCGCGGGCGGCTTCGAACACGTGCTCGGACGCATCGGCACGCCGCTCGCGATGATCGTGCTGTTTTTCGTCGGGCTGCCCTGGCTGCTCGACGTCCGCTGGCGGCAAGCGAGCGCGTGGCTCGACGCATCGCTCGGCATCCGCCTGACTCGCGAGCACGGCGCAGACGAACCGCGCAGTGCCGCCGAATTGCCGCGCACCGCGCCGCATCGCGACGACGGCCGCGCCGACATGCAGCCGACGAGCGCGCATACAGTCAATTCGATGGCGCCGCGGCAAAACGGCCGGTACGCACGGCCCACGCCGTGGAAACCCAGCGACGCGCCGCACGAACGCCGCGCGCAGGCCGCCGGCGCACGAGCGACGACGCCGACGGCCGCGCCCGTCGGCTGGCCTAAGCCCAGCACGGCCGCACGCGGTACGGCGGCGGCAGGCGGCACGGCGAAAGCGGCCGGCGCCACGGCAGGCGACATCGCCAAAACGGCCAGCGTCGCCAGGACGGGCGGCGTGCCTCAATCGCCTCAATCGCCTCAATTGCCTCAATTGCCTCAGTCGCTTCAGTCTGCCGATATGGCACGCTTGGCCAATCCTGCGATAAAAACGACTAGCCCAGCGTATGCGAAAGCATCGGCGAGCGGCGTGGCGAGCGCCACGAGCGCAATCGCATCCGCTCACCTGGCCGTGGCGAAATCGGCGGACCAGATGTCTTCCGCCGCTCTGGCCGCAACCGGAATCCGCCCGCCTGCGTTGACGAACGGTCCGGGCGAGCCGGCCATGATCGGCTCGCGCGGCGGTGCACCGTCGACGCCCGCCACGCCGCATTCGCCATTCGCTTCCGGCCCGGCACGCCGAGCCTCGGCAGGACCGGCCCAGTCTATGGCGGCTACGGCCCGCGGCCCCTTTGCGACCCGCTCCGCCACGGCCGAGCAGCGCTTCGCACCGCGCCGATCGTCGGCACAGGCTGCCGTGGCCGCCGCGCGCAATCGCCCGATGACGTTTGCGCCCTCGCGGCAAGCCACCGCCGCGCCGCGCAATACCGTTGGGACGCCGCGCCCCTCCACTGCGCACTCGTCCGTCAAACCGGCCGCCGTCGAAGCCACGCGCAAGCGGCCGGTGAGCCACGCTCGCGCGCCGCTCTATGCGTGGTCGGAAAAACCCGCGCAGCCGATCGAGCCCGCGCCGAGCGTGCACGAGACATTGCGTTCGATCGAAGCGAGTGCCGCGCAATGGGCGACGCTCGCCGGCGCGCCCGCTTCGGCGGCGCGAGAAGCGACGCGGGAACTTGCCGCGCCGGCATCAGTCTCCGCGCCTACGCCTACGCCTACGCCTACGCCTACGCCTACGCCTACGCCTACGCCTACGCCTACGCCTACGCCTACGCCTACGCCTACGCCTACGCCTACGACGGCTGCGGCTGCGGAAACGGCAGTGGCATCGCCGTCGGCAGCCGTCACAGCGCATAGCACTTCGAATACAGGCACTGCCGGACAAACCGATATCGAACGCCCGCGCGGCGACGTCGTCGATGCGCCGGCGACCAATCCCGCCGCATCGGCCAGCGACGCTGTCGCCGGTATGCCACCGGCCGCGACAACAACCAAAGCCGGCACCCCCATCGATCATGCCGCCGGGATCGCGCCCGCCGATGCTTCGGCCGGCATCGTTGCCCAAGCGCCGGGCGGCGCGCAAGCCCAAGCCAGCGTCGAAACGGAAATCGAGGCCGAGACCGGCACGGATCATTCGGCCGTCTCCGAGGCAACAGCCTTGGTTGAGGGCGCCGCCGGCGAACCGGCGCCAACCGCAATCCGCGCCGCAATCCGCGCCGCCGGCGCAACGGCGGCCCCCCTCGCCCCCTCGGCCGCGGCCGCAGCCGCGACAGCAGGCGCGCCCCGGCAAGCGCTACATCCGTTCGGCGACGCCGCCTCCTCCGGCACCACCGGCCCGAACACCGGAACACACGCGGCGCTCGACGAGGCCGGCACGGCCGCCTGCGCCGACGAAACCGGCGCACACGCCGAGCGAGCCGCCATCGACGCCGATACTGCCGGCCACGGCGCGCTCGCCGCACCGGCCCGCGCCAATACGGGCAGCCTGGTCCCGCAAATCGCCGAACACAGCTTGCCTACTCGCGACGGCATCGCCATTCGAGCCACCGCTCCCGTTCACGCGAACCCGTCAATCATGCAGCCGCCTGGCGACGATGCGCGCCCCTCTTCGACGGCCGCAAGTGCGCCCATGCCAGGCGTTGCCGCACCTGTTTCAAACCTGGCGTCGAGCCCAGCTCCATCCGCCGCCGCCGAGCGCGCCCACGGCGATCCGATGCCGGCGGCAGCCGCCCCCGCTGCTCCCGCCGCCCAGGCCGTCACGCCAGCTCAAGCACCCTCGCACGCGCCTGCCGCATCGGCGGCCCCCATAGCGCAGACGGCCTCGGCAACGGCCGCCGCACCAACGGCCGCGTTAGCGCCGGCTGCTGCCGTCGTGCCGGCGCTCGCCGCCGCATCGCCGCCTCTACCGGCATCGGCTCCGGCCGCCGTCACGATTGCAACGGCGCAAGCGATGCCGGCCGCTACGCCGCCACTGCCTGCCGCATCGAATCCGCTCATCGCGCCCGCCCATTCAGCCGGCCCGGCAAGCCTCGCGGCACCGGCGGCACCCGTCGCGCCAGTCCCTGTCGCCGCTGCGGCCACGCCGGCTGCCGACGGCTCCGCCACCGAGCCCGCCCGCCCGGCCCGCCAGCCCGCCCCGAACGCGTTCGAGTTCCACGCGCCCGCCGCGTCGAACGTCGAGCTGCCCACGCTCGAGCTGCTCGAACCCGCATCCGACGACGTCGAAACCATCTCCGACGCGCATCTCGCACAAACCGGCCAGGTCATCGAGCAGCGGCTGCAGGAGTTCAAGGTGCCGGTGACCGTGGTCGGCGCATCGGCTGGCCCGGTGATCACGCGTTTCGAGATCGAGCCCGCGCTCGGCGTGCGCGGCAGCCAGATCGTCGGGCTGATGAAGGATCTGTCGCGCGGCCTCGGGCTGACGTCGATCCGCGTCGTCGAGACGATCCCCGGCAAGACCTGCATGGGCCTCGAGCTGCCGAACGCGAAGCGCCAGATGATCCGGCTGTCCGAAATTCTCGCGTCGCGCCAGTACCAGCATTCGGCATCGCATCTGACGCTCGCGATGGGCAAGGACATCACCGGTAATCCGGTCGTCACCGATCTCGCGAAGGCGCCGCACATGCTGGTGGCCGGCACGACCGGCTCGGGCAAGTCGGTCGCGGTCAACGCGATGATCGCGTCGCTGCTCTACAAGGCGACGCCCGAGGAAGTGCGGCTCATCATGATCGATCCGAAGATGCTGGAGCTATCGGTCTACGAAGGCATTCCGCATCTGCTCGCGCCCGTTGTCACCGACATGAAGCTCGCCGCGAACGCGCTCAACTGGTGCGTTGGCGAAATGGAAAAGCGCTACCGGCTGATGTCGGCGGTCGGCGTGCGCAATCTCGCGGGCTTCAACCAGAAGATCCGCGATGCCGCCGCCAAGGAAAAGAAGATCGGCAATCCGTTCTCGCTGACGCCCGACGATCCGGAGCCGCTTGCGCCGCTGCCGCTCATCGTCGTCGTGATCGACGAACTCGCCGATCTGATGATGGTCGCCGGCAAGAAGATCGAGGAGTTGATCGCGCGGCTCGCGCAAAAGGCGCGCGCGGCCGGCATCCATCTGATTCTCGCGACGCAGCGTCCGTCGGTCGACGTGATCACCGGCCTCATCAAAGCGAATATCCCGACGCGCGTCGCGTTCCAGGTGTCGTCGAAAATCGACTCGCGCACGATTCTGGATCAGATGGGCGCCGAGTCGCTGCTCGGCCAGGGCGACATGCTGTTTCTGCCGCCGGGCACCGGCTATCCGCAGCGCGTGCACGGCGCGTTCGTCGCGGACGAGGAAGTGCACCGGATCGTCGAATATCTGAAGCAATTCGGCGAACCGCAGTACGAGGAAGGGATTCTCGACGGGCCGGCAGCCGAAGGCGGCGGCGCGCAGGATCTGTTCGGCGAGGCGCCCGATGCGGAAGCCGATCCGCTGTACGACGAAGCGGTTGCGTTCGTCGTGCGCACGCGGCGCGCGTCGATATCGTCGGTGCAGCGGCAGTTGCGGATCGGCTACAACCGCGCCGCGCGGCTCGTCGAGCAAATGGAAGCGGCAGGCCTGGTGTCGTCGATGGGCATCAACGGCAGCCGCGAAGTGCTCGCGCCGCCGCTGCCGGAGTAGGCGGGCCGATTGACGCGTGCGCGCGTCGCGACGTCCGGCCTCGACGCGCGCACGGCACGCGATGCGGCCCCGCACGCCCATCCGGCTCGGCCCGCATCGCCTGGTCTGCCGCATTCGGTCCGCCTCGCGCCGCCTATCGCGCGGGCGCCGCAACGCCGCTCGCGCGGCGGCGCCCCATCACCGCACCGGCACGAACTTGAAGTCGACCGGCTTGCTGAGCTTCAAGCGCGTCGGCTCCGGCGTGAGCTTGCCGGTCGCGACGTCGCGCCGGAACACGATCACGCTGTCGCTATCCTGATTGCCGGCGATCAGCCACTTGCCGCTCGGATCGATCGCGAATTCGCGCGGCGTCTTGCCGAGCGTCGGCTGACGGCCCACCAGCGACAGCTTGCCGCTCGCCGCGTTCACCGCGTAGATCACGATCTCGTTCGCATCGCCGCGATTGCTCGCGTACAAAAAGCGCCCGTCCGGCGACAGATGCAGCGCGGCGGCGCCGAGCTTGCCGGAAAAGCCCGGCGCCGCGAGGGCCACGACCTCGATCGGCGTGAGCTGCCCGTCGTCGTAGCGATACGCCACGACCGTCGCATCCAGTTCGGTGATCGCATAGGCAAAGCGGCCGTTCGCGCTGAAGACCAGATGGCGCGGCCCCGCGCCCGCTTGCGCGGCGGTGCGGCGCGCTTCGTCCCGCGTGAACACCGCGGCGGCGCCATCCGGCGCGTAGCGGTAGCTTTCGATCCGGTCGCCGCCGAGATCCTGCACGAACAGGTACTTGTGATCCGGAGAAAACACGGCCGAATGAACATGCGCGCTATCCTGACGCCCCTTCACCGGCCCGGTGCCCTCGTGATGCACGCTTTGTGCGGCCGCGCCGAGCGCGCCCGTGCGCGCATCGACCGGAAACACCGAGAAGCTGCCGCCCGGGTCCGCCGCAACCGAATAGTTCGACGCGACGAGATACTTGCCGTCCGGCGACAAACTCAAATAACACGGATCGTTCCCTTCGGCCGGCACGCGATTGACGAACGTGAGCTTGCCCGTCTTCGCGTCGAAATCGAACGCGCTGACGCCGCCGTGCACGTTCGCCGGCCCGTCGTCGCCCGGCAGTTCGTTGACCGCGTACACATGGCGGCCGTCGCGGCTCGCGACGAGATACGACGGATTCTCGGTCTTCGCCGACGACAGCGGCGTGATGCGGCCGCTGCGGGTATCGAAGCGATAAACGTAGATGCCGTCGCTGCCCGCGCCCGTGTAGGTGCCGACGAGCAGATTGTAGAGGCCGCCCGCCGGCGCGGCGCCCGCTTCGTGCGCGAACGCATGAGCGCTCATCAGCGGCAGCGCCAGCGCGAAACCTTTCATCCAGTGACTGAGCCTAAGCTGGAACGCGAAAGGCGACAGCGCACGCATGCGATCGATCATCGGATCTCCTCCTTGCATTGATTCGTCCCAAGTGTTGTGATGTGGCCAAGCGCGGGCGCACTGGCCGCCCGCGCCGCACCGTCCGCCGAGTATACCGGGCCGCCGCGTGCCGTCGTACAGCGCGGGGGGCGGTTGCCCAGATCGTGAACGACAAGCATTACGGAGATTGATCGCCCATGCCCGCCCTCATCGAAGACTACGCCCTCGTCGGCGACGGCCATACGGCCGCCCTGATTTCCCGCGACGGCTCGGTCGACTGGCTATGCTGGCCCCGTTTCGATTCCGGCGCGTGCTTCGCCGCGCTCGTCGGCACGCCCGAGCATGGCCGCTGGCTCGTCGCGCCGGCCGACGGCGTGCACGTAAGCTCGACGTCACGCCGCTACCGCGGCGACACGCTGATCCTCGAGACCGACTACGAAAGCGCCGAAGGCGCCGTCACCGTCATCGACTTCATGCCGCCCGGCAGCGGCTGGTCGGAACTGGTGCGCATCGTCGTCGGCCGGCGCGGCGAGATGCGCATGCAAATGGAACTCGTGCTGCGCTTCGACTACGGCTTCTCGGTGCCGTGGGTCACGCGGCTGCCGCGCGAGGCGGGCGTGAAGGCGATCGCGGGCCCCGACACCGTCGTGCTGCGCACGCCGGTGCCGCTCGCGGGCGAGAATCTGCACACGATTGCCGAATTCACCGTGAAGGCCGGCGAGCGCGTGCCGTTCTCGCTCAGCTACGCGCCGTCGCATCAACGGCTGCCGCCTGCGCGCGAGCCGCTTTCGTTGCTCGCGCGCACCGAAAACCACTGGCTCGAATGGTCGGCGCGCTGCCCGGTGAGCGGCCGCTACGCGGCCGCCGTGCGGCGCTCGCTGATCACGCTGAAGGCGCTCGCCTACGAGCCGACGGGCGGCATCGTCGCCGCGCCGACGACGTCGCTGCCCGAGCAGCTGGGCGGCACGCGCAACTGGGACTATCGCTACTGCTGGCTGCGCGACGCGACGATCACGCTGCTCGCGCTGATGCGCGGCGGCTACTACGACGAGGCGCGCGCGTGGCGCACGTGGCTCGGTCGCGTGATGGCGGGCTCGCCGGAGCAGATCCAGATCATGTACGGCATCGCAGGCGAGCGCCGGCTGCCGGAAATGACGCTCGACTGGCTGCCCGGCTATCAGGATTCGAAGCCGGTGCGCATCGGCAACAACGCGGCGAACCAGCTTCAGCTCGATGTGTTCGGCGAGGTGATGGCGGCGCTGCACGTCGCGCGCGTGGGCGGCTTGCAGGCGGACGACACGGTCTGGTCCGTCCAGACCGCGCTGCTCACGCATCTGGAAAAAATCTGGCGCGAGCCGGACGAAGGCATCTGGGAGACGCGCGGCGGCCGCCAGCACTTTACGTTCTCGAAGGTGATGGCGTGGGTTGCGTTCGATCGCGCGATCAAATCGGCCGAGATGTTCCGGCTGCCAGCGCCGCTCGCGCGCTGGCGCGAAGTGCGCGACGAGATTCATGCGGACGTTTGCGAGCACGGCTGGAATCCCCGCCTGCGCGCGTTCACGCAAAGCTATGGCGGCGACGCGCTCGACGCGAGCGTGCTGATGCTGCCGCTCGTCGGCTTCCTGCCGCCGTCCGATCCGCGCATCGCGGACACGGTAAGCGCGATCGAGCACGGCCTGATGCATGACGGCCTCGTGCTGCGCTACCACACGACCGTATACGACGATGGCCTGCCGCCCGGCGAAGGCACGTTCCTCGCGTGCAGTTTCTGGCTCGTCGACAATCTCGCGCTGCTCGGCCGCATCGACGACGCGCACGCGCTGTTCCGCCGCCTGCTGTCGCTCGCGAACGATCTCGGGCTGCTCGCGGAGGAATACGATCCCGTCGCGCGGCGGCAGGTCGGTAATTTCCCTCAGGCGTTCTCGCACGTCGCGCTCGTTCACACGGCGTTCAATCTGATGCACCATGAAGAGGAAATGCTGCGCGCCGCCGGCCAGCCCGCGCCCGCCGATGCCGTCGCGGGACGCTGATCCGCACGGGCCGTGCGCCGAAGTGTCAGACAAGGTCAGACGCCGGTACAAGAGATCGAAACATGGTTATCTTGCAAACGTATGCTGCATTGCGGCACCCCTGATTGTTCGCTATGATCGGTCGCGGTTGATTCGATCCGGCGATCGAATCGGTTCGATTGCTGACAGATACGGTCCGTCGCGACGCATTCGCGCACCGTCCTCCCGGGAGCACCCATGCTCTACCAACTGCACGAATTCCAGCGGGCCATGTTGAGCCCGCTGACCGCCTGGGCCCAGGCAGCCTCCAAGTCGTTCGCGAATCCGTCGAGCCCACTGTCGCTCGTACCCGGCGCGACGCGGCTTGCCGCAGGCTATGAACTGCTGTACCGGCTCGGCAAGGACTACGAAAAACCCGAGTTCGACATTCATCAGATCGTCAAGGATGGGCACAACATTCCGATCGTCGAGCAAACGATCGTCGAAAAGCCGTTCTGCCGGCTGCTGCGCTTCAAACGCTACGCGGACGATTCGAGCGCCGTCGGTCAATTGAAGGACGAGCCTGTCGTGCTCGTGTGCGCGCCGCTGTCCGGCCATCACGCAACGCTGCTGCGCGACACCGTGCGCACGCTGCTGCAGGATCACAAGGTCTACATCACCGATTGGATCGACGCGCGGATGGTGCCCGCCGAAGTCGGGCCGTTCCACCTCGACGACTACATCGACTATATCCAGACATTCATCCGGCACATCGGCGCACGCAATCTGCACGTGATTTCCGTATGTCAGCCGACCGTGCCCGTGCTCGCGGCGATCTCGCTGATGGCAAGCCGCGGCGAGGACACGCCGCTCACGATGACGATGATGGGCGGCCCGATCGACGCGCGCCGCAGCCCGACTTCGGTGAATTCGCTCGCGACGAACCGCTCGCACGCCTGGTTCGAGAACAACGTGATCCACACCGTGCCGGCGAACTATCCGGGCGAAGGGCGCAAGGTCTACCCGGGCTTCCTGCAGCATACGGGCTTCGTCGCGATGAATCCGGAGCGCCACGCGCAATCACACTGGGACTTCTACCAAAGCCTCGTGCGCGGCGACGAGGAAGACGCCGACGCGCACCGCCGCTTCTATGACGAATACAACGCGGTGCTCGATATGGCGGCCGAATACTACCTGGACACGATCCGCATCGTGTTTCAGGAATTCCGTCTTGCCGAAGGCACGTGGGACGTGCGGGGCGAACGCGTAACGCCGGCCGACATCCGCACGACCGCGCTGATGACGATCGAAGGCGAACTCGACGACATTTCCGGCAGCGGCCAGACGCATGTCGCGCACGAACTCTGCACCGGCATTGCGCAGGCGCACCGCCGCAGCCTCACCGCCGAAAAATGCGGGCACTACGGCATTTTCTCGGGGCGCCGCTGGCGCACGATCATCTACCCGCAGTTGCGCGACTTCATCCGCGAGCACAACGTCGTGCAGCCGCAGGAGCCGGCCCCGCAAGCAGCCGAGGCGCCGACGTCCGCCCGTAGCGGCAAGGCCGCCAGCGGCAACGCGGCAGGCGCCGCTGCGGCAAAAGCCACGGCGCTCACGCTGACTGCGGCCAAGCGCGCGGCACCGAAAGCGCGCGCGGCCAAAACGCTGTCGGCCAAAAGCTCGGCCACCCAAGCGACGGCGAAACGCCCGGCGGCCAAAACCGCCGCCGCACGCCCGCCGCGCTCGCGCAAGGCTGCCTGACGCCCGGCTGCGCGGCAGCGGCACGACGCCGCTGCCGGCCCATTCCCCCGCCTCGCGCCACGCGAAAACAGCGTAATCGGCATGCACGCGACTCAACGCCTGAGCAGATACGCGAGCAGCAATTCGGTATTCGCCTTGATCATTTCGGCGCGCTCGTCGGGTGCGCTGAAATCGCGGTCGAAGATGGCCGACAGCGTGAAGCGGTTCGATACGATGTAATAGCCGAGCCCCGAAAGCATCACGTAAAAACGCAGTGGATCGATGTCCGTGCGAAAGAGCCCGGCGTTGCGGCCGCGCTCGAGCACGCTGCTCAGCGTCGCAACGAACGGCGAAATCATCTCGCGAATGCGCGTCGATCTATGCAGATAGCGCGCCTGATGCAGATTCTCGTTATTGAGAAGCCGCAGCAATTCGGGATGGTCCCGGTAATAATCCCAAACGAAATGCGCAAGCCGCGTGATCGCCTCGACAGGCGCGACCCCATCGAGATTCATCGCGCGCTCGGCCTCCACCATCGCGGAAAAAGCATGCTCGAGCACGGCGGTGAAGAGTTGTTCCTTGCTGCCGAAGTAGTAATAGAGCATGCGCTCGTTGGTCTCGGCGCGCCGCGCGATCTGATCGACCCTCGCGCCGAACAGCCCCCCGTTTGCAAATTCTTCCGCCGCCGCGAGCAAGATGCGGCGCCGGGTTCCCTCCGGATCTCTTTTGTTTTTGAGCTGATTCATGGTGGCGTTTTGCTTTGATATGCCGCGCCGGCCCCACGCGCCGACTGCATGACCGGGGCGCGCCATCGTTAAGGGACACCCTGCTATAGTCACGAAAAGGCGTTTTGATTATGGCACATGCATTGTTAAGCGCAATGCGAGAAATCAGCGATAATTATTGCTTGGCAAAAAATTCCGGCTGCCTTCGCGCGCGCGGCCATCGCGCCGCGCCCGCATGCTTCCCCACGTTGTCACTGTGACCGATTCCAAGACTCTCGCGGATCGTATCGAAGATCTGCTGCCCCAGACGCAATGCACGAAATGCGGCTACGACGGTTGCCGCCCCTATGCGGAAGCGATCGCGGCCGGCACCGCCGGCTATGACCAATGTCCGCCGGGCGGGGCCGAAGGCGTCGCTCGCCTCGCGAAGCTGCTCGGCAAACCGGTGATTCCGCTCAATCCCGCGCATGGCGTGGAGCGGCCGCGGCCCGTCGCGTGGATCGACGAACAACTTTGCATCGGGTGCACACTTTGCATGCAAGCCTGTCCGGTCGACGCAATCGTCGGTGCGCCCAAGCAGATGCACACCATCGTCGCCGAGCTTTGCACCGGCTGCGACCTGTGCGTGCCGCCATGCCCCGTCGATTGCATCGCGATGATTCCTGTCACGGGTGAGCGCACCGGCTGGGACGCATGGTCGCAATCCCAGGCCGACGACGCGCGCGCCCGTCACGACGCGCGCACCGCGCGCCTGCGGCGCGCCCGCGAAGCAGCCGAAGCGCGCGCGGCGGCGCGGCGGGCGGGCGGCAGCCCACCGGGCACGGCAGGCACCGCACCGGCCGCCGGCGCGAGCACGGCGGCGCCGGACGACCCCGAAGCGAAGAAGCGCGCAATCATCGCGGCCGCGCTCGAGCGCGCGCGGCAGAAAAAGGAAGCGCTCGCCGCCCAGGGCCTGGGGCCGAAAAATACCGAGGGCGTGAGCGCGGCCGTGCAGGCGCAGATCGACGCGGCCGAGGCGCGCCGCCGCCGCCTCGCCGAGCGGCACGACACGGCCGATCAGCCCGGCGGTACTGCCGATTCCGGCCAAGCGCGCCATCCGGACGGCTCAACCGAACCGAATCACGCGAACGACGCAAACACGCCGCCGCCCCCGAAGCGATAACCGCATGAACGCCACCAAACGACGCGCGATCTACGAAACGCTGCAAAACCTCAACCCGCATCCGACCACCGAACTCGAATACACGACGCCGTTCGAATTGCTGATCGCGGTGATGCTCTCGGCACAAGCAACCGACGTATCGGTCAACAAGGCGATGCGCAAGATGTTTCCGGTCGCGAACACACCCGAGCAGATCGTCGCGCTCGGCGAGCAAGGCGTCGCCGACTACATCAAGACGATCGGCCTTTATCGGACGAAAGCGAAGAACGTCGTCGCGACCTGCAAGATCCTGCTCGAGCGCTACGGCGGCGAAGTGCCCGCCGAGCGCGAAGCGCTCGAAAGCCTGCCTGGCGTGGGCCGCAAGACCGCGAACGTCGTGCTCAACACCGCATTCGGCCATCCGACGATCGCCGTCGACACCCATATCTTCCGCGTCGCGAACCGCACCGGGCTCGCGCCCGGCAAGGACGTGCGCGCGGTCGAGGCTGCGCTCGAAAAGCTCACGCCGAAGGAATTCCTGCACGACGCGCATCATTGGCTGATTCTGCACGGGCGCTACGTATGCAAGGCGCGGCGGCCCGAGTGCTGGCACTGCGCGATCGAGCCGCTTTGCGAGTTCAAGCCGAAGACGCCCGCGCCGATGCTGTAAAAGCGCTGCCCGCGCGCCAGTTCGGGCGGCCCGCGTCTTCTGCGCACGACCGCCGTCGATACCGGATGCCCCCCGCGCGGGTGGCGACCGAAAACGCGCCGTCGCCTTGCCCGCGAGAGCCGCCGGCGCGCCGAGCACCCCGTACCGCGCGACGCCGACCGGCAACGCCGCATACCCGGCCAACTGCACGACGCACAACCCGTCGCACGCAACAAGCATATGACGCGCGCGATTCGCGCAAGCGCATCGGCAGGCTCGGCGCTGGTCCGTCGAACCGGCCGGGCCGCGACCCGCGACAACCCGCTCTACCCGCGCCGTATCGGCAAGCCTGCCGCAAGCGGCGTAAAATATGCCCCCACGTAGCCACATCGCGGCCCACCACCCGCCCCACGCTTTAAATCATGTTCAATCCGAGCCGCGACGACGTGCGTCGCTTTTTCGTCGACACCTGGCGCAAGCAGCGTTCGGGCGAGATCCTCACGCCGCTCGAAGCAATCGCGGCCGACTGGATCGTCGAGCATCCCGAATACCATGCGGCACTCGCGGACGCCGATCATGCGCGCGCACAAAACTACACGCCCGACGAAGGCCGCACGAATCCGTTCCTGCACCTGTCGATGCATCTTGCGATCAGCGAGCAATTGTCGATCGATCAGCCGCCCGGCATCCGGGCCGCGCACGACAAGCTCGCCGCCCGCTTCGATTCCGCGCACGACGCACAGCACGCGATCATGGAATGCCTCGGCGAGACGATCTGGGAAGCGCAGCGCACGAACACGCCCCCCGATTCCGACGCGTATCTGCAGCGCATCCTGCAACGCGCGTCGCGCAGTTAAACGCGCGCCGCCCCTCCTGCCCGCGCCGCCGCCGAACCCTTGCCGCCGCCGCGGCGAGAATGGCGAAGCCGGCCCCGGCGGCAGTAAGCGCCGCCGGTCGTTCATCGCCGCACGGACAAAAAAATACCCCGCGCGAGGCGGGGCATGCTTGCGGTTCGCACGCGAAGCGTGCCGCGCGCGACGCCGGCCGGCAAACCGGCCGTGCGTTATTTCTTGAACACGAGGCTGCCGGGCAGCGACTCGATATAGGCGGCGATATCCTTCATGTCGTTGACCGACAGGCTCTGCACCTGCGCCTGCATGATCGCGTTGTTGCGGCCAAGCAGCGGGTTCGACAGCCCCATCTGATACTGGCGCATCGCCCAGACCAGATAGTCGGCGTGCTGGCCGGCAAGGCGCGGATACTCGGCGTTGATCGGATTGTCGAGCTTCGCGCCGTGACAGGCCGCGCAGTTGTGCGACTCGGCGAGCGCCTTGCCCTTCGATGCGTCGGCCGCATGCGCGGTGCCGATCGCGAAGCCAGCCGCGAACACGATCGCCGCCGCCGTCTTGAGTGCCGTCTGAGACTTCTTCATGAATGCTCCTATCCCGGTGCTGAAATCAACAAGCACGCGCTTACTTGTAGGGATTGTTCTTCGAATCGGGCTTTTGCGCGGCATAGTAGGCCGCGAGATCGGCGATGTCCTGATCCGTCAGCGATTCCGCGATTGCGTTCATCGATGCGAAATGACGATCCTTTTTCCGATAAGCCTTCAGTGCGTTCTCGAGATAAGTCTGGTTCTGGCCGCCGAGGATCGGCACCCGGTAGACCTCCGGGTAAGCGACGCGATAACCGTCGATGCCGTGGCAGCCGATGCACATCGCGACCTTGCCTGCCCCGTCCTTCGGGTTGCCGACCACCCCGGCCGCCTGCGCGTTGGCCGCGAGCACCGCGAGCGCCGCGACAACGATATGCTTGCCGACGAATTTGTTCATAGCTCTTGTAACCTAGCTTGAGGGGAAACTGGCGCGCGCATGGGCAAGCCAGCGTCGTTATACCGCCGTTTTATGCTGATAAGGCTGCCACGCAGGCCAAAAAAACCGGGGGATTGTACCGCGTCGCCGGGCCATGCGTCCACCACGCGGGCCGCGACCCCGTTTGGCACGGCCCCTGGCCGGCCCGGCGAGCGGCCGCGCTTCTGACTTATACTGCCATTTTTCTTGCCGGAAGCTCGCCGCCATGCGTTTCGAAGGTTCCTCGCAATACGTCGCGACCGACGATCTCAAACTCGCCGTCAACGCCGCCCTGACCCTGCAACGCCCGCTGCTCATCAAGGGCGAGCCCGGCACGGGCAAGACCATGCTCGCCGAGGAAGTCGCCACGGCGCTCGGCATGCCGTTGCTGCAATGGCACATCAAATCGACGACGAAAGCGCAGCAAGGGCTCTACGAATACGACGCGGTATCGCGGCTGCGCGACTCGCAGCTCGGCGACGCGCGCGTGAAGGACATCTCGAACTACATCGTCAAGGGCGTGCTTTGGCAGGCGTTCGAGGCCGACCAGCCGACGGTGCTGCTGATCGACGAGATCGACAAGGCCGACATCGAATTCCCGAACGACCTGCTGCGCGAACTCGACCGGATGGAGTTCCACGTCTACGAAACCCGCGAGACGGTGCGCGCGAGACACCGGCCGCTCGTGATCATCACGTCGAACAACGAGAAGGAGCTGCCCGACGCGTTTTTGCGACGCTGCTTCTTCCACTACATCCAGTTCCCCGACCCTTCGACGATGCAGAAGATCGTCGAGGTCCACCACCCCGGCATCAAGCAGACGCTGCTGCGCGCGGCGCTCGAAAGCTTCTTCGAGCTGCGCGGCGTGTCGGGGCTGAAGAAAAAGCCGTCGACGTCCGAGCTGCTCGATTGGCTGAAGCTGCTGCTCGCGGAAGACATTCCGCCCGACGCGCTGCGCTCGAAGGATCAGAAGCAGATCGTGCCGCCGCTCGCGGGCGCGCTGCTGAAGAATGAGCAGGATCTGAGCCTGTTCGAGCGGCTCGTCCAGATGAACCGCCACAACCGCTGAGCCCAACCCGGGCCCGCGAGGAGACGCCGACGATGAGCCGCTCGATCCATTGTTCCGCATTCGCGAGGGCCTGCTCATGCTGATCGATTTCTTTTACTCGCTGCGCGCGGCCAAGCTGCCGGTGTCCGTCAAGGAATACCTGACGCTCGTCGAGGCGCTGAAGGCGCAGGTGATCGAGCCGTCGCTCGATGCGTTCTACTATCTCGCGCGCATGACGCTCGTGAAGGACGAGCAGTATTTCGACAAGTTCGACCGCGCGTTCGGCGCGTATTTTCATGGCGTATCCGCGCTGCCCGCCGACGCGTTCGAGATTCCGCTCGATTGGCTCGAAAAGCGCCTGCAGCGCGAACTCACGCCCGAGGAAAAAGCGCAGATTCAGGCGCTCGGCGGGCTCGACAAGCTGATGGAACGCCTGAAGCAACTGCTCGACGAGCAGAAAGCGCGCCACGAAGGCGGCAACCGGTGGATCGGCACGGGCGGCACGTCGCCGTTCGGACACGGCGGCTACAATCCGGAAGGCATCCGGATCGGCGGGCCGTCGAACGGCAACCGGACCGCCGTCAAGGTGTGGGAAGCGCGCGCGTACCGCGACTACGACGATTCGGTGGAGATCGGCACGCGCAACATCAAGGTTGCGCTGCGGCGGCTGCGCCGCTTCGCGCGCGAAGGCGCGGCCGAGGAACTCGATCTGCCCGGCACGATTCGCAGCACCGCCGCGAACGCCGGCTGGCTCGACCTGCGGATGGTGCCCGAACGCCACAACAACGTGAAGGTGCTGATGCTGCTCGACGTCGGCGGCTCGATGGACGACCACATCAAGCGCACCGAGGAGCTCTTCTCCGCCGCGAAGGCCGAATTCAAGCATCTCGAGTTCTACTACTTCCACAACTGCGTGTACGACCATCTGTGGAAGAACAACCGCCGCCGCCACGCGGAGCGCACGCCGACCTGGGACGTGCTGCACAAGTTCACGCCCGACTACAAGCTGATTTTCGTCGGCGACGCGACGATGAGCCCATACGAGGTCCTGCAACCGGGCGGCTCGGTCGAGTACAACAACGCGGAAGCAGGCGCGGTGTGGCTGCGCCGGCTCGCCGACCAGTTCCCGCACCACGCGTGGCTCAATCCCGAGCCGCAGCGGCTGTGGGAATACCGGCAGTCGATCGCGATCATCCGGGACGTGCTCGGCGACCGGATGTATCCGCTCACGCTCGCGGGCCTGGAGACCGCGATGCGCGCGCTCAGCAAGTAGCCGGCGCACCGGCCCGCCGCGGTTGGCGCATGCCGCGCGCGACGGCGCCGCCGCCTCAACCGTTTCCGCGTCCGAATCACCGTCTCGCCACTGCCAACCCTGCACCATGCATTGCCCGCACTGTCACTGTCCCGCTTTCAACGCACTGCCCCGCCGATGAGCCTTCCTCCGTCCGCTCCGAATCTGCCGCCCGCGATCCCGCGGCCGAGCTTCTTCTCCGATACGTCCGCGTCCGCGCTCGTCGCCGGCTTCGTCGCGATGATGACCGGCTATACGAGTTCACTCGTCTTGATGTTCCAGGCCGGCCGCGCCGCGCATCTGACCGATGCGCAGATCTCGTCGTGGATCTGGGCGCTGTCGATCGGGATGGCGGTGACGACGATCGGCTTGTCGCTGCGCTTTCGCGCACCGGTGGTCGTCGCGTGGTCGACGCCCGGCGCGGCGCTGCTGGTCGCCTCGCTGCCGGGCGTCGCGTATCCGGAGGCGATCGGCGCGTTCGTCGTCTGTGCGCTGCTGCTCACCGCCATCGGCGCGAGCGGCCTGTTCGATACGCTGATACGCAAGATTCCGTCGGGCATCGCCGCCGCGCTGCTCGCCGGCATCCTGTTCGAAATCGGCATCGAGATCTTTCGCGCCGCGCAGTTCCAAACCGCGCTCGTGCTCGCGATGTTCTTCACGTACCTGATCATCAAGCGCGCGGCGCCGCGCTATGCGATCGTCGCGACGCTCGTCGCGGGCGTCGCGCTTGCGCTCGCGCTCGGCCTCGTCGATTTCAGCCGTTTCCATGTCGCGCTCGCGCGCCCGGTGTTCACGATGCCGTCGTTCTCGCTATCGGCAATCGTCAGCATCGGCATCCCGCTGTTCGTCGTCGCGATGGCCTCGCAGAACGTGCCGGGCATCGCGGTGCTGCGCGCGGACGGCTACGCGACGCCATCGTCGCCGCTCGTCATGACGACGGGCGTCGCGTCGCTCGCGCTTGCGCCGTTCGGCTCGCACGGCATCAATCTTGCTGCGATCACGGCCGCGATCTGCACCGGCCCCGAAGCGCACGAGGATCGCGCGAAGCGCTACACGGCGGCCGTCTGGTGCGGCGCGTTCTACCTCGTCGCCGGCATATTCGGCGCGACGATCGCGGCCCTTTTTGCCGCGCTGCCGAAGGCGCTCGTCGTATCGGTCGCGGCGCTCGCGCTGTTCGGCTCGATCGCCAGCGGCCTCGCCAACGCCATGCACGACGCCCGCCAGCGCGAAGCCGCACTCGTCACGTTCATGGTGAGCGCCTCGGGCTTCACGCTGCTGTCGATCGGCCCGGCATTCTGGGGGCTCGTCGCGGGCGTGCTGACCCAGACGATTCTGAACGCGCGCCGGCCCGCATAAAACACACGGTTCGGTACCGGCTCCCCGATTCGCGCCTAAAATAGCAAATCCCGGCAGTGCGCGCCGCAGCGCGCGCCGCCTTGCGCAACCGCCGCGCGCCCCACGGCCCGGCCCTCGTTCACCGCATCCGGCGCGCCGCGCCACGCTCAAGACTCGACATGACTACCGCACTCGACCAGCTCAAGCAGTACACGACCGTCGTCGCCGATACGGGCGACTTCCAGCAACTTGCCCAGTACCAGCCGCAGGACGCGACGACGAATCCGTCGCTGATCCTCAAGGCCGTGCAAAAAGACGCATACAGGCCGATTCTCGAGAAAACCGTCCGCGATCACGCGGGCCAGCCGACCGACTTCATCATCGATCGCCTGCTGATCGCGTTCGGCACCGAAATCCTGAAGCTGATTCCGGGGCGCGTATCGACCGAGGTCGACGCGCGCCTGTCGTTCGACGTGCAGCGCTCGATCGACAAGGGCCGCGAACTCATCAAGTTGTACGAAGCAGCCGGCATCGGCCGCGAGCGCGTGCTGATCAAGCTCGCCTCGACATGGGAAGGCATCCGCGCGGCCGAGGTGCTGCAAAAGGAAGGCATCCGCTGCAACATGACGCTGCTGTTCTCGCTCGTGCAAGCGGCGGCCTGCGCGCACGCCGGCGCGCAGCTCATCTCGCCGTTCGTCGGCCGGATCTACGATTGGTACAAGAAGCAGGCGGGCGCCGATTGGGACGAAGCAAAGAATGGCGGCGCGAACGATCCGGGCGTGCAGTCGGTGCGCCGGATCTATGCGTACTACAAACACTTCGGTTATCCGACCGAGGTAATGGGCGCGAGCTTCCGCACGACCAGCCAGATCACCGAGCTTGCCGGCAGCGATCTGCTGACGATCAGCCCCGAGTTGCTGCAAAAGCTTCAGGACAGCACCGAGACGGTCACGCGCAAGCTGTCGCCGGAAGCGGCGAAGGATGCGGCGCTCGAGCGCGTCGCGATCGACGAGCCGTCGTTCCGCTTCCAATTGAACGATGACGCGATGGCCACCGAAAAGCTTGCCGAAGGCATCCGTCTGTTCTCGGCCGACGCGGTAAAGCTCGAAAAGATGATCGAAGCGTTGCACTGACGCGCACGGCGCTCGAACGAGCGATACCGGCGGGCGCCCTATCGGCGCCCGCTTTTTTTTGGGATGCGAATCAACTGCCGCCGGCTCTGCTTTCTTTCGTTTCTTTCTGTCGATTTCCCGACATCCGTTGCGATCCGGCCGATTATTCCTGCTATCGTCATTCTGGCGCACTACAATCGTCGGCACGGGCGCATGATGCCCTGTTCCCGGTCGAAGAGATAAGGAGAAGGCAATGCAAGTGCAAACGTATCTGCATTTCGGCGGGCGCTGTGACGAAGCGCTCAAATTCTACGGCGACGCCCTCGGCGCAAAAGTGACGTTCCTGACCCGCTTCAGCGAAGCGCCGCCCAATCCCGAGCGGCCGATTCCGCCTGAGATGGCCGACAAGGTCATGCATGCGAGCTTCCAGATCGGCGAAACGACGCTGATGGGTTCGGACGGCGGATGCGAATCGGGCAACGAGCAGGCGCACGAAGGCTACTCGCTATCGATCAGCGCGGCGAGCGTCGACGAAGGCAAGAAGCTGTTCGACGCGCTCGCCCGTGGCGGCACGGTCACGATGCCGTTCGAGAAAACCTTCTGGGCACTCGGCTTCGGCATGGTACGCGACCCCTTCGGCGTGCATTGGATGATCAACGTCGAAGATCCGAACATGAAGAAGTAAGCGCAAACGCTTCGGAAGCCGAAACGTGCATGATCGACCCGAGCGCGGCGGCATGCACGACGCCCGCGGCGCGCGATGCGCCGCGGGCGTTTTCGTTGGAGACGGCCGCGCTCAACCCTCGACGACGTCGAGATAATCTTCCGGCCGCGTGCGGTCTTCCGCGTGCGCGCCACCGAGCGCGCGCACGAGCACGCTCGCGGCAACCGACACGACGAGATTCACGACGAGCGCCCACACCGCCGCATAGCCGGGAATCGCATAGCCGAACAGATGGAGCGTGAAGATCGAACCGGCGAGCTTCAGCGAAACCGCCATCCACGTGCCGCAGGCAAGCCCGGCAGCCCATCCCGCGAGCAGCCCCCGATAGTCGAGCATGCGGGTATAGAGGCCGAGCACGATGGCGGGCAGCGTCTGGATGATCCAAATCCCGCCGAGCAACTGGAGTTGAATCGCATAAGTCAGCGGCAGCCCGAGAATGAACGCGATCGCGCCAACCTTGACGATCAGCGATACGAGCTTTGCAACGTGCGTCTCCTGATCGTGCGACATGTTGCGATTGATGAACTCGCGATGAATGTTGCGCGTATACAAGTTCGCCGCCGCGATCGACATGATCGCGGCCGGCACGAGCGCGCCGATCCCGATCGCGGCGAACGCGACGCCGACGAACCATGACGGGAAGAAATGCAGGAATAGCGCGGGCACCGCGAAATTCGCGCCATACGCGTTGAAGTACGGCGCGAACTGCGGCATGTCCTTCACGCCGGAGGCGAGCGCCATGTAGCCCAGCAGCGCGAGCAAGCCGAGCACGAACGAATACGCCGGCAGCATCGCCATGTTGCGGCGGATGGTGTTACCCGACGAAGACGACAGGATCGCCGTCACCGAATGCGGATACAGGAACAGCGCGAGCGCCGAGCCGACCGCGAGCGTCGCATACGCACTGTAACCGTTCAGGCTCGATGCATCCGGCGCCTTCAGCAGCAGCTTCGCCGGCGGCACCGAGCCGAAGATTTGCGAAAAGCCGCCGAGCTTCGCCGGGATCACGACGACCGCCGCCGCGATCGTCAGGTAGATCAGAATGTCCTTGACGATCGCGATCATCGCGGGCGCGCGCAGCCCGGACGTATACGTGTACGCGGCCAGAATCGCGAACGCGATGATGAGCGGCAAATCGCCGACGAAACCCTTCGTATCGAAGCCCAGGCCGCCGATCACGACTTCGATGCCGACGAGTTGCAGCGCGATGTACGGCATCGTCGCGACGATGCCCGTCACCGCGATGGCGAGCGCGAGCGAGCGGCTGCCGTAGCGCGCGCCGACGAAATCGGCGGCCGTCACGTAGCCGTGACGCTTCGCGATACTCCAAAGCTTCGGAAACACGACAAACGCAAACGGATAGATGAGGATCGTATACGGCAGCGCGAAGAAGCCCGTTGCGCCGGCGCCGAACACCAGCGCGGGCACCGCGACGAACGTGTATGCGGTGTAGAGATCGCCGCCGAGCAGAAACCACGTGACGATCGTGCCGAAACGGCGGCCGCCGAGCCCCCATTCGTCGAGATGTGCAAGATCGCCGCGCCGCCAGTGCGCGGCGAGAAAGCCCATGATCGTCACGCCGACGAACAGCAGCACGAAGACAAACGTCGCAGTCAGATTCATTGACCGTTCCTCCGCGGGCCGCTCGTCCAGCAATGCTTCGTCTTCGTATAAACGAACGCGGTGATCACCGCGCTAATGAACACCCAAAGCAACTGATACCAGTAGAAGAATGGAAAGCCGAGCCATTGCGGCTCGACACGGTTGTACGACGGCACCCAGACCATCGCGACGAGCGGCAGGACGAGCAACCAGAGCCAGCGTTTGGCAGCGCGGTTCGCGGCCGGACTCGCGTCGGCATCGTAAGCCATGACGTCTCCTCTTCATTCGCGGTTGTCGACGTGTTCTGAACTGAAGGGTACGGCGGCGCGAAGGGGAACGCGGCGGCAAGCGTTCGGCAACAGCCGTCCCGGCGCGCGTGGACAGATCGGCCGCGGCTTCCCTGGCGTCAGTGAGTATAGAAGTCGGCCGTGCCCCGTCATACGAGGGCGAACCCGGAGCCGGCGTGCCCCGTCCGGCGCGTGCGTGACGCGGATTGAAGCGCGGCGGCCTGCTATCGGGACGATGAAGGGAAGCGTCGTCCGGATGTCGACCGCCCGATGGTCAGGACGGGTGTGGGGTGGCTCCGTCCTGGTAGGCGACACTCGACGCCTGATGCCCGACGTCGGGCGTCAGGCGTCAGGCGTCAGGCGTCGGGCGTCGGGCGTCGGGCGTCGAGCGTCGAGCGTCGAGCGTCGAGCGTCGAGCGTCGAGCGTCGAGCAATCAGATTTCGAAGAACTCGGCGCGTTCGCCGACCGATGCTTTCAATGCTTTCACCCACGTGCGGGCGGGCATCCGCAGTTCGGTCTCGATCAGCTTCGCGCGCGCCGACAATTGCGCGAACGACACCCGCAGCGGCGGCCCGGAAAACGCAAGAGCGATCCGGTTGCCGTCATGCACTTCGGGCAGCGCGATCACACGTGCATCGAACGCGGCGTTCAGATGCTTGATATTGCGCACGAAGCTCGGGTGATCGCCGAACAGGTTGATCGTCGCGATCCCCGCATCGGCAAGACAGGCGCGCACCGCGCGATAAAACGCGACGCTGTCGAGCACCGGGCCGCGCGCGGTGGCGTCGTACAAATCGATCTGCAACGCACCGATCGTCCCGCGATTCTTAGGATCGTTGACGAAATCCCATGCATCCGCTTCGTGAACCGTGAGGCGCGCGTCGTCGGGCGGAAGCTCGAACATCGAGCGCGCGGCGACGATCACCGCCGGATTCAATTCGACCGCGTCGACGCACGCGTCCGGCAGGAAACGGTGTGCAAACTTCGTCAGCGCGCCGGTGCCGAGGCCGAGTTGCACAATCCGCTCGGGCGTCTGGAGGAACAGCAGCCATGCCATCATCTGCTGCGCGTATTCCAGCTCGATGTGATATGGCTTGGACAGTCGCATCGCGCCCTGCACCCATTCGGTGCCGAAGTGCAGATAACGCACGCCCCGCTCTTCGGAAAACGTCACGGGCGCAAAGCGCGGCTTGCGCGGCGCATCGAGAACGGGAACGTCGCGCGCATCGCCGTCGGGTTCGGCGCGATTGCGCACGGCCCGAGGCTGGCGGAATTTTTCAGTGCCGTCATACGACGACGGCCGGTTGCGCTTAAACGCGCGCGCCTCGGCAGATGCGCGCTTGATCAATCGGGTCATGGAGAAATATCGCGCTCGACGCGCGATGTCTAATCAAACGACGGGACCGAGAGCATAGCATTCGCCGGCACCCGCACTGCGAGGTTTGGTCGATGCGCTGGCTTGCCGGATCGTTGCGGCATCGTTTGCGCGACGATCGGGATGACAGCGCCGGTGGCGATGGCCGCTGTCGCCCGTCCCGCTGTCGGCTAACGAAGGAGATAAGGTGGAAAGCTGTTCGCCCGCATGCGCACATGCCGGACATCGGACGATATCGATACGATGAAATTCCGATGGCGGCTGAGATCCGACCAAGATCTCAGCCGCCATGAACCGCGTCGACGCGTGAACGGCAAACGCCCCAACCGTCAAAGCGACGCGTATGAGACGACCCAAGGCGCAATGCTTTCTGTCTTGATGAGAAGCGGCGATGGGTTAATCGGCGATGGGCTAGTGTTAACCGTATCAGCGCCGATCGACACATCATCGACTCCATTCAGCCGAATGGGGCGGTTTGCGTCGATGGCGATCCCCCCAATGCGGAAAACAACCGCGCTCGATTCGGACAAGCCAAGCGGTGCGCTGCCTATTGTTTGCAACAGACCGACATCGGCGAACAGGTTGAACGATCGACCGCTGACACTGTCGAGAAAACGTATGATCGAAATAAAACCTGGCCCTATATCATTGGCACTGGCAGGAAAGTTGTCGATCCACCATATCGATGCCTGAGCACTGAAAATGGGCAAAAAACCACTTACACCATCGTTTTGAACCGAAAGAAAAAGTTGCTCACTCGGACTATAAATATTGACTGCCGTCGACATATAATTCCCCTGAATTACATCGCGCAATAATAATCACACGCTCGATTTCAGATAAGCCATAAATCCCTGAATTATGGCCGCAAACAATCCACCTCTTGAAAATGAAAATCAGACACAGCCGATTTTTAAAATACATCAAAATCGGCGATAACAAAGATATCTATTTAAATTAATCGAATCGACATTCACCAATTTCGACCATAGTGCAGCGCAGTGAAATGACGAACACCGCCACCGAGCGGCACGCATTCGCGAATCACGTTGTTCCGGGAGATAGATTTTCGTGAATATTTCAGCACCACTCCGCTAATGCCGATTTATTTATATCGAATGCTGTTCGAGCCACGCCTATTTGCGCGCCAGCCGCACTGTTGCCGCTCCCCGCGCAAGCGCATCGCGCAGCGGGCAACGCGCCGGAACAACCGCTCAGCCGGCGATTCCCCGCCAAACCGCCAGTTTCTGCTCGAACGACAACATCGCATTCGCCGGGCTTGACGACGGCAGAACGAGCGTGTCGTAGCCGGCCGCGGCGATCACCGGTTCGAAGCGCCCGGCCGTCTTGCCGTTGAAGCAGACCTTCGCGAGCTTGGGCGCCACTTCGCGCAGCGCGTCGAAATCGTTCGGCTGCGCATTGCGGATCGCCGCGTCGAGACTGCCCTCGCGATGGCATGCGGCAAGCACGTCCCAGATGCCGAAACCGTGCGCCAGCACGCGCGCGAGGCGCGCTTCATACGGTAAATCGTGCAGCCCCGGCTCGCCGAGCACCGCGCCGAGCAAACGCCAGAACTGATTGCGCGGATGCGCGTAATACTGCGTGGCGGCAAGCGACGCCTCGCCGGGAAAGCTGCCGAGAATCAGCGTATGCGTATCGGCAGACACGACTGGAGGAAAGCCGCGCAGCATCAATTCACCTTCGCGCCGCGCGCACGCCGCTCGCCGTGCGCGTCCAGATGCCGCCACAACGCGGGCAGCAGGCACTCCGTCACCATCAGCGGCGCGCCATGCCGCTCGAATACCGAGCGGCGCGCGGCGAACGCGTGCGGCACGGCGGCGATCTCGGCGGCCGCCCGTGCCGCGGCATCCACGGCGAAAATTGTCGCCGTCGCCGTCGCGGCCTCGGCGCCGATTTCCGAGGCCGTTCCCGTCGCGCCTTCGCCGGCGCCCGCGAGCGCGCGCACCGACAGTGCGAACAGCGGATGCCGGGCGATCACGCGCCGGCTCACGAGCGGCGAGCGCGTCACGTCGGAATCGCTGTACAGCAACTCAGCGAGCGGCCGCGTGCGCAACCGGCGGATCGCCTGCCAAACGCCTTTGCTCGCGGCAAGCGGCGCGATGCTGTGCGCGGCGACGAACGGCACGCCATCGACCGCGAGCACGACCTCGCGCACCCAAACGGGCGCGCGCGCCGCGCACGCGAGCGCGGCATGCTCGTCGGCCCACGGCGTCGAGACAGCCTCGCGCGTCACGCGCACCGTCACGTCGCCGAGCCGCGCGAGATGGGCGGTCAGCGACCCGCCGCGCGTGAGCCAATCCTTCTGAGCGGCCGACGCGCCGGCGCGCGGCGTCTCGCGCCAGTGCGCGTCGGCCGCATCGAACCGCACTCGCGCCATCAGAGCGCGCGCGACAACAGCAGTGCGTTGGTCCGCTTGACGAAGCTCGCCGGGTCCTCGAGCGCGCCGCCCTCGGCAAGCATCGCCTGCTCGAACAGCAGGTGGCACCAGTCGCCGAAATCGGCCGCATCGGTCTTCAGCGCCTTGACGAGCGGATGCTCGGGATTCACTTCGAGGATCGGCTGGAAGGTCGGCGCTTTCTGGCCGGCGGCCTTCAGCATCCGTTGCAGATAGCCGCTCATGTCGTTGTCGTCGGCGACGAGGCACGACGGCGAATCGGTCAGGCGAAACGTGACGCGCACGTCCTTGACCTTGTCGCCAAGCGTTTCCTTGATCTTGTCGACGACGGGCTTGAACGCCTCGCCGGTCTGCTCCTGGGCCTTCTTCTCTTCGTCGTTCAGCGCGCCGAGATCGAGATCGCCGCGCGCCACGCTCGCGAGCGGCTTGCCGTCGAACTCGTGCAGGAACGACAGCATCCACTCGTCGACACGGTCGGTCAGCAGCAGCACCTCGACGCCCTTCTTGCGGAACACTTCGAGATGCGGGCTGTTCTTCGCGGCCTGCCACGTATCGGCCGTCACGTAATAAATCTTGGTCTGCTCGGGCTTCATGCGCGCGACGTAATCGGCGAGCGACACGTTTTGCTCGTCGGTGTCGCCGTGCGTCGACGTGAAACGCAGCAGCTTCGCGACCCGCTCGCGGTTCGCGTGATCTTCGCCCACGCCCTCCTTGAGCACCTGGCCGAACTCGCGCCAGAACGTGCGGTACTTTTCCCGACCGGCGTCGTCCTGCGCATTCGCGAGTTCCTCGAGCATCGACAGCGCACGCTTGGTCACGCCTTCGCGGATCGCCTTCACGTCGCGGCTTTCCTGCAGGATTTCGCGCGACACGTTGAGCGGCAGATCGGACGAATCGACAACGCCTTTCACGAAACGCAGATATTGCGGCAACAATTGCTCGGCGTCGTCCATGATGAACACGCGCTTCACGTACAGCTTCAGGCCGCCGCGATAATCGCGGTTCCACAGATCGAACGGCGCATGCGACGGCACGTACAGCAGTTGCGTGTACTCGCTGCGGCCCTCGACGCGGTTGTGCGTCCACGCGAGCGGGTCCTGATGGTCGTGCGCGAGGTGTTGGTAAAACTGCTGATACTGCTCGTCGGTGATGTCGCTTTTCGCGCGGGTCCACAGCGCGCTGGCTTGATTGACGGTCTCGTCTTCGTCCTTCTGGACCATCTCGCCCTTTTCCTGATCCCACTCTTCCTTCTTCATCAGGATCGGCAGCGCGACGTGATCCGAGTATTTCTGCACGATCGACTTCAGCCGGTAGGCCGACAGCAGCTCGTCCTCGCCGTCGCGCAAATGCAGCGTGATCGTCGTGCCGCGCGCGGCGCGCTCGATCGTGTCGATCGAGAAGTCGCCCTCGCCCGCGCTTTCCCAGCGCACGCCGTCCGCCGCGGGCAGCCCCGCGCGGCGGGTCTCGACGGTGATCTTGTCCGCGACGATGAAGCCGGAGTAGAAGCCCACGCCGAACTGGCCGATCAGCGCGGCATCCTTCTGCTGGTCGCCGGAGAGCTTCGAGAAGAATTCCTTCGTACCCGAGCGCGCAATCGTGCCGAGGTTCGCGATCGCCTCGTCGCGGCTCATGCCGATGCCGTTGTCGTCGATCGTGATCGTCCGCGCGGCTTTGTCGAATGCGATGCGGATACGCAGGTTCGGATCGTTCTCGTACAACGCGTTGTTTTCCAGAGCCTCGAAACGGAGCTTGTCAGCGGCGTCGGACGCGTTCGACACGAGTTCGCGCAGGAAAATTTCCTTGTTGCTGTAAAGCGAGTGGATCATCAGGTGGAGGAGTTGCTTGACCTCCGCCTGAAAGCTCATGGTTTGCTGAGTCATCTTGGTTTACCTGTTGATTGCGTCAGGATGGACACGGTCTACATGGGCACGGCCGGTCAGGCTTGGCCGCCCTCGACGCGACGTTTTCGATTTACGACCCCATCGGGGCCGGCGCGCGGCGGCCCGCGTCGCTCGACCGCGAGCGCAGATAAGGGCGTTCGCGCGAATTTCAAGAGGCGCGCACGCAGTCTCACGGCATGCGGCGCCCCACGTTGTCCAGATAACGCGACAGGAACGCGGGCAGCGCCGGATCGCCGCAATTGGCCACATTGAAGCGCGTCCATGTCGACGGCGACTGCTTCGGCGAAAAAAGGCTGCCCGGCGTCAGCAGGAAGCCCGCCTCGTGCGCGGCCGCCGCGAGCGCGTCGGAATCGACGCCCGTGTCGGCCCACAGGAACATGCCGGCCGCCGGCGTCGCGAACAGCCGCATGCCGGCGCGCTCGATCATTCGGGCGGTCTTGTCGCGCACGCCGTCGAGTCGCGCGCGCAGCCGTTCGACGTGGCGGCGGTAATGCCCTTCGGTGAGCACCTTGTACAGCACGCGCTCGTTCAGCTCGGGCGTGGTCAGCCCGGCCAGCATCTTCTGATCGGTCAGCACCGTCGCACGCTCCGGCGCGCACGCGATATAGCCGACCCGCAGATTCGGCGCGAGCGTCTTCGAGTAGCTGCCCAGGAAAATCACGCGCTTCAGCTGATCGAGGCTCGCCAGGCGCGTGGCCGGATAGT
This sequence comes from Burkholderia singularis, assembly GCF_001718875.1. NCBI lineage: Bacteria > Pseudomonadati > Pseudomonadota > Betaproteobacteria > Burkholderiales > Burkholderiaceae > Burkholderia > Burkholderia singularis. Next base: position 3,046,752 of record NZ_CP013448.1, read on the forward strand.
TCGGCGCGCATAGATCGCCATAAACGTCGTCCTCGACGACGAGAAAATCATAGGTTTCCGCGAGCTTGAGGATCCGGAACGCCTGCGCGGCCGACAGCGACGTGCCCGTCGGGTTCTGCAGCACGGAATTGATCACGAGCATTTTCGGGCGCCAAAGCTGCACGAGGTGCTCGAGCGCGTCGAGATCGGGGCCGTCGGGGGTATACGGCATCCCGACGAGCTGCGCGCCCTGCGACGCGAAACGGCCGAACATTTGGAACCACGCCGGATCGCCGACGATCACCGCATCGCCGGCGCCGACATACTGACGCGCGATCAGATCGATCGCCTGCGTAATGCCGGACACGAGCACGATCTGCTCGGGCGTCGCGCCGATCTCGATTTCGGCAAGCCGCGTCTGCAATTGCTGGCGCAGCGGCAAAAAACCCTGCGCGGAGCCGAAGCCGAGCATCTGCGCGCCGGCCTGCCGGCCGAGCGCGCGCAACGCGCCCCCGATCAGCTCGCCGTCGAGCCAGCGGCTGGGCAGATAGCCCAGCCCCGGCCCCTTTTCCGGGCTGACCGTATGCAGCATGTTGCGCAGCAGCCAGACGACATCGATCGTGTTATGCGCGGGCGGCGCATCCGCGCCACCCGTCAGCGCGACGGCAGGCGGCCCGGCCGCGCGCTCGCGCACGTAAAAGCCCGACCCACGGCGCGAATCGAGATAGCCCTGCGCGACGAGCCGCTCGTAAGCCTCGACGACCGTGAAGCGCGATACGCTCTTGTCGAGCGCGAGCTTGCGGATCGACGGCATGCGCATGCCGGGCCGGAACACGCGCTCATCGATCCGGCGGCGCGCCCATTGAACGAGCTGGTCGACGAGCGTGAGCGTCGCGGTATCGTGCGGCGCCGGGATCTGCTCAAGCGGGACGGTGGACATCGCGGATCTCCAACCTCGAACTGTACAGAAAATTATTGCATCGATTGTACCGTTACTGTGCCGGTCAGCACGATTACAGTGTGTCGGGTCGATGGTATGCGCGGCCGGCGGCACGCTCGCCCCAAAGACACCCGGAAGACGCGAGCCAAGCACGGCACGGCGAATCGGCAAGATCGCGGCGCCGCGCGCAACGCGCCTGGCGCACGCGCCATCCGCCAAACCGCATGCCTAGGCCGCGCGCATGTTCCAACCGGCATCCGCCAAACCGATTCCGTTTTTCCGATTTCGTTTCAATTCATGGCTGCTCATCCCCTGACACTCGATCATCTCGTCGTCGCGGCGCGCACACTCGACGAAGGCACCCGATATGTCGCCGACACGCTCGGCATCGAGCCCGCCGGCGGCGGCGCGCATGCGTCGATGCGCACGCACAACCGTCTGTTCGGCTTGTGGGGCGGCGCGTATCTGGAGGTGATCGCGCCCGATCCCGACGCGCCGCCGCCCGCTGCCGGCGAACAGCCGCGGCCCCGGCTCTTCGGTCTCGACGATCCGGCCACCCGCGCGCGGCGCGAGCATGGCCCGTATCTCGCGCACTGGGTGGTGCGCGTCGAGCGGCCATGCGAGCTGGGCCGGTGGCAGCGGCAATATCCTGCGCGCATCGCGCGCGTCGTGCCGATGTCGCGCGGCGATTTCCACTGGCAGCTGACGGTTCCCGACGACGGCGCGCTGCCCGCGTGGCAACACGCGGGCGACGGCGTGCTGCCGTCGCTGATCCAATGGCAAGACGCGCGCCATCCGTCCGATACGCTGCCGCACGGCGGCGTCGCGTTGAGGAAGCTCAACGGCGCGCACCCTCGCGCGCACGTGCTGCGCGAGCAGCTCGCGTGGCTGCGCGCCGAGCATCTGATCGATATCGACGCGGGCGACACGCCCGCGCTCGTTGCCGAATTCGAAACCCCGGCAGGCATGCGCACGCTGCGCTGACGCGCACCGCCCCGCAACCCGCCCTCCATAAGGACCCGCCTCGATGGATTCACGCGAAACCCGCGGTATGCTGCTCGGCCTCATCGGCGTGATGATCTTCAGTCTCACGTTGCCGATGACGCGCATCGCCGTCACCGAACTCCACCCGCTTCTGAACGGCCTGGGCCGCGCACTTGTCGCCGCCGTGCCGGCGGCGCTGCTGCTCGCGCTGCGCCGCGAAGCCCTGCCCACCCGCGCGCAGCTCAAAAGCCTGGGCATCACGGCGGCGGGCGTGATCATCGCGTTCCCGGTGCTTTCCGCCTGGGCGATGAAAACCGTGCCCGCATCGCACGGTGCGGTCGTCGGCGGACTGCAGCCGCTCTTCGTCGCGGTGTATGCGGCGTGGCTGTCGCACGAGCGGGCGTCGAAAGCATTCTGGGCATGCGCGCTCGCGGGCAGCGCGATCGTCGTCGCATTCGCGCTGCGCGACGGCGGCGGCACGTTCCAAGCGGGCGATCTGCTGATGCTCGGCGCGGTGGGCTTCGGCGCGCTCGGTTACGCGCAAGGCGCGCGGCTCGCGCGCGAGATGGGCGGCTGGCAGGTGATCTGCTGGGCGCTCGTCGTGTCCGCGCCGTTTCTCGTGCTGCCCGTCGGCTGGCTCGCGTGGACGCACCACGTCGCGCATCCGCAGCCCATATCGCCGCGCGTGTGGTTCGCGTTCGGCTACGTGACGCTGTTCTCGCAGCTCATCGGCTTCTTCGCGTGGTACGCGGCGCTCGCGATGGGCGGCACCGCGCGCGTGGGGCAAGTGCAACTGCTGCAAATCTTCTTCACGATCGCGTTTTCGGCGCTCTGTTTCGGCGAGACCGTCGCGCCGTCGACGTGGCTGTTCGCCGCCGCCGTGATCGCCACCGTCATGCTCGGCCGTCGCACCACGATCACCACCGCACCGCTGCCGGCTCGCGCGGGCTGATCCGGCGAGCGATAATCGCTTCCTTGCATCCCATTCACTACGATACCGAACGAGGAGACACATGAATTCGAGCGATCTCAAGCCGCCTCGCTGGACCCTGTCCGAACGCGCGCGCAAGCTCACCAGCTCGGCGATCCGCGAAATCCTGAAAGTGACCGAGCGCCCCGAAGTAATCTCGTTCGCGGGCGGTCTGCCCGCGCCCGCGACGTTCCCGGCCGAACGCATGCGCGAGGCCGCCGATCGCGTGCTGCGCGACGCTCCCGGCGCCGCGCTGCAATACAGCGCGACCGAGGGCTTTCTGCCGCTGCGCGAATGGATCGCCGAGCGCTACCGCGTGCGCACGACGCAAGTGCTCGTCACGACGGGCTCGCAACAGGCGCTCGATCTGCTCGGCAAGGCGCTCGTCGATCCGGGCTGCCGCGTGCTCGTCGAGACGCCGACCTATCTCGGCGCGCTGCAATCGTTCTCGCTGTACGAGCCGCACTACGTGCAGGTGCCGACCGACGACGCCGGCCTGCTGCCCGACGCGCTGACACCCGAGCTGACCCGCGGCGCGCGTCTTCTGTACGCGCAGCCGAACTTCCAGAACCCGACCGGCCGGCGTCTTCCCGTCGAGCGCCGCCGCGCGCTCGCCGCGCTCGCGCAGACAAGCCCGTTTCCGGTGCTCGAGGACGATCCCTACGGCGCGCTCAATTACGCGGGCGAGCCGCTGCCGACGATGCTGTCGATGGCGCCCGAGCATATCGTCCATCTCGGCACGTTCTCGAAGGTGCTCGCGCCGGGTTTGCGGATCGGCTATATCATTGCGCCCGAGGAGCTGCACTTCAAGCTCGTGCAGGCCAAGCAGGCGACGGACCTGCATACGCCGTCGCTCACGCAGCGCATCGCATACGAAGTGATCAAGGATGGCTTCCTCGACACGCACATCCCGGCCATCCGCCAGCTTTACGCCGCGCAGTGCGACGCGATGCTCGCGTCGCTCGCGCGGCATATGCCGCCAGGCGTGAGCTGGAACCGTCCGGAAGGCGGGATGTTCATCTGGGTGAAATTGCCCGCGCGGATCGACAGCATGCAGCTGCTCGACGCCGCGGTGGCCAATCATGTCGCCTTCGTGCCGGGCGCGCCGTTTTTCGCGAACGACGCGCAGCAGAACACGCTGCGGCTGTCGTTCGTCACGGTGCCGCCCGAGCGGATCGAAGAAGGCGTCGCGCGGCTCGGCAAGCTGCTGCGCGAACGCCTGTGACAGGCCGCCGTCCGCCGGCTTCATGCAACCGGCGGACGGCTTCACTCAGCCATTCACATTGTTACGATTGACAGAAAGGACAGCAACGCCATGGCGAACGTCTACGACAAACTGAAGGAACTCGGAATCGAACTGCCCGCCGCCGGCGCGCCGGCCGCCGCCTATGTGATGAGCGCGCAAAGCGGCAACACGGTGTATCTGTCCGGCCACATCGCGAAAAAGGACGGCAAGGTGTGGGCCGGCAAGCTCGGTCATGACCTGAGCACGGAAGACGGCAAGGCCGCCGCGCGCGCGGTCGCGATCGACCTGCTCGCCACGCTGCACGCGCACACGGGCGATCTGAACCGCGTGAAGCGGATCGTCAAGCTGATGAGCCTCGTGAATTCGACGCTCGAATTCACCGAACAGCATCTGGTCACGAACGGCGCGTCCGAGCTGATCGCCGAGGTGTTCGGCGACGCCGGCAAGCATGCGCGCTCGGCGTTCGGCGTCGCGCAGATCCCACTTGGCGCGTGCGTCGAGATCGAACTGATCGCCGAAGTCGCCGGCGACGCATAACGCGATGGCCGCGCGCACCGTCGCACCGGGCGCCATCGCGACGGTGCGCTTCAAGCAGGTCGATGTGTTCACGTCGACACCGTTCAAGGGCAATCCGCTCGCCGTCGTGTTCGACGCCGATGCGCTCGACGACGCGGCCATGCGCGCGATCGCGCATTGGACCCACCTGTCCGAGACCACCTTCATCGTCGCGCCGACCGATCCCGGCGCCGACTACCGGGTGCGGATCTTCACGCCGGGCGGCGAGCTGCCGTTCGCCGGCCATCCGACGCTCGGCACCGCGCATGCGTTCCTCGAAGCCGGCGGGCAGCCGAAAACACCCGGCAAGCTCGTCCAGCAATGCGGCGCGGGGCTCGTCGAGCTGGCCGAGCGCGACGGCTGCTGGGCATTCGCCGCACCGCCCGCGCGCGTCACGCCGCTGCCCGAGCGCGACTATCCGGCGCTCGCGGCCGCATTGCGCACCGAGTCGATCGATTACGCCGGCATGCCGCCGCAGGCGGTCGACAACGGCGCGCCATGGCTCGTCGTGCGGCTCGCATCGGCGGCCGACTGCTTGACGCTCGCCCCCGATTACGCGGCGCTCGCGCCGCTCGCCGCCGCGATGGACACGCACGGCGTCGCGGTATATGGGCCGCATCCGGCGGGCGGCCCGGCGACGTTCGAGGTGCGCTGCTTGATGCTCGACGACGCATTCGGCGCGAGCGAAGATCCCGTCACCGGCAGCGCGAACGCGGCGATCGCCGGCCTGCTCGCCGATGCGGGGCGGCCGCCCGGCTCGCGCTACACGGCCCGCCAAGGCACCGGTATCGGACGAGACGGCCGTATCGGCGTCGAATACGACGCCGGCAAGATCTGGATCGGCGGCGCGAGCGTGACGGTCATCGACGGCCGCATCCGCTTGCGCTGAAACGCCGGCGGCGTGCGCGACACCGACCGTTTCCGCGCCTTGGCGCGCCGCCGGCACGGGCTTGCCGGCACCGCCGTGCCGAGCGCTTCGCGCGCCGGCGGCTAGCGATAGCTTGCCCGGGATAAATTCCAGCACGGTCATTCAGTAATATCGGACCTCATCGGTCATCTCAATTTTGACCGTTCATCCCGTCATTCCGTCGAATCGACCATGCGCGAAAGGACACCTTCCGTCCGATGAGTCCGTTTCGGTCCCATGCCTCCCGTACCGGGAGACCGGTACGCGTGCAGCGCATGTCGCGCCGCCGCGCGCTGTTTGCGATTCCGTTGCTCGGCACGCTCGCGCTCGTGCTGCTGTGGGTCGTGATCGTCGCGCGCCTGTCCGTCGAGAAAGACGGCGCCTATCGCGAAGCCACCGCGTCGGCCGCGATCCTGTCGGCCGCGCTCGAGCAGCACACGGTCAAGGCGATCCATCAGGTCGACCAGATCACCCGCTTCGTCAAATACGAGTTCGAGAAATCGCCCGCGCACTTCAATCTCGCGAACACGGTCGAGAAAGGCGTGGTGCCGAGCGATACGCTGATCCAGGTGTCGCTGATCGACGCGCACGGAAAGCTCATCTCGAGTACGGCCGACGCGCACCCCAAACCCATCGACCTGTCCGATCGCGAGCACTTCAAATTTCACGCGCAACGCAACGACGATCAGCTCTACATCAGCCGCCCGGTGCTCGGCCGCGTGTCCGGCCGCTGGACGCTGCAAATGACGCGGCGTCTAAACCACCCCGACGGCACGTTCGCGGGAATCGTCGTCGTGTCCGAGGATCCGAACTACTTCACGAGCGACTTCTATAACAACGCGGCAATCGGCAAGGAAGGCGTGATCGCCGTGGTCTCGGACACCGGCGCCGTACTGGCGCGCCGCACCGGCGCCAACAAGCGGGCGCTCGGCGCGTTCACGGCCTCGGGCGTGTATTCGCCGCCGGAGCGCGCGTCGGGCGCCTATGTCGATCCGATCGACGGCATCGCGCGGATCGTGTCGTATCGCCATCTCGACGGCTATCCGCTCGGCGTGCTGGTGGGGCTGTCGCAGGCCGAGGAATTCGCCGACTACCGCCACACGCGCAACATCTATCTGCTGATGACGAGCTTCATCACGCTCGCGATGCTGTCGTTCTTCGGCGTGGCGACCGGCTTGATCGGCAAGCTGCTCGGCCGCGAGCGCGAAATGACGCAACTGGCCGAATACGATCTGCTCACCGGCCTCGCGAACCGCTATGCAACGCTGCGCGGGTTGCGCAACGACGTCGCGCAGGCCTCGAGCCTGTCGCGGCTTGCGCTCCTGTTCATCGATCTCGACAACTTCAAAACCGTCAACGATACGCTCGGCCACAATGCCGGCGATATCGTGCTGCAAATGACGGCCGCGCGGCTATCCGACGCGGTCGGCAACGAGGGCGCGCTCGCGCGCATCGGCGGCGACGAGTTCGTCGTCGTGGTCAAGGGCGACCATGTCGAGCGGCGCGCCGAGCGCCTCGCCGCGGCGATCATCCAGATGTTCTCCGCGCCGTTCGACGTGCGCGGCAGCACGTTCGTACTGCACGCAAGCATCGGCATCGCGCTGCATTCGGTGGCGAACGAAAGCGAAATCGACCTGCTGAAAAAGGCCGACCTCGCGATGTACAGCGCGAAGGACGCGGGCAAGAACTGCTATCAGTTCTATGCGCCGCATCTGTCGCATCGCGCCGATCATTTGATGCGATGGGAGCAACAATTGCGCATCGCGTTGTCGGATGAGCAACTCTTCCTTGCGTATCAGCCGAAGATCGATCTCGCGCAACGCTGTATTACCGGCTTCGAAGCGCTCGTGCGCTGGGATCATCCCGAACACGGCGTGATTTCGGCGAACGAATTTATTTCGATTGCCGAATCAACCGGGCTGATCGTGCCGATCGGCGATTTCGTGATCCAGAGCGCATGTGAGCAACTCGCGCGCTGGCGCGACGAGGGCCTCGATACGCTGACGCTTGCCGTCAACATCTCGCCCGTCCAGTTCTGGCGCGGCGACCTGATCGAGACGATCGCGCACGCGCTCGCGCAAACGGGCATCGAAGCGCGCCGCCTGGAAATCGAGATCACCGAGACCGCGATGATGGAATATCCGGAACTGGTGTCGGAAAAAATCGCCGCGCTGAAAAAGCTCGGCATTCGCATCGCGCTCGACGATTTCGGCACCGGCTATTCGTCGCTGTCGTATCTGCAACGCTTCTCGGTCGATACGCTGAAGGTCGACCGCTCGTTCATCCAGGCGGTGCCGACCGACCGCAACGTCTGCGTCATGGTGTCGTCGATCGTGCATCTGGCACGTGCGCTCGGGCTCACGGTGGTTGTCGAAGGCACCGAGACGCAAGAGCAGGTCGCCTGGCTCGCCGCGCTCGGCCAGATCGAAGCGCAAGGCTTCCTGTTCTCGCGCCCCGTGCCCGCGGACGGCATCGCCGCCCTGCTCGCGCGCTTCGGCGTCTGCGGCCGCACGACGCCGCACGACGCAAGCGCGGAAATGGCAAGCATCGCTAAACAATCGGCCGACAAAAACTAAACAAACGATGGGCCGCGCTGCGCGGCGATTGGCCACGCAACCGGGCCCCCGCTGCCCTATTCGCCATCAATTTTCGCAATCCTCAAAAATCCGAAAAAAGCGGCGTCCCGGTGGCACAATGACAGCCAAGTTTCGATGCATGCCAGGCCGGGCGTGCACGTTCCATCCGCACATCATCATGCCAATGACAAACCTCAACGCCGCCTTACGCGGCGAGCAGGAGCCGCTGTGGGCGCTGTTCAGGACCGTCGCCGGCGTGTCCGCCGTGTCCTGGGGCGGTTTGGCGATGATGGCCCAGCTCGAACGGCATTACGTCGAGCGGCAGCGGCGCATCGATGCGGCATCGTTCGCGGATCTCGTCTCGCTTGCTTGGATGATGCCCGGCCCCGTCGGCTGCAATGTCGCGATTCAGGTCGGCCATGTGCTGCGCGGCCCTGCCGGCGCATGGGCCGCCGGCGCGGCGAGCGTGCTGCCGTTCTTCGCAGCGATGACGCTATTCGCGATTTTCTACCGCACGCCGTTCGTCCGCTCCCTTGCGTCGCCTGTGCTGCTTCATCACTTCGGCATGGTGCTCGCCGCGCTGATCGGGCTCACCTGGTTCAGGCAAGTTCGCACGCTCGTGCATGCGCCGCTCGAGCGCAGCATGGCCGCGCTCGCGACCGTGCTGCTCGCGCTCGCGCATCGCCCTGCGGCATTCGTCGCCATTCTCGCCGCGGCGTTCGCCACCGGCTGGCTTGCCACCGGCCGGTGGCGCAGCGAGCCGATGCGGCTTGCGCTGCCCGCGCGCGAATGGCGGCTTCTGATCCTGTTCGCGATCCTGATCGCCCTCTTCGCACTACCACTGCCCATCCGATATCAAATACCGCTGCTCTGGCCGCGACTCGCGGGCGCCGGCATGATGCTCTTCGGCGGCGGCTTCTCCGCGTTGCCGGTGCTGAAATCGCTGTTCGTCACGGGCGCGACGGGTATCTCCGAGCAGGATTTCATGCTCGCGTTCACGCTGTCGCCAGTGTCGCCGGGGCCGCTGTTGAACGTCGTGCCGTTTCTCGGTTATCTCGAAGACGGCTGGCGCGGCGCGCTGCTGTCGACCATCGCGCTCTTCGTGCCGTCGGGCTGTCTGGTCGTGCTCGCGCGCCGGCACGTCGAGCGCCTGAAATGCCACCCGCGCTTCGCAAACGGCATGCGCATGCTGCGCGCCGCCACCACGGCGTTTCTCGCGATTGCGTCCGCGCGCCTCATCGTGAAAACGCCCGCCGAGCCAATGTACTGGGCGACGGGCGCGCTCGCCTGGCTGTGCCTCGCGCGCTTCAAGATGCCCGTCTATGCCGTCTATGGCGCGGTCGCGGCAGGCTGCGGCGGCTGGCTGATTTTGTCCGCGCACGGCTGAGGCGGCCGCTGCGCCCTGCCTGCCGGCCGCCTTCTCACGGCAAAGCGCCGGCAGTCGCGCCGAAAAACTCCGCGCGCGAAGCATAAAAAAAGCCGGCAGTCGCGCCGGCTTTCGTCTCGAACCCCTGCAATCGATTCGCTTTACGTTCGTCATCAGGCCACCGCCCTTTGCGCAACCCAGCGCGTGCGCAGGCGGTCGTAGCCCAGGTTGAACAGGAACGTGTACGGCAAGAAGAACAGCAGAATGCCGAGGTCGAGCAACAGGGCCTCGAACAGGGTGATTTCGAGCCACCACGACGCAAGCGGCAACGCCATCGCGATCAGGCCGAGTTCGAACACGATCGCGTGAACCGCGCGCAACGCCAGCGTGCGCGTCAAGCGATACCGACGCTCGATCCGCTCGAACAACGCGTTGAACGCCATGTTCCACGCCATCGCGATCAGCGACACCACGGCCGTCAATGCGCCGACATGCACGAGCGACAAGCCGAGCAACCAGCTCATGAACGGCGCACAAATGGCGATCGCGGTCACTTCGAAAACGAGCGCGTGAATCAGGCGCTCGGTCAGGGTTTTCTGCGGAATCAGCTTTTGCATGAACATCTCCATCGGTCAACGACATGGCACTATTTTTATCGGATTGACCGAAATTATCCAATTAAATAGCATCGGTTTTTCCGATATAAAAAAGGACGATGCGCCATGCGTCATTCCCCCGAAGCGCTGCTCGCGTTTGCCGAAGCGGCCGCCCTTGGGTCGTTCTCCGCCGCCGCGCGCAAGCTCGGCAAGCGGCAGTCGACCATCAGCGAGGCGATCGCGAATCTCGAAATCGACCTTGGCGTCACGCTGTTCGACCGTTCGACCCGTCAGCCGACGCTGACCGACGCCGCCCGCGCGCTGCTTCCCGACGTGCATCGCGTGCTGGAGGCCAGCGAGGCGATCGATCAGGTCGCCGCCCGCCTGGCGGGCGGCGAGGAAGCGCGGCTGACGCTCGTCGTATCGGATACCTACCAGTCGAGCCGGTACGAGCAGACGCTCGCGGAACTCGATCGCCGTTTTCCGACGCTGGAATTCGAATGCCAGATTGCCGAACACGACGACGTGCTCGACCTGATCCAGCAGGGGCGCGCGCAGCTCGGGCTGATGGCGGCGCGCAGCACGTACCCGCCCGACATCGGCGCGGCAACGGTCGCCGAACGCTCGGAAATCGGTCTGTACGTCGGCTTGCAGCATCCGTTCGCGGCGCACGGCAACGCCGAAGTGCCGCTTGCCGCGCTGCACGACGCCCGCGAGCTGCGGCTCAACACGTATGTCGCGCCGCATGGCGAGCGCATCGAGACAGGGCTGGTCGCGGGCAGGCGTTACTGGTCGGCGCCGAGTTATCTGCTGCTGTTGGAAATGGCGGTCGCGGGGTTCGGCTGGGCGGAACTGCCGCGTTGGATGGTCGAGCATTTCGCGCGCGAACGGCTCGTTGAACTCAATGCGCGCGGCTGGCCGCGGCGGGTGCCCGTCGATGCGGTATGGTCGCGCAGCCGGCCGCTCGGGCCGGCCGGGTCATGGCTTTTGGACACGATGCTCGCGGCGTGACGCCCGGCGCATACCGGCCGTGACCCGGCATTCGCGCGCGGCGCAAAACGGCAACGAAGCGCGAAAGCCGGCATGAAACCGGCCCGCCGCCGCGAATCGGCGCTCAGAAGCCGCGCGACAGCACTGCCGCCCCCGTCGTCACGACGCCGAGCACGAGATTCACGACAACGAGCAAACGCATCGCATTGACGGCGCGCGCGCCGTCCGGCCAATTCTGCGCCTGCACCGCGCGGCGGATGCGCGGAAAGATCGCGAAGCGGATGTGGCCGAAAATCAGCATCATCACGATGCCGAGTCCCGCCATCGCATGCAGCGGCCAACTCGCGTGCGCGCCGCCGAAGCTCGTCAGCAAAACGCCGCCCGTCAGCAGGATCGCGATCACCGCGCCCGCCACCCAGTTGAAGAAGCGGCCGAACACCGCCTCGATGAGCGGCAGGCGAAGCTGCGGCGACAGATCGGACAATGCGGGACGTAGACAGAAGTGCGCGAACACCATGCCGCCCACCCACACCGCGACCGCGAGCAAATGGACAAACAAGGCGACGGCTATGGCGTGAGACATGTGAGGAATCCTGGTGGTTTTTCAGATTGCAATGCCGTGCGGCGCACGGCACGATGAGCGCGTTCGACAGCCGCGGCGCGCAACGGTTCAGCGCAATGGGCCACAATGGCTCACGGTCGGCGCGAAACCCGCCGCGCCGCTGGCACCTGAACCACCAGCGCGCCCGCCGGCGCCGAACGGCCATGGCCGAATCACCTCGTTGACCATCCGCAGCCAGCCGCCGTCCGGCACGAACGCGCATCCGCCATCCCGAACCGCCACGCAAAGCCGGCCGCCGCCACCTGCGCCCGGGCGGCCGCGCCGCCTGCCCGTCAGCCGAGCACTGGCCGCAACCCGGCGATCTTCAGCTTCGTGTCCGGCGCGCGCCCTTTACGCGCGCGCTTGCCGATATGCGGCTCGAGCGCGCCGCCGGCAAACGTTTCTTCTTGCACCTTGCCGCCGCGCCCCGTACCGGTCAGCACCACGCCCGTCGCGCCGACGGCCAGCGCCTGCACGAGCGTCTCCTTCGGGTCGAGCGCCATCAGCGTCACGCCGCGCCCGCCGCCCGCGAGCGTCTTCATCTCGTCGATGCCGAACACGAGCAGACGCCCGCCGCTCGACAAACACGCGACCATCGCCGCATCCGGCGGCACCGGCATCGGCGCGAGCGGAACCGCGCCGTCGTCGATCGTCATGAACGCCTTGCCCGCCTTCACGCGGCTCACCATATCGCCGACCTTCGCGACGAAGCCAAAGCCGTTGCTCGACGCGAGCAGAAGCGGCTGTTCGGCCGGTGCGGCGAAGTAATGCAGCAGGTGCGAGCCCGATTCAAGCTCGATCAGCGACGTGACCGGCACGCCGTCGCCACGCCCGCCCGGCAGCAATTGCACCGGCACCGAATAGACGCGGCCCGAACTGCCCCATGCGATCAGCGTGTCCGGCGTGCGGCACTGGAACGCCGCATACAGGCCGTCGCCCGCCTTGAACGAGAAGCTGGCCGGATCGAGCCCGTGGCCCTTCAGCGCGCGCACCCAGCCCTTTTGCGAGACCACCACCGTCACCGGTTCGTCGACGACCTTCGCCTCGAACGTCGCGCGCTTTTCCTGCTGGATTAGCGTGCGGCGCTCGTCGCCGAATTGCTTCGCGTCGGCCTCGATCTCCTTGATCATCAGCCGCTTCATCGCGCTGTCGTTCGCGAGCAGTTCCTCGAGCTTGTCCTTCTCGGCGCGCAATTCGTCGAGTTCCTTCTCGATCTTGATCTTCTCGAGCCGCGCCAATTGGCGCAGACGAATTTCGAGAATGTCGTCGGCCTGCCGCTCGGTCAGCTCGAACGCGTTAATCAGCGCGGCCTTCGGTTCGTCCGATTCGCGGATGATGCGGATCACTTCGTCGATGTTCAAAAAGACGATCATCCGCCCTTCGAGGATGTGGATCCGGTCGTTCACCTTGCCGAGCCGATGGCGGCAGCGGCGCGTGACGGTGACCTGACGGAACCGCACCCACTCGCCGAGAATCGACGCCAGCCCCTTCTGCGCGGGCCGCCCGTCCTCGCCGATCATCACCAGGTTCAGCGGCGCATTCGATTCGAGGCTCGTGTGCGCGAGCAGCGAGTTGACGAACTCGGTCTGGTCGATCGTGCGCGACTTCGGTTCGAACACGAGCCGCACGGGCGCGTCCTTGCCTGATTCGTCGCGCACCGCGTCGAGCAGATCGAGCATCGCTTTCTTCGTATTGGCCTGCTCTTGCGTGAGTGTCTTCTTGCCGGCCTTGAGCTTCGGGTTCGTCAGCTCCTCGATTTCCTCGAGCACCTTCTGGCACGACGTGTTCGGCGGCAGTTCGGTGACGACCAACTGCCACTGGCCGCGCGCGAGATCCTCGATCTTCCAGCGCGCGCGCACCTTGAGGCTGCCGCGGCCCGTCTCGTAAGCGGCCGAAATCTCGGCGTCGCTCGAGATGATCTGGCCGCCGCCCGGAAAATCCGGCCCCGGTACCAGCCGCATGAGTTCCGCGTGCGGCAGTGCCGGCTGGCGGATCAGCGCGACGGCGGCCGCCGCGACCTCGCGCAGGTTGTGCGACGGAATCTCGGTCGCCAACCCGACCGCGATCCCGGACGCGCCGTTCAGCAGCACGAACGGCAGCCGGCTCGGCAGCAGCTTCGGCTCGTCGAACGAGCCGTCGTAGTTCGGCATGAAATCGACGGTGCCCTGGTCGATCTCGTCGAGCAGCAGCTTCGCGATCGGCGTGAGGCGCGCTTCGGTATAGCGCATCGCCGCCGCGCCGTCACCGTCGCGCGAGCCGAAGTTGCCCTGGCCGTCGATCAGCGGATAGCGCATCGAGAAATCCTGCGCGAGCCGCACGAGCGCGTCATACGCGGACTGGTCGCCATGCGGGTGATACTTGCCGAGCACGTCGCCGACGACGCGCGCGGACTTCACGGGCTTCGCACTGTCGCCGAGGCCCATCTCGTTCATCGCGTAAAGAATGCGCCGCTGCACGGGCTTCTGGCCGTCGCAGACGTCGGGCAGCGCGCGTCCCTTCACGACGCTCACCGCGTAGTCGAGATACTGGCGCTCCGCGTAGCGGCCGAGCGTCAGATAATCGCCCTCGGGCGCGGCCGGCTCGGCGAAAAGATCGGGAGTGTTGTCGTCCATCTAGATTCCGTGTCCGTATATGCGATGCGTGCAATGCCGGGCGCGCGCCCGGCTTCGCTCAGATATCCGCCTCGACTTCGTTGCCCTTTTCCTCGAGCCAGTTGCGGCGCGCGGCCGCCTCGCCCTTGCCCATCAGCATCGTCATCTGCCTGACGGTCGATTCGAAATCGAGCTCGCCGAGCGCGACGGGCATCAGGCGGCGCGTGTCGGGGTTCATCGTCGTGTCCCAAAGCTGCTCGGCGCTCATTTCGCCCAGGCCCTTGAAGCGGCTGATGCTCCACTGCGATTCGCGCACGCCGTCCTTGCGCAGCTTGTCGAGGATCGCGTCGAGTTCGCCTTCGTCGAGCGCGTAGAGCTTCTGCGCGGGCTTCTTGCCGCGCGCGGGCGCGTCGACCCGGAACAGTGGCGGGCGCGCGACGAACACGTGGCCGCGCTCGATCAATTGCGGGAAATGCTTGAAGAACAGCGTGAGCAGCAGCACCTGGATGTGCGCGCCGTCGACGTCCGCGTCCGACAGAATGCAGATCTTGCCGTAACGCAGGTTCGACAAATCGACGCTTTCGTCGGGGCTGTGCGGATCGACGCCGATCGCCACGGAAATGTCGTGCACCTCGTTGTTCGCGAACAGCCGGTCGCGCTCGGTTTCCCACGTATTCAGCACCTTGCCGCGCAGCGGCAAAATCGCTTGGTATTCCTTGTCGCGGCCCATCTTCGCCGAGCCGCCCGCCGAATCGCCCTCGACGAGGAACAGCTCGTTGCGCGCGATGTCCTCGGTTTCGCAGTCGGTCAGCTTGCCCGGCAAAACGGCCACGCCCGAACTCTTCCGCTTCTCGACTTTCTGCCCCGCGCGCGTGCGCGCCTGCGCCTGCTTGATGACGAGATCGGCAAGCTTCTTGCCGTGCTCGACGTGCTGATTGAGCCACAGCTCGAGCGCCGGACGCGTGTACGACGACACGAGCTTCACCGCGTCGCGGCTGTTCAGCCGCTCCTTGATCTGCCCCTGGAACTGCGGATCGAGCACCTTCGCGGAAAGCACGAACGACACGCGCGCGAACACGTCCTCGGCGAGCAGCTTCACGCCCTTCGGCTGCAGGTTGTGCAGCTCGATGAAGCTCTTGACCGCCTGATAGAGGCCGTCGCGCAAGCCCGATTCGTGCGTGCCGCCCGCGGGCGTCGGAATCAGGTTCACATACGATTCACGCACGAGCGAGCCTTCCTCGCTCCATGCGACGACCCACGACGCGCCCTCGCCCTCGGCAAACGTGTCGTCGCCCGAACGCGAATCGGCAAAGCGCTCGCCTTCGAAGAGCGGAATCAGCAGCTCGCTGCCGTTCATCTCGTCGAGCAGATAGCCACGCAGGCCGTCATCGTACTTCCAGCTCTGCCGCTCGCCCGTCTTCTCGTTGACGAGCACGATCTCGACGCCGGGCAACAGCACCGCCTTCGAGCGCAGCAACCGTTGCAGTTCGCCCATCGGCAGGTTCGGCGAATCGAAATATTTCGGATTCGGCCAGACGGTCACGCGCGTGCCGGTTTTCTTGTCGCCGCGCGCCGCCGATTGCGTCGCCAGCGGCCGCACCACGTCGCCGTCCGCAAAGCCGAGCGTGGCAAGCTTGCCGTCGCGCCAGACGCTGACGTCGAGCCGCGTCGCGAGCGCGTTCGTCACCGACACGCCGACGCCGTGCAAGCCGCCGGAGAACGTGTACGCGCCGCCCTTCGCCTTATCGAATTTGCCGCCGGCGTGCAGCCGCGTAAACACGATCTCCACGACCGGCACGCCTTCGTCCGGATGCAGTCCGAACGGAATGCCGCGGCCGTCGTCCTCGACGGACACCGACTGGTCCGCATGCAGCGTAACCGTGATCAGCTTGCCGTAACCGCCCAACGCCTCGTCGGAGGCGTTATCGATCACTTCCTGAATGATGTGCAGCGGGTTTTCCGTGCGCGTATACATGCCGGGCCGCTGCTTGACGGGCTCGAGGCCCTTCAGCACCTTGATCGATGCTTCGCTATAGGCCGCTGCGGGCTTTTTCATGGACATAGATCAGTGTCGTCATTCACCGGGACCTTATCCCCAGCTCGTGTGGATAAGGTCGTGGACAAAACGTTGAATTCGATAAAAATTCGAGTCGAAACAAGGACGTGCGCGCCGTGCTCCGAAAGCGGGCGGCGCGCCGCGAACGGCCTGCCCGCGACGCGGCGTATTTTACTGGTTCCGCAACGACGGATCACAACGGCTTGCGTTTCGCCTCCAGCGCCTCCCAACGCTCGAGCGCCTCGAGCAGCGCGTCGTCGAGCGCGGCGAAGCGCTCGGTGAGCCGCGTGCCTTCCTGCGGGTTGGTCACGAAAATCGCGCCGTCGTCGAGCTGGGCGCCGATCGCCTTCTGCTCGGCCTCCAGCGCGGCAATCTTGTCGGGCAGCGCGTCGAGTTCGCGCTGCTCGTTGAACGACAGCTTCACCGTGCGCTGCGCATTGCGGCCTGCCGCGCTCTTCGGCGCATCGTCCTTCTGGTCTTTCTGATCCTTCGCGCCCGCGGGCTCCTTCGCCGCATGCTTTGCCGCCTGTTCGTCGGCGAGCCGCTGCGCACGCTCGCGCTGCACCTGCCAGTCGGTGAAGCCGCCGACGTACTCGCGCCAACGGCCGCCGCCCTCGGCCGCGATCACCGACGTGACGACGTTGTCGAGAAACGCGCGGTCGTGGCTGACGAGCAGCACCGTGCCGTCATAGTCGGTCAGCAGCTCCTCGAGCAGCTCGAGCGTGGGAATGTCGAGATCGTTGGTCGGCTCGTCGAGCACGAGCACGTTCGCAGGCCGCGCGAACAGACGCGCGAGCAGCAGGCGGTTGCGCTCGCCGCCCGACAGCGACTTGACCGGCGAGCGCGCCCGCTCGGGGGCAAACAGGAAATCGCCGAGATAGCTCATCACATGCTTTTTCGCGCCGCCGATCTCGACCCAATCGCTGCCGGGGCTGATCGTGTCGGCCAGGCTCTTTTCCGGATCGAGCTGCGCGCGCATCTGATCGAAATACGCGACCTGCAGGTTCGCGCCGGCGCGCACCACGCCTTCGTCAGGCGCCAACTCGCCGAGAATCAGCTTCAGCAGCGTCGTCTTGCCCGCGCCGTTCGGGCCGACGAAGCCAATCTTGTCGCCACGCATCACCGCCGCCGAGAAACGCTCGACGACGGTACGCTCACCGAAACGTTTCGTCACGTCGGTCAGTTCCGCAACGATCTTGCCGGACTTCTCGCCCTGCGCGACATCGAGCCGCACATTGCCTTGCACGGCGCGACGCTGCGCGCGCTCGCGGCGCATCTGCTCGAGCCTTGCAATGCGGCCGACGCTGCGCGTGCGCCGCGCCTCGACGCCCTTGCGAATCCAGACTTCCTCCTGCGCGAGCAGCTTGTCGAATTTCTCGTTCTCGATGCGTTCGACTTCGAGCTGCTGCGCCTTGCGTGTCTGATACGCGGAGAAATTGCCCGGATACGACAGCAGGCGCCCGCGATCGAGTTCGACGATGCGCGTCGCCACGCGGTCGAGAAACGCGCGATCGTGCGTGATGAACAGCAGCCCCGCGCGCTGCGCGACGAGCCATTCCTCCAGCCAGCGGATGCCGTCGAAGTCCAGATGGTTGGTCGGCTCGTCGAGCAGCAGCACGTCGGGCTGAACGACGAGCGCCCGCGCGAGCGCCACGCGCTTTTGCATCCCGCCGGACAGCGCGTCGACCTGCAACGCTGCGTCGAGCCCGATTTGCGCGAGTGTCGTTGCGACCCGCGTGCGCCAATTCCACGCATCGGCCGCATCGAGCGACGATTGCAGCACGTTCATCCGCGCGAGCAGCGCGTCGTGCTCCGCGCCTTCGGGCGTCTGCGCCAGGCGGTGCGCGATCGCGTCGTAGTCGGCGAGCAGCGCGCGCGCGCCGGCAACGCCGGATGCGACCGCGTCGAACACCGTCTGCCCCGCGTCGAATTCCGGCTCCTGCGGCACATAGACCGTCACGAGCCCCTGCTGGCGCGTGACGAGGCCGTCGTCCGGCTTCGCCAGCTCCGCGACGATCTTGAGCAGCGACGATTTGCCCGCGCCGTTGCGGCCGATGAGCCCGACACGCTCGCCGGCCTCGAGCGAAAAGTCCGCGTGATCGAGCAGCGCGACATGGCCGAACGCGAGTTGCGCGCCGGTGATCGAATAAAGCGACATGGGAAAGACAGCAAAGAGGAATCGGACGCACATTGTACCGGGGGCCGCACGCGCTGCCGACATGGCCGGACGGCCTGCCGTGCCGGCGCGTGCGGGGCCGGTGATTTTCCGATCCGACCGGCCGGGCCGATTGACGGGCGGCGGGCTCGGGAAAACCTGTTCGCGACGGCCGCGGCCCACGGCGCGCCCGGTGTGCGCCCGAATGCCCGGTTGCCCGGTTGCCCGGACGCCCGACGCGCAGCGTCAAGCCGCGCGCCGGCTTACTTGACGTTGACCGTGATCGTCTGGCTCAGTTCGGGCCCATACGAGCGGTGCATGCCGTCGCCGAGCTGCAGCGTCAACTTATGCGGACCGGGCGACAGCTTCACGTCGGCCTCAGTCTGCCCCTTGCCGTAGTGCAGCGAATGTTCGTTCGCGGGAATCACTTCGCCCTTCGGAATCGGCTGTCCGTCGATCAAAAGATGATGGTGGCCGGTGTTCACCGTCATGTCGCCCGCGGGCTTGATGGCCATGTCGCCTTCGAGACCGAATTTCAGATGAACGGGGCTCGTGACCGTCGCACCATTGGCCGGCTCGGCAAAATACACGTTGGTTTCCGCGTAAGCGGCGGCGGATGTGCCGAACGCAGCCGCCGCAAACGCGCCGGCCAGCCATTTGGTATTGAACATCGCTTTCTCCTATGGGGTTGAAAGGTTATCGAAGGATACACCGTGCGCCAAGCGCCGACGAATCCCTCCTGCAATTCCGGTACCATTGCGCCGTCCCGCCCCGATGCGCCGCGCGCGCCGGGCGGACCGAATGCCGTGTCATTTTCAGAGTGCGATATGAGTGAAGTCATCGAATACAAGAGCTGGGTCTGCCTGATTTGCGGCTGGATCTACAATGAAGCGGAGGGCCTGCCGGACGAAGGCATCGCGCCCGGTACGCGGTTCGCCGATATCCCGGACGACTGGCGATGCCCGCTGTGCGACGTCAGCAAGGAAGAATTCGCGGCTGTGGAATTCTGAGTGTCGGTTGCGCGCCCGCCCGAATCCGCCGGGAAGGCGTCGGCCCGCCTCGCCTGCCAGCGCCATGCGCGTCGCAACGCCCTTTCAACGAACGACGCGCGTCGACAGCGCCCCTTTCCCGGAGCGCAAAGGAAGCGGCCGTCGCCTGCGGCGCACACCGGTTCGCGTAGCCAAGCACCTGCTTGCCCGGCTAACGACGCAGTCCAAATCGGATAGGCGTCTTTATTTCCGCTGAAATCACGCGGCCTACGAAAATGGCCGAAGGCCCGTCGACATGCGGCGAAGCCCGTCTTGCTGCGCGCGCCGGCGTGCAGCGCCACTCCCCGCGCAATTCCCGGTGCGCAGGTGCCGAGCCGATTTATTTAGGAAACTGAACAGAAGCGAACCGTGCGAAAGCGGCGCTCGTCACCGCGCGTCCGATCGGCGAGGGTCACGCCATTCACGCCGGCTTGGCGTTCTCTCGGCCCGCTCGTGGCGGCGTCGGTTCGCGCGGCGCGCGCCCTCATCGAGCAGCGGCGCCTATGCCGCGGCGGCCGCCGGGCCGCGGCGGGATGCGCGACCGGCCCGCTCGGCGTGCGCCGCCGGGCGCAGCCGCCCAAGCCGCGGCGGCGCTTGGCAGACAATCCGCCGCCGCGACGCTGCGCGGCTCAGCGCGGAGCCCGGCCGGTCACTGCTTTCGCGGCGCTCGCACCGCGCCTCGCCCTCGGCGCATACGCGTACCGGAATCGCTCGCGCTTGTGCTCCTCGTCGAAATGCTTGAGCGCGGGCTTGACGAGATCGCTGCGCGCGACGATGCCCACCACACGCAAGCCCCGGGCATCGGCCACCACCGGCAAGCGCTCCAGTTCCCGCACAGCGAGCCGCGTCGCGACGAGCCGGCAGGTCTCGTGCGGCAGCGCATACGCGAGCGTGGGCGCGGCGGCGCGCACGGCTTCACCGGCATTCGCGCGGCTGCCAAGGGCGTCGATCGCGCGCTCGAACGCCGCCCGATCCAGCATGCCCACCAGCGCGCCGCCGCGCGTCACCGGATAAGCGCGATGACGCTGCGTGCGGCTGAAATATTCGACTTGCACGTCGGCGAGTGCCGCATCCGCGTCAATCGTGACGACCGGCTGCGCCATCACCTCATCGACATAGTGCCGCTCGAGCGGATCGACACCGTACTCGCGGTAGATATGATGACCCCGCCGCGCAATTTTCTCCGTCATGATCGAGCGCTTCATCACCGCAATCGACAAACCGTGAGCAACGAGCGTCGCGGCGAGCAACGGCAATAGCGCGTTGACGTCGTGCGTGAGTTCGAGCGCGAACACGATCGCCGTGAGCGGCGCGCCGAGCGTGGCCCCGAGCGTCGCCGCCATGCAGACGAGCGGCCACAGCGCGGCCTCGCCGCCTGGCAGCACCGGCCCCAGCAACGTGCCAAGTCCGGCGCCGAGCATCAGCAGCGGCGCAAGCACCCCGCCCGACGTGCCCGAACCGAGCGCGACGACCCAAATCACCGCCTTCACGAGCAGCAGCGCGAGCGCGATGCGCAGCGCCAGATGCCCGTGCAGCAGATCGCCGATCACGTCATAGCCGACGCCCAGCGCGCGCGGCTCGACCAGCCCGCCGATGCCGACCGCGAGCGCGCCGAGCGCCGGCCACCACATCCAATGCACCGGCAGTTTCCCGAACCAGTCCTCGGTTTTGTAGAGCGCGGCCGACAGCCCGCACGCGAGCGCGCCGGACAGCAACCCCGCGACGATGCATGAACCGAACGCAACCGGCGTCGGCGCAGCGCTCGTCAGCGGAAACAACGGCCCCGCGTCGAACCACACCGCGCGCGCGAAACCGGCCGTCGCGCACGCGAGCGCGACCGGCAGGAAGCTGCGCGGACGCCATTCGAACAGCAGCAGCTCGACCGCGAGCAACACCGCCGCGACAGGCGAGCCGAACACCGCGGTCATGCCGGCGGCGGCGCCCGCGACGAGCAGGGTCTTGCGTTCGGCCGCAGTCAGCTTGACGAACTGTGCGATCAGCGAGCCGAGCGCGCCGCCCGTCATGATGATCGGCCCTTCCGCACCGAACGGGCCGCCGCTTCCGATCACGATTCCCGACGACAGCGGCTTCAGAATCGCCACTTTCGGCGACATCCGGCTCTTGCCGAACAGAATCGCCTCGATGGCCTCCGGAATGCCGTGCCCGCGGATCTTGTCCGAGCCGAAGCGCGCGATGCAGCCGACGATCAGCCCGCCTGCGACCGGCACCACGGCCACCCACGCGCCAAGCGCATTCGTTGCGGGCGAGCGGTCCGCGAACGAAAACTGCTGAAAGAAAAACAGATTCGTGAACAGGTGAATCAGATTCAGCAGCACATAAGCGGCCAGCGTGCTCGTCAGGCCGATCACGAACGCGAGCGCGATGAGACGCGGCAGCCGCGCGCCCGGGGCGAAATCGCGCTTGTGCGAAACGGAAAGAGACATGATGGAGAAAAAGCGAGCGGTCAATAATCGATTTGAGGCACCTGGAATGCGCCACGCAAGGATTTCAGCTCCGCGCGATGCAACGCGGCGAGCCGCGCGAGCAGCTTCTCGCCGGTCTTTTCCAAATGGACTTCGACCTGCCGCCGATCGACATCGCTCGTCTTGCGCCTGACGAGCCCCAGCTTCTCGCAACGCGACACCAGCGCGACCACGCCATGATGTTGCGCTTGCAACCGTTCGGCCAGCTCGCCGATCGTTGCCCACTCGCGATCCGGATAACCCTTGATATGCAGCAGCAGCAGATATTGCAGCGGCGTGATGCCCTCGCTTTGCGCGGCTTGTTCGGAAAAACGCTCGAAACGCCGCATCTGGTAACGAAACTCCGAAAGCTGCTCGAAATCGGTTTTTTGTAGAACTCGGAAAGCGTCGGTCATCGAGATTCCATGGATCAGTGCACGCGCAAATATATCACAATGTGATGAAAATGCCGGCAAACGGCCCGCGCCGCCCGAGCCGGATCATGCCACGCGCTGCATCCGCGTCTGCCGGTACAGGCCCGCGATCAGATCCGACTGCGTGACGATGCCGGCAAGCCGATGATCGGCGTCGACCACCGGAATATGGTGATGGCCCCGATCCGCGAACAGCGGCACGAGCGCCGCGATGGGCGTCGTCGTGCGAACCGTTTCGACATGCGTGGCCATCAGCGAACGGATCTCGCGCGCAGAAGCGAACTGGACGGCCCCGCGCCAGCGCGGGCGGCCGTGTGCGGCGAGGTCCGCGCGGGTGACGATGCCGACGACGCGCGACGACGCATCGACGACCGGCAGCGCCTTGATCCGATGCCGATTCAGCAGCGCGAGCGCGGCGGACGCCGGCGCTTCGGGTCGCACGCTCAACGCGGGACAGGTCATCACGTCGGCGGCCGACAGCGTGTCGAATGTCCGCGCATACGCGTGCATTTCGGCGTCCTGAACCAACGCTTCGAGATCGTCGGGCGCAATGTCGAGCCATTCGTCCCGTCGCCGCAGCGCCTCCTCGAGATCGGCCCGGGTGAAGCCCATCGCAACAGGCTGCGGCTGGCCGCCGTGCTGCGCGCCCGGCTTCGCAAGCGCGTTGCCATGCGGATAACGGTGCCCCGTCAGCGCGTGATAGACGAGCGCCGCGCCAAGCAACGCCATCGATTGCAACAGAATCGGGACGACGATGAAATGAAAGCCCAACGCATGGATCGCCGGGCCGCCAATGACAGCCGTCAGCGCAACCGCGCCCGATGGCGGATGAACGCATCGAAACGCGAACATCCCGGCGATGGCAACCGCGATCGCCGCCGCCGCTGCAAATACCGGATCGCCAATCCATCGCGCGCAAGCCACACCGACCGTCGCCGCAACGAAATTGCCGCCGATCAACGACCAAGGCTGAGCGAGCGGACTGGCGGGCACCGCGAACAGCAACACCGCGGACGCGCCCATCGGCGCGACGAGCAGCGGCGCATGTGCGACCTCCCCCGGCATCGCACGCATGATGCAACCGACAAATGCAATACCGACGAACGCGCCGATACAGGAGCGCAGCCGTTCGCGCCGGCTCAACGTAACCGGAAGCGGAACGAAATGGTGCAGCCACGTGCATAACTGCGCAAACGGGAAAACGAAGCGAAACGGCATCGGCATGACGGAAGGATGGTCGACGTGCGCCGGCAAGCGGCGGGCGCGGAAATTATATGTGATTGTGATATATTTGGCGACGACCATCCTGATGGGAAGACGTCATTCGCCGCACGCTGGTTGGGGTTGCGCGTTTTATGTTTTGTGCTTTGCGTTGCCTGAGGCCTGAGTGTGGGGAAATCGGCAATCGCGTGCTCCTCAGCGGCGACGCACACTACGTCCACGTCTTTCGAACCCGGCGCATGCGACGCTCAGCGTCCGACCCTCATCGATTCCCTTCACGCATATCGCTTTGATATACTCTGTCCTCGCCGGCGGACACCGAATCGATTCGGCCGGCATTTGCCGATCGGCAACATCGAAGCCTGCGTTGCTTCGTCTGAAGACTGTAACCATCCAGCGAAGGCAGCGCTGCGATACAGCTGGGGCGAAGTCATCAACCACGCTTCATGACATATCAGCGCACGTTATTCACACACGCGCTGATATTCCGCCAAGGCAGTTGGGACAAGGCTTGGTTTGACCCGCTTTCATCAAGCGCCGCCCCATGCCTCTCAAACTATCCGCTCCCCGTAGTTCAATGGATAGAACAAGCGCCTCCTAAGCGCTAGATACAGGTTCGATTCCTGTCGGGGGGACCAGGAACACCACCTCCCCGCCTTATCCGACAAGCCTTCCCGGCTAATTTGGCGTAATTCTGGCGTAATCGCACACCTGGGCGCCACCACCTTGTCGCCCACCAGAGGTGCGGCATCGCTTTCACTGCCTCAAGTTCGACTGTCATCCCTTCAATCATCCTGCCGCAGCGTCACCACCGACGTAGACGCACTCACATTACCTGCCGGCAATACCGGCGCCGCTACTTGCCGCGTACATCAAGCCGCAGAACCTTCGCATAGTGACGTCTCGCACCCGACATCACCGTCAATCAAAATCCAACCATCCTACTCGCACCCCAAATTTCGCAATATAAAAAATCATAATTCACGTTGACGATCGAAACCGTTTACCATATCGTTTGATACGATTTGTTTTCACAAATCGCATCAAACATGAAAAAGTTTGAATGAAACGTAGAAACTAGGTCGCCGACATGGCATTACTCCTTTCCTTGTTATTTGGGAAGGGCAAAGAGATGCCGGCGGTAACAAAGAAGGAACTGTTGCTACTCGGGCAAATGCACACGGATCTCGAAATACACCTGATTAGAACCATGATCGAGGACGAGCGATGGTGGAAGATGCTAGTAGTCACATCCCGAGGTCAGGAATTCGAAGTTCAAACGGCGTTGGCGAAGACCAAACTTTGGCGACGCCTTGATATCGCCGTCGACTTCATAGCGGAAACGTGCCCGGACGTTAAAGAGCTCCGCGTTTCGCTCGAATAGTTGGGTTTCATTGGGTGTTTGATTACACCCAACGTGAAAGACTTCGCTGTGGGTATTCAACGCCCCAGCATCGGTGTCGTGATATCCGTTGCGGCGGGAATCTGCCTCCCCGCCAACTCTTACGGCCTAAGAGGGATGTCGCGCTTTTGGCGGCCAAAAGCCTTCCGCAGTGCACTCGCAACGAGCGCACTTTTTTTTGAAGGAAAGGCCGTGAATCGCCTCCAATGTCGATTTGATGCAACCGTCTCCATGATCTTCACAATTAGAACAACCCAGCCGGCTCTGCTGCATCAGCCCAACTGAAAATAATGAGTTTGCGCCGGTCAACGCGCCCGGCCGCACCGCCAACCACCGTGTACTGGATCGGCACAGCCTCAATGTGGAATCCGTCGAATACGCACCGAATGTCCGGATGATCGTTGAGACTCACGATCACCCGCCCCTTGATTGAACAAAACCGCGCAGCCATCCGCTGCAAACTTTACGATATGCCTGACGAGCCGAATCCCGGATCAGGCAACGAAACTGCCCGAATTCGAGCGCTTGAACTGGACAGATTTGCGCGATGCGTGGAATGCAACCAGCTACACCGGTAGGGGAAGGCTGACGCTCGAGTAGGGTTTCATGATTTAGGTCGTACAGGCGCGTCACGTACTGCGCCACATCGACACACGTACTCGTGCGTCCGAGAGTGAATTGAATGAAAGCGGAACCCTCGACTCGTCCGCCTTCAACCGGCTACGGCGAACAACCGATGCCGCGAGATTCAACTAATCCAGTCAGCCAGCAGCAATCTCCCAAGTCAATTTCCGTTCCCTTCCGCGACCACCAAGCAACAGGAAACAGTTGCTCGAGCGCCAGCGACATAGATCTGCCACCGGCACTCGTATGTACCAACGGGATCAGTGCTACCTCATCACAATACGCACGAGTGATAAACGTGCTTACTCAAAACACGGAATTCGAAGTTCAGAATTGGGATTGATTTCCGTGCGCATGAGTCCCAGCCAACGCTCAGCGTCCGTCTTCTCCCGATCACGGAACAACTCTCGAATATTGTTCCATGATGCCCTGGAAAGCGAATACTGGGCCTGCCGAAGCTGGTAACGCGATTGAAACTTAATAGTCCCTTTCCCGCTTCGCGCCTCGATCGCGAAGTCACTGGCGTATAGCGTAAACATAACTTTATTGCCTCCCTCTTCTAGAATATTTTGAGTGAAGTTCGACTGCGTTTGCTGCGCAGTCGCGTATGACAATGCCGCCGAAACAAGGGATTTAAGCGAATTCCTTATTTTTGCAATATCACCCTCCGCGATACCAGAAAATCCACTGATGAAAGAATTAATTATTTCATCGGCATTCTGACTTCTTTGATGAATATCCTTTCTAAATGAGCTATCCAGCGAAAAAAATGGAACACCAGCGACCTCATCGGTGAACGCAATAAAATGAGCATTATCACCGCTTCCGGTCGGGTTTAGCGGATTGAATCCAGACTTTGTTCTACAAAGATTCACGACCGTCTGCAACCCCTCGTAGATACTTACTGGAAACGTTCCTGGCGATTCTTGCTCCTTTGCATTTTTTTCGTAATCATTCGTTGAACTGGCAAAAGTTGGGTTTTGTGCGACACTGGCTCGAAGGTCGCTGAAGACATTCAACCCCCTCGTGAGCTTTTCATGAGGAAGCGACAGACTTTTCAGCCACTCAGCAGCCTCTTCAATTTGTTCCATGATCATCTCCAAATTTTATTGACGAACTCGGACATATGCCATACTGACGCCCACACTCATTGAACAATGGCAAGCGCATACAACTCACCACTCCCCAACAAGGTTCAGAATAGAACTCACATCTTTAATCACAAAATTTTTTACCACTTACATCACAATAAATATCTTAGTTGACAGTTTTTATAAAAACAAAATTACCAATTAACAAGATGGCACTTGCCGCTAATTCAATTAATACCCTTATCTACAATTGACAAATCCGTTTTTAAACTTGTGGGTGGAAACGATCCGACCCGCCTACCGGTAGGTAGCAGGGCCTTGGCCAATTCACTGGCACGCACAGTGGAAAACGGTCGAGGAACGTGCTCCCGCACGCCCCTCGGTCGCCCTGTTTCTCTCAATCGCCACGCTAATGCGGCCGCTCAGTTCGCGTGATGCGCGTCAACGCGTCGTAATCGGCTTCACACTGCCGGCCGGCGACGCCCCGTTCATCAGCGATGCGCGCCAACTCTCCCGCTCGTGCATCAGTCCGGCCGAGCACGTCGGCAAGCAAATCGAGGGCGTCGCCGGTTGGCGCGCTTCCGGCGGTAACGGCGGAATGGCGGGCACGCCCGACAAGCACGGCGACTTGCTTGCGCAAGCCGTCAGCAGCAGAAGCAGCGGCGGCAGCATCAGCGCGCGCCCGGTCACGTTGTTTCGCAGCATCTTCAGCAATCTCCTGTTGGGCCGCGGTGTGGCGTCGTTCTTCAGCGCGAGCCGCGTCGACGGCCTCGAGTTGCGCCTTCTGCGCGACCGCCTTCATGTCGGCAATCTGCCTTGCGCTGATCAGGTGCTCGAGGCCGAAGCCGGCCGCGACACCCAGCAGCAAGGCCAGCAGATACGGCCATACGGTTTTCAGCATCACAGCCCCCGCTCACATAAAGCGCGCTCTTCCGCGCGCCGCTTCACCAGACCAGGCAGCACTCGCCCGCCAACCGTCACCCACTGCGGACGGCCGTTGTCCGCCTCGTTCATCGCGCGGCACGCGCCCTTCCAGTCACCGGCGTTGAACCGCTTTGCCGTCGTGCTGCCGCAGTAAGCCACCGGCCCTACGTTGTAGGCGAAGCTGACTGCCGCCGCGAGCTGATACGTGTGCCCCTTCAGCACCGGAGTGCACTTCAGCACCGGCTCGGCATGCTCGATGAGACGCTGTTCGAGACGTGCGTGGCACTCGTCTGGCGTGAAGCGCTGGCCAGCGCGCACGTTCTTCGTATCGCCATAGCACGCAGTGACGATCCCGATCGGGTCTGCGCGCGCGACCAGTACCTCGCCCTCGAACTTCGGGACGATGGAAAAAAGAAGGGCTGCCGTAGCAGCCCCCACAACGCCAGCGAGAGTCTTCTTTGAAACGTTAGCCATCGAGCAGCCACTCGCCTCGCTTTCCCTTGTTTCGAATAAGGTAGTACGCCTGCAACCCGATGTACCCGAGTGTCGCAAGCGCGACGTACCAGTTGATGTCGTGGCTTGTCAGCCACAGCCAAAAATTGCCGCCAACCGCAGGTGCGGCTTTCACCGCACTCGCAATGACTTCGCTTTTCATCAAGCCCTCGAAAAAAACCGCCCGAAGGCGGCTAACGGTTCGACGTGGACGATTCCTATAGAGGCTCGCTGGTACATCTATCTGGCGATCGCCGGACTCCTGACATGTCTGCGGAAACGGAAATTCGTCCTGACCACGATCCTATTTTTTTTGGTCTATCAGTTCGGCATCTTCCATGCCGAAACGAATGCCGATCGAAGCATGAATCGCGAATACGGCCTCTATTTCTGCATCGGAGTGCTGATATGGCTCTACAGAGACATGTGGGAGTCGCGAAAACTATGGGTTGCCATAACTGCTGTCGCGGCTGGCACGCTCGTATATATACTTGAACAGCATTTGTTGGCTAAACTAATTGTAATCGCTCCATTTACCGTGATCATTGGATCATCTTCGACTCCGATCCTTCGTCGATTCGGCAGATTTGGAGATGTCTCCTATGGCATCTACATTTATGCATTCATGGTGCAGCAGACGCTTATTTGGGCGATAGGCCGCACGGCTCCATTCAGCCTACATCTTGCGCTGACAGTGCTTGTAACCATGATCTGCGCATTTCTTTCATGGCACTGTGTTGAGAAACCAGCGCTCCAACTCAAAAGCTTTTCAGCTTTCCTCGGCAGCCAGCGCGCGCTTGGAGATAACTTGCCGGCAAGACAACACTAATCACACTGTTG
This sequence comes from Burkholderia singularis, assembly GCF_001718875.1. NCBI lineage: Bacteria > Pseudomonadati > Pseudomonadota > Betaproteobacteria > Burkholderiales > Burkholderiaceae > Burkholderia > Burkholderia singularis. The sequence goes on from NZ_CP013448.1 coordinate 3,075,782, forward strand.
TAGACCTAAACCGGTTAATCTCGGGAGGTTCATTCTAATCGAGCTTCACCTTACCTTTACTAACGCCGACTTCGTGTGCCTGCGTCACCATGACGATGGAGCGCCACCATTATTGGCGCAAAACCCTGCGCCGGCTCACGATCGCGCCGCCGAATCTCCCTATAACCTATTAACTCTTCAAAATGAGGCAAACATGAGTAATCCTGACCATACTACCGGTGAGTCGGCCAGTCTCGACAACGACTTCCAATTTGTTCCAGCATATCCACTGAGCGATACGCCTGCGGCGATCAATTACTTATTAGGCAGGCTCCTTATCGCGTATCAAGGCCCGAACAATAGCGGCGAATTGTATTTAACGCGATACGTCAATTCCCAATGGAGCGAACCTAAGCTTGTACCCGGCGTTGGAATGTCGGGCGGCCCCGCCATGGCCATTTACAAAAACACGCTGTACTTGGCCCACCGAGGCCAAGGCAACGAAGGTAACCAAGTGTGGATCACGGCTTCCCACGATGACGGCTATACATGGGAGCCAGATACCCGCATCGAAAATGTCGGCATCACCGGAAATCCGGCCCTTGCCGTAGTTGGCAATTACTTGTGGCTCGTGCATCGCGGCGAGGGAGGTGACAGCAATCAGCTTTGGTACACCAAGTACAATGGCTTGGCGTGGACAAAAGACACGCGCATTGATGGCGTGACGACTTCCGACTCACCTGCTCTGGCAGTCAACGGAGATACGCTTTGGATTTATCACCGTGGCGATGGCAGTGAAGTCAACCGCTGTTGGGTCACGTGGACCAACGGAATTCAATGGGGAGCCGACGAACGCGTGAATGCGCTGGTCGCGATGGACGCAGCACCGGCAGCCATGTACTCGAAGGCGCTGGGGTTCGCTCTCGTTCACCTGGACCACAACGGCGACGGGAACCTGTTTTACCTGACAAGCATAAATAACGAGTCATGGGGAAAGGATACTTGGCTGGACACTAATCCAAACACGGCAACGAGTTCGCCAGCGCTGCTGAGTCAAAACGATCGTCCCATATGCATTTACCGGGGAAACGATGGAAAGCTGCACAATACGGCAGCCTTGAATCGAACGGACGTGTGAGGAATTTCGTGTGCTGAGGCCAGTTAAAGGTGTCAGTTGATGACGGGGGAATCACTCGCCGGAGCAACCTTGCGACTTCGGCGACTCCACAAACTCCACGCGGACCAGTGCTCCCCCCAACAGCAATCCAAGATCCACCTTTTACAGCGTGCGGGGCCGAAGCCACATTTCGAACAACATCATGCTCTATGCGCTCTATCGCATGGGCTACAAGCCGCGAATGACGGGGCACGGGTTTCGCGGGCTGGCGGCTAGCGTTTCGCCAGAAGTCGAGTTCTTTCGCGTAGTCGCGGATTCGCGCTAGCAACAGGATGCGAGGCTTCGTGTTTGTTGCACGGACCTGCGCTAGTGTGACGCTGAGGCTCTCATGTTTTTTTCAGCTTTCTCTAATCTTCGTGTGATGCCTTCCTGAGTGCTTAAAAGTACATATACGCCTAATGCTAGGATTAACCCTTGGATCAATGCCGCCAATCCTGTAAACGCGATCGCGTTATAAACGGGAGGACGCAGACCGTCATACGGTTACCCCACTTCATGCGTGTTAAGAACTCGAATCGCTTCAAGGTCAAAACGCTGAGTCCGACTGTCACCGTGCGCAATGCCTGATTGCTCGCAATACCGTTGTCGACAATCTTTACCGCCGTGTCGGCGGTTATCTGGGAGGGTTGCACGCTTGCAGGCAGCTCAAATGTTACGTCATTGACTACTCGCTGCGATTCATTTTCGATGAAAACCAGAGTGGTTTCCGCCCCGCCAATTGGCACCAGCCTACTGACACGTATCGTGCCACCATTACCGCTGAAATAGCTCGAAGCTTCACTTGAGATCAGAGGCAACAGAGCGGTAACAATCCCCGTCACAACGGTATTAATGATTTTGGACATGGCGTTCCCCTGGTCTTATTAGACATATTGTCAGCAGAACTGCCAGACCACTTCTATTCCGAGTTGGTTGGGATCGGTGACAGCCCTCAAACGTGGAAATACGAAGACCGTCGGGAGCCGATCACCCTCCAAGGTTTCATCAACGCAGCCCCAGCGCTGCATTGACCGCCTGCACTCCGTCACGGCCGTCGACCGTCGTGACGCCCTTGAGCCAAGCACGCCACAGCGCGGGATTGCGTTGCAGCGCGCGGCGCGCGGCTGTCGACGCATCGAGCTTGTCCTGCAACATATCCGCGATGATCCGGTTCTCAAGATCGACGTCGAACGTGAGTTGCGTAAAGAATCGCCCCAGGTTCGCGCATTCGCCGGCAAAGCCCGCGCGCGTCACCGTGTTGACTGTCGCGCCGCCATAGTTCGGACCGAAGTACGCATCGCCGAGCGCGAGGTAGTGCAGATGAAACTTCGTGTTCATCAAATGCGGCTCCCACGCGAGAAACACGATCCACTTCCTGTCGCGCCCGGCGCGCTCGACCTGGGTCAGCATGCCGGTCTCGCTCGACTCGACGATCGACCAGTTGCCGAGGCCAAATGCATTGTCGGCGATCATTTTCTTGATGTTCTGATTCGCGGGCGCGCCCGGCTCGATCCCGTAGATGCGGCGGCCGAATTGGTCCGCGTGCTTGGCAAGATCGGCGAAGGTTCGCACGCCGGCGTCCGCGACGTAATCCGGCACGGCGAGCGTAAACTTCGCGCCGCTCAGATTCGCGTGCAGCACGTCGATCGCGTGCTCGTCGACGAACGGCTTCACGAGCGGGCCTTGCGCGGGCATCCAGTTGCCGAGGAACACGTCGATCTGCCCTTTTTTCAGGCCCTGGTAAGTGATCGGCACCGACAGATTCGAGACGCTCTGACGGTAGCCGAGCGCCTTCAGGATCACGCCGGCCACCGCGTTGGTCGCGTCGATGTCGGTCCATCCCGGCCCGGCCATACGCACCGTCTCGCAGGTTTGCGGTTGCGCCGCGTGCGCGGGCCGCGCCGGCTGCGCCAACGCCAGCATGCCTGCAAGCGCGCACGTCAGCGCGGCAATCCAGCGGCTTTTCATGGTGACCTCCGTATGGCGTGAACGATCAGCGCGCCGCGCGCGGAAAACGTGCGAGTGCCTCCAGCGCATCGAGTTCAAGGTGATTGCGCATGTAGCGCTGGCTCGCATCGTTGAACGGCTGCCAGTCCCACGCGTGGATTCGCCCTTGCGTGGTCGCGGCGAAATGAAAGCGGCGCCGGCGCTGGCTCGCGATCACGTCGCGATGCAGCGCGGGCAGATCCCAGCGGCGCGCGATCTCGGCGCGAAACGCATCTGCGAGCGGCGCGGCCTCGGGATCGGCCGCCAGATTGCGCAGTTCATGCGGATCGCGCGAAAGATCGTAGAGTTGATCCGGATCGGCCGGCGAATGGATGAACTTGCATGCGCCGCGCCGAAGCATCACGATCGGCGCGACGGCCCCTTCCGCCAGATATTCGCCGATCGCCTCGTCATGCCCCGCGTCGCCCCGCAGATGCGCAACGAGGCTTTGCCCGTCGACCGGATCGGGCCACACGGTGCGCCGCTCGCCCGTCGCAAGCTCGACGAGCGTAGGCAGCAGATCGACATGCGACACCGACGCCGCCACGCGGCGCGCAGCGAAGCGCCCCGGCGCATGCACGATCAGCGGCACGCGCACGCCGCCTTCGAAGAACGTCATCTTGTACCAAAGGCCGCGCTCGCCGAGCATATCGCCGTGGTCGGACGTGACGATCACGATCGTCTCGCCGGCCATGCCGGTTTGCGCGAGCGCATCGAGAATCGCGTCGAACTGCGCGTCGACATACGACAGCGCGCCGTAATACGCGCGGCGCGCGTGGCGAACTTGCTGCGCGCTTGGCGGCGTGCGGTCGGTCTCGCAAACGCGGCGCAGCCGCTGCGAGTGCGGATCGCTTTCGTCGAACGACAGCGACGTATGCGGCGGATCGATATCTTCGTCGCGATAGCGGTCCCAGTATTCGCGGGTGATCGCATACGGATCGTGCGGATGGGTGAGCGAGGCGACCATGCAGAACGGCCGCTCGTCGCGGCCTGCGGCCCGCTCCCGCGCAAGGTCGAAAAGCTTCTGGCGCGAAGTGAACGTGACCTCGTCGTCGAAATCGAGCTGATTGGTGCGCACGCAGGGGCCAGCATCGATCACCGAACTCATGTTGTGATACCAGCTAGGCCGGACGTCAGGGCGCTCCCAATCGGGCACCCAGCCGAAATCGGCCGGATAGATGTCTGTCGTGAGCCGCTCCTCGAAGCCGTGGAGCTGATCTGCGCCGCAGAAATGCATCTTGCCGGACAAGATCGTCCGGTAGCCGGCCGCGCGCAGATAGTGCGCGAACGTCAGCGTTTGCGCTGGAAATTCCGCCGCGTTATCGTAAGCGCCGATGTGCGACGGCAGTTTGCCCGCCAGCATCGAGAAGCGCGCGGGCGCGCACAACGGGCTCGCGCAATAAGCGGAATCGAACACCACGCCTTCGCGCGCGAGCGCGTCGAGGCGCGGAGTCGACGATACGCGGTGGCCGTATGCGCGCAACGCAAGCGGCGTCATCTGGTCGGCCATCAGAATAAGGATATTCGGCTTCTTGCTAAGGCTCATGGACCGGGGCGGCTAGAATCGTGACGGATTGCGCAGGAGCGCCACGTTGCACGACACACCGTCCGCCGCGCGACGAGCAATGCGCGAGGGACAGTTCCATGCGGGCAACCTGCGTGCGTTTCGTCGAGGAACCGACCCGCGTACTATCGCCGCTCGGATATCCCGTGTGAAGACGCCGGGCGCTTATGGAAACATAAGAGGAACTTATGCCGGAACAGGATCGCCTGCCGCCGCTGCAGACGCTGGCGGTATTCGAATCGGCCGCACGCCTCGCCAGCTTCACGGCTGCCGCGCGCGAACTCGGCTCGACTCAGCCGGCGGTCAGTCAGCGGGTCGTTCAACTCGAAACGGATCTGGGCGCGCCGCTGTTCGAACGCGGATATCGCGGCGTCACGCTCACGCCCGAGGGCGAGCGGCTGTTCGAGGCGGTGCGGCACGGCCTCGATGCGATTCGCATCGCGAGTGCCGGTATCCGCGCACGCCGCGAGAGCGAAGCGCTGACGATCCTCACCGATTTCGGGTTTGCAACGTACTGGCTGATGCCTCGGCTCGCGCGGCTGAAAGCGGCGTTGCCCGATTTGAACGTGAAGATCGTCACGTCGCAGCATGCGTATGATCCGCAGCGCGACCGCGCCGATATCGCCATCGCGTTCGGCAGCGGCGACTGGGCGCCATGCGCATCGACGCGGCTGTTTCAGGAAGCGGTAACGCCCGTTTGCTCGCCCGCGTTTCGCGCCGCGCATCCGAACGCCGCGTCGCCGTCAGGCTTGGCCGGCCTGCCGTTGCTGCATGTACAGCCAACCGACCCCGAACGCTGGCTGTCATGGCGCGGCTGGTTCTCGGCCCAGTCGCTCGATGCGCCCGACGAGCGATGCGGGATGATGTTCAACAGCTATGCGCTCGTTATCCATGCCGCGCTGATGAACCAGGGTGTCGCGCTTGGCTGGACGCCGCTCACCGACGAACTCGTCGCAGGCGGCCAGTTGGTCCGGCTGTTCGATGCGCCGGTCACCACATCGCGCGGCTATTTTCTCGTCTGCCCGGCCGCGCGGCCCGAAGCGGCCGCGGCGCCGCGCTTTCGGCGGTGGCTGCTTGCCGAATGCGGTTGATCAGCGCGGCTAAACGAAATATCCGAAAGCACGCCGACACGCCGCGAAACCGGGCAAAGCCGCCGGCACAGGTTCCCGCCAAGCGGCTGGATTTTGGCGTAGCCTGTTCCCGGAGGCGCGCTTTGCTGCGATGATCGATATCGCGCCAAAGCGCCACAAGCGGCTTGCCGCGTCCGACTCTTGCCCACCTTAGCGCGATGAACCCGAACCTGCCCGATCCGGTCAAGCCCAAACGCCGGCGCCCTTCGAACCTCGCGCTCAACGTGTTCGCCGTGCTGATCGGCATCGTCACGTTCGGCCTCGGCGCAGCCTGGGTGATTTATCGCTGGTACGTCGATCGTGAAGCGCCCTACTTCGCGATTCCGCTCGTCTTTTCCGTGCCGGTGATCGTCGCTGTCGCGGTGCGCGGCATCTGGGAATGACGCGCATCCGGCCATGATGCCGCGCTCCGTGATGCGGCGTGCGGCCGATGCCGTGCGGCATGGCGCCCGCAGCCCGGACGGCCGCGCCGCCCGTGCGATGCCCGCGCCGGCTCGCGTGCCCGCCGACGGCACGGCCGCGCGCCATCGCCCTGTATCGGCCGCACGCGGCGGCCGGAATGCCCGCGTTTATCGCTCGACGGCCCGCGCGACTTCATTCGACGCGTACCACAACCGATAGCGCACGTCGAACCCGCTCGGCACATAGACGACGATCGGCAAACGGCTGTTGTAACGCAGCAGATAACCGCTCCCCCTGACGGGCACGAAGTCCTCGCGTGCCGCCTGCGACGGGCACGCCATCAGCGTGGCGGCCGGGCCCTTCGCATCGGCGAGGGAATAATACGAATAGCCCCAGCCTTGCACGGTCTCGTGCTTGAGATCGCCGCCGAACCAGTGAGAATTGCAGTCGACCTGCATCGTCTTGCCGACAATCAGCTCGACCCGGATGTCGTCCTCCTGACGCTCGGCCGGCAGCGCGATCACCACGCGCTTCTGGCCCGGCTTGGCAGCCGGAAACATCTTGACGTCGTTGGCCGACAGTTTCGGCGCCGATGCCGCATCGGCGGCCGCGTCGGGCGACGGCTCACTCGCCGCGACCGCGAATCCGCAAAAGCCGGCGAATACCGCGACGCAAGCTGCATTGGCGGCAGAACGAATGACTGACTTCATCCAGTACTCCCAAAAAAGTTGACCATGCGCGAAGCGGCACGCGCGCCGCCTGCGTGCCCCAATTATCGCTTACGCGATTGTAATGTGCGGACACAATTCGTCTCGAACTTGGTATAGGCGTGGGCTTCCTAACTCAGTAAAACGACGGGGAAAACAGTAAACAGGGAGAACACCATGCTAAAACGGCTCATTGCGTTGGGGACCGCCGCGCTGCTTGCAGGCTGCGTCGCCGTGCCGGACGGCGGCTACGGCTACGATTACGGACAGCCGGCCTACCCCGGCGGTTATGTGTATGACCAGGGCTACGCCCCCGTGTACGGGACAGTCAATATTTGGGGCGGTGGAGGCGGCGGCTGGCGTGACCGCGATCATTGGCGCGACGGCAACTGGCGTGGCGATCGCGGCAATGGCTGGCAAGGCAACGGGCATGGCGATCGCGGTAACGGCTGGCAAGGCGGCCGCGGCAACAGCGGCGATCGCGGCAACGGCTGGCAGGGCAATTGGCATAGCGATCGGGGCAACGGCTGGCAAGGCGGCCGCGGCAATGGCGGCGGCGATCGCGGCAACGGCTGGCAAGGCAATTGGCATAGCGATCGGGGCAACGGCTGGCAAGGCGGCCGCGGCAATGGCGGCGGCGATGGAGCCGGCGGCGGCCGGCATTGAGGTTGTTCCGAGAGGTCGGTCCAAGAGACCGGCCGGCCGTCAATTTGCAACGAGATGTATCGAAACGGCTACCGATGCGCGTGATTCGAAACCGGCAATCGCGCGCCCGCCAATCGCGATTTGATCCCGGATCACGCCCGGCCCCGCTTCGTCCGAGCACGCGCAGCCTCGCGCGTGCGGAGCGCCGATCAACGTGCTCTTACCCGAGCCGGGGCCGCCGGTGACGACGAACCCGCGCCCGACACGTCAACGTCAACCTCGGCGCACGCGTTCAGCGCTGCTCGCCGCGCGTGCGCCGCGCTTTTCACGCATTGGCGATGCGCCGCCCCGCGCGTTGCGTCACCGATGCCGCCGTCGCAACGCTGCGCAGATCGGTGAGGAACGAATCGCGCCATACCGACAGATCGTTGCCGCGCAGCCGCGCGAAGTTGTCCGCGTGGCGCGCCTGCCGCTCGTCGAGCGGCATCGCGAGCGCACGCTCGAGCGATTCCGCCATCTGCGACAAATCGTAAGGATTCACGAGCAACGCGCCCGGCAGTTCCGCCGCCGCCCCCGCGAACTCGGACAGCACGAGCACGCCCGGATTATCGGCATCCTGTGATGCGACGTACTCCTTCGCGACGAGATTCATTCCGTCTCGCAACGGCGTCACGTAGCCGACTTGCGACAGCCGGAACAACGCCATCAGCAGATTGCGCTCGTACTTGCGGTTCAGATACTGGATCGGCGTCCAGTCGAGCTGTGCGAAACGGCCGTTGATGCGCCCCGCCTCGCCTTCGAGCGTCTGGCGAATGCGCTGATAGGTCTGCACGTCCGAGCGCGTCGGCGGCGCGATCTGCACGAGCGATACGCGCCCCTGCCAGCCGGGCGCGTTCGCGAGCATCCGCTCGAACGCCTGAAAACGCTCGACCAAGCCCTTCGAATAATCGAGGCGATCGACGCTGATCACGAGCTTGCGATCGCGCATCGAATCGCGCAGCGCCTTGACCGCCTTGCGCGATCCGTACTCGACGGCCGCCTTGCCGATTGCGTCCGGATAGATGCCGATCGGATAGGCCGCGACCTTCACGACCCGGCCGTGCGCATGCAGCATCCCGTCTTCGCTCGACGTGCCGAGCCCACGCCGCTCGATGTAATCGACGAACGACTGCTTGTCGCCTTCCGTTTGAAAACCGACCACGTCATACGCGCACATGAATTTGATCAGTTCTTCGTGTGGCGGCACCGTGCGCAGAATTTCCGGCGTGGGAAACGGAATGTGCAGGAAAAAGCCTATCGGATTTTTTATGCCGAGTTCGCGCAAGCAATGCGCAAACGGCAGCAGATGATAGTCGTGCACCCAGATGATGTCGTCGGGCTGAATGAGCGCGCTCAACTGCTTGGCGAGCGCGGAATTCACGCGCAGATAGCCCGCGTACTCCTGCCGGTCGAAACGCGCGAGATCGACCCGGTAGTGGAACACCGGCCAGAGCGTCGCGTTCGAGAACCCCCGATAGTACTGGTCATAGTCACGCCGCGTCAGGCCGACAGTGGCATAGGTGACCTTGCCGTCGCGCTCGATCACCGGCTCGCCAGCCTCCCCGACGATGTCGCCGCTCCAGCCGAACCAGATGCCGCCCGTTTCCTTCAGCGCGTCGAGCACCCCCACGGCAAGCCCGCCCGCTGTCGGACGCGCATCCTGGCCGGCCGCCACGCGATTCGATACCACGATCAATCTGCTCATTACGGCTACCCTCCTGTTTGCTGATTGCCCGGTACAACGGAAACCGTCCCCGTCGAAGCGAGCAAGTCGCATGCCACTTGCGACATTTCAAGCGTTAAACATGCAAACACATGTAACAACGACGCGTTCACGCATCCTGATCGATGCCGAGATCGCGTTGATAGTCGAGCCCTTCCGGGCGTGCGCCGCCCTGGTTGTGATCGCCGTCGGACGGATGTGCGGGTGCCGAGCCGGCGGGCGCGGGGGAAGTCGGTGCGTTGACCGGCTGCTGCGAGCCGGTGCCGGCGTCGCGCACCCGTGGTTCGGGGCGCTTGGAGCGGCGCATGGCAGGGTGTCTCATGATCAGCGCGGCGCGAAGCCGCCGTCGAAACAGTCCATGGTCAATTAGTGTAGGAGCCATTCAGTTAGTTCGCGGTAACAATGACATTCAATTTGTAACGATTCGACCCCCGCGCCCTGCTTTGCACCACAATGCCAAAGATTGCCCGCGCGATGCGCGCGGCATGCGTTTGTCAATTTTTTGCATTTCTCGTCGGACAATTGCAGAACAATGGCGCTACGCTTGCGGTGCCTGCGCCGCAGCGCAGAAAGACAGGATCGCAATCAGGGATGAACCATCGCATCGCAACGCCCGCACGCAGTGGGGCGCGCAGTTGGGCGGCATGGGCCGTGCTCGGCGCCGCCGCGTGCTCGGCACTCTTGTCGGGCTGTAACTCGCTGTATAGCGAAGGAGCAACGGCAGGCGCCGGCATCGCCGGCGCGGCCATTGCGTCGAAAGTCACCACAAACGCCTCCGTTACAACCGGCATCGGCCTCGGCGCCGTCGCCGGCGCACGCGCGGGCGTTCAGTACACTCAGCGCGTCGCGCACCGCTACACGCAGGCGAAGATCGCCGAGGCGGCCGGGCCTCTGGACGTCGGCGGCGTCGCCCCGTGGTCGGCGCATCATTCGTTCCCGATCGAAGACGACGAACATGGCCGCGTGACCGTCAGCCGGCTCATCAGCGTCGGGCCGCTCGACTGCAAGGAAATCGTCTTTTCGGTCGACACCAACGCGAAACCGGGCGCGCCGACCCAATCGGGCTTCTATATCGCGACGCTCTGCCGGGACGGCCAAACGTGGAAGTGGGCGTCCGCGGAGCCGGCAACCGAGCGCTGGGGAGCACTGCAATGAGCGCGGCCACGCGCGCGGTACTGCCGCTCGCGGCCGCCCTCGCCCTGGCCGCCGCGGCGGCCGGGCTCACCGGCTGCGGTTCGGTCGGCGCGGCAAGCGGCGCGCTTGCGGGCGCCGCGACGGGGTTGGTCACCGCGAACCCCGCGGTCGGCGTCGGCGTCGGCATCGCGGTGCAGGCCGCGACAGACGAAGCCGTCAATCGCACGATGAAGCAGTTGCACAAGAATCAGCAGGATGCGATCGCGCAGGCAGCGGCAGGCCTTGCGGTCGGCGAGACCCGCGCATGGCGGGTAAAGAACGTCGTGCCGCTCGAAAACGGCGAAGGCGAAGTACGCGTGACGCGCGCGTTCACGACGCCGCTTGCGCTCTGCAAGGAATTTGCGTTCTCGGTGAAGGACGGCGCACGCGCCGACTGGTATTTCGCGAGCGCATGTGAAGGCCAGCATGGCTGGCAATGGGCGGCGGCGGAGCCGGCGGTCGAGCGCTGGGGCAATCTGCAGTGATGCGGTGACCGAAGCGGCATAGCCACGGCAAGCCGCGCGCAAGCGCTGTGATCCGATACGTTGCCCACGCCGTTACCGGCTGACATCGCTGGCAGCGCCCACGCCTCGCTGCCAGCGGAAAACATCCCGACAAGCGACGGCAACCGGCGGCTGCGTCGCCACCCGCGCCGGATCAGGACTCGACGTCCTCGAGACTGAAGATTTCCGTTTGGTCGTTGTACGAGAAGATCTCGCCATACCGGCCCCAGTCGATCACCGCGTCGAGCGTCTCCTCGGCCGCGCCGTCCGACAGGAAATCCTCGAGCTCCTGCTCGAAGCGCACGCGCGGCGCACGATGCCCCGGCCGCTCGTTGAGCACCTTCTTGATCCGCGCGGCGAGCGGCACGTGGCGCAGCAGATGCTCGGCGAACATGATCTTGCGCTCCTGCGTGCCGAACTCGGCGAACACGCGCCCGGGCGGGGTCAGAAACACGTCGCCCTCGCGCACGTCGGCGAACCCGAGATGCTGCAGCACTTCGGCGATCGGGAACAGATCGTCGACCTCCAGATGCAGCGTGCGCGCGATTTCCGGCATGTCCGCGCGGCCGTGGTACGGCGCCATCGCCAACGTTTCGATCAAGCCGGCCATCAGGTTCGTCGACACCCGCGGCAGCCAGCTTCCAAGTTCCAGCCCCTTTTTCGTCGCCTCGCCGAGCTGGCGCGCGGTCATCTTCGCGTAGATGTCGTCGACGAGCCGGCGGAACGCCGGGTCGAGGCGATTGCGCGGGTGCTTGAACGGCACCTTGATCTCGGCGATCACGCGGCCCGGGTTCGACGACAGCACGAGAATCCGGTCGCACATGAACACCGCTTCCTCGATGTTGTGCGTGACGATCAGCACCGATTTGATCGGCATGCGGCCCTGCGTCCACAGATCGAGCAAGTCGGTGCGCAGTGTTTCGGCGGTCAGCACGTCGAGCGCGGAGAACGGCTCGTCCATCAAGAGCAGCGTCGGATCGACGACCAACGCGCGCGCGAAGCCCACGCGCTGGCGCATGCCGCCCGACAACTCGCGCGGATACGCGTTCTCGAAGCCGTCGAGACCGATCAGGTCGATCGCGGCGAGCGCGCGCTCGCGACGCTCGCGCGCGCCGACACCGAGCGCCTCGAGCCCGGCCTCGACGTTCTGCAACACGGTGAGCCAAGGAAACAGCGCGAAGGTCTGGAACACCATCGCGACGCCTTCGGCCGGGCCCGACAGCGGCTTGCCCAGATACGTGACCTCACCGCCCGTCGGTTCGATCAGGCCGGCGATGATGCGCAACAGCGTCGACTTGCCGGAGCCCGAGCGGCCGAGCAAGCCGACGATCTCGCCCTCGCGCAGCGACAGGTTCGCGCCGTCGAGCACGAGGAGTTCGCCCTGGGTCTTATTGAAGCCGCGACTCACGTTGTCGACGCGCAGGATTTCGTCGCCCAGGCGCGGCGCGCTCGGCGTCGGGGTCTGAACAGGGGCGTTCACAGCATTCAGGTTTTGCATCGCGTTTCGCTCTCGGTCGGTCTCGATAGGCAGACAGGCAGACAGGTTTCGAATCTCGCTCAATCGAGACGAAGCTTCGCTTCGGCATACGCATACAGCGGACGCCACAACAGGCGGTTGAACAGCGTGACGAACAGGGACATCACGGCGATGCCGAGAATGATCTTCGGATAATCGCCCGCGGCCGTCGTCTGCGCAATGTACGCGCCGAGACCGTGCGCCTGGATCTTGGTATCGCCCCATTGGACGAACTCGGACACGATGCTCGCATTCCACGCGCCGCCCGACGCGGTGATCGCGCCCGTCACGTAATACGGGAAAATGCCCGGCAGGATCGCCTGGCGCCACCATTGCCAGCCGCGGATACGGAAATTAGTGGCCGCCTCGCGGTAATCGTTCGGGTAGGAGGTCGCGCCCGCGATCACGTTGAACAGGATATACCACTGAGTGCCGAGCACGATGAGCGGCGACAGCCAGATGTCGGCGTTCAGGTGGTAGCGCGCGATCACGATCACGAACACCGGAAACAACAGGTTCGCCGGAAACGCCGCGAGAAACTGCGCGAGCGGCTGCACCTTCTCGGCGATCGTCGGCCGCAGGCCGATCCATACGCCGACCGGCACCCAGATCAGCGACGCGAGCGCGATCAGCAGCGTGACGCGCAGCAGCGTGATGAGGCCCAGCACGAACACGTGGCCCACTTCGTCGAGCGTCACCCCGGTTTTCACATACGCGACCACGCGCCACACCACGTAGAGCGTGCCGGCGATCACGAGAATCGCCCAGCCGATATCGGCCAGGCGCGACGCCTTCTTCTCGACGCGCGGCATCGAGAAGCGGACCGCGTCGAGCGATGGCACGCGCAGCGGAATCCGCGCGGCCTTCGCGAAGAACCATCCGGCAGGCACGAGAAGCTGATGGATCAGGCGCGTGCGGCGCACGAGATCGAGCAGCCACGATTCCGGCGCGTCGCCCGAACTCGTGTTTTCCATCCGGAACTTGTCCGCCCACGCGACGAGCGGACGGAACAGCAATTGATCGTAGGCGAGGATCACGACGGTCATCGCCAGAATCACCCAGCCGACCGAGCCCAGGCTCTTCTCGGCGATCGCCTGGGCGAGATACGCGCCGATCCCCGGCAGCGTGATCGTGTGATTGCCGACCGTGATCGCCTCGGAGGCGACGACGAAGAACCAACCGCCCGACATCGACATCATCATGTTCCAGATGAGGCCCGGCATCGAGAACGGCACTTCGAGCTTCCAGAAGCGCTGCCACGCGGTCAGGTGAAAACCGCGCGAGACCTCGTCGAGATCGCGCGGCACCGTGCGCAGCGACTGGTAGAAGCTGAACGTCATGTTCCACGCCTGGCTCGTGAAGATCGCGAAGATCGCGGCCAGCTCGGCGCCGAGCACGCGGCTCGGGAACAGCGCGAGGAAGAACGTGACCGTAAAAGAAATGTAGCCGAGCACGGGCACCGACTGCAGGATGTCGAGGATCGGCACGAGCACCATCCCCGCGCGGCGGCTCTTCGCGGCAAGCGTGCCGTAGACGAGCGTGAACACGAGCGAGGCGACCATCGCCGCGAGCATCCGCAGCGTCGTGCGCAGCGCGTACTCAGGCAGATTCGCGGGATCGAGCGAGATCTTCTGCGTGTCGAGCGTCGTGATCGGCGCCATCGTCTCGTGAAAGCCGATCGACGCCATCGCGATCAGGCAGATGATCAGCGGAAACGCGACGAAATCCCAGCGGTTGGGCAATACGCGCCATGCGGACGCATTGGCGGTGCGGTTCGGATCGAGGAGTCCGAGATCCATCAGGCGCCCTCCCCGGCAAAGCCGTGCGAATCAATAAAAGAAGCCAGAAAGAGAATGTGACTCATGGCAAGGCGCACTTGCGCGGTAATTCATTTCGACTGCGACGACGCGAAAGCGGCTGCACGCGCACCGAGACCGCCGGCTTTCACCCGCGAACGGAACCCACCCGGCTTCGCGACGGCACGACACTACACCATCCGGTATTTCAGGCACAACCTTTTGGGCAACGAATCGAAGAAATCCGGCGTTGCCGCGCAACAATCGCCCAAAACCCGCGCACGGCAGGCGGACGACGAAACGGACGGCAAGCGGACGGCGGACGGACGGATCGACGAGGAGGGGCGTGCGCCGGCTGGCCTCGCTGCTGCGCCGCAACGCCGAATTATGCCGTGATCCGGTGCCGCCGGGAACCCGCATGGCGGGCGCCCGTGCGGCGACGCGGCGCAGCCGGTGACACCTGACTGGCAGACAGCGCGCCGAAGCAGGTTATGATGGGTGCTGGCTCCGAACGCAAGCGCGGCGGGAAACCGCGCGAGCCGGCAAGAGCCGATGGTCAATCAGCCGGAGGAAATGAATGGCAGGAAATCTGGTTATCGTATGCCGCGACCAGGACGCCGACGCGTTCGATCAACTAATGCACGAGTACGGCTCGTTCCAGACGCGGCTATCGTCGACGGCTTGGTATCTGAACATGAACATCGTTCCCGAGACCCTTCAGGAGACGATCCTCGATCGGCTCGGCAAGTACACAACGCTGTATATCTTCGAAGCAACGAGCGTGACCTACAACACGATCGACAGCAACGCCGCCGAAACACTCAGCACGCTGTTCGGCGAATAATCGGCCCGCGGCGCCCGGCAAAGCCCGGGCGACCGCCCCGCCTGGCGCCCGGCCTTTCAGCCGCGGCGCGCATCAGGGCACCGTCGCCGGTTCCGACTTCGGCATCACGTCGAACGGGAACGTCATCACCACCCGCAGGCCGCCCTGCTCGCGGTTGCCGACTTCGCACGCACCGCCCGTGCGCGCCACCAGCCGATCGACTATCGCGAGCCCCAGCCCGCTATGTCCGTTGCCGCCGCGCGCCGGATCGAGGCGCACGAACGGCCGGGTCGCATCGGCCAGATCGCGCGGCGCGATGCCCTGGCCGTGATCGCTGACCTCGAGGGTGTAGCCGTCGGCGGTCCGCGCCGTCGAAATCACCACGGGCGGCGCGCCATACGCATGCGCATTGTCGAGCAGATTCGACAGCACGCGGTCGAGCGTCGCGGTGGGCAGCTTGAAGCCCGGCCCGGCCGCCAGCTCGGTCTGCACGGTAGGCGCATTCGGCGCGACCGCGCGGTAGGTGCGCGCGATCCGCTCACACGCCTGATCGACGGGCACGATCTCGCTGCGATCGACGCCGCCGTGCGCAAATACGAGGAACTGGTCGACGATATGCGTCATCGAATCGACGTCGCGCACCACGCCGTCGCGCAGCCGCGCGTCTTCCATCATCTCGGCGCGCAGCCGCATCCGCGCGAGCGGCGTGCGCAGATCGTGCGCGACGCCCGCGAGCATCACGGCGCGATCGTTTTCCGCCCGCGACACCTGCTGCACCATTTGATTGAAGCCCCGCGTGAGCTGGCGCAACTCGCGCGGCCCGCGCTCGGCGAGCGGCGGCGGCACCATCCCGCGGCCGAAGCGCGCCACCGCGCGGGCGAGCGAACTCAGCGGCTGCTGCAATTGCCACGCGGCGAACAGCGCGGCCATCACCGCGGCCGAAAAGATCATGGCGAGCCAAATCACCATCCGGTCGAACGAACGCGGCGGCCGCAACGGCTGTACCGGCACGACGATCCAGTTGCGGTCGTCCGGCTGCTTGACCCATACCACCGGCGGATGGCCGGGCGGGCCGACCCGTACTTGCGTGCCGGACGGCAGACGCTCGCGCAGGTCCTCGGTGAAACGCTTGAGCGGCGACGGAAGATCGTCCTCGTTGCCGTCGGCCGGCACATCGCTGCTCGCCGGCGCGACGAGCCGCACGCGCGACGGCAACGGCTGATCCGGCGAGCGCTCGACATGCTGGCGCACCGCGTCGACGAGAAACGCGGCCTCCTCGACTGCATAGCGCGTCTGCACCCGGTTGCGTTCGAGCTTGATCGCGAAGAACCACGCGAAGTGCGACAGCAACAGCACACAGACGACGAGCAGCGCAAGCCGGCCGAACAGCGAATCAATGGGCTTGCGCATGAGCCTCGCCGTTCGGCACGAACACGTAGCCGCGGCCCCGCACCGTCTGAATGAAACGCGGCGTCGACGGATCGGTTTCGAGAATCCGGCGCAAGCGCCATACCTGCACGTCGATCCCGCGATCGGTGCCGTCGTATTCGGGGCCGTGCAACAGTTCGAGCAGGCGCTCGCGGGTCAGCGTGCGCAACGCGTGGCTGACGAAGATCTTCAGCAGCGCGAATTCGCTGCTCGACAGCGTCGCCGGCCGGCCGTCGACGGCGAGCGTGCGCGCCTGGAAATCGAGCACGAAACGGCCGAATGCGTATGGCTCGCGCTGCTCCGGCGCGGCGGCCGACGGCGTCGCGCGGCGGCGGCGCAGCACCGCCTGCACGCGCGCAAGCAGTTCGCGCGGATTGAACGGCTTGCCGAGATAATCGTCCGCGCCGAGTTCGAGACCGACGATGCGATCGACGTCGTCCGCGCGGGCCGTCAGCATGATCACGGGGATGTCGTCGCCCGCCGCGCGAAGCTGGCGCAGCGCGCTCAGGCCATCGACGCCCGGCATCATCAGATCGAGCACGATGAGATCGGGGCGCTCGCGTTCGAGGCGCTTTTCGAGCGTCGCGGCATCGTGCAGCACCGATACCTCGATGCCTTGCCGGACGAGATAGTCGCGCAGCAAATCGCGTAGTTCTTGGTCGTCGTCGACGATGAGGATCTGGGTAGTCATGGCGTAAAGTTTACCGTGCAGGTGGGTGGGCGAACACGAAACAAATATCCAAAAGGGTTACTGCGGGTTACCGTGCAAGGCAAGCGTAATGCGGCGTAAACGCAGCTTGCTCATACGTAACACGACGGCGGCGTCGCTTGGCTACGCTGCAACTTACCGGATGCCGGCGGGCGATGCCGCCCCTAAGCCGGCCGCAATACCGGATTTCTCAGAATAGGAGTTGTTTGACATGCAGAAAAAGACTTCCCGCCTCGCTATTGCCGCCGCCGTGCTCGCCCTGTCGTTCAGCGCCGTGTCGCATGCCGCGCCTGCCGACGCGCCGCCGCCCGGCGGCCCTGGCGCGCACCACTCGATGGAAGGCGGCCCGTTCGGCGTGATCATGCGACTGCACGACAAGCTGAATCTGACGGCTGCGCAGGAACAGCAATGGCAGACCGCCGTCAATACGATGAAACAGAACCGCGACACGATGCGCAAAAGCCATGAAGCGCTGCGCGGGCAGTTCCAGGCGCAGCAAAACCAGCCGATCCTCGACCTGAGCGCGCTGCACTCGGCGCGTCAGCAAGCCGAACAGCAAGATGCGCAACTGCGCGAGCAGACGGCATCCGCGTGGCTCGCGTTCTACAACGGGCTGAACAATCAGCAGAAAACGACGGTCAGCACGGCGATCAAGCAGCAATTCGCGAAGATGGAGCAGCGTCGCGAAAAGATGAAGGAGCGCTGGGAGCAACGCCGCGCGGCGCAGGGCGCGCCGGCCCCCGACGCCGCGCCGCAACAGTGACCGGAGCCGGGCAACGTCGGCCCGGTGACGCGGACAGCGCGGCTGGCACGGCCGGCCACGCTGCCGCATGTTGAAAAAAACGCCGCGGCGCACTGGCGTGCGCTCGCGGCGTTTCAGCGCCTGCCCGAAGCAACGGCTCGCGCGGCAGACCCGGCCCGCGCCGGCCGGTGGCAGCGCCCGGCCCGATATCACGCCAGATCGAACAACAACACCTCCGCCGCGCTGCCGTGCTCGAACGTGACCGTCTCGACGTCGGCCAGCCGCGCGCCGTCCCCGGCCTCGAGCGCTTGGCCGTTTACCGTCACGCGGCCGCGCGCGACATGGACATATGCGCGCCGCCCGGGCGGTAACGCGAACTCGATGCGCTCGTCGCCGTCGACGAGACCCGCATAGATCGACGCATCCGCGCGCATCGACACCGAGCCGTCGCGCCCGTCCGGCGATGCGACGAGCCGCAGCCGCCCGCGCTTGTCCTCATCGGTGAAGCGCACTTCCTCGTAGCCGGGCTTGCCGCCGCGCTCGGTCGGAATCAACCAGATCTGCAACAGATGCAGCGTCGTATCCCGCGATGCGTTGTACTCGCTATGAACGATCCCGGTACCCGCGCTCATGCGCTGCACGTCGCCCGCCCGGATAATCGAGCCGTTGCCCATGCTGTCGCGGTGCGCAAGCTCCCCGTCGAGCACATACGTAATGATCTCCATGTCCCGGTGCGGATGCATGCCGAAGCCGCGCGTCGGCGCGATGCGGTCGTCGTTGAGCACGCGCAGCGGGCCGAAATGAACGTGCTCGGCATCGTAGTACTCGGCGAACGAAAAGCTGTGCCAAGTATCGAGCCAGCCGTGGTTCGCATGGCCGCGGTCGTTCGCGCGAAGGATCTGAAACATGGCGTCTCTCCCAAACAAAATTGATATGACTCCAATGTAAGGGCGCCACCCCCTCGCATCAATCGATCCGACTGCACCGATTTGTTGCATCTATCGCTCCAATCGGCGCGCGGACCATTTCCGCGAAATCGCGGCCGACGTTCGGGTAAAATACCGCGCTTTTGGCCGCTCACGCCGAACACCGCCGCCGCGGCAGGCCGCGTCGAGCCGACGAACGCGAATTTTGACCGCCTAGAATACGCCCGGCGCACGTGGCCCGATAACCGCGGCACGCACCCGAAAGTCAGCAAGAGGAACGACATGAAAAAGCTCGCCCTGTGCGCGGCTCTCGCCTTCGCGGCGGGCGGCGCCTTCGCGAAAGAATGGAAGACCGTGCGGATCGGCGTCGATGCCAGCTATCCGCCGTTCGAATCGACCGCGCCGAACGGCGAGATCGTCGGTTTCGACGTGGATCTGACCAAGGAAATCTGCAAGCGGATCAACGTCAAGTGCGTTTGGATACCGCAGGATCTCGACGGCGTCATCCCCGCGCTCAAGGCGAAGAAGTTCGACGTGATCGTGTCGTCGCTGACCGTCACCGACAAGCGCCGCGAGCAGATCGATTTCTCCGACAAACTGTACGACGCACCCGCGCGAATGATCGCGAAGGCCGGCTCGCCGCTGGTGCCGAGCGTCGAGTCGCTCAAGGGCAAGCGGGTCGGCGTCGAGCAGGGTTCGACGCAGGAGACTTTCGTGAAGGCGCATTGGGAGCCCAAGGGCGTGACGATCGTGTCGTACCAGAATCAGGATCAGGTGTACGCGGATCTCGGCTCCGGCCGCCTCGACGCGACGCTGCAAGACGAGTTTCAAGCCGACTACGGCTTCCTGCGCACGCCGCGCGGCAAAGGCTTCGCATGGGCGGGACCGGCCGTGCAGGACCCGAAGACGCTCGGCGACGGCACGGCGATCGGCCTGCGCAAGGAAGACGCCGAGCTGAAAGCGATGATCAACCGCGCGCTCGCGTCGATCCATCAGGACGGCACCTACGACAAGCTGTCGCGCAAATACTTCCCGTACAGCATCTATTCGGCGAAGTAACGGCAACGGCCGATAGCGGCCGCAAGGCCGGCGTGAGCCGCACGGCGCGACCGGCGCGCGGCCCGCGCAGCAGCAACCGCCGGTCGCGGGACACCGCACGCCGCCCACTGGAGCGGCGCATTTACGCGAAAGCGAGAACGGCGCGGGATACGTTCGATATGCACGGCGCGCCCCGCGCAACGCGCGATGCACGCCTGCGTTGCGCCTGGCGCGTCGTCAAGGATTTCATATGTTTCTTCAAGGCTACGGCCCGCTGATACTTTCCGGCACCTGGCAAACCGTCAAGCTCGCGGTGCTGTCGCTCGCGCTGTCGTTTCTGCTCGGCCTCCTCGGCGCGGCGGCGAAACTGTCGAAGAACCGGCTGTCGAACGGCGCCGCGACGCTCTACACGACACTGATCCGCGGCGTGCCCGATCTCGTGCTGATGCTGCTGCTCTTCTACAGCATCCAGATCTGGCTCAACCAGCTGACCGACGTGATGAACTGGGATCAGATCGACATCGATCCGTTCGCGGCGGGCGTGCTCGTGCTCGGCTTCATCTACGGCGCGTACTTCACCGAGACGTTCCGCGGCGCGTTCCTGTCGGTGCCGCGCGGCCAGCTCGAAGCGGGTAGCGCGTATGGAATGACGAACTGGCAGGTGTTCTCGCGCATCATGTTCCCGCAGATGATGCGCTTCGCGCTGCCCGGCATCGGCAACAACTGGCAGGTGCTCGTCAAATCCACCGCACTCGTGTCGATCATCGGCCTCGCCGACGTCGTGAAGGCATCGCAGGATGCGGGCAAGGGCACGCTGCGGTTCTTTTTCTTCACGCTGCTCGCGGGCGCAATCTATCTCGCGATCACGACGCTCTCGAACTTCGTGCTGATGTGGCTCGAGAAGCGCTATTCGACGGGTGTACGCAAGGCTGACCTATGATCGAGCTGATCCAAGAATACTGGCGCAACTATCTGTATACCGACGGGTATCGATTCACCGGCCTCACGATCACGCTGTGGCTGCTCGTCGTGTCGATCGGATTCGGGTTCTGCCTGTCGATTCCGCTTGCGGTCGCGCGGGTGTCCAAGCGCAAATGGCTCGCGTTCTCTGTGTGGCTCTATACCTACGTGTTTCGCGGCACGCCGCTGTACGTGCAGCTCCTGCTCTGCTACACCGGCCTCTATAGCTTGCAGATCGTGCGCGGCACGCCGATGCTCGATGCGTTCTTCCGCGACGGCATGCATTGCACGCTGCTCGCATTCACGCTGAACACCTGCGCGTACACCACCGAGATCTTCGCCGGCGCGATCAAGGCGACCTCGTATGGCGAGATCGAGGCCGCGCGCGCCTATGGGATGTCGACGTTCACGCTGTATCGGCGCATCGTGCTGCCGTCGGCGTTGCGCCGCGCACTGCCGCTGTACAGCAACGAAGTGATCCTGATGCTGCACGCGACGACCGTCGCATTCACGGCGACCGTGCCCGATATCCTGAAGATCGCGCGCGACGTCAATTCGGCGACCTATATGTCGTTCCACGCATTCGGCATCGCCGCCCTGCTCTACCTCGCGATCTCGTTTGCGCTCGTGTGGCTGTTCCGCCGCGCCGAGCGTCGCTGGCTCGCCTATCTGCGCCCGCAAGGCAAATGAACCCGGACCGCCTCTGATGAACTCCCAGATGCATAAGCTTTTCGTCGACGATCTCCACAAATGCTACGGCAACAATGAAGTCCTGAAGGGCGTATCGCTGCGCGCGCAAGCGGGCGACGTGATCAGCGTGATCGGCTCGTCCGGCTCGGGCAAGAGCACGATGCTGCGCTGTATCAATTTCCTCGAGCAGCCGAACGCGGGCCGCATCTTCGTCGATGGCGAGGAAGTGCGTACCGCGAAGGACAAGACGGGCGTGCTCAAGGCCGCCGATCCGAAGCAGTTGCAGCGCGTGCGCACGAAGCTCGCGATGGTGTTCCAGCACTTCAATCTGTGGGCGCACATGAACGTGCTGGAAAACGTGATGGAAGCGCCGGTGCATGTGCTCGGGATTCCGAAGAAAGAGGCGCAGGAGCGCGCGCGCGAATATCTGGAGAAGGTCGGGCTCGCGCCGCGGGTGGAGAAGCAGTATCCGTCGCATCTGTCGGGCGGCCAGCAGCAGCGCGTGGCGATTGCGCGCGCGCTGGCGATGCATCCGGACGTGATGCTGTTCGACGAGCCGACCTCGGCGCTGGACCCGGAGTTGGTGGGCGAAGTGCTGAAGGTGATGCAGAAGCTCGCGGAGGAAGGGCGCACGATGATCGTGGTCACGCACGAGATGGGCTTCGCGCGCAACGTGTCGAATCACGTGATGTTCCTGCACCAGGGGCGCGTCGAGGAGCAAGGCGCGCCCGCCGACGTATTCGGCGCGACCAAGAGCGAGCGCCTCAAGCAGTTCCTGTCCGGCAGCCTCAAGTAATGCGCCGCGGGCGCTGTCCGGCGCCCGCCCAACCCTTCGTTTTCGTTACGCATTCTTCGCCCGATCCGCATCGGCGCGCTTTACCCCCACGCCTGCCCAGCGTCAATAGTGGCAATCCTTGACCCCTCCCGCCCGAATCCTCAAATGTCTTGCACGACAAGGGTTTCGGGTGCCTGTCCCAGTGCCGCTGAGTGCGCTGCGGCACACGGCTATGGCAATTTGGCGACATGCGCTAGTCAAACAACGATTTCCATCGCCACAAAATTTTATTTTTGCTAAATTAGTAACCAAAGTAGCAAAACGAAAGCCATGAAATGTAGTTTTACTTCATGGCAACAGGAGACCCCGACAGGTCGCGTGCTTCGGCCGCACGGGTTCGCAAAACAGCGTTTTCACCCGCTCGCTCACGTGCGTGCCGCACTCTCGACCGGATGTGGTCTCCCTGGTTACCCCATTTTGCCCGGCCTGCAACGCCGGGCATGTCGCGTAGTTCCGGGTTAACTTTTTTGACAAAGGGTATGGAGGGGATGATGAAAAAAGCAATGCTCGCGGCGGTGCTGGCGACTGCCGGAGTGGCGGCTCACGCTCAAAGCAGCGTGACGCTGTATGGCCGTCTCGATGCCGGTATCGAGTACATCAACGGTCTCGTGGGCGCGAACGGCCAAAAGACCAACCGCTGGCGCGCGGAAAGCGGCGATTGGGGCACGAGCCTCTGGGGCTTGAAGGGTACGGAAGACATCGGCGGCGGCAATAAGGTCGTGTTCCAGTTGGAAGGCAGTTTCAACACGATGGACGGCAGCGGCCCAGGCGGCGGCAGTATCTGGAACCGCTGGGCGACCGTCGGCCTGTCGAACGACGCATACGGCACGCTGCTGTTGGGTCGCGAACTCGCGATCGCGAACGGCGTGTGGGACTTCGACCCGTTCGGTCAATCCGCCTGGTCGACCGCCTCGCTCGTGCGCGGCCGTAACTGGAACAAGACGAGCAACAACATCTCGTATCAATCGCCGAAGTTCTACGGCTTCGACGTCTACGGCCAGTATTCGCTGTCGAACGCGACGAACTGGAACGGCAACGGCACCACGGGCCAGGGCCGCAGCGCGGGCCTGCAGCTCACCTACACGAACTCACTGTTCCAGGTCCGCGGCATCTACGACGAAGCGCGTAATCCGGCAAACGGCAAGCTCGACGACGTGTTCAACTACTCGCGCGAATACTTTGCGGGCGTGAACGTGTTCCTCGGCCAATTCAAGCTGCAAGCGGCCTACCAGGCTTCGCACGCCGACGGCGCGCCGCCGGCGAATCAGGGCATCACCGGCACCCAGCAAGTCTGGGGCGGCGTGACGTGGCAGGCAACGCCGGCCGCCGCGCTGATCGCCGCCGTCTATCACGTGAACGCGAACCACGGCGGCGGCAACGCGAACATCTACACGCTCGGCGGCACGTACAACCTGTCCAAGCGCACGCTGCTCGACTTCCAGGTCGCGACGGTACGCAACAGCAAGAACGCGAACTTCGGCCTCGAGGCCAACAACGCAGGCCCTGGCGGCCCGATCCAAGGCGGCGGCTACAACGACAATCCGCTGCCCGGCCACAGCCAGACGGGCTTCTATGCCGGCATCCAGCATCTGTTCTAATGCCGGAATGTCTGACAACTTGAATCGATAGTCTTTTACGCTGCTGCGAGAGGCGCGTACCGGCGCGATGCCCACACGGGCACCGCGCCGTTTTTTTTGCCGGCTGCGGAACGGCTCTGCTTGTTCCGCGCTCGCGCGTTGCTCACGGCGAACCCGATGCGGTACAGACAAACCCGCCTGCGCGGGGCTGCGAGAGGCCAACGCAACCACACGTGAGCGCCCCCGCGCGGGCGGACGCGACGCAGAATGAAGCGCGCGCCGCACGGCGCGTGCTTCATCCGCGGCCGCGACGGCCGTCGATCAGACCGCCGCCTCGTTCTCCTCGCCGGTGCGGATTCGTATCACACGCTCGACGTCCGACACGAAGATCTTGCCGTCGCCGATCTTGCCCGTGCGCGCGGCGCCGATCACCGCGTCGATCACGCGATCGACGATATCGCTCGCGACCACCACCTCGATCTTGATCTTCGGTAGAAAGTCGACGACATATTCGGCGCCGCGATAAAGCTCGGTATGGCCCTTTTGCCGGCCAAACCCTTTCACCTCGGTTACGGTAAGCCCCGTCAAGCCGACTTCGGCGAGCGCCTCGCGCACCTCGTCCAGCTTGAACGGTTTGATGATGGCAGTAATGCGTTTCATGGTGTCCCCCTGCTTCGAATGAGTGGAAATCGCCGGTCGATTCTAGCCGCGCGCCGCGTCAGTCGATACGCTCGGCGAAACGCGACGTGATCGGATAGCGCCAGTCGCGCCCGAACGCGCGATGCGTGACGCGAATTCCGACGGGCGCCTGGCGCCGCTTGTACTCGTTGATCTTGATGAGCCGCGTGACGCGCTTGACGTCATCCTGCGCATAGCCGGCCGCGACGATCTCCGAGAGCGGCCGGTCCTCCTCCATGTACATCCGCATGATCGCGTCGAGCACGTCGTATGGCGGCAGGCTGTCCTGGTCGGTCTGGTTCTCGCGCAGCTCGGCGGATGGCGCGCGGGTCAGAATCCGCTCGGGGATGACGTCGCGCACGCCATAATCGGCGCTCGCGTTCCGGTAGCGGCAGAGGCGGTATACGAGCGTCTTCGCGATGTCCTTGATGACTGCGAAACCGCCGGCCATGTCGCCGTACAGCGTGCAGTAGCCGACTGCCATCTCGCTCTTGTTGCCGGTCGTCAGCACGATCGAGCCGAACTTGTTCGACAGCGCCATCAACAGCGTGCCGCGAATTCGCGCCTGGATATTCTCCTCGGCCGCATCCTCCGCCAGCCCCGCGAACTCGGCCGCAAGCGATGCGCGAAACGCATCGAACATCGGCGCGATCGCGATCTCGTCGTAGCGCACGCCGACGCGCCGCGCCATGTCGGCCGCATCGGTCGTCGACATGTCGGCCGTGTAACGCGACGGCATCATCACCGCGCGCACGCGCTCGGGCCCGAGCGCGTCGACCGCGATCGCCAGCACGAGCGCCGAATCGACGCCGCCCGACAGCCCGATGATCGCCCCCGGAAAGCCGTTCTTGCCGATGTAGTCGCGCACGCCGAGCACGAGCGCGCGATACACCTGCGCCTCGACCGGCAGTTCCGGCGCGATGCGCGCGGGCACCGGCCGCGCGCCGTCGAATTCGACGATCGCATTGCCTTCGTCGAATTGCGGCATCTTCGCAACCAGCTCGCCGGCCCCGTCGAGCACGAACGAGCCGCCATCGAACACCAGTTCGTCCTGCCCTCCCACCAGGTTCACGTAAATCATCGGCAGGCCCGTTTCGCGAATCCGCGCGCGCAGAATGTCCACGCGCACCGCCTCCTTGTTCATGTGATACGGCGAGCCGTTCGGCACAATCAGCACCTGCGCGCCCGCTGCCTTCGCAAGCTGCGCGGCCGACGCGTGCCACACATCCTCGCAAATCACGACGCCGAACTTCACGCCGTTCAGCTCGAATACGTAAGGCGCTGCATCCGTCGCGAAATAACGTTTCTCGTCGAACACCTCGGTGTTCGGCAAATCCTGCTTCCGGTACGTGCCGACCACTTCGCCGCCGACGATCAGCGAGGCCGCGTTGTAGGTGTCGACCGGGTCGATGCCGCGCTCGATCGGGCGGTTTGCATTACCATCGGCGCTTGGCGCGCCCGCGCCGGCCGTGCGCAACGGATGGCCGACCAGCACCGCGAGCCCCGCGAGCGGCTTCAGTTGCGCGGCGAGATCGGCGAGCGCGTCGGCCGACGCCGCGTAGAACGCCGGGCGCAGCAGCAGATCCTCGGGCGGATAGCCCGACAGCGCAAGCTCCGGCGCGATCATAAGCTGCGCGCCGGCGGCG
This sequence comes from Burkholderia singularis, assembly GCF_001718875.1. Taxonomy (NCBI): domain Bacteria; kingdom Pseudomonadati; phylum Pseudomonadota; class Betaproteobacteria; order Burkholderiales; family Burkholderiaceae; genus Burkholderia; species Burkholderia singularis. The sequence goes on from NZ_CP013448.1 coordinate 3,102,153, forward strand.
TGCGCGGCGCGCGCGGCGGCGACGATCTTGGCGACGTTGCCGGCAAAATCGCCGACAGTGACGTTGAGTTGGGCAAGAGCAATACGGGTCTTCATCACGGAATCAACGCGGCCGGTTGGCCGCTGCACGAACGGCTTTGAGCAAACGTACCGGCTGGCGGCGCGCTACGGCGCGCATGCCGGACGATACGAACGGGTACGAACAAGGTGCGAACGGGCACGAACGAGTACCGACGAAAAGGATTCAGATCGTTGAAACACGAACGTTGCGATTATCGCATGGGCCTCCTGTCATCACCGCTCGACGCGAACGCCGCCGAGTGGGACGCGCTCGTCGCGCGCGCCGCGCAGCCGACGCCCTTCCTGAAGCACGCGTTCCTGAGCGCGCTGCACCGCGCCCGCTGCGCGCTCGACGATACCGGCTGGGCGCCGCGCTTCGTCACGCTGACCGACGCAAGCGGCGCACTCGCCGCGGCCGCGCCCGTCTATCTGAAAGCCCATTCATACGGCGAATATGTATTCGACTGGGCGTGGGCCGACGCATACCAGCGCAACGGGCTGCCGTACTATCCGAAGCTCGTCTGCGCCACGCCGTTCACGCCGGTGCAAGGCAGCCGGCTGCTCGCCGTCGACGATCACGCGCGCCGCCGGCTGGCCGCGACGCTCATCGCGCTCGCGGAACAAAGCGACGTGTCGTCGCTGCATGTGCTGTTTCCGACCGAAGACGAAGCGCGCACGCTCGCCGACATGGGCATGATGCAGCGCGAAGGCGTGCAGTTCCACTGGCTGAACGACGGCTATCGCGATTTCGAAGATTTTCTCGCGACGCTCGAACAAAAAAAGCGCAAGAACATTCGTGCGGAGCGCCGCAAGGTCGCCGACGCGGGCGTCACGTTCCGCCGCGTGCGCGGCGAGGACGCAACCGACGCCGATTGGCGTTTCTTCACGCGCTGCTATCGGCAGACCTACCGCGAGCATTTCTCGAGCCCGTACCTGAATTTCGACTTCTTCAAGGAAATCGGCTCGACGATGCCGCAGAACCTGCTGCTCGTGATCGCCGAGCGCGGCGGCAAGCCGATTGCGAGCGCGCTGGCGTTTTATCAACGCGACGCGGATGCCGATGCGAGCGCACATGCCGACAACGATACCGGCGCGGCTCTCGCGAACGGGCGCGAAGCGAAGCGAGACGCCACCGCCGGCCGCGCGCCGCGCGGTACGCTGTACGGCCGCTACTGGGGTGCGGTCGAGCATGTGCGATGCCTGCATTTCGAAACCGCGTACTATCAATTGCTCGAATTCTGCATCGACGAGCGGCTCGCGACATTCGAAGGCGGCGCGCAAGGCGAGCACAAGCTGGCGCGCGGCTTTCTGCCGACCGTCACGCGCTCCGCGCACTGGCTCGCGCATCCGGCGTTCGCGGATGCGGTCGGCCGCTTCCTCGAGCACGAGGCGAACCAAATTCACGCTTACGTCGACGAATTGCGCGAGCACGATCCGTTCAAGTCCGGCGGGCGCTGACAACGGGCGCGCACCGTTAGGCGCTATCAGCTGCGGCAACCCGCCCGAGCATCGGACTGCGAAGCGACGAAGCACTCGCGCGTGAGCCGACCCAGGGCCGCCGGGGTACGGAACCCGCGCACGCGGCGCTCTTGCGTGTCACGAAGCAGCGTGCCGCCATCCGAGTTGCTTAACACACCGAATCATCTGACGCCATTTCGGATGGGGCACGGTCATTTCGCGCCGGCGCAATGTTATATCGGCGATTTGGATACCATTCATTTCCGTTTGGAAATCGAAAGATTATTCAGTTGCCATTTGGTAGGTAAATCCCCTAGACTTTCGGCATGCTTAATAAAGTCTAATGAAACGGTTGAGATCAATTGCATTCGGTTTCGGCCCTGTTTCCGGTTTCTCGAATTTCGGTTCGGGGAATTGAAATAAAAACTTCATATTCCGAGGCGCATTTGCAGTTCCGTCCTTCGGTATACCGCGCGGCATGGTTCATCGCGGCCGAAGAGGATGGGGAGACATTTTGATCTTTTGGTTGACGATCTTTTTTCAGATTATCAATTAGGAGTATTAAATGCATCTAATCTCTCCATTCGTCGGAAACGGCAAAAAGCAGCCGCTTTCGCCAAATGTCGCGCCATTCGGCATCTGCCCGGATAGGTTGCTCGAGCCGGAAATTTTAGAAATAAAGCAGAAATATCGGCCATTCGCGCCGTCACATTCGAGCAAGCCGCCGGTTGCCCTCGCCGGGCAGGGCCGGTGTTTGCCCATTCCACGCGGCACGACCCTATCCCAATAACCATGTTCTTCGCGAGCCCTGCCCGGGCTCGCGGGGCTCGCGTCGCGCGGCCACCCGCGACGCTCACTTTCAACGTCCGCGCCATGTCCAATACTACTTCTCGCACGACGCTGCTCTGGATTGTCGCCACGGCCTTTTTCATGCAGGCCGTCGATACGACCATCGTCAACACGGCGTTGCCGTCGATCGCTCATGCGCTGGGCCAAAACGCGCTCTCGATGCATAGCGTCGTCACCGCCTACACGTTGACGATGGCCACCCTCACCCCCGCGTCCGGCTGGCTCGCGGACCGTTTCGGCACGCGTCGCGTATTCTTCACCGCGATCGTCGTGTTCGCGCTCGGCTCGCTGTGCTGCGCGGCCGCGCAAACCCCGGCTCAACTCATCGTCGCCCGCGTGCTGCAAGGCATCGGCGGCTCGATGCTGCTGCCGATCGGACGGCTCGCGGTGCTGCGCGGCGTGCCCGGCGACGAATATGTCGCCGCGCTCGCGTTCGTGTCGATCTTCGGCCAGATCGGGCCGATCCTGGGGCCCACGCTCGGCGGCTGGATCACCCAATCGATGTCGTGGTACTGGATCTTTCTCGTCAATCTGCCGATCTGCGCGATCGGCCTCGTCGCCGTTCACCGCTACATGCCGCAAGACCAACCGATCGATCCGCCGCCGTTCGACTACACCGGCTACACGCTGCTGTCGAGCGCGATGATCGCCGGCTCGCTCGCGATTGATGCATCGTCGGACGGCGGCTACACGATATGGACGCTCGGCATCGCCGCGACCGCAGTGGCCGCGACGCTCGCCTATGTCGCGCATGCGCGCAAACGCGCGAATCCGCTCTTCCGGCTCGAACTCTTTCGCGAACCGAACTTCGCCGTCGGCCTGGCGGGCAATCTGGTCTCGCGCATCGGCATCGGCGCGACGCCGTTCCTGCTGCCGCTGATGATGCAGCTCGAGTTCGGCTATGCACCGCTGCGCTCGGGGCTGCTGCTCGTGCCGGCCGCGATCGCCGGCGTGGTCGCGAAGCCGTGGATCACGCCGCTCGTTCGCCGTCACGGCTACCGGACTTTCCTGTTCGTCAACACGCTGATCGTCGGCGCGGTGATCACGTTGTTCGCGACGATCGGCCCCGACACGCCGCTCGTCTTCGAAATGGCGCTGATCGCGATCTTCGGCGCGACCAATTCGGTGCAGATCGCGGCGATGAACAGCGTCACGCTGAAAAGCCTGCCGCATCGCGACGCCGCGAGCGGCAACAGCCTCTATTCGATGGTGCAGATGCTGTCGATGGGGCTTGGCGCATCGGTGGGCAGCGGGCTGGCGGCGCTGTTCGGCACGCAAACCGGTTCGACGCTGCTCGGCTTCAAGCTGAGCTTCATTTGCGTGGGCGCGATCACGCTCGCGTCCGCGGCGATTTTCTGGCGCGTTCATGAATCGCGCTCGTCGCGCACCCCGCCCAATCACGCGGTCGCGCAGCGCTAAGCGGGCGCGCGGCGCGAATCATCGGGCAAACCGTATCGGCTTTCGCCGGCGGCTCGATGCGTTCGCACCGCGCGTTTTCTGCGACACTGGCGGCTTCGCATCACGCCGCCTCTCATGTCCTGGTACCTATACCTGATCGAATGCGCCGACGGCAGTGTCTACACGGGCATCACGACCGATGTTGCCGCCCGCTTCGCCCAACACGCGCAAGGCAAGGGCGCGCGCTATACGCGCGCGCGCAAGCCGCGAGCCGTGCTCGCATCGTTCGAGCTTGCCGACCGGTCAAGCGCGTCGCGGGCCGAATATCGAGTCAAGCAACTGACGGCCACGCAGAAGCGGGCGCTGGCGAGCGGCGCGCTGCCGCTCATGTCGGTGCTGCCGGCCACAGCGGCCGGCGGACGCGATGTCGATGTCGGGCATGCCGCAAGCGGAACGGATGCGGCTGAAAACGGCACGACGGCGGCGGCGGCCGACGAAGCGGCCGACGGTGCTGCCGTGACCCGGAGTCCACGCTCAAGACGGGCGCGCGGCGCGTCGGAGCTATCGAAGCCGTCGAAGCCATCGAAGCCGTCGAAGCCGTCGAAGCCGTCGAAGCCGTCGAAGCCGTCGAAGCCGTCGAAGCCGTCGAAGCCGTCGAAGCCGTCGAAGCCGTCGAAGCCGTCGAAGCCGTCGAAGCCGTCGAAGCCGTCGAAGCCGTCGAAGCCGTCGAAGCCGTCGAAGCCGTCGAAGCCGTCGAAGCCGTCGAAGCCGTCGAAGCCGTCGAAGCCGTCGAAGCCGTCGAAGCCGTCGAAGCCGTCGAAGCCGTCGAAGCCGTCGAAGCCGTCGAAGCCGTCGAAGCCGTCGAAGCGTTCACCCGCCTCCAACGGAGCAAAGCCCATCCCAGCCGCCGCCGCAAGCGAAACCGGAGACGAAAACGCACGCGCAGCCGCCCCGCGCCGCGTGCGCGCCAAACAAAACCGCGCGGCCTCATGACGAGGCACGCGCGGTTCCGGTACAGCGAGCGGCACATCGAGCGCCGCGACGGCGCTTACTTCTTGAAGTTCGCGACGCCTTCGGAAATTTCCTTGTGCGCGGCTTCGATGCCGTCCCAGCCGTCGACCTTCACCCACTTGCCCTTCTCGAGCGCCTTGTACTGTTCGAAGAAGTGCTTGATCTGGTCCTTCAGATAGCCGGGCACGTCGTCGAGCGACTGGATGCCGGCCGTCATCGGGCTGATCTTGTCGTGCGGCACGGCGATGAGCTTCGCGTCGACGCCCGACTCGTCGGTCATCTTCAGCATGCCCAGCGCGCGCGCGCGCACGACCGAGCCTGCGAGCAGCGGGAACGGCGTGATGACGAGCACGTCGACCGGATCGCCATCGCCCGACAGCGTTTGCGGAATGAAGCCGTAGTTGACCGGATAGCGCATGCCGGTGCCGATGAAGCGGTCGACCACGAGGAGGCCTAGCTCCTTGTCCGCCTCGTATTTGACCGGCTCGCTTTGCGCCGGGATTTCGATGATCACGTTGAAGTCGTGCGGCAGGTCCTTGCCCGCCGGGACATTGCTAAAGCTCATGAGCGTTCTCTTGCAGTGCGGATGGGAATCGGGACGGAAGGCGGCCCGCCGCCTGTCCGATGGAACGAGCATTATAGCCAATCGCCCGATGGCGCTCGCATCGCGATCGGCGCGATAATCCGGCAACGATGCAGCGCGGCGCGTGCCGGCCCGGCGTCGATGGCGCATCGAGAGATCGCAGGCAATGCGCGCAACGAGCGGCCAAAGGCCGGGAGCGAACATGGAAGAAGCGAAGCACTTCATCGCGGGCGTTTGGGCAGCGCCCGCCGGCGGGGAAACGATCGCCGTCATCGATCCGTCCGATGGCGAGCCATTCGCGCGGATCGCGCGCGGCACCGCAGCCGACGTCGACGCGGCGGTGCACGCGGCACGCGCGGCATTCGACGGCCCGTGGGGGGCGGCAAGCGCGGCCGAACGGGGACGCATGCTATATCGGCTATCGATGCTCGTGGCCGCATGCCGCGACGAACTCGCGCTGATCGAATCGCGCGACACCGGCAAGCCGCTGTCGCAGGCCCGCGCGGACGCCGACGCGCTCGCCCGCTATTTCGAGTTCTACGCAGGCGCGGCGGACAAGCTGCACGGCAGCACGCTGCCGTACCGCGCGGGCTACACGGTGCTGACGCTGCGCGAGCCGCACGGCGTGACCGGCCACATCGTGCCGTGGAACTATCCGATGCAGATCCTCGGGCGCAGCGTAGGCGCGGCGCTCGCGGCCGGTAATGCGTGCGTCGTGAAACCATCCGAGGACGCGTGCCTGTCGATTCTCCGGGTGGCGACGCTCGCGGCCGAAGCCGGGCTGCCCGCAGGCGCGCTCAATGTCGTGACAGGTTACGGCTTCGAAGCAGGCGCAGCGCTCGCGCGTCATCCGGGTATCGATCATCTGTCGTTCACGGGCTCGCCGGACACCGGCCGCGCCGTCGCGCAAATGGCGGCCGAGCACCACGCGCCGGTCACGCTGGAGCTGGGCGGTAAATCGCCGCAAATCGTATTCGCCGATGCCGATCTCGACGCGGCGCTGCCCGTGCTCGTGTCCGCGATCATCCAGAACAGCGGGCAAACCTGCTCGGCCGGCAGCCGCGTGCTGATCGAGCGGGCGATCTACGAGCCGCTCGTCGAGCGCCTGGCAGCCGCGTTCGGCGCGCTGAAGGTCGGCCCGGCCGGCGCCGATCTCGATTGCGGCCCGCTCATCAGCGCGAAGCAGCAACAACGCGTGTGGGATTTCCTATCCGATGCGCAGCACGACGGCGTCGCGATGGCCGCACATGGCGAAGTTGCGCCGGATGCGCCCGAAACGGGTTTCTATCAGGCGCCCGTGCTGCTGCGCGACGTCCCGCATACGCACCGTCTCGCGCAGGAGGAAGTGTTCGGGCCCGTGCTCGCCGCGATGCGGTTTGCAGACGAGGACGAGGCGCTCGCGCTGGCGAACGGCACGCGCTACGGGCTTGTCGCGGGCATCTGGACGCGCGACGGCGCGCGCCAGTTGCGCCTCGCGCGCAAGCTGCGCGCGGGGCAGGTTTTCGTCAACGATTACGGCGCGGGCGGCGGCGCGGAGTTGCCGTTCGGCGGCGTGGGCCGCTCCGGTCACGGCCGCGAGAAAGGCTTCGAGGCGCTGTACGGCTTCACCGTGCTCAAGACCATCGCGCTCAAACACGGCTGACGGGCGGGCGCAACACGTTTCGCCCTGTACGCGGATCATGACATCCCACTCAGGAGACTACCGATGCGGCTGAGCGGCAAGACCGCCATCGTCACGGGCGCAGGCTCGGGATTCGGCGCAGGTATCGCGGCTACGTTCACGCGCGAAGGCGCGAACGTCGTCGTCAACGATCTGAATGGCGTGGCCGCCGAGCGCGTCGCGAGCCAGATCGCGCTTGCCGGCGGGCGCGCGATCGCCGTCGCGGCCGACGTGTCGCGCGGCGACGACTGGCGCACGCTGGCACACGCCGCGTTCGACACGTTCGACAGCGTGCAGATCGTCGTCAACAATGCGGGCACCACCCACCGCAACCAGCCGGTGCTCGACGTGACCGAGGCCGAATACGACCGGGTGTATGCCGTCAATATGAAAAGCCTGTTCTTCTGCGTGCAAACTTTCGTGCCGCACTTTCGCCGCATGGGCGGCGGCGCGTTCGTCAACATCGCGTCGACGGCAGGCGTGCGGCCGCGCCCCGGCCTCGTCTGGTACAACAGCACGAAAGGCGCGATGATCACCGCGAGCAAGGCGCTTGCCGCCGAGCTGGGCGGCGACCGGATCCGCGTGAACTGCGTGAACCCGGTGCTCGGCGACACCGGGCTCACGGCCGAATTCATGGGAGCGGCCAATACGCCGGAAAACCGCGCACGCTTCATTGCGACGATCCCGCTCGGGCGGCTATCGACGCCGCAGGACGTCGCGAATGCCGCGCTTTACCTGGCATCCGACGAAGCGGCGTTCGTCACGGGCGCGTGCATCGAAGTCGACGGCGGCCGCTGCGTTTGAGCCGCGCGAGTGCAGCGGCACCACGCGGACCTCTGCGTGGCACGCTGCAAGCGCAGCAGCCCACGGCACGCGGCGCGTGCGCAACGCAAGCCGCGGCAAACACGTTTGCGCACTGCACGCTGAAGACCGAAGCACCGTCACCAGATAAAACACCAGAGGAGACATCATGGCCAGTCCAATGCCGGCGATCACGCCGAACACGCCGTCCGCGTTCGAAGCGGCCACCTACCGCAAGGTCTCGTGGCGGCTCGCGCCGATGTTGCTGCTCTGCTACGTGGTCGCGTATCTCGACCGCGTCAACGTCGGGTTCGCGAAACTGCAAATGGCGGCCGACCTGCATCTGTCAGACGCCGTCTACGGGCTCGGCGCCGGAATTTTCTTCATCGGCTATTTTCTGTTCGAAGTCCCGAGCAACATGATCCTGCACCGGGTCGGCGCACGGCTCTGGATCGCACGGATCATGATCACGTGGGGCATCCTCTCGGCGCTCACGATGTTCGTGACCACGCCGAGCGCGTTCTACGCGATGCGTTTTCTGCTGGGCGCGGCCGAGGCGGGTTTCTTCCCCGGCGTAATCCTCTATCTGACCTATTGGTATCCCGCGCATCGACGGGGCCGGATGACGACGCTGTTCATGACGGCCGTCGCGCTGTCGGGCATTGTCGGCGGGCCGATCTCCGGCTACATCCTGAAAGCGTTCGACGGCGCGAACGGCTGGCATGGCTGGCAATGGCTGTTCCTGCTCGAAGGCATCCCGTCGATCGCCGTCGGCATGCTGCTGCTCGTCGTGCTCGACGACCGCATCGACGACGCGAGCTGGCTCGACGACGACGAAAAAGCGCTGCTTGCGCGCAACGTCGCGCTCGAAGCCGCGCGCAAGGACGACCCGCCGCTTGCCGCCGTGTTCGCCAGCCCGCGCGTATGGCTGATGGGCGCGATCTATTTCTCGTTCGTGACGGGGCTGTACGGCGTCGGCTTCTGGTTGCCTACGCTGATCAAGTCGACGGGCGTGACCGACGCGTTCACGATCGGGCTTCTATCGGCGATTCCCTACGCAGCGGCCGTCGTCGCGATGCTGGCGATCGCATCGAGCGCCGACCGCCGTCGCGAACGGCGCTGGCACATCGCGCTGCCGGCCGCCGCAGGCGCGATCGGGCTCGCGCTGTCGGTCGTCTGGGCGCACGATACGCCGCTCGCCATGCTCGGCCTCACGCTTGCGACGATCGGCATCCTGAGCGCGCTGCCGCTCTTCTGGAGCCTGCCGACCGCGTTCCTCGGCGGCGGCGCGGCGGCAGCGGGCATTGCGATAATCAATTCGATCGGCAACCTCGCCGGCTTCCTGAGCCCTTATGCGATCGGCTGGCTCAAGCAGGCAACCGGAACGAACGATGCGGGGATGATCATGCTCGCCGCGTTCATGGTGCTGGGCGGCCTGCTGGTGCTATCGGTGCCGAAGGCGCTCGTCGATCGCTGAACCGGCGGCCGCTCAATGTAAAACGGCGGCCGCAAGGGCCGCCGTTTGCCGCGCCTGAGTAGCAAGCGCATCGAATAAACACGCGCATCGAGCGCCGCGCATCGCGGCGATTCACACCACCGTGATCGCGAGCGCGCTTTCCCGATAGTGCTGCGCGGCCTTGTCGGTTTCACCCAACTGTTCGAACAGGCGCGCGAGCGCGCGGTGCGCGCGAATCTTCAGCGATTCCTCGTCGGCGAGCTTGAGCGCCGCCTCGAGGAACGACTGCGCCTTGCCCCACAGCTGCTGGCGCTGGCACAGGCGGCCGAGTGCAAACAGCAAATCCGCGTCCTCCAGCCGATCCTTGCGCCACGCTTCGGCTTTCTGAATCAGCGGCAGCGCGTCAGCATCCGCGGTATCGGGATAGCGACGCAACAGACGCGCGTTCCAATTGTGCGCAAGCGCCTCTTCGACGATCCGCCGCGCCTCCTGCCTGCGCTCGAGCGCGATCAGCAGCTCCGCGGCGAGATCGGCAAGCCGCGGCGACTGCCGCTCGGCCGCCGACAACGACTGCCACACCTCGAGCAACGCATCGGCATCGTGCCGGCGCTCGCGCAACAGATGCTCGGCCGCCTGCTGACGCAGGCGCACGGCCGCGGCCGGATGCAGCGCTTCACGCTTTTCGAGCGCCTTCGCCAGCTTGAGCACCTCGGGCCAGTTCTTCAACTGCTGCTGCGCGCGCAGCGCGATCTGCTGCGCATGAATCCGCTTGCCGCCCGACGCCTGCATTTCGGCAAGCGCGGCGAGCGCGCCTTGCGCGTCGCGGCCGTCCGCGCGCATATCGGCGGTGGCGAGGAGCCGCGCATCCTGCCAGTCCTGCCCGTCGATCTTCGCGAGCCATTCGTCGCGCCGCGCGTACTCGTGCATCCGGTGCGCGGCCGAGGCGGCGATGAGGCTCGCCGCGCTCTGGTTCGCATCCACAGCGAGCGCATCGCGCGCGGCCTTCTCGGCACGCGAGAAGCGGCCCGCGTACAGATTCGCGAGCGCGTCGCGCAGCGACGCCTGCGCCCGCTCCGCGCGCATTTTCGCGCGATACGCGGCAACACGCCGCGGCATGCGCCAGATATTGCGCACGATTCGCGTCAACGCATACAGCGCGATGAAGACGACGATGATCGCCAGCACGAAGAAGTTCAACGACAGGTCGATCCGGTAAGGCGGATAGACGATCAGCACCTGCCCGGTGTCGAAGCGGCCGAGCGTCGCGAGCGCCGCTGCGATCGCGAACAGCACGGCAAGCCAGATGATTCCACGCAGCGTCATGTCGTCAACCCCGGCTCTTGAACTGTTGAACCGCGTTCAGGCTCGCGTTCAGGTTCGGCGTCGCGACCGCCAGCGACGCGGCATCCACCTGCTTGACGAGATCCTGAACGGTCTGGGTGTCCTTCGAGCTGCCGTCGAAGTAGCGGGAAAGCGCCGCCTGTGCCGCATGCAGATCGGATTTCATCGCGCTGTCGTTGCGCGCGAGCAGCGAAAGCCGCGCGCTCAACAGCCGCAGCTTCACGTTCTCGCGCACGAAGTAGCCCTGCTCCGGCGACGCCAGCATCGCGTCCGCATGATCGATACGGCGCACCTCGATGAGCGATTTCACCTGTTCGCCGATACCCGCCGAAAAACCGCGCCACCACGCCTTCCAGCGCGGCTCGCCGGCGGCCTCGGCCGTGCGCAGCGCACTGAGCGCGGCTTCGGGGCGGGTGGATTCGTGCGGCGCGAGCACCTCGCCCGACAGCGGCAACCCGTCGATTTTCGCGATCGCATCGTCGAGCTTGATCACGAGCCCCGTCAGATCGACGGACGGCGCGGCCTTCAATCGTTCGATATCCTGCGCAACCGCCTTGCGCACCACGACCGCCTGCGCGCTCTGCGACGACGCAAGCCGCGAATCGGCGTTCTGCAGCGCGATCAGCGCGAGCTGCGTATTGCCCGTCAGCAGAAGCTGCTGGCTCGCGCTCGACAGCATCTGGCCGACTTCCTCGATCATCCATGCGTCGCGGTTGCGCGACAGATCCTGATATTGCTCTTGCAGCGCCTGCTGCGCGGCCCGCGCGTCGGCGAGCTTGCCGTCGAGCTGGGAAAGCTGCGCGCCGGTGTCGTGCACGCTCGCGAGCGCCTGGTCGGCCTTCGCGCGTAGCTCGGCCGTCTGCGCATCGAGCGTCTTTTGCCGCTCGGCCGCGTGCTGGTCGACGCGGTCGACCTTACGGTTCAGCGCATAGCCTCCCGCGCCCGCCGCCGCCGCGATCGCGATCGTCACGAGCCACAGCGCCGCGGTCGAGCCGCCGCGCCGCGCCTTCGTTTCAAACGGCGTAAATGGCTGATTCGGCGGCGTGGCCGCCGTGGCCGGCCTGGAGGAAGTGTCTTTGGTATCGTTGGTGTCTGTCATGCGTGAAGGCATCGGTGCGGCGGTCGCCGGTTGATCGGCCTCTTCGGCCAACGTACGAAACGCGTGGACGATGCGCTCATCGCCCGCGCCGGACAGCGTAATCCTATCAAAACCGAGCGCCCTCGCGGTCTCGGCGATCCGCGGATGCGGCGCAACGAACCGAGCGCGCGTCAGCGCGTCGATTTCCGCTTCGGTCAAATGCGCGTGCGCGAGTTCCTGCAGATTGCGCACGCCCTCCGAACTCGTCACGAGCCACGCGTGCGGCTCGCCCGACAACAGCCCATGCACGCGCTCCCACGCGCGGATCGACGGCTCGGGCATGATGCGCCGGTACGCGGCGACCAGCTCGACTTCGGCGCCCGCTTCGCGCAACCGCTCGGCGAGCCACTCGCGGCCGCCGTCGCCGCGCACGATCAGCACGCGCTTGCCGGCAAGCGCGAGCGCGCCGCCGAACGCGCGTTCGATCTCCACGAACAGGCTTTCCGAATCGTAGCGCGGCGTGCCGCCATTGCCGGACTCGCGCGGCGCGATCACCCGGTGCGTACCCGCGACGATCCCGTGCCGCGCGAGCGCGGCGACACTGCCCGGCCCGACGACGCCGATCGGCAGCGGATGCGGCCAGATCGCGTCGAGCCGCGCGAGCGCATGGTCGATCGCGTTCGGCGACACGAACACGACGAGGGCGTATGCATCGAGCCGCGCGAGCGCGCCGGCAAGCGGCGCGTCGTCGGCGAGCGGCGCGATGTCGATCAGCGGGAAGTCGAGCACGTCGATGCCCGCCGCCGCGAGCTGAGCGGCGAGTCCCGACGACTGACCGTCGGGCCGCGTGAGCACTGCGGTGAACCCGCGCGGCGCGCGCGTCATTGCGCGCCGCCCTTTTGCGCGCTCGCCGCGACGAGCGCGTCGACGATTTCGCGTGCGCCCTGCTGCTCGAGCGCGTCGGAGACCGTGCGCCCGAGCGCGAGCGCGTCGGCGGGCGTCGCGGCATGCGCGCTCGCGCTCGCGCGCAGCACGTGGCGGCCGTCCGTCGTCGAGACGCTGCCCGTCAGATGCAGCGCGTCGCCGTACCATACCGCATGCGCGGCGAGCGGCACTTCGCAACTGCCGCCGAGCGAGCGCGACACCATCCGCTCGGCCTCGACCGCGAGCGCGGTGCGCGCATCGTGCAGCGGGGCGAGCCAGCGGGCGACGTCCGCCCGGTGCGCGGCGATCTCGATGCCGAGCGCGCCCTGCCCGGCGGCGGGCAGGCTGTCGCCGACGTCGAGGTGCGCGCGGATGCGCGCTTGAAGGCCAAGGCGCTTCAATCCTGCGGCGGCGAGAATGATCGCCGCGTAATCGCCGCGATCGAGCTTGGCAAGGCGCGTATCGAGATTGCCGCGCAGCGGCCGCACGTCGAGCTGCGCATAGCGTGCGCGCAGCATCGCCTCGCGGCGCAGGCTCGACGTGCCGACGATCGCGCCGGCCGGCAATTCGGCGAGCGACGCATACGCATTCGAGACGAACGCGTCGCGCGGATCTTCGCGATGCAGCACGGCCGCGAGCGCGAAGCCGTCGGGCAGCACCATCGGCACGTCTTTCAGCGAATGCACGGCGAGATCGGCGCGGCCGTCGGCGAGCGCGTGCTCGAGCTCTTTGACGAACAGCCCCTTGCCGCCTACTTTCGACAGCGCGCGATCGAGAATTTGATCGCCTCGTGTCGTCATCCCGAGGATATTTACGTCACAAGCTGGATATAATTTGCGCAGCGCATCACGCACGTGCTCGGCTTGCCACATGGCGAGGCGGCTCTCGCGCGAAGCGATCGTCAGCGTCGCGGGAAGCTCGGCCGAAAAAGTCTCGGAATTCATCTGACTGGCATATCACCGGTGGGACCAGGAGCAGGCAATGGTAGCACGCGGGCCTGGCCGGCCCGCTTGGCCAAGCGGGCGCGGTTTGGCCGGTCTGCTGGGCCGGTCTGCTGGGCCGGTCTGCTGGGCCGGTCTGCTCGGTCGCCCCGGCGGCTCGCCACCGCCGCGAGGATCGGCGTGCCAGCCGATGCGCGAGCGCGGCCGCCACACGACCGCGCTCGCCCCTCGCTCGGCCTGGCCTGGTGGAGCGCCGATCCGCTGCGCGGACGCGCACCGCCAGGCCAGGCGCGCCGCCCGCCGGAGCGCGTGTCCGCGCTGCGCGTCCGCACGGCTCGGCCGGATCGCGCATGACGAGACGAGCCGCGCGCCGATCGCGCTGTTGCAGGACCGTTGTTCCCGTTCACTCGTGCTTTCCCAAGGAAATCGATCGTGAAGTCTTCCGGATCGGCGCGCTCGACGCGCCGCAACGCAGTCTCGCCCTCCCCCGCGCCGGCATCCGCCGCCGCACGCGCCCGCAGCCAGACGCCCCCGCGCGAGCCGAAAGGCGCGGCGCGCGCGAACGGCCATGCAAACGCCGCCGCCAAACCGAACGGCCGCACGCGCGAAGACAAGGACCGCCCGCTCTTCGAGGACATCCGCTATCTCGGCCGCCTGCTCGGCGACGTGGTTCGGGAGCAGGAAGGCGACGCCGTGTTCGAAGTAGTCGAGACGATCCGCCAGACAGCCGTCAAATTCCGCCGCGAAGACGACAACGCGGCGGCGCAAACGCTCGAGAAGATGCTGAGGAAGCTCACGCCCGAGCAAACCGTGAGCGTGGTGCGCGCGTTCAGCTATTTCTCGCATCTCGCGAACATCGCCGAGGACCGCCATCACAATCGCCGCCGCCGCATCCACGCGCTCGCGGGCTCCGCGCCGCAGGCGGGCACCGTCGCGTATGCGCTTGCCAAACTGAAGGAGGCGGGCGGCGCATCGTCGAAAGCCATCAGGCAATTCTTCGACGACGCGCTGATCGTGCCCGTGCTGACCGCGCACCCGACCGAAGTGCAGCGAAAGAGCATCCTCGACGCGCAGCACGACATCGCGCGCCTGCTGGCCGAGCGCGATCAGCCGCTCACCGCGCGCGAGCGCGCGCACAACGAAGCGCTGCTGCGCGCGCGCGTGACGACGCTCTGGCAGACCCGGATGCTGCGCGATGCGCGGCTGACGGTCGCCGACGAAATCGAGAACGCGCTGTCGTACTACCGCGCGACGTTCCTCGACGAGCTGCCCGCGCTCTACGCCGACATCGAGGAGGCGCTCGCCGAGCACGGCCTGCCCGCGCGCGTGCCGGCGTTTTTCCAGATGGGAAGCTGGATCGGCGGCGATCGCGACGGCAACCCGAACGTCACCGCCGCGACGCTCGACGAAGCGATCAACCGCCAGGCCGCGGTGATCTTCGAGCATTACCTCGAGCAGGTGCACAAGCTGGGCGCGGAGTTGTCGGTATCGAACCTGCTCGTCGGCGCAAGCGACGCGCTGAAGGCGCTCGCGGCCGCATCGCCCGACCAGTCGCCGCACCGCGTCGACGAGCCGTACCGCCGCGCGCTGATCGGCGTCTACACGCGCGTGGCGGCAAGCGCGCGCGTGCGGCTCGGCGAAGGCGCGGTGCCGGTGCGCAGCGCGGGCCGGGGCGCCGCGCCCGTGCGCGCGACGCCTTATGCGGACGCCGAAGCGTTCGCCGCCGATCTGCGCGTGCTGATGGATTCGCTCGCCGAGCATCACGGCGAATCGCTCGCGGCGCCGCGCCTCGCGCCCCTCGTGCGCGCGGCCGAGGCATTCGGCTTTCACCTCGCGAGCATCGACCTGCGGCAAAGCTCCGACATCCACGAAGCGGTGATCGCCGAGCTGTTCGCGCGCGCGGGCATCGAGCCCGATTACGCGGCGCTCGCCGAGCGCGACAAACTGCGCGTGCTGCTCGCCGCGCTCGCCGATCCGCGGCCGCTGCGCTCGCCGTATCTCGACTATTCGGATCTCGCGAAAAGCGAACTCGGCGTGCTCGAGCGCGCGCGCGCGATCCGCGCGCAGTTCGGCCCGCGCGCGGTGCGCAACTACATCATTTCGCACACCGAGACGGTGAGCGATCTCGTCGAAGTCCTGCTGCTGCAGAAGGAAACCGGTCTGTTCGACGGCACGCTCGGCACGCCGGGCAGCCACGCGCGCAATGACCTGATGGTCATTCCGCTCTTCGAGACGATTGCCGACTTGCGCAACGCGCCCGACATCATGCGCGAATTCTTCGCGCTGCCGGGCGTCGGCGATCTGCTCGCGCATCAGGACGACGAGCAGGAAGTGATGCTCGGCTATTCCGACAGCAACAAGGACGGCGGCTTCCTCACGTCGAACTGGGAGCTTTACCGCGCCGAACTCGCGCTCGTCGAACTGTTCCGCGAGCGCGGGATCAGGCTGCGGCTGTTCCACGGCCGCGGCGGCACGGTCGGCCGCGGCGGCGGCCCGACCTATCAGGCGATCCTGTCGCAGCCGCCCGGCACGGTCAACGGCCAGATCCGGCTCACCGAGCAGGGCGAAGTGATCGCGAGCAAGTTCGCGAACCCGGAGATCGGCCGGCGCAATCTCGAAACGGTGGTCGCCGCGACGCTCGAGGCGACGCTGCTGCCGCACACCAATGCGCCCAAGCAGCTTGCGGCATTCGAGGCGGTGATGCAGACGCTGTCCGACGCCGCGATGGCCGCGTATCGCGCGCTCGTCTACGAAACGCCCGGCTTCACCGACTATTTCTTCTCGTCGACGCCGATCACCGAGATCGCCGAACTCAACATCGGCAGCCGGCCCGCATCGCGCAAGCTGCAAGACCCGAAGAACCGCAAGATCGAGGATCTGCGCGCGATTCCGTGGGGCTTCTCGTGGGGCCAGTGCCGGCTGCTGCTGACGGGCTGGTACGGCTTCGGCAGCGCGGTCGCCGCGTACCTCGACGGTGCGACGGACGCCACCGAGCGCGCCCGGCGCGTCGCGCAGCTCAAGAAGATGAACAAGACCTGGCCGTTCTTCGCGCATCTGCTGTCGAACATGGACATGGTGCTCGCGAAAACCGATCTCGCGGTCGCGTCGCGCTACGCGCAGCTCGTCGCCGACAAGAAGCTGCGCAAGCACGTGTTCGAGCGGATCGTCGCCGAGTGGCATCGCACGTCGGACGCGCTTGCCGAGATCACAGGCCACGGCGAGCGGCTTGCGGCGAACCCGCTTCTCGCGCGGTCGATCAAAAACCGCTTCCCGTATCTCGATCCGCTCAACCACCTGCAAGTCGAGTTGATCAAGCGGCACCGCGCGGGCGATACGAACGCGCGGCTGCGGCGCGGGATTCATCTGACGATCAACGGAATCGCGGCCGGGCTGCGCAATACCGGTTGATCCGGCACGGCGCGGTGCGCGCGGTCAAACCGCGTGCCGCAGCGGCGCGTGGCGGGCGGCGGGCGGCGGGCGGCGGCAAGCAGCCGGCGGCCGCTTGCCGTGGCCGCCGTTTCAATCGCGCATCACCGGCCGGCTCTGCGCCCGGCCGGGCCGGAAATCGGCCGCGAGACAAAAAGGCCGCTGCGGCATTTACCGCAGCGGCCTTTTGCCTTGACCGAACGACAGTTGCTCTGCCGTCCCGCGCACGGCGCCGCGCCGACGGCCGCGGCCGTCAATGCGCGCCGATCATCAGCGCATCGAGCTTGAATGAGCCGTCCGGCTGCACGTCGTAGTACGCGCGCACTTCGTCGGGCGCGCCGGCCCACAGCGCGCGAATCGCATCCGCACGCACCTGCGGCGTGCGCATGCGCGCAATCCAGCTCGCGAATTCGATCGGCAGGCGCCAACGCTCGCGCACCTCGGCCGCCAAGCCCGCTTCGTCGAACATGCGCAGCCATTCATCGGCGCGGTAATTGCGCACGTGCGACGCGTCGCGCAGCACTTCGGCCGCCTGCAAGTGCGTGTCGATGAGCGGATCGTCGGCGCCCGCGACGTCGATGAACAGCACCCGGCCACCCGGCTTCAGCACGCGGCGCACTTGCGCGAGCGCGCGCCGCACGTCGCGCCAGTGATGCGCGCTCATCCGGCTCACGACCCAGTCGAACGACGCGTCGGCGAACGGCAAACGCTCCGCCGCACCCTGCTCGACGCGCACGCTGAACAAGCCGCGCTCGCGCGCGGCCGCCTCGACCGTGGCGAGCATCTGCGGCGCGAGATCGTATGCGATCACCTGCGCGGCGCCGCCGCGCGCCGCCGCGAAGCTCGCGTGCCCCGCGCCGCACCCGAGGTCCAGCACGTGTGCATTGGGCGTCGCGCCGATCTCGGCGGCGAGGGTATCGAGATCGGCGCCCGTCGCATGGACAGTGCTCGTCAAATAGGCGGCGGCCGTCGCGCCAAACGCGTCGGCGACCTTGTCGTGCTGTTTCATCGGCTGGGCTCCTTGTCGTGAAGCAGATGGCGCATCCAAGTCAGGAATTCGTGAAAAAACCGCCGCCGCAACGGCGATCGCACAGCGGCAGCAGCTGCCGCGAACCGCTACAATAGAGCCCGATTTGTACCGGTACAAGTCAATCAATTATCCTGGTATCGGGTCCACCAGCCAGCCCGCTGATTCGAACCCGCGCTTTACCCGCCACACCCGACGCAACATGAGCCATCCCGCCTCCCCGCCTCTGCTCGACACCACGCCGGCCCGCGCGCTCGGCGATTTCATCCGCGCCCACCGCGAGCGGCTGTCGCCGCAAGCCGCGGGCCTTCCGCCCGGCCCGCGGCGCAGAACGCCGGGGCTGCGTCGCGAGGAGGTCGCGCAACTCTGCGGCGTGAGCGCCACTTGGTACACGTGGATCGAGCAAGGGCGCGAGGTGTCGGCGTCCGCCGATGCGCTCGCGCGCATCGCGGTCGCGCTGCAACTGTCGCGCGCCGAGCGCGCGTATCTGTTCGAGCTGGCCGCGCAGCGCGACCCGGCCGAACCCGAACTCGCGGCCAGCGACGTGCCCGCGACGCTCGTGGCCACCGTGAAGCTGCTCGCGACGCCTGCCTACGTGCTCGATCGCCAGTGGAACGCGCTCACGTGGAACGACGCCGCGAGCGCACTGTTCGCCGGCTGGCTCGACGGCGAACGCGACGAGCGCAACCTGCTGCGCTTCACGTTCACGTCGCCTGCGGCGCGCGCGCTGATCGTCGACTGGCAGGCGCGCTCGCGCCGGCTCGTCGCCGAGTTCCGCGCCGACACGATCCGCCACCTGAACGACGCGCCCACCCGCGCGCTGATCGACTCGCTCGTCGCCGCAAGCGACGCGTTCGCGCATTACTGGGCGTCGCAAGACGTCGGCGAACGCGAAGGCGGCGAGCGCGCGTTCGATCATCCACGCGACGGCCGCGTCGTCTATCAGCAGATGACGCTCAAGCCCGTGCAGCGCGACGATCTGAAGCTCGTGGTGCTGGTGCGCGGGTAACGCGACGCGCAACGCACGCATGGCACGCGCGGCCGGCACGGGCCGGCGCGCCGCCGCCCGCGAGCCGGGCAAGCGCGCGCCAATCGTTTGCCGGCCCCGTGACGCTTCGCCCCGCGCAACGCGCCGCCGCGATCCGCGATCCGCGTCACGCACAACGCCGCGGCGCCCCAAGCATGCGCCGGCGGGCCACGGCCCTGCGGCTCAGAACGCGATCGTCGCGGTGATCGTATCGCTGTAGCTGCCTGGCGCGGGCGTTGTCTGCGCGGGCACCTGCCCATAGATGGTCAACGTCTGCGCAACGCCGCTGCCTGTTCCGGTGGCCATCGACGTGCCGGCCGTGCCGTCGCCCCACGCCGCCGCATGGCCGGCATCCAGATAAAGCTGATAGCCGATCTGCGCGCCTCCCCCCGTGCGCTGCATCGCCCGCACCGCCACGTTGCCGCTCGCGCCGCCGTTCAGTGCGATCCGGAACGCATCGCCGTTCGTGCATTGCACCGTGAGCGTGCCCGTGGCAGTCAACGCGCCGCTGATCACGCCAGCCGTGCCGAACGCAACATTGGTCGCATTGATGAAGCAATCATTGACGACCGTGGCCGTCGCCGTGAACGCAAACGTGCCGGCCGATGTCTGCGATGCGCACGGCGTCGGCGCAAGCGTATAGAAGCTGTAGCTGAGCGACGTCTGATTGCCGGCGAAGCTCTGCGCATACACGGTGTTCGCATTGCCTACCGTCGGCACGGTGGGTTGGTTCGCGGCGATCTGGCCATAGACCGTGACGGTCGCGTTCGCCGTCGTGCCGAGCAACGGCTTCACCAGCGTCGCGGAAATCGGCGTCGTGCCGGCGGAGACCGCGCCCCAACTCTGCGTATGGCCGGCATCCTGATACAAGTCGTACAGCATCTGGTTCGTGCCGTTCGTCAAATAGCGCGGCGGCGTACCGCCGAGATTCAGGCAGACGAGCACGTTCGGCGTCAGCGTGACGGCCGACCACGTGCAGGTGATGGTCATCGTCGCGCTCGTCGGCACTGCCGTCAGCGCAATCGGATTCACCGAGCCGAAGTCCGGCGCGGGCGCGCTCACCGAACACGTCTCGGCGCGCGCGGCGGCCCAGGGCCCGGCAAGCAGCAGCGCCGCGCATATCGCGAGCACGCATCGCCCGATGCGCCGCCATTTGATTTCGAATGTCATATCGGTTTTGAAATCCTGATTGATTTCGCACACGTGCTTGCTCGCGCGCCGGCGCAGGTCAATCCAATGACTTATTGAAATGCATCATGCTGCTTTTTATTCGATGCGCCCAATAAACGCAACTCGACGACCTGCGGCCGCGATTCGGCCTAAACCAATCCGGCCTCGACGTATCGTCGCGTGCACCGAAGCATGAATGACGCACGATCAAGCAACAAAGGATGGAACCATTACTCCGATCAGGATTAATACTTAGGTTTATTTCCCAAGCGCATTCAGATATTTTCCCTTTGTTTCGCGCTAATTTATCGAGTAACTTTATTATTAAAAGCTAACGGAGCCAGCCGCCGTAAGCTCATCGGAAGCTGTTCGGTATCCTGATCGTGCGACAGCATAAAAAAACCCTTGTCTACGGGAGTCACAACGCCATGCGCTTTCGCCCACGCATTCCGACGTCTGTTGCCGCCGCCCTGCTGCTTGCCGCCGCGCCGTCGTTCCGGCCTGCGGCAGCGGCCGTCTATTCGAACGGCACCGCCACGGCGACGTTTACCGTGTCGCTGACGATCCAGGCGAACTGCACGATTTCCGCGAACCCGCTGTCGTTCGGCACGAACGGCATACTCGCGTCCGCCGTCAACCAAACGACGACGCTGTCCGTCACGTGTTCGAATACGACGCCTTACAACGTCGGGCTCGACGCAGGCAACGTGAGCGGCTCGACCGTCGCCACCCGGCTGCTCGCCGGCACCTCGACCGGCAATACCGGCACGCTCGTCGACTTCCAGCTGTATCAGGACGCCGGCCACACGACGGTCTGGGGCAACACCCAAGGCACCAACACGGTAGGCGGCACCGGCACCGGCTCGGCGCAGACGCTGACCGTCTACGGCCAGGTGCCGTCCCAGGCGACGCCCAAGCCCGATCTCTATCAAACCACCGTTACCGCGACCGTCTACTTCTAAGCGGCCGTGACGACGCTCCTCCGCCGACGCGTCGGCGCGCCTCTCGTCGCGCTCGCCGCCATTGCCGCGCTGGCCGCTGCAGCGTGCGCGCGCGCCGCGACGCTGCAGATCTCGCCCGTCACCGTCGAGCTGAGCGCCGACACCCCGGCCACCGGCATCACACTGCGCAATCCCGGCGCACGGCCGATCTACGGCCAAGTGCGCACCTACCAGTGGAGCCAGGACCAAGGCGACGACGTGCTCACGCCCGCCCCTGGGCTCGCCGCTAGCCCGCCGCTCGTGCAGATCGGCACGCACGGCGAGCAACTGGTGCGGCTCGTGCGGCTCGCCCGCGACAAGCCGCTGCGCGAAGAGAGCTATCGCGTGTTGATCGACGAACTGCCCACGCCCGATGCGCCGGTGGTCAACGGCATCGCGATCCGGCTGCGCTATTCGATTCCGGTATTCGTCGAGCCCGACGCCGCGCTTACGCCGCCCAAGCTGACCTGGCACCTCGTGCGCGAACCGGCCGGTTGGCTGCTGCGCGTGACGAACGATGGCGGGCGCCACGCGCAGATCGCAGCCGTGCAGCTCGTCGACGACGCGGGCCGGACCCACGACGTCGCGCCGGGCCTCCTCGGCTACGCGCTCGCGGGCAGCATGCGGCAATGGCCGTTGAGCGTCGACGCGGCGCAGGCCGCGCCGCGCATTCGCCAGGTGCGGGCCACGGTCAACACGCAACCGACGCAGGCCGACGTGGACCCGCGCTGATTGACGCCGGCCGGGCCACGCGCACTCACCTATCGCCCGAACGTGCCGACTGACCGCCCCACGCACCGTTCGACGCAATCCGCACGGCATCGACGGCTCGTCGAATTGGCCATCGTGCTCTGCGCGATGGCGCCGGACCAGGCGGCACGCGCGCAGAGCCGCAACGCGCCGCCGCAAGCGCGCGCACCGGACGCAGCCGCCGCGCGTGCCGCCTCTGCGTACACGTCGGGCGAATGGGCGCCGCCAGCCGCGGCCGATACGCGATCCCCGGCGCAGCCGAGCACCTCGGCGCTCCCCCGCCGCGCCGACGATCCCGCGCCCGCAGCCGGTGCCGCGCCCGCGAACGACCTGTATCTCGACGTATCGCTGAACGGCGAACCGACGCATCTGATCGTCCATTTCGCGATCGTCGACGGCCGCGCCTTCGCGAGCGAGGACGACCTGAACGACCTCGGCATCGCCACGTCGCGCTTGCGGCAGCCGGCGAACGCACTCGTCGCACTCGATGCGCTGGACGGCCTGCGCTACCGTTACGACGCCACCCGGCAGACAATGGCGCTCGTCGTCCCCGATGCGCTGCGCATCCCGCACACGCTCGACACGCGCGCGCTCGCGCCAAGCCCGCCCGCGAGCGCCGGCCGGGGCGTCGTGCTGAACTACGATCTCTACACGCAGACGGCGGGCGGCGCGAGCGCCGCGCTCTGGCATGAGGCGCGCTACTTCGATCCCGCGGGCGTGTTCAGCAGCACGGGCGTCGCCGCGTTCCAGCACGCCGGGCAGCGCTATACACGCTACGACACGTCGTGGAGCCGGTCCAATCCGGCTTCGCTGAGCACGATGCAAATCGGCGACACGATCTCGTCGTCGCTCGCATGGACCCGCTCGCTGCGTATCGGCGGCTGGCAATGGCGCAGCAATTTCGCGCTGCGCCCGGATCTCGTGACGTTTCCGGTGCCGGCGCTCGCAGGCACGGCCGTCGTGCCGTCGAGCGTCGACCTGTATGTGAACGGCGTGCGTCAATTCAGCGGCGACGTGCCGAGCGGCCCGTTCGTCATCAACAGCGTGCCCGGCATCACCGGCGCGGGCAACGCGACCGTCATCACGCACGACGCGCTCGGACGCACCATCGCGACGTCGATGCCGCTTTACGTCGATACGCGGCTGCTCGCCGCCGGCCTCTCCAGCTACTCGGTCGAGGCCGGCTTCCTGCGGCGCGCATGGGGGCTGCGCTCGTTCGACTACGCGAGCCGCCCGGCCGCGAGCGCCACGCTGCGCTACGGCGTGAACGACCGTCTGACGCTCGAAGCTTACGCACAGGCGACGCCCGGACTTTACAGCGCAGGCGCAGGCGCGCTCACGCGCGTGGGCGGCGCGGGCGTCGCAAGCGCATCGGTCGCGCAAAGCACCGGGCGGCTCGCCGGCACACAGGTCGGCCTCGGCTATCAGCTCATCCAGCCGCGCTGGTCAATCGACGCCGCGACGTTGCGCGCGTTCGCGCGCTACGGCGACCTCGCCGCGCGCGACGGCACGCCGGTGCCGAGCGCGACCGATCGCGTCACGTTGTCGCTGCCGCTCGCGCATGCGCAGACTTTCGCGCTCAGCTACGTCGGCTTCAAGTATCCCGGCACACGGGCCTCGCGCATCGGTTCCGTGGCGTATTCGGCGAGCATCGGCGGCCTCTCGTCGATCAGCATCAGCGCGTTTCGCGATTTCCGTCAGCACGACTCGAACGGCGTGTTCGTCAGCCTGAACGTGTCGCTCGGCAATCGCACGTCGCTCAATGCTAACGCCGGCCGGCAGAACGGCAAGGCCGCCTACAGCCTGAGCGCGACGCGCGCGCCCGACTATGGCGGCGGCTTCGGCTGGGCTGCGCAGGCCGGCGACGCGGGCGGCACGCGCTACGCGCAAGCCCAGGCGCAGTACCTCGGCCGGGCCGGCGAAGTGACGGCGCTCGCGCAAACCGTCGCGGGCCAGCACAATGCCGCGCTCGACGTCACGGGCGCGATCGTGCTGATGGACGGCAACGCGCTTCTGTCGCGCCGTATCGACGACGGCTTCGCGCTCGTTTCGACCGACGCGTCGGCGGGCGTGCCGGTGCTGCATGAGAATCGGGTGATCGGCGCGACCGACCGCAACGGCCATTTGCTGATCCCGGATCTGAACGCGTACCAGAACAACCGGATCGGCATCGATGCGCTAAAGCTGCCGCTCGATGCGCGCGTATCCGCCACGACGCAAACCATCGTGCCGCAATCGCGCTCCGGCGTGCTCGCGCGTTTCGCGATCGCGCGCGAGCAATCGGCGTCGATCGCGCTGCGCGATGCGGCCGGCGCACCGCTGCCGCCGGGGCTCACGGTCACGCATCGGGAAAGCGCAACGCGCACGATCGTCGGCTATGACGGGCTCACGTTCGTCAGCGCGCTGGCGCCCGTCAATCACTTGGACATCGAGGCGGGCGGCAAGCGTTGCACGGTCTCGTTCGATTACACGCGCCCCGCCGACGGCGCACCGCCGACGATCGGGCCGCTCACCTGCGATCTGAAGTAGCGGCGCGGCCGCACGCGCGACCAAACGCGCGATCCGCCGGCTGCACGCGGGCCGCACGCTCAGACCTCGGCCGCGCCGCGTCGCGCATGCCAGAGGCGACGCGCACGCTGCGCACGCCATACACGCCTCGCACACCACACGCCCCGCACCGCGCACCGCGCCACCGCGAACGGCCGCCGCGCCGCCAAGCCACCGCCCGCGGCCGCTGCGCCGCCGCGCGAATGCTAGAATGGTCTATCGTTTTGTCTATCCAATCCCCGCGGCACGCGCCGTCTCACTCCGCTCTCTCACGATTCGCCATGACGTCCCAATTGCATAAAAAGGGCGAGGCCTGGTCGGCTCGCTTCTCGGAACCGATGTCCGAGCTTGTCAAGCGCTACACGTCGTCGGTATTTTTCGACAAGCGCCTCGCGCTCGTCGATATCGCCGGCTCGCTCGCACACGCCGGCATGCTCGCCGCGCAGAAGATCATCAGCGCCGACGATCTCGCCGCGATCGAACGCGGCATGGCGCAGATCCGCGGCGAAATCGAGCGCGGCGAATTCGAATGGCAGCTCGATCTCGAGGACGTCCATCTGAACATCGAGGCGCGCTTGACCGCGTTGATCGGCGATGCCGGCAAGCGGCTGCACACCGGCCGCTCGCGCAACGACCAGGTCGCGACCGACATCCGCCTGTGGCTGCGCGGCGAGATCGACCGGATCGGCACGTTGCTGACCGATCTGCGCCGCGCGCTGATCGATCTTGCCGAGCAGCACGCGGACACGATCCTGCCCGGCTTCACGCACTTGCAGGTCGCGCAGCCCGTCACGTTCGGCCATCACCTGCTCGCGTATGTCGAGATGTTCTCGCGCGACGCCGAACGCATGCGCGACTGCCGCGCGCGCGTGAACCGCCTGCCGCTCGGCGCGGCCGCGCTCGCGGGCACCAGCTACCCGATCGACCGCCACGCAGTCGCAAAAGCGCTCGGCTTCGACGGCATTTGCGCGAACTCGCTCGACGCCGTGTCCGACCGCGATTTCGCGATCGAATTCACGGCCGCGGCCTCACTCGTGATGACGCACGTGTCGCGCTTTTCCGAAGAACTCGTGCTGTGGATGAGCCCGCGCGTGGGCTTCATCGATCTCGCCGACCGCTTCTGCACCGGCAGCTCGATCATGCCGCAGAAGAAGAATCCGGACGTCGCCGAACTCGCGCGCGGCAAGACCGGCCGCGTGAACGGCCATCTGGTCGCGCTGCTCACGTTGATGAAGGGCCAGCCGCTCACGTACAACAAGGACAATCAGGAAGACAAGGAGCCGCTGTTCGACACGGTCGACACCATCGCGGACACGCTGCGGATTTTCGCGGAAATGGTGCCCGGCATCAAAGTGAAGCCGGACGCGATGCGTGCGGCCGCGCTGCAAGGCTTCGCGACCGCAACCGATCTGGCCGACTACCTCGTCAAGCGCGGGCTGCCGTTCCGCGACGCGCACGAGGCGGTCGCGCACGCGGTGAAGGTGTGCGAAGCGCGCGGTTGCGATCTCGCCGATCTGTCGATCGACGAGATGAAGCGCGAGTTGCCGAACGTCGCACATCTGATCGGCGACGACGTATTCGGCTATTTGACGCTCGAAGGCTCGGTCGCGAGCCGCAATCATCCGGGCGGCACCGCGCCGGATCAGGTGCGCGCGGCGGCGAAGGCGGCGCGCGCGGCACTCGGCGTAGCCAGCGCAACCAGCGCAGTCGGCGAGTAACCCGCGCGGCCACCGTCGCGGATCGCCCCCACCAAAACAAAGGCGGACGTCGCAAGACGCCCGCCTTTGTCGTTTATTGGCGCGCTTATTTTGTCTCGGTTGCCGCCGGCCGATACCGCGCCCACCGCGCTGCGCGACAAACGCGCATCGCGCGCCGCGGAACCTCCGGCGTGCGTCGCCAAGATCATCTTGCCCGCCCCCCGGCCGCCCCGACATAATTGACGCCGCATCATCCAGCACAGAGACGCTGTTCGCATCGAGCGTCCGACATCCAACCACATCAAAGACCATACGGGGGCGCCAATGGCCAAACCACAACCCGCGCCGCAAGAACTCGCCTGCGCGTTCATCAGCCTGCTTCTGATTCTCATCCTCTTCCCACTGGCCGAAACGATCCGCATTCACGCACCGGTCTGGGTCTACCGGGCCGTCGCGGGATTCCTGCTCGGCACCGTCGGCGCGTTCTCATGGGCGACGTTGCAAAGCCTCTACTCCAAGGTCAAGCAAGGCGGGCTCGCGGCGATCGAAGATAATCTATGGTTGCGGCTGTTCTCGATCGTGCTTTACGTGATCATCGCGTTGCTGGGCGCCATCACCTGGGTTGCCGCGTGGGAGGGCACGACCGGCGTGGCCTACGGCGCCGGCGTATTCATCGGCGCCGGATTGATGGAGCTCGGCGCCGGCGGGATCATCAAAAAGGGGCTTTAAGCGCCGGGCGCGCCGCCCGGTCCCGCACTGGCCGGCGCTGCCCGGTTGTTCACCGTCTCCGACAGCCGCTTGAGCGTCGCGACGCGCGCGCCGATCAGATCGACGCGCTCGTCCGCGCCGACGAGCGGCGTCGTCGCATCGCGAAACGCGACCCACGCGCGCTGCGCCGCCCCGAGCGTCGGCAGCGACGCGGCGGGCATCCGCGTCCGCAGCTTCGTGTAATAGCGGTTCATATCGAACAGCGCGTGCTCGCACGCCGCATCGCGCGAACACGGCTGCACGCGCCGCCCGCCACGCTTGCCGCCGCCCGCTTGCGCATGCCGGCCGGCCGCCTGCTGCGCGTAGCGCTCGGCCGCATCGCGCAGCGCGAGCGCGCGGTCGCGCACCGGCTGCAACCGCATGTCGGCGCTCGCCATCAGGTACGCCGTGCCTTGCGTCGTCTCGTAGACGGCATGCACCAGGTGCGATTCGTCCTTGCGCCATTCGAGCCAGCGGCGCTGGCTCTCCTGCCAGCCGCGCCGCTTGTCGGCAGGCGCGATCTTCTCGACGCGCGCGTAGGCGTTATCGACTTCGACGAGCCACTTCTGCTGCGCGTCGTCCATGCATTGAATTTGACCGGCGGTCGACGAGCGATCGCGGCGCGCGAGACACTGCCGCATCGCGACGTCGATCGGATCGGCCGCGCTGACCTCCGCGCGCGCCGCCCCCGCGAGCAGCCATCCGGCCAGCACGGCGGCGGCCCAGCGCGCCCACGTTCTGCCGAGCCGCGCCATCATCAGGGACGCACGCAGTCGACGTAATACTCGATGCGCGCGTTGACCTCTTCCGCAACGAGCCCGTGGATGTCGGTATGGAACCCTGGGAAGCGCGCGTTGAAATCGCGTGCGAAGCGCAGGTAGTCGACGATCGTCCGGTTGAAGCGCTCGCCCGGAATCAGCAGCGGAATGCCGGGCGGATACGGCGTGAGCAGAATGCTCGTCACGCGGCCTTCGAGTTCGTCGAGCGGCACGCGGTCGATCTCGCGGTGCGCGAGCTTCGCGAACGCGTCGGACGGCTTCATCGCCGGCTCCATGTCCGACAGGTACATCTCGGTCGTCAGGCGCGCGATGTCGTTGGCGCGATAGACGTCGTGGATCTGCGTGCACAGATCGCGCAGGCCGACGCGCTCGTAGATCGGATACTGCGCGACGAACTCCGGCAGCACGCGCCAGAGCGGCTGGTTGTTGTCGTAATCGTCCTTGAACTGCTGCAGCTCGGTGACCATCGAGTTCCAGCGACCCTTCGTGATGCCGATCGTAAACATGATGAAGAACGAGTACAGCCCGGTCTTCTCGACGATGATCCCGTGCTCGGCCAGATACTTGGTGACGATCGCGGCCGGAATGCCCGTCTCGCCGAACTCGCCGTCGACGTTCAGGCCCGGCGTGATGATCGTCGCCTTGATCGGGTCGAGCATGTTGAAGCCTTCGGCGAGCGGACCGAAGCCGTGCCAATGGTCGTCCGGGCGAAGCAGCCACGCCTCGCGCGAGCCGATCCCCTCTTCGGCGAGATCGTCCGGGCCCCAGACCTGGAAGAACCAGTCGTCGCCGTATTCGGCGTCGACCTTGCGCATCGCGCGGCGAAAGTCGATCGCCTCCGCGATCGATTCCTCGACGAGCGCGGTGCCGCCGGGCGGCTCCATCATCGCCGCGGCGACGTCGCACGACGCGATGATCGCGTACTGCGGGCTCGTCGACGTGTGCATCAGGTACGCCTCGTTGAAGCGGTGCTTGTCGAACGTGCGGTGTTCGGAATCCTGCACGACGATCTGCGACGCCTGCGAGATGCCCGCGAGCAGCTTGTGCGTCGAATGCGTCGCGAACACGAGCGCGCCGGTGCGCGGCCGGTCCGCGCCGATCGCGTGCATATCGCGGTAGAACGGATGGAATTCGGCATGCGGCAGCCATGCTTCGTCGAAATGCAGCGTATCGACGAGATCGCCGAGCAGATCCTTGATCATCTCGACGTTGTAGACCACGCCGTCATACGTGCTCTGCGTGATCGTCAGGATGCGCGGCTTGGCGTTCGGGTTACGCTTGAGCGCCTCGCGCGCGAACGGATTCGCCTCGATCTTCTTGCGGATGTTCTCGGGCTTGAACTCGTCGCGCGGAATCGGGCCGATGATCCCGAAGTGATTGCGCGTCGGCGTGAGGAACACGGGAATCGCGTGCGTCATCGTGATCGCATGCAGGATCGACTTGTGACAATTGCGATCGACGAGCACGATGTCGCCCGGCGCTACCGTCGCGTGCCAGACGATCTTGTTCGACGTCGACGTGCCGTTCGTCACGAAGAACAGATGATCGGCGCTGAAGATGCGCGCCGCGTTGCGCTCGGACGCCGCGACGGGCCCGATGTGATCGAGCAGCTGGCCAAGCTCGTCGACCGCGTTGCACACGTCCGCGCGCAGCATGTTCTCGCCGAAGAACTGGTGAAACATCTGGCCGAGCGGGTTCTTCAGAAACGCGACGCCGCCCGAGTGGCCGGGGCAGTGCCACGAATACGAGCCTTCGTCCGCGTACTTGACCAGTTCCTTGAAGAACGGCGGCGCGAGCGAATCGAGATACACCTTCGCCTCGCGGATGATGTGGCGCGCGACGAACTCGGGCGTGTCCTCGAACATGTGGATGAAGCCGTGCAACTCGCGCAGGATGTCGTTCGGCAAATGGCGCGACGTGCGCGTCTCGCCGTACAGGAAGATCGGGATGTCCGCATTGCGGCGGCGCACTTCGGTCACGAACGCGCGCAGCGCGATGATCGCGCTCGCAAGCTCGGGCAGTTCGCCGTCCGGGCCGAGTTCGCCGAGCATCAGTTCGTCGTCGTCGAGCGACAGGATGAAGCACGACGCACGGCTCGACTGCTGCGCAAACGACGTCAGATCGCCATAGCTCGTGAGGCCCAGCACCTCGACGCCTTCTTTCTCGATCGCCTCGGCCAGCGCCCGGATGCCGGAGCCCGAGATGTTCTCGGAGCGGAAATCTTCGTCAATGATGACGACGGGAAAACGAAACTTCATCGGCGAATCTCCAAAAAGAACGACCGCGGCGCGATTGCGCAGCGGTCACCCGGTCACTGACTGACAGTAGGTAGGCGGTATCGAAACAGATCAGGTTTTCGGCAGCGTGACACCGCGCTGCCCTTGATACTTGCCGCCGCGATCGGCATACGACACGTCGCAGACCTCGTCGCTCTCGAAGAACAGCACTTGCGCGACGCCCTCGTTCGCATAGATCTTCGCGGGCAGCGGCGTCGTGTTCGAGAACTCGAGCGTCACGTAGCCTTCCCATTCGGGTTCGAACGGCGTTACGTTGACGATGATTCCGCAGCGCGCATAGGTGGACTTGCCGAGGCAGACGGTCAGCACGGTGCGCGGAATGCGGAAATACTCGACGGTGCGCGCGAGCGCGAACGAATTCGGCGGAATGATGCAGACGTCGCCCTTGAAATCGACGAACGAGCCTTCGTCGAAGTTCTTCGGATCGACGATCGTCGAATTGATGTTCGTGAAGATCTTGAATTCGTCGGCGCAGCGGATGTCGTAGCCGTAGCTCGACGTCCCGTAGCTGACGATCCTGCGGCCGTCCTCGGACGCGCGAACCTGATCGGGCACGAACGGCTCGATCATCTTGTGCTCTTCGGCCATGCGCCGAATCCACTTGTCGGACTTGATGCTCATAAAAAGGCGCCGGAAACGCTGCGTAACAGGAAAAAGCGAGGAAAAAGCGTGGAAAAAGCACGGGGAGTGCGCGAAACAAACGCCGTCGAACCCGCACGACGCCACGAAAGGCGCACATTTTACGCGATCGCGACCGGCCGCGCGCCTACTGCCTGACCACTCCACACGCGAGCCCAGGCCCCGTGCCGTGCTGCGGGAACGCTGGATCGCCCGGATCGCGATGCACGAGCACCGAGCGGCCGAGCACCGAGCGCACGCCGTCGAGCGCGACGTCGGGCGCGACGATGAAGCCCGCGGCAACGCCGTTCGCATCAGCATGAATATTGCCGAGATCGCCGCCGACGCGCGCGCCCGCGCGCAGCCGGTCGGCCGCGGGCGCGAACACGGGGCCCGCGCTCGAGCCGTCGGCGGCGTTGCAGTCGCCGCGCTCGTGGATCTGCAGCGCATGATCACTATTGGGCGGCAGGCCCGAGAAGTTGTACGTGACCTGCACGCCGTCCGGCCGCTCGACGAGCGTGACGGTGCCGCGCGCCTGGCTGCCGACCGTCGGCAGAAGCAGCGCGTCGGCGCGCTTGTCGCGCGGCGAGCCAAAGGAGGTACAACCGGCCAGCAGGCCGCAAGCGACCAGGACAAGCGGCGCATTCAGCGCAAACCAGCCTGGCCCGCCGTCGAATCGTCGTTTCATGCGCTCCTCATGCCGGGCGGCATGCATCGACTGGCAAGACGCCGGACAGAAAAGGGGACCATCGGGAAAGCCGTCATGATACCGTGACTCGCCACGCTACCAACATCCCCGGCCCCAAACCAGCCCGGCATTTTACGTATTTTGAACAACGATCGTCGGAAATTTCGACGTCATGTCGCGTGCCCGCTCGGCGATCGCGATCGCCACGCCCCGCGCGATCGCGCGGTAGCGCCCGGCGAGCTTGCCGTGCGGGTCCGCGGCGACGGTCGGCGCGCCGCGGTCCGCGTGCTCGCGAATCCGGATGTCGAGCGGCAGGCTGCCGAGCACGGTCACGCCGTATTGCGCCGCCATCCGCTCGGCGCCGCCCGCGCCGAACACGTGTTCCTCGTGTCCGCAATTCGAACACACGTGAATGCTCATGTTTTCGACGATGCCGAGAATCGGAATGTTCACCTTCTCGAACATCTTGAGGCCCTTTTTCGCATCGACGAGCGCGATGTCCTGCGGCGTCGTGACGATCACCGCACCCGTCACCGGCACGCGCTGCGCGAGCGTCAACTGGATGTCGCCCGTGCCGGGCGGCATGTCGACGACGAGATAGTCGAGATCACGCCATGCAGTCTGGCGCAGCAGTTGTTCGAGCGCCGACGTCGCCATCGGGCCGCGCCAGACCATCGGGTTGTCCTCGTCGACCAGAAAGCCGATCGAGTTGGCCTGCAGGCCATGGCCGACGAGCGGATTCATCGATTTGCCGTCGGGCGATTCGGGGCGCTCGTGCACGCCCAGCATCGTCGGCAGCGACGGGCCATAGATGTCGGCATCGAGAATGCCCACCGATGCGCCCTCCGCCGCGAGCGCAAGCGCAAGATTCACGGCGGTCGTGCTCTTGCCGACGCCGCCCTTGCCGGACGCCACAGCCACGATGTTCTTCACGTTCGGTAAAAGCTGCACGCCGCGCTGCACCGCATGCGCAACAATTTCCTGCGACACGCCGATGCGCGTATCGCGCACGCCCGGCACCGCGGCAAGCGCGGCGGCAATGCGCGCGCGCGCATCGTCGAACTGGCTTTTCGCCGGATAGCCGAGCACGACGTCGGCGGCGAGCACGTCGCCGTCGATCGTGACGTTGCGGATACCGCGGTGGGCCGCATACGGCCGACCTGTGTTCGGGTCGACGACTGCCGCGAGTGCGGCGTCGACGAGCGCCCTGTCGATACTCATCAAAACTCCGTGAAAATAACGCTTGAAGTGTCTTGAATGTAAAGAATATTCAAATAACGGGGACGAAAGCGGAAAAAGTGAAAAAATTTATTGCCTGCCATTGCGTAAAGCCGGCTTGCGGCGCAATCTTCGCGGGCAGCACACTTCGGGGCCACATCGGCTTTATACCGCCTATATTGTAGAGGCTGGGGCGGACATGGTTCGAACAGCCATCCTGGCGAACGGGGCATGCCGCGAAAGCGGCCGGCCGCCGCGCCGGATGCCTGGCCAACCATGAGACTCGCATGCTGCGCAGTTGGCAGGAATCGCCCCGCCGAAAGAGCAGTTCTTTTTTTGTTCTTGTCGAATCAATACAGAGAGGAAATCAACATGAATACCAAAATCGCGACGCGCTTGTCCGTCTTCGCCCTCGCCGGCGCATTGCTGGCGGGCTGCGCATCCCAGCAGGGTACCAACACGGCAGTCGGCACGGGCACCGGCGCGGCGCTCGGCGCGGGTATCGGCGCACTGGCGGGCGGCGGCAAGGGCGCGGCGATCGGCGCCGGGGTCGGTGCGCTCGTCGGCGGCGTGACCGGCTACAACTGGCAAGCGATCAAGAACAAGCTCGCGCCGTCCGCGCAGCAGACGGGCACGCAGGTCACCGAGCAGCCGGACGGCTCGCTCAAGCTGAACGTGCCGAGTTCGGTCACGTTCGCGACCAATCAGTACGCCGTGACGCCCGCGTTCACGCCGCTGTTGAACGACCTCGCGTCGACGCTGAACCAGAACCCGCAGATCACCGCGTCGGTCGTCGGCTACACCGACAGCACCGGCTCGGCCGCGCATAACCAGACGCTGTCGCAAAATCGTGCGCAGAGCGTCGTGAACGCGCTCGCGCAGCGCGGCGTCGCGTCGGGCCGTCTGTCGGCGCAAGGCATGGGCGCATCGAACCCGATCGCAGATAACTCGACCGAAGCAGGCCGGGCGCAAAACCGTCGCGTCGAGATCTATCTGCGCGCACCGCAAGCCCAGCAGTAAGCACGGACACTGGAGAGCGGCGCTCGAGGCCCGCCGGCCAAGGCGCTCGCGGCGCCCCGTAACAAATCGAAAAATTTTTCGAACTTCCCGGGCGCCGCGCAGTCTGTCTTTACGGTACGCGGCTGGTGCTGCCGGCGCGTCACCATTCTCCTCTTGTCGTTGTTGCTCCGGGGCCGCATTCGCCCCGGTTTTTTTTGTCTGCCGTTTTCGCCGTGCTTACAGCGGTCCGCCGCTCGGCCCGCGCGGTGCCGGAGAGCCGGCGCAGTCGTGCGGGCACCGCCGAACCGGCGCTGCCTTCCAGCATTCGTCCCGCTTTTCCGCTTCCATCACACATCGGCTGTCCGGCAACGGCGTCGCCCCGCTTTATTACGCGCTTCATTACGTTTCGTAAGCGCATGGCGGTGTGCGGTCAGCCCTGCGCTGTTCAATGGCGGTTCGCTCCGGGCGATTCGTTCCAGCCGACTATTGCGTCTCTTTCAACCCTATCTATCGATCGATTGCGCTCTACCGCGCCCCGTCGCTTATGCGTCGCCTCTGAATGAAATCGGCACCGGCCCGAGCATTGAACGCCGGCACCTGAACCAAACGCCAAACACGGGCGTGTTTCGGATCGTCTTCCGATTAGAATCCGATCGCAG
Source organism: Burkholderia singularis (assembly GCF_001718875.1). NCBI lineage: Bacteria > Pseudomonadati > Pseudomonadota > Betaproteobacteria > Burkholderiales > Burkholderiaceae > Burkholderia > Burkholderia singularis. Next base: position 3,136,341 of record NZ_CP013448.1, read on the forward strand.
CCGATACGCCATTCGATCTCGTCAGAGCGACAGGACATGGCATCGCCCGTATCCGCAACGGGCTCGCACGCCGGCCGCCGGATGCGGCGCGCCGGTATCCGCTCCCGGCTCCCGCCAACCGCCCTGCCAGGCCACCAAGCCGAGACTGCGCGCCAAAGTCGGCCCGCGCGCCCTCCTCCGCCGCCGCCACGCCGCGCGCAGCCCGCGATACACCGGCCGCCACCCTGCTAGAATCGCTGCTTCCCGACGTTTTCCTCGCAGTCCTTTTACAGCCCCCTATGTCCGCATCCGATCTCACTTCCGTGCAGGCCGGCGCGCCGCAACGCCGCCGCCAGATCCTCGTCACGTCCGCGCTGCCCTATGCGAACGGGCAACTCCACCTCGGCCATTTCGTCGAGTACATCCAGACCGACATCTGGGTGCGGGCGCTGCGAATGCACGGCCACGAGGTGTACTACATCGGCGCGGACGATACGCACGGCACGCCCATCATGCTGAGCGCGGAGAAGGCGGGCGTCACGCCGAAGCAACTGATCGAACGCGCGTGGCAAGAGCACAAGCGCGATCTCGACAGCTTCGCGATCTCGTTCGACAATTTCTACACGACCGATTCGCAAGAAAACCGCGAACTCAGCGAGAAGATTTATCTTGCATTGAAAGACGCGGGCCTGATCGCCGAGCGCGAAATCGAGCAGGCATACGATCCCGTCAAGGAAATGTTCCTGCCGGATCGCTTCATCAAGGGCGAATGCCCGAAGTGCCACGCGAAGGATCAATACGGCGATAGCTGCGAAGTATGCGGCAGCACCTATCAGCCGACCGAATTGCTGAATCCGTACTCGGTCGTCTCGGGCGCGACGCCCGTGCGCAAGCGTTCCACTCATCACTTCTTCAGCCTGTCCGATCCGCGCTGCGAGGCGTTCCTGCGCCAATGGGTAAGCGGGCTCGCGCAACCCGAGGCGATCAACAAGATGCGCGAATGGCTCGGCGAGGCGGGCGACGCGAAGCTCGCCGACTGGGACATCTCGCGCGACGCGCCGTACTTCGGCTTCGAGATTCCCGGCGCGCCCGGCAAGTACTTCTACGTGTGGCTCGACGCGCCCGTCGGCTACTACGCGAGCTTCAAGAATCTGTGCGCGCAGCGCGGCATCGATTTCGACGCGTGGGTGAGCAAGGGCGCGACGGCCGAGCAGTACCATTTCATCGGCAAGGACATCCTGTATTTCCACACGCTGTTCTGGCCCGCGATGCTCGAATTCTCCGGCTACCGCACGCCGACCAACGTGTTCGCGCACGGCTTCCTGACGGTCGACGGCGCGAAGATGTCGAAATCGCGCGGCACGTTCATCACCGCGCAAAGCTATATCGACACGGGCCTGAACCCAGAATGGCTGCGCTACTACTTCGCGGCGAAACTCAACGCGACGATGGAAGATCTCGATCTGAACCTCGAGGATTTCCAGGCGCGCGTGAACAGCGATCTCGTCGGCAAATACGTGAACATCGCGAGCCGCGCGGCGGGCTTCCTGATCAAGCGCTTCGATGGGCGCGTGCAGGACAGCGCGATGAATCATCCGCTCGTCGCAACGCTGCGCGCGGCGATTCCTCACATCGCCGCGCACTACGAGGCACGCGAGTACGGCCGTGCGCTGCGCCAGACGATGGAGCTTGCCGACGCGGTCAACAGCTATGTCGATACCGCGAAACCGTGGGATCTCGCGAAGGACCCGGCGAACGCCGTCGCACTGCACGAGACCTGCAGCGTGAGCCTCGAAGCGTTCCGGCTGTTGTCGCTTGCGCTCAAGCCGGTGCTGCCGCGCGTCGCGGAAAATGTCGAGGCGTTCTTCGGCATCGCACCGCTTGCGTGGGCCGACGCGGACAAGCCGCTGTCGTCGGCGCAGCCGATCCGCGCGTATCAGCACCTGATGACGCGCGTCGATCCGAAGCAGATCGATGCGCTGCTCGCCGCGAACCGCGGATCGCTGGACGGCGCCAACGCGGCAGCGGCCGCTGCGGCCGCGAGCGCGGCAGGCGCGAAAAGCGCGAAGGGCGGAAAAGACGCGACGGACGCCAAAGCCGCGTCCGCCGGCGACGCATCGCCGTTCATCGCGATCGACGATTTCGCGAAAATCGATCTGCGGATCGCGAAGATCGTCGCGTGCGAGGCGGTCGACGGCTCGGACAAGCTGCTGCGCCTCACGCTCGACGTCGGCGAGGAAAAAACCCGCAACGTGTTCTCCGGGATCAAGTCCGCGTACCGGCCGGAGGATCTCGTCGGCAAGCTGACGGTGATGGTCGCGAATCTCGCGCCGCGCAAGATGAAGTTCGGCGTGTCCGAAGGGATGGTGCTCGCCGCGTCGGCGGCCGACGAGAAGGCCGAGCCGGGCCTCTATATCCTCGAGCCGCATAGCGGCGCGAAGCCTGGCATGCGCGTGAGTTGAGCGTCGGCGGCGGCCGCGCCGCCGCGTCGGAAACGAAAAAGAAGGGCCGCGTTTGCGCGGCCCTTCGCGCTTTTCTCTTACGCGTCGGCGCGCAACGTTGCGTCTTCGTCATGGATCGACGCGGCTCGATTACCTAAGCGCGCCATCACCACCATCGATCGAAACGCCGCGTGTAGTTCAGATCGACGCCCTGGAACGTGCCGCCGTAAGCGGACACCGCCCAGAAACGCGTCAGGTTGATCGTCACCTTGAACGCATTGCTCGCCGACTGGAGCCCCTGCTCGTAACCGAGCACGAAGCGTTCGTTGATCGCCTTCGAGATCTGCACCACTTGAGGATCGGTCAGACCGACGTCGCTGCGCCCGATCGAGATTTCGTCGAGCCCGACGCTCTGCGCGACGCGCTTGCCGGTCGCGCTGCCGAGCAGCGCGAGCGCCGTCGTCATCGCGTTTTGCTGGCCGAGGTTGTTGCCCTGATCGGTGCCGTGGCCGAACAACAACCATGACAACTTCTCGTTGTCCGTCACGTTCGGCTCCGACACGAGTTTCACGCTCGGCGACTGCACCGTGCCCGTCACCTGCACGCCCGCCTCGACCTCCTGATTGCGGCGCATCGCGAGAATGTTGATGCCCGGGTTCGACACCGGCCCGTTGAACGTGAAAAAGCCGTTCTCGATCGCGAGCTTGCGGCCGAACGACGTATAGGTCGAGCCCTCAGTCACGCGCACGTTGCCGACCGCGCGCAGCGGCGCGCCGGGCGCGCTCATCACCGTGACCGTGCCGCGCAGCCTCAAGTCCGCGCCGTGCCCCTTGAAGCGGAAATCGTCGCCGAGCGAAATGTCGATGTTCGCGCGCGGCGCGAGCGACGGCGCGCGCTTGTCGGACGCCGCTACGGACTTCGCCGCCGCGGTGCCGGACTTCACGTCGCCGCGCTCGATGCTGCCCGGCCGCACGATCACCACGTCGTCGGACAGATGGGGCGCGGCGGCCTCCGGCAAGTCGAACAGCGCATGATCGACGGCGAACTTGCCGTTGATCGCGATGCCGCCGCGCGGCGCGTCGTTCCCGACGGTCGCATTGCCCGACAGCGACAGCTTGCGGTCCGGCGCCGCGAACAGCTCAAGCTTGTCGGCGACGATGCTCGCCGTCAGATCGGGTTCGCTGCCGTCGAGCCGCACGCGGCCGAGCGCGCGCAGCGTGCCGTTGCCGCCATGAAACTCCACCTGCTGGAACTCGACGAGATTCTCGGTCAGCTTCACGCGCACGATCCCGTCCTTCAACTGCACGCCCTGATCGACGAGCGTGGCCGACAGATTGTCGCCCGTGAGCATGCCCGACAGATTCGGCTTGGCCGGCGTGCCGGCAAGCAGGAGCCTGAGCGACGCGCGCCCGTCGAGCAGATAGCTCGGCCCGAACAGGCCGCCCGTGACCTTGAGTGCGGGAATATCGGCATCGATGCGGCCCGCGAGCGGCGCATCCTGCGCGATGCCGAACACGCCGTCGCGCAGCGCGAAAGGCACCGCGGCGTTCGCATCGAGCGTGCCGATCCGGGTGGCCTGCGCATGCGCCGTCACGTTGAGCCGATTGCCCGGCGCGAACGCCGCGCGCGCCGATAGATCGGCAATGCCGAGCGCTGCGATCCCCCGGCCGGTTTCGAGCGTCACGTCGCCGCTCCTGCGCTTGATCTGCAGATGCCCGGATGCGGCGTCGGCGAGCGCGATATCCCAATCGCCGTCAAGGATCAAATCGGTACGCAACGGCGAGCGCTGGCCCGTCAGCTCCGCGCGGATTTCGAGCGCGCGCGCAACCGACAGATTGGTGATCGAGCCGGCCGTGCGCAGCCGGCCGTGCTCGAGCGCGAACGACTTCAGATCGAGCAGCGCGCCCTCGATCGACAGCTTCGCCGCGGACAGCATCACGCGCTGCGCGCCCGCCGACACCGTGACCGGCGCGTCGAGCGACACCGACGGCGTGCCGCGGTTCGACAAGCGCGTGACGGTGCCGTCCCAGCGCACGCCGTCGCGCGTATCGACGAGGCCCCCGTTGGCCGCGACGGTGAAGTTGATCGCACGGCCGTCCGCATTGCCGAGCGCGGCCGCATCGAACGTGTGCTTCGCGCGCGTGCCATTGAGGCGCGCGGACAGTGTCTTCAGGCCGATGCCGCCGAATGCGAGATCGCTTGCGTCGGCGCTCAACACGAGTGCGCCTTGCGCGCCGTCGCGGATGTCCGCGCGGCCTTGCGCCGCGCCGATCCGGTTCGAGCCGAACACGACGCCGCTTGCCGTGTACTCCGCGCTCACGTTCGGGTGTGCGAACGAGCCCGTGAGATCGCCGTGCGCCCGCACGAGGCCGGCGAGGCCGAAGCCGAGACGATCGAGCTGCGGCGCGTCGACGTCGAAGCGCAGCCGGTCGCCCGGCGCGCCGAAGCTGCCGCGCAGATCGACCTGGTTGCCCGCGATCGACAGATTCGCGTTGCTCGGCAGGATGCGCTCGCCCGCCACCTGCACCGTGCCCTCGCCCGTCATCGGCAAGCCGTCGTAGACGCTATCGCCGAGCTTGAACTGTGCTTTCGTCGAAAAGCCGGGCGCAAACGCGCCGGTCGCGGCAAGCGTGCCGTTCACGCGCGCGTGGCCCGCGCGCGGGCCGGCCGCGGCCTGTACGGGCCGGCTGCCGCGCCCCGCCTCGCGCGCGGGCGCGCCCGCAGCCGGATTCGACCCGTGCGCGCCGCCGCTGCCGCCACGCTTGGCTCCCGATGCCGAGCCAGCCGCGGCGAGCGCGAGCGGATCGAAATCGACGAGCTTCGCCTTCAGATCGTACGTGGAGCGCGCATCGTGCTTGAGCACGCCCGCAAGTTCGACGCGTCCCTTGCCGGCCGTCACGCGCGCATCGGAAATCGTGGTCTGCCGTGCGTCGAGCGCGACCTTCGCCTTGGCGCCGAGCGCGAGCTTCGCGTCGGCGAGATCGAAATCGATGTTCTGCTTGCCGGGTTCGAGCGCGACGCCGACCGGCCCCGCGAGCCGCATCGGCCTGAGCGCGGCGACGAACGCGTTCAGATCGAGATTCGCGACCTTCAGATCGAACCGCCCGCGGCCGTGCGCGAGCGCGCCGCCGCCTGTCACGCTGCCGTCGCGGATCGTGCGCACGGCAAGCGCGTCGATGCGCTGCGCATTCGCGTCGAGCCGCACGTTCGCGTGCGCGTCGACGAGCGGCAGCAGGCCGTCGCCGAGCGTGCCGGGCTTCGCATTGACGACCGACACCGGCCCGGCGACGACAAACGCGTTCGGCGCCTTCGGATCGGGCGTCGCGGGCTCGAGCTGGGCCCGCACCGCGAGATCGGCAACGGGCGCGCCCGGCGACAGCGCGCGCGGATTCACGTGATCGAACGCGGCGCTCACGCGCTTGAGCGGCACGTCGGCGAACGGCGCGGCTTCGACATGCGCGCGCCCCGCGAGCTTCATGCCCGATGCGTCAAGCTCGGCGACGAGCGCCTCGAGCGAGCCCGACACGCGTGCGCGCGCATCCACCGGTTCGCCCGCGAGCTTGCCGGCGTAAGTTGCGTCGCCGTCGATCGGAAACGGCCGCACGCCGTCGAGCCGGGCCCGCGCGCTCAGCGCGCCGAACGGCGTATCGAGGCGCTCGAGCGTCGCGTCGTGGATGCGGCCGTCGCTCCTGCCGCGCAGGATCAGCCGATTCAGTTCGGTCGTCGAGCCGGCATCGTGGATCAACAGCTTGTCGAAGCGCAGATCGTCGATCGCGAGTTGCAGCGGCAGGCGCAGATCGCGCGGCGTGGAGGCGGGCGACGGCGGCGACGGCGCGATCCGCACGTCGATCGTGCCCGCGCGCAGCGACGCGATCGCGAGCCGCAACGGTGCGCGCGTGAGCGCCCAGCGGCCCGCGATCCGGTCGATCCGCACTTCGGTGCCCGAGCCGTCCGGACTCGTCCACGCGAAATGCGACAGCCTCACGCCGGTGGCAAGCGCGCCGCCGTCGAGCGTGCCCGACAGGCGCCCGCCGAGCAGCTTCACGGCCGCGTGCCACGCAAGCTGCGTGCCGCGCTGCGTCGTCGCGGCGGCAACGAGCGCCCCCGCCGCCGCGACGACGAGCGCAAGCGCGACGAGTGCCGTCCAGCCGAGCGCGGCGCACGCGCGGCGCGCGCGCGAGCGCTTCGGCCGCGGCGCGCGCGGGCCGCCGCCGTCGGGCGTTTGCGCGTCGGGCGTCGAGCCGGCTGGAGCGCCGCTCGGCGCGTGGTCGGGGGTCGGTTCGGACACGTCCTTCGTCATGCGAAATCAAAAAATCAGAATGCGATGCCAAGCGTCAAATACGGACGCACGCTCTTGTTTTTCAGTCCATATGCGAGATCGAAATTGACTGGGCCGACCGGGCTGCGCCAGCGCACGCCGACGCCCGCGCCCGGATAGAACACCTTCTCACCCCATGCGTCGGTGGCTGTGCCGATGTCGAAGAACGTCGCGGCGCCCCAGTCGCGGTTGAACCAGTGCTGATATTCGGCCGTGCCCGTCATCAGATATTTGGTCGGCAGCGTCGAGCCGTTGACGGTGTTGCCGATGCTCTGATAGCCATAGCCGCGCACCGAGTTCGAGCCGCCCGCGCGAAACAGCAGCGACGCCGGCACGCCGGACGAGCTGCCGCTCGTAAACACGCCGCCCAGCTCCGCGCGGAACACGAACAGGTCGCGCTTGCCGATCGGCACGTATTGCTGGCCGCGCGCGTAGCCGCGGATGAACGTCTGGTCGGTGAGCACGCCCTTCACCGCGAAGCCCGCCTCCGCGTGCAACAGGTTGCCCGAGCGCGGAAACAGCGGATCGTCGACGTTGCGCCGCGTCCATGCCCACTGCGGCACGAGCGCGCGGCTCGTGGTCGGGCTGGCGCCGTTGCGGTCGAGCCGGTCCTGGTAGAACATCAGCGAATACGAATAATCGATGAACTGGCCGTTGCGGGTGCGTTGCAGGCCCGCCCGCGCGCTGTAGATCCGCGTGTCCGACACGTTGGTGTTCGTGTACGACGCGAGCGCGCTGTTCGTCCACCCGCGCGCGCCCGGCGGCATCGACAGCTGGATCTGCCCGTACTGCTGGATCTGGTCGACCCGCCCCGAAAACGACAGCGGCCACGCGGCGCCGAACGTGTTCAGGTACGTGTACGAGCCTTGAACATGCGGGCCCGTGTCGGTCGCGTAGCCAATCCCGCCGCGCACGTTGTTGTACGGATATTCGCTGACCTTCACGTGGACCGGCGAATGCTGCGGATGCTCCACGTCGCTCGACACGTCGATCGCCACGCTCGCGTAATACGGCGTGTTCTGCACCTGCCGCTGCAACTCGGCGATGCGCCTCGCATCGTAAATCTCGCCGGCCGCGAGCGGATTCACGTTGCGCACGATCTTCTCCGGATAGCGGCGCACACCGGACACGTCCAGCTCGCCAAGCGTAAACGTCGGGCCGCTGTCGAATGTCACCGCGAGCTTCGCGCTGCGCGTGCGCGGATCGATCCGTGCTTCGGACGACGCGATCTTCGCGCCGAGATAACGGCGCGACTGCAACTGCGTGAGCGCTGCCTGCTTCGCGTCGTCCCAGCCGGATTGCGTGAACGCGTCGCCCGGTTTCAGCGAAAACGCCCCGCGCGCCGCCGCCTCCTGCTTCGGGTCTTCTTGTTCGACGGGCCCGGCAAATGTCAGATCGACCGCCGACACGCTCGTCTGCGGCCCCGGATCGACCGCCACCGTCACCTTGCGCTTGCCGTCCGTGGTGCGCACGTCGGTACGCACCACAGGCGAAAAATAGCCGGCCGTCGCCGTGAGATCGCGCACTTGCTGCGGCGCGGCCGTCACGAGGAATTCGAACTGATCCTCGCTCAGGTCGTCGCGTTTCGCGAAACGGGCGAGGTCGAGATGCTGCTTGAGCAAACTTTTGACCGAGCGCGGCGCATCGATTTCGACTGTGTATTTCGCGCAAGCCGGCATGGCGAAAGACACGCTCGCGCAGCCGGCGAAAAACACCCGCAAACCGAGCCGCGCAAGCGGACGCGGCGCGAAACGAAGCGCGAGGCCGCCGCCGGCGGGCTCCGCGAAATCCCACCCCGGCACGCCGCGTGCGGCGCGCGCGAGCGCTTGCTGCCGTGATACCCGCCCAGCCAAACATGACCTCCGTGACAAGAATGTTTCTTCGGACCACCGCCATTTGACCACACTGCAGCGCCCGCGAACCGTATGACAGGCCGCGTTGCACCGCATCGCGAAATGCGGCGGCCGCGCTTTCGACGCTGTTTTGCCGCCGACCGTTCCCCACGTTGCGGTAGAATTCGACCGATCGTATTCGCGGGCGCCTGCCCGCCTTGAACGCCTGCCTTGAACGCCTGCCTTGAACGCCTGCCTTGAACGGAAAGCCAGCCATGCCGTACCAGTCCGACATCACGCAATTCCTGAATCAGTTGAAGCAGCAAAAGCCGACGCTCGAAGAAGAGCAGCGCAAGGGGCGCGCGCTCCTGTGGGACAAGCAGCCGATCGATCTCGACGAGCGCGCCGAGCAGCAGCAATCGCGCGTGCAACAGACCCCTTACGTCTACTATCAAAACTTCTGACGCCGTGAGCGCCGCCGACGAGGCCAGCGCGGGCGCCGCGGGCGCGCCGCCCGAAGACGCGCTCGCCGCGCCCGCGGGCACCGATTCGACGCCGGACACGGTCGACGGCGTCGCGGCGTTCGCGCGCCTGTACGGCGAGCCGCTCTTCAAGCTGCCGCAGGATCTGTACATTCCGCCCGACGCGCTCGAAGTCTTTCTCGAGACGTTCGAAGGCCCGCTCGACCTGCTGCTGTACCTGATCCGCAAGCAGAATTTCAACGTGCTCGACATCCCGATGGCGGAAGTCACCGCGCAATATCTCGGCTATGTCGACCAGATCCGCGAATCGAATCTCGAACTCGCGGCCGAATATCTGCTGATGGCGGCGATGCTGATCGAGATCAAGTCGCGCATGCTGCTGCCGGTGAAGAAGGCGGACACCGGCGAGGAAGCGGAGGACCCGCGTGCCGAACTCGTGCGGCGCCTGCTCGAATACGAGCAGATGAAGCTCGCCGCGCAACGTCTCGACCAGCTCCCGCAGCTCGGCCGCGATTTCCTGCGCGCCGAGGTGTACATCGAGCAGAGCATCACGCCGCGCTTTCCCGACGTGAACGCCGACGACCTGCGCGTCGCATGGGCCGATGTGCTCAAACGCGCGAAGCTCGTTCAGCACCATAAAATTTCGCGCGAGGAGCTGTCGGTGCGCGAGCATATGAGCCTGATCCTGCGCAAGCTGCAGAACGCGCGCTTCATGGAATTCGCCGATCTGTTCGATACGTCGCGCGGCGTGCCCGTCGTCGTCGTCAACTTCATCGCGATGCTCGAACTCGCGCGCGAATCGCTCGTCGAAATCACGCAAGCCGAGCCGTTCGCGCCGATCTACGTGCGGCTCGCGTATCTGCCCGCCTGAGTGGAGTTCGAGGTTCAGGCGCGGCGTGTGCGTGCGGCACGTGGCGCATGGCACGCCGCGTGCCGCCTACGATCGCCGCGCAATGCCGGCCGCCATCATTTGGCATGACGCGGTTGTCCGCCGAATGTATCGTCGCGGCCATCCGTGTGTGGGTCCGCCGCCCTTTTGCCGTTTTCCGCTCGCTATTGCGGTTTGCCGTAACCGTAGCCGCTGCCGTTCGGCGCTTTCGTCTGACGTGGCCGCCGCCGTCCGCTTGGCGGTTCGACTTCGACGCACATCCTCCGCCGCCGGCCTGCCCGCGCCTGCCGTCTCCACCGCCGCGGACCATCCGGCTAAGCGCCCAGCCAGACAAATGGTCGGCGCCGTTTCGATTCAGCCCCATTTTCCATTCGCTGATCGACGTTGTCGCGCTCATCCGTCCGATTAAAATGAACGATCGTGCTTTTATCGATGCGTTAAAACAGCAAATCCTCTACAATCGCCCACGCCCGACGCCCCGCCGGCGTCGCGCGACGTTTACCCTGCCTTGCCGCTCCCACGCGGCGCACGCACCGACCGCGCGAGGAACCGCGAACTCATGAAAGTCATCAGCTCGATCCAGGAATTGCGCGACCAGTTGCGCGGCCAGAACCGCACGGCCTTCGTGCCGACGATGGGCAACCTGCATGAAGGCCATCTGTCGTTGATGCGGCTCGCGCGCCAGCACGGCGACCCCGTCGTCGCGAGCATCTTCGTGAACCGCCTGCAATTCGGCCCGAACGAGGATTTCGACAAATATCCGCGCACGCTGCAGGACGACATCGAGAAACTGCAAAAGGAAAACGTCTACGTGCTGTTCGCGCCAACCGAGCGCGACATGTATCCCGAACCGCAGGAATACCGGGTGCAGCCGCCGCATGATCTCGGCGACATCCTCGAGGGCGAATTCCGCCCCGGTTTCTTCACCGGCGTGTGCACGGTCGTCACGAAGCTGATGGCGTGCGTGCAACCGCGCGTCGCGGTATTCGGCAAAAAGGATTATCAGCAGCTCATGATCGTGCGCCGCATGTGCCAGCAGCTTGCGCTGCCCGTCGAGATCATCGCGGCCGAAACCGTGCGCGATGCCGATGGCCTCGCCCTGTCGTCGCGCAACCGCTATCTGAGCCCCGCCGAGCGCGCGCAAGCGCCTGAGTTGCAAAAGACGCTCGCGCGCGTGCGCGAAGCGGTGCTCGGCGGCACGCGCGATCTCGCGGCGCTCGAGCGCGACGCGCACGATACGCTTGCCGCGCGCGGCTGGCAGCCCGATTACGTGTCGATCCGCCGGCGCGCGAACCTCGTCGCGCCGACAGACGCCGAAATCGATGCCGGCGAGCCGCTCGTCGTGCTTGCGGCGGCCAAGCTCGGCGCGACGCGCCTCATCGACAATCTCGAAATCTGACGCGCGTCTGCGCGAACCCGACGTTATATTGAGCGAGTTGCACCCAGGAGCCACCATGCAGCGCCACATGCTGAAATCGAAGATCCACCGCGCGACAGTCACGCATTGCGAACTGCATTACGAAGGCTCATGCGCGATCGACGAGGATCTGCTCGAAGCCGCGAACATCGTCGAAAACGAGCGGATCGACATCTGGAACATCAACAACGGCGAGCGCTTCTCGACCTACGCGATCAAGGGCGAGCGCGGCAGCGGGATGATCTCGCTGAACGGCTCCGCCGCGCGCCGCGCGCAGCTGGGCGACCTCGTCATCATCGCGGCGTTTGCGATGATCGACGACGCGGAATTGAAAGCGGGCTGGAAACCGGACCTGGTGTTCGTCGACGAGCATAACAAGATCAAGGGCAGCCGCGATCACGTGCCGACGCAGACCTGGACGTAACCATGCTGCCGCGCTCGGCGCGGCGCCGGCCGATACCCGCGCTTCGGGATGCCGCACTTTTTGCGGCTCACGACGCGCGACGCGCGGCGCGCCGTGACCCGGTCCGCCATTCGAGCGACGTGCGACGCGCCGCCGGACCTCCCGGGCAGACAAACGCTTTTCGCGGTGCCCGCCCGCGCTGCGCGAGCGCCATTCGCGATCGCGCTGTGATGATGCGCTGATCAAACGCCTCGGCAGGCAGGTCGCAGATCTATCGCCCCATCCTGCCCCGGCGGCATGCCGCCGTCCGAATGCGCCGCTATCGCGCCTTTTTCCGCTCCGCCCACTCGACAATCGGCAGCCATTGTTCGAGATCCTTGTCGACGCGGCTTTTCGCAACATCCCAAAGCGTCAGCCCATGTGCGGCAAGTTGGACATAGTTCTGCGTGTCGCGAAGGTAGCCGAGCACGGGCAAATCGAGCCCTTCGACGAAACGGTGAAGCTGCTCGGCCGAGCGCGTGCGCGCATCGACCCGCATCCCGACAACGCCGACCTCGATCGTCCCCTTTTTTACCGCCTTCTCGCTGGCGAGCCGCTGAAGGAATTGCTGCGTCGCAAGAATATCGAACATCGACGGCTGTAGCGGCACGATCACCTTATCGGCAAACTCGAGCGCGACGTTCAGGCGGTTGCCGTGCAAGCCGGCCGGCGTATCGACGATCGCGTATTCGAGGCCGCGCGGCGGCTTGGACGGAGTATCGGGATCGAGCGCCCAGGTCTCGATCACGGGCAGCGCCGCCGGGCGCAGGTCGAGCCACGTATGCGCGGACTGCTGCCGGTCGAGATCGGCCAGCGCGGTCCACGCGCCCTGCGCCGCAAAATACCCAGCCAGATTGGTGGACAGCGTGCTCTTGCCAACGCCGCCCTTCGGATTCGCCACCACGATCACCGTCATGAATTCCCCCGAGGAAGCCGCGCGGCGCGGCGGCGAGCGTGCGCCGCCGCGCCGCGAAAAAAAGCGGATACAGGGAGCGATGATATCGGCAAATGACGTTGCGCCGAAGCGACCGTCGCGTTGATCGGACGAACGGTCGGCCGCCGGAACGTTCCGGCGTCGAGCACCTGCGCCATTCTATATGGGGCCTGACCACTATCGCGTGTCACCCTTCGCACTCGATCTGCGCGCCGGTGCCATACCGCTCGACCGGCATCGCAGACGGCGCGCATCGCATTCACGATGCGTTGCCAAGCGACGCGACGCGTGACGTCGCGCCGGCGTCTATCTACCTTCTCAGCGGCGGAGGGCCCGCTTCGAGCGCACCCAGGCGTTCGAAAAGCCAAAGCTCGGCAAACGCGGGCAGAACGCTCATCTTCACCTGACGAGCGCGGCCATGCGCATGCCATTGGACCGCTGCGTTGTCGATGATGCTGAACGCCTCCTCGATGCGCCCCACGAAACGCTGGCCGTCGGGAGTCAAGCGAACGCCACGGCCATGACGCTCGAAGAGCGGAATGCCGAGCCAGTTTTCCACGGCGCTGATGCGGCGGCTGACCGCGCCATGCGTGATGCCGCTCACGCTCGCGGCAGCGCTGAGCGATCCTTCCCGGGCGACCAGGCAGACGGTTTCAAGGTTCGCAAGCGGTGGCCGCGCAGTCGAGCTGTGTTTCACGTTCATATCTCACTAGCGATTTATGCGCTAGCTTAACAGTGGGCCGCTGCGCAAAAATAGTGGATCAAAGCATGAGTCACGGGTTTCCGGCGCCTTGGGAAAAACCGTCGGCACATTGCTCGAATTCACAACGATGCCGTGAAATAACAGATCTTCTAATGCAAATAGTCTCACTGTGCACGACTCGCCCTCACGAAAATAAGCGCACGGCTTTTCATGCGCAACGCATCGGGCCGTTCCCGGCATCCGCATGGACCTCGCGCCTCGGTTTGTCGATACGGCATTCAAAGTTAATCGGCAACGCTTCCGTGCCAAGATGCATCAAACCATTTTCTGCGAGTGGAAAACCCGACTTAAAGCGAAGAATTCGAATGCCGGGCCTCAGCTTCAGCCCCTCTGCGTCAAACGCCTCCGGCACGGGCGATCTATAAAACGCAAGCGAGCCTTAGAGAGGCGATGACGATATCGGTTTGCGGCGTCTACTGTGGCGGGCCCTGCCTCTCTCGCCACCTCCTTGCGGCCCAAGGAGAAGCGCCGTTTTTTGGGAAGGTGCGCCATGCCCAGGGCGCGCCCACAACGGGCGCGCCATTTTTTTGCTTTATATACCGGAGCAACGTGATGCGCAATCCGCAATTTTCTTCATTATTTAAGTTCGGAAAAATCATGTCGAAAGTCAGCCCACATTCCACTCTATTCATCATCGTCATGAATGCACGAATTCACTTAAAAATCGGCGGATTTTCCAGATCTGATCGTCATGTCGCACGTCGTCCCCCCAGCTTGCCGATCGGCTGACCGCTTGCGATCATTTACTCGCTCCGCATTACGCGACGCGTAGGGTTCCCTTCATCGCGGGAACAACCGATAGACGATCAATTGGCGACAAAGTATTCTCGCCGAATCGCATCACTTGAAAATCCACTTCGATGCATGGCCCGCGCAAAGCGAAGCACGGCTCCCGGGCAAACGCATCAACGCGGATAGCGCACCGATTCAACCCCGGGCCAACACAAGAGCGTCAACGCGGCGATGGCGGCGCCGAAACCAGGCGCGCAGCGGCGAAACCGACGAATTGCCCACCCGGGCCCTATAACCTTTACCTGTAGGAGCAACAAATGAAAAAAGTGGGCTTGATCGGCTGGCGCGGCATGGTGGGCTCGGTGCTCGTCAAGCGGATGCTCGACGAAGGAGATTTCAAGCGCATTTCGCCTTATTACTTCAGCACGTCGTCGGCCGGCGCCGAGCATGTCGACGCGCTCGGCGCCCGGCGCACGTTGCTCGATGCCACGTCGATTCCGCAACTCGCCGACATGGACGTCATCGTCAGTTGCCAAGGCGGCGATTATACGAAGGCGGTCTACAACGATCTGCGCGGCGGCGGCTGGAGCGGCTACTGGATCGACGCCGCATCGGCGAAGCGGATGGACGCCGATTCGATCATCGTGCTCGACCCGCTCAATCACGAGCAGATCCACGCGGGGCTCGATTCCGGCATCAAGAACTTCATCGGCGGCAATTGCTCGATCACGCTGACGCTGCTCGGCTTGGCCGGTCTGTTCAGAGAGGGCCTCGTCGACTGGCTCAGCACGATGACCTATCAGGCCGCGTCCGGCGCGGGCGCCGCGAACGTGCGCGAATTGCTGTCGCAGATGGCGCATCTGTCGGACAAGGTGCGAAACGCGCTCGACGATCCGGGCACGCCGGTCATCGACCTCGTCGCGCAGGCGCGCGACGCGCTTGCCGATCCCGCGTTGCCGCGCGATGCGTTCGGCGGCGTCGCGCTGGCGGGCAGCCTGATTCCGTGGATCGACGCGGATCTCGGCAACGGCATCAGCCGCGAGGAGTGGAAGGGCGAAGTCGAAACCAACAAGATCCTTGGCCTGCCGCCTGGCACGATCGGCGTCGACGGCCTGTGCATCCGCGTGCCCGTGCTGCAAAGCCATGCGGCTGCCGTCACGCTGAAGCTGAAGGAGGATCTGCCCGTTCATCGGCTCGAGTCGATCATCCAAAACGCGCACGAATGGGTCGAGTACGTGCCGAATCTCAGGACGGATACGTTGCAGCGGTTGTCGCCCGCGGCCGTGAGCGGCACGTTGAAGGTCGGCGTCGGGCGTCTGCGCAAGCTCGGGCTCGCGGACAATCTGTACAGCGTGTTTACCGTCGGAGATCAGCTTTTGTGGGGCGCCGCCGAACCGCTGCGGCGGATGCTGGGTATTTTGCTCGAACGCTGAAATCGCGCTCGTTACCCGTGCGGTTCTGGCGGACACTCGCTCGCGCGCGAACGGTGTCCGCCGCAATTTACGCATGGCCGAACACTGTACGACCTGCGTCGACTATCACCGATGAATTCGAATCAGCCTTCCATCGCGATCTCCTCCTCGATTTCCGGCACCGCAGCCGCCCTCATCACCGTCCTCCTCTGGGCCAGCGCATTTCCGTTCATCCGGATCGGTCTGCGCGGATTCGAGCCGATTCCGCTCGCCGCATTGCGCTTCAGCATCGCCGCCGTGCTGATGCTTGCTTGGATCGCGTGGCGCAGGCCGCATCTGCCAAGCAGCCGGCACATTCCGCGGCTCGTCGCCTGCGCAGCGTTCGGCGTCGCCGCCTACAACATGCTGCTCAACATTGGCCAGCAAACCGTATCGGCAGGAGCAGCGAGCTTCATCGTCAACACGGTTCCCGTCATTACCGCGTTGCTCGCGATTCTGTTTCTCGGCGAGCGTTTCCGGTTCTGGGCATGGGCCGGCACCGCGATCAGCTTTGCCGGCATTGCGGTGATCGCGTCCGGGCAGCCCGGCGGGCTTCGCTTCGGCAACGGTGCGACGCTCGTGCTGGCTGCGGCCGCCTGTCAAGCGGCATTCTTCATCTTGCAGCGTCCAGCCGTCGTTGCGTACGGCGGGCCGGTCTGCGCGGCGCTCGTCGTATGCTTCGGCGCGGTCTGTCTCGCGCCATGGCTGCCCACAGCACTGCGTCAAGCAGCAGCCGCGCCGGCAAGCGTCACGCTGGCCGTGGTCTATCTCGGCATCTTTCCGGCTGCAATCGGCTATGCGACCTGGGGCAGCGCGCAAGCGCACTTCGGCGCGAGTCGTGCGGCGAACTTTCTCTATTTGGTACCACCGGTCGCGACCGGGCTGGCCGTCGCGCTGACAGGCGAAACACCGGGTTGGCTCACGCTCGCGGGAGGCGCGCTCGCGATTGCCGGTGTGGCACTCGTCAATACGCTCGGTCGCCGCTGACGCATTCGTTCGGCCGGGCCGTCGCCGTCAGCGTCGGAACTCGGCTCAACGCTGCCGAGCCAATACCGGCGACTGTCGATACGGCCGCTATCGCCAACATCTCGCAACGGCCATTGCGTCACTCAGGCCAAGAGCGCATCGAAATTGCTGGCGTTGCGACGCCATGCCCGCTCGCCGCCTCGATGGCACTAACCGCCCAACCATCAGGCCATGTCTGACAATGCACACGGGCGGCTCAAATCGCAGGCCTTGAACTCACAGTCGTCGACGCTCCGGGATTCGGGAGCGCCACCCGAAGATCGCCCATCCGGGGCGCCGTCCGAACCTGCGCTGCGCCCCATCAGCTCGCCGCACCCCGCCCTCACGCAAACGCGCCGAACACCCGCTCGATATCCAAATGCTCGGCGAGCGTATCCGCCAGCCGCTCCAGCGATGCCTCGCGCAGCGCCGGATAATCGACCGGCTCCGCGCCATCCAGCCCCGCCCATTCGGTCAGCGCCGCGCACGCGTCGGGCGTGTCGAAAAGGCCGTGCACGTAGGTCGCGAGAATCTGTCCGTCCGCCGACACCGCGCCGTCCGGTCGCTCGCCGTCGGGCCCGGCAAGCATGAGCGCGGGCGACGCGAGCGCCGGCCCGCGGGTCTGCCCCATGTGGATCTCGTAGCCCGCGACGCGCGCGGGCGCGCCGCCTGATGCAAGCCGACCCGCAAGCCGCCCCGTCACGTTGACGAGCGTTTTCTCGCGCGTGAGCGTCGTCGCGTAATCGAGCAAGCCGAAGCCCGCGCTTGCCGCACCCGCCGCGCCCTCGACGCCGTGCGGATCGTCGAGCGTCGCGCCGAGCATCTGCATGCCGCCGCAGATGCCGATCAGCTTGCCGCCGTAGCGCAGATGGCGCTTGACGACGGCCTCCCACCCCCCCTCGCGCAGCCACGCGAGATCGGCGAGCACGTGCTTCGAGCCGGGCAGGATCAGCAGGTCGGCGGCCGGCACCGGGCCGCTCTTCCAATACGTGAAGTCGATGCGCGGATGCGCGCGCAGCGGATCGAAATCGGTATGGTTGCTGATTCGCGGCAGCGCGGGCACGACGACGCGCAGCACGCCGGCGTCGCCGCCCGCCGCGGCCGAGCGCGCGGCCTTCGGCAGCATGTCCTCCGCGTCGAGCATGAGCCCGTGCAGATACGGCAGCACGCCGAACACGGGCTTGCCCGTGTGCTGCTCGAGCCAGCGCAGCCCCGGTTCGAGCAGCGCGGGATCGCCGCGAAACCGGTTGATCACGAAGCCGCGCACGCGCGCACGCTCGCTCGCCGACAAGCACGCGAGCGTGCCGACGAGATGCGCGAACACGCCGCCGCGATCGATGTCCGCGACCAGCACGACCGGACAGTCGACGGCTTCGGCAAACCCCATGTTCGCGATGTCGCCCTCGCGCAGATTGATTTCGGCGGGACTGCCCGCGCCCTCGACGATCAACGCGTCATAACCGCGTTGCAACCGGCGGTACGATTCGAGCACGGCTTGCATCGCGACGGGCTTGTAGCCGTGATACGCGCGCGCGTCGAGATTCATGCGCGCCTTGCCGTGGATGATGACCTGCGCGCCGCGATCGCCGGTGGGCTTGAGCAGCACCGGGTTCAGGTCGGTATGCGCGTCGATGCCGGCCGCGAGCGCCTGCAATGCCTGCGCGCGGCCGATCTCGCCGCCGTCGGCGGTGACCGCGCTGTTGAGCGCCATATTTTGCGGCTTGAACGGCGCGACGCGCACGCCCGCGCGGCGCGCGAGCCGGCACAGGCCCGCGACCAGCGTGCTCTTGCCCGCGTCGGACGTCGTACCTTGGATCATCAGCGTGCCGCGCGGGCGTGGAAGCGAAGCAAAAGCGTGAGCAGTCATCGTATCGGTGCGGACGAAATGGGAATCGGCAAAATCGGTTGGTGAAACGGGTTGCGAAACGGGTTGCGAAACGGGTTGCGAAACGGGTTGCGAAACGGGTCGGTAAAACGGCGCGGTGAACCGGGCCGCGAGCGTGGAACCGCCGAGCGGCATGCCGGTTCGATGCGCGGCACCCGGGCGCGGATTGCGTGCGGTCCGAGCGTGATCCGGTGGCGGTCCGGGAGCAACTCGCGTGCGGCCCCAAGCGGCCCAAGTGTGCCCCAGGCGCGATCCGCCCACCGGTTGAGCGCGGATAGGGCCCAGGTTAAGCACGACTTCGAGCACGGTTCGAACATAAACCAAGCGCCAACCAAGCGCGAATCGAAACGATCGACGCCTGCGTCACAACATCGCTCGACGATGACGTCTGCCCCCGCCTCGATCAAAACACGCACTGCAACCGCACGCGAAACACCCCTTCGGTGCGTCGCGCAAAGCGCCCTCGAACCCGTCCGCCTTCGTGCACGCCACATCACGCAAGCCGCATTATCGCGCGGCCCGCTACAATCACGCGATGACTCCGCGCGACCTCACCTTCGTTCTCGGCGGCGCGCGCTCGGGCAAGAGCGCGCATGCCGAACGGCTCGCCGCCGAAAGCGGCCGGCCCGTCACCTATATCGCGACCGCCCGCATCGGCGACGACGAGTTCGCCGCGCGCGTCGCGCATCATCGCGCGCGCCGGCCGGCCGACTGGGCGCTCGTCGAAGCGCCTGTCGAACTCGCGTTGGCGATCGCGCGGCTCGACGCGCCGGATGCGTGCGTGCTCGTCGATTGCCTGACGCTTTGGCTCACGAATTTGCTGTGCCCCGCCGACGGCCCGGGCGTCGACGACGCGCTCGCCGACGCACGCATCGCCGAACTCGAAACGGCGCTGCGCGCGACGCGCGCGCAGGTGATCGTCGTCAGCAACGAAATCGGTCTGGGCGTCGTGCCGCTCGGCGCGCAAACGCGGCGCTTCGTCGATACGCTCGGCCGCGTCAACCAGCGCATCGCCGCGCTCGCGACGCGCGTGACGCTGCTCGTCGCCGGGCTGCCGGTTCGCGTCAAACCGGCGGGCGGTGCGCAATGCTGATGTTGTCGCCCATAGCCGTCGCGCTACTCGCGCTGGCCGGCTGCATCGTCGACCGGCTCGTCGGCGAGCCGCGCTCCGCGCATCCGCTCGTCGGCTTCGGCCGACTCGCCGTGCGCATCGAACGCCTACTGAACACCGGGCGGTGCGGCCGGCTCGCCGGCGCCGCCGCGTGGCTCGCGGCCGTCGCGCCGCCCGTCGCGCTCGCCGCCGCGCTCATCGCGATCCTGCCGTGGCCGCTTGCCGCCGCGCTGCATGTCGCGCTGCTGTGGTTCGCGCTCGGCGCGCGCAGCCTTGCCGAGCACGTCGCGCCGATCGCCGCCGCGCTCGCGCGGCGCGACCTCGCCGCCGCGCGAGCGTTGACCGCGCGCATCGTATCGCGCGATACCAGCGCCGCCGACGAAGCGGCGCTGTCGCGCGCGGCGGTCGAATCGGCGCTGGAGAACGGCAACGACGCGATCTTCGGCGCGCTGTTCTGGTTCGCCGTCGCGGGCGGCCCCGGCGCGCTCCTCTTCCGGCTCGCGAACACGCTCGATGCGATGTGGGGCTACCGGACGCCGCGCTTCGCCCGTTTCGGCTGGGCCGCGGCGCGCATCGACGACGCGCTCAACTGGCTGCCCGCGCGCCTGACCGCGGCGAGCTACGCGCTGCTCGGCGACACCGCGAACGCGTGGCGCTGCTGGCGCCGCCAAGCGCGGCTCTGGGACAGCCCGAACGCCGGCCCCGTGATGGCTGCCGGCGCCGGCAGCCTGAACGTCGTGATCGGCGGGCCCGCCGTCTATCACGGCCAGCTCGAAACCCGCCCGCTGCTCGGCGCGGGCGCGCCCGCCGCGCCCGCGCACGTTGCCGCCGCGCTGTCGCTCGTCGCGCGCACGATGGCGCTTTGGCTCGCGTTGCTGATTATCGGCGCGGCGCTGTCGAACACGTTCGGCCATGTCTGACGCCCGGCCCGCGATCGTTCACGGCGGCAATCTGCACGAGGCCGCGCAGCGCTACGGCATCGCGCGCGACGCGTGGCTCGACTTGTCGACCGGCATCAATCCGCTCGGCTATCCCGTGCCGCCCGTGCCCGCCGACGCATGGCGCCGGCTGCCCGAGGACGACGGCGTGCTTGCCGGGCACGCCGCGCGCTACTATGGCGCGCCGAGCGCCGCGCACGTGCTGCCCGTCGCCGGCAGTCAGGCCGCGATCCGCGCGCTGCCCGCGCTGTTCGCGCGCGGTGTCGCGGGCGTCGCGCCGCTCACATACAGCGAATACGCGCCGGCATTCGAGCGTCACGGCCACGCGCTCGCGCCGCTCGATTGCCGCAGCGACGCGCTGCCCGAATCGCTCACGTATGCGATCGTCGCGAATCCGAACAATCCGAGCGCCGAGCGCATCGAACGCGCGCGGCTGCTGCGCTGGCACGCGCAACTCGCCGCGCGCGGCGGCGCGCTGATCGTCGACGAAGCATTCGCGGACGCCGATGCCGGCACGCCCGCGTCGCTTGCCGCCGACACCGATACACACGGCCTCGTCGTGCTGCGCTCGGTCGGCAAGTTCTTCGGACTCGCGGGAGTGCGCGCGGGCTTCGTGCTTGCCGCGCCCGCACTGCTGCACCGGTTGCGCGACGCGCTCGGCGCGTGGACGGTCAGCGGCCCCGCCCGCCACGCCGTGCTCGCGGCATTCTCCGACCACGCGTGGCAGCATGCGGCGCGTGAACGGCTCGCGGCTGATGGCGCACGGCTCGCGTCGCTGCTGCGCGCGCATGGTTTCGCGGTCCGCGCGACGCCGCTGTTCAGTTGGACCGACGATCCGCGCGCCCGCGCGCTGCACGAAGCGCTCGCCGCGCGCGGGATCTGGACGCGCTTGTTCGCGCACTCGCCGAGCGTGCGAATCGGCTTGCCCGCGCAAGAAGACGAATGGCGGCGGCTCGAAGATGCGCTCGCCGCGTGCTCGCCGGGGCTCATCCGATTATGAAGCGCACACGGATACAAACCGGCGCGTTGCCGATTTCAAGGTACGCGCAAATGCCAGGCGGCGCGCTCTTGCCAACGAGGCTCGCTCGAATGCGCACCGCCCTCACCCGGCTCGCCGCCGCTTGCGCTTGTGCCGGTGCATTCAACGCCGCGCACGCGAGCATCACCGTCACGGACGACGCCGGCCGCGCCGTCACGCTCGCCGCGCCCGCGCGGCGCGTCGTGAGCCTCGCGCCGCACGTGACCGAGCTGATCTACGCAGCCGGCGGCGGCGCGGCGCTCGTCGGCACGGTGTCGTACAGCGACTATCCGCCCGCCGCGAAAACGCTGCCGCGCGTCGGCTCGAATCAAGCGCTCGACCTCGAACGCATCGCGGCGCTCAAGCCCGATCTGGTCGTCGTTTGGCGGCACGGCAACGCCGAACGCGAGACCGAGCGGCTGCGCGCGCTCGGCATTCCGCTCTTCTTCAGCGAGCCGCATCATCTCGACGATGTCGCGACGTCGCTCGAAAAACTCGGCACGCTCCTCGATACGCGCGACACGGCGTCGGCCGCCGCCGCCGACTATCGGCGGCAGATCGGCCAGCTACGTGCGCGCTACGCGGACAAGCCGCCCGTTGCCGTGTTCTTCCAGATCTGGGATCGGCCGCTGATGACGTTGAGCGGCGCGCACATCGCCAGCGACGTGATCGCGCTGTGCGGCGGGCGCAACGTATTCGCGCAACTACAGCCGATCGCGCCCGCCGTCACCGACGAAGCGGTGCTCGCGGCCAACCCCGAAGCGATCTTGACGACCGCGCCCGGCGCGACCTCGACGCGCGACGCGCTGCCCGATTTCGCCCGCTGGCGCACATGGCCCGCGCTCACCGCGGTCGCGCGGGGCAATCTGTTCGCGATCGACGGCGATCTGCTGACGCGGCCCACTCCGCGTCTCGCGCAAGGCGCCGAACGGCTGTGCCGGGATCTCGATATCGCGCGCTCGCGACGGCCGAAGCCGTGACGCACATGGCATCGCGCCGGCGCAAAAGCAGCGCCGAGCCCGTCAATTTCCCCGGATGCCTGCCGCTGCGGCGCCCCCGGCAATGGCGCACCGGCATCCAACGGACAACCTAGCAAAACAATGACCGATTTCGAAAGCAAACTTCTGCTGAATATCGCATCGGCCGCGTTCTCGTTCATTTTGGTGGAGTCCAGACACTTCCTGTCGAACCGGAAAAACGGCGGCAGCTTGAAGCGCGTCAGATACAGCGTCTGGAAACCGAACATCCCGCCGCAAAAAGCCAACGGCCACGCATGGCTGCGCTCGGCATGGCGGCGCGTCGCACGCAAGCCGGAGCGCGGCGCGCCGCTCGATCAGATCAAAATATTCTTCTGGAACAGCGGCTGCGAACCGATTCTCCGCGACGACCTCGTCAAGAAAAAACCGCTCACGCTGCAATTGATTCCGCCGACCGCGATCACGCGCGTCACGCTCATCGAGAGTACCCACGCAATAGGCGTGAAACTGATCGACGAGCGGCTTTTCAACCGCGACAAGAGCAAGAAAATCATCACGTTCGACCGGCTCGACCCTGGGCACGGCTTTGTCGCCACGCTCGGATTCGCGAGCGGACACGACCCGTCCGCGCGGATTTCCGGCCCGGTGCTGGGCTCGGCCGGCTTGGAATACGCGGGCCCGGTGTGGGCAATCGATCTCGCCGACCCAACGCGAATCGGCAAACAGCGATCGCGCGCGATCCTGATGCGCAGGCTCAGCGGCCTGTCGTGCGCTGCCGGGATCGCCGGACAATTCATCCCGATCGCCGGATCAGCGCCGCTCATCACGCACAGCCTGCTTTATTGGCTGTTCTTCGCCGTGTTCGCGATCTCGTGGATGGCGTTTCTAATGAGTAACAACGTCTGCGAGCAATTCAACAAGAAAATTCCGCCATCGCTGCATGACTGGGACGACAGCAGGAATTAGCCGCCCGGGCGCTTCGGTTTCGCATCATACGTCCCAATGCGCGAGCCGCCAGCCGCATGCGCCCTCGCCGCCTTCATCGCGGCGCAGCCACACGATGCCGCCCATCGCGATCGGCCGCGCGAGCAGCGTATCGAGCGGCACATCCAGCGCCAGCGCCGCGAGCACGCGTATCACCCCCGCGTGCGTCACCGCCCAGTTCGTCGGCGTCTGCGAAGCAAACGCCGAAACTGCCGACAGCGCCGCCAGCATCGGCCGCACGCGCGCGGCGAACTGCGCGGCGCTTTCGCCGCCATGCTCGCGCGCGCCCATCGGATCGGCGCTCCAGCGATCGATCGCGTCGCGCCCGATCGCGTCCCAGCTCTGCATTTCCCATGCGCCGAAGTCGATTTCGCGCAAGCGCGGGTCGACTTCGATCGGCGCGCGCACGTCGCGCGCAAGCGCGTGCGCGACATCCGCGCATCGCATGAGCGGGCTCGTCCAGACCGTGCGTGCGCTGCCCGCGCCGAGCAAGCGCAGCCGCCGCAGGATATCGGCCGCGCCCGACGCTGCATCGGCCGCCAGCGGCACGTCGCTGCCGCCGTAGCAAACGTGCGGTTCGACGGCGACGGCCGGATGGCGGATCAGAACGAGATCCATCCGAGCACCGTCAGATAGATCGCCAGCTCGAACACCTGCTGCGCGAAGCCGAGACAATCGCCGGTATAGCCGCCGATGCGCTTGACCAAATAACGCGCGATGCCCGCACGCAGCACGAGCATCACGGCAAGCGCCAGTGCGCCCGCGCGCCAATCCGGCCAAAACAGCCACGGCAGGCCGCACGCCGCCGCGAATGCGAACGCGCGCGCGCGCATGCGCTGCGCGACGGGCCGCGCACGGCCTTCGGCGCGCACGTAGTCGAGCGTCACGAGCAGGCTCGCGGCGAGCGCGCGGCTGCCCGCGTGCGCGGCGATCATCGTCCAGGCCGCGCGCGCGGGCGGCATCGCGGCGAGCGCCTGCCACTTCAACGCGAGCGCGACGACGAGCGCCGCCGCGCCGAACGTGCCGATCCGCGAATCGCGCATGATCCGCAATACGTCGTCGCGCGTGTAGCCGCCGCCGAACGCGTCGCAACTATCGGCCAGCCCGTCCTCGTGCAGCGCGCCCGTTGCCGCAAGCGTCGCCGCGATCGACAGCAGCGCCGCGATGCCCGGCGGCCACACGCGCGACGCGGCCAGATGCACGAGCGCCGCGAGCGCGCCCACGCACACGCCGACGAGCGGAAAATAGCGCGCCGCGTGCGCAAGCTCGACGCTCGCGCCGCTGATCGAACGCGGCACCGGCATGCGCGTGAAATACCCGAGCGCGACGGCGAAGTAGCGAAATTCGGCAAGCGGATTCATCGCGCGTCACGCATCGCGGTTCGCGACGCCGGCCGCCTCGAAGCTCGCCATCTCGTTGACGAACGCGGCCGCCGCGCGCACCAGCGGCAGCGCGAGCGCGGCGCCCGTGCCTTCGCCGACGCGCAGATCGAGCGACAGCAACGCATGCGCGCCGAAATGCTCGAGCATCCGCCGATGCCCCGCTTCGTTCGATACATGCGAGAACACGCAGTATTCGCGCACCGCGGGCGCGAGCGCATCGGCGATCAGCAGCGCGGACGTGGCGATGAAACCGTCGACGAGGATCGTCATGCGCGCACGCGCGGCCTCGACGAATGCGCCGGTCATCATCGCGATTTCGAAGCCGCCGAACGTCGCGAGCACGTCGAGCGGCTCACGCGCGTGCGGATGCCGCGCGAGCGCGCGTTCGAGCACCGCGCGCTTGTGCGCGAGCCCGGCGTCGTCGAGCCCCGTGCCGCGGCCGACGCACGCATCGAGCGGCACGTTCAGCATGCGGCTCATCAGGCACGCGGCCGCCGACGTGTTCGCGATCCCCATCTCGCCAAAACCGATCACATTGGTGCCGAGCGCCGCATGATGCGCGACGCGCGCGGCGCCCGCCTCGAGCGCCGCGCAGACCTCGTCGCGCGTCATCGCGCGCTCGCGCGCGAAGTTGCGCGTGCCGCGCGCGATCGCCGCGCGCACGAGCGGCAGCGCGTCGTCCAACGGCGACGCGACGCCTGCGTCGACGATCTCCAGCACACACCCCGCGACGCCCGAAAACGCGTTGATCGCCGCGCCGCCCGCGACGAAATTCGCGACCATCTGCACGGTCACCGCCTGCGGATACGGGCTCACGCCTTCGGCGGCGATGCCGTGATCGGCCGCGAACACGATCATCGCCGGGCGCACGATGCGCGGCGCGACGGTGCGCTGAACGAGGCCGAGTTGCAACGCGAGCGCCTCGAGCCGGCCAAGACTGCCGGGCGGCTTGGTTTTCTGGTCGATGACGCGCGCGAGCGTCGCGCGCAGTTCGGCATCGTCGAGCGGGGCGACATACGGCACGCAATAGGAACTCATCGGTTTACTCTGTCGAGTCTCAAAGGTGGAATGCGGCGCGCAACGCAACGCCGGCCGAGGATCGAAATCAACGCGCGCGGCTCCCGCCGTGGCGCGCATCGGGCCATGCGGGCACCAGCGCCTCGTGGCCGTCGCGCTCGATCAGCACGAGCGGATAGCCGAATGCGCGGCTCGCGAGCGCGGGCGTCAGCACGTCGCGCGCCGGGCCCGCGTGCGCGTGGCCGCAGCCGTCGAGCAGCAGCGCGTGAGTGGCAAAGCGGCGCGCGAGGTTCAGATCGTGGCACGAGAAGATGACCGTGCGCCCGCCGGCGCGCAGCCAATCGGCGAGCGCGGCGAGGCAATCGATCTGATGATGCAAGTCCAGATGCGCGAGCGGCTCGTCGAGCAACAGCAGCGGCGCATCCTGGCACAGCGCGGCGGCCAGCGCGACGCGCTGCCGCTCGCCGCCCGACAGCGACAGCACGTCGCGCGCCGCGAACGCGGCAAGTCCGAGCCGCTCGAGCGCCGCCCATGCCGCCTCGCGATCGTCCGCGCGCTCCCATCCCCATCCAGTCAGATACGGGAAGCGGCCAAGCAGCACGGTATCGAACACGCTGGCGCTGAAGGCGTCGTGCAGCGTCTGCGCCATCCACGCGCGCCGCTGCGCGAGCGCCTGCGGCCGCCATTGCGCAAGCGGCACACCGTCGGCATCGACAATGCCCGACGCGGGCGCCGCGAGCCCCGCGAGCGTCGTCATCAGCGTGGTCTTGCCCGCGCCGTTCGGCCCGGCGATACACCAAAGCTCGCCCGGACGGAACGTATGCGTGAAATCGTCGAGCAGCGTGCGCGCCCCCGCTTTCAGCACGAGGCGTTGCACGCCATAGCGCGCAGCATGCGCCCGCCGTGCGTCGATCCGAGCGCTCGTCATCGCCCCGCCCTGCGCAACAGCATCCACAGGAACAGCGGCACGCCGATCAGCGCGGTCATCACGCCGACCGGCAACTGCGCGGGCGCAATCGCCGTGCGCGCGAGCAGATCGGCGGCCATCACGCCCGCGCCGCCCGCGAGCATCGCTGCGGGCAACAGCATCCGTTGATCGTTGCCGAACGCAAGCCGCAACGCATGCGGCACGACCAAGCCGACAAAGCCGATCGTGCCCGCCGTCGTGACGGCCGCGGCGGCCGCGAGCGAAGCGATCAGATAAACCCGCAGCCGCAGCCGCGCGACCGGCACGCCGAGCGCGGCGGCGGCCGCGTCGCCGCGCAACAGCACGTTCAGTTGCGGCGCGGCCGGCAGCGCGGCAAGCGCGGCCACCGCGAGCGCGGCGAGCGCGAACCCCGGCGACGCCGCGCCGCCCAGATCGCCCGACAGCCAGAACAGGATGCCGCGCAGCCGCTCCTGCGGCGCGATCGACAGCAACAGCGTGATGAGCGCGAACCATCCGGCGGAAATCACGACGCCCGTGAGCAGCAGGCGCGGCGATGCATCGCGCGGCTCGCCGCGCCACAGCTCCCGGCGCGCGAGCCCGAGCACGAACACGATCGACACCAGCGCGCCCGCGAACGACGCCGCATCGACGAGCCACCACGCGCCGCCCGCGATCATCGCGACGAGCGCGAACGCCGCCGCGCCGCCCGACACGCCGAGCACATACGGCTCGGCGAGCGGATTGCGCAACAGCACTTGCAGCAGCGCGCCCGCGAGCGCAAGCAGCGCGCCGCAGCCGAAGCCCGCAAGTGCGCGCGGCAGCCTCAGCGTGCGGACGATGTCGGCCGCGAGCGGTGCCTCGCCCGTGCGATGCGCGAGGGCCGCGAGCGCATCGGCGGGCGTCATCGGCACGCTGCCGAGCGTCAGCGACGCGACGAACACCGCGCCGGCGGCGGCCGCGAGCGCCGCCCAGATCGCCGCCGCGCGTCCCGCGCGCATGCCGGCGCCGCGCACGCCGCCCTTTCCGGCAAACGCTGCCATCAAGCCGCCTCCCGCGTGCCGCCCACGTCAGCGCTGCTGCCAGCCGAGCGTGACATAGGCGCCGCGGCGCGGCGTGTTGTACGCATACGCAAGCTCATAATCCTTATCGAGCAGATTGTCGATGCGCGCGCTCACGTACCACGATTTCGTGATGTCGTAGCGCGCGGACAAATTCACGATTCCATAGCCGCCGAGCCGGCTGCCGTAATCGGTGCGCGGCCCGCTGACCAGCCACTCGCCGCCGACCCGCCAGCCGCCCATCGTGCGATGCGCGGCGAACGACGCGAAGCGCCGCGCGCGCCGGTTCAGATCCTGATGCGCGATTTCGTCGACCGGATTCTGCACCGTCGCCGCAATCCGCAAGTCGGTCTTGCCGATCCGCCCCTGCCACGAGCCTTCGACGCCCTGCACCTTGGCGCGGCCGACGTTCTGCGCGACATAGAAAAACCCGCTCGCGCCCGGCCGGTAGTCGATCAAGTTCGTATAGCGGGTCTGAAACGCGGTGACGCGCACCACGCCGATCGCCTCCGATGCGTACTGCACGGCCGCGTCGACCGAGTGGCTGCGCTCGGGCTGAATCGACAGGTTACCCGAGTTGGGAAAGTACAGATCGTTGAAGCTGGGCGCGCGAAACGCGTCCGAGTAGCTCGCCGTCACCTTCCAGTGCTCGGTGACGTCCAATCCATAACCGAAATAGTAGCTGTTCGCGCCGCCGAAATCGGAATACTGGTCGCGCCGCAGATTCGCCTGGAACTGGCTCGCGCCCAGGCGGCCGGTATAGCCGAGCCAGCCGGAATTCACGTGGCGCGTGGGCGCCGCGTAGCTGTTCGAATCGAACGACTGATCGAGCCGTTCGTAGCCGGCCTGCAACGTGTGGCCGCGCGCGAGCGTGAAATCGTTCTGCCAGGTGTACTGACGGTTGTCGGTGTTGAAGTGATCGGTGTACGCGCCGTTCAACGCCGACTGGTTGCGATCCTTGCCGCTCGACACGTTGACGTGCGTCGTCCACCAGCCGGTGATTTTGCCGTTCGCGAATGCCGAGATCTGCTGAACCCGGCTGTACAGGTCGTTCAGATCGGTGGGCTTGCCGTATGCGTTGTCGTAGCTGTTGCGGCCGGCGGTGTCGAAGTACGTGACGCCCGCATCCCAGCCGCCGCCGAACCGATGCTTGAGCGACGCCGACACGCTCTCGCTCAAGTTGCCGTTCGCGTTCGGATTCGCCTGCGGCTTGCTCGCGGGATCGATCGCCGAGAAACCATCGGTCTTCGCGCGCGCAAGCGACACGCTGAACGTCGTGCTGCCGTCCTGATCGAGCCGCCCCGACACGCCCGCGTTCTGCGTCTGCGTGTGATAGCTGCCGTAGCCCGCGGAGAAATCGAAGCGCGGCGGATGATCGCCGCCGCGCTTCGTGAACACCTGCACGACGCCGCCGATCGCGCCCGACCCATACAGCGACGATACGTTGCCGTTCACGACCTCGACACGCTCGATCTGATCGAGCGGAATCCGGCCGATCTGCGCCTGGCCGAGGCTCGCCGAATCGACTCGCACGCCGTCGATCAGCACGAGCGACTGCGTCGGCTGCGCACCGCGCAGAAAGAGGCTCGCGCTCGCCCCCGGGCCGCCGTTGCGCACGATCTGCGCGCCCGGCGCGAGCGCGAGCAGGCCGGGCAGATCGGTCGCGCCGCTGTCGGCGATGTCCTGCGCATCGAAGCGGGTGGTTTGAGGAATGGTATCGGCAAGCTTCTGCGGACCGCGCTGCGCGGTGACGACGATCGGCTCGAGTTGCGTGCCGGCGTCGCCGGCGGCAGGCGCCGACGGCGCCGCGCCGGTTTGCGCGAACGACGCGCAAGGCAATCCGGACAAGGCGACGAGCGCCGCGCGGACGAATGAGGTTGACATCGAGACAAAAATCCAGTGGCGCTACGGCGCCTGCTTCCCCGCGGGCGCCGCGTCACGAAGACGGCCGCAAGCCGCCTCCCCGCCTCGGCCGGTATCCGGGCTGCGAAATCGCCGCCTCGCCTTCCCGCGCGATGCGCAGTGGCTTGCTGCGCACCGGCGGCCGGTCGGTCACGACCAGCCGCCGGTGCGCGAAGAGGACGGCTTGCATCGAATGCGATGCGCTTCGCTTACCGTTGCGGGGGCAGCGCAGGTTGGCTCGATCCTGGCGGACTTCGCGCCCTGCTTCCCGTTTAACCGCGCGTGAAACGCGCGAGCACCGAGGCGGCGCCAGTTTAGGAGCGCGGCCGGCCGTGCGTCAAGAAACACGGCGGCGCGCGACGCGCGCGCATCGCACATGAGGCGGCACGCGAAAGCATGCGCCGGCGTCGATGCGCCTGCGATAGTTCGCGGCAAGAAGCGCAGGTGTTACGTCTGGAAACGTTACAGATATCGGAATAACGGGTATTCCGCGCTAAAATGCTGGGTCTTTAGAGGACGCAGCAGATGCTCAACGAACTCGAAACCCTATCTCAAAACATTGGCCGTTTGATCGCGCTCAATCAGCGCTATCAAACGGAACGGCTCGCGCTCGAGGAGCAAGTCGCACAATTGCGAACGGAAATGAACACACTGCGCACCGATCTCGCGCAGTTGCGCGACGAGCGCAATGCGCTCGCGGCGGAGCGCGATTCGCTGTCGGCGAAAATCGACGACGCGCAAGTCAAGCTCAACGCGATCCTCGAAAAATTGCCGCGCACGAAAAGCGTGCCGGATACGGAAAACCAGCTTGATCTGCTTGCTGCGCAGGCGAACGACGAAAGCCCGCGTGAAGGCGACGACGGCACGGCGAGCCACGGAGAACATGCATGAGCACGAAGCAGATCGAAGTCTCGATTCTCGGCCAGACGTATCGGCTCGCCTGCTCGCCGGAAACGGAAGCGGCGCTGCTCGAAGCGGTCGCGCGCGTCGATACCGAAATGTCCAACATCCGCGCGAACAGCTCGGTGCGCGGCACCGACCGCATCGCGGTGATGGCCGCGCTGTCGCTCGCATCGGAGCTGCTGCGGCTGCAACAAAGCGTGCGACACGGCGAAGCGTTCCCCGCGGAAGAAATCCGGCGTACAATGCGCCAAATGAATGAACAGCTCGGTGCAGTGCTCACACAGCACGAGTTGCAGTAAGTTAAAGCAGTCCATTCGTTTCACCCGGTTCGAGCCATGCTTGGTCTATCCCGCTCAAGCAGCCGAACCCAAAAGTGATTCGAACCGTTTAGTCAGCTTCCCTGCCTGGTTCGCCAAGGTCATATATTCCTTGAACCAATGCCATGTGCACGGTTGCGGAAATTTGTAGCACGGGCGCGCGCGTCACTCTGTCTGATGTACCCGAAGTGCTGCTAACTGCGACCAATTCTGAACCTCAGGTTCAGGATGCCGGCCTAGCGGCCAAGGCGGGGGCCTATTCCACGGCATCGGGTTCGTCCCGGTGCCGTTTCCTTATCCGCAGCCTTTTCATTGCGTCGATTCGATCCGATCCATGCGCTATTGGCTGATGAAATCCGAACCGGACGAGGCGAGCATCGACGATCTCGCCGCCGCACCCGGACAAACGTTGCCGTGGACCGGCGTGCGCAACTATCAGGCGCGCAACTTCATGCGCGACGCGATGCAGATCGGCGACGGCGTGCTGTTCTACCATTCGAGCTGCCCGGAGCCCGGCATCGCGGGGCTCGCCGAGGTGTGCTCGACGCCTTACCCCGATCCCACGCAGTTCGACCCGCAAAGTCCGTACCACGATCCGAAGGCGGCGCCCGATGCGCCGCGCTGGGTGCTCGTCGACGTGCGCTTCGTGAAGAAGACGCCGCTCATTGCGCTTGGCACATTGCGCGAACATGACGCGCTCGCCGGCATGCGCGTGCTCGCGAAGGGCAACCGGCTGTCGATCACGCCCGTCACGCCAGACGAATGGCGCTTCATCACGAAGCGGCTGATGAAGTAATGCGGCATCTGCCGTCAAACAATGTCAGATACACACGCGGCAGCCGGAACCTCGCGACGCTTTCATCTGCCTAACGGACGCGCAACGGATGCGACGCCCACTATGCTTGTATCCGTTGCTCGATCATTCAGCGCGGCTTACATCCGCGCCCCGCATGCCAACGATGCATGCGTGTTCTCGCTCAAGGAGTCAATAATGACGAAAAAATCCGCTCTGACTGCCGCCGTCGCCCTCGCAGCGGCATTGCCCATCGCCATCGCGCTTGCGCCGTCCGCCGCACGCGCGCAAAGCATCGGCGTAATGCCGCCGCCGTCGGGCGTGCTGTCGCTGTCCGCGCAAGCAAGCGCCGACGTTCCGCAGGACGTCATCGACATCACGCTGTTCTATGAACAGCAAGCGAAAGATCCCGGCAACCTGACCAGCGAACTCAACAAGCGCGCGGATTCGGCGCTCGCGCAGGCGCGCAGCGTCGCGGGCGTGACGGCGCATACGGGCCAGTTCTCGGTCTCACCGAGCTTCGATCGCGATGGCAAGATCTCGGCATGGCGCGGGCGTACCGAGGTCGTGCTCGAATCGCGCGATTTTTCCGCTGCGTCGAAGCTCGCGGGCCAACTAAGTTCGATCATGCAGATCGGCAACGTGTCGTTCTCGCTGTCGCCGGACGCGCAGCGCGCGACCGAGCAGAAACTCACGACCGAAGCGATCAAGGCATTCCGCGCACGCGCCGAGGAAGCGACGAAGGCGTTCGGCTATAGCAGCTATTCGATCCGTGACGTGAACGTCGGCAGCGGCCGCAACGTGCAGCCGTTCCAGCCGAGGATGATGGCGATGGCCGCCGCGCCCGCCGCAGCAGACGCCGCGCCGATCGCGGTCGAAGGCGGCAAGGCGACCGTGACCGTCAACGTGAACGGCTCGGTGCAGATGAAGTGACGAAGTCATCGCCGGCAGCGGCGTGTTGCAGCGCCGCCCGCCGCCGATAACGATAATCGCCAGACAGAACGCCGGCCGCGAGAGCCGGCGTTTTTGATGTGCGCCGCGCCGAGTTGCATGGCACTCGCTTTGCTTCGGCCCATGCATGCGGGATACGCAAACGGCCTCGAATGGGAGTGGCGCCCGTTTGTTGCATCACACGCATCGCCGTTGCGGCACGCACCGAATGGCGAAATGCGCCGCGCCGACCTGCCCGCGACGCCAAGCCCTGTGCCGCGCGCACCCACCGTGCAGGCCTCCCAATCGCGCCATGCGTCGCGCTGCGCGCGATGCCAATCTCCGGCACGCATCGTCCGCGCCGGCCACACGGGTCGCGGCATCCATCCAGCCGACCTGCCCACGACGCCGTTCTCATTCGATCGATGTCCGGCCTCCACGCAACGCGATGCGCGAACCGCTCAAGCCGCTTTCCCCCCGCCGCGCCGGTATGCCCAAACCATCATCAGCACGCCGGCGACGATCATCGGCAGCGACAGCCACTGCCCCATCGACAGCCCAAACGTCAACAGCCCAAGAAAGTCGTCCGGCTCGCGCGCGAACTCGACCGTGAAACGCGCGAGCCCGTAGCCGATCAGGAACAGCGCCGACACCGCGCCCATCGGCCGAGGCTTGCGCGAGAAAAACCACAGCACGATAAAAAGCGCAATGCCTTCGAGCGCGATTTCATAAAGCTGCGACGGATGGCGCGGCAGCATCTGGTGCGCGAGGAACACCTCGTTGAGATCCCACTTCGCGGCGATATCCTGATGCGCGGCAAGCCACGCGGCATCGTCGCGCGCCGCGCCCGGAAACAGCATCGCCCATGGCGCGTCGGGGCTGGTCACGCGCCCCCACAGCTCGCCGTTGATGAAGTTGCCGAGCCGCCCGGTCGCGAGGCCCGTCGGCACCATCGGCGCGACGAAATCGGTCACCTGCAGCCAGTGGCGCTTGCGCTGCCACGCGAACAGCGCCATCGCGAGCGTCACGCCGAGAAAGCCGCCGTGAAACGACATGCCCCCTTCCCACACCTTGAAGATATCGAGCGGGTGCGACAGGTAGAAGCCCGCCTTGTAGAACAGCACGTAGCCGAGCCGGCCGCCCAGCACGACGCCTAGCACGCCGTAGAACATCATGTCGTCGATGTCCTTCGCGCTCCAGCCTTGCGCGGCGACGTGCGGCAGCTTCAGCCGCACACGGCCGATGACGATCGCCGCGATGAAGCCGACGAGATACATGAGCCCATACCAGCGCACGGCGAGCGGGCCGATGTGGATCGCGACGGGATCGAAATTCGGATGAATGATCATGGATTAGCGTTGAAGGTTTGAATCGAAGCGGCGCTCGCGCCGCGAAACGCGTTTCGACGGACGCGCCGCGCGAACGTTCACGGCCGCGCGCTCTGGCCCGGCGCGGCGTGCGCGCCGCACGCATGGGCGCGCACGATGTCGATGAAGCCCGAGAGCACCGGGCTTACGTCGGCCGTGCGCCACACGAGCCCCGTCTCGACGACGGGCGCCGCCGTATCGGCAAGCGGCCGGTAGACGACGCCCATGCGCCGCAGGTTGCGCAGCGATTGCGGCACGAGCGCGACGCCCAAACCCGCGGACACGAGGCTCACGATCGTCTGCATCTGGATCGCTTCCTGGCCGATGCGGGGTGCAACGCCCGCCGCGCCGTAGCAGCCCGTAATGATGTCATAAAAGCCGGGCGCCAGACGGCGGGGAAAGATCACGAGCGGCAACGACGCGATGTCCGCGATCCGCACCGGCGCGTCAGCGGCGACGCCTCGCACGGCAAGCGCAGCGGCCGCATCGGCCGACATCGCGACGACGAGCGGCTCGCGCAGCACCGGCAGATACGACAGCGACGCCGCGTGACGCGGCGGCACGGGCGCAATCACGAGCCCCGCGTCGATGCGGCCGGCCGCCAGTTCGTCGAGTTGCACGTCGCTCGTCGCCTCGGTCAACTGCAGGCGCACGTGCGGATGGCGCGCGCCGAACTCGCGCAACAGCCGCGGCAGCAGCCCGTAATCGGCCGTCGATACGAACGCGAGCGCAAGCGAGCCCGATTCGCCGCGCGCCAGGCGCTGCGCGAGCGGCGGCAGTGCGTCGGCGGCGGCAAGCAGCCGCCGCACGTCGGGCAGCAGCGCGGCACCCACCGCGGTCAGCTCGACCGAGCGCTTCGTGCGCGCGAACAGCGCGACGCCGAGCGCGTCCTCGAGCGCGCGAATCGCCTGCGACAGCGGCGGCTGCGTCATCGCCAGCCGCGCCGCGGCCCGCCCGAAATGCCGCTCGTCGGCCACGGTCAAGAAATAGCGCCACTGGCGCAGATCCGGGGTCACATCGGGCTCCTCGTTCGACTCGTCACTGATATGTCTTTCGACCTAATAGACGACGAATAATATATTGGACATTCTTGAACGGAAACTGCATTCTTGCCCACCTGAGCCGGCCTGCGCCCATGCAGCGCGCCGCCCCGCAATCAATCAGCCGATGGATGGAGTCCCCATGTCGTACAACCGCCGCTCGAAGAACATCACGCAGGGCGTGGCCCGCTCGCCGAATCGCTCGATGTATTACGCGCTCGGCTACCAGCCGGAAGATTTCGACAAACCGATGATCGGCATCGCCAACGGCCACTCGACGATCACGCCGTGCAACGCGGGCCTGCAGCGCCTGTCGGATGCGGCCGTCGAGGCCGTCAAGCACGCCGGCGCGAATCCGCAGATTTTCGGCACGCCGACCATTTCGGACGGCATGTCGATGGGCACCGAAGGGATGAAGTATTCGCTCGTATCGCGCGAAGTGATCGCCGACTGCATCGAAACCTGCGTGCAGGGCCAATGGATGGACGGCGTGGTGGTCGTCGGCGGCTGCGACAAGAACATGCCGGGCGGAATGATCGCGCTCGCGCGCCTGAACGTGCCGGGCATCTACGTGTACGGCGGCACGATCCGCCCCGGCCGCTGGAAGGGCCGCGATCTGACGATCGTGTCATCGTTCGAGGCGGTCGGCGAATTCACGGCCGGGCGGATGACGCAGGAGGATTTCGAAGGGGTCGAAAAAAACGCGTGCCCGACCACGGGCTCGTGCGGCGGCATGTACACCGCGAACACGATGAGTTCGTCGTTCGAGGCGCTCGGCATGTCGCTGCTGTATTCGTCGACGATGGCCAACCCGGATCAGGAGAAGGTCGACTCGGCGGCCGAATCGGCACGCGTGCTCGTCGAAGCCGTGAAGCGCGACCTGAAGCCGCGCGACATCATCACGAAACAATCGATCGAGAATGCGGTGTCGGTCATCATGGCCACGGGCGGCTCGACGAACGCGGTGCTGCATTACCTTGCGATCGCGCACGCGGCCGAGATCGACTGGTCGATCGACGATTTCGAACGGATTCGCAAGCGCGTGCCGGTGATTTGCGACCTGAAGCCGTCGGGCCAATATGTCGCGACCGATCTGCACGCGGCGGGGGGCATCCCGCAGGTGATGAAGATCCTGCTCGACGCGGGCCTCCTGCACGGCGATTGCATGACGATCACCGGCCGCACGCTCGCCGACGAGCTGAAGGACGTGCCGAGCACGCCACGCGCCGACCAGAAGGTGATCTACCCGATCGATCAGGCGCTGTACAAGGAAGGCCATCTCGCGATCCTGAAGGGCAATCTCGCGGAAAACGGCGCGGTCGCGAAGATCACCGGCCTGAAGAACCCGGTCATCACCGGCCCGGCGCGCGTGTTCGACGACGAGCAAAGCGCATTGCAAGCGATCCTCGACGACAAGATCCACGCGGGCGACGTGGTCGTGCTGCGTTATCTCGGCCCGCAAGGCGGCCCCGGCATGCCCGAGATGCTCGCGCCGACGTCCGCGATCATCGGCAAGGGGCTGGGGGAATCGGTCGGCCTCATCACCGATGGCCGCTTCTCGGGCGGCACGTGGGGAATGGTGGTGGGCCACGTCGCGCCGGAGGCGTTCGTCGGCGGCACGATCGCGCTGGTGCAGGAAGGCGACTCGATCACGATCGACGCGCACAAGCTGCTGCTGCAGCTCAACGTCGACGACGCCGAGCTTGCGCGCCGCCGCGCCGCATGGAAGCAGCCTGCGCCGCGCTACACGCGCGGGGTGCTCGCCAAGTACGCGGCGCTCGCCCGCCCCGCGAACCAGGGCGCGGTCACCGGCTGACGCCCGGCATCGGCGGCGGCCGCGACGGGTGGCGATCCGGCGCGGCCGCCGCGCGCGTATGTGTGCGTATGTGCGCGTAGCGACAAAAAACCACAAGATCGCCGGCTGGCGCAACCTGTCCGGCCGCCCTTTGCTTTTATAATGCGCGCAACGCCAAACCGGGCACCGCACCGGCGGAGACCAGCATGAACCGAATGACCTGGTACGCGGTGCGTATTCGCACGGCGTGCCTGCGCGTGATGATCGTTTCGTTGACGGCCGCGAGCGCAAGCTTGCATGCGCAGCCAGCCGACGGACTATCGCTCGCGCAACGCAAGAACTGCATGGCATGCCATGCGACCGACACTACGCTGATGGGCCCGTCGTTCCGCGCGATCGCCGACAAGTACGCCGCGCGCGGCGACGCCGTCAGCTATCTCGCGCAAACCATCGTGAAAGGCAGCGTCGGCGTCTGGGGCAACGTGCCGATGCCCGCGAACACGCAATTGACGAATGCCGAAGCGAGCACGCTCGCGCACTGGATTCTGTCGCGCAAATAAGAAACCGCGCCCAGCATCCGCTACGCGTGCCGGTGAACGCACCGAATGCGAGGCAGCGTGTTCGCAGCGCTATTTCGAGCCTTGCGAGCCGCCGCCCGAATCCGCTTGCCGATGATGCGCCAGCGCCGCATCGATTTCTTGCGCCACCCACGCTGCGATCTCGGTTTCGAGCACACGCGAAACCTCGCCCGCGATCTGGCCGACGAGCCGCGCAGTATGGACTTGCAGCGCGTCGCGGCAACGCGCTTCGACGAGTTCGCGCCCGTCGCCCGCCAGATATGCGTGCAACCGGTCCTGCAACCGCTCGGCGATGCGCCGCGCATCGGCGCTCGCCGCAGGCGGCTGCCGTGACGCTCCAGCGGCGGGCGGCCGCGCGAGCGCCGGATTGCCCGGCACGAGCACGTCGCTCAGAACGGGAATCGGCGCTTCGCCGGCTGGATCGATTTCGTTCGCTTCGGACACGCTGTTCTCCGTCCGGGCTCACGCCCCCTGCTTGTAATTGTTGAGCGCGTAGCCGCGATCCCGATAGAAACGGTAACGCTCGCGCCCCGCCGTCAGCTCGTCGGGCGCATTGCCGACCACTTCGAGCAGACGCTCGAAGCGCGCGAACTGCGCGGGCACATCGTCGCCCAGATTCAGCAAGATGCCGTGATGCGGCGCGCGCTCGAGATCCGCGGTCAGCACGATCGGCGTGGCGGCCGCGTGCGGGCTGTCCACTGCGCAGTGCGGAATGAAGTCGAGCGGAGAAAACGTCCAGAGCCGCTCGTCGAGCGCGCGCAGCCGCGCGGGCGAAGCGCGCACGACGACCGGCTGCCCCGCCTGATACGCCTTGCGCAGCAGCCGGCAAGCGTAGGCGAGCGGGTCGCCGACGTTCGTGTGGAAATCGATCCGCGTCATCGCGCGCCGCGCCCCGCCGGATTCGCCATCGAGCGCCACGCCATCACGCGCCGGCGCGATCGATCAGGAACTGTGCGAGCAGCGGCACGGGACGCCCCGTCGCGCCCTTCGCCGCGCCGCTCTTCCATGCGGTGCCCGCGATGTCGAGGTGCGCCCACGGATAGCTGTCGGTGAAACGCGACAGAAAGCACGCCGCCGTGATGCTGCCGCCGGGCCGCCCGCCGATGTTCGCGAGATCCGCGAAATTCGATTTCAGCTGCTCCTGGTACTCGTCGTCGAGCGGCATCCGCCAGGCCGGGTCGGCCGCCTCGCGCGACGCGTCGAGCAACTCGCCCGCGAGCGCGTCGTCCTTCGAGAAGAGGCCGGTGTTGTGATGGCCCAGCGCAATCACGCACGCGCCGGTCAGCGTCGCGACGTCGATCACGGCCGCCGGCTTGAAGCGTTCCGCATACGTGAGCGCATCACAGAGGATCAGGCGCCCTTCCGCATCGGTGTTCAGCACCTCGATCGTCAGCCCCTTCATGCTCGTGACGATGTCGCCCGGCTTCGTCGCATTGCCGGCCGGCATATTTTCGCAGGTCGGCACGATCGCCACGACGTTGAGCTTCAGCCCCATCTCGGCAACCGCGCGCATCGTGCCGAGCACGGCGCCCGCGCCGCACATGTCGTACTTCATCTCGTCCATCGCCTCGCCGGGCTTGAGCGAAATGCCGCCCGTGTCGAACGTGATGCCCTTGCCGACCAGCACGACGGGCGCCGCCTTCGCGGCCGCGCCCTGATAATGCAGCACGATGAACTGCGGCGGCTCGACGGAGCCCTTCGCGACCGCGAGAAACGAGCCCATCTTGAGCGCCTGGATCTGCTTCAGACCGAGCACATCGGCCTTCAACCCCCAATCCTTCGCGAGCTGCTTCGCGACGCTCGCGAGATAGGCCGGCGTGCAGACGTTGCCGGGCAGATTGCCGAGATCGCGCGTGAGATCCATTCCGTTCGCGAGCGCGCCCGCCTGTTTCACCGCGAGCTTCGCCGCCTTCTCGTCGGCCGGATCGACGCTGAACACGACGCGCTTCAATGCGCGCGCGGGCGTCTCCGGCTTGCTCTTCATCTGCGTGAATTGATACGTTTCGTTGCGCAGCGCGAGAATCGCCGCGCGCACGCCCCAATCGGAGCCGCGATCGGGCACCGGCGCCTGCGCGAGCGTGAACGTGACCTGGACTATTTTCGTGCCGAGCAGCGCGCGCCACGCGGCCTTGAGCGCGTCGTGATAGGCTTTCTGGCTGAAAGCATCCTGCTTGCCCAGCCCGACGAGCAGCACGCGCGACGCGCCGATGCCCGAAACCTCGTGCAAAAACAAGGTTTTGCCGAGCTTGCCGTCCATGTCCCCCGCCTTGATCACACGCGACACGAGGCCCTTGGTCGCCTCGTCGATATCGAGCGCCGCGCCGGACAAGGTTTGCGCTTCGAACACGCCCAGCACGATACAGTCGGATTTCCCGGTCAGGAAACCCTTCGCCGCGCCTTTGCTCCAATCACAGCCTTTTATGCTAAAGTCCATCGCGCTTGTCCTCGGGTAAAATCTGGGCTAAGGATGAAAGCCGCAATTATCCGCTATTTTTCCTGCGCGGCGTGAGCGCCCCCGCTCGTGCGCTCGTTCCCGCCCCGCAGTCTCACCCCGCAGTTTTGCCTGCTTCGCATCAATAATGATCTTCGAACGCTCCCTCCAGCGCGAGCTTGCGTATACCGCCGGCGCCGTTTTCATGGTGCTGCTCACGATCATGCTGACGTCGATGATGATCCGCATCGTCGGTTACGCCGCGTCCGGCGAGGTCAACCCGAAGGACGTGCTCGTGCTGATCGGCCTCACCGTGATCGGCTACCTGGCGATGATCCTCGTCGGCACGCTGTTCGTGTCGATCCTGTTCGTGCTCACGCGCTGGTACAAGGATTCCGAAATGGTCGTCTGGCTCGCCTCCGGCGTGAGCCTCACCCGCCTCATCAAGCCGATCGGCGTGTTCGCGACGCCGATCGTGATCCTGATCGCGTTTTTCGCGTTCGTCGGCTGGCCGTGGTCGAACCAGCAAAGCAAGCTGATCCGCGCGCGCTTTCAGCAGCGCGACGAGGTGTCGTTGCTCGCGCCCGGCCAGTTCCGCGAATCCGCCGCGAACAACCGCGTGTTCTTCATCGAGAAAATGTCGCCCGACCAGAGCAAGGTGCAAAACGTGTTCGTCACGACCACCGAACAGGGCAAGGTGAACGTCGTCGTATCGCAGACGGGCCACACCGAGACGATGAAGAACGGCGATCGCTTCATCGTGCTCGATAACGGCCGCCGCTACGACGGCGTGCCGGGCCAGCCGAATTTCAAGATCATGGAATTCGAGCGCTACGGCGTAAAAATCCAGAGCAAGCAGGTGGTCAGCCAGCCGACCACGACAGGCACGCCGACGATCGACCTGCTGCGCAATCCGACCAATCAGAACCTTGCCGAATTCGCGTGGCGCGCGGGACTGCCGCTGATCGCGATCAACCTGATGGTGCTCGCGATTCCTCTGTCGTATCAGAACCCGCGCCGCGGCCGGACCGTGAACCTCGTGATGGCCGTGCTGATCTACCTGACTTACTCGAACCTGCTGAACGTCGTCCAGTCGCAAATGGAACGGGGCAAGATCCCGTTCGGCGTCGGCCTGATCGGCTTGCATTTGCT
Source organism: Burkholderia singularis (assembly GCF_001718875.1). Lineage (NCBI taxonomy): Bacteria > Pseudomonadati > Pseudomonadota > Betaproteobacteria > Burkholderiales > Burkholderiaceae > Burkholderia > Burkholderia singularis. Next base: position 3,177,532 of record NZ_CP013448.1, read on the forward strand.
GATTGCCGCGATCGTCGCATTCCTGTTCTGGCTGCGCGTGCGCAACCGGCCGCTGTTTTCGCGCGCCGCGCCCGGCCGCTCGCAAGGAGCGTAAACGATGCGGCTTTACGAAAAATACTTCGCGCGCCAGATCTACGTGACGTTTGCCTTCGTGCTGTTCGCGTTCTCCGGCCTGTTCTTCTTCTTCGACCTGATCAGCGAGTTGAACTCGGTCGGCCACGGCAACTACAAGTTCGGCTATGCGGTGCTGCGCGTCGCGCTGCAAACGCCGTCGCGCTTTTACGAGATCATCCCGGTGGCCATACTGATCAGCTCGATCTACGTGTTCGCGCAGATGGCCGCGAACTCGGAGTTCACGATCTTCCGCGTCTCCGGCCTCGCGACCAACCAGGCGCTGCGTTCGCTGCTGAAGATCGGCGTGCCGATCGTCGTCGCGACCTACCTGATCGGCGAATTCGTCGGCCCCTACACCGATCAGTTGTCGGAGCGCGTGCGGCTCGAGGCGCTCGGCTCGTCGGTGTCGTCGAACTTCGCATCGGGCGTGTGGGTCAAGGACACGCTGACCGCGCGCGAGACGGGCGAACCCGTGACGCGCTTCGTCAACGTCGGCACGCTGTCGCCGGATTCGACGATCAGCGACGTGCGGATCTACGAGTTCGATTCGAAATTCAATCTGCAAAACGTGCGGATCGCCAAACGCGGCCGCTATCAGCCGCCCGGCCACTGGCTGCTGACCGACGTCACCGACACGCAATTGACGAACCTCTCGGGCCAGCCCAACCAGCCGTCCGACGCGCTGAACCCGGTCTACCGCTCGCAGCAGGTCACGATGCCGCAATACTCGCTGCGCTCGGACCTGACGCCGCAGATCCTGTCGGTGCTGCTCGTATCGCCGGAGCGGATGTCGCTGTTCAACCTGTTCCGCTACATCCAGCATTTGAAGGAGAACCAGCAGGATACGCAGCGCTATGACATCGCGCTATGGCGCAAGCTGCTGTATCCGTTCGCGGTGTTCGTGATGCTCGTGCTGTCGCTGCCGTTCGCGTATCTGCATACGCGCGCGGGCGTCGTCGGCGTGAAGGTGTTCGGCGGAATCATGCTCGGGATGAGCTTCCAGCTTTTCAACACGCTGTTCTCGCATATCGGCACGCTGAACACGTGGCCCGCGCCGCTGACGGCGGCGCTGCCCGGCTGCCTCTATCTGGCGCTCGGCCTGCTGGCGCTGAAGTGGGTCGACCGGCACTGAGCGCGCCAGGCGTGCCGTTCTCGAAGGAGCGGGCGATGAATCGTCGATCCGGCATCATTCTGTTCGGCCACGGCGCGCGCGATGCACGCTGGGCCGAGCCGTTCGAGCGGCTGGCTGCGAAGCTGCGCGCGGCGCGCGGCGCGCATGCGCCCGTCGCGCTCGCGTTTCTCGAACTGATGGAGCCGTCGCTTGCGACGGCTGCGGCCGCACTCGCCGCGCAGTGCGACGTGATCACCGTGATACCGGTTTTCTTCGGCCAGGGCGGCCACGTGCGCCGCGACCTGCCGCAGCTCGTCGAAGCATGCCGCCTCGCGCATCCGGGGATCGACATTCGTTGCGCGACGGCGGTGGGCGAGGACGATGCGGTGCTCGACGCGATCGTCGAGTATTGCCTGCGCCAAGGCGGCGAGCCGATGCGGTGAGTGCTCGCGCGCGCCGCAGCAGGCCCGCGCCGCATTCGTCGGCGGACCGTTGCATGGCGACGCGCCGTCGGATCGTCCGAAATAAAAATCGCCGGCTCGTCGCCGGCGTTTTCGTCTGCCCCTACGCGTCAGCCCAAACCGGCCGCCAACGGCACCGGATCAAGCCGCATCCCGCATCCCCGCCTTGCCTTCGGCCGGCTTTTCGCCGTCCGCCCGCTCGCGGGCGGCGAACGCGTCGCCGATCATCAGCAAGCTCGGCTGGAGCGGATCGAGCCACGCATACGCCGCGCCCGCCGCCATCTCCGCGAGCGTCAGCGTGAGCGTGCGCTCGCGCGGCGTGCTGCACGCCTCGACGATCGCCACCGGCGTCGAACCGGCGCGGCCCGCGTCGATCAACCGTTGCGCGATGCCGGGCGCGCTGTCGCGGCCCATGTAATAAACGAGCGAATCCGCGCTGACCTGCTCGCGAATCTCGTCGCTGCCCGGCGCGCGGCTGTGCGTGGCGAATGCGACGCTGCGCGCGACGCCGCGCAGCGTCAGCGAACGCTTGAGCGCGGCGGCGCCCGCAAGCGCGGCGGTAATGCCGGGGACGATCTCGTAGTCGATCCCGGCCGCCTCGAGCGCGCGCATCTCCTCGTCCGCCCGGCCGAACAGCATCGGATCGCCGCCCTTCAGGCGCACGACGAGCGCGTGCTCGCGCGCCGCGTCGACGAGCTGCTTGTTGATGAAATGCTGCGCACTCGAGCGCTGCCCGCAGCGCTTGCCGACCGCGATCTTGCGCGCACGCGGCGCGTGCTCGAGCATCTGCGGCTCGACGAGCGCGTCGTGCAGCACGATGTCCGCGCTCGCGAGCAGGCGCGCGCCGCGCACCGTGATCAGGTCCGCCGCGCCCGGCCCCGCGCCGATCAGATACACCTTGCCCATATGCGTCGATCCTCTTCTCGCGCACTCGCGCCGCGGGTGCGGCGCGATCCGTCACGCGGAAAACGCCCGAATCATACCCGCTGCGACCGTATGGTGGGTGGCCTCGTCGATCAGCACGAACGCGCCCGTGCCCGGATGCGCGTCATAAGTGTCGCAGACGATCGGCTTTTGCAGCGTCAGCGCGACGCGGCCGATGTCGTTCATCTTCAGCTCGTGGCGGTCGGTCGCATGCGACAGCGTATGCACGTCGAGCACCTGCTGAACCGCGCCGATCTTCGTGAACACCGTGTTCGTGGTCTGCTTGAGCAGATACTTGCGCTGCGGCGACAGCGGCGTCTCGTCGAACCAGCACAGGTCCGCTTCGAGCTTCTTGGCCGGCTCGACGGGCTGCGCGCTCGCCACGAACGTATCGCCGCGCGACACGTCGACATCCTCGGCAAGCCGGATCGTCACGGTTTGCCCTGCAAACGCGCGCTCGACGGCCGCGGTGCCGCCCGGCACCGGCGCGATGATCTCGGCGACCGTCGCGACGCGGTTCGACGGCAGCACGGCAATCTCGTCGCCGACCTTCACTGCGCCCGCCTCGATGCGGCCCATGTAGCCGCGGAAATCGTCGGCCGAACTGCCGTCCTGGCGCGCGACCCATTGCACCGGAAAGCGCAGCGCGTCGCCCGCCTGCGTCTCGACGGGCAGCGCCTCGAGCACGTCGAGCAGCGGCTCGCCCGCATACCACGGCATGCGCTCGCTCGGCGCGACGATGTTGTCGCCCTTGAGCGCCGACACCGGCACGAAGCGCACGTCGGCAAGCCCCAGTTGCTGCGCGAGCTTCACGTATGCGTCGCGGATCTCGTTGAAGCGCGCCTCGCTGTAGTCGACGAGATCCATCTTGTTGATCGCGACGATCACGTGCTGCAGCGCGAGCAGCTTGACGATCGCGCTGTGGCGCTTGGTTTGCGGCAGCAGTTGCGCCACGCCGTTCTCGAGCGTCACGCGCGTCGCGTCGATCAGGATGATCGCCGCATGCGCGGTCGACGCGCCCGTCACCATGTTGCGCGTGTACTGCTCGTGGCCCGGCGTGTCGGCGATGATGAACTTGCGCTTCGCGGTCGCGAAATAGCGGTATGCGACGTCGATCGTGATGCCCTGCTCGCGCTCGGCTTCCAGCCCGTCGGTCAACAGCGCGAGGTCGAGCTCGTCGCCGACCGTGCGCTTGTTCTTCGCGCGCGACAGCGCGGACAGTTGGTCCGACAGCACCGCCTTGCTGTCGTACAGCAGGCGGCCGATCAGCGTGCTCTTGCCGTCGTCGACGCTGCCCGCGGTGATGAAGCGCAGCACGCCGAGGTCTTCGTTGGTGTCGATGGTGCTCATGTTGCTCGTGTCCTCGTTCTGCGGTGCGTCAGAAATAACCTTGCTTCTTGCGCTGCTCCATCGCGGCCTCGGAGGTCTGGTCGTCCATCCGCGTCGCGCCGCGCTCGGTGATCTCGGTCACCGCCGTCTCGGCGATGATCTTCTCGATATCGTCCGCGTCGCTCTCGACCGGGCACGTGCACGAGATATCGCCGACCGTGCGAAAGCGCACCAGCGCGTGCTCGCTGGTTTCGCCATCGCGCATCGGCGTGAGCGGCGTCACGGGCACGAGCAGGCCGTTGCGGCGCACGATCTCGCGGCGGTGCGCGTAATAGATCGACGGCAATTCGAGCTGCTCGCGCGCGATGTATTGCCACACGTCGAGTTCGGTCCAGTTCGAGATCGGGAACACGCGCAGATGCTCACCACGATGCAAACGCGCGTTGTAGAGGCTCCACAGTTCCGGGCGCTGCGATTTCGGGTCCCACTGGCCGAACTCGTCGCGAAACGAGAAGATGCGCTCCTTCGCGCGCGCTTTTTCCTCGTCGCGGCGCGCGCCGCCGATCATCGCGGTGAAGCCGTGCTGCTCGATCGTCTCGAGCAGCGTGACCGCTTGCGCGGCGTTGCGCGAATCGGTCTCGCGGCGCAGTACAACAGTGCCGCGCTTGATCGAATCCTCGACGTGCCCGACGATCAGCTCCGCGCCGATCTCGCTCACGCGGCGGTCGCGGAAATCGATCACCTCGTCGTAGTTATGACCGGTGTCGATATGCACGAGCGGGAACGGCAGCGCCGTCTTGCGATTCGCGCCGAGCCCGAACGCCTTGAGCGCGAGATGCAGCACGACGACCGAATCCTTGCCGCCCGAGAACAACAGCGCGGGCTTGCTGCACTCGGCGACCAGCTCGCGCAGGATGTGGATCGACTCGGCTTCGAGCCAGTCGAGATGGCCCATCCGGCCGGACGCCGTGCCGGCGGACGGTGCAAACGCGGATTGTTCGAGCGTCGTGCTCATGGTTTCGATCCTTCTTCTGGGTTCGTGCCGCCCGGCCCCCGGGCGGCACCATAGACAGTCTTGTTATCGGCGATCACGGCGCGGACGGCGTATCGGCCGGCAACGGCGTGATCGCAATGTGCAGCCCGCATTCCTTGGAGTCGCGCGACTCCCACCACCAGCGCCCGGCGCGGCTGTCCTCGCCGGGGCGGATCGCGCGCGTGCACGGCTCGCAGCCGATGCTCGGATAGCCGCGCGCGTGCAGCGGATTGACGGGTACGTCGAATGCGCTCAGATACGCCCAGACGTCGGCTTGCGTCCAATCGGCCAGCGGATTGTATTTCGCGATGCCGCGCGCGGCATCGCGCTCCTCGACGTGCAGCTCCGCGCGCGTGACCGACTGCTCGCGACGCTGCCCGGTCACCCATGCGTCGACGTGCGCGAGCGCGCGATCGAGCGGCTCGACCTTGCGGATATGACAGCAGCGCTTGCGCAATTCGACGCTGTCGTAAAACGCATTGAGCCCGTGCTCGGCGACATACGCGTCCACCGCATCCTGCCGCGGATGGAACTGCTCGATCTCGTAGCCGTAACGCTCGCGCACGCGCTCGATCATGTCGAGCGTCTGCGCATGCAGGCGGCCCGTGTTCAACGAAAAAATGCCGATCGGCACGCCCTTGGACAGAATCGCGTGCGTGACGAGCATATCTTCCGCCGCGAGGCTGCTCGCGAACTTCACTTTCGCATGGCGCGCGGCGATCTGCGCGAGCAGCGCGTCAAGCTGCGCGATCTTCGCGACCAGCTCGGGCGACAGCGCGTTGGCAGCGGCGGCGCTCATGCGCTCACCTTCGCGTCGGCCGCGCCCGCGCGCCGGCGAAACAACGGCGACGGATTGTCGACCGCGCCCTGATAACGCTGCGTGAATTCGCCAAACGCGTTCAGCGCGTCGTGAATGTCCTTGTCGGCGCGCACCGCGAACGCATCGAAGCCGCAACGCTCCATGTAATACAGTTGATCGCGCAGCACGTCGCCGATCGCGCGCAACTCGCCCTTCCACCCATATCGCTCGCGCAGCAGGCGCGCGATGCTGTAACCGCGGCCGTCGGCAAAGCGCGGGAAGTCGACGCCGATCAACGCAATCCGTTCGAAATCGGCGATCAGATCCGCGGGTTCGCTATCCGGCGCGAGCCATACGCCGAGTTCGTCGCGGCGCTTCGCGGCGGCGAGCGCGTCGCGCGAAGCCTGCCACAGCGCGAGCGGCACGAGCACGTTGCCGGCCGGCAGTGCGCCGGCTTCGGGCAGCGCGCCGTCCTCGGACGCCCTCACGACCTGCCATGCGTCGTCGATCACCGCGCGATTCTTGATAATCAAAGCCATCTGCTGATTCCTTCTCCGCTTGAATTACGCGTGCGCGGTCTGGCGCGCCGCATAGACGCGCTCCTTGAACGGCGCGATGCCGATGCGCTCATAGGTGTCGATGAAGCGCTCGCCTTCGATGCGCGCATCGACGTAAGTGTCGATCAGCTTCGCGATCACGTCCGGCACCTCATGCGCGGAGAACGACGGGCCGATCACGCGGCCGAGCCGCGCGCCGTTCGCGCCGGTGCTCTGCTCGCCGCCGAGCGACACCTGGTACCACTCGGCGCCGTCCTTGTCGACACCGAGGATGCCGATGTTGCCGACATGGTGATGGCCGCACGAATTCATGCAGCCCGAGATGTTCAGCGACAGATCGCCCAGGTCGTACACGTAGTCGAGATCGTCGAAGCGCGCCTGGATCGCGGTGGCGATCGGAATCGACTTCGCGTTTGCGAGCGAGCAAAAATCGCCGCCGGGGCACGCGATGATGTCGGTCAGCAGGCCGATGTTCGGCGTCGCGAAGCCGACCGCCTTCGCCTTTTCCCACAGCTCGAACAGATCGCGCTTCTTCACGTTCGCGAGAATCAGGTTCTGCTCGTGCGACACGCGCAGCTCGCCGAACGAATACGCGTCGGCCCAGTCGGCGACCTGCTCCATCTGCGCGTCGGTCGCATCGCCCGGCGCGACGCCATGCTTTTTCAGCGACAGCGTGACGGCCGCGTAGCCCGGCACCTTGTGCGGCGCCACGTTGCGCTCGACCCAGCGCGCGAATGCCTTGTTCTCCAGCAGATGCTGCTCGAACGACGCGTCGGTGTCCGGCAGCTTCTCGTAGACGGGCGGCTGGAAGTATTGCGACACGCGATCGACTTCCGCCTGCGTGAGCGTCGACGGGCCGTCCTTCAGGTGCTGCCATTCCTCTTCGACCTGCTGCGCGAACTTCGCCGGCGACAGCGCCTTCACGAGAATCTTGATCCGCGCCTTGTACAGATTGTCGCGGCGGCCATAGCGGTTGTAGACGCGCAGCACCGCTTCGCAATAAGTCAGCAGATGCTGCCACGGCAGGTTCTCGCGGATGAGCGCGCCGACGATCGGCGTGCGGCCGAGCCCGCCGCCCGCGAGAATGCTCGCGACCACTTCGCCGCGCTCATTCTTCTTCAGATAGACGCCGAGATCATGGATCTGCACGGCGGCACGATCGACCTTCGCGCCCGACACGGCGATCTTGAACTTGCGCGGCAGCCACGCGAATTCGGGATGGAACGTCGACCATTGGCGCAGAATCTCGGCCCACGGACGCGGATCGACTTCCTCGTCCTGCGCGACGCCCGCGAATTGGTCGGCGGTGATGTTGCGGATGCAGTTACCCGATGTCTGGATGCCGTGCATCTGCACGGACGCAAGCTTCGCGAGAATCTCGGGCGTCTCTTCCAGCTTGATCCAGTTGTACTGGATGTTCGAGCGCGTCGAAAAGTGCCCGTAGCCGCGGTCGTGCTCGCGTGCGATGCGCGCGAGCATGCGCAACTGGTCGCTGCGCAGATTGCCGTACGGAATCGCGATCCGGTGCATGTACGCGTGGCGCTGCATGTACAGGCCGTTCTGCAGCCGCAGCGGGCGGAACTCGTCTTCGCTCAATTCGCCGGACAAGCGGCGGCGGACCTGGTCGCGGTACTGCGCGACACGCTCGTCGACGATCGTCTGATCGTACTGGTCGTACTGATACATTCGGGGACCCCAGGGTTGCTCAACGTGATCGCGCGACGTCCTAGCCACGCCGCGCGCCGAATCTGCACCGCCCGCCGGAGCGGCCATCCGCCCGGCCGCTGCTTTGCTAATGACGATTACAGATATCGATATTTGAAAAACACGGGCAAATCGTAATAAACTCTCTTTATATTTCAAACGACTAAAAAATTCTGTCGATATGCACAGGGGTTATAAATGAACCTGCACCAATTCCGCTTCGTGCGCGAGGCCGTGCGTCAGAATTTCAATCTCACGGAAGCGGCGAAGGCGCTGTACACGTCCCAGCCAGGGGTCTCGAAAGCCATCATCGAGCTGGAAGACGAACTTGGCGTCGAAATCTTCACGCGCCACGGCAAGCGCGTGCGCTCGCTGACCGAGCCGGGGCGCATCATTCTCGCGTCGGTCGAGCGGATTTTGCAGGAAGTGGAAAGCCTCAAAAGGGTCGGAAAAGACTATGCGGCGCAGGATCAGGGCAACCTGACGATCGCGGCCACGCATACGCAGGCCCGCTACTCGCTGCCCGCCGCAATCGCCGAGTTCAAGAAACGCTTTCCGAAGGTGCATCTGTCGATCCTGCAAGGCAGCCCGACTCAGGTTGCCGAAATGGTGATCCACGATCAGGCCGATCTGGCCATCGCGACCGAGGCTATCGCCGACTACAAGGAACTCGTGTCGCTGCCGTGCTTCCAGTGGCACCACGCGGCCGTCGTCCCGGCCGATCATCCGCTACTCGAACGCAAGCAGCCGTCGCTCGACGATCTGGCGCAATACCCGCTCATCACATACGACGATGCGTTTGCCGGCCGCAAGAAGATCAACCAGGCGTTCGCGCTGCGCGGGCTGTCGCCCGACATCGTGCTCGAGGCGATCGACGCGGACGTGATCAAAACCTACGTCGAGCTTGGGCTTGGCGTCGGGATCATGGCCGACATCGCGTTCAACGCCGAGCGCGACCGCAACCTACGCGCGATTCCGGTCGGGCATTTGTTCGGCAGCAACATCACGCGCGTCGCGCTCAAGCAGGGGGCGTATCTGCGCGGCTACGTGTACACGCTCGTCGAGCTGCTGTCGCCGACGCTCAATCGCAAGCTCGTCGAAACCGCGCTCAAGGGCGTAGCCGAGAGCTACGAGCTGTGACGGGCAACGATTATCGCGGCACTTGCCCGGCTGAGGGATTTCAGTGATAATCCTCGTTTCGCTGGGCGCTAACGGTTCAAATTGGTGAGCCATGTTGGCGGCGAGCGGATCAGTGCGGTTTGCCCAGGTGGTGAAATTGGTAGACGCAGGGGACTCAAAATCCCCCGCCGCAAGGCGTGCCGGTTCGATTCCGGCCCTGGGCACCAACCAAGCACAACGCAACACTCTCAGCACATCACGTTAAGTCGTCCTCCAAACGACCTCGTCATCTGCAGCGCCGCCAACCGGCCTTCGCGCACCCAAAGCCGCCCCAACTGGTCCGACTCAGTATGGGGCTTTTTTGTTTGCGCCCCGCAACTCGACACTTCCCCGCATTCCTGCTGAAACCATGGCCAATCTGCGCGCTCGCATACGCGGGCACGCCGCCAACCGCAAACCAGATCAAATCGTGCGTTCGCAGCGCGACGCCCGGCTTATGGCACCGGCGCTTGCGATGCGTTGTTCAGTACGCGGGCCGCGATCGCGCCGACGTGTGCGGCCCTCTTCTCATTCGCCTTATTCGCGCGGCCGCTCGAGCCGCCTCGTCAAAGCGCCTGGCAAACCGCGTGCGCCAGCAAACCAATCCATTCCGATCAACCGGCGCGACGATTTCAGCCTGGCAGCGGCGTCCGTGTTTCGGCCCGCTTCGACACAACGCCGATGCGCCCAACACCAAAGCGTTTGCATTTCGTCGCGCATGGCTTTTTCCCATCCGAGTATCGCCGAAAACTCGCTTTCATCGCGGTCCGGCCTTAGAAATTTCATCCACCGCTTTCAAATTACCGCTCTCGCCCTGCGTTAATAATCGAATCGGTCCGACGCCGATCGGCAATCGACAATCGCGCGGCCGATACCGCCGTCACAATAGGCGACACCTTTATCAGACCACCTTTCGATGCCGATTGCGCCATGCGAATATCAAATTCGCAATCAGCCCGTGCCGCCCAATCGACTTGGCACAGACTAATCACCATTGCGATTGAAGCGATCCTTTTTTAAAGAAACCACACCTCATTCAATCGATATTTAAATCCAATATCGATCCCAAAATTTACAGCCAACCATCAACCTCAAAGAATAACAATCAATAAATCGACTTTGTAAATCCACATAAAAATCCGCCGCAAAACCCAAGCCACGCAATCAGCCGCGAATCGGTTACGAAGTTAATGCGAGATCGCCTCGATCGAAAGTTGAATTTTTATTTCTCGAAAATATGAAAGAAATAACGCTTTCTCTGCCGCCCCGCGCGCTACGTCGGAATTTCGCGCCGCCCGACGGCACGCCCTACCCGCGGCGGCACCGGCCCCCGGCCTCGGCGCTTTCGGCCGATCGCTCGTCCAGCGCGCATCCGGCCGGTTAACTCATTCGACGTCGATGCGCCCGCTCGCGATTCTGCGCCGGCTATGCGCCGTTGCGCTCACCGGCCTCGCGTTGCCCTGTGCCACGCAAGCCGCCACGCAGCAGCACTGCACCGCGGCGTTCGACGCGTATCGGCTCGGCCTCGCGGCAGCCGGCGTCGCGGACAAGCACTTGCCGTTCATGATCCTCCAGCCCGACAGTCGCACGGACACGGCCGTCTTGTTGATCCACGGGCTGTACGAATCGCCGTACTTCCTGCGCGGCGCGGCGTCGCGCTTCGCGGCGGCCGGCTACAATGTCGTGTCGCTGCTGCTGCCGGGGCATTGGGACGCGGGCTGGCGCTCGATCGACACCGTCACGTATCGCGACTGGCTCGCCACGGCCGATCTCGGTCTGGACGTTGCGCATTGCGTTGGCCAGCACGTGATCGTCGCCGGACATTCGCTCGGCGGCACGCTCGCGCTGTACGCGGCGCTCGCGCGCCCGCGCGACGTCGACGCGCTCGTTCTATGGGCGCCCGCAACCGAACTACGTGCGCTGCCCACGCTCGGCGGCGTGATCGGCAAGGCATCCGGCATCGCGGGCAACACGTTTACGCGCAAGCGCGCGGATGCGGACGAAAGCGCGAGGCTGTCCGGCAATCCGGTATTTCAGTTGTACGAGATGATTCAATATCTCGGCCGCACTTACGGCGACGCGATTCCGCTCGACAACGGCAAGCGCCGCGATCTGCCGCTGTCTTATGTGAGGCTCGGCGCGCAAGTGCGCGCGCCGGTATTCGCGATCGTGCCGCTACGCGATCCCGCCGTCGACGCGCGCGAAACGCTGAGCCTGCTCGCACAGATGCCGCAAATATCCGAACTGATCGTCTATCCGGAGGAAAGCGCCGTGTGGCACGCGAACGTCGCGAAATCGTCCATGGATACGTACCGTTCCCAACCTGGCGACTACAACCCGTCGTTCGATTGGATGATGGATCGGATTCTCGCGTTCACCGCCCGCGTTGCGCCGGCCAATCGCGCGATGTCGGCCGAACGATGAAACCGCGCGCATTCGCCGCCGCATTCGCAATCGCCGCCTGGTCCGCGAGCGCCGCCGCGCAATGCGTCGACTGGATCGCCCCCATCGACGACGGCGCGCTGCAGCGCACGCGCGCCGACCTCGTTCGCGCGGCCACGCCGTCGGACGGCATTCGCATCCTGGCATACATTTTCGATACCGACCGCGCGGGCCTCGACATGCTGCGCCGGCTCGTGCAGGCCGCGCAACGCGGCGTGCCGGTGCGCCTGCTGATCGACGGCATCGGCCCCGGAGCCACCCTGCCGATCGAAGACGAGTTGATCGCCGCGCTGCACGACATCGCGCCGCGCTTCGAAATACGCGTATTCCATCCGAAAGCAGACTTCACGAAACTCGCGCGGCGCATGCACGACAAACTGTTCCTCGTCGGCGACACCGGCATCATCGGCAGCAGCTCGACGTGGGATGCAAGCGTCGACGGCTGGCTCATCGAGCGCGACTTGCTGGTGCGCGGCGATCCAGGCCGCCGCGATTCGACGCTGCATGCGATGCGCGCGCACTTCGACGCATTCTGGCGCAGCAACGCGGCCGTCGCGCAGCGACCGGCGGATATATTCGCGCTCGCGTCGCCGTACCACGGCGCACGTGGTTTCAAGACGCTCGAGCCGGCGCTCATCGAGCGCTGGCGCCGCGCGCTGTCCGCCGCGCCCGTCGACGAGCACGGCAACAACGCCGGCGCGCCGGCGATCGACGACGCGCCCCCCGCCACCGCGTGGCTTGCGCTCACATGCGACCGTCTGCGCTACGTGCACGACGCGCCGGACAAACGCGCGCCCGGCACGCTCGGCGACATGCTCGCCGCGCTTGCCCATGCGCGCACGGAAATCGTCGTCGTGAATCCATATCTGATCCTCGTGCCCGAGATGCGCGCGCTGCTCGAGCGCAAGCAGCGCGAGGGCGTGCGCGTCGTGCTAGTCGGCGCATCGCTCGAGCGGCTCGCCGCTGAGTTGCCGGCGATCGGCCGCGCATACGCGAACGACTTGCCGGCACTCGCGCGCGCGGGCCTCGAAATACGCGAATATCACGACGACGCAAACCGGATGCTGCACGCGAAGCTCGTTCGGATCGACGGCCGCCGCTATTATGTCGGCAGCTTCAATTTCGATCCGCTCTCAGCCTATTCAAATACTGAAAACGGCCTGTGGATCGATCCCGCCGACGAAACAGACATCCCCCCACTCGCTCAAACGGTGGCGCTCGCTCTCGCGCATTCAGCCGCGGTCACCGACGGCAAAGGCGGGCTGCTCGCCTCGCCCGATGCGCGTTGCGATGCGGCCGGGTGCGGCAGCGTCTGGCGATGGCTGACACCGCTCGTGCGACGGTTTCTATAATCGCGCGGCATCGGCGCTCGCCGGGCGGCGCGAATGCGGCTTACCTGAATATCGGCTCTCCCGCGCGCCGGCGTCGGCGCCGGCGCCGGATTAACTCCGTCAATATATTAATCATATTCCCACAATTCAATTTCTGGGATTAAAACCGCAACTCAATTAATCGAATTAAAATTTAAAAATAATCGCATGTCGTTAACTGTCAACAAGTGCGAAATGCGGGAAAATGCCATTGATAGTTTTTCCCGCCTTTGAGATGATGAAACGGCTGCGCGAATGCGAGTCAAGCGCAGCATGCGTGGTTCTGCGAAAAGCGGAACTTTGAGCGTGCCGGCTTTACCCTGGGCCGGCACGCCTTTTTATTCGCCGCAATGAAACGCGATGAGGCGCGTCAATCAATGCGCATGTCTTTCCGATGGTTTCCGGCGATTTTCCAATTCGCGACACGAATTGCCGAAAACCGATCATCGATATACGGCTGGGCTCCGAACGGCAAAATACGCGGCCGCGCTCAGTCGACCACGCAAGGTATGATCATGAAAATTCTGCTCAATATTGCGCTAATCGTCGTCTGCGGCTTCGTTGTCTCGGCATGCGGAGATGACGACAACGTGATCCCCAACGCAAAGGGTGCCGATGTGTCATCGATTCCGGCTGCGCAACGCTTGAACGACGAACTCAGGGCCGTCGGCGTCGAACGGTTCACCGCATCGGATTACAAGCCCGGCGTAGTGCGTCACATCGTGCTGTTCCGCTATCAAGATACGGTGACGGCCGCGCAAAGGCAGGAAATCACCCAGCGCTTTCTGTCGCTACAGAAAAGCCAGCGCAACGGCGCGCGTTATATCGTATCCATCGACGAAGGGCTGCAAAGCAGCGGCGAAAAAGCCGATCAGGGGCTACAGCAAGGGTTCCTCGTGACGTTCCGCTCGGAAGGCGACCGTAATTTCTATGTCGGGCAACCGATCGTCACCGATCCGAATTTCTATGACGCGAATCACCAGGCCTTCAAGGATTTCGTCGGCCCGTTGCTCGCGCGCCAAGGCGTTCTGGTGTTCGACTATACCGTCGACCAGACTGCGTCCGGCGCATGAGCCGGCCGGCAAGCGGCACGCCGTGACGTGCCGCGCCGGCCGGCACCCGAACCGGCGCGCCGGCGCCGGGCAGGCGCCGCGCCGCCGGTCCGAACGATGCTGAAGCATCGCCCGTGCGCCGTCACTTCGGCTGGAACGCGGGCTGGCCCATTTGCCACAGCGCGAACGCCCATTCGTCGGCAAGCAGATTCGCCCGCTGCGATACGCTCGAGCCGATACCATGGCCGGCGTCGTAATCGATGCGCAGCAGCACCGGACGTGCACTCGCCGTCGCCGCCTGCACCCGCGCCGCCATCTTCAGCATGTGCCACGGCGACACGCGCGGATCGTTCGCGCCGGTGGTGAACATGACCGCCGGATACGGCGTGCCGTCGTGAATATGCGCATACGCGCTCATCGCATACAGCCCGTGAAAACCCGCCTCGTCGGAACTCGAACCCATCTCGGGCACGTTCGGCGGCCCGTTCGGCTCGGTCTCGAAACGCAGCGCGTCGGACAGGCCGACATCGTCCAGCACGACGCGGAAGAGCCCCGGATCGATGCTCATCGCGCCTCCCATCACGATCCCGCCTGCGCTCGCGCTATTCGCGGCCAGATATCGCCGCTGCGTATAGCGCCGGTCGATCAGATGCTGCGCGGCCGCGACGAAATCGAGCATCGTGTTGATCTTCCATTGCTTCTGGCCCGCGCGATGCCACGCGTCGCCATACTCGCCGCCGCCGCGCAGGTGCGCGACCGCGACGATGCCGCCCTGGTCCAGCCACGCCGGCCACGACGGCCGGTAGGCCGGGTCCATCGATACGCCGTAACTGCCGTAGCCGGTCACGATGGTCGGATGCGAACCGTCGCGCGCCACGCCCTTCTTCGCGATGATCGATACCGGAATGCGCGTGCCGTCGTAGCTCGTCGCGAACTCGTCGTGCGCTTCATAGGCGTCGGATTCGAGCTTCGACGGCGCGACGAGGCCGGTATCGACCGCGGCATTGCCGCGGCTGCGCGGATCGAACGCCATCACGCGCGGCGCCTTGACCCAGTTTTGCAGGGTGAACATCACGCCCGGCTCGCGCGGGTCCGCGCTCAGATCGCGCACGGCGCCTGCGAACGGCAGCGTGAGCGTTGCGTTGTCGCGCCCGTCGAACGACACCCGCCTGAGCTGAAAGCTCGCGCCCGCGCGCTCGCCGGCATAGATCGCATCCTGCGCGATCGTGAACGCGTCGAGCACGTTCGGCCCCTGCGGAACGAGCACAGCCGCATGCGCGATATCCGGCCGCGCTGCCGGCGTCGACAGGATCTGGAAGCGCGGCGCATCCTTTTCGGACAGCAGATACAAGCGCTCGCCGCGCAGCTTCACGTCGGTCACGCCGTCCCGAGGCTCGGCGAATTTCTGCCACGGCGTATCGGCGCCGCTCACGCGCTCGAGCGGCGCGACGTAGAACGTATTCGGATTGTCATCCATGTTGCGATTGGCTACCGCCACCGCATACGGCGAATCGGGCGACACCAGCACATAGGTGCCCTGGCCTTCGGGCACGTCGAGCTTGGCCGACACGCCGCGGCCGAACACGGCCTCGTCGCCGTCGCCGTCGGGATGCTCGCCGAGCGTGTGCACGAACGTCACCGCGTTGTACTCGGTGAGCGCGGGCGGCGTGTCGGGGCCGGCCTTCGGGTAACGCAGATAGAAGAACGAACGGTTGTCGTTGCGCCACGACACGACACAGCCGCTGGTGCGATCGATCGATTCGGCAAGCTGCGCGCCCGTGCTCAAATCGATCACGCGCAGCACGCTCTTTTCCGAGCCGCCTTCGGATACGCCATACGCCACATAGCGGCCGTCCCAGGACGGCGAATACCAGTCGAGTGCGTAATGATGCGCGCTGCCGGGCGCGAGCTTGGCCGGATCGACGATCACGTGTTCCGCGCCATGCACGCCATCGCGCCACGCGAGCTTCGGCAAGTTGCTGCCCGGCTCCATCAGCCGATAAAACAGGCGCTCGCCACGGCGCGTGAATTCGCCGCGCATCAGATCGCCCGCCATCAGGCTCTGAATTTGCTTGGCGAGCGCGGCGCGCCCGGCAATGCGATCGAGCGTGCGGCGCGTATAGTCGGCCTGTGCCTTCATCCACGCCTGGACTTCAGGATCTTTCAGATTCTCCATGTAGCGGTAGTTGTCGACGACCGGCGTGCCGAAATAGGTTGTCGTGACGGGGCGCACCGGCGCGACGGGCGGCCCGTCGGCCGCGAACGACGCGGCTGCCGCAACGCTCAAGCTCGTGGCGAGCGTCATGATCCAAACGGCTTTCGTTGTTTTCATCTGGGATTTCCCGGTAAGGAGGCGCGGCAAGCGTACTCCGGGTCCTCCCGACCGACAACGTCGCCAAAAATGCGATACGCCAAACGAGCTTGCGGCGCCCGAAAAGATCGCTGAAAGATCGATTCCAGACGCCGCGGCAACGCCCGGCATCAGCTCGAAACCGCGCGCCGGATCACCGTGCCGCATGCGCCCGCTCGCGCGGCGCGCAATGTTTCAACCGCTGCCTGCCGTCACTCGGCTTTTCAAATACCGCATCGTCGTGCCAGCCGCACGCGCCTGCCGCACGCTCACACGCAGAATTTCAGAATCGCGCCGGCCGCCTGCGCCGGCGCCTCGCGCTGCGGGAAATGCCCGATTCCGTCGAGCACGATTCGCTCGTAACGCGCGGCGAACAGCGCTTCGCGTCCGGCGGAGCTGTCCGGATGCGTGCAGGCGTCCGCGCCGCCGTGCAATACGAGCGTCGGCACCGACAGCACGGGCGCGGGCACCAGCCGCGCGTCGTCCTCCGCGTAGGCCGGGTCGCCGTGCGCGAGATTCCAGCGCTGCCGGTAGGAGTGCAGCACCACATCGGCCCAGTCGGGCGAGTCGAACGCTTCGGCCGCCTCGTCGAACTCGTGCGGGGCATACCAGCCGGCAGGCGACCAGGTGTCCCACATGAAGCGGGCAACCTCGCGGCGCTCGTCGCGCACCGCGCGTTCGCCGCGCGGCGTCGCCATCCACCAGTGATACCAGTAGTTGCGCGTTTGCTGCAGCGACAGCGTCTGATTCGGATCGTTGGTGCCATACCCGACCGACATCATCACGAGATGCGACGCGGCGCGCTCGCGCAACGCGCACGCGTTCGCCACCGCCCGCGCGCCCCAATCGTGCCCGACGAGCACCGGCGCATCGAGCCGCAACGCGTCGATGAAATCCAGCAAATCGCGCGCCAGTGCGGCGAGCTGCCCGCTGCGCGGCGTCGCGGGATCGCGAAAACGGGTCGGCGCAAAGCCGCGCAGCGCCGGCGCCAGCACGCGATAGCCGGCGCCGGCAAGCGCCGGCGCGAGCGTCTTCCAGCAAGCCGGGCTGTCGGGCCAGCCGTGCAGCAGAACGGCCGTGCGCTCGCCGGCCGGATTCCATTCGAGATAAGCAACGTCCAGCAACGGCGTCGCCACATAGGCGTATGCAGACATCGGGATCTCCGTCGATCAATACGTTGCCGATGGTAGAACGTCGTCTCATTGCGATTCGTGAAGAATCATCGATTATTATTAGAGAATCTCGTTCAATTGCGGGAGCGGATCGCAATGGATACGCTGCTGGAACCGTCGTCCGCGCCGCTCGACATCGGGCTGCTGCGCACGTTTCTCGCCGTCGTCGAAAGCAACGGCTTCGCACTCGCCGCGGAGCGGCTCGCGCTGACGCCATCCGCGGTCAGCGGCCACATCAAGCGGCTCGAACGGGCTGCGGGGGCGACGCTGCTCGCCCGCACCACGCGCCGCGTCGAGCTGACGCCGGCCGGCCAGACGCTCCACACGTATGCGCGCAATATCGTCGAATTGGAGCGCGACGCGCGGGCGCGGCTGCGCGGCTCGCCGCTCGACGCACGGCTGCGCATCGGCGCCTCGGAGGACTTCGCCGGCACGTGGCTGCCGCAGGTGCTGCATGCGTTTGGCCGCCGGCATCGCCGCACGTCGATCGAACTGAAGGTCGGCATCACCGTGGATCTGCTGCGCGAGCAGGCGCGCGGCAAGATCGACGTCGTGCTCGGCAAGGCATGCGAGCGCGTCGACGCCGCCGGCGAATTGCTGTGGGAGGAGCCGCTCGTGTGGGCCTACACGTCCGCCGCCACGCTCGAGCCGGCCGGCACGCTGCCGCTCGCGCTCTTTCCCGAGCCGTGCGTCTATCGAGAGGCGGCGGTACGCGCGCTGAGCAGCGCGCAACGGCCGTGGCGCATCGTGTTCGAGAGCGCCAGCATGACGGGTTGCGTGTCGGCGGCGCTCGCCGGATTCGCGCTCACGGTGCTCGCGCGCAGCCAGTTGCGCGACGGCCTGCGCGAATACGGGTCAAACGACGGCTTGCCTACGCTGCCCGCGGCGCGCTTCTACGCGTTCGCGCACCGGCCGACGCCCGCGAGCGAGGCGCTGATCGACGCGGTTCGCGAAAGCGGCGCGCGCCGCCGATTCGGAACATGACGGGCCGACGGGCCGCCGGGCCGACGAATTGACGGGCTGCGCACGCATGCGTGGAACATCCGCGCGCAACCCCAGCGCGCCCAACCTGCCGGCCCCGCCCGGCGCGGCCGGCCACCCGCCGACATACCGCGCGCGCGGCCGATCGGCTGCGCCGCGCAGCGGAGGATCACTGCTTGAACGATTCGGGCCAAGCGGCTCAGGCGCAGCGCCGGGTCACCGCTCGGCCGATTCGGGCGCCTCGGCGCGCCCGTTCATTTCACGCTGAACTTGTAGCTGCCTTGCGTGCGATGGCCGTCGGTCGCAACCGCCACCCATTTGACCGTGTAGGCACCCGGTTGCAACGGTTTGAGCGCGACCGACATGTGCTTGCGGCTGGCATCGACGATCGATTTGTCGGTCGTCACGAGCACGCCTGCCGCATCGACAACCGCGATCGAGCTGAATGCCGGCTCGAGCGTCTCGGTGAAATTGATCACCACATCGCTAGGCGCCGCAACCACGGCGTTCGCGGGAGGCTGAGTCTGCTCCGGTTTCGCATGGGCCGACGCAAAGCCCGGCAACGTGAGCGCAAGCGCGGCGGCGATGCCGCCGCGCGCCATCAGCATGATCTTCTTCGATGTCATTGGATACCTTCATTAAAACGACGAAACAAACGACCAAACACGGCGCGCCGGTGCGGACCGCGGCCGTCAGCTTACCAGCGTTACGCGCGCGTGCGCCCCTGCGCGAACGTACCGGCGCATGCCCGCTTGATACGCTTGATACAATGCGCACGCCATGGATCTCGAAAGCATTCTGTTTACGCAAGGCTTCGGCTCGCGCCGCCAATGCCGCGCGCTCATCGACACGGGACGCGTCGCGATCGGCGGCGCGACGTGCGCCGATCCGCAGGCATCGTTCGATGCCGACCGACTGATCTTCGAAGTCGACGGCATCGCGTGGCCGTACCACGCGCGCGCGTATCTCGCGCTCAACAAGCCCGCCGGTTACGAATGCTCGCGCGAGCCGCAACATCACCCGAGCGTCTTCAGCCTGCTGCCGCCCCAGTTCGCCGAGCGCGGCGTCCAGTGCGTCGGCCGGCTCGACCAGGACACGACGGGCCTGCTGCTGCTGTCCGACGACGGCCAATTCGTTCACGCATACACGTCACCGAAGCGCAAGGTGCCGAAAACCTATGCCGCCACGGTGCGCCACCCGCTCGACGACGCGCAACTCGATGCGCTGCGCGCCGGCGTGCTGCTGCACGGCGAGCCCAAGCCCGTCGCCGCGATCGCCGCGCATGCCAGAGAAGAACGCCTCCTCGAATTGACTATCGCGGAAGGCAAATACCACCAGGTCAAACGAATGGTCGCCGCAGTGGGCAACCGCGTCGACGCGCTGCACCGGCTTCGCATCGGCGGCTTCGCGCTGCCAAAGGATCTCGCGCAAGGCGCGTGGCGCTGGCTCGACGCATCCGAGCTGGCTGCATTGCGCGATACAGCGAAAACCCTGTAAGGGAAAGCCCGCACGGCCTGCGGGCCAGCGGCTGCAGGCTTGCTGCTCCGCAGCATGGCAGCATCGAAAAGCCTCGCTATACTCAAATCACAAGCACAAAACACGAGTACAGAGTTTTCCGGTTTGGGGAGGCATGATGATCATCAGCAGTCCGATTGAAATTTCGTCCGTGATCCTCGCGTTCGCGGCGCTTGGTGCGATCGTGATCGGCGGATTGCTCACCGCGATGCATTTGAAGCACAAATATCACCCGAACCTGATCGGCGCGATGATCGGCGCGCTGTTGTGCTTCCTGCTGATCGAGGCGTTGCCGGCGCTTACTTGAGCGCGTCCGGCGCGGCGGTGGCGCGCAGAAACGCGTCGACGCTCGGGTAGCGCAGCGCGATGCGCAATTCGCGCTTCATGCGCGCGTTCACGAGCCGCCGCGATTCGCGCATGAACGACAGCAGCGTCGGATCGAGCCGCCGCTGCGCGTCGGCGCGCGTAATACGCGGCGGGCTCGGCTTGCCGAACGCACGCGCGACCCGCTCGAAATACTCCGCCATCTTCATCTCGGTGTCGTCGCACGCGTGCACGGCCCGCGCCGGCTTGCCGCGCGCGGCCGCACGCAGCAGGATCGAAGCGAGATCGTCGGCGTGAATGTGGTTGGTGTAGACGTCGTCGGCGTCGACGAGCGCCGGCGTGCCCTTGTCGAGCCGCGCGAGCGGCAGCCGGTTTGCCGCATAAATGCCCGGAATGCGGACGATGCGCGCAGACAGCGCGCCGCGCGCGGTCGCGCGGCGCAACTGGCGCTCGGCCGACACGCGCCGCCGCGCACGCGGGTTGGCCGGCCGCACCGGCCGCGTTTCGTCAACCCATGCACCGCCGCAGTCGCCATAAACACCGCTCGTGCTCGCGTAGACGACGACCGGCCGCGACGGCGCGTCGGGTACAATACGCGGAAGCCGAAACCGTGGCCGAAATGGCTGCCGAATCGCAGTGACGGCGGCCTGCTTCGCGCGCCGTCTGACGTATGCACGGCCCGCCTGCGCACGCGCGAAGCGGCGCGGCACCCGCCGCGGCGATGCCAGCGCGGCGATCAGCGCCTGCGTGCGGCAATCGGCGTCGCCCGTCGCCTGCGGCGGCGCGAGATGCAGCACGGTATTCGCGAGCCGGGAAAGACGCGTGAGCGTCGCCCGTTCGTCGAGATTGCCGACGAGCGGCACGGCGCCTGCCGCGCGCAGTTCGGCGCGGCGCGCCGGCTGGCTCGTCAGCGCGACGATGCGCAGGTTCACGCGCCGCGCGCGCAGTTGAGCGACGCAGCGCATGCCGACATCGCCGCAGCCGACGATCAGCACGCGCGAGCGGCGCAGGATTCGTGTCGCAATCATGGTGTACCGGTTGATTCCTTCGTGATGCATTGTAGCTGCCGTGCCTGAATCGCACGGTCCCCACATACTGTTCTCAACGGACTTATGGCTTTTAACGTAACCATCAAGCAAAGCGGCCGGCAATTCCAGGTCGAGGCCGACGAAACCGTGCTCGCGGCGGCGCTGCGTCAGAACGTGCATTTGCCTTACGGTTGCAAGAACGGCGCATGCGGCTCGTGCAAGGGCGCGGTCGCGCAAGGTCAGATCGAGCAGGGGCCGCATTCGGCGTCGGCGCTGTCGAATGACGAACGCACGCGCGGCCTGGCGCTGATGTGCTGCGCGAAACCGCAAAGCGACCTCGAAATCGACGTGCGCGAAATCGCGGGTGTCGACGGCGTGCAAGTGAAGAAGCTGCCGTGCCGCGTCGCGGCGCTCGAGCGCCGCGCGGACGACGTGATCGTGCTGAAACTGCAGCTTCCCGCAAACGAGCGGCTGCAGTATCTCGCCGGCCAATACATCGAATTCCTCCTGAAGGACGGCACGCGCCGCAGCTACTCGATGGCGACACCGCCGCACGAGGACGGTCCGATCGAGTTGCACATCCGCCACATGCCGGGCGGCAAGTTCACCGATCACGTGTTCGGCGCGATGAAGGAGCGCGATATCCTGCGCTTCGAAGGCCCGCTCGGCACGTTCTTCCTGCGCGAGGAATCGGACAAGCCGATCGTGCTGCTCGCCTCCGGCACGGGCTTCGCGCCGATCAAGGCGATCATCGAGCATGTGAAACACCTGAAGCTCGAGCGTCCCATGACGCTTTACTGGGGCGCGCGCCGCAAGAAGGATCTGTATCTGCTCGACGTCGCCGAACAATGGGCGGGCGAAATCCCGAACTTCAAGTTCGTGCCGGTGCTCTCCGAGCCCGACGACAGCGACGGCTGGACGGGCCGCACGGGCTTCGTGCACCGCGCGGTAATCGAGGATCTGCCGGATCTGTCGGGCCATGAGGTGTATGCATGCGGCGCGCCGGTGATGGTCGAATCGGCGCAGCGCGACTTCACGCAGCATCATGGTTTGCCCGCGGACGCGTTCTACGCGGATTCGTTCACGAGCGCCGCGGACCTCGCGCATACGGTCTGAGTGCCGTGCGCCGGCAACGCACCCGCAGAGATCGAACCGCCGCGACATCGAATTGCCGCGTCGCGGCGGTTTACTTGAAGCCAAGCGTGCCTTAAGCTTGCGCCCATGAACCGCCTCCAGTCCACACTTCGACGTCGCCGCTCGCTTCCCGTCCCGGATGCCGCCGGCTCGTCACGGACTCGCGCCTAACCCGCTTCCCTGTTACGCGCAAGCTGTTCGAACCATCCAGCCACGGCATGCACCGTGGCTTTTTTGTTGCTTTTCATTCCGCTTCATTTCGCCGACCCCCTGCCCGGAGCCCGCCGCCATGCCGTTGACCGATTACCCGATCGACTCGCTGATGTACATCACGAACCGCCCCGACATCGTGTTCACGCACGGCAAGGGATCGTGGCTCCACGACCATACCGGCAAGCGCTATCTGGACTTCATCCAGGGTTGGGCGGTCAATTGCCTCGGCCACTGCAACGACGGCCTCGTGCACGCGCTGCAGGCGCAAGCGGAGAAGCTGCTCAACCCTTCGCCCGCCTTCTACAACGAACCGATGGCCAAGCTCGCGGCCCTGCTCACGCAGCATAGCGTCTTCGACAAGGTATTCTTCGCGAACAGCGGCGCGGAAGCGAACGAAGGCGCGATCAAGCTCGCGCGCAAGTGGGGCCGTCAATACAAGAACGGCGCCTACGAGATCATCACGTTCGACCATGCGTTCCACGGCCGCACGCTCGCGACGATGTCGGCAAGCGGCAAGCCCGGCTGGGATACGCTCTTCGCCCCGCAGGTGCCGGGTTTCCCGAAGGCCGAGCTTAACGATATCGCGTCGGTCGAAAAGCTGATCGGCGACAAGACAGTCGCCGTGATGCTGGAGCCCATCCAGGGCGAGGGCGGCGTGATTCCGGCGACGCGCGAATTCATGCACCAGTTGCGCGCGCTGACGAAGCAGCACGGCCTGCTGTTGATCGTCGACGAGGTGCAAAGCGGTTGCGGCCGCGCCGGCACGCTGTTCGCGTACGAACTCGCGAACGTCGAGCCGGACATCATGACGCTCGGCAAGGGCCTGGGCGGCGGCGTGCCGCTCGCGGCGCTGCTCGCGAAGGCCGATGTCGCGGTGTTCGAGGCAGGCGATCAGGGCGGCACCTACAACGGCAACCCGCTGATGACGGCGGCGGGCCATGCGGTGATCTCGCAGCTCGTCGCGCCCGGCTTCCTCGAAGGCGTGCGCGCGCGCGGCGAATATCTGAAGGAAAAGCTGCTCGAGCTGTCCGACGAGCGCGGCTTCGAAGGCGAACGTGGCGAAGGCCTGCTGCGTGCGCTGCTGCTCGGCAAGGACATCGGCCCGCAGATCGTCGAGAAGGCGCGCGACATGCAGCCGGTGGGCCTGCTGCTGAACGCCGCGCGGCCCAATCTGCTGCGCTTCATGCCGGCGCTCAACGTGAGCATCGACGAGATCGACCAAATGCTCGCGATGCTGCGCTCGGTGCTCGATTCGCTTTGATGAGAGCGTGCCGGCACGCGCACCGAGCGCAGCCGGCCCGCTCTCGATGGGCGGGCGGAACTCGCGCACCGCGATATCGACACCGCGCGCGCCGTGCGGCGCGCCACATTTTCCGAATACTCGAATGGGCCGCGCGGGCGGCGCGCGACCCATCCGCGCCGCACGTCACGCCGTGATCGGCCCCGAGCCCGGCTGCGGATTGCCGAGCGCGTCGGTCGGCACCGCCTGCTGCTCGAATGCCGCGAAATAAGCGGCCCACTGCTGGTTGCCGTCGATACAAACCATCAGCGCGCCATCCTGCCACACATCGTTGTGATCGGTGCCGTCGTCACCCGCGCGGTGCAGATAATGCGCGCCGGACGACCCCTGGTTCATGTGCGTGTCGTGAATGCCGTTGCCTTCGCTGTAGGTCCGGCCGAACACGTAGAAATCGAGACCTTGCTGTTGCGCGTGGTTGACGAGACGCAGCACCGACGGTATCGGCTCCGCATGCTCGGAGCCATCCATCACGTCGCTCAGGCGCCACGCGCCTGTCTCGCTCAGGATGTCGCTGCGCATGTAGTCGAGCGCGGGCAGCGCGTCGCGGCCAGTGAGATCCGTGTAGCCCTCCTGCGCCGCCGCGAGCGTGCCGGTAATCGGATGATGGAAATCGTAGACGAGCTTGTATTTGAGCAAGTCGTCTGCGTCATTGGTGCCGACGTTGATCGCGACATCCCAATCGCCCGTCGGCAACGCGAGCGTGAGATGCACATGATATTGCGTCTCGGCGCCATGCCCCGCCGCCTTCAGCCCCGCCACCGCTTTCACCTTCGCCTTTACGAAACCGTAATCCAGACTCATGCTTCGCCTCCCGGTTCGGAGTTATCGCACGCGCGACATACGCGCTGCGTGAATGGATTCGGCAGCGCGCGGGAAGTTCGCCGCGCCTGCGAACGCCCGATAGGAAAAAGGCCGTCACGGCGAGCGGTGACGGCCTTTCGAAAGCATCGGAACGCAATGCGCCGCCGTGCGCGGCGCGCTCATGCGCTCACTCGCCGAGGTATGCCGCGCGCACCTTCGGATCGTCGAGCATCTGCTTGGCGTCGCCCGACATCGTGACCGTCCCGGAATCCATCACATAGCCGCGATCGGCCGCCTGCAACGCGAGGCGCGCGTTCTGCTCGACGAGCAGCACCGTGAGCCCCTCCTTCGAGATCTCGCGCACCACCTCGAAGATCTTCTCGACCATGATCGGCGACAGCCCCATCGACGGCTCGTCGAGCAGCAACAGCTTGGGCCGGCTCAGAATCGCGCGCGCCATCGCGAGCATCTGCTGCTCGCCGCCCGACAGCGTGCCCGCCAGCTGCGTCGCCCGCTCCTTCAAACGGGGGAAAAAGCCGAACATCCGCTCCACGTCCTGCTTGATGCCATCGCTGTCGTTGCGCAGGTATGCGCCCATCTGCATGTTTTCGACGATCGACATCCGCGCGAAGATGCCGCGCCCTTCCGGCACCATCGCAAGGCCGCGCTTGAGCAGCTCGTGCGTCGGCACGCCCTTGATCGACTGGCCGTCGTATTCGATGTCGCCCGCCGAATACGGCTTGAGCCCCGTGATCGCCTTCATCGTCGTGGTCTTGCCCGCGCCGTTCGCGCCGATCAGCGTGACGAGCTCGCCCTGACGGACTTCCAGATCGACGCCCTTGACCGCCTGGATGCCGCCGTAGTTGACCTGCAAGCCTTTGATTTTCAACATTGCCGCTGCCATCAGTGCACCCCTGCGCCGAGATAAGCTTCAATCACTTTCGGGTCCTTCTGCACGTCCTGCGGCAGCCCCTCGGCGATCACCTTGCCGTAATCGAGCACCGTCATCCGATTGCACAGCCCCATCACGAGCTTCACGTCGTGTTCGATCAACAGGATCGTGCGGCCATCGGCACGGATTTTGTCAAGCAGCCGTGTGAGTTCGACTTTCTCGGTCGCGTTCATCCCTGCCGCCGGCTCGTCGAGCGCGAGCAGTTTCGGATCGGTCGCGAGCGCGCGGGCGATCTCCAGACGCCGCTGATGGCCGTATGACAGATTGCGCGCAGTGTAGTCCGCATACTGCAGCACGCCGACGTAATCGAGCAGTTCGATCGCGCGCTCCCTGATCTCGCGCTCTTCCTTGCGCTCGGCGGGTGTTTGGAACACCGCGCCGATCAGGCCGTGCTTCGTGCGCACATGGCGCCCGACCATCACGTTCTCGAGCGCCGTCATTCCGCCAAACAGACGGATATTCTGAAACGTTCGGGCGATGCCCGCTTTTGCGACCTGATGGACGGCGGTTGGCGTATAAGTTTCGCCGTCGAGCTTGAACTCGCCGGAGTCGGGCGTGTAGAGCCCGGTGATCACGTTGAAGAACGTGGTCTTGCCCGCGCCGTTCGGACCGATGAGACCGTAGATTTCGCCTTCCCGAATCTGGAGGCCGACATCGGACAGCGCCTGCAGGCCGCCGAAGCGTTTATTCACGCCTTTGACGGACAGACGAATTTGTTCGCTCATTACCTTCTCTCCTGTGTCGGCAGGAGTTAGCGCTTTAGCGCTTACTCCTGCCCCATGCAACGCTGTCGGCATGAGTTGGCGCTTCAGCACTTGCTCCTGCCCCATGCAACGCTGTCGGCATGAGTTAGCGCTTCAGCACTTGCTCCTGCCCCATGCAACGCTGTCGGCATGAGTTAGCGCTTCAGCACTTGCTCCTGCCCCATGCAACGCTGTCGGCATGAGTTAGCGCTTCAGCACTTGCCCCTGCCCCATGCAACGCTGTCGGCGGGCGTTAGCGCTTCAGCGCTCACCCCACCCGCTCCCTTCAAGCGCGCACCGGCTTCTTGCCGCCGCGTTTCGCCAATTTCGCGATCTTGTCCTCATGCTTCGGCGCGGGCCACAGGCCCTCCGAGCGGTACAGCATGATGACGACCATCGCGAGGCCATACAGCGCCTGACGGATCACTTCGGTATCGACAACGTCGTGGCCGAACAGCATGTGTTGCAGCGGACTCATCGTCGAGCGCAGAAATTCGGGGAACACGGCGAGCAGCACGGCGCCGAGAATCACGCCCGGAATATGTCCCATGCCGCCCAGCACGACGCACGCGAGCACGACGACCGATTCCCAGAACGTGAACGATTCCGGCGACACGAAGCCCTGAAACGCGCCGAACATCGCGCCCGACAGACCGCCGAACGACGCGCCCATGGCGAACGCAAGCAGTTTCACGTTACGGGTGTTGATGCCCATCGCCTTCGCGGCAATCTCGTCCTCGCGGATCGCGGCCCACGCGCGGCCGATCCGCGAGTGTTGCAGCCGTGTGCAGACCCAGATCACGAGCAGCGCGCAAAGCACGAACAGGTAGTAATACAAATAGACCGAGGGCAGCGAGAAGCCGAAAATCTCATGCGTCTGCGCGAAGTTGAAACCCGCGACCTTGACCGGATCGACGCCCGTAATCCCTTGCGGCCCGTTCGTCACGTTGACCGGACGATCCAGGTTGTTCATGAAGATCCGCACGATCTCACCGAAGCCGAGCGTGACGATCGCGAGATAGTCGCCGCGCAGACGCAGCGTCGGCGCGCCGAGCAGAATGCCGAACACCGCCGCGAGCGCCATCGCGATCGGCACGATGACGAGAAACGGCACATGCAGGCCGGCAGGCGCGAGCTGCGCGATCCAGTCGAAATGCGACGTCAGATGCGGCGAACTCAACAGCGCCGCGGTATAAGCGCCCACCGCGTAGAACGCGATGTAGCCGAGGTCGAGCAGCCCCGCGAAGCCGACGACGACATTCAGCCCCAGCGCGAGCATCACGTACAGCATCGCGAAATCGAGCACGCGCACCCAATAGTTGCCGCCCGTCGCGCCGATGATGAGCGGCGCGGCAATCACAAGCGCGGCGGTCAACACGCCGACAGTGACCGTCTTCGCGGTATGACGCTCGTCGACGAGCGTCGCGGACGTTTCGATCGGTTGAATCGATGTCATGTTGTTCTCCCCCCGTTACGCGCGATCGGCGACACGCTCGCCCAGCAGGCCCGACGGCCGGAACACCAGCACGACGATGAGCACGATGAACGCGAACACGTCCTGATAGTTACTGCCGAACACCCCGCCCGTCAGATTGCCGATATAGCCGGCGCCCAGTTGCTCGATGAGACCGAGCAGCACGCCGCCCACCATCGCGCCGCCGAGATTGCCGATCCCGCCGAGCACGGCGGCCGTGAATGCCTTCATGCCGGGAATGAAACCCATGTAGAAATGCACGTTGCCATACTCGGACGCGATCATCACGCCCGCGAGCGCGGCCAGCGCCGAGCCGATCATGAACGTCGCCGAAATCACGAAGTTCGGATTCACACCCATCAGGCTCGCCGTGCTCGGGTTCTCGGCGATCGCACGCATCGCGCGGCCGAGCTTGGTCTTGTGCACGAGCAGCAGGAGCCCGCCCATCACCACGAATGCGACGATGATGATCGTGATCTCAGTCAGCGAAATCACCGCGCCCGGATTGTTCTCGCCCGCCTTGATCACGCTGATCGGATCGGTCGGCAGAAGCTGCGGAAATGGCAGCGGATTGCGCGACCAGATCATCATCGCGGCCGTCTGCAACAGGATCGACACGCCGATCGCGGTGATCAGCGGCGCGAGGCGCGGCGCGCGGCGCAGCGGCCGGTACGCGACGCGCTCGACCGTAAAGCCGACGCACGCGCAAACGAGCGCGGCGATCACGAGCCCGATGGCCAGCGTCGCGATATGCCCCAGCCCCGGAAAATGGTTCTGCAGCACTGTGATCGCGGAGAGTGCAACCATTGCGCCCACCATCAGCACATCGCCGTGCGCGAAGTTGATGATGCCGAGAATGCCGTACACCATCGTGTAGCCCAACGCGATGATGGCGTAGATGCTGCCGAGCACCAGCCCGTTGAGAATCTGCTGGATGAAAATATCCATTTAAAGCTCCTTGGTCCGTGCCGTCCGGACGATGCTCGGCCACGCGGATAAGCGATGGAGTCGCACCGTTTCGGCGGACACTGCGGGTCCTGAATCAATACCGGTAGGTGATGTCGCCCCGGCGCTCAGCGCGCGGATCGTATGCCGCGCGCTGAGCGCCGGGATAGAGGCGGAAACGGCGCCGCACGGATTTTCGGCACCACCACGAATCCCGTTTGAAATTCTCACGACTTGAGGACAGTGTGCTGGACCTCCTTGAAGTCGTAGAGCGTCCGGGCCCGCGCCTTCCGGCCGCGCGGACGGAGCATCGGATGAACCGCCGCGGCCAAATGAAGGCGCGCCGGGGCGTCGGCGCGCACGCCGGCAAGCAACCGAACCTGCGCGCGAACGCATACATGCGGAATGGACATCGCAACTGCGCGCGCGGCGAACCGCGCGCAGCCGGCCCCGGCGCGCATGCCGCGCCGAAAAACCCCAGGCATCGCCACCTCGTGACAGCACGTGACGGCGCATACCGCAAAAAGCGCAACCGCAGCGCCGTCGAACTCGGCGCAAGCCAACTTCCGATGCATCAAAACAGGTCTCCAGCGCCTTGCCCAATTCGTGTTTCAAGGCCCCAGGCCTGAAAACGGGCGAATTGTAACTCTATTTATAGAAGCGCCAATATTCCTGATTCGACAGGGTTTTCCTGCATTGCAACCTTTTCCGGGAAGGCCATTTCAATTTAAATAGCAACTTGGTTGCACTAATTTAACGCCGTCCGGTTGCTCCCCAAAGGCCCCATCAAAACAAAAGCGCGCCCAAAGGCGCGCTTTCGCGCTACAACCCGAGAGGCGAGTAGCCGTCGCCGGATCAAGCGGCAGGCGGCAGATTCAAGCCGCGCGGCAGCGGGAACGAAACGTTTTCCTCGATGCCCTCGAGCGCACGCACGTTGGTCACGCCAAGCTCGCGCAAACGCGCGATCACCGCCTGCGCGAGCACCTCGGGCGCCGACGCGCCCGCCGTCACGCCGATCCGGCGCTTGCCAGCGACCCACGCCGGATCGATCTGCTCGGGCGCATCCACCATGTACGCGACGACGCCGCGCTTTTCCGCGACCTCGCGCAAACGGCTCGAATTCGAACTATTCGGACTGCCGACGACGATGACGACATCGCATTGAGGCGCCATGAATTTCACCGCATCCTGGCGGTTCTGCGTCGCATAGCAGATGTCCTGCTTCTTCGGCTCGCGAATCGCAGGGAATTTCTGTTTGAGCGCCGCGATGATCTCGGCCGCGTCGTCGACCGACAGCGTCGTCTGCGTGACGAGCGCGACGCGCTCCGGATCGGGCAGTTCGAGCCGGTTCACGTCCTCGACGCTCTCGACGAGATGCATCCCGCGCTCGACCTGCCCCATCGTGCCCTCGACCTCCGGATGCCCCTTGTGGCCGATCATCACGATATCGACGCCATCCTGACGCATCTTCGCGACCTCCACGTGCACCTTGGTGACGAGCGGGCAGGTGGCGTCGTAAATGCGCAGCCCGCGTACCGCCGCCTCGTCGCGCACCGCCTTCGATACGCCGTGCGCGCTGAAGATCACCGTGTTGCCGGACGGCACTTCGGCGAGTTCCTCGACAAAGATCGCGCCTTTTTTCTTCAGATCCTCGACGACATACTTGTTGTGGACAATTTCATGGCGAACGTAGATCGGCGCGCCATGCATCGCGATCGCGCGCTCGACAATCTCGATCGCCCGATCGACGCCCGCGCAAAAACCGCGCGGTTGAGCGAGCAGGATCTCGGCATCGGCCGCAGCAACCTGGCCGGACAGCGTATCGATGGAGCTCATGATTACAGAATCCCGATGATTTTCACTTCGAACGTGAGCGCCTGGCCCGCGAGCGGATGATTGAAATCGAACAGCGCCGACGTCTCGCCGACCTCCTTGAGCACGCCAGCATAACGGCCGCCGCCGGGCGCGTTGAACTCGACCAGATCGCCGGGCGTGAAATCCTCGCCGACCATCGCGTTCTCACGCAGCGTGGCCATCGACACCCGCTGAATCAGCTCCGGATTGCGCGGCCCGAATGCCTGCTCGGGCGCTAGCCGGAAAGTCGAATGGTGCCCCGGCTTGAGTCCGATCAGAATCTCTTCCAGCGACGGCGCGAGCTGCCCGGCGCCGAGCAGCAGCGTGGCGGGCCTGTCGGTAAACGTGTTGACGATGTCGGCGCCGTCGGCCAGGGCGAGCCGGTAATGAAGCGTGACGTGGGAACCGGGCTTCACTTCTGCAAGGTCGATGAGACTCATGGTGGTACTCGTTCAATCGGCGCCTGAAAAACGCGGGCGGCGCGGTACAAAGCCCCTATTGTAAGTCACCCTCGGCGATCGGGGCGGCAGATGGCGTCATTTGCGCCGCCGCCATCGCCCGGCCAATGGAGCCAGTAAGATGCAGCACGACCTACTGATGATTGGCGAAGACACCGACGAGCCGCCGCAAGAATGGCGCGCGGCGGCGGTCCCGCCCGCCGCGGCCGCGCTCACGGCCTGCCGCGCCGCAACGCCCACGGCCGCGCCGATGTCCGCGCGGCGTGGCGGCGATCTGCCGCGCGAACGCTTGCTCGAACGCGGCCCGGCCGCGCTATCCGATGCGGAACTCATCGCGCTTTTGCTTGGCACCGGCCTACCCGGCCACGATGTCTTCGCGCTTGCGAACACGCTGCTCATGCGCTTCGGTTCGCTGCGCGCGCTGCTCGACGCGGCGCCCGGCGATTTCAAGGGCCTGCGCGGCATCGGCAATGCGCGCGCCGCAATGCTCGTCGCAGTCGTCGAGCTGGCGCGGCGCGCGCTCGCCGAAAAGGCGCGCGAACGGCCGCTCGTCGATTCGCCTGGCGCGCTCGAGGATTACTTGCGGCTCATGATCGGCACACAGCCGCATGAGGTGTTCGTTTGCCTGTTCCTCGACGCCCGGCACCGTGTGCTGCGAACCGAGGAAAGCGCGCGCGGCTCGCTGACGCGAATGGCCGTCTATCCGCGCGAAATCGTGCGGCGCGCGCTCGCCTTGAATGCGGCCGCGCTCATCGTCGCGCACAATCACCCGTCGGGCGCGGTGCAGCCCAGCGCCGCGGATCGGCGGCTCACGCACGTGCTGCGCGATGCACTCGCGCTTGTCGACGTGCGGCTGTCGGACCATCTCGTCATCGGCGCAAACGATACGTTCTCGTTCGCGCAAGCGGGCTGGCTCTAGCACGGACGAGCCGTGCGGCCTGCCCGAACCCGCCGACAAATTGGGTTTGATTTTCCTGAGGTTTTTCTGTTAGAATCGCCGTCTGACTTTTTTCCAACCAGTTCTGAAGCCGCTTCAGCGGTCCTGCAAGCCTGTTTTGTCCATACCGGCACAAGCTCGCGGAAACCGTCACCGGCGATTGAACCCCGAATTCAGCGTATTAGGAGTGCTCTCATGGCACGCGTATGCCAAGTGACTGGGAAAGCGCCGATGAGCGGCAACAACGTTTCCCACGCGAACAACAAAACGAAGCGTCGCTTCCTGCCGAATCTGCAAAACCGCCGGTTCTGGGTGGAAAGCGAAAACCGTTGGGTGCGCCTGCGCGTCTCGAACGCCGGCCTGCGCCTGATCGACAAGAACGGCATCGATTCCGTGCTCGCTGACCTGCGCGCACGCGGCGAAGCCTAAGCCCCAAGGAGCACTACCATGGCGAAAGGCGCACGCGACAAAATCAAGCTCGAGTCGACCGCAGGCACGGGTCACTTCTACACGACCACGAAGAACAAGCGCAACATGCCGGAAAAGATGGAGATCATGAAGTTCGATCCCGTCGCGCGCAAGCACGTGGCATACAAGGAAACCAAGATCAAGTAATGCTCCGGTTTCCACGAGCCTGACGATGACGAAAAGCCCCGCAATCGCGGGGCTTTTTACTTGAGCCGCCGTCCGCGCTCCGCTCTGAAGCGGTATGCTCTGCACTTCCCGTTCGCATGGCGCGCGGCGGGAAAGATAAGACGGAACGCACAAGCAACGGAGATGCAGATGAATTTCGATGTGGCGATTGTCGGCAGCGGCCTCGCCGGCCTGTCGGTCGCGCTCAATCTCGCGCAAACACGCCGCGTCGCGCTGATCGCGAAGCGCTCGATGATGGAAGGCGCGAGTGACAACGCGCAAGGCGGCATTGCCGCCGTGCTCGACTCGGCGGACAGCGTCGAAAACCACGTCAACGATACGCTGATCGCAGGCGGCGGCCTGTGCGATGAAACGGCGACACGCTACATCGTCGAGCACGGCCGCGAGGCGATCGAATGGCTGATTTCGCAAGGCGTGCCGTTCACGAAGGACGATGCGGCCGAGCTGGGCTTCCACCTGACCCGCGAGGGCGGTCACAGCCACCGCCGCATCATTCATGCGGCCGACGCGACCGGGCATGCCGTGCTCGCGACGTTGTCCGAGCGTGCGCGCAGCCATCCGAACATCACGTTCTTCGAGGATCACCACGCGATCGACCTGATCACGTCGGATCGCCTCGGGCTGCCCGGCCTGCCCGGGCGGCGCTGCGTCGGCCTCTATGCGCTCGACGTGCAAAGCGGCCGCACGGTGACGATCGAAGCGCCGCACACGGTGCTCGCGACGGGCGGCGCCGGCAAGGTGTATCTGTATACGACGAATCCGGACACCTCG
The DNA here is from genome assembly GCF_001718875.1 of Burkholderia singularis. Classification (NCBI taxonomy): domain Bacteria; kingdom Pseudomonadati; phylum Pseudomonadota; class Betaproteobacteria; order Burkholderiales; family Burkholderiaceae; genus Burkholderia; species Burkholderia singularis. The sequence continues at coordinate 3,211,192 of NZ_CP013448.1, forward strand.
ACCGGAGATGGCATCGCGATGGCATGGCGGGCGGGCTGCCGAGTCGCGAACATGGAATTCATTCAGTTCCATCCGACCTGCCTGTTCCATCCGTATGCCAAGTCGTTCCTGATCACCGAGGCCGTTCGCGGCGAAGGCGGCGTTCTCCGGCTACCGGACGGCACCCGCTTCATGCCCGAGCATGATCCACGCGCCGAGCTTGCGCCGCGCGATATCGTCGCGCGCGCCATCGATTTCGAGATCAAGAAGCGCGGTATCGATTGCGTCTACCTCGACATCAGCCATCAGCCGGAGGCATTCCTGCGCGAGCACTTTCCGATGATCCACGCGCGCTGCCTCGAATTCGGCATCGATATCGCAAAAGAGCCGATTCCCGTCGTGCCGGCCGCGCACTACACATGTGGCGGCATCGTCACGGATTTGGCCGGCCGCACGGATCTCGCGGGGCTCTACGCGGTGGGCGAGACGTCGTACACCGGCCTGCACGGCGCGAACCGGCTCGCCAGCAATTCGCTGCTCGAATGCCTCGTGATCGGCCGCGCCACCGCCGCCGCAATCGAAAGCGCCGGCTACGATTCGGCCACGCATGGCCCGCTGCCTGCGTGGGACGAGAGCCGCGTATCGGACCCGGACGAGGAAGTCGTGGTCGCGCACAACTGGGACGAACTGCGCCGCCTGATGTGGAACTACGTCGGCATCGTGCGCACGGACAAGCGGCTCGAACGCGCGAAGCACCGGCTGAAGCTGCTGCGCAACGAAATTCACGACTATTACTCGAATTTCCGCGTAAGCCGCGATCTGCTCGAACTGCGTAACCTGGTCGATGTCGCGTCGCTGATCGTCGACAGCGCGCGGGCGCGGCGCGAAAGCCGCGGCCTGCACTACAGCCGCGACTGGCCGCACGCGCTGCCGACAGCGTTGCCGACCGTGCTTACACCCACGCGGCGGGCAACCCAATAACGGCGTGCCCGGCCGCGCACGCCCACTGCGTCGCGCCGTGCGCGCGATAAGACAAGGCCGCCGGCACATCACGCGCCGGCGGCCTTGTTTCATTTGCCTAATGCATGTCGAAACGGGGCGTCACTTTCTCGAAAAAATCGAAGCAACCACCGGCAGCGTGAAAGATCGACCGGACGCCGCGGCGCAGCCGCAATTCGCCCGGTCTTTATCAAGCCGCCGCCCGCGCCGGCCCAATCATTCCTGCCGGACAGCGCGGCCCCGCCGCGCCTATTCGACGATGCGCATCGAATAATCGGTCGCGCGCACGTCTTTCGTCAGCGCGCCGATCGAGATCCGGTCGACGCCCGTTTCGGCGATCGCACGCACCGTGTCGAAATTCACGCCGCCCGATACCTCGAGCACCGCGCGGCCATCGGTCATGCGCACCGCCTCGCGCATCGCATCGAGCGTGAAATTATCGAGCAGCACCGACTGCGCGCCATGCGCGAGCGCGGTGCGCAACTGGTCGAGCGTCTCGACCTCGATCTGCACCGGCACCTGCGCATCGAGCGCGAACGCCGCATCCAGCGCCTCGCCGACGCCACCCGCCGCTGCGATATGGTTTTCCTTGATCAAAATGCCCGCATAGAGCGCGAGCCGCTGATTCGCGCCGCCGCCTACGCGCACCGCGTACTTCTGCGCGAGCCGCAGGCCCGGCAACGTCTTGCGCGTGTCGAGGATGCGCGCGCGCGTATCGGCGATCCGGTCGACATAGCGGCGCGTTGCCGTCGCGACGCCCGACAGCAATTGCAGGAAATTGAGCGCATTGCGCTCGCCTGTCAGCAGCGATCGCGCCGGGCCGCGCAAGTCGCAGACGGTCGAGTCCGGCGTCATCCAGTCGCCTTCGCGGTAGTGCCACTGAACCTCGATCGCCGGATCGACCGCGCGCATCACCGCATCGAACCACGGCACGCCGCACAGCACCGCTTCTTCGCGCACGATCACGCGCGCGGCACGCACCGGGCCATCCGGCACGAGCCGTCCGGTCTGGTCGCCCGCGCCGACGTCCTCGGCAAGCGCATCGGCGACATTGCGCGCGATCGCCGCGTCGAACGCGGCGCCGTACTCGTGCGAGATATCCGCAAACAGCGGCGACACTGCATGTCTGGTCATGCCGGCCCCACGTTCGCGAAAAGTTGCTGATCGCGCTGCAAGTCGCCGCTTGCCTGCACGCGCTGCTTGTGACGCGCCGCGAAATCAAGCATCCGGTGAATCGGCACGCGCGCGCGCTCGGCAATGGCGGCATCGACGAAGATTTCGCCGTGGCCGTGCTCGAGCGCATCGGCCAGATTCGACAGCGCGTTCATCGCCATCCACGGGCAATGCGCGCAGCTCTTGCAAGTCGCGCTATTGCCGGCCGTCGGCGCCTCGATGAAAACCTTGCCCGGCGCCGCGAGCCGCATCTTGTGCAAAATACCGAGATCAGTCGCGACAATGAAGCGCTGCGCATCGAGCTTCACGGCCGCGTCGATCAACTGCGACGTCGAGCCGACCACGTCCGCGAGCGCGACAACGCTTTCCGGCGACTCGGGATGCACGAGAATCTTCGCATCCGGATATTCGTCGCGCAGCAGTTCGAGCTCGACGCCCTTGAATTCGTCGTGAACGAGGCAGGAGCCCTGCCACATCAGCATGTCCGCGCCGGTCTTCTTCTGGATATAGCTGCCGAGATGCCGGTCCGGCGCCCAGATGATCTTCTCGCCGCGCGCATGCAGATCGGCGACGATCTCGAGTCCGATCGACGACGTGACCATCCAGTCGGCGCGCGCCTTCACCGCGGCGCTCGTGTTCGCATAAACGACCACCTGACGATCCGGATGCGCGTCGCAAAACCGCGAGAACTCGTCCGCCGGGCAACCCAGGTCGAGCGAGCAGGTCGCATCGAGATCGGGCATCAGCACGCGCTTGCCTGGGCTCAGAATCTTCGCCGTCTCGCCCATGAAGCGCACGCCGGCAACAACGAGCGTCTGCGCGTCGTGGTCGCGGCCGAAGCGGGCCATTTCGAGCGAGTCGGCAACGCAGCCGCCCGTTTCGTCCGCGAGCGCCTGCAGATCCGCGTCGACATAGTAATGCGCGACGAGCACAGCCTTTTCGCGCTTGAGCAGCGTCTTGATCCGCGCCTTCCATTCATCGCGTTCGCCGGCTGCGAGCGGCGCGGGCACTTTCGCCCACGCCTCACCGACGCCGCAAACCGCTCCTGACGCGAGCGGCCTGTCGTATTCGATGGGTTTGATCCCGATCGCCGATTGCATCTTCAATCTCCTGTCGAGCAGGCGCGGCGTCTCAGTGCCGCCTCTGCTCCCATGCCGCGATTGACCGGCGCCAGCGCTTAGGCGCCTGTTCCAGCCCTGCGACGGTGTGCCGATCGGAGTGAACGCATCGTGCTGAACGCCCCATGCGTCACACCCCAATCCCATGCCACGCCCCTCCTCCCGTGGGCGGCCCACCCAATCATCAGTCCAGCGCAGGCGAGCCGTTCGAACGGGAACAAAAAAACCCCGCCAGCGCGGGGTTTGTGACGTCCGGAAATTTTAATCGATTTCGGTCTGGACGGCTTATGCGTAGCGGCTCAGGCGTGTCGCGAACTCCTGCAGCGCCTTGATGCCGCTTTGTTCGGCACGATGGCACCAGTCCTGCAACTGGGCCAGCAACTGTTCGCGCGACGCATTCGAGCGTTCCCAGATCGACGCAAGCTCGGCGCGCAGTTGGAAGAACGTATGCAGCTTCTGGCTGTTCGCGAAAATCTCCGGCAGCAGGCGCTTCTGCGGCTCGTCGAGGCCCGCTTCGTCCTTGTGGAACCACTTGCGCGCGCCGTGCATCAATTGGTACTTCTCGCGCGCGCCCAGCTCCTTCAGATGCGCAAGCTCCTGGCGGTACGCACGCTTCAACGTCTTCGCGTAACGCGCCATCACCTCGTAGCGGTTCGACAGCACCGCCTGCAGCGTTTCCTGATCGAGCACCGTCTTGCGTGCGGCCAGGCGCGGCGTCGGCGCGATCTTCTTCACTTTGGCGAGCCCGAACGCGGACATGATGCGGATGTACATCCAGCCGATATCGAATTCGTACCACTTGTTCGACAGCTTCGCCGACGTCGCGAACGTATGATGATTGTTGTGCAGTTCTTCGCCGCCGATCACGATGCCCCACGGAAACAGGTTCGTGCTCGCATCGGCCGAATTGAAGTTCCGGTAGCCCCAGAAGTGGCCGAGGCCATTGACGACGCCCGCCGCCCAGAACGGAATCCAGATCATCTGCACCGCCCAGACAGTCAGGCCGACGAGGCCGAACAGCGCGACGTCGATCACCATCATCAAGCTCACGCCGAGAATCGGATATTTCGAATAGACATTGCGCTCGAGCCAATCATTCGGCGTGCCGTGACCGTACTTGCGCATCGTCTCCTCGTTCTTCGCCTCCGTGCGATACAGCTCGGCGCCTTCGAGCAGCACCTTCCAGATCCCGCGCGTTTGCGGGCTGTGCGGATCTTCCTCGGTTTCGCACTTCGCATGATGCTTGCGATGGATCGACGCCCACTGGCCCGTCAGCATGCCCGTCGTCATCCACAGCCAAAAACGGAAGAAATGGCTCACGACCGGATGCAAATCGAGCGCGCGATGCGCCTGGCAGCGGTGCAAATAGACGGTCACGCCGACGATCGTCACGTGCGTGACGGCCAGCGCGAACAGCACGATCTGCCACCACGAGAAGCGCAGAAGCCCGTTGGAAAGGAAATCGAGCAGGGAATTCAGCAAGGCGTTACCTGTGAAAGTAGTCAGGCCGCCGACTCAACCGCGACCTATGTCAAGAAAATGAAAGCACACTGCGTAGTAGGACGGAATTTTACTGCATCCGTTCCAAGTCTCTGTAAAAAATGAACATTTCTTGTTGCAACGCAATGCGCGGCGCTACGCGTCGCGCACGGACCGGTCCGCCGGCACGCCATTCGCGCCCGCCGCCGCGAACCCGTCCGGCAATCCGACCACGCGCACCTCGCGTTGCGGAAACGGGATCGAGATCCCGTGCTCGGAGAAGAGCCGCCAGATATTGCGGTTGACCGCCGAACGCACGCCCGCCGTTCCCTTGGCCGCCTGATCGATCCAGAACGCAAGCTCCAGATCGACGCCGTCCGCGCCGAAGCCGACGAGGTAAGGCGTCGGCGCCGGCTCCACGAGCACGCGCTCGACACCCTTCGCCGCGTCGGCCAACAGCGCAAGCGCGCGCTCGACGTCCGACGTATACGCAACCTGCACCGCAACCTTCGCATAGCCGTGCGTCAGATACGACGACTGGTTCTGCACAATGTCGGTGACCAGTTTTTCGTTCGGAATCAGCGTCTCGTTGCCGTCGAGGCCGCGCACGACCGTGTAGCGGGTACGAATCTGCGTGACGACGCCCTGCTGGCCGCCGACGTTGATCGCATCGCCCAGCCGCAGCGATCGATCAAGCAAAATGATGAAGCCCGACACGTAATTGCTCGCGATTTTCTGCAGACTGAATCCGAGTCCGACGCCGAGCGCGCCGCCGAACACGCCGAGCACCGTCACGTCGATACCGACGAGCGACAGCCCGATCAGGATCGCCGCGAACACGAGGAATGCGCGCCCGGCCCGCGACAGCACGACTTTCAGGTTCGCGTCGAGCGTTTTCGCGCGCGTCAGGCGCTCGTCGAGCACCGAGCCGAGCCACATCGCGAGCATCAGCGTCACACACAGCCACAGCACGCCCGAGATCACCGACATGAGCGTCAGATGCGCGTTCGCCACGCGGAATTGCACGCTGTCGAGCCATGCGATCACGTCGCGCTGGATGCCGAGCACGGTCAGCGCCATGGCTATCCAGACGACGGTCGACACGATCTTCTCGACGATCGACAGCCACGCATGCGTGTGGCCGTCGCGCGCGAATACGCGGCGCGCGGCGAAGAACAGCACGTAAATAACGCCGATCCCGATGAGCGGCACGAGCGCAAGCTGCAACAGCGACGTCGGCATCAGGCCATCGAAAACGAGCTGCGCGAGCCACATGAACATGCCGCCGACGAGCGGAAACAGCGCACGGTTCAGGCTGAGCGAGCCCGCGCCGGGCATGCGGCCGGCCGCGCGGCGGCGCGCGTCGAGCCGGCCGCGCAGATAACGCGCGACGAGCCACGCTAGCGCGAGCGCGCCGAAAAACGCGACGGCCTGCCAGATCATCGCGGGCTGGCTGAAATCGCGCACGACGGCCTCGAGCCGCCGGGTCAGCAGATGATTCGTCATCATGCGTGCCGCCCCCCGCTACTGCGCGCGCCGCTCGAGAACCGCGGCGAAGAAGCCGTCGGTCGCATGCCGATGCGGCCAGAGCGACAGGTAATCGCCCGTATCGAGCGCGATCCGCTGCTCGGCGAACACGCGGCTCGCAGGCGTCAGCACGAACTCGGGATGCGCATCGAGGAACGCCGCGACGATTGCGTCGTTCTCCGCGTCGAGCACGCTGCAGGTCGCATAGACGAGCCGGCCGCCTTTTTTCACGAGACGCGCGGCGCTCGCGAGAATCGACGCCTGTTTCGGCGCAAGCTCGGCAATGGTCTCGCGCGTCTGCCGCCACTTCAGATCCGGATTGCGGCGCAGCGTGCCGAGCCCGCTGCACGGCGCGTCGACGAGCACGCGGTCGATCTTGCCCGCGAGGCGCTTGATCTTCGCGTCGTGCTCGCTGTCGATCAGCACCGGATTCACGTTCGACAGGCCGCTTCTCGCGAGGCGCGGCTTGAGCTTCGCGAGACGCTTCTCGGACACGTCGAACGCATACAGCCGGCCCGTCGAGCGCATCATCGCGCCGAGCGCGAGCGTCTTGCCGCCCGCGCCCGCGCAGAAATCGACGACCATCTCGCCGCGCCGCGGCGCGACGAGCGAGCACAGCAACTGGCTGCCCTCGTCCTGCACTTCGATCAGGCCGTCCTCGAACAGCTTGAGCTTCGTGAGCGCCGGCTTGCCGACGACGCGCACGCCGGACGGCGCGAACGGCGTCGCGCCCGCCTCGATGCCGGACGCGCGCAAAGCGTCGATCACTTGATCCCGGGTCGTGCGCAGCACGTTCGCGCGCAAATCGAGCGGCGCCGGATAATTGACGGCCGCGGCGAACTGCGCGAGTTCGTCGGCGCCGATTCGCTGCGCGAGCATCTGGTGGATCCAGTCGGGCAGGTTCGTGCGCACCCGCAGCGGCAGGCTCGCCGGATCGATTTTCGCGACATGCTCGAGCCACGCCGCCTCGGCCTCCGACACGAACGGCCTGAGCGCGCCGCGCCCGGCCGTCTGCATCAGGCCGAGCAGCGCCAGGCGCCGCGCGGGCGCGCCAGAGCCGCTCTCGGCCAGATGCGCGTACTCCATCTTTCGCCGCAGCACCGCGAACACCGCCTCGGCGATCACGCCGCGCTCCGCGTGGCCGAGCTTCGGATGCGCGCGGAAAAAGCGGCTCGTCACGACGTCGGCCGGGCCCGCGAACTTGAGCACCTCGGCAAGCAGCGTCTCGGTCTGCCCAATCAGAAAACCATGCAGCTTCATACGCCCTCACCCGTCGAAATATCGGTCGCATCCGCGAACAGCCAGCGCGCGCAGCCCGGCGCCAGTACCGCGCGCCCATCCACGAGCCGCACCTGCTCCTGGACGAACCAGCGCACCACGCGCGGATACAGCACATGCTCGGCAGCCAGCACGCGCGCGGCGAGCGCGTCGGCGTCGTCGCCCGCGACGACGGGCACGGCCGCTTGAGCAACGATCGCACCGCTGTCGAGTTCCGGCGTCACGAAATGAACCGTCGCGCCATGCACCGCGACGCCTGCGTCAAGCGCCTGCTGATGCGTGTGAACGCCCTTGAAGCTCGGCAGCAGCGACGGATGGATGTTCAGCATCCGGCCCTCATAGCGTGCGACGAATGCCGGCGTGAGAATACGCATGAAGCCGGCGAGCACGACGAGATCGGGCTCGAAGCGGTCGATCTCGGCCGCGAGGGCCGCATCGAAGCTGTCGCGGCTGTCGAAGCCGCGGTGGTCGACGAGCGCGGTCGCAATGCCGTGCGACGCCGCGAAGGCCAGGCCCGCTGCGCCCGGCCGGTTGGAAATGACGGCGGCGACCTCAGCAGGCCAGCCGTCGCGCGCGCACGCGCGCACGACGGCCTCCATGTTGCTGCCGCGCCCGGAAATCAGGATGACGAGTTTCTTCATCCGCGGAATTTTACCATTCGGCCCCGCCGTTTCCGGCATCACGAGCCGCCCGCGCGCACGAACGTTTATAATTATCTGCTTTGCGGCGTCCGGCCGCTCACTTCCCACGCTGTCATCCGCTAACGTGAAAGTCTTCCGCGGCCTGCCCAACGACGAAAGCCGCGCCCCGTGCGCGCTGACGATCGGCAACTTCGACGGTGTCCATCGCGGCCACCAGGCCCTGCTCGCGCGCGTGCGCGCAGCGGCGGACGCGCGTGGTCTGCCCGTCTGCGTGATGACGTTCGAGCCCCATCCGCGCGAATTCTTCAATCCGGCCGGCGCGCCGCCGCGCATCGCGATGCTGCGCGACAAGCTCGAGGCGTTGCGCGAGCACGGGGTCGACCGGGTCGTCGTCGAGCATTTCAATCACACGTTCGCGAGCCAATCGCCGGATGCGTTCGTCGAGCGCACGCTCGTCGACGGTCTGCACACGCGCTGGATCATGGTCGGCGACGATTTCTGCTACGGCGCGAAGCGCGCCGGCAGCTTCGCCTCGCTAAAGGCGGCGGGCGAACACTACGGCTTCGAGGTCGAGCAAATGCAGACGCTCGCCGGCGCCGACGGCCAGCGCATCTCGAGTTCCGGCGTGCGCGCGGCGCTCGCCGCGGGCGATCTCGACGCCGCTGCGGCCGCGCTCGGCCATGGCTACGCGATCAGCGGGCATGTCGTCCACGGCCTGAAGCTCGGCCGCGACCTCGGCTTTCCGACGCTGAATCTGCCGATCGCGCACAAGCGCCCCGCGCTGTCCGGCATCTTCGTCGTGCAGGTGCACGGCATCACGCCCGAGCCGCTGCCCGGCGTCGCGAGCCTCGGCGTGCGGCCGACCGTCGACGATTCGGGCCGCGTGCTGCTCGAAGTGCATCTGCTCGACTGGCACGGCAACGCATACGGCAAGATCGTGCGCGTCGAATTCCTGAAGAAGCTGCGCGACGAGGCGAAATTCGTCGATCTCGAAACGCTCGCGCGCGCGATCGCACAGGACGTCGCCGACACGCGCGCGTACTTCGCCGCGCACGGCCGCGCGCCGGGCAGCCGCGCAACCGGCTTCGCGACGTCGGCCACCGACCGAATTAGCTGAAGCGCCGCCGCCCGTCTCGCCGGGCGCCCCGCCCGCCGCGCCGCCCGATCCCGGCGCCGCGCCCACGATACACGACGCGCGAGCGTCCTCGAGATTTTCAAAGCGATCCCGACATGAGCAACAAAAAAGCCGATTCGAAACCGCAGGCCAAATATCCGGTCAACCTGCTCGACACGCCGTTCCCGATGCGCGGCGATCTGCCCAAGCGCGAGCCGCAATGGGTCGCGGACTGGGAAGCGCGCGGCGTCTACGACAAGATCCGCGAAGCGAGCCGCGGCCGGCCGAAATTCATCCTGCACGACGGCCCGCCGTATGCGAACGGCGACATTCACCTCGGTCATGCGGTCAACAAGATCCTGAAGGACATCGTCGTCAAGTCGCGCAACATGGCGGGCTTCGACGCGCCTTACGTGCCCGGCTGGGATTGCCACGGCATGCCGATCGAAATCCAGATCGAGAAACAGTTCGGCAAATCGCTGCCCGCGGCCGAGGTCATGAGCCGCGCACGCGCGTATGCGGGCGAGCAGATCGACAAGCAGAAGGCCGGCTTCAAGCGCCTCGGCGTGCTCGGCGACTGGGGCAATCCGTACAAGACGATGAATTTCGTCAACGAGGCCGAGGAAATCCGCGCGCTCGGCAAGATCATCGAAAAGGGCTACGTGTACCGCGGCCTGAAGCCGGTCAACTGGTGCTTCGATTGCGGCTCGGCGCTCGCGGAGGCCGAAGTCGAATACAAGGACCGCACCGATCCGACGATCGACGTGCTGTTTCCGTTCGCCGAGCCCGACAAGACCGCGCACGCGTTCGGCCTCGCCGAGCTGCCGCGCGCCGACGGCGGCATCGTGATCTGGACGACCACGCCGTGGACGATTCCCGCGAACCAGGCGCTCAACCTGCATCCGGAGATCGTCTACGCGCTCGTCGACACCGAGCGCGGCCTGCTCGTCATCGCCGAGGAGCGCGTGCCGGCGTGCATGAAGGACTTCGGCCTGAGCGGGAACGTCGTCGCGACGACGCGCGGCGACAAGCTTGCCGGCCTGCGCTTTCACCATCCGCTTGCCGCCGCGCATCCGGGCTACAAGCGCACGTCGCCCGTCTATCTCGGCGATTACGTGACAACCGATACCGGCACGGGCGTCGTTCACTCGTCGCCTGCCTACGGCATCGAGGATTTCACGTCGTGCAAGGCGCACGGGATGACCGACTCGGACATCATCAATCCGGTGATGGGCGACGGCCGCTATATCGAATCGCTGCCGCTGTTCGGCGGCTTGTCGATCTGGGACGCGAACCCGAAGGTCGTCGAGGCGCTGAAGTCCGCCGGCACGCTGCTGCGCAACGAGCACTACTCGCACAGCTACATGCACTGCTGGCGTCACAAGACGCCGATCATCTATCGCGCGACGTCGCAATGGTTCGCCGGCATGGACGTGACGCCCGCGAGCGGCGGCAAGACGCTGCGCGACACCGCGCTCGAAGGCGTCGACGCGACCGCGTTCTATCCGTCGTGGGGCAAGCAGCGCCTTCACAGCATGATCGCGAACCGCCCGGACTGGACGCTGTCGCGGCAGCGTCAATGGGGCGTGCCGATGGCGTTCTTCGTCCACAAGGAAACCGGCGAGCTGCACCCGCGCACGCTCGAGCTGCTCGAGGAAGTCGCCAAGCGCGTCGAGCAGGCGGGCATCGAGGCGTGGCAGACCCTCGATGCCCGCGAGCTGATCGGTGACGACGCGGACCTCTACGAAAAGAACCGCGACACGCTCGACGTATGGTTCGATTCAGGCACGACGCATTGGCACGTGCTGCGCGGCTCGCACAAGGATCAACTGCAATTCCCGGCCGATCTCTACCTCGAAGGCTCGGACCAGCACCGCGGCTGGTTCCACTCGTCGCTGCTGACCGCATCGATGCTCGACGGCCGCGCGCCGTACAAGGCGCTCCTCACGCACGGCTTCACGGTCGACGGCGAAGGCCGCAAGATGAGCAAGTCGCTCGGCAACGGCATCGATCCGCATGAAGTCGCAAACCGGCTCGGCGCGGAAATCATCCGGCTGTGGATCGCATCGACCGACTATTCGGGCGAGCTTGCGATCTCGGAGGAAATCCTCAAGCGCGTGACGGAAGGGTATCGCCGGATCCGCAACACGCTGCGCTTCCTGCTCGCGAACCTGTCGGACTTCGATTACGCAAAGGATGCGCTGCCCGCAAGCGAATGGCTCGAGATCGACCGCTACGCGGTTGCCTTCGCCGCGAAGCTGCAGGCGGAGTTGCTCGCGCATTACGACAAGTACGAGTTCCACCCGATCGTCGCGAAGCTGCAGACGTTCTGCTCGGAGGATCTCGGCGGCTTCTATCTGGATGTGCTGAAGGACCGCCTCTATACGAGCGCGGCCGCGTCCCGCGCGCGGCGCGGCGCGCAAACGGCGCTCTATCACCTTACGCAGGGCCTGCTGCGCGTACTCGCGCCGTTCCTGTCGTTTACCGCCGAGGAAGCCTGGCGGGTGTTCCAGCCGTCGAGCGAAACGATCTTCACCGAAACCTATTACGCGTATCCGCAGATCGACGGCGCCGACGCGCTCGTCGAAAAATGGGCGCTGTTGCGTGACGTGCGCGGCGCCGTCACGAAGGCGCTCGAGGAAGCGCGCACCGCGAACCGCATCGGCTCGTCGCTGCAGGCCGAAGTCGTCGTGCGCGCGTCGGGTGCGCGCTACGACGCGCTCGCGAGCCTCGGCGACGATCTGAAGTTCGTGCTGATCACGTCGGCCGCGGCGCTCGCGAAGGTCGACGGCGAAGCCGACGAAGGCGTCGACGTCGCGGCGTCGACGTATCAGAAATGCGAGCGCTGCTGGCATTATCGCGACGATGTCGGCGCGCACGCCGATCATCCGACGCTCTGCGGCCGCTGTTTCTCCAACCTGTTCGAAAACGGCGAAATCCGGAGCGCGGCTTAAATGGCGAAAACCGTGTCCAACACAACCCAATCGAAATCCACGAGCGGCGCGCTCGCGCCGTGGCTCGGCCTCTCGCTGATCGTGATCCTGTTCGATCAACTGACGAAGATCGCCGTGCTGCGCACGCTCGCCTATGGCGTGCTGCATCCGCTCGCGCCGTTCTTCAATCTGACGCTGATCTACAACCGCGGCGCGGCGTTCGGCTTTCTCGGCACGGCGAGCGGCTGGCAGCGCTGGGCGTTCACGGCGCTCGGCCTCGGCGCGACGATCGTGATCTGCTACCTGTTGAAGCGCCACGGTCGTCAGCGTCTATTCAGCCTTGCGCTCGCCCTGATCCTTGGCGGCGCGCTCGGCAACGTGATCGACCGGCTGCTGTACGGTCACGTGATCGACTTTCTAGACTTCCATGTCGGCGCGTGGCACTGGCCCGCGTTCAATCTCGCCGACTCGGCGATCACGATCGGCGCGGTGCTCCTCGTCTACGACGAGCTGCGCCGGGTGCGCGGCACGCGCTGAGCGCCGGCACTGCGCGCAACGGCCGGCGCGCAGCGCGCCGGCCGCCCGCTTACGGAGGCCCCAATTGGCACACGCAGAACTCGCAGGAAAACACCTCGTCGTCGGCCTCACGGGCGGCATCGCCTGCTACAAGATCGCCGAACTCACGCGCCTGCTGACCAAGGCCGGCGCGACCGTGCAAATCGTGATGACCGAAGCCGCGACGCAGTTCATCACGCCCGTCACGATGCAGGCACTGTCGGGCCGCCCCGTCTATACGAGCCAATGGGACGCGCGGGTGCCCAACAACATGGCGCACATCGATCTATCGCGCGAAGCCGACGCGATGGTGATCGCCCCCGCGTCGACCGACTTTCTCGCCAAGCTCGCGCACGGCTTCGCCGACGATCTGCTGTCGACGCTCGCCGTCGCGCGCGACTGCCCGCTGCTCGTCGTGCCCGCGATGAACCGTCAGATGTGGCAAAACCCGGCCACGCAACGCAACGCGGCGCAGCTTCGCGCGGACGGCGTCGCCGTGCTCGGGCCGGATTCCGGCTCACAGGCGTGCGGTGAAACCGGCGACGGCCGCATGCTCGAGCCGGAGGCGATCTACGAGGCGATCGTGTCGCACTTCCAGCCGAAGGTGCTCGCGCACCGCCGCGTGCTGATCACCGCGGGCCCGACGTTCGAGCCGCTCGACCCGGTGCGCGGACTCACCAACCGCTCGAGCGGCAAGATGGGCTTCGCGCTGGCGCGCGCCGCGCAGCAGGCGGGCGCCGACGTCCATTTGATCGCCGGCCCCGTTTCATTGCCGACACCTTGGGGCGTGTGGCGCGAAGACGTGCAAACCGCTCAGCAGATGTACGACGCGGTGATGCATGCCGTGCCGAACGCCGACGTCTTCATCGCGGTCGCCGCGGTCGCCGACTGGCGTGCGGCGCAGCCCGCCGAGCACAAGATCAAGAAAACCGCCGATCACAAGATGCCGGCGCCGTCGTTCGTCGAGAATCCGGATATCCTCGCGAGCGTCGCCGCGCAACCCGACGCGCCGTATTGCGTCGGCTTCGCGGCGGAAAGCGGCGATCTCGACGTGCACGGCGAGGAAAAGCGCGCGCGCAAGAACGTGCCGCTTCTGATCGGTAATCTCGGGCCGCTGACGTTCGGCCTCGACGACAACGAAGTCGTGCTGTTCGAAGCCGGCGGCACGACGCGCTTGCCGCGCGCGAACAAGATGACGCTCGCGCATGCGCTCGTCGCCGAAATCGCCAAGCGGCTGCCCGACACCCGCCTCATCTAACGCCGGCCGGGCTTTCGCCCGCCGTCACGCGGCCGTCTCCATGCGGCCGCGCCTTTGAACCTCCGACACCGACTGTCACCGCATGAAACTCGACCTGAAGATTCTCGATGCGCGGATGCGCGACTACCTGCCGCACTACGCGACGCCGGGCAGCGCCGGTCTCGACCTGCGCGCGTGCCTCGATGCGAGCGTCACGCTGAAGCCGGGCGACACGGCGCTGATCCGCACCGGCCTTGCGATCCACGTTGCCGACCCCGGCTATGCGGCGCTGATCCTGCCGCGTTCGGGCCTCGGTCATAAACACGGCATCGTGCTCGGCAATCTCGTGGGTCTGATCGACTCCGATTACCAGGGCGAACTGATGATCTCGACATGGAACCGCGGGCAGAGCGAATTCGTGCTGAATCCGTTCGAGCGCCTCGCGCAGCTCGTGATCGTGCCCGTCGTGCAAGCGACGTTCAATATCGTCGACGAATTCGCGCAAAGCGAGCGCGGCGCGGGCGGCTTCGGCAGCACCGGCCGGCATTGAGCGCTCGATGAAAGACGCGCGCGGGCGGATGACCGCCCGCGCGCGTGCCGCCCTGCCCTGCGGCGCCGCTCACTCCTCGAGCGCGCGCTCCCGCCAGCCGACCCGCGGTGCACGCTCACGTTTCACGCGCGTCGATTCAACGATCGTCGCGTAGATCACGAGCGCGATCAGCACCCCCGCGAGAATCGCCGACGAGCCGATCGTGCCGAACCCCAGCCCGCCCTTGGCGGGCGACTTCGTCAGCAAATCACCGAGCGTCGCGCCGAACGGTCGCGTCAGCACGAACGCAGCCCAGAAGAGAAATACGCGCGAAACGTTCGTCCAATATGTCGCGAGCACGATCACGACGAGCAGCCCGCCGATCAGCATTGCGCCGCCCGCGAAACCCAGGCCCGAACTGTCGGCGAGAAAATCGCCGAGCGCGGTGCCGAGCGTGTTCGAGAACAGGATCGCGATCCAGTACAGCACTTCGACCTTGCGGGTGCGGATCTGGTCGACCGACAACGATTCGCCCGACCACCGCCAAACGGCGAAGATCGTCAGCAGAATCGCGACCAGAATCGCCGAGCCGGCCGCGTAGCCCAAGCCGAGCGTGCGGTCCATGAAATCGGACATCGTCGTGCCGGCCGTGCTCGTTGCCACGATCACGGCCCAATAGATCACCGGGCGATAGCGTGCCGTCGCGAGCTGCGCGACGAGCGTGACGATGAAAAACGAAAAGAGGATCAACGAGCTGTACAGATAGCCCACGTTGAGCGTCATCGACAGCAAATCGCCGCCCGTCTCGCCGAGCGTCGTCGCACAGATCTTCATCACCCAGAAGGCGAGCGTGATCGCGGGAAGTTTATTCATACGAGCCTCAGGAATAATCAGGGGCCGGACAGACTGCGATGGGCCGCAATAGGCCGCGTGGGTCGACGCGCCAGCCTAGCCGTCCGAATACCGCATACGAGGCTCGAATACTATGGGACGCTCGCTTAACAGCACATTAAGGTCGATCACGCCAACCGGCGACAACCGCGCGAATTAACGCATCCTGCGCAGAATCCCGCCCGGATTCGCACCACGAATGAAACAATCCCGCGCGGCGACCACCAGATAATCGTCGAGACGCCGCACATCGAGATCGCAGGCGGCGCCTGACGCCTGCGGGCGCAGCAAGGTTGCGTCGACGTCCGACACGGATTTCATCATCAGCAACATTTCCATGCGCGTCGTCGCGGCCGCGCCGCCGAACGAGTAACTGACACGCTCGCCATGCACGATCAGCTTGCGCGCGCCGTCGCTGCTGCGCCAATCGCCGTCCCAGCCGGACGCGCGCGCCGGTCCGGCAGCCGGCTTCAGATGCGAGCGCACGAGCCAGCCGGATGTCGCCTCGCCCTGACGATCGATATAAGTCGCATACACCATACCGTCCATCCACATGTCGCCTTCCGGCGACTCGGCTACGATCACCCGGTTGCCTTTCGCCAGATAGCGGCCGCTGTTCGTGAAACGGAACGACACATGCTCGGCATCCGCCTGTCGCTCGAAAAAAGGCGTCTTTGGCGCTTGCACGCTGGCAAGCCAGGGTGTGGCATCGAGCAGCGGCACGGCATCGCGGTTCACCGACGCGCGCGCGAGCGCGCCGAACGGCGCCGCCGGCCACGGCAGCGCGGCCGCGCCGACGACCACGCCGGCCGCCACGAGCCTCACGATACGCGGCAGCACGCCGGCTTTTGCCCGCGCCCCGCCCGCCGCGTGGTTCTGTTTATCGCCCATACTGCCTCGCTTCGAATTATTCTGCGATACGGCGCTCTTGCGGCACCTTCCGTGCGTGCGCACACTAACGGATGTGCCGCTCCCGATAATACAAACGATAAGCCAGCGTAAGCAGCACGATGAACACGATGCCGACCACCATCGTCATCTGAAATTCGCGCGTGAATGCTGTCGTGACAAGCACCGCGCCGACGAGCGCCGCGCCGAGCAAACTGCCGGCCGGATGCAGCCACATCCGGAACGCCGGTGTCGGCCCGCGATAGCGCGTGCGGAAAAACAAATGCGTGACGAAGATCATCAGCCACGTAAATAGCGCGCCGAACATCGCAATGGCCATCAGCAGCGTATAAGCGGTTTGCGGATATACCGCGACAACCACCGCCGCAACCGCAATACCGCTCGACGATACGACGAGCGCCGCCACCGGCACGCCGTTCGCACCGATGCGGCCGAACATCGCCGGCGCGAGCCCCGCGCGCGACAGGCTGAACATCATGCGCGTCGTCACGTAGAGTTGGCTGTTCATCGCGGACAGCGCCGCCACCAGCACGACGAAATTGATCACGCCGGCCGCATAGGGCACGTGCGTCGCGGCCATCACCTTGACGAACGGGCTCTCATCGGTGCCGGCTTGCGTCCAGGGCACGATCGCCAGCATCAGCGACAGCGTGAGCAAATAAAACAGCACGAGGCGAAACACCGTCGAGCGAAACGCGCGCGACACCGCGCGTTGCGGATCGCGCGCCTCGCCCGCCGCAATCGCGACGGTTTCGATGCTCATATAGCTGAAGATCGCGACGATCACCGCGACCCAGGTGCCCCATACGCCTTTCGGGAAAAAACCGTCGTGCGCGACGTAGTTCGCCGCGCCGATGCCGGACGACGCCGGCGCCGTGCCGACAAGATAGGCTCCGAGCACGACGAAAGCGACGATCGCCGCGATCTTCAACATGGAAAACGCATACTCGACCACACCGTACAATGTCACGCTCGCCATGTTGACCGCGATCAACGCCGCCGAGAAACCGATGACCCAGTACCAGCCGGGCACCCCCGCAAACCAATACTTCATGAAGACGGCGATCGCGCTGATCTCGGTGCCCACGGCGAACACCACCGCCAGCCAATACGCGTAACGGACGAGAAATCCGGCGAGCGGACCGACATAGTGCTCCGCATATGCGCCGAACGAACCCGACGTGGGATGCGCGACCGTCATCTCCGCAAGCGCGCCCATCAGCAGCAGCGCGATCAGCGCGCCGATCGCATATGACACGAGCACGCCGGGCCCCGCGAGCTGGATCGCGAAGCCGCTGCCCAGAAACAGCCCCGTGCCGATCGCGCCGCCAATCGCGATCATCGCCATCTGGCCCGACGTGAGCCCGCGTCTCAAGCCCTTCTCACGCTCGACGATCGAATCGAACGTCCGTTCTTGTACCGTCAAATCAAACTCCCGAATCCATATTCGTTGACTGCCTTCAAATAAAACGAAACGGCGCGGAGGACTTCCCGCGCCGTTTGTTCAAAGTGAAACGATGACTGTTATTCGACTTCCACCGTTTCTTCGTTGGGCTTGCTAGGCGGCGTCGCCGTCTTGTCGAACGACAGTTGCACCTTGTCGTCGCCGTCGACATCGACCGTCACCCGGCCGCCACTGACGAGCTTGCCGAACAGCAACTCGTCGGCAAGCGCGCGGCGGATCGTATCCTGAATCAGCCGCTGCATCGGGCGCGCGCCCATCAGCGGATCGAAGCCGTGCTTCGCGAGATGCTTGCGCAGCGCATCGGTGAAAAGCGCTTCGACCTTCTTCTCGTGAAGCTGCTCTTCAAGCTGGATCAGGAACTTGTCGACCACCCGCATGATGATTTCCTCATCGAGCGGACGGAAGCTGATGGTCGCGTCGAGCCGGTTGCGGAATTCGGGCGTGAACAACCGCTTGATGTCGGCCATCTCGTCACCGACTTCGCGGCGCGTCGTGAAACCGATCGTCGCCTTCTGCATCGACTCGGCGCCCGCATTCGTCGTCATGATGATGATGACGTTGCGGAAATCCGCCTTGCGGCCGTTGTTGTCGGTCAGCGTGCCGTGGTCCATCACCTGCAGCAGCACGTTGAAGATATCCGGATGCGCCTTCTCGATCTCGTCGAGCAGCAGCACGCAATGCGGCTTCTTCGTCACCGCCTCGGTGAGCAGCCCGCCCTGATCGAAACCGACGTAGCCCGGCGGCGCGCCGATCAGACGGCTCACCGCATGCCGCTCCATGTACTCCGACATGTCGAAGCGAATCAGCTCGATGCCGAGCGTGAACGCCAGTTGCCGCGCGACCTCGGTCTTGCCGACGCCCGTCGGACCGGAGAACAGGAACGCGCCGATCGGCTTGTCGAGCTTGCCGAGGCCCGCACGCGCCATCTTGATCGCGGCCGCGAGCGCATCGATCGCCGGGTCCTGGCCGAACACGACGCTCTTCAGATCGCGGTCGAGCGTCTGCAGCTTGCTGCGATCGTCCTGCGACACGCTTTGCGGCGGCACGCGGGCGATCTTCGAGATGATTTCCTCGATCTCGCTCTTGCCGATCGTCTTCTTCTGCTTCGATTTCGGCAGCACGCGCTGAGCCGCGCCCGCCTCGTCGATCACGTCGATCGCCTTGTCGGGCAGATGGCGGTCGGTGATGAAGCGCGCGGACAATTCCGCGGCGGCCGACAGCGCGCCCGACGAATACTTGACGCCGTGATGCTCCTCGAAGCGCGACTTCAACCCGCGCAGAATCGCCACCGTCTGCTCGACGGTCGGCTCGGTCACATCGACCTTCTGGAAGCGCCGCGACAACGCCGCGTCCTTCTCGAAAATGCCGCGGTATTCGGTGAACGTCGTCGCGCCGATGCACTTGAGCGTGCCCGACGACAGCGCCGGCTTCAGCAGGTTCGACGCATCCAGCGTGCCGCCCGATGCGGCACCCGCGCCGATCAGCGTGTGAATCTCGTCGATGAAGAGAATCGCGTGCGGGCGTTCCTTCAATTCCTTGAGCACCGTCTTCAAACGCTGCTCGAAATCGCCGCGATACTTCGTGCCGGCAAGCAATGCGCCCATGTCGAGCGAATAGACCTGGGCGTTCGCGAGAATGTCAGGCACCTCGCCGCGCGTGATCCGGTACGCGAGCCCTTCGGCGATCGCGGTCTTGCCGACCCCCGCCTCGCCGACGAGCAGCGGGTTGTTCTTGCGGCGGCGGCAGAGCACCTGCACGACGCGCTCGACTTCGGACTCGCGCCCGATCAGCGGATCGATGCGGCCGTCCTTCGCCATTTGGTTCAGGTTCTGCGTGAACTGCGCGAGCGGCGTTTCTTTCTGCGCGTTCGTATCGTCGGCTTCGGCGTTCGCATCGGCGGGCTTCGCGGATTCACCGGTGCTCGTCTTCGCGATGCCATGCGAAATGAAGTTGACGACATCGAGACGCGTCACGCCCTGCTGCTGCAAATAGTAGACAGCGTGTGAATCCTTTTCACCGAAGATCGCGACGAGCACATTCGCGCCCGTCACTTCCTTCTTGCCGTTCGACGTCGACTGCACATGCATGATCGCGCGCTGGATCACGCGCTGGAAACCGAGTGTCGGTTGCGTGTCGACGTCATCGGTGCCGGGCACCGTCGGCGTATTGTCGTGAATGAAATTGCGCAGGTTCTGACGCAGGTCTTCGATGTTCGCGGCGCACGCGCGCAACACCTCGGCCGCTGTCGGATTGTCCAACAGCGCCAGCAAAAGATGCTCGACCGTAATGAACTCATGCCGCGCCTGGCGCGCTTCCATGAACGCCATGTGCAAGCTGACTTCCAATTCCTGGGCAATCATGCTTCCTCCATCACGCACTGCAGCGGATGCCCTGCCTGCCGCGCATGGGTAACGACTTGCTCGACTTTGGTCGACGCGATGTCCCGCGTATAGACCCCACAAACCCCCCGCCCTTCGCGATGCACCTTCAGCATAATCTGTGTGGCCGTTTCGCGATCTTTCTTGAAATACTCCTGGACGACCATGACGACGAACTCCATCGGCGTGAAATCGTCATTGAGGAGCACCACCTTGTACATCGAAGGCGGCTTGAGCTGCTGCTCCTTGCGTTCCAGGACGGTACTGTCCTGCTTGTCCGGGATAATCGCCATACACCCATTCTAAACAACTCGGACAGGCCCGCAATCCTGTCATTAACCGACTTGACCAGCCGGCGCCCTCCCCCAGCCTCCCGGTGCCGCGCGCGGGATAAATCTGCCGCGACGGACGCAAACCGGTTTGCGGTACCGGCCTGCGTTCGTTGCGCGCGTCACAGGGATGCGCCGCCCGCGCGCCACGCCAGATCGAGTATCCCACATTGCGCGCTGTCGAACGCTTGTCACCCGTCTCCGGTATGTAAGACGATTATGCGACTTTTCAAGCGGCCTCGCTTGCGCGGATGCTGCAAAGCAAAGCGGGATAAACCCTGAAAAATGGGTTCTTTACAACGTCCCCGTATACGTCTAAAAATTTCCTTGACACTCCAATAAAGAGCGCCAACAATCAAGCTGGCACTTTTTTCAATTCGTCTTCGACAATATGTCTTTGACAATTGAGAAAGGCCGAGGTGAGCTTGTGAGGGGGGAACGGCTGCGTAGGTCGTTTAGCTTTTCGAGCGTGCTCGTTGTAAGTAGCGACTTGTGTGACAGGGGAAGTAGGTATGGCAACTGGTATTGTCAAATGGTTCAATGACGCGAAGGGCTTCGGTTTCATTACGCCCGACGAAGGCGGCGAAGATCTGTTTGCACATTTCTCGGCAATCAACATGCAGGGCTTCAAGACCCTGAAGGAAGGCCAGAAAGTGAGCTTCGAAGTCGTCCAAGGTCCGAAAGGCAAACAAGCGTCAAATATCCAGGCTGCTTCTTAAGAACTATCTGGATAAAGAATCGAAAGCCCGGCTTCCAGCCGGGTTTTTTTTGCGCCGATTTTTGTTCCTGCCAACGCGGCCGCAACCAATGCGCGCTGGATTACAAAATATCCGCCGCCCGTTTATTTCAAATCACTTTCAGAACACCCATCATACCGAGATCCTCGTGTTCGAGAATATGACAATGAAACATCCGCTCGCCACGCTCGGTTTGTGTCACCAGAATCCGCACGGTTTCCCCATCGCCGACATTGACCGTGTCGCGCCATGCGCGATAAGGCTCCGCCACCTTTTTACCCGCCGTTTCGCGCTCGATTACCTGGAATTGCGTGCCGTGCAGATGAAACGGATGGTCCATGTCGGTTTCGTTGCGGATCGTCCATAGCTCGACGTCGCCGCGCCGGCTCGTGAAAGTCGTGCGACGCGGATCGAATGTTGCGCCGTTCACCATGAAACGCATGCCGGCCGGCCGGCCGCGTGTGTTCCCACGCATCATCGCGTCCATGTCCATCTCTTCGGCAAAGACCACTTCCTTGCGCGCCGCCGGCTCGCCCAGCGCGGGCACCGCACGCAGCGTGGCGGGCATCTCGCGCGGCGCGACGCCAGGCTCGAACGAAACGTCGGCGAGCGTCAGTGCACGCTCGGGCGCGGGCGCGCTTTCATGCGCGCCGTGCTGCATCGACATCTTGCCGCGATCGTAGCCAAGCGCGGTCAGTGCCGCGCGCGACGCCGTCGCGCCCGCGCGCACGACCAACTCGGCACGCTCGCCCGGCGCAAGCAGCAGCGACGTCATCTCGCGCGGCGCGCCGAACAGGCCGCCGTCGGTGCCGACATGCGCAAAGCTGCGGCCGTCGTCGAATGCGATCAGCAGATAGCGCGCGTTGCACGCGTTCCAGATTCGCCAGCGTTCGTCGCCGGTGAGCACGATCCGTGGCCGCCGCGCACCGTTGACGAGTACGTACTGCCCTTCGCGGCCGTTCATCCAATCCATCATGTCGTTCGGCGCGATCGCGCCGTCGGCCGCAAGCTTCAGATCCGAAACGAAAAGCTGCCGCTCGGGCCAACCGGCGAGCGGATCGTCGGCGGCGCGCACGACAATCGGCCCCGCGAGCCCGCGAAACACCTGCTCGGCCGTATACATATGCGGATGCGGGTGATACCAATACGTACCCGCGCTTCCCTTGGGCAACGTGAAGCGATAGACGCGCGTCGCGCCCGGCGCGACGAGATCGGTCGGGTTGCCGTCTTGATCGGGCGGCACCGGCAATCCATGCCAGTGAATCGTCGAAGGCTGCGGCAGCCGATTGACGAAACGGATCTCGACGGCGTCGCCCTCGCGCAAATCGATGAGCGGCCCGACAACCGGCCCTTGCGTGCCCGCGCCGTATTGCCAGAATGTCGTTGCCGGCGCACCCGGCAGCATCGCCCGCGCGATGGGCTCGGCCGTGAGCGTCGCGCGGAACACGCCCGGCTCGCGGCTTTCGTTCGCGAGCACGCGCAGCGGAGCAAGCGGCGCGCCTGCGGGCAGCGCATCGGGCGCGGCAAGCGCCACGCGCGCCGGCGGCGCAACGGCCGGCTTGCCGCCGTGAGCACCCGCGCGCTTGGGCTTCATATCCGGCATGTCGTCCATTCCCGCCATGCCATGCATCGAATGATCGGCCGCTGCCGAGCCGCGTGCGAACAACGATGCGGCCGCCGCCGCGAGCGCGTGGGTCAAGAATTGTCTGCGCAACATCAACTTTGTCCTCTTTTCACTCTGCCAAAACAGACATTTCGACGACGATACACCAGCGTCGCGCTCGATGCCCAGCCGAGCGCCGCGTGAAGATGCGGCACCCGAAACGAAAACACCCCGGCGAGCACGCGGCCTGCCGGGGTGTCGTTTGACGTCGACAACGCCGATGCGCTTACTGCATGTTTTCGATCAGCACTTGACCGAAGCCCGAGCACGACACTTGCGTCGCGCCTTCCATCAGACGGGCGAAGTCATACGTGACGCGCTTTTGCAGAATCGATTTCTCCATCGCCGCGATGATCACGTCGGCCGCTTCGGTCCAGCCGAGGTGGCGCAGCATCATTTCGGCCGACAGGATCTCGGAGCCGGGGTTCACATAGTCCTTGCCCGCGTACTTCGGCGCCGTGCCGTGCGTCGCCTCGAACATCGCCACCGAATCCGACAGATTCGCGCCCGGCGCGATGCCGATGCCGCCGACCTGCGCGGCGAGCGCATCCGAAATGTAGTCGCCGTTCAGGTTCAGCGTCGCGATCACGTCGTATTCGGCCGGACGCAGCAGGATCTGCTGAAGGAACGCGTCGGCGATCGAATCCTTGATCACGATCTCGTTGCCCGTCTTCGGGTTCTTGAACTTCATCCACGGGCCGCCGTCGATCAGCTCCGCGCCGAATTCCTTCTGCGCGAGCGCATAGCCGTAGTCACGGAATGCGCCTTCCGTGAACTTCATGATGTTGCCCTTGTGAACGAGCGTGACCGACTTGCGGTCGTTGTCGATCGCGTACTGGATGGCCTTGCGCACGAGCCGCTCGGTGCCTTCCTTCGACACCGGCTTGATGCCGATGCCCGACGTTTGCGGGAAGCGGATCTTCTTCACGCCCATCTCTTCCTGCAGGAACTTGATGACCTTCTTCGCCTGCTCGGACTCGGCCGCCCATTCGATACCCGCGTAAATATCCTCCGAATTTTCGCGGAAAATCACCATGTTGGTCTTCTCCGGCTCGCGCACGGGCGACGGCACGCCTTTGAAGTACTGGATCGGGCGCAGGCACACGTACAGGTCGAGTTCCTGGCGCAGCGCGACGTTCAGCGAACGGATGCCGCCGCCCACCGGGGTCGTGAGCGGCCCCTTGATCGACACGACATACTCCTTCAGCACCTGCAACGTCTCGTCCGGCAGCCAGACGTCCGGACCGTAGACCTTGGTTGCCTTCTCGCCCGCGTAGATTTCCATCCAGTGGATCTTCTTCTTGCCGCCATACGCCTTTTCGACCGCCGCATCGACGACCTTGATCATCACCGGCGTGATGTCGAAGCCCGTGCCGTCCCCTTCGATGTAAGGGATGATCGGCTGATCGGAAACGTTGAGCGAAAAATCCTGATTGACGGTGATCTTGTCACCGCCTTCCGGAACCTTGATGTGCTGATACGGCATGATCGACTCCAGTGATAGGGCTGAGCTGATGAGTATCTAGTTGTGCGCAGCCGGGCGCGCGGCGCCGGCCCGGCGCCGGCAAGCCGCTATTCTAGCGCTCCAACGGCAAGGGGCGGCGCGAGATGACGGGGGATCAGCGCGCGGGGCTCGCGCAAGCTTTTGCTTAGGTCTTATATAAGACAAAAGACTTGCCGTTCCGTATTATGCATTAAGATTCCGCCATTTGCCATACAACGCAGCCTGCGCCACGACGCGCGGGCTCCGTACCGCCATGCGCCTCATCGCTCTCAACAAGCCGTTCGGCACGATCTGCCAATTCTCGGCGCACGACACCCGCCCATCGCTCGGCAACTGGGTGAAGACGCCCGGCGTCTACCCGGCAGGCCGGCTCGACGCCGACAGCGAGGGGCTGCTGCTGCTCACCGACGACGGCGCGCTGCAGGCGAAGATCGCCGAGCCCCGTCACAAACTGGTCAAGCGGTATTGGGCACAAGTCGACGGCGCGCCGACAGACGAAGCGCTCGCGCAATTGGCGCGCGGCGTCAATCTCGGCGATTACGTGAGCCGGCCATGCCACGCGCGCATCATCGCGCCGCCCGACGCGCTCTGGCCGCGCACGCCGCCGATCCGCTACCGCGCGGCGATCCCGACCACCTGGATCGAACTGGAGATCGCCGAAGGCAAGAACCGCCAGGTACGGCGCATGACCGCCGCCGTCGGCTTTCCGACGCTGCGTCTCGTGCGCGTCGGCATCGGCGCGCTCGACGTGTTCGCGCTCGGCCTCGCGCCCGGCGAAACTCGCGAGCTGCCGCCGCGCGCGCCGTGGAACGGCTTGCCGCAGCGCGGCTAACCTCGCCGGCCGATGGCCGCCGGCCGCTGCGAGCGGCGCCGGCGGTGACATTTGCGTGACGCCCGACATCGCGCGTCAACCGACTGAGAACCCGGTGCGTTAGACGGTACAGATGCCGCTCCCAGCTATCCGGCATTCGTGTCCGAACCGCTGCTGCGTCGTTTGATCGACGTCAAGCCGCAGACAGGACGCCGCAGCGCGACGAGATTTTTCTCGATGCGTCTGTCAACCGAAAGGTGGATGGCACGTTAGACGACATGACTCCTATGCCGGGTCATTTGGTTAATTAACTAAAGCTGAGGAAACACAACATGAACAAACTGATCGCTGCTCTGGTTGCTGGCCTGTTCGCAACGGCTGCTTTCGCGCAAGCTTCGGCTCCGGCCGCTGCTTCGGCTGCTCCGGCTGAAGCCGCTTCGGCACCGGCCAAGAAGGCTACGCACAAGAAGCACCACGCTTCGAAGAAGCACCACGCTGCGAAGAAGGCAGCAAGCGAAGCCGAAGCCCCGGCCGCTGCTTCGAACTAAGTAAGCAAGTTGTAAGACGCAGTCAAGAACAAGCTGTTGCCGTTCTTACGGCGTTCCAAGGCAGATCGTTGCGAAGCGGTCTGCCTTTTTCTTTGTTCGCGCGATCCGGCGCGGGCGCATCGATTCGGCCGCCAAGCTGCGCGCGACGCCGCGCGTCGAGTACCATGCGAGTCTCGTTTTCCCGATAGGAGCTTTCGCCGTGCGATTTTCCCCACGCTCTTCGCTCGCCCGCGTTGCGCGAGCCGCCGTCTTTCCGGTCGCGATCGCGCTCGCCGCGGGCGGCATGCAGGCCGCGCTCGCACAGACCGCGCAACTGCCGCCCGGTGCGAAGCAGCCAGGCGATTTCCCGCGCGCGAAGTTGCGCGCCGGCATGCATGTGATCGACGCGGCCGTTGCGGCAAACGATTCCGATCGCGAGCAGGGCCTGATGTACCGGTCGCAGCTCGCGCCGAACGAAGGGATGCTGTTCGTGTTCAACGAGAACGCGGTGCATTGCTTTTGGATGAAAAACACGCTGATCCCGCTGTCGATTGCATTCATCCGCGCGGACGGCACGATCACCGACATCGACGAAATGCAGGCCGAAACCACCAATAACCACTGCCCGCGCAACAATGGCGTCTATGCGCTCGAGATGAGCAAGGGCTGGTTCACGGCAAAGGGCATCAAGCCGGGCATGAAGATCGACGGGCTGCCAAAGCCGCAGTAACGCCGCCGCGGCCCGCCTGCCCCCGGGCGCCGGCGCGGTTGCCGTTGCCAGGACGAGCCGGCCGCGCGCCGGCTTTTTTGCGTGTGCCGTTTGCGCCCCGGTCCGGGCGGATGACGCACGCCGCCCGGCGCCGCGCGCAGGCGTGACGCACCGGCCTTGATTGCGCGGCTTGCCGCCCGCATCTGCAAAAGCCTTGAGCAAGCGCTATGCTTTAAGTCTCGAGAAAACGACGGCGCCGGCCGGTCCAGCCGGCCCGTTTCCATTCAGGACCATTAGGAGGTTCACGTGCCCCGCAAAACGCCCATCGAGCGCTATAGAAATATTGGGATCAGCGCTCACATCGACGCCGGCAAGACCACGACAACCGAGCGCATCCTCTTCTATACCGGCGTGAGCCACAAGATCGGCGAGGTTCACGACGGCGCAGCGACGATGGACTGGATGGAGCAGGAACAGGAACGCGGCATCACGATTACGTCCGCCGCGACGACCGCGTTCTGGAAAGGCATGGCCGGCAACTATCCGGAACACCGGATCAACATCATCGATACCCCCGGACACGTCGATTTCACGATCGAAGTCGAGCGCTCGATGCGCGTGCTCGACGGCGCGTGCATGGTCTACGACTCGGTGGGCGGCGTGCAGCCGCAATCGGAAACCGTGTGGCGCCAGGCGAACAAGTACAAGGTGCCGCGCATCGCGTTCGTCAACAAGATGGACCGCATCGGCGCGGACTTCTTCCGCGTGCAGCGGCAGATCGGCGAGCGCCTGAAAGGCGTCGCGGTGCCCGTGCAGATCCCGATCGGCGCGGAAGAGCACTTCCAGGGCGTCGTCGACCTCGTGAAGATGAAGGCGATCGTCTGGGACGACGAAAGCCAGGGCGTCAAGTTCACTTATGAGGAGATCCCGGCGAATCTCGTCGAGCTTGCGCGCGAATGGCGCGAAAAGATGGTCGAGGCGGCCGCCGAGGCAAGCGAGACCTTGCTCGAGAAATACCTGACCGATCACGATTCGCTGACCGAGGACGAGATCAAAACAGCGTTGCGCCAGCGCACGATCGCGAACGAGATCGTGCCGATGCTGTGCGGCAGCGCGTTCAAGAACAAGGGCGTGCAGGCGATGCTCGACGCGGTGATCGACTACCTGCCGTCGCCCGTGGACGTGCCCGCGATCCTCGGCCACGATCTGCACGACAACGAAGCGGAGCGCCATCCGAGCGACGACGAGCCGTTCTCCGCGCTCGCGTTCAAGATCATGACCGACCCGTTCGTCGGCCAGCTGATCTTCTTCCGTGTCTATTCGGGCGTCGTAGAATCGGGCGACACCGTGTTGAACGCGGTGAAGGACAAGAAGGAGCGGCTCGGCCGGATCTTGCAGATGCATGCGAACGAGCGCAAGGAAATCAAGGAAGTGCGCGCGGGCGATATCGCGGCGGCCGTCGGGTTGAAGGAAGCGACCACCGGCGACACGCTGTGCGACCCGGCCAACCCGATCATTCTCGAGCGCATGGAGTTTCCGGAGCCGGTGATCTCGCAGGCCGTCGAGCCGAAGACGAAGGCCGACCAGGAAAAGATGGGCCTCGCGCTGAACCGCCTCGCACAGGAAGACCCGTCGTTCCGCGTGCAGACCGACGAGGAATCCGGGCAGACCATCATTTCCGGGATGGGCGAGCTGCATCTCGAAATCCTGGTCGACCGGATGAAGCGCGAATTCGGCGTCGAAGCGACGGTCGGCAAGCCGCAGGTCGCGTATCGCGAGACGGTGCGCACGACGGCGGCCGATGTCGAGGGCAAGTTCGTCAAGCAGTCGGGCGGCCGCGGCCAGTACGGTCACGCGGTCATCACGCTCGAGCCGAATCCGGGCAAAGGCTACGAATTCCTCGACGAGATCAAGGGCGGCGTGATTCCGCGCGAATATATTCCGGCGGTCGACAAGGGCATCCAGGACACGCTGAAATCCGGCGTGCTGGCGGGCTATCCGGTCGTCGACGTGAAGGTCCACCTGACGTTCGGCTCGTACCATGACGTCGACTCGAATGAAAACGCGTTCCGGATGGCCGGCTCGATGGCGTTCAAGGAAGCGATGCGCCGGGCGAAACCGGTGCTGCTCGAGCCGATGATGGCCGTGGAGGTCGAAACGCCCGAGGATTTCATGGGCAACGTGATGGGCGACTTGTCGAGCCGGCGCGGCATCGTTCAGGGGATGGACGACATCGCCGGCGGCGGCGGCAAGATCGTGCGCGCCGAGGTGCCGCTCGCCGAGATGTTCGGCTATTCGACGTCGCTGCGCTCGGCAACGCAAGGCCGCGCGACTTACACGATGGAGTTCAAGCACTACGCGGAAACGCCCGCGAACGTGTCGGAGGCCGTCATCAGCGCGAAGCAGGTCGACCGCAGATAAGCGCCCTCGCCGGGCCGCGCATGCGGCTCGGCGCGCGGGGCGGGCATCGGCATGGCTGCCGTTGTCGCTATTGTCCGCATTGCCCCGCCTCGAAGCCCCGGCGCTTCGAAGCAAGCAAGCCCGCCCGGAAACGGACGGGCTTTTTCGTGGCTTCGTCCATCAGCGCGTTGCCGTGCCGCTCGCGCGACAGCGGATGTCATATCGACATTCAGCGCACGGCCAATGTCCAATTCATCGCGCCGCCGACGCGCAACGCAGGACGATGCCCTTCGCCCGCGCGTCGGCCGCCTCGCCGCTACAGCATCTCGAGCGGGCGCTTGCGTTGCGGCGGCCTGAAATGCGCATCGAGCCGGGCGCGCTCGGTGGCGTCGAGCGTCAGATCGAGCGCCGCGCGATTGTCGCGCACATGTTCGATAGTGCCCGCCTTCGGAATCGCAAGTACGTTCGGCTGCGCGAGCACCCATGCGAGCGCGACGCGCATCGGCGACACGCCGCGTTCGCGCGCGATGTCGTCGAGCACCGTGTGCTTCGGAAAGCGCAGATGATCGATCGGGCTGTATGCCATCGCGGGCATGCCGTGACGCGCGAGCCACGGCAGCAGATCGAATTCCGGAGCGCGGCGCGCGAGGTTGTAGAGAATCTGGTTCGTCGCGCATGCGTCACCGTCCACGATATCGACAAGCTCCGCCATGTCGTCGACGTCGAAGTTGCTGACGCCCCAGTAGCGTATCTTGCCCGCGTCGCGCAACGCGTGAAAGCCGGCGAGCGTCTGCTCGAGCGGAATCGCGCCGCGCCAGTGCAGCAGGTACAGATCGATCCGGTCGGTGCGCAGCCGCTTCAGGCTCGCTTCGCACGCGGCGATCACGCCCGCGCGGCTCGCATGCTGCGGCAGCACCTTGCTGACGATGAACAGTTCGTCGCGCCGGTCGGCGAGCGCTTCGCCGACGAGCGTCTCGGTCGCGCCGTCGCCGTACATTTCCGCGGTATCGATGAGCGTCATCCCAAGCTCCACGCCTTCGCGCAGCGCGGCGATCTCCGCCGCGCGCCGCGACGCCTGCTCGCCCATTTCCCAGGTGCCCTGCCCGAGTTTCGGAACGCGCTCGCCGCCGGGCAGAGCGACGGTCGTCTCAAGGATGCTTGTCATCTGGCCTCCGTCGTCACAGATTCGCACACGGCCCGCCGCCGCGCGCCGTTTCGTCAGTTTAGCGGCTTGCCCGTCGCAAACCGCATTCGGCGCAAAAACCGGCTATAACGCCAGCACGCGATGTCTTAGAATGGCTGCACTGTTTTCTGCAACCCATTCATGAAGCCATCGATGGAAGACCGCTGGTCCGGCCTGCGCCCCGATCCCGACAACGACACGCCGCTCTATCTGCAACTCGCCCGCAAGCTCGGTGACGCGATCCACGACAATCGCTGGGCCGCCGGCGAAGCGTTGCCGTCGGAGCGGCTGCTGGCGGAATCGCTCGGCGTGTCGCGCATCACCGCGCGCAAGGCGATCGCGCTGCTCGTCGAACAAGGGCTGATCCGGCGCACGCAAGGCGCCGGCAATTTCATCCAGCCGCGCTATGAAGATCCGCTCTCGCGCCTGTCGAGTTTCAGCGAAATGCTCAAGCGCCGCGGCTTCACGCCAAGCTCGACTTGGCTTGCGCGCGGAATCGAGCCCGCGAACCGCGACGAAGTGATCCAGCTCGGGCTGTCGCCCGCCGCGTCGGTCACGCGATTGAAGCGGCTGCGGCTCGCGGACGGCATCGTGATGGCGGTCGAGAACTCGACATTTCCCGCAACGATCATTCCCGAGCCGCAATCGATCGGCGATTCGCTGTACAGCTATCTCGAGCAACGCGGCACGCCGATCGTGCGCGCGCTGCAGCACTTCCGCGCGGTCAACGCGAGCGACGAAATCGCCAGGCAGATGGACATCGCACCGCACGACGCGCTGCTGCTGATCACGCGGATCGGCTTCACGCACGACCAGCGCGCGATCGAGCTGACCGATACCTATTGCCGCAACGACTACTACGATTTCGTCATCGAATTGCGCAAATAACGGGCTTTGCGGGTTCCGCGCGTGCCTCGCGCGGCCCATGCCGCCGCGATAACCGGCGCCACGTGCATAGCGCTCGATGCTGCCGTGTCTCGAACCCGCGCCGGGCGACGCGCGAAATCGCGCATCGCGCGCCGGCAATATACGAAAACGGGCAGCGCCCCATGGCAATGCGTGACACGACACAGCGCTGCGCGGCGATGGGCGGATACGAACAGATCACGCTGCGGCAAACAGCGCCACGTCACGGTAACCAGCACGGCTCGTCACTGCCGACGGGCACGGGCGGCCGCCCGAAACGAGGCGGGGTCTGCGACAGCCGCTCGGCCGGCCGCACGCCGCGCACCGCGCCGAACGGCGAATCGGTCGCGTCGTCCAGGCAATCGCGTACATCGTCGAGCGCCAGATCCGGCACACGTTCGCCGCCATCGACCCGCCCCATCGACTGCAACCACCGCCCGGTTTGCGCGAGCGACACGCGCACCCGCCAGCTTCCGCCTTCGCGCGCGCGGCGCACGAGCGCCATCATCGCGCCAAACGCCGCGAGATAGCCGGTGGCATGGTCGAGCGCCTGGCAAGGCAGATGCCGCGGCGCGCGGGTGCCCGCCGCGCACTGCTCCGTCCAGGCAATGCCGCTTGCCGACTGCACGAGACTATCGAAGCCGCGGCGCGACGCCCACGGCCCGTCGTATCCGTATGCGCACACCGACACGCAGACGATTCCCGGATGACGCCGCGCCAGCTCGGCCGCGCCGAAGCCGAGCGCATCGAGCGCACCCGGCCGGTACGATTGCACGAACACGTCGGCGCGCGCCGCAAGCGCATCGAGCGTCGCGCGCCCGGCGTCGTCGCGCAGATCGACGATAGCCGAGCGTTTGCCACGGCCGTTGTCGATCACGAGCGCCGGAATGTTCGGCAGATGCGGGCCGTTGACGAGCAGCACCTGCGCGCCGTGCTGCGCAAGCGTGCGGCCCGCGACAGGCCCGGCGATGATCCGCGTCAAATCGAGCACGCGCGTACCGGACAGCGGCTGCACGAGCGCGGCGGCGCCCGCTTGCGCGCGCATGCCCGCCGCGATTGGCCCGTCCGCGCCGACGGGCATCGGCGGCGCGTCGCCGATGCGTTCGATCTCGAACAGCGCTCCCCGCTCGAGCGCGCGCGCGGGTTCGAGCGCGCGCCATTCTTCTGGAGAGCGAATCAATGCCGCGCAAAGCCCCGCTTCGGCAAGCGTTGCGTCGAGCGTCTGGCCATCCCAGCCGCGAATCGCCGCGGCCACCTGGCCGGGTTCGTCGCCGCAGCCGAGCACCTCGACGATGCCGGCCAGATGATGCGGAAAATTCGCGTGAAGCTGAATCCAGCGCGCGTCGCGCGTCTCGTAAAAACCGGTGACGGCATGGCGCGGCTCGGGCGGCGCGCCGCCGTCGACGCGCAAATACCGCTCGCTGCGAAACGCCGCCAGCGCGTGCCGCACCGACACGCCGACGCGCTGCACACGCCCGGTTCGCACGCGATAGCATTCGGCGGCCGCCAAGCCGGCAGCCGCGATCGTCGATGCGGCAAGCACGCCGACCCGGTGCACCGACGGCAGGCCCGGATCGTCGCCGTCGAGATCGACGCGCTCCAGCGCAGCCGGATCACCTGCGGCGAGACGCCAAAGATACGTCAGTGCTTGCAAGGAATTCATCGCCGCGGGCCTCGTCTTCGTCAATGTGCAAACGAGTCTAGAATGGCGTGCCGACGCATTCAATCTTGATTGCGCGAATCAACGCAAAATGAATCGCATCGCGGCGCACACATACGCGTTCGGCCTTCGATGCGAGGAGCCGCCGCCATGTCCCGCTTGAGTGCGCGCGAAGCCGCGCAGTTGCTCGGTATCAGCCTGCCGACCCTCTACGCTTATGTCAGCCGCGGCCTGCTGCGCTCGCACGCGCACGGCACGAGCAAGCGCCGCTATTACGACGCCGACGACGTGCGCCTTCTGGCGCGCCGCCGCGCGGACGCCAAGCACGCGGGCAACGTCGCCGAGCGCTCGCTCGACTGGGGAATGCCGGTTCTCGAATCGCGGATCACGCAGATCGCGGACGGCCGGCTCAGCTATCGCGGCCGGGATGCGGTGGCGTTCGCCTCGGCCGCGACGCTGGAGGACGCCGCCGCGCTGCTGTGGGCGTGCCCGCTCGCGCGCATCGAAGCGCACGAAACCATCGCGCCGCGTCTCGATGCATCGCGCTGGCGGCACGGGCTGGACCTCTGGCGCACTCGGCCGTCGCTCGAACGCGCACTCGCGTTGCTGCCGCTTGCCGCGCCAGTCGACGATGCGGCGCCGGCCGCGCCGCTCGACGAGGCCGTCACGCTGCTGCGTCTCGCAACCGCGGCGCTTGCCGCGCGCATGCCGTGCGCCGAGCCGGCACACCGGCAGCTTGCCGCCGCATGGCGGGTGAGCGAGCCGCGCGACGTCGAGCTGCTGCGTATCGCGCTGGTGTTGTGCGCCGATCATGAACTCAACCCGTCGACGTTCGCCGTGCGCTGCATCGCGTCGACGGGCGCGCCGCTGTTCGGCGCGATCGCGGGCGGCCTCGCCGCGCTGTCCGGGCCGCGGCATGGCGGCGAGACGGCCCGGGTGGCCGCGCTGCTTGACGGCGCGGCCCGCTCGCGCGATCTGCCGCGCTACGTCGCCGCCCAATGCGCGGCATACGCGCGCGACGCAAACGCGCGCACGAGCCTGCCCGGCTTCGGCCATCCGCTATACCCACAGGGCGATCCGCGCGCGGCGCTGCTCATCGACGCGATCATCGCCCGCACCGCCGCGCGGCCGCCGCGCGCGCGGCATGCGCCGCCGCTCGAAAGCGCGCTCGCGCTCGCCGAAGCCGCGCAAGCCGCGACCGGCGAAAAACCGACGATCGATTTCGCGCTCGCGTTGCTCGAGCGCGCGCTCGCGCTGCCGCCGGGCGCGGCGTTTGCGCTGTTCGCTGCCGGTCGCATCGTCGGCTGGATCGCGCACGCGCTCGAACAACGCGCGCACGGCCGGCTGATCCGCCCGCGCGCGCGTTACGTCGGCGTCGAGCGCGCACAATGAAGGCGATGCCGCGCGCCGCCATTTCTGCGCGCGCGAGCGGCTTTCCCTAAAATGTCGGCTGCGTCGTTCGTCAGCGCCCATGGCGCCCGTCTCTCATGCCCAGCACCCCGCCTGCCGCCGTCCCTAGCGAAAAATCGTTGACCGTGATGCTGTGGCTCGTCGCCACCGGCTTCTTCATGCAGGCGCTCGACGCGACGATCGTCAACACCGCGCTGCCGTCGATGGCCGCGAGCCTCGGCGAATCGCCGCTGCGGATGCAATCGGTCGTGATCGCTTATTCGCTGACGATGGCCGTGATGATCCCCGTGTCCGGCTGGCTCGCCGACACGCTCGGCACCCGCCGCGTGTACTTCAGCGCGATCGCGATCTTCGCGCTCGGCTCGCTGCTTTGCGCGAACGCGCACACGCTGCCGATGATCGTCGCGTTCCGCGTGATCCAGGGAATTGGCGGCGCGATGCTGCTGCCCGTCGGCAGGCTCGCCGTGTTGCGCACGTTTCCCGCCGAGCGCTACCTGCCCGCGCTGTCGTTCATCGCGATTCCCGGCCTGATCGGCCCGCTGATCGGCCCGACGCTCGGCGGCTGGCTCGTGAAGATCGCCTCGTGGCACTGGATCTTCCTGATCAACGTGCCGATCGGCATCGCCGGCTGCATCGCGACGTTCTATTCGATGGCCGACGCGCGCAACCCCGCCGCCGGCCGCTTCGACATCAAGGGCTATCTGCTGCTGACGATCGGCATGGTCGCGCTCACGATCTCGCTCGACGGCCTCGCCGATCTCGGCCTGCAGCATGCGGTGGTGCTCGTGCTGCTGATTCTTGGCCTCGCTTGCTTCGTCGCCTACGGTCTGTACGCGGTACGCGCGCCGCAGCCGCTTTTCTCACTCGAACTGTTCCGCATCCACACGTTCAGCGTCGGCCTGCTCGGCAACCTGTTCGCGCGGCTCGGCAGCGGCGCGATGCCGTATCTGATTCCGCTGCTGCTGCAAGTCGGGCTCGGCTACGGCGCATTCGAGGCCGGACTGATGATGCTGCCCGTCGCCGCGGCGGGCATGTTCTCGAAGCGCATCATCACGGTCCTCATCACGCGCCACGGCTATCGCAAGGTGCTGCTCGCGAACACCGTGATGGTCGGCTTGACGATGGCGAGCTTCGCGCTGATGCGCGACACGACGCCGGCCTGGGTCCGAATCGCGCAGCTCGCGCTGTTCGGCGGCTTCAACTCGATGCAGTTCACCGCGATGAACACGCTGACGCTGAAGGATCTCGGCACGGGCGGCGCCAGCAGCGGCAACAGCCTTTTCTCGCTCGTGCAGATGCTGTCGATGAGCCTCGGTGTGACAGTGGGCGGCGCACTGCTCGCGACCTTCACCGGCATGATCGCGCGCGGCGCGCCGGCGCATCCGCTGCCGGCGTTCCATGCGACCTTCATCTGCGTCGGCGTCATCACCGCCGCGTCCGCATGGATCTTCGCGCAGCTTTCGCCCGAAATCCGCGGCGCCGCGCGCAAGACCGATCCGTCCGAACGCGCATAGCGCGCCGCGCGCCACGATAAAGCGGCGCGCACCAAGCAGGTGCATCCGGGCAGGCCGCCGCACGGTAGCGGGCCGCCCGCCGGTGCGGCTTTTTGCGCATGGTTCTTGCTCGGCTATGCTGTGCAGGTACACTGATGCTTCCCGGACAGTCGCCCCATGACGAGCATGATCGACATCGATCCTCCCAGCTTCCAGCCGCCGCGCCCGATCGCGGGCGACGACGGTAACCGGCGCACCGTCCTGTACGGCGACTACACCGTTTTCAGCGTCTTCCAACCGGTTTTCTCGGTATCGCATCGCCGGGCGATCGGCTACCACGCGTCGTTGCGCGCGCACGATGCGCACGGCGGCCAGGTGCCATCGCACGAGGCGTTCACGCAAGCCGCGCGCCGCGGCGATCTGCTCGAACTCGGCCGGCTCGCCGAATCGCTGCATCTGGGCAACTTTCATGCGTTCGACAGCCACGACGAATGGCTCTTCCTGAGCCTGCATCCGGCCGCGCTGATGGATACCGTCTACGGCGACGCGCTCCTTGCGAACCTGAAAACGCTCGGCCTGCCGCCGCAACGCGTCGTGCTCGAAGTGCCCGAGCAGGCGGGCGGCGAGACGCCGCGCTTCGCCGCGATCGTCGACGGGCTGCGCAAGGCAGGCTTTCTGATCGCGCTGGGGGGCTTCGGCTCGAAACACTCGAACATCGATCGCGTCTGGCACCTGCATCCCGACATCGTCACGCTGGATCGCGGCATCCTCGCGCAAGCGAGCGAGCACTCGCACCTGGAGCGCGTGCTGCCCGGCCTTGTATCGCTGCTGCACGAGTCGGGGCAACTCGTGCTGATGGGCGGGCTCACGACCGAGCGCGAAGCGTTGATCGCGCTCGAATGCAATGTCGATTTCGTACAGGGCCAGTACTTCGCGGGACCGAGTGTCGAGCCGGTGCAGCCGCAAGCGGCCGCGGGCATCATGGATACGCTGTCGGCCGCGTTGCGGCTGCGCGTGGCCGAGCGCGAGCGTGCGCAACAAGCGCGCCTGGCGCCGTATGTCGCGGCGCTGTCGGGCGCGAGCGCGCGGCTGCGCGACGGCCACGATCTGCTCGACGCGGCCACGCCGCTGCTCGCGCTGCCCGAGACGGCGCGCTGCTTCCTGCTCGATTCGTCCGGCCGGCAGATCGGCGAAAACCTGCTGCCGCGCGGCCACGCATCGCAGCGCGCCAAGCGTTTCAAGCCGCTGCTGCACTCGGAAGGCGCGAGCTGGGAGCGCCGGCCATACTTCATCGACGCAATGCGCACGCCGGGACACGTGCATTTCACGCCGCCCTATCTGTCGATCAATGAAGCGCACCTGTGCGTGACAGCGTCGATCGCGGCGCCCGCCGCACAAGGCATGCAGGTGCTCTGCGTCGATATCAACTGGGAAGCGGCCGCGCATCGCCATTGACGCGGCGTGCACGTGCGCGCGCGTATTCCGACGTCTGCGGCGCCACTCGGTGCAGATCGTGCGATTGCCGCGGCATACCGGAATCTCGCGCGCGGCACCTGCCGAGCGGACATCGAACACCGCATCGGACGACGCGCATCGACGCATGCCGCGCCAGATCCGAGCCCCTTCGACGGCAGCGATTCGCTTGTAGCGCGCGGGTTTGCGCCGGCGGCATTCAGCCGGCTTGCAATCGCGGCTGCGACCCGACCGCCATGCAATGCGGAAACGCGGCCGTTATACGACGCTGCGCGCAGCGGCCGCACGCAGCTCGGCCAGCAGTGCCTCGCCGCTCCACGCCGGCCGCGCCGCGGCGCGCTGCGCATCGTGCACGAGCGCGCACAGGCGGGCATTGACGGGCGCCATCCGCCCGAGCCCCGCAGCCAATTGCACGATCTCGCCGTTGATCCAATCGACTTCGGTCGGACGCCCCGCGTCGAGATCGTCCGACATCGACGAACGCGCCAGCGGATCAATCGCAAGCATCGCGCCCGCGAGCCTCGTGAACAGCGCGTCGGGCATGCTCAGCAACCGTGGCATCCACGTGGCGGGCAGCGGCGTGATCCGCGCGGGCCGGATCGCCGCGCGCTTGAGCAGCGCCAGTCCTTCGGCCTGCGCGAGCGCAAGACAGCGCCGATAGCCGCGCTGCGCGAGTTCGTCCTTCAGCGGCCGATTCGCCAGCGCATTGATCGCATTATTGAGATTGACGAGCAGCTTCGCCCATTGCACGGCGCGCATGTCCGCGCGCTGCACGAGCGGCAGGCCCGCGCGCTCGAACGCTGCGGTAAAGCGTTGCAGCGCGGGCGCGGCCTCGACTTGCAATTCGCCCGACGTGCCCTGATGGAACGCGCCGGCACCGCGTGCGATCACGTTGAACGGCACCATCGCGGCGAGCACCGTCGCGTGCGGCAGCGCGGCGCGCAGCACGTCCGCGTTGCGCACACCGTTCTGAAAACTGATGACCATCGTACCGGGCCGCGCCGTGCGCGCAAGCGCGTCGGCAACGGCAGGCGTCGCGGCCGACTTCACCGTCACGAGCACGAGCGACGCCGCCGCGACAGCGGCGGCGGCAGCGGCATCGCTCGCCGCATAGGCGATCCGGGACACCGGCACCCGCGCATCGCGCCCCCGGTAGTCCGACAGCACGAGACCATGCTCGCGCAACTGCGCCTGAATCCGCTGCCGTCCGATCAGCTCGACGTCGACGCCCGCCGCGAGCAGCCGCCCGCCCAGATAGCCACCCACCGCCCCCGCGCCATAGACGCAAATCGCCGCCATGGCTGCCGCGCTCAGACGCGTGCGTTACGCGCGGCGGCACGCACCGGCCCGACGCGGCGTTCGATTTCGTCGCGCACGTCGGCACGCAGCCCGACGAAGAACGCCACTTCCGCGACGACGAACAACGGACCGACGATAAGCCCGATCAAGTCGTCGACGAAGGCGGGCTTGCGCCCTTCGAAATAGTGACCGACGAACTGGATCACCCAACCGACGAAAAAGAGGCCAAGCCCGCCGCCGAGCCAGACACCCGTTGCCTGCGCGGCGAGCGCGCGGCCGGCCCAGAAACTCAGCGCAAGCAGCGCGGCCATCACGACGCCGAAACGCCAATCGAGGCGCAGATAGAAGATCGCGGCCGCCAGCGCCGCGGGCAACGCGGGCGTAAGCATCCCCGAAGCGTCGAGCGCCGGACGCGACAGCAGTACCGTCACCGCGACGACGATCATCGGAATGCCCACCAGATGCGTGACGATATTGCGTGCATCACGGTGATAGGCCGCGTATTGCGCGAGTTGATCGACGAGGGATTTCATGATGTCTCCTCCTGATATAGGTGCGCGTTATGATGCCCCCGATAGGCCGACCTCTCTGTCGTCCAGCCGACACCCCGATTCGCCGATGCACCCGATTCTCGAACCCTACCAGCCGCTGCTCGATGCGAATCCATGGTTCGCCGCCCTACCCGCGCCGCTGCGCGACGCGCTGCGCCAGGCGGCCGCGGCCCGCCGGCTGTCGGCAGGCCAAATGCTGTTCCGGCGCGGCGACGCGCCGTGCGGCCTCTACGCGGTGTTGTCGGGTGCGCTGACCATCGGCGCCGTTGACGCGAGCGGCAAGGAAGCACTGCTGACGGTGGCCGAACCCGTGACGTGGTTCGGCGAGATCGCGCTTTTCGACGAACTGCCACGCACGCACGACGCAATCGCGATCGACGACACGCTGCTGCTGCATCTGCCGCAGCCCGCGCTACAGCAACTGCTCGACGGCACGCCGCGCTATTGGCGGCATTTTGCGCTGCTGATGGCGCAAAAGCTACGGATGTCGTTCGTCAATGTCGAGGCGCTGAGCATGATGCCCGCCGCGCAGCGGCTCGCGGCGCGCCTGCTGATGATCGCCGAAGGCTATGGCGGCATCAGCGCGAGTCACACGCGCATCAGACTGTCGCAGGAACGGCTCGGCGCGATGTTGTCGCTGTCGCGGCAAACCGCCAATCAACTGCTGAAGGAACTCGCCGCGCGCGGGATCGTGCGGCTGCATGTCGGCGAAATCGAGATCGTCGATCTCGACGCATTGCGCCGCGCGAGCGTGGAACGCAGCCCGGGCGCCGATGGCAACGCGAGCGATCGTGGCTAACGGTGCGGCGCGCGGCCAATAAAAAGCCCTCGCGCCGGTTGCGGCGCGAGGGCTTGCGGCAGGCTGCCGCGCCCAGGGCACCCCGGGCCGCGGCAGCCGTCTGGCGACAATCGCGTTACGCGAAGTTTTTCGCGGCGAAATCCCAGTTCACGATGTTCCAGAACGCTTCGACGAATTTCGGACGCGCATTGCGGTAATCGATGTAGTAAGCGTGCTCCCACACGTCGATCGTCAGCAGCGGCTTGTCGGCCGTTGTCAGCGGCGTGGCGGCGTTGCTGGTCGACACGATATCGAGCGAGCCGTCCGCCTTCTTCACCAGCCACGCCCAGCCCGAACCGAACGTGCCGACCGCGGCCTTCGTGAACGCTTCCTTGAACGCATCGAACGAGCCCCACTTCGCGTTGATCGCGTCGCCGAGCGCGCCCGTCGGCGCGCCGCCGCCGTTCGGCGACAGGCTGTTCCAGAAGAACGTGTGATTCCAAATTTGCGCGGCGTTGTTGAAAATGCCGCCCGACGACTTCTTCACGATCTCTTCCAGCGACAGATTCTCGAATTCGGTGCCCGGAATCAGATTGTTCAGGTTCGTCACATAGGTCTGATGGTGCTTGCCGTAGTGAAACTGGATCGTCTCCTGCGAGATGTGCGGAGCGAGCGCGTCTTCAGCGTACGGCAACGGCGGGAGCGTATGAGCCATGATCGGTTCCTTCGAGTGTATGTAGGGAGGGCAAATATTGAATGCAGCGCAACGCCCGATTGTAGGCGAGTCCGGATAACCCCGCAAACGCGCGGGCCTTTATCCGCCGCATCCGGCAAATCGCTGCTGGTGCGCCGCGCACGGCGCATGCCCGGGATTCGGCGCCCGATACCACGCATGCGCGATGCCTGCTCAGAATGTATCCGAAAGCCGCGGCTGCACGTCGGCGAGCGATACGTCCGCCGAGCCTTGCGCGAGATGCACGGTCAGCCGCCGCTGCGGCTTCAACGCCGACGGCGCGCGCAGCGCGTGGCCCGTCTGCGCGTCGATCAGCGCCGCGTAGCCGCGCTCGAGCGTGCGCTGCGGGCTCAGCACGTCGAGGCGTGCCGCGCACGCGGCCACGCGCGCGGCATCGCGCTCGCAACGGCGCTCGAAAGCGGCATGCAAGCGCTGGGCAGCCCCCGCGAGCGTCTGACGTGCGTGCGCAAGATCCGGCCGGGCCCGCTGCCAGCGCAACTGCACGAGCGCGAAACGCGCGCGCGCGTCGCGCACGGGCCGCGCGCCCGCCGCCGCGAGCCGC
Organism: Burkholderia singularis; assembly: GCF_001718875.1. Taxonomy (NCBI): domain Bacteria; kingdom Pseudomonadati; phylum Pseudomonadota; class Betaproteobacteria; order Burkholderiales; family Burkholderiaceae; genus Burkholderia; species Burkholderia singularis. Next base: position 3,252,125 of record NZ_CP013448.1, read on the forward strand.
GCCGCGAGCTGGCCGACGTGCTCGGACTGGCGCCGCAAGCGCTCGGCGGGACTGACGAGCCTGCGCGCGAGCCAATCGAGTTGCTGCGCGCGCAAATCGAGCGTGCGGCGCAGGCCGCGCGCGAGCGCGCGTTGCCGCTCGGCCAGCTCGCGCAGCAGCAGCGCGCGCTGCGGACTCACCAGCTCGGCCGCGCCGGTGGGCGTCGGCGCGCGCACGTCGGCCGCGAAATCGGCGATCGTAAAATCGGTTTCATGCCCGACACCGCAGACAACCGGCAGCGCGCTCGCCGCGATCGTCCGCGCCAGCCCCTCGTCGTTGAACGACCAGAGATCCTCGATCGAACCGCCGCCGCGGCAGACGATCAGCACGTCGACCTCGCGCCGCTCGTTGGCCGTCGCGACCATCGCCGCGAGTTTCTCGGCCGCGCCCGCGCCCTGCACGGGCGCCGGATAGACGATCACCGGCACGTGCGGCGCGCGGCGCGCGAGCGTCGTCAGCACGTCGCGCAGCGCAGCGGCCTGCAGCGACGTGACGATGCCGATCGCCCGCGGATGCGATGGCAGCGCGCGCTTGCGCTCCGGCGCGAACAACCCCTCGGCCTCGAGCTGCGCCTTCAGCCGCAGGAATGCCTCGAAGAGCCTGCCCTGCCCGGTGCGCCGAACCGCCTCGACATTCAGTTGCACCTCGCCGCGCGGCTCGTACATCGTGACGAGCGCGCGCACCTCGATCTTGTCGCCTTCGCGCGGCGTGAATTCCGCATGCTGCGCACGGCCGCGAAACATCACGCAACGCATCTGCGCCTGCTGATCCTTGATCGAGAAATACCAATGGCCGCTCGCCGCGCGCGTGAAGTTCGAGACTTCGCCCGCGACCCACAGCAGCGGAAATGCGCGCTCGAGCATCGAGCCGATCGCGCGGTTGAGCGCGGACACGGGAATCACGCCGTCGCCGCCGCTCGCGCCGCCGGGTCCGGAAAAATGAGTATCGGAATGCATGGACGATAGGAAAATTTCAGCCGGCCCAACGATAGACTGCGCACGCGCGCACGGCAAGTCGCTCGGGCGCCCGCCCAGGTGTCCACACCGCGAGTCAAGCGGGGACAGAGTCGTAACGATTACCGCCCGATCCTTTATGTTTTTTATTAAGCATTTGATTTAAATGATTTTTCCCGGGAAAAGGCGACGGGAACCGCCGACCGAAAGTCCACCTCATGGGCTTGCCGGGGGTTTCGGCGGCGAGTTTTTCACAGAGTTATCCACAGGCTGCCGGGCAGCGCGCCCAAGCGGCGCACACCGCCATGCGCACCCGCGCGACTTGCCGGGCGCACGGCGGGCACGCTAGAGTGCCGCCTTTCGAAGACCGCGCGGCCTGTCGGCCGTCCTCCGGAGAAAACGAGTTGACGAACCCGTCGAGAGCCGCGATGCGCGCCGCATCGTCCACCGCGCCATGAGCGCGCCGCAGCGATTTCTCGCGCGAGCCGAAGCGCGTCTTGTCCGCGAGTGGCAGCGCCGCGGCGCGATCGCCTGGGCGCTCACGCCCTTTGCGTGCGCATTCGGCGCGATCGCCGCACTGCGCCGCGCCGCATATGCGCGCGGCTGGAAGGCGCGGATCGATTGCGGGGTGCCCGTCGTCGTCGTGGGCAACGTGACGGTCGGCGGCACCGGCAAGACGCCCACCGTGATCGCGCTCGTCGACGCGCTGCGCGCGGCCGGCTTCACGCCGGGCGTGGTCTCGCGCGGCTACGGTGCGAAAATCGTCGAACCGACCGCCGTCACGCCGGCGTCGCTGCCCGGGCAGGCCGGCGACGAACCGCTCCTGATCGCCCGCCGCACGCTCGCGCCCGTGTGGGTGTGCCCGGATCGCGTCGCCGCCGTGCGCGCGCTGAAGGCCGCGCAGCCCGACGTCGACGTCGTCGTCAGCGACGACGGCTTGCAGCACTACCGGCTCGCCCGCACCGTCGAGCTTGTCGTGTTCGATCATCGCCTGGGCGGCAACGGTTTCCTGATACCCGCCGGGCCGCTGCGCGAGCCGCTGTCGCGACGCCGCGACGCCACGCTCGTCAACGATCCATACAGCCGCGTGCTGCCGCCGTGGCCCGACACGTTCGCGCTCTCGCTCGCGCCGGGCGACGCCTGGCATCTCGATCAGCCGTCGCACCGCCGGCCGCTCGCGCAGTTCGCCGCCGAGCGGGTACTCGCCGCGGCGGGCATCGGTGCGCCGGAGCGCTTTTTCGCGACGCTGCGCGCCGCGGGCCTCACCCCCGCCACCCGCGCGCTGCCCGATCATTACGCATTCGCCGAGAACCCGTTCGCCGACGACGATGTCGATGCGATCCTGGTGACCGAGAAGGATGCGGTAAAATTAGCCGCTTCGTGGCGCGACGCTCGCATCTGGGTTGTCCCGGTCGAGGCCGCGCTCGATCCCCGCCTCATCGCTCTCGTTGTGGAGAAACTCCGTGGACGCACGCCTGCTTGAAATCCTCGTTTGCCCGATTTGCAAGGGCCCGCTCCACTACGACCGAAGCGCGCAGGAACTTGCCTGCCACGCCGACAAGCTCGCATACCCGATCCGCGACGGCATTCCGGTGATGCTCGTCGACGAAGCGCGCCAGACGGTCGAAGGCACGCCGGTCGATGCGGCCGGGCCGGCCGCCAGTCACTGACACTGGCGCGCGAGCGGCGCGCCCGGCACTCGCCCGCGCGCCCAGAGCGCGCAGCGACACCGCCGCGCATACACCCGCGCGCCGTCCGCCACAACGCCGTCCGACCGTTTTCCGTTGTCCGCGCCGACCAAGCCGGCATGCTCTGATCCGTACCCGCGCTCCCAACCGCACCGCACTTTCACCCGATGACTTCCACGCCCGCCTTCGTCGCCATCGTTCCCGCCCGTCTCGCGTCGACCCGCCTGCCGAACAAGCCGCTCGCGGATCTCGACGGCAAGCCGATGGTCGTGCGCGTCGCCGAGCGCGCGCGTGATGCGGGCGCGCAGCGCGTGCTGGTCGCCTCCGATGCGCCCAGCGTGCTCGACGCGGTGCGTGCGCACGGCTTCGAAGCGTTGCTGACGCGCGCCGATCATCCGTCCGGCACCGACCGCCTCGCGGAAGTCGCCGAGCAGCTCGGCCTCGACGACGAAACGATCGTCGTCAATGTTCAGGGCGACGAACCGTTGATCGATCCGCAACTGGTGCGCGACGTAGCGTCGCACCTCGCGTCGCATCCGGCATGCGCGATCGCGACCGCCGCGCACCCATTGCACGACGCGCAGGACGTGTTCAATCCGAATTACGTGAAGGTCGTGCTCGATGCGGCGAGCACCGCGCTGTACTTCTCGCGCGCGCCGATTCCCTGGTCGCGCGACGCCTATCAGCCGCACTGGCCAAACGGCGTCGCGGCGATGCCCGCACCTACGTGCGCGGTTTATCGGCACATTGGCCTGTACGCATATCGCGCGCGTTTTCTGCGCACTTACCCAACGCTCACGCCCGCGCCCATCGAAGCGGCCGAGCAACTCGAACAATTGCGCGCGCTGTGGCACGGCGAGCGGATCGCCGTGCTCGTCACCGAGCACGCGCCCGAAACCGGCGTCGACACGCCCGCCGATCTTGCACGGGTGCAGGCCCTTTTTCGGGCTCGCGCCGAATAACCCATGGCATAATCGGGCGAATCGTGCGGGCCGCCTGCCCGCGCCGCTCTTCGAGATTCGTCCCAAGCCCCCATGCGCCGGCCGCCGCGCTTGCGGCAGAACCGTCGAGCCGCGCAACCGGCGCACCGGCGTCCCGCGCTCAAGCATTCCATACATACCGGAGATATCACCATGCGTTTGATCCTGTTGGGCGCTCCCGGCGCGGGAAAAGGCACCCAGGCAAACTTCATCAAGGAAAAGTTCAGCATTCCGCAAATCTCGACAGGCGACATGCTGCGCGCGGCCGTCAAGGCCGGCACGCCGCTCGGCGTCGAAGCGAAAGCCTATATGGACGAAGGCAAGCTCGTGCCGGATTCGCTGATCATCGGCCTCGTGAAGGAGCGGCTGAAGGAAGCGGACTGCGCGAACGGCTACCTGTTCGACGGCTTCCCGCGCACGATCGCGCAGGCCGACGCGATGAAGGACGCCGGTGTCGCCATCGACTACGTGCTCGAAATCGACGTGCCGTTCTCCGAGATCATCGAGCGGATGAGCGGGCGCCGCACGCATCCGGCCTCGGGCCGCACGTATCACGTGAAGTTCAACCCGCCGAAGGTCGAGGGCCGCGACGACGTCACGGGCGAGCCGCTGATTCAACGCGACGACGACAAGGAAGAAACGGTGAAGAAGCGCCTGGATGTCTATGAAGCGCAGACCAAGCCGCTCATCACTTACTACGGCGACTGGGCCGCGCGCGGCACCGAGAACGGCCTGAAGGCGCCCGCGTACCGCAAAATCTCCGGCCTCGGCACGGTCGACGAGATCCGCGCCCGCGTGTTCGACGCGCTCAAGTAAGCCCGCGCCGCGCGAGACGCGAGAACCGCCCGCTTCGGGCGGTTTTTTTTCGTCCGGGCGTTCGCTTCGCGCCGCCCTTCGGCAGCGCCCCGTACAATCGGCCTGTCGTCGCGGCACGTCACGAGCGCTGCCGCGAGCGGCATTCGAACGACACTCATTCCAACCAGGACAAGGAGCAGACATGGAGATTCGCGGCAACGTGTTCGTCATCACCGGTGGCGCATCGGGACTCGGCGCGGGCACGGCGCGCCTCATCACCGAAGCGGGCGGCAAGGTTGTGCTCGCCGATCTGAATCAGGCCGCAGGCGAGGCGCTCGCGCAGGAACTGGGCGGCGCGTTCGTCAAATGCGACGTCGCGAACGAACCCGACGCGCAGGCGGCCGTGGCGGCCGCCACGCGGCTCGGCACGTTGCGCGGGCTCGTCAATTGCGCGGGCATCGCGCCTGCGTCGAAGACGCTCGGCAAAGAGGGCCCGCACGCGCTTGAACTGTTCGCGAAAACAATCACCGTGAATCTGGTCGGCACGTTCAACATGATCCGCATCGCCGCCGCCGCCATGGCCGCGAACGAGCCGACGGCGAGCGGCGAACGCGGCGTGATCGTCAGCACCGCGTCGGTCGCCGCGTTCGACGGGCAGATCGGCCAAGCGGCCTATGCGGCGTCGAAAGCCGGCGTCGCCGGCATGACACTGCCGATCGCGCGCGACCTGTCGCGCCACGCGATTCGCGTCATGACGATCGCGCCCGGCATTTTCGAAACGCCGATGCTGCTCGGAATGCCGCAGGAAGTCCAGGACGCGCTCGGCGCGATGGTGCCGTTCCCGCCCCGCCTCGGCAAACCGGTGGAATATGCGATGCTCGTCAAGCAGATCATCGAGAATCCGATGCTCAACGGCGAAGTGATCCGCCTCGACGGCGCGATCCGGATGCAGCCGAAATGAGCGCGGCGCGGCGTGGTGAGACCTACACGGCGACCACGCCGCGTCGAGCCGCGCGATCGTGCCCGAGTACGCTCAGTCGTCGTCGCGCTGCATCCGCTGGCGCAGCTCGCTGACCTGCGCCTCGACGATCGTCGCGTCGGCCGCGTCGGGCCGCTCGCCGAGATAGGTCTCCAGATCCTCGAGCGCGGGCCGCAGATAATCGAGACGCGCATACGCGAAACCGCGGTCGCGCACTTCGTCGAGCTGCCCCGGCAGCAGGATCACAAGCCGTTCCTGCACCGCGAGCAGCCGCTGCCAGCGCTCCGTCTGCCGGTACACGGCCTTCAGGTTGTTCAGCATCCGCGCGATGATCTCGCGATGCATCGCCGGCTGCAGCAACGCGCGCAACGTGCTCGCGGCATGATCGGCGCTGCCGCCGCGCATCGAGAAAGGCTCGAGCATCTCGACCAGTTCCGCCTCCGACAGCGTGCGGCCTGTCGTCGGATCGAGGATCGCATCGCCGCCGGGCAACTCGATGCGCAGCAGGAAATGGCCGGGAAACGACACGCCGCGCGCCGCCACGCCGATCTGCTGCGCGAACTCCAGATACAGCACCGCAAGCGAGATCGGAATCCCAACGCGGCGCTGGAGAACGACATTCAGATAGCTGTTGTCCGGATTGAAGTAATCGTTGCGGTTGCACGCAAAGCCGAGTTCGCGGAAGAAAAAGTCGTTCAGCAGCGCGAGCTTGTCGTTCGCGTCGGCGGCGTCCGGCACGCGCCTCGCGAGCCGCGCCGCGAGCGCGTCGAGTTCGAACAGCACGCCTTGCAGATCGACATCCGGATAGGCGTCCTGCGCGAGCGACAGCGCCGCCTCGGTGAGCGGCAGCCCGTCGTCTTCGGCGACGAGCGAACTGAAATAGTCGAGAACGCGAGTCATGGGTCCGTTATTTCGCACGCCTTTTGAAATACGCATATTTGAAGCCCATCAGCCCCAATATGCCGAAATATAATGCAGCGAATAAAACGAGACACGACGCCATCAGCGCGATGCGCTCGAGCGGCACCGCGCGCATCGCGGTCCAGTCGAAGTTCAGCGCGCACCAGCGCATTGTGCCGGCCAGCACGAGCGACGCGCCGCCAAGCTGCACGAAAAAGCGCAGCCAGCCCGGTGAAGGCCGGTAAATGCCGCGGCGGCGCAGCCCGATGAACAGCAGCAGCGAGTTCAGGCAAGCGCCGATGCCGATCGACAGCGTCAGCCCCGCGTGGCCGATAACAGGCACGAACACATAGTTCGACAACTGCGTGACGACGAGCACGCCGACGGCGATTTTTACCGGCGTCTTGATGTCCTGCTTCGCATAGAAACCGGGCGCGAGAATCTTGATGAGGATGATGCCGACCAGGCCGATTCCGTATGCGGCAAGCGCGCGCGCGACCATCGCCACCGTGTGCGCATCGAACTTGCCGTAGTTGAAGAGCGTCGCCGTCAGCGGCTCGGCAAAGAAAAACAGCGCGAGCGCGCTCGGCGCGGCGAGCAGGAACGTGACCCTGAGCCCCCAGTCGAGCAGCGCCGAATATTCAGCCGAATCGGCATCGACATGCGCCTTCGACAAACTCGGCAACAGGATCGTGCCGAGCGCCACGCCGAGCAGCGCGGTCGGAAACTCCATCAGCCGGTCGGCATAGTTGATCCACGATACCGCGCCCTGCCCGAGCCTCGACGCAATGTTCGTATTGATGATCAGCGACAGCTGCGCGACCGACACCGCGAACGTCGCGGGCACCATTTTCGCGAGCACGCGCTTGACGCCCGGATGCGCGAGCGCGCGCAGCGGATGGATGCCGATCGCGGGCATCATGTCGATGCGCTTCAAGCCCGGCAGTTGCACGATGAATTGCAGCACCCCGCCCGCGATCACCGCCCATGCGAGCGCGTAGACGGGCATTTTCAAGTGCGGCGCGACGAACAGCGCCGCGACGATGAACGACACGTTGAGCAGCACGGGCGCGAATGCCGGCAGCGAAAAGCGCTTGTACGTGTTGAGCACGCCCGAGGCAAGCGTCGTCAGCGAGATGAACACGATGTACGGGAACATGATCTGCGTCATCTTGACGGCGAGCGGGAACGCCTGCCCGTCCGTGCGCAGCCCCGACGCAACCGCCAACACCACCCACGACGCCCCCGCGACGCCCGCCACCGACAGCAGCGCGAGCGCCCAGGCGAGCAGCGTCGACATCGCGTCGACGAGCGCCTTCGTCGCATCGTGCCCTTTTTGATTCTTGAATTCGGCGAGAATCGGCACGAACGCCTGCGAGAACGCGCCTTCGGCGGACAGCCGGCGCAGCAGGTTGGGAATGCGAAAGGCGACGTAGAACGCGTCGGTGAATTGACTGGCGCCGAACGCGCGTGCGATCAGCGTTTCGCGGGCCAGTCCGGTCACGCGCGACAGCAGCGTGAAGCCGCTGACCGTCAGCAGGGCTCGGAATAGATTCATGGGGCGCTTATTATACGGACCTCGCGCGTCGGCAACCGGCAGCGGGCCAGGGAAATGCCGCGCCGCACACGGAAAGGTCCTGCCCATGCTTGCCACTCGCTTGATTTTGTTGCTATAATCGCCGGTTTCTGGGCCTGTCAGGCGGGTTTCGGGTTCCGCGCGCGGCAATATCGAGCGCGCATCGAACCGGGCGCGTCGGCCGGCCTCGGTGAAACCGACGTTTTTTGCGCCCCGGGCAATCGCTTCCGGGAGTGAGATCGAAAAGCAGCGCTTGGCCGTCAGGCTCCAAGCTCTGGAAACAGGACAGGATAAGGAACCGTCATGGCTAACTCCGCACAAGCACGCAAGCGCGCCCGCCAGGCAGCGAAGGCAAACTCGCACAACTCGGCGCTGCGCTCGAAATTCCGCACCGCGATCAAGGCTGTTCGCAAGGCAATCGACGCCGGCGATCAAGCAAAGGCTGCGGAAGTCTTCAAGCTCGCAACGAAGACGATCGACACGATCGCCGACAAGAAGATCGTTCACAAGAACAAGGCCGCTCGCCACAAGAGCCGCCTCGCAGCCGCCATCAAGGGTCTGCAAGCCGCGCAGTAATGCTGGCGCGCCCGCCTCGCGGGCGCCCTGTTTCCGCTGCGATCGACAAAAAAGCCCGCTACGCGCGGGCTTTTTTTGCTGTGAGCGCAACGCGCTGCGCGATCAGCGCAACCGGCATGCCGGCCACGCAGCCCGACTCCCGCCAGGCGCGCTCCGCGCAGTCACCCGCTACTTTGCCGACTTGCCGTAATCGGGCAATTCACACGCCTCGGTCACGACGAGGTGATTGTCCTTCGCGAAGTTCATCACGAAATCGAACGCCATCGGCTCGATATCGCGCAGCCGCGAATCGACGATCACGCACTTGACGTCGCCGATCATCGTCGGCCGGACATACAGCGAATACTTGAGCCGCGCGTTGGGCCCACTCGCGCCCGGACCGAAGCACGACATCACGCCGGCAAGACGCTCGGACCAATCGCTCGGCCGAAACTTCTTCCCATCTTTCGTGATGCCCTGAATAAAGTATTCGGTCGGGAGAGTTTCAGCCATGAGGATACCCAAGTGACAGCCCAGCAGTGCGCCGGCGAACCCTCGCCTGGACACTCAGAACACAATGGAGACGGTTTCGCCGCAACCCGGAACGAGCCGCCGGAACATGCGCTCCGGCATACGGCACCGCACGCAGCAGACAAGCTGCTTGTGTCCGGCAGACCAAGCATGAACCTTGCCCGCCGGGCTTGAGAAAACCCTGAAATTATAGCGCAGTGCGTCATCGCGCGTCGTCTCAAACGCATGCGCGAAGCCGGTGCGCCGCGGCTCGTCAAAGCAGGCAAAATCATTTATGCTGCATCGAGTTACCACAACGACGGCGGCGCCGTCCGGCGCGTGCTGCCGCCGGGTGAGTCCGCCGTATTTCGTTTCATGACCGCCAAAACCATTCGTCACTACCTGCAGTTCAAGGATTTCTCGCTGGAAGACTACGAGTACGTGCTCGAGCGCACCGGCATCCTGAAACGCAAGTTCAAGAACTACGAGACCTATCACCCGTTGCACGACCGCACGCTCGCGATGATCTTCGAGAAAAGCTCGACGCGCACGCGCCTGTCGTTCGAAGCCGGCATCTTTCAGTTGGGCGGCCACGCCGTGTTCATGAGCACGCGCGACACGCAGCTCGGCCGCGGCGAGCCCGTCGAGGATTCCGCGCAGGTGATCTCGCGAATGGTCGACATCATCATGATCCGCACGTTCGAGCAGGACATCATTCAGCGTTTCGCGGAAAACTCGCGGGTGCCGGTGATCAATGGCCTGACGAACGAATACCATCCGTGCCAAGTGCTCGCCGATATCTTCACGTATTACGAGCATCGCGGCCCGATTCGCGGCAAGACGGTCGCGTGGGTGGGCGACGCGAACAACATGCTGTACACGTGGATTCAAGCCGCGCAGATCCTCGGCTTCAAGCTGCGCCTGTCGACGCCGCCCGGCTATGCGCTCGACCCCAAGCTCGTCGACGCGCAAAGCGCACCGTTCTACGAAGTCTTCGACGACCCGAACGAAGCGTGCAAGGGCGCCGATCTCGTGACGACCGACGTGTGGACCAGCATGGGTTTCGAAGCGGAGAACGACGCACGCAAGCAGGCGTTCGCCGATTGGTGCGTCGACGACGAAATGATGTCGCACGCGCATTCCGACGCGCTTTTCATGCACTGCCTGCCCGCGCATCGCGGCGAAGAAGTAACGGCGTCGGTAATCGACGGCCCGCAGAGCGTGGTCTGGGACGAAGCGGAAAACCGGCTTCATGTGCAGAAAGCGTTGATGGAATTCCTGCTGCTTGGGCGCTTGAAGCACTGACGCACGGCGCGCGCGCCGGCAAGCCGCGCGCTTGCGCGAAGCCGCCGGTCGATGCGATGAGACGGGCGATGAAGCGGCGCCCGTAGAAACGCGCCGCGCATGCGCTACGCGGCAGCTTCGGCTCACGCAGATCAAAACATACGTCCGCCGCACCGGACATTCCGGAATACTCCAGCAAAACGCATCGCGACATCCGGCGCCGGCGGTTTCTATCGACCGCCCGCCCGCGACACGCCCCGCTGCCCGCCGTTTATAGACACACCGGCTCCGCTTCAAGCTCGACGCCGAAGCGCTCGCGCACGTCGCGCTGGATCGCGCGCGCCAGCGCGAGCACGTCGGCGCCCGATGCGCCGCCGCGATTGACGAGCACGAGCGCCTGCCTGTCATGCACGGCCGCCGCGCCGAGCGCGCGCCCTTTCCAACCGCAACGGTCGATCAACCAGCCGGCCGCGAGCTTCACGCGGCCATCCGGCTGCGGATACGACACGACCTCAGGCTCCCGCGCGCGCAGTTCGGCAAACCGCTGCGCGTCGATCACCGGATTCTTGAAAAAACTTCCCGCATTGCCGAGCACAAGCGGATCGGGCAGCTTCGCGCGACGGATGGCGACGACCGCGTCGAATACGTCGCGCGGCGTCACGCGATCGTCGTCGATGCCGCGCGCCGCAAGCTCGCGCGCGACGTCCGCGTAACCGAGCCGCGGCGTCCACACCTTCGGCAGCCGGAACGTAACCGACACGATCGCGAAGCGGCCGCGCCCTTCCCGTTTGAAAAAGCTGTCGCGATAGCCGAACGCGCAACGCCGCGCATCGAATTCGACCGTCTCGCCCGTCGCAAGCTCGATCGCACGCAGCGATTCGAAATGCGCGCTCATCTCGATTCCATACGCGCCGATATTCTGGATCGGCGCAGCGCCGACCGTGCCCGGAATCAACGCGAGATTCTCCAAACCCGGCATGCCCTCGGCAAGCGTCCAGTCGACGAACGCATGCCAATTCTCGCCGCCGCCCGCGTCGACATACCACGCCGCTTCGTCGTCCCGCACGCGCGCGCGGCCGCGAATCTCGTTGAGCAGCACGAGCCCGTCGAAGAAATCGCCCGAAAACACCACGTTGCTGCCGCCGCCGAGCACCAGCGTCGGCAGCCCCGCGACGCGCGGATCGTGCGCAAGCGACGCGAACTGCTCGGGCGAGCCGATCCGCGCCGCGACGCGCGCGCGCACGTCGAAGCCGAATGTGTTGTGCGCGTGCAATGGATAGTCGGGAATCAGTTGAACGAGGGAATCGGAGCGAGACATCGGCATTCGGAGTTGCGCCGGCGCGGAAAACCAGCCCGCGGCCTTGGGCAAATGTAGGGGCGCCGGTAAAATGGCGGCTAGTCAGCCATTATAGCGAGTGAGCGCACGCGCAATCGCGCGCCGCCGTTCTCTACAGTTCACCTCTTACACGAGACCGGAGCGGGCGCTAACGCGCCTACGCCGGTCGACACAGGAGAATGCCATGCCATCGTTCGACGTCGTTTCCGAAGCGAACATGATCGAAGTAAAAAACGCCATCGAACAATCGAACAAGGAAATTTCCACGCGCTTCGATTTCAAGGGCTCCGACGCACGCGTCGAGCAAAAAGAGCGCGAACTCACGCTGTTCGCCGACGACGATTTCAAGCTCGGCCAGGTCAAGGACGTGCTGATCGGCAAGATGGCAAAGCGCAACGTCGACGTGCGCTTTCTCGACTACGGCAAAATCGAGAAGATCGGCGGCGACAAAGTCAAACAAGTCGTGACGATCAAGAAAGGCGTGTCGGGCGATCTGGCGAAAAAGGTCGTGCGTATCGTCAAGGACAGCAAAATCAAGGTGCAGGCAAGCATTCAGGGCGACGCGGTGCGCGTGGCCGGCGCGAAGCGCGACGATCTGCAAAGCGTGATCGCGCTGCTGCGCAAGGAAGTCACCGATACGCCACTCGACTTCAATAACTTCCGCGACTGACGCCGCATCACGCCGCGCCGCTGAATAGCCGAATGGCGGGCTCGGCGGCGGCATGCGTCTGCCATCGAAACCCGCGGCAGTGGCCGAGCCGGCTGCGCGGCGGCTCATCGCCGCATCATGCGCATTCCGCGCCGACGCGGCACCGCTCAATCCCTCAGACGCGTTGTTGGCGACGGCGACGCATCAGTCCCGGCAACGCGCGGCAGGATACGCCGCCACGGCCCCGCATCTTGCCCCGCACCGCTTCGCCCCAGCCGCCCGGCCCCGCTCGACGACACAAAACGGCCTGAACCCGCGCGAATCACGCCTCCTTCTTCTTTTGCCCGATTCGGCTTTCCTCGCCCGCGAGGAGCTTCGAAATGTTGGTGCGATGCCGCCAAATCAGCAGTGCGCTCATCGCAACCACTGCCCACATGACCGGATTGCCGCGCGTGCCGAACAAAAACGCGTCGAAAAGCGGCGCGAATACGGCTGCGACGAGCGCCGCGAGCGACGAGTAGCGGAAGAAAAACGCGACGATGAGCCAGGTCAGCGCGGTCGCAAGACCCAGCACCGGATGCACGGCAAGCAGCACGCCCGCTGCCGTCGCGACGCCCTTGCCGCCCTGAAAGCGAAAGAACACCGGGTACAGGTGACCGAGGAACACGCCGAGCGCGGCAAGCGCGACACCGATCTCACCGCCCATGCCCAAGCGCTTGACGAGCCAGACCGCGAGCCAGCCCTTGAACGCGTCGCCCACGAGCGTAAGGATCGCCGCCGTCTTGTTGCCGCTGCGCAGCACGTTGGTCGCGCCGGGATTCTTCGAGCCATACGAGCGGGGATCGGCGAGCCCCATCGCGGCGCTGACGACAACGGCAAACGACACCGATCCAATCAGATAAGCGGCGACGGTAGCGAGCAGGATCTGCATGCGAAGGACTCTTGTTTCAAATAACGATGGATGGACAGGCAGCGCAAGCAACAAGGCCGCGGCGGCGCTCATTCTACCGAAGCGCAGCGCCGTGCCATGCGGGTGAAACCCTAGGCCGGCATATGCCGGCCGACAAGCTAGTCGACGCTCGCGCATTGCACGGGCCGCGCGTCGAGAAGCGTGGTCAGCACGCCGGGCGCGATGCTCACCAGATAGCCGCGCCGCCCGCCGTTCAGATAGATCGACGGCAGTTCGAGGATCGTCGATTCGACGTAGACGGGCATCGCCCGCTTCGTGCCGAACGGCGACGTGCCGCCGACAAGATAGCCGGAATGACGATTCGCGACCTCGGGCTTGCATGGCTCGACACGTTTCGCGCCAATCTGCCGCGCCAGGTTTTTCGTCGACACCTTGCAATCGCCGTGCATCAGCACGATCAACGGCTTGGCATGCTCGTCTTCCATCACCAGGGTCTTGATGACCTGATGTTCGTCACAACCGAGCTGCCGCGCCGATTCGGACGTGCCGCCATGTTCGACGTAATCGTAGGGATGCTCGCCGAATGCGATGCCGTGACGGCGCAGGAACTGCGTGGCGGGCGTTTCGGAGACGTGTCTGGATTTACTCATCCGCGCATTTTAATTGCATCGGCGTTGACGGACCATTGTCCGAATGGCAGATTGCGCGCCGCAAGCGGCGATGGCACGATGCCCCACAGAGAGCCCTGACGGCGCGCCTGCCGCTTCGCTCGCGCCAACCCGCCGGAGAAATCATGACAGCGAACCCGCCTCCTCGAGCGCAATGGGATATCGACACATTGATCGCGTCGCTGCCGTCGCGCATCGCGGCACTTCCCGAACGGATCGCAACGCACACCCCGGATCACGTTGCGCTGATCGAGGACGCGCGCCGCTTCACCTACGCACAACTCGCGCGCGCGGTCGATACCGCTGCCGCCCGGTTGCGCGATCTCGGCGTACAGCCTGGCGACCGGGTGATGATTGCCGCCGAGAACAGCATCGCGCAAGTCGTGCTGCTGTTCGCCGCCACCAAACTCGACGCGTGGGCGCTGGTCGCGAACGCGCGGCTTTCGCCGCTCGAATTCGATGCGATCGCCACGCATGCGAAGCCGCGCGTCATCGCGTTCGCGACCAGCACGTCGCCCGATGCGCTTGCGCATGCCGAGCGGCGCGGCGCACTGCCGGCCCAGCCGTTCGAGCCCGATATCGGCGCGTGGTCGTATGCGCTCGATCCGTCGGCGCAAGCGGAGCCGGCCGACGCAGACAGCGCGCGCCAGTGCGCGGCGCTCATCTATACGACGGGCACGACGGGCGCACCCAAGGGCGTGATGCTGTCGCACCGCAATCTGCTGTTCGTCGCGGCGGTATCCAGCACGCAGCGGCGCGTCGCCCCCGCCGATGTCGTCTACGCAGCGCTGCCGATCTCGCACTCGTATGGACTCGCGTCGGTCTGCCTCGGCAGCCTCTACGCAGGCGCGACGCTGCGGCTCGTGCCGCGTTTCTCGCCGCAGGCATTGCGCCGCGCGCTCGTCGACGAACGCGTATCGATTTTCCAAGGCGTCCCCGCGATGCACGCAAAATTGCTCGAACATCTGCATACGCATGGCCACGCATGGCATGCGCCGCATTTGCGCTTCGTCTATTCGGGCGGCTCGCCGCTCGACGCCGATCTGAAGGCACGGGTCGAGAGCGTGTATGGATTGCCGCTGCATAACGGCTACGGCATGACCGAAAGCAGCCCGACTGTCGCGCAGACGTCGATCGACGCGCCACGCGCCGATTGCTCGGTCGGCGCGCCGATTCCAGGCATCGGCGTGCGGTTTTGCTCGGCGCAAGGCGTCGATGTCGCGCCGGGCGAAGTCGGCGAACTCTGGGTGCGGGGGCCGAACGTGATGCTCGGCTACTATCGCGACCCGCAGCGCACACGCGCGACCGTGACGGCCGACGGCTGGCTGAAAACCGGCGATCTCGCGCGCGCGGAGCCCGACGGATCGCTGACGATCGTCGGCCGCAGCAAGGAACTCATCATCCGCTCCGGTTTCAACGTCTACCCGCCCGAAGTCGAGCAGGCGCTGAACGCGCATCCGGACGTCGTGCAATCGGCGGTCGTCGGGCACGCAGTCGAAGGCAACGAGGAAGTCATCGCATTCGTCGAACTCGCGCCCAATGCCGCGGCGACCGAAGACGAGCTGAAAAACTGGTGCGCAGCGCGGCTCGCGCCCTACAAACGGCCCGCGCGGATACGCACGCTCGCCGCGCTGCCCGCCGCGTCGACCGGCAAGGTGCTCAAACATAAGTTGCGGGAATTGCTTTGACGGGGCCGTTTGCCTCGGCATGGCAATGCATCGCAACGCCCCGGAGCCGCGCATCGCGCGCAGCGCGGCGTCAGCCGCGTGGATGGTGCGTCGCGTGCAGCGTCCTCAAGCGCTCACGCGCGACATGCGTGTAGATTTGCGTCGTCGAGATGTCGCTATGGCCGAGCAGCAATTGCACGACCCGCAGATCCGCACCGTGATTCAACAAGTGCGTCGCAAACGCGTGCCGCAGCGTGTGCGGCGACAAGTGCGCGCGAATGTCGGCCTGCTGCGCATGGCGCTTGATGATGTTCCAGAACTGCTGGCGCGTCATCCCATCGCCGCGCGCAGTGACGAAGAGCGCGTCGGCGGCGCGCGCGCCGAGCAGCGCCGGCCGGGCATCGCGCAAATAGCGCTCGATCCACCCATGCGCAACCTCGCCGAACGGCACGAGCCGCTCTTTCGAGCCCTTGCCCGTCACCCGCACGACGCCCTCGTTCATCCCGATCTCGACGGTCTTCAGCGTGACGAGTTCGCTCACCCGCAATCCACTCGCGTACATCAGCTCGAGCATCGTCCGATCGCGCAGCCCAAGCGGCGTCTCGACGTCGGGCGCGCCGAGAAGCGCTTCCACCTGAGCTTCCGACAATGTCGACGGAAACCGCGCCGGCTGCTTTGCCGATGCGATCCTGAGCGTCGGATCGGCGGCTGCCCGATGCTCGCGCACCGCCCAGCCGTAATAGCGTCGAAACACCGACAACCGCCGGTTCGACGACGTCGCCTTGCCGTCGCTGCGCGCGGCGATATAGCCGGTCACCATCGCCTCGTCCGCGCGATCGACGCTCGCCTCGTGCCGCACGGCAAGCCACTGCGCCAGCAGTTGCAGATCGCGCCGGTATGCGTCGAGCGTGTTGCGCGACAGCCCGTGCTCCAGCCACATCGCATCACAAAAAAGGTCAATCGATGCGCGGCTTTCCAACCACGCGGGCGACGCATTCGCCTCGCCCGGCGCAGAGTCGAGTACGTCGCCACCCGGCGCGACGTCACGATCGGCCGCGGCGCCCGCCGGATTATCCGCGGCAGCGCGAACTGCGCGCGCCATCAGTACCGCACTCCCTCGTGAGCAAGCAGCCAACGCTTGATCTGGAGGAAATAGCCGTCGTCGTGATTCGCGAAGCCGCCGATTCCGCTTGATGCGACGACCCGATGACACGGAATCACCAACGGAAAGTAATTCGAGCCGCACGCCTGACCGACCGCCCGCGGCGCGCTGCCGATCTGCTTGGCAAGCTGTCCGTAGGTGAGCACGATGCCCGGCGGAATCGCGCTGATCGCATCCCAAACGCGATGTTGGAACGGCGTGCCGACTTGAGCGAGCGGCAAGTCGAAACGCGCGGACGCGCGCTCGAAATAGCGCTCGATCTGGCGCACTGCCCGCTTTGCGGGCGCCGTATCCGGTGCGGCGTTCTTCATCGACTCTGGCAGATAGACAATCTCGCGCACGACCGACGCGTCGGTGCGGATACCGACCTTGCCGAACGGTGCATCGATTACCGCGTTGAACATCGTTGACTCCTTGTCGCCGCAAGCAAGTGCGCGACACTTACTCTGATCCCATGCCACGGTTGGCTGCAGCCCGCGCTGTAGCGCGTACTCCCCGTGGCGATCGACCGGCGCGGGCGCTTCGACGCTCACCCCGGTCCCCAGCTTCCCTCTCCGGCCCGGCCGCCCGGCCGATCGAAATCGGCATTCAGCACCCGCACCGATCCTCCGCCAAGCGTGGCAACCCCAGCCAAACCTCGGCCGGCCGCCCGCATCGAGAATCACCTTGCCACTTTACGCCCCCTTCACGCCGCGCGCAGCGCCCATTCGACATGCTCGCGCACGAGCGCAGAAGCATCGCCGGCGCGCGCGCGCAGCGCGTCGACAATCGCCGCCCGCGCCGCCGGCTCGAGGCGCGCCGGCGGCGCGCGCAGCGCGTTGCCGAGGCCGACCGCGAGGTTGCGCAACCAACGCTCGTGGCCGATCCGGCGAATCGCGCTACCCTGCATCCGCTCGTCGAACTGCTCGGCGCTCCAGCCGAACAGTTCGACGAGCGATGCGCGGTCAAGTCCATGCCGAACATCGAAGTCGGCCACTGCGGACGCCTGCGCGAACTTGTTCCACGGGCACACGAGCTGGCAATCGTCGCAGCCGTACACGCGGTTGCCGATCAGCGGCCGCAGCGGCTCGGGAATGCTGCCGCGCAATTCGATCGTCAGATACGAGATGCAGCGCCGCGCATCGACGCGGTACGGCTCGACGATCGCCCCCGTCGGACACGCGTCGATACAGCGCGTGCAGCTGCCGCAATGCGCGCCGGGCGTCTCGGGCGCGGTGGACGGCGACGTCTGCTCATCAGTCGGCAGCGGCAGGTCGACATAAATCTCGCCGAGAAAGAAAAACGAGCCCGCATCGCGTTGCAGCAGCAGCGTATGCTTGCCGCGCCAGCCGATGCCGGCCTTCTGCGCGAGTTCGACTTCGAGCACCGGCGCGGAATCGGTGAACACGCGGTGGCCGAACGCGCCAATCTCGGCCTCGATGCGCTCGGCGAGCGTCTGCAGGCGCGCGCGCAATACCTTGTGATAGTCGCGGCCACGCGCGTAAATCGATACGACGGCGGCTTGCGGGTCCGCGAGACGCGCCGCTTCGCGCGCGCGCCAGCCGCCGCGATAAGCAACCGGCGCGTGCGTCGCGCCGGGACCATCGGACGCGGCGTCGGCGGCGCGGGCGGCGCTCGGCGCCCCCGCCGTATCCGAGACGCCGCACGCGCGCGAGCCGTTGACCCCCCCGCTGCCGTCGGACGCCCGTGCGGCAAGCGCTGCGCCGCTGGCCGGCCGATTTCGCGCGCGCACGAGCGCCGAGTCTGAGACAGGCACGCCACTGGCCGGCGAATCGGCCCGCCGCGCCGCGCCCGCACCGCTCGCCCCATCCGGCGCGGGCACGCCATCCTGCCCGCTCGCCCGCTGCGCCGCCGGCCAATCGGCGCCGTCCACCGTCGCGGCGGGCAAATAGGCGAGCCGCGCGGAGATCACGCGTCGCGTACCGGCCACAAGTTCAGCCGGCCGGGCGCGTTTCATCCCATGTTTGGCCATATAATCCATCTCGCCGTGGCATCCGGCTTCCAGCCAGGCGGCGAGCCCCGCTTCGGCATCCGAGAGATCGGTATTGCTGATGCCGATCGCCCCGAAACCCAATTCGCGCCCCCACGCCTTGATGCGCGACGCAAGCTCGGCGAGCCCGGGATTGTCAAGGCGAGACGGCGCCGTGCGCCCGTCATGCGGCGGGTGCGTATCTGCGACTGCGAGTTCCGGAATTCGGTCCATCGCTCTATTTTACGAGATGCCCGAAACGTCCAGCCACGTGTCCGTCACGACCGCCCTGCCCGCTGCGCTCAACGAGCGCACGTTCGCGCTCGCCGACGAAGCGGCAACGATCGCGTTCGGCGAACGTGTCGCCCGCGCGCTCGACGCGACCTATGCGCAACGCTGCGCCGAGCACACGTTCGACGGCCTGCAAATCCAGCTCGACGGCGATCTCGGCGCGGGCAAGACGACGCTCGTGCGCGCGATGCTGCGTGCGCTGGGCTACACAGGCCGCGTGAAAAGCCCGACCTACACGCTCGTCGAACCCTATGCGCTCGCGCGCGCTGCCGGGGAACTCGAGGTGTATCACTTCGATCTGTACCGATTTAGCGATCCGGCCGAATGGGCCGACGCGGGTTTTCGCGAGTACTTCAATTCCGGCGCGATCTGCATCGTCGAATGGCCGCAGCGGGCTGGCGCGCTGCTCGGCGTGCCGGATCTCGTGTTCTCGCTTGACGTGGACGGCGCGGGCCGTGTCCTCGTCGCTCGCGCGTACAGCGCATCAGGAAACGCATGTCTCGAAAGATGTTGATCAAACCGTTCCGCTCGATCGAATCGGCGGCCACCGCGAACCACAACTGGCGGCGCAGGCAAATTCTGCGCGCGGGCGCGTCGACGCTCGTGCTCGGGCTCGCGATGCCGCGCATCGCGCATGCGACGTCGGTGCTCGGCGTGCGCGTCTGGCCCGCGCGCGACTACACGCGCGTGACGATCGAATCCGATCAGCCGCTGCAGAACGCGCAGCAGTTGCTGCAAGGCCCGGACCGGCTCGTCGTCGACCTGAACGGCCTCGAACTCGATCAGGCGCTGCGCGATCTGGTGTCGAAGATCACGCCGAACGATCCGCAGATCCAGTCGGTGCGGGTCGGCCAGTACCAGCCGCATGTCGTGCGGATGGTGTTCGACCTGAAAGGCTCGGTGAAACCGCAGGTGTTTACGCTGCCGCCCGTCGGCACTTATCGCTACCGGCTCGTGTTCGATCTGTATCCGGCCGTCGCGCCCGATCCGCTCGCCGATCTGATCATGCAGACCGAACGCAAGGAGCAGCAGCTCAACGACACGCTGCGCGCGCAGGAAGCGCAGCCGCCGAGCGCCACGCTCAACGGCCCGTCGGCGCCGCCGGTCGCGGGCGGCACCGACAACAGCGACGCCTTCTTCCAACGCTTCGCGCAGAACAACACCCCGTCGTCGCCCGCGCATCCCGCGCGCCGGGCGCCGAGCGCGCCGGCCAATCCGGGGGGCGCGCAAACCACGCCGCCCGCCACGGCGGCGCGGCCCGCGCCCAAGCCGTCGGCGCCGCCCGTCATCGCCCGCAAGAACGACGATGACGACGACACCTACGCATTCACCGCGCCCAAATCGGGCCGCGGCGCAACCGTGCGCCTGCTGACCGTCGCGATCGATCCGGGTCACGGCGGCGAGGACCCGGGCGC
Source organism: Burkholderia singularis (assembly GCF_001718875.1). Taxonomy (NCBI): domain Bacteria; kingdom Pseudomonadati; phylum Pseudomonadota; class Betaproteobacteria; order Burkholderiales; family Burkholderiaceae; genus Burkholderia; species Burkholderia singularis. The sequence continues at coordinate 3,272,451 of NZ_CP013448.1, forward strand.
GATCGGCGGCGGCGGCACCTACGAGAAGCACATCGCACTCGATATCGCCAAGAAGCTGCGTGCGAAGATCGACGGCGCGCCGAACATGCGCGCGATGATGACCCGCGACGCCGATTTCTTCGTTCCGCTGAACGTGCGCGTGCAAAAGGCGCGCCGCGTCGGCGCGGACCTGTTCGTGTCGATCCACGCGGATGCGTTCACCACGCCGTCGGCGCGCGGCTCGTCGGTTTTCGCGCTGTCCGATCATGGCGCGTCGAGCGCCGCCGCGCGCTGGCTCGCGAACAAGGAGAATTCGTCGGACCTGATCGGCGGCATCAATATCAAGACACAGGACGTATCGGTAAGCCGCGCGCTGTTCGATATGTCGACGACCGCGCAGATCCGCGATTCGCTGCGCTACGGCAACTACGTGCTGAAGGAAGTCGGCAACATCAACAAGCTGCACAAGGGCTCGGTCGAGCAAGCCGGGTTCGCGGTGCTGAAAGCACCCGACATTCCGTCGATCCTCGTCGAAACCGCGTTCATCAGCAATCCGGACGAGGAGCGCCGGCTCAACGACGACGCGTACCGCGACCAGATGGCCGACGCGATCTTCCGTGGAATCAAGCGCTATTTCGCGGCGAATCCGCCGCTCGCGAAGAACCGGATGGCCTGACACACGTCCGAGCGGCGCGCCGTGGTGCGATCCGGCGCGGCACGGCTCGTCGTTCGGAGCGATCTCGGATGGCTTGCGGCAGTGCCGGCGTATTCACCCCGGCCTGCCGCGCGCGGCCCGGCACCCGGCGGGACACAGCGGACGCCCGCAGCCGATCGCCCCGCGCCGGCGGTCACGACGCGCCCACCGGACGCCGCACGAGCCGGGCTCCGAACACGTTCACCGCCAGCCCCGCCATCACCAACGCCGCACCGACGAGCTGCGCGCGCGACAGGTGCTCGCCAAGCAGCAGCGACGACGACGCAAGGCCGACGATCGGCACCAGCAGCGAGAACGGCGCGACCTGCCCGGCCGGATAGCGCGACAGCAGCCGGCTCCAGATACCGTAGCCAAACAGCGTCGCGACGAACGCGAGATAGGCGATCGCGAAGATCGACAGCCCCGACAGCGACGTCATCGCCGCCGCCATCCGCTGCGGCCCCTCGAACAGATACGACAGCACGGCAAACGGCACCGGCGGCAACAGGCTCGCCCAGACGACGAGCGGCACGAGATCGACCTTGCCCATCTTTTTCATCACGATGTTGCCGAGCGCCCAGCACGCCGACGCGGCGATCGTCAGCAGGAAACCCGCGAGCGTCATCCCCTGGCCGCCTTGCGCGGCGATCACGACCAGACCGGCGGCGGCGATCGCCAGGCCGGCGAGATTTTGCGCGCGCACGCGCTCGCCCAGAAACAGTGACGCGAAGCCGAGCGTGAAAAACGCCTGCGCCTGGAGGACGAGCGACGCGATCCCGGCCGGCATGCCGACCGACATCCCGAAAAACAGAAACACGAACTGTCCGAGCAGAATCGTCGAGCCGTAAAGCGCCAGCAGATGCCATGCAATCCGCGGGCGGCGCACGAGGAATACGGCAGGCACCGCGGCGAATACGAAGCGCAATGCGCCGAGCAGCATCGGCGGCACGCCGTGCAGGCCGACCTTGATCACGACGAAGTTCACGCCCCACGCGACAATCACCAGCAGCGCGAGCAATAGATCCTTCGGTGACATCGGCATGACGCGTTCTCCTGGATGCGTATTGGATTGGTATCGCCGCCGGCTTCGGCGCGAAGCCGATCAGTGTAGCGAGATTCCGCGCACGGCGCTGCCGGCGCGCGCGGCAAACTGCGATGGCGGCAGGCATCGCGCCGCCGCAACAGCCACTACAATGGGAGCCCCATCGCCTTCATCCGGACGCTGACATGACCGATTCGATCCAGACCATTCTGAAGCCGCACGTTCGCGACCTCGGCGGCGGTGTGTCCGTGCGCCGCACGCTGCCCGCGCTGTCGCCGCGCTTCGTCGGACCGTTCGTGTTCTTCGATCACCTCGGGCCGATCACGTTCGCGCCCGGCGAAGGTCAGGACGTGCGCCCCCATCCGCATATCGGCCTCGCAACCGTCACCTATCTGTTCGACGGCGCGATCATGCATCGCGACAGCGTCGGCTCGGTGCAAAAAATCGTGCCGGGCGACGTCAACTGGATGACGGCGGGCCGCGGCATCGTCCATTCCGAGCGCACGCCGGACGCGGAGCGCGCGAGCGGCCAGACCGTCCATTGCATCCAGACGTGGGTGGCGCTGCCGCGCGAATACGAGACGATCGAGCCGTCGTTCGAGCACCACCCCGCCGCGACCCTGCCGAAGCTCACGCGCGACGGCGTCGTGCTCACGGTGATCGCGGGCGATGCGTTCGGCCTGCGCTCGCCCGTCACGACCTATTCGCGCACGCTGTACGCCGCGGCTGAATTCGAGCCCGGCGGCGCATTCGCACTCGACGCCGAGCACGACGAGCGCGCCGTCTATCTGGCCGAGGGCGACTTGGCCATCGACGGCCAGCCGCTGCCCGCCGCGCACATGGCAGTCCTCACGCCGGGCGCGCGCGTCACGCTCGCGAGCACGCAAGGCGCGCGCGTGATGGTGCTCGGCGGCGACAAACTCGACGGCGAGCGCTTTCTCGACTGGAATTTCGTCGCGAGTTCCCGCGACGCGATCGAACAGGCAAAAAGCGCGTGGGCGGCCCAGCAGATGGGCAGCGTCCCCGGTGAAACCGAGTGGATTGCGCTGCCGGAGCGCCGCGCGCATTGAAAAACCGCAGCGCATCCGCACTATGCGGATATCAACGTAAATGAGGACGTCATGAACACCACGCTCGCCACTTTCGAACAAGACGTCATCGACGCATCGCTTGCCGCACCCGTGCTGGTCGATTTCTGGGCGCCCTGGTGCGGCCCGTGCAAGACGCTCGGCCCGCTGCTCGAGAAGCTCGAGCGCGACTACGAAGGGCGCTGGAAGCTCGTCAAGGTCAACGTCGACGAGAATCCCGAACTTGCATCGCACTTTCAAACGCGCAGCATTCCGCACGTGATCGCGTTCGCGGACGGCCAGCCCGTCGACCAATTCGTCGGCGTGCTGCCCGAAGGGCAGTTGCGCGCGTTCATCGATCGACTCTTGCCCGCGCCCGAGGAGGCCGAGCGCCGCGCCGCGCAGGCCGCGTTCGCCGAAGGACGGCCCGACGACGCGCGCTCGCATCTCGAACACGCGCTCGCGCTGAACCCCGGCTACGACGAAGCGCGGCTCGATCTCGTCGAGCTGCTGCTCGCGCAGAACCGGATCGACGACGCGCGCGCCGAAGCCGACCGGCTGTCGCAGCAAACCAAAAATGGAGCGGACCCGCGCTATCAGGCGATCAAGACGCGCTTCGACGCGCTCGACGCCACCGCCGATCTGCCGCCCACCGACGCGCTCGAAGCACGGATCGCCAGCCATCCGGACGATCTCGAAGCGCGCTTCGATCTCGCGCAAAGCCTGATTGCCCGGCGCGCCTACGAAGGCGCGCTCGAACAGCTTCTCGAGATCGTCAAGCGCGATCGCACGTTCGGCGACGACGTCGGCCGTAAAACGATGATTTCGGTGTTTGAGCTGGCGGCCGACCAGCCTGCGCTCGTGTCCACATGGCGGCGCAAGCTGAGCACGGCACTCCATTGAAATCGCGCGGGCCGATCGCGGCGACGCGATCGGCAACGGCAGACCACCGCCGATAACGGCGAGCGGCACACATACGCATCGGCCGCGCGTACGTGCGCGTTACCCTTGCGCGTTCGCCGCAAGCGCGCGCAGCGCATGCGCGGCCGCCGCGAAGCCGAAACTCGCCGTCACGCATACACTGGAGCCGAATCCCGCGCAATTGAGCCCCGCTGCCCCCATCGCGCCCGCCGGCGCGGCTAAATCGCCTGCGCCGCACGCAGCCGCTTGCGGATAAATCAACGGCTCGTCCGAATAAACGGCGCTCACCTTGAATTTCGCTTTCGGCCCGCGCGGAAAGCCATGCTGCTTGCGCAATTGCGCGCGCACCTTCGACAGCAGCGGGTCCTGAATGGTCTGCGCGAGATCGTCGATGCGTATGCGGGTCGGATCGAGCTGGCCGCCTGCACCACCCACCGTAACGAGCGGCTGCGCGTGCGCGACGCACCACGCGATCAGCGCGACCTTGGTGCGCACGCTGTCGATCGCGTCGATCACGAAATCGAAGCCGGCGCCCAGCATCGCATCGAGCGTGTCGGGCTCGACGAAGTCCTCGATCTTGACGACCTTGCACGCCGGATCGATCAGCGCGATGCGCTCGGCCATCGCATCGACTTTCGGCTTGCCGTAATTGCCGTCGAGCGCGTGGATCTGCCGGTTCGTATTGCTTTCGGCGACATTATCGAGATCGATGAGGGTCAATTCCCCGATCGCGCTGCGCGCGAGCGCCTCGGCCGCCCATGAGCCGACGCCGCCGATGCCGATCACGGCAACGCGCGAGCGTTCGAACGCGGCGAGCACGCTTGCGCCATAGAGCCGAGCGAGCCCGCCGAAGCGCCGCGCACGATCCACGTCAAGCTGTTGCGGCGCGCGCAGAGTAAGATCATCGGACGTCGCGATGGCGTCGGTACGAGGCATAAGGAAAAGACGGAAAAGGCGACAAGTCCGCTATTTTGCCTGATCGCCGAGCAGCAAACACGCGCGTATCCGACGCCGCGCAGAATTTTTCCACCTTCGCTATACTGGCCCCGATTGAGCGTTCGCACACCGATGACGACCCTAGCCGATCTCCGCATCAATTACTCCCGCGCGTCGCTTGGCGAAGCCGACGTCAACCCGAATCCCTTCGCCCAGTTCGACGCCTGGTTCAACGACGCCCTCAACGCCCAGCTGCCCGAGCCGAACACGATGACGCTCGCGACCGTCGACGCGTCGGGGCGGCCGTCGGCACGTATCGTGCTAATCAAGGGCGTCGACGAGCGCGGCTTCGTTTTCTTCACCAATTACGAAAGCCGTAAGGGCCGCGAAATCGCGCAGAACCCGAATGCGGCGCTGCTTTTCTATTGGATCGAGCTCGAACGGCAAGTCCGCGTCGAAGGCCGCATCGAAAAGACCAGCGCGGAGGAAAGCGACCGTTACTTCGCGTCGCGGCCGCTCGGCTCGCGCATCGGCGCGTGGGCGTCCGAGCAGAGCGCGGTGATCGCGAGCCGCGACGTGCTCGAGGCGCGCGAGCGCGAAATCCGCGCGCGCTTCGGCGACGAGCCGCCGCGCCCGCCGCACTGGGGCGGCTACCGGGTCGTGCCGTCGTCGATCGAATTCTGGCAAGGCCGTCCGTCGCGGCTTCACGACCGTCTGTTATATACGCGCGATGCCGCGTCGGCGAGCGGCTGGACGATTTCCCGCCTGTCGCCGTAAGTTCAGCCGCGCTCTTCGCGCCGCATCACGCACGGCCTGCGGCGCGGCGCGCTTTGCAGGGCGGCGGGGGCCGTCCGGTCGAAAATTTGGCTGTCTGTATTTCGTTTCAACGAACAACGGAGAATCCAAATGTTCTGGGAAAAGAAACTGGCACAATGGGCGGACGACGTCAGGGCGAAGGCGAACTTGCCGGCGCGCCTCGTTCTCTGGAACGGCCAGCAGCTCGATTTCGGCACATTCTCGGCGCCGCGGGTAACACTCAAGGTCAATCACGCGTCGGCGCTGCCGCTGCTGCTCGACCCGAGCCTCGACAATCTCGGCGAAGCCTACGTGAAGGGCAAGATCGACATCGAGGGCAAGCTCGCCGACATCATCAACATCGGCTATTCGCTCGCGCGCAGCACCGTGACGAACGCAAGCAAGCTCGCGCGCATGAAGCGCTACTTCAGCCACTCGAAGCAGTCGGATCAGAAGGCGATCCAGTATCACTACGACGTATCGAACGATTTCTACAAGCTGTGGCTCGACGAGAACATGGTCTACTCGTGCGCGTACTTCGAGAACGGCGACGAGGATCTGGGCACCGCGCAAATCAAGAAGATCGACCACATCCTGACGAAAATCCAGCTTCAGCCCGGTCAGCGTCTGCTCGATATCGGCTGTGGCTGGGGCGCGCTCGTGCTGCGCGCGGCAAGCAAGTTCGGCGCGCGCTGCGTCGGCGTCACGCTGTCGCAGAACCAGTTCGATCTCGCGACCGAGCGCGTGAAAGCCGCCGGCCTAGGCGACCGGATCGAAATCCGGCTGCAAGACTACCGCGATATCGATGGCCAGTTCGATCGAATCACGAGCGTCGGGATGTTCGAGCACGTCGGCCGAAAGAACCTGCCGCTCTACTTTTCGCGCGTGCGCGAGCTGCTCGTCGAGGACGGCATCGCGATGAACCACGGCATCACGTCGACCGACGCCGATAGCGGCGAAACCGCGCTCGGCGGCGGCGAATTCATCGACCGCTACGTGTTTCCAGACGGCGAACTGCCGCACATCAGCCTCGCGCTCGACGCCGCACAGCGCGGCGGGCTCGAGGCGGTTGACGTCGAAAGCCTGCGCCGGCACTATGCGCGCACGCTCGAAATCTGGACAGAGAACTTCGAAGCCAAAGCCGACGAAGCGAGAAAGCTCGTCGACGACGAAAAATTCCGGATCTGGCGCGTCTATCTGGCCGGCTGTGCGTATGCGTTCGAGCACGACGACGTGTCGATCTTCCAGATCGTGTGCCGCCGGGCCGGGCGCAGCGCGAAAACGCTGCCGTGGTCGCGCCGCTATATGTACGAACACGCGCTGCCGCGCTGAGCAGCGTCTTTTTGCCATGACGGATGGGTGACGACAGCACGCGGCGCGCGCCGCGAGAGCCGCGACAGGAAAACGACGCGCAACGCGATCAGTTCGATTTGTTCGGAAACGCGTTGCCGCCCGCTGCCGGCAGCAAGCCGCCGCGTAAGGCGAGCGACAGTTCGAATGCCGGAGGCTCGTCCGATACGTCGAGCCCATCCAGCGCTGCGGCCGCGCACGGCGCCCACGCGGCAGATGATCATGCCACGCCCACGCTGCCGGGCTTCGACGCCCCGCCGCCGCCCGACGCCCCACCGAAGAAGCGCGCTCACCGGCATGGCCGGCGCGGCGTCGCGCCCGCCGAGATTTCCGACGATGTCGCGGCCGCCGCGCAAGCGCTGCCGCCGCTCGTGCGGCTCGGCACGTCGTCGTGGTATTTCCCCGGCTGGAAAGACATCGTCTACGGCGACGACTACGCGCAATCGAAGCTGTCGCGCGAAGGGCTCGAAGCCTACGCGGCGCACCCGCTGCTCAAGAGCGTCAGCCTCGACCGCTCGTTCTACGCGCCGCTCAGTGTCGCCGATTACCTGCGCTACGCGCAGCAGGTGCCGGACGATTTCCGCTTCGTCGTGAAAGCGCCCGCGTCGGTCACCGATGCGCTCGTGCGCGGTGCGCGCGGCGAGCCGGCCGGCCCGAATCCCACGTTCCTGAACGCGCAGATCGCCACCGACGAATTCGTCCGGCCCTGTCTGGAAGGGCTCGGCCACAAGGCGGGCGCGCTCGTGTTCCAGTTTTCGCCGATGCCGGATACCCTGCTTGCCGATCCGGCCGCGCTGATCGAGCGGCTTGCCGCGTTCCTCGCCGCGCTGCCGCCGCTACCCGGGGGCTCAGGCAACGCCGGCGGCCCGCGCTACGCGGTCGAGATCCGCGACGCCAGCCTGCTCACGCCCCGCTTTATCCGTGCGCTGTCGGCCGCTGGCGTGCGCTACTGCGTCGGGCTGCATGCCAGGATGCCCGACCCGCTGCGTCAATCGGCAGCGCTTGCGTTGCTCGACGGCGAGCCGTCCGGGCCGCTCCTCGTTCGCTGGAGCTTGCACGGCGGCTTCAAGTACGAACAGGCAAAGGCAAAATACGAGCCGTTCGACCGGCTCGTCGACGAAGATCCGCACACGCGCTCGGCCCTCGCTGAACTCGCCGCGCGTTATGCGCTCGCCGGGCAGCCGGTGATCATCACGATCAACAACAAGGCGGAAGGATCGGCGCCGCTGTCGTGCATCGCGCTCGCGAAGGAGATTGCGGCTGCCTACGCGCGCTCGCAGGGCGAGGCGGCGTAGCGCGAGCGCGGCGCGTCTGAACGGCGCAAACGGTAACAAACCTGCGCAGCGCGCATCGTGCTCAATGCGGCGGCGCCAGATGCAATGAATATGCAGCCGAGCGGCTCATGCGATCGATTCCGCGCATACGCGATGCCCGCCGGGCCGACGCCCGTGCCGCTCGGGCCGAATCCCGCGCAACCCGCATCGCTCGATAGCCGTCCCGATGGGACGGCCGGCGCGTGCCCACCCGCCGCCGCAACCGAGCCCGCCAACCGCAAGCCGGCCGCGCCCCGCATCACGCACCGCGCGACTTCAGCCGATGCGCGAACTTCTGCCGGAACTTCGCGAGCTTCGGCCCGATTACGACCGCGCAATAGCCCTGCGCCGGATTGCGCGCATAGTAATTCTGGTGATACGTCTCGGCCGGCCAGTAATTGCCGTCGAGCGGCTCGACACGCGTGACGATCGGCGCGTCGTACAGCGGGTCGCGCTCAAGCGCGCGGATCACGTCGAGCGCGGTTTCGCGCTGTGCGTCCGAGTGCGTGAAGATCACCGACCGGTATTGCGTGCCGACGTCGTTGCCCTGCCGGTCGAGTTGCGTCGGATCGTGCGTCGCGAAGAAGATTTCGAGAATCTCGCGATAGCCGATCCGGGCCGGATCGAACGTGACATTGACGACCTCGGCATGACCCGTCTCGCCGTCGCACACATCGCGATAGCCGGGATTGCGCGTATGGCCGCCCGCATAGCCCGATTCGACCGCCACCACGCCGTCGACATCGAGAAACACCGCCTCGGTACACCAAAAACATCCGCCGCCCAGCGTGGCGACTTCGTGCATTGCCTGATTCATACCGGTATCCTTTCGTTCATTACCCATTTCGCATGCGGTATTTAGCGCGCCTAATGCGGCGCAGGCCGCTCAGTCAAACGTCATGCCCGTCGCAGCACAGCGCGATTCCGCTAAAATCGTCACACTCTGACCGATTCCCTCATGACCTTTCTTTTCTCTACCCGCCATCCGGCACGCGCCGCCACAGTCGCCCGGTGCCGCGCGTCGTCCAAGGCTATCGCGCGATGAAACAAGCCAGCCCGCCGAATTTCGATTCCGCCGCGTTCCGCCAGGCGCTCGGCCAGTTCGCGACAGGCGTCACCGTCGTCACCACCCGTGCGCCGTCCGGCCAGTTGATTGGCATTACCGCGAGTTCGTTCAACTCGGTGTCGCTCGATCCGCCGCTCGTGCTGTGGAGCCTCGCGCACAAGGCGGCGTCGGCGTCCGTGTTCCGCGCGAACAGCCATTATGTCGTGAACGTGCTGGCCGCGTCGCAGCTCGATTTGTGCATGCGCTTCGCGACCGTCAAGGGCGATCGCTTCGAAGGCGTGTCGCACGCGGCGGGCGACACGGGCATGCCGGTGCTCGACGGCGCGCTCGCGTGGTTCGAGTGCCACAACCGCAGCCGCTACGACGAGGGCGATCACGTGATCTTCGTCGGTGAGGTCGAGCGGTGCGGCTTCCAAGGCGACGGCGCGCCGCTCGTGTTCCACGGCGGCGGCTTCCATCGCCTCACACAGCTTTGATCGGTCCGGTGCGCGCAAGCGCGACGGGTGGCCCCGCCTCGTCCTTCAGCGTTTGCAGCACGATGTTCGAGCGAATGTCCATCACGCCGGGCGCCTTGTAGAGCTGATTGAGCACGAAATCCGAATAGTGCTTGAGATTATGCGCAAGTACGCGCAACAGATAATGTGACTCGCCCGTCACGACGAACGCGCCCACTACCTCCGGCCATTCGCGCAGCGCTTGCGCGAAGCGCTCGTGCCATTGCGCCTCGTCATTGCGCATCGACACCTGTACGAACGCCTCCAGCTCGAACCCGAGCTTCTCGCGGCTCAAGCACGCGCGATAGCGTTCGATCACCCCCTGCTCTTCGAGAAGCCGCATCCGCCGCAGACAAGCGGACGGCGACAGGGAAATACGTTCCGCAAGATCGAGGTTGCTGATCCGGCCTTCTTGCTGCAGGACGGCGAGAATACGGCAATCTGTAGCGTCCAGCGTGATCGCATGCACTTTTGGTCTCCGTTTCGAATCTATTTCGAATTATCTGCCAAATTGGTGGATTGTCCATGCTTATTTCGCAACCATCTGCGGCCGGCGTTTGCCTATCATCTCGGTACATGCCCGGCCGCCGCGCGCACCCGCGCACGCCGCCGCCCGCCCAGCGAAATCCCCCGCTGATTCAGCAGCAAACGCGATGAGCGCAGGGCGAATCGACTTATTCGTCTGATTTCAGCATTCGACTCGCTTCGATCTCACATGGCCGACCTCTGGGACATCTCCCCATCAATCCACCCCGCTACCCCCGTTTGGCCGGGCGATACGCCCGTTCGCGTCGAGCGGGTCTGGCGCATCGAAGCGGGATCGCCCGTCAATGTCGCGCGGCTCACGCTATCGCCGCACACGGGCGCGCACGCGGATGCGCCGCTGCACTACGACGCGCACGGCGCGTCGATCGGCGCAGTGCCGCTCGACGCGTATCTCGGCCATTGCCGCGTGATCGATTGCATCGGTGCGCATCCCGCGGTCATGCCCGGCGATGTCGCCGCGGCGCTCGCCGGCGCCCCGCCGCCGCGCGTATTGCTGCGCACATACCGGCAGGCGCCGCTGCATGCGTGGGATAGCGCGTTCTGCTCGGTCGCGCCGGCGACCATCGATCTGCTCGCCGAACGGGGCGTGCGCCTCATCGGCATCGACACGCCGTCGCTCGATCCGCAGGAGTCGAAGACGATGGACGCGCACTGCCGCGTTCGCGCGCACCGGATGGCGATTCTCGAAGGACTCGTGCTCGATGCCGTCGCGGCAGGCGACTACGAACTGATCGCATTGCCGCTCAAGCTCGACGGGCTCGACGCGAGCCCCGTGCGCGCGGTGTTGCGCGCGCTGCCCGGCGCGCGCTGACGCGCCCGCCCTTCTCTTTTCTCGTCAAGCTGACCGACCTTATGAAGACACGTGAAGAAGCGCTCGCTCTCGACCGCGACGATCCGCTCGCCCCGCTGCGCGGCGCATTCGCATTGCCCGACGGCGTGATCTATCTCGACGGCAACTCGCTCGGCGCGCAGCCTCGCGCGGCTGCCGCGCGCGCGCAGCAGGTGATCGACGCCGAATGGGGCGCGGGCCTGATCCGCAGCTGGAACACGGCCGGCTGGTTCACGCTGCCGCGCCGGCTCGGCGACAAGCTCGCGCCGCTGATCGGCGCGGCGCCTGGCGAAGTCGCGATCACCGATACGATTTCGATCAACCTGTTCAAGCTGTTGTCCGCGATGCTGGGGCATCAAGCACAGCATGCGCCGCGCAAGCGCGTGATCGTATCGGAGCGCGCGAACTTTCCGACCGATCTATATATCGCGCAGGGACTCATCGCTCAGCTCGGCCAGGGCCATACGCTGCGTCTGATCGACGATCCCGCGCAACTGCCCGACGCGCTCGACGACGAAACCGCCGTCGCGATGCTCACGCACGTGAACTATCGCACCGGCTACATGCATGACCTGCCGGCCGTCACGCAAGCGGTCCGGCAAGCCGGCGCGCTGATGCTGTGGGATCTCGCGCATTCGGCGGGCGCGGTGCCGGTGGATCTGAACGGCGCGCACGCGGACGGCGCGGTTGGCTGCACGTACAAGTATCTGAACGGCGGCCCCGGCGCGCCCGCGTTCGTTTGGGTGCCGGCGCGTCACCAGAGCAGCTTCGACCAACCGCTGACCGGCTGGTGGGGCCATCGCACGCCGTTCGCGATGCAGCCCGGCTTCGACCCCGACCCCGGCATCGCGCGCTTTCTGTGCGGCACGCAGCCGATCGTGTCGATGTCGATGATCGAATGCGGACTCGACGTGTTCGCGCAAACCGACCTTCAGGCCATCCGCCGCAAGTCGCTCGCATTGACTGACGCATTCATCGCGCTCGTCGAGTCGCGCTGCGCGGGACATGCGCTGAAACTCGCGACGCCGCGCGCGCATCATCAGCGCGGCTCGCAGGTGAGCATCGAGCATCCGCACGGCTATGAGGTGATGCAGGCGCTGATCGCGCGCGGCGTGATCGGCGACTATCGCGAGCCGCGCATTCTGCGCTTCGGATTCACGCCGCTCTATACGCGCTTCGTCGATGTATGGGACGCAGTCGACGCGCTCGCCGACATCCTCGACACCGGGGCTTGGCGCGCCAGTGAGTTCGCGACGCGCTCGTCGGTGACCTGAGCGGCTCGCGCGGCCACGCTTGCGTTCGGCGTTCGGCGTTCGGCATTCGGCATTCGGCATTCGGCATTCGGCATTCGGCGCTCGCCGTGCCCGCGCCGCACTTCGACGCGCGCGGGCACGGCTCATCCCAACATGGAGACCTTCGTGAATTCAGATCACCCCCCGCCGCCGGACAGCGGCGACGGCAATCCGCGCTGCCCGTTTGCCAGCTCCGGCGCGCCTCAAGCGCCTCAAGCGCCTCAAGCGCCTCAAGCGACGCACGCGCCGGACGCGACCGTCGACGGCACGGCCGCCGGCTGGCACCACGCGCAGCTCGACTTCTCGCAATCGATGAGCTACGGCGACTATCTATCGCTGTCGACGCTGCTGAATGCGCAGCACCCGCGCTCGCCCGAACACAACGAGATGCTGTTCATCATCCAGCATCAAACGAGCGAGCTATGGATGAAGCTCGCGCTGTTCGAGCTGCGCGCGGCGCGCGCATCGATCGTCGGCAATGCGCTGCCGCCTGCGTTCAAGATGCTCGCGCGCGTGTCGCGCGTACTCGAGCAACTCGTGCAGGCATGGAACGTACTCGCGACGATGACGCCGTCCGAATACTCGGCGATGCGGCCGTATCTCGGCGCATCGTCAGGCTTCCAGTCGCACCAGTACCGTGAACTGGAGTTCATACTCGGCAACAAGAACGCGCAGATGCTGCGTCCGCACGCCCATCGCGCGGAAATCCATGCGCATCTGGAAGCGTCGCTGCGCGCGCCGTCGCTGTACGACGAGGCGATATTCCTGCTCGCGCGCCGCGGCTTTGCGATCGCGCCGGAGCGGCTCGACGCGGACTGGACGCAGCCGACGCGCACCGATCCGACAGTCGAGGCAGCGTGGCTCGAAATCTATCGCGCGCCGCACGCGCACTGGGAACTGTACGAACTGGCCGAGGAACTCGTCGATCTCGAGGACGCATTCCGTCAATGGCGGTTCCGCCACGTAACCACGGTCGAACGGATCATCGGCCTGAAAACCGGCACGGGCGGCACGAACGGCGCACCGTACCTGCGCAAGATGCTCGACGTCGTACTGTTTCCCGAGCTTTGGCGAGTGCGTACCGCACTGTAGCTTTGCCGTGCGCGGCCGGTTGCTCCGACCGCGCGGGCACCGCGCGAGAGCGTCGATGTCGGCCGGCGTCGCGCGTTTATAAGCGCGCGGACATGCCGCGCGCCGCGCTTCGCGGGAAGCGGCCGGAATCGGCGCGGCGGCGGCGGCGTCTATCGCACCGGCGCCGTTGCGACGCAAAATTCACCGGTTCCACGCCCGCCCCTCCTCCACCGCGGCGCGTCGCACAATCGCAATATCGACGGCCGCGCGCGTGGACAAGCGCATCGCGCGCGCACGGCGGCACATTTCGTCCGGTGCGCGATCGGCACGCAACCGGACCTTCCACCCGGTGCGCGGCGCCGGCGCGTTCGCACGCACGCCGACAATCCAACGCGAACACGTGCCGCGCGGCTGGCTGTTGCGCCGACACGCCCATCCCCTTCCTTTCGAGCGGCGACGAACGACGCAGCGCAGCATCGAAATCGTCGGTGCCTGCCTTGACTTTCCCTGCTCCGAATAAGATCATTCGCTCACAAGATGATCAAATGATCTAAAACATGGCCCGGCAGGCGTGAGTCGGCCGTCAGCCTTATATCGGATCGGATTACGCGCTGATGCCTTTAGCTACGATCGACCGCCGTGAGGCGCGAAGTAAGCGCTAAAGCGCTAACTTCGGCCAATCACGGCATGGGATCGGAGTAGGCGCTAAAGCCTTTAGTCACGATCGACCGCCGTGAGGCGTGAAGTAAGCGCTGAAGCGCTAACTTCGGCCAATCACGGCATGGGATCGGAGTAGGCGCTGAAGCCTTTAGTCACGATCGACCGCCGTGAGGCGCGAAGTAAGCGCTGAAGCGCCAACTTCGGCCAATCACGGCATGGGATCGGAGTAAGCGCTAAAGCGCCAACTCCGATCGACAGGAGACACGTAATGAGTAGTCCGGCCAGCGCCGCGCCAACGATCTTGCATATCGGCATCGGATCGTTTCATCGCGCGCATCAAGCATGGTATCTACATCGCGTCAACGAAATGTCGCCGGCGCACGAGCGCTGGTCGCTCGTCGTCGGCGACATCCGCGACGATCTGCGCGAAACGCGTGACGCGCTCGCCGCGCAACATGGCGTCTACACGCTCGAAACCGTCACGCCCCAGGGCGAACGCGCTTACGAGACGATCCGCTCGATCACCCGCGTGCTGCCGTGGTCGGCCGATCACGCGGCACTCATCGATGCCGGCGCCGATCACGCGTGCAAGATCGTGTCGTTCACGGTGACGGAAGGCGGCTACTACCTCGACGAACTCGATCGCCTCGACGTCGCGCATCCCGATCTCGCCGCCGATTTGCAAGGCGCACGCAAGACGATCTACGGCACGCTCGCCGCGCTGCTCGCCGAGCGCGCGGCGCGCGGCGCGGGCCCCATCACGCTGCAAAGCTGTGACAACCTGCGCAGCAACGGCACGCGCTTTCGCGCCGGCATGCGCGAATTCCTCGCTCGGCGCTGCCACCCAAGCTCCGTTGACGAACGCCGCGACGCCGCCGCGACGCCCCGGACAACGCCCGCCGGCACAATCGGCACGCCTGAGCCGCCCGACCTGCTCGCGTGGTTCGATGCGAACGTCACGTGCCCGTGCGCGATGGTCGACCGGATCACGCCGCGCCCGACCGCCGACGTGCGCGAGCGCGTGCGCGCGGCAACCGGCGTCGACGACGCGTGCCCGGTGATGGGCGAATCGTTCATCCAATGGGTGATCGAGGAGCGCTTCGCCGCCGGCCGGCCCGCGTGGGAACGCGCGGGCGCCGAGCTTGTCGCCGACGTTCATCCTTACGAGGAAGCGAAAATCCGGATCCTGAACGCCACGCACAGCTGCATCGCGTGGGCCGGCACGCTCGCAGGCTACACGTATATCCACGAAGGCACGCGGGACGAAGCGATCCGCCGTTTCGCGCACGCATACGTGACGGACGACGTGATCCCGTGCCTGACGCCCAGCCCGCTCGATCTCGCCTGCTACCGCGACGTCGTGCTCGAGCGCTTCGGCAATGCGCACATCCTCGATACTAACCAGCGTGTCGCGGCAGACGGCTTCTCGAAAATCCCCGGTTTCATCGCGCCGACGCTCGCCGAATCGATCGCGCGCGGCGCCGAGCCGGTATCGACGGCGGTGCTGCCGGCGCTCTTCCTGCGCTTCCTGCAGCGCTGGGCGCAACGCGCGCTGCCCTTTGCCTATCAGGACGGCGTGATGGACGAGCGGACCGCACGCGCGATCGCGGACGCGGCCGATCCGGTCGCGGCGCTCGCGGCCGACCGTCAGCTCTGGGGCTCGCTCGCCGGCGTGAGCGCACTCGAGCGTGCGCTGCGCGCCGGGCTCGAGCGCGTCGACGCGTGGCTGGCGAGCCGGTAAGCGGCGGCGCGCCGCATCCGGGTCAACCCTGCATTGGCACGCCGGCAAACGCGCAGCTAAAGTAGCGGCTCTCTTTCGTCTAGCGGTTTGCCCCGCTCATCGCCCATGTATCTCGGCATCGATCTCGGCACATCCGAAGTCAAAGTGCTGCTGCTTTCGGACGACGGCACCGTCGTCGGCACGGCCGGCACGCCGTTTTCCGTCGAGCGCGCGCATCCGCGCTGGGCCGAGCAGCATCCGCAAGACTGGTGGGCCGGCACGCTCGCCGCGCTCGCCGCGTTGCGCGCGCAACATCGCCAGGCGTTCGCGCAGGTGCGCGCCATCGGGCTGTCCGGGCAGATGCACGGCGCGGTGCTGCTCGATCGCGACGATCGCGTGCTGCGTCCCGCGATCCTGTGGAACGACATGCGCTGCGCCGACGAAAGCGCGGAATTCGAAACGCTCGCGCCCGATCTGCATGCGATCGCCGGCAATCTGTCGATGCCCGGCTTCACCGCGCCGAAGTTGCTGTGGGTCGCGCGCCACGAGCCGCACGTGTTTCGCGAGATCGCGTGCGTGCTGATGCCGAAGGACTATCTGCGGCTCAGGCTCACGGGCGCGAAGGTGTCCGATCCATCGGATGCGGCGGGCACGCTATGGCTGGACGTCGCCAAACGCGATTGGTCCGACGCGCTGCTCGCCGCCGGCGGGATGACGCGCGCGCAGATGCCGCGCCTCGTCGAAGGCAATGCGCCGTCCGGCACGCTGCGCGCCGACGTCGCGCGCACGCTTGGGCTGTCCGAGGCGGTCGTCGTCGCGGGCGGCGGCGGCGACAATGCGACGAGCGCGCTCGGCATCGGCGCGACGCAGCCGGGCGACGGCTTCCTGTCGCTGGGCACCTCGGGTGTGCTGAGCATCGTCGGCGACCGCTTCCGGCCAAATCCCGCATCGGCCGTCCACACGTTCTGCCACGCGATTCCGCAGCGCTGGCAGCAGATGAGCGTCGTGCTGTCGGCGGCGAGCTGCCTGCGCTGGTTCTGCAAGCTGACGTCGACCGACGAGCCCACGCTCGTTGCCGAGATCGCCGCGCTCGCGCCCGCCGCGTGCGCCGACGCACCGTACTTCCTGCCTTACCTGTCCGGCGAGCGCACGCCGCACAACGATCCATACGCGCAAGGCGTGTTCCTCGGCATGACGCACGGCACCGACCGCGCGCTCGCCGGCTACGCCGTGCTCGAAGGCGTGACGCTCGCGCTCGCCGACGGCTACGACGCGCTGCGCGCGGCCGGCGCCGCAACCGATGCGCTATCGCTGATCGGCGGCGGCGCGCGCAGCGCGTACTGGGCACAGCTGCTCGCCGATGCGCTCAACGTGCGCACGCGCCGGCACGGCGGCGGCGAGACGGGTGCGGCGCTCGGCGCGGCGCGGCTCGGCTGGCTCGCGCTCGGCGGCGCGCCGGCCGACGCGCTCGCGAAACCGCCGCTCGCCGACGAGTTCACGCCCGACGCCGCCCGCCATGCGGCACTGCGCGAGCGGCTCGACACGTTTCGCTCGCTGTACCGCCACGTGCGCCCGCTTTTCACGCCGACGCGCGCACGCCTTGCGTGAGCGCGGTACGGTAAAGTGCGGTCTTTAATCCGGCGCTCGCCGCGTCGCCCGACCTGAGACGATCCCTCACCGTGTCCAAATCCACCGAAAAACTCGATCTCGCGACGCGCGCCGCTTGGCTTTATTACGTCGCGGGCGACACGCAAAACGAAATCGCCGAGAAGCTGCAGGTATCGCGGCCGGTCGCGCAACGGCTCGTCGCGCTCGCGGTCGAGAAGAACCTGATCCGCGTGCGTGTCGACCATCGGATCGCCGACTGCCTCGAACTCGCCGCGCAGTTGTCGAAGCGTTACGGCCTCGAGACGTGCGAGGTCGTGCCGATCGACGGCGACATGCCCGATGCGATCGACCGCAAGCTCGCCGTCGCGGGCGCGCAAGTGATCGAGCGCTATCTGAGCGAGGAGAAGCCGATGGTGATCGCGCTCAGCAGCGGCCGCACGCTGAAGGCCGCGGTCGCGCAGATCGCGCAGATCGATCGGCCGCAGCATCGCCTCGTGTCGATGGTCGGCGCGATCGCGCAGGACGGTTCGTCGAACCGCTACGACGTCGCCCAACACATCTCCGAGAAAACCGGCGGCAAGCATTTCCTGCTGCCCGCGCCGCTCATCGCCGATAGCGCCGCCGAGCGCGCCCAGTGGTGCAATCACCGGCTGTACCGGATCGTCGAGCAATTGTCGGCTGAAGCAGACGTCGCGTTCATCGGCATCGGCAACATCGGCGCGCACTGCCCGTTGTTCGAGGACGGCTTCATCACCGCCGACGAGTTGAACGACATGGTCGCGCGCGGCGCGGTGGCCGAGATGCTCGGGCTGCCGATCGACGCGCAGGGCCGCCGCATCGAGGCATCGACGAGCCCGCGCGTGACGAGCGTCGCGCTCGACGCGCCGCCCGCGCGGCCGACGATCGCGTTCGCGGGCGGGCCGCGCAAGCGCATGGCGGTGCTCGCGGCGTTGCGCGGCGGCTGGCTGTCGGGGCTGGTGACGGACGAGAGCTGCGCGCGGGCGGCGTTGGACGGCTAAGGGCCGAGACGCCCGCAGCGTAGAAACCGCAGGCGCAACCACGCCGGCGGGTGGCGCGCCCGACACGTCAAGCGAGCGCCCATTTCACGCGTCGCTAGCAAACCGGTTGTGCCGTCGGCACGCCCGTGCGGCGCGTCGCATTCCGACAACCGGATGTCGGATTTGAACTGTCCGCCGGTTTTATGCGGAGCGAAGCTGGACGACGGCCGCCGATTCCGGCCGAGCCCATCGGCCGTCGCCGCTGCACCGCCAAGTTTTCCCGGTCGCTTCAACCGTTTGCGGCCAGCCGGCCCCGCCCCATCACGTGCGCATTCCTTCGGAGGACAAACGATGAAAACAGCACGCCGGCATTTCGTCCGGTCATTCGCCGGCGCATCGGCCGCGATCGCGGCCGGCGCATGGACGCCCGCGCGCGCGGCAAACGCCGGCGGCGGTGCCGAACCGCTGTCGCTCGCGCCGGGCCGCTGGTCGCCGCGCAACGCCGCGCGGCTGTCGGCGGTGCTCGCCGCGCACGGCTCGCGCAGCCCGGCGTACCGCGCCGAACGCCGGCCCTACGCGGTCTTCGACTGGGACAACACGTGCATCATGAACGACTGCGAGGAAGCGTTGATGATGCATCAGATCGAAGGGCTGCATTACCGGCTCAAGCCCGAGCAGTTCGCGGCGATCCTGCGCCAGGGGGTGCCGAACGGCCCGTTCGACGCGAAGCTCGGCTACACCACGATCGACGGCAAGCCGGTGCGCATGGAGGACATCGCCGCCGATGTCGAAGACGACTACCGCTGGCTGTACGCAAACTACCGCGGCCTGAACGGCGACATGCCGCTCGACGAGATTCGGCGCAGCGAGCCGTTCAAGGACTTCCGAGCGAAGCTGTATTTCATGTACGACGCGATCTGCGACACCTATCCGGTCGAAATCGGCTACAAGTGGATCATGTACTGGTACGCCGGCATGACGCGCGACGAACTTCAAGCCATGGCCTACGACAGCAACGTCGCGAACCTCGGCGACGCGCTGCGCAAGCTCACCTACGAAAGTTCGCGCGAGCGGCCGGGCCGGGCGGGCGTGGTCGCGGCAACCCATTTTCATGGGATCCGGATTCACGAGGAAATTCGCGCGCTGATGGATACGCTGCGCTCGAACGGCATCGACGTATATGTGAGCACCGCGTCGCTCGACGATGTCGTGCGCGTATTCGCCGGCCATCCGGCATTCGGCTACGGCGTGCCCGACGACCATGTGATCGGCATGCGGATCGTGACGGAGGACGGCAAATACGTGAATCAGTACGCGCCTAACTGGCATTTCAACTACGGGCCAGGCAAAACGCTCGGCATTCGGCGCGAGTTGCAATCGAAGAAGGGCTATGGGCCGTTGCTCGTGTTCGGCGACAGCGACGGCGATGCATGGATGCTGCGCGATTTCGACGACACGGCACTCGGCGTGATCGTCAACCGGATGAAGAAAGGCGAGATCGGACTCGACAGCCAAAAGGCGGCCGCGCAACTCGGCGCGAAGGATGCGCGGCTCGTGCTGCAAGGGCGCAACGAGAATACCGGGCTGATGATCGCCGATGAACGCTCGATCAAATACGGCAAAAGCGAGCCGAAACTGCTGGCATAGCATGCGATCGGCTCATCACGGGCGAGCCGTGCAACGGGTTGCAGCCGCGCTTTGGAATGCCGGCGGGCCGGGCGGCGGCCATCGCCGTTCGCCGGCATTGATTGCCGTCATGCGCCGCCCTCCACCGCCCTCGAAGTTCGTCCCTGAGCCCCGAATGACCCGATTCATTCAGCACCGCGAATTTTAAGATAACCGCCAT
Organism: Burkholderia singularis; assembly: GCF_001718875.1. Taxonomy (NCBI): domain Bacteria; kingdom Pseudomonadati; phylum Pseudomonadota; class Betaproteobacteria; order Burkholderiales; family Burkholderiaceae; genus Burkholderia; species Burkholderia singularis. The sequence continues at coordinate 3,292,678 of NZ_CP013448.1, forward strand.
CCCGCCCGCGCCGTACCCGGCTTGAGGCAGCCAATCTGGATAAGCGACATGGGGCATGCGCGTCCAAATTAGGCATTTTCCTTCAAACGGTGGTCAAGCCCAGTTCGCCGTGCTTCAATGCAAACCAGCATTCCGGCTGCCGCGTCATTTAGAAATACCCAAGAAAATGCCGGGCAACAAATTCCCCAAAACAACGACCGAATCAACGCTCAGACCCGTCAATTAATTAGCAAATCGAATCATTTAGGCAATGCACTGATCGCCCTGAACGCGTCGAATATACAGCGGGTCTCGCGGGCGCCGGAGACTCGGCAATCGAAAATGCAATGGCGCCGATCCCATTAGGAGGAGACATCGAGTGAAATCGAGCCTGCATGCATTCGCCGCCGTTCTCGCGTCGATCGCGACCGCGACGGCAATCGCCGCGACCGCCCCCACGGCGGGCGGCGCCGACGATCCGTTCTATACGTACTCCGGCAGCACGCCGCTGTCGGCCATCGCGCCCGGCACCGTACTGAAGACCCGAACCGTGAACTACCACATAGCGGGCATTCCGACCGCGGTGCTCGCGCAACAACTGCTGTACCGGACCCACAACGCGCGCAAGGAAGCCGTCGTCAACGTGACGTCGGTCATCGTCAACCCCTACAGCAACAATAACGGTCACGCGATCTCGTACCAATCGGCATACGACTCGCTCAATCCGCTCGACGAACCGTCGCGCGTGATCGCCGGCGACCGCACGCTCGGCGGCCTGCTTTACAGCGGCGAATCGATTCCGCTCTCGACGCTGCTGCTCGCGGGCTACAGCATCATCGTTCCGGACACCGAAGGCCAGACCGCCGACTTCGCGGCCGGCCCCGAATACGGGATGACGACGCTCGACTCCGTGCGCGCCGCGCTCAACACGCCGTCGACGGGCTTCACCGCGGCCAGCAAGATCGCGCTGATCGGCTATTCGGGCGGCGCGATCGCGACCAACTGGGCGGCGCAGCTCGCGCCCACCTACGCCCCGGACGTCAACCAGCGCCTCGTCGGCGCCGCCGAGGGCGGGGTGCTGGTCGATCCGGCCCATAACCTGTATTACGTCGACGGCAGCATCGTCTGGGGCGGCGTGGCGCCGGCCGCGATCGTCGGTGTCGGCCGAGCCTACGGCATCGATTTCACGCCCTATTTGAGCGACTACGGCAAGGCAGTCTTCGCGCAGGTCCAGAACCAGTCACTGATTCAGATCCTGCCGAGCCTGATGGGCCTGCACTGGAAAACGCTGCTGAAACCGGAATACGCAGGCGACATCAATCGGATCGAGCCTTATGTGAGCGCTGTCAACAAAGTGAACGCGGGGCTGGTCGGTTCGCCGACCATCCCGATGTTCATCAGCCAGGGCACAGCCGGCGTGTTCAACGGCACGTTCAGCAGCCAATCCGGCGACGGCGTGATGATCGCGGGCGACGTGCGCACGCTTGCACGGCAATTCTGCGCGAGCGGAACGCCTGTCGTGTACACCGAATATCCGTTGGAGCACACCGCGACTGCTGTCGCATGGGCCAGCGCAATGGTGCCTTGGTTGTTCGACCGGTTCGCCGGCAAGCCCGCGCCGAGCAACTGCGCGCAGATCAAGCCGGGCAACTCGCTGGCTGCCGAAACGGTCCACTGACGAACGCGCACTGGATGGCCGCCGCGCCCGGAAACGGGAGGCGGCCCGCGGCCCGGATCGGCTGCCCAGCGGCATCGGCCGGATGGAAAACAGCAGCGGCGCGACGTGTCACGCGGCAAGCGCACGGTTCGGCTTGCGCTTGAACGCGCGCCCGTCCCGATCGAACAAATGGCAATGCTCGGGCTCGGCCGTCACGCGCAGCATCTCGCCCGTGCGATACGTTTGCAGCGGCGCAATCCGCGCGATCAACCCGTCCGGCGCGGTGCTCGATTCGGCATACAGAAACGCCGCGTCGCCAAGCGATTCGACCGTCATCGTGCGCGCCGTCACGCCGCCATTGGCCACGCCGACGCTCAGGTGCTCGGGCCGGATGCCAACCGTCACCGGATCGTCGACGCGCAGCGTCGCCGGTTCGATCGCGACATGCTGCGTCTCACCCGTCGCAAAGCGCACCAGCACGCCGTCGGCAGACACCGCCTGCACGACGCCGGCAAGAAAATTCATCTTCGGCGAGCCGATGAAACCCGCGACGAACTGATTCGCAGGCGCATGGTACAGCTCGTTCGGAGTACCGACCTGCTGCACGCTGCCCGCCGACAGCACGACGATCTTGTCGGCCAGCGTCATCGCCTCGACCTGGTCGTGCGTCACGTAGATCATCGTCGTCTTCAGCTCGTCGTGCAGCCGGGCGAATTCGAGCCGCATCTTCACGCGCAGCGCCGCATCGAGATTCGACAGCGGCTCGTCGAACAGGAACACCTTCGGCTTGCGCGTGATCGCGCGGCCGATCGCGACCCGCTGCCGCTGCCCTCCCGATAACTGCTTAGGTTTCCTGTCGAGCAAATGATCGATGTGCAGGATCTTCGCCGCCTGCTTGACCGCATCGTCGATTTCCTGCTTCTTCGCGCCGCTCAGCTTCAGGCCGAACGCCATGTTGTCGTAGAGGGTCATGTGCGGATAAAGCGCATACGACTGGAACACCATCGCGATGCCGCGCTTCGCGCTCGGCACGCCGTTGACGCGCACGCCGTCGATCAACAGGTCGCCGCCCGAAATCTCCTCGAGCCCCGCGATCATCCGCATCAGCGTGGATTTGCCGCAGCCGCTCGGCCCGACGAACACGACGAACTCGCCATTCGCGATGTCGAGATTCACATCCTTCAGCACTTCGTTGTTTTCATAGCGCTTGCCGATATTGCGCAGGATCACGCTTGCCATGATTCGTCTCCGTTGTCTTCGTTCAGCGTGGCGGCCGCGCGGCGTATCGTCACCGCCACGCCCGCGCGACGCATTCGTTCAATCCGGCTGCACCGTGCCGGTTGCAAGCCACTGTGCGACGAGCGCCGGCAGCAAGCGCATGTCGTCGAACACACGTCTGGCGCCGATTACGCGCAGCGCGTCGACCTGCGCGGCCGATGCATGGCCGCCGCCGATAAAGCCGAGCACCGTCATGCCCGCGGCCAACGCAGCCGTCACGCCCGCCGCGCTGTCCTCGACGACGAGACACTGCCGCGGCGCGACATCAAGCGCTTGCGCGGCGGCAAGATACACATCGGGCGCGGGCTTCGGCCGCGCGACGCTGTCCGCGCAAAACAGCCGGTCGCCAAAAAAACGCTTGAGGCCGGTACGGCTCAACGCCGCATCCACATAATGCCGGCGGCTATTGCTCGCGCACGCGATCGGCAAGTCGAGCTGCGCGAGCGCCGCGTCGACACCGGCGACCGCGCTCGCCTGCCCGGCCTTCTCCTCGACACTCGCGCGAATCGCCTCGACGTCGCCGGGGCCGAGCACGCGCCCCGCGCGCTCGCACGCGCCCTCGAGCACGCGCTCGGTGCGCAGCCCCAGCAGCGGCATCACGATCGGCCGCGCCGCCACTCCCGGCCAGCGTGCCTCGAGTTCGCGCACGAGCACGTCGGCCGCGATCGCCTCGCTGTCGATCAGCACGCCGTCGCAATCGCAGATGAGCGCGCGCGCATCGCGCGTGCGCACTGCCGCCGCCGTCATTTGACCGCTCCGAACGTGAGGCCGCGCACGAGCTGCTTTTGCGACAGCCAGCCGACCACCAGGATCGGCGCGACCGCGAGCAACGACGCGGCGGACAGCTTCGCCCAGAACAACCCCTCGGGGCTCGAGTACGACGCGATGAACACCGTGAGCGGCGCGGCATTCGAACTCGACAGATTGATGCTCCAGAACGCCTCGTTCCACGACAGGATCACCAGCAGGAGCGCGCTCGACGCGAGCCCCGGCAGCGCCATCGGCATCAGCAGATAAACGATCTCCTGCCACGTCGACGCGCCGTCGATGCGGCCGGCTTCGAGAATGTCGCGCGGAATCTCGTTGAAATACGTGTACGTCATCCACACGGCGATCGGCAGATTGATCAACGTATAGACGATCACGAGCCCGGCGACGGTATCGAGCAGCCCCGCGTTCTTCCACATCAGATAGATCGGCACGAGCACGCCGACGGACGGCATCATCTTCGTCGACAGCATCCACAGCAGCACCTTCTGCGTGCGTTTGCCCGGGAAAAACGCCATTGCGTAGGCGGCGGGCACGGCCAGCAGCAGGCAGATGACGGTGACGCCTGCCGAAATCAGCACCGAGTTCCAAGCGAATGCGAAGTAATTGCTGCGCGCGAACACCTCGCGAAAGCTGTCGAGCGTCGGCATGAACAGAAGCGTCGACGAATATGCCTGCTGTTCCGTCTTGAACGCCGTGATCGCCATCCAGAAAATCGGAAAGAACAGCGCAAGCGCGACAAGCCAAGCAAGCACGCCAGGCAGCGCGCGCGCTGCCGTGCGCAGCAGGCCGGGCTGATCGCCTGACGCGCCGCGCGAAACCGTTACGGACAAGTCACTCATGCTTCGTACTCCCCTTTCAGATTGCGCGCGAGCATTCTCACGAGGAAGAACGACACGACGTTCGCGAGCACGACGGCAAGAATGCCGCCCGCCGACGCAAGCCCGACGTCGAATTGCTGCAGGCCGAGCGCGTAGATCAGATACGATAGGTTGGTCGTCGCATCGCCCGGACCGCCGCCCGTCGTCGTATAGATTTCAGCGAAGATCGACAGCAGAAAAATCGTCTCCATCATCACAACCACCGCGATCGCACGCTTCAGGTGCGGCAGCGTGATATAGAAAAACATCGCAAACGGCCCGGCGCCGTCGATGCGCGCCGCCTCTTTCTGCTCCTGATCGAGCGATTGGATCGCGGTGAACAAAATCAGGAATGCGAATGGCAACCATTGCCACGCAACGATCATCACGATCGACGTCATCGGATACTGCGCGAACCAGTCGATAGGCTGCATTCCGAACGCGCGCATCGCGCGTGCGACGAGCCCATACACCGGGTGCAGGATCATGTTCTTCCAAATCAGCGCCGACACTGTCGGCATCACGAAGAACGGCGCGATCGCTAGCACGCGCGCGACGCCCTGCCCATAGAACTTGCGATCGAACAGCACCGCCATCAGCACGCCGCCCACCACGGTAATGACGAGCACCGAGCCGATCAACGCGAGCGTATGCCAGATCGCCGGCAGAAACGACGGATCGGTCGCGAGGAACCGGTAGTTGTCGAGCCCGGCGAAGCCCTTCACGTCGGGATTCAGCAGGTTGTAGCGCGTGAGCGAAAACCAGATCGTCATCGCAAGCGGAATGGCCATCCACAGCAACAGCACGGCGACGGACGGCGACGCGAGCCAACGCACGGGCTTGCGGCGCGCATGCTCGGCGGCGGCGAACGGCGCATCGGCAAGCGGCGCCGAACTGGACAGAGAAACGCGTAAGTGACGCATGATCGGAATCACCTCGTTCAATGCGTGCGCACTGCCGCTTGCGCCCGCGTTACCGCCAAGCCGTGCGCGCGTCGCCGCGCGCACGGCGCTTTACTTTTTGTAGCCGGCCTGACGCACCGCGCGATCGGCCGCGGCCTGCCCGGCGGCGAGCGCCTGGTCAACCGTCATCTGCCCGGCCACCGCACCCGCGATCGCCTGCCCGACCACCGTGCCGAACGATTGGAATTCAGGAATCCCGACGTATTGCACACCGCTGTACGGCACCTTCTTCAGCGACGGATCGTTCGGATCGGCGCTCTGAATCGCGTTCAGCACGAAGTCGGAGAACGGCGCGGCCTTCTTGTACTCGGCACGCTGATAGGTCGACAAGCGTGTGCCGGGCGGCACCGACGCCCAGCCTTCGTCCTTGCCGACCATCTCGACGTACTGCTTCGACGTGGCCCAGGCCACGAACTTCCTGGCCGCGTCCTGCTGCTTCGACGTCTTCGGAATCGCGAGCGCCCATGCCCACAACCAATGCGAACCCTTCGGCGTGACGGCGACCGGCGCGGCGGCAAAACCGATCTTGTCGGCAACTTGCGACTGCTGCTTGTTGTACAGCATTCCCGCCGCGACCGTCGCGTCGATCCACATCGCACATTTGCCCGATGCGGTGAGCGTCAGATTCTCGTTGAAGCCGTTCGAACTCGCGCCCGGAGGGCCGTCCTTCTTCAGCAGGTTCGTGTAGAAACCGATCGCCTTTTTCCACTCCGGCGACGTGAGCTGTGCATTCCAGTTCTCGTCGAACCAGCGGCCGCCGAACGTATTGACGACGGTCGACACATACGCCATGTTCTCGCCCCAGCCCGCCTTGCCGCGCAGACAGATGCCGTACACGCCGCTCGCGCGGTCGGTCAGCTTGTCGGCAAACTCGGCGATCTGGTCGTAAGTCGGCTGAGCCGGCATCTTCAGACCCTTCGCGGCGAACAGATCCTTGCGGTAGAACGTCATCGAACTTTCGACATAGAATGGCAGCGCATAGAGCTGACCGTTGTAGGACAGGCTGTCGCGCGCGGTCTTGATCACGTCTTCCAGATCGTAATCGGCGGGCAGCCCCGTCATCGGCGCGAGCCAGCCGCGCTTGCCCCATTGCGGCGCCTCGTAGGTACCGATCGCCATCACGTCGAACTGGCCGCTGCCCGTCGTGATATCGGTGGTCGCACGCTGGCGCAGCACGTTTTCCTCGAGAATCACCCAGTTCAGGCGGATGTCCGGATTCGCTTTCTCGAACGCCGACGACAATTTCTTCAGCTCGATCATGTCCGGGTTGTTCAGCGTCGCGATGGTCAGCGTCGCCGCATGTGCGGCCAATCCCGACGCCGTAAGCGCGACACTCGCGACAAGACGCGCGGCGGCGGTGAAGGTCTTTCGTTGCATGGCATGTCTCCTGATTGCGTTTTGATTTCGTGTCGACTGCGTGCCGTATCGACGGCGTGCGGGCTTCGTGCCGCCTCGCATGGCGCGGCCCGTTTTCAACCGCTTTGCTGCATCGCGCATGCGCGTGCGTAGCGCGAGATCACTTCGCGGATCCGGTAGCGCACCCAAGCGGCGGGCTCGCGCGCAAGTTCACCTCGCCGGCACGCGGCATACACGTCGGGCAGCCACTGCGCGACGAGTGTTTCGGGCGGCGCGCAGCGCGCGAGATTGTCGAACAGACGCTCGAGTGCCGCCGCAACCGCCGGCTGCAGCCAGTAATAGCGAATCCGGTCACTGTAGCTGAACTGACGCGCAAGCCGCTGCGCAAGGGCGTCGCCGCGATAGTAAGGCGCCCAGTATTCGGGGCGCTCGCGCATCGCCGCATCGATCACGTCGCGCAATTGCGAGCGCTGCGATGCGTCGTCGAACAGTGCGTCCTCGATATACGTCAACGCGAACAACGCCTCGCGCAACGCGAACGTCAGCGCCGGCCCGACCTTCAGGATCGCGAAGTGATCGCGTACGAGCGCGGCAAGCGCCGCTTGCGTCTGGTAGTCGGTCGAATGCGCCTCGAACACGAGCCGCGGCTCGCGCAGGATGCTCGTGCCCAGTTCGGCCGCGCGCGGCGGATCGTAGTCGAGTACGCGCCGGTCGTCGAAATCGACGCCGGGCTGCGCGACGAGCGCGATCACGCGCGACCACGCATCGTGCAGGCCGTATCGCGCGAACGCTTCGCGATGCGCGTCGAGTGTCGCGTGCACGCTGGCCGCGCGGGTCACTTCGATTTGCGCGAGCGCGCCGCGCTTTGCCGCATCGCTCACCTCGCCGCCCGGCGTCGGCACCTCGGTACCGATCACGTAGACGGGCGAGACGCCGCTCGCACGCGCCGCCCGTTCCGCTATCGCACACAATTGCGCGGCCCGCTCGGCGATCGTCGCATCGGACAGCGCGGCCGGGTCGTCCGCACAGGCCGCGCTCGCATCGAGATGAATCTTCGAGAAACCCGCTTCGACATACGCGGCCACCATCTCGCCCGCTTCGCGCATTGCGTCGCGCGCGCTCAGATGACGCCATGGAATCGGCCCGAGATGATCGCCACCGAGAATCAACGCATCGGCCGGAAACCCGCTGTCACGCGCGAGCGCGTCCACGTCGCGCCGGAACTCGGCGGGCGTCATGCCGGTATAGCCGCCGCGATGATTGACCTGATTGCAGGTCGCCTCGATGAGAAGCGGGGATTCGTCGTCACGCGCGGCTTCGAACGCCGCTTCGAGCACGATGCGGTGCGCGCTGCACACCGAATAAATACCGCAGCGCCGGCCCGTGCGGTTCGCCTCGAAAATTTCGCGCAGCATCCGCGTGGCGCCGTGCACGCGCGGCGGCTCGATGAGTGTGCTCACGCCACGCATGCGGCACCTCGCTCGCCAAGGACACGTTCGATCTCATCCGGCGTACTGTTACCTTCCATCGGACCGACCCGCGCGACGGCAAGCGCGCCTGCCGCGTTCGCGCGCGCGAGCGCGGCCTGAATCGGCATGCCGGCGACCAGGCTCGCGACCAACGTGCCGCCGAAGCAATCGCCGGCCCCCGTCGGATCGGCCTCGACCGTCCTGAACGCTGGCACGGCAAAGCTGCCCGTGCGGTCGAACGCGACGCTGCCCGCCGCGCCGCGCTTGAGCACCACTGTCTCGAGCAGCGGATGCGTCGCAAGCAACCCCGCAATCGAGCGTTCGCTCGGCTGCGCACCGCAGAAAAACGGCAGATCGGCCTCGCTCGGCAAGAACAGATGACATACGCCGAGCATCTCGAGCAGCGCCGCGCGCATCGGTTTGAACGCGAGCATCTCGGCGCGCACGTTCGGATCGAACGAAATCCTCGCGCCCGCGCGCGCCGCCTCGCTCACGCCGCGCTGCACCGTGGCGATCGCGCGTTCGCTCGTGAGCGACGAGCCCATCACATGAAAATAGCGGCAGCCGGCGAACATCGACGTATCGAGATCCGCAGGCTCGATAAGCGCCGCCGCGCTACCGTCGATGCTGTAGACGAATTGGCGCTCCCCGCTCGTGCGATAAGCGACAAACGCGACCCCGGTGGGACGCGCGACGCGGCGGATTCGCGCAACGTCGACGCCATCGCTTGCCAGGCGCGCGATGATCGCATCGCCGAACGCATCGCACCCGACACAGCCCGCATACGTCACCGACGCCCCCATGCGCGCCGCCTGATCGGCAAAGATCGCCGGCGCGCCGCTCGGAAACGGGCCGACGAACTCGCCCGGCGCATCGAAGCCCTGGCCGCGCGCGGCGGCGACGAATTCCGCGAGCAATTCGCCCGCCACCACAATCTCAGCCATCACGCCCTCCCGAGCAAGCCGCCCGGCGCGAGGATCGGCCGCGCAGCCTGCGCAACGCGGCACCGCGCACCGGGGCTTGTCTCATATCGATCCTGCTCCAGCGCCCCGCGCATGCAAGCCGCCGCGGGGTGCGCGCGAATCTGCTCATGTCAGCTCATCCAATTGCCGCCGTCGACATTGAGCGTCTGGGCGGTGATGTAATCCGCGTCGGCTGACGCAAGAAAGAGCGCGGCCCCGGTCAGATCGGCCGGCACGCCCATCCTGCCAAGCGGCACCGCTTCGCCTACGAGGCGCTTTTTCTCACCCGGCGGGCGGCCCTCGTAGCGCGCGAAAAGCGCGTCAACCTGTTCCCACATCGGCGTATCGACGACGCCCGGCGCAATGCCGTTCACGTTGATCCGGTGCTTCGCGAGCGCGAGCGCGGCCGATTGCGTGTAGCTCAGCACGGCGGCCTTCGTCGCGCAGTAATGCGAAACGAGCGCCTCGCCGCGCCGGCCCGCCTGCGACGACATATTGATGATCTTGCCGCCGCGCCCCTGCTCGACCATCCGTTGCGCGACCGCCTGCATCAGGAAAAACATGCCCTTCACGTTGACGGCGAACAAGCGATCGAACACGTCCCACGATTCGTCGAGAAGCGGGCGCATGTCGAACAGCGCTGCGTTGTTGAACAGAATGTCGATGCCGCCGAACCGCTCGACGGCGGTCGTGACGATGCGCGCGATGTCGTCGCGGCGCGTGACGTCTGCCGTGATGGCCAGCGCGCGATCCGGATGCGCGGCGACCAGCGTGGCAAGCGCGCCGTCGGCCGGTTTCAGATCGACGAGCACGCAGCGCGCGCCCTCGTCCAGATAGCGTTGCGCGACTGCCTCGCCGATGCCGCTCGCCGCGCCCGTCAGGATCGCGACCTTGTTCTGCAATCTCACAGATCTGTCTCCGATTCGTTATTCATCGCGCCGCCAGCACTGAGCGAACGCTCATTTATTGGTCATTTGCTCTAATTTCGAACGAATGATCGGCCACGAACCCCATGCTGTCAAGGCGGAAAAACCGCCTTTTGATGCTGCGCCGCCGCATTGCGAGCGCGCGGCCGAGGCGCACACCGCGCTCAGCGCGAAATAGGAACCGGGGGGAAACGAAGCGCGAAAATTGGCTAAAAGGCCGGAAAGTAAACGCAGCGAAATAAACGCAGCGAAAATCCGGAAAGCACATCGCCATCGCGGTTGACGGAACAACGCATCGACGGAACGACAAACGCAATGCAACAGCCGGCGATACGGGCACCCGCATATCCGGCCTTCTTGCCGGGCAGCCCGCATGGCTGCCGAAAGCCGCCCGCCGGAAACGAAAAAACCGCAGACAATGGGCAACCGCCGGGATGCAAGGCCGGCCGATACGTTATATCATCGCCATCGTGTTCGCCCTATCCGACCGACCGGTTCACACGATGGCCTCAACCCACCCTCTCGCCGCCCGCCTGTCCCGTGCCGATGCGTTTGCCGCCGAGCACGGTCTCGCGTGGACCCCGCTGCGCCGCCAAGTCTACGAACATGTGCTTGCCGCGCTGCGCCCGATCGGTGCCTACGATCTGCTCGCCGAGCTGGAGCCGCAGCGCGGCCGCGTGCCGCCGACCACCGTCTACCGCGCGCTCGATTTCCTCGTCGAACACGGCTTTATCCATCGGATCGAATCGAAGAACGCGTTCGTCGCGTGCTGCGAGATCGGCAAGCCGCACGAAGGTCAGTTCCTGATCTGCGAAGCGTGCGGCGAGACGGTGGAAATTCCCGGCGGCGAACTCGCCAAGCAATTGTCCGCGAGCCCCCCCGCACACGGCTTCGAGGTGCGCCGGCAAGTCGTCGAGCTGAGCGGCCTGTGTGGCCAGTGCAAAAGCAAACACGCGCGGCACGGCTGAGCCCGCCGCGCCAGGCTTTCGTCCCGTCAAACCGAAAAGGATCGACCGTATGTTCCTCGCCGCCCCGACGCGCGCGCCATTGCGCGCGTCTGTTCCGTTGTCGCGCCGTTTGACCGGCGCATGCGCCGCGTGCGACGTCACGTCCGCCGCGCATGCGCGCCGCGCCGCGCGCGCATCCACCCTCGCGCGGCATGCACGCGCGCTCGCCGCCGGCATCGCCGCGCTGCTTGCCGCCGGCGCCGCGTTCGCGCAAGGCGCGCCGCTCAAGGTGGTCGCCGCGGAGAATTTTTACGGCGACGTCGCGCGGCAAATCGGCGGCGCGCATGTGCAGGTATCGAGCATCCTCAGCAATCCCGACCAGGATCCGCACCTGTTCGAAGCGAGCCCGAAAATCGCCCGCGAGCTGCAACAGGCGAAAGTCGTGATCTACAACGGCGCCGACTACGATCCCTGGATGCCGAAGCTGCTGGCCGCGTCCAAGCGTGACAAGCAGGCCACCATCGTCGTCGCCGAACTGGTCGGCAAAAAGGCGGGCGACAACCCGCACCTCTGGTACGATCCGCCGACGATGCCCGCCGCCGCCCGCGCGCTCGCATCAGCGTTCGGCTCGGCCGACCCTGCGCACAAGGCCGATTACGATGCGAATCTCGCGAAGTTCGTCGCGTCGATGCAGCCGGTCGGCGCGAAAGTGGCCGCGTTGCGCGCGCGCTACCGGGGCATTCCCGTCACCGCGACCGAGCCCGTATTCGGCTATATGGCCGACGCGATCGGGCTCGACATGCGCAACCCGCGCCTGCAACTCGCGGCGATGAACAATACCGAGGCAAGCCCGGCCGATATCGCCGCGTTCGAGAACGATCTGAAGAAGCATCAGGTGCGCGTGCTGTTCTACAACAGCCAGGCCGTCGAGCCGATGACCAAGCGGATGCTGAAGATCGCGAACGACGCGCACGTGCCGGTCGTCAGCGTCACCGAGACGCAACCGGCCGGCAAGAGCTTCCAGCAATGGATGCTGTCGCAGCTCGACGCGCTGGCGTCGGCGCTCGGCCAACCGCAACCGTAACGTGGCACGCGATTCGATGCTTGCACTCGAACTCGATCACGTCACGCTCGCGCTCGGCGGCCGCACGATCCTGCACGACGTGAGCTTCGCCATCGAGGCGGGCGAATTCGTCGGCGTGCTCGGCCCGAACGGCGCGGGCAAGACGACCTTGATGCGTGCCGTGCTCGGCCTCGTGGCGGCCGAGCACGGCACGATCCGCGTCGCGGGCGACGTGGTCGCGCGCGGCAATCCGGCAATCGGCTACATGCCGCAGGTGCGCAGTGCGCTCGCCGGCCGGCGCGTGCGCGGCTACGACTTCGTCGCGATGGCCGCGCGCGGCCATCGCTGGGGGCTGCCGCGCATGAGCGCCGCGATCCGTGCCGATGTCGAGCGCGCGCTCGAACTGGTCGGCGCGACGGCGCTCGCGAAACGGCCGCTGTTCGAGCTGTCGGGCGGCGAGCGCCAGCGTCTGCTGCTCGCGCAATGCCTGCTCGGCGCACCGAAGCTGCTGCTGCTCGACGAGCCGCTGATCAGCCTCGATCCAAACCATCAGCGCGGCGTCGTCGAGCTGGTTCGGCGCGTGCAGCGCGAGCTTGGGATCACCGTGCTGTTCTGCGCGCACGAACTCAATCCGCTGCTCAACGCGCTCGATCGCGTGCTGTATCTCGGCAACGGCGTCGCCGCGCTCGGCACCGTCGACGAGGTGATCACCAAGCCGGTGCTGTCGCGGCTGTACGGCGCGCCAATCGACGTCATGCGTGCCAACGGCCGCATCTTCGTGATGTCGGGCGACATCGAGGTGGAAAAGCACGATCACGGGCACGAAGACGATCATCACCACGGCCACGGTCATCGACATGGCCATGCGCACTCACACGGCAGCGGACATACCCACGATGCTTGAATACGACTTCATGGTCAACGCGTTCGCGGCAGCGGGCATCGTTGCGGTGCTCGCGGGAATCGTCGGCTATTTTCTGGTGCTGCGCGGCCAGACGTTCGCGGGACATGCGCTGTCGCACGTCGGGTTCACCGGCGCGACGGGCGCGGCGCTGATCGGCGTGTCGCCGATCTGGGGAATGGTGGGCTTCACGCTGGCGGCGGGCATCGGGATGGGCGCGCTCGGCGAGCGGCTGGCCGGGCGTGACGTCGCGATCGGCGTGACGCTGTCGGTCGCGCTCGGCTGCGGTCTGCTGTTTCTGCATTTCTATACGAGCTACGCGACGCAAGTGACGGCGCTGCTGTTCGGCAACGTGCTCGGCGTGAGCCGCGAGACGCTCGCCGTGCTCGCGGGCATCGGCGCGGTGAGCCTTGCGGCGCTCGCCGCGATCGCGCGGCCGCTGCTGTTTGCGTCGCTTCAGCCGGAACTCGCGGAAGCGAAGGGCGTATCGCTGCGGCTCGTGTCGGTGCTGTTTCTGTCGATTTGCGCACTCGCCGTCGCCGCGTGCACGCAGATCGTCGGCGTGCTGCTCGTGTTCACGCTGCTCGTCGGTCCCGCGGCGGCCGCGCAGCATCTCGCCACGCGCCTGTCGACGGGGCTTTGGCTCGCGGCCGGGCTTGCGCTCGGCCAGGCATGGCTCGGCATCGCGCTCGCGTATTACACCGATTGGCCAACGAGCTTCTGGATCACCGCGCTATCGGCGGCGACCTATGGGCTGAGCCTCGTTGGACAGCGGCGCGCCGCGTAACGGGGCGGGGCGCGCTCAGCGCGTCAGCGCGTCAGCGCGTCAGCGCGCGCGCATGATGCGCGATGTGATCGGCGATGAACGTCGAGATGAAGTAATAGCCGTGATCGTAGCCCGCATGCCGGCGCAGCGTGAGCGGCTGACCTGCCGCGCGGCACGCGGCCTCGAACACATCCGGATTGAGCTGCGTCGCGAGGAATTGATCGGCGAGCCCCTGGTCGATCAGGATGGCATCGGCAAACTTGCGCGCATCGGCGCGTGCGACCAGTTCGCTCGCGTCATACCGTTTCCACGCCTCGCGATCGGCGCCCAAATAACCGGAAAACGCCTTTTCGCCCCACGGGCAGCGCGTCGGCGCGGCGATCGGCGCGAACGCCGACACCGACCGGTACACGTCCGGATGGCGCAACGCAAGCACGAGCGCGCCGTGGCCGCCCATTGAATGCCCGAAGATGCCGAGCCGCGCGCCGTCGATCGGCAACTCGGCCGTCACGGTCGCGCGCAGCTCGTCGGCGACATATGACTCCATCCGGTAATGCGTCGACCACGGCGCTTCGGTCGCGTCGACGTAAAAGCCCGCGCCGACGCCGAAATCCCACGCGTCGGTCTCGCCCGGCACGCCCGCGCCGCGCGGGCTGGTATCGGGCGCGACGAGCGCGAGCCCCGCGTGCGCGGCAAAGCGCTGCGCGCCGGCCTTAATCGCGAACGTCTCGTCGGTGCAGGTCAGCCCCGCGAGATAGAACAGCGCCGGCACGCGGCCATGCGCCGCCTGCGGCGGCAGATACACCGAAAATTTCATCGGCAGCCCGATCGCTTTCGAAGCGTGCCGGTAAAAGCGCTGCTCGCCGCCGTGGCAAGCATGCGACGAAACCAGTTCGAGCATCGCGTCACCTGCGCTCAATACAATACGACCGAGCGGATCGACTCGCCGCGCTTCATCAGCGCGAAGCCGTCGTTGATCTGCTCGAGCGGCAGCGTATGCGTGATCAAGTCGTCGATGTTGATCTTGCCTTCCATGTACCAGTCGACGATCTTCGGCACGTCGGTGCGCCCGCGCGCGCCGCCGAACGCCGAACCCTTCCATTCGCGCCCCGTCACGAGCTGGAACGGCCGCGTGCCGATCTCCTCGCCCGCCGCCGCGACGCCGATGATGAACGACTGCCCCCAGCCCTTGTGCGTGCATTCGAGTGCCTGGCGCATCGTCGTCACGTTGCCGATGCATTCGAACGAATAATCCGCGCCGCCGTCGGTCAGCTGCACGATATGGTCGACGACGTTCGGCACGTCCTTCGGATTGACGAAGTGCGTCATCCCGAACTTCTTCGCAAGCTCGACGCGCGCCGGATTGATGTCGACGCCGATGATCTTGTCGGCGCCCACCATCTTCGCGCCCTGGATCACGTTCAGCCCGATGCCGCCCAAACCGAACACCGCGACGTTCGCGCCCGCCTCGACCTTCGCCGAGTAGACCACCGCGCCCACGCCCGTCGTCACGCCGCAGCCGATATAGCAAACCTTGTCGAACGGCGCGTCCTCGCGGATCTTCGCGACGGCGATCTCCGGCACGACGATATAGTTGGAGAACGTCGACGTGCCCATGTAATGGAAGATCGGCTTGCCGCCGATCGAGAAGCGCGACGTTGCATCGGGCATCAGCCCCTTGCCCTGCGTCGCGCGGATCTTCTGGCACAGGTTCGTCTTGCGCGACAGGCAGAATTTGCATTCGCGGCACTCGGGCGTATAAAGCGGAATCACGTGATCGCCCCGCTTCAGCGTGCCGACGCCAGGCCCGACATCGACCACGACGCCCGCGCCCTCATGGCCGAGAATCGCCGGAAAGATGCCTTCCGGGTCCGCGCCGGACAGCGTGTAATAGTCCGTATGGCAGATACCCGTGGCCTTCACCTCGATCAGCACTTCGCCCGCACGCGGACCTTCGAGATCGACTTCCTCGATCGTCAGCGGCTCGCCCGCCTTCCATGCAACTGCGGCCTTCGTTTTCATCGGGGACTCCTGTCGGTAGCGGGCCGCGCCGCATGCGGCGCGGCAATGGGAACATAGGCAAACAGGATGATCGCAAAGCGGCGGGCAGCGCGCGTGTACGCACGAGCCGCCCGCTTGCTCAAATACGACATCGCTGGCGCCGGCAAGCAAAACGTAAAATTTTAATCGTTTGCGCCGAACCACGCTTCGGTGCGCCTGTACAGCTCGACGAAGCGCGCGTGGCGCGCGGCAAGCGCCGCATCCCCGCCCGGCGTGGCCACGCACGACGCCGCCGGCGCGAGCGCGGCAAGCTCGGCCGCCCGCCAATGCCCCGCCGCGACACCCGCAAGCAGCGCCGCGCCACGCGCGGCGGCATGCGGGCAATCGACGGCGAGCAATTCGACGTCGAGCGCGTCGGCCAGCAATTGACGCCAGCGCGGCTCGATCGAGCCGCCGCCCGCGAGCCGCAACGCACGCACTGGCAAGCCGTGCGCACGGATCGCATCGAGCCCCGCGCGCAACGCGAACGCAACGCCCTCGAACGCGGCGCGCATCAGCGCGCCCCGTGCGTCGCCCAGCGTGAGGCCGAGCCAGCCGCCGCGCGCCGCGGGGTTCATCCACGGTGAACGCTCCCCCGTCAAATACGGCAGAAAACTGAGCTGCGGCGACGCCGGCAGGGAAAACGCGTCGTCGTAGGCCGAGCGCCAGTCAGGATAGACAAGCCAGCCGCGCGCCGCATCGAGCGCGATCCCGACGTTCTGCATCGCCGCCATCGTGTAATAGCGCACGCCGAGCGCCGTCCGGTAACGGTGCAGCCCGGCGCGCGGCGCGCCCGCCCGCTCGCTCAGCACGACGATCTGGCCGCCCGTGCCGGTGGTAAGCAGCGCGTCGCCGTCGTGCACGAGGCCGCTGCCGAGCGCCGCGCACGGCGTGTCGCCCGCGCCCGTGGCAAGCGGGATGCCGGCCGGCATCCCGAGCGCGCCCGCGGCATCGGCCGACAGCGCGCCGCAGACCGCATGCGACGCGCGCAGCGGCGCGAACAGCGCACGCGGCAAGCCGAGCGCGTCGATCAGCGCGTCGTCCCAATCGCCGTCCGGGCTCGCGAGCGCGGTCGCGCACGCATCGGACGGATCGCTCGCGCTCTCGCCGCCCAGCGCGGCGCGCAGCCAGTCCTTCGGCTGCCACGCCCAGCGCGCGGCATGCAGCAGATCCGGCTCGTGCAACGCCAGCCATGCGAGCAGCGGCCCTGCCATGCCGGGCGAGACGGGATTGGGCGCGCGCGGCCGGTGCGCAGGCTGCGGCTCGCCCGCATTCGATCCGGACGCGGCCTGCCCGGCCGCGCCGCTGCACTGCCCGATCGTGTCGACCGCCGCCGGCCCGCCGACGCCCGGCCAACCCGCAACGAGCGCCGATGCGCGCGTATCCGGCCACAGCATCGCTGGGCGCAGCGCGTCTCCAGCCGCATCGGCCAGCACCACACCGTGCATCTGTCCTGACAAGCCGATCGCGCCGATGCGCGCGCGTTCACCGTCGGGCAAGCGCCGCGCGGCGTCGACGAGCGCGCGCCACCAAACGCGCACGTCGATTTCCGCGCAGCCCGGCTGCGGCGTCGCGACCGGGTACGCGGCGCACGCCGTCGCGCGCACCTGGCCGCCGCCGTCGACGATCGCGAGCTTCAACGAGCCTGTCCCCAGATCAATGCCGAGAAATCGCATGACGTAATCGCAATGGATATGCATAAGCCGGTGCCGATGATAACCGGCCCGCCGCCGCCCGGTCCCAGCGTCCACGCGAGCAGCCGGCTGAACGCGCGCGGCGGCCGCCGCGCGAACACCATGTCGAGTCTTCGATACCGAAGATAAATCCGGCGATATTTGACGGCATCGACCCGTCATTTTTGAACTGCGATAAAAGCACGGCGCACCGCCCACACCGCTTCATTATCCGGCCCCGAGCATGGACGCATCGTTTTTCCCGTCTCCGAGCGCATATCGGCGCAGCAAAGCCCGGAATAAAACCGGGCGATCTTGTTGCGATTCGCCGACGCGCATAACGTTGAGCCACTACCCCGACAAAATCATGGAGTGAGACAGATGCAATCGAACACGGTCCATCCGTGCGATGAAGTGTTGCCTGCCGGCAAGCTGCTGACGCTCGGCCTGCAACACGTTCTCGTGATGTATGCAGGCGCCGTCGCGGTGCCGTTGATCGTCGGCGGCGCGCTCAAACTGCCGAAGGATCAGCTTGCGTTCCTGATCAGCGCGGATCTGTTCGCGTGCGGCATCGCCACGCTGATTCAGACGTTGGGCGTCGCGATCTTCGGCATCCGGCTGCCGGTCATCATGGGCTGCACGTTCGCGGCCGTCGGCCCGATGATCGCGATCGGCACGAATCCCGGCCTCGGCATTCTGGACGTGTTCGGCGCGACGATCGCGGCCGGTGCGATCGGCATCGTGCTCGCGCCGGCCATCGGCCGGCTGCTGCGATTCTTTCCGCCCGTCGTCGTCGGTACCGTGATCGCGGTGATCGGGCTGTCGCTGATGGAAGTCGGCATCAACTGGGCGGCGGGCGGCGTCGGCAATCCGAACTACGGCGATCCGCTCTATCTCGGGCTGTCGTTCGTCGTGCTCGCGCTGATTCTCGCGATCAACCGGTTCGGCCGCGGCTTCGTCGCGAATATTTCGGTGCTGCTCGGCATCGTCGCGGGCTTCGCGATCGCATTCGCGACCGGCCGCGTGAACACCGACGGCATCGCCACCGCGCCGTGGGTCGGCTTCGTCGCGCCGTTCCATTTCGGGTGGCCGCATTTCGATCCGCTGTCGATCGCCACGATGGTCATCGTGATGTTCGTCACGTTCATCGAATCGACGGGAATGTTTCTCGCGGTGGGGGACATGGTCGAGCGGCCGGTCGATCGCGACACGCTCGTGCGCGGCTTACGCGTGGACGGCCTCGGCACGCTGATCGGCGGCATCTTCAATTCGTTCCCGCATACGTCGTTCTCGCAGAATGTCGGCCTGATCGGCGTGACAGGCGTGAAGAGCCGCTTCGTCTGCGCGACGGGCGGCGTGATCCTCGTGCTGCTCGGACTGTTTCCGAAGATGGCGCAGGTGGTCGCTTCCGTGCCGCCTTTCGTGCTCGGCGGCGCGGGAATCGTGATGTTCGGGATGGTCGCGGCGAACGGCATGAAGGTGCTGTCGAAGGTCGATTTCGTGCACCGCCATCACAATCTGTTCATCGTTGCGGTAAGCGTCGGGCTGGGGCTCGTTCCCGTCGTGTCGCCGCATTTCTTTTCGAAGCTGCCGGCCGCGCTCGCCCCGATTCTGCATAGCGGGATTCTGCTCGCGTCGGTATCGGCCGTCGTGCTCAACATCGTGTTCAACGGCATGAGCGGCGAACGCGACGCGCATCAAGCGATCCGGCAGGCAGGCCGCGATTTCGACCGGCGGCCGGCCGATCTTCATTGACGGCGGCGTGCCGCGCGCGCCGGGGCTCGGCGCTCGCGATGAACGCACGAGCCGGCCGGGGCGCGCGCCGCCCTTCCATGCGCGCCGCGTGCCGGCCCGCCAACGCGATGAATGCAGCGATTTGACGGCACGCTGCGCGCCCGTCAACGAAAACACCCCGAAGGCCGGAAAGAAACCTCCGGCTTTCGGGGTGCGGTACAGCGTCACGCGAGATATTTCATCCGCACGGCCAACCTGCGATGCAGCGGTCAACCGCCGTTGCGCTCGCCTCGGCGCGGCGGCCGTCCGAGCCACGGGACGGCGAATGAATTTCCGTTCGCCTGCCGCGCGGCCGTCGCGAATGCTCAGCTTGGCGTCACGGCGGCAGCCGATGCGGCCTGCGCGGCGGACGCCGCCGCAGGCGCAGCCGCATTACCGTAATCGACCGGCGCATCGGCCGGACGCGGCGTCTCACCCGCCCGCTCGATCCATCCGCCGCCCAGCGCGCGGTACAGATCCACCAGGCTCGTCCACCGCGCAAGGCGCGCGGTGATCAGCGATTGCTGCGCCGAGTACAGATCCGTCTGCGCCGTCAGCACCGACAGATAGCTGTCGACGCCGTTCTTATAACGCAGATCCGACAGATCGAACCGCCGCTGCTGCGCGTGCTCGTTGCGCTCCAGCGCCGCAATCTGCTGGTCATACGTGCCGCGCGCCGCCAACCCGTCCGACACCTCCCGGAACGCCGACTGAATCGCCTTCTCGTAGTTCGCGATCTCGATGCGTTTTTGCACGTTCGCGTAATTCAGATTCGCGATGTTTTGCCCGCCTTCGAAGATCGGCATCGTGATCTGCGGCGCGAACGACCACGCCGCCGTGCCCGCCTTGAACAGCCCCCCGAGCGTCGGGCTCGCCGTTCCGAAGGCGCCCGTCAGCGAAATCCGCGGGAAGAATGCGGCGCGCGCCGCGCCGATGTTCGCATTCGCCGCCAGCAACTGCTGCTCCGCTTCCATGATGTCCGGACGGCGCGTCAGCAGATCGGACGGCAGCCCCGCCGGAATGTCCGTCAGCAGGTTCTGCGCGTCCAGCGGCAGCCCTGCCGGCAGGTCCTCGGGCAGCGGCTCGCCGATCAGCAGCACCAGCGCGTTCAACGCCTGCGCGCGAGCGCGCGCCTGCGCCTGCTGGTTCGCCAAGGCCGTCTCGACCACCGTCTGCGCCTGCCGCAGCGACAGCTCCGTGCCCGTGCCGTTATCGAATTGCAGCTTCGTCAGGTTATATGACGACTGCGCGGTTTTCAGCGTGTTCTCCGTCACCCTCAGCAGATCATCGGTCGACAGCAGCGTCAGATACTGGTCGGCCACCTGCGAGACGAGCGAAATCTCCGCCGCCTTGCGCGCCTGGGCGGTCGCCAGATACTGCGCGAGCGCCTGATCCTTCAGGCTCTGCAGCCGGCCGAACAGATCCAGCTCCCACGACGCCGACAGCCCGACGTTGTAGGTTGTCGTGATATTGCGGCCCGGCACCGCCGTCAGCGCGTTCGGCAACCGCTGGCGATCGCCCGTGCCGCTCGCGTCGAGCGCCGGGAACAGCGCCGCGCGCGTGATCTGATACTGCGCGCGCGCCGCCTCGACGTTCAGCACCGACACCCGGAGGTCGCGATTGTTTTTCAGCGCGATCTCGATCAGCCGCTGCAGCCGCGGATCGGCAAAGAACTCGCGCCAGCCGATCTCGGCGGCCGATTGGCCGTTCGCGCTGCGCGCGCCCGGCGCGGCACCCGGCTGCGCCGCATACACGCCGTCGGTCGGGAACGCGCCGGATACCGGCGCGGCCGGGCGCTCATAGCGCGGCGCCAGCGTGCAACCCGCCGCGACCAGCGCGACCGCGAGCGCGGTCAAAGCATAGATTGGCTTCATCAGTTATTCCTTCCTGCCAGCGTCGTCATCGCCGTGCTTCGGCGCTTCGGTGCGATGCGAGTGCTCCTGAGCGAGACGCAGCGCGTCGTCGGCATCTTCCTTCTCGCCGCTGAACACCGCGCGCACCTTCACGAAGAACATCGGGATCATGAAGATCGCGAGGAACGTCGCGGTGATCATCCCGCCGATCACGCCGGTACCGATCGCGTGCTGGCTCGCCGAGCCCGCGCCGTTACTGATCGCAAGCGGCAGCACGCCGAGAATGAACGCGAGCGACGTCATCAGAATCGGACGCAACCGCAACCGCGCCGATTCCAGCGCCGCCTCGATCGGCCCCATCTTCTCGGTGATCTGCAGCTCGCGCGCGAATTCGACGATCAGAATCGCGTTTTTCGCCGACAAGCCCACCGTGGTCAACAAGCCCACCTGGAAGAACACGTCGTTCTCCAGCCCGCGCAGCGTCGCCGCAAGCAGCGCGCCGATCACGCCGAGCGGCACGACCATGATCACCGAGAACGGAATCGACCAGCTTTCATACAGCGCCGCGAGACACAGGAACACGACGAGAATCGAGATCGCGTACAGGATCGGCGCCTGCGAGCCCGACTGGATTTCCTGGAACGACAGCCCCGTCCACGAATAGCCGATGCCCGTCGGCAGCTTCTTCGAGAGCGCTTCCATCGCCGCCATCGCCTGGCCAGTCGACTTGCCCGGCGCGGCCTGGCCCTGGATTTCCATCGCCGAGACGCCGTTGTAACGCTCGAGCTTCGGCGAGCCATACGTCCAGTGTCCGGTCGCGAACGAGCTGAACGGCACCATTCCGCCCGCACCGTTGCGCACATACCAGATGTTCAGATCTTCCGGCTGCATCCGGAACGGCGCATCCGCCTGCACGTAGACCTTCTTGATCCGGCCGTCGATATCGAGGAAGTTGTTCACGTAGCTCGACGCCCAGGCGATCGAGAACGTCTGGTCGATCGCCGCCGGCGTGACACCGAGCGCATTCGCCTTCTCGCGATCGATGTCGACCTTGTACTGCGGCGTATCGTTCAGGCCGTTCGGACGCACGCCCATCAGCGTCGGGTCCTTCGCGGCCATCCCGAGCAACTGGTTGCGCGCGGCCATCAACGCGTCGTGGCCGAGGCCCGCGTTGTCGGTCAGCTCGAAGTCGAAGCCGGCCGCCGTGCCCAGCTCCGGAATCGACGGCGGGTTGAACGGAATCACCATCGCATCTTTGTAGCCCGCGTAGCGCCCGAACATCCGGCCGATCAACGCCTGTACCTTCTGGTTCGCGCTCTGCCGCTTCGAGAAGTCCTTCAGCCTGACGAACACGAGACCCGAGTTCTGGCCGCGCCCCGCAAAGCTGAAGCCGTTCACCGTGAATGCCGATTCGACGATGTCCTTCTCGTCGTTGAGCAGATAGTCGGTGATGTTCGCGAGCGTCTTCGCGGTCGTCTCCTGCGTCGAGCCCGACGGCGTCTGCACGATCACGAACATCAGGCCCTGGTCTTCGTCCGGCAGGAACGACTTCGGCAGTCGCACGAACAGCAGGCCCACCGCGACGATCACCGCCAGATAGATGATGAGCCAGCGTCCCGAGCGCTTGATCACGTGGTGCACGCCGACGTGGTATTTGTCGCGGCTCTTGTTGAAGGTACGGTTGAACCAGCCGAAGAAAC
Organism: Burkholderia singularis; assembly: GCF_001718875.1. Taxonomy (NCBI): domain Bacteria; kingdom Pseudomonadati; phylum Pseudomonadota; class Betaproteobacteria; order Burkholderiales; family Burkholderiaceae; genus Burkholderia; species Burkholderia singularis. The sequence continues at coordinate 3,315,611 of NZ_CP013448.1, forward strand.
CCTTCTTCTCGTCGTGATGCCCCTGCGGAATCGGCTTGAGGATCGTCGCGCACAGCGCGGGCGTCAGAATCAGCGCGACGAGCACCGACAGCACCATCGCCGAGACGATCGTCAGCGAGAACTGCCGGTAGATCGCGCCGACCGAGCCGCCCGAGAACGCAACCGGCACGAACACCGCCGACAGCACGAGCGCCACGCCGACGAGCGCGCCGGTGATCTGCCCCATCGCCTTCTTCGTCGCCTCCTTCGGCGGCAAGCCCTCCTCGGCCATCACCCGCTCGACGTTCTCGACGACGACGATCGCATCGTCGACGAGCAGGCCGATCGCGAGCACGAGACCGAACATCGACAGCGTGTTGATCGAGAAGCCGACCGCCGACATGATCGCGAACGTACCGAGCAGCACGACCGGCACCGCGATCGTCGGAATGATCGTCGCGCGCAGGTTCTGCAGGAACAGATACATCACGAGGAACACGAGGACGATACCCTCGAGCAGCGTCTTCACCACTTCCTCGATCGACAGCCGCACGAACGGCGTCGTGTCATACGGATACTTGACGACGAGACCATGCGGGAAGAACGGCGCCAATTCGTCGATCTTCGCGCGCACCGCCTTCGCGGTCGCGAGCGCGTTCGCGTTCGTCGCGAGCTGGATACCCATCGCGGCGGACGGCTGCCCGTTGTACTTCGTGTCGAAGTTGTAGTTTTCCGCGCCAAGATTGATCTTCGCGACGTCCTTGAGCAGCACGCGCGAACCGTCCTGATTGACCTTCAGCAGCACGTTGCCGAACTGCTCGGGCGTGCGCAGCAGCGTCGCCTCGGTGATCGTCGCCTGCAGCACGGTGCCCGGCTCGGCCGGCGTGCCGCCGAGTTGGCCGCCCGCGACCTGCACGTTCTGCGAACTGATCGCGCTCGTCACGTCGACCGGCGTGAGCCCATAGTTGGTCAGTTTGGTCGGGTCGAGCCAGATCCGCATCGCGTACTGCGAGCCGAACAGCGTGACGGTGCCGACGCCGTTGATCCGGCTGATCGGGTCCTTCACGTGCGACGCGACGAAGTTCGCCAGGTCGTACCGGTTCATGCTGCCGTCTTCGGAGTTGAACGCGAGCACGAGCAGGAAGCTGCTGCTCGACTTCGTCACCGACAAGCCGAGCTGCTGAACCACCTGCGGCAGAATCGGCGTCGCAAGCGACAGCTTGTTCTGCACCTGCACCTGCGCGATATCCGGATTCGTGCCCGGCGCGAACGTCAGCGTGATCGTCGCGGTGCCCGAGTCGTCACTCGTCGACGACATATACAGGAAGTTGTCGAGACCGCTCATCTGCTGCTCGATCACCTGCGTCACCGTGTCTTCCACCGTCTTCGCGGAAGCGCCGGGGTAGTTCGCGCTGATCTGAATCGACGGCGGCGCGATGGTCGGATACTGCGCGATCGGCAGCGTGAAGATCGCCGCGACGCCGGCCAGCATCAGAATGATGGCGATCACCCATGCAAAGATCGGGCGATCGATAAAAAACTTTGCCATGAAACAGGCCCCCTGCTGTTAACGCGCGCTCGAAGCCGCGGCGGCGCTTGCGGATGAAGCGCCCGAGGCCGCGCCCGGCGCAGCGGAAGCGGACGGCGCCGCGCCCGGCGATGCCCCTGCCTGCGCCTGCGACGCCGCGCCCGGCGCATCTCCGGCCGCCGGCAACTGTGTCGGCACCGCCTTCACCGTCATCCCGGGCTGCACCTTCCCGGTGCCCTGCACGATCACCCGGTCGCCCGCCGACAAGCCGCCCTCGACTACCCAGTTCTGCCCTTGCATCCCCGACGTCGTCAGCACCCGCGGCGCAACCTTTCCGTCGCCGCCGACCACCAGCGCCACCGCCTGCCCCTTTGCGTCATGCGTGACGCCTATCTGCGGCACGAGGAACGCGTTCTCGTTGACCCCTTCCTCGATCCGAGCCCGCACGAACATGCCGGGCAGCAGCACGCGCTGCTTGTTCGGGAAGATCGCCCGGACCGTCACCGAACCCGTCGTCTGATCCACCGTCGCGTCGGTGAATTGCAGCTTGCCCTGCTCCGGATACGGCTTGCCGTCCTCCAGTATCAACGTCACCTTCGCCGCCCCCGGGCCGTCCTTCTTCAGCCGTCCGCTCTGGATGTCCTGGCGCAGCTTCAGCCCGTCCAGGCTCGATTGCGTCAGATCGACGTACACCGGGTCCAGCTGCTGCACCGTCGACATCAGCGTCGCCTGGCTCGCCTGCACGTATGCGCCCGGCGTCACTTGCGAAATCCCGACGCGCCCCGAAATCGGCGACACCACGTCCGTGTACCCGAGGTTGATCTGCGCCGTATCCACGGCGGCCTTGCCCGCGGCCACGTCCGCGGCCGCCTGACCTTGCGCGGCCACCGCGTTGTCGTAGTCTTGCTTGCTGACCGCGTTCGCCGCCACCAGCACCTTGTAGCGCGCGACCAATGCGTTCTGCGTCGCGAGATTCGCCTGCGCCTTCGCGAGCGTCGCCTTCGCGCTGTTCAGCGTCGCGATATACGGCGCGGGATCGATCTTGTACAGCCGCTGCCCCGCCTTCACGTCGCTGCCTTCCACGAATTCCCGGCGCAACACGATCCCGTCCACGCGCGCGCGGACCTGCGCGACCAGGAACGCATTCGTGCGCCCCGGCAACTCGGTGACGACCGGCACCGACTGCGGCTGAACCGTGACAACTCCGACTTCCGGCGTTTGCGGCGCAGGAGCCGATTCTTTTTTTCCGCACGCGGCCAGGAAAACGGCGGCCGTCGCAACAGTGATTAAGCGGTATGGAACCCGTTCGACGCGCATGGAGCGACCTCGTTTGTAGCAAAAGAAATAAGCGCCAACCCGCTGGAACACGAAACGCTTCCTGCTCCGTGCGCCGCGGATCGGACAACTGAATTGCTTGACTGCGGATGCAAAACTTGCCAGCGGCACGCGACCACCGTGCCGGGATGCCGTCGCGCAAACCGCGCGCGACACTGAGGAGGGAAATCAGCAGAAACGGATAATAACTGATTGCCTCATAAGCGATTCAGTCGTAGCCTAGCATTGTATATACATTCACGAATGTATGTAAAATAACTTTATGCACCGCACAATTTCTTACAAATTACCATCGTTTACGACGCATCGGCCGGCGGGGCCTGCTTCCGGGCGCGGCGTTCACGATATCCTTCATTTTTCTTACACATGATCCCGCCCCTGCCCACGACGAGCCCCTAATGGTCAGACGCACGAAAGAGGAGGCGCTCGCCACCCGCGACCGGATTCTCGACGCCGCCGAGCACGTCTTCTTCGAGAAAGGCGTGTCGCATACGTCGCTTGCCGATATCGCCCGGCATGCGGGCGTGACGCGCGGCGCGATCTATTGGCATTTCGCGAGCAAGAGCGAACTGTTCGACGCGATGTTCGACCGCGTGCTGATGCCACTGGACGAACTGAAGGCCGACACGGGCAAAACGCTCGCCGATCCGCTCGGGAGGGTCCGCGAGATCCTGACCTGGTGCCTGCTGGGTGCCGCGCGCGACCCGCAGCTGCAGCGCGTGTTCAGCATCCTGTTCATGAAGTGCGAGTACGTGGCGGACATGGGGCCGCTCCTCGAGCGCCACCGCGCGAGCATGCTCGACGCGCTGAACAACCTCGAAGCCGATCTCGCGCAGGCGGTCGCGAACGGCCAGATGCCGGCCGATCTCGATACGTGGCGCGCGTCGCTGATGCTGCATACGCTCGTCAGCGGCTTCGTGCGCGATATGCTGATGCTGCCCAACGAGATCGACGCGAACTGTCATGCGGAGAAGCTCGTCGACGCGTGCCTCGACATGCTGCGCACTAGCGCGTCGATGCGGCGCGATCCGGCCTGACGCGCGCGCGCCGTGCGCCGTGCGCCGCTCGGCCGCGCGCAGCCGTCCGCGACCGCCCCGCGCGCGCCGGGCGTTGCCCGGCGTTGCTCAACCGCGTTCAGCGCGCCGCGCCCTCGCGCGCTGGTTCGACGCATAGATGTTGTCGCGCGCGAGCGTCTCGCCCTTGGCAAGCGCGTCGATCCAGTCGCGCGTCGATGTCACCGCCGCGAAATTCGACTGCATCACGACCGTGAACGCGCGGTGAATCTCTTGCGCACTCGCCGCGCCCGCCGCGTTCTCGTATGACAGCGCGCCTGTCGCGTCGGCCAGATACTCGAGCGCATACCCTGCCTGCGCCGCCTGATAAACGGTCGATGCATTGCAGTTGTGCGTCATGTAGCCGGCAATCGCAAGCGTGTCGATCCGATGGGCGTCGAGCCACGCGGCCAGACCGGTGCCGATGAACGCGCTCGCCTTCTGCTTCTCGATCCGGTACGCGAACGCACGCGATGCGACCACCGGGTGCAGCGCGGCGCCGTCGCTGCCGCGCGCGAAAATCGGCGAGCCGGCCGGCGTGACGTGCTCGACGACCACGACCGGCACCCCCGCGTCGTGCGCCGCGTCGATCGCGCGCCCGATGTTCGCGAGCGACGTATCGACATCCGGATATTCAATCGGCAGATTGCCCGTCACGTATTCATTCTGCACATCGATGACGAGCAGCGCGCGGCGGGGAAAAGAAGCGGACATGGGAGGCTCCTGGCAAATGAACGGGAACGCCGGACAGGTTGACGGCCGAATCGCGCGGCCCGGCTGCGGCGCGACTCGCTACCGCGGATTGTTCGCGCACAGGCCATTGCCCGATAGCGGCCCGATTGCCAATATTCGCTAGAATCGGGCCAATCGTCCGCCTCCCGGAGTCCGATCGATGCGCATCGCCGCCGCTTCCGAACCGCCGCATGTCGTCGCTGTCGTTGCCTACGACGGCATCAGCCCGTTTCATCTTTCAGTGCCGTGCATCGTGTTCGGCGAATCCCGCCCCGGCGAGCCGCGTTTCGAATTGCGCGTGTGCGCGACCGACGCGGGCGAACTGGCGACCACCAGCGGCTTCACGATCACCGCGCCGCACGGACTCGATGCGCTCGAAGGCGCCGACACCGTCATCGTGCCGTGCTGGCACGACGGCACGCAAACGCCGCCTGCCGCGCTCGTCGATGCGCTGCGCGCCGCGCACGCGAATGGCGCGCAGCTCGTCGGCCTGTGTCTCGGCGCGTTCGTGCTCGCGGCAACGGGCCTGCTCGACGGCCGAACGGCGACGACGCACTGGGCCTGGGCCGACGATTTCGCACAGCGCTATCCGCGCGTAACGCTAGACGCCCACGTGCTCTACATCGACGACGGCGACGTGATGACGTCGGCCGGCACCGCGGCGGGCCTCGACTGCTGCCTGCACGTGGTGCGCAAGCGGTATGGCGCGAGCGCCGCGAACCGGATCGCGCGGCGTCTCGTCATTCCGCCGCACCGGCAAGGCGGCCAGGCGCAGTTCGTGGACCAGCCAGTGGCCGCGAATCCGCGCGACGGCAGGCTCTCCGAACTGTTCGACTGGGTCCGCGAGAATCTTGCGCTGCCGCATACGCTCGATTCGCTCGCGGCGCGCGCACTGATGAGCCGGCGCACGTTCACGCGCCATTTCCGGCGCGCGACGGGCACGACGGTGAGCGCCTGGCTGCTCGCGCAGCGGCTCGCACGCGCGCAACAGTTGCTCGAGGCAACCGACCGGCCGATCGACGCGATTGCACAGACGGCGGGATTCAGCTCGAGCGCATCGCTGCGGCAGCATTTCGCCGAGGCGTTCGACACGTCGCCATCGGCTTACCGGCGCGAATTCCGTGGCGCTTGAGAAAAAAGCGCCGCGGCGCATGCGCAGGCTGCTCGCGATGAAACGGGCGCAAGCGGCGCGGCACGCGCGGCCGCCGCACCACTCCACTTGAGCGATTCAGGAAAGAAAACGCAGGCGACGCAAACAGCCGCTCGGCAGCGGATCTAACGCGTCAGCGCACCGCATACAACAACAATGCGACGAAGACGATCATCGCCGCCCATGCCCACGGCGGCAGCGGACTCGATTCGCGATGCCCGAGCGCGCCGGCGGCGCGCGCGGTCAGCGCGCCGTCGGCCGACATCGCAGGCGAGCGCTTCGCGCCGAGCGTCATGCTCGCGGGCCGCAAAAACACGTGCTGACGCGCGCGCGCACCGGCACGCGCGCGATTCGGCGCAAGCCCGTGCTTGGCCAGCACGATCTGGCCGAACTCCGTGAAGAAATCGTCGGCCAATTCGGCAAGCGCATCGCGCAGTTGCCTCACCGGCAGTTCGGCAAGCGGGCCGAACGCCGTCGCCCATATCGCATATTCGACCCGCGTTGCCGGTTTGGCCGGCAAATCGTCGCACTCGCCGCCGCGGCCTGCGCCGCCAGCCTCGCGCGGCGCGCATTCGGCAGGCGGCAACGACACGTCGATCTGGCCGCGCAGCGCGCCAAGCTCGTCCGAGCGCGCCCTGAAGTGCAGCGTATGCCGGGCCGATCCGGGTGCGTCGCCGTGCTCGCCCGCGACGACATGCGCGCGCACCTCGTAACGGGCGCGCAGCAGCCCAAAAGGCACCGACAGCGCAACCGAAAACTCGTCGCGCGACAGGCGCGAAAATGCTTCGCAGTACTCGAGACTCGCGCGCACAAGCGCGGGATCGTGCAGCGCATCGCGCACGACAAGCGGCGCGAGCGGTATCCACAATGCGTCGTGCAATTCCATGATCGCCTCCGCCGGTGAGTTCGATCAGTGCGCCATGCGCAGACGATCGGCACGTGCCATATCGAAGACGGCATCGCACCGACGCGCACGCATGGCCCGCGACGTTCGCTCGCCATCCTCGGCAATGCCGCCGGCGGCATACGGATGAAAACAGACAGCCCGAGCGCGCTGCCCGCCGAGCGCAATGCGATGGCAAAGCGCGCGCCGCGATGCATCGGCATCACGGCGCGGCTGGGGGAAAAGGCCGAACGGCTGTGCTTCGTACAGCGTCGAGGCGGCGCTCGATTCGGCATCGGCGATCCGGCTGCGGATCGCGCGCGCGCGAAAGCGGTTCGGCCCGGTTTCAATGCAGTGACTTGCGGCGTCGGACATCGGTTTCCTCCGAGGCCGCCACGCCTATACGCACCGGCCGGAAATTGGAATGGTCCACGGCAACAGATGCCGCTCACGCCCCATTATCAGCCAAACCGCCTGACGAATGTGCAAAATTTACTGCATGCGCCACGAGAACGCGACCTTCGCGCCCCCTTTCGCCGGCACGGCGACCGTTCGCGTCTGCTCGTTGCCGTTGTACGCGGCGCGGATCGTATAACGCCCCGGCGCGAGTCTGACAAGCATGTAAGGTCCGCGCGCGTCCGCCGCCAGCACCTCGCGGCCACGCGCATCGCGCACCGACACGCGAACGTCGGCAAGAAATTCGCCGCCCGCGCCGGTAAAGCGCAGTGCGAGCGGCCAGCGCCGTTCGTTGCGCTGGAATGCGCTCGATTCGTCCTGCCCCACGCCCCCCGAGACGAAGCTGACATTGCCTTGCCGCTGCACATCCGGCAAGCCGGACTGCGCAAACGCCGCGCCCGCGATGCCGAAAGTCAGCGCCGCCGCGGCCAGATACCTCGAAATGGCTTGCTGTCGCATGGTTCGCTCCTTGAGTTCGTCAGCCGGAAACGGCGGGCCGGCGCAGCGGCCCGCTCGAGCCGGACGAACTTGCCCGACCGGCTCAACCCAGATCGACCGGCACGAAGATCTGGGCGTCGTCACGCTGGATCAGCAACGCAAGATTGTTGCCCGCGCGCTTGACCACGTCGCGCAATTGCTCGGCGCTCGTCACCGGCGTGCCGTTCACCGCGAGAATCACGTCGCCCGGCTGAATGCCCGCGCCCGCGGCCGGCCCTGTCGATTGCTGGACGACGAGGCCGTGCGTAAGCGACGTGCCATTGCGCTCGCGCGGCGTGAGCGGCCGCACCGACACGCCCAGACGCCCCTGCTCGACGCTCGCGTCGCTGCTCACCGTCGTCTGGTTCTCGCCCAGCGACGCGAGCGTCACCGATACCGTCTTTTTCGACTTGTCCCGCCAGATTTGCAACTGGGCTTGCGTGCCGGGCTTCATGCTCGCGATCTGCGAAGGCAGCGTAGTGGAATCCTGTACCGGTACGCCGTTGACCGCAAGGATCACGTCGCCGGGCTGCAACCCCGCCTTCGCAGCGGGCCCCTTCGGATCGACCGCGCTGACGAGCGCGCCGTCCGGCTTGGGCAGACCGAACGAGCTGGCGAGCGTCTGATCGAGCCCCTGCACCGCGACGCCGAGCCGGCCGCGGCTCACATGGCCCGTCTTCACGAGTTCGTCCTTCACCTTGATCGCCTCGTTGATCGGAATCGCGAACGACAGCCCCTGGAAGCCGCCCGTCTGCGAGTAGATCATCGAGTTGATGCCGATCACTTCGCCTTGCAGATTGAACAGCGGGCCGCCCGAATTGCCGGGGTTCACCGGCACGTCGGTCTGAATGAACGGCGTGTAGTTCTCGTCAGGCAGCGCGCGCGATTTCGCGCTGATGATGCCCGAGGTCACCGTATTGTCGAAACCGTATGGCGAGCCGATTGCGACGACCCACTGGCCAACCTTGCTCTGCGCCGGATCGCCGACCTTGACGGTCGGCAAGCCGGACGCGTCGATCTTCAGCACCGCGACGTCCGACTGCTTGTCGGCGCCGACCACCTTCGCCTTGTATTCGCGCTTGTCGGTCAGTCTGACCGTCACGACGTTCGCGCCGTCGATCACATGCGCGTTGGTCAGGATATAACCGTCGGAACTGACGATGAAGCCCGAGCCCAGGCTCGTGCTCGGCTGATCGTCGGGCGGCTGCGGCCCCACGCCCATGCCCGGAATCTGTCCATAGAAATGTCTGAAGAACTGGTAGAACGGATCGTTCGGATCGAGCGGAATCTGCGGCATCCCGCGACGCTGCGCGGCACGCTGCACGACATGCTTCGCGCTGATATTGACGACGGCGGGCCCGTAGGTCTCGACCAGCCCGGAAAAATCGGGAACGCCGGTCTTGGCGGCGGCTTCGGCCGGCATCAGCGCGGCGACCGCCGGCGTGATGATCTGCGGCTCCGCATGACGCGTACCCGCCACGTACCCCGCCGACAACGCCGCGGCAACGGCCACGGCAACTGCGCCACGCGCAAGGAATCGGGTAGTCATATCGTTCTCCTTGTTTAATGGTTCGAAGCGTAACGAGCCTGTCTTAAAGCAGTCTTAACCGGCTTCGCAGACGAACGGGCAACGCGTATGCAAGGCGCGCAGCCGGTGAGGCAAGCATGCGCACGGCACATGCGCCGGTCAGATACCGGCCGCCCATCGTTCATGCGGCGTCACGCATCGGCCGCGCACGGCAACCTGACGCTGACGAGCAAGCCGCCCGCCGGCGCTTCGCCCATCTCGATGCTCGCGCGCTGCTGCGCGGCGATCCGCTTGACGATCGCAAGACCAAGGCCGCTGCCCGACACATCGGTACGCGCCCGCGCGGACGAATCGCGATAGAAGCGGTCGAACACGCGCTCGCGTTCGGCGGCCGGAATGCCGGGGCCGCTATCGCCGATCTGCACCAGCGCGCTCGCGCCGTCGCCGCGCGTGAGCGAGACGTCGATGCGCCCGCCTTGCGGCGTGTACTTCACCGCATTGTCGAGCAGGTTGTTGAACATCACGCGCAGCGCGGCGGGATCGGCGAGCACCGCCGCATCCTCGAGCGCCTCGAAGCCGAGATCGATATCGCGCCGCTGCGCGAGCGGCGCATGCGCGGCGACGCATTCCTCGACGAGCGCGCGCAAGTCGACGCGCTCGCGCACGGTTGCGTCGCCCGGCTCCGCGCGGGCGAGCGCGAGCAATTGCTCGGCAAGACGCGTCGCGCGCGTCACGCCGTTTTGCAGATCGGCGATCGCCTCGCGGCGCGATGCGTCGTCCTGCGCGCGCGCGACGAGCTGCGCCTGGATCTGCACGGCGGCAAGCGGCGTGCGCAGTTCGTGCGCGGCGTCCGCGACGAACGCCTTTTGCGTGTCGAGCGCGGCGGCCAGACGCGCGAGCAGTCCGTTCAGCGCGCGCACGAGCGGCCGCACCTCGAGCGGCAACGGCGTGTCGGGCAGCGCGTCGAGCGCGTCGGGCCGGCGCGCCTCCACCGCACGCGTGACGCGCTGCAACGGCGCAAGACCGCGCCCGATGATCATCCACACCGCCGCGCCGAGAAACGGCAGCAGCACGATGAGCGGCCAAAGCGTGCGCAGCGCGACGCTCGCGGCAAGCCGGTTGCGCACCGACAGCGGCTGCGCGAGCTGCACGACGTTGTCGCCGACGATCGCGCCATACACCCGCCACGCGCCGCGCTCGGTGCGCTCGGTCGAGAAGCCCAGCTCCGCGCGCGGTGCGATCGGCGCGCGCGGATGCGAAAAATACATCAGCACGCCGTTGCGGTTCCAGATCTGGATCACGATCCCCTCGTCGCCGTTCGTGTGCGAGCCCAGCACCTGCGAGAACGGTTCGGACGGCAACGCGGCCGCGATCAGTTGCAGCTGGTTGTCCATCACTTCGTTTGCCGCGTCGAGCGCCTGCCGGTAGATCAGCCAGCCGGCGATTCCGACGCCGGCCACGACAATCGCGAGCAGCCAGATCAGCAGTTGATGACGAATCGACTTCACGCGCTACGATTCCTTCACGACCATATAACCCAGGCCGCGGACGTTGCGGATCAGGTCCGAGCCGAGCTTCTTGCGCAGCGCGTGGATATACACTTCGACGGTGTTGCTGCCGATCTCCTCGCCCCAGCCATACATCTTCTCCTCGAGCTGGCTCTTCGACAACACCGCGCCGGGGCGCGCGAGCAGCGCCTCGAGCAGCGCGAATTCGCGCGCGGACAGCGCCACGGGCGCGCCGTCGAGCGTGACCTGATGCGACGCCGGATCGAGCGTCAGCGCGCCGTAGCGGACCAGCGATTCGCTGCGCCCCGCCTGGCGGCGGATCAGCGCGCGCATCCGCGCGGCAAGCTCGTCGAGGTCGAACGGCTTGACGAGATAATCGTCGGCGCCCGCGTCGAGGCCCTTCACCCGATCGGCCACCGCGTCGCGCGCGGTAAGAATCAGCACGGGCAGCGCGAGCCCACGCGCGCGCAGCGTGCGCAGCACGTCGATACCGTCGCGCTTGGGCAGGCCGAGATCGAGCAGCAGCAGGTCGTGCGCCTCGCCGGTGGCGAGCGCGGTCAGCGCGGCTTCGCCGTCCTGCACCCAGTCGACCGCGCAACCATCCGCTTTCAGCGCCTTTCTCACGCCTTCGGCGATCATCCGATCATCTTCGACTAGCAATATCCGCATTCTGAAAAACGTCCGTCGCCTGCGTTCACGATGGCGGACATTGTAGCGCCGCGCCGTGCACACGCGGACAGCGGCGCAATGCAACGCGGCGCACATCGTTTTCTCTACAATGTGCGCGTTGCGCCGCCGCGCAAGCGCGCGGTCTTTCGCTTCGCCCCCCTGTTCCGATATCCCGATATTCGTCGATGAATCCACCTGCCCGTCACCTCGCAGCTCCGGCCAGCGTGCGCCACCTTTCCCCCCCTTTCCGCCCATCCCGCTCATCCCTCCCGCGCCGCTGCGCCGCAAGCGCCCATCGCGCGGTTCTGCGCGGCACGGTGCTCGCCGCCGCGGCCGCCGCGCTCGCGTTCGCCGCGCCCGCCAGCGCGCGCAAGACCAAGCCGCACCGGCCGGCCGCAGCCGCCGTGTCGGCCGCGCAGGGCGTACTGCCGGCGCCGATGCTCGCCGCGCTGCAGCGCGCCCGCGTACCGGCGTCGAGCGTGAGCGTCGTCGTCGAGCGCATCGGCAATCCGTCGCCGGTCGTCGCATGGAACGCAAGCCGCGCGATGCAGCCCGCATCGACGATGAAGCTCGTCACGACCTATGCGGGGCTGTCGCTTCTCGGCCCCGACTACCGCTGGCGCACGACCGCTTACGCGCAAGGCACGGTCGACGCGAGCGGCACGCTGCACGGCACGCTGTATGTGAAAGGCACGGGCGACCCGAAGCTCGTGCCGGAAGAATTGATCGACCTGGTCAACCGCATCCGGCGCACAGGCATCGTCAACATCGACGGCGCGCTCGTGCTCGACAAGACGTTCTTCGCGCCGCAAACGCGCGACCTGCCGCCGCTCGACGACGACGTGAGCGCGCCGTACAACGTCGGTCCCGATCCGCTGCTGTATGCATTCAAGTCGCTGTCGTTCACGGTGACGCCGACCGACAACGGCGCCGTCGCGATCGACGTGCTGCCCGCGCTGTCAGATCTGACGATCGACAACGCGCTCGTCGCCGGCGACGGCGCATGCGGCGCGGCCGCGGCCGCCGCCGCGCGCCCTGCCGTGTCGATGAGCGCGGACGGCGCGCTCGACGCGTCGTTCGCGGGCGCGTACTCGCAGCGCTGCGGACCGACGACGACCAACATCGCCGTGCTCGACCACACCGCGTTCTTCGCGCGCGGCTTTCTCGCGCTGTGGCGGCAGACGGGCGGCGCGTTCACGGGCACGGTCGGCGAAGGCAAGGTGCCCGCGGCCGCACGGCTCGTCGCCGCGCATCACGGCCCGGTGCTGTCGAGCGTCGTGCACGACATCAACAAGTTCAGCAACAACGTGATGGCGCGCAACCTGTTTCTCACGATCGGCGCGGTGAAGGGCCGCCCGCCCGCGACGCCCGACGGATCGGCCAGCACGATCCGCGCGTTTCTCGCGAAAAGCGGCCTGCCGACGGCCGGGCTCTCGCTCGAGAACGGCTCGGGGCTGTCGCGCAACGAGCGCGTGTCCGCGCTCGCGCTCGCCGATCTGCTGCAGGCGGCGAACGCGAGCCCCGTCGCTCAGGCGTTCGTCGATTCGTTGCCGGTCGCGGGCGTGGACGGCACGATGAAAAACCGGCTGACGAACGCGCCAGTGCTCGGCAATGCGCATATCAAGACCGGTACGCTGCGCGACGTGCGCGCGATCGCGGGCTACGTCGGCTCGGCGGACGGATCGAGCTACGTCGTCGTCAGCTTCATCAATGACGATCGCGCGGGCGCCGCGCGCGCCGCTCACGATGCGCTCCTCGAGTGGGTGTACGAAGGCCCGCGCTGACGCGTTCGCGCCCAAGCCGGCGCCGAAACACGCGCGGCGCGCGCCGGCGCCCCGTCACCGCTTAAAACGTCCGCCGGCCGGGCCTGCGCGCCGGCGGCCTTGCGCCGCCCATCGAAGATTCCCTCTACGAAACACTCTCGCGCCCGGTACGCCGATTGCGTACCCTTTCGGCTACAACCGAAGACACCGGGCCGCACCCGCGGCATCGCGCCGCCCCGCACCCGATTCGCCATCATGGGGAGACAATCGTGCAATTCAGCATCGAATTGCTGCTGCTCGCGCTTGCGCCGGTCTTCCTGCTGTGTATCGGCTGGGAAGCATGGCATGTCTCACGCACGCGCCCCTCAGAGGCGATCTACAGCCTGCGCGACACGCTTTGCAACGCCGCGCTTGCGCTGATGCACCAAGGCGCGGACAAGCTGGCATGGATCTTCGTGCTTCCCCTCTACGCATACTGCTATACGCACTACCGGCTCTTCACGTGGGACGGCACGTGGCTGTCGTTCGCCGTGCTGTTCGTCGCGCAGGATCTGCTCTACTACGTGTTCCATCGCGCGAGCCATCGCGTGCGCTGGCTGTGGGCCGCGCACGTTGTCCACCATTCGTCCGAGCGCCTGAACTTTTCGACCGCGATGCGGCAAAGCCTGATGTATCCGATCGCCGGCATGTGGGCATTCTGGCTGCCGCTGGCGTTCCTCGGCTTTGCGCCGCAGCAGATCGTCGGCATCGTGCTCATCAATCTCGCGTTCCAGTTCTTCGTCCACACGCAGACGATCGGCAAGCTCGGCTGGCTCGAATATGTGCTGAATACACCGTCGATCCATCGCGCGCATCATGCGCGCAACCCGCGCTACATCGATCGCAATTACGCAGGCGTCCTGGTAATCTGGGACCGGCTGTTCGGCAGCTTCGTCGAAGAAGATCCGCGCGATCCGCCCGAGTACGGAATCGTCGAGCCGCTGCGCTCGAACAATCCGCTCGTCGCGACGTTCGCCGAATGGCGCTCGATGGCCGTCGACGCTTGGACGGCCGACGGATGGCGCAATAAACTGCGCGCGATTATCGGGCCGCCCGAGTGGGCAAGCGCTTATCATGCACGGGCGGCGGCGTCCGGCGCCGCCGAGGCGCCCGCACTCGCCGCCGCGCCCCCCCCACGATAAACGCGCGGATGCCTTGCCGCACCGCTTCACCGATTTACCGCGCCGGCCGCTTCGCCTCCCGGCGCAAACCATGCAACACGGACATATCTACGAGGAGATACCCGCATGAACCAGCCGCAACGACCGTCACAACCCACTCGCGCCGCACGCGTGAAGCGCTACGCGCAGGCCGCGCTCGCGAGCGTCGCCCTCGCCGCCCTTGCCGCGTGCGGCGGCGGCGATGACAACGGGCAGCCGGCGCCGGGCGCCGGTGTGAACATGCAGGTCGTGTCGTTCGGCGACAGCCTGTCGGACGTCGGCACCTATTCGCCGCGAATCCTGCTGGGTTTCGGCGGCGGCCGGTTCACGACGAATCCGGGCCAGGTATGGACGCAGGACGTCGCCGCGTACTACGGCAACACGCTCACGCCCGCGTTCGAAGGCGGCTTCGGCGTGCCGCTGCAAGCCTCGGGCGGCTACGGTTACGCGCAAGGCGGCGCGCGCGTGACGCAGCAGCCGGGCGTCGGCCACGCGAGCGCGGGCACGCCGAACGCCGATTTCGCGCAGGCGACGACCACCCCTGTCGCGACGCAAGTGCAGCAATACCTGCAGCAGCACGGCAGCTTCAACTCGAACCAGATCGTGCTGATCAACGGCGGCGCGAACGACATCTTCTATCAGGTGCAAGTCGCGCAGGCGCAAGGCTCGACGCCGGCCGCGCTGCAGCAGGCCGCGCAGCAAATCGGCCTCGCCGCGCAGCAGCTTGCGGGAATCGTTCAGCAGATCGTCGCGGCGGGCGCGACGCACGTGTTCGTCGTCAACGTGCCGGATATCGGCAATACGCCGCTTGCGTTGTCGGGCGGCGCGCAGGCGCAGGCGTTGTTCACGCAGGTCACGACGCTTTTCAACGGCACGCTCGCGGCAACGCTGAAGGCGCTCAACGTCGATCCGAAGAAGGCAGTGCTGATCGACGCGTTCACGTGGCAAGACCAGATCGCCGCGAACTATCAGGCAAACGGCTTCTCGGTGGCGGCAAACGGCACCGCGTGCAACCTGCAATCGATGATCGCGGCCGCGACGAAGGCCGGCGTGCCGAATCCGACCGGCTTCGGCTCGTCGCTGTTCTGCTCGCCGCAGATGTACACCGCGTCGAACGCCGATCAGACCTACATGTTCGCGGACACCGTCCATCCGACGACCCGTCTGCACGCGCTGTTCGCGCAATACATCGAGCAGCAGATCAAAGCGGCGGGTATCGGCAGCTGATCCCGCTGACGCGGGCGCATCGCCCACGGCGATGCGCTCCCGCGCCGCCCGAAAACGCCTGGTTCGCATCGCGCGAACCAGGCGTTTTTGTCTGACAAGCGCATCCGCGGCGACGCCGTAAATCTGCTCGTACCCCGCTCGGACAAAGCCTTAGCCGCTCCTGCGATCTGGCGCACACACCGCGCGCGCGAAGGTCCGTTCGCGCACAAACCGCCGGCGCCGCACCTCCGATAATCGCATCGCCGGTTGCCTTTCGGGGCTCGACGCACCGCATTGATGCCTGATGCGACGCAAGCCCGGCCGCGCGAATTTCCTTTTGACCGACAAAATCATGAATACGAGACCAACGCTACTCTCTTCCGTCCGCTTCACGACCCGCCTGCTACGCCGCACCGCCCAAACAGCCTGCGCAGGCGCGCTGCTCGCCGTGCTCGCCGCCTGCGGCGGCGGTGACGACGCACCCGCCACCGCCGGCCGCGTGAACATGCAGGTGGTCGCATTCGGCGACAGCCTGTCGGATGCCGGCACCTACGCCAAGCAAGTCCAGCACCTGTTCGGCGGCGGCGGGCGCTTCACGACGAACCCCGGCCAAGTCTTCACGCAAGAAGTCGCCGCTTATTACGGCAACACGCTCACGCCCGCGTTCGAAGGCGGCGTCGGCGTGCCGTTGCAGGCCGCGGGCGGCCTGGATTACGCGCAAGGCGGCGCGCGCGTATCGCAGCAACCCGGCATCGGCCATGCGCCCGAAGGCACGCCGAACGCCGATTTCGCCGGCGCGACGACGGTGCCGGTCGCCACGCAGGTCCAGCAATATCTGCAGCAGCACGGCAGTTTCAATGCGAACCAGATCGTGCTCGTGACCGTCGGCGAAGCCGACATTCTTTACCAGATGCAGGCCGTGCAAACGGCAGGCAACACGCCGGCGGCTCAACAAGCGGCCGGGCAGGCCGTCGGCGCGGCCGCGCAGCAGCTCGCTGGAATCATCCAGCAGATCGTCGCGGCGGGCGCAACGCACGTGTTCGTCGCGAACACGCGGGATATGGGGCAAACGCCGGTGGCGCTAGCGGCCGGCGCTCAGAGCGCGTTCACGCAAATGTCGCAGCTCTTCAACGGCACGCTTGCCGCATCGCTGAAGGCGCTCAACGTCGATCCGGCGAAGGTCGCGGTCCTCGATCTGTTCACATGGGCGAACAACATCGCCGCGAACGCGAAGACTTACGGTTTCTCGGTGACGAACACGGGCACCGCGTGCAATTTGCAGGCGATGGAGGCTGCCGGCGCGGCGGCAGGCGCGCCGGACCCGACCGTGTTCGCGTGGGCGCTGTTCTGCTCGCCGCCGATGTACACGACGCCCGACGCCGACCAGACCTATATGTTTGCCGACCCGCTCCATCCAAGCACGCATATGCACACGCTGCTCGCGCAGTATGTGGAGCAGCAGATCGCGGCGGCGGGCATCAGCCGCTGAACCCGGCGCGTCTAAGGAAGGAAAATGCCCGGCTCGCATGATGCGAGCCGGGCATTTTTTGTGTCGTTATCCGATTGTCCCGACACCGGCGCGGGCATGGCGGCGTGCCAACAATGACATCCCCATGCGTTGCGCACGGGCAGCCGCGTCCGAGCGGGCAGCGGGCACGCGCCATCCGCGCATGCGTCATTGCTCGGCGTCGAACGCCGCCGCCGCGCGGCCGAGCCGATCGTTAAGCGCGGCCCACTCGGGCGTATCCGGCAGCTTCTCGACCAGAATGCGCGCGACCTGCGCACGGTCGAGCGCGCGCAGCAGCCCGTAAAGCGCGCGCGCATACCCTTGCGGGTCTTCGGGCGCCGCGACGAAATGCACGCCGTCTGCGTGCGCCCACGCACGCGCGCTCGTCGGGCGCGCGACGAGCGCCACGCGCTCGCCATTGGCACGCGCGGCGGCAAGCCATGCGTCGAGTTGCTCGAATGGCGCGAGCGCAAGCGGTGTACGCGGCGCGTAATGCGCCTTCAGCGTGCCGGATGCGCGCGGCGCGCCCGCATCGCTGCCGTCGGGCAGCCGGGGCGCGACGCCGAGCACGTCGGCAATCTGCTGCGGCGTCACGTGGCCGGGGCGCAGCAGCGCCGGAAATCCACGCGACAAATCGACGATCGTCGACTCGATTCCAACGTCGGACGCACCGCCGTCGAGCACCTGCACCGTGCCGCCGAATTCGTCGCGCACGTGCTGCGCGGTAGTCGGGCTCACGTGGCCGAAACGGTTCGCCGAAGGCGCCGCCACGCCGCCATGCCCGCCGCGCCGTGCGTCGAACGCGCGCAACAGCGCCTGCGCGACCGGATGGGACGGGCAACGCAGCCCGATCGAATCCTGGCCGCCGCTCACCGCATCGGGAATACGCGCGGCGCGCTTGACGATCAGCGTGAGCGGGCCCGGCCAGAACGCGTCCATCAGCTTGCGCGCGTCGGCAGACAACGCATCCGACCAATAGTCCGGATCGCTGCCCGGCGCGAGGTGAACGATCACCGGATGATTCGCGGGACGCCCCTTCGCCGCGTAGATCCGTGCAACAGCGGCCGGGTTTTGCGCGTCGGCGCCGAGCCCGTAGACGGTTTCGGTCGGAAACGCGACCAGCTCGCCCGCGTCGAGCCGCGCGGCCGCGTCGTCAATCTGCGCGGCGCTCGGAAACGGTCGATCGTTCGACATCGTCCGCCCCATCAATCGAGCGCGATGCGCAGCAGCCGAGCGCACGCGTTCGCGCCCTCGACCGCTTCGTCGAGCGTCGCCGCGGTGAAATTCACGTGGCCCATCTTGCGGCCGATCCGCGCATCCTCCTTGCCGTACAGATGCAGCCGCGCCGTCGGCATGGCGGCGACCTGATCCCAAGGCGGCGTCACCGGCTGCGGCAACGCGCCTGCGCCGGCGGGACCGCCATGCGCGAACCACACGTCGCCGAGTATGTTGAGCATCGCCGCGGGCGAATGCTGGCGCGTGCTGCCCAGCGGCAGCCGCGTCATTGCGCGCACCTGCTGCTCGAACTGGCTCGTCTCGCACGCATCGAGCGTGTAATGGCCGGAGTTGTGCGGCCGCGGCGCCATCTCGTTCGCAACGAGCGAACCATCTTCGAGCACGAAGAATTCGACGCACAGCACGCCGACGTAATCGAGCGAGGCGGCGATCTTCAACGCCGCTTTGAGCGCGTCGCTCGCCAGCGCGTCGCTCGCCGCGGGAGCGGGCGCGACGCTCAGCGCCAGAATGCCGCCGCGATGGGTGTTCTGCGCGAGCGCAAACGTCGCCGCCTCGCCGTTCACGCCGCGCGCGATCAGCGCCGATACCTCGAATGCGAGCGGCAGACGCTTCTCGAGCACGCAAGGCACCGCGCCCATCGCCGCATACGCATCGCGCACGTCCTGCGCGCTCGCGACACGCGCCTGCCCCTTGCCGTCGTATCCGAGGCGCGCGGTCTTCAGGATGCCGGGCAGCACCGCCTCGAGTTCGGCGTCGGCGAGCGCCGCGAGCGCATCAGCCGTTTCGATCACGACGTGCGGCGCGACCGGCACGCCGCAGGCCGCGATAAAGCGCTTCTCGGCGATGCGGTCCTGCGCGATCGCGACGCACCGGCCGGCCGGTGCGACGAAGGTGGTCTGCGCGAGAAAATCCAGGCTGGCCGCCGGAACGTTCTCGAATTCGGTCGACACCGCGTCGCAAAGCTGGGCAAGCTCGGTGAGCGCCGCCTGGTCGTCGTAAGCGGCGCGCAAATGCCGGTCGGCGACGGTGCCCGCCGGGCTTGCCGGATCGGGATCGAGCACCGCGACGCGATAGCCCATCGCCTGCGCGGCAAAACAGAACATGCGGCCAAGCTGGCCGCCGCCGACCATGCCGAGCCAAGCGCCGGGCAGAATCGGAGAAATCGGAGTGGGGATTGCAGTCATGTCAGCCTTGCATAGGGCCAGTTTCGGCGCCCGGGCGCCGGTTTCCGGATCGACAAGTACTCGCCGCGCCGCCCGGCGCCCCGACGGCGGTTGCGTCGGGCGCGCATGTCGGCCGCTCCCCGGGGGAAAGCGGCGAAAAGCAGCGCGGACGTTGTTTCATTTCAGGAATCGGCGGCAACAGACGGCCCGGACGCTCCCGCCCAGCCGCTTGGCCGCCCGCATCACAGCGGCGGCAGCACCATCGCGTGCGCGGCCTCGTTCTGCCGCACGCGAAAGCCGGCCAGCCGGTTCGCATAATCGGGCAGCGTGCCCGACAGAATCGACACCGCGAACAGCGCCGCATTCGCCGCGCCCGCCTCGCCGATCGCGAACGTCGCGACCGGCACGCCTTTGGGCATCTGCACGATCGAGTGCAGCGAATCGACGCCCTTCAGATACTTGCTCGCCACCGGCACGCCGAGCACGGGCACCGTCGTCTTCGCGGCGAGCATGCCCGGCAGGTGCGCGGCGCCTCCCGCGCCCGCGATGATCGCGCGCAGGCCGCGTTCGCGCGCCTTCTCGGCGTAATCGAACATCTCGTCGGGCATCCGGTGCGCGGAGACGACCTTGGCCTCGTAAGGCACGCCAAACTCCTGCAGGATCGCAACGGCATGCCGCATCACGTCCCAATCGGAACTGGAGCCCATCAGCACGCCGACCAACGGCGCGCTGTGCGTGTGATGTTGGGCGTTCTGTACTTCGCTCATCGTGCGCTTCCTCGCGTCAATCAATCGGGGCGCGAATCAGGCAAGCGTGCCGCCGGTAATCCGCTCGAGCGCTTCCTGATACTTCGCGCTCGTCTTCGCGATCACCTCGTCGGGCAGCTTCGGCGCGGGCGGCGTCTTGTCCCAGTCCTGCGTCTCCAGCCAGTCGCGCACGAACTGCTTGTCGAACGACGGCGGGTTGGTGCCCACCTGATATTGGTCGGCCGGCCAGAAACGCGACGAATCGGCCGTCAGCGCCTCGTCCATCAGGTACAGCTCGCCGTGGTTGTCGAGACCGAATTCGAACTTCGTATCGGCGATGATGATGCCGCGGGTTGCCGCATAATCGGCCGCTTCCTTGTACAAGCGGATCGAGATGTCGCGGATCGTCGCGGCAAGCTCGGTGCCGATGCGGCGCTCGGTTTCCTCGAACGAGATGTTCTCGTCGTGGTGGCCAAGCTCGGCCTTCGCCGCCGGCGTGAAGATCGGCTCGGGCAGCTTCTGCGCGTTTTGCAGGCCAGCCGGCAGCTCGACGCCGCACACCTTGCCCGTCGCCTGATAATCCTTCCAGCCGCTGCCGGCCAGATAGCCGCGCACGACCGCTTCGATCAGGATCGGCTCGAGACGCTTGACCACCACCGCGCGCCCCTGCACCTGCTCGACTTCGTCGGCCGCGACGACCGATTCCGGCGCGTCGCCCGTCAGATGGTTCGGCACGATGTGCGCAAGCTTGCCGAACCAGAAATTGGCCATCTGGTTGAGCACGCGCCCTTTGTTCGGAATCGGCTCGCCCATGATGACGTCGAACGCCGACAGGCGATCGGTCGTCACGATCAGGAGCTTGTCACGGCCGACCGCGTAGTTGTCGCGGACCTTGCCGCGACCGAGAAGCGGCAGCGAGCGCAGCGTGGATTCGTAAAGGGTAGACATCGTCTTTTCGCAGAAATGAGGGCCAAACAAAAAGGGAAACGCCGTTCCCGTCGGTACGCGGGAACGGCGATCTTACAGCACAGCGGGCCGGCAACCGGACAACGGCGGCACGCTGCCGCCCGTCCGGCTGATTGCGCGTCGGTTCAGCGCACGACTTGCGCCAGCTCGCCCGACTTATAGCGCTCGGCAATCTTGTCGAGCGGAACCGGCTTGATCTTGCCCGCCTGACCTTCGCAGCCGAACGCGACGTAGCGCGCGACGCAGATCTTCTTCGCCGCTTCGCGCGCCGGCTTCAGGTAGTCGCGCGGATCGAATTTTGCCGGATTCTCGACGAAATAGCGGCGAATCGCAGCCGTGATCGCCAGGCGCAGGTCGGTGTCGATATTGATCTTGCGCACCCCGTGCTTGATCCCTTCCTGGATCTCCTCGACGGGCACGCCATAGGTTTCCTTCAGATCGCCGCCGAACTCGCGGATCTCGGCGAGCAGTTCCTGCGGCACCGACGACGAGCCGTGCATCACGAGGTGCGTATTCGGAATGCGCGCATGAATTTCCTTGATCCGCTCGATTGCCAGAATATCGCCCGTCGGCTTCTTCGAGAACTTGTACGCACCGTGCGACGTGCCGATCGCGATCGCGAGGGCGTCGCATTGCGTCTGCTTGACGAAATCGGCGGCCTGCTCCGGATCGGTCAGCAGTTGCTCGCGGGTCATCGTGCCTTCCGCGCCGTGACCGTCCTCCTTGTCGCCCTTCATCGTCTCGAGCGAGCCGAGCACGCCCAGCTCCGCTTCGACGGTCACGCCGATCGCATGCGCGAATTCGACGACCTTCCTCGACACGTCGACATTGTATTCATACGACGCGACCGTCTTGCCGTCCGCCTCCAGCGAGCCGTCCATCATCACGCTCGTAAAGCCGCTTCGGATCGCCGCCGCGCATACCGCGGGCGACTGGCCGTGGTCCTGGTGCATGACGACCGGAATATGCGGATACGACTCGACCGCCGCTTCGATCAGGTGGCGCAGGAACGGCTCGCCCGCATACTTGCGGGCGCCCGCCGATGCCTGCATGATCACCGGCGCGCCGACTTCGTCGGCCGCCGCCATGATCGCCTGCACTTGCTCGAGGTTGTTCACGTTGAACGCGGGCAGGCCGTAGCCGTGTTCCGCCGCGTGGTCCAGCAGTTGACGCATTGATACGAGAGGCATTGTGGTACTCCTTGTATGAAAACCTTGCGCCCTGCACGACGTGCGGCGTGAGCCCCGGCAGATCAAATGAGTGCGGGGGATCGCCGACGCGGGAGCGTCGAATAGCCGCATTTTATCGCGAAGCGCCGCCGATTCAGACCAAACCGGCATTCGGCGGGCCGTTTGTTACGTCTTCCAGATCGCACTGAAGCGAAAAAAAGCAAAAAAAATCGCGCGGGGTCGGAAACCCGCGCGATTGGCTCGATCCGGCCCGGGCAAATGCCCGCCGGGCTCAGTAATGCTCGCCGACCCGCACGATCTTCAGCGTGTTCGTGCCCCCTGCCTGCCCCATCGGTTCGCCCACCGTCAGCACGACCATGTCGCCGTGCTCGACGTAACCGCGCCGCGCGACCAGTTCAAGCGCCTTTTGCAATGCGGAATCGCGATCGCTGTCGAAATCGACGTGCAGCGGCGTGACGTTCCTGAACAGCGCCATCGCGCGCTCGCTGCCGACTCGTGGCGTCAGCGCGTAGATCGGCACGTGCGTGTAGTGGCGCGACATCCACAGCGCCGTCGCGCCGGATTCCGTCAGCGCGACAATCGCCTTCGCGCCGAGATGGTATGCGGTGAAAAGCGCGCCCATCGCAATCGACTGATCGATCCGCGTGAACGTGCGGTCCAGGAAATCGCGGTCGAGTTCGACCTGCTCGGACTTCTCCGCCTCGACGCAAATGGCCGCCATCGCCTCGATCGTGACGACCGGATACTTGCCCGCCGCCGTCTCGGCCGACAGCATCACCGCGTCGGTGCCGTCGAGCACCGCGTTCGCGACGTCCGACACCTCCGCGCGGGTCGGCACCGGCGCGTGGATCATCGATTCCATCATCTGCGTCGCGGTGATCACGAGCTTGTTCGATTCGCGCGCCATCCGGATCATCCGCTTTTGCAGCGCCGGCACGGCCGCGTTGCCGACTTCGACGGCAAGATCGCCGCGCGCGACCATGATCCCGTCCGATGCGTCGAGAATCTCCTGCAGCGCCGGAATCGCCTCCGCGCGCTCGATCTTCGCGATCATCTTCGGCTTGATGCCGAACGGCGCGCCCGCGATGTTCGCGAGCTGGCGCGCCATTTCCATGTCGGTCGCGGTCTTCGGAAACGACACCGCGACGAGATCCGCGCCGAGCGACATCGCGGTGCGGATGTCCTCCATGTCCTTCGCGGTCAGCGCCGGCGCGGACAGCCCGCCGCCCTGCCGGTTGATCCCCTTGTTGTTCGACAGCTCGCCGCCGACCGTGACCGTGGTGTGGATCTCGTCGCCCACCACCCGCTCGACCTTCAGCACGATGAGCCCATCGTTCAGAAGCAGCACGTCGCCCGGTTTCAGGTCGCGCGGCAGCTCCTTGTAGTCGAGGCCGACCCGCTCGTCGTTGCCGAGTTCGCAGCCCGCGTCGAGGATGAACGGCTGGCCGGGCGTGAGCATCGTCTTGCCCGCCTCGAATTTGCCGACGCGGATCTTCGGGCCTTGCAGGTCCGCCATGATCGCGATCTCCCGGCCGACCTTGCGCGCGGCGTCGCGAACCATCTCGGCGCGCGCGCGGTGATCGTCCGCCGAACCGTGAGAGAAATTGAGCCGCACGACGTCGAGCCCCGCCTGCATCATCTGCAGCAGAACCTCCGGCGAGCTGGAGGCCGGGCCGATCGTCGCGACTATCTTGGTGGCGCGATGCATGAAACTCCTCGTCTGACTGAGTAAAAACGCTGGATGGGTCGCTGCGAGAGCGAAAGCCGCGCGGCCCAGCCGCCGCCGCCTCCGTCGGTGCGCGCCGGTGCTCACGCCCGGCGTCGCTTTGTTCGCGCGCGCCGGCTCGCATCGCCGGCGCCGCATCGTCCTGCCTGCCATGCGCATCCGGCGCGCCTCGCGCGGCCCGCCGGATGCATCGTCACGACGCGTGCATCATGCGCGCGTTTCGAGCACCTCGACGGCGGGCAGCTTCTTGCCTTCGAGGAATTCGAGGAACGCGCCGCCGCCCGTCGAGATGTAACTGACCTTGTCGTGGATGCCGTATTTCGCGATCGCGGCGAGCGTGTCGCCGCCGCCGGCAATCGAGAACGCGGCCGAATTCGCGATCGCCGTCGCCAGGGTCTTCGTGCCGTTGCCGAACTGGTCGAACTCGAACACGCCGACCGGGCCGTTCCAGACGATCGTGCCCGCCTTCTCGAGCTGGCCGGCCAGCGCCTTCGCGGTTTCCGGGCCGATGTCGAGCACCAGGTCGTCGGGCTCGATCTCGCTCACCTTCTTCACGGTGGCCGCGGCCGTCGCCGAGAATTCCTTCGCGACGACGACGTCGGTCGGAATCGGCACCGACGCGCCGCGCTTTCGCGCATCGTCGATGATCGCCTTCGCCTCGCCGACGAGATCCGGCTCCGCGAGCGATTTGCCGATCGACAGCCCCGCCGCGAGCATGAACGTATTCGCGATGCCGCCGCCGACGATCAATTGATCAACCTTCTCCGCGAGCGACTTGAGAATCGTCAGCTTGGTCGACACCTTCGAGCCCGCGACGATCGCGACGAGCGGGCGCTTCGGATTGCCGAGCGCCTTGCCGAGCGCATCGAGTTCCGCCGCGAGCAGCGGGCCCGCGCATGCGATGCCCGCGTATTTCGCGATTCCGTGGGTCGTCGCCTCCGCACGGTGTGCGGTGCCGAACGCGTCGTTCACGTAGATGTCGCAAAGCTTCGCCATCTTCTGCGCGAGTTCGTCCGAGTTTTTCTTCTCGCCCTTGTTCACGCGGCAGTTCTCGAGCAGCACGACCTGGCCGGGCGCGACCGACACGCCGTTGTCGACCCAGTTCGCGACGAGCGGCACGTCGCGGCCGAGCAGTTCGGCCAGACGCTTCGCGACGGGCGCGAGCGAATCCTCGGGCTTGAACTCGCCCTCCGTCGGACGGCCGAGGTGCGAGGTGACCATCACGGCCGCGCCCGCCTCGAGCGCGGCCTGGATCGCGGGCACCGACGCGCGGATGCGCGTGTCTTCGGTGATATTGCCGTGATCGTCCTGCGGCACGTTCAGATCGGCCCGGATGAAGACGCGTTTGCCGGAGAGCTGGCCTTCGGCGATCAAATCGGTAAGACGCTTGACTTGGCTCATGGGACTGGATGAAGGTTGGTGAAGGAAGGCGCTTCGAACGCGCGCGGGCAGCCGCCGTGAAAGGCGCCTCGCGCGACCCGCCGGCTTCGCCTGGCCAGGCTCGCGCTGCGCACGCGCGGGAAATTCCGGAAAGGGCCATTC
Source organism: Burkholderia singularis (assembly GCF_001718875.1). NCBI lineage: Bacteria > Pseudomonadati > Pseudomonadota > Betaproteobacteria > Burkholderiales > Burkholderiaceae > Burkholderia > Burkholderia singularis. The sequence continues at coordinate 3,341,152 of NZ_CP013448.1, forward strand.
TAGCCGATCCGACTGCCGCGCTGCCGTCCCGCGGCCATCCGCAGCGACGAATTCCGGCGCTCAGGCGGGCGAACGCACAATGGGCGGCGCGCGATGCCACGACACGCCGGCCGCCGGCATCGCAACGCCGCGACGCCGCACCGGTGCCCATTCGCGCGCGGCGGCCCCAGCGTCAGACCCAAACCCGCAGCAGCGTGAACACCAGCATCCCGACGACGATCGTGCCGAGCATGCTGCGCCGCCACAGAAACCATCCGAGGCCCGCCGCGGCCGCGTAGAAATCGTGATTCGACAGCGCGAAAGAAATGCCCGCGGGCGTCTCGAGCACGTCCGGCAACACGACCGCGACGAGCGCGGCGGCGGGCGCGTAGCGCAGCGCGCGCTGCGCGCGCTCGGGCAACACCGTGCGCTCGCCGCCGATCAGGAACAGCGCGCGCGTGAGCGCGGTGATGAGCGTCATCCCGGCGATCGCGAGCCAGGTCTGCAGATCGGTCATTCGGCATCCTCCGCGCAGGCGCGCCGCTCGGCGCGGATGCGCCGCCAGTCGGCGCGCTCGGCGATCCAGTCCGCGATCACGCCCGCGGCGAGCGCCGCGACCACCGCGAGCGGCAGCGCGAGCCGGTACGGCAGCTCGAACGCGACGAGCGACACGATTCCCGCAACCGAGACGGCCACGAGCGTCGAGCGGTTCGCGATCGCGGACACCATGATCGGAATCAGCGCGAGTGTGCCGGCAAGCGCGAGCCCCCAGCTATCCGGAAAAATATTCGCGAGCGCGATCCCCGCGAGCGACGACACCTGCCACGACAGCCAGCTCGCCAGCGCCATCCCCCAGAAATACGCCTCCTTGCCCGGCACCTGCCCCGTCGCGAAGCCCTGCTTCTGGAACAGCAGATAGATCACGTCGCCGTTGAAATAGCCGATGGCGAGCCGCCGCCAGAGCGGCAGGTGGGAGAAATGGGGCGCAAGCCCCGCGCTGAAGATCACGAAGCGCGTATTCACCATCGCGGCCGTCAGCAGGATCGTCCAGACCGGCAGCTTCGCGGCGAACAGCGGCAGCACCGCAAGCTGCGACGAGCCCGCGTAGACAAGCAGCGACATGCCGAGCGCCTGCCCCGTCGTCAGCACCGACTTGCTCATCGCAATGCCGGTGACGAGCCCCCACGACAGAATCGCCATCAGCGTCGGCGAATAATCGCGGGCGCCTTGGGCGAATGCGAAACGGTCGGTGGCGGAAAAACGAGCGAGCATCGGATATGGGAAGCGCCTTCGACGCGCAGAGCCGGGCGGCTTGCGCACGCCGCGCCATACTGTTGCGCGCCGCGTGCCGCCGCCCATTATTGTTGCGATGGGATTGATGCGGCGATTATAGCGCCGCCCCCCTGGTCCTGCTGACCGTTGCTCGCGCAAAAACGCTAAAATGAGCGTCTTTTCGACGCGGCCGCGTGCCGGAGCACCCAGGCCGACCGCGCTCGTTTTCCGCGAATACCGCATTCACCGGGAGAAACCTATGTCAATGGCCGATCGCGACGGCAAGATTTGGATGGACGGCAAACTGATCGACTGGCGCGACGCCAAGATCCACGTGCTGACCCACACGCTGCACTACGGCATGGGCGTATTCGAAGGCGTGCGCGCTTACCAGACGGCCGACGGCGGCTCCGCGATCTTCCGCCTGAAGGAACACACGAAGCGCCTGCTGAACTCGGCGAAGATTTTCCAGATGGACGTGCCGTTCGACCAGGAAACGCTCGAGGCGGCGCAACGCGAAGTCGTCCGCGAGAACAAGCTCGCATCGTGCTACCTGCGCCCGATCATTTGGATCGGCTCGGAAAAGCTCGGCGTGTCGGCCAAGGGCAACACAATCCATGTCGCGATCGCCGCGTGGCCGTGGGGCGCATACCTCGGCGAGGAAGGCCTGTCCAGGGGCATCCGCGTGAAGACGTCGTCGTTCACCCGCCATCACGTGAACGTGTCGATGGTGCGCGCGAAGGCCTCCGGCTGGTACGTGAACTCGATCCTCGCGAACCAGGAGGCGACCGCCGACGGCTATGACGAAGCGCTCCTGCTCGACGTCGACGGCTATGTGTCCGAAGGCTCCGGCGAGAATTTCTTCCTCGTGAACCGCGGCAAGCTGTTCACGCCCGACCTCTCGTCGTGTCTGGACGGCATCACGCGCGACACGGTGATCACGCTCGCGAAGGAAGCCGGCATCGAGGTCATCGAGAAACGCATCACGCGCGACGAAGTCTATACGGCCGACGAAGCGTTCTTCACCGGCACCGCGGCCGAGGTCACGCCGATCCGCGAACTCGACAACCGCACGATCGGCAGCGGCGCGCGCGGCCCGATCACCGAAAAGCTGCAGGCGGCGTTCTTCGATGTGGTGTCGGGCAAGAGCGCGCAGCACCAGGATTGGCTCACGAAAATCTAAGCGCGCGGCGCGCCGGCGCCGCGTTTCATCGCGATAACGAGAATCCCCATGAGTGAAATCAAGGAAATGCCGCTCATCGAGCTGACGGCGAAAGATCTGCCCGCGTACTGCCCGAATCCGACGATGCCGCGTTGGAGCGCGCATCCGCGCGTGTTCATCGACGTCACGCACGGCGAAGCGCGCTGCCCGTACTGCGGCACGCGCTACAAGCTGCGCGACGGCGAAGTCCTGCAAGGCCACCATTGAGCCGCGGCCGGCCGGCTCACGGCCCCCGCGCCCGGCGCGGCGCGATCGGCCGGGCCGGCTCGCGCCGCCGCCCCGTTCCCCACAACCCGAGCACGGCGCACGCGCGCCGCGTTTCATCACGACATCGGAAATCGACCTGATGCGTCGAGCGTTGGTAATCGCACCGAACTGGATCGGTGACGCATTGATGGCGCAACCGCTCTTTGCGCTGCTGAAAAAACTGCACCCCCGCATCGTCATCGACGCCGTGGCGCCGGCATGGGTCGCGCCCGTGCTCGAGCGCATGCCCGAGATTCACGATGTCCATGCGACCGATCTCGCGCACGGCAAGCTACAGCCGCTGCGGCGCTGGCAGCTCGCCAGCGACTTGCGCGACGTCGGCTACGACGCCGCCTACGTGCTGCCGAATTCGCTGAAATCGGCGCTGATTCCCTGGATGGCCGGCATTGCACTGCGGATCGGCTATACCGGCGAGCATCGCTACGGCCTCCTGAACGTGCGCCATGCGAACCCCGCGAAGGCCCGCGACGCCCGCCCGCCGATGGTCGAGCATTACGCGGCGCTCGCCTATGCACCCGGCGCGAAGCTGCCCGACGCGCAAAAAACGCTGCCGCCGCCGCGCCTGGACGCCGATCTGAACGAGACGGCGCGCGTCTGCACGCGCTTCAACCTCGATACACGCAAACCGCTGATCGTGTTCTGCCCGGGCGCGGAATACGGCCCGGCCAAACGTTGGCCGCCCGAGCATTTCGCGGCGCTGGCGCAAAGCGTGAGCCAATCGTTCCCCTATACGCAGATCGTCGCGCTCGGCTCGCCGAAGGACGCGGCCGCCGCGCAGGCCATCGCCGAGCGCGCGCCGAACGTGAAAAGCCTGTGCGGCCAGACTTCGCTGTCCGAAGCGTGCGCGCTGATCGCACGCGCCAACGCGGTCGTCACCAACGATTCCGGGCTGATGCACGTCGCCGCGGCGCTGCGGCGGCCGCTGATCGCGCTCTACGGCTCGACCGATCCGCGCCACACCCCGCCTCTGTCGGAGCTGGCAAAGGTACAATGGCTGCATCTCGAATGCAGTCCCTGTTTCGAACGCGAATGCCCGCTCGGCCACCTGAACTGCCTGCGCGAGCTGAGCCCGGAGCAGGTTTTCAGCGATTTGCGCGGGATGCTCGTCGAACAACGTTGACGCCGGGCGGCCCAAGGGCCGCTCGCGTCGCGCGCCGCGCGCCCGCATCCCCCCAACGGTACGATGAAATGGCGCGCGCCGCGCGCGAGAGATAGACCCGATGCCACGTTTTGCCCGCCTCTTCGAAGCCGCCGCCGATACGCTGAACGCGTACTACCAGGCAACCGCCGACGCCAATCTCGATGCGCTGATGGCCCTCTGGATCGACGAGGATTTCGCGAGTTGCATTTGGGCGGACGGCGCGCACCTGCACGGCCTCGATCAGATCAGGAGCGGCTTGGGCGCCCGGCTTGCCGCTCGCCCCGTGACGATCGAGCCGCTCGACATCCGCGTCTACGACAGCCTGGGCACCGTCGTCTACACGGTCGCCGAGGCGCACCAGCAGCAGGCCGATCCCGCGGCCGCGCCGCACATGGTGTTTACCACTTACGTGATGATCCATGAACGTGGCGAATGGCGGATCGCGCATATTCATGCAAGCGCGATCCCCGAACGCACGGCGAACGAGTTCGCCGCGAAGATCCGCCACGCCCAAGGGCCGCTTCACTGAACGCGGCGCGTTCGCAGCGATGAGTACGGCGCTCCCTCCGCTTCCCGCTGCCGACGAGCCCCCCCGGGCGGCCGCCTTCGCGCCGTACCGCGCGCCGCTGTGGCTGCCGACGAGTCATGCGCAAACGATCGTTCCCGCGCTGTTCGGACGCCGGCCGGACGTCGAATACCGGCGCGAGCGCTGGAATACGCCCGACGACGATTTCATCGACGTCGACTGGCTCGCGTACCCCGACGGCGCGGCCCCCGCGCCGGATGCGCCGCTCATCGTGCTGTTCCACGGCCTCGAGGGCAGTTCCGATTCGCACTACGCGCGCATGCTGATGGCCGCCGCCCGCGCGCGCGGCTGGCATGGCGCGGTGCCGCACTTTCGCAGTTGCAGCGGCGAAATGAACCGGCGCCCGCGCTTCTATCACCTCGCCGACAGCGACGAAGTCGATTGGATCCTGCGGCGGCTCGCGAGCGGCCATCGCGGCCCGCTCGTCGCGGCGGGCGTATCGCTCGGCGGCAACGTGCTGCTGCACTGGCTCGGCGCCCGGCGCGGCGACACGTCGATCGTCGCGGCCGCCGCCGCGGTCTCGACGCCCATCGACGTCCATGCGGGCGGCCTGGCGATCTCGCGGGGCTTCTCGATGGTCTATACGCGCAGCTTCCTGAAGACGCTGAAAACAAAAGCGCTGATGAAGCTCGATCAATATCCCGGCCTCTTCGACAGGCAAGCGATGCTCGCCGCGCGCACGCTGCACGATTTCGACGACGTCGTCACCGCGCCGTTGCACGGCTTCGTCAACGCGAACGACTACTGGACGCGGGCGACGACACGCCCGTTGCTCGCCGCGATCAACGTGCCGACGTTGATTCTCAACGCGCGCAACGATCCGTTCCTGCCGGCGTCGGCGCTGCCCGGCCCGCGCGACGTGTCGCGCATGGTCGAACTCGACCAGCCGGAGCACGGCGGTCACGCAGGCTTCATGACGGGCCCGTTTCCGGGGCGCATCGACTGGCTGTCGGCGCGTATCTTCGATTTTTGTCTACGTTTCGTCGACCATGGATGACATCGTCAAGCAGGCACTCGCCAAATGGCCGAACGTCGCGCATTGCGTCGGATGGCTGCTGCTCGATCGCCGCGGCGTGTGGCGCATGCGCGACGACGCGGCGCAAGCCGCGGGCGCGCTCGGCTCGCCCATCCGGCATCCGGCGCTGATCGACTTCATCGGCCGCAACTACGAGCGCGACGCCGACGGGCAATGGTTTTTCCAGAACGGGCCGCAGCGCGTATATGTCGAACTGGCATATACGCCGTGGATCGTGCGGATCGTGCCGGATAGCGCCGCGCCCACGCGCCTCGCGCTCGCCGATCATACAGGGCACCCGTTCGAGCCCGCCGGCGTGTGGCTCGACGATGCGGGCGGGGTGCTGTTCGCCGATGCGTCGGCGCCGCCGCGCGTCGCCGCGCTGCACGACCACGACCTCGGGCTCTTCGCCGATCGCGCGGACCTCGACGGCGACGGCACGCACGGCGTGCTGCATCTGGGCGGCGGCGTGGATTTGCGCATCGAGCCGATCCGGCGCGACGACGTCGCGCGGCGGTTCGGATTCGTGGCAAGTCCCGCGGCGCGCAACCGGCAATCGCCAAAACACGCCGCGGACTGACCCGCGGCGGCGCTGAGCCGGCGGCCTAAGATTTCAGCTTCGGTCCGCGCTTGGTCGAACGCCGCGCCTGCGCACCGCTGCCGAACCCAGTATCCAAGGCCCGGGCGAGCGCGCCAGTCCGGCATGCCGACACCGGCCTGCACGACCCGGCGCACGAATGCACTACCGCCGCATGCGTCAACCGCGCTTATCCTTGTCGTCTTCCTGCTCTTCTTTGTAGCGCGCCTCGAATTCATGCAGCCGCGCGCTGATGATCGACTGCTCGTAAAAGCCCGCCGACTTGTTGTCGCGCGCCTCGCGCAACTGCCGGATGGCCGATGGCCACGCGCCATCGAGCGCAAACTTCTCCGCCAGCGCGCGGCGCTGCATCAGTGCATCGCCTTTGCCAAGGCTTGCTTGCGCGAGATAGTTCCACCAGTCCGGCTGGCCGGGATCGGCGCGCGTTTCGGCCTGGGCGAGCGTTTGCGCGTCCGCGTAGCGGCGTGCGGCCAGCAATGCCTGCAAGTGCGCGGCAATCGCCGCGTGCGAGCCCGGCCAACGCTTGTGCGCAGCCGCGGCAAGCCGCACCGCGTCGTCGGCGCGGCCCGACAGACGCGTAATCTGCACCGCGAGCACGTCGAGGCTGGGCGAGTCCGGCAGCCCTCCGGCATCGCGCGCCGCCTCGCGTGCCAACGCGTCGCGCGCCGCCGCGAGCGCGCGCGACGCTTCATCGTATCGGCCGCCCAGCGTCTCGCCGAGCGCAATCCCATACCAGTTCGCCGCGACGTTCGGCGCAATCCTGTCGTCGATTTCGCTACGCATGCGGCGCACCTCGTTCGCGTAGTCGGTCAACGAGCGGTTCTGCAAAATCCGCAGGCGCGCACGCACGAAACCGTATTCCGGCGACTGCCGCGGTTGCCGGTACGGCGCGCGCCGCGCGCGATCGTCCATGTCGGCGATCCGCTCGCCCGTCAGCGGATGGGTGCGCGCATACGGGGGCACGCCCGCATCACCGCCCGTCGACGCACGGTCGAGCCGCTCGAAAAAGCCCGGCATTCCGTATGGATCGTAGCCCGCGCCGGCCAGCAACTGAAAGCCGACGCGATCGGCCTCGCGCTCGGCCGAGCGCGAAAAGCGCAGTTGGTTGTCGATCGCGAACGCCTGGCCGCCCATCGCGATCGCGCTGCCGAGATCGCCGCTGCGCGCGAGAATGCCCGCGAGCAAGCCGAACAACATCGTCGCGAGCGCCGCGTAGCCGGTCTTCTCGTTCGCACCGATCATTCGCGCGATGTGCCGCTGCAGCACGTGTCCCATTTCGTGACCGATCACGGACGCGAGTTCCGATTCCGTCTGCGTCGTCGCGACGAGTCCGCTATTGATGCCGATGAAGCCGCCCGGCAGCGAAAACGCATTGATCTGCGGATCACGCATGGCAAACAAATCGAAATCTGGCACGTAGCCGCCGATGAATTGCGCGGTGGCCGCCGCCGACAGTTTCGCCGCCACCGAATTCAGGTAGTCGCGCACGAGCCAGTCGTCGAGATAATCGGGATCGCGCCGCACGTCGCGCATCACGCGCTCGCCGAGACGGCGCTCCGCCCGCGGCGTCAGCGCGCCGCCGGAACCATCGCCAAGATCGGGCAATTGCAGCGCACGCAACGGTGCGCGCCAATTGGGTGTCGCGTCGGATGAGCGAGTCGGCGCGTCCGATGTGTCCGACAGCCGGCTTTGCGCGCCCCCATACTTGCCGAACACCCCGGCGGCAATGCCGGACGGCAGCGTCGACCACGCATCGGCAAGACCGGGCAAAGCCGCCCCTACGCCGATGTCCGCCGGCGCGGTTTCGAGCGGCGGCGCATCGGCGCGCGGCTGCGCATAACCGCCGGGCGGCAGCGCAAGTGCCGAGCAAAGCAGAACGGCAAGCAACGGTTTGACGCGCATGAAGAAAATCGGGACAGCCGTGGCGCGGCAGTGGTTTCGTCTGCGCTATTGTAGCGGCGGGATGCGCTCGCGCGCGGCGCGGCGGACGATGGCGGACTGCGGGGCCGTCGGCACGACCCGGGGAGATCGTCCGGCCCCGCGCTGCTATGATGGGCGCCCTTTGGGTTCGCATGGAATCGGAGCCGGCGCTTCAGCGCCGGCTCCGGCCGATACTGGAGCACACCGTGACTGAATTCACGCACTTCGACGCCGCAGGCCACGCCCAGATGGTCGATGTCGGCGGCAAGCAAGAAACGAAACGCATTGCCATCGCTCGCGGCGCAATCCGAATGCGTCCCGACACTCTCGCGCTGATCCGCGAAGGACGCGCGAAAAAAGGCGACGTGCTCGGCGTCGCGCGCATCGCGGCAATTCAAGGCGCAAAGCGCACGGCCGATCTGATTCCACTGTGCCATCCGCTTGCCTTGACGCGCGTCACGGTCGACTTCGAATTCGACGATGCGCTGCCCGGCGTGCGTTGCAGCGCGCAAGTCGAAACGCTCGGACGCACGGGCGTCGAGATGGAAGCGCTGACCGCGGTGCAAATCGGGCTCTTGACCGTCTACGACATGTGCAAGGCGGTGGACCGCGCGATGGTGATCACCGACGTGGGCGTAGCCCACAAGCGCGGAGGAAAATCGGGAGATTGGACGGCGGACGAAGCCGCCGGCCGACATCCCGCCGGCTGACCCTTCTTCCCGACGCCCCGCCCCGAATGGCCGCTATCGCCGCACGCGGCCGCGCCGCGCGCAACGAATGCCGCACAACCGGCAACCCGACAAGACCGCCCGCACGGGCACGGACTGCGTCGCAATCAGACCGCGCGCGTTCGATCGATAACACCGGCTGCGCCGGCTGACCGTCGCCGCGAGCAAATGCGATCGAGCCCGCCATCGGCCCGCCCGCGATCACTCGCCGCCCGCGTCATCGTCATCGCTCGCCGCGTTTGCCGCCGACATTCCGTATTTCGCGACGAGCGCTGCCCTGAAACGCTTCAGCGACGGTTGCTCATCGAGCAGCTTATACAGCGCGGCAAGCTGCGCCGGCCAGTCTTTCAGCTCCACCGCAAATATGTGCAGCCGTTCGACCGTGTCGAGCGCGTCCGCCTGCCGCCCGTCAAGCGCCTGCAATACCGCATAGCGGCGCAGCACGGCCTCGCCCGGCAGCAATGCGATCGCCTGCTTGTGTGCGAAGAGCTTTGCCTGCAGATTGTCGCGCGAGATCGGCATCAGGGTAGCCGCGCCGTAATCGCCCCATGCGTGAAACAGGAACGACGGATTTTCGCGATATTGCTCGGCCGGGTTCGTTCCGTAGTAAAGCACTTCGGCACGCTGATAATCGCGCAGCACCGGATACAGCGACGCCAGCCCCGCAGCCGAAAGTATCGCGAACAGTGCGAACGCGGCGCGGCTCGGCAGCACGAAAAGCGGCTTCGTTTCGAGCAAGCCGATGACGAACATCGCCGGCAGCAGGAAGAACGTGTACTGCTGCGGATATTCGACGAGCGCATGCATCAGCAATACGCCGATGAGCGCAAAACCGAATACGCGGCTTTCGGCATGCGGCGCGCGCAGCGCGCGCACGAACCATGCAACGAGCGTGACGAGCAGAACACCCAGACCGATCAGGCCGGACTTCGCGAGCAGATCGATGAGAATGTCGTGTGCGTTGTTGGCGATCTCGACGCCGCCCAGCGCACGCACCAGTTCGAACTGATGAATCGGAAACTCGCCCCATCCGACGCCCAGCAGCGGATGCTCGCGAAACATCGTCAAACCGTATTTCCAGAGCGCGAGACGCGGCGCGACCTGTCCGGCATCGCGCATCCGGTCGGCAGCCGATTCGGCGAGGCCGAGCTGATAGCGGACGTTCGCCCAACGCACCGCGATATTGACCACGACGAACAGCACCGCGAGCAAGGCGGGCGCCGCCCATGAGCGGCCCGTCGCCGCGCCGCGCCGCGCCTGCGCGAGCGCGGTCCAAAAGCCGGCGACGACGATTACCGCAACCTGCAACCAAGGCCCGCGCGACACGGTAAGCGCGAGCCCGACACACAGGAAAGCCGACAGCGCCGCCCATGCAAGCACCGGCAGCCGGCGCGCTTGCGCGAGATACAGCGCCCCCGTCAATGCAAACGCGATATAGGTGGCGAGATGATTCGCTTGCGCCATGTTGCCGTATGGCCGGCGATCGACGCTTACGCCATATGACACGACGAACGGCGAAAACGTCCCTTCCAGGCGAAAAAGCTGCACGAGCTGGCAAGCAACGGCAAAGACGCCGCCGACGATCAGCGCGCCCGCGGCCATACGGGCGGCCGTCTCGAGCAGGTTCGCGCGAGCGAGTGCATAGCCCGATTGCATCGCGGCGACCGCGGCGAGCAGATAGCCCATTGCGAGCCAAGCCATCGACGGCTGCTTCAGCGGCAGCAGCACGATCTGCGCGAGCAACACCGCGCCGAAGCCGAGCGGTGCGGCAAACGCCGCCGGCGCGTCGAAAGGCCCGGATCGCTGCGCCCTTACGAGCAATATGACAACGATGCCGAGTAGCCAATACAGCGCGAATGCGGCGAATTCGGAATAAAAAGTCGGGATCGGATACGTGTGATTCGTAATCGAGTACGGCAGAATCAGGGCGAGTGCGAGCGCGATCAGCGACAAAGAACGCAGTAAAGGAACGGGCATGAGCGAACCGGATGTCAGCAACCGGCGCACTATACAAAAAAATCCCCGCGCTGTGCGCTCGTGCCCGGCTTCCGCGGCAAATTCGCCCGAATCGGCCCACGCGAGCGCCGCCACGCCACCGCGCTGCGCACGGCACGAACATAGGCGGCCTCACGCCCGGCATTCCGGCGGAGCAAGCCTGCCGGCAAGCGTCGGCGCATCGGCAGGCATCGGCCCCGCACCCGGCGCGGGCAGCGACGACGACGTCTTACCGCTTGCAAAGCATTCCCAAGTAATCGCCCCCGGCTGCATCACGCCCTTCGTCAACCCGACACGCGCCGTCGGCGCCTCCTCGCGATCCGGCGACGACGGCACGAGCACGAGCGTGTTCGCGCCGTCGGGCGCGACGCGTGGCGTAAATACGACGACAATCTGGCCGGTGTCATCATCGACGCGAATCGAATCGACGTTACGCGTCGCGGCCGGCGACGCGTAGCCGCCCGCGAGCCCGCCGCCGCTCGCGGCATTTTCCGCGACCGCGAGCTGCGCGGACGCCGCCAGCGACAATCCCTCGCCGACCCGGCTGCGTGCAAGGTAATCCTGATATGCGGGAATGGCGTAAGCGGCCACAACCCCGACGATCGCAAGCACGATCATCAATTCGATCAACGTAAAGCCGCCGCCGGCCACGCAACCGGTCCCGATCCGGCGGCACGCCAAACGGCGGCCCGTCACCGCGCGAACCGTCGACACAGAGCGCCGCAGTCGAGCAAGCGGCGGAACAACGAAAAACATTGCGCACATGACAGCCTCCGGAAACGAAATACGCGTGCTTCAAGATTCAAGCCTCGAAGCACGCGTATCGATCGTAGCCAGAGCGCCCGCGCACGGACAGTCGGCCGAACGGCCAACGCCGCGCCGCCAGACGTCAGCGCGAATGCGTCGTATCCAATGCAGCGCGCCGCCGCTTCAGCGCATAGCCGACGACAACGACGAAAAGCGCCCCCGCGATACTCGCACCGTAAATCGCGGCGGGCGTATCGAGGAGCGGCCATCGGTCGCCGGCCGGATCGTTGACCATCAACCCGCCCGCGATCCAGCCCAACAGCGCCGCGCCCAACGTGACGACGACGGGAAAGCGGTCAAGCAGCTTGAGCACGAGCGTGCTGCCCCAGACGATGATCGGAATGCTGACGACGAGGCCAAAGATCACGAGTGCGAGCCGATGCGCCGGATCGGCCTGCTCGGCCGCGCCGGCGATCGCGATCACGTTGTCGAGGCTCATCACCGCGTCGGCGATCACGATCGTCTTGACCGCTTCCCACAGCCTATCGGCCGGCTTGACGTTCTCGTGCCCATCACCGGCAGGCGCCATCAGCCGGATGCCGATCCACAACAGCAGCACGCCACCCGCGAACTTCAGCAGCGGCACATCGAGCAGCAGCACCGCAAACGCGATCAGCACGACACGCAGCAGAATTGCCCCCGCCGTTCCCCACAGCACGCCGCGCACCCGCTGCTCCGGCGGCAAATTGCGGCACGCCAGCGCGATCACGACAGCGTTGTCGCCGCCCAGCAAAATATCGATGATGACGATCTGAACGATAGCGCCCCAATGAAGCGTGGCAAAAAATTCGAGCATGGGTCAAAGCGCAGCGATGCGTCAGAAAAGGAAATGGGCGAAATCTTACGGAATAATTGCACGAGCATAGCAAAACGCCGGCAACGCCGGCGTTTTTAGCGAGACGAAATAGCGCTGGCGCTTACAGCGCGGCCTTCAGCAGACGGCCCATTTCCGACGGATTGCGCGTGACCTTGATCCCGCACGCATCCATGATCTCCAGCTTGGCCTCGGCCGTGTCCGCGCCGCCCGAGATCAGCGCGCCGGCGTGGCCCATGCGCTTGCCCGGGGGCGCCGTGACGCCCGCGATAAAGCCGACGACCGGCTTCTTCATGTTGTCCTTGATCCACTGCGCGGCCGTCGCCTCGTCCGGGCCGCCGATCTCGCCGATCATCACGACCGCGTCCGTATCCGGATCGTCGTTGAACATCTTCATCACGTCGATGTGCTTCAAGCCGTTGATCGGATCGCCGCCGATGCCGACCGCCGACGACTGGCCCAGACCGAGCGCCGTCAGTTGCGCCACCGCCTCATAGGTCAGCGTGCCCGAGCGCGACACGACGCCAATGCGGCCCTTGCGGTGAATGTGGCCCGGCATGATGCCGATCTTCAGTTCGTCCGGCGTGATCGTGCCGGGGCAGTTCGGCCCAAGCAGCAGCGTCTTGCGGCCTTCGCGGCGCATCCGGTCTTTCACTTCGATCATGTCGCGCACCGGAATGCCTTCGGTGATGCAGATCGCGAGGTCGAGATCGGCCTCGACCGCTTCCCAGATCGCTGCCGCGGCGCCCGCGGGCGGCACGTAGATGACCGACACGGTCGCGCCGGTCTCGGCCTTCGCTTCCTTCACGCTCGCGTAGATCGGAATGCCCTCGAAATCCTCGCCGGCCTTCTTCGGGTTCACGCCCGCGACGAACGCCTCGCGGCCGTTCGCATACTCACGGCACGCGCGCGTATGGAACTGGCCGGTCTTGCCGGTGATGCCCTGCGTGATGACCTTTGTGTCTTTGTTGATCAGAATCGACATGTATTGACCTCTGTTCGATCGGCGTCGCGAGAATAACCGCGCCGCCATCCATGTTCATTGATGCGCTCGAGCGTTGACAAAACGCCGGGACGCCCCCCGGTTTTCCTGCCCGCGCGGCTCGCTCGCGCTCCCGCCGAGCCGGGGCGCCCGTTACTTGCCCGCAGCCGCGGCAACGACCTTCTGCGCCGCCTCTTCCATGCTGTCCGCCGAGATGATCGGCAGGCCGGACTCGGCAAGCATCTTCTTGCCGAGGTCTTCGTTCGTGCCCTTCATGCGCACGACGAGCGGCACGTTCAGGTTGACCGCCTTCGAGCCTGCGATCACGCCTTCCGCGATCACGTCGCAGCGCATGATGCCGCCGAAGATGTTCACGAGAATCGCCTTCAAGCCCGGATTCTTCAGCATCAGCTTGAACGCTTCGGTGACCTTCTCCGTCGTGGCTCCGCCGCCGACGTCCAGGAAGTTCGCCGGCTCGCCGCCGAACAGCTTGATCGTGTCCATCGTCGCCATCGCGAGGCCGGCGCCGTTCACCAGGCAGCCGATGTTGCCGTCGAGCGAGATGTAAGCGAGATCGAACTTCGATGCTTCGATTTCAGCCGGATCTTCCTCGTCCAGATCGCGGTACGCGACGATTTCCGGATGACGGAACAGCGCGTTCGAGTCGAAGTTGAATTTAGCGTCGAGCGCGATGACCTTGCCGTCGCCCGTCAGCACGAGCGGATTGATTTCCGCCAGCGAAGCGTCGGTTTCCCAGAACGACTTGTACAGACCCTGCAGGATCGCGCGGGCTTGCGGAATCGACGCATCCGGCACGCCGATCTTCTTCGCGAGATCGTCGGCTTCCGCATCCTTCAGGCCCGTCGCCGGCTCGACGGCGACCTTGTGGATAGCTTCGGGCGTCTTCGCCGCGACTTCCTCGATATCCATCCCGCCTTCGCTGGACGCCATCACGACGACCTTCTGCGACACACGGTCGATCACGATGCCGACATACAGTTCCTTCTTGATGTCCGCGCCTTCCTCGATCAGCAGACGGTTCACCTTCTGGCCCTCCGGGCCGGTCTGGTGCGTGACGAGCTGCATGCCGAGGATCTGGTTCGCATATTCGCGCACCTGCTCCAGCGACTTCGCCACCTTCACACCGCCGCCCTTGCCGCGGCCGCCCGCATGAATCTGCGCCTTGACGACCCACACCGGACCGCCCAGCTCTTCCGCCACCTTGACGGCTTCGTCCACCGAGAACGCCGGCTTGCCGCGCGGGACCGCGACTCCGAATTTCCGCAGGATTTCTTTACCCTGGTACTCGTGAATCTTCATGCGTGATTCCTTCAGTCTGAGAGTTGGCTAAATAAAAGTCGATTGACGATCGCTTCTTCTTACATCTTGCAATCCGCGCGCCCGCCCGCTCATGTCCCCGCGCCGCTTGCGCGGGCGTGCGCGGCCTTTGCGCGCCACAATACGCGACCGGCCGCGCCCGCGCGGGGCGCGGCTGCCGGCGCCGGGCCCGGGCGCCCGCCGGCCAGACGCGAATTGGCCATACGGTCCACGCTGCACGGCAGCGGCCGGCAAGCATCGCGACGAAAATGACGGGAAAGGGAGATTCCGGTAAGGACGCGGCAGGCGGATCGGAAGGCTTGGGCTTCGCATCGGTCAGAGCGCAACATGCTCGACGCGGGCGCGATATCGTGCGATTCGGGTGCGACTGGACAAGCTTCGATGCCCGGCGGGCCGACGCGCTCGCGAGCTTCCGCATGCATTGCGCGGCAAAGGCGCAACTGACGAGAAACGGGCTCGGATAGCGGCATGCGGAGAAATAAAGCCGGAGACGAAAACCTATTGATTTTAGCATATCGGCTGTCGCCGCCGCGGAGCCCAACCGGGCATCCGGGCAAGCGACGGTAGGCCAATATCGAGCAGGAAAGGCGGGAATTCGATGCGGATAGGCGCAGGACGATGCGGAAGCGATGACGGGCGATGCGATCGCCCGGGAAACACACGGAGCGATTCACCGCGCTGCCGGCTGAGCCGCTAAGCCGCTAAGCCGCTAAGCCGCTAAGCCGCTAAGCCGCTAAGCCGCTAAGCCGCTAAGCCGCTAAGCCGCCAGAATTATGCGTCTACGACAAGCGATACGTGCATCGCGGCGCTCAATCGCCGCCGAATTCGTCGATATCGCCTTTGAGCACTTTCGCGATTACCGTACCCGAGAAACCGCGCGAAGCGAGAAAGCGCGCTTGCTTCGCGCGTTCGGCCGGCGTTTGCGGCACGATGCTGAATTTTTTGCACCAAACCGCCTGCGCGCGCTCAAGCTCGCTGTCGAGCAATTGCGCGCTCACCGCCTCGACGAGTGCATCGTCAACCGCATGCCGCTTCAATTCGCCGATGATACGCACTGCCCCGACGCGCGCCGCGCGCCGATGGAGAAGACTTTCGGCAAACCGCGCATCGGATAACCACCCTTCGGTTTCGAGCGTATCGAGCAGCGATTGAGGATCATCGCCGTCACCAACATATGGCGCGAGCTTGCGCGCCAGCTCCGCGCGGCTGTATTCGCGGCGCGACAAATAGGCAATCGCACGCGCCTTCAGCGAGCGCGCGGGGCGTTGCACGGCCGGCTCGCACTCAGCGCCCTCGCCTTCGATGGAAATAGCGGAAGATCGTGATGCGCGCCGCCGCGACCGCGAAACGGATTGGCTTGTACGCGTATAGACATCGCCGCCCGCACTGCCGCCCTCGCTCACCGCCGACGAAAACATGGGTCGCGCCATGGCACCGCTCGCCGCGCGTCGGCGCGCGTCATCATGCGCGCCAAAGGATTCGTCCGGCTCGAACGAATCGGCAGAAACGAACGGATTATGTGAATCGTGCAAATCATGCGATTCATGGGCGGCCGGCCGCTCAAACGAAACGAGGGCGTCATCGTCTGACGCCCCCGC
Organism: Burkholderia singularis; assembly: GCF_001718875.1. Taxonomy (NCBI): domain Bacteria; kingdom Pseudomonadati; phylum Pseudomonadota; class Betaproteobacteria; order Burkholderiales; family Burkholderiaceae; genus Burkholderia; species Burkholderia singularis. The sequence continues at coordinate 3,357,414 of NZ_CP013448.1, forward strand.
TGCCGGACGGCCTGTTGGCCGCCCGTCGCTCGAATCCGCAGTGCGCGTATGCCGCCTGGCGCGGCCGCTGCCGGCAGAAGCCGCCTGCATGCCGTGTGCCGTGGAATGCGGCCCCGCGCCCTCCCGGTTCTTGCGCATTACTCTTCTTCGTCGAGAAACTCGGCTTCGGAGCCCGCGCCCTGCGGCATCGCGGCAACGCCAAGCGACTCGCGAATGCGATTCTCGATCTCCCGGGCAATTTCCGAATTCTCACGCAGGAACTCGCGAGCGTTGTCCTTACCCTGACCGATCTTCTCGCCGTTATAGCTGTACCACGCGCCCGCCTTGTCGACAATTTTCGCCTGTACGCCCAAATCGATGATTTCGCCCTGGCGCGAAATACCCTCACCATACAGGATATCGAAGATCGCTTCGCGGAACGGCGGCGACACCTTGTTTTTCACAACCTTCACGCGCGTTTCGTTGCCGATCACTTCGTCGTTCTTCTTGATCGAGCCGATCCGGCGAATATCGAGACGCACCGACGAATAGAACTTGAGCGCGTTGCCGCCTGTCGTGGTTTCCGGATTGCCGAACATCACGCCGATCTTCATCCGGATCTGGTTGATGAAAATCACGAGGCAGTTCGTGCGCTTGATCGTACCCGTCAGCTTACGCAGCGCCTGCGACATCAAGCGTGCCTGCAAACCCGGCAGCGCATCGCCCATCTCGCCTTCGATTTCGGCCTTCGGCACGAGCGCCGCGACCGAGTCGATCACGATCATGTCGATCGAGCCCGAGCGCACAAGCGCATCGACGATTTCAAGCGCTTGTTCGCCCGTATCCGGCTGGGAAATCAGCAGCTCGGGCACATTCACGCCCAGCTTCGACGCGTATTGGACATCGAGCGCGTGCTCCGCGTCGATGAACGCCGCAGTGCCGCCGATCTTCTGCATCTCTGCGATCACTTGCAGCGTCAGTGTCGTCTTGCCGGACGATTCCGGCCCGTAGATCTCGACCACGCGCCCGCGCGGCAGGCCACCGACACCGAGCGCGATATCGAGGCCGAGCGAGCCCGTCGACACCACCTGGATATCTTCGACTGCCTCGCCGTCACCGAGCCGCATGATCGACCCTTTGCCGAACTGCTTCTCGATCTGCGCAAGCGCAGCGGCCAACGCCTTGCTCTTTTCCGCAGTCAGCCCGGAGCCTTTCTTGCTTTCTTCCATGAATCGTCCTTTGCTATGATGAGCAGCGTCTGATACAGACGCACCCGCCCCGGCCAGAAGCTGCGCATGAGCCGTTAGGTGCGCGAATGCAGATACTGTATAAAAAAACAGTGGTTTGTGCAAGCCCTCGTTGTGGCCGCGCACCAACCGGTATCTTTCGGAGACAGCCGCGCGCAGCGCCACGCCGCAGCAGCGGCATCGGTTGCGCATCATGCGAATTCTCATCGCCGAAGACGACAGCATACTCGCGGACGGACTCACCCGGTCACTCCGCCAATCGGGCTATGCGGTCGATCACGTGAAGAACGGCGCCGACGCCGACACCGCGCTGTCCATGCAGACGTTCGACCTGCTGATCCTCGATCTCGGCCTGCCGAAGCTGCCCGGCCTCGACGTGCTGCGCCGTCTGCGCTCGCGCAATTCGAACCTGCCCGTGCTGATCCTGACCGCCGCGGACAGCGTCGACGAGCGTGTGAAAGGACTCGATCTCGGCGCCGACGACTACATGGCCAAACCATTCGCGCTCACCGAACTCGAGGCGCGGGTGCGCGCGTTGACCCGCCGCGGCGCGGGCGGCGGCCCGACCGTCGTGCGGCATGGTGCGCTCACGTTCGACCAGGTCGGCCGCGTCGCGTATGCGCACGATCGCGCGCTCGACCTGTCCGCGCGCGAACTCGGTTTGCTCGAAGTGCTGCTGCAGCGGATCGGCCGCCTCGTGTCGAAGGAGCAGCTCGTCGAGCATCTCTGCGAATGGGGCGACGAGGTCAGCAACAATGCGATCGAGGTCTACGTGCACCGGCTGCGCAAGAAGATCGAGCCAAGCGGCGTGCGCATCGCAACCGTGCGCGGCCTCGGCTATTGCCTGGAGAAATCCGCGCCCCCCGCCGAGAGCGACTCGACGGCGCCGGCGCAGCCGCGCACCGAGGCCGCCGCAGGCCCGTCGCTGCGCTGACGCGCGACCAAGCCATGGCCACGCCGGCCCGTCCCGCGGCAGCCGCGCGCCGCCCGACCGCCGCGGCATCCGCCGCGCGCGACTCGCGCTACGACAACCCGTTCGCGCCACCCGACGAAGCCGACGCCGCCGACGGCGCGCGCCCGCGCTCGCTGTTCGGCGAAATTCTCGACTGGATGCTCGCGCCGCTGCTGTTGCTGTGGCCGATGAGCATCGCCGTCACCTACCTCGTCGCCAAGACGATCGCGAACGGTCCATTCGACCGCGCGCTCGAAGCCGACGCCTACGTGCTCGCGCGGCAGATCACCGCCGTCAATGGCGTCGCCGAGTTGAAGCTGCCGCAGACGACGCTCGATCTGCTGCGCGCCGACAATGTCGACAGCGTGTATTTCCAAGTGCTCGGCACGCGCGGCGAACTCGTCGCGGGCGAGGCCGACCTGCCGCTGCCGCATGACGACGACCGCCCGCCACCCGGCGTCGTCGTGTTCCGCGACGATCTGCTGCGCGGCAACGACGTGCGCGTCGCCTACACCACCGTCGCATTGCCCGGCGCGGCGAGCGGCACAAAAGCAAGCGCAGCCGGCCCGGCCGCGATGACCGCGCAGCCCGTGCTCGTACAAGTGGGCGAAACGCTCGACAAGCGCAACGCCCTCGCCAACGACATCATCAAAGGCGTGATCCTGCCGCAGTTCGTGATTCTGCCGCTCGCGATCCTGCTCGTCTGGTTCGGGCTGTCGCGCGGGCTCGCGCCGCTTACCGCGCTGCAGGCTCACCTGCGCGGCCGCCGCCCGGACGACCTGTCGCCCGTCGACGCGCAACGCGCGCCTCCCGAAATCGAGCCCCTCGTCACGTCATTCAACGATCTGCTCGCCCGCCTCGAACAGAACGTCACGCTGCAAAAACGCTTCATCGCCGACGCCGCGCATCAGATGAAAACGCCGCTCGCCGGCCTGCGCACACAAGCCGAGTTCGCGCTGCGCCACGAGGTGCCCGCCGACGTCGCGCGCTCGCTCGAGCAAATTGCGACAAGCTCCGAGCAGGCCGCGCGGCTCGTCACGCAACTGCTCGCGCTCGCGCGCGCGGAAAATCGCGCAAGCGGCCTCACGTTCGAAGCCGTCGAAATCGCGTCGCTCGCGCGCGACGCCGTGCGCGACTGGGTGCAGGCCGCGCTCGCGAAACAGATGGATCTCGGCTACGAGGGGCCAGGCGACGATCACGGCCCGCTGCCGCACATCGACGGCCATCCGGTGATGCTGCGCGAAATGCTCGGCAACCTGATCGACAACGCCATCCGCTATACGCCGCCGGGCGGCCGCATTACCGTGCGCGTGCGGGCGGACGGCGCGGCGGGCGCCGCGCATCTCGAAGTCGAGGACACCGGGCCCGGCATTCCCGTTCACGAGCGCGAGCGTGTCGTCGAGCGCTTCTACCGGATTCTCGGCCGCGAAGGCGACGGCAGCGGGCTCGGCCTGGCCATCGTCCGCGAGATCGCCACGCAGCATGGCGGCACGCTCACGATCGACGACAACGTGTATCAAAAGTCGCCGCGCGCTGCGGGCACGCTCGTCAGAATCAGTTTCGCGCTGCGCCGACCGCCTCCGGATTTACCCTGATCGGCATCCGCCCCATCCAGCGCAAAAAACTGAAAATAAAAGAAATTGGGTGAATTATCGGCGAATATAAATAAAAAAGCCTGCACCAGACCCCAAACCGCCTGCCCCGCCGTCACACTCAGTCAGTACGCCGTAAGTTTGCCCTCCAACAATACCGACGCGAGCCCGCCCACGAGACGGACCGCATCGACATCTATATCAAGAACTGGAGACGATTCATGGCAACGTTAGGCGGGCATATAGCGCACTCGCCGATGACGAGCGACGAAAAACGGGTGATCTTCGCTTCGTCGCTCGGCACCGTGTTCGAGTGGTACGACTTCTACCTGGCCGGCTCCCTCGCGGCATATATCAGCAAGAGCTTCTTCTCCGGGATCAACCCGACCGCGGCATTCATCTTCACGCTGCTCGGCTTCGCCGCCGGCTTCGCAGTCCGCCCGTTCGGCGCGATCGTGTTCGGACGCCTCGGCGACCTTGTCGGCCGCAAGCACACGTTCCTCATCACGATCGTGATCATGGGGATCTCGACGTTCGTCGTCGGCTTCCTGCCGGGCTACGCGTCGATCGGCATCGCCGCGCCCGTGATCTTCATCGCGATGCGATTGCTGCAAGGGCTCGCGCTCGGCGGGGAATACGGTGGTGCCGCGACCTACGTCGCCGAACATGCGCCGGCGCATCGACGCGGCTTCTATACGGCGTGGATTCAGACGACCGCGACGCTCGGACTCTTTTTGTCGCTGCTCGTGATTCTCGGCGTGCGCATGTCGATCGGCGAGGAGGCGTTCGGTGCGTGGGGCTGGCGCGTGCCGTTCGTCGCGTCGATCCTGCTGCTCGCCGTGTCCGTGTGGATCCGGCTGCAATTGAACGAATCGCCCGTGTTCCTGCGGATCAAGGCGGAAGGCAAGACGTCGAAGGCACCGCTCACCGAGGCATTCGGCCAGTGGAAGAATCTGAAGGTCGTGATTCTCGCGCTCGTCGGGCTCACCGCCGGACAGGCCGTCGTCTGGTACACCGGCCAGTTCTACGCGCTCTTCTTCCTCACGCAGACGCTCAAGGTCGACGGCGCGAGCGCGAATATCCTAATCGCGCTCGCGTTGCTGATCGGCACACCGTTCTTCGTGCTGTTCGGATCGCTGTCGGACCGGATCGGACGCAAGCCGATCATTCTCGCCGGCTGCCTGATCGCCGCGCTCACGTATTTCCCGCTCTTCAAAGCGCTCACGCACTTCGCGAACCCCGCGCTCGAGGCCGCCACGCAAAGAGCGCCGATCACCGTCGTCGCCAATCCGGACGAGTGTTCGTTCCAGTTCAACCCGGTCGGCACGGCGAAGTTCACCAGCTCGTGCGACGTTGCGAAGAGCGCGCTCGCGAAAGCCGGGCTCAACTACGAGAACGTCGCCGCGCCGGCGGGCGCCGCCGCGAAGATCAAGATCGGCGACACCGTGGTGGACACTTACGACGGCAAGGCCGGCGACGCGAAAGACCAGGCGAAGGCGTTCGACAAGACGCTCGCCTCGACGCTCAAGGCCGCGGGCTACCCGGCGAAGGCCGATCCCGCGCAACTCAACTGGCCGATGACGATCGCCATCCTGACGATTCTCGTCATCTACGTGACGATGGTGTACGGGCCGATCGCGGCGATGCTCGTCGAAATGTTCCCGACGCGGATCCGCTATACGTCGATGTCGCTGCCTTACCACATCGGCAACGGCTGGTTCGGCGGATTCCTGCCGGCGACCGCGTTTGCGATCGTGGCGGCGAAGGGAGACATCTATTCGGGGCTGTGGTATCCGATCGTGATCGCGCTCGTGACGTTTGTCATCGGGCTGCTGTTCGTCAAGGAAACCAAGGATTCGGATATTTATGCACGGGATTGATGGATGAAATGGGCGGTGGGCGACAGCGGTCAGGTTGGCGTAGGTGGATGGCCTGCATCGCGAGTGCTGCCAGGGCGGGTTTCCAGGTGGCTGAGTGGAGCGGCCGACGGGGCTCCACTGCATTCTTGAAGAAACCCGCACAAAGGGGGTTGACATGTTCAAATCAGCCGTCCATAATCGCTTCTCTTAGGCGAATTAGCTCAGTCGGTTAGAGCGACGGAATCATAATCCGCAGGTCCGGGGTTCGAGTCCCTGATTCGCCACCAAATGCCAGAAAGGGTCTCCGATGGGGGCCCTTTCTCATTTTCGTTCCGCAAAACAGTTCTCTCCATATCTACGGCGCCTCATCCTCAATTGTCAGACTGACAGCGCGGAATTACCCTCCTTGAGCAACGCGCATATCGCCCCGTACCACTCAGGGAGAAACCCACAGTCGAGCCGGACGGGCCACTGTACGACGATGAAGCGCACAAGCCCCCCCCTGCAGGAGGCGCGCCAGCAATTACGCCGCACCCGCGCAGCAGAAGACTTTTTCGATGCCCGAGAGACCATCGAGGGACATCTGACATGGGGCGCGCCTGGCTGTCCGCTGTGTCAACGGAGTTCGTCGCACTGTTGAAGGTCATTGCCGACGCCAAGTTGGCCGTGGTCGAAGAAGAACTGTAACGCATCGAAGGCGAAGTCAGCGAGACGTCCAAGCTGATTCCCTTGGTCAACGAAAACGATACAGGAAGACCGCCCTAAAGCCCTCGCCCCAAACCGTCAACGACGTAACGATGCAGATACAGTGCTTCAAGTCGCATGCAGGTGATGGGGGTAAGCGCAGGTACGCACCGCGAATGGCAAAGAAGAGCGGCAAAGGCTTGTGCGACAAAACTGGCCATATGAAGCAAGAAGCGATGTTTCGCAAACTGCGCACCGCACGCCATTCGAAGATCGATATCGACACGCTAATCTCACGATCGACTTCGACGATCACCTGTCGCGTATTGTTCGTACCCACCAGGAGGGTCAGCAGCATCGATTGGGCCGAGCAGGTCGCTCGCGTAGCACCCAGTTCGTGCCACGCCTGGCTTTGAGTTATCCGATCGCAAATTTATTCGCAATCGGATATTTCATCATCTCATACGCCAATCCTGCTGCAATCAATTAAAGACGCACAGCCAACCTACCGCCTCTCTAAAGGGTTCGAATTATTGGATATCCTCTTTTGCGGCATAACTCCAAGAAGCCACGAAAAATCCTGGCTTGTCCATCCACTCGGCACCATGGGAACTCCGACCGCGTACTTATCATCAAACGGGCCAAAGTTCGGATTTTCCTTCACATCCGGACGCTTGGAATTATTAAATACCGCATAGCTATGACAAGTTATGCACGAAGATTCTCTAGGCAGTACCTGAGCATTGAATTCAACAAAAGAATTTCCAAGATATTTACTCTCCCCGGTTTTTTGATCTCCTCCGTAATCTGATTGAACACCAACCAATCGGTAATTCATAAATTCTGGCATAAGTTCCGCATCACTCATCAACTTCTTAAGTTGTTGCGTTGCCTCAGTGAATTCCCCAGTACTTTCCTGAGGATTGGAACCCCATGGATCCACACAAGCAGAATATAATTTCTCATTACAGCGATTTGGATTGGTTAGATTATTTTGCGGCTCAAAAGTTGCCCATACCCACTTAGGATTTAATTTTGAAGATATATGCATCCCAACCAAAGCGTAACAAGTTCCATCAATAATTTCAACGTAAACACCTTTTGGTTTATTAGCATTACAATCGAAAGGAGGAGTAAGGGAGTTGGACGGAATCCAATCCGCCTTAATTTCAATTGCATCCTTGGGAAATTTAATAACATGATTTGCAAATGCATATCTACCCTGCGCAGCCAAAGACTGAAGGTTCATCCTTGGCAAAGGACGAATTATATAATCAGATTCTGCCTTGTTAACATGAACTTCCTCACAGAATTTTGGTTTTATCGAAAGATTTTTTGGGATAAATGGTTTTAGTGCTGCCGGCAAATTCCGTGTATTCGATGCAACCATTGGCGAACAGTCATTCCCCACAAAATCGTTTTGTTTAACACCATTTTTTTGAGCAAGAACACTTGCCCGCAGAGTCCTACTAGAAACCTCGGAACAATTATTTTTACCCGATTTCAAACAGTATTGGTCAGGCCAACTTTCCCATGCAAGCGGATGTTTTCCAGTCGGATCTTTACAGTTCGCCGCCGTGAATATTTGCCAGGATAGTTGCTGGAATTTATACTCTCCGTCTGGGATTTTTGTTGGCATTGCACAAGCAGCAGGCAACTTGGATGTTACCGCTTCATGCGCATTCCCCATTGAAAATTGCGAAAAAATGAGAAATAAAAATAGAATTTTTACGATTCGAATATTTTTCATCACCAACCTCCTCAAGCACTCAAATATTATGCGCCTTAAATACCGATTAGATTTTAAATTCCGGGAGATTGATTTCAACTGCCGACTTTCGCAGTAACCCAAAGTCATGCTGTGTCACACGCGGCTTGCATGCGACGATCCAACGTCAAAGCACAAGCGGACAGGCCATCGGCTACATGCAGGCCGACGGCAAGCTCGGTCAAGTTCGGTGGACGACGCGAATCAAGCGCCTTTGCAGCAATCCGCTGGTTATGAACCGCGCTTCTCCAACCAACCGGTGTCTGACCAGACTACGTCACAAGCGACGGAGAATGCGCCCCGTAGAGAATCGCGCCATACCGTGCGATGCCGACCACAACCTGCGAATGATTGGTGGAGGTTTAGGTAATCAATTATCTTGGTTAGCGCACTAGACTTGATGAAACGTTACTGCTGAACAAGCCCGCTTTAGCGGGCTTTTTTGTTCGATGACCGCTATCGATTTTTCAAATAGCGAGGCCGTAGGCTAGAACAGCTTGACCGTTCCTCTACCACATGAGGCCCTTGGGAGCCGGCACTAGCAGGGAACCGTGGATTCGAATCCGCGCTTCTGCACAGCATCACCTCCCAATCGCAATTTCCAAAGCGCACCGGGCTTTCCCGGTTCATTCAGATCGATCCGCAGTTCCACAGGCGGCCGCAATCCGCCCGCCCTCGCTTTTTGCGCCGCGCAGCCCCGGCAATCCACGATCGGCCCGACCAGTCACGGCCCACGCCCATCGCACCGATACCCTGAACCACTGCTCCGTCTACACATATGAATCATCTTTTGTTAACAGAACATGTTAATGACGTTATCATTCAAATCACGATTCCTTTTTGCGCGCGGCCATCGGTAAAACCGCTTTGGGCCGAGGAGCCGAACCTTGCCGCTACCCGGCACGCGGGGCAATCCCATCGCGGCCGTTCCGTAAAACGCCGCGCCATTCATGCTGCTCGGTACCGAGCCGCCAAGCCACTGCCATTCGATGCCCGTGCATTACTTCCGAAGCCTGACGGGAAAGCAACGTAACGCCCACGCCAACCGTCAGTTGGGATTCTCGCTTGCCTTCATCGCGGGCGCGATCAACGCCGGCGGATTCTTGGCTGTCAAGCAATACACGTCTCATATGAGCGGCATCGTGTCGGCGATCGCGGATCAGCTCGCACTGGGCGACGTGCCGCTCGCGCTTGCCGGCATCGGCTCGCTGTCGTCGTTCATTTTCGGTGCCGGCTGCTCCGCCGTCCTGATCAATTGGGGACGCCGCCGCGATCTGCACAGCCAATATGTGCTTCCGCTGCTCGTCGAGGCGGTGCTGCTGCTGTTGTTCGGACTGCTAGGCAGTCATCTCGCGCTGCGCGAAGCGTTCTTCGTCCCCGTCACGGTGGTTCTGCTCTGCTTCATCATGGGACTGCAAAACGCAATGATCACGAAGTTGTCCGGCGCAGAGATCCGTACCACGCATATGACGGGGATCGTGACCGACATCGGCATCGAGTTGGGCAAGCTTTTTTACTGGAACTCGTCGACGGCCGCCGCAGGAGCCAAAGCCGTGATCGCCAACCGCACGAAACTGAAAATTCACGCGACCATGCTCGCCTCATTCTTCACGGGCTGCGTGACAGGCGCACTCGGCTTCAAGCATGTCGGCTATGTGTCGACCGTGCCGCTCGCGGCGATATTGGTCGCGCTCGCGATCGTGCCGATCATCGACGATATGCTGGCTTTTCTTTATCGACGGAACCGTTAGCGGCCGAGCGCGGCTCGTCGTCAAACGAGCCGATTGCAAGGCATTACCGCCCGACGCGGCTAGCCAACGAAAGACGCGGAGCGGCTCCGCACTATCCGCACGAAGCGTCCGAAGGCCATCGGAAACCTTATCGCACCAAGCTGTCGCGCGTTTGGGCGGCGCTCCGAAGCGAATGCATTACAATCGGATTCACATATCTGCCTGAACCATGCCGAGATGGAAACGAAAACCGCACGATTGACCGTTCTGATCGACCCTGCCAAAAAGAAAGCATTCGAAACGCTGTGTGCGGAACAGGATCTCACTCCATCGCAAGTCGTGCGCCAGCTCATTCGCGAGTATCTGGCGCAACATGGCGTGACGTATAAAACGAAAAGCGCGCTCGGCGGCCGAGCTCGCCGACGGACCGAATAACCGCACGCGCGCGCCGTACCGAATATTCTCCGTTGCGCGGTTACACTCCGCACTCATCGGACGCATCGCTGTCTGCCAATGATTCGTCATCCTTCGGATATCGGGGTGTCGAATTTCTACGATTCGCTCCGACTCGCTACCTCGCTCCTACCGAATGCTGACCTCTAACCGGCGGCGGGCACGGCTTCCTGCGCACGCAGCAGCATGAACGCACCGCTCGCTGTCGAAGCCAGATGACATGCGCGGCGCACGTGCCCATGCGTAAGCGGCAGCCCGAATCGATCTCGTGCGTCATTTCGCGGTTGATAATCTTTTTACAGTAGCGGGCTTATTTTTTACCGCGTTTCGATATTTTTGAAACCATACTGTTCCGTCTATCGATGCAGGTTTAAGCCAATTCGAAAGCGGATATGCATGCGCATGCATGCTTTATCGTTTGTCGCACGCGCCTGCCTCACCGACGACGATGCCCGACTATCTGCCGATCCATTATCCGCTCCAAAGTGTGCCGTAACGCGCATCGTCTGATCGCACGACGGTCGGCGGGCTCCAGCGTCCCGCAAGCGTTGCAGTCACTCATCCAGCCCGGTTTCCCTCTTCGGCGCTCACCGGTTGCCGGAGCGTTTCATCCGTTGTTTTCCATTCATCATGACAGAGCTTTCGATCATCAAGACATCGCTTTTCGCTGCCGCGATATCCGGCACGCTTGTCGCTTCCGCGCACGCTCAGAGCAGCGTCACGTTATACGGTCTCATCGATACCGGTATTGTTTATACCAACAATCAGAACGGCCACAGCAGCTGGCGAATGGGCACCAGCTCGACGCAGAACACCGTCTTCGGGCTCAAGGGAGCCGAGGATCTGGGTGGCGGTTTGCACGCGGAGTTCAAGCTCGAGCAAGGCTTCAATCTGAACAACGGCAGCCAGGCGTTCTCCGGTGACGCATTCGGCTCGCAGGCATGGGCCGGACTGCAAAGCGAGCCATACGGCACGGTGATGTTCGGCCGCCAGTTCGATGTGCTCAATGATTTGCTCGGACCGCTATCGGCCGGCAGCAATACCTGGGGCGGTAATCTGGCCGCGCATCCGTTCGAGAACGACAACCTCGCCGCGAATTCCGTCACGGCCAACAATACGGTCAAGTACGTGAGCCCCACGCGCTATGGCGTCACGGCCGAAGGCATGTATTCGTTCAGCAACCAGGCGGGCGGCTTTGCGAGCAACCGTGCATACGGGATCAGCGCCGCGTTCGCGCAAGGGCCCGTCAATGTCGCAGCAGGCTATTTGCAGTTCAACAACGCGGGCGGCGGCCCGGCGGGCGGCAATCCGAACGGCGCGCTCGCGCAGAGCGACAGCAGCGCGAACTTCATCGCAAAACGACAGCGCATCTGGGGCGCCGGCGGCAGCTACGCGCTGGGCCCGGCCACCGTCGGGCTGGTGTGGAGCCACACGCAGATCGACGACATGACCAGCGTGATGTCGCTCGGCAGCGGCAGCTACATGCCGCTTCATGGCACGCTGCGCATCGACAACTATGAAGTCAACGCGAAATACGCGATCACGCCGGCATGGGTCGTATCGGCCGCTTACACATTGACCGACGGCGCTTATTCGAACGGGGTGACGAACGCGTCTCCCAAATGGAACACGGTGATGCTGCAAACCGCTTATTCGCTGAGCAAACGCACCGGTGTCTACGTCGAAGGCGTGTATCAGCACGTGCATGGCGCGCCTTCCGGCTCCGCGCTTGCCAATGCGATGATCAATACGCTGTCGCCGTCCTCGACCGGTACGCAAGTGGCCGTCACGGCCGGCCTGCGGCACGCGTTCTGAGCGCGCGGCAACGCCTGCTCCCCTCAGCGGCGGCACTCAACGGATGCCGCCGCAAGATCCGGCACGGCGCGGTACAACCCGGGCGATGCGCCATGCTCCGCGGCAACGCGCGGCGCGGCGCCGTCGCATCGGCACACGCCGCTCCATTCCGCCCGTTACGCGGCAACCGGCCCGCGACTCGGCAGGGCCTCGGGCTTCGGCATCGCGCCGCGCCAGTCCTCGCCGCCCTCGAGCGCGGGCGTCGAGTCGAACAGCTCCGCGATCCAGTCGGCAAACACGCGGACTTTCGCCGACAAATGACGGTTGTTCGGATAAACGATCGAGATCGGCTTGGGCTTCGGATTGAAGTCCGGCAGCACTTCCCGCAGGGTTCCGTCGAGCAGATGCGGCAGCACCATGAAGAGCGTCGGCTGAATCATTCCAAAGCCCTCGATACCGCATGTCACATAGGCATCCGAATCGTTGACGAGAACCACGCCGTCCATCCTGACCTCGACCGTCTTGCCGTCGATCAAAAACATCCACGGCAACGGCCGGCCGCCATGGTTCGCGCGGAAATTCACCGCGTGATGTTCGGCCAGATCCTCGATCGCGCGCGGCTCGCCGTGGCGCCGCAGATAATCGGGTGACGCGCAGGTCACGCGCCTGAGCATGCCGATCCGGCGCGCGACCATCGACGAATCCTCGAGCGGGCCAACCCGGATCATGCAATCGACGCCCTCCTCGATCGGATCCACCAATCGGTCCGACAACCCCAGATCGAGCGTGATGTCCGGGTAGCGCTGACGGAACATCGACAGCGCGGGTATCACGAGCCGGCGCCCGAGCGAGCCCGGCATATGAACCCGCAACGCGCCGCTTGGCTTGCGGTTGCCCGCCTGAAAGCTCGCGTCCGTCTCCGCGATCTCGGCCATGATCTTGATACAGTGCTCGTAGTAAGCGGCGCCGTCCGGCGTGAGCGCGAGCCGGCGAGTCGTCCGGTTCATCAGTCGCACGCCGAGCAGTGCCTCGAGATTCTGGATGATCGTCGTCACCGTCGCGCGCGGCATGCCGAGCGTGTCGGCCGCCCGCGTGAAGCTATTCGCGTCGACTACGCGCGTGAAAACTTCCATTGCCTGGATGCGGTCCATGCTATCCCCTTCGAATCGCCAACAGAACAGAATAGAACTCCGGCGATATCCGATACAAGTCGTTTTCTTATTATTCGTGTTCACCGAATAGTGATGCACGCCGGCGCCGCGCGCGCTTGCCGCGCCCGCGAACGTCCGCGTCGATTGTTGGAAACGCCTGCTCCCCGGGCGATTCTTGCAAAAGGGGCGCGCGGTAGCAGCAAAACCGGTCCGCGCATCCGGCCGCCCCTGCGATGCGCGCTTTTGCGCGCCGCCGCCGCGTCAACGCACGAACCGCAGTGTATGCTCGGCCGCTCCCGGCAGAAAAGGCTGGGGTACGCCCTTCACCCATGCATCGTGGCCCGCCAGAAAGAATGGGCTGAACGGATGGCCGCTCTGCCCGCCCGGCATGTTGAAAATACCGGCCTCCTCGTGCCCGGGCGACACGACCATGCGCTCCGACTGTCCAAAATCCGGCCCGGCCACGCGCGGCATATGGATATCGCCCGGCACCTGATCGGCCGGTGCGGACAGCCAGCGCCCGAAAAATGGCACGCTTCGCGCGAACGGATGGGCGATGCTCAGCGTATTGCGCGCCCCCCAGGTCGCGCCGGCGAGCGGCGCGCCGTCCACGGTCAGGGCCGCGATCGTCTTGTCGATTGCGCTCAATTGCACGTCGCGCCAGTTCGATGTGCCGCCCGGCAACCACGCGGCCGGCCGCTCGTCGAGCAGCCGCGCGACGAGCACCGGCCAGCGCGGATTCGCCAGCGCGTAATCCGCGCCGGCGTCCAATTGCTTCAGGCGCGCGTCGAGGCCGCCGAACAGCATGTCGTACAGGCGAAACAGGAAGCCGCGCGCGAGCGTGTAGCCGACCGAATCGACACTCGCCCGGCCCGTCCAGCCGTGTTCAAGCAACCGTTTGAATTCGGCGCGCGCCGGATGGTCGGCGAGCGCAGCGTCGTCGAGCACGCGCAGTGCGCGCTCGCGCCACGGCGACATGAAGCGCGCGCGATCGTCGAGGTCGACCTGATAGGCGGCACGCTCGTCGGTACGGCCAAGCGCCGTCAGCGCATCGCGCAATTGGCCGGCGCGCGCGCCGAGATCCGCGCCGCCGTCGCCGATCAACCGGTACGCGTCGCCCGCCAATTGCCGGCTGTTCGCCGTCCACAGCTGACCGGCCGCCGGATCGACGATGCGCGGATACGCATCGGGCGGCAACGGCACGCGCCACGACGGCGCACCGTCGTCCGCGCTCGCACGGCGATCGGGCAACGCGCCCGCGATCGTCCAGCCGATGTGGCCCGCGCTGTCGCCGATCACGATGTTCTGCGCGGGAATGCCGGCCGCATGGGCGATGTGGATCGCCTCGTCGACATCATGTGCGTCGGACATGCGCGCCAGCGCCAGATTCACCGCGCCGGGCGTCTGCGCAATCCAATGGACTGCGTAGTATTGGCCGCCGATCTCGCGTACCGGCCCGACGGACGTTTGCAGCACAGTCATCTGGACCGGCGCGGCGTCGCGCACCCGGATCGTTTCGGTATAGGCGTGTGCGGCTTCCCACGCGCCACCGAGCCGGAAGGTGTGCGCATCGCTCTCGTGCGGCTCGAGCGGCACCAGTTCGAGACCGTTCACGTAGCCGTTGGTGAATCCCCACGCAACCTGGCCGTTGCTGCCGACCACGACAGCCGGCACGCCCGGCAGCGTGACGCCGGCAACGCGCCGCACCACGCCTGCGTCGCTCCGATACGCAAATGCGGTGCGATACCAGATGTTCGGCAGCCGCAGCCCCAGATGCATGTCGTCGCCGACGATCGCCGCGCCGGTCGCGCTGCGAGGGCCGGCCAGCACCCAATTGTTGCTGCCGACCGACGATTGATCGTCGATCGAGACGAGACGTGCGCCGGCGTTGCCGGGGGGTTGCGGCGGTGCGGCACGCAACCATGCGGGCGCGGCATCGGGCACCGGCGCGGCCGGCCCGGCGATCGCGGGCGCATCGAGCGGCGCATCAAAACGGCTCGATTCAGGCAGCAAGAACGCAAGCTGACGCGGCTCGGCATGTTCCTGCAACCAGCGCCGCGCCACCGCACGCGACGCGAGCCTGCCTTGCAGATCGAAATACATCGCCCAGATCGCGAGCAGCGAATCCTCCGGCCGCCACAATCTCGGCGGCATCCGCAACAGCCCGTATTCGAACGGGCGCACATGCAGCGCGGACAAACCGTCGTTGACGCCTCGCGTGTAGCGCTGCAGCAACTGCGCATCGTCGGCCGGCAGTTGCGACAATGCGTTCGCGGCAAACTCCCGCAGCCGGAACAACCGATGCTCGCGATCGACGCCGAGCGCCTGCGGCCCAAACAGCTCCGACAGTTCGCCCGCGCCGATCCGGCGCAGCAAATCCATCTGGAAGAACCGGTCCTGCGCATGCAGATAGCCGATCGCGTAGGCTGCATCGAAGCGGTCGCGCGCGGTGATCGTCGGCACGCCGAACGCATCGCGCCCGGCCGTCACCGGCGCGCCGAGCATCGGCACGCGCACGTCGCCGTCGAGCTGCGGCAGGCTCGCGCGCAGCCACGCGGCCATGCCCGCGACCGCGGTCAGCAGGATCGCCAATATCAGGCCCGACAGGATCTTGAGCCAGCGCAGCTTACGGTTTTTGTTGGGCGTCATGAATGCGCGAGTCCATCGGTTTGGCGTGATCGCGTAGCGCGTCGGGCGCGCGGCCGCGCAGCGCATCTTCATTGGCGGCGCGCGTTGCGTCAAGGTCGGCGCAGTCGAATTTGCGCGCCGGCGTTTATCCTCGGCGCGCGACGGGCACAACCGGCGCCGCCGGCGCCCACAGCGGTGCAAGCATCGCGAAAGCGAAATCGTTTCCAAAACGTGTTGCTTTCCGGGCCAATCCGTAAGGAATACTGCACGAATCGGTACTAAACTACTCGGAACGGGTGTCGCCTGCGCCGGCGCCCTCGGGGAGATGCCGCCATGAACCGGCCGCTGATTCGGATCACGCCGCGCCCATCCGGGACGCTGCCATCCTGGAAGAGTGTCAAATGGTCGCTGGTGGCGATCGTGCTGATCGCATTCGCCGCCGCCGCGCGGCTCGTGCAAATCGAAATCGAAACATCGTGGCTGCAGGCGCGGTTTCTGTCGGCGCTCACGCGCGGCATCGGCTACGAACCCGGTGACGGCGTCAACCACCGGATCCGCTTTCCCGAGCGCGGGCCGTATGATCTTCGCCTCGGCTACGCGCTGCTGCCGTCGTTCGAGCAACGCCTGTTGTCTCGAGGCTTTGCCGTCGCGTCGCAGGCACGTGCGTCGGAGCGCATGCTGGCGCTCGCCGACGACGGCCTGTTTTTGCCCTACGGCGAAAAAGATCAGGCTGGCCTGTCGATCGTCGACACCGCGAACGCACCGCTCTTCGACGCCGTCTATCCGCATCACGTCTATCGCGACTTCGCCGCGATCCCGCCGGTCATCGTCCAGTCGTTGCTTTTCATCGAGGACCGCTACCTGCTCGATCCCGATCAGCCCAGCCGCAATCCCGCGATCGACTGGGGCCGCTTCAGCCGCGCGCTCGCGGACCAAGCCACGCGCGTCGTGAATCGGCATCATGCGGCGGCAGGCGGCAGCACGCTCGCGACACAGATCGAGAAATTCCGGCACTCGCCCGACGGGCGCACGGCGACGCCACCGGAGAAACTTCGGCAGATCGCGTCGGCGTCGGTACGCGCGTATTTGAACGGCGCGCAGACGATGCCCGCGCGCCGGGCGATCGTGGTCCATTACCTGAACGCCGTGCCGCTCGCCGCACGGCCCCATATCGGCGAAGTGACGGGCTTGGGCGATGGCCTTGCCGCGTGGTACGGCCGCGACTTCGACGAGGTCAACCGCCTGCTCGCCGCGCCGTTCACGCCCGACAACGCCGGCGCGCAAGGCGTCGCGTTCAGGCAGACGCTGTCGCTGATGATCGCGCAGCGCGCGCCGTCATACTTCCTGAATCGCGGCTATCCGGCGTTGCAGCGGCTCACCGACAGCTATCTGCGCTTACTCGCGAGCAATGACGTGATTGCACCGCCGCTGCGCGATGCCGCGCTGGCCGCGCGCATCGAGCGCAGCGCCGCGCCTGCGCAGCCCCCCGCGCCATCGTTCGTCACGCGCAAGGCAGTGACGTCGGCGCGCGCGTATCTGCTCGGCGCGCTTGGCGTCGACAACGTCTACCAGCTCGACCGCCTCGATCTGCGCGCGACCGACACGCTCGACAACGCCGCGCAGCAAGCGGTCGCGGCGGCGCTGGCGCGCGCGTCGACGCGCGACGGTGCGCGCGCTGCGGGCCTGTATGGCTTCGAGATGCTGCGCCCAGGCGATGATCCGTCGAAGATTCTGTATAGCTTCACGCTGTACGAACGCCACGGCGGCGCGAACCTGCTGCGCGTGCAGACCGACAGTGTCGACCAGCCGTTCGACATCAACCAAGGCGCGCGGCTGAACCTCGGTTCGACCGCGAAACTGCGCACGCTCGTCACGTATTTGCAGATCGTCGCCGAGCTGCATACGCGCTATGCGGCGATGAGCGACACGGAACTCGCGCAGATCAAGCCCGATCCGTCCGACGCGCTCACGCGCTGGGCGCTCGACTATCTGATGCACGCACCGGATCGCTCGTTGCAGCCGATGCTCGATGCCGCAGTCGAGCGCAAATATTCGGCCAACCCCGGCGAAACCTTCTATACCGGCGGCGGCGCGCAAAGCTTCACGAATTTCGCGAAATGGGAAAACCACAGCGTGCTGAGCGTGCGCGCCGCATTCCGGAATTCGGTCAATCTCGTGTTCGTGCGGCTGATGCGCGACATCGTGCGTTACGAAACGATCCGCGCGAACGGCCCGCCGTCACAATGGCTCGACGATCCGGCAGAGCGCCGCCGCTATCTGCTGCGCTTCGTCGACGACGAAAGCCGCGTGTACGTGAAGCGCTTTTATACGAAGTACGCGGGCCGATCCGGCGACGGCGCGCTCGCTGCGATGCTCGACAACGTGCGCAAATCGCCGCCGCGCGTCGCGACGGTGCTGCGCAGCGTCGCGCCCGACGCGCCGCGCGAATGGTTCGATGCGCAGATGCGCGCGGCGCTGCGGCACACACCCGCCGCCCAAACGCTGTCGGACGACGCGCTCGCGAAGCTCTATGCGAAGTACGCGGCCGATCGCTTCAATCTCAACGACCGCGGCTACATTTCCGGGGTTCATCCGCTCGCGCTGTGGACGCTCGCGTATCTGCGCGCGCATCCGGACGCCACGCTCGACGACGTGCAGAACGCGAGCCGCGACGCGCGGCTGAGCGCATACACATGGCTCTTCAAAACGCGCTATCACGCGACGCAGGACCGGCGTATCCGCCGCATCGTCGAGATGCGCGCATACGATGCGATCGGCGCGTCGTGGCGCGCGCTCGGTTATCCGTTCGAGCATCTGACGCCTTCGTATGCGGCGGCGATCGGCGCGTCGGGCGACCAGCCGGCCGCACTCGCGAAGCTGGTCGGCATCATCGCGAACGGCGGGATGAAGGTGCCGGACGAACGGATCACATCGCTCGACTTCGCGCGCGGCACGCCTTACGAAACCCGCTTCGTGCATACGGCAGGCACGCCGCAGCCGCTGCTGTCGCCGGAAATCGCGAACGAAGCGCGCGCGCTGCTGCGCGAAGTCGTTCAGCAGGGCACCGGCCGGCGTCTCGCGCAGGGGCTGACGTTCGCCGACGGCAGGACGCTCGACGTATACGGCAAGACCGGCACGGGCGATCAGCGTTACAACGTGTATGCGCGCGGCGCGCGCTTGATCGAATCGCGCAAGGTCAACCGCAGCGCGACGTTCGCGTTCGCACTCGGCGAGCGCTTCTTCGGTGTGCTGACCGCCTATGTGCACGAGCCCTATGCTGCCCGCTACGATTTCACGAGCGCAATGGCGGTGCAGTTGCTGAAGTCACTCGCGCCGGCGCTGCAGCCGCTCGTCGCTCAGCCCGCGCAGCCGCCCGCGCGGCAAACGAATGCGCTACTGCCCGCCGCACTGCCCGCGGATCATCCGGCGCCGCGAGCGCCTGCTCCATACGTCATTCGCTGATCACGCACGCTTGCTGCGCGCGTGCGAATCCGTCGAGTCCAGACGGGCGAGCAGTGCGCGCGCCTGCTCGACGACATCGCTTGCCAACGGCCGGAACGTAAAGCGCTCGGCCTGCGGCAACCGGACGAAATGCGCGCGGCTGCTGCGCGCATAGGCGGGATCGTAATGCACGTCGACGAGTTCCTCGAACAGCTCGCTACGCCGATCCTCGTCAAGCAGCGCATGCCATTTGCCGATCCGCGCGTGCCCATGCAGCGGCACGAGCTTTTCGAGCTGAATCTTGAAGAACGTGGTGAGATCGAACAGATGCCCATAGTCCTGCAACAGCAACTCGACGCGCTCGTCCCGCGCGGTTTCGACGTTGACGCAATCCGCGCGATGCATGCCGTTGAGCAGCGAAAGCGGCAGTGCGATCGCGCCGATGCGCCGGCTTTCCGCCTCGACGAAGACCGGCCGCCCGCGATCGAAACCGCGCAGCGTGCGTACCAGAGCCGTGTCGAACGCTTTCTGCGACGGTTGCTCGCCACTGGGCAACGCGCCGAGCAGCGAGCCGCGGTGTGCGGCAAGCGCCTCGAGATCGAGCGTCTGCGCGCCGGCGGCCGCGAGCGCGTGCAGCAGGCGCGTCTTGCCGCTGCCGGTATGTCCCGTCAGCACGACGTAGCGAAATCCGTCGGGCAGCGTGTCGAGCGCCTCGATGACCGAACGGCGGTACGTCTTGTAGCCGCCGTCGAGCTGGCACGCACGCCAGCCGATCATGTTGAGCCAGACGGTCATCGCGCCGGAACGCTTGCCGCCGCGCCAACAGTAGACGAGCGGGCGCCAGTTGCGCGGACGATCGGCGAACGTCGTATCGAGATGCGCGGCGATATTGCGCCCGACCATCGCCGCGCCCACGCGCGTCGCCTCGAACGGCGACACCTGCTTGTACATCGTACCGACGATCACCCGTTCCTCGTTGCTGAGGACGGGCGCGTTCAGCGCGCCGGGAATATGGTCTTCCGCATATTCGAGCGGCGTGCGGACATCGATGATCTCGTCGAATTCATCGATCCGGTCGAGGGAAACGGGTTGGGGGTTCAACGTATCGGGTACGGCGGGGCCGCATCGCAGGCGCAAAGGGGCCGCTATTATCGCACGTGCGCCCGCTGCGCCGGCCGGGGTGGCTGCCGAATGCGCCAGCCGGTGCAAACCGTGCGCCGACGCATGCCGTCGCGCTCCTTTACTTGCGGCGCGCCTTGCTGAGCACGATCGTCTCGAACAGCTCGTACTCGGCCGTAGGCTTCTGGTCGGCGCCCGGCGCATGGTAGTACTTCACCGTGATCGACGTGTCGCCGCCGCGCTCGCCCGGATCGTAGTCGAACACCGCGATCCCGTAGCCCGTGCCGGTATCGTGCCGCGCGGACCAGATCGCGTCCTCGAGCGCATCCGCGCCATGCCGCACGAACGTATTCGGCGCCGCGCCCGGCACCGGACGGTTCGGCTTCGTGAACACGCGCGCCTGCGGCAGCCCGGTGGCCGGGTTCTCGCCGTAAGTATCGGCCGGCGCGCTCGTGCCGCCGCCGCCGAGAATCAAATGGATCGTGCCGTGCGTCGTGTCGTACTTGCCGTCCACCGGCTCCGACGTGATCACGGGCCGCGGCTGCAATGTATCGACCACCTCGCCCGTCACGGCATCGACGCCCGTGCGATGCCGGCAGCCGCGCACCGGAAAGCTGCGCTCGTAGTCGTGGTCATGGCCGCACAGCACGAGATCGACGCCATAGCGATCGAACAGCGGCAGCCACGCTTCGCGGATGCCCTTGTCGGAGCCGTTGCCGCTCTTGGACGAACTCAACGCGTCCTGATGCATCTGCACGACGATCCAGTCGATGTCGCGATCGCACGATGCGCGGCGCAGTGTCTGTTCGAGCCAGCGCGTTTGCTCGCCGTGACTGTAGCCGCGCAAATAGAACGACGTGCCGGGCTCGATCGCCGGATTGCCGGTGCTCGCCGCGGGCACGAGCGGATTCGGGCCCGCGACGAACGCGCCCGCATCCTGATAGACGACGTCGTCCGCATCGAGCGACACGAACAACACCGCGCCGACGCGAAAGCTGTACCAGCGCCCCGGAAAACGCGTGCCGTTCTCCGGCAGCGTGTAGCGCGCGAGATACGAATCGAAGCCTTGCGGGCCATTGTGAAACTCGACTTCGTGATTGCCGGGGCATGGCATCCACGGACGATTCGCGGCCGATGTCTGGTTGTTGTTGCCGAAATCGCGCCACACGGCCGGCTGATGCTGCGGGTTCAGGTTCGCATAGCAAAGATCGCCGTTCAGCAAATGGAAGAGCGGCTCGAAGCGCTCGACCGCCTGCACCGCGAAACGGCTTTGCGGCGACGACAGCACCCAGCCGGTGTTCGGCGTCGCGAGATCGCCGTAGCTCGTCCAGCGAAACGGCGCGCGGCCGTGCGGCGCCGTCCGGAAGCGCGCGGCGAACGGCTGCGCGGCATTGCTGTCGTTGTCGGCCGTGACCTCGTAACGGTAGACGGCGCCGGGCTTCAGGCCGTGCAGCCGCGCATGGTAAGTGAACACCACCTCGCCGTTCAGGCCGTCTGTATAGGTGCGCTGCACGCCATGCGCCGTGCGCCACGCGCTGTCCGGACCCATGAAGCGCACGCGCGGATTCACCGCGGCCGCAAGCGTCGCCCACGACACGATCACCTCCGACGCGTCGCCATTGCCCCAGGTCAGATGGATCTGCTCGGGGGTGCCGTCCGGCGCGGCGGCCGTCGCCCGCGCGGCCGCGAAGCCGCTCGCCGCGCTCGCGAAGCCGGACGCGCCGGCGAATTTCAGGAAGCCGCGGCGCGACACGCACGCGTGCGGATCGGCGGGCGGCTTGCCCTGTGTTTCGGGCGTTTCGGATGTTTCGGGCGCTTCGCTGGCGGTCTTGTTCGGCATGGCTGTCGTTCTGCTTTCGGCGGTCGAGGGGCGAAAGGCAGCTTTCGCTGCGCGGAGAAATCGTTGCAATACAGGACGCGACGATAGACCGGAAAGTGTGACGACGCGATGTCATCGCGTAGGCGCGTAGGCGTATGGTGCGACTGCGACTGCGACTGCGACTGCGACTGCGACTGCGACTGCGACTGCGACTGCGACTGCGACTGCGACTGCGACTGCGACTGCGAGCAGCACGGTAAGCACGCGTATCACGCAATGCAAGCTCCATTCGGCTAAGCGTCCGGCATCCGGCGCCCGCCCGGACATCACGATGCCGGCTGCACGCGCGCCCTGCGCACCTCATAACGCCCGCGCCCCGCCGCCTCGCCGCGCCCCCGCAATCAGCGCGTCGAGCGCCCCGCCCTGCCCGTCGCGGCGGCCGCCGCGCGCGACGGCTTGCGCTTGGCCTGCTTCGCTTCGCGCTCCCGGCTCCATTGCTCGAGCAGCGCGCGCGTCTGAGCATTGATCGTCGCTTTCAGCAGCGCCACGCGCGCATCGTCGAACTCGTTCCATTGAAGCAACGTGAGCATCGAACGCCGCGCGGTATGAAAAATCACGAATTGGCCAAACAGGCTCGACATCCGAATCAGCGTGACGGGATCGTCCGGCGTGCTGCCCGTGATGCGCGCGATGAGCGCCGCGCCCACGTCGTTGAGCGGCCGGCGCACGCGCCGCGTGATGATCTCGGTCGCGCTGTCCGGCTCGTAGCCGGCCTGTTCGCGCGCAAAGAACATCCGCTGGCTCTGTTTATTCGCCTTCTCGAACATCCGCCCGGCGACGACTTCCAGGATCTGCACGAATGCCTCGATCAGCTCGGGCACCGGCGCGTTCGCGTCGAGCACCCGCCGCGCGTGCTCGACGGCAGGCCCGAACTCGTTCCACGCCTGATCGGCGATCGCCTCGATACACGCGCGGTACACGCCTTCCTTGTTCTCGAAGTAATACTGCAACGCGGGCGCATTGACGCCCGCGCGCGCCGCGATGTCGCGCGTGGACGCGCCGGCGAAACCATGTTCGCCGAACAGCTCGACGGCCGCCTCGATGATGCGCTGCTTCGTCTCTTCTCCGCGCGCGTAGCCGGCGGCCGACGCACGGCGAAGCTTCTTCGCCTCTTTCATAACCTTCTCGTGAATCGTCTTTGCGCATTCTACTTGACTTATTTTTATCAAGCGGAATAATTCTTCCACTTGGAATAAATTGAACGGAATCGGACAGTCAAGATGTCGACAGCAGCAGGCAATCCGCCGAAAGGAAATCGCCAGGAAGACGCGGCGGCGCCCGCGCGCCGGCCGTCGAAACGCACGATCGGGATCGTGCTGGGCGTGATCGCTGCGATCGCGGGCGCGATATGGCTCGCGCGCTGGTGGAGCGTCGGCCGCTTCATCGAAAGCACCAACGACGCGTACCTGCAAGCGGACAGCGTCGTGATCGCGCCCAAGGTGTCGGGCTACGTGACCGACGTCTATGTGCGCGACAACCAGCCAGTGCATGCGGGAGACCCGCTCGTGCGCCTCGACGTGCGCCAGTACCGGGTGTCGCTCGACCAGGCGCTCGCGACCGTCGACGCGCGCCGCGCCGACATCGCGCGCGCCGAAGCCGAGATCCGGCAACAGCAGGCGAACATCGCGCAGGCGGATGCGCAACGGCGGCTCGCGCAGGTCAGCGCGCGCCACGCGAGCGACGAGGTCGCGCGTTATGCGCCCCTCGTGTCGACGGGCGCCGAAACCGCCGAGCGTCTCGCCGATTTGAAGAGCACACGCGACCAGGCGCAGGCGACGCTCGCCGCGAATACCGCGGCGCTCGCCGCCGCGCGCTCGCAAATCGCATCGACGGGCGCGCAGCTCGCGCAGGCGCGCGCGCAGTTGGAGGCCGCCGAGGCAAACGCCGCACAGGCGCGCCTCGATCTGGACAACACGGTCGTCAAGAGCGCGTTCGCGGGGCGCGTCGGCGACCGCACGGTGCGCGTCGGCCAATACGTGCAGCCCGGCACGCGTCTGCTAACCGTCGTGCCGGTGCAGGACACCTACCTGGTCGCGAACTTCAAGGAAACGCAAATTGGCCGGATGCGCGCGGGCCAGCCGGTCACGCTGAGCATCGATGCGCTGCCCGGGCGCAAGCTGCACGGCGTCGTCGACAGCTTCGCGCCCGGCACCGGCTCCCAGTTCGCGCTGCTGCCGCCCGAGAACGCGACCGGCAATTTCACGAAGATCGTCCAGCGCGTGCCCGTGCGCATCCGCGTCGATGCCGATCGCGATGCGCGCGACGTGCTCGTGCCGGGTCTGTCCGTCACCGTCGACGTCGACACGCGCTCGAACCCGGGCGACGACACGGCGAAACGTCATGGCTGATGCGAACGCCGCGGCCATGCCGCCGCACCCCGAGCGCGCGAGCGCGGCCGATTGGATCGCGGTTGCCGCGGGCGCGCTCGGCGCGCTGATGGCAACGCTCGACATCTCGATCACGAACTCGGCGCTGCCGCAGATCCAGGGCGAGATCGGCGCGACCGGCACCGAAGGCACGTGGATCTCCACCGGCTACCTGATGTCGGAAATCGTGATGATTCCGCTTGCCGCGTGGCTGACGCGCGTGTTCGGGCTGCGCAATTTCCTGCTCGCGAACGCGGCGCTCTTCGTCGCGTTCTCGATGATGTGCGGCTGGTCGGGCACGCTCGCGATGATGATCGCCGGGCGCATCGGCCAGGGCTTCACGGGCGGCGCGCTGATCCCGACCGCGCAAACCATCATCCGCACGCGGCTGCCGGTCTCGCAATTGCCGGTGGGCATGACGCTGTTCGGCCTCATCGTGCTGCTCGGCCCGCTGTTCGGGCCGGTGCTCGGCGGCTGGCTCGCGGAAAACGTGAGCTGGAGCTGGTGCTTCTTCATCAATCTGCCGGTCTGCATCTTGCTGATGACGCTGCTGCTCGTCGGGCTGCCATCGGATCGGCCGCAGTGGCACGCGTTCGTCAACGCCGACTGGCTCGGCATCGCCGGGCTCGCGATCGGCCTGAGCACGCTGACCGTCGTGCTCGAGGAAGGTCAGCGCGAGCGCTGGTTCGAATCGCAGATGATCGTCACGCTCAGTTGCATCTCCGCGTTCGGCATGCTGCTGATCGCGCTGTCGCAGCTCACCGCGAAGCGGCCGATCATGCGGCTCTCGCTGATGCGCAATCCGCGCTACGCGAGCGTGATCGTCATCGTGTCGGCGGTCGGCGCGGCGCTCTACGGCGTGTCGTACCTGCTGCCGCAGTTCCTGAGCATCGTCGCCGGCTACAACGCGCAGCAATCCGGCGCGATCATGCTGCTGTCTGGGTTACCCGCGTTCCTCGTGATGCCGATCCTGCCGCGCCTGCTCGGCAAGGTCGATTTCCGCGTGCTCGTGATCGGCGGGCTGCTGCTGTTCTTCGCAAGCTGCATGCTCGA
This sequence comes from Burkholderia singularis, assembly GCF_001718875.1. NCBI lineage: Bacteria > Pseudomonadati > Pseudomonadota > Betaproteobacteria > Burkholderiales > Burkholderiaceae > Burkholderia > Burkholderia singularis. The sequence goes on from NZ_CP013448.1 coordinate 3,383,109, forward strand.
CATCGACCTCACCGCGCAAAGCGTCGGCCACGACTTCGTCTGGTCGCAGCTCATCCGCGGCGTCGCGCAGATGCTCGCGATGATGCCGCTCAACCAGGCGTCGATGGCAGCCGTCGCGCGCGAGGATTCGGGCGACGCGGCGGGCCTCTACAACATGGCGCGCAATCTCGGCGGCTCGATCGGGCTCGCGATCATCGGCACCGTGATCGATCGGCGCACGACGTTTCACGCCGCGAGAATCCGCGAATCGCTGAGCGCGAACTCGGCGCTCGGCCAGGAGCGGCTTGCCGCGAACGCGGCCGGCTGGTTCGCTCAGACAGGCGATCTCGCCTACGCGAAGATGCGTGCGCTCGGCCAGCTCGCGCTGCAGATCCAGCAGCAGGCGGTCGTGATGACCTACTCGGAAACCTTCTATCTGCTCGGGCTGGCGCTGCTCGCATGCGTGCCGCTCGCGCTCCTGCTCAGGACGCCCGCGAGGCAGCAGAACGCGCCGTCCGCAGGCCACTGACGAATCGATTCACCATGATTGCTCCTCGCTTTTCCCGCACCGGGTGCGCCGCGCTTGCCGCACTCGCCGCGTGCGCGCTTGCCGGCTGCACGGTCGGCCCCGATTACCGCGGCGCGCCGAGCGCGCCCGACGGCGTGCAGCACGCGCGGACGTTCGTGCGCGCACCGGCGGCAGGCGTCGCAAGCGTCGCGCCCGAGCCGAGCCGATGGTGGCTCGCGCTCGGCGATACATATCTGAACGACCTGATCGACGCGGCACTCGCGCACAACCCGGATCTGCACGCCGCGCAAGCGCGGCTGCGCGAGGCGCGCGCGCAACTCACCCGACAACGCGCCGCGGCGCTGCCCAAGGCATCCGCCGATGCCGCCGCGTTGCGCATGCGCGCGCCCGATGCCGGCGTGATCGGCTTGCCCGCGGGCGCGGCGCAAAACGCGACGATGCCGGCCGCGATGGCCGGCACCGGCCCGCTGCAGCTCTACACGGCAGGCTTCGATGCGACCTGGGAAATCGATCTGTTCGGCGGCACGCGGCGGGCGATCGAGGCCGCGTCGGCCCAGGCGGACGCGGTCGAGGCCGATCTCGCCGATACGCAGGTGTCGCTTGCCGCCGAGGTCGCGCAAGCGTATATCGATCTGCGCGACGAGCAGCAGCGCCTCGCGCTGTCGCAACGCACGGCCGAAATCCAGCAAAAGATGCTCGATCTCACGCTGCAGCGCCGCGCGCGCGGCGTGGCCGCTGACGCCGACGTCGAGCGGCTCACGACCCAAGTGGAAAACACCCGCGCGACGCTGATTCCGCTCGACGCGCAAGTAAGCGAATCGCTCGACCGGCTCGCGGTGCTGACAGGCCGCGCGCCCGGCGCGCTCGACGCTGCGTTGTCCAAGCCCGCGCCGCTGCCCGGGTTGCCGGCGTCGGTGCCGATCGGCGAGCCGGCCGCGCTGCTCGCGCGCCGCCCCGATATCCGCGCGGCCGAGCGCCGGCTCGCGTCGAGCAACGCGCAAATCGGCGAGCGCATCGCCGACTACTTTCCGAAGCTCACGCTGATGGGCAATCTCGGCTTTTCCGCGAGCGCGCCCGGCCATCTGTTTCGCCAGCAAAACTTCAGTTGGATGGGCGTGCCGTATCTGCAATGGAACGTGCTGGACTTCGGCCGCACCCAAGGCGCGGTGCGCGCGGCCGAGGCGTCGCGCGACGAGGCCGACGCACGTTATCAAAAGACCGTGCTCGCCGCGCTGCAGGACGCGAACGCCGCGCTGTCGCGTTACGGCCATCAACGCGAGCACGTCGTGACGCTGCGCAAGGTCGAAACGTCGGCGAGCCATTCGGCGGCGCTGATGCGTCAGCGCTATGCGGCGGGCGTATCCACGCTGATCGATCTGCTCGACACGCAGCGCGAGGAATTCAGCGCGCAGCAAAACGTGATCGCAGGCCACGCGGAATTGCTGAAAGACTACGTATCGCTGCAAAAAAGCCTCGGGCTTGGCTGGCAGCCGGCTGTGAGTCCAACGGTGAGTGCGGCTGCGAGCCCGGTTGCGAGTGCGGCCGCGAACTCGGCTGCGAGTCCGGTTGTAAGTCAGACGGTGGGTTCGGTTACGAGCCCGAATTGAAACCCTGACGGCGATGACGGCCTCGGCTTGCGCGCCCGCCCGCGTTGCGCGAATGCAGCCGAAGCGAAGGTCCGCTCGCGCTGCGCTCGATCCATCGCGGACAGCCGATTTCCGCGCACGGGCGACTGAGCGCAGCGCACCGCCACAAAAGAAGCGATGCATAACCGGGCGCCAAGCCGCCCGGCGAGTCGCACCGGAAAACCGGCGGCCGCACGCCGCGTCACTGCGACCGGCCGTCGTAATGCTGGACGGCAATCGCGTCGAGATCGATACCTTCGACGCATCGCAGATTGATCGCCGCCATCGGGTTGCCCTTCGGATCGACGCCTTCGCCAAACGGATGAATGCCGCACACCGCGCAGAAGTGGTGCTTGATCACATGCCGATTGAACGTATAGGTGCTCATGCGCTCCTGCGGCATGAGAAGCCGCAAGCTGTCACGCGGCACGAACCACATCAGCGCACCCTTGCGCGAACAGAGCGAGCAATTGCATGCGAGCGCTCCGCCGATTTCGCCTTCGACCTCGAACTTCACATTGCCGCAATGGCAACTGCCGGTATATAGCATGACCGCCTCCTTGACCAGGACTGAATCGGATAGGCGTCGAGCCGGCTCTGGGGCCGGTTGCCGAGCGCGCGATCACGGTAGCTCAGCCGATGGCGGCACGCAATTGGGGAGCTGCCGTAGCGGCGGGTCGGCGGGTCGGCGGGTCGGCGGGTCGGCGGGTCGGCGGGTCGGCGGGTCGGCGGGTCGGCAAGCATAAACCGCGAGCGGCGATCGCGGCCTGCCGTGACAGGGTCGGCCAAACAGCGCCAGCCCTTCTATCCTGGAAAATTGATCCACGGTCTCCCAGCCCATCGCACGGTATCTCGAGCCTGCCTTCGTGGACCGAATCCGCAAGCGCGCAATATGTCTTAACCGTTCGAAATTGGCCCTCTCCGTCGACCCGCGTCCGGCATGCCGGGTCAAATGCCCGGCACTCAGCACATTGCACGCCAAGCAAAATGAGGAAAGGGGCCCGGGGCCAGCGGCGCATGTAGATTTCTTCTCAATCCCGAAAGCCGCTGGCAAATCACGACAAGCCGTTACTTCACCCGCCTCAAGGTACTCGAATCGACGTGCGTAAACGGCTTGTTGTACACGTGCAACCCAGTCTGTTGCGAATACTTTAATTCGTCTCCCGTTATGTCGATATTAATCAAAAAATCATTCGTTTTATCATTTTTCGACATAAATTGCGATTCAGCCACGCCATGCGATTTAAGCGTCATTTTCTCGCCCGCCTTCCCCTCGGCCAAAACGCACACCGCCCGCGGAATACAAAACGCATCGTAGACCATCTGGTTTTTCTTATCGTAGATCAAATATCCACGCTGATCGTGAAACTTCTTGCGATCCGATCGCCGAAATACCTCTTGCTTGTAATACATCGCGACAAGATATTGCTCGCTCGCATTCGTGGCGTCAGCGGCCGGCTCAAACGTCAGCACTTCGTAGTATGGCGATACCGAGGGCATTCCCTTGCCCACTTTCGAGGTAGCTTGTCCAGGAGCAACATCGACGCCACCGGACTCTATGGTCTTCCAGGTTCCAACCAACTTCGCCAACGGCCCAAAATCCATTCCATCGATTACGGTATCTTTTGCGTGGGACGTCATCGATGCGAAAATCATTGAACAAATAATAAACTTTCTCAACATTTCCCCCTCCATTTCTCGCCATGGACGGATACAGCATATCATATGATATTATCAAGATAAGTATTTTCAGAGACAAACTAAAATAATACGATCGACGATTCTCATATACATTTAAATTGATTGAAATCCCCTTCGAATCCAATGATTGATTCGCGCCCTTCCGCAATCGTCCCCTCGCTGTTTCATCGGCCCCGCCGATTTCATCACGCGATATAAACATCATTGCGCCAATATTCCAAAGTACTGACGCATAAACCAAGAAAATCAAAGCGCCGGTGCCATTGCGCCAAACAGCAGGTTACCGGTCCGAACACATAAACGCGAAAAGCTGGATGAATGCTCCGCGCACATTGAGCCAGGCAATGACGCCGGCGCAGAAACGGCTGCATCCCGGTCAACCGAAATCGGCCCCAATCGCGCCGAACCGCAGCGCTGCGCCGACGCCCTCTTGAGCCCCGCCCGCATCCTGACCACTATTTGCACAACCGCGCGATCGATTCTGCTTATCCCGCCCGCGGATGTACGATGTTGCGCGCGAAATCGTCAGAACCAGGAGACATCCAGATGAAAATCACCCGCCTCGAAACCTTCGTCGTCCCGCCGCGCTGGCTGTTTCTGAAGATCGAAACCGACGCGGGCATCGCCGGCTGGGGCGAACCGATCGTCGAAGGCCGCGCGCATACCGTCGAGGCGGCCGTGCACGAGCTGGCCGACTATCTGATCGGCCAGGACCCGCTGCGCATCGAAGATCACTGGCAGGTGATGTACCGCGCCGGCTTCTATCGCGGCGGCCCGATCACGATGAGCGCGATCGCCGGCATCGACCAGGCGCTTTGGGACATCAAGGGCAAGCATCACGGCGCGCCCATCCATGCGTTGCTCGGCGGCCCCGTGCGCGATCGCATCAAGGTCTATTCGTGGATCGGCGGCGACCGCCCGAACGACGTCGCGAACAACGCGCGCGCCGTCGTCGAGCGCGGCTTCCAGGCGGTGAAGATGAACGGCTCCGAGGAGTTGCAGATCATCGACTCGTTCGACAAGGTCGAGCGCGTGATCGAAAACGTCGCCGCGGTACGTGACGCGGTGGGGCCATACGTCGGCATCGGCGTCGATTTTCACGGCCGCGTGCACAAGCCGATGGCCAAGGTGCTCGCGAAGGAACTGGACCCATACAAGCTGATGTTCATTGAGGAACCCGTGCTGTCGGAGAACGCGCAAGCGCTGCGCGACATCGCGAACCAGACCAGCACGCCGATCGCGCTCGGCGAGCGGCTCTACTCGCGCTGGGATTTCAAGCACATCCTTGAGGGCGGCTATGTCGACATCGTGCAGCCGGACGCGTCGCACGCAGGCGGGATCACCGAATGCCGGAAGATCGCGACGCTCGCGGAAAGCTACGACGTCGCGCTCGCGCTGCACTGCCCGCTCGGGCCGATCGCGCTCGCCGCGTGCCTGCAGCTCGACGCGGTCAGCTACAACGCATTCATTCAGGAGCAGAGCCTGGGCATCCACTACAACCAGGGCAGCGATCTGCTCGACTATCTGCGCAACCCGGACGTGTTCCGCTACGCGGACGGCTTCGTCGCGATTCCGCAAGGCCCAGGGCTCGGCATCGACGTCGACGAGGAAAAAGTCCGCGAGATGGCGAAGACCGGACATCGCTGGCGCAACCCGGTCTGGCGGCATGCGGACGGCAGCGTCGCGGAATGGTGAGCGCTAAGGCCGGCGTCGCGGCAGAACCCGTCACGCCGCTTCGCTGCGCCAGAATCGCTTGGCCCGTGCGTGCCGAACGCCCGCGTGGCGGTTCACCGGGCGCCGCAGGCCACGATCGCACCACCACATGCCGCGCCGTCACCCTGCCGCGATAGGCGCCGTCGACGACAGCACCGCCGCCGCGATAAACACGCCGATCATCGTCACCGCTTCGAGATGCAGCACATTGTTGAATGTATGGGCATCCTCGGTCGACGCGGTGCGGCGCAACCGCGGCAGCGCCGAAAAGCGGTTCAGCGCCGCGAGCACGGCGGCGAGCGCGACGAGCGCGAGCTTCAGCAACAAAACGCGCCCCCACGGGCTCGCGTCGATCGACGCGAACATACCGTCCGTCGCGCGCATCGCGTTGAGCAAGCCGGTGACGAGCACGAACGCGAACGCCCCCGCCGACGCGCCAGACAGCCGTTGCGCAATGCGGATCAGCGCGCCGCGCGCGACCGACGCGCGCATGGCCGGCAACACCGCCATGCCGCCCGCGATCACGAGGCCGCCCCACACCGCCGTCGCGGCAATATGCACGATTTGCACGCCGATCGCCGCCGAAAACACGCCTGAATCGGCAGCGTGTCCCAACGAAGCCTTGCCGGCCGCGACGATCAGCGCCGCGAGCCCGTACAGCGCGCCCGCGAGCGAGCCGCCCGGGCGCACGAACGCGGCGACCGCGAACAGCATCGCGCCGCCACACGCGACGCTCCACGCATAGCCGACGTGAGTCTGCGCGAGCACGGCAGGAATCGCGCCGAACGCGCCGACGAGGCCCGTGCCGCTCATCGACGCGGCCTGATAGACGAGCCAGCCCGCATCGGCAAGCACCAGCACCACGGCAGCGACGGCCAGCGACCGCAGCGCCTGCCGCCACGCGGGATGCGACGGCGCGGTGACCTTCGTCGCGCCGTCTTGAGCCAGCCACATACCAATCAGCGCGGACCCGACGGCAACTGCGAACGCAACGTCGCCGAGCGCGGCAAGCGCCGCCTGACCCAACCACAGACTGTCGAGCTTCATCGCACACCGCCCGCGCCGCTCGCGCGCGACGCCGCCTGCTCAAGGATCACGTCTGAAAAATGATGGAAATGAGGAATTTGCGCGGAAAATTCCGAAAAACAAGAAAAAGAAGACTTCATCGACTCGCATCAGAGAAAAAACCGGCGGCGCCCGGACCGGCTGTCCGAGCGTCGCCCCCGAGTGTACGGGCATTGCACGCGGCTGCGCAGCTTGCGGCCGTCCGGGCCGCCATTCGCGCGGCAAATTGTCGCAACCGGGCCACGGGATTGATTCACCGACTGTGCGTCAAATAGCCGCCATTAACCATCGATGATAGAATGCCGCGTCGCAGCAGCCCGGCTGCCTGCCATCATTTGCTTCTTGCCGTCATGCCGAGCCGATCGGAGCCCGGTCAGGTCCCCGACGAATAACAATGGAGTCCCGTGTGTCTTCTAGACGCCTTTTCCGTCCGCTGTTCGCCGTCTTGCTGACGGGCGCAGCGGGCCTGCTGAGCACTGCGCACGCGCAAACCAAGCCCACCGAGCCAGCCGCCGCGAAGGCGCCGTTGAAGGCGCCCGATACGATGGCCGAGCGCGTGCGCGGCTGTACGGCCTGCCACGGCACCCAGGGCCAGGGCACCGACAACGACTACTTCCCGCGTCTGGCGGGCAAGCCGGCTGAATACTTGTACAACCAGCTCGTGAACTTCCGCGACGGTCGCCGCAAGTATCCGCCGATGAATTACCTGCTCACGTATCTGAACGACGATTACCTGCGCGAGATCGCCCAGCACTTCTCGGAGCAACGCCCGCCGTATCCGGCGCCGGCAAAGCCCACCGTGCCCGCGGCCGTCGTCGAGCGCGGCAAGCAGCTCGCGCTGCGCGGCGATCCGTCGAAGAAGCTGCCCGCGTGCGTCGCATGCCACGGCACCGCGCTGACCGGCATGCAGCCCGCGATCCCGGGTCTCGTCGGCCTGCACAGCGATTATCTGAGCGCGCAAATCGGCGCATGGCGCTCGGGCACCCGCCATGCGAAGGCGCCCGATTGCATGCACGAGGTCGCGAGCAAGCTGTCCGACGAGGACGTGACCGCCGTGACCGCGTGGCTCGCCGCGCAGCCGGCGCCCGCCAACCCCGTGCCGGCCCCGGCCCGTTCGATGAAGACTCCGCTCGCCTGCGGCAGCGAACCGCAATAAGGCAAGGGAGACAGACTAAATGAAACGCAAGTCCCTGTTTGCATTCTCGGCTGTCGCGATCGTCGCGGCAGCGGCCCTCGTGCCGGTCCTGTGGCCCGGCAACGATACGCTGCACGGCAACGCCGCCGTCGCGGCCACGCCCGCCGATCAGGCCGCGCTCATCAAGAAGGGCGAATACCTCGCGCGCGTCGGCGACTGTATCGCATGCCACACCGTGCGCGGCGGCAAGCCGTTCGCAGGCGGCCTGCCGATGGCCACGCCGTTCGGCACGATGTACACGCCGAACATCACACCGGACGACAAGAACGGCATCGGCAAGTGGACGTCGGACGATTTCTACCGCGCGATGCACACCGGCCGCTCGAAGGACGGCAGCCTGCTCTATCCGGGCTTCCCGTTCGCGAGCTACACGAAGGTCACGCGCGCCGATTCGGACGCGATCTACGCGTATCTGCGCTCGGTCGCGCCGGTGGCCGTGCCGAGCCGTCCGCACGAGCTGAAGTTCCCGTTCAACAACCGCAATCTGCTGATCGGCTGGCGCACGCTGTTCTTCAAGGAAGGCGAGTACAAGCCGGATCCGACGAAATCGGTCGAATGGAACCGCGGTGCGTATCTCGTCGAGGGCCTCGGCCATTGCTCGATGTGCCACACGTCGATCAACATGATGGGCGGCCCGGTCTCGTCGTCGGCGTTCGCGGGCGGCCTGATCCCGCTGCAGAACTGGTATGCGCCGTCGCTGACGAACGACAAGGAACTCGGCCTCGGCGACTGGCACGTCCAGGAACTGTCCGATCTGCTGCAAGCAGGCGTGTCCAACAAGGGCGCCGTGTTCGGCCCGATGGCGGACGTCGTGCACAACAGCCTGCAGTACATGACGGACGAGGACACCCGCGCGATGTCGACTTACCTGAAGTCGATCCCGCAAAAGGCCGAGGCGCCGAAGAACATGCAGTACGAGCCGTCGAAGCAGTTCGGCAACGAGCTGCTCGCGCAAGGCAAGAAGATCTACGCGGACAACTGCGCGACCTGCCATGGCGCGAACGGCGAAGGCAAGCCGACCGCGTATCCGCCGCTCGCGCAGAACCGTTCTATCATGATGGAATCGGCCGTCAATCCGATCCGCATGGTACTCAACGGCGGCTATCCGCCGAGCACGTTCAAGAATCCCCGTCCATACGGCATGCCGCCGTTCGCGCAGTCGCTGTCGAACCAGGAAGTCGCGGCTGTCGTCACGTATATCCGGATGTCCTGGGGCAACAACGGTTCGCCGGTTTCGCCGCAACAAGTGAGCGACCTGCGTTCCGCGCCGCTGGATTAAGCGGAGTTTGACGCAAACGGGGCGCGGCAGCGGGAAACCGCGGCCGCGCCCTTTGTTTTTTCGGCGACGTCCGCCTTTTCGCGCGGGCCGTGCGGAGACGCCGCCCTTCCAATAATCAAGAGTCTTTATGTCTTTCGCCTCTCTCGGCCTGGCCGAACCGCTCGTGCGGGCTGTCAACGAACTGGGCTATACGCAGCCCACACCGATCCAAGCCCAAGCCATTCCCGCCGTGCTCGGCGGCGGCGACCTGCTCGCCGGCGCGCAGACCGGCACCGGCAAGACCGCCGGCTTCACGCTGCCGATCCTGCAACGCCTGCACGCGTTCTACACCGATAACCGCAGCGCGCAGCGCGCGGTGCGCGCGCTGATCCTGACGCCGACGCGCGAGCTTGCCGCACAAGTCGAGGAAAGCGTGCGCGCGTACAGCAAGTACCTGCGGCTGCGCTCGACCGTGATGTTCGGCGGCGTCAGCATCAATCCGCAAATCGATGCGCTCAAACGCGGCGTCGACATCGTCGTCGCGACGCCAGGGCGTCTGCTCGATCATATGCAGCAAAAAACGATCGACGTGTCCAAGCTCGACATCCTCGTGCTCGACGAAGCCGACCGGATGCTCGACATGGGTTTTATCCACGATATCAAGCGCGTACTCGCGAAGCTGCCGGCAAAACGCCAGAACCTGCTGTTCTCGGCGACGTTTTCCGACGAGATCAAGTCGCTCGCGGACAACCTGCTCGATTCCCCCGCGCTGATCGAGGTCGCGCGGCGCAATACGACGGCGGAGACGGTCGCGCAGAAGATCCATCCGGTCGATCGCGACCGCAAGCGCGAACTTCTCACGCACCTGATCCGCGAGCACAACTGGTTCCAGGTGCTCGTGTTCACGCGCACCAAGCACGGCGCGAACCGGCTCGCCGAACAATTGACGAAGGACGGCATCAGCGCGATGGCGATCCACGGCAACAAGAGCCAATCGGCGCGCACGCGCGCGCTTGCCGAATTCAAGAGCAATACGCTGCAGGTGCTCGTGGCGACCGATATCGCCGCGCGCGGGATCGACATCGATCAACTGCCGCACGTCGTCAATTTCGACCTGCCGAACGTGCCCGAGGACTACGTGCACCGCATCGGCCGCACGGGCCGCGCCGGCGCGAACGGCGAGGCGGTGTCACTCGTATGTGTCGACGAGAAGCAATTGCTGCGCGACATCGAGCGGCTCATCAAGCGCGAAATTCCGCAGCAGGTGATTGCGGGCTTCGAGCCCGATCCAAACGCAAAGCCGGAGCCGATTCAGCGGCGCGGGCAACGGGGCGGCGGCCGGGAAGGCGCGGCAGGCGACGGCAATCGCGCACCGCGCGCCGCGCGCGAGCCGAAGCCGGCTGGCTCTCAGAGCACCGCGCGGCGCGACGGCAATACGCAACCGAAGCAGCCGAAATCTGCGCAACCCAAGTCGGCGAAACCCCAGCCGCCGGCGCGCAACGGCGGCGGCAACGGCCGTCCGTCCGGCGGCAACAACGCGCCCGCGAATCGCGACCGTCCTGCGCGCCGAAGCCAGCGCGCACGCTGATCGGCCATGCCGATGCCGAACGACCGCGCCGAGCAGCCGCGTAATCGCGCGATAGCTCGGCGCGGCGCAACGCACGAAACCGGCGCAACGCGCCATTGCGGCAGCACCCGCTCGGCAAGCGCTTGTTCGCACACATTGCCGGGCGCTTCACGCTTCATCGCCGCGCTTCAACCGCCGCGCTTCAATTGCTCGATTTGCCGCGCCCAGCGGGCCAGCACATCGGGGGCGTCGGCGGCAAGTTCGAACGTGATGCCCGAAACCACGCGCGCATAGCCGACGCGCTGCGCTTCGCCGCCCATGAGCGTCGCGGCGAAGCGCGCGAGGCCATCGACGGTCGAGTCGATCGAGTCGATACGCAATTGCGCTTGATGGAACGCGTGACCGGCGACGAATGTGAGCGTCGCGGCGCGGTATGCAACGAGCGCACGCGCGGTGCGCGAATCCGGCCATAGCGAAAAGCGCAGCGTATGCGCGTCGGGCGCATAAAGCTCGCCCGCGCTCAGCAGCGTCGTGCGCGGCTGCGGCGGGTCGACGCCGCGATCGACGACCACAAGCGCAGCCGTCCAGCCCGCCTTGCTCGCGAGCGCTTCGCCGTCGAGCAGCGCGAGCGCGGCGGCTGGCCACGCGTCATAGGCGGCACGCTCGAACGCGCGCCTGTCCGGATCGGTCATCGATGCTTTTCCTGCGACACGGTTCTGCGCGCCTATCCTGCGCGCGATCAAATCAACGAAAGAACACGTGTTGCGTGAGTTTCGCGAGCGGATAGTGAACGCTCGGCTGGATCTTCGCGGGCAAATCGAGCGGCTTGAGCAGCATCTTCACGCACATGTCGGCGGACAGATTACGCCGCACCAGCGCGCTCACGCGCGCCGTGAGCGCGCGGCAATGGGCGGAATCGCTCGCGCGATCCGGATAGCGAACCGCGAATACGTGCCGCAACGCAATTTCCGAATCCTCGTTGCGGATCTCCAGCACACGCCGCGTCAATGCGCCGAGCACCGCGAGCCGGCCGTTGCCCTCGATCTTGTTGTACTTCTTGAAATAGCGGAAGAAGTGCTTGTAGTGGCGCACTTCGTCGGTGCGGATGTTATCGGTGATTTCCTTGAGCACGGGCTCGTCCGAGCATTCGTTGATCGCGCGATACAACGTCGCGGTGCCCGTCTCGACGACGCAGCGCGCGACCATCTCGAGCGCACGCGTCTTCTCGAACGCCTCGAGCGAGCAGGTTTTCGAATACTCGTCGAAGAAATTCGCAAACGCCAGATCCCAGTCGAACTCCGGCCACACGTAGGCGATATAAGCCTTCAGCGCACGGCCGTGCTGCAGCTCCTCGCACTCCCATTCATGGTTGAGCCATGCGGACACTTCGGGATCGTCGTCGAAAAACTGGCTTAGGTTGCTCGTGTACAGATCGGAGCCGCTTTCGATGAACGAAGCAGCGCACAGCAACAGCAACAAATCCTCGTTCGCTACCGCGCGTTGACGGTCGATACGCGTCAGGTCGATGTCTTCGATGCGCCAAGGCATCTCGTGCGTGGTGTCAGCCAACATGTTTCGCGCTCCCAAGCACCGCCCGCGTCCATCATGAAAGCCACGCTGCGCGCGGCTTCCCGCCGGAGGCGGCGCGTTGCAATCGGTTGTTCGGCATATCCAGCCATCTTAGCCGGATTTTTTCGATCGTGTCTTGAAGCAATGACCGCGACCGGCAGCGTCGGTTCGATTATCACGCAATATTAGAATCCGTTATCCGATGTGAGGAATTCGAAAGGCTCGGGATAAATCCGCGCGCCATTTCGTTTCGTGTGCCCCCATACCGGCGGCGAATGCCAGCGGGTGCCGGCGGGCGCGATACGGGCGGATGAACCGCACGGGCAACGCCGCCGCATGCGTCGGCGCCGCGCGCAAAACGGCCCGGGCGGTCGGATTACACTTGGCGCGGCCGGGCTTATTCCGCCAGAACCGATGTGCTTGACTAGTTGGCGCCCTCAGTACCCCGCCGCCAAGCCGTCGCGCCGGCTGTCGCTCGCCGCGACATAGCCGCGCTCCGGTTCGTCGCAATCGAGCCGCCAGATGAACTGGCCGGAACCGAAGTCCATATAAGGATCATCGACCGACTGGATCGTGTGGCCGCGGGCCGCCAGTTCGGCCGCGACGGCCGGCTCGAAGGTCGCTTCGACGTCGAGCGTGAACGTGCGGCTCACCTTCCAGCGCGGCGCGTCGCACGCGGCCTGCGGCTGCTGGCCATAGCCGAGCATGCGCACGATCGTCTGCAGATGGCCTTGCGGCTGCATGTCGCCGCCCATCACGCCGAAACTCATCACCGCCTCGCGCACGCCGTCGGCCTCGCGCGTGACGAACGCGGGAATGATCGTGTGAAACGGCCGCTTGCCGCCCGCCACGACGTTCGGCGAAGCCGGGTCCATCGAAAAGCCCACGCCGCGGTTCTGCAACGCAATGCCCGTGCCCGGCACGACGAGCCCCGAGCCGAAGCCCATGTAGTTCGACTGGATGAAGCTCACCATCATTCCGCGCTCGTCCGCCGCCGACAGATAGACCGTGCCGCCCGCGCGCGGCATCCCGAACCGGAAGTGCGTCGCGCGCTTCATGTCGATCAGTTTCGCGCGCGCGTCCAGGTACGCGTCGTCGAGCATCTGCGCGGGCGTGACCGTCATCGCGCGCGGATCGGCAACATAGCGGTAGAGGTCGGCGAACGCGAGCTTCATCGCCTCGATCTGCACGTGCTGCGCATCGGCGGAATCGAGCGGCAGGCTCGCGAGATCGAAGCGCTCGGCAATGCCGAGCGCGATCAGCGCGGCGATCCCCTGCCCGTTCGGCGGAATTTCATGCACCGTGTAGCCGAGGTAATCGCGGCCAATCGGCTCGACCCATTCGGGCCGGTACGCGCGCAGATCGGCGGCCGTCAGCGCGCCGCCGCCTTCGCGGAAGAATGCGGCGATCGTCTCGGCGATTTCGCCTTCGTAGAACGCGCGCGCGCCCTCGGCGGCAAGGGTGCGCAGCGTTTTCGCGTGCCCCGGCAGGCGCACGAGTTCGCTCACGTCAGGAGCGCGCCCGCGCGGCATGAAGGTTTCGGCAAAGCCCGGCTGCCCCGCGAGTTCGGGCACCGCCGCTGCCCATTTATGCGCGACGATCGCCGCGACCGCATGCCCTCGCTCGGCGAGTTCGATCGCCGGCTCGAGCAGATCGGCAAACGGCAATGAGCCGAACTTCGCGGACAACGCCTCCCAGCCGGCGATCACGCCGGGCACCGTGACGGTGTCCCAGCCGCGCGTCGGCTGTCGCGCGAGGCCGTTGCCCGCTTCGCCGTGCCGCTGGCGGAAATAGTCGATGCTCCAGCCCGCGGGCGCCACACCCGATGCATTGAGCCCGGTGAGCTTCACACCGTCCCAGACGAGCGCGAACGCGTCGCCGCCAAGCCCGCACGACACCGGTTCGACGACCGTCAGCACGGCCGCCGCCGCAAGCGCCGCGTCAACCGCGTTGCCGCCCTTCCACAACATTCTGAGCCCTGCCTGTGCGGCCAGCGGATGCGATGTCGATACGATGTTGCGCGCGAACACGGGCATACGCGTCGTCGGGTACGGATTGCGCCACACGAAAGGCGTCGCGCCGGCGAACGGCGTCTCGAGCCGCCGTTCGCCGGCGCGGCCGGCATCGCCGGCTTCGCGAAGATGGGCCGCAGACGGCGTGTTCGGAGAAGAACTCATGATGGGCACCCGGATGGCGAAGCGGAATCGGTCATTGCATCGCGAACGCAGCGTTCCAACAAATTCATTTGTCACATAAATCCATGCGCAAATAGCATGAATACGCGCAAACACGCCTTACAATGCGGGGACACCGCCCGCCCACCGATCAATCGAGCCGAATCGGACACCGAAACAGCCTATGACACGAGACCCCCGCCTCACCCTGAACGCGCGCCAGCAGGAACTGCTCGAATGGGTGCAGCGCGACGGCTTCGTTACCGTCGACGATCTTGCCGCACATTTCAACGTCACGCCGCAAACCATCCGCCGCGACGTCAACTGGCTCGCCGATCTGAACCTGCTGCGCCGCTACCACGGCGGCGCGAGCCTGCCGACCAGTTCGGAAAACGTGTCGTACACCGCGCGTCAGCGGATGTTTCACGACGAGAAACGCCGGATCGCGGCGCTCGCCGCATCGCACATCCCGGATCAGGCTTCGCTCTTCATCAATCTCGGCACGACGACCGAGGAGGTCGCACGGGCGCTGAACCGCCACCGCGGCCTGCGCGTGATCACGAACAATCTGAACGTCGCGAGCATGATGAGCGGCTACCCCGAATGCGAGGTGCTGATCACGGGCGGCATCGTGCGGCCGTGGGACAAAGGCATCGTCGGCGAACTCGCGATCGATTTCATCCGCCAGTTCAAGGTCGATTACGCGATCATCGGCACCTCGGCGATCGAAACCGACGGCACGTTGCGCGATTTCGACACGCGGGAGGTCCGGGTGGCCGAGGCGATCATCGAGCACGCCCGCACCGTCTATCTGGTCACCGATCATTCGAAATTCGGCCGCCCCGCGCTCGTGCGCCAAGGGCACCTGAATCAGATCCACGTCCTTTTCACCGACAAGCAGCCGCCCGACGAAATGACCGAGACCATCACCCAAGCGGGCACGCAGGTCTACGTCGCCGACTGACCGCCCAGGTGCCGCACGCTGCTGCGCCGCACCCTGAACTTCAAGTGAAATCAAGGAATTGCCGCGCCTGCCAAGCCATTTGCCAGTTCACCTGATGTCAATCAAAAAATTATTGGGGCGCGATTTGTAGATGCCCGCCGGCTTGACTAAACTCCAATTCCCCGGCGCGGTTGCACGCGTGACGTGCAACCGGGGCGATGCCGATCGCATCACGGCCGGGCAGCGGCTTTCCCCCCAACGCCTTCCCTTGCTGGGTAACTCGGCCGGGTTCGTGCGCCGGCCATTTCGACAGTATGGTTGTCTTGGAGAGAACGATGCTAAGTCCGCATGAATTCGCCACGCTGTTGCTTGTGAAGGATGCCCCCGATCAAGCCGACATGGACCGCGACGAACTCGACGCGCTGCTTGAACGGCAACTCGTAAAGCTGGAATCGCTCGGCTCCGGCAAAAAATACTGCGTGACCGAAAGCGGCGATGCCGCGCTGCGTTCGATCAAGCTGCGCTATTCATGATGCGCCGTGCACGGCGCATCCCGCGTGCGCCGGCGCGCCTTTCCTTCATCCGCGCTGCATCAGCCGCCGCGTAACGTCGGATCGACTGCCGCGCGCCAGCTTAGCGCACGCGCACGCGCTTCGTTCAAATAATTGACCCAGCGGCCGCGCTCGGCCGGGTCATGGCTCGACGCCTGCGCCGCATACTGCCGCGAAAGTTCGTTTTCGAACGCGCAAAATCGCTCGTCGGTCAGCTTGCCGTGACGCTTGGCCACCCACGCATCGGACAACGCCGAATAGACGGCGCCCGCATCGTCGCCGTAATCGCGCGCGTCGCCGCAGGTGTGTTGCAGTTCGGCCAGCGACGCCCCGCCCCACGCCCCGGACAGGAAGCCGCCACCCGCGCATCCGGCCATGCACGCCAACGCGCCGGCCGCAATCAGGGTCCGCATGTGTCACCTCGCTAGACAATGTCCCGCCAGTATCGTCGGTTAGCCCACACTGCGCCACTGATCCGCCAAGGCGAACTTTACTTTTTCGAATTCGATCGCTAAAGTTCGATTTCGAACATTTCGAGTTCGGTTATTTTGTATTACGAAAAGATAGGACAGAGGGTGACACAACAGCATCGCTATGACCTGCTCGTCGTCGGTGGAGGAGTCAACGGCGCGGGCATCGCGCGCGACGCGGCCGGCCGCGGCCTGTCCGTGCTCGTTTGCGAGCAGGACGACCTCGCATCGCATACGTCGTCGTCGAGCACGAAGCTGATCCACGGCGGCCTGCGCTATCTCGAATACAAGGAATTCGGGCTCGTGCGCAAGGCGCTCCAGGAACGCGAGACGCTCTTGCGCGCGGCGCCGCACATCATCGGGCCACTGCGCTTCGTGATGCCGCACATGCCGAACCTGCGCCCGGCGTGGCTGATCCGCATCGGCCTGTTTCTCTACGATCATCTCGCCAAGCGCGAGCTGCTGCCTGGCTCGCGCGGCATCACCATGAGCCGCCACCCGGCGGGCGCGCCGCTCGTCGACACGATCAAGCGCGGCTTCGTCTATTCCGACGGCTGGGTCGACGACGCGCGGCTCGTCGTGCTGAACGCGCTCGATGCGAAAGAGCGCGGCGCCGAAATCCTCACCCGCACGAAGCTCGTATCGGCCGAGCGCCGCGACGACGAATGGCTCGCGCAGCTGCAACGCGCCGACGGCTCGACGCTCGCCGTGCGCGCGCGCGCGATCGCGAATGCGGCGGGCCCGTGGGTCGGCGACGTGCTGCACGGCGCGCTCGCGCGCGGCGCGCATCATAGCGTGCGGCTCGTCAAGGGCAGCCACATCGTCACGCGCCGGCTGTTCGATCACGACCACGCATACATTTTCCAGAACCCGGACAAGCGGATCATCTTCGCGATTCCATACGAACGCGATTTCACGTTGATCGGCACGACCGACGTCGCGTATCAAAGCGATCCGGCGTGCGTCGCGATCGACCGCGACGAAACGCAATATCTTTGCGAGTCGATCAATCGCTATTTCAAGCGTAAGATCTCGCCCGCCGACGTCTGCTGGACATATTCCGGCGTGCGTCCGCTGCTCGAGGACGAAAACTCGGACAACCCGTCGGCCGTCACGCGCGACTATCGCCTCGAGATGGACGATGGCCGAGGCGCGCCGTTGCTGTCCGTTTTCGGCGGCAAGATCACGACGTTTCGCAAGCTCGCCGAGGAGGCGACCGATCTGCTGTGCAACGTGCTCGGCTCGCCGCAGCGCGCCTGGACGGCCGGCGTGCCGCTGCCGGGCGGCGACATCGCCGAGGCGCGCTTTGCGCCGTTCGCCGATGGCTTCGCGAAACGCTACCCGTGGCTGCCGGCCGCGCTCGCGCGCCGCTATGCGCGTGCCTACGGCACGCGCGCCGAGCGCGTGATCGGTCAAGCGAAGTCGCTTGCCGAACTCGGCGCCGAGTTCGCACCGGGGCTCTACGAAGCGGAATTGCGTTATCTGCGCGACGTCGAATGGGCGCGCTGCGCGGATGACGTGCTGTGGCGGCGCTCGAAGCTCGGCCTGCATGTCACGCCGGGCACGCTCGACACCGTGACGGCGGCGCTCGACGCCTGGTTCGGCGGCGCGCGCGCGGCGGCGGGCGTCGCGCGCTGACGCGCGCCCGGCGGTAACCGGCAGATCGGCTGGCCAATCTGCAACGCAACGCATGCGCCGCATTTGCGGCGCTAATCACAACTACGGATGGAGATGAGACAAATGCAGGATCAGTACATCCTCGCGCTCGACCAAGGCACGACCAGCTCCCGCGCCATGCTGTTCGATCGACAAGGCAACATCGTGTCGATCGCGCAAAAGGAATTCGCGCAGATCTACCCGCAGCCGGGCTGGGTCGAGCACGATCCGCAGGAAATCTGGTCGACGCAGGCGGGCGTCGCAGCGGAAGCCGTCACGCGGGTCGGCCTGAACGGCACGGCGATCGCCGCGATCGGCATCACCAACCAGCGCGAGACGACCATCGTCTGGGATCGCGACACGGGCCTGCCGGTCTATAACGCGATCGTCTGGCAGGATCGCCGCACCGCCGATTTCTGCGACCACTTGAAGGCGCAGGGCTTGAGCGAAAAGGTGCGGGCGAAAACCGGTTTGCCGATCGACGCGTACTTCTCGGCGACCAAGATCCGCTGGATTCTCGACAACGTCGACGGTGCGCGCGAGAAGGCGCGCCAGGGCAAGCTCGCGTTCGGCACGGTCGACAGCTGGCTCGTGTGGAACTTCACCAAGCACGAACTGCACGTGACCGACGTGACGAACGCGTCGCGCACGATGCTCTTCAACATCCACACGCTCGACTGGGACGACGAACTGCTCACCGCGCTCGATATCCCGCGCAGCATGCTGCCGCAGGTGAAGGCGTCGTCCGAGATCTACGGACACACGAAGACCACGGTGTTCGCGTCGAAACTGCCGCTCGCCGGCATCGCGGGCGACCAGCAAGCGGCGCTCTTCGGCCAGATGTGCACGACGTCCGGCATGGTGAAGAACACCTACGGCACCGGCTGCTTCCTGATGATGAACACCGGCGACAAGCCGATCGAGTCGAAGAACAATCTCGTCACGACGATCGCCTGGCAAGTGGGCGGCAAGACTGCATACGCGCTCGAAGGCAGCATCTTCATCGCGGGCGCGGTCGTCCAGTGGCTGCGCGACGGCCTCGGCATCATCAAGAGCGCCTCGGAGATCGAAGCGCTCGCAAACAGCGTCGCGCATACCGACGGCGTCTATCTGGTGCCCGCTTTCGCCGGCCTCGGCGCGCCGCACTGGAACGCGCGCGCGCGCGGCTCGCTGTTCGGCGTCACGCGCGGCACGACCTCCGCGCATCTGGCGCGCGCGGCGCTCGATTCGATCGCCTACCAGTCGCTCGACGTGCTGAAGGCGATGGAAGCCGATTCGGGCATCCGGATCGGCGAGCTGCGCGTCGACGGCGGGGCGAGCGCGAACAACCTGCTGATGCAGTTCCAGGCCGATCTGCTCGGCGTGGACGTGGTACGTCCGCGCATCACCGAAACGACCGCGCTCGGCGCCGCCTATCTCGCGGGCCTCGCCATCGGCTACTGGGGCAGCATCGACGAAGTGCGCAGCCAATGGCAGCTCGAGCACCGCTTCGCGCCGGCGATGCCAAGCGCGCAGGTCGACACCTGCCTCGCGGGCTGGCAGCGCGCCGTGCGCGCGGCCAAGGCGTGGGCGGACGACACGCACTGAGCCGGCTCGATCCGATCCGGCTGAGCCGGCTGCATGCCGGCATCCATCACGAAAACGCATCACAACAAGCAGGCGGGCCGCGCGATACGAGCCGCGAGCCCGCCGCAACGGTAGAGAGACAATCATGTCACCATACATCGCAGAATTCATCGGCACGGCTTTGCTCGTGCTGCTCGGCAACGGCGCGGTCGCCAACGTGCTGCTTGCGAACACCAAAGGCAAAGGCGCCGACCTCATCGTCATCGTGATGGGCTGGGCGATGGCGGTGTTCGTCGCGGTCTACGTGACCGCGTCGTTCTCCGGCGCGCACCTGAATCCGATCGTCACGATCAGCCTCGCGCTCGCGGGCAAGTTCGCTTGGTCGAAGGTGGCCGGCTATGTCGTATCGCAAATGCTGGGCGGCATGGCGGGCGCGCTGCTCGTCTGGCTCGCGTATCGCCAGCACTTCGCGAAGGAAGCCGATCCCGACCTGAAGCTCGCCGTGTTCTGCACCGCGCCCGCGATCCGCAGCGTCGCGCACAACGTGCTGACCGAAGCGATCTGTACGTTCGTGCTGATTCTCGGCGTGTTGTATCTCGCATCGCCGCAAGTCGGCCTGGGTGCGCTCGACGCGCTGCCCGTCGGCCTTCTGGTGCTCGGTATCGGCATCTCGCTCGGCGGGCCGACGGGCTACGCGATGAGCCCCGCGCGCGACCTCTCGCCGCGCATCATGCACGCGCTGCTGCCGATTCCCGGCAAGCGCGACAGCGACTGGCGCTATGCGTGGATTCCGGTGATCGGCCCGCTCGTCGGCGGCGTGCTCGCGGCCAATCTCTATCTGTACCTGCACGCGACGCACTGAGCCAAGCAGCGCGCCTCGGTACGAAATATCGCCCCTTCGCGCGGCAACGCGCGAAGGGGTTTTTGTTGGAGCCGGCCTCGGCGGGCGCTTGAGTGGCGCTTGAGTGGCGCTTGCGTGGCGCTCGCCGGGCGCGGCGGACGAGCCTGCGGCAACAACGCGGCAGCGCCGGTTACCAGCACACGCCGCCCGGCCTGCTCGCCGCGACGGTTCGCGCCGATCGGCGCGCTCGGCGTCGCCGGCTGTTCGCCGCTCGCGCATCGAGCGGCGATGGTACACATTGCGCCCGCCACCGCGCGTCACCGGTTCGAATGCGATGGCAGCGCGGCTCGGCCGCTTGAGCCGTTACGCAAAGCAAAGGGGCAAACGCGCGACGGGTACGCTGCATGGATGGCGATAACCGCCAAGGCACCGCGACGGCCATCGCCGCCATCACACCGCTGCGGCGCCGCACGCTTACGCTCGCGCATCGAGCGTGCGCCGCGCCAAAGCACGTATCATGACGCTTCGTTGCATTCCTCATTCCGTTTCCCCATGCTTGACCATCTCATCTGCGATTGCGACGGCGTGCTCGTCGACAGTGAAGTGATCGCCGATCGCGTGCTGTTCGACACACTGTCCGCCACGTTCCCCGCGATCGATTTCGAGGCCGACGCAAAAGCCGCATTCGGCCAGCAAACGTCGCGCTTTCTAGCCGGCCTCGAAACACGCCACGGCATCGTGATGCCGGCGGATTTTCTCGAGACGATCGAGCGCAACATCGAAATCGCGCTCGCGCAACAGCTCAAGCCGATCAACGGCGTGCGCGATGCATTGGCGAAAATTCCCCTGCCCGCGGCCGTCGTGTCGAACAGCCGCCTCGAGCGGGTGCGGCGCTCGCTCGAACGCGCGTCGCTCACCGACGTATTCGGCGAGCGCATTTTCAGCGCGCAGCAAGTCGCGCGCCCCAAACCCTACCCGGATGTCTACCTGCATGCGGCCCAGGCGCTCGGCGTCGAGCCGGCGCGCTGCGTCGTGGTCGAGGACAGCGTGTCGGGGCTGAATGCGGCGCGCGCGGCCGGCATGAAGACGATCGCGTTCGTCGGCGCGAGCCACATCCCCGAAGGCTACGCGGATACGCTGCGCAACATGGGGATCGCGCGAATCATCGGTTCGATGGAGGAATTGCCCGCGCTCGTCGACGCGGGCATGCAAGGCAAGTTCGGCAACGCGCAGTCCTGAAATCGCGCGGCCGGCCGCGGCGCCTGCCGCGATGCATGCGGCAGACGCGCTACACCGGCTTACGCCGGGTCCGCGCAGTACGCGTCGTGCGCCTCTCGCGCTTCGCGCTCGCGCAGCGCAGCAAGGCGCGCGCGAAACGCCACCAATTCGGCGATCGTCAGCATCGGCAGCCCATGCCGCTCGGCAAAGCGTTCGACATCCGCGCCGCGCGTCATCGTGCCGTCCGGATTCATCAGCTCGCACAGCACGCCCGCCGGCTGCAGGCCCGCGAGAATCGCGAGATCGACGGTGCCTTCGGTGTGGCCGCGCCGCGCCAGCACGCCGCCGGGCGCCGCGCGCAGCGGGAACACGTGGCCGGGCCGCACGATATCGGACGGTTTCGCATCGTCGGCAATCGCCGCGCGGATCGTCGTCACGCGATCGGCCGCCGACACCCCCGTCGATACGCCGACGCGCGCCTCGATCGACACCGTGAACGCCGTGCCGTTCCTGCTCTCGTTCAATACCGCCATCGGCGGCAATTCGAGCGCGCGCACCTTCGCATCGGTCAGGCACAGGCACACGATGCCGCTGCATTCGCGAATGAGCAGCGCCATCGTTTCGGTGCTCAACCGCTCGGCGGCGACGATCAGATCAGCTTCGTTCTCGCGATCGTGATCATCCTGCAGCACGACCGCGCGCCCCGCTCGCAATGCGGCGAGCGCGGCAGCGATGCGCGGCGGCACCGGTTCGGTTTCGAGCAACGGAAGATCGGAAAATGCATCGGCGGGAGCCGACGACAAAGGCAACGGAAAAGACATGATGTGAAACGCTCCTCGCGGATAAAAATTGGGCGAAAAACGTTTCAGGGCTTTGCAAATAGACAGCGCGACGCCGCCGGCGCGGCACGCGGACAACACCGCGCCAGACGAGGCCGCGCACTGGACCATCTGCACATCTTCTTTCATCCGGACTGTGACCGTCGGCTCTGGCATCGGACCAGATCTGCTGACCCCGCGCATCATCGCGCGGGCGCTCGCGGGCTTGCCGGCACTAGGCCGGCCTACCGCCGGTGGGGAATTCCGCCCCGCCCTGAAGACGTATGAATGCCGGATCGACCGGCGGATGAAGCATACAACAGCGCGGAAATCGCCGCAGCGAGAACCCGCCAAAACCCTACTGAAGACACTGTCTAAACCGGCGCGCTTGCCGCGCCGGGCAAGCCGCTATGCCGGCACCTGCCAACGCGGCGGAATCTCCGCATTCACCGTGACGCGAAACGCGCGCGCCTCGGTATCGCCCGGGTTGCGCAGCGTATACGGCTGATCGGCGTCGAACACGATGGCGTCGCCCGTCGCGAGCAATTGGCGGCGATCATGCACGCTCAGCTCGAGCGTGCCTTCGCTGACGACGAGATTGATGCTCGTGCCCGGCGCGCGCGGCGTACCGGCCTCGGTATGCAGCGGCGAAATGCGCAACTCGTGGAATTCGGCAACGGCGGATTCGCCTTCCGGATAAAGCGCGCGCGCGGAGAAACGCCCATTCGAGCTGACGACGCGCACCGCGCGATCGGCGGCCAGATGCTCGAAGCCGTTGAGCGCATGCCGCCGCAGAAACGCGGCGACCGATACCTTCAGCGCCGCCGCGACCTTGCAGAGCACCTTGATCGACGGCACGCTGCGCGCCGATTCGATCTGCGCGAGCATCGCGCGCGACACGCCGGACAGCCGCGCGAGCGCATCGAGCGACAACTGGCGCTCAGCGCGCAAGCGGGCGAGATTCACGCCGACGAGCCGCTCGAGCGCGTCGAATTCATGCGAGGCCGCAGCCGACGCGGCGGCATCCGTGGAAGACACTTCGCGCACGAGCGCCAACGGAGAATGCATGACGTTACCTCCAAGGCCACAACCAGCCCAGAACTCAAGTGAGGCAAGACTAGCACCCGCGTCGCGCCGGTCAAACAAAGTTATCTTCACACTGTTATCAGGATTGCAGAGGACAGCGCGCCACCGTATGTCATCGCGCCGCTGCAGCCGCCCCGGCCGACGCTCGCGCATCGAGCCGCGCGGCGAGCGCCGTGACCGCGATCGCCGCGAGCGTGACCGCGGCCGCCACCCAGGGCAGCGCATCGAGCGCCAAGCCGTGCGTAAGCGCGACGCCGCCCAGCCACGCACCGCCCGCATTGCCCGCGTTGAACGCGCCGATATTGAGCGTCGACGCGAGATTCGGCGCATGCGCGGCCTTCTCGACGACGCGCATCTGCAATGGCGGCACCGTCGCGAACGCGGCGATCCCCCAAACGAACACAGTGACGGCGGCCGCGACGGGCAGATGGCTGGTTCTCGCGAACACCGCCATCACCGCCGCGAGCACGGCAAGGATCGCGATCAGCGAGCGCATCAACGCGCGATCCGCGAGCCTGCCGCCAATCATGTTGCCGATCGTGAGCCCGACGCCGAACAGCACGAGGATCAATGCGACCGAACGCGGCGCGAAACCCGTCACGTCCTCGAGAATCGGCGTGATATACGTGAACACGACGAACACGCCGCCGAAGCCGAGCACCGTCATCGCGAGCGCGAGCCATACCTGCGGCTCTTTCAGCACGCTCAGCTCGCGGCCGAACGCGACGCGCGCCGCATCGGGCTGCTTCGGCACGAGCGCGGCGATACCCGTGAGCGACGCGACGCCAAGCGCCGCGACGATCCAGAACGTCGTGCGCCAGCCGAGCGTCTGGCCGACGAAGGTGCCGAACGGCACGCCGAGCACGGTCGCGAGCGTGAGCCCGGTAAACATCAATGCGATCGCGCTCGCCCGCTTGGTCGGCGGCACCAGCGATGCGGCGACGACCGAGCCGATCCCGAAAAACGAGCCGTGCGCGAACGATGTGACCACGCGCGCGACCATCAGCATGGCGTAGCCGTGCGCGAGCGCGCACAGCACGTTGCCGACGATGAAGATCGCCATCAGCCATTGCAGCGCCGCCTTGCGCGGCATCCGGCTCGTAAGCACGGCAAGAAGCGGCGCCCCCGCCGCGACGCCGAGCGCATAGCCGCTCACGAGCAGGCCGGCGGCGGGCAGCGTCACCGCGAGGTCGCGCGCGACATCGGGCAGCAAGCCCATGATGACGAATTCGGTGGTGCCGATCGCGAAAGCGCTGATCGCGAGCGCGAGCAACGGTAAAGGCATGGAATTCTCCTGATCCAAGTTCTGATGCAAATCCTGACGGCAAGCGCGGCGTCACCGTTTATCCCGCACCGCAACGAGCGCGCATTGTCTCGAATCAGTGAATTTTTGATAATGGGCGTAGCATTTGAAGCATTTTCAAACGCCGTTGAAAAATCGCATGGACCGACTGGGAGATATCCGCTTGTTCGTCGAGGCTGCGGAACTGGGCAGCCTGTCGGCTGCGGGACGCAAGCTCAACTTGACGCCCGCCGCCGCGAGCGCGCGGCTTGCGAAGCTCGAGGCACAGGTGTCGACGCGCCTGTTCGAGCGCTCGACGCGCCGGCTGCGGCTCACCGACGAAGGGCGGCTCTATCTGAACTGCTGCCGCCAAGCGCTGCAAGCGCTCGACGACGCCGACGCGATGCTGCAGGAGGGCCGCCATGCCGTGAGCGGCAAGGTGCGGCTGTCGTCGACGTCGGATTTCGGCCGCCATCTGCTGCTCGACTGGCTCGACGCCTTCATCGTCCGCTATCCGGACGTGCGGTTTTCGCTCACGGCGTCCGATTCGTCGTCGAATCTGTGGCAGGACGAGATCGACCTCGCGATCCGCTTCGCGGCGCCGCCGGACGGCGCGCTCGTCGCGCGGCGCCTCGCGACGAACCGGCGCGTGCTGTGCGCGTCGCCCGCGTTCGTCGCGGCGCACGGCGCGCCGAAGGACCCGCACGATCTGGCGCGTTTTCCGTGCAACGTAATCACGATCGCGTCCGGGCCGATGAACGTGTGGCGCTTCACGCGCGGCGACGAAACGCAAACCTACACCGTGCCGCTCGATAACGCGCACGAGACGAACGACGGCGGCCTCACGCGCGAATGGACGATCCGCGGCTACGGGATCGCGCTGAAATCGATCTGGGATATCGCGGGCGACGTCCGCGCGGGCCGTCTACAAGTGCTGCTGCCCGACTGGCGGCACCACGATGCGCCGCTGCACGCGATCTATCACAGCAAGCGCTACATGCCGCCGCGCGTGCGCGTGCTGCTCGATTACCTCGTCGAGCGCTTCGCGCAGGAAGAAGCCGCGCTCGACGATTTATTGAACGCGTGCCGGTGACGCGGGCGGGCCAGCATACCGGCCAGGCCGGTGCGCCCGAATCCGCGCGACGCGGCCGCACCGCCAGCGCCGTTGCCCATCCGGTTTCATCGCTCGCCGGGCGCCCCGAAAAGCTATAATAGAAAGCTTTCCCGGCGGCATCCTCCCCTCGCGACGCGCACATCGGCACCTGCGGCCGTGCGCGCCGCGTCGCACCGATCCGTCCCCCCAATCGATTTGAACGACGCCCCCAGGTCAACCACTGCGAACGGCGAACCCTCATGACCAAAAAAGTTTACGTCAAGACCTTCGGCTGCCAGATGAACGAGTACGACTCGGACAAAATGGTCGACGTGCTCCACGCCGCCGAAGGGCTGGAGAAGACCGACTCCCCCGAGGACGCGGACATCATCCTGTTCAACACCTGCTCGGTGCGCGAGAAGGCGCAGGAGAAAGTGTTTTCCGATCTCGGCCGCGTGCGCGAGCTGAAGGAGGCCAAGCCGGATCTGTTGATCGGCGTCGGCGGCTGCGTCGCGAGCCAGGAAGGCGCGTCGATCGTCGCGCGCGCGCCTTACGTCGATCTGGTGTTCGGCCCGCAAACGCTGCACCGGCTGCCGAAGATGATCGACGCGCGCCGCGCAAGCGGCCGCGCGCAAGTCGACATCACGTTTCCCGAAATCGAGAAGTTCGATCATCTGCCGCCCGCGCGCGTCGAGGGGCCGAGCGCGTTCGTGTCGATCATGGAAGGCTGCAGCAAGTTCTGCAGCTACTGCGTCGTGCCGTATACGCGCGGCGACGAAGTGTCGCGTCCGCTCGACGACGTGCTGACCGAAATTGCCGGCCTCGCCGACCAGGGCGTGCGCGAGGTGACGCTGCTCGGCCAGAACGTGAACGCCTATCGCGGCGCGCTGACCCGCGGCTCGTCCGCCAAGGGGGCTTCGTCCGGATCGCACGAGATCGCCGATTTCGCCACGCTGATCGAATACGTCGCCGAGATTCCCGGCATCGAGCGCATCCGTTACACGACGTCTCATCCGAAGGAGTTCACGCAGCGGCTGATCGACGTGTACGCGAAGGTCGACAAGCTCGTCGATCACCTGCACCTGCCGGTCCAGCACGGCTGCGACCGGATTCTGATGGCCATGAAACGCGGCTACACGGTGCTCGAATACAAATCGGTGATTCGCAAGCTGCGCGCGATCCGCCCGAATCTCTCGCTGTCGACCGACATCATCGTCGGCTTTCCCGGCGAGACCGACGCCGATTTCGACAAGACGATGAAACTCGTCGACGAAATGAACTACGACACCAGCTTCTCGTTCATCTACAGCCCGCGCCCCGGCACGCCGGCCGCGAACCTCGCGGACGACACGCCGCGCGAGATCAAGCTCAAACGGCTGCAACATCTGCAGGCGACCATCGATGCGAACGTCGTCCGGATCAGCGAGGCGATGGTCGGCAAGGTCGAGCGGATTCTCGTCGAAGGGCCGTCGCGCAAGGATCCGAACGAACTCGCGGGACGCACCGAGAACAACCGGGTCGTCAATTTCCCCGCCCCCGTCGCATCGCACCCGCGCCTGATCGGCCAGATGGTCGACGTGACGATCAATCACGCTTATCCGCATTCGCTGCGCGGCGAGCTGGTGCTCGCGCACGACGATGCAAGCACGAACACGCATTGACGCGATACCCGCCATCGCTGGAGCCTGACACCACTTTGAAAACCGCCCAAGCACTGGAATTCACCGCGCCGCGCGACGACAACGCGCGCCTGGCCAACCTCTGCGGCCCGCTCGACGAAAATCTGCGCCAGATCGAACAGGCGCTCGACGTGACGCTATCGCGTCGCGGCCACCGGATCGCGATCCGCGGCCGCGGCGCCAAGCTCGCGCTCGCCGCGCTCGAGAATTTCTACAACCGCGCGCGTGATCCCCTGTCGGTCGACGACATCCAGCTCGCGCTCGTCGAGGCGCGCCATCCGGGCAACCCGCGCCGCACCGGCGACGACGACGAAATCGACGTGCGCCTGCGCGGCGACCCCGACCATCCGTTCGACGAGCCCGCCGGCGAACCCGCCGGCGACGACGCGGCGCCCAAGCTCTACACGCGCCGCGCCGATCTGCGCGGCCGCACGCCCGCGCAGCGCGAGTACCTGAAGCAGATTCTGTCGCACGACGTCACGTTCGGCGTCGGGCCGGCGGGCACCGGCAAGACGTATCTGGCGGTCGCGTGCGCGGTCGACGCGCTCGAGCGCGACCAGGTCAAGCGGATCGTGCTGACGCGCCCGGCCGTCGAGGCGGGCGAGCGGCTCGGCTTTCTGCCGGGCGATCTCGCGCAGAAGGTCGATCCGTATCTGCGGCCGCTGTACGACGCGCTGTACGATCTGCTCGGCTTCGACAAAACCGCGAAGATGTTCGAGCGCCAGATGATCGAGATCGCGCCGCTCGCCTATATGCGCGGGCGCACGCTGAACCACGCGTTCATCATCCTCGACGAGGCGCAGAACACGACGCCCGAGCAGATGAAGATGTTTCTCACTCGGATCGGTTTCGGCTCGAAGGCGGTCGTCACCGGCGACACGACGCAGGTCGATCTGCCGCGCGGCCACAAGAGCGGCCTCATCGAGGCCCAACAGGTGCTCTCCGGCGTGCGCGGCATCGCGCTCACGCGCTTCTCGAGCGCCGATGTGGTCCGGCATCCGCTCGTCGCGCGGATCGTCGAGGCGTATGACGAATTCCACGCGCAGCGGCAGGACGACTAGGGCCGGTTCGCGCCGGCAACGGGCTTGCGAGCGCCGCCGCTTCCGAAGGCCCGCCTTTTCCGGCGGAAAAGGGCGCCCCGCGCCACATCGCGCGGGGCGCACGCCGAGTTCGCCTCTGCCGCCAGATCCGGCGCGGCGGCGAGACTCGATGATCAAGCTACGCAAGCCCCCCGCTTCACCGGTGCGATACTCCTCCCCAACCATCGCCGGACGCCTGTCCATTTGGTGTATCCTCAGCGCGTTCAAACCGACGTAAGCGTGATGAAATCGTCTCGTCCTCCGAAAAAGCCCGCGCACGCCGACGCGGCGCAAACTGAAGCTCCCCGCCTGTCGTTGTTCGACGCCAAAGGCAAAGTCAAAACGATCGATGCGCAAGCGCTGCGCGTCGATTTCGCCGACGGCCGCAGCCTGATGTTCGACCTGTCCGGCCACTCGGGCGACGCAGCCGTCGCGATCGTCGCGCAGCATGCGAACCCGGCGCTGCGCGCGAGCCTCGCGCTGCGTCCCGAGCATTACGACAGCGTGATCGTCGCGGTCGGCGCCGACGAGAACCCCGACCATGTGCATGACGAAGCCGATGAGGCGCGCGAGCCCGAACTCGACCTTGCGCTCCAATATGGCGACGAAATCGGCGATGCGCAGCGCAAGACGCTGCCCAAGCGCAAGGTGATCGCCGAATGGCTCGAGGCAGCGCTGTTCGCCGACGCCCAGTTCACCGTGCGCTTCGTCGGTGAAACCGAAGGCCGCGCGCTCAACGCAAGCTACCGGCACAAAGACTACCCGACCAACGTGCTGACCTTCGCATACGGCAACGAGCCGGACGGCGCGACGGTCGCCGATCTCGTGCTGTGCTGCCCCGTCGTCGAGAAGGAAGCGCGCACGCAAGGCAAAACGCTCGTCGCGCACTACGCGCATCTGCTCGTGCACGGCGCGCTGCACGCGCAGGGCTACGATCACGAGCGGGGCAAAGCGGATGCCGCCGAAATGGAAGCGCTCGAAGTCGATATCCTCGCGCGACTCGGCTTTCCGAATCCGTATCGCTGATCCGCGCAGCCGTCAGCCGTGGACCGCCCTGCCCCCATGCTGCCCGCCTGCGCGTATCCGCCGCCGCTCGGCGAAGCGCGCTACCTGAGCGACGCGGAACTCGCGGCGTCGCTCGCCGCGGCGCTCGTCAACTGGGATCGCATAAGCGACCTGTGGCTGTTCGGTTATGGCTCGCTGATCTGGAACCCCGGCATGCCGACCGCCGAGGCCGTGCGCGCGAAGATTCACGGCTATCATCGCGGACTCTATTTGTGGTCGCGCGTGAATCGCGGCACGCCCGAGCAGCCGGGACTCGTGCTCGCGCTCGACCGCGGCGGCTCGTGTACCGGGCTCGCATTCAAGCTCGCCGGCCGCACCGCGATGCCGCACCTCGAAGCGCTATGGCGGCGCGAGATGGCGATGGGTTCGTACCGTCCCGCGTGGCTGCCGTGCGTGCTCGCGAACGGCGAGCGCGTCAGCGCGCTCGCCTTCGTCATGCGGCGCGACGCGCCGACCTACACCGGCAGGCTGCCCGACGAAATCGTGAAGACCGTGTTCGGCTGCGCGCGCGGCCGCTACGGCACGACGCTCGACTACGTGAGCCGCACCGTCGCCGCGCTGCGCGACAGCGGGATGCCCGACCGCGCACTGGAGGCGCTGCTCGCGCGTTGCCGTTAGCGGGCGGCGCGCCGCGCGCCGGCCGGCTGCGGCGGGGCCATCGCGCCACGCCATGCGATGCGAATGAGGCCCTGCGCCGCGCAATGCGAGAGCGATCGCGACGCGCGCCATGCGGGCCGCCGGCAAAACCCGCGCGCCCGTTGCGGGCTCGCGCCACGGCCCGCGAACACGCGGCCCGCCGCGGCCCGTGCATGCGCCCCCCGCGCCGGCCGTCGCCGCAACTGCCCGTGCAAGCCTTTGCCGCCAGTGCCCGCTCGCCGGTTTCTGCGCTACGATGAAGGCAGCCGAGCGGGCAGCCGCAACGCAATCGCCCAATCCGCATCCGCGCCGCCCGCGTGCCCCGCACGACCGACACGGCAGCGCAACGGCCTTGGTGTATCCTTCTCAACTCCGTGACAGCGCGCTTTCCATCAAGCGGGAGCGCACCACCATGAACGATTCGTATCCCAGTCGAAAGCCTACCGACAAACCGCATGAAAAGCGCTCGCTGCTCGAGCGCCTGACCGACTTCATCTCGCCCGAGCCCGAATCGCGGGCCGAACTCCTCGAAATCCTGCAGGACGCGCACGAACGCAATCTGATCGACGCTGATTCGCTGTCGATGATCGAAGGGGTGTTCCAGGTATCCGACCTGTGCGCGCGCGACATCATGGTGCCCCGCGCGCAAATGGACGCGATCAACATCGCCGACAAGCCCGAGGATTTCATCCCGTTCGTGCTCGAAAAAGCGCACTCGCGCTACCCCGTCTACGAAGACAACCGCGACAACGTCATCGGCGTGCTGCTCGCGAAGGATTTGCTGCGCTTTTACGCCGAAGAGGAATTCGACGTGCGCGGAATGCTGCGCCCCGCCGTCTTTATCCCCGAATCGAAGCGGCTGAACGTGCTGCTGCACGATTTCCGCGTGAATCGAAACCACCTCGCGATCGTCGTCGACGAATACGGCGGCGTCGCGGGCCTCATCACGATCGAGGATGTGCTCGAGCAGATCGTCGGCGACATCGAGGACGAATACGATTTCGATGAGGAAGCGGGCAACATCATCGCCGCTCCGGACGGCCGCTATCGCGTCCGCGCGCTCACCGAGATCGAGCAATTCAACGAAACGTTCGGCACCCATTTTTCGGATGACGAAGTCGACACGATCGGCGGACTCATCACGCACCATTTCGGCCGCGTGCCGCATCGCGGCGAAAAAGTGCGCCTGGGCGACCTGGTATTCGAGATCCAGCGCGGCGACGCCCGCCAGATCCACGTGTTGCTCGTGCGCCGCACGCCACTCGCGAGCCGGCGCGGTCTCACGGCCGGCGAAACCGAATGACCGCGCGATAGCGCCACGATCGGCACCGCCCTTGACGCCGGCTGGCCCGCAAGCCGCCCTCTCCAACGCTTCTCCGACGCCCGCATGGCCGAACCGATTTCGACCCGCCCGCCGCACGGCGCTTGCCCAACGGCCGCCGGCAGCGCGCTGCCCGTCTGGCATTATCCCGCCGCGCTGCTCGCGGGCGCGGCCAATACGCTGACGTTCGCGCCGACGCCGCACGGCGGCTGGCTGCAAATCACCGTGTTCGCGTGGCTATTCGCGCAGCTCGCGCGCACCACCCGCTGGACGCAAGCGGCGGCAACGGGCGGCGCGTTCGGCTTCGGCAACTTCATCACCGGCATCTGGTGGCTCTACATCAGCATGCACGTGTACGGCGAGATGGCCGCGCCGCTCGCGGGCGGCGCGCTTGTACTGTTCTGCGCGTATCTGTCGATCTATCCCGCGTTCGCGGCGGCGCTCTGGTCGTTGTGCACCCGGCGCGCGCAGCGCACGGCTGCCGCCGGCCAACGCCCGTTGCCGCCGGCGTGGTATCACGCGTTCGCGTTCGCGAGCGCGTGGGCCGTCGGCGAATGGCTGCGCGGCACCGTGTTCACCGGCTTTCCGTGGCTCGCAAGCGGCTACGCACAAGTCGACGGGCCGCTTGCCGGCTATGCGTCGCTCGTCGGCGTCTATGGCGTCGCGTGGGTGCTCGCGCTCGTCGCGGCTCTGGCGGTGCAGGCGGTCGTCCGCGTGCGCGCCGGCAGGTGCGCGGCGGCCTCGCCGGGCGACGCGCGCCCCGCGAACGCGGCGGGCGCGGCGGGCGCGGCGAACGCCGCCGCGCCGGCGCTCACGGCACTCGCGCTCGTCGCGGCCGGCCCGCTGCTCGCGCTCGTGCCGTGGACCGTGCCCGCGAACGCGCCGCTCGATGTGCGGCTGCTGCAAGGCAACGTCAAACAGGAGATCAAGTTCGAGCAAGCGGGCATCGACGCGGCGATCGAGCTGTATCAAAAGATGATCACCGACAAGCCGGCCGATCTGATCGTCACGCCGGAAACGGCAATAGCGGTCATGACGATCCAGGACTTGCCCGAGTCGTTTGCCCGCGCGATCCGCCAGTTCAGCGACACGACGAACACGTCGATCGTGTTCGGCGCGGTGGGCGATACGATCACCGAGGACGGCAGAATCGTCGATTACACGAACAGCCTGTATGGCGTGACGCCGCATTCGCGCGACATCTACCGTTACGACAAGCACCACCTGGTGCCGTTCGGCGAGTTCATCCCTTGGGGTTTTCGCTGGTTCGTCGACCTGATGAAGATGCCGCTTGGCGATTTCGCGCGCGGCGCGCTCGTGCAGCCGCCCTTCATCGTGCGCAACCAGCCGGTGATGGTCGACATCTGCTACGAGGATCTCTTCGGCGAGCAGATCGCCGCGTCGATCCGCGACAATCCGGTGTCGCCCGGCGTGCTCGTGAACGCAACGAATCTCGCGTGGTTCGGCGACACGATCGCGCTCGACCAGCATCTGCAAATCGCGCGGATGCGCTCGCTCGAAACGGGCCGGCCGATGCTGCGCGCGACCAATACCGGCATGACGGCCGCGATCGACGCGCGCGGGCGCGTGATCGGCCGATTGAAGCCTTACACGATCGGCTCGCTCGACGTGCGGATCGAAGGCACGGCGGGCCGCACACCGTATGTGATGAGCGGCGACAGCACGGTGCTCGCGCTTTCGCTGCTGCTGCTCGCAGCCGGTTTCGCGCTCGGGCGCAGATCGCGCCGGCGCGGCTGACGCGCCGCCCGTTCACGCTCGACCGGGCGCGCGCGGCGCCGTGGCGCCCTCCATGCCGGGCGCGGCTGGACGGCAAGCGGCGCGCAATGCGCCGCGAAACGCGCGAAATACACAAAACGCGCGCAACGTGAGCTGCACCGCCATCGCGCGCCACCCCATTCCGAACGCACCCCCGCGCCGATCCGGTAAAATTGCACGTTTCAGCACAGACCCCAGCCGCGCGCCGCGCGAGCTGACGGCACGGGCGCCGCCCGCGCCGGCGGCCCGCAACGCCCGCCCAGCGCCCCGAAGGCTCCTCATGCTCACGTTTCAGCAAATCATCCTGACGCTCCAGTCCTATTGGGACAGGCAGGGCTGCGCCCTGCTCCAGCCGATCGACATGGAAGTCGGCGCCGGCACGTCGCACGTGCATACGTTCCTGCGCGCGGTCGGCCCCGAGCCGTGGCGCGCCGCCTACGTGCAGCCGTCGCGACGCCCGAAGGATGGCCGCTACGGCGAAAACCCGAACCGTCTGCAGCACTACTACCAATACCAGGTGGTGCTCAAGCCAGCGCCGGAAAACATCCTCGATCTGTACCTCGGCTCGCTCGAAGCGCTCGGCTTCGATCTCAAGCAAAACGACGTGCGCTTCGTCGAAGACGACTGGGAAAATCCGACGCTCGGCGCGTGGGGGCTCGGCTGGGAAGTGTGGCTAAACGGCATGGAAGTCACGCAGTTCACGTACTTCCAGCAGGTGGGCGGCCTCGACTGCAAACCGGTGCTGGGCGAGATCACTTACGGGCTCGAACGTCTCGCGATGTATCTGCAGAAGGTCGAAAACGTCTACGACCTCATCTGGACCGAATGGGAAGAACAAGGGCCGAACGGCCCCGAGCTGCGCCGCCTCACGTATGGCGACGTGTATCACCAGAACGAAGTCGAGCAGTCGACGTACAACTTCGAGCAAGCGAACGTCGAGCTGCTGTTCACGTTCTTCAACAGCTACGAAGCCGAGGCGAAGCGGATGATCGACGCGCAGCTCGCGTTGCCCGCGTATGAGCTGGTGCTGAAAGCCGGCCATACGTTCAACCTGCTCGACGCGCGCGGCGCGATCTCGGTGACCGAGCGCGCCGCGTATATCGGCCGGATTCGCGCGTTGTCGCGGCTCGTCGCGCAGGCGTATTACGATTCGCGCGAAAAGCTCGGCTTCCCGATGCTCGGCAACCCGGTCAAGGGCGTGCCCGGCCTCATCACCGACGCGCAGGAAGCCGCGCAGCCCGCGTGGGCGCCGGCGCTGAAAGCCGAACGCAAGATCGATCAGGACTGACGAGATTCTCCACATCATGACGCAAAACCATCCCGCTCCCCTGCTCGTCGAACTGCTGACCGAAGAACTGCCGCCCAAGGCGCTGGCCCGTCTCGGCGACGCATTCGCCGAAGGCCTCGCGCAGCGCCTCGCCGCGCGCGACTTGATCGAAGGTGAACTCGCGTTCGAGCGCTACGCGACGCCGCGGCGTCTTGCCGTCGTCGTGCACCAGGTGCGCGCCGTCGCGCCCGATCGCCAGGTCCGCGAAAAAGTGCTGCCGGTGTCGGTCGCGCTCGACGCCGACGGCAAACCGACCGCGCCGCTCGCGAAGAAGCTCGCGGCGCTCGGCCACTCGAATCTGTCCGTGGCCGATCTCGAACGCGCGCAGGACGGCAAGGCCGAAGCGTTCTTCGTCAACTACACGGCGGCCGGCACGCCGCTCGCCGCCGGCCTGCAGGCCGCGCTGGACGAAACGCTCGCGAAGCTGCCGATTCCGAAGGTGATGACCTACCAGCGCCCGGACGGCACCGACGTCCAATTCGTGCGCCCCGTGCATCGGCTCACCGTGCTGCACGGCCAAGCCGTCGTGCCCGTGACCGCGTTCGGCATCGACGCGGGCGACACCACGCTCGGCCACCGCTTTCTGTCCGACGGCCGCATCGCGATCCACGACGCGAGCGCCTATGCGGACACGCTGCGCGCAAAGGGCCGCGTGATCGCGCAATTTGCCGAGCGCAGGGAAGCGATCCGCACGCAGCTCGACGCGCATGCCGAAGGCGATCGCGTCGTGATGCCGCAAGCGCTGCTCGACGAGGTGACCGCGCTCGTCGAATGGCCGGTGGTCTATCCGTGCCGCTTCGAGGACGAATTCCTGCAAGTGCCGCAGGAATGCCTGATCCTGACGATGCAGACCAACCAGAAGTATTTCGCGCTCACCGACGCGGCGGGCAAGCTGCGCTCGCGCTTTCTGATCGTGTCGAACATCGAGACGAAAACGCCCGCCGAAATCGTCGAGGGCAACGAGCGCGTCGTGCGCCCGCGCCTGGCCGACGCGAAGTTCTTCTTCGAGCAGGACAAGAAGGTCAAGCTCGCCGATCGCGTGCCGCGCCTCGCGAACGTCGTCTACCACAACAAGCTCGGCTCGCAACTCGCGCGCGTCGAGCGGATCGAGGCGCTGGCCGGCGAGATCGCGCCCGCGCTCGGCGCCGATGCCGCGCTCGCGCGGCGCGCCGCGCGTCTGGCGAAGGCGGACCTGTTGACCGACATGGTCGGCGAATTCCCCGAGCTGCAAGGCACGATGGGCACATACTACGCGCGCCACGACGGCGAGCCGGACGAGGTCGCGCTCGCGTGCACCGAGCATTACCAGCCGCGCTTCTCCGGCGACGCGCTGCCGAGCCAGCCGGTCAGCACCGCCGTCGCGCTTGCCGACAAGCTTGAGACGATCGTCGGCATCTGGGGCATCGGCCTTGCGCCGACCGGCGAGAAAGATCCCTACGCGCTGCGCCGTCATGCGCTCGGCGTGTTGCGGCTGCTGCTCGAAAAGCGGCTGCCGCTCGACCTCGTCTCGCTGCTGCGTGCCGCGCATGCGCGCTTCTCGGCCGTGCCGGACGTCGCCGAATCGACGGATGCGCTCCATGCGTTCTTCATCGACCGCCTGCGCGGTCTGCTGCGCGAGCGCGGCTACACCACGGGCGAAATCGACGCGGTGCTGGGCCTGAATCCGACGCGCATCGACGATCTGATCGAGCGCCTCGACGCGGTGCGCGAGTTCACGCGCCTCGCGGAAGCGCAGGCGCTCGCCGCGGCGAACAAGCGGATCTCGAACATCCTGAAGAAGTCCGACGGCGGCACGAACGGCGCGGTGCAGGCCGCGCTGCTCGTCGAGGCGGCCGAGAAGGCGTTGCACGACGAGCTGGCGCAGGTCGCGCCGCGCGTGCAGTCGCAGCTCGCCGCGCGTGCGTACACGGGCGCGCTGTCCGCGCTCGCGGCGCTGCGCGCGCCCGTCGACACGTTCTTCAACGACGTGATGGTGAACGCCGACGACCCGGCGCTGCGCGCGAACCGGCTCGCGCTCCTCGCCGCGCTGCATCAGCAGATGAACTGCGTCGCCGACATCTCGAAGCTCGCCGCATAAGACCGGGAGCCACGCGATGCCGACCAGCGCCAGCAAAAAACTCGTCGTCCTCGACCGGGACGGCGTCATCAACGTCGATTCGGACGCGTTCGTCAAATCGGTCGACGAATGGATCGCGCTGCCCGGCAGCCTCGAGGCGATCGCGCGGCTCAACCATGCGGGCTACCGGGTCGTCGTCGCGACCAATCAGTCAGGCATCGGCCGGGGGCTGTTCGACATGGCGACGCTCAACGCGATGCATTTGAAGATGCAACGCGCGGCCGCCGCGGTCGGCGCCCGGATCGACGCGGTGTTCTTCTGCCCGCACACGGCCGACGATCACTGCGACTGCCGCAAGCCGAAGCCCGGCATGATGAAGCAGATCGCCGAGCGCTTCGAGATCGATCCGGCCGCCACGCCGATCGTCGGCGATTCGCTGCGCGATCTGCAAGCAGGCGCGGCACTCGGCTTCAGAACGCATTTGGTGCTGACCGGCAAAGGCAAGAAGACGCTCGCCGACGGCGGCTTGCCGGACGGCACCCGCGTTCACGACGATCTGCGCGCCTTCGCGCTCGATTTTCTTTCCGAAGAACAAGAGTGAAGCGCCCCGCTTCCTCGCCCATTGACGCCACGCCATGCGCTTCGTCCGCTCGCTGCTCTTCACTCTGTATCTGATCGTCTACACGATCCCGTATGCGATCGCCTGCTTGATCGCGTTTCCGTTCATGCGTGCGACCGCGCGCTACTGGATGGCGGCCGGCTGGTGCAAATCGACGATCTTCGTCGCGCGCTGGCTCAACGGCATCCGTTACCGGATCGAAGGCCTCGACAATCTGCCAAACGGGCCGGCCGTGCTGCTGTCGAAGCATCAATCCGCTTGGGAAACGATCGCGCTGCCCGCGCTGATGCCCAAGCCGCTTTGCTTCGTGCTCAAGCGCGAACTGCTGTACGTGCCGTTCTTCGGCTGGGCGCTCGGCATGCTGCAGATGGTCTATATCAACCGCAAGGACGGCAAGCATGCGTTCGATTCGGTGATCCGCCAGGGCAAGGTGCGGCTCGACGACGGCGCATGGATCATCATCTTCCCCGAAGGCACGCGCACGCCGGTCGGCAGCCAGGGTAAGTACAAGACGGGCGGCGCGCGCTTCGCGGTCGACGCCGGCACGCCTGTCGTGCCGATCGCGCATAACGCCGGACACGTGTGGCCGCGCAACTCGTTTACGAAGTTTCCCGGCCTGGTCACGGTGTCGATCGGCAAGCCGATCGACACGCACGGCCTCACATACGAACAATTGAACGAACGCGTCGAGAACTGGATCGAAACGGAAATGCGCCGCATCGACCCCGACGCCTACCGGCACGAGCGCGACGCACGCGGCGGCAACGCGCGCGCGTCGAGCGCGGCGTCCACCTGAGTCAAGGTTTTACCCATTGCGCACTGCTAAACGAAGAGAACTGATGCCGAAGCGTCCCAGGCCACGGCCGGCTGTCGTGGCGCTCGATCACCGCCAGCTCGACCTGCCGCTCTTCGATGGGCCAGCCGCGCCGGCGTCCGTGGGTGCGCCGGCGGCCGGCGCTTCGCCCGCTGCGCATCCCGCGCCGGCCGCCGGCCTGTCCACGTCCGACGCCCCCCCGCCCGCCGACGACCGTTCGCGCCTGCGCACGCTCGCGCTCGACGGCCGCGTGCTCGCATACAAGCTCAAGCGCTCGGCACGGCGCACGATCGGCTTTGCGATCGACGGCAATGGTTTGACGATCACCGCGCCACGCTGGGTGACGCTCGCCGATATCGAAGCGGCGATCGCCGAGAAGCGCCGCTGGATCTTCGCGAAGCTCGCCGAATGGCAAACGCGCGCCGAACAGCGCGCGCTGCCGCAAATCGATTGGAAGGAAGGCGCGCAGATTCCGTATCTCGGCAAGCCCGTCACGATCACGCTCGCGTCGGCGCAAGGCGCGCTGCGCTTTGACGCCGCCGCCGCGACGCTCGGGCTCGGCCTGCCCGCGCACGCAAGCGGGCAGCAGATCAAGGATCGCGTGCAAGGCTGGCTGCAAGGCGAAGCGAAGCGGATCTTCGGCGAACGGCTCGCGGTCTATGCGCAAAAGCTCGGCGTCACGTATGCGGCCTATGCGTTGTCGTCGGCCGCGACGCGCTGGGGGAGCTGCTCGAGCGACGGCAAGATCCGCCTGAACTGGCGGCTCATTCACTTTCCGATGTCGATCGTCGATTACGTGGTCGCGCACGAGCTGTCGCATCTGCGCGAGATGAATCACAGCCCCGCGTTCTGGCAGACAGTCGAATCGATCTTCCCTGAATTCCGCGAGGCGCGGCATACGCTCAAGCATCATCCGCCGGAACTGCTGCCCGCGCTCTGATCCGAACCCGGCCCGCGGCGGCCGGGTTCAAGGCCGCCCGCGTCAGTGCGGCTTGCGCTGAATGAATTCGATCTTGTAGCCGTCCGGATCCTCGACGAACGCGATCACCGTCGTGCCGTGCTTCATCGGGCCGGCTTCCCGCGTGACCTTGCCGCCTTGCGCCTTGATCCGCTCGCACGCCTGGTATGCATCGTCGACCTCGAGCGCGAGATGACCGAAACCCGTGCCGATTTCATACGATTTCGTGTCCCAATTGTGGGTCAGCTCGATGACCGTATGATCGCGCTCGTCGCCGTAGCCGACGAACGCAAGCGTGAACTTGCCTTCCGGATAATCGTCGCGGCGCAACAATTTCATGCCGAGCAGTTCGGTGTAGAACTTGATCGAGCGGTCGAGATCGCCGACTCGAAGCATCGTGTGAAGCAAACGCATAGGGGGTACTCCGTGGGGACTTGCGTGAACGCACGAATGTACCAGAGACGCGCGAATCCCGCTGCCGCGCGCAGGCGCTTTGCCCCGACTTCGTCACATCGACCTTTCGCCAAGCCTGCGCAGTGTTCTGTAGCCCACGCAGCGCGCGTGCCCGCTCGTCGATTAGGATTGACGCATCGCCTCCGATAGGCGCACGATGCTTCGCACAGGTCCGGCCAGCGGAAAAATCGAAGCGCTGCGCTCAAGCTTGCGCTTGGCCGGATAGTTAGGACACGGCAATTATTGCCGTCCGATTCGACTAGGCCGAAGTCGTGTCTTGAAAAAAATGCCGCGCGGTCCCGGACGGCGCGCGGCCCAATCCAATCGATAGAGAACAATGAGAGAAACAATGCATAGCCAGCCCTCAAGGGGGGCCCTTCGCTGGCGCTTGTCGCTCGGCGTTTTGTTGACCGCGGTGCTCGCCGCGTGCGGTGGAGGCGATGATTCCGACTCGCCGTCGGTGTGGCCCGCCGATCGCGCACTCACCGATCCCAATCACTACGCGGCTTACCAGGACCCGCAGGCGTCGCTCAGCGCGGCCTATCGGAACGGCCCCAATGGCGGCGCCGGTTCGAAGGATGTCGATGTCGCGAACGCGAGCCTTGCGCAAAGCGCCGTCGACGAAACCCCCGCCACCAAGCATCACCGCGCCGTGATCAACGGGCAGACGATCGAGTACACGGCGCGCGCCGGCCACTTGATCGCGTGGGCGCCCAAGAGCCCGAACAATCCGGCTCAACGCGACGCCGAGGCATCGATCTTCTACATGTCGTACACGCGGGACGATATCCCGCACGCGCAGCGCCCGGTCACGTTCATCTTCAACGGCGGCCCCGGCGAGCCGTCGATCTGGATGCATCTGGGTGCGTGGGCGCCGAAACGCCTGAAGATCGACGCGCCGAATCTGCCGGCCGGCCCGAACATCCCCGACAGCTTCCCGCTGATCGACAACCCGCAATCGCTGCTCGACCAGACCGATCTCGTCTATGTCGACATCGCGGGCAGCGGCTTCTCGGAAGCCATCGCGCCGCACAAGAACCAGGACTTCTGGAGCACCGACGCCGACGCGGGCATCTTCCGGGACTTCATCACCGCGTACATCAACCGCTACAACCGGCAAAGCTCGCCGAAATACCTGTTCGGCGAATCGTACAGCGGCATCCGCACGCCGATTGTCGCGGACCTGCTGGTGCAGGCGGGCACGAGCAATTACGCGCCCGATCCGAGCGGCGCGAAGCCGATCGTGCTGAGCGGCATGGTGCTGCAATCGCCGATTCTGGATTACGGTTATCTTTCGACGCAGGGAGACGCGCGCGAAGGCTTCTTCCCGACGGTCGGGATGGTCGTCGATTTCTACGGCAAATCCACCGCACGCGGCACGATGACGGAGCCGCAGTACGCGGACTACCTGCGCAGCTTCACGACGGCCCAATATGCGCCCGGCCTCGCGGCATCGAATTTCCCGCCCGCGACCGTCTCGCAGCTGAGCGCGATCACCGGCCTGCCGGCCAGCACGCAAATGAAGGACTGGCTCGCGATCGATCCGAACGGCCTGCTTTTCAACAGCGTCGCGAGCGCCATTTACCCGAATGCCGCCGCGTCCGCGCAATTCAATGCGTATGACGGCCGGATAAGCACGACGGCAAACATCAAGTACGATATTTCGTCATACGAAGATGCTGGCTTCTATGGCGCGATCAAGCCGCTGCTGCTCGATCAGTTCGGTTACCAGAATCAAGACCCGGCGCAGATCTACGGCAGCGACATCGCGTTCAATTTCTGGAACTGGAACGCGCCGCACCGCGGCTCGACGAACCCGAGCAGCGTGCCGGATCTCGCGGAAACGCTCACGCTCGATCCGTCGGTCAAGGTGCTCGTGATCCACGGCTACCACGACGGCGTGACGCCGTTCTTCCAGACCGAACTCGATTTGCAGCACGGCGGCGTGTGGCCGGCAGCGGCGGGACAAACGCCGCGGATCACGGTCAAAGAATATGACGGCGGCCATATGGCTTATCTGACCGAGGCGTCGCGCGATCCGATGCGCGCCGACCTGCGGCAGTTCTATAACGCCAGCGCACCGGCCGCGGCCGTGGTCCGGCAGCAAAAGGCCGGCTGACAAGCACATGGGAGAAACTATGTTGATGCGTGATTTTCTTGTAACGACCCTGCTTGCCGCGTGCGTGACGGCGCCGGCCTATGCATTCGACGGCGGCGTGCGGCCGATCGCGTCATGGTCGCAGGATGCGGCGTTCGCGGACGTCGCGACCATCAAGGTCGGCGAGCATCTGGCCAAGCCGCCGCGCACGACGACGGAGCGCAAGGTGATGCGCGAGCAGACGCCGGAATCCACCGGCAATGCGATCGTCACGAACCTGAAATCCAAGTTCGATGCGGCAGCCGATCCGAACACCCATCTGCTGACGAAGGCGGCGGCCAGCAACAGCGGCTGGGGATGGGCCGCCGATCATTTCGACGCCATCGACGAACAGAAAAAAGGAGCGGTCAGCTTCGACGATATTCTGCGTTATCTGAATCGCAACGCGGTCGTGCCGTTGAAGGGAGCGTAACGCCGCTTGTGCGCGGCGGACGTTTCCCCGTCTGACTTAACGCAGCTTCTGATACGCGGCCCCGATGACGGGCCGCGTTTTTTTGCGCTCGTGCCGCGCGCCCCCGCCGCCGATAACGGCGACGTGCGGACCGCGATCCCGCATCCCACCGCGACGGTCCATCCGCGCATCGCCGAGCGCGCCGGCGCACACGCCGTCACTCGCCGGCGCGCCGCCGCTTCTCGAGCGCCTGCGCAACGCGCACGTACTCGTCGACGCTGACATCCTCCGCGCGGCGCGAAAGATCGAAACCGAGCGCATCGAAATCCACCGCGTCACGGTATTCGCCGAGCGTATTCCGCAACATCTTGCGGCGCTGCGAGAACGCGGCCGTCACCAAGGCGCCCAGCACGGCCGGATCGACGGCCGCCAGTTCGTGCGGCGCATGCGGAATCATCCGCACGATCGCCGAGTCGACCTTCGGAGGCGGCTGGAACGACTCGGGCGGCACATCGATCAGCTTGTCCATCGCATAGCGGTATTGCAGCATCACCGACAGTCGGCTGAACGCCTTCGTGCCCGGCTCGGCCACCATCCGTTCGACCACCTCGTTCTGCAACATGAAGTGCTGATCGATCACGGCGTCCGCGAACGACATCAGATGAAACAGCAGCGGGCTCGAAATGTTGTACGGCAAGTTGCCGATGATCCGCAGCGACGGCTTGCCCTGCGGCGCATCCGCGCGCGCGAGCGAGCCGAAATCGAATGCGAGCGCGTCGCCGGCGTGCAACTCGAGCAGGTTGCCGAAGCGCTGCTTGAGCCGGTCGATCAAATCGCGATCGAGTTCGACTGCGTGCAGCGGCGATTCGGGCGTCGCGAGCCGCGCGATCACGGGGCCCGTCAGCGCGCCGAGCCCCGGCCCGATCTCGACCATTCGTTCGCCGCGCTCGGGGCGGATCGCCGCGACGATCGCGTCGATCACGCCGTGATCGACGAGAAAGTTCTGCCCGAAGCGCTTGCGCGCGAAGTGTCCTTGGTGCTGTCTGCTGTTCGACATCGGAAGATAGAAAAACGGATGACGCGTGAAATTCAGTGCGCGGCCCAAGCCGCGCCGGTTCGGTTCGCCGATCAGCCCGCGCGCCGATGGCGCGCGATCGTCACCGCCGCATCGATCGCCGCGACGAGGCTGCCGCAATCGGCGCGGCCGGTGCCCGCCAGATCGAGCGCGGTGCCGTGATCGACCGACGTGCGCACGATCGGCAGCCCGAGCGTGATATTCACGCCTTCGCCGAACGTCGCGTACTTGAGAACCGGCAAGCCCTGATCGTGGAACATCGCGAGCACGCAATCCGCGTGTTCGAGATGGCGAGGCTGGAACAGCGTGTCGGCCGGGTACGGGCCGCGTGCGTCGATGCCCGCCGCGCGCGCGCGCGCGATCGCCGGCTCGATCACGTCGATCTCCTCGCGGCCGAGATAACCGTTCTCGCCCGCATGCGGATTGACGCCCGTCACGAGGATGCGCGGCGCGGCAATGCCGAATCCGTGGCGCAGATCGCGATCGATGATGCTGAGCGTGCCGACGAGGCCATCGATACTCAACGCGGCCGATACGTCCTTGAGCGGCAGATGGGTCGTCGCAAGCGCGACACGCAGCGCCCGCTCGCCCGTGCCGGCGAGCATCATCACCACCTGCGGCGTGCGCGTGCGCTCGGCCAGATATTCGGTGTGGCCGGTAAACGGCACGCCCGCGTCGTTGATCGTGCTTTTTTGCAGCGGCGCCGTGACGATCGCGTCGAATGTGCCGTCGAGCGCGCCGTCGATCGCGGCGTCGAGCAGATCGAGCACGTAGCGCCCGTTCGCCGGATTCAGCTTGCCCGCTTCGGCCGGCACGGCAAGCGCGCGATGCATGATTTCCACGGACGATCCGATCACGCGGGCATCCGGCGCGGCGGACGCGCCCGCCGCATTCGCGCCGCCGGCATCCGGCCGCTGGTGCGCATCGGCCGCGCGCGGCAGCGCACCGCCCACGGCTTCGCGCCCGCCCAGCGCTACGGCTTGCGCCCAATCGACGCCAACCGCGCCCGCGCGAGCAGCAAGCAAATCCGCGTCGCCAAGCACGATGAAACGTGCATCGGGCCAGCGCGCGGCCGCGCCGGCAAGTGCCAGCGCCGTCAGCTCAGGACCGACGCCGGCGGGCTCGCCCGTCGTGATCGCGATGCTGAGCGGTTGTGCCGGGGTCGACATGGCGGGCTTCGCGGCAAACGAGTTTATTGCTGCGTGACCGGCAGCTTGATCTGCACGTAAGACGAATCGCGCAGCTCGCGCAGCCAGTCCGCGTAAGCCTGTTCGGCCTTACGCTGGCCGATCGCCTGACGCGCGATATCCATTTGCTGCTGCACGGAGCCTTCCGCGTCGCGGCGGCCGAGCACCTGGATCAGGTGATAGCCGTACTCGGTACGCACCGGATTGCTGACTTGGTTGTCGCCGAGCGCGTTCATCGCCCGC
This sequence comes from Burkholderia singularis, assembly GCF_001718875.1. NCBI lineage: Bacteria > Pseudomonadati > Pseudomonadota > Betaproteobacteria > Burkholderiales > Burkholderiaceae > Burkholderia > Burkholderia singularis. The sequence goes on from NZ_CP013448.1 coordinate 3,427,845, forward strand.
TCGAATTCCGGCACGGTTTCGCCTGGGCTGATCCAGCCGAGATCACCGCCTTGCGAGGCCGAACCGTCCTGCGAATAGGTTCGCGCGAACTTCTCGAAATCGCCTCCCGCCTCGATCTGCTTGCGGATCTCGATCAACTGCTGGCGCGCCTGCGATTCCGATTTGCCTTCGCCGACGCGCAGCAGAATGTGCCGCACGTGCGTCTGCACGATCTTCGCCGACGCAGCCGGGCTTTGGCTTGCGCGACGCTCGACGAGACGCACGATCTCGAAGCCGTCGGGCACGCGGATCAAGGCCGGGTTGACTTGGCCGGGACGCAGCTTCGACGCCGCATCGACGACATCCTGCGGCAGCGAGGCCGGCGCCTTGAAGCCGAGATCGCCGCCCTTTTTCGCGTCGTCGGCTTCCGAGTTGCTCTTCGCGAGCCGCTCGAAGTTCGCGCCCGACGCAAGCGCCTGCGACAGCAAGCCCTCCGCCTTCTTCTGCGCGGCGTCGATCTCGGCCTGCGGCGCATTGGCGGGCGCCTTCACGAAGATGTGCTCGAGCCGCAGATCCTGCTGCGAGCCCGCGTTCGGACCGCGCTGGCTCGCGATATAGCTCGCCACTTCCGCGTCCGACACGGTGATCTTGCTATCGACTTCCTTCTCGCGCAGCTTCGACAGCAGCAGCTCGGTGCGCGCGTCGCGCGTGAACACGTCCCAGGGCACGCCCTGCGCCTCGATGCGCGCGCGGTACTGGTCGAGCGGCATGTTGTTCGCCGCCGCAAGCCGTTGCAGCGTCGACTGCACGGACGCGTTGTCGACCACGATGCCGTCGTCCTTCGCGCGCTGGATCTGAATCCGCTCGAGCACCATCTGGTTCAGCACCTGCGCGCGCAACTGGTCGGCGGGCGGCACGGGCGCGTTCTGCTGCTGCAGGCGCCGCGCGATCAGGCCGGTGCGCTGGTCAAGCTCGCGCCCCGTGATCACGTCGTTGTTGACGACGGCAACCACCTCATCGGCGAGCGACGCCCCCTGCGTGCTCAGCGCCTGCGCAAACGCGGGCGCGACCGTGATCAGCGTCGCGACCAGACCGGACGCGACAGCCGCGAAGCGAAGGGTTTTCTTCATTGCCACTGGTACTCCATTGAAAGCGGGCTGCACCAACGCCGCTTATTCGGCGATTAATCGTAATTGCTGAAGCGCGACAGCGGCGGCGGCGCGCTCGGCAGCGGCGTGTATCCCTGCACGCCCGTCTTGAACGCGGCGATCAGGCCGTTGTCGACGCTCGTCAGGCCCTTGAGCACGAGTTGCGCCAACACGCGGGTCGCCGACGTCTGCTGATTCGACGTGTTCACGCCGTTCGCGTAGCGCTGGATCCCGACGCCCACCGCCCAGCAGTCGGCATCGTACTGGAAGCCGACGAGACCGTCGACAACCCGGCTCGACGCGAGGTCGTAATTGAAGCGGCCGACCGCGTAGAGCCGCCGCGTGAGCGGCCACTGCGCGGCCACGAGGAACTGGTTGATCGGCTCGAGCGACAGCGTCGGGTTCTGGCGCGTATAACGGTAGCCGACGTTGATCACGCGCCGCTCGCCGGGACTGAAGCCGAAGCCGACGCTCGACTTGACGAGCTGGCCGTTGTCGGCGTTGTACTGGAACGCGGTTTCCGACGCGAAGCCCGCGCCGAGCTTCACCGACGCGCCGAGGATCAGGTCCGAATGTCGCGGCTGACCGGCCGTCGCGGGCGTCGAGCCCAGCGTCACGCGCTGATCGGTGAAATAGTACTGCTGCGCGATCACGAAACGCGCGCGCTCGTCGCCTGTCTTGGCGTTGATGAAACGGGTGGTCAGCGCGGCCGTCAGGCGGTTCGCGTCGGCGATCCGGTCGTTGCCGACGAAGGTGTTCGGCGTGAAGATCTCGGCGAGCCCGAAGTCCGACACCGCGGTATCGAAGAGCGGGGCGTCCTGCTGGTTCCGGTACGGCGTGTACACGTAGTACAGACGCGGCTCGAGCGTCTGGATGTAATCCTGGCCGAACAGGCGCACCGAGCGGTCGAACACGAGCCCCGCATCGAGGCTGAAGGTCGGGATCGAGTACGTGAAGCGCTTCGGCTGACCGGGAACGCCGCCCGTGGTGGTGGTCAGATCGTATGACGCGATATGCAGCTGCGCCTTCGGGACGACGAAGTAGCCAGGCCCGTACAAACCGTAGGAAATGTACGGATTGAACATCACGCGATCGCCTTCCGGCATATCGGATGTCGTGATTCTGAAGCGCGAATAATCGGCTTCCGCGCCGAAGTCGAAGCCGCCGACGTTGTATTTCGTGTACTTCACGTTCAACTGCGGCTCGCGGCCGTAAGGCGCGATCGACGGCGCGAGCGTCTGCCAGTGCTGGTAACGCCCGAGCACGGACCACGGCCCGTTGTTGTACGTGAGGCCGGCCTCCTGCTGGTACACCGTCTGGACGCCGCTCAGGAACTGGTTCGTCGAGCCGAAGTCGCCCGGATACGTGTTGTCCGAGACCTTGTTGTAGTTGATGTAGCCGCCGAAGCCGTGGCCGAAATTCTGCTGGTGCTGCCAGTAGAGCGCATAGCGGTTGCGATTCGCGACCCGGTCGTCCGGCAGGAATTCGCCCGTCAGCGTGCCGGCGTAGTTCGTCGACAGATAGCGGAACGTCGCCTGCGTGAACACGCCGCGCTTCGAGATGATGCGCGGCGTCAACGTCAGATCGCGGTTCGGCGCGATGTTGAAGTAGTACGGCAGCGAGAATTCGAAGCCGTTCGTCGAGCTGTACGGCGAGAACGTGGGTGGCAAAAAGCCGCTGCGGCGGTTGCCCGACAGCGGGAACGTGAGCCACGGGCTGCCGAAAAGCGGCACGCCCTGGAAGAACAGCACGCCGTTTTTCGCGACGCCTTCGTCCGCGCCCGTATCGAAATCGAATTCGCTGCCCTTGATGTACCACGCCGGATTGGTCGCGCACTGGCAGCCGGTATAGGTGCCGTTCGTAAACACCGAGCGCTCGCTGTCGAGCAGCTGCACGCGCTCCGCGCTCCCTGAGCCGCCCGTCGCCGCGAAATGGTATTTCGGCGTCGTCATGTAGCCCTGGTTCGCCTCGACCTTCAGGTGCGCCTCGGGACCCTTGAACGTCGCGCCGCCGTTGGCCACCGTCACCGCGCCGTAGGCGTCGGCGAGATCCGTGTCCTCGTCGTAGTGAATCGCGTCCGCCTTGACGACCGCATTGCCCTTGCGGATCTCGGCCGAGCCCTTCGCGGCGAGATCCTGGTCGGCCGTGCCGCTCGCGTGATCGGCCAGCACGAACGCTGCTGGCTTGCCGTGCTCGTTTTGCGAATGTTCGGTGAGTTGCGGCGCGAGGCGCAGATCCCATGGCGAACCGAGCGGCTGCGGCTCGGCCGCGGCGCCCGAAAGCTGGGCCTGCGACACCACCGGCACGAGGCCCGGTACGGCCAAAAGCGCGACCGCAAGCCGCTTTTTGCGCGGGGCGGCATCGCAGGCTGGAACGAGCGGGAATTTCGATTTAGGCGGCATCTATCGTTCGGCGAATCGTCCGTGTCAATATCCGGCCCGCATACCGCAACCCGCGCAATCGAACCGTGACTGCGGCTTCGCGCATACCGGGGGAGACGGGCAAAAACGATCGGCTTTGCGGGCGGCCGGCCCGCGCCAGCGGGAATTGATACGGGACGCGTCAAAAAAGTCGTGGGGTATTATATGGCAAGACGTTCCCCCTTCCCGACTTTCAATGACGCCGCCCGCCGCCGACCCTCGCCTTACTCTCCTCGCCGCCTGGCTTGCCCCATTCGCCGACCGTTACGCACTCGAGCTCGCGACGCTCGCTCCCGCCTCGTCGGACGCGGGCTTTCGCCGCTATTTCCGCGTCTCGGCCGCCGCCGCGCCAAGCGGCACCGTGATCGCGGTCGACGCGCCGCCGCCCGAGAAATGCCGGGAATTCGTGCAGATCGCGCAACTGCTCGACGCCGCCGGCGTGCACGTGCCGAAAGTGCTCGAACACGATTTCGACGCGGGCTTCATGCTCGTCAGCGACCTGGGCTCGCAGCCGTACATCTCGGTGCTCGACCCCGCCGCGCCGGCCGCCGCGCGGCCGCTGATGCGCGATGCGCTCGACACGCTGATCCGCTGGCAGCGCGCGACGCGCGAAGGCGTGCTGCCGCCGTTCGACGAAGCGTTTCTGCGCCGCGAGATGGAGCTGATGCCCGAGTGGTATATCGGCCGGCATCTCGGCAAAACGCTCGACGAGCGCGCGCGCGGCGTGCTCGATCGCACGTTCGCGCTGCTGATCGCCAGCGCAACCGCGCAGCCGCAAGGCTACATGCTGCGCGATTTCATGCCCCGCAACCTGATGGTCGCGCAGCCGAACCCCGGCGTGCTCGACTTCCAGGACGCCGTGCACGGGCCGCTCACATATGATGTCGTGTCGCTGTTGCGCGATGCGTTCATCAGTTGGGACGAGGCATTCGAGCTCGACTGCTTTGCGTATTACTGGGAGCAGGCGAAGAAAGCCGGGCTGCCCGTCGAGCCGGATTTCGGCGAGTTCTACCGGCAGCTCGAATGGATCGGGTTGCAGCGGCACATCAAGATCCTCGGCCTGTTTGCGCGAATCAATTATCGCGACGGCAAGCCGCACTATCTCGCCGATCTGCCGCGCTTCATCGGCTATGCGCGCAAGGTCGCGCTGCGCTACCGGCCGCTCGCGCCGTTCGCGAAACTGCTCGACGAACTCGAAGACAAAACGGCCGAAGTCGGCTACACGTTCTGACCGGCACGATGACATACACCCTCGATACGGCGATGATCTTCGCCGCCGGACGCGGCGAAAGGATGCGCCCGCTCACCGACACGACTCCGAAGCCCCTGCTCGCGGCCGGCGGCAAACCGCTGATCGTCTGGCAGATCGAGCGGCTCGCGGCGGCCGGCATCGAAACGATCGTGATCAACCACGCGTGGCTCGGCCAGCAGTTCGAAGCCGCGCTCGGGGACGGCTCGCGCTGGGGCGTGCGGCTCGTCTACTCCGCCGAGGACGACGCGCTCGAGACAGCGGGTGCCATCGCATACGCGCGGCCGTTGATCGAGCGCGGGCGCGGGCCGACCGTGTTCGTCGGCGTCGCAGGCGACATTTACGCGAACTTCGATTACGCGGTGCTGCGCGCGCGCGCCGCCGCGCTTGCCGCCGCACCCGAGCCGGGGATGCATCTCGTGATGGTGCCGAACCCGGCGTTCCATCCGGCGGGCGATTTCGCGCTCGCCGAAGATGGGCTGCTGTCGCTTGACGGCGAGCCGCGCGTCACGTTCGGCAGCATCGCGCTGTACGACACGCGAATGTTCGACGATCTGCCCGCCGGCACGCGCCGCGCGCTCACGCCGTATTACCGCGGCGCGATCGACGCGCGCCGTGCGACAGGTCAACTGTACGAAGGAATGTGGGAAAACGTCGGCACGCCCGCGCAGTTGGGTGCGCTCGATGCGGCGCTGTGCGCGGCGCGCTGATACGGTGTGCGGCACACGCACGCGGCGTGCCGCACACGGGCGGAAAACGGCGGCGCGCAAAGTCGGGCCTCACGGTGCAATCGCGCACGCCGCGCCGGCATTCATGCACGGTCCCGCCGCCGTTCGATCTGCCGCGCTGGGACGCCACGCGCGACGCCGGCATCATCACGCCTGCTGCGCCGCCCCCTGCTCGGCCGCGCGCTGCTGCAACGCCCACATCTGCGCATACAGCCCATGCGCGCGCAGCAACGCATCGTGCGTGCCGCGCTCGACGATGCGCCCATGATCCATCACGAGAATCTGATCGGCATGCACGACGGTCGACAGACGATGCGCGATCACGAGCGTCGTCCGATGCCGCGCGATCTGCTCCAGCTCGTGCTGGATCGCGCGCTCGGAACGCGAATCGAGCGCGGACGTCGCCTCGTCGAACACCAGGATCGGCGGGTTCTTCAGAATCGTGCGCGCGATCGCGACGCGCTGCTTCTCGCCGCCCGACAGCTTGAGCCCGCGCTCGCCGACCGGCGTGTCATAGCCTTTCGGCAAACTCTCGACGAACGCATGAAGATGAGCCGCGCGCGCTGCGGCGATCACCTCGTCGCGCGTCGCGCTCGGCCGGCCGTAGGCGATGTTGTAGTAGATCGTGTCGTTGAAGAGCACGGTGTCCTGCGGCACGATCCCGATCGATGCGCGCAGCGAATCCTGTTTCACGTCGCGGATGTCCTGCCCGTCGATCATGATCGCGCCGCCCGTCGTCCGGTCCAGATCGTAGAAGCGAAACAGCAGCCGCGCCAGCGTCGATTTGCCCGAGCCGCTATGGCCGACCACCGCGGTCGTCGTGCCGGCCGCGATCGTGAAATCGACGTCGTGCAGGATCTGCCGCGACGGATCGTAGCCGAAGTTCACATGCGCGAAACGCAGTGCCGCGCCGCGCACGTCGAGCGCCGGCGCGCCGGGCGCGTCGTCGACCTCGCGCGCGGCCGACAGCAGCCCGAACATCCGGTCCATGTCGGTCAGGCTCTGCTTCAGCTCACGATAGATGACGCCGAGGAAATTAAGCGGAATGTAGAGCTGCAGCATGAAGGTGTTGATCAATACGAGATCGCCAAGCGTGAGCTTGCCGGCAAGCACGCCCTGGGTCGCGCGCCACAGGATGAACACGAGCCCCGTGCCGATGATCGCCTGCTGCCCGAAGTTGAGCAGCGACAGCGAATGCTGCGAGCGGATCGCCGCACGGCGAAAGCGCGCGAGATTCTCGTCGTAGCGCCGCGCTTCCCATTCCTCGTTGCCGAAATACTTGACGGTCTCGTAGTTGATCAGCGAATCGATCGCACGCGCATTCGCCCGCGAATCGAGTTCGTTCATCGTGCGCCGGAAATGCGTGCGCCACTCCGTCACCTTCACCGTGAACGCGATATAAGCGACGAGCGCCGCGAGCGTCACATACGCATAGTAGGCGTCATACCGGAACGCGAAAAAGCCGAGCACGAGCCCCACTTCGACGAGCGTCGGCAGAATGCTGTACAGCGAGTAGGAAATGAGCTGCTGGATACCGCGCGTGCCGCGCTCGATGTCGCGCGACATGCCGCCCGTCTGCCGCTCCAGATGAAATCGCAGCGACAGTCCGTGCAGATGCCGGAACACCTGCAGCGCAAGCCGCCGCACCGCGCTCTCAGTGACCTTCGAAAACAGGATCTCGCGCAGCTCGGTGAACAGCGACGTCGACAGCCGCACGAGCGCATACGCGATCACGAGCAGCCCGATGCCGCCCGCGAGCACGATGCCCGCCGACTGCTCGGCGCGGCCAAGCGCGGTGAGCTGATGAACGGCCGCGAGACTGTCGACGATCCGCTTCATGACGATGGGCACGCCGAGATTGGCGAGCTTCGCGCCGATCAGGCACGCGAGCGCGAACGCAACGCGCCATTTATAAGCCGTCAGGTAAGGCAGCAGCGAGCGGATCGTCTGCCAGTCGTTGCGTGGCCCGGCGGCCGCCGGCGCGGGCTCGGAGGAAGCGGAATAACGGCGCATGGGGAATCGGCCGAACGGTGCGTCGGCGAACTTTCTCGTACAATTTCCGGATTGCCGTATTGTCGCAGAAGCCGGGATGCGCCGCTGACCGCCCATGCCGGCCCGTTTCTTACAAGATGGAAGCTTCAACCATGACCGATTCGTCCCTGCCCGAACTCCCGCAAGAACCGCCCGCGCTGCGCGTCGTGCCGCAACCGTCCGACGCCAACGTCCACGGCGACGTATTCGGCGGCTGGATCATGTCGCAGGTCGATATCGCGGGCTCGATTCCGGCAAGCCGCCGAGCGAACGGGCGGGTCGCGACGGTCGCGGTCAATTCGTTTCTGTTCAAGCAACCGGTATTCGTCGGCGACTTGCTGAGCTTCTATGCGCGTATCGTGAAGACGGGCAATACGTCGGTGACGGTGGAAGTCGAGGTGTATGCGCAGCGGCTAAGCCTCATGAGCGAGGTCGTCAAGGTCACCGAAGCAACGCTCACCTACGTCGCGACCGGCAACGACCGCCGCCCGCGCCCGCTGCCGCCCCTCGAATAAGCGCGGCCGCGCATGCGGCCCGCTTGCGCGGCGCATACGCTGCCGTCCTCGTCCGGCACGCCGCGCGCGCCACATGCATATACGGTTACGCGCCGCTGTACACCTCGCCGGAGCGGCACAGTTCGATTCATGATGCGGCGAGCCCGAATTCGCGCATCGCCGGGATAAAGTCGTGGTTGAGCTTCGGCTTGCGCGACAGCTTTGTCAGCACGTAGCGTTGAAACGGCGTGAGCGCGGACCACTGCGCGGCCGACGGCGCCGGCAGCCCGGCAAGCGCGCTTTGCGCGACGAGCGCGTCCGGCACCGCATCGGCGTTACGCCACGCCGGATGCTCTTCGGGTTGAAACCAGCTCGGCTCGACGCTCGCATGCGTGCGCAGCATCTCGAAGAGCGCGTGATCGAAATTCGGCTCGATCGCGACGTCTTCGTCGGCCGGGAAACGCGCAAGCAGCTTGCGATCCTCGATCGGCAGCCTCTGCCACTGCTCGAGCGAGATCCGCAGCCCGAAGCGATCGAGATTGAAACGCACGATCATCGGAATATAAGTCAGCCCTTGCGATGAAACGACCTCGAAATTGAACAGCAGCGGCGCGTTGCTCAGCCCCATGTTTGCCCCCATCCTGGCGATTGCCGACCCATTGTGCCCGTCTGGAGTATTTTAGAACCTCCGCGGGCGGCGAGTACCGCCGCCCGCCGATCCGTATAAGGAGCCTGCCGTGAAGCTGTCCGAAGCCGCCGAACCCAGCGGCGTCGTCGAACTGCCGGTGCGCCGCCGGCGCGGCGACGCGATCGACGCGACCTTCGATCGCGTCGGCCAGGAATGGCCCGTCGCGCTCGTCTTCAACGGCATCTCGCACGCGGTGATGATGTGCACACCGCGCGATCTCGAGGCATTCGCAGTGGGCTTCGCGCTGTCGGAAGGCATCGTCGAGCGAGGCAGCGACGTGAAGGATATCGATGTGGTGCTGCACGGCGGCGGCCCAGTCCCGCATGCCGAAGTCCAGTTGACGGTGGTCCAGAAGGCGTTCGCCGCCCTGAAGGAGCGGCGCCGCGCGCTCGCCGGCAGAACCGGCTGCGGCGTGTGCGGCATCGAGAGCATCGATCTGCTTGATCTCGCGCCGCAGCGCATGCCGGACCGCGGCTTTCTCGCGCGGGTCGCGCCGGACGCAATCGCGCGCGCCGCACGCGAGTTCCCCGCGCACCAAACGCTCACGCAGCAAACAGGCGGCCTGCACGCGGCCGCGTGGTGCGACGCGGCAGGAGCAATCCGGCACGCATTCGAGGACGTCGGCCGCCACAACGCGCTCGACAAACTGATCGGCACGCTCGCGCTCGAACGCGCGGATACGACCGACGGCTTCGTATTCCTGTCGAGCCGGGCAAGCTATGAGCTTGTGCGTAAGTCCGCACGCGTCGGCATTCCGATGGTCGCGACGATCTCCGCGCCGTCGTCGCTTGCCGTCGAAATTGCGCGCCAGGCCGGGCTGCGGCTCGTGAGCTTCTGCCGGGAAGCCGGCTATGTCGATTACGGCACCGCCGATGCATAGGAACCCGCCTCGCCGTCAAGCGGCGCGCGTGCGCAAACAGCCGCTGCATTCGCACTCAACGCACGTTGCGACACGGGTGCCGGGCATCGAGCACTGAGCGCCGGATGCCGGGCGCCGGCCACCGAGCGCTGAGCACCGAACACCGCATCGAACAGATTGCCGAACGCAAGCCGCTGCGCGACGCCAATCGCGGACAACGCGGCAAGCGCCACACGGCGATCGCGCGTGCTGCCGCATTCGCACGCCGCCGCTTCACCGCACGCACCGATCAGTCGAACTGCTGGAAATCCGGCTTACGCTTTTCGAAGAATGCGCTGATCGCTTCGCGCACTTCGGGCGAGCGCAACATCGCGCCGAAGTGCTCGGCTTCGTCCGTCATCCGCGTGGCAATGGCGGCACCTTCCGTCGCTCTGAGCAGCGCCTTCGTCACGCGCAGCGACGACGCCGGCAGCGCAACGAGCTTGGCCGCCTGCTTCGCCGCGAACGCACCGAGTTCGGCCGCCGGCAGCACGCGGTTCACGAGGCCGATGCGGTGCGCTTCGAGCGCATCGAACGGCTCGCCGAGCAAAAGCTTCTCGGCCGCCACCTGATAGCCGGAAAGACGCGGCAGCAGCAGGCTCGACGCCGCTTCCGGGCACAGCGCGAGCTGCACGAACGGCAGCGACAATTGCGCGGTATCGGCCGCGTAGACGAGATCGCAATGCAGCAGCATCGTCACGCCGATGCCGACCGCCACGCCCTCGACCGCCGCGACGATCGGCTTCTCCAGCGTACTGATCTGCCGCAGGAACTGGAACACGGGCGCGTCCTGATCCTTCGGCGGCGTCTTCATGAAATCCTCGAGATCGTTGCCGGCGGTGAAGTGGCCGTCGCTGCCGCGAATCAGGACCGCGCGCACCGATTTGTCTTCGCGCGCCGACTTGAGCGCGTCGGCCATCGTCTGATACATCGCCAACGTGATCGCATTGCGCTTCGCCGGGCGCGCGAGCGTGATCGTCAGCACACCGTCGGCGTTTTCGAGCTGGATATCCATCTGAATCGTCTCCTGGGGCCGCTTGCACAGACGCCCCGACTGTCTCGTTCAAAAAAAACGGTGCGCGAGCTGGCTGCCCGCGCACCGTCGTCATGCCATGCGAGTTCCGGTCAGAGCCGCTCGATGATGCCCGCCGCGCCCATGCCGGTGCCGACGCACATCGTCACCATCCCATACTTCAGGTTGCGACGGCGCAGGCCGTGCACGACCGTCGCAGCGCGAATCGCGCCCGTCGCGCCGAGCGGATGGCCGAGCGCGATCGCGCCGCCAAGCGGGTTCACCTTGGCCGGATCGAGGCCGAGTTCGCGGATCACGGCAAGCGATTGCGCGGCAAACGCCTCGTTCAGCTCGATCCAGTCGATATCGTCCTGTTTCAGGCCCGCGGCCTTCAGCGCGGCCGGAATCGCTTCCTTCGGACCGATGCCCATGATTTCCGGCGGCACGCCGCGCACCGCGAAGCTGACGAAGCGTGCGAGCGGCGTCAGGTTGAATTGCTTGAGCACCTTCTCCGACACGACGAGCAGCGCACCCGCGCCGTCCGACGTCTGCGAGCTGTTGCCCGCCGTTACCGAACCCTTGTTCGCGAACGTCGGGCGCAGTTTCGCGAGCGCTTCGAGCGACGTGTCCGCGCGCGGACCTTCGTCGAGCTTCAATTCGCGCGTCTTCACGACGATCTCGCCCGTTGCGAGATCCGGGAAGCGCTCGGTGATCGTGTACGGCGCGATCTCGTCGGCGAATTCGCCCGCCTGCTGCGCGGCGATTGCCCGGCGGTGCGATTCGAGCGAAAACGCATCCTGGTCCTCGCGGCTCACCTTCCACTGGTCCGCGACGCGCTCGCCCGTCAGGCCCATCCCGTAGGCAATCCCGAAGTCCTCGCTGCGATCGAAGATATGCGGCGACATCGACGGCTTGTTGCCCATCATCGGCACCATGCTCATCGATTCGGTGCCGGCCGCGAAAATCGCGTCCGATTCGCCGACGCGAATGCGGTCCGCCGCCATCGCAAGCGCGGTGACGCCCGACGCGCAGAAGCGGTTGACCGTCACGCCGCCGACCGTCTGCGGCAGGCCCGCCAGCAACGCACCCATCCGGGCGACGTTCAGGCCCTGCTCGGCCTCCGGAATCGCGCAGCCGACGATCGCGTCCTCGATCAGCTTCGTGTCGAACTCCGGCACTTGCGCCACCGCGGCCTTGATCGCGTGGACCAGCAGCTCTTCCGGGCGCGTGTTCTTGAATGCACCGCGCGGCGCCTTGCCAATCGGCGTGCGGCTTGCGGCGACGATGTATGCGTCTTGCAACTGTTTGCTCATTTCAGGCTCCTTTGCAAGGCTCAGTTAGTTCCGGACCGGCTTGCCGGTCTGCAACATGCCCATGATCCGCTCCTGCGTCTTTTGCGTGCCGAGCAGCTCGACGAACGCACGGCGTTCGAGCGCAAGCAGCCAGTCTTCGTCGACCGTGCTGCCGCCTTCGACGTCGCCGCCGCACACCGCTTCGGCAATGCGGCTCGCGATCAGGAAATCGTGATCGCTGATGAAGCGGCCATCACGCAGATTGACGAGCTGCGCCTTGATGGTCGCGATGCCCGAGCGGCCCGCGACCGGAATCGCCTTCGCCTTCAGCGGCGGACGATATCCCGCGTCGGCAAGCGCCCGCGCTTCCTTCTTCGCGATATCGAGCAGCTCGAATACATTGAAGACGATCGTGTCCGACGGCTTCAGATAGCCCATCGCGCGCGCCTCGTGCGCGGACATCGAGACCTTCGCCGTCGCCGCGTTCTCGAACGGTTTCGTGAGGAACTTCAGCAAGTCGTTGGTCGCGTTCGCCGCCGCGGCCGCTTCAGCCGCACGCACCGCCGCTTCCTTCAGGCCGCCGCCTCCCGGCACGAGACCGACGCCGACCTCGACGAGGCCGATGTAGCTCTCGACGTGCGCGACGCGCTTCGCGCTGGACAGCATCAGCTCGCAGCCGCCGCCGAGCGCCAGGCCCGACACCGCCGCGACAACCGGCACGTTCGCGTACTTGACACGCATCAGGCCATCCTGGAATTTCTTCACGAACGGCTCGATACCCTTCGCGCCGCCCATCATGAACGCGGGCATCGCCTCTTCCAGGTTCGCGCCGGCCGAGAACGGCCCGCCCGGGTTGCCCAGCTTCAACGACGACGGCTGCCAGACCACCACCGCCTTGTAATCCTTCTCGGCCAACTCGATCGCCTGCGCGAGGCCGTCGATCACGCCCGCGCCGATCGTGTTCATCTTCGTCTTGAACGACACGATCACGACATCGTCCTCTCCCGCGCGGTCATCGACCCAGATGCGCACCGAATCGTTCTCGGCGAGCGTCTTGCCGAACTTGAGCGGATCGCGGCCGGTTTCGCCCAGAAGCGGCGCACGGAATACCTGACGCTCATAGACGGGCAGCGTCGAGCGCGGCACGAAAGCCTTCGCGGCCGGCGACCACGAGCCTTCCTCCGTATGCACGCCGCCCTTCTCGGCGACCGGGCCTTCGAGCACCCATGCGGGCAGCGGCACGTTCGCAAGCGTCTTGCCGGCCGCGATGTCCTCCTGCACCCACTCGGCGATCTGCTTCCAGCCCGCAGCCTGCCAGCCTTCGAACGGACCGTCGCTCCAGCCGAAGCCCCAGCGGATCGCGAGGTCGACGTCGCGCGCATTGTCGGCGATCGATTCGAGGTGGAACGCGATGTAGTGGAACACGTCACGGAAGATCGACCACAGGAACTGCGCATGCGGATGCTGCGTCTCGCGCAGCAGCTTCAGGCGTTCGGCCGGCGGGCGCTTCAGAATGCGCGCGACGGTCTCGTCCGCCTTGGCGCCGCCGTCGACGTAGGTGCCCGTTTTCGGATCGAGCACCTTGATCGCCTTGCCTTCCTTCTTGTAGAAACCGCCGCCCGACTTCTGACCCAGCGCGCCCTGCTCGACGAGCTTCGCGAGCACGGCCGGCGTCTTGTAGACCGGGAAGAACGGATCGTCGGCGAGATTGTCCTGCATCGTCTTGATCACGTGCGCCATCGTGTCGAGGCCGACCACGTCCGCGGTGCGGAACGTCGCCGACTTCGCGCGGCCCAGACGGCTGCCCGTCAGATCGTCGACTTCGTCAAAACGCAGGCCGAACTTCTCGGCCTCGGTGATCACCGCGAGAATCGAGAAGATGCCGACGCGGTTCGCAATGAAGTTCGGCGTATCCTTCGCGCGCACCACGCCCTTGCCGACGACGCTCGTCAGGAAGGTCTCGAGCTGGTCGAGAATCTCGGGGCGCGTATGGGCGGTCGGGATCAGTTCGACCAGGTGCATGTAGCGCGGCGGGTTGAAGAAATGCACGCCGCAGAAACGCGCCTTCAACTCGTCGGCGAAACCGTCGGACAGCTTCGTGATCGACAGGCCCGACGTGTTGGTCGCGAAAATCGCGTTCGGCGCGATATGCGGCGCGACCTTCTTGTACAAATCGTGCTTCCAGTCCATCCGCTCGGCAATCGCCTCGATCACGAGATCGCATTCGGCGAGCTTCGCGATGTCGTCGTCATAGTTCGCGGGCTCGAGATATTGCGCGTCGTCCTTCACGCCGAACGGCGCCGGCGACAGCTTCTTCAAGCCCTCGATCGCCTTCAACGCGATGCCGTTCTTCGGACCTTCCTTGGCGGGCAGATCGAACAGCAGCACCGGCACGCGCGCATTGACGAGATGCGCGGCGATCTGCGCTCCCATCACGCCGGCGCCCAGCACGGCGACCTTGCGAATGTTGAATTTGCTCACAGTACTCTCTCTCCGGATTGAGCCGCGAATCGCGGGGCGGTAAGCGCCGCGTGCGGCAAATGAGTGCTACGAATTCGGTTTGTCCGGGCGGCGGCCGCCGCCCGGATCTCGTCGCATCAGAACAGTGCTTCGTCGACTTCCATCAACGTCTTCGAGCCTGCGCGGGCGAGGCGGATCGACGCGGCCGTTTCCGGCAACAGACGCGCGAAATAGAAACGCGCGGTCGCAAGCTTCGATTTGTAGAACGGATCGCCCGACGCTTCCTTGTCGAGCGCGATGCGCGCCATGCGCGCCCAGAAATACGCGAACACCAGATGGCCGACGGTGCGCAGGTACGGCACGGCCGCCGCGCCGACTTCATCCGGGTTCTGCATCGCCTTCATGCCGATTTCCATCGTCAGCTTCTGCACCTTCTCGCCGATGTCGGCCAGCGGCGTGATGAATTCGGACATCTCCGGCTTCACGCCTTCGGCCTCGACGAACTCGGTGACGATCTTGCCGAACTTCTTGAGCTTCGCGCCCATGTCGCCGAGCACCTTGCGCCCGAGCAGGTCGAGCGCCTGAACCGAGTTCGTGCCTTCATAGATCATGTTGATCCGCGCGTCGCGCACGTACTGCTCCATTCCCCATTCGGAAATGAAGCCGTGGCCGCCGAACACCTGCATCGCGTGGTTCGTGCATTCGAACGCGTTGTCGGTCAGGAACGCCTTGATGACCGGCGTGAGCAGCGCGACGAGATCGTCCGCATCCTTTCTCACCGCTTCGTCCGAATGCGACAGGTATTTGTCGATCTGCAGAGCCGACCAGTAAGTGAACGCGCGCGCGCCTTCCGCGTAGGCCTTCTGCGTGAGCAGCATGCGGCGCACGTCCGGATGAACGATGATCGGATCGGCCGGCTTGTCCGGCGCCTTCGGGCCCGTCAGCGAACGCATCTGCAGCCGCTCCTTCGCATAGGCGAGCGAATTCTGATACGCGACTTCGGTAAGGCCCAGGCCCTGCATCCCGACGCCCAGACGCGCGGCGTTCATCATCACGAACATCGCGTTCAAGCCCTTGTTCGGCTCGCCGACCAGCCAGCCCTTCGCGTTGTCGAGGTTCATCACGCAGGTCGAATTGCCGTGAATGCCCATCTTGTGCTCGATCGAACCGCACTTGATGCCATTGCGCTCGCCCGGCTCGCCCGACGCATCGGGGATGAACTTCGGCACGATGAACAGCGAAATGCCCTTCGTGCCCTTGGGCGCGTCCGGCAGGCGCGCGAGCACGAGGTGGACGATGTTCGACGACATGTCGTGCTCGCCGCTCGAAATGAAGATCTTGGTGCCGGAGATCGCATACGAGCCGTCGCTGTTCGGCTCGGCCTTCGTGCGCAGGATACCGAGATCGGTGCCGCAGTGCGGCTCGGTCAGACACATCGTCCCGGTCCATTCGCCGGAAACGAGCTTCGGCAGATATTGCTTCTGCAACTCGGGCGCGCCGTGCGCGTGCAGGCACTCGTAAGCGCCGTGCGACAGGCCCGGATACATCGTCCATGCCTGGTTCGCCGAGTTCAGCATTTCATACAGCGCGTTGTTGACGAACGCTGGCAGCCCCTGGCCGCCGTAGTCCGGATCGCAGCCGAGTGCCGGCCAGCCGGCCTCGACGTACTGCTGATACGCTTGCTTGAAACCCGTCGGCGTCGTCACGACGCCATCGCCGGCATAGGTGCAGCCTTCGCGATCGCCAACCTGGTTGAGCGGATAAATCACTTCCGAGCAGAACTTGCCCGCCTCCTCGAGCACTTGGTTGATCGTGTCGGCGTCGAGATCCGCGTGCTTCGGCATCTGCTTGACCTCGGCTTCGACATTCAGAAGCTCGTGCAACACGAATTGCATGTCGCGCAACGGCGCGGCGTACTGTCCCATGACTCTCTCTCCAAGAATGGCAATCGGCTCAAGCTCCCGGCGGACTCACTGATGACCGCTAACGGCTCTCGCTCTGGTACGAAACAATCGTCTTTTCAAGCGCGGCCCACGTGAGGCTCACGGCGCCCGGCAGATGCAGGAAACGGGCGTCGTGGTGCAGACCGAGCGTGAAACTGTACAACTCGAACAGCATCAGGTCCGGATCGGTATCCGGGCGCAGATGCCCCTCTTCCTTCGCCTGCGAAATCGCTCGCAGCAACGCGGTGCGCCAGGTCCGCACGCTCGCGAACAGTTGTTCGCGCACGGGGCTGTCCGGACGATCGTCGTACTCGACAGCCCCGCTGATGTAGATGCATCCCGTCGTCACCTCCTGGATGCGCTTCTCCATCCAGCGAGCCAGCATCGCACGCAAGCGCGGCAGACCGCGCGGCTCGCGCAGGCTCGGGAAGAACACCTCCTCCTCGAAGCGGCGGTGATACTCGCGCACGACCTCGACCTGCAAATCGTCGCGCGACCCGAAGTGCGCAAACACACCGCTCTTGCTCATTTGCATCCGTTCGGCCAACATGCCGATCGTCAGGCCTTCGAGCCCGTCACGGCTCGCCAAGTCCAACGCTGCATCGAGGATTGCGGCACGCGTCTGTTCGCCTTTTCGCATAGCTTTTTAGTAACCGTTCCTATTGGCTGAATAAAATCGAACGGCCGTACTATTATTGAGTGCGGCCGCTGGCGAAACAAGGAAATTATTAGAAATCGGTTTCTAACCGGCCCGTCGTTTCACAAAGCCCGTTCACCGATGAGCGGGACCCCGCGGGAATCCCGGCACGCGCACGCAATTAAGCGGGCGCTTAGTCGTAGCCGCCGACCGTGAGCAGCTTCATCGCGCCACGATACACGGTATAGGCAAACCAATTGACGAACCGTTCGACCGCCGGCCGCACCGCATAGCGTGCCGGATCGATCGCGCGGCCGTCGGCGAATGCGTCGGCGATCGCATTGCGCAGCGCGGCAATTTCGTCACGATGTCTGACGAGCACAACGTTCGCCTCATTGTTCAACATCAGGCTCAGCGCGTCGAGGTTGGACGAGCCGACCGTCGCCCAGTGATCGTCGATCACCGCGACCTTGCCGTGCAACATCGTCTTGTCGTATTCGGCCACGTGCACGCCCGCGCGCAGCAATGCATGATAGAGGAACGGCACCGCCATATCGAGCGACGCGAACTCGTTGCGTCCGATCAGAATCCGCACGTCGACGCCACGGCGCGCGGCGCCGGTCAGCGCGCGCCGCAGCTTTCTGCCCGGCATGAAATACGGATTCGCGAGCAGAATCGCCTGCCGCGCGCGGCCGATCGCCGCGAGATACGCCTTTTCGATCGCGCGACGGTTCAGCACGTTGTCGCGCGCGACGAACGCGACGCTCGGCTCGGTCACGACGCGCAACGCACCCGCCTTCACCCAGCGGTGGCTGCGCATCCAGCGGCGAAAGCGCGCGGCAAACGCGGCGCGGTCGGCATGACTGCCCGGCAAAAGATCGTCCGCATAGCGCTTGTGCCCGACGGCGATCCGATACCACTGAACTTCGAACGCGGCGCGCACGTCGGCAACGACAGGCCCTTGCAGTTCCAGCGCGAAATCCCAGCGCGGAAACGGCAGCCGCGTGCCGTTCTGGTCGTAGTCGTCGACGATGTTGATGCCGCCGCAGAACGCATGGGCATCGTCGATGAACGCGAGCTTGCGATGGGTGCGCGAGAAGCCGAAACGGCCGAACAGATAAGGATTGTAGATCCGGTGCTCGATGCCCGCCGACGCCCACTCGCCAAACAGCGGCAGCCGCGCCGTGCCGATGCCGTCGGTGATCACCCGCACGCGCACGCCGCGCTGCGCCGCGCGCAACAGCGCATCGGAGACCGCGCGTCCCACCGGGTCGTCGCAGAATATGTAGGTTTCGAGCGCGACCTCGCTGCGCGCCGCGTCGATCCGTGCGATCAGCGCGGGAAAGAATGCTTCGCCGCCCTGGCAAAGCCGCACCGTATTGCCGGACGTGAACGCGAGCCGCGACGCGGAACCGCGCTGTCGCGCGAACATCCGCCGCCACTGCGCGAGCCGGCGCCGCGCGCGCGCGCTCATGCGGCGCGTGCGCCGATGCGCTGCGGCAATTGCAGGATCGCTTCGGCGTTCGACGGCGAATAGCAGCGTGCGGCGGCTTCGCGGTAAGGCAGCCACAGGTAGTCGGTGTGTTCGCGCGGCGACAACGTCACGTCGATGCGCGCCGGCACCTCGAGGCTGAACCAATGCTCGGTGTTGCGCGTGACGCCAGGGGCGTAGCGGTGCAGGTAATGCGGGTAGATCGTGTATTCGATCTGGTGCCGCCAATCGACGAGCGCGTCGGCCGGCACGCCCGCGCTGCCGACGACGATACCCGTCTCCTCGGCGACTTCGCGCGCGGCGGTCAAAGCGAGCGGCTCATCCAGCGTGTCCTTCGATCCTGTCACGGATTGCCAGAAATCGGGCTGATCGGCACGCTTGATGATGAGCACGTCGAGCGCGCGCGTGTGGATCACGACGAGAACGGATTCGGGAATTTTCGGCGGTTTCGTCATCAGGATGTTATCGGCGCCCGCCCGCTCGATGCGGCGGATGACGCAGCGCCGTCAAGAAGCCATGACGCCGACTGTACCGCAAAATGACGACGAAAAAACACAAAGGGCGCATCTGCGCCCTTTGTATGTGGTCCGGCCTGCATTGCCGGAGCGGTTCGTTCGATCGGCCCGCCAACGTGGCCGGCCCGCCGCATGCGCCGACGCGCAAACGCGGGCCCGAGCCGTCTCGCGACGGCGGCTACACGCTCACGCCTTCGGCTGTTCCGGCTGACGCAAGCGAATATGCAGCTCGCGCAACTGGCGCTCGTCGACGGGGCTCGGCGCTTGCGTGAGCAGACACTGCGCGCGCTGCGTCTTCGGGAACGCGATCACGTCGCGGATCGAATCGGCGCCGGCCATCATCGTGACGATCCGGTCGAGGCCGAACGCGATCCCGCCATGCGGCGGCGCGCCGTATTGCAACGCGTCGAGCAGGAAGCCGAACTTGGCCTGCGCTTCTTCCGGGCCGATCTTCAGCGCGCGGAACACCTTGCTCTGCACTTCCTCGCGGTGGATACGCACCGAGCCGCCGCCGATTTCCCAGCCGTTGAGCACCATGTCGTAAGCCTTCGCGAGACAACGGCCCGGATCGGTCTCGAGATATTCGAGATGCTCGTCCTTCGGGCTCGTGAACGGATGATGGGCGGCCACGTAGCGCGCTTCCTCGTCATCGTATTCGAACATCGGAAAATCGATCACCCACAGCGGCTTCCAGCCAGCCTCGACGAGGCCGTTGGCCTTGCCGAACTCCGAATGGCCGATCTTCAGGCGCAGCGCGCCGAGGCTGTCGTTGACGACCTTCGCGCGGTCGGCCGCGAAGAAGATGATGTCGCCGTCTTCAGCGCCCGTGCGCTCGAGGATCGCGGCGATCGACGCATCGTGCAGGTTCTTCACGATCGGGCTTTGCAGGCCGTCGCGGCCCTTCGCGCGCTCGTTGACCTTGATCCACGCAAGCCCCTTCGCGCCGTAAATGCGCACGAACTCCGTGTAGCCGTCGATATCGCCACGCGACAGCTCGCCGCCCTTCGGCACGCGCAACGCCGCGACACGGCCGTCCTTCGCGTTGGCCGGCGTGCTGAACACCTTGAAGTCGACGTCCTTCATCGCATCGGTCAGCTCGGTGAATTCGAGCTTCACGCGCAGGTCCGGCTTATCCGAGCCGAAACGCGCCATCGCTTCCGAGTACGGCATCACCGGGAATTTCGCGTCGAGTTCGACGTCGATCGTCGTCTTGAAGATGTGACGGATCATGTCCTCGAACAGATCGCGGATTTCCTGCTCGCCGAGGAACGACGTCTCGCAGTCGATCTGCGTGAATTCCGGCTGACGGTCGGCGCGCAGATCCTCGTCACGGAAGCACTTCGTGATCTGGTAGTAGCGGTCGAAGTTCGCGACCATCAGCAATTGCTTGAAGAGCTGCGGCGACTGCGGCAACGCGAAGAACTGGCCCGCATTCACCCGCGACGGCACCAGGTAGTCACGCGCGCCTTCCGGCGTGCTCTTCGTCAACATCGGCGTTTCGATGTCGATGAAGCCCTGCTCGTCGAGATACTTGCGCGCCTCGATCGCGACGCGATAGCGCAACCGCAGGTTATGCTGCATCTGCGGACGGCGCAGGTCGAGCACGCGATGGGTAAGGCGCGTGGTCTCCGACAGGTTGTCGTCGTCGAGTTGGAACGGCGGCGTGACCGACGCGTTCAGCACGGTAAGCTCGTGGCACAGCACCTCGATCTTGCCGCTCTTCAGGCCCGCGTTGATCGTGCCTTCCGGCCGGCCGCGCACGAGGCCCTTGACCTGGATGCAGAACTCGTTGCGCACGCCCTCGGCGGTCGCGAACATCTCCGCGCGATCCGGATCGCACACCACCTGCACGAGACCTTCGCGATCGCGCAAGTCGATGAAGATCACGCCGCCGTGGTCGCGGCGGCGGTGGACCCAGCCGCACAGCGACACCGTCTGGCCCATCAGGTGTTCGGTCACGAGACCGCAGTATTCAGTTCGCATCGACATGATGTTTGCTTTCTTTCGTAGTGATCAACGGGAAGAGCCGCACTCTCTCCCGGGTATTACATCGGCGGCTCGACGGGACGGCGCGCGGGCGCGGGCGCGGGCGCGGCAACCGGTGTGGCAGGCGCGACGACGCCCATCGAGACGATGTACTTGAGCGCGGCGTCGACCGACATATCGAGCTCGACGACCTCGCTTTTCGGCACCATCAGGAAGAAGCCGGACGTCGGGTTCGGCGTCGTCGGCACGTACACGCTCACGTACTCTTTCTTCAGATGATTGACCACGTCGCCGCCCGGCGTGCCGGTCAGAAACGCGATCGTATAAGAGCCGCGGCGCGGGTACTCGATCAGCAGCGCCTTGCGGAACGCATTGCCGCTGGAGGACAGCAGCGTGTCGGACACCTGCTTGACGCTCGTATAGATCGGCCCGACGACCGGAATGTGGCGCACCACCGCATTCCACCAGGTAACGAGCTTCTGGCCGACGAAATTCTGCGTCGCGAGCCCGACGATGAAGATGAACGCGAGCGTCAGTACGGCCCCGATCCCCGGCAGCCGGAAGCCGAGCAGCCGCTCCGGCTGCCACGATTGCGGCAGCAGCAGCAGGGTCTGATCCATCGTGCCGATGATGAGTCCGAGCACCCACAGCGTGATCGCGAGCGGCACGAGAACGAGAAGTCCGGTCAGGAACACCGATTTGAGGGTCGTCTTTTTCATCGTCTGACGTCGAAAGATCGCGCCGGGGCGTCAAGCGCGGAACGCGCCGCCGACACGGGCGGCGCGACGATCAACTGCTGCTCGCGGGCGCGGCGGCCGGCGCAGGCGTGCTGGCCGCGCCCGCACTGCCTGCCGAGCTGTCGGCCGACGCCGGCTTCTCGCCGCCCGCGTTCGCGTTGCCGCCGGATTGTCCGGCGGCCGTCTCGCCGGCCGCCGCAGCGGCGCCCTGCGCCTGATTCGCCTGGTTCGAACCGCCCGAGCCGCCGCGGAAATCGGTCACGTACCAGCCGGAGCCCTTCAGTTGGAACCCCGCCGCCGTGACCTGTTTACGAAATGTATCCTTCCCGCACTCCGGGCACTGCGACAACGGCGCGTCGCTCATCTTCTGAAGCACATCCTTCGCGTACCCGCAGGCTTCGCAACGATAGGCGTAGATCGGCATGGCATCTTCCCGCAGAAAAACCGGTATGAAAAGCTTGCAAAGCTCCGAATTATAGCCGAACGCGCAATGCTGCCGCCGGCATGCGCGGGGGCGAACCGCGGCTAGGTCCGGCGCCAGGTAAGCCAGCGCTCGCGGCCGCCGAAAACCGGCAGCGACTCGTCAACCGGGGCGTCGTCGATCAGTTCGAACGACGGCGCGAGAAGCGCGTCGATCTGCGCGCGCTCGATGCCGAACGGCGGCCCGCCCGGCGTCGCGCCCAGCAGGAAGAAACCGGCCAGCAACCCGCCCGCCGGCAGCAGCGCCGCGACCCGGCGCGCGTAATCCGGCCAGAGCGCCTTGGGTATCGCGCAGAGGAACGCGCGCTCGTAGATCCACTGTGGCGCGAGCGGCGGCTCGTATGTGAAGAAATCCGCCAGCTCGACCACGCCGGCATGCTCGCCGAGCTGCCGGCGCGCGGCGTCGACCGCTTGTGCGGAGAAATCGATCGCACGCACAGGCCAACCCGCCTGCGCGAGCCAATGCGCCTCATATGCACTGCCGCAGCCGGGAATCAACACCGGGCACGGCGCGAGCTTCGACGCGAATGCGGCGAACGCATCCGGCACCTTCGCGAGATCCCACGGCGTCACGCTGTGCTCGTAGCGCTCGTCCCAGAATGCGGCGTCGGCGGGATTGCGCGTCGTCAAATTCGCCGCTGCCGAATTCGTCTGCGCCGAGTCGAGCGCGCGCCGCCCATCCGCGTGGTCCGTCTTCGTTTTCTCACTCATCGCTTGACCGGCCTTTCCCGGATTTGCCTACGTCAGCGGCGCTCGCCTACGAAACGAAACGCCGGTGGCGTTCGTCGTGCGCGAGCGCTGCCCACACGCTGACGCGCCCCGGCGCCAGCGCCCGCGCCGTCAGGTCGCCGATGCCAGCACGATCAGCACGCGCGCGATCACCGCGCCCGCGCCGACTGCGAGCCCGAACACGAGCAAAGCCTGCAGCAGCCGGTTGGTTCGCTTCTGTTCGACGAGAATCTGCCGGATCAGCTCGTCGCTCGCCGCGCGCGGCGCATCGTGCTGCGCGGCGAGCGCGTTGTGAACGAGGCGCGGCAACTGCGGCAGCGTCTTGCTCCATTGCGGCGCCTCGACCTTGAAGCGCTCGTACCAGCCACGCAGCCCGATCTGCTCGGTCATCCAGCGCTCGAGATACGGCTTGGCCGTCTTCCACAGATCGAGATCCGGATCGAGCGAGCGGCCGAGCCCCTCGACGTTCAGCATCGTCTTCTGCAACAGCACCAATTGCGGCTGGATCTCCACGTTGAAGCGGCGCGACGTCGAAAAAAGCCGCATCAGCACCTGGCCGAGCGAAATGTCCTTCAGCGCGCGGTCGAAGTATGGCTCGCACACCGCGCGAATCGCGCTCTCCAGCTCCTCGACGCGCGTATCGGCCGGCACCCAGCCCGATTCGAGGTGCAGCGTCGCGACGCGGTGGTAGTCGCGCTTGAAAAACGCCAGGAAATTCTGCGCGAGATAGTTCTTGTCGAAATCGGACAGCGCGCCGACGATCCCGAAATCCAGCGCGACGTAGCGGCCGAAGTGCTTCGAATCGAGGCTCACCCGGATGTTGCCCGGATGCATGTCCGCATGGAAGAAACCATCGCGGAACACCTGCGTGAAGAAAATTTCCACGCCCTCGCGCGCGAGCTTCTTGATGTCGACACCGGCGTTGCGCAGCGTATCGATCTGGCCGATCGGCACGCCCTCCATGCGCTCCATCACGAGCACGTTCGAGGTCGAGTAGTCCCAGAACATCTCCGGCACGAGCAGCAGGTCCAGCCCCGCGAAATTGCGGCGCAACTGACTGCCGTTGGCCGCCTCGCGCATCAGGTCGAGTTCGTCATGCAGATACTTGTCGAACTCGGCCACCACCTCGCGCGGCTTCAGCCGCCGGCCGTCGGCCCACAGCCGCTCGGCCCAGGTCGCGATGTCGCGCAACAGCGCGAGATCGGAATCGATGACGGGCAGCATGTTCGGCCGCAACACCTTGATCGCGACCGCCCTGCCCGCATGCACGCCCTGCTTGAGCTTCGCGAAATGCACCTGCGCGATCGACGCGCTCGCAACCGGCTCACGCTCGAACTCGTCGAACAGTTCGTCGATGCGCGCGCCTAGCGCCTTCTCGATGAGCGCAATCGCCACCGCCGAATCGAACGGCGGCACCTGATCCTGCAGCTTCGTCAACTCGTTCGCGAAATCGACGGGCAGCAGATCGCGCCGCGTCGACAGCACCTGGCCGAATTTCACGAAAATCGGCCCGAGGCTTTCGAGCGCGCGGCGCAGCCGCACCGCCGGCGGATCGGAAAAACGCCGGCCGATCGTCATGATGCGCAGCAGAAGCTTCACGCGCCGGCTCTGGATGCCGGACAGCATCACCTCGTCGAGGCCAAACCGCGCGACGGTATAGAGAATCTTGATGAAACGGAAAATGCGCATGCCCTGCGGCCCTCATTGCGCGCGTCGCGGGCTACCGCCCGCGCGCGCGTCGATTTTTTGCTCCAGCCGTTCGATCCGCTTGTCGACGCGCGCGAGCGCATCGCGGGCACGCGCGAGCTCGGCGTCGAAATCGGCAAGCGCGCGCTTGCGCACTACCTGCGGGTTTTCGTCGAGCCAATATTCGGCGATCGAATCGAGCACGTTACGGCCGGCCCGGCGCGCATGGCCGCCCGCCGAGCGCACGGATGCCGCGATCCGGTGCGCGGCGGCATCGCCGACGAATCTCGCCAAATCCTCCTCCGGCTCCCAGCGCAAATGCTCGGCGAGTTTCGCGATCTGCGTCGCGAACTCAGCGTCCCCGTCGATCTTCACATGCTTCATCATCGCCGCCTGGCCGCCCGTCAAAAACGCGCCGAGCGCGTCCCATGAGCCGCCGCCCGCATGGCCGGCAAGCGCGATCGACACATCGACATGGCCCGCGTCGGGCTCGTCGAGCGCGGCGAGATAGCCGTCCGGCTGCACGAGCAGCACGAGGACAACGGGTGAAACGTCAAGCCGGGCGGTCTTGCCGGCATAGGGAATCAGGCGTTCGCGCGCCCAGGTCTCACGGGCGAGCAAATGATTGACGGCGGCTGCAAAAGGCTTGGCGGCTAAAGTCATCTGGTTGGCAAAGAAAAGCCCGCGCAGGCAAGGCGCCTGCGCGGGCTTCTATTGTAACGTCGGTTCGGGCGGGGCCTCGCATGGCGCGACGCGCCGGCTGACGTCGATCAGTGCTCGGTTACCTGCTGAATACCCGCCAGCAGCCAACCGGCGCTGCCCGATTTGGACAGGTTCCACACTTCGTTGAACGGCTCGGCCGGCGCGCCCGCCGCTTCGCGGATCAGACCATGGAAGCGCACGCTCGCGACGTGCTCGCTGCCACGATCCTCGACCGACAGCAACTCGGCGTCGAGCCGCACGACGTCGGTCTGGTTCGCGGCGGCACCGCGCCCGTCGAGGTCGATCTTCACTTCGGCGAACATCTCGGGCGTCGTGAATTCGCGGATGTCGGCCAGATTGCCCTCATCCCACGCGGCCTGCAGACGCACAAAGTAAACCTTCGCGTTGCGCAGGAACGTCTCGGTGTCGAAACCGGCCGGCACCGACGGCGCGACGGCCGCGGCAACCCCGCCGCCGAACACGCGCTGCGCTTCGCCTGCGTAGGCGCTGCCGGTGCTGGTCGATGCGCTGGTCGATGCGCCCGCCGACGCACTGCCGAATGCGCCGCCGAACGCGCCATTCGACGCACCCGAACGCGCATCGGCCGCGTCATAGCCGCCGCGGTTCAGCGACGAAGGCTGACCGCCCGCATACGCCGGCTGCTGGGCGGCGCGCCGGCCCGCCAGTTTGCGGAACAACCAAATGCCGACCATCGCGAGCAGCGCGATCACGATGACGTTCGCCATCATGCTCGCGAACGCGCCGCCCAGCCCGAAATGCGATAGCAGCGCGGCAATGCCAAGGCCGGCCGCCAAACCGGCGATCGGCCCAAGCCAACGCGACCGATTGGGTTGAGCCGCCGGCGCGGGCTGCGCACGCGGCGGCTGAGCCGGCGCCGCCTGCTGCATCGGCTGCTGCTGCGCGGGCGGCGTCGCCTGCCGCTGTTGCAACGACTGCGACTGACGGCCGATGCTGCGGCCGCCGCCCATGCGCTTGGCTTCGGCATCGAGCGACGCGAACGTGCCGGCTGCGAGGAGGCCGACCATCACGAACGTGCCGATGCGTCGCGCCCACGACTTCGGCTGCCTGCTTCGGTTGAACGACGGACGGGTTTCGGACATGCTAGCCTCCTGCTTACTGTAAGGAAAATGTATGGACAGAACCCCTTAGTACTTGGTTCCGATGTGTAAAGCTACCACGCCACCTGACAAATTGTAATATTTGACGGCATCGAGGCCCGCTTGTTCCATCATCGCCTTAAGCGTGTCCTGATCCGGATGCATCCGGATCGATTCGGCAAGATACCGGTAACTGTCGGCATCTTTTGCGATCTTGTCGCCAAGCCACGGTAATACTTTGAAAGAATAGACATCGTAAGCTTTTTTCAGCGGCGCCCAGACTTTCGAGAATTCGAGCACGAATACCCGGCCGCCCGGCTTCGTGACGCGGCGCATCTCGGCCAGCGCCACCTCCTTGTGCGTCATGTTGCGCAGGCCGAACGCAACGGTGACGATGTCGAAATAATTGTCCGGAAACGGCAGCTTTTCCGCATCGCATAGCAGCGACGGCGTGACGACGCCCTTGTCGAGCAACCGGTCCCGGCCGACACGCAGCATCGATTCGTTGATGTCGGTATGCCAAACCTCGCCCGTGGGCCCCGCGGCCTTCGCGAACGCCTTGGTCAGGTCGCCCGTGCCGGCCGCGATGTCGAGCACCTTGAAGCCCGGCCGGACATTCGCCTGCGTGACCGTGAACGCCTTCCACGCACGGTGCAGGCCCGCCGACATCAGGTCGTTCATCACGTCGTAATTGCTCGCGACCGAGTGGAACACCCCCGCGACCTTCTGTGCCTTCTCGTTCTCGTCGACCGTTTCGAAGCCGAAGTGGGTTTTGCTCATCGCGTTGATCCTCTATTCATCGCAAACGGCGCCGTGGCGGCGCCGTCGTCGTTCAATGGCGGTGGCCGTGCGGCACGGTGTCCGCCGGCATCGGCGCGTCGCGCTCGACGCCCGCCGCCTTCAGTTTGTCGAAATATTCGCGCCAGAGCGCGTCTTGCCGGGTCGCCAGCTCGTACAGCCACGCCCATGAATAAATGCCGGTCGAATGGCCGTCGGAGAACGTCGGCTTCAATGCGTAGTTGCCGACCGGCTCGAGCGCCGTGATCGTCACGTCGCGCTTGCCGGTTTGCAGCGTTTCCTGGCCGGGGCCGTGGCCGCGCACCTCGGCGGACGGCGAATAAACGCGCATCAGCTCGAACGGCACGCGGTAGGTATCGCCGCCCGGATATTGAAGCTCGAGCACGCGCGACACCGCATGCACGATGATGCCCGACGGCACGGGCGCCGCCGCGGCCGTATCAGCGCTCATTCGCGCCTCCGTCGGCAAACAGCGCGATCTCTTCCTGCACCGCGCTGTGCAAAAGCGTGGCCTGCGCGGCGCGCAGGCGCAGCATCGCGTCGGACACCGAGCGCTGGCGCGGTGCCCAGATCGGCTGCGGGAAATGCGCATCGTTCGAAAAGCGCGGAATCACGTGCCAGTGCAGATGCGGCACCTGATTGCCGAGACTCGCGAGATTCACCTTGGTCGGCTGCATCACGCGCCGCACCGCGCGCTCGACCGCATAGACGATGCGCATCAAATGCGTGCGCTCGGCATCGGACAAATCGGAAAACTCGGCAACGTGCGCCTGCCAGATCACCCGGCAAAAGCCCGGATAGTCGGTTTCGTTCGTCGCCAGGACGACGCGCACCGCGTCGTCCTTCCAAAGCAGCTCGCCGCCGTCTTCGCGGCAGAATATGCAATCCATCGTCAAATCCTCAACGGGTGGCCCGTCCGTCACCTTACACCAGGACGCGCTCGATCCCGCCGCTGTTCGCACGCGCGACGTAATCGGCCATCCAGTTTTCGCCGAGCATGTGGCGCGCGATCTCGACAACGATGTAATCGGCTTCGATATCCGCGTCCTCGCTGTAGCGCGACAGACCTTGCAGGCACGCCGGGCAGCTCGTCAGAATCTTGACGTCCTGATCGCCCGCCGGCGTCTGGCCGCTCGCACCGCCGCCCGACACCACCGGAATGTTACGCAATTTCGCCACGCCCTTTCGGATCTCCTCTTCCTTGCGGAAGCGCACCTGCGTCGAAACGTCCGGGCGCGTGACCGCGAGCGTGCCCGATTCGCCGCAGCAGCGGTCGTTCTTCGCGATCTTGTAGCCGTCCTTCTCGGCGCCCATCAGGTCGTTGACGAGCTTGACCGGGTCGACCGTCTTGATCGGCGTGTGGCAAGGGTCGTGATACATGTAGCGCGTGCCCTTCACGCCGTCGAGCTTGAGCCCCTTTTCGAGCAGGAACTCGTGGATGTCGATGATCCGGCAGCCGGGGAAGATCTTGTCGAATTCGTAGCCGGCGAGCTGATCGTAGCAGGTGCCGCACGACACCACCACCGTCTTGATGTCGAGGTAGTTCAGCGTGTTCGCGACGCGGTGGAACAGCACGCGGTTATCGGTGACGATCTGCTCGGCGCGGTCGTACTGGCCCGAGCCGCGCTGCGGATAGCCGCAGCACAGGTAGCCGGGCGGCAGCACCGTCTGCACGCCGGCTTCCCACAGCATCGCCTGCGTCGCGAGCCCGACCTGCGAGAACAGCCGCTCGGAGCCGCAGCCGGGGAAGTAGAACACCGCCTCCGAATCGACGGTCGTCGTCTTCGGATTGCGGATGATCGGCACGATCTTGTTGTCCTCGATGTCGAGCAGCGCGCGCGCCGTCTTCTTCGGCAGGTTGCCCGGCATCTTCTTGTTGACGAAGTGAATCACCTGCTCGACCACGGGCGGCTTGCCGGTCGTCGCGGGCGGGTGCGCGGTCTGCTTCTGCACGACTTTCTTCAGCATGTCGTTCGCGAGGCGCTGCGCCTTGTAGCCGACGCCCATCATCACCGCGCGCGCCGCGTTGATCGTCTGCGGATTGGTCGCGTTCAGGAAGAACATCCCGGCCGCGCTGCCCGCGTTGAACTTCTTCTTGCCCATCTTGCGCAACAGGTTGCGCATGTTCATCGTCACGTCGCCGAAATCGATCTTCACCGGGCACGGCGTCGCGCATTTGTGGCAGACGGTGCAGTGATCGGCGACGTCGTTGAACTCGTCCCAGTGCTTGATCGACACGCCGCGGCGTGTCTGTTCCTCGTACAGGAACGCCTCGACGAGCAGCGACGTGGCGAGGATCTTGTTGCGCGGGCTGTACAGCAGGTTCGCGCGCGGCACGTGCGTCGCGCACACCGGCTTGCATTTGCCGCAGCGCAGGCAGTTCTTCACCGAATCGGCGATCGCGCCGATGTCGGACTGCTGCATGATCAGCGATTCGTAGCCCATCAGCCCGAAGCTCGGCGTGTACGCGTTGCGCAGGTCCGCGCCGTCGAGCAGCTTGCCCTTGTTGAAGCGCCCTTGCGGATCGACACGCTGCTTGTACGCACGGAATTCACCGATTTCGGCATCGGTCAGGAACTCGAGCTTCGTGATGCCGATGCCGTGCTCGCCGGAGATCACGCCGTCAAGCGAACGCGCGAGCGCCATGATCCGCGCGACCGCCGCGTGCGCATCCTGCAGCATCTCGTAGTTGTCGGAGTTCACCGGCAGGTTGGTGTGGACGTTGCCGTCGCCCGCGTGCATATGCAGCGCGACGAACACGCGGCCGCGCAGTACCTGCTTGTGGATTGCCTGCGCCTCGTCGAGGATCGGCTTGAACGCGCCGCCGTTGAAGATCTGGCGCAGTTCCGCGCGAATCTCCTGCTTCCACGACACGCGCAACGTGCGGTCCTGCGCGACGTCGAAGACGCGCGCGCCGGCTTGCGCGTCGACGCGATCGGCGAGCTTCTCCGCGAGCGCCGCGTAGCCGAGCGCGACGAGATCGTGCTGTGCATCGGCAAGCGGTTTGTCGAGCGAATCGCGCAGGTACGTCCAGCGCGCACGCACGCGGCCGAGCAGGTCGAGCGCCTGCTGCACGCGATCTTCCAGCAGCTCGGCGCTCGGAATCTCGTTCGCGTCGTCGCTCTTGCCGAGCGGCAGGTTGCCCGCGCTGAAGAATGCCTCGAGCGCATCGACGAGCTGCAGCTTGTTCTTGATCGACAGCTCGATGTTGATCCGCTCGATGCCGTCCGTGTACTCGCCCATCCGGTCGAGCGGGATCACGACGTCCTCGTTGATCTTGAACGCGTTGGTGTGCTTCGCGATCGCGGCGGTGCGGCTGCGGTCGAGCCAGAAACGCTTTCTCGCCTCGGCGCTTACCGCGACGAAGCCCTCGCCGCTCTTGCCGTTGGCCATCCGGATCACGTCGGACGTCGCGATCGCGACCGCATCCGCGTCGTCGCCGACGATGTCGCCGATCAGCACCATCTTCGGGAACGCCTGGCGTTTGCTTTTCGTCGCATAGCCGACCGCGCGCAGATAGCGCTCGTCGAGGTGCTCGAGGCCCGCGAGAATCGCGCCGCCCCGCTTGGACGTCTCGAACAAATAATCTTTGATTTCGACGATGCTCGGAATCGCCTCGCGCGCCTGGCCGAAGAATTCGAGGCACACGGTGCGCGTGTGCGCGGGCATCTTGTGCAGCACCCAGCGCGCGGACGTGATGAGGCCGTCGCAACCTTCTTTCTGCACGCCCGGCAGGCCGGCGAGGAATTTGTCGGTGACGTCCTTGCCGAGCCCGGCCTTGCGAAAACGCCGGCCTTCGATGTCGAGCGTCTCGGTGCGAAGCAGCTTTTCGCCCGGCGCGCGCGCGCCGTCGAACCACTTCAGTTCGAAGCGAGCGATCGCGACGTCGTGAATCTTGCCGAGGTTGTGGTCGATACGCGTGACTTCGAGCCAGTTGCCGTCCGGATCGACCATTCGCCACCACGCGAGATTGTCGAGCGCGGTACCCCACAGCACCGCCTTCTTGCCGCCCGCGTTCATCGCGATGTTGCCGCCGATGCACGACGCATCGAGCGAGGTCGGATCGACCGCGAACACGTAGCCGGCCGCCTCGGCCGCTTCAGTCACGCGGCGTGTGACGACGCCCGCGCCGGAAAAGATCGTCGGCACCTTGTGCGCGACGCCCGGCAGCTCGGTCAGCTCGACGGCGCCCAGTTGCTCGAGCTTCTCGGTGTTGATGACGGCGGAAAACGGCGTGAGCGGCACCGCGCCGCCCGTATAGCCGGTGCCGCCGCCGCGCGGAATCACGGTCAGGCCAAGCTCGAAACATGCCTTCACCAGGCAGGCGATCTCGGCCTCGGTATCGGGCGTCAGGATCACGAACGGGTATTCGACGCGCCAGTCGGTTGCGTCGGTCACGTGCGACACGCGGGCGAGGCCGTCGAAGCGGATGTTGTCCTTTTGCGTGCAGCGGCCGAGCACCTTCGTCGCGCGGCGGCGCAACTCGGCCATCCGGTCGAATTCCTGCGCGAAATCGTCGACCGCGCGATGCGCGGCCGCGGCGAGCATGCCGACGCGCGCGGCGCGCTCGCGGCCCGCCTCGTCGCCGTGTTCGGACAAATCGGCATGGCGGCGCTTCTCGATCTCGGTCAACCGATGGTTCAACGCCTCGATCAACAGCGCGCGGCGTTTCGGGTTGTCGAGCAGGTCGTCCTGCAGATACGGATTGCGGCGCACGACCCAGATGTCGCCCAGCACTTCGTACAGCATCCGCGCCGAACGGCCGGTGCGGCGCTCGGCGCGCAGCTCGTCGAGTGCCGCCCAAGCCTCTTCGCCCAGCAGGCGAATCACGATCTCGCGATCGGAAAACGACGTGTAGTTGTACG
The DNA here is from genome assembly GCF_001718875.1 of Burkholderia singularis. Lineage (NCBI taxonomy): Bacteria > Pseudomonadati > Pseudomonadota > Betaproteobacteria > Burkholderiales > Burkholderiaceae > Burkholderia > Burkholderia singularis. Next base: position 3,459,932 of record NZ_CP013448.1, read on the forward strand.
GGATTTCGCGCAAGCGCGGAGCGGGGTCGGCGACGACGGCAGCTGCCGCGCCGTGCGGATCGAAAACTTGCGGTGCGTTCATTGTTCGGACGATTCAAAAGCCGCTCACGCGCTTCAATCGAGCGCGAAACCGGCAGGCGCGTGGTGCGCGATTTTGGGGAAATCTTCTATTACCAGGCGCGCGACAGTGTTGCATGAGGCCCGAGTCCGCTGCGCGGCACCGGGTCGGACGCGAAAACGTCATTCCGGGGCAAAGCGCTGCAGCATCCATTCTGGACGACAACCTGACTTGGGACCGGAGTAAGCGCTAGAAGTGCTAGCTCCGGATCGACAGCCTTGCATGGGACCGGAGTAAGCGCTAAAAGCGCTAACTCCGGATCGACACGGCCTGGCGGCGCTCGAAATCAGCGTCACGATCGCGCACGGCGCGCGTGCCGCTCCGCCGCAGGGCAAGCTGCGCGCGGCGATGGCTTCAAAATGGCGATCCGAGGCTGCCTTTGCATCTTCCGATCCTTGATTTAAGTCGGAATTCTAACCCAGGTTAGACCAACGCGTTAATCGTCAAGCGCGCATCGAATGACCGTCCGGACGGTCGACGAACCACGTGGCCAATTGCGCCAATTGCGCCGATTGGCGCTGCCCAGCGCGCGGTCGGCCATGCGGCTGAGATCGAAGCGACGCGAGTTGGCGCTATCATTATTCTTTCATCGCCTTATTACCTCATTGCCTTTTGCGCCGCATCGACGCTTTTTGCCCCTTCTTACATGGCCTCGCACGATTACCTGAAGAAAATCCTGACCGCTCGCGTATACGACGTCGCCCGCGAAACGGAGCTTGAACGCGCGCGCAACCTGTCGGTGCGGCTGGGCAACGACGTGTGGCTCAAGCGCGAGGACAACCAGCCGGTGTTTTCGTTCAAGCTGCGCGGCGCGTACAACAAGATGGCGCATATTGACGCCGAGGCGCTCGCGCGCGGCGTGATCACCGCGTCGGCGGGCAACCACGCGCAAGGCGTCGCGTTCTCGGCCGCGCGGATGAACGTGCGCGCGATCATCGTCGTGCCGGTCACCACGCCGCAGGTGAAGGTCGACGCGGTGCGCGCGCACGGCGGGCCGGGCGTGGAGGTGATCCAGGCGGGCGAGTCGTACAGCGACGCGTATGCGCACGCGCTGCGGCTTCAGGCCGAGCGCGGCCTGACGTTCGTTCATCCGTTCGACGATCCGCACGTGATCGCGGGCCAGGGCACGGTCGCGATGGAGATTCTGCGCCAGCACCAGGGGCCGATCCATGCGATTTTCGTGCCGATCGGCGGCGGCGGGCTGGCGGCGGGCGTTGCCGCCTACGTGAAGGCAGTGCGGCCCGAGATCCGGGTGATCGGCGTGCAAACGGACGATTCGTGCGCGATGGCGCAATCGCTTGCGGCGGGGCGGCGCGTCGAGCTGAGCGAGGTCGGGCTGTTCTCGGACGGCACGGCGGTCAAGCTGGTCGGCGACGAGACGTTCCGCCTGTGCGCGGCGCATCTGGACGGGGTCGTGACGGTCGATACCGACGCGCTGTGCGCGGCGATCAAGGACGTGTTCCAGGACACGCGCAGCGTGCTCGAGCCGGCCGGCTCGCTGGCGGTGGCGGGCGCGAAGGCGTATGCGCAGCGCGAGGGGCTGGCCGGCAAGACGCTGGTGGCGATCACCTCGGGCGCGAACATGAACTTCGACCGGATGCGCTTCGTTGCCGAGCGCGCGGAAGTGGGCGAGGCGCGCGAGGCGGTGTTCGCGGTGACGCTGCCCGAGGAGCGCGGCAGCTTCCGGCGCTTTTGCGCGCTCATCGGCGAGCGCAACGTCACGGAGTTCAACTACCGGATTGCGGATGCGCAGACCGCGCATATTTTCGTCGGCGTGCAGATCCGGCAGCGCGGCGAATCGGACGCGATCGCGGCGAACTTCGCCGCGCACGGCTTTGCCACGGTCGACCTGACGGGCGATGAATTATCCAAGCAGCACGTGCGCTACATGGTCGGCGGGCGCTCGCCGCTCGCGCGCGACGAGCGGCTGTTTCGCTTCGAGTTTCCGGAGCGCCCGGGCGCGCTGATGAAGTTCCTGTCGGCGATGGCGCCGGAGTGGAATATCAGCCTGTTTCATTACCGGAATCAGGGCGCGGATTACAGCTCGATCCTGGTCGGCCTGCAAGTGCCGCCGGCCGACCATGCGGCGTTCGAGCGCTTCCTGGTCGCGCTCGGCTATCCGTTCTGGGAAGAGAGCAGCAATCCGGCGTACCACCTGTTCCTGTCGTAACCTCGATCACACGGACCCATTCATGAATCCCGAACACTCCCCGCTCGGCAAGACGACCGTCTACTCGAACCAGTATGACGCATCGCTGCTGTTCCCGATTCCGCGCGCAGGCTCGCGCGAGCAGATCGGCATAGGCGCGTCGCTGCCGTTCTTCGGCACCGATATTTGGAATGCCTACGAGCTTTCGTGGCTTAATGCGCGCGGCAAGCCGCAAGTCGCGATCGCGACCTTCTACGTGCCCGCCGAATCGCCGAACATCGTCGAATCGAAGTCGTTCAAGCTGTATCTCGGCTCGTTCGCTCAGACGGCGTTTGAATCGATCGAAGCGGTGCGCGACACGATCAAGCGCGACGTATCGGCCGTGTGCGGCGCGAACGTCGGCGTGCAGCTCGCGGCACCCGCCGATTTCCGCAAGCTCAGCCTCGACGAGCTCGACGGGCTGTCGCTCGATCGGCTCGACCTCGAGGCGGACATCTACCATCCCGATGCGTCGCTGCTCGCCGCGTCGCACGACGAAGCGCCCGTCGAGGAAACGCTGGTCTCCGATTTGCTGAAATCGAACTGCCCGGTCACCGGTCAACCCGACTGGGGCAGCGTGCAGATTCGCTACGTCGGCGCGCCGATCGATCATGCGGGGCTGTTGCGCTACATCATCTCGTATCGCGATCACACCGGCTTTCACGAACAATGCGTCGAGCGGATCTTCATCGACATCCTGAACGCGTGCAAGCCGGTCAAGCTCGCGGTCTACGCGCGCTATACGCGGCGCGGCGGGCTCGACATCAATCCGTTCCGCACCAACTACAACCAGCCGATGCCCGACAACGCGCGCACCGCGCGGCAATGACGCACGCGGCAGACCACGCCGGACGCCGCCGGGTGGCGCCGGCGGATGTCCGGCCCGCTCCTGCCCCTGTTTCGTGCCGCGCGGCAGGCGGGAGCGCGGAAGGCGATTCGACGGCGAATCGACAGCGGTTTGACGGCAATTTGACCGCGATTCGAGCCGCCGAAGCCCTTTCGCCGGCAAGCGCGGCGCGCGCTGGGCCTGCGCACATGAAAACGGGGCCGCAGGGGCCCCGTTCGACTATCGCGGCACGCGCCGCGGCGGCAACGATTACTTTGCCGGCGCCTTGTACGCAACGCAATCGACTTCGACCTTGCAGTCGATCACCATGCTCGACTGCACACACGCGCGCGCGGGCGGATGCGCGCCGAAGTACGACACGAACACCTTGTTGAACGACGCGAAGTCCCGCGCGTCGTCGAGCCATACGCCGCAGCGCACGACGTGCTCGAGCCCGTAGCCGGCCTCGTTCAGGATCGCGATCACGTTCTCGATCGCCTGCTTCGATTGCGTGACGATCCCGCCCTCGACGACCTCGCCGTTCACCATCGGCGTCTGTCCGGACACGTACAGCCACCCGTCGTCGGTCTGCACCGCGCGCGCGAACGGCATCACCTGGCCGCCCGTGCCCTTGGCCTCACCCACGCCATATCGCTTCATCGTTTCGCTCCTTTGCTTCGTTTGCTGATTTGCTCGTTTGCCGCATCCACGCCGCCGGCGCGATGCCGGCGGCACCCAATCGTCACTCGCGAAACCGGCGCGCAAACGCCTGCCGCGCCCGCCGGTCCCGCAGCGCGCGTTGCGCGCCTGCTCAGAACGCGTCGGCCGGCGTCGCCGCGTGGCGCTCGCCACGCGCGACGAAGCGCCCCGCGCGCTCGCCCGTGAGCGCGCCGTCGCAATACGACAGCACGCCGTTTACCCATACCGCGTCGATGCCCTGCGCCGGCTGCTGCGGACGCTCGAACGTCGCCGCATCGCGCACCCGCGCCGGATCGAACAGCACGAGATCCGCGTGATAGCCGACGCGCACCTCGCCGCGCCCGTCGAGCCCGAAACGCCGCGCTGACAGCGACGTCATCTTGCGCACCGCCTCCTCGAGCCGCAGCAGCCCCTCGTCGCGCGCATAGTGGCCGAGCACGCGCGCAAACGCGCCCCAAAGCCGCGGATGCGGCAGCGGATCGTTCGGCAGGCCGTCGGAGCCGACCATCGTTGCCGGATGCGACAAGATTCGGCGTACGTCGTCCTCCGCCATGTTGTGATAGACCGCGCCGGCCGGCATCAGGCGGCGCGCCGCATCCTGTTCGGTCACGCCCCAATCGGCGGCGATCGCCTTCAGCAGCTTGCCCGCCATTTCCGGGTGCGGCTCGGACCACGTGACCGTGATGTCGATATCGCCCGTCACCTGCTTGAGCGCGAGCGTCGTCGAGCTGCGGCTGTATGGATAGCAGTCGCAGCCGACGGGTTGCAGCCGCCGCGCGCGCTCGAGCGACGCGAGCACTTCGCCACTGCGTCCCCAGTTCGACGGCCCCGCGCACTTCAGGTGCGAGATCACGACGGGCACGCGCGCGTGGCGGCCGATCCGGTACGCCTCGTCCATCGCATCGAGAATCGCGTCGAACTCGGTGCGCATGTGCGTCGTATAAACCGCGCCGGCCTGCGCGAGCGGCTCGGCGAGCGCCATCACCTCCTCGGTCGGCGCGGCGAACGCGGACCCATACGCGAGCCCCGAACTCAAGCCGAGCGCGCCATGCGCGAGCGCTTCCTCAAGCTGCGCGCGCATCGCGGCGATCTCGGCATCGTTCGCCGCGCGATCGAGCCGGTCCATCTGGTTGTTGCGCAGCGCGGTATGGCCGACCAGCGCCGCGACGTTGACGGCCGGCCGCGCGGCATTCACCGCGTCGACATACGCGGCGAACGTCGGATAGCGAAACGCCGCGCGCGCGCCGAGCAGGTTCATCGGATCGGGCGGCTCGCCTTTGAGCGCCACCGGCGACGCACTGATCCCGCAGTTGCCGACGATCACCGTCGTCACGCCCTGCGAGATCTTCGGCAGCATCTGCGGCGCGTCGATCACGTTCGTATCGTCGTGCGTGTGCACGTCGATGAAGCCGGGCGCGAGCGCGCGGCCGCCGGCTTCGATCACGTCTTGCGCGAGCCAGTTCGTCAGATTGCCGATCGCGACGATCTTGGCATCGCGGATCGCGACGTCGCGCGCCACCGGCGGCGCGCCGCTGCCGTCGTAGAGCATCGCGCCGACGATCAGCGTGTCGGCGGCTTCGGGGTGCGAGTGCATGTCGCTGTCTCCTTCACGTCAAGTCCTTCAATCTCCGAGCGGCTGGCGCTCGCCGCCGCCGCGATGCACGTCGAGCGCATGCTTGACCCGCCGCAGCATCTCGCGGCTGCCGTCGCCGAGCTGGAGCGCGACCTCGGTGACGAGCACGTCGAGCGCCATCATCATCGCGTAGCGCGAAGCCGACGGTTTGAAAATGAAATCGGTTTCGAATGCAACGACCGGAATCAGATGATCGGCAAGCTGCGCGAGCGGCGACGCGGGCGCGGTGAGCGCGACGAGCACGGCGCCGTATTGCTTGGCAAGCGCGCAGCTGTCGTTGAGCTCGGGCACGCGCCCGGTGACCGACAGCGCGACGACGACGCAATCGGGCGCGACGGTGCTCGCGACCATGCGTTGCAGCAGCGCATCCTGATAGCTGGCAACCGGCAAGCCGAAGCGCACGAGCCGAAAGCGCAGTTCGTCGGCGAGCGCGGTCGAGCCGCCGCCCTGCCCGTACACGTAGATCATCCGCGCGCCGGCGAGTGCGGCGGCCGGGGCGTCGAACGGCGTCTGCGACAGCAGCCGGTGATTCTGCTCGAGCGCGGCCTGCACGTCGTCGAACACGCGTTCGGCAGGCGTCGGGTGGTACCCGTCGGCACCCGCGGACGGCGTCAGAAAGCGCTGGCCGACGGCCGCGGCCTGCGCGAGCCGCAGCTTCAGTTCGCGCACGTCGCGGCAGCCCACCGCCTTCGCAAAACGCGTGACGGTCGCAACGCTCACCCCCGCCTGCGCGGCAAGCGCACCGATGCTCGCGTGCGCGGCGCGGGCCAGATCGTCGAGTATCCACGCGGCGACCTTGCGCTCGGCGTCACGCAGCTCAGGCGCGCGCTCGGCGATCCTGGCGACGACATCGAAAGCGGACGGTTCGGGGGACGAATGCATGGGGCGCGCTCGACCGGCGTCGGCCGGCTGATCGGATGGCTAGCGGATGATCCAGGGTGGGCCAGCCCAGGTTAATAAATAACATTTTCGAACGGATGCTACTTTCTGTACTATCGTCAAGTCAACTTTACGCCGATATATAAGCATGATGGAGCGAGATAAAATGAAAGTTACAAACTATCAACAAGCGGCAATCGAGCCGACCGGCAAGGGTCTGGGCAACGTGCCCGGCACGAGCGTGCCGCTTGCCGATGCCGGCCGCCTCGAATGGAATCTGCTCGACGAGGATGTCAGTTTGCCCGCCGCGGTGCTGTACGCGCAGCGCATCGAGCACAACCTGAAGTGGATGCAGGCGTTCGTCGCCGAATATGGCGTGAAGCTCGCGCCGCACGGCAAGACAACGATGGCACCGCAGCTATTTCGCCGCCAGCTCGAAACGGGCGCGTGGGGCATCACGCTCGCGACCGCGCATCAAGTGCGCGCGGCGTACCGCGGCGGCGTGCGGCGCGTGCTGCTCGCCAACCAGCTGGTCGGCAAACGCAACATGGCGATGATCGCCGAGTTGTTGAGCGATCCCGATTTCGAATTCTTCTGTCTCGTCGATTCGGCCGATGGCGCGGAACAGCTCGGCCGCTTCTTCGACGCCGCGAATAAGCCGCTCAACGTACTGCTCGAATTGGGCGTGCCGGGCGGGCGTACCGGCGTGCGCGACGATGCGCAGCGCGACGCGGTGCTCGCGGCGCTCGAACGCTATCCGCGGGTGCTGAAGCTCGCCGGAATCGAGTTATACGAAGGCGTGCTGAAGCAGGAGAGCGACGTGCGCGCGTTCCTCCAGCGCGCACTCGCGCTCACCCGCGAACTGGCGGCGGCCGGCCGTATCCGGCGCACGCCGGCGATTCTGTCCGGCGCGGGCTCCGCGTGGTACGACGTCGTGGCCGATGAGTTCGCGCGCGCGCGCGAGGACATCGACATCGTGTTGCGCCCCGGCTGTTATCTGACGCACGACGTCGGCATCTACAAGAAAGCGCAAGCGGACATTTTCGCGCGCAACCCGATCGCACAGAAAATGGGCGCGGGATTGCTGCCCGCGCTGCATGTGTGGGCATACGTGCAATCGATTCCGGAGCCCGAATGCGCGATCGTCGCACTCGGCAAGCGCGACGCCGCGTTCGACGCCGGGCTGCCCGAGCCCGCGCGCCATTTCCGGCCGGGCTCGGTGGCAGGCTCGCAGGCCGGCGCGATGCCGCGCGAGATTGCCGCCAGCGAAGGCTGGGCGGTCACGGCGATGATGGATCAGCATGCGTACCTGAAAATCCCCGCGGGCGCAGACCTGAAGGTCGGCGACATGATCGCGTTCGACATCTCGCATCCATGTCTCACGTTCGACAAATGGCGGCAGTTGCTCGTGGTCGATGAAAAGTATCGGGTGGCCGAAGTGATCGAGACGTATTTCTGAGCGGGCGCCAATGGCGGACGGCGGGCGAAACGGCGCACGCCGCCTCTGCGGGCGAGGTACGGGCGACGGCCTGTCACGGTTGCTTCGCGCACGCGTCATTCGCGCGTCGAAGCGGCGGAGTAAACTGCTTTTTGCCCCGCATCCGCACGTGCCGGCTGGGCGGGCGCCCATGTTCGACGGCGGTTTCGGCCTGCGTGCTTTGCATGCGACGGAAAACCCGCGCCAACGCCCACGGCAGACAATCACGTCATGCCCCCGGGAGTAAGCGAGAAAGCGCTCGCTCCCATCGACACTGGAGATCATCATGGCAGCCAAGAAAATTCTGTTCCTGACGGGCGATTTCGCCGAAGACTACGAAACGATGGTGCCGTTCCAGGCGCTTCTGGCAATCGGCCATCAGGTCGACGCCGTATGCCCCGGCAAACGGGCAGGCGACAAAGTGAAAACGGCGATCCACGATTTCGAGGGCGACCAGACCTACACCGAAAAGCCCGGCCACCAGTTCACGCTGAACGCGGCGTTCGACGAAGTCGACCCGGCACGATACGACGCGCTCGCGATCGCGGGCGGGCGCGCCCCCGAATATCTGCGCCTCGATCCGAAAGTGATCGCGCTCGTGCGCGCATTCGCCGACGAGCACAAACCGATCGCCGCCATCTGCCATGCCGCGCAATTGCTGGCGGCAGCCGACGTGATCCGCGGCAAGCGGATCGCCGCATATCCGGCATGCGCGCCCGAAGTGCGTCTCGCGGGAGGCGAGTATGCGGACATTCCCGTCGACGCCGCCGTCACCGACGCACCGTTCGTCACCGCGCCCGCGTGGCCCGCGCACCCGGCATGGCTCGCGCAGTTCCTCGCGCTGCTTGGCACGCGGATCGAACTTTGACGAAACCGCGCGGGCGCAGGCACGACCGCGCGTCGCGCCGCCGAGCCCATGGGCGGTCGGGCAAAGCCGACGCGGCAGCCATCGGGCCGAATCGGCCGTCTCGGCCGTCTTGGCCGACCAGCCCCCCCCCCCCCCCGCCTGCCCGATCTGCTCCGCCCCCGGCCATGCAACCCGCTCCGCCGGCGTGCCCGCTCAGCCCTGGCCGGCGGCTCCGTCAGCCTTCGCCGGCGCAACCCGCGCGACCTCGGCAACGCGCGCCTCGAGCAGCGCGAGTGCGCTGGACAGCGCGCCCAGCACGTCGTCCGGCAGCGCGGCCATCGTGTCATGCAGAAACGCATTGCGGCGCGGCAGGCATGCTTCGAAGGCCTGCCGCCCGGCCGCCGTCAGCTTCACGTTCGTCACGCGGTTGTCGCGCGGATCGGCGTCACGCTCGATCCAGCCCAGCGTCTCGAGTGTCTTCAATTGCCGCGTGAGTGCGCCCGGATCGACGCGCAGCAATTCGACGAGCCGCTTCTGCGACGACACGCCGTCGTTCCCGTTCAACGCGACCATGATGCGCCAACGCGGCAGCGGCTGCCCCACATGGGTCTCGAATGCAGCCATGAACGTCCGATAAGTCCGTCCGAATTGCTGCAAAATCGCGATGCGGTCCTGTTCTTCCATGCGCTAACTTCAACTCCGGCGGCAAACAACAAAAAGATCAAACGATCGACCCGGCGCGCGCCTACTCGGCGGCAACCGCGGGCTCGAGCGTGCGGCGCAGCTCCAGAGGCGGAACGCGGCGGCTTTGCCAAACCCCGAACAGCGCAACGGCCGCGCCCACGCCGATGCCCAGATGAATCGCGCCGACGAGCGCGTCGCGTGCCGCGTCGATCATGAATGCACCATGATGCCCGGCGCGCGCCAACTCGTCCACGACTCGCGCCTGCGCCGCGCGATCGATCAGCACATGCGGATCGGCGAGCCGGGCCTGCCATGGCAGCGCGCCGTCGGCGGCGAGCGCAACGCGCACGCCGCGCCCGTAAAACGCGTTGACGAGCGTGCCCGTCAATGCGGCGCCGCCCATACCGCCCACCATCCGCAGCGACTGGAGCAGCGCCGTCGCGATGCCGACGTGCGAGCGTCCCGCCGCCTGCTGCGCGAACACGGTCAGGTTGGGCAGCACGAAGCCCAGCCCCACGCCGCCTACCACCATCCATGCCATCAGCATCCACGCAGGGGTACGGTGCGTCGACGCGACGATGCCCACGCACGCGAGCGCGAACAGCAGAAAACCGGCATGCAACATCGCGTTCGGATGGCGCATCCGCGTGATGACCCGGCCGTTCATGATGCTGCCGATCGTGATGAACACGACAAGCGGCGTGATCACGACGCCCGCCTGCTGCGGCGACATCCCGAAGCCGCCCTGGAACAGCAGCGGCGCGTAGAAGACCAGCGAGAACATCGCGAAGCCGCCGAGCAGCGACAGAATAAAGAGCGTCGACAGCGCGCGGTTCGTGAACATTTCGAGCGGCAGGATCGGCTGCGCGGCGCGCTTTTCCCAGCGCCAGAGCGCCACGCCACCTGCGAGCGCGACCGCGACAAGAAGCAGCGGCCAGCCGCCGGCCCCGTATTTCGGCAGCCATTCGACGAATAGCTGCACCGCGCCGAGCGTCACGGCAATCAGCAGCGCGCCGGGCCAATCGAGCCGTATCTTGCCATGCTCGGCGTGCCGCAGATGCGGCAGATATCGCCAAACGAAAAAAAGCGACAACAGGCCGACGGGCAAATTCACGTAGAACACTGAGCGCCAGCCGTAATGCTGGGTCAGCACGCCGCCCAGCGACGGGCCGACCGCGTTCGCGATACCGAACGCCGTGCTCATCATCACCTGCCAGCGCAGCCGCACGACCGAATCGGGAAAAAGATCGGGAATGCACGCGAACACCGTGCCGACCAGCATCCCGCCACCGATGCCTTGCAGCGCGCGTGCGAGCACGAGCGCGATCATCGTCTGCGCGGTCCCGCATAGCGCCGACGCGCCGCTAAACACCACGATCGACGCGATCACGAACGGTTTGCGCCCGAAATAATCGCCGAGCCGCCCGAAGATCGGCACGGTGATCACCGAGGCGAGCAGATACGACGTCGCGACCCACGCGTACAGATCGAAGCCGTGCAGTTCCCCGACGATCGTCGGCAGCGCGGTGCCGACCACGGTTTGGTCGAGCGCGACAAGCATCGTGACGAACGAAATGCCGAGCATCGCGAGCAGCGATTCGCGAAACGGCAGAACTTGCCCGCTCGAATGGCGGGCTGCGATATCGACGGCCATTTTTTGATCACGCAATATTTGATACATCAATCAATTGAACAGTCTATCACGCATCGAGTAATCTAGCCGGCACGCTCCCAGGCTGCGCGCATCGCAAAGGACTTAGATGGAACCGCTCACCCCCGTTGCCGGGCCGACGTTGTCGGCCGAAGATCTCGATACGCTGCGGCGCGCGAAGATCGCGCTCGAAAGCCCGCCGCTGACGGTCAAGTTGACGAGCATCGTCGGCGCGCCGATCGAGAAGATGATCGCGAAGCTGCCCGGTTTCGCGTCCGACAAAATCAACGACGCCACCCAGCTCGCACTGCGCAAGTGTCTGCACATCGCGCTGCGCACGCTGGGCAAATCGGGCGGGGTTGCCGGCGCGCACGAGATGCCGAACAAGCCCAGCAACCTGCTGCACAAGCTCGCCGTCGCGACCACGGGCGCGGCGGGCGGTGCGTTCGGCCTGTTCGCGCTGCCCGTCGAGCTGCCGGTCACGACGACACTGATGTTCCGCTCGATCTGCGACATCGCGCGCAGCGAGGGCGAGGATCTGTCGAACGCCGAAGCGCAACTGCAGTGTCTCGCCGTGCTCGGGATGGGCGGCGGTTTCGGCCGTGCGCGCGGCGGCGCGGACGGCAGCGTGCCGCCCCAGCCGGGCGGCGCTGCCGACGAGGATGCCGATATCGGCTATTTCATGCTGCGCGGCGCGCTCGCGCAGGCGGTGTCGAAAGCGTCGTCGGAGATCGCGTCGAAGGGCTTCACGATACATGGCTCGACGGCGCTCTTCCGGCTGCTGCAAACGATCGCCTCCCGTTTTTCGGTGCAGGTGACCGAGCAGATCGCGGCGAAATCGATCCCGGCGATCGGCGCGGTGCTCGGCGCCACCGTCAACACGCTATTCATCGACCACTTCCAGCAGGCCGCGCACGGCCACTTCGCGGTGCGCCGGCTCGAACGCAAGTACGGGCAAGCGGCCGTCAAGGCCGCTTATCAGGCCATCGATATGTCGGCCGCGCGCTGAGCCGCCGGGCGCTCGAGCGCGACGCGCCGCACGAACACGGCCGCGCGCTTGAGCGCGCGCGCCGCCTCGGGCACGAACGGCACGTAGATCTGCCAGACGTGCGGCATCTGCGGCCATATTTCGAATTCGACCGGCACGCCCGCCGCGCGCGCGCGCTCGGCCACGCGACGCGCATCGTCGAGCAGCACCTCGGTGCTGCCCACCTGGATGAAAAGCGGCGGCAGCCCGCTCAGATCCGCATATACCGGCGACGCGTATGGATGATCGCCGGGCGTGCTGCCGAGATAAAGGCGCGCCGCGCGGCCGAGCGCAATGCCGGCGAACACCGGATCGATGCCGTCGTGCGTGCGCAGCGTATCGCCCGTTGCGGCGAGATCCGTCCACGGCGAGAACAGCACCGCGCCCGCCGGCAAAGGCTCGCCGGCGTCGCGCAGCGCCACGAGCGTGGCAAGTGCGAGCCCGCCGCCCGCCGAATCACCGCCGAATACGATCGACTCGGGCGGCGTGCCCGTCGCGACGAGATGCCGATAGGCCGCGAGCGCGTCGTCGAGCGCGGCCGGAAACGGATGTTCGGGCGCGAGCCGGTAATCGAGTGAGAACGAACGCACGTCCGCGTATTTGGTCAACGCGAAGACAAGCGGGCGGTGCGTTTGCGGCGAGCAGAAATAATAGCCGCCACCGTGGAAATACAGCAGCATCCGGCTCTGCGGCGCACGGCCGGCGGGCGAATCGGCACGCTCGAGCCATTCGCCGCGCAACGGCATGTCGGCCGGCCCGTAGCGCTCGCGCAGCCGCCAACCGGCGGGCAAGCGGTGCGGCACGCGCGTGCGCAGCCCCGACAAACGCCGTGCACGCGCGGGATCGATCACCGGACGCAGCGTCTCGGGACGGAAATGCCGGCGCAGCAGCCAGCACGCCACCATGTTTTGCCAACTCATCGGACGCACTCCGAACCGGAAAAGTACGACGATACTACGTATGACTCGGCGCGCGATCACCGCCCGCCGATGCCACTCTTCGCTCCGATCGTCGCCGTGCGGCAGGCCGGCGCGGGCTCCCCGCACCCGCCGCCGGGCTCAGTTCACCGGCCGGACCTGGCCGCGAATCTCTCCGGCCGGATGGGCCTGCGTATGAAGGTTGAAGTACCACTTGCCCGCCATCAGATCACCCACCTGCGCATCGGTCAGCGCCTTTTCACCGCTGATGGGGCTCGCGAGCGCGTCCTTCGGAATCGGCACCTGAATGGCCGCGTTCTGTCCCACGGGCGCGGGGCCGTGGAAATGCGCGGCGGTAGCGGGGCCGGTCAGATTACGGTACTCGACCGTCCAACGCAGCGTATGCGTGGCCGTGTCGTAGGCCGCGTTCAGCCGGCCGGAACCCTTGCTCGTGGTCGGCGGCACTTCGCTCGACGGCTGTAGATCCGCGACGAGCGTCACCGTTTCGGCGCGCGCGACGCCGGCCGCGAGCGCACATGCGAGCACGCCGATCCCAATCCTGCGCGATATCAGCATGAAACCTCCTGGCGGTTGTCGGCCGCGCCGTGGCGTCACGCCCGGCGCGGATTCGAACCCCGATCATAGTCGATCCCGCGCGCGGCCACGCCGCCGCGCTGTTGCGCAAGTGGCGACAAGAAGCGAAAGATGGAAAGACAGTTGCACGGAGCCGGCTGAATACGCAGCAGCGCTTTCGCTACACTGCGTACTTGCAGAAACAAGTTGCTTGCTAGTTTGCTTCCTTCCGTCCGGCTAGCATCTTCTGCTCTTGATCGGCGCGACCCGTGACCCTCGGGCCGCGCTTTTTTTTACCAGCTAATTGGCCGCTTGGCGCGGGGTTACGGCGCGTCACGTCACGGCCGTGCCTGGCACGACGCGCTTGTCGCGCTCGTCGCGACCGATTCCGGGATCGACAACGTCCGACACAGCACTGCTTGCCGGCCCAATAATCGTATCGCGCCGCCCGGCCTGCTCCGCGTCGGCCGCCGCCTCGCGGCGTTCGCGTTCAGCGCACCGGCGCCGCATACCGGCCGGCTCGTCGTTATCGTCCGAATTGGCGCAGCACGTTGACCAACTGCGTCGCCGCAATGTCCCAGCGGAATTGGGCCGAGTGCCGCCGCCCCTTTTCGCGCAACTCGCTGCGCAGCGCTGCGTCCCCCATCAACTGCGCGATCTTCGCGGCAATGTCGGCCGCATCGTGCGCGTCGCAATAAAGCGCCGCATCGCCGCACGCTTCGGGCAGCGACGCCTCGCGCGACGAAATCACCGGACATCCGCAGTGCATCGCCTCGACAGGCGGCAGCCCCCACCCTTCGTACAGCGAAGGAAACACGAAACAGCCGGCATGCTCGTAAAGCGCCTTCAGTTCGCCGTCGCTCACGTAGCCTGCCCAAATGACATTGCGGGCGTTCTGTCCGCCGCCCAGTGCCGATGCACCGAAAATCTTGACGTTCGAGCCGCCCGCAATCACGAATTTCAGTTCGGGATGAGTGCGTTCGAGCAGCGAAATCGCCTCGAGCGTGCGCGCGAGATTCTTGCCCGGCGCCAGCGAGCCGACGATCAGCACGTAGCCGTCGTAAGCAAGCCCCAGCCGCTCGAGCACCGATGCATCGCTCGCGATCCGGTCGAAGTGATCGATGCCGGATACGACCGTCGATACCTTATACGGAGAAACGCCGAGACGGGCCACGATGCGCTCTTTCGAGAAATGCGACACCGTCACGATATGCCGGACGTTGTGCTTGAGCACCCAGAACGCAAAGCGATACCAAAGCTGGAACGCGCGCGAATAGCCCTGTGGAAAATCAAACACCGCGACGTCGTGAATCATCAGCACCTGGTTGCGCTTGAACAGCGGGCCGATGTTGCAGAGGCTCAACAGCGTCTGCCCGCGCGTCGCGAACGGCAGCGCGAGCTGCTCCCAGAGCACGCCACGCAGACGTGGCACGACGCGGCGCGCGATGGCGGGCGGCAGTGCATCGCTCGCATGATCACGCGGCACGACGAGCGTCGGATTGCGCTCGCCGCGAAACAGGCGGGCGATCGCCGACGTGTACTCATGCGCGACGCGCTGCACGCCGGTCAGCCGCTGCGACGTGAACTTGCCGTTGATCGCCACGGGCGACGGCAGCACGAGTCCGGCCTCGCGCTCGCCGGCGGCCGCCACGCGGCGGGCGGCGTCGGGCACCGCCCGCGCGGCAAACGACACGCCTGGCGCGGTTAGATTGGATTCCTTATCGTTGCGCGGCGTGCGCAGCGACGGCTTGTATGTGGGAGACGGATTCATGGCGGCAGGATGTCACGGCACCTGGTTGACGGGCGCGCATGCTGCGCGTCGAGCGCGCGCAGCATGCGCGCTATATACGTTCCAGTGTCGTCGTTCCGATGCGCACGGTCGGTGCGCTGCTTCGCACAAACCGCGGCGCGCCGACCTTCGTGCGCGCCGCGTATCGATGCATCAACGGTTGCGGGCAATCGACCAGAGCATGAACATCGATTGCGCGGTCGGCATGATTTCCGTCAGCACGCGGTTGAAGCGGGAGACGGGCGCCGTGCCGACATAGACGACGTCGAGCGGCTTCATGTCGAACTGCGTGGCAAGCATCATCGAATCCACTTGCGTCATGTCCAGGCGCAGCACTTCAGGCTTGTTGTATTCGGGCGCATAGCTGACCTTCTTCAAGCCCTCTTGCACCGTGCCTTGCGTGCCGTCCAACTGCGCAAGCGGCGGATTCGGATGACGGATCACCAGCACTTGCCGCGGATTGGCGTTCATCGTGTCGATGCTGCCTGCGGCCGCGAGCGCGTCGGCCAGCGACAGACGCCCTTGATTCATGAACACGGTCTGCGGCTTCGGCACTTCGCCGAACACGAACACGCGGTTCTGCGTGTGGTCCGGCACGTGGACGATGTCGCCCGACTGCAACGCGATGTTCTGCCGCAAATCGCCGCGATTCAAGATGTTGTTCACGTCGATCGTCATCACGCGATTGCCGCGCGTGACGAGCACGCGCTGCAGATCGGCGTCGGGGTTGCCGCCGCCCGCGCGATTGATCGCGTCGACGACGCGCAATGCCGAGCCCGTCAGCGACAGTTGCCCCGGATTCTTCACGTCGCCCGTCACCTGGATGCGCTGGCTGCGAAACTGCATCACGCGCACGTCGACTTGAGGATTCTTGATCTGCGAGCCGAGCCGGCGCGTCAGCAGCGCGGCGATCTGCTGAGTGCTCATTCCGTCGACGTGCACGCGGCCGAGCGTCGGGAAGAAGATCGTGCCGTTCGCGGCAACCCGCTGGCCGGACGTATCGACTTCGCCCTGGCCGTTGGTGCCCAGCGCGCTGATCTGCTGCGGCAGCACGCCGCCCAGTCCACCCGATGCCTGCAACGTGCCGATATCGACGAGCGGCGACATGTCGTTGCCCGCATTGCCGCTCGCGCCGCGCGTCAGCTCGGGGTGATCGTAGACGTAAATGCCGAGCACGTCGTCGGGCCCGACGCGGTAGTCGGCCGATTCGGCCGGCAATGCTTGCGTCGACAAGCTCGCTTGCTTGGTGACCGCATCGGCTTCGTCGGCCTGCTTGAGCGCGTAGATCAGTTGGGGAGTGATCAGCTTGACGTCGTAGACCGTCGTATCGGTCGGTGCGCCGAGATCGTCATGCATGCGCTTCGAATCGAGCGAAGGTCCCGGCGCAAGCGCGCAGCCCGACAAGGCTGCCGCTGCAATGGCGGCCGCCCACGTTAGGCGTTTCTTCAACATCTTGTAGTACTCCTTGTAGCGTGTGAAACGGGATAGCGGCGGCGCTCAGAATGCGTTACGTCCGACGAATCCCTTGACCAGCGTAATCATGATGATCTTGATATCGAACCAGAACGTCCAGTTTTGCACGTAGAACAGATCGAACTTCACGCGCGCGGCCATCTTCTCGACCTTGCGCGTCTCGCCGCGGTAGCCGTTCACCTGCGCCCAGCCGGTGATGCCGGGACGCACGCGGTAGCGCAGCATGTAGCCGTCGACAAGCTCCTTGTAAATATCGTCATGTTCGAGCGCGTGCGGGCGCGGCCCGACGATCGACATCTGGCCGAACAGCACGTTGAAGAACTGCGGCAGCTCGTCGAGCGACGTGCGGCGCAGGAACGCGCCAACCTTCGTGATCCGCGTGTCATTGCGCGAGGCCTGACGCACGACGCCCGTTTCCTCAGTATGCACACGCATCGAGCGGAACTTCAAGATTTCGAATTCACGACCGTCGACGCCCTTGCGCTTCTGGCGGAACAGCACCGGCCCGGGCGACGACAGCTTCACCGCAAGCGCGAGCACGCCGAGCACCGGCAGCAGCGGAATCAGCACGGCGGCGGCGAACAGGCGGTCGAACACGAGCTTCGGCCACAATTGCGGGACCGACAGCGGGCTCGTCGCCAGATTGATCGCCGGCAAACCGGCCACGTGGGTGACAGAACGGTTGAATGCCGTGAGCCCGCGCACATCGGGCAGAAAGCGCAGATTCACGAAATCGTGACGGAATTCGCGAACGATCCGCTGAATCTGCCGCTCATGCGACAGCGGCAACGCAAGCCAGATCTCGTCGATCGCGCCGGCGCGCACGCGGCGCTTAAGCTCGCGCAGATCCGAGACAACCGGCAAGCCGCCCACCTGCGGCTGCGCGGCGGCAGTGCGCTCGCTGCTTTCGTCGAACAAGCACACGGGCTCGTAGCTGTGCGACGGCGACGCGCGCAATTGTTCGAGCACGGCGCGGCCGTAGATCTCCGAGCCGACGATCGCGACCGCGCGCCGCTTGCTGCTCGAGCGGCGCATACGCGCGGCGATGCCGTGGATCGCCGCGCGGCCGATCAACAGCATCGCGCCGGACGCGACGATCGTGCGGCCAAGCCACTCGAACGACACGTCGGCGTCGCGGTGCAGCAACAGCGTAAATGTCGCCGCGATCACGCTGACCCCCAACCAGCCGAGCAGCGCGCGGGAATGCGAGGTCCGCTCGCGCATGCTGTCGTAGACGCCCAGCGCCGAGAAAATGATCAGCGTCAACGCGCACAGAAGCGCGACAACCGCACGCTGCATGTCGGAAACGTCGAGAATCCCGTGTTCATACAGCATTTGTGCCAGCAGTGCGCCTGCCGCCACCAGCACAACGTCCAGCAATCTGTTCAAAAATCCCCACATCGCCGTATCTCCGATTTCCTTCGTCAATCGCTTGCCTTTGTATGAGTTGTGCACTTCAGGCGGCCGAGCGGGCCAGCTCCGGGTAGCCTGCGACGCGCAGCGGGCGGCCTTCGGCCGGAATCGCGCGATCCGCGCTCTGCTTCGCGTCGGCTACCAGCCGATTGAATTCGGCGCGGATCATGCCGTAGCACTCGCACGCATGCGCTTCGAGACCTTGCCGGTCGAGCACGGTGATGTGGCCGCGGCGCTGACGAATCAGGCCCGCTTCCTGCAGCTTGCCGGCTGCCTCCGTGATGCCCTCGCGGCGCACGCCGAGCATGTTTGCGATCGTTTGCTGCGTGACCGCAAGCTCATCGCCTTCAACGCGGTCGTGCGCGAGCAGCAGCCAGCGGCTCAGTTGCTCGCTCACCGAGTGATGGCGATTGCAAAGCGCACTGCGGGCGATTTGCGCCATCGCCACGCGCCAGTAGCGCAGCATCAGTTGGAAGGTATCGACCGAGCGGTCGAATTCGCGCCGGAACACCTGGGTCGGCACACGGTACGCATAGCCGCCGCTGCGCACCTCGATGCGGCCCACCGTTGCGCCACAGCCGTAGTCAGCCAGCGACGACACGCCCACCGCTCCTTCGCTGCCCACCGCGGCCACCTCGACCATCGCGCCGTCCTCCATCAAGTACAGCACCGACATCATCGACGTGGTCGGGAAGTACAAATGACGCATCGGCTCGTCGGTTTCGCAGAGCAATTGGGCGCTCTTGATCTTCACGAGTTCGAGATGCGGTGCGAGCGCACGCAGGCTGTCGTCGGTTAGCGAGCCCAGCAGGGCGTTGGCGTAGAAACCATTTGTCTGATGAAGCATGTTCTGTGTCCTGGTTCGTCGGCGCCGATCGCTTATCACGGCGCGGGATTCCGCTCTGTCAAGACACGTTCACCGCGAGAATCAAACATCCTCGTAATCGTGTCGGCGGCCTTTTGGTCGTCCTCATGCACAAAAGCATTTGCCCTCTGTGCGGGGCGCACCGACTCTCTAGCGATTACCGTGCCAATTGCCGCAAACCTTTAATACATAAAGAGTCGGCTCACGCGTTGCCGCGCCAGGCATTTCCCGAAAACCAAAACCGTCTCATTACCGGACACTTTGATACAGCTTGCGCGACACCCTATGTCACATCTAACACTTTCGGAATATCTTAGGGTCATCCCGCATCAGGCTATTTTCCCATCAAACCCAATACCATATAGACATTAACAGTTATCGATGAAATTGTATGACCATAGTGAAACCGAGAAACGGCAGAGTGTATTCACATTCTTAAAACTGTCTCACGGATGAGTCATCCGGCACATTTGACACTTTGTGATATAACGCACATTTCTCATGTAACCATTTGATTTTTAAGCGTTTAACAGAGATTCAAAAACCTCACCAGACCATTCTATTACCAATCGGTAAAAGTTGGCGAATACCTAAATCGAGCAAATCATTACTTCTCACACGGAACCAATTTCGCCGTTTACATTAAAATTATTTAACGTTTTACATCGCGCTTAATTAGATGTTGAATATATTTATTAATGCACTTCGAACGTCAAAGTTTGTGAGATGGGCAGCAAAGTCGCTTCATCAAAATGGTTACGTGATAACCTTAAATCCGGGTTTTCAATGTAAAGCCTAATTGACAAATTACTAACCGGACTTGCTTAATCGTGCCAGTTCGGTTGCATGTGGCGCCCGGCGACAGCCCGCGCCGTTGCTCCGGATCGTGAATCCGGTAAGGAAGCTTCCCGTGACACACCGCGAATTCAAAGAGCCGCTCGCCCGATCCGGCGGCGTCATGATCGAACTGCCGCACCGCACCGACGCGAACCGTTTCATCGCGTCGCTCGATGCGGCCGAGCGCGCCGCGCTCGCGAGCCACATGCAGCTCGTGCACGTCAAGTCCGGCCAGGTGCTCTGCGAGCCGGGCAAGCCGCTCGAGCACGTCTACCTGCCGGTCACGACCGTCATCTCGATTCAGTATGCGTCGTCCGACGGAATGACGCTTGAAATCGCAGAGATCGGCAACGAAGGCATCGTGAGCCCGCAACTCGTCGGCAGCGACAGTGCGATTCCGTGCCGCGTGCTCACCTGCCGCGACGGCTTCGCATATCGCCTCAGCCCGCGTGTGCTGTCGAACCTGCTGGAGGAATCGGCACAGGTTCGTCAAACGGTGTTTCGCTATACCTATTTGCTGATGACGCAAGCCAAGCAGATTTCGTTCTGCAGCCGGCATCACGTATTGAAGAACCAGCTTTGCCGCTGGTTCCTGCTCGCATACGATCGTTCGCGCAGCGTCGAGATCCAGGTCACGCACAGCATGCTTGCACAGATGCTCGGCGTGCGCCGCGAGACGGTAACCGATGCGGCGGGCGAAATCCAGAAGATGGGTCTCATCCGACAATACCGCAGCTCGATCATTCTCGCTGATCTGCCGGGCCTCGAAGCACAGTCGTGCGGATGCCACGCGATCATTCGCGATGAAATGAAAAAGATCCTGTCGGCCCCGGCCGGCACGACAACCGAACTGCGCAGTTGAAACGGAACGCGCGCCGGATATTTATCTCGGCGCGCGCGTCTCGGACATCGGCATCATGCACTGGATGCAACGGTTTGTCCCGCAATTGAGACACAACCTTTCTGTTCTATTTAGTCGGTTAGGTTCCGAACAGAACCTGCGCACCTCCAATGGTCTACTTTAACCAGTCATACGCCGAGCGGGACGCCATTCGCGTCACTGCCGGGACGGGGATTTTCATGCAAGCCGGAGCCAATAGATGAAAAACGAATTAAGAACAATCATCAAGGACGTCGCACACCTTGAGACGTCGATCGATCACATCGCCGATAGCGATGATCTGTATGAAGCAGGCCTGTCGTCGCTGAACACGATTCAGCTGATGCTCGCGATCGAAAAGCATTTCAACATCGAAATTGCCGACGAGATGCTGAACCGCCAGCTGTTTCAAAGCATCGACTCGCTTGCGAGCGCGATCACGCAATTGAAGCGTGCTGCGCATTCAGCATGAAGCGCTTCGATGCCGAAACCGGCAACGTGCGCGCTACCGTAGTCGGCTCCTTGCTCGTGGATGATCAAGCCTTGAACGAAGCAGCTCGCCGCGTTGCGCAAGTCGCCGCACGTTTCGCCGACGCAGTGGATCGCGATGCGCGCTTTCCCACCGAAGCCATCGATGCGATGCGCGAAGAACATCTGCTCGGCGCGCTCGTACCCGTCGAGCTGGGCGGCCGCGGTGCGTCGCTCGCCGCTGTCGCCGGCGCCTGCCAAATCATCGGGCAGGCATGCTCGTCGGCCGGGATGATCTATGCGATGCATCAGACCCAAGTGGCCAGCATCATCGATCATGCGCTGTCCCACGATTGGCATCGCAACTTCGCCATGCAACTCGCGCAGCGCGAATGGCTGCTCGCGTCGGCCACGTCCGAAGAGGAAGTGGGCGGCAATCTGCGCAACAGCCGTTGCGCGGTCGAGGCCAAGGACAACACGTTCACGCTGTCGAAGCTTGCGCCGACGATCTCGTATGGCGCGCATGCCGACGCGATCCTGGTGACCGCGCGGCGCGATAAGGATGCACCGGCCGCCGAACAGGTGCTGGTCACGCTGCCCAAGGAAAACGTCACGCTCACGCGGCGCAGCGGCTGGGATACGTTCGGCATGCGCGGCACGTGCAGCGAAGGTTTCGCGCTCGACGCGCGCGGCCAGTGCGAACAGATTCTGCCCGTGCCGTTCGCGCAGATTGCCGAGCGCAGCATGGTGCCCACGTCGCACATCCTCTGGTCGGCCGTGTGGACCGGCATCGCGACCGATGCCTTTCTGCGCGCGCACCAGTTCTTCCGCGCGCAAATGCAAAAACAGGGTGGCGCACTGCCGCCGTCCGGCCGCCGGATTGCCGAAGCGCTCGCGCTGCTGCAATCGATGCAAGCGCGCATCGAAGCCGCGTTGCGCACGTATGGCCAGGGTGCGGCGCGCACGTGGTCCGCATCGATGGCTCAGGCAGCGGAGATCAACACGCTGAAGACCTACGTGTCGACCACCGCGCTCGAAGTCGTCAAGCACGCGATGATGATTTGCGGCATGGCTTCGTACAAAAACGGCACGCCTTATACGCTCGGCCGGCACATTCGCGATTTGCACTCCGCGCCGCTGATGATCAGCAACGACCGCATCGAAGCGAATACGGCCAACCTTCTGCTCGCGTTGCGCTCCGCAACGCTGGAGAGAGAGATTTGAACAATCTGACCATTCCGTCGGGGCGCACGGTTGACTCAGCGCAAGCGCCCCTCGATCGCAGCGGCGAAAACGCGCTGCGCGACGCGCTCGTCGAAGCGGGGCTCTTGATACCGACCGGCATTCAAGGGCTCTTCGGCCGCAGCGAGCGCTTCGAGCGCGTCGTCGAAGCCCTCGATGCCTACATCACGCGCGAAGGCGCGGATCAGCAAGCGGAAGTGCTGCGCTTTCCGCCCGCAATGAGCCGCCCCGAATTCGAGCGCAGCGAGTATCTGAAGAGCTTCCCGCAACTGGCCGGCACCGTGCATAGCTTCTGCGGCGGCGAGCGCGAGCATCAGCGCGTGCTGCAATGTCTCGATCGCGGCGAAGACTGGACCGAAGACCAAAAACCGACCTACGTCGTGATGACGCCGGCCGCCTGCTACCCGGTCTACCCTGTGATCGCACAGCGTGGCGCGCTGCCTGCCGACGGCCGGATCGTCGACGCATTCTCGTATTGCTTCCGCCACGAGCCGTCGCTCGATCCCACGCGCATGCAGTTGTTCCGGATGCGCGAATATATCCGCATCGGCACGCCCGAGCAGATTCTCGCGTTCCGCCAAAATTGGATCGAACGCGGCACGCGGATGATCGATGCGCTGCAATTGCCCAACAGTATCGATCTCGCGAACGATCCGTTCTTCGGCCGCGGCGGCAAGATCGTCGCGAGCAGCCAGCGTGAACAGAACCTGAAGTTCGAATTGCTGGTTCCGATCGAATACGACGAACGCCTGACCGCATGCCTGAGCTTCAACTACCACATGGACCATTTCGGCCTGCTGTGGGGAATCAAGACGGCCGATGCCGCTGTCGCGCACACGGGTTGCGTCGGCTTCGGCCTCGAGCGTCTGACGCTCGGACTGTTCCGGCATCATGGTTTTGATCTCGACGCGTGGCCGCAAGCGGTACGCGACGTGCTGTGGAGGCAATGATGAGCGCGATTCTGATCGATTCGCCCACTGTCAACAACACTCCGCTCGAGCGGATCTTCGCCGGTCTGCGTCATCGCGCGCACCACTACCGGCCGCACGCGCTGCACGGGCCGCAAATGGTCTGGAAGCAGACCAACTGCTATGTCGACATGTGGATCGAGGTACTCAGCTGGTGGGGCTTCAATCCGTATGCAGCGCTGCCGTTCACGATCGCGCTCGACTTCGAAGGCGACCAGTTCACGTTCTTCAAGTTTCCGCACGATGATCTCGAGAAGCTGTACGGTATCGTCGTGCAGGAACACGCGATCTTCGAATCCGTCGACGTGCATATCGAGAACCAGGTCGCGCGCGGCCACCTCATGATGGTCGAGGTCGACGCGTGGTATCTGCCGGATACGCGCGGCACCAGCTATCACGCGCAGCACACGAAGACGACGATCGGCATCGACGCGATCGACCGCGAGCAACGCCGCATCGGCTATTTCCACAATAGCGGCTACTACATCGCCGAAGGCGACGATTACGACGGTTTGTTCGGCACGCATTCGCCGACGCAACTGATGCCGTATGCCGAATGCGCGAAGCGTCAGTTCAAGGCGCTCGACGAGCGCGACCTGTGCGACGCATCGCTCGCGCTGCTCGCGCGTCACCTGAAGCGGCGGCCCAAGGCAAATCCGATCACGGCGTTCCGTCATCAGCTCGCGCGTGACTCGAAAGCGCTCGCATCGCGTTCGTTCTCGTACTTCCATGCGTACTCGTTCAACACGCTGCGGCAGCTCGGCGCCAATTTCGAGCTGTTCGGCCGCTATCTGCGCTGGCTCGAGGCAAGCGGCTGCCACGGCGCGTTCGACAAGCTCGTCGCGTCGTGCGACGCGATCGCCTCCGAAGCGATGGTGCTCGAGTTCCGCCTTGCGCGCGCCAGCGCCAAAGGTGTGGAGGAGCGAGGCGAAAGCAGCCTCGACGTGATCGAGCACGCCTATACGTCGTTGCTCGACGGCGTCGAGCAAATCACGCCGGTCAGCCAAACCGAGTCCAACGCACGGTTTAGCAAGCTGTACATGCCGGCGAGATCTACGTCGATCAGCAGATGAAACACGAGGCGGACCGCGGCACGCCTGGCGTTGCCGCTTGGATGCTGGCGGCCACGCCAGCAGGAGCGCTCGCCCGGCCGGGCGAACTCCCCGAAACCGGCTGGTGCGACGCGCCCGTGCCTGGCACCGTCGCACAAGCGCTCGCCGCCGCGCACCGCTTCGACCCCGCCCAGCCGTATCCGCTGGGCGACAACGATTATTGGTATCGGACGACGCTCGTCGGCACCGGCCGGCGCATCGTGCGTTTTCACGGTCTCGCGACAATCGCCGAGGTCTGGCTCGACGACACGCTGCTGTTCTGCTCAGACAATATGTACGTGTCGCACGACGTCGAGCTGACACTGGCCGGCGAACACCGGC
Source organism: Burkholderia singularis (assembly GCF_001718875.1). Lineage (NCBI taxonomy): Bacteria > Pseudomonadati > Pseudomonadota > Betaproteobacteria > Burkholderiales > Burkholderiaceae > Burkholderia > Burkholderia singularis. The sequence goes on from NZ_CP013448.1 coordinate 3,484,819, forward strand.
TGTCGATCTGCTTTCGCTCGCTCGACCGGCATCTTGCCGCCCATCCGCTGCGGGGCCGCGCGCGCTGGCGCACGCGCCTCGTCGATACGCCCGCGCTGCGCGGCGTGCGCACGACCTTCCTCGGCCGGATGCCGGGCTGGTTTCCGTCGATCGAGCCGATCGGCCCGTGGCGCGACATCGAGATTCTCGAGCCGGACAGTGCGCCGGTGATCGCGCATCACGCGCTGCGCACCACGCTCGACGGCCGCGACGGCGTGCTCGACGCGACGATCAGGCTCGCTGCGCCGCTGGCCGGCGGCACTCCCATACGGCTGGTCTGCGGCGCGCACTCGGCGCCGTTCACGTCGACCAATGCGGGCACACTGCGCGCGACGCTCAGGATTGCCGACGTCGAGCCGTGGTGGCCGCATACGCACGGCCAGCCGGCGCTGTACGACATTGCCGTCGCGATCGGCGACACGACGACGCTCCCGCTCGGCCGCACGGGCTTTCGCGCGATCGCGCTCGAGCGCGGCGACGACGGCGCGGGCTTTGCGCTGTCGATCAACGGCACGCCGATCCATGCGCGCGGCGCATGCTGGACGAGCCTCGATCCGCTGCGCCTGCACGCCGATGCGCCCGCCTACCGCCGTGCGCTGACGCTCGCGCGCGACGCAGGCTTCAACATGATCCGCGTCGGCGGCACGATGACCTACGAAGCCGATGCGTTCTACGCGCTGTGCGACGAGCTGGGCATCCTCGTCTGGCAGGATTTCATGTTGGCGAACTTCGACTATCCGTCGGCCGATACGCGCTTTATCGAATCGCTCACCTGCGAGGCGACGCAGTTTCTCGACCGGCACGCGGCACGGCCATCGATCGCCGTGCTGTGCGGCGGCAGCGAAATCGCGCAGCAAGCGGCGATGGTCGGGCTCGCGCCCGACGAACGCCGCCTGCCCATCGCCGATCATCTGCTCGCCGAGCTTTGCGCGCGCCATCGCCCGGACGCGATCTACGTGCCCGGTTCGCCGCACGGCGGCGTGCTGCCGTTCGCGCCGCGCGAAGGCATCACGCATTATTACGGCGTCGGCGCGTACCTGCGCCCGCCCGAGGACGCGCGCCGCGCGAACGTGCGCTTCGCGAGCGAATGCCTTGCATTCGCCAACGTGCCATGCGATGCGACGCTTGCCGCAATCGGCTCGCCCGCGCCGCACGAGCCGCGCTGGAAACGCGCCGTGCCGCGCGATCCCGGCGCGTCGTGGGATTTCGACGACGTGCGCGACCACTATCTGCGCACGTTGTACGGCGTGGAGCCCGCGCGGCTGCGCACCGTCGACCTGGCCCGCTATCTGACGCTGTCTCGCGCGGTGGTCGCCGATCTGATCGGCGAGACGCTCGCCGAATGGCGGCGCGCCGGCTCGTCATGCGCAGGCGCGCTCGTCTGGCAATTCCAGGACGTGATGCCCGGCGCAGGCTGGGGCCTCGTCGACGCATACGGCCGGCCGAAATCGGCTTGGCACGCGTTCAAGCGCACGTCGCAGCCGCGGCAGATTCTGCTGACCGACGAAGGGCTCAACGGCCTCGACGTGCATGTGCTCAACGATGCACCGTCGCCGCTCGACGCGCGCATCGAGCTGCTCGCGCTGCGCAACGGCAAGACGCCTATCGTGCGCGCGCACTGGACGTTGCGCGTCGACGCGCATGCCGGCACGAGCCTGAACTCGGCTGAGATGCTGGGCCGCTTTTTCGATTTCACCTATGCGTACCGCTTCGGCCCGCGCGAACACGATGTCACGATCGCGTCGTTGTATGCGCTCGACGGCACGCTGTTGTCGCAGGCGTTTCATTTCCCCGAGCGCTCCGCGCCCAGCGTGTTCGAGCGCGGCGATATCGGGCTGGACGCGCGCGTCGCTCATCGTGACGGCCGCTGGCAGCTCGACGTGCACACACACGGCTTTGCGCGCTATGTGCATGTGTGTGCGCCTGGACTGCTGCCCGCCGACGACTGGTTCCATCTCGCGCCGGGTGCCACCGCGCGGATCGAACTCGACGCCGATCCGCTCTCGCCCGTTGCGCCCAACCTCGATCTCGCTTCCCAAGCTGGCCAGGCCAACCCGCCGTTGATCGAAGTACATGCGTTGAACTCCAACAAAATCGTTCGCCCGAGGATAGAAAATTGAAACCGGTTCGATTTGATCAATGCTTAGGATGGCTTCACGAGGGGCGCTCGCAGCGCGGTGTCGTCCTCTGCGAAGCGCTCGGACACGAAGCGATGTGGACCCACAAGGTCATCCGGGCACTGGCCGAGCGCCTTGCCGCGGACGGCATGTGGGTGCTGCGCTTTCACTATCCGAGCGCGGGCGACTCGGCGGGCGATGATCTGGCGTCGGGGCGCCTGCAGGCAAGCGTCGCAAGCGTGCAGCGCGCGGTGGCGGTGCTGCGCGAGCATGCGCCGGTCGATGAGGTGACGCTCGTCGGCGTGCGCGCGGGCGCCGCGTTCGCGATGCTTGCGCTCACGGGCGACGATGCGCCGGCCGTCGACACGTTCGTCGCGCTCGCGCCCGTCGTGCGCGGCCGGGCTTATTTGCGCGAGCTGTCGATGGTGCAAAAGCGCTGGCTCGATACGACGCCGCCCGCGATTCGCGAGCAGCATCATGAAGAGCCCTGGCTCAATATCCTCGGCCACCGCTATCCGGCCGACCTGGTCGCGGCGCTCAAGACCGTCGACCTGGGTGACGCAGTCGCCCGGATATCTGCGCCGCCGCGCGCCGCGCTGCTCGTCGATACCGACTACGGCGACAGCGCCGCGCTCGGCGATGCGCTGACAGCGCGGGGCGTGCCGACCGACATCGTGCCGTTTCCCGATTGGCCGACCGTATTGCAAGAGGGCGTGCGCTCGCGCCTGCCGCACACGGTGCTCGATTCGGTCGCGCGCTGGATCGGCCGCAACGGCGGCCGCGCCGCCCAGGAAATCGGACAACCGATCGCCCGTCGCGCCGAACATACGTTCGATACCGACGCGCCCGTTCGCTTCGCGTTCAACGGTATCACGGAGACGCTCGTTCGCGTCGGCGAAAAGCAACTCGTCGGCACGTTGTGCGAGCCGGCGACGCCCGCGCGCGCCAGCGCGCCGTGCGTGTTGATCTCGAACACGTCGGCCAACCCGCGCAGCGCCGACGGCCGCATCGGCGTGCGTCTCGCGCGCGCGCTCGCGCAGCAGGGCATCGCGTCGTTGCGCATCGATGTCGAAGGCATCGGCGACAGCGGCGCGCATGCGCCAGACGATCAGTCGAAAGTGGTGTTCTCGGATCAGGCGGTCTCGGACGTCACGATGTCCGCCGATTGGCTGGCTGCGCGCTGCGGCCGGCAAGTGGTCGCATTCGGCGTATGCTCGGGCGCTTACTTGTCGATCCACGCGGCCGCGCACGCGCAATCGGTCAGTGGCGTGATCGCGATCAACCTGCCGCGTTTCATCTGGCCGCGCGGGCTGACGGTGCTCGAAGCGCGCAAGCAGCAAACGAATTCCACGCGCGGCTACCTCGCGTCGTTGCGCGATTGGAGCAAATGGCGCCGGCTGCTGCGCGAGGGGCGCGATCTTCGTCCGGTGCTGAATGCGCTGCAACGCCATCTGACGGCACGCGTGAAAGCGCCGGCCGCCCAGATCGCCGAACGTTTGGGCTGGCAGCCCAAGCGCGGTACGCCGCGCGCGCTGATGAACACGCTCGCCGAGCGCAACGTGCGCTCGATGCTCGTGTACGGAGAATTCGATCCGGGCGTGGACGAACTGACCCGCAGCTTCGGCTCGCTGCGCAGCGCGTTCAAAGGCTCGCCGCTGGTGCAAGTCGAGACGATTCGCCTGCTCGACCATTCGGTTTACGGAACCTATGCGGCCGATACCGTCATCTCGATTTGCGTCGATACATTGATCGGCTGGGGCGGTAAAACGCCGGGGCCGCGATTGCACGCGCGTCGCAGCGGCAAGCTGCAAAATGAAACGCCGCAACGCGCGGCCGATGCAGCGGCCGCGTCCTGACGCAGGCCAAGCACGGGATTTGACGGAGAGTAGGATTCGACGACGGCGCGCACGGCCGGCTTGCCCGGACCGCTGCGCGCGAAGCGCGGGTCAGCTCGAGGACGCGACGGCGCTGCGCGGCCGCTCGATGCCGTAAGCCTCCATCCATCGATAGAGGGTCGCACGCGAGATGCCAAGCTCGCGCGCGGTGCCGGCAAGACGCCCGCGATTACGCAGCAACGCAAGCTCGATCACTTCGCGCTCGATCGATTTGCGAATCGCCGCGACCGACAGCGGCGCAACCTCGATGCAATGATCGAGTTCCAGATCATGAGCGGTAATGAGCCGTCCTTCCGCCATCACGAGCGCACGGCGCACGCGATTGATCAGCTCGCGCACATTGCCCGGCCAATCGTGCTTGTACAGCGCGGATACCGCGTCGGTTGAAAACCCGCGCACGCGGTGCCGGGCATCCGCGCGAAAACGCTCGAGCATGTGACGCGCGAGCAGCTCGATGTCCTTGCCCCGCGCGCGCAGCGGCGGCTGCTCGACTCGCAGCACGCACAGCCGGTGGTACAAGTCCGGCCGAAAACGGCCGTCGTTCATCGCACCTCGCAAATCGACGTGCGTTGCCGACACGATGCGCACGTCGACCGGCACCGGATCGCTGCCGCCCAGCCGATGAATCGTGCGCTCCTGCAAAAATCGCAGCAAACTCGCCTGGCTTTCGAGCGGCAGATCGCCGATTTCGTCGAGCAGCAGCGTGCCGCCGTTTGCCGCCTCGACATGACCGATCTTGCGCGTGCTCGCGCCAGTGAACGCACCGCGCTCGTAGCCGAACAATTCGGACTGCAATAGATGCGGGGGAATCGCACCACAATTGACCGCGACGAACGGTCCAGCACGACGCGCCGAATGCTGATGGATCGCGGCCGCCGTCAGTTCCTTGCCGGTGCCCGTCTCGCCCGATACCAGCACGGGCGCGTCGGTGCGCGCGATCCGGCGCACCGCATCGAACAGTTGGAGCATCGCATCGCACGTGCCGACCATGCCTTGATCGGCGGACGCGATCGGCGCCGTGCTGGGCGCGAACAGGCACTCCATCCCATACGCATGGCCGACCGCATCCGCAATACGCTGATGCGACGCCGGCAGCGTAATGTAGTCGAAGCAATAGTCCCGCAGCAGCGTGCGCACATCGGGCAACGCGGCCTGATGCGACTCCACGAGCGCCACCCATGCAACATTGCGCACCGACGAGCAAACGGCCGCGACCTCCACCATCTCGTCAATCGACACCGCGCTCAAATCGAGAATGCCGCCCGTGACTTCGCCGGCCGTCGTGCGGACTTGATTCGCGCTCGTGACCAGGCTTACCTGCCAGTCACGGCGCGAGAGTTCCTTGCGCAGCAGCGTCGAAGGCTGATGCGTCCAGTAAATCAGCGGACGTTGTCGGAGAGATCTCGTGGAGAGACCCCCGATGATCGCGCTAGCCGTCATTGGTGCCTCCGATTAATGAGCAATCTTATGGTCCCATAAACCCGATCATTGGCGCTATCTGCCGGCAAACCTGCGCGGACGATGCCGTGCGCGTGCGGCCAGCACCGCGCGTCGCATCTGCCTGCATGCGCCCGTTCGGGTCATACGGGAGCGTACCTCGGGTGTCTCGGTGATCTCTGTATGAAGATGCGATTTAGCAAAGGAAGCCGCGACGGAGCATACCGGCCGCGCTTTTCGCGTGCACCCCGCCGGGCAAGCGGCGGCGGCATCGAGCTTGTCAATCGGTAGCCGCGAAACGCGTTGGATAGCCCCGTCACCGGGCCCGCTAAACTCGTTCGGGCAGCTTGCGCGCCACACCGCTGCGCAAGCTTCGGCACCTCGCTTTCAAAGTAACTTTAAAGCGTCATACTGATAAAACCGAATGTCGAAGTTACTCTACCATTCACGCCCATTTGCGTTTGAATTCAAACGTTAATTTGACCATCGTTGACCATTGAACAGGCGGTTGCACAAGCCAAGGTTAAGCATTTTCCGAGTTATTCGGACATTGGTGTGATGCCGAACCGTAATGTTTGTGTATGAATGAAACATGAGGATTGCGCCGGACTCGCGGCACGCGGAGTCGAGTTATCTAGACAAGATGGCTATCTCATCGGGCGGCCGTCATGCTTGCGCGTCGGCACGCGCGGCGAGCCAGCCTCGGCCCCATTGCGCAACCTTGGGCGCGGCGTGCGAAATCCAGGTACTGAATGGCACGCTACGCCCATAGAACAACATCGCAATAATACATGCTACGACAACGAATGCAGCGGTAAAACGCGTCACGCCGGCCGTGGATTCACTCGTCCCTGGCATGCGCGGGCCGGTGGGTTGCAGCGCCCCGTGCCCGGTGCGAGCAGGTCTGCCGCCCGTGCACTCGCCGGCACGGTACCGTGAATACGGCAGCGCATGCGCCTACCCTCCATCCGGGCAAAATTTCCGACCACGAATGAAAACCGAGTACGACCCGCGACACACCGATTGAAAACGCAAATGTAAGCCCGGCTATGATCGCAAATCGCAGGTCCATTTTCCCGCGTGCGCAGACGGGCGCAACGCGTGGATAAACCGACGCGCTGAGCATCGTATCGCCGCTGATGCCGACGTATCGCCATGCGGCAATGCCGATTCCCCATCCCGAATAAACAAATTTCGTCAGAGCAACCAAACCGACGCCGCCCGCAAAACTCAACACTCAGTACAGCGGGGCGCGGCGGTATCCGGCGCCGCAAACCAAGCGAGCACTGCCATCGCAAGCGGCCCGGTGATGAACGAATCGCCGAAAAGGGTCAGTAAAAAAACATACGCATTGCACGAAAGGCGACAAACGTGCGCGCTCAACTGCGCGCAAACGTTTCGTGCGTGGCAGCGTCGTTTTCCGGCGCAGGTGCGGCTGCGGACTCCCCGGCTACATCGTCCGCGTCATGTTGCGCGGCGCGCACGCCAGCTTGCCCGGCAGCGGCAGGCGCAGCACTTGCGCCCGGCGCCACGCGCAATTCCGCCTGCAACGCAGCGTAGCCTTCGAGCGCGAAACGCGAAAACGCGTCGCGAAAGTGCTGCGCACTGAAGCGCTGCGCATTCTCGCGGCAGGCGCGCGAATCGAACGTGCCGGCCGGCATTGCATCGAACCGATCGAGTGCGTCGATCAACGATTCACACGTTTGCTCCGCATAGAACAGTCCCGTCGGCGCCGGCCCCGTCGCACGCACCGATTCGCACACGCCGCCCTTGCCGTATGCAATCACCGGCGTACCGCACGCCTGAGCCTCGACGGGCGAGATGCCGAAATCCTCTTCGGCCGCGAACACGAATGCCTTCGCGCGCTGCAAATGATCGTGCAGCACGTCGAACGGCTGATAACCGAGCAACGTGACGTTCGGGCCCGCGAGCGCGCGGATCTTGTCGGCTTCCGGTCCGTCACCGATTACGACGAGCTTTCGCGAAGGTGTGCGCGAAAACGCCTCGACGATCAAATCGATGCGCTTGTATGGCACGAGACGCGATGCGGTCAGGTAGAAATCGTCCTTCTTATCGCACAGCGCGAGATGATCGACATCCACCGGCGGATAGATGACGGTGGCATCACGCCGGTAGGTTTTGCGAATGCGTCGGGCGACGAAACGCGAATTCGCGGCAATCAGATCGACACCGTTCGCGGAACGCGCATCCCAGTTGCGGATGTAATGCAGCAATACGCGCGCGAGCCCCGATTTCAAGCCGCGTGCGAGCCCCGCCTCGTTCAGATATTGATGTTGCAGATCCCATGCGTAACGCACGGGCGAGTGCACATAGCTCACATGCAATTGATCCGGCCCGTTCAACACGCCCTTTGCGACCGCATACGAACTCGAGATGATCAAGTCGTAACCGGATAAATCGAATTGCTCAATGGCGAGTGGGAAAAGCGGCAAATAGTTGCGATAACGCTTGCGCGCGAAAGGCAGTTTCTGAATAAACGACGTGTGCACCGGACGCCCGCGCAAGCACGTGCGATCCTCCAAGAAATCGACGAGGCTGTAGATATCGGCTTGCGGAAAGCAGTCGATCATTTGTGCGAGCACGCGCTCCGCACCGCCATGCACCACCAGCCAGTCGTGAACGATTGCGACCTTCACGCAGGGAATCCTTTTTGATATTCGCGCGAACATGTCGGATGGAGCGGCAATTACGCCGGATTACGCGTGTCGTGCGCGAAATGACGACACGAGGCCATTCAAGATGAGCCGCATTATCGAAACACGCCCGGACACCCTCTGTACGGCATCGCACCATAACGCCGGATTTGACATGTGCTGACATCCTTTCGACAGCGCTTTTCGCTTGTCACGAGCACGGTACGCTCGCGAACAGAACAGCAAGGTGTCCGCTCGTATCGTGGCGACCATGAAACACTGTCTGATTCATCCGGCACTATCGGATTCATTCAGTTAAGTGATTAACGAAATTTAACGAAATTCTCGCGCGACGCCCGCGCCATAAAGCAACGAGGAACCTAATCATGGACTGGACATGCAGCGAATTCAGGCATCTGAATTCGAATGAGCTTTACATGATCCTGCGCGCACGCAACGCGGTCCTGGTCGTTGAAGAAGCGCACTCGCATCTCGATATAGATGGTAAGGACACCTTTGCGATCCATGTTTTCGCCATCGATAAAAATGGCGAGCAAGCATCGATTGCCGCCTATGCGCGTCTTCTGCCAGGCGATGAAATCGATCCCGAAACGACGATCGACAAGATCCTGACGAGCACCGCGCATCGCGACGACAACACCATCGACGCGCTGATCGAGCACGCGCTCGCCGCCGCGTATGCACGCTGGCCCGACGCGCCCGTGCGCGTTCAGGCACCCGTTCATCACGAGGCGTTCTACAACCGTTTCGGCTTCCGCAAGGTCGATGGTCCGTTCCTCGAGCATGGCGTGCCGTACATGGGCCTGCAGCGCGCGGCGCAACGTCCGTCCAACACGACACGCAATCTGCTCAACCTCGTCGGCGCGGCGTCGTCCGATGCGTCGCATGCCGACGACGAAACCGTAACCAAAGGCGAGCGCTATGCCTTCGCCGCCCGACTTTCCGCCGATTCCGGGGCGAACCGATGACCGAACAGACCACGACTCAATCCTCCGCCGGCACGTCGCACGACACGCTGCCTCACATCCTGCCCGTCATTCTCGCCGGCGGCTCCGGCACGCGTCTCTGGCCGCTGTCACGCGAGCATCATCCGAAGCAGCTCATCGACCTGATCGCCGACGAATCGCCGCTGTCCGCGACCGCCCGCCGGTTGAGCGGCATTGCGAACGCCAAGCTCGCCGATACGCTGCTGCTCGTGTGCGGCGAACAGCATCGCTTCACGAGCGCCGCGCAAGTCCGCGCGCGCGGCTTGAAAACGCGCATCGTGCTCGAGCCGAGCGCGCGCAACACGGCGCCCGCGCTCACGCTTGCCGCGCTCGCCGCGCTCGAACATCACGGCGACCTCGTGCTGGCGGCAATGCCAGCCGATCACGCGGTCTCCGATACGCGCGCGTTCCAGGAAGCAATCGCGCAAGCCGCGCGCTACGCGCAGGACGGCGCGATCGTCACGCTCGGCGTGCTGCCGCGCCGCGCGGAAACCGGCTACGGCTACATCAAGGTCGGCGCGCCGCTCGCGGATTCGCAGGGTGTCGAAGGCGGACACGCGATCGACAGCTTTGTCGAGAAACCGCACCAGGAACTCGCGCAGCAATATCTGCAATCCGGCGACTATTGGTGGAATAGCGGCATCTTCGTCGTGCGTGCGTCGACGTGGCTCACTGCGATCCGCGCGCTGCGCCCGAAGATTTACGAAGCGTGCGAAGCCGCGTGGAAGAAAGGCGTGACGGACGGTGAGTTCGTCAAGATCGATGCGGCCGCGTTCGACGCGTGCCCGTCCGATTCAATCGACTACGCGGTGATGGAGCGGCTGTCCGGCTCGCACGAACTCGGTATTCTGGGCGTGATCGTGCCGCTAACGGCGGGCTGGTCCGACGTCGGCTCGTGGGACGCAATTTGGGAACTGATGCCCAAGGACGAGGCCGGCAACGTCGCGCGCGGCGAAGTTCTGTTCGAAGGCACCGAAGACAGCTTCGCACGCTCGGAAGGCCGCCTCGTTGCGTGCGTCGGGCTCAAGGACGTGGTGGTCGTCGAAACGCCGGATGCCGTGCTCGTCGCGAACAAACATCGCGTACAGGACGTGAAGACCGTGGTGGCGCGGCTGAAGTCCGGACAAAGCGAACAGGTGCGCGATCACCGCAAGGTGCAGCGCCCGTGGGGCTACTACGATTCGATCGACCGCGGCGAACGCTTTCAGGTCAAGCGCATCGTCGTCGATCCGGGCAAGCAATTGTCGCTGCAGATGCACTATCATCGTGCAGAGCACTGGATTGTCGTGAGCGGCACCGCGAAGGTCACGCGCGGCGAAAAAACCTTTCTGCTGAGCGAGAACGAATCGACGTATATCGAAGTCGGCGAGGTCCACCGGCTTGAAAATCCGGGCAAGGTTCCCCTCGAGATCATCGAAGTCCAGTCAGGCAATTATCTCGGCGAGGACGACATTGTCCGTTTTGACGATCGCTACGGCCGCGCCGGCGCGCAACAGCCGCCCGTTCCGACCGAATCCGCCCGGCCCGCCGAATCCGCGCGCGCGCCCGATACCCAATGAATGAACGCGCGGCTCGCCGCGCCTTTCGTATGAAAGTACTCGTCATCAATGATTTCGGCCGCAAGGGCGGCGCAGAAGAGGTGTATCGGACCTCGGTCGACGTGTTGCGCGCGCAACCCGGCGTGGAGGTCGCGACCTTCGACGAACACGCTTTCGACAGCGGCTCGGGCGGTACGTCTCGCGCATGGAACGCGGCGGCCGCGCGCGCGCTCGCAGCGGTGATCGAACGCGAGGCGCCGCAGCGCATCCTCGTGCACAACTATCACAACCTGCTGTCGCCCTCGATCGTGCCCGTTCTCGCGCGCTACAAGCGGCGCTCCGGTTGCCGCGTGTTTCTCACGTGCCACGATTACCACCTGGTTTTCTACAATCCGAATCTTCTGACCTATCCGGGCGGCCGCCCCACGCCGTTGCCGCTCGCCACGCTCGCGCGCGGCGCGCGGTTCTTCGAGCGTTCGAGCCCGCGCGGCGCGCTGCACGACGCAATCAAGAAGTTGCACTGGCATGCGGTCGACGCGCTCGTGAATCCGGCCGACGTGTTCGACCTGCTGCTCTGCCCAAGCCCGTACATGCGCGACGCGCTCGCGCAGCGCGGCCTGACGCGCACCGCGCTGCTGCACAATCCGGTCAGCACCGCGCTGACGCCGCAGGAGCCCAAGTGCGTCGAGCGCGAGAAACTCGATCTCGCGTTCGTCGGCCGTATCGACCCCGAAAAAGGGCTCGACGAATTCCTCGCGCTCGCGCGCGATACGCATTTCGACCAGATCGCGAGCGTGACCGTCTATGGAGACGGCAGCCAACGCCCGGCGCTCGAACAAAAGTATGCAGACCTGATTGCCGCCAAGCAGCTTCGCTTCGCCGGCCGGCTCGATCACGCGCAACTCTTCGTCGCCTTACGCGAACATGACGCGCTGTTGCTGCCGTCAGTCTGGGCCGAGAATGCGCCGCTCGTGATCGTCGAAGCCGCGATGATCGGGCTGCCGGTGCTCGTTCATGACGTCGGCAGCTTGTCGAGTTTCGGTAACGAAATCGGCAACAAATTCCGCTACACTGGCAACGCCGCGAGCCTCGCGGCCGCGCTCGGCGCGCTGCGCGCGCATCTGCGCGAGCCGCAGCGCCGCTACGACTGGTCGCATTACACTCGGCAGCACTACGCCGAGCGTCTCGCCGCGCTGCTGCAGCTAAGCGCCGACAAAGCACAGGAACTAGCACCGCAATGCGACTGATCGTTCCGTTTCATCCCGTCGCGCACGCTGCGTGCGTGCGCGATCCGATGTCGCCCCGGTGCGACGTGAAAGGCTAGCATGACGACCGTTCGCAAGAATTTTCTGCTGCTGATGACGCTGCAGATTTCGACCTATGTCGTGCCACTCGTCACGCTGCCGCTGCTCACACGCGTGCTCGGGCCTGACGGATACGGGCAATTGTCGTTCGTGCTGGCCGTCATCACGTACTTCATCAACTTCACGAACTACAGCTTCGATCTGACCGCGACGCCGCGCGTCGCGCTCGCGCGCGACGACATCAAGGAGCGCTCGAAGATCTTCTGGGCGACCTTCGCCGCGCAAGCCGCGATCACCGTCGCCGGCTTTGCCATCCTGCTCGCGCTGACGTTCGTGATCGCACGTTTCGCGCTCGATCGCACACTGCTCATCATCGGCTTCGGAATGACGCTCGGTGCCGCACTCACGCCGGGCTGGTACTTCCAGGGCATTCAGAAACTGCGCATTTACAGCACGACGCTCTTCATCTGCCGCGCGCTCAGCGTGCCCGCGATGTTCCTGCTCGTGCGCTCGCCCGCCGACCTGATCGCGGCCGTCGCGGTCAACGCGGCCGTCCCGCTCATCTGCGGCGTGCTCGTGTTCGGCTATCTGATCGTCAAGCGCGAAGTGGTGCCCGCGCGCATCGGCCTGTCCGACATCGTCGCATCGCTCAAAGGCGGCTGGCAGGTGTTTCTCGCCTCGACGTCGATCGCGTTCTACGCGTCGACGAACACCGTGCTGCTCGGCTTCGTATCGGGCAACGTCGCGGCCGGTTACTTCGCCGCCGGCGACAAGCTGATCCGCTCGGCGATCAGCCTGCTGCAGCCGCTGAAGGCAGCCGCGTATCCGCACGTCAGCTACCTGATGCACCATGCGCGTGAAGATGCGATGTCGTTCCTGCGCAAGCTGCTCGTCGTGCAAGGCGCAATGGTGCTCACGATCTCGCTGTCGATCTTCGCGCTCGCGCCGCTCGCCGTGCACATCCTGTATGGCCCCACCTACGAGCCCACCATTGGCGTGTTGCGCTGCATGGCGTTCATTCCGTTCATGGCCGGCATGACCGATCTGTTCGGCGTGCAGACTATGCTGCCGCTCGGCATGAAAAGCGCATTCAGCCGCATTCTGATTTCATCCGGCATCCTGAACGTCGCGCTGCTGCCGCTGCTCGCGAAATTCTTCGCCGAGCAAGGCGCGGCCGCCGCGGTGCTGATCGCGGAAACGGCAGTCGCGGCCGCGCTCGCCTACGTGCTGTACCGGCGCCGCGTGTCGCTGTTCGCCCGCCCCGCGACGCGGCCCGCCGCCGGGCCCGCCGCTGACTGACGGCGCAGCTCAACAGCTGCGCCCGCCCTTGCGTTCTGCCGCCGCGGCGCCCTGCGTTACGGCCGCACCGACTCGCACCACGGCATCGGCCGCCCGATGTAATAGCCCTGCGCGTAATCGACGCCCAACGCGGTAAGCTTTTGCAGCGTCACCTCGCTATCCACGTATTCGGCAACCGTCTTGCAGTTCATCGCATGGCCGATATCGTTGATCGAGGCGACGATGTCCAGGCTCGCGGTATCGCTCGCGATATTGGCCACGAAGCTGCCGTCGATCTTCAGATACTCCACCGGCAATTGCTTCAAATAGCTGAGCGACGCGACACCCGCGCCGAAATCGTCGAGTGCGAACCGGCATCCGATCGCCTTGAGCTCGTTCATGAAATGCAGCGCATCAGGCAGGTTGGCGATGGCAGCCGTCTCGGTGATTTCAAAGCAGATCAGCTCCGGTGAAACACCGGTGCGCACGAACTGCTCGCACACATAGTCTAGAAAACGCTCGTCGCCGATCGACATGCCGGACAAGTTGATTGCATATTCGGAGAAACGCCGCTGGGTCGTGCGGGCAAGCCTGTCGAGCGCGGTGCGCACAACCCAGCGGTCGATGTCCGTCACCAGCCCGTAGCGCTCCGCCGCGCGAATGAAACGGCCGGGCGACGCAACGTCGCCATGCTCGCCGAGCGAACCCATCCGCAGCAGCAGCTCCGCGCGGCTCGCGCGCTGCGGCCCGGCGTCGATATGCCCGGCCGTGTCGACAATCGGCTGCACGTACAGGCAAAAATCGTCGTATTCGAGCGCATGCCTGACCCGCGTGCACCACGACACGTCGCTCACGTGATGCGCAAGCTCGCGGTCGAGCGGATCGGCGCGTTGCACGCGGTTGCGCCCGCGCTCCTTCGCGACATCGCACGCAATACCCGCCAGGCGCACGGCTTCCTCGACGCGCCGCGCGCGCCCGGTCGCATCGATCAGCGCCACGCCAACGCTGACGGTGACCGAAAACGGCTGCCCTTCCCAGACGAAGACAAAGCCGTCGATGCTGGCGCGCAAATGCTCGGCCGCGCCGTTCGCGGCGGCCTCGTCGCGTGCGGCCAGCAGCACGCAAAACTCGTCGCCGCCAAGTCGCGCGACGATGTCGCCGGGCGCGGCTCGAGCGACGAGCCGCGCCGCGATCGTGGCCAACATCGCATCGCCCGCCGCATAGCCGCATGTATCGTTGATGATCCGGAAACGGTCGAGATCGAGAAACAACAGGGCGATCGAGCCGCGTTGCTCGTCGGCAAGCGCGGCGTCGACGTGGCGCTCGAATTCCGCGCGATTCGGCAATCCGGTGAGCGGATCATGCAATGCCTGCCAGGCAAACCGTTGCATGAATTCGTGGTCCTTCACGAAGCGCTTGAGCACCCGCACACGGCCAAACCGATTTGCGTCGTTGTGCGAACCGTCTCGTGAACCGGATGCCACGGAGGACATATTCGATATGTGCGGCGCCGCCGGTGCACGCACCGCCGTCGCGCCCGGCGCATCGCCGCGCCCCCGCCCGTTGCCACGGGAAGCGCGGCTCGTCCCGGCTTGCTGCGCGGCCGCGGTCTGCACCGCCGGCCGCAGCCCCGCGACGGCCGGTTTGTTGCGATAGCTCGCCGGCGCAAACACGCCGACCGGCCGTTTCATTGCCGGATTCTGCCAACGCACGCATGCGAGCCGCTCGGCAACGACCTTGGCGCCGCCGCCGCACGCACGCTCGGCTTTATCGATGAAAACCGCGAGCCGCCTGACACGCAGCGCGGATAAGCGCACCAGCGCCAACGAACCGATTGCGCCCAGCGCGAGCGCAATCAATGCCCCTTCTCGAAACGTGGAGTAAATCATGTCCCAATACGATTGCGTCGATAAAGCAGCGTCCATCCCGCCGGCCGGCTGCCCGAGTATCGAATCCACCGCCTGTACCGGCCCCGCGGCGGACGAGCCGCACGCCGCGCCGTCCACCCAGACGGCCGGCACCATGGCTGCTGAGACGGTGCTCGCCGAACGCGCATCGGCGTCGCCATCGGTGTCGATCGGCGCGGCCGCATGCGCGACGCACGTGGCGCCTTGCGCGCGCGGAGCATACTTGCCCGGCAGCAGCGCGGTGCCAAGCAGGACCGTCGCGGCCGCCGCCAAGACGCTCGCGCCGGCAAGGCCCGTGCGCAGCATGCTCAGACCATCGGATAATCGGCTAGGGAGGCTGGCCATCGGGATGCTCCCGAAAAAGTAAATCGCCGGGAATTCGGCAATGCATTCGATTGACCGGCAATTCGATATTCGGATATCAATTGAATATCGATTCGCACTCACTGAAGTTTATGCGATCATCCACGACAACCCGCATCGGGTATGTGTGGTGGATGACGCAATCGTTTCCCGGCAAATGCACGAATTCGGGCCGTGCCGTCCCGCAATCGGCGCGGCAGCGCTCATATCATCGGGTGCGAGCGCACTTAGGCAATCGTCAGTCCATACTGTAAATCAATAATCGATTAAAAATAAAAATCCTCAACGTCAATCATCAAGCTTTATTTATTAATATCGTTAATTTCGATCGATTGACTCTCGGCGCTTGTATTCTCACCCACATAATGGATATTCACGATCAAATCCGTCATATTGACGTCCGGACGGCTTCATTGCCTGCGATCACAATTGGCACAATAAATCGGCACTCACCTGCGCCGGCGTTATAGGAACAACAGCGCGCGGTTCAGCTCGGCCTCGTCACGCGCGCGCGCGCGCCAACGCTCGCGCACCGGCACCGAATACAGCCGCGCCGCGCCAAAGCGCGGCCAGAAGTGGCAAAGGCCGGGCGCGATCACCTGCACCACCGACAAGCCGATGTCGGGCCGCGTCTTGTCGACGACGAGCGTATCGATGCCCGCGGCCGACAACCGCGCGACGCACTCGTCGACACCTTGCTTCAAGTCGAAGCCCGCGCCGTGTGCCCGCGCAAACGCCGGCGCAAGCACGAGCGGCTGCGCGGAATCGGGAAACAGGAACGCGTCGGTCGCCAGCTTGTCGGCATCCCACGGCGCAGGCGCAGACGCGCCGACGTCGAGCAACTGATTCACTTCGGTCAGCGCCCGCTGCAACGCGATGCGGGCGTCGAGGTGGCAGCCGAAGCCGATCGAGAAGCGGCCCGTCGCTTCCTCGCGCGCGAGCGCCGCGAACACGGGAATACGCAGATCGTGCGTGAGGTCCAGCGCCCATAAGCGCCAGCCAAGCGACGCATACTCGGCGACGAGCGCATCGAAATACGGATCGGCGAAACTCGCGATGTCGACACCCGGCCGGCGCAGTTCGTTGTACCACCAGATCGCCACCGCATCGCGCTCGACCAATTCGAAGAGGCCTTGCAGGATCGCTTCCTCGATGCGTGTGCCAGCCGCACAGCCGTTCGGATTGTGGATGCAATACGCGGTGCCGCTCGACGCAGGCGTCTCCGCATAGCAATAGCTAAGCGGCACCAGCCGGCGCGCGCCGGTGGCAAGTGACCATGCGGGCGTCCAGTCGATCACGCTGTCCGGCGTGAAGCGTTCGGGAACCTGCTTGCGCGGATCGTCGGTGGTTCGATTTTGCTGCTCGCGCTGCTCGAACTGGCGCTCGCTGAATTGCTGCAGCGCATTGACGTCTATCGGCGTACAACCTGGCGGCGCATGCATGGCGAGTTCGGCGAGGCTGCCGCGTATCGCCGCTTCGTCCCCTTGATACACGCCGCTGAAGCGTTCGAGCGCTTCGGCCAGCGCGCTCGCGCGCGCCTGCGCATCGCTTGCGCCCTTGCCGGAGCTGAGCTTGTCGAAGCGATTCTCGCGCGGCGGCGCCTCACGCGGACAAACCAGATAGCCCGCGACATAGACGTGCCGGTTCCCGGCGTTGCGCCCCGGCATCGGATGCAGATAGACGACCGGTCCGCTGACGGGCGAAATCAGGTGCTTATAGCGCTCGAAAAACTCGGTGGCGGTCAACGTGCGATAGCCGCCTTCGCGCGGCACGGCCGTATCGACCGAGGCGAGCGCGACCGGCCGCTCGGCCTGCTCGCGCATCCACGCCGGGTTCGCGCAACGCGGACACTGCGCGCGCCTGACAACGCGATGCGCGACGCTCGCGAGCGTGTCGACGCGCAGCGATACGATCCGCACGGCCGACGCCCGGCGACGCTCGGCGCTCACCGCAAACTGCTCGACGGCCGACGCGACAAGCGCGGCCACAGCAGCCGCGCTCGCCCGGCTGCGCACGGGCGGCGGGCGCACGGCATCGTGGCCGTGAAGACGCGCGAGCAGCGTCTCGACCGGCCGGTTCAGCGACGTCCAGTAACGTACACATTCGATACAGGGCCGATCGTCCACGGTATCGGCCGCCGCGCCGGCCGGCGCCGACAGCGGGCCGATCAACGGCCCGAGCAGCGGTTCGACGCGATCGGGCACGACGATGAACAACGCACCGCCGCGCGCCGCCGCACGTTCGGCGGCGGCGGCAAGCTCGGGGCGGTCGTAGCCGTCGGTCAACGCGACGACGAGCGGTGCGTGCGGCGTCACCCTGATGCCGGCCGCGGCCAATGCGTCGAGTTGAGCGGCCGGGTCTACGCCGAACGCCTCGACACTTACCGCGAGCTGCGATGCGATGCCGGCCGCGGCCGCGCCGTCAACGCCCGTGCGCTCGAAGAAGCCCGCCGCGATATCGCGCTCGCCCGGCGCGTCGGCGCTCACATAACCGCGCCGCACCAGATGATCGAGCGCCGCCAGCAACTGCCAGTCTGAAAACCGCCCGGCGAGCGCCGCGAACATCTGCGCGATCGACAAGCCGTCGCGCATGCACGCGGCCAGTGCGGGAAACACGGCGCCCGGCAGCGCCGCGCGCCGGAACTCGTCGACGACGTACAGCACGTCCGGGCCGGCGTCGAGCACGAGCAAATGCGGCTTGAAGCGCAGCACGCGCGAGAAATCATCGAGCATGGTTGCTCCACAGGTAAGGCCGCCATCAAAACAAACGGCGCAGCCCGTGCTTCGGGCTGCGCCATCTCATTGCATACATCGGTCAGCAGCAGGAGAACAGATAGGCGGGGCCCGAATCGTTATACGCGGCAAGTGCGATCGCTTGCTCGGCAAGCTCGGGCCGTTTCGGCACGCCGAATGTGATCGCGTTGCGCGGCAAATTCCAGCGTTGCGCTTGCGCATCCCATCCGCATTCCGGCCCGGCCTCGGTAATCTTCAAATCGACGATCCACGGGCAGCGGTAGTTGAGATAACGCTCGATCGCGTCTTGAGGGTTCTCGAGCAACGCCGCCTTGAACACGGGGTCGCGCCACGATAGCGCGATCGCGCGAAGATAGACCTCCTGAAACTCGAGCAACGAATACTGGGTAGGAACTGCGTTGTCCAATGCCATGTTGGTTCTCCTGAATCAACGCCCGAACGGCGTGAGATTTCTGCTGTTGTATGCGGCCAGCGCGACAGCCTCCTGATCCTGCGGCGGCGCGGGCGGCAGCACGAGTTCGAGCACGTTGTTCTTGATGCATGTCCAGCCGGCTGTCGTCTCAGGCGTCCAGGTCGCGGTTTCGGCCACCGCCTTCAGATCCACCGGCAGAGGAAAGCGGTAATCGAATTTATCGTGCAACGCCTTGACCGGATCGGCCAATAGCTGGTCGAGATAATCCTTGTCGTTCCAGGCCACGGCAATCGCTCTGATCACAGCCGCACGGAACTCCAGAAATTGCTCGTAAGTGGGTAAGTTAGCGCTATGGTCCATCATATGCTCTCGAGGTTGAGTAACGTTCTAGCTGGAACTCGCGCAGCTGATGCTGCGCTTTCTTCATGATCCGGTGCATGCCTTGCTGCGTTGCGATCGTCTCCACTTGGGCGCAAAGCGCATCGACGTCGTCGTCCGGGCAGCGCTCGCGAACCTCATGCAAGCAGCGCGCCTTCTTCAGCAGCAGCTCCGCTACGTAAAAGCGCTCACCCGTCACGTCGGCAAGCGCGAGGCACGCATCGAGCGTCTCGACGGCCGCGCCCCAGTTGCCGTGCGCCGCGTCGATATCGGCAATGACCGATTCGTAATAAGTCAGACCGAGCCGGCAACCCGCCGCGTACAGCGCGGCAACGTTCGCGGCAGCCGCGTCGCGATCGCCGTCGCACCATGCTTGAACGACCGCCGCATAACTTTCGACCGCGCTCATTCCATAGCGTCGCGCGAGGCTCAGCAGCACATCCAGCGTATCGCGCGCCCCGTCGCGATCGCCGACGGTCTGCTGCATCCGCGACAGATACATCAGCGTCACGCCGATCGTCGGCAAATGGTCGGTACAGGTCGCCCGCTCGACCGCCTCGCGCGCGACCGAAAGCGTGCGCTCGACATCGTCGTCGATGTCGAGCAATACGCTCGCCTGCGCCGACAACGCCCACGCCCGCGTGTCGAGCCCGAGCACGTAGCGATGGTCGGCGTCGCGCCACGGATCATACGCGGTGCTCGCCCTATTGAGCGCTTCGAGCGCTTGCGACGCGTAGCCGTCGATCCATAAACCGATGCCGCGCAACGCGTCGGCGGCAACGACCAGATCCGCGCGCGCCGACAAGCGTGCCAGCTCCGACAACCGGTCGGTGGTTTCGCGCACCGCCGCGGCATCACGTGCCACATGCGAGTAAAGCGCGATGGTGCCCAACGCGCTCGCCGCGGCTTGCGGATCGGAAAGCGCGGCCACGCGCGCGAGCACGCGGTCCGTGTGCTCGCGCACGCGCGGGTCGCCCCAGCCGTCGCGCGCCATTTGCGCATGCGCGAGGATCAAGTCGGTCTCGACCGCGTCCTTGTCGAGATCCGGATAGTCGCAGTGCAGCAGCCAGCCCCGCACCGCTCCCGCATAGCGAAGCGCGTCGTCGTGAAGCGAACGCTCGAGCGAACGCCGCGCCGCGTCGATGCCGTGCGGCACGGCATCCGCATACGCATGCGCACTCGCAAAATGATTGGCGATCACCGCGGAGCGCGCGGCAATGTCGCCGCTCGCGGGGCGCGCGAGCAAGGCCCGCGCAACGCGGCCATGATTCGCGCGACGCATCGCGGCCGGCATCGATTCATACGCGGCTTCGCGCAGCAGCGCGTGACGGAACACGTAAGTCGCGCCGCCCAACCGATGCTGCGCATACAACACCCTGCCCTCCAGCAGACGCCGCAGACGATCGTCGAGCGCGGCGCCCTCGTGCGGCGACGCATCCGCGAGCAGCCGCGCATCGACTTCCAGCCCGATCGTCGCGGCGAGCTGCACCGTGTCGAGCGCGTCGTCGGCGCGTTCGAGCGTGCGCTCGAGCGTCTCGCGCAAGCTGCCTGGAAACGGCCAGCGCGTCGCGTCCGACAGATCCAGCAAATCGCCGTGCGCGCTCTGCGCACCGCCGGATAAAAGCGCGCGCACCGTCTCCTCGACATACAGCGGCACGCCGCCCGTGCGTTTCGCGAGAAAATCGAGCGCGGCGTGATCGGCGTGAACGCCCGGCATCAGCGATGCGATCAAGCTGCGGGTGGCCGCGGCAGGCAAGCGCCGCAGCATCAGCCGCTCGGTATTGTTGCGCCAGCGCTCCAGTTGCTCCGGCCGCGACGTCAGCACGATACACATCGATGCACCGGCCGGGTGACGCGAAAGCGCGTCGAGAAAATCGCCCGTCACGCTGTCGACCCACTGCACGTCCTCGACAATCACAAGCACGGGGCCGCCTGCGCCGAGTGAAGCGAGGAGTTGACACAGCACATCGAACAGCGCCTGTTGCTGCGCACCCGACCAATGCAATTGATCCGCCGCCCCCGGCAGCCCGAGCCACGCGACGAGCATCGCGCGCGCGGCCACACGGTCGCCGTCGAACGCGTCGAGCATCCGCTCGAGCGCGCCCGCACCGCCGGTATCGAGCTGCCAGTGCGCGCGCACGAACCGCAGGATCGGAAAGAGCGCATGATTCGTCTGTTCCGGCAGGCAGACGCACACGGCGCACGCGCCGCCCTGCGCGCGCACCGTTTCGCGCAACGCATGCACGAGCCTCGACTTGCCGATGCCCGGTTCGCCTACCACGAGCGTCGCGCGCCGCTCACCGGCGGCATGTTTGTCGCCGTTTGCCGCATCGCGCCACGCGCGCGCGAGCGCCGCCTGCTCACGCTCGCGGCCGACGATCGGCACGGCATCGCCAAGTTCGAGCGACTCGAACGGCCCGCGCTCGTAACGCTCGCCAAGCAGTTCATGCACCGGCTGGGCCGCCGCGCCGGGCGCCGCGAAGACGTGCGCCGTCAACGCCGCGTCGACATGACGCTCGAGCGCATGCGCCGCCTCGCCGCTCAACAGAATGCGGCCCGGCTGCGCGATGCGCTGCAAGCCGATGGCCGCCCGCGCCGTCGCACCGCCCGATGCGCCGCTCACCGATGCGAGCGCCGCGCCCACATGGATCGCCCCCGCGATTTCGATGCGCCATGCGCCAACCGCCTGTTCCGCCTGCCGCGTCATTTCGAGCGCCGCCCGACACGCGCGCTGCGCGGGCCGGTCGATGCTCTGCGGATAGCCGAAGTAGAACAGCAGCGTGTCGCCAAGCGTGCCCGCCGCATAGCCGCCATAGCGGATCGCGATGTCCGAGCAGCGCGTGAGCCATTGCGCGTGCGTCGTGTCGAGCGCTTCCTCGAGCGCGGCCGCATCGTCCATATCGTGGCCGCCGTTCGCGACGAGCGCGACGCGGCAGCACAGCGCGGTGATCTGCCGCCGCCCGAGCGACGCGTCGGCGGCTGCCGGCTGACCCGGCTCGCGGTGCGCGAGACCCGCCTGCCCGGCACTCACGCGCCGGCCGTAGCGCAGGCCGCCGACCAGCGCCGGAAAATGGATCGCGCGAAACCGGCTGGCAAGCGCCTGCGCGGAAGCCGCGCGCTGCCGCGGATCCTTGTTCAACGCATCGCGCAGCACGTCTCCGAGCGGGTGCGCGGCAATCGCGGGCGGCAACGCGACATCGACGGGGCTCAGGTGCTGGTACAAGACGTCCGCGACGCTCGCGCCTTGCATCACCGGATGCCCGGTCAGACACTCGATCACCATCAGCCCCCACGCGTAGAAATCGCTCTTCGCGGTCGGAGGCTCGCCGCGAAGCTGCTCGGGCGCGCAATATTGCGGCGAGCCGAGCACTTCGGTCGCCGCGGTCAGCGTCAGTTCGTCGGCAGCGCGCGCGTCGGGCAGCAACGCCCCTATGCCGAAATCGAGAATTTTCGCGCACGGCTCGCCGTCGATCGTCGTCACCATCACGTTCTGCGGCTTCAAATCGCGATGCACGACGCCATTGCCGTGCGCATGCGCGAGCCCGTCCAGCACTTGCGCCATCAGCACGCCCGTCGTCTCGGCCTGCAACGCGCCGTCGGCCGACAACAACGCGCGCAGCGTGCGGCCCGCGACATGCTCGAACACCGCGAACAACCGGCCGTCGGCGGTCTCCCCGCTGTCGAGCAGCGCGACGACGTTCGGATGCGACAGCCGCGCGCACAATTCGAGTTCACGAAGAAAGCGGGTGCGCTCGCGCCCGGTGCGCGGCGCGTCATCGCGCAACAGCTTGATCGCGACACGCCGCGCCGTATCGAGCCGGATCGCCTCGTAGACGCATCCCGCGCCGCCCTCGCCGAGCACCGCGCCCAAACGATAGCGATGCATGCCCTGCAGTTCCACGCCTTCGTCCGGAAACGGTCGCGGATCACGCAGGCAAATACTTTTGCGTCCAGCCAAAACCGACTTTCCCATGAAACGCCGCTCAGCTCGAAACGATGGAATAAAGGGAGGCTGGCGGGCCGTCGATGGTGGCCGGCCCGGCCGGCGCGTCGAAAGGGTCGGCCAAACAGGGCGACTGACACTCGAGCCGGTCGCCGCGCATGACGCGAAACGCCAGCGCACCGAAGCGCACGCCGCCGCGGCGACGCTCGACGAGTTCAGGTGAGCCGGCGGACAGAAGCGGCATGAATTGCGAACGGGCGCGATAGATCTGCACATTGACGTGCGATTCGTCGAGTCCGAGCATCCGCGCGAGCGTATCAAGCTCGATCCAGCCTTGCGATGCGGTGTCGTATCCCGCCCGCGCGTCGGAGAACCGCGCCCGCGCAAGCGTCACGAGGCAGTAGTGGTGCGCACGCGCGCCCAGGTCGATCGCGCCGCCGCGCGTATGCAGCATCGCGCTCACGTGCTCCTCATCGCGGCTCACGACGAAATCGACACGTTGCGGCAACGCCACGGCCTGCGCCGCACGCGGCAGCGCGCCCGTTTCGTTCCAGTGCGCAAGCACCAGTTGCCAAGCGAAATCACCGCAAATCACGGTGTCGCCGTCGCGCAACACGCGCGGCGGTGCCGTGTCGTCGCATAGCCAGTCGCCGTGCGCGGAGCGCGACACAGTGATCTTCGTGCCCGGCAGCGCGTGCGCGTGCTCGAGCCTGATCGGCGGTGCGGGCGGATGCAGCGGCCAAAGCATGTCGACAGGCTCGCCCAGCTGGCGGATGCGCCAGCGCACCGAGCCGGCGCTGCCGAGCTGGATCAGATCGCCCTCGCGCAACACCACCCGCTCGCCCGCGCCGACGAGCGCGCCCGATACGAATGTGCCGTTGCGGCTATGGTCGTGCAGCTCCCACTGCCCCGCGGCCCAGCAGATGCTCGCATGGACGCGCGACACATAGGAATCGGTAAGCACCGTGTCGCAACGCAACGGATCGCGCCCTAACACGTGATGCGCGCGCAACAGACAAAGCTGCCCTGACAAACCATTTTCAAGCAACGCCATTTCGACGGCCCATAGAAAAAACGCACGACATTCCGCCGGCCCAGCAGAGGAAGGTCGTGCTGTTTATGTGAACGATTGACGGTCAAATGTTGAATTCTGTTAAATCATAGGCAAGTGTGAGAGGGTCGACAAGACTGTGGGCGATGCGATCGCGCTCGCCGGCCAAATCGTTCGGATTTGTTTCGTCGGCACAGCGTTGCCCCGAAATGAAGACGCGAACCGGACGAAATCATGAACAAATCACCACCCCGGCCCACTTTTCGTCAGCAAATAGAAAGCCGGCGGCTTGCGTAATCAAATGTAATGGATTTCATCGAAGCGCCGCCGTAACGTTCGTGATGTCGGAAACGACACGGGCCGGCAACAAAGAAGTGAGTTCTTGCATGTAGACGTGCGGGAAATCGCGAGTAGAGACCAACCAACCATGAGTTCGGAAATCAGCCCGCTTCACCGGGTACTCGTACCCGTCGCGAATGCAAAGGCGATTTATGCGGCCTTGGGTTCTCGCATGCCAGGTTTTTTCCGGGTCATCGCGAAAGGGCACGCACCGCTGCATGTCGGGCATATCCGGCTTGCGCCCGAACTCCATTTCATGGACGGCGTCGTTCTCAAGGTGATGGGCATCGCCAAACGTCCATCACCGTCTGTCAGACACTATACGACGCCGGTTTATTCATTCGAGAGCCGATATCACAAGGAGATCTTCATTCGTGGCGCGAACGGCATCATTCCTGTCCCAGTCGATCTGCTCCGCGACGATACGGCGGATACCGATGTCGACGCGCTCTGCGTGGATTAGCCGATGAGCACCGTCCATCCGCTGCACTCGACCGCCACGCGGTCATCGCAAAAAATGGGCGCGAGCCCGGATCTGCTCGCGCATATCCGGACCAACCAGCTCGACAAGGATATTTTCAACGCATCCCGACACTCGGTCGCGATCGGTCCGGTGACGCTGGAATTCCGCGTGAGTGCGAATCCGGTCTCCGCAACCGTGGAGCTTTATATCGCGAATCGATTGATTGGCGGCGGTACGTTGAACCACGCGCATCCGAGCGCGAAATTCGGCGGTGCGGTAGACAAATTGAAGTCCGAAGCCGATCTCACGCTCGACATACCGGGCAAGAAGCTGGATTTCAGATTCACTGTTTGTGCGCCGGTTGTCGGCTGCACAAGCAGAAGCGGTACGCTTGGCTTATGACCCGTTTCACGAGGGCCGAAAGACTGCGCCCGGCCGCCGCCATGCTGCGGCGGCCGGAAACGCAGCACTAATGACAAACGGGCATCGGTCACGTGCCATGATCGTGCGCTGTCGATTCGAAACGGCGCCCGGGGGATAACGCTTTACCCGCCCGGAATAAGGAGAAATTCGGTAGTTACTTGCTGTCGTTGTCGTCATCGGTTAACTGCGTTTGCCCGCTCGGGCATATACAGGCGATCGAAAGCGCGGCAAACGAGAAACCCGGGATTCGTGGGGAATCGCCGGGTTTTGTTTTTTATCGCACGCCAGACCGCAACGGGACTACACTGGTGACCTGCAAAGCTGGAGCCCGCCATGATTCCTCCTGCCTCAGAAAGCACCTTCCGCGGATTGCCGCTGACGCCGGAACAGGACGCGGAAGTCAGGCATTACATCAAGATCCGGATGCAGCGCGGCCTGCCTTGGGATACGCCTGAGCTCAAAGCGATGCTGCGCGACATGATGATGCCGCCCGAGGACGACTCCGACACGTCGGAGGACGTTCTAGCCGATGAAACGAGAATGGCCGCTGAACGCGCGATGTTCTCGATCGAAGACGCGATGGACCCGATCGAGGCAAGCGAGGAATGGCGCGCGGCGATGGAAGCCGAAAACATGAAGGGACTGGGGCTGCGCGGATAATTCAATTCGGCGCGCCCAAACCATACAGGCGTCGTTGGCGCATGGTTGCTTCCGGCGAAGGTCCGCCATCTCGCGGCGAGACTTTCCAAGAGGCTTGCAATAGAGTTGCGCCCCTTCTTCCGCCGGCCGGTGGCGACGTTCGTGCGCGTCGAATTCTTCGCGTTCGCAATACCGCGAACCGAGCGGCATCACATCGAAAGCAGCCTGCGCACGTTGAACGGATCGCGCACTCGCAGCCGCCGGAAATCCGCGCCAAGGTCGCCACGTTGGCTCGGTCGGCCTCATCGTCGTTTCAAAGAAGCGCGCCGCTTGAAGCTCGGCTGCCGCCCGCACGTTTCCGAGCCGCGCGCAACCGATCTCGATCAGCGGTCCTATTTGATTTGAAGTCAAATATCTTTGTCTTGCAGCGGCATTTATTTCATCGCCCCCCACCGCCAGAATGGCCGACAGCGCGATCCCTCCCAGGAATGAACAATGAACAAAATCCCCGCATTCGGCCTCGGCACATTCCGCCTGCAAGGGCAAGTTGTCGTCGATTCGGTCAGCACCGGACTCGAACTCGGCTATCGCGCGATCGATACCGCGCAGATCTACGGTAACGAAGCCGAAGTAGGCAGTGCGATCGCCACCTCCGGCGTGCGCCGCGACGAACTGTTCGTGACCACGAAAATTTGGGTCGACCACTATGCGAAAGACAAGCTCGTGCCGAGCCTCGAGCAGAGCCTCGCGAAACTGCGTACCGACTACGTCGATCTGACGCTGATCCACTGGCCCGCGCCCGGCAACGGCGTGGCGCTCGGGGAATTCATGACCGCGCTCGCCGACGCAAAAGCAAAGGGCCTGACGCGGCAAATCGGCATCTCGAACTTCAACATCGAACTGACGCGGCAGGCGATCGCCGTGGTCGGCAGGGATGCGATTGCAACCAACCAGATCGAACTGAGCCCGTATCTGCAGAACCGCACGCTCGTCGAGTTCCTGCGGCGTGAAGGTATCCATGTCACGTCGTATATGACGCTCGCGTATGGAAAGGTGCTCAGCGATCCCACTATCGGCGCGATCGCGCGGCGGCACCACGCCACGCCGGCCCAGGTCGCGCTCGCGTGGGCGCTGCAACTCGGCTACTCGGTCATTCCGTCGTCCACGAAGCGCGAGAATCTCGCCAGCAATCTGCTCGCCCAGACGCTGCGCCTGAACGACGATGATATCGCCCAGATCGCCGCGCTCGAACGCAACGGCCGCGAAGTCAACCCGGCCGGCCTCGCGCCTCAATGGGACTGAGCGCGCCGGCATTTTTGCCGCCCTGTCCGCCGTTCGAACCACCGCGTCGATAGGCCGCTCGCGGTGACCTCGGTGTCTCCGTTTCGGCTGTGTCGACCCGGCGCGCTGACGCCAACGCAAATTAATCGTGAAGCGCGTACTTGAGCGAGCGCTACGGCAAACGCGACGAAGGTGTCAACGCACGTGAATCGGGCAGGCATTTGAAGCACCTATGGATGGAACTGGGCTTCGCCGGACTTGACGGCCGGGACGGCCATATACGTTTCGAAGAAAACATCCGGTTCCATCGGCAAGGCGCTGCGGTTCGCGAAAGTTGCCGCGAATCGCTGATCGCAAAGAAAACCCCGCTCAAAGGCGGGGTTTTCTTTGCAGCTCCTGCTTACGGGAAGTCAGAACGGAATATCGTCGTCCATCTCGTCGAACCCGCCGCCGGCCGGCGCGCTCGGCCGGCTGGCACTGCCGCCGCCGCGCGCGGCCGAGCCGCCGCCCGCAGGGCGAGCGCCACCACGCTCAGCATCGCGGCCGCCGCCGTAGCCGCCGTCATCGCTACCGCCACCACCGCCCGAGCCGCCACGGCCGCCAAGCATTTGCATCTGATCGGCAACGATTTCGGTCGAGTAGCGGTCCTGCCCATCCTGCCCCTGCCACTTGCGCGTGCGAATCCGTCCCTCGATATAAACCGACGAGCCCTTCTTCAGATATTCGCTGACGATCTCGGCAAGCCGTCCGAAGAACGCGACGCGGTGCCATTCAGTCATTTCCTTGAATTCGCCGGACGCCTTGTCCTTATAGCGATCGGTCGTCGCAAGGCGGATATTCGCGACCGCATCACCGCTCGGCAGGTAACGCACTTCGGGATCGGCGCCGAGATTGCCGACGAGAATGACCTTGTTGACGGATGCCATGTGTTTCTCCAGTTGATTCGATGCCAAACAGCGCGGCAAAACCGTTTGCGGCAGCGGCGTGGGCCGCATGCCCGGCTCCGGCCTCACGCCGCCGTGCCGGCTTCACCCGGCGCTCGCGTGTCAGGCCTTGCGCGGCGGCTGTTTCATGCGGGCCGCGATTATAAGCCACACCGCCACGAGGGCCGAGCACGCGAAGAAAACGGTGTTCGCCCCCCCGCTCTTCAGCAAGAAGCCACCCAAACCGCCGCCGAGCGCGAGCCCGATCGATTGCGTCGTGTTGTACACGCCCGTGGCCGCACCCTTGCGCGAGCCCGGCGCCAACTTCGACACGAGCGACGGCTGCGATGCCTCGAGGATATTGAAACCGACGAAATAAACCAACAGAATCGCCGCGACAATCAGAATCGTATGCGCGGCGAAGCCCAGCAACAATTGGCCGATCAGGATAGCCGCAATTGCGCCGAGCAGCACGGGTTTCATCTTGCCCCGTTTCTCGGCGACGATGATCGCGGGCACCATCATCACGAACGCAAGCCCCATCACCGGCAAATAGACCTTCCAGTGCGACGCGACAGGCAGCCCGCCATCGACGAGCAGCCGCGGTACGACGAGGAACAGCGCGGTCTGCGTCGCATGCAGCACGAGCACGCCGAAATTCAGGCGCAGCAGTTCCACGTTGTGCAGCACCTCGGCGAACGGCGCGGGTACGTGAACGGGCCGCGGCGCATCGGGCACGATCCACAGCACGACGCCGATCGCGACGATCGACAACGCACCGACGATCGCGAACAGGCCGCTCATCCCGACCCACTGAAACAGGATCGGCGCGCCGACGATCGCGACCGCGAACGACACGCCGATCGAGCCGCCGACCATCGCCATCGCCTTCGTCCGGTTACGCTCCGACGTCAGATCCGCGATGAACGCCAGCACCGCCGACGACACCGCGCCCATTCCCTGCACGACCCGGCCGACGATGATCCACGTGATGTCGTGAGCGAACGCCGCGATGAAGCTGCCGAGCGCGAACACGAGCAGGCCGGCGGCGATCACCGGCTTGCGCCCGAACTTGTCCGACGCCCAGCCGTAGAAGATGTACAGAAGCGATTGGGTGACGCCATACGCGCCGAGCGCGATGCCCACGAGCAGCACGTTGTCGCCGCCCGGGATCGTCTTCGCGTAGACGGAGAACACCGGCATGATCATGAAAAGCCCAAGCATGCGCAGCGCGAAGATGGCCGCGAGCGATGTGGTCGCGCGCAATTCGGGCGCGCTCATGCGGGTGGATGCGACGGAATGATTGGACATCGGGCTTGAATTCGAATGCTCGGCGCAGCGTGGCGGCGCGAGCGCTCCCTGCTGACGGCTCTTGCAATGCTTCGGAGCCTGAAACGACGGTCCCGAAAAGTCGTTATAGTAGCAGGTTTGGTCCCCTCCTCTTCCGCCGGGTTCATGGAACATATCCGTATCCGTGGGGCGCGCACCCACAACCTGAAGAACGTCAATCTCGACCTTCCGCGGCACAAGCTGATCGTGATCACCGGCCTCTCCGGGTCCGGCAAATCGTCGCTCGCATTCGACACGCTCTATGCGGAAGGCCAGCGGCGCTACGTCGAAAGCCTGTCCGCTTACGCGCGGCAGTTCCTTCAGTTGATGGAAAAGCCCGATGTCGATCTGATCGAGGGTTTGTCGCCGGCGATTTCGATCGAGCAAAAGGCCACGTCGCACAATCCGCGCTCGACGGTGGGCACCGTCACCGAAATCCACGACTATCTGCGGCTGTTGTACGCACGCGTCGGCACGCCGTATTGCCCGGACCACGAAATCCCGCTCGAAGCACAAAGCGTGTCGCAGATGGTCGACGCGGCGCTCGCGCTGCCTGAGGACACCAAGCTGATGATCCTCGCGCCCGTCGTCACGAACCGTAAGGGCGAGCACGCCGAATTGTTCGAGGAAATGCAGGCGCAGGGCTTCGTGCGCTTTCGCGTGCGCTCGGGCGGCGGCGCGGCGAACGAGGGTGTCGCGAAGATCTACGAGGTCGATTCGCTGCCCAAGCTCAAGAAAAACGACAAGCATACGATCGACGTCGTCGTCGATCGGCTGAAGGTGCGCGCGGACATGAAGCAGCGCCTCGCCGAATCGTTCGAGACCGCGCTGCGCCTGGCCGACGGCCGCGCGATCGCGCTCGAAATGGATACCGACCGCGAGCATCTGTTCAGCTCGAAGTTCGCGTGCCCGGTCTGCTCGTATTCGCTGCAGGAACTCGAGCCGCGCCTGTTCTCGTTCAACAACCCGATGGGCGCGTGCCCGGAATGCGACGGCCTCGGCCAGATCACGTTCTTCGATCCGAAGCGGGTGGTCGCGCATCCGTCGCTGTCGCTCGCGGCAGGCGCGGTGAAGGGCTGGGACCGGCGCAATCAGTTCTACTTCCAGATGCTGCAAAGCCTCGCGGCATTCTACGATTTCGACATCGACACGGCGTTCGAGGATCTTCCCGAAAAGATCAGGAAGATCCTGCTGTTCGGCTCCGGCAAGCAAACGATTCCGTTCTCCTATATCAACGAGCGCGGCCGCACGACGATCCGCGAGCATGTGTTCGAGGGAATCATTCCGAACCTCGAACGCCGCTACCGCGAAACCGATTCGGTCGCGGTGCGCGAGGAGCTTGCGAAATACCAGAACAATCAGCCGTGCCCGTCGTGCGACGGCACGCGGCTGCGCCGCGAGGCGCGCTACGTGCGAATCGGCGCGGGCGACTACGCGCGCGGGATCTACGAAATCAGCAGTTGGCCGTTGCGCGACGCGCTCGGCTATTTCGCCGGCCTGACGCTCGACGGCGCAAAGCGCGAGATCGCCGACAAAGTGATCAAGGAGATCGTCGCGCGCCTCACGTTCCTGAACAACGTCGGCCTCGATTATCTGTCGCTCGAGCGCAGCGCCGAGACGCTGTCGGGCGGCGAGGCGCAGCGCATCCGGCTCGCGTCGCAAATCGGCTCGGGCTTGACGGGCGTGATGTATGTGCTCGACGAACCGTCGATCGGCCTGCACCAGCGCGACAACGATCGCCTGATCGGAACGCTCAAGCATCTGCGCGATCTCGGCAATTCGGTGATCGTCGTCGAACACGACGAGGACATGATCCGCACCGCCGACTACGTGGTCGACATGGGCCCGGGCGCGGGCGAACACGGCGGCGTGGTGGTGGCCGAAGGCACGCCGAAGCAGGTGCAGGGCAATGGCGAATCGCTGACGGGCCTGTACCTGTCCGGCAAAAAAACGATCGAGTACCCGGACGAGCGGATCGCGCCGAACGCCGAACGGATGCTGCGGATCGTCGACGCGCACGGCAACAATCTGAAGCACGTGAACCTCGAACTGCCGGTCGGGCTTTTGACCTGCATCACCGGCGTGTCCGGCTCGGGCAAGTCGACGCTCATCAACGACACGCTGTACCACGCGGTCGCGCGCCATTTGTACGGCTCGTCGGCGGAACCGGCGCCGCACGAGTCGATCGAGGGGCTCGAGCACTTCGACAAGGTGATCAACGTCGATCAATCGCCGATCGGCCGCACGCCGCGCTCGAATCCGGCCACCTATACCGGCGTGTTCACGCCGATTCGCGAACTGTTCGCCGGCGTGCCCACGTCGAAGGAGCGCGGCTACGATCCGGGCCGCTTCTCGTTCAACGTGAAGGGCGGGCGCTGCGAATCGTGCCAGGGCGACGGCGTGCTGAAAGTGGAGATGCACTTCCTGCCGGACGTCTACGTGCCGTGCGACGTGTGCCACGGCAAGCGCTACAACCGCGAAACGCTCGAAGTCCAGTACAAGGGCAAGAACATCAGCGAAGTGCTCGACATGACGGTCGAGCATGCTTACGAGTTCTTCAACGCGGTGCCGGTCGTCGCGCGCAAGCTGAAGACGCTGCTCGACGTGGGCCTCGGCTACATCCGGCTCGGCCAATCGGCGACGACGCTGTCGGGCGGCGAGGCACAGCGCGTGAAGCTGTCGCTGGAACTGTCGAAGCGCGACA
Source organism: Burkholderia singularis (assembly GCF_001718875.1). Lineage (NCBI taxonomy): Bacteria > Pseudomonadati > Pseudomonadota > Betaproteobacteria > Burkholderiales > Burkholderiaceae > Burkholderia > Burkholderia singularis. The sequence continues at coordinate 3,516,996 of NZ_CP013448.1, forward strand.
CGGGCCGCACGCTGTACATCCTGGACGAGCCGACGACCGGCCTGCACTTTCACGACATCGCGCTGCTGCTCGAAGTAATCCACCGTCTGCGCGACCAGGGCAACACGGTGGTCATCATCGAGCACAATCTCGACGTGATCAAGACGGCCGACTGGGTCATCGATCTCGGTCCGGAAGGCGGCGCGGGCGGCGGCCAGATCATCGCGCAGGGCACGCCCGAGCAGGTGTCGAAGACGAAGGCGAGCTTCACCGGCAAGTATCTGGCCCCGCTTCTGAAGCGCGGCAAGTAACCCGACCCGGCGCAAGCGGCAGGCCTGCGGCGGGCGTGCCGCGGCCGGTATTTGCGCGCGCGGTGCTTGCGGGCCCGCCGCGCTGCGGCCCGCCGGGCGCCCGCGACGCAACGCCCGGCGCTCGCCGCGCGGGCAACGGACAACGGGCCGCCGCCCGCAAGCGCAACGCGCGATTTTTCCTTACAACATCCTAATATTCCGGCCAACAATCGTTGCTATACTGCGCGGCGATGCCTAGCCATTGTCCGCCGCGCGCTTGCGGCCTCAAACGTGCGGGATGGCGGTCTAGATACAGGGAAAGTCATGGAGAAGCAATCTGAGCCGACGCGCGAGCCGCAGTCGCGGGAACCGCACCTGCGCAGCGTCCGGCTAACGAGCGATTTCAGCCTGCCGAAGCTTTCGGCGATCGAGATCGGCAGCTACCTCCTCGCCGTCGTCGCGCTCTGGCTCATCCTGTCCCTGAAGCTGCTCGGCGGCCTCCTGGCCGGCCTGCTCGTCTATCAGCTCGTCCACATGATCGCGCCCGCGATCGAACGCCACATGTCGAGCCAGCGCGCGCGCTGGCTTGCGGTCGTGCTGCTGTCGGCCGTGATCGTCGGCGGCCTCGCCGGTCTGACGATCGCCGTTATCGAACATTTCGAGCACACGGTTCCGAATGCGCAGAATCTGCTCGGCCAGCTCATGCAGATCGTCGATCAGGCGCGTGCGCGCACTCCCGCATGGATCTCGAACCTGCTGCCCGTCGATGCCGACCAGATGCGCGCGAAGGCCACGCTGCTGATGAACAAGCACATGGATCAGCTCCAGCAAGGCGGCAAGAATGTCGCACGCGGCTTCGGCCATGTGCTGTTCGGGATGATCATCGGCGCGATGATCGCGATCGGCGTCGATCGAAACAAATCGCGCCAGCCGCTGTCCACCGCGCTCGTCACGCGTATCTCGCGCTTTTCCGACGCGTTCCGCCGGATCGTGTTCGCGCAGATCAAGATCTCCGCGCTCAACGCGTTCTTCACGAGCCTGTACCTGCTCGTCGCGCTGCCGCTCTTCCACCAGCGGCTGCCGCTATCCAAGACGCTCGTGCTCGTCACGTTCATCGTCGGCCTGCTGCCCGTGATCGGTAACCTGATCTCGAACACGCTGATCGTGGCGGTGTCGCTGTCGGTCAGCATGAGCACCGCGGTCGCCTCGCTTGCGTTCCTCGTCATCATTCACAAGCTCGAATATTTTCTGAACGCGCGGATCATCGGCGGCCAGATCGAGTCGCGCGCGTGGGAGCTGTTACTGGCGATGCTCGTGATGGAAGCGGCGTTCGGCCTGCCGGGCGTGGTCGCCGCGCCGATCTTCTATGCATACGTAAAGCGCGAGTTGCTCTATCTGCGGCTCATCTGAGCGCGCCGTCGAGCACCCGGCCGACGTCCCGCCGAGTGTACGCCTAGGAAAAGGCCGCGTTCAACGCGGCCTTTTCCTTTTCTCGCTTTGCGCCGCCGCAGGCGCGCGATACGCGGACTCGCGGCAGCCGGTCTTGAAATCCGCCGCGTGCCGGCTCAGCGAAACACCACCGTTTTCGTGCCGTTCAGCACGATCCGATGCTCGACGTGCCATTTCACCGCGCGCGCGAGCGTCACGCATTCGACGTCGCGGCCCACCGCCGTCAGCTCGTCCGGCGTCATGCTGTGATCGACGCGCTCGACCTCCTGCTCGATGATCGGCCCCTCGTCGAGATCGGTGGTCACATAGTGCGCGGTCGCGCCGATCAGCTTCACGCCGCGATCGAACGCCTGGTAATACGGCTTCGCACCCTTGAAGCTCGGCAGAAACGAATGATGGATATTGATCGCGCGCCCCGCCAGCCGCTCGCACATCGCCGGCGACAGGATCTGCATGTAGCGCGCGAGCACGACGAGATCGGCCGAATGCTCGCCGATCACCTCGAGCACGCGCGCCTCCTGCGCGGCCTTCGCATCGGCCGGCGCACCCGCGGCAAGCGGGAAGTGGTGGAACGGAATGTCGTAGCTCGCGGCGAGCTGATAGAAATCCTTGTGGTTCGACACGATCGCCGAAATCTCGATCGGCAACTGGCCGGTCCGGTAACGGAACAGCAGATCGTTCAGGCAATGGCCGATCTTCGACACGAGGATCACGACGCGCGGCTTCACCGACGCGTCATGCAGTTCCCAACGCATGTCGAACTGCGCGGCGAGCGGCGCGAATTCGGCACGCAGCGCGTCGAGCGCGGCGGCGGCACTGCCCCCGTCGGCCCGATCGAAATGCACGCGCATGAAGAACTCGCCGGTATGGCTGTCGCCGAACTGCGCGGAATCGAGAATATTGCTGCCGCGCTCGAACAGGAAACCCGAGACGGCGTGGACGATGCCGTGCCGATCCGGGCACGACAGTTTCAGGATAAAGCTGTGATCGGTCGACATGACCGCGACTCCCATTTCTCTAATCTTCTGATCAAATCGATTCGCGCCGCATCGCGCGGCTCAACCGAACGCCAGCGGCGGCGGCGCGAACAGCGCATCGAGCCCGGGCGCGGCTTCGGGCGAAATCGCGCGATGCCGCACCAGGCTGTCGAGCATCGCGACGCTCGCATCGACGGTTGCCGCGCCCGCGCGCAGCCAGCCGACGATCTCGTCGACACCCGCGAGCAGATGCTCGGCCACTTCGCCGTCCTGATTGCACGGCGAGAAATCGCGCGGCAGCGGCAAATCGTAGATGAATACCTGCTCGGCCTCCGTGCCCTCCGGCAGCGAGCACAGCACGTGCGCAACGCGGCCGGGAATCGCGCGCGCGGCAAGCTCGGGCGCAATGCCCGCCTCTTCCCAGCACTCCTTCGCGAGCGTGTCCTCGATGCCGAGGCCCCAGCCGATGCCGCCCGCGACGACGTTATCGAGCATTCCAGGGTCGGTCGCCTTTGTCGCACTGCGCCTGCCCAGCCACATTCGAAACGGCTCGGCGGGCGCATATTCTACGACGCCGTTCAAATGCACCGCGTATGTCAGCGTACCGAAGAAGCGCGACGCCGCACGCTCGATATACGCGAGCGGCGGGTCGTCGAAGCGGTTGCGGATCGCGTAGATCTCGTCGCGCCAGCCGACGATCGCGCCGTCCGCCGCGAGCGCGCCGATCGGCCCTGCCAGCGCCATGCTGCGCGCGTCGACACTGTCATAGCGCGCGGCAAGCTCGACGCGCCCCGCCGGAAACTCGAACACATCCGGCCAGCGCGCAAGCCGCGCGACGTCGCAGCGGCGCAGCCAGCCGACCTGCCGCCCGGCGATCCAGAACGGTATGTGCGCCGACGGATCGAAACGGCGCGCGGCGGCGATGCACGGGAAGGTCATCATCGCGCGCCGCGTCAATCGTTGAACGCCACGCGCAGGCCGAGCGCGACAAACGTCGCGCCGGCGAGCCGGTCGAGCCAGACGCCCGCACGCGGCCGGCGCTTGAGCCATGCGCCGATCGCCCCCGCGCCAAGACCGAACGCCGAGAATACGACGGCCGCCTGAACCATGAACAGCACGCCCAGTTCGAACATTTGCAGCGCAACGGGCTGCGGGCCGCCCGGATCGACGAACTGCGGCAGGAACACGACAAAAAACAGCGTCACCTTCGGATTCAGCATACTGCCGATCACGCTCTGCCGAAAGATCGTCGCAACCGGCTGCGGCGCGCGTTCGTGCGCGGTCGCGAGCCCCTTGCTCGTCAGCGCCTTCACGCCGATCCAGATCAAATACGCACCGCCCGCGAGCTTGAGCAGATGAAACGCGACGGGCGACGAACTCAGCAGCGCGGCGATCCCGAACGCGGCAAGCGTCGTGTGAAACAGCACCCCGGACGCGAAGCCGAACGCTGCGACGACGGCAGCCGTCCGGCCCTGCGAGATGCCGCGCGCAAGCACCTGCAGGTTGTCCGGGCCGGGCGCAATCGTGATCGCCAGCGAAGCGGCGAGAAACAACATGAAATTCGGCATCGCAAGCTCGCTTGATGATTCGAAACGGACGCGGCGCGCAACGCGCTCAGTGTCCGGAAAATTCGGTTACCGTATAAAGCGGCAAACCCGCGCCGCGCAGCCGCGCCGAGCCGCCGAGATCCGGCAGATCGACGATCGCCGCGCCCTCGACGACCTGCGCGCCGAGCCGCTCGAGCAGGTTCTTGCCCGCCATCATCGTGCCGCCCGTGGCGATCAGGTCGTCGACGATGATGATCCGGTCGCCGGCCTTGCACGCGTCCTCGTGAATCTCGACGGTCGATGTGCCGTATTCGAGCGCATACGACTCCGAGCGCGTCTTGTACGGCAGCTTGCCGACCTTGCGGATCGGCACGAAACCGACATTGAGTTCGTATGCGACGATCGGCGCGATGATGAAACCGCGCGCATCGAGCCCCGCGACATAGTCGAGCTTCGCGTCGACATAACGTTCGACGAACAGATCGACGAGCACGCGCAGCGCCTTCGCGCTTTGCAACAACGGCGTGATGTCGCGAAACATCACGCCCGGCTGAGGCCAGTCGGGCACCGTGCGAATCCGGCTGCGGATGAATTCGACGGGGCCGAGCTGCGCGTCGGGCGACGAGGCAATCATGAAACTCTCCAAAACTGAATGAATGGCGCGAGATGACGCGCGGGCCGCGTGTCATGCGGGGCTCGACCCGGGCGGCGGCCCGAACCCGGCGGAAAAACCGCGCGACGGCGTCAAACCGCCGCGGCCGGCCCGCTGTCGCGCCTGAGCCGCGACAGCCGCTCCTCGGCGATCGCGAGCGACTCCGGCAAGCCGCGCAGCACGACAATGTCGCTTGCGCGCAGCAACGTGCCCGGATCGGGCTCGACGCCGCGAATCCCATGCCGGCGGATCGCCGTCACCTCGAGGCCGAGCGCGAACAGCCCCAGATCGGCAAGCGAGCGGCCGACCGCCTCCGAACGCGCGTCGACGGGCACCGATTGTAGCCGCACCTGCTCGTGATCGTCGTCGTCCGCATCGTCCGCGCCGTGGAAGTAGCCGCGCAGCAGACTGTAGCGCGCATCGCGCATCTCCTCCACGCGCCGCACCACACGCCGCATCGGCACGCCCATCAGCACGAGCGTATGCGACGCGAGCATCAGGCTGCCTTCGACGATCTCCGGAATCACCTCGGTCGCCCCCGCCGCGAGCAGCTTCTCGAGATCGGCATCGTCGACCGTGCGCACGATCGCGGGCAGCGTTGGCTCCAGTTCGTGAACGTTGTGCAGCACGCGCAGCGCGGACGGCGTGTTCGCATACGTGATCGCCACCGCCGCCGCGCGATGAATGCCCGCCGCGACGAGCGACTCGCGCCGCGCCGCGTCGCCAAACACGACCGATTCGCCGGCGGCCGCCGCCGCGCTCACGCGGTCCGGATCGAGGTCGAGCGCGACATACGAGATCCCCTCCTGCTCCAGCATCCGCGCCAGGTTCTGCCCCGCGCGGCCGTAACCGCAAATGATCACGTGGCCTTGCTGCTTGAGGCTCTGCGTCGCGATTCGCGTCATTTGCAGCGACTGCTGCATCCATTCGGTGGACGACAGCCGCATCACGATCCGGTTCGCGTTCTGGATCAGGAACGGCGCGGCAAGCATCGACAACAGCATCGACGCGAGAATCGCCTGCAACAGCGTGGGATCGACGAGATGCCGATCGAGAATCAGATTCAGCAGCACGAAACCGAACTCCCCGGCCTGCGCAAGCCCGAGCCCGGTACGCATCGCGACGCCCGGCGCCGCGCCGAACGCACGCGCGAGCCCGGTAATCATCATGCTCTTCAACAAAATCTGGCCGACGAAGAAACCCAGAACCACGAACGGATGCCGCCAGATCACGCTCGGATCGAGCAGCATGCCGGTCGTCACGAAGAACAGGCCGAGCAGCACGTCGCGAAACGGCTTGATGTCCTCCTCCACCTGATGGCGGTATGGCGTCTCGGCGATCAGCATCCCGGCGATGAACGCGCCGAGCGCAAGCGACAGCCCGAAGCGATCGGTGACGAACGCGGCGCCGAGCGTGACCAGCAGCAGGTTCAGCACGAACAGCTCCTGCGAGCGCCGCCGCGCGACCACGTCGAGCCAGCGGGTCATGAAGCGCTGGCCGACGATGAGCAGCAGCGCGAGCGCGACGACGATCTTCACCGACGCAAGCCCGAGCGACACCGCGAGATCCTTCGACGACTCGCCGCCGAACGCGGCGATCACGATGAGCAGCGGCACCACGGCAAGATCCTGGAACAGCAGCACGCCAAAGATGTTGCGGCCGTGCTCGGTCTCGATCTCGAGCCGCTCGGCGAGCATCTTCGAGACAATCGCCGTCGACGACATCGCCAGCGCGCCGCCGAGCGCGATGCAGCCCTCCCACGTGATGTGCACCCAGCGCTCGAAGATCGCGCCGAGCACGAGCGCGACCGCGATCGTGCCGACCACCTGCGCGAGCCCGAGCCCGAACACGAGCCGGCGCATCGCGCGCAGCTTCGCGAGCGAGAATTCGAGGCCGATCGAGAACATCAGGAACACGACGCCGAATTCGGCGAGATGCTCGGCGCGCTCGAGGTCGGCCGCGAAGCCCGCCGCGTGCGGGCCAACGAGAATGCCGACGGTCAGATAGCCAAGCATCGGCGGCAGATTCAGCGACCTGAACACAACGACGCCCACCACTGAGGCGAGCAGCAGGAGAAGCGTCATTTCGAGCGGAGAAATCACGGGCGAAGCGTCCTCGTTCGTCGGCGGCGCGATACAAGCGCCGGTTGGGCCGGGAGATGACTACGGGAGATGGGCGCTAAGGCCTGCTCTTGCTGATGACGGGCTGCGCGCACCGAGCGCGGCGGCCGAACAAAGTCCCGGCGGGGCAACCGAAGGCAGCCCCGTGGGGCGCCCAAGGGCCGGCTTCGAAGCGGCGCGAATGCGCGGCGCATTCGCAACGGGCATGACGCGGCGATCGACCTTTGCGCTCCGCGGGACGCCCCCGCAGGCGCCGTGGCCGGCTCCGCGAGCGGATTTTCGAATCCGGCGCGAATGTGCGCTGCCAGCCCGTTATCAGCGTGAACAGGCCCCAGGGGCCCGGCGCGGCGAACAAACGCCTTTGCTATACTCCGCGCATGATAGCGAAAATCAATGATGATCGGGCGCTCGCGCTCGCTCGCGACGTGCTCGACATCGAGGCGAACGCCGTTCGCGCACTCGCCGATCAGCTCAACGGAGATTTCGTCAGCGCAGTCGGCTTCCTGCTGAATTGCCGGGGCCGCGTGGTCGTCTCCGGCATCGGCAAATCGGGGCATATCGCCCGTAAAATCGCCGCGACGCTCGCGAGCACCGGCACGCCTGCGTTCTTCGTGCATCCGGCCGAAGCAAGTCACGGCGATCTCGGCATGGTCACCGCGGACGACGTGTTCATCGCGATCTCGTATTCCGGCGAATCGGCCGAACTCGTCGCGATCCTGCCGGTCGTCAAGCGGCTCGGCGCGAAGCTGATCGCGTTGACCGGCCGTCCCGCATCGAGCCTCGCCAAGCTCGCCGACGTCCATCTGAACGCGGCCGTCGCGAAAGAAGCCTGTCCGCTGAATCTCGCGCCGACAGCCAGCACCACGGCCGCGCTCGCGCTCGGCGACGCACTCGCCGTCGCGGTGCTCGACGCGCGCGGCTTCGGCCCCGACGATTTCGCGCGCTCGCATCCCGGCGGCGCGCTCGGCCGGCGTCTGCTGACCTACGTGCGCGACGTGATGCGCACCGGCGACGAAATGCCGCTCGTCACGCTCGACGCGACGCTCTCCGACGCCCTCTTCCAGATCACCGCGAAGCGCATGGGGATGACGGCCGTCGTCGACGGGCAAGGCCGCGTCGCGGGCATCTTCACCGACGGCGACCTGCGCCGCGTGCTCGAGCGCGACGGCGATTTCCGCCGGCTGCCGATCGCCGACGTGATGACGCGCCACCCGCGCACGATCGCGCCGAACCATCTGGCCGTCGAGGCAGTGGAGCTGATGGAGCGCCACCGGATCAACCAAATGCTCGTCGTCGACGAAACGGGCGTGCTGGTCGGCGCGCTCAACATGCACGACCTGTTCTCGAAGAAGGTGATTTGATGTCCACGTCCCCCGCGTCCCCTTCATCTCCCGCGTCCACGGCCGAGCGCGCCGGCCGCGTGAAGCTGATGATTTTCGACGTAGACGGCGTTCTCACCGACGGCAGCCTGCACTTCACGGCCGCCGGCGACGCGATGAAGTCGTTCAACTCGCTCGACGGCCACGGCGTCAAGCTGTTGCGCGAAGCCGGCATCGCAACGGCGATCATCACGGGCCGCCGCTCGGACATCGTCGCCGCGCGCGCGGCCGAGATGAAGATCGCGCATCTGTTTCAGGGCGTCGAGCACAAGCCCGCCGCGTTCGCCGAACTGTTGCAGAAGACCGGCATCGCCGCCGAAGCGTGCGGCTACATGGGCGACGACTGGCCCGATCTCGCAGTGATGCTGCGTTGCGGTTTCGCGGCCGCGCCGGCGAATGCCCATCCGGAGGTGATCGCGCGCGCGCATTGGGTGGCCGAGGCGCGGGGCGGACACGGCGCGGTGCGCGAAGTGTGCGATGCGATCCTGCGCGCGCAGCATCGCTACGACGCGCTGCTCGCAGCCGCTTGTGGAGTCTGAACGAATGGACGGCAAATCCCGGCTGACTTCGCTGATCCCGCTCGTCGCGATGGCAGCGCTCGCGGGCGGCACGTACTGGCTGCTGCAAGCGACGCTGCCGCCGCCCGGCGAAGAGATCAAGCATTCGAAATCCCATACGCCCGATTATTTCGCCAACAACTTCTCCGTTACCGAACTCGACCAGACGGGCTCGACCCAATACCGGTTGACGGCCGAGGGGCTGGTTCATTACGAAGACGACGAAACCAGCGATCTGACGCTGCCCGCGCTGCGCGCGTTCCAACCGGGCAAGCCCACCGTGACCGCGACCGCCAAACGCGGCGTCGTCAACGGCGACGTCTCGATCGTCGATCTATACGACAACGCGCAGATCGTGCGCGCGGCAGGCCCGAACGATCCGCCGATGCAGGCGGATTCCGAGCATTTCCGGGTGTTGGTCAACGACGATGTGATCGAGACCGAAAAGCCGGTTAAACTTCAGCGCGGCCTGTCGATCGCAAACGCCACGGCCGGCATGAAGTACAACAACGTCACCCGGGTCATCGAGCTGTATGGCAACGTGCGCGGCATGATCGCCGCGTCCGACACGTCGGGCGGCGCGCGAAGCCAACCCAAGTAACTCACCATGCGGAACTGCATGAACGAATCGTTCCCCTGTTTATTGCCGAGCGGCGCCCATCGCGCCGCTCGCGCCGCACTCGCGGCAGCGCTCGTCGTGCTGCCGCTCGCGGGCGTGGCGCCTGCGGCGCACGCCGAAAGAGCCGACCGCGACAAGCCGATCAACGTCGAGGCGGACAACCTGACCTATGACGATCTGAAGCAGGTGACGGTCGCCACGGGCAACGTCGTCATCACGAAGGGCACGATCATCATCAAGGGCGATCGCGTCGAAGTGCGCCAGGACCCGCAAGGCTATCAGTACGCAACCGCGACGGCGTCCGGCAAGCGGCACGCGTCGTTCCGCCAGAAGCGCGAAGGCCTCGACGAATACATCGACGGCGATGCCGAGCGCATCGACTACGACGGCAAGCAGGATCTCACGACGCTGACGACGAACGCGACCGTGCGCCGGCTGCAAGGCCAGTCCACCGTCGCCGACACCGTGCACGGCAGCGTGATCACTTACGACGGCCAGCGCGATTTCTACACCGCCCGGGGCGGCAAGGACGTCATCGCGCCGGGCAACCCCGGCGGCCGCGTGCGCGCGATGCTGACGCCGAAAAGCGGCGGCGCCGCGCCGCTCGTCGGCGGGCCGGCCAAGCTCGCGCCGTCGACCGATCTGCAGGGAGCGCCCGCCCAATGAACGCCCTCCCGAACCGTCAGCCGGCCGGCACGTCGAGTTCGCTCGTCGTGCGCAACCTGAAAAAGCGCTATGGCTCGCGCACCGTCGTCAAGGACGTGTCGCTCGACGTGAAAAGCGGCGAAGTGGTCGGCCTGCTCGGCCCGAACGGCGCCGGCAAGACCACGTCGTTCTATATGATCGTCGGCCTCGTGCCGCTCGACGCGGGCGATATCTCGCTGAACGGCAGCCCGATCAGCCTGATGCCGATCCACAAGCGCGCATCGCTCGGCCTGTCGTATTTGCCGCAGGAGGCGTCGGTGTTCCGCAAGCTGAGCGTCGAGCAGAACATCCGCGCGGTGCTCGAATTGCAGCACGGCGACAACGGTAAGCGGCTCACGAAAGACGAAATCGGCGCGCGCACCGAGGCGCTCCTCGACGAGCTGCAGATCGCGCACCTGCGCGAGAATCCGGCGCTGTCGCTGTCGGGCGGCGAGCGCCGCCGTGTCGAGATCGCGCGCGCGCTCGCGAGCAACCCGAGTTTCATCTTGCTAGACGAGCCGTTCGCGGGCGTCGATCCGATCGCGGTGCTCGAAATCCAGAAGATCGTGAAGTTCCTCAAGCAGCGCAACATCGGCGTGCTGATCACCGATCACAACGTGCGCGAAACGCTCGGCATCTGCGATCACGCGTACATCATCAGCGACGGGTCGGTTCTCGCCTCCGGCGCGCCGCAGGAAATCATCGAAAACGAAAGCGTGCGGCGCGTCTACCTCGGCGAGCACTTCCGCATGTGAGCGGCGCGGAATCCCCCGCCCGCCCTTTCGCACGCCGCCGCGCTTCGCGCGGTGCGCGCTCCCGCGCCCCTTCCGCTGCCGCGCGTCATTCGATTGCCTCAATGCGCCGCCCTCGTGGCAAACTGCCGGTATGACTCCCTCTTTGCCATGAAAGCCAGTCTCCAACTCCGCCTGTCGCAGCATCTCGCGCTCACGCCGCAACTGCAGCAATCGATCCGGTTGCTGCAGTTGTCGACGCTTGAACTGCAGCAGGAAGTCGCGATGGCGGTCGCGCAAAATCCGCTGCTCGAAAACGACGACTGGATCGCGAGCCCGCTGCGCGTTGCGGCCGACGGCTCGTTGATCGCCCACACGCCCGCCCCGTCCGCGCCCGATCCGCAACCCGGCCTGTCGAACGGCACCAGCTCGACGAGCGAGCACACCGAACCTGCGGGCGTCGATGAATACGATAACTATTCGTCCGACAGCAGCGACACAAGCCCGTGGAATCTCGACGAATTCGGCCGCTCGAGCGCCGCCTCCGACGACGACGATCTGCCACCGCTGCAAATCCACGAAACGACGACATCGCTGCGCGATCATCTCACCGCTCAACTGTGCGTCACGCAGGCCAGCCCGCGCGATCGCGCACTCGTAACGTTCCTGATCGAATCGCTCGACGACGACGGCTATTTGACGGCATCGCTCGACGAAATCCTCGCCGATCTGCCGGCCGAACTCGAAGTCGACGCCGACGAGCTGAACGCGGCGCTCGCGCTGCTGCACAGCTTCGATCCGGCGGGCGTCGGCGCGCGCTCCCCGGCCGAGTGCCTGAAGCTGCAATTGCTGCGTCTCGATCCGTCCCCGACACGCGCGCTCGCGCTCGACATCGTGTCACAGCATCTGGAGCTGCTCGCCGCGCGCGATTTCACGCGCCTGCGCAAGCAATTGAAGACGGGCGACGACGAGCTGCGCGATGCGCACGCGTTGATCCGCTCGCTCGAACCGTTCCCCGGTGCGGCATACGGCAAGGCCGAAGCGGACTACGTGGTGCCCGACATCATTGTGAAGAAAGCGGGCCAGGGCTGGCAGGCCGAACTCAATCCGGACGTGGTGCCGCGGCTGCGGATCAACCATCTGTACGCGAATATTCTGCGCAATAGCCGCGGTGATCCGGGCACGGGTTCGCTCAAGCAGCAATTGCAAGAGGCGCGCTGGCTGATCAAGAACATCCAGCAGCGCTTCGAGACGATTCTTCGCGTTGCACAAGCGATTGTCGAGCGTCAAAAGAATTTCTTCGCGCACGGCGAAATTGCCATGCGCCCCTTGGTTTTGCGGGAAATAGCTGATACGCTGGGCCTACACGAGTCGACTGTCTCCCGTGTGACAACCGGCAAGTACATGTTGACCCCGTTCGGTACGCTCGAATTCAAGTACTTCTTTGGATCGCACGTATCGACGGACACCGGGGGCGCCGCGTCATCCACTGCGATCCGCGCCCTCATCAAACAACTGATAGGAGCCGAAGACCCTAAATCTCCTCTTTCAGACAGCCGCATAGCCGAGCTGCTGGCGGAACAGGGGTTCGTGGTCGCGCGCCGCACGGTTGCCAAGTATCGCGAAGCCCTGAAAATCCCCGCGGTGAATCTGCGCAAGTCTCTGTAGCCCGTCGTGCTCGGCGGGCATTTTCCGGCCGCCGCACCGTCGACGGCAAAGCCGGCCGATCCATCCGCTCGCCACCGCGAGCACCGGCATACGCGATCGGCAGGCGCTGCCGCCTCTACGCGGAAGGTGGTCATCAGCATGGAGAAGCACTATGAACCTGAAGATCAGTGGACACCATCTCGAAGTCACGCCTGCTATTCGCGAATACGTGATCACCAAGCTCGACAGGGTGCTACGACATAGCGATCAGGTCATCGATGGCGCTGTGATCCTCACGGTCGACAATCACAAGGAAAAGGACAGACGGCAAAAAGCGGAAATCACGCTGCATCTGAAAGGTAAAGACATCTTCGTCGAAAGCGCGAACGGCGATATGTATGCAGCGATCGATCTGCTGATCGACAAACTCGACCGGCAAGTCGTCAAGCACATGGAGCGCTTGCAAGCGCACGTTCACGAACCGATCAAGCATCATCAGTCGGCCGAAATCGAGTTGCCTCCGCAATGACCGGCGGCGCATCCGCGCCAACCAAGCGGCCCGCCACGCGCGGGCTTTTTCATGAGCCGAATGCCGCCGCACGATGCGCGCGGGCCGTATCCGGCAAGCGACGGCCCGTGTTTAGCACGATGCGCGGCACCGCTTACAGTGCTCTATAATGTCCGAATTATCATCGGGGGCGTGAACCGGTTCGCCGCGTTTTCTCCAGTCTCCGTCGCCTAACGCCGTCTTTTTGTCCAATATGGAAAATCAGTCCGCCGCGAGGAGACCCCAGGCCGCCCTCATGCTTGCCAACATGAATCGCCTAGCCAAAATCCTGCCTCCGGAGAATGTCGTCGTCGACCTCTCCGTCACCAGCAAGAAACGCGTCTTCGAACAAGCCGGCCTGATCTTCGAGAATCAGAACGGCATCGCCCGCAGTACCGTCACCGACAATCTCTTCGCACGCGAGCGCCTCGGCTCGACGGGCCTCGGCGAAGGCGTCGCGATTCCGCACGGCCGGATCAAGGGGCTCAAGCACCCGCTCGCCGCGTTCGTAAGGCTCGCGGAACCGATTCCGTTCGAAGCGCCGGACGGTCAGCCCGTCTCGCTGCTGATCTTTCTGCTCGTGCCGGAACAGGCGACGCAGCAGCATCTCGAAATCCTCTCCGAAATCGCCCAGCTCTTATCCGACCGCGACACACGAGAGCGTCTGCACACCGAAACGGACCGCGATGAGTTGCATCGGCTGCTGACTCAGTGGCAACCTTGAGGGAACGGTTCGCGCCCCATTGTTGCGGCTTGCGCCGCCAGACCGAGCCGCCCACCGCCGGGCCCGCGCCGCAACCGCCGTTGCGGCATCGGCGTGCCGATCCCTTGGAGTGACGGACTCATGGATACGTCCAGCATCAACGCCCAGAGCATCTTCGACGACAACGCCGCCATGCTGAAGCTGAGCTGGCTGACGGGGCATGAAGGCTGGGAGCGCGGATTCTCCGCCGACACGGTCGCGAACGCGACGTCGAGCGCCGATCTCGTCGGCCACCTGAATCTGATCCACCCGAACCGGATCCAGGTGCTGGGCGAAGCGGAAATCGACTACTACCAACGCCAGACTGACGAAGACCGCTCTCGCCACATGGCCGAGCTGATCGCGCTCGAACCGCCGTTTCTCGTGGTCGCGGGCGGCGCGGCCGCACCGCCCGAGCTTGTTTTGCGCTGCACGCGCTCGTCGACGCCGCTTTTCACCACGCCGATGTCGGCCGCCGCCGTGATCGACAGCCTGCGCCTCTACATGTCGCGCATCCTCGCGCCGCGCGCGACGCTGCACGGCGTGTTCCTCGACATCCTCGGCATGGGCGTGCTGCTCACCGGCGATTCGGGGCTCGGCAAGAGCGAGCTTGGGCTCGAATTGATCAGCCGCGGGCACGGGCTGGTCGCCGACGACGCCGTCGATTTCGTCCGACTTGGCCCCGATTTCGTCGAAGGGCGCTGCCCGCCGCTGCTGCAAAACCTGCTCGAAGTGCGCGGCCTCGGCCTGCTCGACATCAAGACGATCTTCGGCGAAACCGCGGTGCGCCGGAAAATGAAGCTGAAGCTGATCGTTCAGCTCGTGCGCCGGCCGGACGGCGAATTCCAGCGGCTGCCGCTCGAAAGCCAAACGGTCGACGTGCTCGGCCTGCCGATCAGCAAGGTCACGATTCAAGTCGCGGCGGGCCGCAACCTCGCGGTGCTCGTCGAGGCGGCGGTGCGCAACACGATCCTGCAATTGCGCGGCATCGATACCCTGCGCGACTTCATGGACCGCCAGCGCCTGGCCATGCAAGACCCGGACAGCCAGTTCCCCGGCAAGCTCGTCTAACCCGCGCCGGCTGCGCGACGATGCGCGCACGCGAGCCGGTGCTATGATGAAACGTCACGATTCCCTCTGCTCATGCGCATTGTCCTCATCACCGGCATTTCCGGCTCCGGCAAATCCGTCGCGCTGAACGCGCTCGAGGACGCAGGCTACTACTGCGTCGACAACTTGCCGCCGCGCGTTCTGCCCGAGCTTGCCCGCTATCTAGCCGACGAAGGTCAGCACCGGCTCGCCGTGGCGATCGACGCGCGCTCGAGCGCATCGCTCGACGAAATGCCCGTCTTGATCCGGGCGTTGTCGCACGCGCACGATGTGCGCGTGCTGTTTCTGAACGCAAGCACGCAGGCGCTGATCCAGCGCTTCTCCGAGACGCGCCGCCGCCACCCGCTGTCGGGCTCGCCGTCGCAGGACGCGGACATCGGCCTGCTATCGTCGCTGGAAGAAGCCATCGAGCGCGAGCGCGACCTCGTCGCCCCGCTCGCCGAGTTCGGCCATCAGATCGACACGAGCAATCTGCGCGCGAACGTACTGCGCACGTGGGTCAAACGTTTCATCGAGCAGAAAAACGACGATCTCGTGTTGATGTTCGAATCGTTCGGCTTCAAGCGGGGCGTGCCGCTCGACGCCGATTTCATGTTCGACGTGCGCGCGTTGCCCAATCCGTACTACGATCACGAACTGCGCCCGCTCACCGGGCTCGACAGGCCGGTCGTCGCGTTTCTCGACGCATTGCCCATCGTCCATCAAATGCTGGACGACATCGAATCGTTTCTCGTCAAATGGCTGCCGCATTTTCGCGAAGACAACCGCAGCTATCTGACAGTCGCCATCGGTTGCACAGGCGGCCAGCACAGGTCGGTATTTCTCGCGGAGACGCTTGCCGCCCGTCTTTCGCAACAGGCCAATGTGATCGTGCGGCATCGTGACGCGCCCGTCGATGTGGACGCGTCGTCGCGGCTAGTCACCTAGCGCCGCTCCTGCACCCCGGCCCCGCCATGTCCTCTCTGTCGACCACGCTAATCGATTTGCCGCTTTTCCCGCTGCATACGGTACTGTTCCCCGGCGGGCTGCTGCCTCTGAAAGTGTTCGAGGCGCGTTATCTGGACATGGCGCGCGCCTGCCTGCGCGACAATGCACCGTTCGGCGTATGCCTGCTGAAAAGCGGCCCCGAAGTCGCTCAGGAAGGCGAAATATCAGTGCCGGAAACGATCGGCTGCATGGCGCGGATCATCGAATGCGACACCGGCGAATTCGGCATGCTCTACCTGCGCACGCTCGGCACGCAGCGCTTCGAGCTGTTGTCGCACCGGGTCGAATCGAACGGCTTGCTGGTCGGCATCGCCGAGCCGATGCAAGACGACCTCCCGCTCGACGGCGACGACGCGCTTGCCCGCTTCGGCGCGTGCTCGGAAGCACTCGAGCGGATCATCGAGGCGTTGCGCAAATCCGGGACCGAGCTGCCGTTCATCGAACCATTTCGTTTCGACGACCCTACCTGGGTGTCGAATCGGCTTGCCGAAGTGCTGCCGCTCGATTTACGCGCGCGGCAAAAGCTGATGGAGTTTCCCGATGTCGGCGCGCGCATCGACGCGGTGCATCGGGAATTGCATCGGCATGGATGGCTGTAGATCACGCCGGGATCGCCATTGCAGGGGCCCCCGCCGCGGCAATCCGTTGCGCCTTGCTGTCCTGCCCCCTCCAGCGCCGGTAATGGCGATGCTCCGGCGCTGCTCGCCGCTGCCTTTCGGCGCAGGCAGCACCAGCCGCTCGGATCAGCCCGTTCGGGCCGCCTTTTTCGACCCGGCCGGACGCCGGATAACCGCCCAAACGGCATTGCCACCCTCGCACCGCCCTAAAGCAACGACCCGGTCAACCCGTCGAGCAGCTTGCGCACCGGCGCGGGCACGCCGTAAGCATCGAGCTTGTCGAGCGGCACCCATGCGGTCTCGTCGTCGGCCGCTTGCGGCACGGCCGCCGCCGTGCCGTCGAGTTGCGCGAGCCGCGGCTCGATCTCGAGCTTGAAGTGCGTAAACGTATGGGTGAGCGGCGCGAGCGGCACCGGCTTCGCGCCGCCGAATTCGCGCGCGCGGCGCGCGAGCGCCGCATCGCCGTCCGCCTCGGGCAGGCTCCATAAGCCGCCCCAAATGCCTGCGGGCGGGCGCCGCTGCAACAACACCGCGTCGCCGTCACGCAGCACCAGCATCCACGTGCGACGCGTGGGCACTGCCTTCTTCGGGCGCGCGGCCGGCAGCTCGCGCTGTCTGCCGGTGCGCTGCGCGACACAATCGCCCACGAACGGGCAGCGCGCGCAATCGGGCTTGCCGCGCACGCACAGCGTCGCGCCAAGGTCCATCAAACCCTGCGTGTAAGCGGTCACGTCGGCCGGGTTGGCCGCATCTGGCAACAACGCCTCGGCAAGCGCCCACATCTCGTTCTCGACGCGCTTGTCGCCCGGAAAACCCTCGACGCCGAACACGCGCGCGAGCACCCGCTTCACATTGCCGTCGAGGATCGTCGCACGCGCGCCAAACGCGAACGACGCGATCGCCGCGGCCGTCGAGCGGCCAATGCCCGGCAATTCGGCAAGCGCATCGGGCGTCGCAGGAAATGCGCCGCCATGCTGCTCGACAACAGCCTGCGCGCAACGATGCAGATTGCGCGCGCGCGAGTAGTAGCCAAGCCCGGCCCACAACGCCATCACATCGTCGATCGGCGCGGCCGCGAGCGCGGCGACGTCCGGATAACGCTCAAGAAAGCGCACATAGTACGGCACGACCGTCGACACCTGCGTCTGCTGGAGCATGATCTCGGACAACCAGATCCGGTACGGATCGCGCGTGTTCTGCCACGGCAGATCGTGGCGGCCGTGCTTGCGCTGCCATTCGATCAGCGTCGGCGCAAAGCTCCGGTGAAGCGGCGTGACGGCGGCGGCTGGGGGAGGAGTGCGAGGAGGTTTCAAGATTTCAATGCTGGCAATTCGGACAAAAATAGGTCGACCGTTGACCCTGGACGATCTGCCGGATCGGCGTGCCGCAAACCCGGCACGGCTTGCCCGCGCGGTCGTAGACGAAACAGTCGAGCTGGAAGTAGCCGCTCTCGCCGCTGCTGCCGACGAAGTCGCGCAGCGTGCTGCCGCCCCGGTCGATTGCATCGGCAAGCGTGGCGCGCACGGCGTCGGCCAGACGCTCGTAACGCGGCAACGACACGCGCCCGGCCGCGACAGTCGGCCGGATGCCCGCGCGAAAGAGGCTCTCGGACGCATAGATATTACCCACGCCGACGACGATATCGCCCGCAAGCAGCGCCTGCTTGACCGACACCGTGCGCCCGCGCGTGCGCACATGCATCAGCGCGCCCGAAAAAGCTTGAGAGAACGGCTCGACACCCAGGCTCGCGAGCAGCGGGTGCGCACTCACGTCGCCGGCATCGCGCGGATGCCAGAGCACGGCGCCAAAACGGCGCGGATCGCGAAAGCGCAACACGAATTCGTCAAAGATCCAGTCGACGTGATCGTGCTTTTCAGGCGCTGGCGGCTTACCGGTCGGCAGCACGCGCAGCGTACCCGTCATGCCGAGATGGACGATGAACCATCCCGCATCGACTTCGAACAACAGATATTTGCCGCGACGCGTGACGCCGCGCACCTCGCGCGCCTTCAGCAAATCGGCGAGATCGGCTGGCACCGGCCAGCGCAACATCGTGGTGCGCACGTCGACGCGCTTCACGCACCGGCCTGCGACGAACGGCTCGATGCCGCGGCGGGTAACCTCGACTTCCGGCAACTCTGGCATGGTTGACTGGTCTCTATCTCACTGAGCAAAGGCTGCTGACATTCGCGACGACATGCACGCGCAGCCCACGGCGATGCCCGCTTGCGCGGCGCCGAGCCGCCGCGGCCGCCTACTTGCGGCACGAGCCGCCGGAAATCCCGTCACCGCGACGGACAGCACAAATGCCCGCGGGATGCAGCACGGGTAACGCCCCGCACATCCCGGCGGCAAGCGTCATGCAGCACGAACGTCCGCCCGTGCGACAAGCGCGAACCGAAAACGGCTGCCGCAAGCATGCCCGAAATCGCCCGTATGACGGCGCGGCCCGTCGCGGCAACGCCGGCTGGGCCGACACCGCGGCATCGGAGCCCGCCCGCCGCCAAACCACCCGCCCCGCGCCCGGAAGAAATTTTCCGCCAGGAACGGGCGGTTTCGGACGTTCGCGCGCATGTTTCGGGCGTAACACACGCTAGCAAATGGCAACAGTGCGCGTATTGTAGCGAGCGCGTTACAATCGGCTGAAACATTGAACGGATTTCCATGACCTTGCCCTCGAAGCTGTTCCCGAAGCGCGTTGCCGCTGCGCGCAGCCCGCGCACCGCCCCGGTACGCCATGCGATCGGCGCCGCGCTCATCGCGGCGTGGACGTTGGCCGCCTTCCCCGTCCATGCGCAAGACCAGGCAGACGACGACGCATCGCAAGACGCCTTCGCGCCGACGTTGCCGGAAGAGCAGAAAAATCTGCCGAATGTCCCGTTGACAAGCCAGATCGTCTATCAGGTGCTCGCGGCCGAGGTCGCCCTGCAGCGCAATCTGCCCGCGCCCGCGTACCAGACCTACCTGGCGCTCGCGCGCGACACGCGCGATCCGCGCATGGCACAGCGCGCAACCGAAATCGCGCTCGCCGCGCAAAGCCCGGCCGATGCGCTGTCCGCAGCGAATCTGTGGCGCGAGTATGCACCGAATTCGCAGCGCGCCGGGCAAGTCGACGCCGCTTTGCTCGTGCTCGGCGGCCGGCCCGCCGACGCGCAGCCGCTGCTCGCGCAAGAACTCGCGCGCACGTCGCCCGACACCCGGGGCGACGCGATTCTCGCGCTGCAGGCGCTGCTGTCGCGCGGGCCGAACCGCGTCGGCGGCCTGACCGTTCTGCAGGATCTGCTGAAGAACGACATGAACCGTCCGCAAGCGCGGCTCGCGATCGCGCGGCAGCTACTCGCGACCGACGACAAAACCGGCGCGGTGCAGTCGCTGAAGGAAGCGCTGCGCATCAAACCCGACTATCTGCCCGCAGCGCTGATGCTGTCGCAAATGGGGCCGGCCGAACGCGCGAGCGGCATCGCATCGTTCGAAAAGTTCGTCCAGCAGAACCCGAAGTCCCGCGACGGCCGCTTGGCGCTCGCCCAGCTCTATCTTGCCGACGATCGCCTGAACGACGCGCAAACGCAATTCGAAGCGATGCGCAAGAACGACTCGCGCGACCCGACGCCGCTGATGGCGCTCGCGCTCATCAAGATTCAGCAGAAGCATCTCGACGAGGCAAGCGCGTACCTGAAGGATTATGTGCGGGTCGCGCAGAAGAAATCCGGCGCGGACGTCGGGCAGGCTTACGTCTATCTCGCGCAGATCGCGCTCGACCAGAACAACGATGCGCTTGCCGCGCAATGGCTCGACAAGGTCGACGAATCGAGCCAGCAATACCTGTCCGCGCAGATCACGCGCGCGCAATTGCTGCAAAAGCAAGGCAAGACCGACGAAGCGCGCAAATTGCTCGCGAACCTGCAGCCGTCCGACCCGCGCGACGCCGCAATGGTCGTGCGCACCGACGCATCGCTCCTCTTCAGCGCGAAGCGCTACAAGGAAGCCGCGGACCGGCTCGCGCAGGCCGTCAACGATTTTCCGGACGATGCCGATCTGCGTTACGACTACGCAATGGCGTGCGAAAAGATCGGCCAATACACGACGATGGAACAGCAATTGCGCCTGCTGATGCGTGCACAGCCGGACAATCCGCAGGCGTACAACGCGCTCGGCTATTCGCTTGCCGATCGCAATCTGCGCCTGCAGGAAGCGAGCAAGCTGATCGAGAAGGCGAACACGCTCGCGCCCAACGACGCATTCATCATGGACAGCCTCGGCTGGGTCAAGTATCGCCTCGGCGATACCGCCAACGCCAAGCAAATCCTGCAGCGCGCATACGATCTGCAGCCGAACGCGGAAATCGGCGCGCATCTCGGTGAAGTGCTGTGGAAAAGCGGCTCGCAGGACGAAGCACGCGCCGCGTGGCGCGCCGCGCGCAAGCTCGAGCCGGACAATGACACGCTCGTGCAGACGCTCAAGCGTTTTCAGGTGAACGGGCTTTGATCGCGATGAAGCGTTTCGCCATGCCACGCGCGGCACGCGGCTTTGCGTTCGCCGCATCGGTCTGCGCCGCGCTCGCGCTTGCCGGCTGCGCGTCGCCGCCGCGCACGAGCGCGCCCGGCGCGGCTGCCGCCGCTTCGGACGCGCTGCGCACCGCGTCGAGCCGCGCATATACGGGCCGCTTCGCGGTGCAATACCATGATGAACTCGGCACGGCGCGCAACGTCTACGGCAATTTCGACTGGCAGGAGCAAGGCGCGAGCGTGACGCTCGAATTGAGGAATCCGCTCGGGCAAACGCTCGCAATCGTCAAATCGGCGCCCGACGGCGCATCGCTCGAGCTGCCGAACCGCGAACCGCAGTATGCATCGGACGTCGGCGAGCTGATGCAAAAAACGCTCGGCTTCTCGCTGCCGCTCGACGGGCTGCGCTACTGGCTACAGCCGGCCCCCGCTCCCGCGACGCCCGCCGAAACCGTGCGCGACCCGCAAGACGGCACACGCATCAAGGAAATCCGCCAGGACGGCTGGACCATCGATTATCTCGCATACGCCGACGCGCCCGCAGTCGGCGTCAAGCGCGTCGACCTGATGCGGCAAGAGCCCGCGCTCGACATCAAGCTCGTGCTCGAGCACTGAGCGCGTGCATTTTTGTTCGAAAAAGTTTTTCGCATGACCGATACGACCCGCTCGCTGCGCAACTGCCTCGCCCCGGCGAAACTGAACCTGTTCCTGCATATCACGGGCCGCCGTCCGGACGGCTACCATGAACTGCAAAGCGTGTTCCAATTGCTCGACTGGGGCGACGTGCTGCACTTCACGTTGCGCGACGACGGCCAAGTCTCGCGCAAGACCGACGTGCCGGGCGTGCCGGCGCAAGCCGACCTCGTGGTGCGCGCGGCCTTGCTGCTTAAGACGCACGCCAGCGTCGCGGCCGGCGTCGACATCGAAATCGACAAACGCCTGCCGATGGGCGCGGGCTTGGGCGGCGGCAGCTCCGACGCGGCAACGACGCTGCTCGCGCTGAACCGGCTCTGGCGCCTCGATCTGCCACGCGCGGAATTGCAGGCGCTGGCGGTCAAGCTCGGCGCGGACGTACCGTTCTTCGTATTCGGAAAAAATGCATTCGCCGAGGGTATCGGAGAAGCGCTCCAACAGGTAGAATTACCGCCTCGTTGGTTCTTGGTTGTGACACCATCGGTTCATGTTCCGACCGCAGCGATTTTTTCCGATAAATCGTTGACAAGGGATTCAAAGCCCGTCACAATTACGGACTTTCTTGCACAGCGTGGCAGCGAAGCAGGATGGCCAGACAGCTTTGGCCGGAATGATATGCAAGCTGTTGTGACAAGGCAGTACGCGGAAGTTGCAAAGGTGGTCGATTGGTTTTATAATCTGACCCCCGCTCGGATGACAGGCTCTGGTGCAAGCGTTTTTGCGGCATTCGGTAGCAAAGACGAGGCAAAAGCGGTGCAAGCCAAATTGCCGGAAGGCTGGAGCAGCACGGTTACCGAGAGCTTGGGTGAGCATCCACTCTACGCTTTCGCGTCATGAAGTTTCGCGGCATCGGATGGCCTACACTTCCGATGTTGCTCAAAGTTGAGTGTAGGGGAGTCGCCAAGTTGGTCAAGGCACCGGATTTTGATTCCGGCATGCGAGGGTTCGAGTCCTTCCTCCCCTGCCAAACATTTCCCGCATTTCCCGCCTAAGCCCGAAGCAGGTGCATGATGAGCAGCCATGACGGCCTGATGGTTTTTACTGGCAACGCCAATCCCGCGCTTGCACAGGAAGTCGTCAAAATTCTCGGTATTCCCCTCGGCAAAGCAATGGTCAGCCGTTTCTCCGACGGCGAGATCCAAGTCGAGATCCAGGAAAACGTGCGGGGCAAGGATGTTTTCGTCCTTCAATCCACGTGTGCGCCGACGAATGACAACCTGATGGAGCTGATGATCATGGTCGATGCGCTGAAGCGCGCATCCGCCGGCCGGATCACCGCCGCCATCCCCTACTTCGGCTACGCGCGCCAGGATCGCCGCCCGCGTTCCGCACGCGTCGCGATTTCCGCGAAGGTCGTCGCGAACATGCTGGAAATCGCCGGCGTCGAGCGGATCATCACGATGGATCTGCACGCCGACCAGATTCAAGGCTTCTTCGACATCCCGGTCGACAACATTTACGCCACGCCGATCCTGCTCGGCGATCTGCGCAAGCAAAGCCATCCGGATCTGCTCGTCGTGTCGCCGGACGTCGGCGGCGTCGTGCGCGCCCGCGCGCTCGCGAAGCAGTTGAACTGCGACCTGGCGATCATCGACAAACGCCGTCCGAAAGCGAACGTCGCCGAAGTGATGAACATCATCGGTGAAGTTGACGGCCGGACGTGCGTGATCATGGACGACATGGTCGATACCGCCGGCACGCTCTGCAAGGCCGCGCAAGTGTTGAAGGAGCGTGGCGCGAAGCAGGTGTTCGCGTATGCGACCCACCCCGTCCTGTCGGGCGGCGCGGGCGACCGGATCGCCGCATCGGCGCTCGACGAACTCGTCGTCACCGATACGATCCCGCTGTCCGCCGAATCGCTCGGCTGCCCGAAGATTCGTGCGCTGTCGAGCGCCGGCCTGCTGGCCGAGACGTTCTCGCGAATCCGCCGCGGCGATTCGGTGATGTCGCTGTTCGCGGAATCGTAAAACGAACCGCCGCTGCAAAGCATGCGCAGAAAGCGAAGCGTCGAGCTTCGCTTTTTGCATAATCGGCCGGGACTGACGAACCCCCGGCCGTTCGTCGAAGGCTCCGTGCGATAGCGGGGCCCTGTTTTACTGCCTGGTCGCGGGCAGTCATTGGAGAAAGTCATGAAAGTCGTCGCTTTCGAGCGCAAACAGCAAGGTACGGGTGCGAGCCGCCGCCTGCGTAATGCCGGCAAGACCACGGGTATCGTGTACGGTGGCGAAGCCGCGCCGCAAATGATCGAGATCGATCACAACGCGCTGTGGCACGCGCTGAAGAAGGAAGCCTTCCACTCGTCGATCCTCGATCTCGAAGTCGAAGGCAAGTCGCAACGCGTGCTGCTGCGCGACGTGCAATATCATCCGTTCCGTCAGCTCGTGCTGCACGTTGACTTCCAGCGCATCGACCCGAAGAAGAAGCTGCACACGAAGGTGCCGCTGCACTTCCTGAACGCGGAAACGAGCCCGGCCGTGAAGCTGTCGAGCGCGGTCGTGTCGCACGTCGTCACGGAAATCGACGTCGAGTGCCTGCCGGGCGACCTGCCGGAATTCCTCGAAGTCGATCTGTCGAAGATCGAAGCGGGCCAGTCGCTGCATGCGAAGGACATCGCACTGCCGAAGGGCGTCGCGCTGACCCCGCACGTCGACGCAGAAAACCCGGTGGTTGCCTCCGCGACGATTCCGGCCGGCGCCGTGTCGGAAGAAGCGGCGGCGGGCGAAGGCGAAACGCCGGCTGCTTAAGCGCCCTTCAGCGCCTTCCCGGACCGTTTTTCACAACGGTCGACGACCCGCCGCGGCTTGCCCGGCGGGTTTTTCTTTGTTGCGACCCACCAGGGCGGCGGCGTGCCCTGACAGGCGAGTACATCATGATCAAGTTGATCGTCGGCCTCGGCAATCCCGGGGCAGAATATACGGCAACGCGCCACAACGCGGGCTTCTGGCTCGTCGATCAGCTCGCGCGCGAAGCCGGCGCATCGCTGCGCGACGAGCGGCGCTTCCACGGCTGCTATGCAAAGGCACGGCTCTTTGGCGAAGAGGTGCACCTGCTCGAGCCGCAGACCTACATGAACCGCTCTGGCCAATCGGTCGTCGCGCTCGCGCATTTCTTCAAGATCCTGCCGGACCAGATCCTGGTCGCGCACGACGAACTCGATCTGCCGCCCGGCGCTGTCAAGCTGAAGCTCGGCGGCGGCAGTGGCGGGCACAACGGCCTCAAGGACATCTCCGCACATCTGTCGTCGCAGCAATACTGGCGGCTGCGGATCGGTATCGGCCATCCGCGCGAGCTGATTCCCGAAAGCGCGCGCGCCGGCGCGAAGCCCGACGTCGCGAACTTCGTGCTGAAGCCGCCGCGCAAGGAAGAGCAGGATGTGATCGACGCGGCGATCGAACGCGCGCGCGCGGTGATGCCGCTCGTCATCAAAGGCGAACTTGAACGCGCGATGATGCAGTTGCACCGCAACGGCGGCGCGTAACAGGCTGCGGATAGGCGCGGCGGCGCGCGGGCTTCGCGGATTGCGCCGGTTTGGTCTTTTACGGGCTCGCCCGTGCCGCGCGCACGGCGTGCGCATCGGTTAATCTCATTGTTTTATCGCGTCAGGAGCCCAGTAGTGAGCCGTTATTGGAGCGACATCGTTCATCGACTCGAGCCCTATGTGCCGGGCGAACAGCCCGCGCTCGCGCATCCCGTCAAACTGAACACGAACGAAAACCCTTATCCGCCGTCGCCGCGTGCGCTCGACGCGATCCGGCGCGAGCTTGGCGAAACGGGCGATGCGCTGCGCCGCTATCCGGACCCCGTCGCGCGCCGGCTGCGCGAAACGGTGGCCGCGCATCACGGGCTCGCGCCCGAGCAGGTGTTCGCCGGCAACGGCTCCGACGAGGTGCTCGCACACGCGTTCCAGGCGCTGCTGCAACACGAGCGGCCGCTGCGCTTTCCGGACATCACATACAGCTTCTATCCGACGTATGCGCGACTCTATCGAATCGCCTACGAGACGATACCGCTTGCCGACGATTTCTCGATTCGCGTCGACGACTATCTCGACGATTCGGGCTGCGTGCTGTTCCCGAACCCGAACGCGCCGACGGGCCGCGCGCTGCCGCTCGCCGATATCGAGTGCATTGTCGCCGCGAATCCGAGTTCCGTCGTCGTGATCGACGAAGCGTATGTCGACTTCGGCGCGCAATCGGCGGTATCGCTAATCGCACGCTATCCGAATCTGCTTGTCGTGCAAACGGTATCGAAGGCGCGCTCGCTGGCCGGGATGCGCGTCGGCTTTGCGTTCGGCGACGCGGGGCTGATCGACGCGCTCACGCGCGTCAAGGACAGCTTCAACTCGTATCCGCTCGACCGTCTCGCGCAGGCCGCGGTGCAAGCGTCATATGAGGACGATGCGTGGTTCGAGAAAACGCGCGCGCAGGTGATCGCAAGCCGCGAGCGGCTCATCGGCGCGCTCGCGGCGCTCGGCTTCGACGTCGTGCCGTCTGCCGCGAACTTCGTGTTCGTGCGCCATCCGCGCCACGACGCAGCGGCACTCTCGGCAAGGCTGAAAGAACGGGAGATTTTCGTGCGGCACTTCAAGCTGCCGCGAATCGATCAGCATCTGCGAATCACGATCGGCACCGACGCCGAATGCGATACGCTCGTCGCGGCGTTGCGCGAGCTGCTCGTCTGAGCAAGGTCCAAGGCGGTCGGCTCAACCGGCTCGCCTGCATCGGTCAGTATCCGGATACGGCGCCGGATAGCAAACCGGCTGAATCGTGAGCCGTTCGCGCCGGCAGCCCGCCGCCGGAAATCCATCCCGGCCATGCGCTGCCGCCCGCGCACGTCATGCGCCGCCTTGCTCCTGCGGCGCGATCAACGCGCGATACTTCGCCATCAACTGATCCTTCGTCTCCGGATGCCCCGGATCCTGCGGGATGCATTCGACCGGGCACACCTGCTGGCACTGCGGCTCATCGAAATGGCCGACGCATTCGGTGCATTTGTTCGGATCGATCACATAGATTTCCGGACCCATCGAAATCGCGCCGTTCGGGCACTCGGGCTCGCAAACGTCGCAATTGATGCATTCGTCGGTAATCATCAAAGCCATACTGATCTCACTTGCGCCAACGCGCGGCCGGCCGGCCAGAGCCGCCGCCGCGCGCGGCCGCTCACGCGGATGGTCCGTTGGACATCGCGGTCACCTTCTCCGTCAGCCATTTCTCGACCGACGGGAACACGAACTTGCTGACATCGCCGCCCAACTGCGCGATCTCGCGCACGATCGTGCCCGAGATGAACTGATATTGGTCCGACGGGGTCATGAACATCGTCTCGACATCGGGCAGCAGATAGCGGTTCATCCCGGCCATCTGGAACTCATACTCGAAATCCGACACCGCGCGCAGCCCCCGCACGATCACGCGCGCGTCGTTCGCCCGCACGAAATCCTTGAGCAAACCGGTGAAGCCCATCACCTTCACGTTCGGGTAATGGCCCAGCACCTCGTTCGCAATCTGCAGACGCTCCTCGAGCGAGAAAAACGGCTTTTTCGCACGGCTGTCGGCAACGCCGACGACGAGCGTATCAAAAATACTCGATGCACGCCGCACAAGATCCTCGTGGCCGCGCGTGAGCGGATCGAACGTACCGGGATACACAGCGACTACCATGTCGCGCCTCCTGTCATCGGGCAATTGGGGTCGCGGTCCTGCGCTTCGCGCGCGAACCGCCGACATGGGCGCACGTCACCTGGTGCGGCGCCTCGGTAACACGTATCTGGCTCGTGTCGTTTGGAACGCGCATTATTCATCATTTTCGCGTTGCAGCAAATGATAGTGAACAGCGCCCGCCTTGCCGTGCCGGCACACCTGCCAGCCCGCGAGCGACGCGTGCGCGGCCGGATCGAGCGGCGCGCCCGTCTCGACATACAGGCGCCCGCCCGGCGCGACGAGATTCGGCGCAAGCGCAAGCGCACGTGCGAGTGCGGCCGCGTCGCCGAACGGCGGATCGATGAACACGACATCGAACGAGCCGGGCGCGAGACCGGCGGCGATACGCAGCGCGTCGGCCTCAGCGATCTCGATCGCGCGCGCGGCGAGTTTTTCCTTGAGCGCGCGCAACTGCTGCGCGGCGCGTGGATGACGCTCGACCATCACGACGCTCGCCGCGCCCCGCGACGCCGCCTCGAAACCGAGCGCGCCGCTGCCCGCGAACAGATCGAGGCAGCGCCGGCCTTCGAGATCCTGGCCGAGCCAATTGAAGAGCGTCTCGCGCACGCGGTCGGGCGTCGGTCGCAGGCCATCGACATCCAGCACCGGAAGCGGCGTGCGCTTCCAATCGCCGCCGATGATGCGGATCGTGTGCGGCCTGCCTCGGCCTGCCGCTGCCGCAGCGCGTGGCGCGGAAGGCCGCGCCGGAGAAGTACGGGACATACGAAGAATTCGATGATACGAACGAAAAACGCTGGAAACGGCCCGCGCCGCAGCACAAGCTGCGCACCGCGCACCGCAATGACGCGCACGTTACCACAAGCGGCGCGCGCCCTTTGCCGCGCGCGAGCGGCGAACCGCATGCGCCTGATAAAATATCGCGCTTCAGGCGCGCTTGGCGGCGCGCCTTCAGATGCTCGCATCGGGCCGGCCGACCGGTGCCGCGCCCGCCCCGCCTCTTTCCGCAAGCAAAATCATGTTCAGCTTTTTCAAACGATTCAGGAAAGCGCCCGACGCCACATCGGCCGAGCCGCAACCAACGCCCGACGCGGACCATCCGGCAGACGAGCTTGCGCAACACGACGCGCGCGACGAAGCGGCGCCGGCAGTTGCACCCGAAGCGCACGCGGATGCCGCCGCGCACGAAGATGCGCCGGCAGCCGGCTCCGTGCCGCCGATACCCGCTACCTCCGCTGCCGTGCCCGACGCAGGCGGCTCGGCCGCCACGCCCGCCGCAGCGTCACCATCCGTCGTGGTGACGGTCACGCCATCCGCGAACCGTGACGGCGAAGTGGTCGAAACGGTCGAAATCGTACCGCCGCCCGCTGCCGAGCCGGCCGCGAAAAAATCGTGGCTGACGCGGCTGAAATCGGGTCTCGCGAAAACGAGTTCGAACATCACCAGCGTGTTCGTCAACACGAAAATCGACGACGCGCTCTATGAAGAACTCGAAACGGCGCTGCTGATGTCCGACGCCGGCATCGACGCGACCGAGCATTTGCTCACCGCGCTGCGCGAAAAAGTGCGCGCGGCTCGCCTGACCGATCCGCAGCAAGTCAAGCGCGCGTTGCGCGACCTGATCATCGAGCTATTGGCGCCGCTCGAGAAATCGCTCGTGCTAGGCCGCGCGCAGCCGCTCGTGATGATGATCGCGGGCGTCAACGGTGCGGGCAAGACAACGAGCATCGGCAAGCTCGCAAAGCATCTGCAGCGCTTCGATCAGTCGGTGCTGCTCGCGGCGGGCGACACGTTTCGCGCGGCCGCGCGCGAGCAACTCGCGATCTGGGGCGAGCGCAACAACGTGACCGTCGTTCAGCAGGAAAGCGGCGATCCGGCCGCGGTGATCTTCGACGCGGTCGGCGCGGCGCGCGCGCGCAAAATCGACGTGATGATGGCCGACACGGCGGGCCGCCTGCCGACGCAACTCCATCTGATGGAGGAACTGCGCAAGGTGAAGCGTGTGATCGGCAAGGCGCACGACGGCGCACCGCATGAAGTCCTGCTCGTGATCGACGCGAATACCGGCCAGAATGCGCTTACGCAGGTCAAGGCATTCGACGATGCGCTCGGCCTGACGGGCCTGATCGTCACCAAGCTCGACGGCACCGCGAAGGGCGGCATCCTCGCCGCGATCGCGCGGCAACGGCCGATTCCGGTGTATTTCATCGGTGTCGGCGAGAAGGTCGAGGATCTGCAGCCGTTCAGCGCGGAAGAATTCGCGGACGCGCTGCTTGGCTAACGCCGCGCGATCATGCCGGCGCATGCGCTGGAACGGGCGCGGCGCTTTGGGATTTGGGACGCCCGTTTGCCGATTTTCATCCGGCCGGCAATCCGATAATTCGGCAAACCAGCTAATCGGCCGATCGCGGCTTGCCGCGCACGGGCAAAAACCGTGTGCGGCTACTGCTCCGCGTCCGGCTGCGCGGCGGGCACCGACGCCTTGAACGCATCGAACGTCATCGCATGGTCGAAAATGCGCTGGATCGTCGGATAACGCGTGGTGTCGATCGCGAAGCGGTGCGCATTGAACACTTGCGGCACGACGCAGAGATCGGCAAGCGTCGGCGTGTCACCAAAGCACAGCTTGCCCGTGCGCGGATCGTGCGCGAGGCGCGCCTCGAGCTTCGCGAATCCGTCATCGATCCAATGGCGATACCACGCATCTTTTGCGTCGTCGTCGATCTTCAGCGTGTGCTTCAGGTACTTCAGCACGCGCAGGTTGTTCAGCGGGTGGATCTCGCAGGCCACCAACAACCCGATCGCGCGCACGTATGCGCGATCGAGCGGCGCGTGCGGCAGCAGCGGCACATCCGGATACTTTTCGTCGAGATACTCGATGATCGCGAGCGACTGATGCAGCGGCGAATCGCCGTCGACGAGCGTCGGCACGAGCGCGTCCGGATTCAGCGCGCGATAGTCGTCCTTCAATTGCTGGCCGCCGTCGCGCAACAGGTGCACCGGCACATAATCGAACGGCAGCCCCTTCAGACGCAGCGCAATGCGCACGCGAAACGACGCCGAGCTGCGGAAATAACTGTATAGCTTCATCGTGATCCTCATTGCGTGGGCCGCCGATCGGCCGTTGCGACTGACACTGCCCGGCACTTGCCGCGCGGCTGAAAAGATGCTCCGCCCGTTGCGCAACGGCGAACGCGATCCGATAACCGATAACCGATAACCGATAACGGCCGAAAGTGTAACGCGCCGCCCGCGTCCCCGGCAGCCATGCGGGGCGCGTGACGTGGCGAATGCCGCTGTGTCGGCCGGCACGGCGCGCAACCCGACGCGCGCCGCTAAAAAAACGAATGCCGCGCCTGCCGGCGAACCGGCAGGCGCCCGATTCAGCGCCCGATCGGGGGCGAAGCCCGGCTCGCCTGTCCGTCGCAGGAGCCTTCACGAGGCCCGCTTGCCAAATTCTCGCACCATCCCGATGCGCACCCGCCGCCATTACCGTGCGATAAAGACAGCAATGCGCCGCAAACAACCCGCCTCATGCCTGCGGCCATCCGTCAACGGCGTGCCAAGCCGCCGATGGCCGCCCGAAAAACACTTGCGCTTGCAAGAATCACACAAATGCGGTACTCAGTGATTTCCCTGCATACCGAGTTGCGCGTTGCCGTTCGACCAACGAACCCAGTCCCGGCCGCCGCTCCCGCTCCTCAATGACCGATTCCGACGCCAACGCCCCGCTACCCGAACCTTTCGCGTGTGCCCGCTTCATCAAGGAGATCGGGCGCGGCCCCAACGGCGCCCGCCCGCTGCCCTTCGACGACGCGCTCGCCCTTTACCGCGCGATACTGGACGGCCACGTATCGGACGTCGAACTCGGCGCGGTCCTGATCGCTTATCGGCTCAAAGGCGAAACGCCTGCCGAGCTGGCGGCGATGCTCGCCGCCGCGCACGCGTCGTTCGAGCCGCTGCACGTGCAGGACGGCGTCTTCCGCCCGGTATCGATCCCGAGCTATAACGGCGCGCGCAAGCAGCCGAACCTCGTACCGCTTCTCGCGCTGTTGCTCGCGCGCGAGGGCGTGCCCGTGCTCGTGCACGGCGTCGCCGACGATCCGGGCCGCGTGACGAGCGCGGAAATCTTCAACGAACTGTCGATCCCGCCCGGCAGCACGCACGACGAGATCGAGGATACGCTCGCCGAGCGCCGCGTCGCCTTCGCGCCGATCGGCGTGCTCGCGCCGAAGCTCGCGCGCCTGATCGCGCTACGCCGCGTGCTGGGCGTGCGCAATTCGACGCACACGATCGTCAAGCTGCTGCAGCCGTTCGAACCGGCCGGGCTACGCCTCGTCAACTACACCCACCCGCCGTACCGTGACAGCCTCATCGAACTGTTTCGCAACCATCCGCCGGCAGCCGCCGGCGGCGCGCTGCTCGCTCGCGGCACCGAAGGCGAGGCGGTCGCCGACACGCGCCGCCAGGTGCAGATCGACTGGCTGCATGACGGACTGTGCGAGACGGTCGTCGAGCCGGTACGCTCGTCACCCGATGCGCCGCCCGCCGAGTTGCCCGAATCGCGCGACGCGGCCACGACAGCCGCCTGGACCGACGCCGTCATGCGCGGCGAAATCCCGGTGCCGATCACGATCGCCACGCAGGTCGAGACGATCGTGCGGCTCGCGCGAATCGTCGAATAAACGCCGAGTGCGCTGCCGCACGGCGCTTGGCGCGCATGATTGACAGCCGCCGCGAACTTCGCATAGAGTTGTCGCCATGCGTTCCTATCAGAACACCCTCCGAATTACTTCCGGCCGCCTAGCGCGGCCGCTATCGCTACGACTAGCGTAAAGCTGTCGTGGCGCCGTGCCGCACCGGCACGGTCCCGCCCTTAGCAGTTCCCGCAGTTTCCTTCTCGCTGTTTTTTACAACCCATAGTCGTCAGCCTTCGTCCGTCGATCCGTCGGGCGAAATGCGAAGATTCCCGCGTGCGTCATGCAATCCGGCATGAGCGTGCGCAGGCGGCGCCTACCGGCGCGTCATGCCGTCATTGTCTTCGCTCGCGACTCGACACTCGAGGTCACGATGCAACGCAATCCCGCCGACAAATACCGACCGTTCGAACCCGTGCGCATCAACGCACGCCGATGGCCGAGCCGCACGATCGAGCGCGCGCCGGTCTGGATGAGCACCGATCTGCGCGACGGCAATCAGGCACTCATCGAGCCGATGAGCATCGACAAGAAGCTCGAGTTTTTCGAGAGACTCGTCGCGATCGGCTTCAAGGAAATCGAAGTCGGGTTTCCGTCGGCTTCGCAGACCGACTTCGATTTCGTGCGCAAGCTGATCGTCGAAAAACGCATTCCCGACGACGTGACGATCGAAGTGCTCGTGCAATCGCGCGAGGATCTGATCGCGCGCACGTTCGACGCGCTCGAAGGCGCGCCGCGCGCGATCGTCCATCTGTACAACGCAATCTGCCCGTCGTTTCGCCGGATCGTATTTGGCGCGTCGAAGGAAGAAGTGAAGGCGCTCGCCGTCGACGGCACCCGGCTCATCAAGGAGCACGCGCGGGCGCGCCCCGGCACGCATTGGACCTTTCAATACTCGCCCGAGACGTTCAGCATGACCGAGCTGTCGTTCGCGCGCGAGGTGTGCGACGCGGTTGCGCAAACTTGGCGGCCCACGCGCGAGCGCAAGATGATCGTGAACCTGCCCGCGACCGTCGAAGCGGCCACGCCGAACGTGTTCGCCGACCAGATCGAGTGGATGGACCGCCATCTCAGCTACCGGGACAGCATCGTGCTGTCCGTGCATCCGCACAACGATCGCGGTACTGCCGTGGCCGCGGCCGAACTCGCGCTGCTCGCGGGCGCGGAGCGCATCGAGGGCTGCCTGTTCGGCAACGGCGAGCGCACCGGCAACGTCGACCTCGTCACGCTCGCGCTGAACCTGTACACGCAGGGCATCGATCCGGGTCTCGATTTCTCCGATATCGACGCGGTGCGGCACACCGTCGAGCGCTGCAACCAGATTCCCGTGCATCCACGCCATCCTTACGCGGGCGATCTCGTTTTCACCGCGTTCTCGGGCTCGCATCAGGATGCGATCCGCAAGGGCTTCGCGCAGCAGCAGCCCGACGCGCGCTGGGAGGTGCCCTATCTGCCGATCGATCCCGCCGATCTCGGCCGCAGCTATGACGCGGTGATTCGCGTGAACAGCCAATCCGGCAAGGGTGGCGCGACCTATCTGCTCGAGCGCGGGATGGGGTTTACGCCGCCGCGGCGCGTGCAGATCGAATTCAGCCACGTCGTGCAGGCCTCGGCCGACGCTTCGGGTGAGGAAATGACCGCGGACGCAATCTGTACGCTCTTCGCGAGCGAGTATCTGCAAACGGCCGGGCCCGCCGCGCGGGCTGGCGCATCGGCGAGCTGGCTCGATCGCGAGATCGCGCTTGCGCCCGCCGGTGACGCGCCAAGCGCGGTGCGGCAGTCGGCCGCCGCATTCGCCGCGGCGGCAGGCGTGGCAATCGAGGTGGTGTCGTGTGAGGCCGAGCGCACCGCACAAGGCGACATCGCGGTATTCGTCGGCGCAAAGGTCGGCGGCGCGACACTGCGGCATGGCGTCGGCGTTCACCGCGATCCGGCCGCCGCAGGCACGGAGGCGGTCGTGAGCGCGATCAACCGCTCGGCATGGAGCCGTGACAAGCGGCGGGCGGCCGCCTGAGCGGCTCGGGCGCACGCCGTCACCATCAAGCAGAGCGAACCGGCCAGTACGGGCTGTAACGCGCGGCGCACCACGGCGCGCGTTGCCGGCGCAGGCGAGATCCGCGGCGCCGGCGCGAAATCGCGGCTCACGAAGCCGCTGCAAACGAAAAGGCCCCGATCAGGGGCCCGTCAATCCTTCTTGTTTCGATCGAAAATTCGCCAAAAACCACAAAACCCAACTCAATAAAAATAATCGGCAATAAACCACCGGCGCTTTGGGAAAAATGGCCGCCGGATATGCACGCGTGCGCATCCCCGTAGCGGGCGCGCGCGCACGCGTTTGCCCGGCAATAGCGATACCGCGCCGGAAGGGATGCACGATAGCCACGAACGACGATCGCAGCAGTGAGCTGCGCCGGCGGAATCGGCAGGCGCAAACGCATATTCGCCGAATTGAGTGCTTTCGCCGACTTGGCCGTCCGCGCAAGCCCGTCACGGGCACGAGGGACTTCTTTCTAGCCCTCGGTCGCGCAGCGGGTTGCCTGCCACGCGAGAAGGCGCCAGCGGCCTTTCTCCTGCGTCTGCACCGCGGTGTACGCGATCGGAAACACCAAACCGCCGTTGTTGGTTTCCATTTCGACCAGCGCGCGCCCGGCGACGACAAAAGTGGCCTCGCCGAGCGGCAGCACGTCCTGCGACTGAATCTCGATCTGCCGATAGCGGCGACGGCCGGTCACGATCGCGTCGATGAACTGCTGCTTGGTTTCGCGCTTGCCGTTCGTGTGCACGAAGTAGACACCGTCGGACAACAACGCATCGAGCGCCTCGCCGTCGCCGTCGACCATCGCACGAAACCGGTCGCGCTCGAGCGCGCGAATCGCATCGATCCCCTTCGCCACCATCGCCATACTCCTCAACTGCGGGCGCGCATACGCGCGCCGGTCAGAAGTTGTACTGCACGTAGAGTTGGCTGAAATTTATACCAGGATTCGGATGTTTGATACCTGCGTTGGATTCGTGCTGAAAGCGAAAACCAGCTTGATACTGCTGACGATCCCCGAATTGTGCGCCGATGCCCACCATATCGGCGAACTGGAACGCCGTCGACATCGAGTAACGACTCGAAATCGTCGGATGCGTGAGAAGACGCACGCCGACGCCCGCCTCAATGAACGGCCGCACATAGCCCGAACCCTTGATGAAGCGCAGCACCGGCGTCGCGCCGAATTCCCAGACGTTGCTGTGAATCGCCGCGTCGCCCGTGTACCGCCAGTACGATACGTGCCCCTCGGCAACGAACGCGAAATGCCAGCCGCCGATTTCCCACCAACTCCAATTCGGATCCCAGACCACGGCGATATCGCCCTTCTTCACATCATGGTCGCCGATGCCGCCGCCGAGTTGCAAACCCCAACGGTCCGCGCAAGCGACGCCGGAAACCCCCAGCAATGCGACCGCGACGGCAATCCGCGCAACTGCCCGCCCTGTCCGAGCGCGATTCTTCTTATAGTTCATTTAGTCACTCCAACTTCTCAGGTTGAATAGAGCCTCGCCGCCACCTATCGGTGGATGACAGCCGGCTCGAGCGAACAGCATCTTATGGTAAAGGACTTTTTCGGTCGGCATCGTCGGACGAAATGGTTTTCTTCTGTTTCCACAAGAATCAGCAGCATTTGTTTGAATCGCCCGCAAAACAATAGCTTACGTATGCCAGCTAGAATGGCATCTCAAGAGCAGCTATCAATTTGAAAAAGCGATAGCAAAAATGGGAACTCCGGCGGCCGCAAGCCTTCTAAGAATTAGCACTCCGGTTGATGGAGTGCTAAGATTAAGCCTGGAATCGTTTCACTGACGGGGTTTGTCCCTGATTCCAAAGGAGTTTTTTACGTGAGCAACGCATTGACCCTTCCGAATACCCTGTGCCCGGCGTCCGCTAAGGCCGCATCGGCAGGCTCGCTGATGCTCGCATCTCATTCGATGCTGCCCGGCCAGCTTGGCAACATCGACGCGTATATCCAGGCCGTCAACCGGATTCCGCTGCTCACGCCCGACGAAGAGCGTCAGTACGCAACCGAGTACCGCGAGCACAACAACCTCGACGCCGCGCGCCGGCTCGTGCTGTCGCACCTGCGGCTCGTCGTGTCGATCTCGCGCAACTATCTCGGCTACGGCCTGCCCCACGGCGACCTGATTCAGGAAGGCAACATCGGCCTGATGAAGGCAGTCAAGCGCTTCGACCCCGCGCAAAACGTGCGGCTCGTGTCGTATGCGATTCATTGGATCAAGGCCGAGATTCACGAATACATCCTGCGCAACTGGCGGATGGTGAAGGTCGCGACGACGAAGGCGCAACGCAAGCTGTTCTTCAATCTGCGCAGCCACAAGAAAGGCACTCAGGCGTTCACGCCGGAGGAAATCGACGGCCTCGCGCAAGAGCTGAATGTCAAGCGCGAGGAAGTCGCCGAGATGGAAACCCGTCTCGCGGGCGGCGATATCGCGCTCGAAGGCCAGGTCGAAGACGGCGAGGAGTCATACGCGCCGATCGCCTATCTTGCCGATTCGCATAACGAGCCGACCGCCGTGCTCGCCGCGCGGCAGCGCGACATGCTGCAGACGGACGGCATTGCGCAAGCGCTCGATTCGCTCGACGCGCGCAGCCGCCGAATCATCGAGGCGCGCTGGCTGAACGTCGACGACGACGGTTCGGGCGGCTCGACGCTGCACGATCTCGCCGCCGAATTCGGCGTGTCGGCGGAGCGCATTCGCCAAATCGAGGCGAGCGCAATGAAAA
The DNA here is from genome assembly GCF_001718875.1 of Burkholderia singularis. NCBI lineage: Bacteria > Pseudomonadati > Pseudomonadota > Betaproteobacteria > Burkholderiales > Burkholderiaceae > Burkholderia > Burkholderia singularis. The sequence continues at coordinate 3,553,971 of NZ_CP013448.1, forward strand.
AGATGCGCACGGCGCTCGCCGCATACGCATGAAAGAGCGGCCCGACCGGGCCGCCACGTGTTCGGCGCAAGCCCGCTGTCATTCGACAGCGGGCTTTTTCATTTGCGGCCGCCACTGCGGTTCGCCTCTTCCGCCGTCCGGCTGCGCCAAGCGCTTCCAATGATTTTTTTCATGGCGCCCGCGCGCGGATTCGCGGCTGGTTCAGTGGCCAATGCGGCGCAAAATTTCACCCGACCCTGCCCGATGCGCTCACTTATTGAGCCAACTCAAATTTCCCCACGCATTTAGCGACGGTGTGCCGCAGCGCCATACACCGAGTTGGCAAGGAGTCCTCCTACAATTGGGATGACCGGCCAAGCCATGCCGCGTGCGTCCGAGCGCATTGCGAAGCCGGCGCCGCTCCATGCCTATCGCGTCATTCTGGACATCATGGCTTCGACTCTCGCCGACAAAAAAACGCCGCATCCCCCAACGCCGGCCGGCCGGCGCGGCCGGATCGCCGAATGGGTTCAAGGCCCGAGCTTCGCGCGCGACATTACGCTCGTGCTGATCGTCAAGCTGATCCTGCTCGTCGCGCTCAAATACGCATTCTTCAACCATCCGCAGGCCGAGCACATGTCGCTGCCGCCTGCCGTCGTCGCCACGCAGCTGCTGTCGGCGCCGCCACACGCATCCACCCACGGAGACCGCCATGATAAGCAGTGAAGTCGTCGAACTGTCACGTCTGCAGTTCGGCATTACCGCGCTCTACCATTTTTTATTTGTCCCGCTCACGCTCGGCCTGTCGTGGCTGCTCGTCATCATGGAAGCGGTTTATGTGATGACCGGCAAGGAAGTCTACAAGGACATGACCCAGTTCTGGGGCAAGCTCTTCGGGATCAACTTCGCCATGGGCGTGACCACCGGCATCACGCTCGAATTCCAGTTCGGCACGAACTGGTCTTACTACTCGCATTACGTCGGCGATATCTTCGGCGTGCCGCTCGCCGTCGAAGGGCTGATGGCGTTCTTTCTCGAATCGACGTTCGTCGGGCTGTTCTTCTTCGGCTGGAAGCGACTGTCGAAAGTCCAGCACCTGATCGTCACGTTCCTCGTCGCGCTTGGCTCGAACCTGTCGGCGCTGTGGATTCTCGTCGCGAACGGCTGGATGAACAACCCGGTCGGCGCCGAATTCAACTACCAGACGATGCGCATGGAGCTGACGAATCTCTTCGACGTGATCTTCAATCCGGTCGCTCAGGTGAAGTTCGTGCATACCGTGTCGGCCGGCTACGTGACCGCGTCGATGTTCGTGCTCGGCATCTCGGCGTGGTATCTGCTCAAGCGCCGCGACATCGATTTCGCGCTGCGCTCGTTCGCGGTCGCGGCGGGCTTCGGGCTCGCGTCGACGCTGTGCGTGATCGTGCTCGGCGACGAATCCGGTTATACGACGGGGGAAGTGCAAAAGATGAAGCTTGCCGCTATCGAATCCGAATGGGAGACGCAGCCGGCGCCCGCATCGTTCACGTTGATCGGCATCCCTAACCAGCAGGCCGAACGGACCGATTACGCCATCCGCATTCCGTATGCGCTCGGGCTGATTGCCACGCGCTCGATCGACGAGCCGGTGATCGGCTTGCGCGATCTCGCGAAGTACAGCGAGGCGCACATCCGAAGCGGCATGATCGCTTACGGCGCGCTGCAGAAGCTGAAGTCGGGCGATACCAGCGCCGAGACGAAGGCGACCTTCGACGCGCACAAGCAATATCTCGGCTACGGGCTGATGCTCAAGCAGTTCACGCCGAACGTGACGGATGCGACTGCCGAACAGATCAAGGCGGCCGCGAAGCGGACCATCCCGCCGGTTGCGCCTGTGTTCTTCTCGTTCCGCATCATGGTGTTCCTCGGTGTGCTGTTCCTCGCGACGTTCATCGCCGCGTTCTGGTTCTGCGCGCGCCGTCAGTTGCTGCAAGACAAGCGCCGCTGGTTCCTGCGCTGGGCCGTGTGGGCGATTCCGCTGCCGTGGCTCGCCGCCGAGTTCGGCTGGGTCGTTGCCGAAGTGGGCCGCCAGCCGTGGACGATCGCCGGCATCCTGCCGACGCACCTGTCCGCATCGAGCCTCACTCCCACCGACCTGTACCTGAGTCTCGCCGGCTTCATCCTGTTCTACACGGTGCTGTTCATCGTCGAAATCACGCTGATGTTCAAGTACGCGCGGCTTGGACCGTCGTCGCTGCACACCGGCCGCTATCACTATGAGCAGGCCGTGCAAGGGCTCGGCAACGCCGTCGGCAAGACGGCCGCGTGATGCGCGCCGCACGATCGAATTCGAATAAGGAACTGCTATGGACTACGCAACGCTCAAGGTGATCTGGTGGGTGCTCGTCGGCGCGCTGATCATCGGCTTCTCGCTGACCGACGGCTTCGACATGGGCGCGACCGTTCTGCTGCCGTTCATCGGCAAGACCGACGACGAACGCCGTATCGTCGTCAACACGGTCGGCGCGACCTGGGAAGGCAACCAGGTGTGGCTCATCACGGCGGGCGGCGCGATGTTCGCCGCGTGGCCGCTCGTCTATGCGGCGTCGTTCTCGGGCTTCTACTTCGCGATGCTGCTCGTGCTGTTTGCGCTGTTCTTCCGCCCGGTCGGCTTCGACTATCGGAGCAAGCGCGACGATCCGCGCTGGCGCGCATGCTGGGACTGGGGACTGTTCGCCGGCGGCTTCGTGCCCGCGCTGGTGTTCGGCGTCGCGTTCGGCAATCTGCTGCAAGGCGTGCCGTTCGCATTCGACAGCGACCTGCGCGTCAGCTATCACGGCAGTTTCTGGGCGCTGCTGAATCCGTTCGCGCTGCTGTGCGGGCTGGTGAGCCTGGCGATGTTCGTCGCCCACGGCGCCGCGTTCGTCAAAATGAAGACGGACGGCGCGATCGCCAAGCGCGCCACGTTCGCGCTGCGCGTATCGGCGCTCGCCGCGGCCGTGCTGTTCGCGATCGCGGGCGTGCTCGTCGCGTCATTCGTCGACGGCTATCGGATCACGCAGGCGGCGCCCGTCGATACTGTCGCGAACCCGCTCGTCAAGCAGGTCGCGGCCGGCTCGGGCCTCTGGTTCGCGAACTACGGCCAGTATCCATGGATGCTCGCCGCCCCCGCTGTCGGCATCGCGGGCGGCTTGATCGCGGCATGGCTGGCCGGTTCGAAGCGCGAGAAGACCGCGTTTGTTTGCACCGGCCTCACGATCGTCGGCGTGATTCTGACCGCGGCCTTTTCGATGTTCCCGTTCATCATGCCGTCTTCGCTTGACCCGAGGAGCAGCCTCACCGTTTGGGATTCGACCTCCAGCCGCCTGACGCTCGAGGTGATGCTCGGCGCCGTGATCGTGTTCCTGCCGCTCATCCTGGTCTATACGGGCTGGGTGTACCGCGTGGTGCGCGGCAAAGTCACGCCGGACGTGCTCCACGAAAACCGGCATTCAATGTATTAACGTTGCGCTCGACCGGCGCCGGTCCGCTTGGGCGGCAGCGCCGGATTCGCGCAACGTTGGAACCGTTCGCAAGAAGCAAGAAATCGGAAGGAGTCGAATCATGTGGTACTTCAGTTGGATTCTCGGCATCGGCGTCGCGCTCGCATTCGGCACGATCAATGCAATGTGGCTCGAGGCGCGTCAAAAACGCGGCTCGGGCGTGACGCGGGCATGACGGGCAGCGCACACGCCACGGCGCAGGCGTAAGCAGTCAAGCGCCGCGCGAACGTCCGCGCTCCACCGCCTCACGCGATCAACGATCGATCGCTTGCAACAAACCACGCTCTCGCCTCACGCGAGAGCTTTTTTTTCGCCAAATTCAATGCCAATACAAATCCAAATTAATACCACTTGAACACCAATAAAAGGTTTCATAAGATCCTCTGGAGGCCGTCGACAGGCCGCATCCCATTGGCGGAGGAGACATCCCAGTTCCCGTTCGGCCTGCGCTGCCGCTTTCGCCACGGCCCGCTCGCGGCGGCCTTTTTCCCGCTTCCTTGAAAGACCCGATTGCAGCGACGTAATCCAACGGCGTCGTATCGCCGTACCTTTTCCAAGGACTCCACATGAACCTGATTCCCCGTCTTTTTGGTGCCGGCTGGCTGGCCGTGGCCACTTTGCTGCCGGTCGCCGCGCCCGCGCAGCTTGCCGTGCCCGAAACCGCCGGCCCGGCGGCGAGCCCAGCACGCCCCGTCGTGCCCGGCACGCTTGCGGCTCTGCTGTCGAACAGCCTCGCGCTGCGTGTCGCCATCGACAACAACCACGCTGCATCGGCCGGCGTGCCGTGCGCGAATCTCGGCGCCGACTGGGCAAGCTGCGCGACCGGCCGCTTGATCCTGCAAAATCGCGGCCGCCAGCTCATCACGGACGGCGGCTGGCGGCTCTATCTGCACAGCATCCGCCGGCTCTTCAAGATCGATCGGCCGGGCTTCACGCTGCGCCACCTGACGGGCGATCTGTACGAGCTGACGCCGCAACCGGGCGCGCTCAAACTCGCGCCGGGCGAGCGCGTCGAGTTGCCGTTCGTCGCCGAATACTGGTTCCTGCGCTACAGCGACGTGCTGCCTCGACCGTATGTCGTCGTCGCCGGCGCGGCGCCCGCGGTGCTCCGCTACAACGACACCGACGACGAAACGCGCTACGTCGAATCCCTGCCCGCCGATGCGCAGAGCAACTCGGCCGGCAACGCGCCGGCCGTGGCCGCGCAGCCGGTCACGAGCCGCGCGCTGCCTAGCGTGAAGCGCCAGCGCGCGCTCGGCGGCGCGCTCGAACTGCGCGGCGTCGCGCTGATGCTGCCGGATCTCGCGCCCACGCACGTCGCCGCGCTGCGCGAGCGCGCCGGCACGCTGGGGCTCGACAGCGGGAACGGCGCGCCGGTCGCGGGCATGCTCGCGCCGCGCCGGCTGCCCGCCGATATCGCGGTGCCGGGCGGCTACCGGCTCACGATCGGCCCGCGCGGCGCATTTATCGAAGGCTACGATACCGCCGGCCTCTACTATGGCGTGCAGACGCTCTTTTCGCTCACGCCCGCGGGCGGCGGACGGATTCCCGCGATGCTCGTCGAAGACGCGCCGCGCTTCCCGCACCGCGGAATGCACGTCGATCTCGCGCGCAATTTCAAGCATCCCGCGACGCTGCGCCGCCTGATCGACCAGATGAGCGCATACAAGCTCAACCGGCTGCACCTGCATCTGTCCGACGACGAAGGCTGGCGGATCGAGATTCCGGGGCTGCCGGAGTTGACCGAGATCGGCGCGCGCCGCTGCCACGATCCGGGCGAAACGCGCTGCCTGCTGCCGCAACTCGGCTCGGGGCCCGATAACCGCTCAGGCGGCGGCTATCTGACGCGCGACGACTACATCGGCTTGCTGCGCTATGCGGCCAGCCGCTTTGTCGACGTGATCCCCGAAATCGACATGCCTGCGCACTCGCGCGCGGCCGTCGTGACGATGGAAGCGCGCTATCGGCGCCTGCACGCCGCCGGCCGCGAACAGGAGGCGAACGCATACCGCCTGCTCGATCCGCAGGACACGTCGCGGCTCACGACGGTTCAGTTCTACGACCGGCGCAGCGATCTGAATCCGTGCGTGCCCGGCGCGCTGAACTTCGCATCGAAGGTGATCCGCGAAATCGCCGCGATGCACGCCGACGCGCAAGCGCCGCTCGCCACCTGGCACTTCGGCGGCGACGAGGCGAAGAACATCCTGCTCGGCGCCGGATTCCAGGCGCTCGACGGGACCGATCCCGGCAAGGGGCGCGTCGACCTCGCCGCTCAAGACAAGCCGTGGGCCCGCTCGCCGATGTGCAATGCGCTGTTGCAGCGTGGCGAGATCAAATCGATCGACGAGTTGCCCACGCGCTTCGCGAAACAGGTCAGCGCGATCGTCGCCGCCAACGGCATCGGCACGATGGCCGCTTGGCAGGACGGTCTCAAACATGCGAACGGTCCGCAGGACTTCAGCACGAAGCACGTGATGGTGTCGCTGTGGGACACCGTATTCTGGGGCGCGGCCGACAGCGCGCGCGACTGGAGCGCGAAGGGTTACGAGACCGTGCTCGCGCTGCCCGACTACTTGTACTTCGATTTCCCGTACACGACGAACCCGCGCGAACGCGGCTATTACTGGGGCTCGCATGCGACGGACGAGTACAAGGTGTTCTCCTTCGCGCCGGAAAACCTGCCGCAAAACGCCGAGTTGTTCGGCGATCGCGACGGCAATCCGTTCGACGTGACGGGCACCGGCGCCGCACCGCGAATCGAAGGCATCCAGGGGCAGGCTTGGGGGGAAGTGATGCGTAACGACCGGCTGCTCGAATACATGGCATACCCGAGGCTTCTCGCGCTCGCCGAACGCGCGTGGCACAAGGCGGACTGGGAGTTGCCCTATGCGGCGGGCGTGCGCTACAAGCTCGGCGACACCCATCATGTCGACAAGGCCGCGCTCGAACGCGACTGGGCGGGCTTCGCGACGGTGCTCAAGCAGCGCGAACTCGCCAAGCTGCAGCGTGCGGGCATTGGGTATCGGGAGCCGACGTTCGTGCTGACGAACGAGTGAAAGTGATGCGCGGATAGGCGGTACACGGGGCCGGGCCGATAAATGGCTCGGCCCGTGCCGGCCGAGCGCCAGCCGATCGAGACGTCAGCGGCGGCCGGACGCCGGAAACGCCACGCAGCCCTGGCTGAAAAACAAAAGAGCGGTGACGGGCCTCGGATGGCCGTCACCGCTCTTGCTCACTGCTCGCGGCCCCTGCGCCCCACCCGCACGGGAACCGCGCCCTACGCGCGCGGCATCAAGCCGGCTGAGCCGCCGCGCCGCCGCCCGTCGACGGCAGACGCGCCGCCAGATACTGCGCATAGCGCGATGCCGACGGTCCGCAGACGATATGGAACGTATCGGCCGCCACCCACGCGACGTCGAGCGCCGCGAGACGCTGACGGTCGACCGCCGACGGATCGCGCACGACCACACGCAGCCGCGTCGCCGCAATGGCGTCGAGCGCCGCCACGTTGGTTGCGCCGCCGAACACCGCGAGCCAGCGCGCCGGGTCCGGATCGAGCGGCCCGGTCTGCGCGCTCGCGGATGCACCGGCCATCGGCGCCGAGTCGGCTGCCGCGGCCGATGGCACGGCCGAAGCCGCAGCACCGGCGGCGCCCGCGCCACCGCTAACGGCCGTGCGGATTTCGTCGGCGATGAGATCCGCCTCCGGCCCGATGATCACCTGCACGCTGCTGCCGCCACGCTTGAGCACACCACGCGCGCCGATTGTCCGCAGATCGGCTTCCGACACCTTGTCCGGATCGACGACCGACAAACGCAGGCGCGTCGTGCATGCATCGACGACCGACAGATTCGCCGCGCCGCCAAGCGCCGCGATGTAGCGCTGCGCGCGCGGCACGGCCGCCCCCGCCGCCGGCGCGACGAAGCCGCCTGCCGCGAACGACTGGGCTTGCGCATCGGCACCGGCCGGCTCGCGGCCCGGCGTCGCCATATTGAATTTGCGGATAAACCAGCGGAACAACCCGTAATACACGGCGCCATACGCCAAGCCCAGCGGAATCGCCACCCAGCCCTTCGTCGACAGCCCGTAATTCAGCACGTAGTCGATCGCGCCGCCCGAGAACGTAAAGCCGAGCTTCACGCCGAGCAGCTGACAGATCGCGAGCGACAAGCCCGTCAACACCGCATGGATGACGTAGAGCACCGGTGCGAGGAACATGAAGCTGAATTCGATCGGCTCGGTCACGCCCGTCAGGAACGAGGTCAGCGCCATCGAGAACAGCAGCCCGCCGACGATCGCGCGGCGCTCCTTCGGCGCCTCATGAAACATCGCGAGGCAAGCGGCGGGCAGGCCGAACATCATGATCGGGAAAAAGCCCGCCATGAAGCTGCCCGCGCCCGGATCGCCGGCGAAGAAGCGGTGCAGATCGCCCGTCACCGCCGCGCCGCCGGCTGGCGTGAACGTGCCGAACACGAACCAGACGAGCGAGTTGATGATGTGATGCAGGCCCGTGACAAGCAGCAGACGGTTCAGGAAGCCGTAGACGAACGTGCCGATCGCGCCCGCCGTCAACAACCACTGGCCGACCGCGTCGATCGCGTGCTGCACCGGCTGCCACACATAGCCGAACACGATCCCGAGCACCACGCACACGAGTCCGGTGATGATCGGCACGAAGCGCTTGCCGCCGAAGAACGCCAGGTAATCGGGCAGCTTGATATCTTTGTAACGGTTGTACAGAAGCCCCGCGACCACGCCCGCGATGATCCCCGACAGCACGCCCATGTTCAGCTTCGGATCGATGTCCTTCATGACCGCGACTTCGATTAGATAGCCGATCACGCCCGCGAGCGCCGCGACGCCGTTGTTGTCCTTCGCAAAGCCAACTGCAACGCCGATCGCGAACAGCAGCGGCAGATTGTCGAAGATGGCGCCGCCCGCGTCGGCGATCATCTTGATGTTGAGCACGTCCTGCTGCCCGAGACGCAGCAAGATGCCCGCCACCGGCAGTACCGCGATCGGCAGCATCAGCGCTCGGCCTAGGCTCTGTATTTTCAGAAACGGATTCCCGTCCATTCGATCCTCCAATCCTTTGATGTCTCGTCGTCGAATAATTTATTCAGTCATGCTGATTGATGCTGAAATACCCCGCAACACTACACCCGCGATCAACGCAACGCCGGACGCTGCTCAGTCCGCCGGCCAGATCTCGCGGCTTGCCGCTCTTACCGCCTGCGCCGATTCGAGCGCGAGCAAATCCTGCGCGCGCTGACGGCACAATGGGTAATCGAGACCGCGCACGCGCGCCTTGATGCCCGGCACCGACACCGGGTCCACCGACAGCTCCGTCACGCCGAGACCGACCAGGAGCGGCACCGCGACGGGATCGCCGCCGAGCGCGCCGCACACGCCGACCCACTTGCCGTGCTTGTCCGCGCCGCGCACCGTCGCATCGATCAGCCGCAGCACGGCCGGATGCAGGCCGTCCGCGAGCGCGGCGAGATCCGCCTGGCACCGGTCCATCGCGAGCGTATATTGGGTCAGGTCGTTGGTGCCGATCGACAGAAAATCCGCGTGCTGCGCGAGCTGATCGGCGAGCAGCGCCGCCGACGGCACCTCGATCATCACCCCCACCTCGACCGGCGCCGTGCGGCCCATCGCGTGCGCGAACGCGTCGATGCGCTTTCTGATCCTCACCAGCTCGCCTACATCGGTGACCATCGGCAGCAGGATTCGCACCGAGCCGTATGGCTGCACCGCGAGGAGGCCCTGCAACTGATCGTCGAGCAGATCGGGGCGCACCTGCGCGAGCCGGATTCCGCGCAGGCCCAGCGCCGGATTCGGCTCGGGCGGCAGCGTCAGGTAATCGACTTCCTTGTCGGCGCCGACGTCCAGCGTGCGGATGATCGCCGTGCGGCCCTGCAACGCATCGACGATCGATTGATAGCTGTCCCGATGCTCGGCCGTCGTCGGTGCGGCCTGCCGGTGGATGAACATCAGCTCGGTGCGCAACAGGCCGATCGCATCGGCGCCGTTGTCGAGCGCGATGCGGGCATCGTCGAGCGTCGCGATGTTCGCGGCCACCTCGATCTTGCGGCCATCACGCGTCACCGCGGCCTCGCCCGACATCCGGCGATTCGCCTCGCGCACGCCGGCAAGCCGTTTGCGCTCGAGCCGCGCGCGCTCGACGTCGAGTTCGGTCGGCGCATATTCGATGCGGCCCGCGCTCGCATCGACGACGACCTGCGTGTGCTCCGGAATCGCGAAAAGCGCGTCGCCGACCGCAACGAGCGCCGGAATGCCGAGCTGCCGCGCGATGATCGCCGCGTGCGATGTCGCGCCGCCGCGCGCCATCACGAGCGCCGTCACGCGCTCGCGATCGAGCGACGCGAGATCGGACGGCGTGAACTCCTCGGCCGCGAGTACCGCTTCGGCGGGCAGTTCGCGCGCGGTCGCGCTCGTATAGCCGAGCGCGCGCAGCACGCGCTTGTCGATGTCGCGCAGATCGGCCGCGCGCTCGGCGAGCAGCGCGTCATCCACGCCGGACAGCACCGCGATCTGCGCGCGGATCGTCTCGCGCCACGCGTGGCCCGCGCTCTTGCCGAGGCTGATCAAGTCGCGCGCGGCATCGACGAGCGCCGGGTCCTCGAGCAGCACGCGATGCACGGAGAAGATACCCGCCTCGCCGACCGCGCCGCGCTGCGACGCTTCGCGCACCGTCGCTTCCAGCTCCGCGTCGACAGCGGCGAGCGCGCGGTCGAGCAGACGGCTTTCGGCGGCCGGCGTACCGGCCGCGAGTTCGGGCGGTGCGACGTCGGCGTCGTCCCAACGCACGAGCGCGCCGACCGAGATGCCGGGCGACGCGCATACGCCCGCGAGCGTGTTCGGATCGAGCGGCGCACGTGCCGCCGCAAAGACAGGCGCGGCGGCCGGTGCCGGCGACGCCGCGCGCGCCGGCTTCTCCTCGGCTTCGCCATGCGCTTCGCGCAGCAGCTCGTGTGCGACGAGTTCAACCGCCCGCGCCGCATCGCGCCCCGTGCCGACCAGCTCGATCGTCGCGTTTTCTCCCGCGCCGAGGCCGAGCAGCCCGACGACGCTTTGCAACGCCGCGCGGCGCCCGTCGAAGTGCACGTCGACCTGCGCATCGAGCCCGCGCGCAGCTTCGCGCGCGCGCGCGGCCGGGCGCGCGTGCAGGCCGCCCGGCTGCGTGAGCGTGATCGACCGGCGCACCTCGGGCAGTTCGGCCGTGGCAGGCTGGCCGCCCCCCGCATACGCGCCGGCAACCGGGCCAGCCGCCTCGCCGGCATCGCTTGCGGCTGCCGCGTTGCCCGCCGAGACCGCCGCGCCGCCGCGCGCGCGCAGCGTGAGGAGCGGTCCGGCGCCCGCCTTCACGACACCCGCGCCCGCGCGCTCGACGATTTCGAACGCATCGGAATTGGCGATCGCGACCACCGATACGAGGCTCGGCGCCGAACGCGCGACCAGATCCTGATCGAACTCGATCAGCAGATCGCCCGCCGCGACGCGCGTGCCTGCGGCCACTTTCGCGGTGAAACCGAGCCCGTCAAGCTCGACCGTGTCGATGCCGATATGCAACAGGATTTCGGCGCCGCTGTCGGACGTGACCGTCACGGCGTGGCCCGTGCGCGCGACGTGCGACACGATGCCCGCGCACGGCGCGACGAGCCGGCCCTCGAGTGGATCGATACCGATGCCGTCGCCGAACATGCCGCCCGAGAACACCGGATCGGGTACGTCGGCGAGCGGCACGACAGGGCCCGTCAGCGGAGCGAGCAGGATGGTCTGATCGTGGGGCGGCTGCTTCAACTGGAACTCCTCGGCGCGTCTCATGGGGCGGTCTCGTCTCGTCAATGTGTTTCGGTGACTTTATGCAGATGGCGCGGCGTGTCCGGATCGCGGCCGCGAGCGGCGGCCAACTCGGCCGCCATGACATAAAACGACAGGATCGCGGCGATCGGATCGAGCGCCGGATGCGCGGTGCCCGCGAGCGGCAGCGTCGCCTCGGGCGTACCCGGCGGCGCCGCGACGAGCACGCGCGCGCCGCGTGCGCGCATGTCCCGCGCAAGCTGCAACAAACCCTGCTGCTCGGGGCCGGGCAACGCGAACACCAGCAGCGGATAGTCGCGATCGATCAGCTCCATCGGACCGTGCCGCACTTCGGCGCTCGAGAACGCCTCGGCCTGGATGCCCGACGTCTCCTTCAACTTGAGCGCCGCCTCCTGCGCGATCGCAAGACCAAGCCCGCGGCCGATCACGATCATCCGCTCGATGTCGCGCAATTCTCCGACAGCGCACGACCAATCGAGCCGGCCCGCCTGAACGAGCACGTCGGGCAGAGCACGCAGCGCGGTGACGAGCGCGGCGTCGCGCTGCCAGAACGCGACGAGTTGCGCGGCAACCGACAGCATCGCGATATAGCTTTTCGTCGCGGCAACCGACAGCTCGGGGCCGGCCAGCAACGGCAGCCGATACTCGCAGGCATCGGCGAGCGGCGACGGCAGCACGTTGACGGCGGCGACCGTCAGCGCGCCCGCGTCGCGCAGCGCGGACATCGTATTGACGAGATCGGGACTCTTGCCCGATTGCGAGAACGCAAGCGCGAGCTGGCCTTGAACCTTCAGCGGCGCCTGCTGCAGCGTCGCGACCGACATCGGCAGCGATGCGACCGGCACGCCGACGCGGCTCATCGTCAGGCTTGCGAAATAGCTCGCCGCGTGATCCGAGCTGCCGCGCGCCACGCTCAGCGCGACTTGCGGCGCGCGCTCGGCAAGCCGCCGGGCCAGCGCCTCGACGAGGCTCGTGTCCGCGAGTTGCGCGGCGACGACCTGCGCGGACTCGCGCGCCTCGTTAAGCATATTCGACAATCGATTCTCCTTCGACGTAGGTCGCGGTAAGGTTCAGATCGCGATCGAGCGCGACGAGATCGGCCCATGCGCCGCGCGCGATGCGGCCGCGATCGGCAAGGCCCAGATAATCGGCCGCATAGCGCGACATCCGGTTCGACACGTCGGCGATCGGCAAGCCGAGCGACACGAGGTTGCGCAACGCCTGGTCCATCGTCAGCGTGCTGCCCGCCAGCGTGCCGTCGGCAAGCCGCACGCCGCCCAGGCACTTCGTCACGTGCTGGCTGCCGAGCCGGTATTCGCCGTCGGGCATGCCGGTGGCCGACGTGCTGTCGGTGACGACGTACAGGCGCGGAATCGCGCGCAGCGCCGCGCGAATCGCGCCCGGATGCACGTGCAGCAGGTCGGGAATGATCTCCGCGTACTCCGCATGCGCGAGCGCCGCGCCGACGAGGCCCGGATTGCGGTGATGCAGCGGCGACATCGCGTTGAACAAATGCGTGAAACCGCAAGCGCCGTGTTTGAGCGCGGCGACGGCGTCGTCGTAGGTTCCGAGCGAATGGCCAAGCTGCACGCGCACGCCGCGCGCGGCCATCTCCGAGATGATTTCGATATGGCCGGCGATCTCCGGCGCGAGCGTGACGACGCGGATCGGCGCGATCGACAGGTAATCGAGCACTTCGTCGAGCACGGCCGAGACGGCGGCGTCCGGCTGCGCGCCGAGCTTGCCGGGGTTGATGTACGGCCCCTCGAGATGCACGCCGAGCACGCGCGAGCCGCCCGGCGTGCGTGCGCGCGCGACGCCGCCAAGCTCCGCGACGACGCGTTTGAGTTCGTCGCGCGGCGCCGTCATCGTCGTGGCCAGCAGGCTCGTCGTGCCGTAGCGCGCGTGCGTGCGGACGATCGTCTCGATCGCATCGCCGCCTTCCATGACGTCGGCGCCGCCCGCGCCGTGTACGTGCAGATCGATGAAACCGGGCAGGATGTAAGGCGCGTCGTTCTTCGACGGGTCCGTCGCGGCGCCCGACAGCGCCGTGATTCGGCCGTTCTCGAACTCGATCGTGCCGTGAATCCAGCCTTCGGCAGTGAGTATGTTTCCGGTCAGCATGATGTTCTCTTCAGGATCGGGTCGGCGTGCGTCAGATGTATGTGCGAGAGGAAGAAAACCGGCCGCACGCGCGTATGCTCAGTCTCGCACATCGGCACAACAGCTCGGCTGACGAAATCGCGACGGCAGACGCCGCCCGTCGAAAGGCGAGGCCATTATATAACCAAAATAATACCAGTCAATTTGGTCCCGGCGCGTACCGCACGCGGCCGTAAAGCGTTGCGGCACAAGGGTTTGCACGGCCTTTAACCCTTTATTTACAGGGGATTGCAGGCTAGGTATTTACCCGAACATACAAAAATATGTATTCACGGCGCGATCTCGAAGGGCGGGATTTTTACGGGATAGCAACCGGAATCGCGCCGATATTGGTGCACTGGTATGAATTGGTATGCTCCACGTTCCGGCCACCATATCGGCCTCCACGTCGGCCGATATGGGGCCTCAATGAAATTCGCGGCTCGACGTCCGTAAGTCGCCCAGCAGCGCCGTCAGATCCTCGAGATATTGCGCAACCAGGTGCGCGACGCCATGATCGCTCTGCCAGACGCCCGACACCGCCAGCAACTGCGAATCGAGCGTCTCGCGGCGCTGCCGCTCAAGCAGCTCGGGCTTGACGATCACGTTTACGCACCCCGTCTCGTCCTCCAGCGTGACGAACAGTACGCCTTTCGCGGTGCTGGGCATCTGCCGCGCCGTCACGATCCCGCATGCGCGCGCAAGCCGGCCATCGCGGCACGCGCGCAGCGCCTGAGCGGAAGACAGCCGCCGCGCATCGAGCACTGCGCGCAACAATGCGAGTGGATGCCGGTTCAGCGTGAGCCCTATGGTTCGATAGTCGGCGTGAATGTCTTCAGCTTCGGTCGGCACGCCAAGCGCGGGCCTTACCGGCTCATCGATCGGCGCGGCGGCAAGCAGGCCGCGCTCCGGCGCCGCAGCCACCGCCTGCCACAGCGCGTCGCGGCGATTGCCGGCGAGCGTCGCGAACGCGTTCGCGGCAGCCAGCGCCTCGAGATCGCGACGTGTCAGGCTCGCGCGGCGCGCCAGCTCGTCCACGCTCGCCAACGGCCCCGCCGCACGCGCCGCCTCGATCCGCCGCGCCGCGTCCTCGCCTAGCCCGCGCACCAGCGACAGCCCGAGCCGCACCGCCGGTTGGCCACCGGGCGGCGGGCTGCCGGGCAGTGCCTCGAGCAAGGCGTGCCAGCCGCTTTTCGTCGCATCAACCGGCAGTACAGTCACGCGATGGCGCTTCGCGTCCTGCACGAGTTGCGCAGGCGGATAAAAGCCCATCGGCTGACTGTTCAGCAGCGCGGCAAGAAAGATCGCCGGCTCGTGGCATTTGAGCCAACTGCTCGCATAGACGAGATGCGCGAAGCTCGCCGCATGACTCTCCGGAAAACCATATTCACCGAAGCCCTTGATCTGCTCGAAGATCTGATCAGCGAATTCGCGCGAATACTGGCGCTCGAGCATGCCGTCGATGATTTTCTTCCGATATTTGGCAATATCGCCCTTGCGCTTCCACGAAGCCATCGCGCGGCGCAGTTCATCTGCCTCGCCGGGGGTGAAGCCGGCCGCGACGATCGCGATCTGCATCACCTGTTCCTGGAAAATCGGGATGCCGAGCGTGCGCTCGAGCACCTTCTCGAGATCGGCGCTCGGATACGTGATCTGCCCCGGCTCCTCGCCGGACTCGATCCGGCGCCGCTGCAAATACGGATGCACCGCGCCGCCCTGGATCGGGCCAGGCCGCACGATCGACACCTCGACGACCAGGTCGTAATACTTGCGCGGCCTGAGCTTGGGCAGCATCGCCATCTGCGCACGCGATTCGATCTGGAATACGCCGACCGTATCGGCGCGGCAGATCATGTCGTAGGTCGCCTTGTCGTTCTGCACGATGCTGTCCATCCCGAACGGCTTGCCGTTGCGCTTGCCGCGCCACGCGTCGATCATGTCGAATGCGCGATGCAGCGCCGACAGCATCCCAAGCGCGAGCACGTCGACCTTCATCAGGCCGAGCGACTCCAGATCGTCCTTGTCCCACTGAATCACGCGCCGCCCATCCATCGCCGCGTTCTCGACCGGCACGAGCCGCGTGAGCTTGCCGCGGCTGATCACGAAGCCGCCCGAATGCTGCGACAGATGGCGCGGAAAACCGAGCAGCCGCGCGGCAAGCGCAGCCCAAGCCCGAATCAGCGGCGTATCCGGATCGAGCCCCGCCAGCGCGAACTGCGCGAGCAGATCGTCGCTACCGTCGAACCAGCGGTGCGCTTTGGCCACCTGCTCGATCAGCATCGGATCGACGCCGAGCGCCTTGCCGGTCTCGCGCAGCGCGCCGCGCGGACGGTACGTCGCAACGGCGGCGGCGAGCGCGGCGCGATCGTGGCCGTATTTCTCGTAGAGATACTGGATGACTTCTTCGCGGCGCTGATGCTCGAAATCGACATCGATATCGGGCGGCTCGCCGCGCTCGCGGCTGATGAAACGCTCGAACAGCGTCGTGCTCCGGTCGGGGTCCACCTCGGTCACGTGCAGGCAATAACAGACGACCGAATTCGCCGCCGAACCCCGGCCCTGGCACAGGATGTTCCGGCTGCGCGCATATTGGACGATGTCGTAGACCGTCAGGAAATAAGGCTCGTATTCCAGCTCGGCGATCAAGCCGAGTTCGTACTCGATGCTCCGGCGCACCCTGTCCGGTATGCCTTCAGGATAGCGCTTGCGCGCGCCCGCCCAGGTTTGCTGCTCCAGGTAGCTCGCAGGCGTGTGCCCTGCCGGCACGATTTCGTGCGGATACTCATAGCGCAATTCGTCGAGCGAGAAATGGCACGCGTCCAATATCTGGCACGTTTGCGCAAGCTCGGCGGCGTCGAACAACTGCGCCAGCCGAGGACGTGCACGCAAATGCTGCTCAGCATTCGGTGCAAGCGCGTAGCCACATTCCGCGATCGGCATGCCGAGCCGAATCGCCGTCATTGCGTCCTGCAACGGTTTGCATGAGCGCACGTGCATCGTCACGTCGCCGAGCGCGACGACGTGCATCCCGCGCCGCGCGCCGGCCACGCGAACCTCGTCGCGATGCGCGCCGTCGAGCGCGCGCTCCAGCCGCACGAGTCCGAGCCGCGCACGCGCGCCGAACAGCGCGTCGAACCAGGCGAGTTGCATATCGAGCACATCGGCACGAGCCGGATACGTCGGCACGAGGATCGCGAAGCAGTCGGGCACGCCGCGCAAATGCGCGAACGCCGGCGGCGGCGCAGCCAGCATGCTCGGCGTCAGCCGGTATGTGCCTTTCGGCGCGCTCATCCGCCGCCATGAGATCAGCTCGGACAAGTTACCGTAGCCCTCGCGGTTCTGCGCGAGCAGCACGAGGCCGAACGCGCCGGGCCCCGGATCGCGGCCGGGTTCGACATCGTCCGGCGTCACATCGAAGTACGAGCCAACGACGAGCCGCAGATTCTTTCCCTTCGCCGCGGCATGCATGCGCGGCGCGCCCGCGAGCGAGCACTCGTCGGTAATCGCGATGCCGCGATAGCCGAGTTGCAATGCGCGCTCGACGAGTTCCTCCGCATGCGACGCACCGTGCAGAAACGAAAAATTCGACCGGCAGAACAGCTCCGCATAGTCGGGCAAGCGATGGAACGAGGCTCCGTCCATCGCCGCTCACCCGAAAAGGCCGTGCAGAAACCAGCGCGGCCCGGCGCCGCCGCGGCTGCTCGCGCGTTCCTGGTAGACCCAATAGCACGCGCCTGCGGCGTCCTGCGCGACATGGTAGTCACGTTCGACCAGCTGACCATCGAACCAGCCCGCCTCGATACGCTCGGCCGACGACATGATCCTGAGCAGCGTGCGGTAAACCGGCCGGTTCTCTTGCGTTTCGAGCAGCAACGGCTCGACTAGCAGCCATGCGGGACGCGGCGGCGCGGCGGGCGATGCGGCAAACGCCGCAGCAGGCGAGCCCGCCGGCGTTCCGGCTGACTTGGCTGCCGGCGTATGCAGCGGCACCCAGCGGTTGGCCGCCTCGGGCCGATAATCGGCAGCGGGCGCCGCACGCAGCACGCTGTCCGCACCGAGCCGCGCGCTCAGCAGTTCGACAAGCCGTGCCCGCGCCTCGCGTGTGCGGCCGGGCTCGGGAAACAGATCACCGGCGCTCAGCGCGACCGATTCGACGCGCGTGACAGTCAACCGCACCGCAATCACCGCGGCAGGCAGGGCGAGCCGCGCGAGCCGCTCGCCGAGCACGCGCATGAAGTGCGTTTCGTCGCGCGCGGGCTCGGCAAACGCGAGCGTCAGCGATGTCGGCGGCACCGCCTGCCGGCCGCGCTCGTGCTCGAGCGCAAATGTCATTGCCGCCAAGGACAATTGCCGCGCGGCGAGCCAGCCGCATAACTGCACGACGAGCCGGCGTGCGACGAACAATACTGCCTGCGCATAGTCGACGCGCTCCGGCAACTCGATCCGTGCGTCGAAGACAGGCGGCACCGGCAGCCACGCATGCAGCTCCGCGGCATCGCCATAAGCACGATCGAGCGCGGCGACGAGCGCGGGGCCGCAACGGCGCTGCAGCCCCGCACGCGGCAAGCGGCGCAGATCGGCAAGCGTGCGGCAGCCGAGACCGCGCAACCAGTCCGCATACGGACGCGCACCGGGCAGCAGCTCGCATGGCAGCGCATCGAGCGCGCGCACGAGCGACGCAAGACGCGTGACGCGGCGCCGGGCACACCGGCCATCCGGCGCTCGCGCAAGCAGCCATGCGCCGCCCCCAGTCGGTGCGACCGCGAGGCGCGATGCATAACCGAGCGTGGCGAGCGTCGCCCGCACCTGCCGGCACAACGACGGCAAACCGCCGAACAAACGCAAGCTCGCCCCGACATCGACGATCAGCGTGGCTTCGTCTTCGAGCGCCACACAGGGCGAAAACTTCAACAACGCGAGCGCAACGGCGCGCAACGCATCGGCCTCGCGCAGCGGATCGCGCTCGATGAGCCGCGTGCCGGGCGATAACGTCAGCACGCCGCCGCGCTTCATGCCCACGCGCACGCCACGCGCACCGGCGCACGCGTCTGCGATCAGCACGACGCCTTGCTCGAGCACCACGCAGCCCGCGGCGCGCTGGCTTCCGGTGTCGTGCCCAGGCCCCGCAGGGTTGCGTTTTGCCGCTTGCCCATGCCTGGTTGCAAGCTCACGCTTTGCAGCCGCCCCGTCATCGACGCCGCACCCGCAACCCGCAGCGCGCTCAAGCGACTGCGGTACGCACACGTCGAGCGGCAGACGAGGCAAATGGATAGCGAGCAAGACGCGCATAGCGGCTCTCCACGATGGGCGACGGCAATTCGAGCGCGAGCGGCGCGCCGTGCGCCGGCCCGCGACGCTTGACGATCTCGACCGACACGCCGCCTGCAGCCGGATGAAGCGCGACGCGCAGCACCGCGGGCGACGGCTGCCGCGCCGCCGACGGCGGCCGGCACACCACGCACAGCGTGTCGCCCGCGCGGGCGGCGGCAACGTGCAAGCGACGCAGCGCCTCGACGCGCACGTCCTGCTGCCAAAGCAAAAGCGCTCCGCAGCAGCCGGTCTTGAGGGCCTGCTCGGCCGCCCACAGTGCGTCCCCGCCGCGTTCGGCGCGCAGCCATAGCAACGCATCAAGCGGTATGCCGAGGCTGGCAAGCGCACATGCATGCGGCACATACGGCGGCGCGACGAGCACCAACGGCCGCCGTGCGCTGCCGGCGGCGGCCAGCGCGGGCGCAAGCACGCGCAACTCGCCGCAACCCGCATGCGGCACGAGCATTTCGACGAGCCCGTCAACGGGCCAGCCGCCTCCCGGCAGCTCGGCGGACAACGACGCGAAGCCGGTATCGAGCGTGCGCGGCCCGCCGCGCGCAAGCTGGGAGCCGCGCCAGAGCGAAGGATGGAGCGATTCGAGGGAGACGGAGGAAACGGACATCGCATCACCGATAACTGTATATATATACAGTATATGGCAACGCACTCGCGGTACACAACGCCGATGCGAAACTAACCGTTCGTCAGAGGATAGGCGGCGGAAAACCGGCGCGGACTCTGGCAGGCAACCGCGTGCGCGCCCACGAAAAGCCCGCTCGCGCGCGATTGCCGCCCAACCGGCGCACCGCAACCACCCGCCGTCGCCGAACCACGGCAAGCAACTTCTTCATGCGACACGCCAGCCGCGCGCGCGGCCGACGACACGGCCGCGCGGCCATGCCGCCGCCCCGCTTGCGAATCTCAGCCAAGCAGCAACGCATCATCATCGAGCTGCTCACGCCGCGTCTGCTCGAACATCTTCAGCAGATCGGGCACGTCGAGCCCGCGCCGCGCATCGCCGGCTACGTCGAGCACCACCTGCCCTTGATGCAGCATCACCGTGCGATCGCCGTAATCGAGCGCCTGCCGCATGCTGTGCGTGACCATCATCGTCGTCAGTTTGCCGTCGGCGACGATCCGCGCGGTCAACTCCAGCACGAACGCGGCCGTCTTCGGATCGAGCGCGGCCGTGTGCTCGTCGAGCAGCAGAATCCGCGACGGTCGCAGCGACGCCATCAACAAGCTCACCGCCTGCCGCTGCCCGCCCGACAGCAAACCGATCCGATCGGTCAAGCGGTTTTCGAGCCCGAGATTGAGCAGCCGCAGCTTGTCGCGAAACAGCTCGCGCGACGCGCGGTTCAGCGCCGCCCGAAAACCGCGCCGCTCGCCGCGCGCAAGCGCGAGCGCCATGTTTTCCTCGATCGTCAGCGCCTCGCAGGTGCCCGCCATCGGGTCCTGGAACACGCGCGCGACGAGCGGCGCACGATCCCACGCGGGCTTGCGCGTGACATCGGCGCCGTCGATCGTGATGCTCCCCGAATCGACCATCTGGTCGCCGCTGACCGCGTTCAGGAACGTCGACTTGCCGGCGCCGTTCGAGCCGATCACGGTAACGAACTGGCCGTTCGGAATCTCGAGCGAAAGCCCGCGCAGCGCACGCGTCTCGATCGGCGTGCCGGGGTTGAACGTCAACTTCAGATCTTGCGCCAACAGCATTTCACGCCCCTCCCGTCTTGCGGGCGAACAGCTTCTTGCGCGTCGCGGGCAACACCAGCGCGAGCGTCACCAGCACGGCCGTCACGAGATTCAGATCCTGCGCCTTCAGCCCGATGAAATCGCTGTTGAGCGCGAGCGCGATGAAGAAACGATAAAGAATCGCCCCGAGCACGACGGCGAACGTCGTGAACACGAGCCGGCGTGCGGGCACGAGCGTCTCGCCGATGATCACCGCGGCCAGACCGATCACGATCGTGCCGATCCCCATCGAGATATCGGCGCCGCCCTGCGTCTGCGCAAACAATGCGCCGGCGAGCGCGACGAGCGCGTTGGACAACGCCATCCCGGCGAGCGTCGCGCGGCCGGTCGCGATGCCCTGTGCACGCGCCATGCGCGGATTCGCGCCGGTTGCACGCATCGCGAGGCCCAATTGCGACGAGAAAAACCAGTCGAGCCCGAGCTTCGCGACAACCACCACCACGAACAACAACGCCGGCCGCAGCACGTAATCGGGCAGCCAGTCAGGCTGGAGCGCCGTGAAGAGCGTCGGCTCGGTGATGAGCGGCACGTTCGGCCGGCCCATGATCCGCAGGTTCACCGAATAGAGCGCGATCATCATCAGAATGCTCGCGAGCAGATCCATGATTTTCAGGCGCACGTTCAGCCAGCCGGTGACGAAGCCCGCGCACGCGCCGGCGAATATCGCAGCCAGCGTCGACGTGAACGGATCGTGGCCTGCGGCGATCAGCGTCGCGGCAACGGCGCCGCCCAGCGGAAAGCTGCCGTCGACAGTCAAATCGGGAAAGTTGAGGATGCGAAACGAGATCAGCACCCCGAGCGCGACGAGGCTGAAAACGAGGCCGATTTCGAGCGCGCCCAGCAGAGAAAACAGAGACATGATTGAAGAAATCCTATTGCTGCAAGCGGCGAACCTGCGAGCAGCGGCCGACCGGCGTCGCGCCCGGCCGCATGCATCGCCCGCGCCGCCGCCGCGCCCGCGAGGGCGGCCGCGGCGGCGCGCGTCATGCGATCACTTGATGACCGTCTTCGCCTCCTTGACCAGATCCGGCGAGAGCGTCACGCCCTGTTTCGCGGCCGCGTCGGTATTGACGAACAGCTCGAGGTTGCTGCTCGTCTCGGACGCGATCGCGCCCGGCTTCTCGCCCTTCAGAATGCGCGCGACGATCTTGCCGGTCTGCCGCCCGAGATCGCCGTAATTGATGCCGAGCGCCGCGATGCCGCCGCGCTTCACGCTGTCGGTGTCGCCGGCGACGAGCGGGATCTTTGCGTCGTTGGCGACCTTCACCAGCGATTCGTAAGCGGACACGACGTTGTTGTCGGTATTCGTGTAGATCACGTCGACCTTGCCGATCAGGCTCTTCGCGGCGGGCGCGATGTCGACCGTGCGCGGCGCGGCCGCCTCCTTGAGCGTCATCCCCTGCTTCGCGAGAATCTCCTTGAGTTCCTTCACCACGACCACCGAGTTCGCCTCGCCGGGGTTGTAGACCATGCCGACCGTCTTCGCCTTCGGCACGACGCGCTTGATCAGCGCGACCTGCCTGTCGAGCGGCAGCTTGTCGGACACGCCCGTCACGTTGGTACCCGACGGCCCCCAGCCCTTGACGAGTTGCGCGGCAACGGGATCGGTCACGCCCGAGTAGACGACGGGCACGCTCTTCGTCGATGCGACGACCGCCTGCGCGGCGGGCGTCGCAATCGCGACGATCACGTCCGGCTGGTCGCCGATGAACTTGCGCGCGATCTGCGCGGCGGTGCCCGCGTTGCCCTGCGCGCTCTGATATTCCCACTTCAGCTTGTCCTCGCCGTAGCCTTCGGCTTTCAGCTCCGCGCGCACGCCGTCGCGAATCGCGTCGAGCGCCGGATGATCGACGATCGACAGCACCTTGACGGTCTGCGCATGCGCGGCCGCGCCGCCGAGCATCGAAAACGCCGCGACGCCTGCGGCGATCGCGTGAACGGCAACGAACTTGAATCGTTTCATGAGTCTTGTCTCCCCCGGTTCGGTTCTGCATGACGCTGCGAGCCGCGTTCTCCGGAACGCACGCGGCTCGCGCCGGCCCCGAAAACGGGGAACGACGGCCAATTTTCGAGGATATTGCGCCCGCCAATATCCGTTACCCATCAAAACTTTCGAGGCGATCGCCTGCATCGGCGGCCGAACCTGTGCCGGCACCCCGCCGGCAGCGTCCGGCCCTACTTCCGCCTCAGCCGCGCGTCATTCTAGCCCGGCAAATTAAGGCGTCGTGGGAGATTTGAAGGTACACGCATCAACCGGTTGTTATACAAGGGATTTTTATCTACGAACACTTCTCCGGAACCCGCATGGGCAGGAATGCGCCGGGCGGGGCAAATGAAAAGTAAGCGGGCCACGGATGCAGCCAGCCAGCGGCGCATCGGCCAACGATCGCGCAACCAAGACGGCGCGAGCAACAGGCGTCTACGCGTGGCCGCCGCCGCATGCTGGCTGCTGGCGTGCGATGCGAGCCTATCCGTTTTTGCCAAATTCGCAGGCGCATGAATCGATGTAAATCAGTTTCACATCTCACATCAATACGGCCCAATGAATACGATTTCCCGCTTACCGAATCACCGACACGAAATATCCGGACAATACCCCCTTTCCGCTCACCGTTGCAAAATTTTAAAACCCCGAAAAAACAATCTCCGAAAATAAATTTATCTCACCTCCATTGAATTATTCTTTTATTCTTCCTAGACTGAAAACGTTTAAAAAAACACCACAACCACTTAACCCAAGCACCATTTATTCCCCAAAATCACGTTCGCAAGCTCGATTCAAGCAGAAGCCCGAAACAGCAGCACATTTTCACCGCACAAACCAAAACAAACGTCCCACATCTTATTTTTCACCCAGAACAAGGCACTCGAAATTTTCAAACTCATCACCAAGCAAAATCAAAGGAGAAAATGAAATGAAAAACTCATGGAGAGTCATCGCTCAATTCAGCGCCACGCTATTTATATTTACCATTGGAGTGCGTTATTGCCACGCAGAAGACGCCGGTTGTCCGGATCAGAATGTGACGATCTCCGCCATCTCATACGATATTAGCGACTGGACACCGCGCATTCTGTTCAGCGGCCAAGATGCGTCCAAAAACTGGAATACGCTTGGTTATGCACACGGCCTGGACACATTCAATGGAAAAGCCATGCTCGAGATCGCCGCGTTGGCTTACACCACCGGCGCAACGGTACAAACGAGTTGCTCCGGAAACGATATCTCGCTTATTCGCTTGATGCCGTGACCATCAAGCATCATTGTCTTTCACGGCGCACAAATCCGCTTTTTATGCGAATAAGGCGCGGCAGCGCCGATACAACACTGCCCCCATTCACAATCATCGATTCAATGAATAATCCCGATCAGTTGCATTACACAGTGAAAAGCCGATTGAACCATAAAAAAACATAAACAAAGCGCTCATGCACATGTTCGAAAAACCGGCAAACCTCATACCAGCAACGGATATTACCGGACGCACAAAATCGATATAACAATCAATCCGTGCAGCATCCGCCAAGCAAAGATTTCCTGGAATTTTCGTTTGCCCCGGAATGATCATACTTTTGGCAGCAGCCACGACCGCAACTCCTTCGATACCCACGATCGCAAGAAAAGCGATAAAAACGGATGTCGTCAAAATTCGTATTGGCTTCGTACTGCCTATGGCTATCGCCGCGCTAGACCGCTCACGGGCAAACGCACGCCCTGCGCATCCGGCCGGTTGCTCGTTGATCGCTGGATCGACAGGGCCGCTACCCCTTTCGCCGATCATGGCGAGCTACGTTGAATCGATAAAAACACCGTCGCGTCGCGGCATCACGGACAGGATAAACAGTCGGTCACGATCCGCTTGCGTCGCGGAATCCGACGTGCGTGGCCAACCTCTCGCACAAAAAAAACCAAGGCCCGCGCAAGCGCGGGCCTTCGGCAATTCGAAACGGGCGTCGGTGGGATTCAGCGCTTCTTCGACACCCCAATCAAACGGTGCTCAAAACGACGCAACCATCGCCCCCTTGAACTGCTTCGTGATGAATTCCTTCACTTCCGGCGACTGGTAAGCCTTGACAAGCTTCTTCACCCACGGCTGATCCTTATCCTTCACGCGCACCGCGATCAAATTCGCGTATGGGCTCGTCAGCGATTCAAGCGCGATCGCATCCTTGGTCGGCTGCAGGTTCGCTGCAAGCGCGTAATTCGTGTTGATCACCGCCGCGTCGACATCGCCCAGCACACGCGGCAGTTGCGCGGCATCGAGTTCGGTCAGCTTCAGCTTCTTCGGATTGTCGGCAATATCCAGCACGGTCGCGTTATTGCCGCCCGTGCCTGCACCGGCTTTCAGCTTGATCACGCCCTGCGACTGCAACAGCAGCAGCGCGCGATTCTCGTTGGACGGATCGTTCGGCAACGCAACCTTCGCGCCGGCCGGCAGATCCTTCAACGACTTGTATTTCTTCGAATACACGCCGATCGGCGAGATATACGTGAGGCCGACGCTGACGATCTTGTAACCGCGCTGTTTGACTTGGCTGTCGAGATACGGCTGATGCTGGAAGCTGTTCGCGTCGAGGTCGCCCGAATCGAGCGCGGCGTTCGGCTGCACGTAGTCGTTGAACTCGATCACTTTCACGTCGAGCCCTTCTTTCTCCTTCGCGACTTTCTGCACGACCTGCCAAACCTCGGCGTCGGGCCCCGACACCGTGCCGACCTTGATCGTCTTGCTCTGCGCATATGCGCCGGCAGAAACGGACAGCGCGGCCGCACCGGCCGCCACCGCGGAAACCACCTTCAGGAGAGTGCGACGCTTCATCTGTTTTTCTCGCTTGCTGGAACCATTCAGGCTCGATAAAAGGAGCGCGACAGCCTGTTAGGCCAAGCCGCACCTTGGAAAACGCAGATGGTGTCACAAGATCGAAGCGCTGTGAAATACATCCCGCTTATATGGGTATGGAGCAGCGTCATGCGCGGGCCGGCTCCAAACCGCCCGCGTATTGCCGCCTCAAACATCGAGCGCCGACGCCGGAGGCCGGCGCGCGCCGCCACCGCTCAATCGAGCAGCAGCTTCAGATCGTGGACCCACGGCCCCGGCCCCTGGCCATCGCGCACGAACAGGCGGAGCTTGCCGCTGGGATCGAACACGTAGCTCGCGGCAGTGTGGTCCATCGTGTAACTGTCAGGCGTCTTGCCCGGCACCTTGGCGTAGTAGATGCGGAAGTCCTTCGCGATCTTTTTCAGTTGCGCATCGTCGGCGGGCCGCAGCGCGACGAAAGCCGGATTGAACGCGCTCGCGTACTGCGACATGATCTGCGCGGTATCGCGCTCGGGATCGACGGTGACGAACAGCACCTGCACGCGCTTGCTGTCCGGGCCGAGCTGCTGCATCGCCTGCGCAAGCTCCGCGAGCGTCGTCGGGCAAACGTCCGGGCAATGCGTGTAGCCGAAAAACAGCACGACAGCGCGCCCCTTGAACTCACCGAGGGTGCGGATCTTGCCCGCCGTATCGGGCAATGCGAAGTCGGCGCCGAACTGCGTGTTGCCGGTGATGTCGAGATTCTGGAACGCGGGCTGCTTGTCGCAGCCCGCAGCCGTCAATGCGAGTGCCAGCGCGCAGGCGAACAACCAGCCGCGGCGCGCGCGGCGTGCAAACAGGGATTTGAGCATCGCAGTCGAAGCGAAAGAGTCACATCCCGATCACGGGACGCGCGTAGTGATCGACGAGCAGCGCCGCGAACAGCAGCGACAAATACACGATCGAGTAACGGAACGCACTGCGTGCGAGCGCATCCGAGTAATCGCGGTAGATTTTCCACGCGTAGCCGACGAAGATCGCGCCGAGCAGCACCGCGCTCGTCAGAAAAACGATTCCGCTCATGCCCGAGATGAACGGCATCATCGACACGGCAAACAGAATCAGCGTGTAAAGCAAGATATGCAGCCGCGTGAATTTTTCGCCGTGCGTGACGGGCAGCATCGGCAGCCCCGCGTTCTCGTAATCCTTGCGGCGGTACAGCGCGAGCACCCAGAAGTGCGGCGGCGTCCAAACGAAGATGATGAGGACGAGAATCCACGCGTCGCCCGGCACCGCGCCCGTGACGGCCGCCCAGCCGAGCGCCGGCGGCATCGCGCCCGATGCGCCGCCGATCACGATGTTCTGCGGGGTGGCGGGCTTGAGCAGCAGCGTGTAGATCACCGCATAACCGACAAACGTGGCGATCGTCAGCCACATCGTCAGCGGATTCGTGAACGTGTACAGCGTGAACGCGCCGGCGCCGCCCAGCACGGCCGAGAACAACAGGATCTGCGCGGTGGTGATCTCGCCGCGCGCGGACGGACGCCACGCGGTGCGCCGCATCATCGCGTCGATTTTCTGCTCGACGAGGCAATTGATCGCGAACGCCGCGCCGGCCAACAGCCAAATGCCGACCGTGCCGCCGACGAGCACCTTCCACGGCACCATCCCCGGCGTCGCGAGGAACATCCCGATCACGGCGCAAAACACCGCAAGTTGCGTGACACGCGGCTTCGTCAGCGCGAGGTATTGGGATAGGCGGTTACCGGGATGTCGGGAAAGCGTGGTGTCCATGCTTGGTAGGCGTCACGCGGGCGCGGTATCGCGCGCGGGTTGCGCGATGCGGCCGGAACGGCTTGAAAGGATGCGCAAGTTTAACATGACGACGAGCAGCAGCAGGACCGCAGCCCCGCCGTTGTGCATGACCGCGACGGGCAACGGCCACTGTAGCACGATGTTCGTCAGGCCCGTCGCGCATTGCAGCGCGACGACGGCGAGCACCCCATCGGCCGGCCGCCGCAACGACGCGAAGCGCCGCACCTTCAGCGCGAACGCAACCAAATAGGCCACGACGACGAATGCGAAAGTCCGGTGCGTCCAATGGATCGCAACGAGCGCGTCCTGCGTGATCGCGTCGCCGTCGTTTGTCATGCCCAGCGCGCGCCACAGATGAAAGCCGTTGCGGAAATCCATCGACGGAATCCACGCACCGTTGCAAGTCGGGAAATCGGTACAGGCAAGCACCGCGTAGTTCGTGCTGACCCAGCCGCCCAACGCGATCTGCGCCACCAGCAGCACGAGCGCCGCGAGCGCCGCCGCGCGGTAGCGGCCGGCGGCGGCGTCGATCGCGGGCGGCGGGGTGAGCCGCGCGGCCAGCCAGCCGAGCGAGCCGAGCAGCGTCAGCCCGAGCAGCAGATGGATCGTCACGATCACGGGTTGCAGTTTCATCGTCACGGTCCACGCGCCGAACGCGCCTTGCACGAGAATCAGCATCAGCAGGCCGGTCGGCCACCACGGCGACACGCAGAGCGTCCGGCCGCGCAGCCGCGCCGCCCATGCAATGACCATCTGCGCGATGATCAGCACGCCGATGGCCATCGCGAAATAGCGGTGCACCATCTCGATCCACGCCTTCGTCATGCTGACCGGGCCGGTCGGCATCGCCTGATGCGCGGCGGTGATCGCCGCATGCGCGATGAACGGCGACGACGTCCCGTAACAGCCCGGCCAATCCGGGCAACCGAGGCCGGAATCGGTGAGCCGGGTAAAGCCGCCGAACATCACGAGATCGAGCGTCAGGAAAGTCGTCACCCAGACGAGCTTGCGGAATTTGTCATCGTCCGCCTTCACCCATACGTAAGACAACGGCAGCAACGCGATACAGAGGCCGATCAGGCCGAGTTGCAGTAGATACATCGGTTCTTCTCTCCTACCTTCGTCGCCGGGCGCGGCCGGCGCTTTAGCCGATGCTCGACCACTTGAGGAGCTTGGTCACGTCCCGCTTGATCTTGCTCGGGTCCGGGTCTTTCGGGAAACGCATCATCAGGTTCCCGCTGGGATCGACGATATAGATATGGTCGGTCACGCGCGTGCCCGCATCGGCCGGCAGCCATGCCGCCACGGCGGCCGGATCGGCGCGCAGCTTGCGGGTGTCCGGATACGCGCGCTCGATCGTCGCGGGCACCGCCGCCGCATCGCTCTTCAGCCAGACCATCGTGATCCGCTGCCGCTCGCCTGCCTGCGTCGCGCGCACCTGACGCATGAAATAGAGCTTCTTTGCGCACGCGGCATCGCATGCGCCGCTGTCCTCCATCACGAACAGCCAGACGCCGCGCAGCGACGCAAGCGGCACCGCCCGCCCGGCCTCATCGACCACGGTCAGCTCAGGCGGAATCGGCCGCTGCGGCTCGATCAACGTACCGTAGTTTGTCGATCCGCCGTTCGGCTTGATCACGTAATACGTGAAGTACGACGCAATCACGGGCGCCGCGCAGACGAGCGCAAGCGCGAGCAACACCCAGCGGCCCCGCTGCCAGGAGCCGCGCTGCGCGGATGCCGTTCGCGGAGCATCGGCTGACTGCTGCGTCGGACGAGAAGAATGCATGTTCATGAACCTCTTGAAACATTGAAAACGGGACGCGGCGCCACGCCACGCAAGCCGGCCGGTTCGGCCGCACCGCGCCGGATCGTCCAAACTATGGCGAATCAAGCCGACGCTTAGCCAGACGGCGCACACCTTACGTCATACGCTTTACGGCATGCCGGCGGGATTCAGACGATGCGCGCACCATTCTCCGCGTTGCCGTCCAACGGCCGCACCCGCCTGCCGCACCTGAATGACGAATCGGCCGGCGTCAAGCCGCATCGGCACGCCCGGCCTGCTTTTTTCCCGGACGCCTCGCCGCTCGCCACGCGGCATAAAGGCCCAACCCGGCCGCCGCCGCCGCCATCGCCCACCACTGCAACATATAGCCGTAGTTGCGCTCGACGCCCATCGTCGGCGCAGGCCAGTCGCGCACCAGGTGGTCGCCGTCGTCGCTCGTCTGCTGAATCACGAACGGCTGCAGCGGCAAGCCGGTTTCGCGCGCGTAGGCGGCAACGTCGAGATTCTGCCGAATCCTTTGCCCCGCGGCCGACCCGCCGCTGCCGAGTTCGAATACGCGAGTCGCGTCGCGACGCGCGATGCCGCTGAGCGTCACCTCGCCCGCGGGCGTCACGAACGGCTGGATCGCGGTACGGTCGGCGATGTTGCGCGGCAACCAGCCGCGGTTCACAAGCACATAACCGCCGTTGGCCAGCTTCATCGGCATCACGACGTAAAAGCCGGGCTGATCACGGTAGGGCCGATTGTCGAGAAAAACAGCGGCTTCACGCATGAAGCGCCCGGTCGCGCGCACGCGATGGAACTCGATCTCGTTGAGTTCAACGCGTTCGCGCGGCACATCGACCGGGCTCGCGTGCTCATAGCGCGCGATCTGCGCATCGAGCGCCTCCTTCTGATGCGCGCGGTCGCGCTGCCAAAAGCCGAGCCGCACCGTCACCGCGATCACGGCAAGAATCAGCAGCGCGGGCAACCAGCGGACCTTCATCGCGCCAGCCTCCGGAGGCAGCCGCCGCGCGGCTGAAATGAGATAATCGAGATCTCCGTTACGAACTGCCGCTTTCCGGCCAGCTTCATGCACATTCTCGTTCCGATCGCCTTCGTTCTCATCATTGCCAGCATGGCATCCGCGCTGTATTTCATGATGCACGACCGGGGCCATACGAAGCGGATGGTTTGGTCGCTCGCGATGCGCGTCGGATTGTCGATCTCGTTGTTCCTGTTCATCCTGATCGCAAACTGGATGGGCTGGATCCATTCGACCGGCATTCCGATCGGCCGCTGATACGGCCGGGTGCGGCATATCGCCGCACACACGCCACCATCAAGCAAAAACGCCGCCCGACAAAGTCGGTGCGGCGCGTCGGCCCAGTTGCCGGCGGCGCGTACACAGCGCATCGGCAAATCAAGCCAGCAGCCCGCGCGGGCATCGCGCGGGCCGTTTCCGTTACAGCCAGTAGACGACGACGTAAAGACCCAGCCAGACGACGTCGACGAAGTGCCAATACCACGCTGCGCCTTCGAATGCGAAGTGGTGATCCGGCTTGAAGTGACCGCGGATCATCCGCACCAGCACGACCGCGAGCATCGTGCCGCCAAGGAACACGTGGAAACCGTGGAAGCCCGTCAGCAGGAAGAACGTCGAGCCGTACACGCCGGAGCCGAGCGTCAGGTTCAACTCGTTGTATGCGTGGAAATATTCGAAACCTTGCAGGAACAAGAAGCAGACCCCAAGCACGAGCGTCGCGGCAAGCCATGCGATCGCCTTGTTCCGGTGATCTTCACGCAGCGCGTGGTGCGACACCGTCAGCGTCGCGCCCGACGACAGCAGCAACGCGGTGTTCAGCGTCGGAATCGGCCACGGGCCCATCGTCTTGAAATGGCCCGCGAGTGCGGCCGGCCCTTCGTTCGGCCAAACGGCGGAGAAATCCGGCCAGATCAGCTTGTAGTCGAGGCTGCCGAGTTGGTGCAGGGCGATTTCACGCGCGTAGAAAAGCGCGCCGAAGAATGCACCGAAGAACATCACTTCGGAGAAGATGAACCAGCTCATGCTCCAGCGGAACGACTTGTCGACATTCTTGCCGTACATCCCGCCTTCCGATTCGCCGATCGC
Organism: Burkholderia singularis; assembly: GCF_001718875.1. NCBI lineage: Bacteria > Pseudomonadati > Pseudomonadota > Betaproteobacteria > Burkholderiales > Burkholderiaceae > Burkholderia > Burkholderia singularis. Next base: position 3,585,036 of record NZ_CP013448.1, read on the forward strand.
ATCGCCAAACCAGTGATACAGCGTGAACAGCAGCCAAAGCAGGCCGACGAGCGCGGTAAAGGGCGCCCACGGCTCGCCGTTGATCCACAGCGCGAACGATCCGAGCATGACCAGCAGGCCGATGGCCGCGCTGATCGGGTGCTGCGACGGATGCGGCACAAAATAGTACGGGCTCTCGTTTTGACCGGTCATGCTTGATTCTCCACTTCAGTCCAATTTGTTCCGGAACGCTCCGGCTTATTTCTCGGCGACGCACGCGGCGCCGCCTCGCTTGTTGCATCCCGGCACGCGCAATCGGCGCGCCGTCTCAATCCGTATTGACTACCCCACCACCGCGTGTACGACGAGGATCAACACGGCGATGAAGATCGCCGCGCCGATCAGCGCGGCGCTCAACACGTGCAGCGGGTTCAACTGCGTCGCGTCGGCCTCGAGATCGCGCCGCCGCCTCACGCCGAAAAACGACCAGAGCACCGCCTTCATCGACTGTGCGAATGTGCCTTTTCTACCCATTTCGCTCATCATCGTCGCCTCCCTCGGTCTTACGCGGCGGGCTTCGCCGCAGCGCGGCCCGGCTCTTGCGCCGCACCGCGAGCAGGCGCGGGCGCATTCAATTCGAAGAACGTGTACGACAGCGTGATCGTTTTCACGTCCTTCGGCAACTTCGGGTCGATCACGAACACGACCGGCATGTCACGTGTCTCGTGCGCCGCGAGCGTCTGTTGCGTAAAGCAGAAACACTCGATTTTCTTGAAAAACTCGGTGGCCTGCTTCGGCGCGTAACTCGGAATCGCCTGCGCGACCACCGTCCTGCCCTGGCCGTTCGTGACTTCGTAGACAACCGTCGTCAATTCGCCCGGATGCACATCGATGCTGCCGAGCTTCGGCTTGAAGCCCAGCGGCCCACGCGCGTTCGCATCGAGTTCGATCGACACCTTGCGGCTGTAATCGACCTGCGTATTCTTCGCCTCGCTCGCGCTGACGTCGCGCTGCAGCAGGTTGTTCAGGCCGGTGATCTGGCAGATCGCGCGGTACATCGGCACCAGAGCGAAGCCGAAGCCGAACATCAGCCCCGCCACGACGACGAGCTTCAACAGCATCGACCGGTTGAACGCGCGATCGACATGCGCGCCGGACTTCGACATCACGACTTCCTCAAGTACTGCGTCAGGACGTGGACGCAATCCACTGCCTCACGACGGCACCCACAAAAAAGACGGCGGCGACGATCACGAGGATCAGCCCCATCCGCTTGTTGCCCGCGCTGATCTGCTCGGGCGTGCGTCTTTGTTGTGGATTCCGGGTCATGCGTAGGTTCGTATTGCTTCGATCGGAACCGCCGCCCGCGTCATGCGACGCGAGCGGCGATTACCGGCCAATCGTTACTCGACCGTCGGCGGCTGCTCGAACGTGTGGAACGGAGCCGGGCTCGGGATCGTCCATTCGAGGCCCGTCGCGCCATCCCACGGCTTGTCACTTGCTTTCTCCAGTTCGCCGCCGCCGCGGTAGGCGGGCAGCACGACCGCGAACAGGAAGTACACCTGCGCGAGGCCGAAGCCGAACGCGCCGATCGTCGCGACCTGGTTGAAGTCGGTGAACTGCGCCGCATAGTCCGCATAACGGCGCGGCATGCCGGCGAGGCCCAGGAAGTGCATCGGGAAGAACGTGACGTTGAAGAAAATCATCGACGCCCAGAAATGGATCTTGCCGCGCGTTTCGTTGTACATCCAGCCGGTCCACTTCGGCGACCAGTAATACCAGCCGGCGAACAGCGCGAACAGCGAACCCGCGACGAGCACGTAATGGAAGTGCGCGACGACAAAATACGTGCCGTGATACTGGATATCGAGCGGTGCCATCGCGAGCATCAGGCCCGTCAGGCCGCCGAACGTGAACACGAACAGGAAGCCGATCGCGAACAGCATCGGGGTTTCGAACGTCATCGAACCGCGCCACATCGTCGCGAGCCAATTGAACACCTTCACGCCCGTCGGCACCGCGATCAGCATCGTCGCGTACATGAAGAAGAGCTGGCCCGTGACCGGCATGCCGGTCGCGAACATGTGGTGCGCCCAGACCATGAACGACAGGATCGCGATCGACGCCGTCGCGTACACCATCGAGCTATAGCCGAACAGCGGCTTGCGCGCGAACGCCGGGATCACCTGCGACACGATCCCGAACGCCGGCAGAATCATGATGTACACCTCGGGGTGGCCGAAGAACCAGAAGATGTGCTGGTACATCACCGGATCGCCGCCGCCCGCCGCGTTGAAGAACGACGTGCCGAAATGGCGGTCGAACAGCACCATCGTGATCGCGCCGGCCAGAACCGGCATCACGGCGATCAGCAGGTACGCGGTGATGAGCCAGGTCCACGCGAACATCGGCATCTTCATCAGCGTCATGCCCGGCGCGCGCATGTTCAGGATCGTCACGATGATGTTGATCGAGCCCATGATCGACGACGCGCCCATGATGTGCACCGCGAAGATCGCGAAGTCCATGCCCGGGCCCATCTGCGTCGACAGCGGCGCGTACAGCGTCCAGCCGGCGGCCGTCGCGCCGCCCGGCGCGAAGAACGAGCCGACGAGCAGCACCGCCGCGACCGGCAGCAGCCAGAAGCTGAAGTTGTTCATCCGCGCGAACGCCATGTCGGATGCACCGATTTGCAGCGGAATCATCCAGTTCGCGAAGCCGACGAACGCCGGCATGATCGCGCCGAACACCATGATCAGGCCGTGCATCGTCGTGAGTTCGTTGAAGAACTCCGGACGCATGATCTGCAACCCCGGCTCGAACAACTCGGCGCGGATGCCGAGCGCCATCACGCCGCCCGACAGGAACATGATGAACGAGAACAACAGGTACAGCGTACCGATGTCCTTATGGTTGGTGGCATACAGCCACCGCCGCCAGCCGTGCGGCGTTTCGTGCGCGTGGTCGTCGTGCGCGTGGCCCGCGGTTACGTCGTGCCCGATGCTAGACATGAGAATCTCCTAATGCGAATACGTCGACAAACACAGCGACACGTCAAGCCGCCGGGCCGATCTCGACCCGCCGGGCTTCCTTCGCGTCCGCCCCGCCCGTGATCGTTTCCGGCTTTTTCATGATGATGCGCGCTTCGGCGACGCCCGCGGCTTTCAGCGCATCGCGCACCGCCTGCGCACGATGCTTCGCCAGCTCCTCGTTCGTCGCGACCGAGCCCGTCTTGTCGGTATAGCCCGACAGCACGAGCTTCGCGTCCGGATGTGCGTTCGCGTAATCGACGGCTGCGGCGATCGCGCCCTTCGCGTCCGCGGGCAGCTCGCTCTTGCCGATCTCGAAGTAGATCGCAGCCGGCAGCGCCTGGGCTTGAGCCTGCTGCGCCGGTGCGGACGCGCCCGATGCGGCTTCGGCGGCGGGTGCCGCGGCGGCCTCGCCCGCGGCCGGCGCGCTGTCCTCCGGCAACTTGCCGTTACGCGCATCGGCCACCTGCTTCGGCTGCAGCGAGTCGCCCTTATGGTTGCCCCACGAATTGCGCTCGAACGTGATCACCGACGCGATGTCGAGATCCGACAGCGACGCCCACGACGGCATCGCGCCCTTGCCCTTCAGCACGCGCTCGACGTGCGCGGCGATCGGACCGTTCGCGATCTGGCCGCCATCGATTGCCGGGAATGCGCCGAGACCCTTGCCGTTCGGCTGATGGCACACCGCGCAGTTCGCCTTGTAGACTTCCTCGCCGTGCGCGATCAGCTCGGCGCGCGTATAGACCTTGTTCGGATCGACCGCGCCCGCGGCGAGCTTGGCCTTCTGCGCGCTCACCCACTTCGCGTAATCGTCGTCCGACAGCACCTCGACGACGACGGGCATGTACGCATGCTCCTTGCCGCACAGCTCGGTACAGAAACCGCGGTAGGTGCCGACCTTGTCGGCCTTGAACCACGTGTCGCGCACGAAGCCGGGAATCGCATCCTGCTTCACGCCGAACGCGGGCACATACCAGGAATGGACGACATCGTTCGCGGTCGTGATGATGCGAATCTTCTTGTTAACCGGCACGACGAGCGGATTGTCGACTTCCTGCAGATAGGTATCGGAAATCGGCTTCTGGCCGTTGACCTCGCTGCGCGGCGTCGTCAGCGTCGACAAAAAGCCGATGCCTTCGCCCGGACCCTTCACGTAGTCATACGCCCACTTCCATTGGTAACCGGTGACCTTGATCGTCAGATCGGCGTTCGTCGTGTCCTTCATTGCGACGACGGCCTTCGTCGCGGGCAGCGCCATCAGCACGACGATGATGAACGGCACGATCGTCCAGATGATTTCGACCGTGGTGCTTTCGTGGAAATTGGCGGCCTTGTGGCCTTTCGATTTGCGGTGCGCGAAGATCGAATAGAACATCACGCCGAACACGCCGACGAAGATCACCGTACAGAGGATCAGCATCATCGTGTGAAGGTCGTAAAGCTCCTCGGCAATCTTCGTCACGGGCGGCTGGAGATTGATCTCGTTGACGCGGGGGCCGCCCGGGCTGTCGCCGACCGCCGCAGCGGCACCGGCGAAGAGCAGCCCGCTGCATGCCAGCACGCCCGTGAGGGCTCGCTTGATTGTTTTCATAGCTTCCTTACCCAAAATTTCCATTCAAACCCTGCCCCGCCGCAGGCCGCCCGCTACACCGGCCACCCGTTTCAGCCACCGCGCATCAACGATGCACGTAGCTCGCGCGCAAACTGAGCGCGCCGGTATTGCGCAAGATGCTGCCCGATCACGAACGCTTCGCCACGCGATACCAACCTGATCGGATCGCACGGCGACTCGCCCGGCTCGACCCTCACCCAGTCCGGGTTCAATTCGATCTGCGTCAGCCGCTCCGCGCTCATCCTCTCGATGATGAGCCGGTGACGAAACAGCCGGATGCGCTCGTAATCGACTGCATGGCGCGCATAAACGATAAACGCGACGCCTACCGCCAACAGCTCGATCCCGGTAAACGGCAGCACGAGCCATGCTCCGCGCCAAAACAACAGGACCGCAATCATCAGCGAGCATGCGGCGAGCGAGACATAGAACGTCACGAACTGACGCGGCGACACCGAGCAGTTGCGTTTCATCAACCAGTCCTTCAGGACCGGCTCGGCATCCGGCAAACCTTCCGCTGCTTCCATCGCTGCCTCTCGCGAACGACGTCTGATGCTTGGCTCCAACTGCTCGTCAAAGCGCCGTCCGACCGGTATTGTGGGACACCCCCAGGACGACAAACTGTCGCATTATAGGCGGGTTCAAAGTCATCCACAAGCAAGCGGCGATGCCCGGCGAGCCAAGCGCGACAAGCTTTCCGGCCATTTCGGAGGACGCTTTCCATCCGTGCGGGCTGTGCATTGCCCAATGTTTCCCGGCTGCGCACGACCCGCTGCGCGCCCCCTCAAACGCACTTTCACGGGCGCTTCGAACGCCCTTTTCCGATGTCCTGCACACGCACGATGCCGTAGCCTTCGGCCGTCGTGCGCGGCGCCGCCTTCCACGCGTGACCGTAGATCACCTCGAAGGTGAGCGGGATCGTGCCATCGTCGCGCCGACGCGCATCGAGCGCATCGTGCAGCGCCGCAAGCAGCCGCCGCGACGCCCGCGCCGACGCCTCGTCGCGTTCGAACGGATACGCGCCCCAGCGGCGCACATCCGCGAGCAGCGAAGCGGGAGACTTGTAGGTGACGGTCAGCACCTCCTGATCCATCACCGGAATCTCGAAACCGCTTTCGACGAGCATGTCGCCCAAATCGTGCATATCGACGAAATCCACGATGCGCGCCGGTGCGGCCGCGTCGACTGCGCGAGCCGCGTCCGCCCACGCCGCGCGCAGCTCGCGCAGCGTATCGGGCCCAAGCGTGCTGAACATCAGCAGCCCATCGACACGCAACACACGGTGCCATTCGGGCAGCACGAGATCAGGACGCGCATGCCAATGCAAAGCGCAATTGGACCAGAGAAGATCGAACGCGCCGCCGGCAAACGGCAGCATGGAGAAATCGGCCTGCGCGACGCGCGGGCCGCGCTGGCCGAGCGCCTTGGCAAGCGTCGCGGGGAGGAAGCGGCGCCAGTTGGTATCGGCGGCATCGCGCTCGGCCGCGCGCGCGAGCATCCCGTGGGACACGTCGACACCGAACACCGGCGCCTCGGGAAAGCGCGCGCGCAGCAGGGGCAGGTCGTCGCCCGTGCCGCAGCCCGCGTCGAGCACGCTCGCGGGACTGATCTTGATGTAATCGAGACGCTCGCGCATGCGCTGCGCGATCTCGCGCGGCAGAAACGACACGGCGCCGAATCCGGCGGCGCGGCGATCGAAGATCTGCCGCAAACGCCGCGGGTCATCGGCCGGACGGCCGGTTTGTGCGGGAGCTGGGGACATTTGGAGCACACTGGCGAAGAGCCCGAAGTATACTCGCTCGCTTCGCGGCGTTCAGCGAAGCGGCCTTGGACAGGAGCCGACGATGGCCGACCGTGCGATTTTGCGACGCAGCATCCGCGTGGCGAGGATCTGTGCGGCCGGTCTATTCGCGCGCCTTGTTGCCGCCGCGCTGCCGAACCGCTGCGCGCTGTGCGGCAATTTGTCACACCAGACGATTTGCGCGTGGTGCGACGACGCCTATTGGAACGAAGCACGGCTGCGCTGCCCGCGCTGTGCGCTCCCGCTCGCCGGCAAGCGCATGCGTCATGACATGCAGACGTGGCGCGCTGCGCACGCGTTGCCGGCAGCAAGTTCGCCGCACGGCACGGGCACCTCGGCACGCGCGCAACCGCTGCAAGCGGCGCTCGCGCGGCCACCCACGAACGCGCCGGAAAAAGCGCGGCCGCCGCGCGCCGCGCGCTATTACTGCAGCGCGTGCGCGAACGCCCCGCCGGGATTCGACGCAACGCTCGCGCTCGCTGATTACCGCGCGCCGCTCGACGGCCTTGCGCTAGAACTGAAGTTCCGCGCGCATCTCGCGCTCGGCCGCGAATTCGGCGCGCGGCTCGCACGGCTTGCGTCGGACGCGCTCGACGACGCGCCGCCGCTCGACGCGATCGCCCCTGTGCCGCTTGGGGCGCGGCGTCTCGTCGAGCGTGGCTATAACCAGGCATGGGAAATCGCGCGACCGCTCGCGCAGGCATTGTGCGTGCGGGCCGACCCGACGCTGGTCGCGCGCGTCACAGACACCGCGCCGCAATCGCGGCTCGCCTATGACGCGCGGCGCATGAACGTCGCGGCTGCGTTCGCAATCGCGCGGCCGGTGACGGGATTGCACATCGGCATCGTCGACGACGTGATGACGTCAGGCGCGACGCTCGACGCGATCGCGCGCGCATTGAAGGACGCGGGCGCGCGCCGCGTGACGAATTTCGTCGCGCTGCGCACCGCGAAGGATTGACGGCGCCACCTCGCGCCGTCGGAAAACACGGAGCCGCAACAGGCGCTCACCAGCAAACATCGATCGAATCATGTTCAACGTCGTCCTAGTCGAACCCGAAATTCCGCCGAACACCGGCAACGTCATCCGCCTGTGCGCGAATACGGGCGCACGCTTGCATCTGATCGAGCCGCTCGGCTTTCCGCTCGACGATGCGAAAATGCGGCGCGCAGGGCTCGACTATCACGAGTACGCGCAAATGCAAGTTCATCCGAACTGGGACGCATTCGTCGCCGCCGAAGCACCGGACCCCGCACGGATGTTCGCGTTCACGACGCGCGGCTCGGGACGCTTTCACGATCGGGCGTTCGCGCCGGGCGACTGGTTCGTGTTCGGCTCGGAAACGCGCGGGCTGCGCGCCGAGCTGGTCGAACGATTTGCCGCACCCCAGCGCGTGCGGCTGCCGATGCGGCCGGGCAACCGCAGCCTCAATCTGTCGAATACCGTTGCGGTGGTCGTATTCGAGGCGTGGCGGCAGGCGGGATTCGAAGGCGGTGCGTGATGAAACGCAGCATCGACCGCCAATTGCCGCCGGATGGTGGTCAATCAATCGGTTTCGGCAGCGTCGCCTGAGTTCCGCGCCAAAGCAGGTTAGGCCGTCGCAACGTCGGCTTTCGGTTGATCGACTCGCTTTCTATGATCGTTACGGCACTCAACGAGATGAGGTCATCATCGCAATGAACAGCGCCAATCAATTGATTTCCCATCGCACCGGTTCCGATCACACCGTCGAATCCGCCATCGCCACGATCCAGGCCCGCTTGCGCGCACAGGACGATCTTCCGGCCGCGATGCTCGGCCAGCAGCTCGCGCTGGTCGAGCAGCTCGCCACATTCGAATTCGGACGCTTCCTGCTCGTCAATCGCGGGCTCGACGGTGAGTGGACACATCGTCTCGTGACCTACGAACCTGGCACGTTGAAACCGGGCGCGACAACCGATCTCGAATATCGATTATTCGAGCGTCTGCCCGCCGGGCTTGCCACGCGCGAACGCTTCGGCGTCTTTCGCCGGGAACTGCAAGCGCTACTCAAGCCTGGCATCACGCTCGCGTCCGTGCCATGCGGATGGATGGGCGATCTGCTGCTGCTCGACCACAGCGGCTATGACGATATAAAGCTGCTCGGCATCGATCTCGACCCGCGCGCATTGGATGGTGCTTGGGCGCTGGCAACCGAGCGCGGCTTGACCGATCGGCTGTCGCTACGCCGTGGCGACGCGTGGTCGCTGGGTCTGCATGCGCAGGTGGATGCGCTGACGAGCAACGGCCTCAATATCTACGAACCCGACGAAGACCGCGTGATCGCGCTGTATCGCCGGTTCTTCGACGCACTGAAGCCCGGCGGTCATTTGATCACGAGCTTTCTGACGCCGCCGCCGGCGCTATCGGATGAATCGCCCTGGGATCTGAGCGTGACCACGCCGGATGCGCTCGCACTGCAACAAACGTTGTTCGTGCACGTGCTCGGCGTGAAATGGAATGTTTTCCGCACGCATGCGCAGACCCGGACGCAACTCGAACGAGCCGGCTTTGCCGAGATCCGATTCGCCGACGATCGCGGCCGGATGTTTCCGACCGTCGTGGCGCGCAAGCCGGTATAGACGAACCCGCGCCGCTGACCGCGCACGACGGCGGGCAGCGGCGCCCCTCGATCTCACTTGAGCCGCGCGAGCTCGGCTGCATAATGCGCCAGCATGTCGTCGGAAAAGCACGCAAATACGATGCGCTGAAAACGCGCGCCAGACGACAGCGCGTTGCTCACCGTGCGCACGGCGATCGCCGTCGCGGCATCCGGCGGAAAGCGATAGACGCCGCAACTGATCGCAGGAAACGCGATCGACACGCATCTCGCGTCGGCCGCGACTTCGAGCGAGCGCCGGTAGCACGACGCGAGCAACTCGGCCTCTCGATGCCCGCCGCCCCGCCATACCGGGCCGACCGTATGGACGACATATTTCGCGGGCAATTGGTACGCGCGCGTGAGCTTCGCATCGCCCGTCGCGCAACCGCCCAACGTCGCACATTCCGCCACGAGCGCCGGCCCTGCCGCGCGATGAATCGCGCCGTCCACGCCGCCGCCGCCCAGTAGCGACTCGTTTGCCGCGTTGACGATCGCATCGAGCGGAAGTGTCGTGATATCGACGATGCTTGCGTCGACAAACGTTGAACCGATGATCGGCATCACGTTCTCCGTCCACAGCGCGTGAACGCCAGATAAACAAGCCTGCGCGCCCGCGTCGCCGCCGGTCAATTCATCGATTACAGACCGCGGCCCAACCCGGGCCGCGTTTGATTCGCGCCGCCCTCACTCCGCTTTCGCGTCCCGGCGCAGCAATCCGCTCACCGCATCGCACGGCGTGACACCGTCGAACAGCACAGCGCACACTGCCGCGGTGATCGGCATCTCGACGCCGCGCTCTTGCGCGATCGACAATACCGCCCGCGCACATCGCACGCCTTCGGCAACGTGCCCGAGCGCCGCGAGGATGTCGTCGAGTGAGCGATCTGCCGCAAGCTGCATGCCCACCGTCCGATTGCGCGACAAATCACCCGTGGCGGTCAAGATCAAATCGCCCAGGCCGGTCAGCCCCGTGAACGTCTCGGCCCGGCCGCCGAGCGCGACGCCGAGCCGCGACATCTCGGCGAGCCCGCGCGTGACGAGCGCCGCGCGCGCATTGAGACCGAGACCGAGCCCATCGGCAATGCCCGTGGCGATGGCGAGCACGTTCTTCACCGCGCCGCCGACCTCCACGCCAACGACGTCGTCGCCGGTATAAATGCGCATCGCGCCATGATGAAACGCGGCGAGCGTGCGCTCGCGGCACGCGGCAGACGCGCTCGCGACAGTCAACGCGACAGGCAGCCCTTGAGCGACCTCGCGTGCGAAGCTCGGCCCCGACAACACGCCGTGGCTCGCGTGCGCGGGCAATTCGCCGGCCACCATCTGATGCGGCAGCAGTCGCGTGTCGGCGTCGAAACCTTTGCAAACCCAGACGAAATGCGCGGGCGCACGGCCGGTGCCGTGCATCTCGCGAAGCAACGCGCGCAGCCCGGCCACGGGCGCGGCGATCACGCACAGCGCGTCATCCGCCTGCGCATGCGCGAACGCCTCGGCGAGATCGGCGCCGTAACGCAACGCCGGCGGCAACGCGACGCCGCCCAGATAACGGACGTTCTCGCGCCGCGCGGCAAGCTCCGCCGCAAGCGCGGCATCGCGAGCCCAAAGCAGCGTGTCGTGCCGCGCGGCGAGATGCGCGGCGAGTGCCGTGCCCCACGCGCCCGCGCCCAGAACCGCAACCTTCATGCTGCGCACCGGTTGCGCGCGAGCCGGTCGTTCATGACGCTTGCCCGCGCTCAGTTGAGCGTCGAGCCGTTCGGCGCGCCGCCTTGTTGTTGCGCGAGTTGGGCGAGACGCTGCTCGTACAGCGCCTGGAAATTGATCTCGGCAAGATGGATCGGCGGAAAGCCCGCGCGCGTGATCGCATCGGCAATGTTCGAGCGCAGGTACGGGAACAGGATGGTCGGGCATGCGATCCCGCACAGCGGATCGATCTGGTCGTCCGGGATGTTACGGATATCGAAGATACCGGCCTGCTTCGCCTCGATCAGAAACGCGACCTTATCACGGACCTTCGCGGTGACGGTGCCCGACACGGCAATCTCGTAGACGCTTTCGGCAAGGCGCTCGGCCTTCACGTCGACTTCGACTTCAACCGACGGCATGTCCTGCTCGAGGAAAATCGCCGGCGAATTCGGCTGCTCGAGCGACAAGTCTTTCAGGTAGATGCGCTGGATGTTGAAGAACGGTTGATTTTCGACGTCGGACATGGTGGTTCCCTAAAAAATAATCGTGGCGGCCGGAACCCTCCGGCCGCCCGGTATGGTCATGCTAAGGTCGTGCGCCGCCCGTCGTGCGGCGGCGCACCGCGCTGCGAGGATCAAGCGGCAGCGGTTTCGAGAAGCGGTGTCAAGCCGCCTTCGCGATCGAGCTTCGACAAATCGTCGTAGCCGCCGACGTGCGTGTCGCCGATATAGATTTGCGGCACCGTGCGGCGGCCGGTGCGTTCCATCATTTCCGCACGGCGCGCCGGCTCCTTGTCGACCAGCACCTTCTCGATGTGCTCGACGCCACGCAGCTTGAGCAGCCGCTCGGCCTGGATGCAATACGGGCACACCTGGGTGCTGTACATGACCACTTTGTTCACTTCGCCACTCCTTATTTGACGACCGGCATGCCGGCCTGCTGCCATGCGGCGAGGCCGCCCTGCAGCACATGAACGTCCTGGTAACCGGCTTGCTCGACGAGCTTGCGCGCTTTGTGCGATTGCTGACCGTTCTCGCACACGAGCAGCACCGGCGTACCCTTGTTTTTCGACAATTGGCCGACTTTCGTCTGGAGTTCGTCGAACGCGATCGAGCGCGCGGACGGCAGGTGCCCCGCATCGAACGCGGCCGCCGCGCGCAGATCGACGACGATCGCGTTACGGCGGTTGATCAATTGAGTGGCCTCGGCGGCGGACAGCCCGCCGCCGCCGCGCTTGAACGCGGGCCATGCAAGCAGGCCGCCGGAAACCACCAGGATCGCGATGAGCGCGAGATTCGTGTAATCGGTGAAGAACGTCACGGAAAATCCGTCGGAAAAGAGAAAACTGAGAAATCGAATCAGGACAATCCCGCCATTATAAAATAACCTCCTGTCTACGATACCGTCCCGCGAGGGGCCGCATCCGCTTACCGCTTCCTCACTACCGACCGCAAGCATCCATGTACAAGCTCGTTCTCATCCGCCACGGCGAATCGACGTGGAACAAGGAAAACCGCTTCACCGGCTGGGTTGACGTCGACCTGACCGAACAAGGCAACCGCGAAGCGCAACAGGCCGGCCTGCTCCTCAAGGAGGCCGGCTACACGTTCGACATTGCCTACACGTCGGTGCTCAAGCGCGCGATCCGCACGCTTTGGCACGTGCAGGACCAGATGGATCTGATGTACCTGCCCGTCGTCCATTCGTGGCGGCTCAACGAGCGCCATTACGGCGCGCTGTCGGGGCTCAACAAGGCGGAAACCGCCGCGAAGTACGGCGACGAGCAGGTGCTGGTCTGGCGCCGCAGCTACGATACGCCGCCGCCCGCGCTCGACGCGTCGGACGAGCGCGCGCCATACGGCGATCCGCGTTACGCGAAGGTGCCGCGCGAGCAATTGCCGCTCACCGAATGTCTGAAGGATACGGTCGCGCGCGTGCTGCCGCTCTGGAACGAATCGATCGCCCCGGCGATCAAGGCCGGCAAGCAGGTGCTGATCGCCGCGCACGGCAATTCGCTGCGCGCGCTGATCAAGTATCTCGACGGTATCTCCGATGCCGATATCGTTGGCCTGAACATCCCGAACGGCGTGCCGCTCGTCTACGAACTCGACGACAACCTGAAGCCCGTCAAGCACTACTATCTCGGCGACCAGGACGCAATCGCGAAAGCGCAGGCGGCCGTCGCCCAGCAGGGCAAGGCGCAGGCGTAATAAGCGTAAGCTGCGCGGGCAAACCGGCGCGAGCCCACGCAAGCCGGCGCCGCGCACACGGCCAACGGTGGCGCAGCGCACGCACGCCGCCTCGGCCACGCAAAATACTGTCCGCCCGTGCCGCGCCGCGGCGAACCTGTGCGCCGCGGCGCGGTCGAATTCACCGCCGCATCCCGTTTCGCCCCGATCCACAAGGCATCCGGGCGAACAGTTATACTTGACCGTCGTTCGCTCGTCCCGTTGCTCCCGCGACAGCCAAGCGCTTTCCGATCGTACCCAACTCTATGCGTATGAAATTGAAGAACATCGGCCTGATTGCCGCGGGCCTCGCAACCGGCGTCTTCGCGACGCTGCAGATTTCCGCATCGGCCGAGCAGGCCGCAACGTCGGTCGCCGCGCCGCTGCCGCTCGATCAGTTGCGCCTCTTCGCCGAAGTGTTCGGGCAAATCAAGCGTGAATACGTCGAGCCCGTCGACGACAAGAAACTGCTGACCGCCGCGATCAAGGGCATGGTATCGAGCCTCGATCCGCATTCGTCGTTTCTCGACAAGACCGATTACCAGGAATTGCAGGAACAGACGAAGGGCCGCTTCGCCGGCCTCGGCATCGAAATCTCGCAGGAAGACGGGCTCGTCAAGGTGATCTCGCCGATCGAGGATACCCCCGCGTTCCGCGCCGGCATCCGCCCCGGCGACTTGATCACGCGAATCAACGATCGCCCGGTGCGCGGCATGACGCTCGACAAGGCCGTCAAGCAGATGCGGGGCGAACCGGGCACGAAGGTCACGCTGACGATCTTCCGCAAAAGCGACGATCGCACGTTCCCCGTCACGGTCACGCGCGCGATCATCAAGGTGCAGAGCGTGAAGGCGAAGCTGCTCGATCAGGGCTACGCGTATGTGCGCATCACGAGCTTCCAGGAGCGCACCACGCCCGATCTCGCCGCGAAGCTCGAGGACATCGCGCGCCAGCAGCCGAATCTGAAGGGCCTGATTCTCGATCTGCGCAACAACGGCGGCGGCCTGCTGCAAAGCGCGGTCGGCGTCGCGGGCGCGTTCCTGCCGCCGGATTCCGTCGTCGTGTCGACCAACGGCCAGATCCCGGATTCGAAGCAGGTCTACCGCGACAATTTCGACAACTACCGTCTGCCGACATTCGATACCGATCCGCTGAAAAATCTGCCGGCGATCTATAAGACCGTGCCGATGATCGTGCTGACCAACGCGTATTCGGCGTCGGCCTCGGAGATCGTCGCGGGCGCGCTGCAGGACGCGCACCGCGCGACCATCATGGGCAAGGCGACGTTCGGCAAAGGCTCGGTGCAGACGGTGCGGCCGATGACCGCGGACAGCGCGCTGCGCCTGACGACCGCGTACTACTACACGCCGAGCGGCCGCTCGATCCAGAACAAGGGCATCGTGCCGGACATCCCGGTCGATCAATTCGCGGACGGCGATCCGGACGACGCGCTCGTCACGCGCGAGGTCGATTACACGAACCATCTCGCCAACACGCAGGACCCGAACGAGAAGAAGGAACTCGAGGAACGCGAACAGCGCCGGATGGAGCAACTGCGCATCCTCGAGGAGCAGAACGACAAGAAGACGCCTGAAGAGCGGCAGAAGGATCGCGACCGCAAGCCGGTGGAGTTCGGCAGCGCCGACGATTTCATGATGCAGCAGGCGCTCAACAAGCTCGAAGGCAAGCCGTTCCAGCAGTCGAAGATGCTCGCCGCCGATAGCGCGGCCTCGAAAGACGCGGCCGGCAAGACGGCAGCTTCGGCGGCCAAGGGCGCGTCGGCGGCCAAAGCGGCACCGAAAACGGCGCCCAAGCCCGCGTCGGCGCCCCAGTAAGCCGCAGCGTGTAAGCATCCGGCCCGCACACGGGCCATCGCGGCAAGCCGCCGCGATGGCCCGTTTTCTTTGCGCGCCTAAAATAAGCCCACACCGGTTCTCCGCCCTCGCGCCCGCCCACCATGAATGACGATCAACTTCTGCGCTACTCGCGCCACATCCTCGTCGACGAAATCGGTATCGAAGCGCAGCAGCGCTTTCTCGAGGCGCACGCGCTTGTCGTCGGCGCGGGCGGCCTCGGTTCGCCCGCGGCGATGTATCTTGCCGCGGCCGGCGTCGGCACGATCACGATCGTCGACGCCGACACGGTCGATCTGACGAACCTGCAGCGGCAAATCCTGCACGCGACGGCGTCGGTCGGCCGCACGAAGGTCGAATCGGCGCGCGACACGCTCGCGCGCCTGAATCCCGACGTAAAGGTGAACGCGCTCGCCGAGCGCGTCGACGATGCGTGGCTGAAGGCGCACGTCCCGCGCGCGAGCGTCGTGCTCGACTGCACCGACAACTTCGCGACCCGCCACGCGATCAACCGCGCCTGCGTCGCGCACCGCGTGCCGCTCGTCAGCGGCGCTGCGCTGCGTTTCGACGGGCAGATCAGCACGTTCGATTTCCGCGATCCGGACTCGCCGTGCTACGCGTGCGTGTTCCCGGAGGATCAGCCGTTCGAGGAAGTGGCATGCGCGACGATGGGCGTGTTCGCACCGACGGTCGGCATCATCGGCGCGATGCAGGCGGCCGAGGCGCTGCGCGTGATCGGCAACATTGGCACGACGCTCACCGGCCGGCTGATGATGCTCGATTCGCTGCGCATGGAATGGAACACGATGAGAATCGCGCGGCAGCCGGATTGCGCGGTATGCGGCGCGGGCGGCACGCACTGACGCGGGTCGCGCGTCGCCACGTCGGTCATCGGTCAGTGCACGCGAGCGTGCCGACGCAACGCAAGCAACGCGGCACACCGTGCACGCTTTGGCACATCGCGCGATAACCACGCTGCCGCGAAGCCGGCGCGACGATGCCGATAGCCCACCACGCAGACAGTCAACCGAGCCGCAGTCACCCGCGGCAATCCCGGCAGTCGCCACCATCGGCCACTATCGCGGGAATCACGATACTCGCCGGTGCGCGCGACGATCACGCCGAAGCCCGGCGAGCCTGCGTCAGGCACACGACGCCTACGCCATGCATGCCCAGCCCACCCTCAAGCCGCGACGTCCGCCTTCGGCTCCGCGCTCGCGAGCCGCTGCAACGCCGCCTGCACTTCCTCCGGCTCGAATGCCGCGAGCACGTCCGCGGTCGGCTTCTCGAGCGCCTTCAAATGCGCGCGCAGGATCTCCTGCTTGACGACGAGCAACTGGCTCGGATGCATCGAGAACTCGGTGAGCCCCATGCCGAGCAGCAGCCGCGTGAGCGCCGGATCGCCCGCCATCTCGCCGCACACCGATACCGGCACGCCCGCGCGCTTGGCCTCGCGCAGCGTGAAGGCGATCAGATGCAGCACCGCCGGATGCAACGGATCGTACAAATGGGCGACCGCGTTGTCCGCGCGATCGATCGCGAGCGTGTACTGAATCAGATCGTTCGTGCCGATCGACAGGAAATCGAAGCGCTTCAGGAACAACGGCAGCGCGATCGCCGCGGCCGGAATCTCGATCATCGCGCCGACGCGCACGTTCGGATCGTAGGCCAGCCCCGCCGCATCGAGCTGGCGTTTCGCCTCGTTGATGAGGTCGAGCGTCTGATCGATCTCTTGCGCGTGCGCGAGCATCGGCACCAGGATCTTCACCTGCCCGAACGCCGATGCGCGCAGCATCGCGCGCAACTGCGTGAGGAACATCTGCGGCTCCGACAAGCTCCAGCGGATCGCACGCAGGCCGAGCGCCGGGTTTGGCGCGGTCTCGTAACCTTCGTCGTGCGCGTCGAGCGGCTTGTCCGCGCCGACGTCGATCGTGCGGATCGTCACGGGCTTGCCCTGCATCAGTTCGACCGCGCGCTTGTACGCGGCGAACTGCTCTTCCTCCTCCGGCATCTGGTTCTTGTGATTCATGAACAGAAACTCGGAGCGGAACAGGCCGACGCCGACCGCGCCCGCATCGACGGCCGCTTTCGCGTCGTCGGGCAGCTCAATGTTCGCGAGCAGGTCGATTTTCGCGCCGCACAGCGTAAGCGCCGGCGAGAACTTCAGCCGCTGCAGCTTGCGCTGCTCGAGCGCCTTTTCCGATTGCCGGTACGAATACTCCTCGAGCACGATCGGCGCCGGATCGACGATCACGATCCCGGCGTCGCCGTCGACGATGATGAGATCGTCCTGACGAATCAGTGCGCTCGCATGCTGCACACCGACCGCGGCCGGAATACCGAGGCTGCGCGCGACGATCGCCGTATGCGACGTGCGCCCGCCGAGATCGGTGACGAATGCCTGAAACGACTGCGTCTTGAACTGCATCATGTCGGCAGGCGCGATGTCGTGCGCGACGACGATCATCTCGTCGCGGCTCTTCGCCGCCTTGTCGAGCGCCTGCGCAGCCGACGGCGCGCCCGCGAGCGCTTTCAGCACCCGCTCGACCACCTGTTCGATATCGGCCTTGCGCTCGCGCAGATATTCGTCTTCGATGTCGTCGAAGTGACTCGCAAGCACGTCGAGTTGCTCGGTCAACGCCCATTCGACGTTATAGCGGCGCGTGCGGATCAGATCGATCGTTTCCTGAACGAGCATCGCGTCGCCGAGAATCATCGCGTGCACGTCGATGAACGCAGCCACTTCGCTCGGCGTATCGTGAGTCAAGTCGGCGCGCAGCGCATCGAGTTCGCCGCGCACGGCGCCCAGCGCCGCGCGTAAGCGCGCCACCTCGGCGTCGATCTGGTCGGCCTCGATCAGATAATGCGCGACATCGAGCGCCGCCGGCGCGATCAGATACGCGCGTCCGATCGCGATACCTCTTGAAACGGGAATGCCCTGCAGCGTGAAGGACACGCGCACCTCCTAAAGACGTGAGCCGCGACGCACCGTCGCGATGCGCTTATGACCCCGGCTGACGATTATAAATTCCGCACCCCGCGCGCGGCTGCATGCGGCGCAACATGGCAGCCGGTCAAGTACGCCAGAAACGAACGCATGATGAAAAAAATGCCGCGGCGGCGCGCGGCATTTTTTCAGCATAACGCGGCGGCTGCCCGCCGCGGCCGCCCGGCCGGTTACTGACCTTCGCCGAATTTGTCGGCGATCAGTTTGAGCAGCGCGTCCATCGCCTCTTTCTCGTCCGGCCCGTCCGTCTCGATCGTCACCGTACTGCCGATCCCGGCAGCCAGCATCATCACGCCCATGATGCTCTTCGCATTGATCCGGCGACCGTTGCGCGTCATCCAGACTTCCGACTGAAAATTGCCTGCGAGCTGCGTAAGCTTGGCCGACGCGCGCGCATGGAGCCCCAATTTGTTGACGATGGTCGTTTCTTGTTGAAGCATGGTGTTCCAATGAGGTCAAAACGAGCTTGCGGCCGGCCTGCCTGCCAGCCGCACGGAGGCGATTGCGATTGCCGCGAGCCGCTCAATGCGGCTCTTCGGCGCGCGCTTTCGGTTCGGGTGGAATCGGCGCGCATTCGCCGCAGCCGAACGTGCCCGAACGCGGCGGCGGCGTGCCCGCCGCGATTTCGTGGATTCCCTTCGTCGAGCCGGCGAGCGCCTTGTCGACAAGCGTATCGAGCGGCGTCGTGCGGTAGCACACCGCGCGCACCAGCATCGGCAGATTGACGCCCGCCAACACTCTGACGCCTTCGACCTTCGCGAGTTGTCCTGCAATGTTCGCGGGCGTTGCGCCGTACATGTCGGTCAGCACGAGCACACCATTGTCTTCCTTCAGGCGCGCGAGTTCCGCATGCGCGAACGCCATGACCTGGACCGGATCGCTGCTCGGCTGCACGTCGATGCAACCGATACGCGCGGGCAGCCCGCCGTAGATGTGCACGATACAGTCCCGCAACGCGGCAGCGAGCGGCGCGTGCGCGATGATCAGAATGCCTGCCATGTCAACCTCCGCCGAACCGCCATCCGTCGCCCCGAAACGAATTCCGTCGACGGAGAAGAGCTGGCCGCCCTTTGCAGGCGCGGCGAACGAAGTAAGCGTGGGGGTCGTTTCATATCAGCCTTACAACGAGTGCGGCCCGACCGCCGGGCCTCGCGCACGATAACGTGCCGGCGAGCGGGCATTGTAGCAGGCCGGTCGACCATGCCGGCGGCGATGGGCCTGCGCGTGCGCCGCCGAGCCGAGGGGGCCAAAACAGACGTTAGCGAACCGCCTGCTCCAACGCGTCGACAAACATCGACGCGACGTCGAACCCCGTCTGATCCATGATTTCCCGAAAGCAAGTCGGACTCGTGACATTCACTTCGGTCAACGCATCGCCGATCACGTCCAGGCCTACGAGCAGCAGCCCGCGCGCTGCGAGCACCGGCGCGAGCGCGGTCGCGATCTCGCGGTCGCGCGCGCCGAGCGGCTGAGCGACGCCGACGCCGCCCGCCGCCAAATTGCCGCGCACCTCGTTGCCCTGCGGAATCCGCGCGAGCGAATACGGCACCGGCTCGCCGCCGATCAGCAGGATCCGCTTGTCGCCCGCGCTGATTTCCGGGATGAATTTCTGCGCCATCACGGTGCGCGCGCCGTCGTGCGTCAGCATCTCGATGATCGAGCCGAGATTCATTCCGTCCGGCTTCACACGGAACACGCCCATGCCGCCCATGCCGTCGAGCGGCTTGATGATCACGTCGCCATGCTCGGCATGGAACGCGCGCAGCCGAGCGGCGTCGCGCGTGACGAGCGACGGCGCGACGAACTGCGCGAACTCGCCGATCGCGAGTTTCTCCGAATGATCGCGAATCGCCTGCGGCCGGTTGAATACGCGCGCGCCCGCGCGCTCGGCAAGCTCGAGCAACCACGTCGACGTCACGTACTCCATGTCGAACGGCGGATCCTTGCGCATCAAGATCGCGCCGAACGACGGCAGCGCACGCGCCTCGCGCGCGCCCGCTTCGTACCAGCGCTCGCGATGCAGATCGGCCGTATCGCCGACGATCGTCACACGATACACGTCGGCCTCGACGCCCGCGCCGGTCCATGCGAGCGCGCTCGGCTCGCACGCATACACCGCGTGCCCGCGCCGCGCGGCCTCCGCGATCATCGCGTAGGTCGAATCCTTGTAGATCTTGAAGCGCTCGAGCGGGTCGGCGATAAAGAGAATGTCCATGCGTACCTGATGCGGAAAAGGCGGCGTCACACCTGGATGGCTTCCGGGTCGGTCTTCTCGAGTTCGACCGACGACGCGATAAGCGCAAGCCGCGCGACGACGCCATACATATAGAAGCGGTTCGGCGGCGCCACGCCCGGCTTCGCGTGCGTATCCGGCAGCGCCGTGTGTTCGAAGCCGAGCGGCACGTAATGCATGCCGGGCGCGTTCAAATTCTGGTCGCGATCGCGCGCGCCATGTGTGCGATAGAACCCGCCCACGACATAACGGTCGATCATATAGACGACCGGCTCGGCCACCTCGTCGCCGATCCGCTCGAACGTATACACGCCCTCCTGCACGATCACGTCGCGCACCGGCGCGCCCGCCTTCGACTCAGCCATTTTCACGCGCTCGGGCTTCGACAGCCGGCCGATCTCCGCCGCGTCGTGCACGGTCATCACGCCGCGGCCCGCCGTGCCCGCGTCGGCCTTCACGACGACATACGGCCGCTCGCCGATTCCGTACTCGCGGTACTTGCGCGCGATCTTTTTGAGCACCGCGTCGATCGCCTCGGCAAGCGCATCGCCGCCGTTGGGCGCGTGCCAGTCGACGCCCTCGACGGACGAGAAATACGGATTGAGCATCCACGGATCGACGCCGACCATCTTCGCGAATTTCTTCGCGACGTCGTCATAGCACGAAAAATGCGTCGACTTGCGGCGCACCGCCCAGCCGGCATGCAGCGGCGGCAGCAGATACTGCTCGTGCAAATTTTCCAGCACGCTCGGAATGCCTGCCGACAGATCGTTGTTCAGCAGGATCGAGCATGGATCGAAATTCTTCAGGCCAAGGCGGCGCGGCGTGCGCTCGAGCGGTTCGAGCACGATCCGCTGGCCGTCGGCGAGCGTGATCGGCGTGATGTCGACGATGCTTGGATCGAGCGAGCCGAAACGCACGTTCAGGCCCGCCTGGCGCATGATCGTCGCGAGGCGCGCGACGTTCTCGAGGTAATACGCATTGCGCGTCGGCAGCTCGGGAATCACGAGCAGCCCCTTCGCGTCCGGACAGATTTTCTCGATCGCCGCCATCGCCGCCTGCACCGCGAGCGGCAGCACTTCGGGCGGCAGGTTATTGAAGCCGCCCGGAAAAAGGTTCGCATCGACAGGCGCGAGCTTGAAGCCCGCATTGCGCAAATCGACCGAACAATAAAACGGCGGCGTGTGCTCCTGCCATTCGAGCCTGAACCAGCGTTCGATCGCAGGCGTGGCGTCGAGGATCTTGCGCTCGAGTTCGAGCAGCGGGCCATTTAACGCCGTAACGAGATGGGGAACCATGTGTGACTCGCGGACGGGAGAAAAAAGATTGTAGAGCAATTGCTTGCTGCATTTGGGGATTGTTCCCGCAAACACAAGATATGACCGAATGTTTGTCGCTATTGACCTGATTGAGCGCAGGGATATGGCCAATACCGTATCTGCAAGCGCGCCGGACGGTGCGGGAAGCAGGCGGCGGACCCGAAAAAAAACCCGCCGGAAGGCGGGTCGAAATCGCTGCGCTCATACTGGTGCATGCGGCGGCCAAAGTACATACGGTTGGCCGCCGCCGGCCCGGAACATCTGCCCGCGCCGGTCAATCATTCGACGTGCTCGCCGTGCAGAATCACGTCGAGCCCTTCGCGCTCCTCCTCCTCGGTCACCCGCAAGCCGATGACGAGATCGATGAGCTTCAGCAGGATGAAGCTGACGATGCCGCTGTAGACCAGCGTAATCGCGACGCCCTTCGCTTGCAGCAGCAGGCTGCCGTCCGCGCCGCCGATATCCTTCACCGCGAACACGCCCGTCAGCAAAGCGCCCAGAATGCCGCCGACGCCATGCACGCCGAACGCATCGAGCGAATCGTCGTAGCCGAGCTTCGACTTGAGCCACGTCGCCGACCAGAAGCAGACGACGCCCGCCGCGACACCGATCACGAGCGCCCCCGCGACGCCGACGAAGCCGGCGGCCGGCGTGATCGCCACGAGCCCCGCCACCGCGCCCGACACGATGCCGAGCACCGACGGCTTGCCCTTGGCGATCCACTCCGCGAACATCCAGCCGAGCGCCGCGCACGCGGTGGCCACTTGCGTCGTCAGCATCGCGAAACCGGCGCGGCCGTCGGCCGCCACCGCCGAGCCGGCATTGAAGCCGAACCAGCCCACCCACAGCATCGAGCCGCCGATCAACGTCAGCACGAGATTGTGCGGCGGCATCGCCTCGCGGCCGTAGCCGACGCGCTTGCCGAGTACGAGACACGACACGAGGCCCGCAATGCCCGCGTTGATGTGCACGACCGTGCCGCCCGCGAAGTCGAGCACGCCGTCCGACGACAGCCAGCCGGTCGGCTCCCAGACCATATGCGCCACCGGCACGTAGACGATCAGCGACCAGAGCGTCATGAACACGAGCATCGCCGAGAACTTCATCCGATCGGCGAACGCGCCGCAAATGAGCGCCGGCGTGATGATCGCAAACGTCATCTGATAGACGAAGTAGACGCTTTCCGGAATCGTCGTCGCGAGATGGCTCACCGTCAGCGTCGTCGCCTTGTCGCCGTGGATGTAGTTCATGCCCGACAGGAACACCCGCGACAAGCCGCCGATGAAGCCGCTGCCGGGCGTGAACGCGAGGCTGTAACCGATCACGGTCCACAGCACCGTGACGAGCGCCGTGATCGCGAAGCTCTGCATCACCGTCGCGAGCACGTTCTTCTTGCGGACCATGCCGCCGTAAAAAAGGGCCAGCCCTGGAATCGTCATGAACAACACGAGTGCGGTCGACGTCAGCATCCATGCGGTATCGCCCGCGCTGATCTTCGACGCATCGACCGAGAACGGCGCGGCAGGCGCGGCCGGCGCGGCGGCAGCGGAAGCCGGCGCGGCAGCCGATGCGGCGGCGGCGCTTGCCGGCGCGGCGCTCGCGGATGCGGCGTCGGTCGCGACAGCCGCGGCGCTCGCCGGCGCGCCGGATGCGGCGGCCGCCGACGCGGCATCGTCGGCCATCGCGGCGCCGATGCCGGCCGCGAGCAGCGAGCCGGCCATCAGCAGGGACATCAGAATCTTGCGCATCTTGGTTTTCCTCTTGTCGTTCGTATGTCTCGTGTCGTTGAAATCAAAGGGCGTCGGCGCCCGTCTCCCCAGTGCGAATCCGAATCACCTGCTCGATCGGCGTAACGAAGATCTTGCCGTCGCCGATCTTGCCCGTGCGCGCCGCCCGCTCGATCGCCTCGACCGCCTGCTCGACGAGATCCTCCGGCACGGCGGCCTCGATCTTCATCTTCGGCAGGAAATCGACGACGTATTCGGCCCCGCGATACAGCTCGGTGTGCCCCTTCTGGCGGCCGAACCCTTTGACCTCCGTCACCGTGATGCCCGAGACGCCCAGGGCCGACAGGGCCTCACGCGTCTCATCGAGCTTGAACGGCTTGATGATTGCAGTAATCAGTTTCATGAAGTCCTCTCGCTATGTGGTTGCCCATCGCCGCTGCAATGTGTAGCGGAATATCCTCAGCAACTCGCATGCCATGTCGGCAAGCGCCGTGTTGTCAGACTTTCAGGCGGATTTCGACGATGCGCGCGGGCGCGGCGGCGGCGCATCCCGCCCCTGGCCGAACGGCCAACGCGGACATGGTTGGCTGGCGTACCGAAAGGAAGGTTGTTAGAGTGCTTGCACGTCCGGCGCACGGCGAACGCGGGTTTCGCGCTCGAATGCCCGGAAAGCGGGCCCGCGCACGCACCAACTTCGGTCATGCGCATTTCGCGGGCACGAACGCAACTGCAGTTGCACATTTTTTGTGCATTCGGAAGGGGAACACCATGAAGCAACCCAGCGACGTTTTCAACGACCTGCAATCGCGCATTGGCGATCTGCTGAAAAACTCGCCGGTCAAGGATGTCGAACGCAACGTGAAGGCCGTGCTTTCGCAAGGCTTCTCGAAGCTCGATCTCGTCACCCGCGAGGAGTTCGACACGCAGTCGCAAGTGCTCGCCCGCACCCGCGCGCGGCTCGAAGAACTCGAAAAGCGCGTCGCCGAACTCGAACGCAAGCTGACTGAGGCCTGATATCGAAGTACGCCGCCGCTCGCCCGAGCGGCGGCTGAGCAGTCACAAATTCGCGCATCGCCGGCAAACGCGCATCGAAATCGTTCGTAAACACCAGAAACCGGGGCGGCGCCGATCATCGATCGGCGCCGCCCGTCCGGTCGACGAGGAGTCCGATCATGTCGCTTGCCGTGGTGCGCAGCCGCGCGCCGGCTGCCGGCCGTGCGCCGGAAGTCACCGTAGAAGTCCATCTCGCCAACGGATTGCCGTCGTTCTCGATCGTCGGGCTGCCCGATCTCGAAGTGCGCGAAAGCCGCGAACGCGTGCGCGCCGCGCTGTCGAACTGCGGTTTCGAATTCCCGGTGCGGCGCATCACCGTCAATCTCGCGCCCGCCGATCTGCCGAAGGAGTCGGGCCGCTTCGATCTGCCGATCGCGCTCGGCATCCTCGCTGCAAGTCAGCAGCTTCCGGCCGGCGCGCTCGAGCATCGCGAATTCGCGGGCGAGCTGTCCCTCACCGGCGCGCTACGGCCGATGCGGGGCGCATTCGCAATGGCGTGCGGCACCGCGCGCGGCGAGCAGCCGGACACGCCCGAGCCTGCGGCGAGCACGGCGCCGGAATCCGTGCAGGCCGGGGATGCGCGGGCTGCAACGGCAATCCCGGCCGGCATTACATCGGCCGGGATACCCGCGGCCGGCATGCCAACGGCCGGATCGGCGTGGGCCGCGCCCATGTCGGCCGGATTTGTGCCAGCGTCCCCGTCGCGAACCCGCGGGAGCGTACCGGAACTCTATCTGCCGCTTCCGAGCGCAGCCGAAGCGGCGCTTGTGCCGGGCGTTACCGTCTACGGTGCGGCCGATCTTCAGGCACTATGCGCGCATCTTGCCGGTAGGCCGGACGCCAGGCTGTCGCCCGTCGCCGCACCCCGGCTCGACGAGTTGCCCGATGCGGGCGCGCCCGATCTCGCCGACGTGATCGGCCAGTGCGCCGCGAAGCGCGCGCTCGAGGTCGCCGCGGCGGGCGGCCATCACATGCTGATGATCGGCCCGCCGGGGGCCGGCAAATCGATGCTGGCCGCACGGCTGCCCGGCTTGCTGCCACCGTTGACCGACGACGAGGCGCTGACGTCGGCGGCCATCCTTTCATCGAGCCGCGCGGGCTTCTCGCCCGCGCAGTGGCGGCGGCGCCCGTTTCGCGCGCCGCATCACTCGTCGAGCCCGGCCGCGCTCGTGGGCGGCCGCAATCCGCCTCAACCGGGCGAAATCACGCTCGCGCATCTCGGCGTGCTGTTTCTCGATGAACTGCCCGAATTCGACCGGAACGTGCTCGAGACGCTGCGCGAGCCGCTCGAAGCCGGGCACATCACGATCTCGCGCGCCGCGCTGCAAGCAGATTTCCCCGCCGCGTGCCAGCTCATCGCCGCAATGAATCCATGCCCGTGCGGCTGGCGCGGCGATCCATCGGGCCGCTGCCGCTGCTCGCCGGATGTCGCCGCGCGTTATCTGCGCAAATTGTCCGGGCCGCTCGTCGATCGGATCGACATCCAGATCGAGCTTCCCGCGCTGACGCCTGCGGAACTCGCCGAGCGTTCGCCCGCGACGCGCGAACCGAGTGCGGCCGTGGCGGAGCGCGTCGCGCAGGCGCGCGAGCGTCAATTCGCGCGTCAACGCAAGACCAACCACCGGCTGACCGGCCGGGAAACCGATGCGTTCTGTCGCCCGGACAGCGCGGGCGAAACGCTGCTGCGCGAGGCGGGCGAGCGCTTCGGCTGGTCGGCGCGCGCATATTACCGGGTGCTGAAGGTCGCGCGCACGATCGCGGATCTGGCAGGTGACGATTCGGCAAATTCGGGACATATCGCTGAAGCGATTCGGTATCGGCGGGCTTTTTCGCTTGGCTGAGGCCTCACACCCGCTTGTGATTGCTGCGGCCGACTTGTATTGCCGGCAGACATCACAGCAAAAATTTCGATGTCAAGACTTGACTTATACACAATTGCCAGTATCCGAGGGGCGCGCCGCGCATGCCAGCCATCACTTGAAACTCGGCCTCCAATACATTGATTTATATATGTTTTTTTGGGTGCCAAGATTCCGGGCAAACTAACTGAAAGACGCTCTGGCGGGCGTTTGCCGAGCACTCGTCAAACTTTTCAACATAGTTATCCACAGTCTCTGTGGGTAACCCAAAAAACCCCGCAGAATCCGCCAACTAGCCACTATTCTTGCGAAGGAACTTTCAGTTCGAAGCCCACTCTCAGGACGCCGATTTACCGTTTCAATCGAGCTTCAGCGAGCCGAAAAATTGTTCGAGCGGCTCATTGGGCAACGGCGCATCGGAAATCGCGACCGCCTGATAGACATGCCGGCCACGCGCGACGATGCGCGCGATCACAGTTTTCGGCGCGAGCGCATCGCTCCCCGATTCCGGCGTCCCGCTCATCGTCAGCTCGGTGCCCGTGGCCTGTCCGCCCGACGCGAGCGGCACGAGCACTGCGCGCTCGGCCGGCTGCGCGCGAAGGTTGCGCGCCAAACCGGCACGCAGGTAGGCCAGCGCGGCATGCTGGGTTGCATCGCGATCGTCCGGCAGCATGACCGTGCCGACCGCGAACACCGCCCCGCCGACGTGCGCCGCCTGCATCCGCATCGTCATCGGCACGCCGGAGATGGTGATCGCATGTTCGTCGACAGTCGGTTTCGCGGGCAGATCGATCGTGTAGCCCGCATCGCTGTGCAGCGTGCGCCAGTCATAAGCGGGCGAGCACGCGGCAAGCGCGGCGAGCACGCTCAGTACGACCGCCGCGCGACGCGCGCGGGCGGAAAACGGGGCACGCAACGGGGCGCGCAAATGACCCGGCCGAGAACATGGGCGGGCGAGACGAAAACCAGTACGGATCATGGGCGGAAAAGGGCAATCCAAACGACTGCCTCGAAATCGAATCAATGGAAAAATAGGCCGCGTCATTATCGCCGCACGCGCATTGCCCGGCGCTCGCTGTCCGCTCGATGTCCGATAAGCGCGCCTCGGCCGCGCGCTGCGACCGGCCATCGCCTTCATCGCCACCGCCACCGCCACCGCCACCGCCACCGCCACCCGCCACCCGCCACCGGCCACAGACCACCGCCATCATCGCCTCCAGCCGGTTGACGGTACAATATGCGCCGTTCCATTCGTCAATCACCACGCAGCACGACCGGCACGCATTCGCCGGCATCCGAGAGGTTCCGCAGATGAGTCCCGCTTCCGCCAGCCGCCGCAGTCCGTTGCGCTTCGTCGCGATCGCTGTTGCCGCCGTCGCCATTGGCGTCGCCGGCTATTTCGCGGTCAACGGCAAGTCGAGCGCGCCCGACGCGACGTTTACGCTGCTGTCCGGCCAAAAGCTTTCCACCGATGCCGATCTGAAAGGCAAGGTCTATCTCGTCAATTTTTGGGCGACGAGCTGCGAGACCTGCATGAAGGAAATGCCGCAGATGGTCGACACGTACAACCGCTTCAAGGGCAAGGGCGTCGAATTCGTCGCGGTGGCGATGAACTACGATCCGCCGATGTACGTCGCGAACTACACGCAAACGCGTCAGTTGCCGTTCAAAGTCGCGCTCGACGACGGCAGCGTCGCGAAGCAGTTCGGCAACGTGCAGCTCACGCCGACGACCTTCGTGATCGGCAAGGACGGCAAGATCCTGAAGCGCTACGTCGGCGCACCGCAGTTCGCGGAACTCGACGCGCTGCTGCAAAAGGCGCTCGACGCCTGAGCGACGGCCGTTCAAACGGCCGCGGCGGCCCGCGAATCGCCCCAAAGCCGCCGCGATCGGGCCGGGCGGATTGCGGTTACTGACCGATATGCGCAGATCGGCGTGAGGCTTGCCGATCGGCAGGCAGCGATGAAATCGAGCGGGGCTGGATAGACGCCCCGCTCCAGATAAATCGGGCGGCATCGCGCCTCTATTGCCGCGCACGGTGCGCTTGCCCACGCGGCGGATTGCGCAGCGCGCTTTCACCGAGGTGGCTTCCGGATCGAAAAGCGCCGTCATCCCGCACGCAAAAACGTTCGCGCAAAGACGTATTTCCGCCGCGCTGCCCAACCGGCGACGGCTTTCGACAAGCGCCGCACGCGCCGCCGCCGGCGCATGAACCTGACGGCCGGACGGGCATCAACGCTCCGCGTCGCCTTTCGCCGACAACCCGTAACGCTTCATCTTCTCGTAGAGCGTCGCCTTGCCGACGTGCAGTTTGTCGGCCGTCGCGGCGACGACGCCTCCGGTGCGGTTCAACGTCTCGGCGATCACCGCGCGTTCGAACTGTTCGACCCGCTCCTTCAGCGACTGCTCGGCATCGCGTCCGTCTTCCGCGAGAGTGCCGCTCGCGATGTCTTCGGTGACGCCGAGCACGAAGCGATCGGCCGCGTTGCGCAGCTCGCGCACGTTGCCGGGCCAATCGCGCTGCATCAGGCCGGCGCGCTGGCGGTCGGTGAGCAGCGGCGCAGGCCGGCCGTAGCGCACGGCCGCGTCGAGCATGAAATGCTCGAACAGCGGCACGATGTCCTCGCGGCGCTCGGCAAGCGGCGGCAGCGCGATCGTCACGACGTTGAGCCGGTACAGCAGATCGCGCCGGAACGTGCCCGCCGCGACGTGCTCGCTCATATCGCCCTTTGCCGCGGCAACGACGCGGCAATCGACACGAATCGGCTGATTCGAGCCGAGCCGTTCGAGCACGCCGTCTTGCAGCACGCGCAACAGCTTCACCTGCAACGCGAGCGGCATGCTTTCGATCTCGTCGAGAAACAGCGTGCCGCCCGACGCATATTCGAGCTTGCCGATGCGCCGCTTCGCCGCGCCGGTGAACGCGCCGGGCTCGTAGCCGAACATCTCCGATTCGAACATCGGCTCCGGCAGCGCGCCGCAGTTGACCGCGATGAACGGCTTGTCGCGGCGCGCGGACAGTTCGTGCAGGCTGCGCGCGATCAGCTCCTTGCCCGCGCCGGTATCGCCGTTGATGAGCACGGACGCGTCGGTCGGCGCGATGTTCGCGATCAGCCGCCTCACCTGCTCGATCGCGGGGCTGCGGCCGATGATGCGCGGCGCGACGACGCCCTGCCCCGCCAGTTCGCGCCGCAGCGCGTGGTTCTCGAGCACGAGCGCGCGGCGTTCGAGCGCGCGTCGCACCGATTCGGTCAGCCGCTCGGTCGCGAACGGCTTCTCGATGAAATCGTATGCGCCGTCGCGCATCGCCTGCACGGCCATCGAGATGTCGCCATGCCCGGTGACCAGCACGACGGGCACGTCGTGCCCACGCTCGCGGCATTGCGCGAGCAGATCGAGGCCGCTCGCGCCGGGCAGGCGAATGTCGGACACGATCACGCCGGCCGCGTCGCCCGCGATCGCCTTGTCGGCCGCCTCGACCGAGCCGAACCCGGCGACGTCGAACCCGGCGAGTTGCAAGCTCTGCACGCTCGCGCGGCGCACGAGTTCGTCGTCTTCGATATAGATCACTTGCAGGCGGTTGGCCATCTCGTCACCCAATGATGCTTTCGGTTCCCGGCGCTCAGCGCGCGGCGGAAGTGTCCGGATGATGCGTGCGCACGCGGCGCAGCGTCAAGACGAACTCCGCGCCGCCCGCGGATGCGTTGCGCGCGGCGAGCGAGCCGCCCGCGTCGCGCGCGATCGACGACGAGATCGCCAAGCCGAGCCCGAGCCCGCGCCCCATTTCCTTAGTCGTGAAAAACGGCTCGAACAGCCGCGCGAGCAATTCCGGCGCGATGCCGGGCCCGTTGTCGCGCACGATGATCGCAAGCGCGTCGGCGCTCGCGTCGACCGTGATGTCGATGCGCGGCCCGGCTACGTTTGCGACCGCGTCGAGCGCATTGCCGAGCAGGTTGATCAGCACCTGTTCGAGCCGCAGATCCTCGCAGTGCGCGACGAGCGACGGATGATCGAGCGCGGGATCGAAGCGCGCGGTCTCGACGCAGCCGCGCGTCGCATCGCGCAGCGTGAGCGCAAGTTCGACGCCCGCGAGCCGCTCCTTGAGCAGCGACATCACGTTGCGCAGCGCGCGCGCGACGTGCGCCGCTTCGTTGCGCGGCCGCGCGCGGCCGACGAACAGCTTGAGCTGATTGGTGATCTTGCCCATTCGCTCGGTGAGCGCCGCGATCGCCTCGAGATTCTCGCGCGCGGCCGCCTGTTCGCCGCGATCGAGCAGCACGCGCGTGTTGTCCGAGAAACTGCGCAGCGCGGCAAGCGGCTGGTTCAGTTCATGCGTGATGCCCGCGGCCATCTGGCCGAGCGCGGCAAGTTTGCTCGCCTGAATCAGCTCGTCGTGCGCGGCGCGCAACTCCTGCTCGGCGCGGATGCGCTCGCCCACCTCCTTCTGCAGCCGCGCATTGGCCTGCGACAGATCCGCCGTGCGCTCCTCGACGCGCCGGTTCAGTTCCGCATACGCGCTTTGCAGCAGCACGCGGCCGCGCATCATCTCGTTGACGCGCGCGCGGCGCATCCGCCAGTAGAACCCGAGCAGGCACAGCGACACGAAACCGAACGCGGTGACGATCGTCGCGTTGAGCGCGTCGGCGTCGACGCTCGCGAGCGGCGCGAGCGTGACGAGCTGCCAATCGGGTTCGCCGAGCTGCCGGCGCGTCGCGAGGTAGCGCGGCGCGCGCCGGCCCGCGTCGAGGCCGCCCGAGGCCGGCGCGCCGGGCGCATCGAAGGCGGCGGCGAATCCCGCCGGACTCGCCCCATTGCTTGCGGAATCGGCCGGACCGAGCCGGATGATCTGCGCATCCGGGCCAAGCTCCCGCTCGACGCGAATCGGCAGCGGCGTCACCGGATACCGGGCGTACTGGCGCGTCTGCTGGATCGAGGCCGCGACGGGCGCCGGCAACGGCTTGAGCGTGTGGTATTTCCACGCGCCCACCGACGACAGGAAGATCACGCCATGATCGTCGGCGACGATCAGCGGCTCCGACGCGTCCGCCCCTTGAAACCATTCGAGATTGAGCTTCACGACCGCGACACCGATGATCTTGCCGTTGCGGCGTACCGGCTGCGAGATGTAGTAGCCGGGATCGCGCGAGATCGTGCCGATCCCGAAGAAACGGCCAGTGCCGCCCTTGACCGCCTCGACGAAATACGGACGGAAGCGGTAGTCGATGCCGGCGAAGCTGTCCGGGCCGCGCCAGTTGCTCGCGGCAACGCACAGACCGTCGGCGGTGATCACGTAGGATGCCGTCGCGTGCGCGTGGCGGTTCATGTCTTCGAGATACCGGTTCGCGCGATTCACATAGCGGTGGTTGCCCGGCGCCGCGAGCACGTCCTGCACGAACGGATGGCCGCCGAGCAGATAAGGAAGCGATTCGTAGCGGTCGAGCGTGCTCTTCAGTGCGTTCGTCGTGCGGTCGACGCGCGCCGCCGCATTGCGCCGCAAGTCGTCGACGCCGCGCTGCCACGTGAGAGTCCATGTGAGCGCACACGCTGCCGCGAGCATCGCGGCGAGCGCGAAAACGACGATCAGGCGGCGCTTCACGGTGGCGTCTTCCGAGCAGTAGGAACCGGCTATTGTGGCATAGCGGCCGCGCCGGGACGCCGCGACGCGCAATCGCGCCGCATCGGACGGGACGGGCAGCGTTACGTCCGACGGTGCGGCGCTCGAGCGACGCTGCGTCGCGCTGGCCGGGCTGGGTCCGGCTCATCGAAGCAACCAGCTTGCGCCGCGTGCGCCCGGCTCGAGCCGCCGTGGGCCGAGCGCGCGCGCATCGGCCCGCATCGATTCAGCGCCATCCGCACCGTGCAAGCCCGCTCGCCCGCATCAAGCGCGCCTTCGCACGGCGGCGCATGCGCCGCCGGACGCCCGGCCACGCACGTCAAACCTGGGCGGTCTCGCCTGCCGCCTCTTGGCCGCGCCCGGACAGCGCCGCCTGCAGCTTCGCGCGGTCCAGTTCCTTTTCCCATGCGGACACGACGACCGTCGCAACACCATTGCCGACGATGTTCGTCAACGCGCGGCACTCGCTCATGAAGCGGTCGATGCCGAGAATCAGCACCATGCCCGACAGCGGAATGGTCGGCACCACGGCGAGCGTTGCGGCAAGCGTGATGAAACCCGCGCCCGTCACGCCGCTCGCGCCCTTCGAAGTCAGCATCGCCACCGCGAGCAGCGTGAGCTGCTGCATCCACGTCAGTTCGATGTTGGTCGCCTGCGCGATGAACAGCACGGCCATCGTCATGTAGATGTTGGTGCCGTCGAGATTGAACGAATAGCCGGTCGGCACGACGAGGCCGACGACCGAGCGCGAGCAGCCGGCTTTCTCGAGCTTCTCCATCAGTTGCGGCAGCGCCGCTTCGGACGAACTCGTGCCGAGCACGATCAGCAGTTCCTCCTTGATGTAGCCGATGAAACGGATGATCGAGAAGCCGGTGAAGCGCGCGACCGCGCCGAGCACGACAAGCACGAATACGACCGACGTCAGGTAGAACGTGCCGATCAGCTTCAGCAGCGGCACGAGCGAGCCGACGCCGTACTTGCCGATCGTGAAAGCCATTGCGCCGAACGCGCCGATCGGTGCGAGCTTGGTGACGATATGGACGATGCCGAACAGCACGCGGGTGATGCCGTCGATGAAATCGGTGACCGCGCGGCCGCGCTCGCCGAGATGCGCGAGCACGCTGCCGAACAGGAGCGCGATCAGCAGGATCTGCAGGATCTCGCCTTGCGCGAACGCGTCGACCATCGTGTTCGGGATGATGTGCAACAGGAAATCGACCGTCGACTGGCCGTGCGCCTTCGCCGCATACGACGCGACTTCCTTGCCGTTGAGCGTTGCCGGATCGATGTTGAAGCCGGCGCCCGGGCGCAGCAGGTGCGTGGCCGCGAGACCGAGCACGAGCGCGAAGGTCGACACGATCTCGAAGTAAAGCAGCGCCTTGCCGCCGACGCGCCCGACCTTCTTCATGTCCTGCATCCCGGCGATGCCGGTGACGACCGTGCAGAAGATGATCGGCCCGATCACCATCTTGATCAGCTTGATGAAGCCGTCGCCGAGCGGCTTCATGTCGATCGCGAGCGACGGATAGTAGTGGCCGAGGATCACGCCGATGACGATGGCGAAAATCACCTGCACGTAAAGCACTTTATAGAACGGTTTCTTCACGATGGTTCCGCAGAAGGGAGGATGAATCGGGAACGGGCGGCGTCACGCGCGCGGGCGAATGTCAGGGGAACGCCATTCGCCCGCGCGGCTGCCGTGCCGCAACAAGCGATGGCCTCAGGGAATCCGGGGGGGATGGATGGCAGTGGTCATCGGTTGTCTCCTTGTCGGCCAGAGTTAGTGCTTCAGCACTTACTCTGGCCCCATGCCGTGGTTGGTTGGAGTTAGCGCTTTAGCGCTTACTCCAACCCCTCGGCGGTCGGCCAGAGTTAGTGCTTCAGCACTTACTCTGGCCCCATGCCGTGGTTGGTTGGAGTTGGCGCTTTAGCGCTTACTCCAACCCCTCGGCGGTCGGCCAGAGTTAGTGCTTCAGCACTTACTCTGGCCCCATGCCGTGGTTGGTTGGAGTTGGCGCTTTAGCGCTTACTCCAACCCCTCGGCGGTCGGCCAGAGTCAGCGCCTTTCAGCACTTACTCCTACCCCATTCAAAGTTGCTGTATTTATCGGGCCAAGAGCGGCCGTGACGACATCTAGAGCAAGGTCGATGCCAGCTTGAAAGTCAGCGCCGGCCTGTTGATTTATCCGGATTTTCCGGACCTTTCCCCCACCCGCGTTCCGATTTTCCGGAAAACCGGAATCCATCGATCCGGATTATCGGACGATCGCGCGATATTGTCTGATTTTTCGGTGCGCGGCAATCGCCGTTGCGCGCGCTCGGCCGCCAGCTCCCCATCCCAGCCCGGGGACAACCGCCGCGCACATTCGCACTCTTTATGCCCGGCGCCGTTAGCGCTCGCGCCCTGCCCGCACGTCACGCATTCGACAATGCGATATAGCGCGCGAGATGATGATCCTCGTCTCCGAGCTGATGGTCGATCATCACGAGCCGCTTCGCATAATGCGACAGCGGCAGTTCCCACGTCATCCCGATTCCGCCGTGCAACTGGATGCTCTCTTGCGCGACGAGCGCGCCGATCCGGCCGACGCTGTACTTCGCGGCGGCGAGCGCGCGCTCGCGCGCGGCACGCGGTGCGTCAAGCCGCGCGGCCGCGTTGATCACCGCCGAGCGCGCCTGCTCGATCTCGATCAGCAGATCGACCATCCGGTGCTGCAACGCCTGGAAGCTGCCGATCGGCACGCCGAACTGCTTGCGCGTGCGCAGATAATCGAGCGTGTATTCCTTGGCGGCGTCCATCGCTCCAAGCGCCTGCGCCGCGAGCGCGAGCAGACCGTAGCCGATCGTGCGTTCGATCAGTTCGCCCGCATCGGGCACGCCGGCCGGCGCGCCGAGCAACGCGTCGCTGCCGAGCACCACGCGCTCGAAGCGCAAATCGGCCGCCCGGCCACCGTCGATCTTCCGATAGCCGCGCACCGACAGGCCCGGCGCCGCCTTCGGCACGACGAACAGCGCGAGGCCCGCCGGATCGTCGTCGGCGCCCGCCACGCGCGCGCTGACGACATAGAACGTCGCGTGTTCGCCGCAATCGACGACGGCCTTTTCGCCGTCGAGCACCCACGCGCGGCCGTCGCGCACGGCGCGGGTGCGCACCGTGTGCAGTTCGTAGTGCGTGCCCGGCTCCGCATGCGCGAACGCGCCGATCGCGCGCCCGTCGATCAGCGCGTCGAGCAGTGGGCGGTGCGCGGCGCCGCCGGCCTCGGCCAGCGCGCGCCCGGCCATCAGCGCGCCCGCGAACGGCTCGACGACGAGCCCGCGCCCAAGACATTCGAACACAAGCGCGATATCGAAGCCCGCGCCGCCGAAGCCGCCGCAATCTTGCGTAAAGAGCGCGCCGATCGCGCCCAGCTCGGCGAAACGCCGCCACATCTCGTCGCTGTAGCCCGCGTCCGACCGCGCGATCCTGTCGCGCACGGCAAACGGATACTGTTCGGCGATGAAGCGCTGCAGGCTGTCGGCCAGCATCCGGCGCTCGTCGGTATGTCGAAAGTCCATGTGTGCGCGCTCCTTCGTCACAATCCGAGCATCGTCTTCGCGACAATGTTCTTCTGGATTTCGTTCGAGCCGCCGAAAATCGACAGCTTGCGATTGTTGAAGTACTGCATCGCCGCGCTCGCGGCTTCGGGCAGGCCGCCCGGCGTATCGCCGTCGTAGCCGCCGTCGAGCGCCTCGTCGACGAACGGCAGCGCGTGCGGCCCCATCGCGCGGCGCATCAGCGACGTGATTTCCTGGCGGATCTGCGTGCCGAGTATCTTCAGCATCGAACTCTCGGCCCCCGGCACGCCGCCGCCCGCAACCGACGCAAGCACGCGCAGGTTGGTCGTCTTCATGTTCTCGAGGTCGATTTCGACGCGCGCGAGCCGCGCGGCGAAGAGCGGGTCGTCGGCAAGCGGCCGGCCGTTCTTCACGACTTTCGCCGCGACCGCGCGCAGCCTGTCGAGCGCCGCGACCGAAAAGCCGACGCCCGCGATATTGGTGCGCTCGTAAGTCAGCAAATACTTCGCATAGGTCCAGCCGTGGTTCTCTTCGCCGACGAGGTTGTCGAGCGGCACGCGCACGTCGGTGAAAAACACTTCGTTGACTTCGTGCTCGCCGTCGAGCGTGACGATCGGGCGCACCTCGACGCCGGGCGAATTCATGTCGACGAGCAGGAAACTGATGCCTTCCTGCTTGCGCGCGCCGCTCGCGGTGCGCACGAGGCAGAAGATCATGTTCGCGTAGTGGCCGAGCGTGGTCCAGGTCTTCTGGCCGTTGACGACGTAATGGCCGCCGTCGCGCACCGCGCGCGTTTGCACCGACGCGAGATCGGAGCCCGCGCCCGGCTCGGAGTAGCCCTGGCACCACCAGTCGGTGCCGTCGAGGATGCGCGGCAGCCAGTAGCGCTTCTGCACATCGCTGCCGTACTTGATCAGCACCGGGCCGAGCATGTTCACGCCGAACGGCACGATCCGCGGCGCGCCGGCGAGCGCGCATTCGTTGTCGAACAGAAACTTCTGCGCGACGCTCCAGCCGGGGCCGCCCCACTCGCGCGGCCAATGGCTCGCGAGCCAGCCCTGCTCGTTGAGGATCGCATGCCATTCGCACATGTCGTCGCGCGTCAGGCGCAAGCCGCCCTTGACCTTGCTCGATAGGCGCTTCGGCAATTTGTCGGCGAGAAAGCGCTGTACGCCGGCGCGAAACGCTTCCTCTTCTGCGGTGAAATTCAGATCCATCTGGCGTGCCTCGAATGCGTGTTGAATTGCACAAGCGGACGCCCGGTTTCGCCGGCGAGCGCGCCACCGCTCGGCGACGAAGCCCGGGGGTCAGTCGATACGGTTCAGGCTCGCGAAGGTCTCGCCGCGCTCGACCAGCTCGACGAGCAGCGGCGACGGCTGCCAGAAGAACGGATCGTCCCGCGCGAACGCGCGGATGTCGGCGAGCACGTTGGCCAGGCCCACGGTGTCCGCGTAATGCATCGGGCCGCCGCGATAGCGCGGAAAGCCGTAGCCGTGCACGAACACCGTGTCGACGTCGAGCGGGCGCAGCGCGATGCGCTCGCGCACGACGTTCGCGCCTTCGTTGATCATCGCGGCCAGATAGCGGCACACGATCTCGTCGTCGGTGAACGCGCGCGGCACGACGCCCTTGCGCGCGCGCTCGGCGTCGATGATCTCCTCCACCTGTGGATCGGGCACGCCGGTACGCGCGCCGT
This sequence comes from Burkholderia singularis, assembly GCF_001718875.1. Classification (NCBI taxonomy): domain Bacteria; kingdom Pseudomonadati; phylum Pseudomonadota; class Betaproteobacteria; order Burkholderiales; family Burkholderiaceae; genus Burkholderia; species Burkholderia singularis. Next base: position 3,621,907 of record NZ_CP013448.1, read on the forward strand.
CCGGATACAGATAGAAGCCACGCCTGGTCTTCTGGCCGAACCAGCCGCGCTCGCACAAGCGGTCGGCGATCTCGACATAGCGCAGCCGCGGGTCGCGCGTCGGCGCGCGCCGCTTGCGCGCCGCCCAGCCGATATCGCCGCCCGCAAGATCGACGACCTGGTAAGGCCCCATCGGAAAGCCGAACGCGCGGATCGCCTGGTCGATCTGATACGGCGACGCGCCGTCCTCCATCATGTGATCGGCGGCCATCCGGTAGACGGCGAGCACGCGGTTGCCGATGAAGCCGTCGCACACGCCCGCGCGCACCGGCGTCTTGCGCAGTTTTTTCGCAAGCGCGAACGCGGTCGCGACGACGTCCGCGCCCGCCTTCGCCGGCACCACCACTTCGAGCAGCTTCATGATGTGCGCGGGCGAGAAGAAGTGCAGCCCGATCACGTCGGATGCGCGCTCGGTGCTCGCGGCGAGCGCATCGATGTCCAGATACGACGTGTTGGTCGCGAGCACCGCGCCGGGTTTGCACGCGCGCGCGAGCGCGGCGAACACGGCCTGCTTCACCGCCATGTCCTCGAATACCGCCTCGATCACGACGTCGGCTTGCGCGAGCGCGTCGTATGACGTGCTGCCTTCCAAACGCGCGAGCCGCGCGGCTTGATCGCCGGCCGTCATCCGCCCCTTCGCGACGAGGCCCGCGTACACCTTTTCGATATGCGCGCGGCCGCGCGCGAGCGATGCGTCGTCGCGCTCGACCATCGTCACCGGCAAACCCGCATCGAGCGCGGCCAACGCGATCCCGGCGCCCATCGTGCCGCCGCCGACCACGCCGATCCGCTCGAGCGGGCGCGGCGCGCTGCGGCGCGCCTCGGGCGACTTCGCCGCCTCGCGCTCGGCGAAGAACGCATGCACGAGCCCGGCGCGCTGCGGACTCGCGACGCACTCGGCAAAGTACGCGCGCTCGGTGCGCAGCCCCTCGTCGAACGGCTGCGTCAGCGCGGCGGCGACCGCGTCGACGATCTTGCCCGGCGACAGCAGCCCGCGCGTTTTTTTCGCGACATCGGCACGCGCCGCATCGAGCGCCGCCTGGGCCGCCGCGCGGTCCGCGAGCCCCTGCGCGTCGCGCGTGCGGCGCACCGGCGCACCGGCCGCGAGCAGTTCGTGAACATATGCGAGGCCTTCGGCGAGCGTGTCGTCGCTCTGCGCGACGCGGTCGACGAGCCCAAGCGCGAGCGCCTCGTCCGCCGCAACGTGCCGGCCGCTCAGCATCAGATCGAGCGCGGCCCGCGCGCCGATCAGGCGCGGCGTGCGCTGCGTGCCGCCCGCGCCGGGCAAGAGGCCGAGCTGCACTTCCGGCAGGCCGAGCTTCGCGCCCGGCATGGCGATCCGATAATGCGCGGCGAGCGCGATTTCGAGCCCGCCGCCGAGCACCGCACCGTGCAGCGCGACGACAACCGGCTTGTCGCTGGCCTCGATCCGATTGCACACGTCCGGCAGCAACGGCGGCACGGGCGGCTTGCCGAACTCGCGAATGTCGGCGCCCGCGATGAAGTTGCGCCCCGCGCCCACGATCAGCACGGCCGCGACGGCGGCGTCGGCCGCCGCGGCGTCGAGCGCGTACACGAGACCGCGCCGCACGGATGCGGACAGCGCGTTGACGGGCGGATGATCGATCGTGACGACGAGCACCTTGTCGCGCCGCTCGTGCGTGACCGTACCGGTTTCATCGGCTGATGGGTGAGTCATGTTTGTCTCCGTGCTGAATGAGGCGCGCGCGGCGGCAGCGATCGGGCACGACCGCGCGCGGGGTATGCCCCGATTCTCGATTGATCCAGATGGATTGACAATTCCCGCATTCCTTTACAACCTGTCAAAGAAAATTTGACAAAGGCGGCTATGTCTTACGTCCGGAAATGGATCTGAACGCACTCACGCTGCTCGTGGACATCCTCGATGCAGGCAACCTCAGCAAGGCGGCGCGGCGGCTCAAGATGAGCCGCGCAAACGTCAGCTACCGGCTCAACCAGCTTGAGAAGTCGATCGGGCTGCAACTCGTGCGGCGCACCACGCGGCGCATCGAGCCGACCGAGATCGGGCTCAAGCTCTACGAGCACGGCCGCCGGATTCAGCATGAGCTGTTCGCCGCGCGCGAGGCGGTGACCACGCTCGGCCAGGATCTGCAAGGCCGCGTCAGGCTGTCGGTGCCAAGCGGCTACGGGCAGCTTGTGATGTCTACGTGGCTGATCGCCTTCAAGCGGCGCTACCCCGGCATCGTGCTCGACGTCGTGTTCGAGAACCGGGTCGAGGATCTGATGCGCGACGAAGTCGACATCGCGGTGCGCGTGATGTCCGAGCCGCCGCAAAACCTGGTCGCGCGCGACATGGGCGCGGTGCGTTACGTCGCGTGCGCGTCGCCGGGCTTCGCCGCGGCCCACCCGATGCCGACCGAACTCGACCAGCTTTTCGGTGCGCCCGTCATCACGGCGGCGGTGATCGGCCGGCAATTGCGCGTCGCCGCCTACCTGGGCGACGAGCGGCATGAAGTCCTGCTCGAGCCGACGCTGATCTCCGAGAATTTCCTGTTCCTGCGCGACGCGATTCTCGCCGGGCTTGGCGTCGGCATCGTGCCGGATTACGTCGTCCACGACGACGTGCGGCGCGGCGCGCTCGTCACGACGCTCGATGCGTACCGGCTCAGCATCTTCGGCACGCACATGTATATGCTGTCCATGCCGAACCGGCATCACACGCGCGCCATGTCGACGTTCATCGATTTCGTGCTCGATCATGCACGCGGCGCGGGACGCGGCGAATAGCCAACAACGCGGGCGATGTCCAGCAGTTTCGCGCGACCGTGCACTCGGGACTCGCGATATTGCCGAAGCAGTGGGTTGATAGTATTTTGAGCGGCACAAGAAGCAAGAAGCCGCTTGCCGGCAGATCGCGATCCGCTTTCATTCTTACGGAACCCGAACGATCCTGTGAACGCTGCCCGCCCCCCCAGCCCCAAGCGTGCGGCCCGCACGCGCGGCGCACCCGCGATACACCCGCCGAAGATCGAGCTGCGCGTGCTCGGCACGCCGGTCACGCTGCAGGAGCACATCCGCCGGCAAGCCGAGCAGGATCTCGGCATCAAGCTGCGCTTTGTCGTCGAAAGCGGCGTGGATGCGCAACGCGACGGCGCGATGCATCCGCAGCGCTACGAACTGTACGATCAGTGGTTTCACAGCATCGATTGCCTGTGGCCCGCGCAGGCGCTGCAGCCGATCGACGTCACACGCATCGCGCGCTGGAAGGAAGTGAACGCGCTGCCGCGCACCGGCCGCATCGGGCCGCGCGCGGAGCTGAGCGGCGGCAGCGTGCCCGCGCAGCGCCTGTTCGTGCAGCCGGACGGCACGCTCGGCGGCGCCGCCACCGAGCGCATCAGCATGCTGCCGCTCACGCACAACGTCGACAGCTTCGCGTATCTCGACGATGCGCTGCCCGCCCGGCTCGCCCGCACCCCCGAAAGCTGGGCGTGGCTGCTCGCGCCCGAGCTGGCCGGGCGCGTCGCGCTGCAGACGGACGCGTCGATCGGCGCGATCGACGCGGCGCTCGCGGTCGAGGCAAGCGGCCTGATGCGATTCGGCGACATCGGCAATCTGACCATCGAGGAAATCGACGCGCTGATCGGCACGCTGATCGAATTCAAGCGGCGCGGCCATTTCGCGGGCTTCTGGTCGACCTCGGCCGAAGCCGCGCAACTGATGATCTCGGGCAAGGTCGCGATTCAGAGCATCTGGGCGCCGGCAACGGTCCAGCTCGAGCGCGCGGGCGTGCGCTTTCAGCTCGCGCGTCCGAAGGAAGGCTATCGCGCGTGGTACGGCGGACTGTCGATCTCGCGCGCCGCGAGCGGCCGCGCGCTCGACGCCGCATACGCGTATCTGAACTGGTGGCTCGACGGCTGGGCCGGCGCGACGATGGCGCGCCAGGGCTACTACATCTCGAATCCGGAACGCGCGCGCGCGTATCTGAGCGACGGCGAATGGGCATATTGGTACGACGGCGCGCCCGCGCCCGAAAAATTGTCCTGCCCGACGGGCGAGCGCGCGATCTCGTCCGGGTCGACGCGTGCGGGCGGAAGCTACGTGTCGCGAATGAGCCGGATCGCGGTGTGGAATTCGGTGATGGACGAGCACAACTACCTGGTCCGCCGCTGGACCGAATTCATGCAATCCTGATGGATTCGCTGTTGCGAAGACAATGACAAAACCAGCCAAAGCGCGAAACCCTATCGCCCGGCCACGCAAGGCGGCCGCCGCCCATCCGGCCGCCAACGGCGCAGAAGACGGCCGCGAGCGTTACCGGTCGATCCACGAGCATCTGAAGCATGCAATCGCACACGGCCGGCTCCAAGCCGGCCTGGTGCTGCGCGAGAGCGCCGTCGCACGGCTGTTCGGCACGAGCCGCGCGCCGGCGAAAAAGGCGCTCGACATGCTGCACGCGCAAGGCCTGCTGCACCGGTTCGACGGCCCCGGCTATCTGGTCGCGCGCCATGACGGCGCCGCCGCCGAGCCGGTGCATGCGACGCTGTCCGCCGACGCGCTCGGCCTGGATGCGCACAACGGCGCGCATGGCGCGCTGACGGACGGCGAGCGGATCTACGACGCGCTCGAAGCATCGATCTCGCTCGCCATCGTGTTCGGCCATTTCCGGATCAACGAAAGCGATGCGGCCCGCGCATTCGGCGTCAGCCGCGGCGCGGTGCGCGAAGCGCTCAACCGGCTGCGCGATCTCGGCCTCGTCGAACGATCGCAGTCGGCGCATTGGCTGTGCGGCCCGCTGACCGCGCGCGCGGTGCGGCACGATTACGAGCTGCGCATCCTGCTCGAGCCGGCCGCGCTGCTGGCGAGCGCGCCGGCGCTCGCGCGCGGCACGCTCGCGGCCGCGCGCGACGACATCGCGCGGGCGATCGCCGCGCCGGAATCGTTCGACGCCGACGCCGCGCACCGGCTCGAAATCACGCTGCACGAGCGGCTCCTGAGCGATGCGCCGAATCACAAGCTGCTGTCGCTCGTCAACCGCGCGCATCTGCCGCTGACAGTCAATCACGCGTTCTATGCGGCCTTTAATCTGCGCCCGGAGCAGGCCACGCTCGTCGAACATCTGCGCGTGCTCGACCTGCTGCTCGCCGACCATCCCGAAGCCGCGTCCGACGCGCTCGCCGCGCACCTGCGCGCCGGCCAGGTGCGCACGCTGCAACGGCTCAAATCGCTATCGGTGCTGCCCGAGCCCACGCTGCCGGACTACCTGACCCGCATCGCATAATCCCCCGTCACCGCCACCGGATAAGCCGTTCCCACCAACATGAACATGATCGTGATCGACCGGATTGCCGTTGCGTGAACCACCGCCATTGCCTTCGCTTTTTCGCCTGCCGCCCCTTCATGCCCTTCATGCAGAAACACGCGCCGATGACCGGGCGGATTCGTCCGCCCCTATCCCACCCGTGGGCGGCGGCCATCGCCGCCGCGCTGCTCGCCGTCACCGCCGGATGCGCGAGGCCGCCCGGCGCGGACGCGTCGCGCGCGCCGCAGGCCGCCGCCGATGCGCCCGCGCCCGCACCGTCGGGCGAGTTGGCAAGCTGGGTTGACAAGCCGGGCTGGACCGCCCAGCGCGACATGATCGCCGCGCCTTTGCCGCTCGCCGCTCAGGCTGGCGAAGAAATGCTGAAGGCAGGCGGCACCGCCATCGACGCGGCCATCGCCGCGCAGATGGTGCTGACGCTGATCGAGCCGCAAGCATCGGGCATCGGCGGCGGCGCGTTCCTGCTGCACTCGGACGGCAAGACGCTCGAAGCTTACGACGGCCGCGAAACCGCGCCCGCAGCGGCGGCGGCAACGGCAAACGCGAACGCGAACGCGACAGCGAGCGGCGCGCGCCGCCACACGCCTGGCGGTATCCCGCCCGTGCCCGGCCCAAGCGAAGCCGGCGAGCACGCCGGCCCGGCCGATCCCGGCGGCCGCGCAGTCGGCGTGCCGGGCGTGCTGCGCATGCTCGAACTCGCGCATCGTGCGCACGGCAAGCTGCCGTGGCGCAGGCTCCTGCAGCCCGCGATCCGGCTCGCCGAGCACGGCTTCCCGCTCGGCCCGAGGCTTGCGGCGGCGATCGCGAGCGATCCGTCGCTCGCGAACGATCCGGCCGCGCGCACGTACTTCTTCGACAAAAACGGCAAGCCGCTGCCCGCCGGCACCACGCTGAAAAACCCGGCGCTCGCGGCAACGCTGCGACTCGTCGCCGCACACGGCGCGAATGCGTTCTATACCGGCGCCATTGCCCGAGACATCGCCGCGAAAGTCCGCCAGGCGCCCAATTCGGGCGGACTCACGATGCAGGATCTCGCTCGCTACCGTGCGAAGGTGCGCGCGCCGCTTTGCACCGACTACCGGAAATGGACCGTCTGCGGCATGCCGCCGCCGTCGGCGGGCGGCCTCGTCGTCGCGCAAATGCTCGGCATGTTCGAGACGCTGCCGGACTGGCTGCAGATCGGCGCGCAAAAGCCGGTGCGCAGCGCGGGCGGCTATGAGCCGACGCCGTTTGCCGTCCACCTGTTCAGCGAAGCGGGCCGCCTCGCTTATGCCGATCGCGCGCAATACGTCGCCGATCCCGATTTCGTCGCCCCGCCCGCGCTGGGCTGGTCGAGCCTCGTCGACAAGCGCTACGTCGCGGCGCGCGCGCACATGATCGGCGACTCGAGCATCGGGCACGCCGACGCCGGCTCGCCATCGGGCGCGCCGCTCGCGTTCGCCGACGACCTCGGCACGGAGGAACCGCCGCCGGCCTCGCCGATCGTGGCCGTCGACCGCTATGGCAACGCGCTCGCGATGACGTCGAGCGTCGGCGGGCGCTTCGGCTCACGGCTGATGGTGCGCGGCATGCTGCTCAACAACGCGCTCGCGAACTTCTCGCCTGCCTCCGGCGAGGGCGGCAAGCCCGTCGCAAACCGCATGCAACCGGGCAAGCGCGCACGCTCGACGCTTGCGCCCGTGCTCGTGTTCGAGAAGCGCACGCAACGGCTGATGATGGCGCTGGGCTCGGCGGGCGGCGCATCGGCCGCGAACTACGTCGCGAAGACCCTCATCGGCATGACGGACTGGGGAATGACGGTCCAGCAGGCAATCGCATTGCCGAACTTCGGCTCGCGCAACGGCCCGACCGAGCTTGAGCAGGCGCGCGTGCCGGATGCACTCGCGCAGGCTTTGAGGGAACGCGGACACGACGTGCGCTTCGTCGACACCCGATCGGGCTTGCTGGGCATTCAGCGGATCAACGTCGGCGGGCAATCGGTGTGGTTCGGCGGCGCGGACCCGCGTCAAGACGGCATCGTCATGGGAGACTGACCGGCGCCGGGCGCGCATCGCGGGCGCGGCTGCGCATGCGTTTCGTCGACGGCCGGCCCGGCTTGCGGGAGATGCGCAAACCGGCGTCGGCAAACCGGCGGCCCGCGCGCGCGACGCGGCACGCCGCCGCGCCGTCCGCGTCACCCCCGCCCCTTCCACGGCACGAGCCGGCGTTCGAGCGCACGCATGCCGAGATCGAACCCCCACGCAATCAACCCGATCAGCACGATTCCCATCACGACGACGTCGGTGCGCAAAAAGCTCGACGCATTGAGCACCAGCTGGCCCAGCCCCGCCGTCGCGGCAACCATCTCGGCGGCGACGAGCGTCGTCCAACCGAAGCCGATCGCGATCCGCAGCCCGGTCAGAATCTCGGGCAGCGCCGCGGGCAGCACGACGTGCCGGACGATCTGCGCAAAACTGCCGCCGAGCGAATAAGCCGCGTTGATCTGCTCGACGGTCGCGCTCTTCACGCCGGCGCGCGCCGCCATCGCGATCGGCGCGAAGCAGGCGAGAAAAATCACGACGATTTTCGCGGTCTCGTCGATACCGAACCAGATCACGACGAGCGGCAGATACGCAAGCGGCGGCAGCGGCCGATAAAATTCGAGCACCGGATCGAGCAGCCCGCGCGCAATCCGGCTCACGCCCATCAGGATGCCCGCCGGCACGCCCACGAGCGCCGCGAGCGCGAACGCGCCGAACACGCGCAGCGCGCTCCAGCCGAGATGCTCGGCAAGCGGCAGGCCACCCTGGAGGCGGCCGCGCGACGCGTCGACGAACGCGCGCCAGACAGCCTCGGGCGCCGGCAGAAAGAGCGGCGGCAGCCACTGAAAATGCGTCGCGGCCCACCATAGAATCGCCAGCCCGATGACCGCGCCCGCGCTCAGCGCGACGCTCGCGCCTTCGCCCGGCAACCGGTAGCGGCGGCGCACGCGCGGCGCGCCAAACGCCGTGCGCGAAGCCGGTGCAGCCGAGCCGGCCGGCAGGCTCGATCGAACGGCCGATGCGGCCGCCTGCTCGGCCGGCGCATCGGCATACGGCGCGGATAACGCGGTTGCGCTCGCCCGCGCCGTCATCCGTTCCACCGCGGCCATCTCCGCAAGCGCGGCTTGCGCCCCCGCGCGCGGGCGTTTCGAATCCGACACTGCCTGCCGCGCGCTCATCGCGTCCGCTCCATGGCTTCGGCTTCGGCTTGCGGCCGCGCCGAGGCTTCACACGCGTCGGCCCACCCCGCCGCCCCGCGCCGATGCAACCGCTCGACGAGCCGCTCGCGCCACGCGATGAACTCCGGCGACGACTTCACCGCGCGCGCGTCGCGCGACTCGACATAGCGCCGTGCGAACGGCAGCGTGTCAGTCTCGGCAATGCGCCCCGGCCCAGGCGTCATCACGACGAGCCGCGTCGCGAGAAACAGCGCCTCCTCGATGTCATGCGTGATGAAGAACACCGTCTGACGCGTGCGCGCCCATAGATCGAGCACGAGTTCCTGCATCGACTCGCGCGTCATCGCATCGAGCGCGCCCATCGGCTCGTCCATCAGCAGCACGCGCGGCTCGCCCGCGAGCGCGCGCGCGATCCCGACGCGCTGCCGCATCCCGCCCGACAGCTCGTAGACGCGCGCGTGCGCATGGCCCTCGAGGCCGACGAGCGCGAGCATTTCGCGCGCGCGCCGTTCGCGCTCGGTCTTCGCGACACCCCGAAAGCGCAGACCGAGCGCGACGTTGCCCAGCACGTCGAGCCACGGCAGCAGCGCATAGTTCTGGAACACGACGCCGCGATCGGCGCCCGGCCCTGCCACGCGCTCGCCGTCGATCAACACGTCGCCCGCGCTCGGCGCGACAAAACCCGCGATGCAGTTGAGCAGCGTCGTCTTCCCGCAGCCGGACGCGCCGAGCGCGACGACAAACTCGCCCGCGTCGATGCGCAGATCGACATCGGCAAGCGCCTGCGTGCCGCCGCGCCCGCGCTCGCCCGGATAGGCCACCGACAGCCGCCGGATCTCGAGCGCGCTCATCGTGCGGGCTCCCGTGCGATCGCGTCGCGCCGACGCGGTGAGCTCGCGCGCCGCATGTCAGCGCGCGGCCGCCTGGCGCACGAACGTCGGATCGACGCCCGCCGAATAATCGGACAGCACGCTCTGGATCGTGTGCTGCGTCTTCAGGAACGCCGCCGTCGCCGCCAGGGACTTCGCCGCGCCCGATTGCGCACCGCCGCCGAGCCACGCGTTCGATGCCTGCTCAGCAAGCGTCGGAAATGCGTACAGCGCGAGGCTCGCCGGCACGTCTTGCGGGTTCGCGCCCGATTCCTTCGCGATCGCCGCGACCTGGGGCGACCCCGCATTCCACGCGGCCGGGCGCGCGCGATAGTCGGCATCGGCGGCCGCGAGCACCTTGACGAAGCGCGTGACGAACTCCGGATGCTCGCGCGCGAATTTGCGATTCACGACGAAGCCGTCGAACGTGGCATTGCCCGTCTGCTTCGCAACTTGGCCGGACGTGATCAGCACGCGGCCGTTCTGCTTGACCTTCGCGAGCACCGGGTCCCAGATGTAGGTCGCGTCGATGTCGCCGCGCGCCCACGCGGCCGCGACCTCGGGCGGGCGCAGATTGAGAATCCTCACGTCGTCCGGATTGACGCCCGCGCTTTGCAGCGCGACGAGCGTATGGAAATGCGACGTCGACACATACGGCACGCCGATCTTCTTGCCCTTGAGCGCCGCGACGCTCGTCACGCCGGAGCCGTTGCGCGCCACCAGCGCCTCGGCATCGTTGATGTTGTCGAGAATCCAGAACAGCGAGATATCGACGCCTTGCGAGAGCCCCGCCGCGATCGGGCTCGAACCCGCCTCGCCCAACTGCACCGAGCCTGACGCGAGCGCGCGGATCACGTCGGCGCCGCTGCCGAGCTTGCGGAACGTGACCTTGTAGCCGGTCGCCTTCTCGACTTCGCCGCTCGCCTGCGCATAGCGCCACGGCACCACCATGTCCTGATAGGCGATCACCACGTCGCGCGATTGCGCGTGCGCGGCCGGCATCGACGCGCAGGCCGCGAACGCGAGCGCGGCGACACGTGCAAGACTGAAACGCTGCATGACTTCCCTGCTCCTGTTTGAGCCGATTCGGCAAAAAGGCTTTCGACTATAGGGCGTCTGGCGTGGCGGGGTTCTAATTATTCGTTCGATGCTATTGACGGCGTTGCAGCTTTGCTTTTCATGCGAAACTGGACGGCGTGCACGATCGGGCCGCGTAAGCCGCGCTTTGGCACCCATGCGCCCGCTGCGTCGAGCGCTTGCGCGGGGCGCGCCGGGGCCGGCGGGCCGGCCGAGCGCAGGCGGCGCAATCCGGCGCATTCACGCATCGCACTCCCGCGCGACACGGCCCCGGCGGCCGGCCGAACGCGCTTAGCGCGGCATGCCGGACGCCGCGCAATGCGCCCACGGCCAAACAAAAACCCCACGTTCCGAAAAACGTGGGGTTCGTCAGCCAACTTGAAAACGGTATTAACGCGGCTTTTTCCGCGATGAAACGAGCCGATACGGCACGCGCTTCAGCTCAAACCACTCCCGCGCCGTGCGCCTGCAGATCCGCGTGATAGCTGGAGCGCACCATCGCGCCCACCGCCGCGTGCGTGAAGCCCATCTCGTATGCCTGTTCCTCGTACATCTTGAACGTATCGGGATGCACGTACTCGCGCACCGGCAGATGGTGATCCGACGGTTGCAAATATTGGCCGATCGTCAGCATGTCGACGTCGTGCTCGCGCAAATCGCGCATCACCTGCAGGATCTCGTCGGCCGTTTCGCCGAGGCCGACCATCAGGCCGGACTTCGTCGCAACATCCGGATGCAGCGCCTTGAAGTCCTTCAGGAGCTTCAGCGAGTGCGCGTAATCGGAGCCAGGGCGCGCTTCCTTGTACAGGCGCGGCACCGTTTCGAGATTGTGGTTCATCACGTCGGGCGGCGCCGCGTTCAGAATCGACAGCGCGCGGTCCAGGCGGCCGCGGAAATCCGGCGTCAGGATCTCGATGCGCGTGTGCGGCGACTGTTCGCGCACTTCGCGGATGCATTCGACGAAATGGCCCGCGCCGCCGTCGCGCAAATCGTCGCGGTCGACGCTCGTGATCACCACATACTTGAGCTTCAGCGCGGCGATCGTTCGCGCGAGATTCTTCGGCTCATCGGCGTCGAGCGGATCGGGACGGCCGTGGCCCACGTCGCAGAACGGGCAGCGGCGCGTGCACTTGTCGCCCATGATCATGAACGTCGCGGTGCCCTTGCCGAAGCATTCGCCGATGTTCGGACAGCTCGCTTCCTCGCACACCGTGTGCAGATTGTGCTCGCGCAGGATCGTCTTGATCTCGTTGAAGCGCGAACTGCCGGTGGCCGCCTTCACGCGGATCCACTCGGGTTTCTTCAGCTTCTCGATCGGCACGATCTTGATCGGGATGCGCGCCGTCTTCGCCTGCGCCTTTTGCTTGGCGCTCGGATCGTAGGCGGGGGCGGGAGTAGCGGTCGAGTCAGTCATTCGATTGTTCCATTGCCTGCTGCGGCGGTGAGGCGTCCGGCGTTGCGGCGCCGTCGAGGTTGGCGATCAGACGGCCGACGAGCGTCTCGGCGACTTCGCGCCAGTTGGCATCGACGCCGACGCTGGCCATGTCGACGGTTTCGAGCCCCGCATAACCGCACGGATTGATCGCGAGAAACGGGCTCAGCTCCATCTTCACGTTGACGCTCAGGCCGTGATAGCTGCAGCCGTTGCGAATCTTCAAGCCCAGCGCGGCGATCTTCGCGCCGCGATGCGGCCCCGATTCGACGTAAATGCCGGGCGCGCCGGCCTTGCGAACCGACGCGAGATTATACGCCGCGAGGGTCTCGATCACGGCGTCCTCGATCCGTGACACCAGCGCGCGCACCATCAGCTTGCGCCGCCGTAAGTCGACCAGCAGATAAGCGACGATCTGCCCCGGCCCGTGATAGGTGATTTGCCCGCCGCGATCGACCTTCACGAGCGGCACGCCGGTATCGGCAACCAGCAAGTGGGCGGGATCGCCCGCCTGGCCGAGCGTGTAGACGGGCGGATGCTCGACGACCCAGATTTCGTCGCCGGTATCCGGGCTGCGGGATTCGGTGAACGCGCGCATCGCGTCGAAGCACGCGTCGTAGTGCCGGCGGCCGAGCCAGCGGACGGTGACGGGCAATCCCGACGGGGAACGCAAGACGTCGACGGCGGCATCGGGCGCGAAGGACGCGGTTGACGCGAGAGAAGCGGCGGGGACCGGCGGAGATGACATGGGCGGTAGTTTACCGAAATCCCGCGCATCCCGCCGGCCGCCGAAAGGAACGCGGCGCGGCCACGCGTGCAGCAAAACGAATCGCGCACGGGCGGGAAGACGAATGAGGGCCGAATCGCGCCCCTGCATCCGCCGCACGCTCGTCCGGCAAGTGATGCGGCATGTCCGTCATGTGCCGGGCCGCGCTAGCGCCGGACCTCGATTCAAGCTGACCCCGAAGCGGGCCAAAGCAGACCCAAACGGGCTCAAAACAGGCTCAAACAGCCCGGCGCACGCCGGGCCGCCGCCTTGTTAGAGCACCACCTTGACCATCGGATGGCCCGTCAGCGCGCGATAGATGTTGTCGAGCTGTTCCTGGCTCGTCGCGCGAACCGTGACGGTGAGGCCCGTATAGTTGCCGCCGCTCGACGCGCGCTCCTCGATCTTCTCCAGATCGATCTCGCGATCGTGAACGCTGACCACCTTGAAGATCGTGTCCTTGAACTCGGGATGCGCGCGGCCCATGATCTTGATCGGAAAATCGCATGGGAATTCGAGCAGCGTTTCCTTGGGCGTCTCGATCGCGCCCGTCAGCTCGACGGTTTTGGGTTCGGTCATGTCGTTCTCCGTGAAGGCGCGTCACGCGCCGTCGATTTCTCGCGCCTTCGCCCGCTGATACGCGGCGTACAGCGCGTCGTACACCGGGCCCGGCCGGCCGCCCTGCACGGGCAGATCGTCGAGCAGGGTCACCGGCAGAATTTCCTTCGTCGCCGACGTGAGCAGAATCTCGTCGGCGGCGCGCAGCTCCGCTTCATTGATCTCGCGCGCGACGAAGCGAATCCCGCATTCGTCGGCCAGCTCCTCGACGAGCGAATAGCGGATGCCCTCGAGAATCCTTTCGCTGCGCGGCGGCGCGAGCAGCTCACCGTTCTTCACGATCCACACGTTCGACGACGAGCCCTCCGTCACGTTGCCGCCGCGCAGTTGGATCGTCTCGACCGCGTCGTGCTCCGCCGCATGCTGCGCCATCAACACGTTGCCGAGCAGCGACACCGCCTTGATATCGCAGCGCAGCCAGCGCCGGTCCTCAGCCGTCACGCAGCGCACGCCTTGTGTGCGCTGCGCATCGGTCGGCAGCACGAGCGGATTGGCCATCGCGAACACGGTCGGCACCGCGCCCGCCGGAAATGCGTGGCCGCGCTTGGCGACGCCGCGCGTCACCTGGATATAGACGATCGCGTGCCGGCCGTCGCCGAGCGCGGCCGCATTCGCGTCGACCACGCGCGAGACCAGCGCGCGCCAGCCCGCTTCGTCGTGCGGATCGTCGATGCCGACCGCCCTCAGGCTACGCGCGAGACGCGCAAGATGCTGCGCGATCCGGAACGGCACGCGGCGCGCGCCGTTCGCGTAAACCGGCACGACTTCATACACGCCGTCGCCGAAAATGAAGCCGCGGTCGAGCACCGGCACGCGCGCTTCGGACAGCGGCGTGAGCGCCTCCTGCGACGCAACGCTCAAATAGACAGTCGGTTCGATATCGGCTTGGCTCATGGTGATGGCGGGCAACGAAGTCGTCATGGTCGCAACGAGCTTACTTCTTTTTGCTGAACATCAGCAGGATCGAATCCCAGATGCGGCCGAAAATGCCCGCCTCCGGCACCGGCTGCAGCGCGACGACCGGGAATTCGGCGAGCGTCTTGCCGTCGGCCGCGAGCTTGACCGAGCCGACCGTCTGGCCGTCCGCGAGCGGTGCGATCAGCGGCGCGTTCAGCGAGACTTCCGGCTTCACCTTGTCCGCGACGCCGTGCGGCACCGTGACGAACAGATCCTGCTTCACGCCGACCTGCACGGTGTTGCTCTTGCCCTTGTACACGCGCGGCGTGTCGATCGGCTGGCCGGCCTTGTAGAGGCGCACGGAGTCAAACGCGGTGTAGCCGTAGTTCAGCATCTTCATGCTGTCCTGCACGCGGTCGCTTTCCTTCGTCTCGCCCATCATCACGGTGACGAGGCGGCGCGTCGCGTCGCTCGAGCCCGGCAGCGCGCGCTTGGCCGTCGCGATCAGGCAATAGCCCGCGGCCTGCGTGTGGCCGGTCTTCAGGCCGTCGACGGTCGGATCGAGCCACAACAGCCGGTTGCGGTTCGGCTGGCGGATCTTGTTGTACGTGAATTCCTTGACCGAGAAGATGTTGTAGTAGTCGGGGAAATCGCGGATCAGGTGGGTCGACAGCGTCGCGAGATCGGCGGCCGTCGTGTAGTGCTGCGGATCGGGCATGCCGTTCACGTCGGCGAAGTGCGTGCCCTTCATGCCCAGACGCCGCGCCTCGTCGTTCATCATGTTGACGAACTGCGCCTCGCTGCCGCCCACCAGCTCGGCGAGCGCGATCGCCGCGTCGTTGCCGGACTGGATGATCATCCCGTACACGAGGTCGTGCACGGAAACGGGCTTGCCCGCCTCGATGAACATCCGCGACTCGTCGCGGCCGACGCGGCGCACCGCCTCGCTCGGCGTGACGATCTGCTCCATCGAGATCTTCTTGGTGCCGAGCGCCTCGAACACGAGATACGCGGTCATCAGCTTCGTCAACGAGGCGGGCTCGACGCGCTCGTCCGCGTTACCGGACGCGAGCACCTGGTTGCTGCTCGCGTCGACGAGCGCCCACGAGCGCGCGTTGACGCCCGGCGGCGGCACCGCGCCCGGCATGTAGGTCGCGGGCGCGCCCGTCGGCGCGGCGGCAGCGGCTGACGCAGCCTTGGCTTTTGCCTTCGCGGCAGGCTTCGCATACGCGACGGCGCCGCTCGTCACGAGCGCGGCGGGCAACACGATGCCGAGCGCGACGTTACGTGCGGCAACGGCAAAAGCAGTGGAGGAAGCGAGAGACTTGAGGCCGTAGGAGGACAAACGCATATCGGTTCAGGGCTGATGGCAGAAAGTGCAGCGCGCACGAGGCGCGCGGTTGAAGGGCTGCGGCGCGGCATGGCGGCGCGCATGCTGCGGCCGATGCGCGCCGCCCCGGCACCGGGGCGCCGGTTGGACAGGCGGCGGCGCGATCGGTTCGCCATGCGCAAGCCGCGCGGCCGATGCGCGTGCAGCGACGCCCGTCAACCAAGGCGGAGCGGCGCGCCGCACATGCGGCGAACCGGGCACGGCCGACGCAAGCCCGGCCATTATACGAAAGTCGCATGCGCGCAGCCGGCAAGCCCGAATGCCTGCCTGCCGCGCATGCCGGAGGTCAGCGCCACGCGCCGATCACGATCCGTTTGATCAGATGCAGCTTGCGGTGAAAGAAATGCTCGGCGCCCGGAATCACGATGACGGGCAGCTCCTGCGGCCGCGCCCAGTCGTAGACGGCCGAGATCGGGACGGTGTCGTCGTTTTCGCCGTGAATCACGATCGTATCCTCGGGCACGTCGGCGACTTGCCAGCGGCTTGCGGCCGTGCCGACGAACACCATCCGCTCGATCGCCTGCCCGGCGTCGCGCAGCCGCTTCGCGACGTGCGACAGCACGAACGTGCCGAACGAAAAACCCGCGAGCACGACGGGCAGCGCCGCATGGCCGGGCAGCGCACGCATGTGCGCGAGCACCGCGAGCAGATCGTCGACCTCGCCTACACCTTCGTCGTGCACGCCTTGCGTCGCGCCGACGCCGCGAAAGTTCGAGCGGATCACCGCGTAGTTCAACTGGACGAAGATCCGCGCGAGCGTCTGCGCGACTTTGTTGTCCATCGTGCCGCCGAACAGCGGATGCGGATGCGCGACGAGCGCGATGCCGCGCGGCGCGGCCGTGCCTTCGCGCACGGCGTCGGGCAGGTCGATCGCGATCTCGATGTCGCCGGCCGGGCCGGCGATCAGGGATTTCTGGGTATGGACGTTCATACGGCGGCGTACCGGGTCATGCAAAAAAACGCGCTTGAGGGCTGGAAGGCCAGACGGCTTGAGCGTTGTTCGACGGCTCGAAGGCACGACGGCCCGCGGGGCTGGATTCAGATCCTCAGGCGCTCGACGATCTGGCCGTCGCGCAAATGCGATTCGACGATCTCGTCGATATCGTTCTTGTCGACATACGTATACCAAACCCCTTCCGGGTAGACGACGACGGCCGGCCCTTGCTCGCAGCGGTCCAGGCAGCCGGCCTTGTTGACGCGCACCTTGCCCGCGCCGGCGAGCCCCAGCTCCTTGACGCGCTTTTTTGCGTACTCCTGCAGCTCCTGCGCGCCGCAATTCGCGCAGCTCGGACGGTCCGCATCCTTGTCGCGCTGGTTCAGGCAGAAAAAGACGTGATGCTGATAGTAGGGTTCCATGGCGTGACCCATTGTCGGAGGGACGCCGCGCGGGCATCCGCATTGTCGGGGTGTCGCGAAGACGAGCGACCGATTATAGCGAGCGGTGCCGCTTGGCGCTCGGCGCGCACGCGGCGGCGTTCATTGCGCGGCGCCGCCAGCCTGCGTGCCGAGCCACACGACGAGCTGATCGACCAGATCGTCGGACGCCGTCGCGAGCGCGGCCGCGCCGCCCGCCGCATCGGGCGTGCTCGCCGGCGCGCGCGCGACGAACGTGCGCTGACCGAGCACCTTGCCGTCCTGCGTGAGCGTCGCGCGCGCGGTGACGGCCGCATGGCTTTGCGAGCGGCCGTCGAACACCTGCTCGAACTGCGCCAATTCGACCTTCAACACCGGCGCGCGCACGCTGTCCTCGCCGCCGAGCACCGCGCCGCGTTGCGACAGCGCGGCGCGCAGCCGCTGCGTGAGCAACTGCGCGGGCGGCGCGGTCCATTTGCTGTCGCGGTACACGGCGATACGCTGCGCGTCCGCGTAGGCGAGCCGATAGACAAACCGGTCGGAGTCGAGCGGATCGGCCGCGCCAACGTCGAGCACCTTGAGCGCCGGCCCCGAGCCGGCCGACGCGGCCGGCCGCGCGGGCCCGAGATCGTAGCGCACGTTCGTCAGCGCGGCGCCCGTGCCCGCGCAGCCGGCGACGCTCGACAGCGCGAGCACCGCCGCAAGCGCGAACGCCGGACGCCGGCGAACCAACCCAAAGAGTCCTGACATGCCATATCCCTGCATCGCGATTTCCCACATAGCGTTTATTTGGCGGGCGCACCGGCGCCCGGCCACACGAATCCGGCCTCACCCGGCCCCGGCTCGGCGGGCGGCGCGCCGAACAACAGGC
Source organism: Burkholderia singularis (assembly GCF_001718875.1). Classification (NCBI taxonomy): domain Bacteria; kingdom Pseudomonadati; phylum Pseudomonadota; class Betaproteobacteria; order Burkholderiales; family Burkholderiaceae; genus Burkholderia; species Burkholderia singularis. The sequence goes on from NZ_CP013448.1 coordinate 3,639,717, forward strand.
TGCGCGGATTGCGCCCGACGTCGCCCGCGACGTCCTTGAGCGTGCGCGACGCGTCGCCGACACTCGTCGCAAGCGCGTTGAAGCGCGGCAGCGTACTGTCGCGCACGCTCGCGCTCAGATCGGCGAGCGTGCCGTTCATCGATGCGAGCGACTGCCCCGCCCGGTTCAGGTTCGTCGCAAGCGGCCCGCCCGGGGCGACGAACGCGTTCGCCGATTCGAGCGCGCGATTCAGATGCGCCATCGTCTGCGGCGCCTGGGCGAGCGCCGGCTCGATCTGCTTGGACAGCGTGGCGATGCCGTCGGCCGCCTGCTGCATGCTGGCTGCGGTTGCCTTCAATTGATCGCGCATCTCGGGCGAAAGCATCGCGTTGACACTCTTCGCGGCAATCTCCATCTGCTTGAGCAATATGTCGCCGCGCTGCTGGATCTGATCGAAGAGGCTCGGATGCATCGGGATCTGCGCAACCGCCTTGTCCGAGGTCGGCAGCGGCGACGGATCGGCGCCCGTGTCGTCGAGCTGCACGAACGCGATCCCCGTCACGCCCTGAAAGCCCAGGCTGCCGAACGTGGAGCGCGTGATCGGCGCGTGCTGGTCGACGAGAATGCGGATCGCGATCTCGCCCGGGCGCTTGCGGTCGAAATCGATCGACGCCACCTTGCCGACGTCGAGCCCGCGATAGCGCACGGCCGCGTCGGGAAACAGGCCCGTCACGTTCGAGCGTGACACGAGATCATACGGAATGCGCACGGTGCGATCGATGTTGAACCAATAAACCACGCCGACGATCGCGAGCAACAGCCCGATCGTGAAGAGGCCCGCCCAGAACGCATGCGATTTGTTTTCCATACTGAATTCCTTGTGCGACATCCTCGTGCTACAGATCGACGTCAGAAGGCGCCGGTTCAAGCGCCGCCTTCGGCAGCCGCGCGCGACGCTCGGGCGGCAGCGCCTGCAGCGCGCGACGGCCGCGGCGCCCGAGAAAATATTCGTGGATGAACGGGTGATCGACGCCCGCCGCCTCCTCGACGCTCGCCGCGACGAGCACCTTGCGATCGGCGATCACCGCCACCCGCGTCGACAGCGCGACCATCGTGTCGAGATCGTGCGTGACCATCACCACGGTCAGCCCAAGCGTGCGATGCAGCGTCGCGATCAGTTCGACGAATTCGTCCGACGCGGCGGGATCGAGCCCCGCCGTCGGCTCGTCGAGAAACAGCAGCTCCGGCTCGAGCGCGATCGCGCGCGCCAGCCCGACGCGCTTGACCATTCCGCCCGACAACGCGGCAGGCATCTTCGATGCGTGCTTGCACGGCAGCCCGACCATCTGCAGCTTCAGCATCACGATGTCGTGCAGCAGATCCTCGGGCACGCGGCCAAGCTCGCGCAGCGGCTGCGCGACGTTGTCGAACACCGTCAGCGACGAGAACAGCGCGCCGTGCTGAAACAGCATCCCGGAGCGGCTGCGCATCAGGTGCGCGGCCTCGTCGCCGATCTGCGAGGTGTCCTCGCCGAACACCTTGATCGTACCGGAGGTCGGCCGCTCGAGGCCGAGGATCTGCCGCACCAGCGTCGTCTTGCCGGAGCCCGAGCCGCCGACGATCGATACGATCTCGCCGGAGCGCACGTCGAAATTCAGATGCTCGTGGACCACGTTGCGCCCATAGCGCTTGGTCAGATCGCGCACCTCGATCACGAAATCGCCGGCCGCGCTCATCCGAGCCCCACGTTCTGAAAGAGGATCGCGAACACGGCATCGGCCAGAATCACGACCGTGATCGACGTGACGACGGACGTGGTCGTTCCTTCGCCGAGGCTTTGCGAATTCGCCTTGATCCTGAAGCCGAAGTGGCATGCAACGAGAGCAATCAGCATGCCGAACACGATGCCCTTGCCGAGCCCGATCCACAGGTTCGCGATCGGCACGACGGACGGCAGCGAGCGCACGAAGAAGTTGATGTCGATGCCAAGCACGAGCTTCGCGGCGAGCGCGCCGCCCGCGAGCGCGATGATGTTGGTCCACATCACCAAAAGCGGCATCGCGACGCCGAGCGCGAGCACGCGCGGCAGCGTGATCCTCAGCCCGTGCGGGATGCCCATCACGCGCATCGCGTCGAGTTCCTCGGTCACGCGCATCACGCCGATCTGCGCGGTGATCGCCGAGCCCGAGCGGCCCGCGACGAGGATGGCCGACAGCACCGGCCCCAGTTCGCGGATCACCGACAGGCCGAGAATATTGACGATGTAGCGGTTCGCGCCGAAGAGCTGGAGCTGCTGCGCGGACAGATACGACAGCACGATGCCGATCAGGAACGCGACGAGCGCGGTGATCGGCAGCGCCTGCGTGCCCGCGCTGTAGATGTTCGCGGAGATCTCGGTCCACGGCATCGTGCGCGGGCGGCGCCGCACCGAAAGCAGGTCGAGCAGCACCCCGCCCAGCATAGCGATGCCGCCGGACAGATGCTCGCCGAACGTGAAGATGCTCTGGCCCAGGCGGGTGATCGGATCGATCCGCACGACAGGCTCGGGCGCGTCGCGGCTGCCGTCGAGCCGCTCGATGCGCTCGAATACGGTGCGCTGCTTGTCGGTGAGCGCGATCCCCTCGGGCAGCCGGCGGCCCCAGACGCGCCAGAGCGCCTGGCCGCCGACGTGGTCGAGCCGCTCGATGCCCGACAAATCCCATTCGCCGACGGGCTCCTTCACGAGCCGCGCCATACGCCGGGCGGCGTTGCCGCGATCGCGCGCGAGCGCGAGCGCCGTCCACTGTCCGTGAAGACGCACGGTTTTACGGCCGTGGCCGCCGGCATCGATCGACAGGCCAGGAGGAGTCTGGAAGTCCAAAGGGGCGATTGTGCAAAAAGGTGACAGAGATCATTGTAGCGAACCGCTGTCACCGGCGACGTCTCGTTTCAGCGGCGGAGCGCTTGTGAGCCGCCGCGCGCCGATGCTCGCCGCGCTTGGATCGCCCCTTGCATTGCCCCTTGCATTGCCGCTTGGATCGCCGCTTGGATCGCCGCCCCTTGGATCGCCCCCCTCAGCGACGCGCACCTTTTCACCGCTCGCGGCCCGCTTTGCGCCGCAGGCCGAGGCGGCATTCCGGCAATGCCGCCAATAGGGCCGCCAATGCGAGGCCGCCGTCGCCGCGTCATTCATGAATGACGCGGCGCGCGGCTTCACCGCACCGCACCGCGCGCCGCCGCTGCCCGCCCGGCGCCGGGCTATTTTTGAGCGACGAGTTGCAGCGATTGCGCGTCCTGGCCCCACACGTGGATCGGCGTCGGCCACGGTGCGATCCAACTGCGGATCGGCACGGTGACGACATTCAGCAGATCGGACGTCAACGCGCCGTTGGTGAAACTCAACGCCAGGCCGCTGTAGCGGTTGATGATCCGATAACCGCCCGCAGCGTCGCCGCCGATCTTCTGGAAATACCATTGCTGCTGCGGCGTGTTCGCGCTCGCCGACAATACCGTCGGCGCGCCCCACATGCGCCCGGCGTTGCCCGCGCCGACGCCGAGATACCGGCCGCCGATCTGCAGCGTGAAAAAGCCGTCCGCCGTGGGCGTGAGCGTCCATGCGCCGGCAGCGGCCGTCGGCAGATTGCCGGCGGGATTGCCCGGATGCACGATGTAATACGGCTTCGGCTGCGACGTGGCCGTCACCCTCACCCCGTTCGCATTCGAGTAGTAGACCGGCACCGGATCAAAGAACTGCCAGCGCTGCACCGTCACGTCGATGTACTCGGCATTGGACTTCGAGCACGACACCACGCAATACACGCGGAAGGTGCTGCCGAGCGTGGCCGCCGAGGTTTTCGTCGCGCTGTCGGTGAACCAGCGGTACCACGACGAGCTGTTGTACGGCACATAGCCCGCAAAGCGCCATTGCTGCGTGCTCAGGTCGTCCGACATATAGAACTTCAGCGTCCCCGCCTGCTTGTCCTCGGCGATCGCGATGTACTTCTGCATGTAGACGTTCCACGCGACGCTCATCACCCGCATCGTGCCGTTCGTATAGCCCGCGCCCAGCAGATTACCCGGCCCCGGCGGCGGCGGCACGAAGGTCTGGCCGCCGGTGCGGTCGGCGCTCGGCCCGCCCAGCCAGCGCAGGTCGAGCGTCGGGCCGCTCACGTTCGATTCGAGCGCGCTGGACACCGGCGCGGCCGGACACGGCGTCGCCGCCGACAGCGGATCGCAGGTCCAGTTCGTGCCGCTCACCTGCTGCCAGCGGCCGTTGTAGAACTTCTGCCACGACGACGGCGCCATCTTCTTGCTGATCGGCGCACGCGCGACGTGCTCCCACATGTGATCGTCGAAGCCCACCGGGTTGCCGTTCTGCCCGAGAATGCGGCTCGTGTAGAACAGGTAGAAGTAGCCCGACGCGTTGTCGACGAACAGCCGCGGGTCGCCCGCGCCGTAGTAGTAGTACGGCGTATTCGGGTTGCCCTTGCCGTAAGGCGACGTGATGATCGGCTCTTGCAGCGTCCAGCTCGCGCCGCGGTCGGTCGAGATCGCATATGAGATCGCATCGACGCGCGGATTGTTGCCGAACAGCTCGTTGTGGACCACGCCATACCAGTAGCTGGTATCCGGGTCGACCCATACGCCGATCAGATCGCAATAATTCGCCTGGCTGTATCCGGTCTGCGATTTGACGGGCGTGCCGAACAAATCAATGGCAACCGGATTTTTGTCATTGCACAGCACGCGCGTATCGTATTGGGAATGCGCGGCCGACTCCGTTACCGAATCGGCATCCTGACCAATAAAAAACTTCCAGTAATGATTCGCCGGATTATCGTCGTATTGAGAAAGCGAATTTTCGATAAAAAATGTTCCGTCGCGATCGATAAACAGCGAATTCGGACTGTCCGAGGTCGGGCTGGCCGCCACCGGCGCGCCGGCACTGAAGATATAGGCATGGGCGGGCGCCCCCGCCAGCGCGGCGCACAGCAGCGCCCCCTGGAAAATTCCGACAATTGGCCATCGAGTGCGTCGCATATTTGTCTCTTTATATGGAATAAAATAATGATGCACGCGCCATGTTTTTGCCGCATGCCGAAAAGAATGGAATTTCAAACTTTCCCCATCCGAAATCCGCCCTATTTATCGAAATCCCGGATACCCAATCATATCTGGACGACATATCCGCACAAGTCATTTAACCGGATTTGAATATTGAGATATTCGGCATTCACTCATGCCGATTAATCGCCCGGCATCAACCGGCGCAATTGAATCGCAGCAGGAACGAAGCTCGGTCTGTGCCGCGAACGGCAGCGGCGCGGCGCGTCTGCCGCGCCACCTCCCCACCTTCCGGAAAACCTTCCCCACGCTTTCATTTTTTATTCACATATCCTTTCGATACTCTCATCCGCCGGAACATTCCCGCTGCACTCACGCCGCGCCCTCGACAAAACGACACCCGAACAGGACCCATTCATGCGCTTGCCCTCGCGCCTTCGCCGGCGGCTGAACGCCGCCACTCTTGCCGCATGCGCCGCGCTCGTCGCCGGCTGCAACGACGACGATTCGACGCCCCCGCCAGCGGCCGCGCAAACGCCTGCCGGCACCAAAGCGACGCTCGCCGTGCTGGAAACCACGGATCTGCATACGAACGTGCTGTCGTATGACTATTTCAAGCTCGCCGCGGATAATTCGCTCGGCTTCGAGCGCGTCGCGACGCTAATCGCCCAGGCGCGCGCGCAGTACCCGAACACGCTGCTCCTCGATAACGGCGACACGATCCAAGGCACCGCGCTCGCCGACTACCAGGCGCTCGTCAAACCCGTGTCGTGCAGCGAAACGCTCGCGATCTACAAGGTGATGAACGCCGCGAAGTTCGATGGCGGCGGAATCGGCAATCACGAGTTCAACTACGGGCTGCCGTATCTATCCCAGGTAACGGGCAATACGTTCGATATCGCGGGTCTGCCTGCGCCCGCGCAACAGCAAAAGTGCGCGGGGCCGGCCTTTCCACAGGTGCTCGCGAACGTCATCAGCGCGAAAACCGGCGCGCCGCTCTTCAAACCTTACGAAATTCTGACGAAAACCGTCACCGCAACCGCGCCCGACGGCAGCAAGGTCACCGCCGCCGTGAAAATCGGCATCATCGGCTTCACGCCGCCGACCATCATGAGCTGGGACAAGCGCTGGCTCGAAGGCAAGGTCTACACGACGGGCCTGAAGGAAGCGGCCGAGAAATACATCCCCGAAATGCGCGCGAAAGGCGCGGACCTGATCGTCGCGGTCTCGCATGGCGGCCTCGACAATTCGGCCTACTCGCCGACGATGGAAAACGGAAGCTGGTGGCTGTCGACGGTGCCCGGCATCGACGCGATGCTGATCGGCCACTCGCACCAGGTGTTCCCGGACGCGAACAGCACCGTCGCGCAGTTCAACTTGCCGGGCGTCGATAAGGTCAAGGGCACCGTCAACGGCGTGCCGACCGTGATGGCCAACTACTGGGGCAAGCATCTGGGCGTGATCAAGCTCAGCCTCGCGTATGACGGCAAGCAATGGAGCGTCGACAAATCGCAAACGAGCGTCGAAGCGCGCCCGATCCAGAACGCCGACAAGAGCTATGTCGCGGCCGATCCTTCGGTGGCCGCGGCGATCGCGGCCGAGCACCAGGCGACGATCGACTACGTGAAGACGCCGATCGGCAGCACCGATTACCGGATGACCACGTACTTCGCCGACGTCGGCGATCCCGGCGCGATCCAGATCGTCAACGACGCGCAGGCCGACTATGTCGCGAGCTACGTGCAGGCGAATCTGCCGCAATACGCGTCGCTGCCGGTGCTGTCGGTGAGCGCGCCGTTCAAGAGCGGCTTCGGCGGCGGCACCGATTTCACCGACGTCTCGGCAGGCCCGCTCGCGATCAACAACGCGGCCGATCTCTATCTCTATCCGAACACCATCTACGCGGTGAAGGTCAGCGGCGCGGACATCCGCAACTGGCTCGAAACCGCCGCGAAGCGCTTCAATACGATCGACCCGACGAAGCCGACCGTGCAGAAGCTCGTCAGCACGTTTCCCGGCTATAACTTCGACATGTTCACGTCCGCCGATCTGCGCTACGAGATCGACGTCACGCAACCGGCCGGCAGCCGGATCAAGAACCTCACCTACAAGGGCGCGCCGCTCGACGCGAACGCGCAGTTCATCGTCGCGACCAACAACTACCGCGCAAGCGGCGGCGGCAACTTCCCTGGGCTCGACGGCAGCAAGACGATCTTCGCGTCGCCGGATGCGAACCGCGACGTGCTGATCGCCTACGTGAAAAAGCGCGGCAAGCTCACGCGCGCGAACGATGGCGCGCAACGAAGCTGGCGCTTCGCGAAACTCGCCGGCTCGGTGGCGCACGTGCAGTTCGCCTCCGCGCCGAACCGCCTCGCCGACGCAAGCGCGGCGGGCTTGACGGGGATCACGCAAGTCTCGGCCGACGACGGTTCCGGCAAGGGCCTCGCGACCTACGAAATCGATCTCACGCAATGACGAAAGCGGAGTGCCGACGATGAATACCTTCGGGAAATCGCTTGCCGCGTGCGATGAAGGCCAACCTCATGCGCACGGGCGGCGCGACGGCGGTATCGAGCAGGCCCGCTCGCCTCGGGCGCAGGAGCGCCGTGCGGGCGAACGTCGAGGCGGGATGCATCGCGCCTGCGGATCGTTCGACTGCGGCGCACCATCCGCCGATGCGCCGCCGCGCACCGCCGCGGCTGCCGGCAATGGGCGCGACGCCCGCGCCGCTTCGCACGGCGCCCGCTCGTCCGGCCCGTTGCTGCGCGCGTTGCGCGCGACGCTGTCGCCCGTCGGCATGCTCGCCGTCGCGGCGGCGCTCGCGGCGGCCGTGGCCGCCACCGGCCGGCTCGAAAGCCTTGTGCATCGCCAGCCGGCGGCCACCCGCGCTCAGCTCGACGAATGGCGCGCGATGGTCGAGCAGGCTGCCGAGCCGCACGCGTTGAGCAAGCTGCGCGCGCTCGCGCGCGATGACGATGCCGACGCGCAGGCCGCGCTCGGCATCGCGCTGATCGGCTCGCGCGAAACCGGGCTGCGCGACGAAGGCCTGCGCTGGCTCGAAACGGCCGCGCAAGCAGCGGCAACCACCAGCACGGCCGGCCTAGATGACGGCGGCCATCGCGGCTTCGGCCGCACGAACGGCGCGCGCGCCGCGCGTCTCGCATTGGGCAAGGCGTGGCTGCTGGGCACGGGCGGCATCGAGCGCGACTATCCACGCGCGCTCGCGATGCTGCGCCCGCTCGCAGAAGCGGGCGATCCGAGCGCCGCATACTATGTCGGGCTGATGTATCGCAGCGGCTATGGCACGCCGGCCGATCCGGCCGAAGCGGCCCGCTGGTTCGAGCTGGCCGCGCGCCATGACGTGCCGGCCGCGCAATTCATGCTGGCCAACGCGTATCGAGACGGCAGCGGCGTGCGTCGCGACGAAGCGCGCGCGCTCGCGCTATATCGGCAAGCCGCCGACCGCGAACTGCCGGAAGCGGTGCAAACGCTTGCGATCGCGTACCGCAACGGCGAACTCGGCCTGCCGCGCGACGCCGACGCATTCCATGCGCAATGGATCGAAGCCGCGCACGCACTCAAGCATCCGAGCGTCGCACCTTGATGGACGATCGATCCCGGCGACGGATCGATCGCTTCATCGCACGCCGGTGCCGACGCCCTGCCCGCGCGTGGCCCGCGCTTTACCGGCAGCTCAAGCCGGCGGATTCAACACGCCGATCAACTGCGTCACGCCGGGGCCGTAACCCAACGTCGGCACGTTCGCGCCGACCGCCGAATAAGGCACGACTGCGCCGGCCGCATCGCGCTGCTGGCCCGTCCAGTAGATTTGTCCGGCGGCGGGAATCGCATTCTTCAACAGCGCGTGAATGTCGGTTTCATAGGTGTACGTCTTCGATGCGCCATTGTCGTTCCACACGCAAATCTGTCCGCCGATCGGCGGATATTGCGTGGAGCCCGTCTGCGGCTTCGCGTTCCATTGCGTATAGACCGTGTTGCCGGACAAGCCGTTCGGATTGAAGTAGCTCGGACCATAGGCAACGATGTACCAGTCTCCGTAGGAATCCGTCCAGTCGTAGCCGTATTGCTTGTAATTGAGCGACGCCTCGGCGCCCCAATTGATCCAGCGCTGTATCCACACCGTCTTGTCGAGCCCGGCGCTCAGTTGCGCGTTGGCGCCGGCGATATAGTTCTGGTCGCCCCACGCTTGCACCGTCTTGCCACGCTGCTTCAGGAAAGCGCTGAGACCGTTCAAATAAGGCACGATTTGAGCGGGCGTGAAGCCGCTGACTTCATCGCCGCCGATGTGAATCCGGCTCGATTTGAACCACGGCAGGAACTGACTGAAAACGGATTCGACATACGGCAGCGTTCCCGGCTTGGTCGGATCCAGAAAACCCGCCGCGTCGGCCAGATCGGGCCTCGCCTTGCCGAATGCCTGCGAATGGCCGGGCGTATCGAACTCCGGCACGATCGTGATGCCGTGCGCGTTCGCTACGGCCTCCAGCTCGGCCCAGTCTTGCTCGGTGTAATACAGGCCGTCGTCGGATACCGGCCCGTTGAAGGCCGGATCGCTGCTCTTGAGCCGAAACGACGCGACGACGTTGCCGTTCGCATCCTTCGCGAAATCATTCAGATGCAGATGCAACGTATTCAGCTTGTACCAGCTCATGAATTTCATGTACTGCATCAGAAACGTCTTCGTCGCGAACTTGCGCGCCACGTCGAACATGATCGAACGCTCCCGATAGCGGGGATAGTCGAGCGCGTAGCCTTTCGCGATAAGTGAATGCGTGCCTGCGGGCTTGCCGTCCAGCGTCAGCATTTGCAGCAGCGTGCGCGTCGCGTAGAACGCGCCGTTCAGCGTGTTCGCGCGCAACACGGCGCTTTGCTCCGCATAGAACGTGTTGCCCTCGTTGCCGATCGTGCTCGCGGCGGCGCCGCACGGCGACAAGCTCAGCGCGACATCGCCCGGCTTCGCCACGCCTGCGCGCACGACGGGCAGACGCATGCCCGTGACCTGCTGCAAATCCTCGGCAAACTTGTTTGCGAGCGGCGACAGCGCCGCATTGTCGATAACGATCCTGCTGCGCGACGTCAGCGAAAACGCGCCGACCCCGCCCTTCCAGGTTTGCAGCGTCGGCACGATCGCCGGCGCGGGGTTCGTGCCGGCGATCGTGCCCGACCATTCGCCCCGCGTGCACGCGAGCGTCTTCGGCCCCGCGCCGGCATTTGCCGCAGCCGTGGCCGCGAACGCCGAAATGCCCTCTGCACACAACATCGCCGTAGACCCTATACATCCGAGGATCGCGAATTTCAGTCGCTTGTTGTTCATCGTCATTCTCTCCGTTTAGACACTGCGCCTCCCATCGAGCCGCCTCGACGGGCTCTGCCCCATTCCATCGGGCACAGCGCGGCGCCAAACGGAACTCAGACAATTCCATTCATTCGTTAGGAAATCAAACTATTGGCCAGGAGCTTCGTGCTTCGCTGCGTTGCCGGCACCTGCCGCCGCCGGCGATCCTCGCCTGCCGGTTTGCAACGCGGCCGGCTTACCCCCATTGATTCTCGTATAGATCCAATTTAATACCAATTAAGATCCAATCTAATCGCCTTTGAGCGATCCGGATATACCGGGTAAACCCAGGATGGCAACGTCGGCCGCTCAAACCGGTCATCGCCGTGAATACCGCGATCGGCGCGAACCAGGCCGTTGCCGGGCTGCGCTCCTATAATGCGCATCGCGCCACTCGACATTCGCTCGCATCTGCCTCATGAATGCCCATTCGTATCCCCCTATGCCCGCACACGACCGCCCCATCATCGATTCCGCCCGCGTGCGCGCGCGTCTTCGCACGGCCGCAAGCCTCTGGCCGATTGAAATCGTCGATAGCACCGGCTCGACCAATGCCGATCTCGCCGCTCGTCTGAAAACGTTGCGTCGCGACCGCGACGCACTCGCCACGCCACTTGTCCGCGTCGCCTACGAGCAGACCGCGGGGCGCGGGCGTCAAGGCCGGCCCTGGTTCGCACGGCCCGGCGACGCGCTGCTGTGCTCGGTCGCGTGCGTGCTGCCGCGGCCGGTTGGGGAACTGGCGGGATTGAGCATCGCGCTCGGCGTGGCGCTCGCGCAAGGGCTCGCCGATGCAACCGCCGGCGATCTTGCCGCGCCCCCTTTCGCGACATCGGCAACAGCGGCCGCGGCGAAGTCCGCCGCAACGGCCGCCGCGGAGCCTATCGCATCTGCTGAGGTTGGCGATTCCGCCGCGCGTGATGATTCCACCGCGCCCGGCAAATCCGCCGCGCCCGCCGAAACGGCCGAAACAAGCGCGGCCACCGGCCGAATCGCAGTCAAATGGCCGAACGATCTGCTCATCGCGACGACGCACGGCGGCGCGACCGCCATCGCCGGCAAGCTCGGCGGCATTCTGATCGAAACCGTCTGGAACACGAGCGATGCGACCGCGGTCGTCATCGGTTTCGGCATCAACGTCCATGCGGCCGAAGCCGCCGCAGCCGAAATCGCGGCGCTGCGCGAGCGCAGTGCCCCCGCCGCCAGCGGCCTGCCGCCCGTGCCGCTCGCCAGCATCTGGCCGCAGGCCAACCTCGCCGATACGCTCGCCGCCGCCCTCGACGCGCTCGCCATCGCGCTGCCGGCATTCGCCGCCAGCGGCCTCGCGCCATTCCGTGAACGCTGGAACGCGCTGCACGCTTACGCCGGCCGCGACGTCGCGCTGCTCGAGCGCGGCGTCGAGATCGCACGCGGCGTCGCGCTCGGCATCGATGCAAACGGCCAGTTGCTGCTCGATACCCCGACTGGTCAACAAGCGATCGCGGCAGGCGACGTATCGCTGCGCGAATCCGTGCCGGGAGCGACGCAATGAGCGGCGTATGCTTGCTGATCGATGCCGGCAACAGCCGGATCAAATGGGCGCTCGCCGATACCGGGCGCCACTTCGTCGCCCAAGGCGCGTTCGAGCACGCGGGCGACGCGCCCGATTGGTCGGCGTTACCCGCGCCGCGCGGCGCGTGGATCTCGAACGTCGCGGGCAGCGCCGCAGCGGCACGTATCGACACCCTGATCGATACGCACTGGCCCGCGCTGCCGCGCACCGTGATCCGCGCGAGCGCCGCCCAATGCGGCGTGACGAACGGCTACGCGCAGCCCGCGCAGCTCGGCAGCGACCGATGGGCGGGCCTCATCGGCGCGCACGCGGCATTTCCGGGCGAGCATCTGCTGATCGCGACGTTCGGCACCGCGACGACGCTCGAAGCGCTGCGCGCCGACGGCCATTTCGCGGGCGGCCTGATTGCGCCGGGCTGGGCGCTGATGATGCGCTCGCTCGGCATGCACACCGCCCAGTTGCCGACGCTTTCGGTCGACACGGCAACGCGCCTCGTCGACGAGCATGCAACGCACGGCACGCCCGCGCCGTTCGCGATCGATACGCCGCACGCGCTGTCCGTCGGCTGCCTGAGCGCGCAGGCGGGCCTCATCGAGCGCACATGGCGCGACCTCGAACATCGATGGCAGGCAAACGTGCGGCTCGTGCTGTCGGGAGGCGCCGCCGATGCGATCGTGCGTGCGCTGAACGTCGCGCACACGCGCCACGATACGCTCGTCCTGTCGGGGCTCGCGCTCATCGCGCATTCGGCGTGATGCACGGATGCATCGACGATGGCGTACTCACCCTTCGGAGGATTGACGATGTTGCGATGGCTGCTCTGCGTGCTCTTTCTCGCCAACATGCTGGCATTCATCGTGGTTCGCGGCGTATTCGGCCCGCTGCCGGCCGCCGGTCCGCGCGAGCCGGGACATGCGCGGCAGCAGGTGCGCCCGGATGCGCTGCGCGTCACGCCGCTGTCGCAGCCGACCGATCAGCCGATCGTCGGCGGGCCGATCACGACGCCGTCACTCGAAGTCGCGCCGCTCGCCGCGCCCGCCCATCCGGCAGCGGCATCCACGTCGATCGATACCCACGCGCTCGCCGCGCCCGCACCTGCGTCTGCGGTATCCGGCGCCGGGGCCAGCCAAGCGGACCACGCCGCCGCGCGATGATACGTCCGCGAATCGAATTCGTTTGCCGCGCGGCGGATCGAACCGATGGCGTTTGACTTGCGGGTTTGGACGCCTGCGCGACTGGCGGCTGCGTCGTTGCCGCCTATGAAGCAGAAAGGAGAAATCGCGCGACGCGCGTGCGCCCGTCGAAACCGATCGAATCGGAACGGTAAAACGGTCCCGCGCGATACCCGCACACGAGACCTTGTGAATGCGGAACGCAACGGCGGCACCCTCGTCGCATGTTTTCCACGCGCTGGATCGACGTGCCACAACCGCGGCCGGACGCCGGACAGATAGATCTGGGCCTTAACGCGGCAGCCTCGGCGGTTCGCTTTGAAAAACCGCGGTCTCGCGCAGTGCTAGCCCCGTATTTTTTTCAGCAGCGCCGTCGTCGAGCGGTCGTGCTCGAACGCGATCGCGAGCGCCCGGCCGCCCCAGCCACGCACGAGCGCCGATTCCGGCAACGCGTCCATATCGTAATCGCCGCCCTTCACGAGAATGTCGGGATGCACGGCGTCGATCAACGAAACGGGCGTCTTCTCGTCGAAGCCGACGACCCAGTCGACGCTCTCGAGCGCCGCGAGCAGCGCCATCCGGTCCGCATGCGCATTGAGCGGCCTATCGTCGCCCTTGCCGAGCATACGCACCGACGCATCGCTGTTCACGCCGACGATCAGGCACGCGCCGAGCGCTTTCGCGTCGGCCAGGTAGGTCACGTGGCCGCGATGCAGGATATCGAACACGCCGTTCGTAAACACGACGGGCGCGGCGAGCGACGGGCGCAGCGCGACGAGCGCGTCGCGGGTGATCAGCTTGCGTTCGAACGAAGCGGGCATGGTGCGGACATTCGTAGACGGATGACGGAAAAACAAAAGCCCGCCGGACTTGCAAGCGGGCTTCTGCGCGATCAGGCAGCGCGCGGCGTCAGGCGGGCTGCGTCGCGGTCTGGCCGCTCTCGCCTTGCAGGCGGGAGGTCACTTCCTTACGGTAGCGGTTAAGCTCCTGCGCGGTCGCGAACGTGCGCTCGAACAGCACCGACAGATTGTGCAAAATCCGTTCGACCACCTTCTTCTCCCACTCGCCGTCGAAACGGATCTGCTCGTCGAGCCAACGCTCCAGCCATTCCGGGTCCGGCAGCCGCGACTGCACCGTGTCGCGCGGAAACAGCGCCTGGTTCACGTGCAGGTTCGTCGGGTGCAGCGGCTTTTCCGTGCGCCGCGCCGACGCCATCAGCACCCCGATCTTCGCGAACGCCGCGCGCGCCACGTCCCCGCAGTTGTTCATCGCCTTCTTCATGTAACGAAGATACGCACCCCCGTGGCGCGCCTCGTCGCGCGAGATCGTCTCGTAGATGTGCTTGATCACCGGCTCCGTGTGCCACTCCGCCGCCCGCCGATACCAGTGATTCAGACGGATCTCGCCGCAAAAATGCAGCATCAGCGTCTCCAGCGGCGGCGCCGGATCGAATTCGAAACGCACCGCGTGCAGTTCCTCCTCCGTCGGCATCAGCTCCGGGCGGAAGCGCCGCAGATACTCCATCAACACCAGCGAATGCTTCTGCTCCTCGAAGAACCACACGCTCATGAACGCCGAAAAATCACTGTCGTGGTGGTTGTCGCGCAGAAACATCTCCGTCGCGGGCAGTGCCGACCACTCCGTGATCGCGTTCATCTTGATCGTCTCCGCCTGCTCGTCGGTCAATAGCGACGCGTCGAACTGATCCCACGGAATGTCCTTCTCCATGTCCCAGCGGACCGCTTCGAGCGACTTGTAAAGCTCCGGATAAAGCATGGTGTTCATGATCCCACCCCTGTTCTGCGCAATGCGACACCTAAACGAGATTGTTACGCCAAACCGCCCAGATCGGCAGTGTTTCGCAACCAACCGATTATTTTACGCGCTAATCCCGGCCCGGACGCAGGTTTTGCGCCGGACGCCGGGCGTTCGCGTTCCATCGTGGGGTAAGCCGCATGCGGCGCTGCCGACCGACCAGCAATCGAAAGCCGCGCTGCGGTGCCTGAAAGAGTCCGGCGTCACGCCGGACTCGTTGCCGGGCCTCGCGCAGCCAGCGTGAACCGCCGCGCCGCGAACGGGCCCGATGTGTGATTTATTCGGCGGCGGCCATGATAGCACGCGACTGTGACCGTTCCGCGACCTTGGCGGGCGGCCGGGCGTGACCATGCGGCAAAGCGTCGCGTCGAAAGCAGAATGTCGGTGTCGCGAAAACACAACCCTTCGCCGGATTGCGTCTCCGGAGCGAAACGGGCACGCCGCGATAATTTTGAGATAACTCCGAAATGCGCGCCGACGGACTGGCACCGGGCGCACGCGCGATCATCGGCGCTCGGGCGTCGCGCCGCCGCGATCCGCCTGTCGCGCTGGCGTCCGTCTTGCCCGATGGCCGACCCGCCTATGGCTTGCGGGTCTTGCCGGTTATCGCGGCGTTTGCCGCACCTGCCACATCCCGCGCTCCTGCCGCATTTGCCGCGCTCCCTGCCGCGCTCGCGTCCGCCACGCCTTGCGCACGCTCCGCGTCCGGGCCGCCGCCCCGGTCTGCCGCCGCGATCCACTGCGCGAGCCGCTCGCGCTGCGCGTTCGCATCGCGGTAACCCAATTCG
Organism: Burkholderia singularis; assembly: GCF_001718875.1. Lineage (NCBI taxonomy): Bacteria > Pseudomonadati > Pseudomonadota > Betaproteobacteria > Burkholderiales > Burkholderiaceae > Burkholderia > Burkholderia singularis. The sequence continues at coordinate 3,655,419 of NZ_CP013448.1, forward strand.
ACAAGCTCCCGCGTGAATTCGGCCTCGAACAACAGATAGCTCGCAAACGACGCGCCCGCCGGCTTATTGCCGCCCACCGCGCCCAGCAGCCCGCGCACCGCGAGCGGCAGCCGCTTCAGATGGTTTGCCGCGATAAGCTCGATGCGCTCGGACGGCGCGATCGCAAGCACGTCGACATGCCGCCAACCGCTCGCCGGTTCGACGCAATGCGGCAGATGCTCGATCATCCGGTTCACGTGCTCGATGCGTTCGATATCGGCGCCGATCGAATCGAGGAAGACGCTCGCAAGCACTTGCTGGCCAATCTGCGCGAGCGACGGATAGCCGCGTGCGTCGCCGTTCGCGGCGGGCACCTCCGGCCGCGAATCCGCCGCGCCGACCACCACGATCCTGTCGCTGCCGAAATGAATGGCCGGCGACAGCGGCGCGATTTGCCGGATCGTGCCGTCGCCGAAATATTCGATTCCGCCGTCGAGCATCAGCGGCACCGCAGGAAACACGAACGGAATCGCCGACGACGCGAGCAGGTGCTCGGCCGACAGGTCGACCATCCGCGCGGTGCGCTGCGCGCGCCGCCACGCGTGAATCGGCTCGCTCGCCTGATAGAACGTCAAATGCCGGCCGCTCGTATAGCTCAACGCCGTCACCGACAGCGCATGCAGCATGCGCGTCTCGAGCATCAGTTCGATGCGGCGGAAATCGAGTTCGCGACGCAGCAGATGCGCGAGCGGCGCGTTGTCGAGCAGCCCGCGCGGCGAGCGGTGCGCGGCCCAGCCAACGCTCATCGCGGTGAGCCAGCGCGCGCCCGCCGCCACGATGCCGAGCCAATCGGTCCGATAAACCTGCGACGCGCGCAGATGCTCCCAGAATGCGAGCAGGCGGCGCGCGCCATGCGCGAAATCGTCGGCATGACTCGCGAGCGACGTCGCGTTGATCGCCCCCGCCGACGAGCCGCAAATCACGACGAACGGCGACGCACGCCGCTTAGGATCGATGTCGAATGCGATCTCGGCGAGCGCCTTCACCACGCCGACTTGATAGGCAGCCCGCGCGCCACCGCCCATCAGCACAAGTGCGAGCCGCATCGCGGACCTTCATTTATCGACGACGGCACTGTACGGGTCAAGCGCCGCGCTTGGCCGCCTTCTTCGCGGCCGCGGGCTTCGTGCGCGCAGGCGGATCCGTCTGCGCGGCGGCCTGCGCGCGATCGGCGTCGGCCTGCGCGCGCGGCGGCGCCGCGCGGCGCGTCACCGGCGATTTCTTTCGCGCGGCGGCCGGCGTCTCGGCGGCACTCTGCGGGCCGGGCGCGCCGGCAGGCGGCGCAAAGCCGGGCTGGCTCATCGCAAAACGCGCGAGCTGGTCGAACTGCGACTGCAACAGATTCCACCAGCCGGCCGGATCGAACGCGTCGGCGCCCGGCGGCGGCTTCGCCGCATCGTCGGAAGTGCTCGCGTCGGCGGGCGCATCGGCTGCCGATGCGCCGCGGGCGGCAGTCGAGTCCGCCGACGCGCTCGTGCCGGCGTCGCGCCAAATCGACGTCGACGCCTTCGGCGATTCCGCCGGCGGCGCTTCCCGGCTCGCGGGCTTGTCCGGCGACAGCGCGGCCCCCGCCGCGTTCATCGACGTCTGCGCGAACGCGCCGAACGCACGCAGCGTCGCGAGCGTCGCACGCTGCACCTCGAGCGCCTGGATCGCCGATTGCAGCATCCCAAGGTTGAGTTTCAGCCATTGCTCGACTGCGCGCAGATCGGTAATTCGCTTGTCGAGTTCGTCGACGCTCGCAAGCGGGGCCATCAGATCCGACATTGCCGACAACGACGGCGGCATGCCCTGCGGCGCGCCGGGAAACGCGCCGATTCCGCCGAATGGCGCAAGACGCATCATGTCCCACATTTTGTCGACGAACCCGGCGGGCTGAAAGCCGCCGAAGCCGGAAAACGGATTGGAGCCGGTGGTGTCGGTCATCATCGATCCTCGGAAGCGAATGACGCGGCTCGCGGAAAACGGCCGCGCCCAGTCCAGTTTAACGAAGCCCGCGCGGGCGGGCATCGGGCCAAACCCGGCGCGCATGCGCGCGGGCCGCGCCGGCTCATGCCGGTTGCCGCGGGCTCATGCGGGCCGCATTGCCATCGGCGCCATACCGGCGTCGTTGGCTCGCCGCACCGCTTCGAATCCGGCGGCGGCACATCCCGCGCAATCGCACCCGCTTCGGGCCGGGCGCGTCGTCTCATCGAAGCGCGCCGCCCCCAACCGTGCCGCATCGGGCGCGCATGCGCAATGCGCAGGCTGAAGCGGCGCGCGCTCAGGCAGCGTGCGCATCGAAACGTGCCGCATCGGGCGCGAATGCACACGCCGCGCACGCACGAAACGGCGCCCGCGTTTCAGGCGGCGCCTGCATCGAACCACGCCGCACCAGGCCGCCTCGCCGCGCCCCACATCAAGTCGCAGCAGCCGCATCGCGCCACATCAAGCCGCGCCGTCCGGCGGCGCAACCGACTGCTCGATCGCACCAAAGATCGATTTACCCGCATCGTCGAACATCTCGATCTTCACCTTGTCGCCATAGCGCATGAATTCCGTGCTCGGCGCGCCGTGCTCGATCGTCTCGAGGCAGCGCTTCTCGGCGATGCAGCAGTAGCCGCGCTTCGCGTCCCGGTTCGATACGGTGCCCGAGCCGACGATCGAGCCCGCGCGCACGTTGCGCGTCTTCGCCGCGTGCGCGATCAACTGGCCGAAATGAAACGCCATGTCCGCGCCCGCGTCCGGCTGGCCGACCTTCTTGCCATTCCAATGAACGATCATCGGACGATGCACGCGGCCTTCGCGCCAATGCTCGCCCAGCTCGTCCGGCGTCACGGCGACCGGCGAGAACGCGCTCGCCGGCTTGCTCTGGAAAAACCCGAAGCCCTTCGCAAGCTCGGCCGCAATCAGATGACGCAACGACACGTCGTTGACGAGCGCGACGAGGCGCACGGCCTTGAGCGCTTCGTCGGGCGTCGCGCCCATCGGCACGTCGCCCGTGATCACGGCGACTTCCGCCTCGAAATCGATCCCCCACTCTTGCGACGCGCAGACGATATCGTCGCGCGGCCCGAGAAAATCGTCGCTGCCGCCCTGGTACATCAACGGGTCCGTGTGGAATTCCGGCGGCATCTCGGCGCCGCGCGCGCGGCGCACCAGCTCGACATGACTCAAATAAGCCGAGCCGTCCGCCCATTGGAACGCGCGCGGCAGCGGCGCCATGCAATGCTCGGGCTCGAACGCGAACGCATTGCGCGCGCGGCCTTGGTTCAGCGTGTCGGACAGCTCGCGCAACTGCGGCGCGTAGAACGCCCAGTCGTCGAGCACGCGCTGCAGCGTCGGCGCGATCGCATCGGCAATCGCCGCTGTCTGCAGATCGCGGGATACGACGATCAGCTGGCCGTCGCGCGTGCCGTCCTTGAGCGAAGCGAGTTTCATAGAGCAAAGAGCCGTATAGTGACGATGGAGGAAATCTATTTTACGATGGTGAACCGCGCGCGGGCGCGCGGCGCGCTCCTTCCATTCTTCCCGCATCACCGTGAACCAATCCGCCTCCGCCCTTCCCGACGACGATCTCACCGACGATACCGCCGAAGAGAAAACCCGTTCGGGCATCCAGTCGATCGAAGTCGGCTTTCGCCTGCTCGACGTGCTGACGCACGAGCCTCGCGCGATGATGCTGCGCGACCTCGCGCAGCGCGCGCAGATGAGCCCGGCCAAGGCGCACCGCTATCTCGTGAGTTTTCTGCGGCTCGGGGTCGTGTCGCAAGATCCGGTGTCCGGGCGCTACGAACTCGGCGGCTTCGCGCTGCAAATGGGGCTTGCGCGGCTTGCGCGCGTCGACGGCGTGAAACTCGCGCGCATCGCGCTCACCGCGCTGCGCGACCGGCTCGATCAGACAGTGGGCATCGCGGTGTGGGGCAATCAAGGGCCAACGATCGTTCATTGGATGGAATCGAGCCATCCGGCCAAGGCGTCGCTGAAACTCGGCGACGTGATGCCGCTGCTCGGCTCGGCAACGGGCCTCGTGTTCGCGGCTTATCTGCCGCGCAGCAAAACCGCCGCGATGATCGAGCGCGAACTCGCCGACAGCCATCGCGCCGCGCATTACGCCGGCCCGCGCACGCCCGCCGAAGTCGAGGCGGTGCTCGCGGACGTGCGCGCGCACCGCGCCGCGCGCGTCGCAGGCATGCTGCTGCCGACGATCAACGCATTCGGGATGCCCGTGTTCGATTCGCTCGGCGAGCTGGCGCTGGCGATCGTCGCGCTCGGCCACGAAGGCGCGTTCGATCTGAGCTGGGGCGGCGAGATCGACGCCGCGCTGCGCGCGTGCGCCCAGCAGTTGTCTTACGAGCTTGGGTATAGTGACGAAGCGCGCAGCCCGTGACGCACGCCGCCGCGCCCGGGCCGCTCATGCATTTTCTTCGTCGTTCGAACCATTTGCCGGTTTTTGATGCCGCCTTCGCCGTCCGATCTCGCACCCGGGCTGCCGCCCGATCCACCGTCCGGTTCGTCGAACCCGCGTGATGCGCGGCGCCGTGTGCGCCGCGCCGTGCTGGTGTTCGCGCTGGTGCTTGCACTGCACTGGCTCGCCGCGCAATGGCTCGTGCGCTTGCGCGAACCGTTCAAGCCAGCCTCGCCCGCGGACGTGCCGGTTCAAATCGAATTGCTCAAACCGCAGCAGATCGAACGTGAACCCGAGCCGCCCAAAGCCGCCCCGGCGCCGCCGCGCGCCGCGCCAAAGCCGGCGGCGCCCGCCGCCGCGCCACATCGTTCGGAACCCGTACTAACTTCGCCCGCCGCTTCGCCCGACGCGCGGCACGCCGCCCCCGCCCCGCAGACGGCCGACGCGGCGCAACCGAGCCCGGCAAGCGCAAGCGGCGTGCCGGATGCCGCGCGCGCGCCGGGCGCGGGTGCGGCGCGCGGTCCGGCGTCAAAGGGCGTGAAATTCTCGCCGCCGCCGTCGGGCGAGCTGCGCTACGACACGTTCTATAACGGCATGCAAAACATGGGCGGCACGATTCACTGGGAAACCGACGGCAGCACGTATTCGCTGTTCGTGTCGATGCCGCTGCCGTTCGTCGGCCCGTACACCTACGAGAGCCGCGGCCGCATCGACGCATTCGGCATCGCGCCCGAGCGCTATGTCGAGACGCGCGGGCGCCGCCCGTCCGATTTCGCGATCTTCAACCGCGACACCAAGCAGATCGTCTTCACGAGCACGCCGAATTCAGTCTCGCTGCCCGATGGCGCGCAGGACCGTTTCAGCTTGCTCATGGAGCTTGCCGGCCTCGTGCGCGGCGATCCCGACGCATATCGTCCTGGCGTCACGCGCGAGTTCTTCGTGGTCGATCGCAACAGCGGCGAGACTTGGCCGATCACGACGATCGGCGACGAAACGATCTCGACGAACGCAGGCATGCTCGCTGCGCGCCATTTCATGCGACTGCCGCGCCACGCCGGCGACACGCGCCGCATCGACATCTGGCTCGCGCCGTCGCTGGGCTGGCTGCCCGCGCGAATGGTGCAGACCGAGCCGAACGGCTCGCAAATCGAACTCCTGTGGCACAGCGCAACGAGCCACGCGAGCGAATCGACGGACACGAACGAGCCATCCGCACCCGCATCATCGCCGCCGAACCCGAACGCCAATGCAAACGCGGCCAAATCGGTAAATTCGACCGACACCACACCGGCTGCACCAGCGGCTGCCAGCGCGGCCGACCCGTCTTAACAATTCTTATGTCGCCTATCCGTCAACCTTGACAATCTTTGACAGCAATTTTCGTCCACCAGTAGAAAATCAGAAACGTTTTAGAGACATCGGCTTCTAACCGATAAACCGATAAACAACAACGCCCCCTGAAAGCGGGCGTGCAGCGCCAACCCCTTGAAACCGGCTCGCGCCTCCCCAATTACTGGACAAAAGGCCGAACCACTGCGAAGAGGAGTGCCGCCATGCAAATGATCTACAACAGCCCCAATTACTGCGTCGTCGAATTCCCGCCGCAAGACGGCCATCATGCGATGAATGCCGGCGGATACGAAATCGTCGACAAGAATGCGCAACGCGAAATCTTCATCGATGGCGAACTCGCCGCGCGCTTTCGCGAGCATGTGAAACAGCTCATTCAGGCCGAACCGACGCTCGACGAAGTAGACGAATTCCTCGGGCAATTCGACAGCCTGATGACGCAGCCCGTGGTTCTGCACTGACCTTACGCGGGCGCGCCGCCTAGCTGGGCCGCCGGCCCGGCGCAGCAACGGCAGGCGCGCCGCGCTTCGGCGCACTTCGCGCACTTCGTTTCGTTTTCGCCCCCGTGCGGCCCATGGCACGGGGGCTTCGTTTACCCGGACGGCCGACTCACGAATCGCGACGGCACCGGCTACAATGGCAGCTTTCCGACCTCGGTAATCCGCCATGTCCGCGCCCATCCCGACCGCGTCTTCCGCCTCGTTCGCCGCCGCGCCGTACACGCGCGGCGCCGAGTTGCCGCAACTGCTTGCAAAGCGCATCCTGATCCTCGACGGCGCAATGGGCACGATGATCCAGCGCTACAAGCTCGACGAAGCCGCGTATCGCGGCGAGCGCTTCAAGGATTATCCGCGCGACGTAAAAGGCAATAACGAGCTGCTGTCGATCACCCAGCCGCAGATCATCCGCGAGATTCACGACCAGTATTTCGCCGCAGGGGCCGATATCGTCGAGACGAATACGTTCGGCGCAACGGCCGTCGCGCAGGCCGACTACGGCATGGAAAGCCTCGTCGACGAGATGAACGCGGCATCGGCCGCGCTCGCGCGCGAGGCCGCCGCGAAGTATGCGACGCCGGACAAGCCGCGCTTCGTCGCGGGCGCGATCGGACCGACGCCGAAGACCGCGAGCATCTCGCCCGACGTCAACGATCCCGGCGCGCGCAACGTCACGTTCGACGAGCTGCGCGACGCGTATTACGCGCAGGCCAAAGCGCTGCTCGCCGGCGGCGTCGACCTGTTTCTCGTCGAGACGATCTTCGACACGCTGAACGCGAAGGCGGCGCTCTTCGCGCTCGATCAATTGTTCGACGACACCGGCGAGCGGCTGCCGATCATGATCTCGGGCACCGTCACCGACGCATCGGGCCGCATTCTCTCCGGCCAGACCGTCGAGGCGTTCTGGAATTCGCTGCGCCACGCGAAGCCGCTCACGTTCGGCCTGAACTGCGCGCTGGGCGCGGCGCTGATGCGCCCGTACATCGCCGAGCTGGCAAAGCTCTGCGATACCTACGTGTCGTGTTACCCGAACGCCGGGCTGCCGAACCCGATGAGCGACACCGGCTTCGACGAAACACCCGACGTCACGTCGGCACTACTGAAGGAATTCGCGCAAGCGGGCCTCGTCAACATCGCGGGCGGCTGCTGCGGAACCACACCCGAGCATATCGCGGCGATCGCCAAAGCGCTCGCCGAGGTGAAACCGCGCCGCTGGCCGAGCCAATACAGCGAAGCCGCGTAGCCACGCAATCGACGCCGCCGCGCAACCCGCGCGGCGCCCCTGACCCGTTCTCCTCGCACCGCCATGACCGATCAAACGATGCGCCTCTGCGGCCTCGAGCCGTTCAACGTCACGTCCGGCACGCTCTTCATCAACGTCGGCGAACGCACCAACGTCACCGGCTCGAAGGCATTCGCGCGGATGATCCTCAACGGCCAGTTCGACGACGCGCTCGCCGTCGCGCGTCAGCAGGTCGAGAACGGCGCGCAGGTGATCGACATCAACATGGACGAGGCGATGCTCGATT